>NZ_JABBFZ010000001.1 GCF_012927125.1 Paraburkholderia antibiotica
TTATATCCATTACTACAACCACGAACGCATCAGGCTCAAGTTGAAAGGCCTGAGTCCCGTGCAATACAGGACCCAGGCCTCGCGTACCGTTTAATCTCTAACCGTCCAACTTCGCGGGGTCAGTTCAGTGAGGCCGTTTTTTTATGGCAGCGCGAGCAAGGGCTAGTCACTTCAACGCCACCGCAAAGCGACGAGCCCGTGGCGCATCACGTCATGCGGCTCTTCGCGAGCGGCGGGTTCGCCGCGAAATAGCGCTTGATGCCGGTCATGATCGCGCTCGCCATCCTGTCGCGATACGCGTCGTCGTTCAGGCGCTTCTCTTCGTCCGGATTACTGATGAACGCGGTTTCGACGAGGATCGACGGAATGTCCGGCGCCTTCAGCACCGCGAAGCCGGCCTGCTCGACCGAGCCCTTGTGCAGCTTGTTGATGTCGCCGATTTCCTTGAGCACGAAGTTGCCGTAGCGCATCGAGTCGCGAATCTGCGCGGTGGTCGACATGTCGAACAGCGCACGATTGACGGCCGCGTCGGCGGACTTCACGTTGATGCCGCCGATCTGGTCCGACGAGTTCTCCTTGTTCGCCATCCAGCGCGCGGCCGCGCTCGACGCGCCGTGCTCCGACAGCGCGAACACCGACGAGCCGCGCGCTTCCGGCGTCGTGAACGCGTCCGCGTGGATCGATACAAACAGGTCCGCGCCGACGCGGCGTGCCTTCTGCACGCGCACGTTCAGCGGCACGAAGAAGTCGGCGTCGCGGGTCATCATCGCGCGCATGTTGGGCTGCGCGTCGATCTTCGCGCGCAGCTTCTTCGCGATGTCGAGCGCGATATGTTTCTCGTAGGTGCCCGAGCCGCCGATCGCGCCCGGGTCCTCGCCGCCGTGGCCCGGATCGATCGCGACGGTGAGCAGCCGCACCGTGTTGCCGCGGCTCGACTTCGGCGCGCTGAACGCGTAGGTGTCGTCGTTGCCGGCGAGCGCGTCGGCGTCCTGGTCGCGCGTGGCGTTGCCGCCGCTGCCTTTGTTGCGCGCGATCGCGGCGGGCGGCGCGCTTGGGATGGTCGGTGCCGCAGGCGTGGCCGGCTTGCTCGCGATGATCGGCGGCGCGCCCAGCGTCGTCGTGCCGCGCGCGGGAGGATGCGGCACGGCCGCTGCGCCGCCGTTGTTGGCGCTACCGGCGCCGCCGTTCTGCGCGTAGCGCTCGAAGAATGCTTCGCTGTTGTCGGCGGGCGGCGTGGTGCCGGGACCGGCGAGCGTCGCGGGCGGCGGTGCGCCGTTTTCCGCGTTCAGCGCATCCTGCTTGTGCTCGCTCTGCGCGAGCAGCTCCATCAGCGGATCGGGTGCGACGGCCGGATACAGGTCGAACACGAGCCGGTACTTGTACGTGCCGACGGGCGGCAGCGTGAACACCTGCGGTTTGACCGAGCCCTTCAGGTCGAACACCATGCGCACGACGTGCGGCTGATACTGGCCGACCCGCACCGACGAAATCTGCGGATCGTTCGGCGTGATTTGAGAGACAAGATCCTTGAGCGCCTGATCGAGGTCGAGTCCGCTCAGATCGACGACCAGCCGGTCCGGTCCCTGCAGCAGTTGCTGGGCGTTTTGCAGCGGCTGATCGGACTCGATCGTCACGCGCGTGTAATCGCGCGCGGGCCATACGCGCACGCCGAGCACCGAGCTCGCAAACGCGAGACGCGGCGCGACGAGGCCGAGCAACAGCGTCGATGCGCCCGCGCGCAGCATCTGCCGACGCCGCCAGTTATGCGTTGCGTTCGCCGCCGATTCGATCGAGCGGAACGGTTTGATCAACATCTTTCGAGACATGCCTTTCCTGATTCGCTATACGCCCGTGCGACGAGTTTGCGTGCGTCCGCGTCGCCGTCGAGTTCGAGCGAGAAAACGAGATCCGGCACGCCGAGCAGCGAGCCCGCGCGCTGCGGCCATTCGACGAGGCAGATCGCGCCGCTGTCGAAATACTCGCGAAAGCCCGCGTCGGCCCATTCGGCCGGATCGGTGAATCTGTACAGATCGAAGTGATAGAGCGCGAGTTCCCCAGCGGGACGTTCGAGCATGTACGGTTCGACCAGCGTGTAGGTGGGACTGCGCACGCGGCCGGCGTGGCCGAGACCGCGCAGGGTCGCGCGTACGAGCGTGGTTTTGCCGGCGCCGAGGTCGCCGATGAGTTGTACCTGCAAGCCGTTGAACGGATGACTGTCGGCCGCGCTATGCGCTTCGTCCGGCTGCGGTGCCGCGTGCTGTCGCGACGCTTCGCGCACGCTTTCGATGGCCTGCGCGAAGCGCGCGCCGAATGCCTGAGTGGCGGCTTCGTCCGCGAGCGCGAAACTGCGTTCGAGCTGCACAGGAGCGGACGGTAGGAGCGCGTGATCGGAATTGACAGGCATTCTCGTAAAATGGCGTGATGAACCGAAGTCCGACGTCCCCTGTTTCCCGCACGCCCGCGGCGGCCGATGATGCCGCGCGGACTGAGCCTCGTTTCGACGAAGCGGCGCTCCATGCGCTCGCGCTCGACATCAAGACGTGGGGCCGTGAACTCGGTTTCGGGGCGATCGGCATCAGCGACACCGACCTGTCGGCCGCCGAAGCGCCGCTTGCGGCGTGGCTCGAAGCGGGCTGCCACGGCGAGATGGATTATATGGCCAAACACGGGATGAAACGCGCGCGGCCGGCCGAGCTTGTGGCCGGCACGCGACGCGTGATCACCGCGCGCATCGCTTATCTGCCTGCGCGGACGCTGGCCGGGGACACGCTTGAAGGGGCGGGTGAGAGTGGGTTTGGAGGAGCGCAGGAGGGCGGGCATGAGGGGGCGCGGGAAGCTTCGCGCGAAGGCCCGCATGAACGCTACCCCACGCCATCTGAAAGCGCGCCGCAAGACCCACGCCAAAGCGTTCGACACGCGCGCGACTGGCGCGCGGCCGAGCATGCGCGGCTCGCCGATCCGTCGACGGCGGTGGTGTCGATCTATGCGCGCGGCCGCGATTATCACAAGGTGATGCGCAACCGGCTGCAGCAGCTGGCCGACCGGATCGAAGCGGCGATCGGACCGTTCGGCTATCGCGTGTTCACCGATTCGGCGCCGGTGCTCGAAGTCGAACTCGCACAGAAGGCCGGCATCGGCTGGCGCGGCAAGCACACGCTGCTGCTGCAGCGCGACGCCGGTTCGCTATTTTTCCTCGGCGAAATCTACGTGGACCTGCCGTTGCCGACCGACGCCGACACGTCGCCCGAAGTCGCGCCCGAAACGCCCGGCTCGCATTGCGGCAGTTGCACGCGTTGTCTCGGTGCCTGTCCGACCGGCGCGATCGTCGCGCCGTACAAGGTCGACGCGCGCCGCTGCATCTCTTATCTGACGATCGAACTGAAGGGCAGTATTCCCCTGGACATGCGGCCGTTGATCGGCAATCGTGTGTATGGCTGTGACGATTGCCAGCTCGTGTGTCCGTGGAACAAGTTCGCGCAGGCGGCGCCGGTCGCCGATTTCGACGTGCGGCACGGGCTCGATCGCGCGTCGCTGGTCGAGCTGTTCGCGTGGAGCGCCGACGAGTTCGATACGCGCATGCAGGGCAGCGCGATTCGCCGCATCGGTTACGAGAGCTGGCTGCGCAATCTCGCGGTCGGCATGGGCAATGCGCTGCGTGCCGCGCCCGCGAGTCTTGCCGCCGATGCACGCGCGGCGATCGTCGCCGCGTTGCGGCAGCGTGCCGATGATCCGTCGGCGGTTGTGCGCGAGCATGTGGAGTGGGCGCTGGAAGCGGCGTGAGTGGTGATGTAAGTGATGACGATGCGATAGATGATGCGAGACGGTGGCGGCAATTCATTGATGGAAAATCCGCCGGGAGAAGCTGGCGCGGAGAATTCGGTAGCGCGCATTCGGCGGCAGCAATTCGGTGGAGAGAATTCGCGGCGGCGGGGTGTTGTTGTGGCGGGTCGTTGCAGCGCACCCGCACCCCATGCAGGTACGCTACCCGTCCAATGCGCGGCACGAATCCGCGTGCCCGCTTTCCAGCTTCCAGCCGCGCGATTAAGGAGCAGGCAATCATGTTCAACGCAGTGATCGATGCGCCGTTCGGCAAGGTCGGCATCCGGCTCGAAGGCGAGGCCGTGCGCGAGATCGTCTATCTGCCGGAGTCCACCCGCAACATCGCGCCCGATACGCCGCTCGCGCGGCAGGCGGTCGAACAGATCGAGCGGTATTTCGAGCGCGCGTCCGCGAAGTTCGAGTTGCCGCTCGCCGACGTCGGCACCGCGTTCCAGCGACGCGTGTGGCAGGCGATCTGCGAGATTCCGCCGGGCATCGTGCTGACCTACGGGCAACTCGCGAAGCAGGTCGGCAGCGCGCCGCGCGCGGTCGGCCAGGCGTGTGGCGCCAACTTCTTTCCGATCGTGATTCCGTGTCATCGCGTGGTCGGGTCGGGCGGCATCGGCGGCTTCGCGCATCATGGCGGCGATGGCTTTTTTCGCAACGTAAAGCGTTGGCTGCTCACGCATGAAGGTGTGCCGTACGCATGAGCGCGACTGTGAATATGACTGAAACGGCAACCCAGCCCGACGACGCGGCCGCGTCGCCGCTGCTCCTGACCAGCACCGCGTCGATCGACGCATTCTGCGACGCGCTGTGGCTCGAGCACGGCCTGTCGCGCAACACGCTCGACGCGTATCGCCGCGACCTGCGGCTCTTCTGCGAATGGCTTGCGCACACGCGCAACGCGTCGCTCGACACCGCCGGCGAAGCCGACCTCAACGCGTATAGCGCGGCGCGTCAGAAGGACAAGGCGACCTCGGCGAATCGTCGGCTGTCGGTGTTTCGCCGCTACTACGCGTGGGCGGTGCGCGAGCATCGCGCGACCGCCGATCCGACGCAGCGCATCCGCTCGGCAAAGCAGGCGCCGCGGTTTCCGTCGACGTTGAGCGAGGCGCAGGTCGAAGCGCTGCTCGGCGCGCCGGACATCGGCACGCCGCTGGGTCTGCGCGACCGCACGATGCTGGAGCTGATGTATGCGAGCGGTCTGCGCGTGACCGAACTCGTCACGCTGAAGACCGTCGAGGTAGGGCTCAACGAAGGCGTGGTGCGCGTGACCGGCAAAGGCTCGAAGGAGCGGCTGATTCCGTTCGGCGAAGAAGCGCATGCGTGGATCGAGCGCTATCTGCGCGACGCGCGCCCGGCGCTGCTCGGTCCGCGCGCGGCCGACGCGCTGTTCGTGACGACCCGCGCGGAAGGCATGACGCGCCAGCAGTTCTGGAACATCATCAAGCGACACGCGCAGGCGGCCGGGGTGCATGCGCCGTTGTCGCCGCATACGCTGCGGCACGCGTTCGCGACGCATCTGCTGAATCACGGCGCGGATCTGCGCGTCGTGCAACTGCTGCTGGGTCACACCGATATATCGACCACGCAGATCTATACGCACGTCGCGCGCGAGCGGTTGAAGTCGCTGCATGCGCAGCATCATCCGCGGGGGTGAGTGGGGCGTGATGATGTGGCAGTGCGGGCGGTGTTGCACGTACGGCGCGCGACGCGCGATATGCTGTGCTGCGTGCTGCGTGCTGCGTGCTGCGTGCTGCGTGCTGCGTGCTGCGTGCTGCGTGCTGCGTGCTGCGTGCCGCAGCGCTTGCGTGTTCGTAGCCCGTGTGCGCGCATGTTCGCGGTGCGCATGAGCGCACGACCGGCGCGCGAGCCAGGCCCGCGTCACCGCCCGCGCCCACCACGCATCACACGAACTCGCGCAGCCGATGCTTGAGAATCTTGCCGGTCGACGCCGCCGGCAACGCCTCCAGCACCTTCAGTTCGGCCGGCCGCTTGTACGGTGCGAGCCGCTCGCCGCACCACGCGATCAACTCGGCCGGCGTGAGCGTCGCGCCCGAAACCAGCTCGACGAACGCGATCACTTCCTCGTTGCCCTCGACCGCGCGCCCGATCACCGCCGATTGCACGACCTGCGGATGCGCGTTCAGCACATGCTCGACCTCGGCCGGATACACGTTGAAGCCCGAGCGGATGATCAGCTCCTTGCTGCGCCCGACGATATGCAATGCGCCGTCGGCATCCTGACGCGCGAGGTCGCCGGTTTTCAGCCAGCCGTCTTCAGTGACGGTCGCGCGGGTCTGTTCGGGGCTGCGGTAATAGCCGAGCATCACGTTCGGCCCGCGCACCCACAGTTCACCGATTTCACCCGGCGCCGCCGCGACGCCGTCGAGTCCGACGAACTTCACCTCGACCCCCGGAATGATTTCGCCGACCGAGCAGTCGTCACGCGGTGCATCGAGCATCGTGTGTGACACCGTCGGGCTGCTTTCGGTCATCCCATAGCCGTTGTGCAGCGGCAGACCGTAGATCGCTTCAGCCTGTGCTTTCAGCGCGGCGTCGAGCGGCGAGCCGCCCGAGTACGCGAAGCGCAGTTGCGGCGCGGACCACGCGTGGCCGTGCGTCTGCAGATGTTCGAGCAGCTTCGCGTGCATGGCCGGCACGCCCTGGAAGATCGACACGCGCTCGTCGGCGAGCGCGCGGCGCACCGCTTCCGGCACGAAGCGCGGCGCGAGCCGCAAGGTCGCGCCCGCATGCAGGCTGCCGAGGCACACCGACGCGAAGCCGTACACGTGCGAGATCGGCAGCACCGCATACACGACGTCGTCGGGGCCGACCTGGCGCAGCCGGCTCGACACCGCCGCGATGTACAGCAGATTGCGATGCGACAGCATCACGCCCTTCGGCGCGCCGGTGGTGCCGGTCGTATAGATCAGCGCCGCGCATTGGCGCGCGTTGGCGGCTTCGACGGGCTCGGCTTGCACGCTGTCATCCACCGCATATGACCACGCGCCGATGTCCGGCGTGAGCGTCGGTGCGCTGTGGGCGTCGTGGCGCTCGGCATGCCGGAGCGCGTCGGGCGAGCTTTCGACCGCATACGCGACGACGCGCGGCTGCGCATGCGCGCGGATCGCATCGAGTTCGGCCGCCGACAGCCGCGCGTTCGATACCAGCGCCCACGCATCGAGCCGCGCGGTCGCGAACAGCAGCACGATCTGCGCGATGCTGTTTTCCGCGACGATCATCACCCGATCGCCGCCGCGCACGCCCCAGTCGCGCAGCAGCGCGGCGGTCGCGTCGACGGCCTGCAGCAGTTGCGCGTTGGTGAGGCTGCGCGCGTCCTCGATCAGCGCGACGTGCTGCGGATCGCGTGCGGCGACGAGCGCCGGAATCTCGCTGATGCGCGCGGGCAGGGCGGCCAGCAGCGCGGGAATGTCGATGGTGGTGCGGATGACTGAAGCCTGATTCAACACTGCCTCCTGAAACGGTTCATTGCCCGCGTGCAGTATCTCGCACTGCATCGGCCTATTTCCGAACGATCGTGCCACAAGCCGCGGACCCGCACAATTGGCCGTTCGGCAAATAGCGGTCGTGCGGACGGGCCATTACAATGCGCCGATGAGCAAATCCAGACACGTGTCCGAAACGCCCGCCACGCAACTGCTGCGCCGTCATGGCGTCGCTTTTGGCGAGCATCCTTACGACTATGTCGAGCACGGCGGCACCGGCGAATCGGCGCGCCAGCTCGGCGTCGACGAGCATCACGTCGTGAAGACGCTGGTAATGGAGGACGAACACGCGAAGCCGCTGATCGTGCTGATGCACGGCGACCGTACCGTCAGCACGAAAAATCTTGCGCGGCAGATCGGCGCGAAGCGCGTCGAGCCGTGCAAGCCGGAGGTCGCGAACCGGCATTCGGGTTATCTGATCGGCGGCACGTCGCCGTTCAGCACGCGCAAGCAGATGCCGGTGTACGTCGAGTCGAGCATTCTCGAGATGGACCGGATCTGGCTGAACGGCGGGCGGCGCGGCTTTCTCGTCAGCATCGAACCGACGGTGCTGACCGAGCTGCTGGCGGCGAAACCGGTGCAATGCGCGAGCGTGGATTAAAGCGTGGATTGAAGTCCGAGTGCGTGTTGACGTTTGCATGAATGTTTTTCGCGCGTACACGTTCGGTAGAATGTGCGCCGCCCAGTTCCGAGTGGCATGCCCTGATGCGGTTGGGGCGTCGAGTGTCAGACCGCGATACCTATAAGAGTCCTCAGATGCCAAACCTGATCGTCGCCATCGTTGCCTATCTGATCGGTTCGTTGTCGTTTGCCGTGATCGTGAGTGCCGCGATGGGGCTCGACGACCCGCGCTCGTACGGCTCGGGCAATCCGGGCGCGACCAACGTGCTGCGCAGCGGCAGCAAGAAGGCCGCGATTCTGACGCTGATCGGCGATGCCTTCAAGGGTTGGCTGCCAGTGTGGTTCGTCGTGCATTTCGGCGCGCGCTTCGGGCTCGACGATCGCTCGATCGCGCTGGCGTCGATCGCGGTGTTTCTCGGTCACCTGTATCCGATTTTCTTCCGCTTCAAGGGCGGCAAGGGCGTCGCGACCGCCGCGGGCGTGTTGCTCGCGATCAATCCGACGCTTGGCGTCGCGACCTTGCTGACCTGGCTGATCGTCGCGTTCTTCACGCGCTATTCGTCGCTTGCCGCGCTGTGCGCGGCGTTGTTCGCACCGCTCTTCTATGTGTTCCTGTTCGGGCCGCGCATCGTCGCGCTGTCGATCTTCGCGATGAGCCTGCTGCTCGTGTGGCGCCATCGCGGCAATATCGCGAAGCTGATGCGGGGCGAGGAGAGCCGGATCGGCGACAAGAAGAAGGCCGCGAGCCCGGCGTCGGGCAACGATCTTTGAGGTGGGTGGCGACGCGATCTTCGGCGCGGGTTCGATGGCGATACGGTGACTTGGCGCGCGCTGTCGCAAAACGATGCGTGGGGCGACGGGAACGTGAAGATGCTTCGCGCTTTGCGGCGTATGCGGTGGCGCGAATCATGCGAATCGCGATAAGCGTCGGGTGAAGTGCGAGGCCTTCGCGCAAGGCTCCCACGCGAGGCCTCCGCGCAGAACCTCCGCGCAAGGCAAGGCCTCGACATGCAGCCGCTGCGATGCGGCTTTTTTTACACCCGCGGAATTCGCACGAGGCTCATTGCGAACCTCGTGCAAACCTGGCGCGTCGCGATTGCTTAATCGCGGAAATTGTTGAAGTCGAGCGGCGTGTCGGTCACGTCCTTGCGCAGCATCGCGATCACGCTCTGCAGATCGTCGCGCTTCGCACCGGTGATGCGCACTGCATCGCCCTGGATGCTGGCCTGAACCTTGATCTTGCTGTCCTTCACGAGACGCACGATCTTCTTCGACAGATCGCCGGACACGCCCTTCTTGATCTTGATGACCTGCTTGACCTTGTCGCCGCCGATCTTCTCGATCTTGCCGTAGTCGAGGAAGCGCACGTCGACGTTGCGCTTGGCCATCTTCGACAGCAGCACGTCCTTCACCTGGCCGAGCTTGAACTCGTCGTCGGCGTAAGCGGTGATTTCGTTTTCCTTGTGCTCGACGCGCGCGTCGGAGCCTTTGAAGTCGAAACGCGTCGAGATTTCCTTGTTGGATTGCTCGATCGCGTTCTTGACTTCGATCATGTCCGCTTCGCAGACGACGTCAAACGATGGCATTGCATTCTCCCAATAGTGCGGCGGTGCGCGGCGCGGCCGGTCGGCTGCGCGCGGGGCACTCGCTATAATCACGAACCGGACGTCATTTTACCGACGCCACTCCCTTTTGCCTAAGGCCGTCGCGCAGTGCCGCGCGGGCGGCCTCCAGCGCCGGATGGCGCCGCGTTGCCGTCATTCGTGGCGGTTCGTCGCCGTTCGTTGCGATTTGTCGTGACTTGCCGTTTTTCTGCTGCTATTCGATGTCCCCATCCGCGATGTCCCAATTCCATCCTGCCGCTGGTTTCGACTCTTCCGCAGCGTCCGCCGTCGCTTCCTCCGTTGCCCCGCTCATCGCCGGCTATCCGCTGAAGGCGCACAACACGTTCGGTTTCGACGTGCATGCGCAGTTCGCATGCCTGGTCGAGCGCGAAGAGCAATTGCTTGCCGCGGTGCGCGATTCGCGTGTCGCGGACTTGCCGCGCCTCGTGCTCGGCGGCGGCAGCAACGTGGTGCTGACTGGCGACTTCGCCGGGCTCGTGCTGCTGGTCGCGCTGCGCGGTCGTCGCGTGGTGCGCGAGGATCAGGACGCGTGGTATGTCGAGGCGGCGGGGGGTGAGCCGTGGCATGAGTTCGTCGCGTGGACGCTCGAGCAAGGGCTGCCCGGCCTCGAAAACCTGGCGTTGATTCCGGGCACGGTCGGCGCGGCGCCGATCCAGAACATCGGCGCGTACGGGATGGAGATGTGCGAGCGCTTCGTGTCGTTGCGGGCAATCGAGCTCGCGACCGGCGAAGCGGTCGAGCTCGACGCGGCCGCGTGCCGCTTCGGTTACCGCGACAGCTTCTTCAAGCGGGAAGGGCGGGAGCGCTTCGTGATTACGTCGGTGACGTTCCGGTTGCCGAAGGTGTGGCAGCCGCGCGCCGGCTATGCGGATCTCGCGCGCGAACTGGCGGCGCGCGGTTACGCGGCGAGCGCCGAATCGGCCGATGTCGCGGCCGGCACGTCGATGCCGCCGACCGCGCAGGCTATTTTCGATGCGGTGGTGGCGGTGCGGCGCGCGAAACTGCCGGATCCGCTGGAGCTCGGCAACGCGGGCAGCTTCTTCAAGAATCCGGTGATCGACGCTGCGCAGTTCGATGTGCTGAAGCAGCGCGAGCCGGAGATCGTGTCTTATCCGCAGCTGGATGGTCGCGTGAAGCTGGCTGCCGGCTGGTTGATCGACCGCTGCGGCTGGAAAGGGCGCGCGATGGGCGCGGCGGCCGTGCACGACCGCCAGGCGCTGGTGCTCGTGAACCGCGGCGGCGCGAGCGGCGCGGACGTATTGGCGCTCGCGCGGGCGATCCAGCGCGACGTGCTGGGCAGATTTGGCGTGGAGCTGGAGGCGGAGCCGGTTTGTCTGTAAGCGGGCGCTGATTTTTGTGCGCTGAATGTGCGCTGAGGTGGGCTAAGGCGCGTCGAAGTGCGTCAAGAAAAAGAAAAGGCGCCGGGAGTTTCCTCCCGGCGCCTTTTTGCATTCCGGTTCTTCCGGTGCGCTTATGCAAGCGCGACGTGATACCCACCCGGTAGCCTTGCCTCGTATTCAAGGCCCCGTCGCACTTACCGCGTCAGTGATTCAGCTTGCCGAGCAGCAGGAATTCCATCAACGCCTTCTGCACGTGCAGGCGGTTCTCCGCCTCGTCCCACACGACGCTTTGCGGCCCGTCGATCACTTCCGCGCTGACTTCCTCGCCGCGATGCGCGGGCAGGCAGTGCATGAAGAGTGCATCCGGGTTCGCACGCGCCATCATGTCGGCGTCGACGCACCAGTCCGCGAAGGCCTTCTTGCGCGCTTCGTTCTCGGCCTCGAAGCCCATGCTGGTCCAGACATCCGTCGTGACGAGGTCGGCGCCCGCGCAGGCTTCGTTCGGATCGTCGAATTCTTCGTAGAACGGCGCGCTTTCCGCCGCGACGAGCGCGCGGTCGAGCTTGTAGCCGGGCGGCGTGGACAGGCGCAGCTTGAAGCCGAGAATCTGCGCGGCTTCGATCCACGTGTACAGCATGTTGTTGGCGTCGCCGACCCACGCGACCGTCTTGCCGCGGATCGGGCCGCGATGCTCGAAGTACGTGAAGATGTCCGCCAGCACCTGGCACGGATGGGATTCGTTGGTGAGCCCGTTGATCACCGGTACGCGCGAATTTTCGGCGAAGCGCTGGATGATGTCCTGGCCGAACGTGCGGATCATGATGATGTCGACCATCCGCGAGATCACCTGCGCGGCGTCTTCGATCGGTTCGCCGCGGCCGAGCTGCGTGTCGCGCGTGCTCATGAACACCGCGTGGCCGCCGAGCTGGAAGATGCCGGCTTCGAACGACAGGCGCGTGCGCGTCGAATTCTTTTCGAAGATCATCGCCAGCGTGCGGTCGTGCAGCGGGTGGTAGGTCTCGTAGTTCTTGAATTTGCGTTTCAGGATGCGCGCGCGTTCCAGCACGTACTCGTAGTCTTCCAGCGAGAAATCCTTGAACTGCAGGTAGTGGCGAATTTTCTTGGCGGTCATGAAACAAATACGGCGGTTTCACCCAGCAGGATTGCCGGACTGCGCCGCCGTCGTTTGGTGGTAACTCAAGGCAGCATAAAGGATTTCGCCCCGTTTGACGAGTCGGCCAGAAGGCGGGGCAAGCTGGATGAAAGCGTCGCGAGGATCGTCGCGGCGGGAGGGTGGGGCGCTTGTGTGCGCTGCGGAAAAGGGTCTGCTGCGCTATAATCTACGGGTTATCCCAAAGCCCAGCAGGCGGCGTTTCGCATAAAGAAACTCGGCTCGTGCGGCGCGGAAAACCTGTCACGGCGTGGCCGTCTTGGCAGGTGCCAGGGCGGTTCAGCCGATCCTCCGCAGCGGTTCTCGTGGTGCGGTTCGTCATTGTTGCGTCAGCGCCAGGTCGTATGCCGCAGGTGCTTGCGAGCGCCTGCCGCGCATGCCGCTTGCGGCGAGTTTGAGCGCATGACCGGCACGTCGCCGGTTCACCGTCCTTCCGCCGGGCAGTCACACAGGTATTCCTACATGGCCGAAACAGCTCCAATCGAATATTTCATTCAGGGCATCACGTCGACCGGAAAGAGGTTTCGGCCGAGCGATTGGTCGGAGCGGCTCGCGGGCGTGATGTCGTCGTTCGGGCCCGGTGTGAGGAAGGGGCCGAACGCCTACATGCAGTACTCGGTGTACGTCCGGCCGACCATGATCGGCGACCTCAAGTGTGTGATTCTCGATTCGCGTTTGCGCGACATCGAGCCCATGGCCTTCGATTTCGTGCTCAACTTCGCGAAAGACAACGACCTCGTCGTGACCGAGGCCTGTGAGCTGGAACTGGATCATGCTCCGGCGCAGCAAGCCAAGCGGCATGTGATCTAGCGCAGCCGGGCCTGATCGTCGGGCCGCTGGATCGAAAAAAACAAAAACCCGCGAGTAGCGGGTTTTTTTTATGGCTGGCTTTATCGCGGGCAATAAAGCGCGGTGCGTTCCTGACTGTGATCCATCGCGAGAGCAGGGCGCGAAGGCCGAAAACAAAAAAGCCCGCCAAAGCGGGCTTCTTGTGCAGCGGAAACAGGAGGTAGCCCACCGAAGCGGGCTGACCGGAATTACTGCGCTGCGGGCGCTTGCAGACCCTTGATGGCTGCAGCGAGACGGCTCTTATGGCGAGCTGCCTTGTTCTTGTGAATGATGCTCTTGTCGGCGATGATGTCGATGGTCTTCGACGATGCCTTGAAGATTTCAGCGGCCTTAGCCTGGTCGCCTGCATCGATTGCCTTGCGAACAGCCTTGATAGCCGTGCGGAACTTCGAGCGCAGTGCCGAGTTGTGCGAGTTTGCCTTCGCGGCCTGGCGGGCGCGCTTGCGTGCTTGTGCGGAGTTAGCCATGACGGTTCCTTATCCTGTTCCTGTTTCCAGTACCCGGCCTTCAATGTTGAGGCGAGGTGCTGCTTCTCGATCCGAACCCCTGGAAGCGATTGCCCAAGGGCGCAAAAGTGTCGAAAAAATCGATCGAACTACGCGAAGGCAGGCTCGTGTTTCAAGGCATTCGGGGAATTGACCGATGGCGTGGCGCCAACCTGAGAATCCTAGCCGAAAACCGTTCGAAAACTGAGCGGGCTTCGAAACCGACGATTATAGCAACAAAATCAGGCACGTGGCAACGACAAAGCGTGGCCGCGCCACAGTAACTGGCCTGGGGCCGGGCGAAAGGCTGTGCGCATTGACCGGGAAGCCGTGGAGCGGGCGGGTGGAGCGGAAGCCGCCAGCCGCCAGGACCGGCGAACATTCGGCGGCGAGATTCCACCGGCATTCGGTCGCGAAACCGTCAGGAAGCCGCCTCGAAGCCGCCCCTAAGCCACCACAAACCTCCCAGCCGCGCCTGCCAGCACCCCGAAAAAACACGAAAAATCATGCCTCGATGCCGGTCGCAGCGAACGTCCGCGCGATAAATCGGTCCGAATCGCTCTGTCGGCTCATCGCCCGCATTGGCGGGACCCGTATAATAAGCGCCCCATGAATCTATTCCGAGCCCTGCTGACGGTCAGCGGCTTCACGCTGCTGTCGCGCGTGACCGGACTGGCCCGTGAAACGTTGATCGCCCGTGCGTTCGGCGCCAGTCAATACACCGACGCTTTCTACGTCGCCTTCCGCATTCCGAACCTGCTGCGTCGTATTTCCGCCGAAGGCGCGTTCTCGCAGGCTTTCGTGCCGATCCTCGCCGAGTTCAAGAACCAGCAAGGCCACGACGCCACCAAGGCGCTTGTCGACGCGACCTCGACGGTGCTCGCGTGGGCGCTCGCCGTGCTGTCGCTGCTCGGCGTGGTCGGCGCGTCGGGCGTCGTGTTCGTCGTCGCCTCGGGCCTCGCGCACGAAGGCCAGGCTTACCAGCTCGCGGTCGCGATGACGCGCATCATGTTCCCGTACATCATTTTCATTTCGCTGACGTCGCTGGCGTCGGGCGTGCTGAATACGTACAAGAACTTCTCGCTGCCCGCGTTCGCGCCGGTACTGCTGAACGTCGCGTTCATCGGTGCCGCGGTGTTCGTCGCGCCGCGGCTGCAAACGCCGGTCTATGCGCTCGCGTGGGCGGTGATCGTCGGCGGCGTGCTGCAGTTCGTCGTGCAGCTGCCCGGCCTCAAGAAGATCGACATGGTGCCGCGCATCGGCCTGAATCCGCTGCGCGCGCTTGCGCATCGCGGCGTGAAGCGCGTGCTGTCGAAGATGGTGCCGGCGATGTTCGCGGTGTCGGTCGCGCAGATCAGCCTGATCATCAACACCAACATCGCGTCGCGCATCGGCCCCGGCGCGGTGTCGTGGATCAACTACGCGGACCGGCTGATGGAGTTTCCGACCGCGCTGCTCGGCGTCGCGCTCGGCACGATCCTGCTGCCGAGTCTGTCGAAAGCGCACGTCGACGCCGATGCGCACGAGTATTCGTCGTTGCTCGACTGGGGACTGCGCGTGACGTTCCTGCTCGCCGCGCCGAGCGCGATCGCGCTGTTCTTCTTCGCGCAGCCGCTGACCGCGGTGCTGTTCAACTACGGCAAGTTCGACGGCAACTCCGTCGTGATGGTGAGCCGCGCGCTGGCTGCGTACGGCGTCGGCCTGATCGGTCTGATCCTGATCAAGATTCTCGCGCCCGGCTTCTACGCGAAGCAGGACATCAAGACGCCGGTGAAAATCGGCATCGGCGTGCTGATCGTCACGCAGTTGAGCAACTATGTGTTCGTGCCGGTGTTCGCGCATGCGGGGCTGACGCTGAGCGTTGGTCTCGGCGCCTGCGTGAACGCGCTGCTGCTGTTCCTCGGCTTGCGCAAGCGCGGCATCTATATGCCGTCGCGCGGCTGGCTTAAATTCTTCGTGCAACTGCTCGGCGCCTGCCTCGTGCTCGCCGGCGTGATGCGCTGGCTCGCGATCAGCTTCGACTGGATCGGCATGCATAGCCAACCGGTCAATCGGATGGTGCTGCTCGGTGCGTGTCTCGTGGTGTTCGCCGCGCTATATTTCGGTATGCTTTGGTTGATGGGCTTCAAGTACGCGTATTTCAAAAGGCGAGTGAAGTGATCACGATGACGCGGGTTCTCGACTATTTCAGCACGCTCGTCGCCGAAGACGAGAGCCTGCCGTTGACCGAGGCAGCGCTGTCGCTCGCGCAGGACGCTTATCCTGACCTCGATCTGCAGGCGGCACTCGCCGAGATCGACGAGCTGGTGCTGCGGCTGCGCCGCCGCATGCCGGACGACGCCGACATCCGCCAGAAGGTCGGCATCCTGAACCGCTTCTTCTTCCGTGAGCTCGGTTTCGCGAGCAATCTGAACGACTACTACGACCCCGACAACAGTCATCTGAACGTCGTGCTGAAGCGTCGCCGCGGCATTCCGATTTCGCTCGCGGTACTGTACCTGGAGATGGCCGAACAGATCGGCGTTCCGGTACGCGGCGTGTCGTTTCCCGGTCACTTCCTGCTGCGCGTGACGACGCCCGACGGCGACGTAATGCTCGATCCGACCACCGGTCATTCGCTGTCCGAAGCGCAGATGGTCGAGATGCTGGAGCCGTACGTCGCATCCGCCGGCGATTCGGTCGGGCGCGCGTTGCGCATGCTGCTGCAGCCGGCCACCCGCCGCGAAATCGTCGCGCGGATGCTGCGCAATCTGAAGGCGATCTATCTGCAGACCGAGCGCTGGCAGCGCCTGCTCGCGGTGCAACAGCGGCTCGTGATCCTGCTGCCGGACAACATCGAGGAAGTGCGCGATCGCGGCTTCGCGTATGCGCGGCTCGATTATCTGCGGCCCGCGCTCGAGGATCTCGAGAACTATCTTGGCGACCGCCCCGATGCGGAGGATGCGACCGTGGTCGAATCGCAGCTGCACGAATTGCGGCAACGCACGCGGCCCGACGGTAGCGAATAGCGGCGCGCGTTTTTTGGTCGCGTAATTTTCGTCTGCGGAAAACAGCAACGCCTGCCCATGATGCACATGGGCAGGCGTTTTTATTTCCGGTCCGGTTTTGCAAAGCCGCGCGAAGCGGCTTGCAAAGACTGGCGCTCGAACGGTCCTTACTTCGGCTGCATACGGATCGCGCCGTCCAGACGGATCACTTCGCCGTTCAGCATCGGATTGTCGAAGATCTGCTTGGCCAGCATCGCGTATTCCGCCGGTTTGCCGAGACGCGGTGGGAACGGCACCATCGCGCCCAGCGCGTCCTGCACTTCCTGCGGCATGCCGAGCAGCATCGGCGTTTCGAAGATGCCGGGGGCGATCGTCATCACGCGGATCGCGTTGCGCGACAGGTCGCGCGCGATCGGCAGCGTCATGCCGACCACGCCGCCCTTCGACGCGGAGTAGGCCGCCTGGCCGATCTGGCCGTCGTAGGCGGCAACCGACGCGGTGTTGATGATCACGCCGCGCTCGCCATAGCCGTTCGGCTGGTTCTTCGACATTTCCGCCGCCGCGAGCCGGATCATGTTGAAGGTGCCGATCAGGTTGATCGAGATCGTGCGCGTGAACAGATCGAGCGGATGCGGGCCGTCCTTGCCGACCGTCTTCGAGGCCGGCGCGACGCCCGCGCAATTGACGAGACCGCGCAGCGTGCCGAGTTTCGTGGCGGCATCGACGGCATTGCGCGCGTCTTCTTCGCGGCTCACGTCGCATTTGACGAACACGCCGCCGAGTTCCTTCGCGAGCGCTTCGCCCGCGTCCAGATTCAGGTCGGCGAGCACGACCTTGCCGCCGTTTTCGACGAGCAGACGCGCGGTGGCGGCGCCCAGACCCGATGCACCGCCGGTGATCAGGAATACGTTGTCACGAATCTCCATCTCTTCTCCTTTGCTACGGTTGTTCAGTGCTGTCTCGATCGAAGCCTTATCGACGATCGATCGATTGTAGCGGCTGTGCTGCAATGCGGAAAGCGAAGCGGACCTACGCGAACCGATATGGAAAGCTAACTATTTCGCCGACCAGATCGCATCGCTTTCCACTGCGTGCCCGTCGCCTGTTTTCAGACTCGGGCGAAACTCTGGCGAAAGCGACGCGCCAATAAAAAACCCGCCAACAGGGGCGGGTTTTCATGCCAACGCAAACAGCTAACGACGCTTACTTCAGCGCGTCGAACGCGCGGCTGCGGATTTCCTCGACGCTGCCGAGGCCCGAAATCCGGCGGTATTGCGGCGCATTCAGCGAGGTCGATGCATCGCCGTTGTTCGCCCAGCCGTTGTAGTACTCGATCAGCGGCTTGGTTTGCGATTCGTACACTTCGAGACGCTTCTTGACCGTCTCTTCCTTGTCGTCGTCGCGCTGGATCAGCGGTTCGCCGGTCACGTCGTCGATGCCTTCGACTTTCGGCGGATTGAACTTCACGTGATACGTGCGACCCGAAGCCGGGTGCGAGCGGCGGCCGCTCATACGCTCGATGATCTCGTTGAACGGCACGTCGATTTCGAGCACGTAGTCGATCGCGACGCCGGCTTGCTTCATCGCCTCGGCTTGCGGAATCGTGCGCGGGAAGCCGTCGAACAGATAACCGTTCGCGCAATCCGGCTGCTGCAGACGTTCCTTGACGAGATTGATGATCAGTTCATCCGTGACCAGCTCGCCTGCGTCCATGAAGCGCTTTGCTTCGAGGCCGAGCGGGGTGCCCGCCTTGACGGCCGCGCGCAGCATGTCGCCGGTCGAGATTTGCGGAATGCCGAACTTTTCCTTGATGAAGTTGGCCTGAGTGCCTTTGCCAGCACCCGGTGCACCCAACAGGATCAAACGCATGGATATCTCCAGATCTATGTGAATTCTTTGTTGGCGCGGCGTGTTCCGGGAGATTTCTCACCGGGTTCGCCTCGCCTGCCGTTAGCTGGCTCGCGCTGCACGTCGCGTACGACGGCGCTGCGAGATCCGCGCGGCGCGACCGGGATAACCCGGTGTCGCCTGCGCTGGGAGGCGCGCACAACCGTCCGATTATGCCATGCCTTGTTGCGCTCAAGACCCGAATAAAGCCCGTACGCGCGCGAGATCGGCGGGGGTGTCGACACCGGGCAGCGGCACGTCATGCGTGACGAGTACCGCGATGCGCTCGCCATGCCACATCGCGCGTAACTGTTCGAGCGCCTCGACCTGCTCGATCGGCGAGATCGCGAGGCTCGGATAGCTGCGCAGGAATTTCGCGCGATACGCGTACAGGCCGATATGCCGGTACACGACGGCGGGTGCCGGCGGCGTGGGCATCGATGCGACGTTGGGCCAGTGCGGTTGCCACGCATCGCGTGCCCACGGAATCGGTGCGCGCGAAAAATACAGCGCGACGCCGCGCGCGTCGGGCACGACCTTGACGACGTTCGGATTGAAAATTTCGGCGGGATCGGTGATCGGATGCGCGGCCGTTGCGATCGCGCAGCCGCTCGTGGTCGCGAGATGCGCGGCCACGCCTTGCACCAGCGCCGGATCGATCAGCGGTTCGTCGCCCTGCACGTTGACGACGATCGTGTCGTCGCTCCAGCCGAAGCGCGTGGCGACTTCCGCGAGACGGTCCGTGCCCGACGGATGATCGGCGCGCGTGAGCACCGCGTCGAAGCCATGGTCGTGCGCGGCGTCGAGCACTTCCTGCGAGTCCGACGCGACCAGTACCTGCTGCGCGCCCGATTCGCGCGCACGCTCCGCAACGCGCACCACCATCGGCTTGCCGCCGATGTCCGCGAGCGGCTTGTTGGGCAGACGCGTCGACGCGAGGCGGGCCGGCACGACGGCGATAAACGGATGAGTGGCGGTGTGGGTCATCGGATCAGGGCGGGCGGCGAGAAGACCGGGAGGAAGCGTGCGCGAGCGTAACGCGTACGCGGATTCAGATTAAAACCGATGCGGCGAAGAAGGGCGAGAACGGCGGGAAGGGTGACGATGGACCGACGCGGCGGCGACTGATGCGCGCACGTGGTGTGCGGTCCGCTCCCGCGTTCGTCGCCAATCGACCCGCGTCAGGCGACCGAGCCCGGATTCAGGTCGACCGGCGTGCCTTCGACGGTTTGCCGCGCTTCGTCGACCAGCATCACGGGGATGCCGTCGCGGATCGGATAGGCGAGCTTGTCGGCGTTGCAGATCAGTTCCTGCGCGGCGCGGTCGTAGCTGAGCGGGCCCTTGCAGATCGGGCAGACGAGAATTTCAAGCAGGCGAGCGTCCACGGACTTTCTCCACAACTAATGCAATGAGGCGATGATCGAGCGCGGTTTCGACGGGGACAACCCAGATGCGCGCGTCGTGCCAGGACCCTAATTTTACCGCATCCTTTTCCGTTATCAGGATCGCGTCGACGTCGATGTCGGTGAACGGATTGCGCTCGAACGCGTAGTGATCGGGCAGCGCGCGGGTCGAGGGCGCGAGGCCGGCCGCGCGCACCGTCGCGAAAAAACGTTCCGGCGCGCCGATGCCGGCCGCGGCCAGCACGCGCTGACCGGCGAATTGGGCGAGCGGGCGGCGCAGCGCGGGGTTGTCCAGATGCCACGCGTCGCCGGGCGCGAGTTGCAGGGCGAAGGTGTTCGGCCATGCGGGCAGCGTGCGCGCGTACGGATCGTTGATCAACGTCGCGTCGCGTCGGCGCGATAGCGGTTCGCGCAGCGGCCCCGCCGGCAGCAGAAAACCGTTGCCGCCGAGCCGGTGATCGAACACGACCAGTTCGGCGTCGCGCGCGAGGCGATAGTGCTGCAGACCATCGTCGCTGACGATCACGTCGACGTCGCGGTGCGCGGCGCACAGCGCCTGCGCGGCGGCCACGCGGTCCGGGCAGACCCACACCGGTGCGCCGGTGCGACGCGCGATCAGGAGCGGCTCGTCGCCACCGACGCGTGCCGACGAGCCCGGCGTGACCGAGGTCGGCGTATTCACGCGCGCGCCATAGCCGCGCGACACGACGCCGGGCGTAAAGCCCGCGGCGCGCAGCGCCTCGACCAGCGCGATCACGGTCGGAGTTTTGCCTGTACCGCCGACGGTCACATTGCCGACCACCACGACCGGCACGCCGACACGCACCGACTTCAGCCAGCCGAACGAGAACGCGGCACGGCGCGCGGCCGCGATGGCGCCGAACACGCAGGCGAGTGGCGTCAGTGCCCAGGCGAGCGGACCGCGCTGTTGCCATTCGCGCGCGAGGCGCGCTTCGAGACGATGGCTGAGTTTGCTCATGGGCGGGCGATGACAGCGAACTGCGCGCCGCGCACCGGATGCGGGCGAAGCGGAGACGCGAAGGCGTCGGGTGCGATACGCGGGGTCAGCATCAGCACGATTCTCCGGGCAATCGAAAATTGAGGCGGGTTGAGAGGCAGCAGCAGGGGCAGCGGCAGCACTCGCGCAAGCAAGGCCGGGGCGCAAGCGGCGTAGCCGCTGGACTCGTGCTGCCTGGCCAGGTCCTGGCTCGATGGTCTGGCGCCGTGGTTTGACGCGTTGCCCAGTCATGCCCTCAACGGCCGGCCATGCGCTCACCGACACGCCAGGACAATCCTGCCACCGGGACGGTCCGAGCGTCCCCGACTTGTCCCTGACGTGTCTATTTCGCGCTGGTTCGGCATGCCGTGGAACCCGCCACTCTAGCGCGCGGGCATCCCGCCCGGCAAGTCGCGCGGCGAGCGCGGCAGCTTCGCCGACACGTTTCGGCGGTGTGCACGCCCTGTGGATAACTTTGTGGAGAACCTGCCATCCGATTGGCCGAAATGGCCGTTCCGTGCGCTCTGGCTCGGTGTGGTTGCACCTTGTTGAGATATAAACACCATATAAATCAAAGGCATGCCCTGAATTCGCGAGCGTTGGCGCGGGTTCTGGCGGAATTCGTCAGGCGGTTCCCGCCATGTGGACACTTTTAACAATCCAGCGATCAAGCTGGACGCCGCTAGCCAGTCGGTCTATCGTCTGTCCGGCCAGTTCTATTTAATCCTCGCATGAATCCCGAAAGTCCCTTTGCTGCGCCGGCGACGCCCGGTGGTGACGTCGTCGTTCCCGTTTCCGCACTCAATCGCGCGATCGGCTCGATGCTCGAACGCTCGTTTCCGCTCATCTGGGTGGCGGGCGAAGTCTCGAATTTCACGCGCGCCGCGAGCGGCCACTGGTATTTCTCGATCAAGGATGCGCAGGCGCAAATGCGTTGCGTGATGTTTCGTGGCCGCGCGCAATACGCCGAGTTCACGCCGCGCGAAGGCGATCGCATCGAAGTGCGCGCGCTGGTCACGATGTACGAACCGCGCGGCGAGTTGCAACTGAACGTCGAAGCGGTGCGCCGCACCGGCCAGGGACGTCTGTACGAAGCGTTTCTGCGACTGAAGGCGCAGCTCGAGGCCGAGGGTCTCTTTGCCGCCGAGCGCAAACGCGCGCTGCCGACGCATCCGCGCGCGATCGGTATCGTCACGTCGTTGCAGGCGGCCGCGTTGCGCGACGTGCTGACGACGCTGTCGCGCCGCGCGCCGCATATTCCGGTGATCGTTTATCCGGCGCCGGTGCAGGGCGTGGGCGTCAGCGCGAAGCTCGCCGCGATGGTCGAGGCGGCCGGCGCGCGGCGTGAGGTCGATGTGCTGATCGTGTGCCGCGGTGGCGGCTCGATCGAGGATCTGTGGGCGTTCAACGAAGAAGTGCTGGCGCGCGCGATCGCGGAAAGCGCGATTCCGGTGGTGAGCGGCGTCGGTCATGAAACCGATTTCACGATCGCCGATTTCGCCGCCGATGTGCGCGCGCCGACGCCGACCGGCGCCGCCGAACTCGTGAGTCCGCAGCGCGCGATGCTGCTGCGCGAGCTCGATCATCGGCACGCGACGCTGGCACGCGCGTTCGGCCGCATGATGGAGCGGCGCGCGCAGCAACTCGACTGGCTTGCGCGCCGGCTGGTGTCGCCGGCCGAGCGGCTCGAGCGGCAACGCGCGCATCTGCAGCAGTTGCGCGTGCGGCTTGCGTCGGCGGGTGCGCGGCCGGTGCGCGATGCGCGGGCGCGCTTTGCGCTGCTGCAGATGCGCTGGCAACGCTGGCGCCCGGATCTCGCCGCCGAGCAGACGCGCGTGAACAACCTCGCGCAGCGTTTGAATGCCGCGTTGTCGCGCCAGCACGAACGCCAGACCGCGCGTATCGATACGCTCGCCGCGCGGCTCGAAGTGCTGAGTCCGCAGCGCACGCTCGAGCGCGGCTATGCGGCGGTGCTCGATGCGCAAAGCGGCCGGGCGATCCGCACGCCGTCGTCGCTGAAACCGGGCCGGCGCCTGACGATGCATCTCGCCGAGGGTTCGGCCGACGTCGCGCTCGCCGACGTGCAGGCTCGCCTGAGCGACGGCTTCTGATGTTTCAGCGGTGGGCGTGTGTTGCGTCGTGCCGTGTCGTGTTGCTGTTTCGCTCCGTTTGGCCCCGTTTGGCCGTGTTCCGATCGTGCGGGCATGCGTCGTGCGCAACCGTTCTGAAGGCCTTGCGCGCGGCGTGTTTGTCATGCTGGGCATAAAGTCCGTCGGTTTGCGGGGTTATTCCAACTCGCCTACAATCGAGTGCTCTAAAGCGTCCTCCGCAGACTCCCCCCACAACAGATACAGAAGGAAAGCACCATGGAACATACGCTCCCGCCGCTGCCGTTCGCGAAAAACGCGCTCGTCCCGCACATGTCGGAAGAGACGCTTGAGTTTCACTACGGCAAGCACCACCAGACCTATGTGACCAACCTGAACAATCTGATCAAGGGCACGGAGTTCGAAAACCTGTCGCTGGAAGAGATCGTCAAGAAGTCGTCGGGCGGCATCTTCAATAACTCGGCTCAGGTGTGGAACCACACGTTCTTCTGGAACAGCCTGTCGCCGCAAGGTGGCGGCGCTCCGACCGGCGCGCTGGCTGACGCGATCAACGCCAAGTGGGGTTCGTTCGACAAGTTCAAGGAAGAATTCGCGAAGACCGCGGTCGGCACGTTCGGCTCGGGCTGGGCATGGCTGGTGAAGAAGGCCGACGGTTCGCTCGACCTCGTGTCGACGAGCAACGCCGCGACCCCGCTGACCACCGACGCCAAGGCACTGCTGACGATCGACGTGTGGGAGCACGCGTACTACATCGACTACCGCAATGCGCGTCCGAAGTTCGTCGAAGCGTACTGGAACATCGTCAACTGGGAATTCGCAGCGAAGAACTTCGCCTGAGATCGCCGGTTGTTGCTGACCGTCGATGTCGTGACTTGACGCGAGATTCGGATCGTTCGAACTGAATCCGCCGGTTGCGATCGATGACGGTAGCGAAACGAGAAAGCCCTCCTATGCGAGGGCTTTCTGTTTTTTGGAGCCGAGGAGGGGCTGGCTGCTTTCGCTTCCAGGTGTGGCGTAGGCTTCTTTCTGGTTTCTGGTGGGGTGGTTGAAAGAAGATTGTCACAGTTCGTAACTGCGGTGATGTGCGCGTCGGGTGGTGGCGCGTGGTAGGCAAGCTGGTTGAGTCGTGTTTTCGCGCGGCTTACTAATTGCTGCTCTCTGCCTGTTATCGGTCCGTTTCTGCCGGTTTCTGTTGCTGCTTCGCTGCTAGTTACCGGAATCCGTGCTCGTCGATATCGACCGGTGCCGATGACCGCGCCCGCCACTGGGGGGCCTTGCCGAACTTGCAGGCGTGGGTGGCGGCGGATGGTTGATGTACTGGAAGTTTTGCGCGACGGCCGCGTTGGGAAAGCTCGTTGCTGCCGGTTGCTGGAGGACGATGCTGGGTGCCGCGGGATTCGATTGTGCGAACACGGGCGCGGCGCTAACGATGCATGTCGCGCTCGCGGCGAGAATGAGCCGGTTCATCGTGGCATCCTTTGTTTGTCGATTGCTGCGTCTATGGGGTGGGGCGCGTCGTACTGCGAGCGCGGGGCGGTTGGGTTTTGTTCGAGGCGAGTGTAGGCCGCGCAGCGTCGGATTTGATTGCCGGTCGATTTACAAGCATTACCCGATATACCGGGTGCGATCGCCGAATTTCCCTGAAGCGAGTGCCTGGAAGGACGAGCGAGGAAAAACTTTCTGTAACGAAGCTGTAACCACGGAATTTAGCGATTAGCCTACCGTGGGGATTCCGATATTTCGAAGTGGCACGACCATGATTTCCAGCAATAAATCGATCAGCCTGGCTATTCCCGCTGCCGTCATCGCGCTTGCGCTTGGCGGTTGCGCGGTGGTGCCTCCGAGCGGCCCGAGCGTGGTCGCGATGCCGCGCAGCGGCGAACCGCTCAACCAGTTCCAGCAGAACGACTATGAGTGTCGTGATTACGCGAACCGCTCGACCAATCCGTCCGGCGCGGCGCAAGCGGCGACCAACAATAGCGTGAACAGCGCGGCGCTTGGCACGATCGGCGGCGCGGCCATCGGCGCGCTGCTTGGCGCGGCCGCAGGCAACGCTGGCGCGGGTGCGGCGATCGGCGCAGGCAGCGGCCTGCTGATCGGCAGCGCGAACGGTGCGAATGGTGCCGAATATTCGGCCGCGGGCATGCAGGCGCGCTACGACGCCGCCTACGCGCAATGTATGACGTCGAAGGGCGATACGATTGCCCAGCCTCAACCTCAGCCTTATTACGCACCGCAGCCTGTGTACGTTGCGCCTCGGCCTTACTACGCGCCGCCGCCGGTCATGTATGCGCCTTATCCGTACTACTGAGCGGTGATTTCATCGGGGGCGACGGGCATGTTGGTTAAGCATGGGCTGTCGATCTCTGCGAGCACTGTGACTCCTGACTGCAACGGTTGGGTTCCGGAGGGGCGCGTCAGATGCCTGGCCGACAGATGCGAAGCGATGTCATGTCGGGCGTCTTGTTTGCTGAGGACGTGGGTGGTGCGGTGGCGACTGCTTGTGGCTGCGGCGTGCAGGGCTTGCCACGTTTAGACGGCTAGCGGCCATTCGGTCGACGAATTCAGGCCGATTTCGCACCATTTCCGATTGAAATTGAGCGATGCGCTGGCGGGCCTATGCAGCTCGCCAGCTTACTATCTATCTCAGCGTTTTTTGCTCCGGAAGCCTGAATGATCGCGTGACCACTGGGTGCCGGGCGACAGCCAGGCGTGCGATGACGCCTGGCTTGCTCCGTTGATGATCGAAGCAATGTCGGTTGTGTGCTTATTCCACGTTGTCCGACGATGCCGCTTTGCGCGGACGACGACCACGCGACGCTGTCTTGCGCGTTGCCTTTTTAGCGGCCGCAGGCACTTCTTCCGGGTTGGCCGCGGCTGCAATGCCCTCGGTTGGCGCAGCGATTTCGGGGACTTCGTCGACTGTTCGCGGCGCGCTTTTCTTCACCTTCTTCGCAGCCGGTTTGCGTGACGCACGTTTTTTGGCGCTTTGCGGCTGTTCGCGTTGCTCGTTGTCCGTGTGCTGGCCGGGTTCGTTTTCGCTACTGATGGCGAGATGTTCCGCGGCGGCATGTCGTTCCGTTGCCCAGGAGCGAGCTTCGGGCTGCCCGATAACGAATTCATGTGCGGAAGGCGCCGGCTCGTGCGCTTCCTGTTGCAGGATGGGCTCGATATGCTCAGCACGTTCGACATGTTTCGCTCGTTCGGTCTCTTCAGTGTGTTCAGCGGTAGCTGATTCGGCGGCCGTTGGCGCTTCATGAGCAGAACCGCCATACGCGGACTCTTCGCGAGCGGCTTCCTGCTGACCGCGACCCGCCTTACGATTACCTCGGTCCTTGCGGCGCGACTTGTGCTTGCCACCTGACTCGGACGTCGCCGCGTGCGTAGCTTGCGCGGCCGGCGCGTCGCTTGAGTGCTCGGTTGCCTGTTCGGCCGTCTCTGCTTCGACGGACTCATTGACCGACTCACTGACAGCTTCACCGATGGCTTCGCTCGCGACGTTGGCCGTCGCGCTTCGATACACATACGCACCGGACTTTTCATCGCGACCGAACTCGAGCAATCCACGCGCCTGCGCTTCTTCCAGCAGATTGCCGAACGCGCGAAAACCATAGTAGGTCTCGTTGAAATCGGGTTTGCGGCGCTTGATGGCGTTCTTCAGCACCGAAGCCCAGATCTTGCCGCTGTCGCCGCGTTCGGACGCGAGTGCATCGAACGTCTGCACTGCAATTTCAACCGCTTTACTCCGGCGTTTTTCGAGATCCTCCTTGGGGCGGGCCTTTTCTTCGTCCGGCGCACGTTTGGCGGCTTGTTGAGCGCCCGGTTGCTGACGCGACGACTCGCGCCTCGCGACCGCGCGCTGGCTTTCGCGCACGAGGTCATCGTAAAAGAAGAACTCGTCGCAATTTGCGATCAGCAGGTCCGACGTGGACTGCTGTACGCCGACCCCAATCACCTGCTTGGCGTTCTCGCGCAGTTTCGATACGAGCGGCGAAAAATCCGAGTCGCCACTGATGATGACGAACGTATTGACGTGCGATTTCGTGTAGCAGAGGTCGAGCGCATCGACCACAAGCCGGATGTCGGCGGAATTCTTGCCTGATTGGCGCACGTGCGGAATCTCGATCAGCTCGAAATTCGCCTCGTGCATTGCCCCTTTGAAACTCTTGTAGCGGTCCCAGTCGCAATACGCTTTCTTGACGACGATACTGCCCTTCAGCAGCAGGCGTTCGAGCACCAGCTTGATGTCGAACTTGTCGTACTTCGCGTCGCGTACGCCGAGAGCGACGTTTTCGAAGTCGCAGAATAGCGCCATGCTGACGTTTTCGTTGGATGACGCCATGTATCTCTCCATTGAAGCGGTCGTCGAACTCGACGAATCGCGACATGATAGCGATTCCAGCGAAGGTGAGCAGCTTTTGTGGCTCGGTCGCACCGACGAGGATGCGGAAATGTCCGGTAAGCGACGGCATGTCAGTTTCGTGACGCGTTCTCAAGACGAATTGCACCGCTCAGTGCCTCCCGCGTTTCCAGCACCGCGTCGATCAAGCCATAGTCTCTGGCTTCGGGCGCCGACATGAAGTTGTCGCGGTCGGTGTCGCGCGCGATGTCTTCGATGCTACGGCCGGTGCGCTCGGCCATCATCGCGTTCAGACGCGCACGCGAATACAACACCTCTTTTGCCTGAATCTCGATGTCCGCGGCGGTGCCCTGACCACCGCCGGAGGGCTGGTGAATCATGATTCGCGCATTCGGTAGCGCATACCGTTTGCCGCGTTGGCCCGCAGTGAGCAGGAACGTGCCCATGCTCGCGGCAAAGCCTGTGCACAAGGTCGAGACTTCGGGTTTGATGAACTGCATGGTGTCGTAAATCGCGAGGCCGTCGTATACCGAGCCGCCCGGCGAATTGATGTAAAAGGAAATATCCTTGTCAGGATTCTCGGACTCCAGAAACAGCAGTTGCGCGACGATCAGACTGGCGGATTGTTCGTTGACCGGCCCGATCAGAAACACGATGCGTTCGCGCAGCAGACGGGAATAGATGTCGTACGCGCGTTCGCCGCGACCGGACTGTTCGATCACTGTCGGCACGAAACCCAGGCTGGAGACAGATGGATAGCTGGAAGGCATAGGCTCCTCGTTCAGGACAGGGGTGATGACGGGACATTCGCGGATGAGCATGCGGCGCCAGTTCGTCAACTGCGCGCGCCATGCGCCGGTTGTTGGTCATTTGACGAAGCGGCGGTCGCCCGTGTGACAGAAATTTTTTCGTGTTTCGCTGTCACATCAGTAGGTGCCGCGGCGTCAAGCTCAGGAATGCCGACGATGGCGCGCCTGAACTGCACCGCAATTGCACTACGGTGGGCAGGCGTCTTTTTCACCACGCACGATCTGGAGGTCTACGCATGACGGAACAGGGAATCGACAAGGCATCCAGTTTCGAGGCTGCACGCGCCCGTCTGCTGGCGCTGGCGTACCGGATGCTCGGCAGCCGTGCGGAAGCGGAAGACGTGGTGCAGGACGTCTGGCTTAAATGGCATCTGGCCGACACGCAGGTGGTGCAAACCCCGGCCGCCTGGCTCACCACATTGACTACGCGTACGGCAATCGACCGTCTGCGGCACGCGCAGCGCGAGCGTGCGTCGCAGGCTACCGGATGGCTACCGGAGCCGTGGCTCGACCAGGTCGCGCCATCGGCGGAGGAGCTGGCGTTACGCGCGGCGGACATGTCGTATGGCGTGATGCTGCTGCTGGAGCACCTGAAGCCTGACGAACGCGCGGCCTTCGTCCTGCATGAAGCGTTCGATTGCGATTATGCGGAGATTGCCTCGATTCTTGAGCGCACGCCGGCGGCCTGCCGGCAGATCGTCCATCGGGCCAAAGCGCGTTTGAGGCGTGCGGGCGCACCGTTGGAACGGCCGGATCCAGCGGTACACGGGCGGATCGTCGAGCGTTTGCGAGCGGCGCTGGAAGCACAGGATCGAGCAAGCCTGCTGCGACTCTTCGGCGACGAGCCCGAATTGATTAGCGACGCGCCATTGTATGGACCGCTGGGTGCTCCGGCTCATACGCTTCCGCATGCACATCCATCTGTGCCTCCCCATGCGCCGCTATACGCTCCGATCAAGGGCGCCGTGAACGACCCTTCCGGTTTATGTTGTCGCCTGTCTCTCATCGCGCAGCCCCAAACAGCCGAAACCGAATCGCTGCACACGTGCGAACCCGTTGGCGGCCCCGGATGGATGGGGGCGATCGCGTCGCTTACGCGCCAGGCGAGCCATGCCGAGGTGGTGTCGATGGCCGGAGCCTTGTGCATCGCGTTGTTCTGCGACGGCGACGTGGTCGGCGTGATCGACGTGCTGACGGATGGCGCAACGGACGACTCGGCGCGAATCGTCTCGGTGCGCATTGTGACCAGTGCTGCGCGCTTGCAGGCAGCCAACCAGATGCTGGGTCGCGAGGCCGTTAGGCAACTGCTCGCCCGGATCAAGGATCAGCCGGGCGCTTCAGTTACGGTGAGCCGCGACTTCCCAGTTGATGTCGACGCATAACACCTGGGTGCCATGCGGCGTGTGAGCGGCGATCGAGGCCGTGACGCAAAGGTGTGCTTCGTTGATCGATAGATACGGTGGTGTCAGATGCACCTGACCGGGTTGGCGCATCGCCTGGATGAAGTACGGGCGACGTTCCCAGCTCGCGCCTTCGGAGTGCAGCAGCGGGCGGAAGCGCTTTGCGCGCTGCGACGTGCGGCCCGGCGGCAACACGTTGTCGCCGATCTGCCGGCCCGAACCGTCCAGCACGAAGCAGCGGGCCGTTTCGCCCAGTGCGAGCAGTGGCGCGGTGGCCTGTGCGATCGGTTCGCCGGCAACCAGTTGGGCGGCGGCTGTCTCGAGCGCGGTGACGTACGGAGCGAGTCGCGCGGACTGAGCCTTCTCGCGAGCGGTAACGCGTTCGCGCAGCGCGGCGGAGAGCGAATCCATCAGGCCGGCCGCAACTTGCGGCTTGACCGGTTCGACGCTGGGGCCCGAGAAAAAGGCGCCCTGCACGAAGTCCACGTTGCATTCGAGCGCAATCAGCGCGTCGCGTTCGGTGCTCAGGCCGCCCATCAGCACCAGCTGTCCGGACTCGTGCAGCAGCGAAACGAGGCCCGGCAGCACGCGTTCGATGTGCGAATGTTCGCTCGCCTGAGCAAGGATGCAGCGATCGAGCGTGACGATATCCGGCCGCAGATTCCACACGCGGTCGATGTTCGAATGCTTCGCGCCGAAGCCGTCAAGTGCGATCAGAAAGCCGGACTTGCGCAGCGCGTCGACGATTTCCGCAAAGCGGGTCGTTTCGCCGCCGGCCTGCTCGGACACTTCGAGCACCACGCGTTGCGGCGGCAAACCGAGCATCTTCAGGCCGGCAAGCAGTGCGTCGCCATAGCTGGTGTCCATCAAGGCGGCCGGATGCAGGCTCAGGAAAAGCCATTCGTCGTGGCTGTCGAAGGCGTTGAAATTGCCGAGGTGCAGGGATTCGGCCAGTCGTCCGAGTTCCAGCAGGTCGCCGCGGCGGGCGGCCTGAGTGAACACTTCGTGCGAGGGGACTTGCCGTGCATGTTCGTCGTGGGCGCGCAGCGACGCGTGGTAGCCGATCGCCCGCCGGTGCGACACCGAGAAAACTGGCTGGAACACGCTGAAAACGGTGTAGCCGCCATACAGGACGGTACGCCGCGAGCCCTCGTCGCCGGCCATTGGGCGTGGTGGCTGAAAGCCGGGAGGATCGAGTTCGATCATGCTCATCATGTCGGTCGTGTGGAAGTAGCGGCGCTTGCAGGGCTCGATACGAGTTCGCACGCGCAGATCAGGAGTTTACAAGATAGACCAGCAAGAACTATGCGCGTATGCAAACACAGTCTCAGCGTCCGGCAGCCATACGCCGAGGCGACTATTGTGCGCCTGCCGGGATGCGAAGGCGACGACTCGCACTTCACTGGTGCGGTGTACGCCCTGTTGCGGGTCGATGGCCCGATGCAAGGGCGTACGCTGCAGCGCACATTCGGCACGGGCTCGCGTTCGCCGTGGCGCCGCGTCGAACCCTCAGGTCCGCTCGGAGGGGTCGGTTTTTTTCGCCGGCGTCCGGATGTCCGGCGACAACTGCGCGAAGATCCACGACGAGCACGCGGTGATAATGCCGACGCACAGGAACGTCGCGTGAAAGGCGGGCAGCGAATTGGCCGAGGTCACGCGGTGCATGATGCCGGTGAAGGTCGTCAGCAATGCGCCCGCTACGGTTACGCCGAGGCTCATCGAGAGCATCTGCACGAGCGAGAACAGGCTGTTGCCGCTGCTTGCGCCGCCGGTGCCCAGATCCTTCAGCGTCAAGGTATTCATCGCGGTGAACTGCATCGAGTTCACGCCGCCGAAGATCGCCAGTTGCACGAGTCGCAGCCACAGCGGCTGGTCCGTGCTGGTCAGCGCGAAACTGGCCATCATGAGTCCGACCAGAATCGTGTTGGTCATCAGCACGCGTCGGTAGCTGTACTTGACGATCAGCTTCGTCACGAGTCGTTTGGTTGCCATGCCGGCGGCTGCGACCGGCAGCATCATCAGACCGGCTTCGAAGGCGCTATAGCCGAGACTCACCTGCAACAGCAGAGGGATCAGGTACGGCATCGAACCGCTGCCGATCCGCGCGAACAGATTGCCGAGCAGGCCGACGCTGAAGGTATGGATCTTGAACAGATCGAGCGGGAAGATCGGCGCGGGCTCGCGCACCGCGTGCAAGCCATACGCAACAAAGCAGGCGAGGCTCAGAATCAGCAGCACCAGCACGGTCGCGTGCTGGATGCCGAACTCGGTGCGGCCGTCGAGCGCGAACGAAATCGCCACCATGCCGACCACCAGCAGCAAGTAGCCGCTGAGGTCGAATTTGCCAGTGTGTTCGTTGCGGCTATCCGGCATGAAGATAAACGTCGCGATACAGCCCACGATGCCCACCGGCACGTTAATCAGAAAGATCCAGTGCCACGACGCGATCTTCACGAGCCAGCCGCCGAGCGTCGGGCCGATCAGCGGTCCGATCAACCCCGGAATCGCCACGAACGACAACGCCGGCAGATAACGCTCGGCTGGAAACGTGCGGAGTACCGCGAGTCGGCCGACCGGCAGCAGCATCGCGCCGCCCACGCCTTGCAGAATGCGGAAGAACACCAACTGATTCAGCGTGTGCGCGTTCGCGCACAGCAGCGAGCCGACCGCGAACACAAGAATCGCGCTGAAGAACACGCGCCGGGTGCCGAGCTTGTCCGCGAGCCAGCCGGACACGGGAATCATCACGGCCATCGTCAGCGAGTAAGCAATCACCACCGACTGCATGCGCAGAGGCAATTCGCCGAGACTCGTCGCCATCGCGGGGAGCGCGGTGTTGACGATGGTCGAGTCGAGCGTCTGCATGAAGAAGCCCGTGGCGACGAGCCACAGCATCACGGTCAGCGAGCGGGCCGAAGGACCGGAGGGGGTGTTGGGGGCGAGGGCGGGCTGAGTCGGCGTCGTGGACATGGCGAGCGGCTGGGCGCGCAGGGGCGGGCTGGGACTCGCTATTCTAGGGAAAAGCGCGGCTCAGCGCAGCGGGCAGTGGGCGATTTTGTCCGCGTCGACGAGTTGCCGTGGTTGCCCGTCAAGGTGCCTTTATTCATCGGCGGGCAGCGCGGCGGCCGCGTGGAGAAAAGCCTGCGCCCGCGGTTCGTTGCCGAATGCCACATGAATTCGGATCCACGGACTCACTTCCCGATTAGGCCGGAAGTGTTGCCCCGGCATGACCGTCACCCCCAGCGGCTCGCCGCATTTCACGAGCCGCTCGGCATCCGCCACATGCGGTACGCGTGCCCAGACGAATTTGCCGCCCACGGGCTCCTCGAAAATTTCCCAGCCGGCGTCTTCGAGCGTCTGGACGGTCGAACCGAGCGCGGCGCGCATCTGTCGGCGCAGGCGTTCCAGATACTTGCGGTACGCGCCGCGCTCCAGCATCGAGACGGCCACCGCCTCGGCAAAGCGCGAGCCGCCTATGCTCGTCAGCATCTTGATATCGACCAGGTCCTTGATGATCGCGTGATTCGCCACCACACAGCCGATCCGTAGCGAAGACGACAGCGTCTTCGACAAACCGCCCACGTAAATCACCTGTTCGAACTGATCGAGCGTGGCCAGGCGATCGGTGATGTCGGTCTGGAGGTCGGCATAGATGTCGTCTTCGATGATCTGGAAGCCGTGCGTGCGCGCGAGTTGCAACAGCCGGAACGCAACCTGAGGGGCGACGTTGGTGCCGGTCGGATTGTGAAACACGGTATTGATCAGCAGCAGCCGTGGCCGATGCAGCTTGAGCTGTTCCTGCATCACGTCGAGATCGGGGCCGGTCCGGATGCGTGGAATGCCGACCAGCTTCATACCGTGCAAGCGAAGCAGGCCGTACAGGTTGTAGTACCCGGGGTCTTCCACGAAGATCGTGTCGCCCGGCTTGAGCAGGTAGCGCAGCAGCAGATCGAACGCCTGGCTCGCGCCGTTGGTGATCAGGATTTGCGAGGTGTCGGCCTGGATGCCCAACTGGCCGATGCGGCTTCTCAGGTGCTCGCGCAAGACCGCATTGCCGAACGGCGTTGCGTAATCGACCATGCTCGACGGGTCGGTGCGCGACACGTGGCGGATCGCTTGCGCAATGCCGTCCATGTCGCGCCAGCTTGCCGGGATGAAGCCGCTGCTGAGGTCGAGCATTTCGCCCGGATAGTTGAACTGCTGGAGCAGATGGCCCGATTCGACGTCGGCGCGGCGCGGGTCCGACGCGCCCTGGCAGCGTACGTCCGGAGGCGGGCGATCGGCAATGTAGAAGCCGGAGCCGTGCCGTGAGTCGACATAGCCGAGCGAGACCAGCCTGTCGTAAGCCTCGATCACCGGGAAGCGGCTCACGCCGAACTCGGCGGCGAACTGACGGATCGACGGCAGCTTTGCGCCGGGGTGTGCGTTGCGCGAGCGGATCCATGCGGTGACGCCCGCGACGATCTGTTCGGTGAGCGGCACGCCGTTATCGCGATCGAGCTGGATATCGAGCTTCATACGCTTGCGCTCCTTTGCCGGTCGCGGCGTGATCGGTGCGGCACGCTTGTCCGGCACTCGCCAGCACCGTGTCGGTGATGCCAACTGTTCGGTTTTTTGACTGAACAGTTCCGCTGAAAGTGTTCGGAACTGTGCATGGGTCTCCGATCATCGCACGTCAATAATCGGTACAACAGAAAAGTTCTTGAAGGAGAACGGCGATGCGAGAAGTCCGGATTTTCGAACTGGAACATGGCGAGCCCGCGGCGGCCTGGCGTGTCGCGCGTCCGTCGATTTTCAAGGTGATCTCGGGCGAGATCTGGCTGACCGTCGGCGGCGAGCACGAGGATCACTGGCTTGCAACGGGCCAGTCGATCGAGTTGACGCGCGGATCGGTCGCGTGGATTAGCGCGGGGCAGGCGGGTGCGCGTTTTGCGCTGGCGAGCGGCTCCGAGCGCACGGTGGGCAAGCCGCTATTCGGCGGGGTGTTGTCGAGCTGGCTGGGGCGTCGGCCGGGCGTGGTTTAAAGCGTCTTCAACAGCTGAAGCATGTGTAGCGTGCGAGGGAGGGCGGCGCGGTGGCTAGCCCACACTCCCGCCGCTAGCCCTCACCCCCCGCCTCATACTCCCCAACATACCGCGCCCGCGGCCGGATCAGGCGTCCATCGCGGGTCTGCTCCATCGCATGCGCAATCCAGCCGACCACTCGCCCCACCGCGAACAGCGTGAATGCCGAGCCCGTCGGCAGGCCGAGCACGCGCTCGATTGCCGCCAACGCAAAATCGACCGTCGGCTCCGCGCCCGTCGTGTCGCGCACCGCGCGTGCGAGCTTTAGCACGTCATCGAGCGGCGAGCGGGCCGACGCGCAATCGGCGAGCATCGTCAACAGCAGCCGCGCGCGTGGATCGCCGTCCGGATAAAGCGGATGGCCGAAGCCCGACAGCACCGGCCCCGGCGTGCCGTGTTCGTGGCGCGCGAGACGGTTCGCCAGATAGCGGTCGAGGTCGGATGCGCGCGATGCCTCGTCGAGCAGCGCCGCGATGCGCACGGTCTCGCCGCCGTGGCGCGGGCCGGCCAACGCGGCGAGACCGCCCGCGACCGCGCCGAACAGATGCGTGCCCGTCGACGTGATGCAGCGGACCGTAAACGTCGATGCATTCAACTCGTGATCCGCGCAGGCGACCAGCGCCGCGCGCAGCAGCCCGCCTTGTTGCCGGTTGCGCACCCGCCAGGCCGTGGCGATCTGCCGATGCAGCGGTTCGTTCGACGGCGCCGCCGGCAGCATCGCGGCGGCGAGCAAGCGCATCACCGCGCACGCGGTATCGAGTTGCGCATCGCGACCGAGCGCCCACACGCGTGGCACCTGCGCGGCGGCGGCCGGCAGCAGCACGAGCGCGCGATCGAGCGGTGTGCTGTCGCTCCACAGCTTCAGCCACGCGGCCCATTGGGCGGGAGCGAGCGGCGCGGCCGGCGCGTCGGCGATGCGCCGCGCGCTGCATTCCCACAGCAGCGCCGCGACGTCTTCGAGCGATGCGCTGCGCGCCAGCTCGATCGCATCGTGCCCGCGATACAGCAGGCGGCCGTCGGCGACCAGCGTGATCGACGATTCGAGCACCGGCACGCCCCAGTCGAGCACCTTCTGCGCGACTTTGCCGGCACGCTTGCCATCGGCCTTGCGGCGCGCGAGACGGCGCACCTCGGCCGCATCGTAGAGCCGGTGCCGGCTCTGCGCATCCGGCGACGAACCGAGCATGCCGCGGCTCACGTACGCGTAGAGCGTGGCAACGCTGACGCCGAGTGTCGCCGCGGCTTCAGCGGCGGTCAGAAAAGTCGGGCTGGGCATGAAAACGTATTGAAACCGAAGAAATCAATATATGTTGATTATCATAATCAAGATTGATTGCGGCAAGGTGGAATTCTAGACTCGATGCACATTCCTTCCGCTCGCGTGACGAACACGCCCGATCCGATGACGCCCGAACTCGCCCTCAAACATATCTGGACCCTCGCCGGTTGCGACCCGGTTGCACTGCACACCGTCTCGCTGAGCGGCGGAGTGGGGGATGCGGACCTGGACCTGGACCTGGACCCGGACCCGGGCCTGCCATCGGTCTACCGGGTCGGCAGTCTCGCGTCCGCGACCATCGCCGCGACGGGCCTCGCCGCCGCTGAATACTGGCGCTTGCGCAGCGGGCGTCGGCAGCACGTGACGGTGCAGATGCGGCGCGCGCTGGCGGCGTTTCGCAGCGAGCGCTATCTGCGTGTCGACGACGGGCCACCGCCCGTGCTGCGCGATCCGGTCACGGGCTTCTACGAAACCGGCGACGCTCGCTGGATTCAACTACACACGAATTTCGCGCATCACCTGCAAGGCGTGCTTGCGGTGCTCGGCTGTGAAAACGATCGCGCGGCGGTGGCCGCCGCAATTCGCCACTGGGACGGCGCGACGCTCGATCGCACGCTCGCCGACGCAGGCCTGTGCGCCGCGTTGATTCGCACGCCGGACGAATGGGCCGCGCTCGAACAGGCGAAGGCGCTCGCGGGCATGCCGCTGTTCGAAATCGAGCGCATCGGCGACGCGCCGCCCGAGCCGCCGCGCGACACGAACCCGGGCAGCCTGGCGGCGGTCGGCTCGGAGGTCGGCACCGACCGGCCGCTGGCCGGCGTGCGCGTGCTGGACCTGTCGCGGATCATCGCGGGACCAGTGGCAGGGCGCGCGCTCGCGCATCACGGCGCGGACGTGCTGATGATCAACGGGCCGCATCTGCCGAACATCGCGCCGCTCGTGATCGACAACAGCCGCGGCAAGCGCTCGGCGCTCGTCGATTTGCGCGACATGGCCGGCCGTGCGACCTTGCGCGAACTCGCGCGCGAGGCCGATGTGTTCCTGCAGGCCTATCGTCCGGGCGCGCTCGCGGCGCGCGGTTTCGGCCCGGACGAGCTCGCGCGCTTGCGGCCGGGCATCGTCTATGTGTCGGTGTGCGCGTATGGGGACACGGGGCCGTGGGCGCAGCGGCGCGGCTTCGATAGTCTGGTGCAGTCGGCGAGCGGCATCGCGTGGACCGAGCGCGCGGTGGCGGGGGGAGTCGAACCGCGTCATCTGCCGTGTCAGGCGCTCGATCACGCGACCGGCTACCTGGCCGCGTTTGCCGCGATGGTCGCGCTCGCGCGCCGGGCCCGCGAGGGCGGCAGCTGGCATGTGAAGGTATCGCTCGCGCAGACGGGGCGCTGGCTGCAATCGTTTGGATTGGTGGCCGATGGGCAGCAGGTGCCGGACGTGTCGCTCGACGAGGTACGCGATTGCGTCGCAAGCGTGCCGTCGGAATTCGGGCGGGTGCTGGCCGTGCAGCCGGCGGAGGAACTGGAGGAGACGCCGGCGTTTTACGCGTTGCCGCCGACGCGAGTGGGCGCGCACGAGGCCAGGTGGCTGTGATCGACTGTGAGTGGGTGGTGGGCGTTGGCGCGGTGATTCGGCAACGCGGTTTCGGGCCATCCGTCAGCAGCCGGTGCTGCCTGTCTCATCGCTTCGGCGACTTCCGTAACGCCGCGCCGGCGTCGTAGTAACCGTTGTGGAGATATGCGTGGGCCAAAGCAGCCTCGTGCAATCCACCAGCGCCGACGCCGCCAGCCGAGCAATCCCACGCCCGCCAATCCCACCCAACCGCCACCTCGCCTACTTCCTCAACTCCGCCACAAAATCGTAGTAATCATTGCGGCAATACGTATCCGTCAACTCGATCGCCCGCTGATCGGCCGTGTAGCCGACCCGCGTAATCAGCAGCAGCGCTTCGTTCGGCGCGATGCTCATCTGCTGCGCGATCTCGTCGCTGGCATTGACCGCCCGAAAATGCTGCAGCGCGCGCACGATCGTCAGTCCGCGATTCTCCAGATACGTGTACAGCGAATCGCCGATCGCCTGCGGATCGGGGATCACCGCCGCGGGAAACGTCGAGTTCTCGACGGCCATCACGATGCCGTCGGCGAGCCGCAGCCGTCGCAGGCGCGTGACCGCCGCGGCCGGCGACAGACCCAGCTGGATCACCTCGTCGCGATTGGCCGGCGAAATCTCGCGCGACAGCCACTGCGAACTCGGCGTGAAGCCGCGCCGCCGCAGCATCTCGCTGAAGCTCGACAGGCGCGAAAGCGGATCTTCGTAACGCGGCGTGATGAAGCTGCCCGCGCCCTGAGTGCGGCGAATCAGGCCCTGCTCGACCAGCAGCGCAATCGCCTTGCGCGAGGTGATGCGCGACACGCCGAGCGCTTCCGACAGCACTCGCTCCGACGGCAGCGCCTCGCCGGCGTTCCAGCGGTTTTCGTGGATCGCGCTGCCGAGCTTGCGGGCGAGTTGCAGATAGAGCGGCGTGTCGTTTTCCGGGTCCGGGCGCAGGTCGCGCCAGCGGTCTTCCGAGGCAGAGGTCATGGGGCTCACGCAAGATAGGCAAGCGGCAATTCTAGAACATCGGCGCGCCGCGTTATAGCCGGCTTTTGTCAAACGCATCGTCGCCGCGCTGTCGAGCCGCTACACTCGTCGCTATGTTTTTTCGTTGCGTGCGTTGGGTTGTGCGTCATGTTGCGGCGCCTCCGCGCGAGCCGACCGCCGGCGGCGGCATCGGCGGCATCGACGGTACCGCAGCGCATTGAACCGAGCCACTTCGAGGAGTCAGCATGACGAGCGATATCGCAAGCGTGAGCCTGCCCGGCGGCGAGCGCATTCCGGCATTGGGGCAGGGCACGTGGGAGATGGGCGAACAGGTGTCGCGGCGCGCGGCGGAAATCGCCGCGTTGCGCTGCGGCGTCGAACTCGGCATGACGTTGATCGACACCGCCGAAATGTACGGCGACGGCGCGACCGAGTCGCTGCTCGGCGAAGCGCTTGCCGGTCTGCGCGACCAGGTGTTTCTGGTCAGCAAGGTCTATCCGCACAACGCCAGCCGACGCGGCGTGATCGCCGCATGCGAGCAGAGTCTCAAGCGGCTGAAGACGGATCGGCTCGATCTGTACCTGCTGCACTGGCGCGGCTCGGTGCCGCTCGCGGAAACCGTCGACGCGTTCGAGGCACTGCGTCGCGCGGGCAAGATCCGTCACTGGGGCGTGAGCAATTTCGACACCGACGATATGGAAGAACTCGTCGCGACGCCGGGCGGCGATGCATGCGCGACGAATCAGATTCTCTACAACGTCGCGCGGCGCGGTCCCGAGTTCGATCTGCTGCCGTGGCTCGCCGCGCGCGGCATGCCGGCGATGGCGTACAGCCCGGTCGATCATGCGCGCCTGCCGAAGCGCTCGCCGCTCGACGATATCGCCGACGCGCGCGGTGTGTCGGTGTTTCAGGTCGCGCTCGCCTGGGTGCTCGGCAAGCCCGGCGTCTGCGCGATTCCGAAGTCGGGTCGCATCGAGCACGTGCGCGATAACCATCGCGCCGCGCAATTGCGGCTCGAAGCCGGCGAATTCGCCGCGCTCGACGGCTACTTCAAACCGCCGCGCGGCAAACGCCCGCTCGAAATGTTGTGATCCGGATGATGATCGATGAAAGCGCGGCCGCCGCGATAGGTGGCGCGGCGGCGCGCGAGGCGCTCAGGCAGACGGCGTGAAGCACACGCCGTCAAGCCATCAGGCCGCCAGATGTGGCTCAGGTGCAGGCGTGATGCAGATGCACCGAGCCGAGCACCGCGACTTCGGCGGGCGTGTGCTGGAGGGAGTCGGTGTCGACCTGGGCGGCGTCGGCGACGAAATTGTCAACGATTGTCGATACCGGCACGTCGCGCAGACAGAGCGACACGCGTTGGGTTTCGTTCGGCGGCAACGGTGCGCGCTGGCTGAGGAACAGCACGCCGTACTGATAACCGTGGATGATGCCGCGGATCGCGCCGACGCATTGACCTTGCGCGACGTTGTCGTTGCGCTGCTTGCAGGTTTGCAGCAGCGAGTAGGCGGAGAAGGTTGGATCGACCGGTGGTGCGGCCTGTGACATGGTTTGCGGCAACGGCTGCGGCGTAGTGGGCGCCGGCGTTTGCGCATTGGCGAGCGATGCGAGGCCCAGCGCGGCAGCCATCAGCACGGCGGCAGCCGTGCGGGTCGCGGAGGGGGGGACATTTCGTTGCATGTTGTGGGCCCTCATATCGAACGTTGAATCTGATATGAGGCGGTCGTCTCGGATTGGTTCCATAACACTCGCACGCAATGGGGGTTGTGTTCCCGCCGCGCGTAGGGCGGTGCGCGTGACGGCGCGAAAAGCGTCCGATGCGTTCTCGCGTCACTCCGTCAGCGCGCTCGCCGGAGGCGCGCGGGCCGCTCCGACCGGCCTCGGGCGGTGACGCCCGACCGGGGGATCGGGACGTCACCGCCGTTGCCGGCGGATAGCGGACAGTATGCCGGTACATGCCGTCGACGGGTAGGGCGCGGGGGCCCCCTACCTAAGACGCGGGCGATGCCTAGTGCCCGTTCCCACCGCCGTTGCCATTGCCGCCGCTGCCACCACCCTTGCCTCCGTGACCGCCGCCGAAGCCTCCGCCAAAGCCTCCGCCGAACCCGCCACCGAAGCCGCCGCCTTTCCCACCGCCAAAGCCACCGCCGAAACCACCACCTTTGCCGCCACTGCCCGGGCCGCCGCTGGAGCCTCCGCAACCGCAGCCGCCGCTCCCGCTGCTGCCGCTGCTTCCACCTCCGCTGCTGCTTCCGCCACTACTGCTTCCACCGCTGCTGCTTCCGCCACTGCTGCTTCCACCGCTGCTGCTTCCACCGCTGCTGCTTCCGCCACTACTGCTTCCACCGCTACTGCTCCCGCCACTGCTGCTTCCACCACTACTGCTGCCTCCGCCACCGCCGCTACTGCTGCCTCCTCTACCGCTCGCCCCCGAACTGCTACCGCTGCCACTGCTCGAACCCGCCGCACCGGTGCCGGCATTGCCGCTGGCGCCACCGCCGCTATTGGCCGCACCTGCCGCGCCGCCGTTGCCGCTGCCGCCGCCCAACCGTCCGCAGCCGGTCAGGCCGAGGCTGGTGCAGCCGGCCGGCGCGAATATCGCGGACGCGTCGTCGGCGGCGGTCGGCGCGGTGGCCTCGGTGCCCATGGCCGCGCCATCGTTCTGCGCCAGCTGCTGCGGCGCCGAGCCGGCGGGTGCGGGCTCGGTCGCGGCGGCGAGCACCATCCATTGCGGGATCACGTCGGTCGATGCCGCGTATCCGACTTCGGTCGCGAGCGCCGTCACTCCCGCGACGATCACCGCCCAGCGCCTTACCCCGCAGTAGTACTGATTGAATGTTGTGGTCTTCATCGCGCTTCTCCCGAGCGAACGACGGTGCCTCGCTGCCATCTTCGCAAGTTGCTCCAGCGGCGGCCGACCTGTCTGCAGGCGGGTCTTGTCGCACCCCGAGTTCTCGTCGAAGCAGTCCGCGTGTCGCTCGCGTGCTGATCGCGCGATCTCGCGCCATCGCGTGAATGGCGCATGTCGTGCGGATTTGCGCGGCGTTGCGCGCGGTTGGCTTCGAATCTCTGGACGCTCAATTAGCGATATCCATGCCACGGAGCGCAAGTCCTTGACGCGACACGGGTACTCGCGCGATGTGCGGTGCCCGCAACGGAAAAACGCAGGAAAACGTTTCGGCGATGAAACGCGCGGCCCTCAGGCGTGCGTTTTGGCATGCGATTCGTTAAGGGCGGCGCAAGGGTGAAGGGTTGGCGGCGCGATGAAGAAGGGCGGCGAGCGAAGGCAAACGGAGGCGAGCGACGGTCAGCGAAGGCAGATGAAGGTAAGCGAAGGCGCGAAGGTAAAGGCGTGAAGGCGAACGCGGAGAGCGGCGCGAGCGCCGCTAATCGCCATCACGCGACGAGTCGTTCGATGCCATGCCGTCTGCCGGATTGCTCGCGCCATCGGGGCGGTTGCCGTTGTCGTCATCACCGTTGCCGCGCGCAGAGGCTTGTAGCGCGCGCAACGTGTCGACGGGAATATGGCAGCGGATCCGATGCGCGGACGGTTGCCCGGCCGTCTCTCGCGCATCCCCGGCATCGAGAAACGGCGGGTCCTGCTGCTCGCAGATCGCGCCGAGCTTGCGCGGACAGCGCGTGTGAAACACGCAGCCCGATGGCATCGCGCCCGCGTTGGGCAATTCGCCCGACAGCCGGATGCGCGTGCGCGGCGCCGTATCGGGCTCCGCCGCGAGCACGCCATTGCCGGGCATCGTCGGCACCGCCGACAGCAACGCTTCGGTATAAGGATGCTGAGGACCGTCGAACACCGCCGCCGCCGGGCCGATCTCGAGCAGCCGGCCGAGATAGAGGACAGCGATGCGATCCGACACGTAGCGCACCACGTGCAGATCGTGCGAGATGAACACATAGCTGACGCCGCGCTCGCGTTGCAGATCGGCGAGCAGGTTGAGGATCGCGGCCTGTACCGACACATCGAGTGCCGAGGTCGGCTCGTCGCAAACCACCACGCGCGGCTCGCCGGCAAACGCGCGGGCGATCGCGACACGCTGCTTGAGTCCGCCCGACAGCTGTCGCGAGTGCGCGTCGAGATAGCGTTCCGGCAGGCGCACGGCGGACGTCAACGCGGTGAGCCGGTCATCGGCCACGGACCCGCGCAGCGCGGTGAAGCGCGCGAGCGCGCGGCCGATCAGCCGTTTCACCGAATGCGCGCGATTGAGCGCCGAGTCCGGGTTCTGGAACACGATCTGCAGTGATTTCAACTGCTCGTCGCTGCGGCGCGTGACGCGCGCGGCGAGCGGCGCGCCGTCGAGTTCGAGCACGCTGCCGGCGTCGGGCGTCAGCAGGCCGAGCAGCAGCCGCGCGAGCGTGGTCTTGCCGCTGCCCGATTCGCCGACGAGGCCGAGCGTCTTGCCGCTCGCGAGTTCGAGCGATACGTCGTCGACTGCGCGCAGCGGCGTGCCGGTGCCGTGGAAGGTCTTCGACAGATTGCGCGCGCGCAGCACAGGAGAAGTGGGTGTGTGCCTGGCCGCTTGGTCGGGCGAGTCCGATGAACCTGGCAACGCAGCGGGCTCGGCAGTGGAGGCGGTGGACGTCGCAGAAGCCGTCGCAGCGCCCGCCGCACGCGGCAACTCGATCGCGCGCTCGTGATAGTGGCAGCGCGCCATCTGATCGCCATGCGCGGCGGCGAGCCGATAGGGCGGCGGCGCTTCGCGGCGGCAGCGCTCGTCGGCGAGACGGCAGCGCTCCGCATAGATGCAGCCCTGCGTGACCGAGCCCGGCGGCGGCAGGCTGCCCGCGATCGTGTCGAGCGGCTCGCGGTCCTTGCTGTGCGCGGCGCCCGGCAGGCAGCGCAGCAGCCCGACCGTGTACGGATGGCGCGGCCGCGTGAACACGTCGGCGGTGGCGCCTTCCTCGACCAGCTTGCCCGCGTACAGCACGCCGACGCGCTCGCACATGCGCCCGATCACCGCGAGGTTGTGGCTGATGAACAGCACCGCGGTGCCCAGTTCCTTGCGCAGTTGCGCGACGAGGTCGAGCACTTCGGCTTCGACGGTCGCGTCGAGGCCGGTGGTCGGTTCGTCGAGGATCAGCAGCGCGGGGTTCGACGCGAGCGCCATCGCGATCACGACGCGTTGCTGCATGCCGCCCGACAATTGATGAGGATAGCTGGCCATCACGCGTTCGGGCGCGGCGATGCGCACGCGTTCGAGCATCTCGCGTGTGCGGCGCAGCGCTTCGTCGCGCGCGACGCCGGCCGCCTCGAATGCTTCGGAGACCTGACGGGCAATCGTCAGCGACGGATTCAGCGCGCGCCCCGGATCCTGATAGACCATCGAGACGGTCGTCGCGCGCAGCTGGCGCAGCGCATCGGCGCCGAGCTTCTGCACGTCCTCGCCGGCGATCGCGAGCTTGCCGGCCTTCATCCTGCCGTTGCGCGGCAGATAGCGCAGCGTCGCCATCGCAACGGTCGACTTGCCGCAGCCCGATTCGCCGACCAGTCCATACGCTTCGCCGCGCCGCACGCGAAACGACACGTCCTGCAGGACTTCGCGATCGCGGCCGCGGATCCGGTACGAGACCGTCAGACCGACGACGGTCAGCGCGTCGGTGCGCTCGCTCTTCGATACGTCGAAGGCGGCGAACGGGGAGGGCAAGGGGGACGACGAGCCGTTCATCGGTCGAGCACTCCTTGCACGCCGTCGGCAATCAGATTGACGCCGACCACCAGCGACGCGATCGCGCCCGCCGCGAACACCACGGTCCACCATGCGCCGCCCGCCATCAGCGTGTATGACTCGGACAACGCGAGTCCCCAGTCGGCCGACGGCGGCTGGATGCCGAAGCCGAGAAACGACAGCGTCGCGACCGCGAAGATCGCATAGCCGAGGCGCACGGTCGCCTCGACGACGATTGGCGGCAGCACATTGGGCAGGATCTCGACGAACATGATGTACGGCGCGCGTTCGCCGCGCAGCTGCGCGGCCGCGACGTAGTCGAGATGGCGCTCGGCGAACACGGCGGCGCGCACGGTGCGCGCGGTGATCGGCGTGAACGTGATGCCGATCACGAGGATCACCGTGAAGTTCGACGCGCCGAGCGCGGCGAGCGCGAGCAGCGCGACGATCACGAGCGGCAGCGCGAGCACCGCGTCGATCACGCGGCCGATCACGTTGTCGACCCAGCCTTCGAAGTAGCCGACCAGCAGGCCGAGCGCGGTGCCGGCGAGCGTGCCGAGCAGCGTCGCGAGCGGCGCGATGGTGAGGATGTCGCGCGCGCCGACGATCACGCGCGAGAACACGTCGCGGCCCAGTTGATCGGTGCCAAACCAGTGCGCGTGATCGGGCGGCGCGAGCGAGTTCAGCGGATCGGACGCATAGGGGTCGAGCGGCACGAACCACGGCCCGGCGATCGCGCAGACGATCCACCACGCGACGATCAGCGCGCCCGCGACGAAGGTCGGCGAGCGCAGCAGCAGACGCAGGCGCGGATAGCGCGGCTCGGCGACGGGACTCGGTGCGGCGCCGGACGCGGGTGGCGTTGGCGTTGCGCCAGGAGAGCCAGGCGAAGGCGGGCCCGGCGGAACGACGCTACTCATTCGGCGCTCCTGACCCGCAGGCGCGGATTGAGCAGCACGTGCAGCGCATCGGCCAGCAGATTCGCGAGCGTATAGACCACGCCGATCGTCAGCACGCCTGCTTCGAGCATCGGAAAGTCCTTTGCCTTGGCCGCGTTGTAGATCAGCGAGCCGATCCCCTGGTAGTGGAACAGCGTCTCGACCACCACCAGTCCGCCGATCATGTAGCCGAGCTGCGTGGCGGCGACCGTGATGGTCGGCAGCAGCGCATTGCGCAGCACGTGCCGCCAGATCACGATGTGCCTCGGCAGGCCCTTGAGGATCGCGGTGCGGGTGTAGTCGGCGTCGAGCGCTTCGACGGTGCCCGCGCGCGCCATCCGCGCGATATAGCCGAAGAACACCAGCACCAGCGGCAGCACCGGCAACACCAGATGCCTTAGCTGCTCGAACACGCCCGCGTCGGGCGCGGAGGTGGCTTCGATCGGCAGCCAGCGCAGCCATACGCCGAACACGAGAATCAGCACGATCGACGACACGAACTCCGGCACCACGGTCGCGGACAGGCCGGCAATGCTGATCGTGCGATCGAGCCAGCGTCCCGCGTGCATCGCTGCCCACACGCCGCCCGCGATGCCGAGCGGCACGACGACGATGAACGCGAGCAGGCCGAGCTTCGCCGAGTGCGCGAGCGCCTCGGCAATGAACGGCCCGACCGGTTCGCGATACGCGTACGACAGCCCCATGTCGCCGCGCACGAAATGCGCGATCCAGTCGACGTATTGCGTGACGAGCGGCCGGTCCGCGCCGAGCTGATGGTTGAGCGCGGCGACCGCGCGCGCATCGGCGAGCGGCCCGAGCACCGCGCGGCCGATGTCGCCGGGCAGCAACTGGCCGCCCGCGAACACGATCAGCGACAGCAGCCACAGCGTGATCAGCGCGAGCCCGACGCGCGTCGCCAGAAAACGCGCGACGCGGCCCGCATTGCCGTTTGCCGCGCGTGCTGCGTGCGGTGCCGCGGATGCGGGAGAGGGCGCCGGTGCCGACATCGTGAGTCCTCCTGCCGAAGTTGCGAAAACGCCTGCGTGCCGTACAGCGCGCGGCTTATACGGTGGCTTATCTGACGGCTTACGCGGCGAGCGTCGCGCGATCGAAATACAGTTGCGCGAGCGCGGTGAAGCGCACGCCGTTCACGCCCTTGCGCATCGCGATCAGCTGATCGTAGAAGAACGGAATGATGACCGGCGTCTCGTCGAGCAGCAGCGTCTGAATCTGGCCGGAGATCTTTCTCTGCGACGACAGATCGAGTGCCGCGACGAACTGCGCAACCAGTTGATCGTATTGCGGGTTCCTGAAGTGCGCGGCATTCCACGTGCCGTTGCTGGTGAACGGCGCATTGAGGAACACGTTCGGCACGCCGCGATGGCCGTAGTCGGTGATGCCGAGCGGCGAGTCGAGCCAGTCGGATTTGCCCGGCGTGCCCGCGCCGTAATACAGCGACTGGCTTTCGACCTTCAGGTTGATGCGCACGCCGATCGCCTTCGCGGCGTTCTGCACGACCACGGCGAGGTCTGGAATCTCCATGTATTTTTCGGTGGTCAGCGTGACGTCGAAGCCGTTCGGCACGCCGGCCTGAGCGAGTAGCTGCTTCGCCTTCGCGACGTCGATCCGGCGTTGCGGCACGCCTGCATCGGACGACGGAAACACCGGCGCGAACGGACTGTCGTTGCCGGTTTGCGCGCGGCCCTTGAAGAGGCCACGCACGATCACATCGCGGTCGATCGCCAGCGCGAGTGCCTGGCGCACGCGCTTGTCCTTGAAGAGCGGATTGTCGTTGCGCATATGAATCTGCCGATGCGCGCTCGACTTCACTCCCATCGCCTTGTAGTCCGGATTGTTCAGGATGCCGGCGCCGCCCTGCACGGTGAAGGTGCCCATCACGTCGGCCTGATGGCCTTGCAGCGCGAGCAGCTGCGCCTGCTCGTCGGCGTAGAAGGTGAACTGCACGCGCTGCGGCAACGCTTTGTCGCCCCAATAGTCAGGATTGCGCACGAACGACGCGCCGACCTTCGGCTGATACTTCTCGAAGCGGAACGGCCCGGTGCCGATGAAGCTCTTTTCGTAATTGCCCGCATAATTCGCGGGCAGGATCACCGCGTTGTAATTGTCCGACGACACGTAGTACGGGAAATTGCCGTTCGGCGCATCGAGATGAAACGCGACCGTGTGTTCGTCCACGACCTTCGCGCCGCCTTTCGACAGCACGCCCTTCAGCACCGACAGCGCGGCCGAGCCGCTGGCCGGGTCGGCGAGACGGTCGAAGGTGGCGACCACGTCTTTGGCGCCGAAGCGCTGGCCGTCGTGGAACTTGACGTTCTGGCGCAGTGTGAAGGTCCACACGTCGCCTTTGTCGTTCGGCTTCCACGACAGCGCGAGCGCGGGCTTCAGCATCAGCTTCTCGCCGTCGTCGTCGATCAGGAATTCGCCGGTCTGGTTCAGCAGCGCGAGGCTCGCGGCGTCGGTCACGGTCAATGGGTCGACGGCGCCCGCCGGCGTCAGATGCGCGACGCGGATCGTCTGGTTCGAGGCGGCGGGCGTGGCCGCCGCGCCTTGCGCCTGTGCGCGCGGCGTGCCGAGCACACCGCCGCCCGCGAGCGACAGGCCGATCACGCTCGCGTAGCGCAGCAGTTCGCGTCGCGTGATGCGGCCGGCAAGGAATTCGTCGAGGGCGTGGTTGCCGTAGGCGTCGGCGGTGGGGCGGGCTGCGTCGAGGGCTGTGCTCAGTGCTGCATGACTTGCGAGAAATCGGTCCGCTGGCTTTTTCATCGATGGCGTGTCCAGTCCGTTCTGTTGCCGGTTCCGTAGCGTCGCGCGAACCGCGCGAGCACGCGAGGGCAGCGCGCGATCGGAGCGGCGGTGCGAGGTGGCCGCCGCGAGCGCCGACGCGCAGGGCTGCGCAAAGCGGTTTCAGTGTAAGCGATTGCTCACGGCTGCGGCGCGCTGGCGGCGCCGCGAGCTTGCCGATCGGCTGATAAAGTCGGCGCGGTGTGTCGTCGTCACAACGGTGGTGAGCGGTGGTGAACGGTGGCAAGCGGCGGCGGGAACGTGTTCACGTTGCGCGACCGCGCCGGCGGACGGACCGCCGCTATTGCGCTGGAATCCTTACCGATTGCGCCGTTCGTGCTGCTCACGGGCAGTGAGATTTACCGCTGCGGCTTGCCGCGCTAGTACGTCTGCGACGTTTGCGTGCCCGGCCGGCGCCAACGATGAAGCAGCACGGAGCCGATCCAGCACGCCATGAACGCGGCGACGATCCAGTAGCCGAGCGCGCCGAACCGCTCGTTGATGCTCGCGACCGCGTCCCACACGCCGCCGCTCCAGCCGAGGTGCTCCGACAGCAGCCCGAGCGCCTCGACGCCGCCGATCACGATCGCGACCACTGCCGAGACGAAGGTGATGCTGGCGTTGTAGTAGAGCTTGCGCTTCGGGTCGTCCATCGCCCAGCCGTACGCGTGGACCATCAGCACGTTGTCGGTCGAATCGACGAGCGTCATGCCGGCGGTGAAGAGCGCCGGGAACACGAGGATCGAGTAGAGCGGCAGGCCGGTACTCGCCTGCGACGCGGCGATCGCGAGCAGGCCGATTTCGGTGGCGGTGTCGAAGCCGAGGCCGAACAGCACGCCGACCGGGTACATGTGCCAGCTTTTCGTTACGAGCCGGAACAGCGGCCGCAACGCGCGCGACAGCAGGCCAGCCGGCGCGAAGGTATCGCTGGCGGGCTGGCCGGGGTCGGGTGTCGCGCCGTCGCGTTGCGCGTGCCGATAACGGCGCCACACATCGCGCAGGATCACCAGATTGGCGGCTGCGAGCACCAGCAGGAACGTCGCCGAGACCAGCGTGCCGATCGTGCCGCCGACTTCCTTGAAGCTCTCGAAGCGCCCATGCAGCGAATGCGCGGTCCACGCGATGCCCACGGTCGCCGCGATCACGATCGTCGAATGGCCGAGCGAAAACGCGAGGCCGATGCCGAGCGGCTGCTTGCCGGTTTGCATCAGCTTGCGCGTAACGGCGTCGATCGCCGCGATGTGGTCGGCGTCGACCGCATGGCGCAGGCCGAAGCCGTACGCGAGCAGCGCGGTGCCGAGCAGCAGCGGATAGTGGCGAAACGCGATCAATGCCCACAGCCACGCGCCGAGGTTGGCGGCGATCAGCACCGTATAGAGCGTGAGCAGGCGAGGGCGCAGCGAGGCGGTGGGTGTCATGGGCGCGGCAGTGAAAGAGCGGATGAGTTAATGATCGTGCGGATGCTTGTGGATCGGATCGACCCAGTAGACGGTCTCGGGCTGCTCGACCGCGTCGATGTTCAGATTGACCACGACCGCTTCGTTGTCGCTGCGCACCAGCACGCATTCGAGCGGATCGTCGGTGCTCGCGTTGATCTCCTGATGCGGCACGTAGGGCGGCACGAAGATGAAGTCGCCGGGACCGGCTTCGGCGGTGAACTCCAGATGCTCGCCCCAACGCATGCGCGCGTGGCCGCGCACCACGTAGATCACGCTTTCGAGCGCGCCGTGATGATGCGCGCCGGTCTTCGCGTTCGGATGAATCGTCACGGTGCCGGCCCAGATCTTCTGCGCGCCGACCCGCGCCGCGTTGATCGCGGCCGCGCGATTCATGCCAGGCGTCTGCGCGGTGTTGGTGTCCAGCTGGTCGCCGCGGATGACCTTCACGCCGTGCTCGCGCCAGTCGATCTGCGCGCCGCTTTCGGCGGCTTCGTGCTCGGCGCGGTAATGCGGGTGTTCGTGATCATGGCTCATGGTGTCTCCTTCCCGGCTTGCATGCCGTGCTTGAGTGCTTGACCGATGCGGCTCGACCGTAGTGCAGAACAAAACAACCAAACGACAAAACGGCAGACCCGATAGACCGGTTGCTGTCCGGCATTCTGGCACGGCCAAAAAACGTGTGGTGCAACTGCGTGCGCCGCGCTGTCTGTCGAGCCGATCGTCGTGCGATAGATAAAGTGCGATAAAAAAAGCCCGTTCACAAGGAACGGGCTTCGGTTTTTTACGTGAGCGGTGCGAGCCTGCAACCGGTTGCCGAACGCTGATCGTTGCTGCTGCGGCCGGTTGCGGGGCTCATGTGCAGTGCTTACTGCTTCTTCGCGTTGATCACCGCCTCGGCGACATTGCTCGGCGTTTCCGCGTAATGCTTGAACTCCATCGTGTAAGTCGCGCGGCCCTGAGTGGCCGAGCGCAGCGACGTCGAGTAGCCGAACATCTCGGCGAGCGGCACCTCCGCGCGCACCAGCTTGCCGCCGCCGCCCGCGATGTCTTCCATGCCCTGCACCATGCCGCGTCGGCTCGACAGATCGCCCATCACGTTGCCCATGAAGTCTTCGGGCGTTTCCACCTCGACCGCCATCATCGGTTCGAGCAGCACGGGCCTGGCCTTGCGCATCGCTTCCTTGAACGCCATCGAGCCGGCCATGCGGAAGGCGTTTTCGTTCGAGTCGACGTCGTGGTACGAGCCGAAGGTCAGCGTGACCTTCACGTCGACGACCGGATAGCCGGCCAGCACGCCGGCCTTCAGCGTTTCCGTGATGCCCTTGTCGACCGCCGGGATGAATTCGCGCGGAATCACGCCGCCCTTGATCGCATCGACAAATTCGTAGCCCTTGCCCTGCTCGGACGGCTCGAGCGTAATCACCGCGTGACCGTACTGGCCGCGCCCGCCCGATTGCTTGACGAACTTGCCTTCCACATCTTCGACCTTGTTGCGCACCGTCTCGCGATATGCGACCTGCGGCTTGCCGACGGTCGCCTCGACGCCGAACTCGCGCTTCATCCGGTCGACCAGAATTTCGAGGTGCAGCTCACCCATCCCGGAGATGATCGTCTGGCCGGATTCCTCGTCAGTCTGCACGCGGAACGACGGGTCTTCCTGCGCGAGGCGGTTCAGCGCGATGCCCATCTTCTCCTGGTCGGCTTTGGTCTTCGGCTCGACCGCCTGCGAGATCACCGGGTCCGGGAAGATCATCTTTTCGAGGATGATCACATGGTTAGGATCGCAGAGCGTGTCGCCGGTGGTCGCTTCCTTCAGGCCGACGGCCGCGGCGATGTCGCCCGCGTAGACCTCCTTGATTTCCTTGCGCTCGTTCGCGTGCATCTGCAGGATCCGGCCGAGGCGCTCCTTCTTTTCCTTGATCGCGTTGTAGACCGTGTCGCCCGAATTGACGACGCCCGAGTACACGCGGAAGAAGATCAACTGGCCGACGAACGGGTCGGTCATGATCTTGAAGGCGAGCGCCGAGAACGGATCGTCGTCGTTCGGATGACGCTCGATCTCCTTGTCGTGCTCGTCGTGACCGATGATCGCGGGCACGTCGACCGGCGACGGCAGATAGTCGATCACCGCGTCGAGCATCGCCTGCACGCCTTTGTTCTTGAACGCGCTGCCGCACAGCATCGGCACGATCTCGTTGGCGATCGTGCGCGCGCGGATGCCGTGCTTGATTTCCTCTTCGGTCAGGTGATGCTCGCCGCCGAGGTATTTTTCGAGCAGTTCTTCGTTCGCTTCGGCGGCGGCCTCGACCATCTTGTCGTGCCATTCCTTCGCGGTCGCGGCGAGCTCGGCCGGAATCTCGCGATACTCGAACTTGATGCCCTGGCTGGCGTCGTCCCAGAAGATCGCCTTCATCTTCACGAGATCGACCACGCCCTGGAAGTGATCTTCCGCGCCGATCGGAATCTGGATCGGCACCGCGACGCCTTTCAGGCGATCGCCGATCTGCCGCTGCACGCGGAAAAAGTCCGCGCCGACGCGGTCCATCTTGTTGACGAACGCGATGCGCGGCACCTTGTACTTGTTCGCCTGGCGCCACACGGTTTCCGATTGCGGCTGCACGCCGCCGACCGAGTCGTAGACCATGCAGGCGCCGTCGAGCACGCGCATCGAGCGCTCGACTTCGATCGTGAAGTCGACGTGCCCGGGGGTGTCGATGATGTTGATCCGATGCTCGGGATAGTTGCCGGCCATGCCTTTCCAGAACGCCGTGGTGGCCGCCGAGGTGATCGTGATGCCGCGCTCCTGCTCCTGTTCCATCCAGTCCATCGTCGCCGCACCGTCGTGAACCTCGCCGATCTTGTGGGTCACGCCGGTGTAGAACAGGATCCGTTCGGTGGTGGTGGTTTTGCCGGCATCGATGTGAGCGCTGATGCCGATATTCCGGTAGCGCTCGATGGGAGTCTTGCGGGGCACGTGAACCTCCTTGGAATGGCGCGCCTGAAACGCAGGCCGGGCGACCGCGTGGGCCGCCCGGGGAAGTGATGTGCTGCTCTATGTCGTGTCGCTTTATCGAGATTACAAGGATAGCGCGTCGGTTGGTCTTTTGCATGAATCCTGCCAGCGGGCGCGAAGGCCGCCCGAGCGGGGCCTCGCGGCAGGCTGCACGGGCGTAAAAAAAGCCGGCGCCCGGGGAAGGGCGCCGGCTTTCCGGCGAAACGGTGCGGCCGCTGGGCGGCGCTATGGTGGTGTTGCAGTGGGGCTGCTGTGGCGCCGCATTGGCACCATGGCGGCGCCGATGCGCTGCGCGCCGCCGGATGCCCTGCAGCGTCTCGCTGCGACGCGCGTAGCTGTGGCTCCCGCGCGGCTACTGTGCAGTTATCGCACGGTTACTGCGTGACGCCCGGCACCGGCGGCAAGCCCTGAATCTGCATGCCCGGCTTGATGCCCTTCGACGCGAACCAGCCCTTCGACATTTCCAGCGCGAACACGCCGTTATGCGTCGGGCAGTGGTTGTTGGTGGTCTCGGCCTGCATCTCGGCGATGTCGGTGATCGTGCCGTCCGCGCGCATGAACGCGATCGACAGCGGGATCAGCGTGTTCTTCATCCAGAAGCAGTGGCCGGCGTTCTCGTTGAACACGAACAGCATGCCTTCGTTCGGCGCGAGATTCGTGCGGTACATCAGGCCCTGTTCGCGGTCCGCGTCGTTGGCGGCGACGGCCGCGTCGATCACGAACATGCCGGCAGTCAGCTTGACGCGCGGGAACTCGCCCGGCTGCTTCGCGCCCGGCGGCATCTGCTGCGCGTGAGCGGGGACGGTGGTGGCGACGAACGATAGCGCCGCGAGCGGCAGGGCAACGGCAATGGCGAGACGCGCCATCGACGAGCGCAGGGAAAATCGCACGGCAAGACTCCTTGCTGAAATTGACTCGCGCATGTTACGCGAGCGCGCCAAAAACAAAAAGGCAGATCGCCTTGCGGTGATCTGCCTTACAACGCCGTAAGAACGGCAATGAAGCGTGTTCTTGACTGCGTTTTACAAGCAACTTACTCCGAAGCTGCCGAAGCTGCAGCAGCTGCTGCTGCCTTCTTGTGCGACTTCTTGTGGTGGTGCTTGGTGGTCTTCTTGGCTGCCGAAGCTGCTGCTGCCGGAGCTGCCGAAGCTGCTGCCGGAGCCGAAGCTTGTGCGAATGCTGCCGTTGCGAAGAGGCCAGCGACCAGAGCGGCGATCAGTTTGTTCATTTTGTAAATCCTCAGCTTGAGTTAATTAACCAAATGACCCGGCTTATGTAGAGTCATGTCGGTAAACGTGCCATCCACCTTTCGGTTGACAGCCGCATCGAACAAAATTTTTCGACGCGTCTGCTAGCGTTCGGACTTTCGTACTCGCCGAGCGAAGCGGCTTATGCAAAGGTCTTTACGGCTGAATGCCGGATAGCTTCGGTGGCATCTGCGTCGAATAACGCGGCGGGTTGCACGGCGGTTGACGCGAATTCCGCGGAAATTTCGAGCGCACGCAGAGGCGTTGAAAATACTTTGCGATAGATCATGCGGACATCGTTGTTCCACGTTTTTCGAGCCCGCGTTTCACGTGTCGATTTGCGTGCTGATACAACGAGTTAGGGACGATGTTCACAACCGTGAAACATATTTTGAGCTGGTACGTATAGCGTTATTTGCACTTTTGCGTGGCTTCAGATCACACCATCCCACGGTGCATTCGACGGCAACTCGCGACTCTCTCCGGGCTGCAGTCCGAGTGAAAAAATGTCAAGCGCACCGACGCCGACGCGCACCAGACGCAAGGTCGGAAAGCCGACCGCGGCCGTCATACGTCGCACCTGGCGGTTCTTGCCTTCGGTGATCGACAGCTCGATCCAGGTGGTCGGAATCGCGGCGCGATAGCGGATCGGCGGCGTGCGGGTCCACAGCGTGTCCGACGGTTCGACGTAATTCGCGCGACACGGACGCGTCACGTAATCGCCAAGATCGACGCCGCGCGCAAGCTTCTTCAACGCGGCCTCGTCGAGCGCGCCTTCGACTTGTGCCCAATAACGTTTGACGAGCTTGTGACGCGGCTCCGCGATACGCGCCTGCAACGCACCGTCGTCGGTGAGCAGCAGCAGGCCTTCGCTATCGGAGTCGAGCCGGCCCGCCGGATAGACGTTGGGCACCTTGACCCAGTCGGCGAGCGACGCGCGCGTCTCGTGCGGCGAGAATTGGCAGATGGTGCCGAACGGCTTGTTCAGGGCGAGGAGGCGCATGGGGAGTCAGACGGCAGAGAGTGGCAGAGGGTGCGGACAGCGGCGCGAACGTGGGTCGGCGAGGGCGTTGTCAAGGGCGTCGCACGGCGCGCCGTGACGAGCATGTGACGACAGCGTGGCGATGACCGGCCGCCTTGTGCATGAGTCCATCGCGCGTACACGTTTTGGGGCCGATGGCGGATGGCGCGATGATAATGCATAAATCGGAATGAAGATTCTTGTATCTTATACAGGAGCACGGCGCGCTCGGATTTCTCCCAGAGCGGGGCGTTCATGTTGGAAAACCCCGAGCGCAAGCCGCCCGGGCGCGCGAGACGCGTGGGCTAGAATAGCGGCCAGGCCGCTCGCGGGCGTTCGGCATTGCGCGGCGAGGGGCGTCTCTTTCGCAGTCTCCCATCCGCTTTTGCACAGCTTTCACTGGAGTCGATCATGCCGTATCAGCACATCAAGGTTCCGACCGGTGGCGACAAGATCACCGTCAACGCCGACTTTTCGCTCAATGTTTCCGACCAGCCGATCATCCCGTACATCGAGGGCGACGGCACCGGTCTGGACATCACGCCGGTCATGATCAAGGTCGTCGATGCGGCGGTCGAAAAAGCGTATGCGGGCAAGAAGAAAATCCACTGGATGGAAATCTATGCGGGCGAAAAGGCAACCCGCGTGTACGGTCCGGACGTGTGGCTGCCGGAAGAGACGCTGGAGGTCGTGAAGGAATACGTGGTGTCGATCAAGGGTCCGCTCACCACGCCGGTCGGCGGCGGCATCCGTTCGTTGAACGTCGCGTTGCGCCAGGAGCTCGACCTCTATGTGTGCCTGCGGCCGGTGCAGTATTTCAAGGGCGTGCCGTCGCCGGTGCGCGAGCCGGAAAAGACCAACATGGTGATCTTCCGCGAGAACTCGGAAGATATCTACGCGGGCATCGAATGGCCGGCCGAGTCGGAGCAGGCGAAGAAGGTCATCAAGTTCCTGCGCGACGAAATGGGCGTGAAGAAGATCCGCTTCCCGGACAGTTCGGGCATCGGCATCAAGCCGGTGTCGCGCGAAGGCACCGAGCGTCTGGTGCGCAAGGCGATCCAGTACGCGATCGACAACGATCGCCGCTCGGTGACGCTGGTGCATAAAGGCAACATCATGAAGTTCACCGAAGGCGCGTTCCGCGACTTCGGCTACGCGCTCGCGCAGAAGGAATTCAACGCGGAGCTGATCGACGGCGGTCCGTGGATGAAGGTCAGGAATCCGAAGACGGGCGGCGATATTGTCGTGAAGGACGTGATCGCCGACGCGTTCCTGCAGCAGATCCTGTTGCGCCCGGCCGAATACGACGTGATCGCGACGCTGAACCTGAACGGCGACTACATCTCGGACGCGCTGGCGGCGCAGGTCGGCGGCATCGGCATCGCGCCGGGCGCGAACCTGTCGGATTCGGTCGCGATGTTCGAAGCGACGCACGGCACGGCGCCGAAATACGCGGGTAAGGACTACGTGAATCCGGGTTCGGAAATCCTCTCGGCCGAAATGATGCTGCGCCACCTCGGCTGGTTCGAAGCGGCGGATCTGATTATCAGTTCGATGGAAAAATCAATTCTGCAAAAGCGCGTGACTTACGATTTCGCGCGTCTGATGGAAGGTGCGACGCAGGTATCCTGTTCAGCATTTGGGCAGGTAATGATCGAAAATATGTAATTAATGCGGCGGGATTATCCGGCCTGCATTAAATGCCCCGGCGCCTTTCAGATGGCCGGGGTATTTTTTTACCCGGATTTCCGGCCGGAAAATCCGCGGCGTAAAAATAGCGCGGCAAAAAAGAAACCCGGCGCGGAGCCGGGTTTCAAAAAGGACGGGTAACGAACCGGTTCAGACGGGTGCCTGAATGTTCGATGCCTGTTTGCCTTTCGGGCCTTGCACGACTTCGAAGGTGACCTTCTGGCCTTCCTTCAGCGTCTTGAAGCCATTCATCTGAATGGCCGAGAAGTGTGCAAACAGATCCTCGCCACCCTCGTCAGGCGTGATGAATCCGAAACCCTTTGCGTCGTTAAACCATTTAACCGTACCGGTTGCCATTTCCAACTTCCCCTGTAACTCATGTCACTACCACGAGCCCTCGAAAAGCCACGACCGCGCGAGGCAGTCGCTCTCTCCTCACAAGCTCACCATCGGCATTTTTTCGAAATTATGGCTTGGTGAAAAAAGTGCCAGCTTGATTGTTGAGGCTCTTTATTCGAGTGTCAAGAAAATTTTGAGACGCCGTTGTCGAGTTACAAACACCCTGCTTTTCCAGGGGTTTTTACCGCTTCCGTTATGTGCGGTTGCGCAAGCGGCATGGCTTGAAAAGTCGCATAATCGACTCACATGACGACTGTGTCCGACACGCCGACGGCCCCGGCGGCGAGCGCTGGCAGCCGGCACCGGCAGGTTGTGCGATACTCGATCCGACCGCGGTGCAGCACGACCGCGCAGCAGAACAGGATAGGGGCCGGCTCCGCAATCGGCCCGTCGAAAACGCATCTGCCACGGTAATCATGACAGAGTCGTGACGGCCGGGCGGCGGCGAACGGGCTCATCGGCCAACTGGCCGGGTTTTGACAGGATTGCGGGCCTGTCCCAGTTGTTTAGAATGGGTGTATGGCGATTATCCCGGACAAGCAGGACGGCACCGTACTGGAGCGGCAGGAGCAGAAACTCAAGCCGCCGTCCATGTACAAGGTGGTGCTGCTGAATGACGACTTCACGCCAATGGAATTTGTCGTGATGGTCGTGCAGGAATATTTCAATAAGGATCGTGAGACCGCAACACAGGTTATGTTGAAGGTGCATCGCGAGGGCAGGGGAGTTTGTGGGGTCTATACGCGGGACATCGCGTCGACCAAAGTCGAGCAAGTCGTTACCCACGCACGGCAGGCCGGGCATCCGCTGCAGTGTGTGATGGAGGAAGCATGATTGCCCAGGAACTGGAAGTCAGCCTGCACATGGCGTTCATGGAAGCACGCCAGGCAAGGCACGAGTTCATAACGGTCGAACATCTTCTGCTCGCGCTGTTGGATAACCCGACGGCGGCGGAAGTGTTGCGTGCATGCGCGGCCAATATCGAGGATCTGCGTCAGAACCTGCGCAACTTCATTCATGACAACACGCCGACCGTGCCGGGCACGGACGACGTCGACACGCAGCCCACGCTCGGTTTCCAGCGTGTGATCCAGCGCGCCATCATGCATGTGCAGTCCACCTCGAACGGCAAGAAGGAAGTGACCGGCGCGAATGTGCTGGTCGCAATCTTCGGCGAGAAGGACTCGCACGCGGTGTATTACCTGCAGCAGCAGGGCGTGACGCGTCTGGACGTGGTCAACTTCATCTCGCATGGCATCGCCAAGACGAGCAGCTCGGACGCCGCGAAAGCGAGCGACGCGAATGCCGAGTCCGACGAAGCCGCCGCGCAGAAGGAAACGCCGCTCGCCCAGTTCACGCAGAACCTGAACCAGATGGCGAAGGACGGCCGCATCGATCCGCTGATCGGACGCGAGTCGGAAGTCGAGCGCGTGGTGCAGGTGCTGTGCCGCCGGCGCAAGAACAATCCGTTGCTGGTCGGCGAGGCGGGCGTCGGCAAGACTGCGATCGCCGAAGGTCTGGCGTGGCGCATTACGCGCGGCGAAGTGCCGGACATCCTCGCGGATGCCCAGGTGTATTCGCTCGACATGGGCGCGTTGCTCGCGGGCACCAAATATCGCGGCGACTTCGAGCAGCGTCTGAAGACGGTGCTGAAGGAACTGAAAGAGCGTCCGCACGCCATTCTCTTCATCGACGAAATTCATACGCTGATCGGCGCGGGTGCCGCGTCGGGCGGCACGCTGGACGCATCGAACCTGCTGAAGCCGGCGCTCTCGTCGGGCACGCTGAAGTGCATCGGCGCGACCACGTTCACCGAATATCGCGGCATCTTCGAAAAGGACGCGGCGTTGTCGCGTCGTTTCCAGAAGGTCGACGTGACCGAGCCGACCGTCGAGCAGACGGTCGCGATCCTGCGTGGGCTGAAGTCTCGTTTCGAAGAACATCACGGCGTGAAGTATTCGTCGGGGGCGCTGTCGGCGGCGGCTGAGCTGTCGGCGCGTTTCATCACGGACCGCCATCTGCCGGATAAGGCGATCGACGTGATCGACGAAGCGGGCGCGGCGCAACGCATTCTGCCGAAGTCGAAGCAGAAGAAGACGATCGGCAAGAACGAGATCGAGGAAATCATCTCGAAGATCGCGCGTGTGCCGCCGCAAAGCGTGTCGCAAGACGATCGCAGCAAGTTGCAGACGCTCGACCGCGACCTGAAGAGCGTCGTGTTCGGCCAGGATCCGGCGATCGACGCGCTGTCGGCGGCGATCAAGATGGCGCGCGCGGGTCTCGGCAAGCTGGACAAGCCGATCGGCGCGTTCCTGTTCTCGGGCCCGACCGGCGTCGGCAAGACCGAAGTCGCGAAGCAGTTGGCGTTCACGCTCGGCATCGAGTTGATCCGTTTCGACATGTCGGAATACATGGAGCGTCACGCGGTGAGCCGTTTGATCGGCGCGCCTCCAGGATATGTCGGTTTCGATCAGGGTGGCCTGCTGACCGAGGCGGTCACGAAGAAGCCGCACTGCGTGCTGCTGCTCGACGAAATCGAGAAGGCGCATCCGGACATCTTCAACGTGCTGCTGCAGGTGATGGACCACGGCACGCTGACGGACAACAACGGCCGCAAGGCGGACTTCCGCAACGTCATCATCATCATGACGACGAACGCGGGCGCCGAGGCGATGGGCAAGTCGGTGATCGGCTTCACGAACCGCCGCGAGGCGGGCGACGAGATGGTCGACATCAAGCGCATGTTCACGCCGGAGTTCCGCAACCGTCTGGACGCAACCATCAGCTTCCGTGCGTTGGATGAGGAGATCATCATGCGTGTGGTCGACAAGTTCCTGATGCAACTGGAAGATCAGCTGCACGAGAAGAAGGTCGACGCGCTCTTCACCGACGCGCTGCGCAAGCATCTGGCGAAGCATGGTTTCGACCCGCTGATGGGCGCGCGGCCGATGCAGCGTCTGATCCAGGACACGATTCGTCGCGCGCTCGCCGACGAGTTGCTGTTCGGCAAGCTGATGAACGGCGGCCGCGTGACGGTCGACGTCGATGCCGAAGACAAGGTGCAGCTGACCTTCGACGAGCATCCGGCGCCGCGCAATCCGAATCCGGAAGCGGTGGAAGTCGAATAAGGCCTGGCGCAGCAGGCGCTGCGCCAGGCCTAGGCGAGCTAGACTAGCTGGCTGAACTGAAAGCAAAACGGCGCGGGATAAAACCCGCGCCGTTTTCTTTTGGGGCTCTGCTTTTCCGCGATGATGCTGGCGCTACCCTCGCGCTAACCGCTAACGGACACCGCGGCAGCAAGCGCTCAATGCTTGCCGGTGCTGCCGAAACCGCCTGCGCCGCGCACGCTTTCCTCGAAGTCGTCGACGATATTGAACTCGGCCTGCACGACCGGCACGATCACCAGTTGCGCGAGGCGTTCCATCGGATTCAGCACGAACGTCGTTTCGCCGCGATTCCACGTCGAGATCATCAGTTGACCCTGGTAATCGGAATCGATCAGGCCGACCAGATTGCCGAGCACGATGCCGTGCTTATGCCCAAGACCCGAGCGCGGCAGAATCAGCGCCGCATAACCCGGATCGCCGACGTGGATCGCGAGGCCCGTCGGCACCAGCGCGGTTTCGCCGGGTTTCAGCGTCAGCGGTTCGTCGAGGCAGGCGCGCAGATCGAGGCCGGCGCTGCCGGTCGTTGCGTAGGCGGGCAGCTGTTCTCGCATGCGTTCATCGAGAATCTTCAGGTCGAGTTTCATTCAGGTTCGAGAGAGTGTGGATTAGACGTTGGATGGGCGTTCGGATAGGCGGCTCATCAGCCGCGCCGGCAAACCGGTCAGGCCGCCCGATTCGCGCCGAGCTCGAAAGCCTCGGCGAGAAGTTCATAAGAGCGCAGCCGCGCGCGATAGCTGGCGGCGACGGTCAGCACCATCAGTTCGTCGGCCTGGAATTGCTCCTGCAGTTCCGTCAGCCGCGCGGTGACGGTCTCCGGCGTGCCGATGATGCTGCGCGGTTTCTCGCGCGCGATGATCAGTTCTTCGCGCTCGCCGTACTCCTGCGTGACGCCTTGTTCGATCGTCGGAATCGGTTCGTTCAGGCCGTACGCCATCTGCACGCGCCGCAGATCGACGGCTTTTTCGAGGTCGGCCGCTTCCTGCTCGGTATCCGCGCAGATCACGAACACCGCGGCCGCAAGATACGGCTGCGCCGCTTCGTTGCCCGGCTGGAAACGCTCGCGATACGCTAGCGCGACCTGCTTGCCGAAATGCGCGTTGATGAAATGCGCGAACGCGAAACGGATGCCGAGCTTTGCCGCCAGCTGGCCACCGAATTCGCTGGAGCCGAGCATCCACAGTTGCGGGCGCGTATCGATTTGCGGCTGCAGCAGCACGCCTTGCGCGACGTGATCGTCGGACAGCGTGCCATGCATCAGGCCGACCAGCTCGGCGACCTGCTGCGGGAAAATCTCGCCGCGATTGTAGGCACCGGCGGCGACCGCCTGCGCGGTGCGCATGTCGCCGCCCGGTGCACGTCCGACGCCGAGATCGACGCGGTTCGGAAACAGCGCCTCGAGCATCATGAACTGCTCGGCGACCTTGAACGGGCTGTAGTACGGCAGCATCACGCCACCCGAGCCGATGCGAATGCGTTTGGTCACGCTGCCGAGGTGCGCGAGCATCACTTCGGGGCAGGGGTTCGACACGCCGCGCAAGCCATGGTGTTCGGCGCACCAGTAGCGCGTGTAGCCGAGGTCGTCGGCAAGCTGCGCGAGTTCGACGGTGGCGGCAATCGCGTCCGCCACCGAATGGCCGGCGACCACCGGCGTTTGATCGAGCACGGAAAGTAGCGTCATGTCAGTAGTGCTCCAGATAACTCCGATTCGGCACGGCACGCGCGACGGGCGGGGCAGCGGAGTGCGAGTCCGCCGCCATGCGCTCGTCTAGCGCAGCGGACCGGTGTCGGGCGGCAGGCGCTTCGCGATTTCCGTGATCAACGCGCGCGCGAGCGTCTGCTTGTCGGCGCGCGGCAGCTTCGTGGCGCTGCCTGCTTCGAACAGGATCACTTCGTTGTCGTCGAGCCCGAAGGTCTGCGGGCCCAGATTGCCGATCAGCAGCGGCACGTTCTTGCGCACGCGCTTTTCCTCGCCATGGACGTCGAGGTTATCGCTTTCGGCCGCGAAGCCGACCGTGAACGGCGGCTTCGGCAGCCTGGCGACCGCGGCCAGGATGTCCGGATTTTCGACGAACGAGAAGCTCGGCAGCGCTCGCTCGGCGGTCTTCTTGATCTTCTGCTCGCTGACGTGATCGACGCGCCAGTCCGCCACTGCCGCGACGCCGATAAAGACGTCCGCATCGGCGACCGCGTGCATCACCGCGTCGTGCATCTGCTGGGCGGTTTGCACGTCCTCGCGGAACACGCCCCACGGTGTTTCCAGCGCGACAGGGCCGGCCACCAGATGCACGTCGGCGCCGGCCTGCTGTGCGGCGCGCGCGAGCGCGAAGCCCATCTTGCCGCTCGAGCGGTTGGTGATGCCACGCACCGGATCGAGCGGCTCGAAGGTCGGGCCGGCCGTCAGTAGCACGCGCCGGCCGGAGAGAATCTTCGGCGCGAAGAACGACGCGATCGCTTCATAGGTCGCCGCCGCTTCGAGCATGCGGCCGTCGCCGACTTCGCCGCAGGCCTGCGGGCCCGAATCCGGGCCGAGCACTTCGACGCCGTCCGCGCGCAATTGCGCGACGTTGCGTTGCGTGGCGGGGTTCTGCCACATCTGCCGGTTCATCGCCGGCACGACCAGCAGCGGGCAGTCGCGCGCGACACATAGCGTCGCGAGCAGATCGTCGGCCATGCCGTGCGCGAGTTTGGCGAGGAAATCGGTGGAGGCGGGCGCGATCACCATCGCATCGGCTTCGCGCGACAGATCGATATGCGCCATGTTGTTCGGCACGCGCGCGTCCCACTGGCTCGTGTAGACGGGGCGCCCGGACAGTGCCTGCATCGTGACGGGCGTGATGAACTGGGTCGCCGCGTCGGTCATCACGACCTGCACGGTTGCGCCGGCCTTGGCCAGGAGACGCGTGAGTTCGGCGATCTTGTAGCAGGCGATGCCGCCCGTCATGCCGAGGACGAGGTGTTTGCCTGCGAGTTCTGCGGTAGCCAACGAAAGCCTCCGACAAAGCGTGATCGCGCGGCGGCACGATGGCGTTGCCCGCCGTCGCGCCGTCGCGCTTTTCAAACGGACGCGGGCGCGGCCGACGAGGCCTCGCGCCCGCGGGCGACGTTAGCGTGTGCCGCGTACCCGCCGCAGCTCGTCGAGCACGAGCAGGATCGCGCCGATCGTGATCGCGCTGTCGGCGAGATTGAACGCCGGCCAGTGCCAGCCGCCCACGTGGAAATCGAGGAAGTCGATCACGTGGCCGTACATCAGCCGGTCGATCACATTGCCGAGCGCGCCGCCGAGAATCAGCGCGAGTGCCGTGCAGAACATCTTCTGTCCGCTATGGCGCTTGAGCAGATAGCAGATCACCAGCGCGGCGACCACGCCGAGCGCGGTGAATGCCCAGCGCTGCCAGCCGCCCGCCATCGCGAGGAAGCTGAACGCGGCGCCGCGGTTGTACACGAGGATCAGGTTGAAAAACGACGTGACCTCATGCGGCACCCCGTATTCGAACACCTTGCGCACCGAGATTTTCGTCAGCTGATCGAACAGGATGACGATCAGCGCGATGCCGAGCCAGGGTGCCAGCGAACTGCTTCGAACCGATGTTTTCGACATGCTGCTTCCCGCCATTATGCCGCGCTCCTCGTTTCGCCATTGCCGAACAGATTGCTGAAGCAGCGGCCGCACAGCGATGGATGCTCGGCGTTCGCGCCAACGTCCGCACGGTAGTGCCAGCAGCGTTCGCACTTCAGGTATTTCGACGTAATCACTTCGACGCCTTCGTCCGCTTCGCTCCCGACCTTGACGACGTTCGCCGCCGACGTGATCAGCACGAACTTCAGGTCGTCGCCGAGGCTGGCGAGCGCGTCGTAACGCGCGCCGCTCGCACGGATTTCGACCTCCGCCTGCAGTGACGAGCCGATCAGATTCGCGACGCGCGCCTCTTCCAGCGCCTTGGTCACGTCGCCGCGCGCGGCGCGCAGCAGCGTCCACTTGTCGAGCAGCGCGCCCGCGTCCGGCACGGCCGGGTACGCGTGGTAGGTCTCGGTGAAGATGGTCTCGCTGTTCGGCTGGAACACCTTCCACGCTTCTTCGGCGGTGAACGACAGGAACGGCGCCATCACGCGCAGCAGGCCGTGCGCGATGTGGTAGAGCGCGGTCTGCGCCGAGCGGCGCGCAACCGAGTCCGCCGCCGTGGTGTACAGGCGGTCCTTCAGCACGTCGAGATAAAAGCCGCCGAGATCTTCCGAGCAGAACGTCTGCAGCTTCGCGACGACCGGGTGGAACTCGTACTTCTCGTAGTGCGAGAGGATGTCGTTCTGCAGGTTCGCCGACAGCGCTACCGCGTAACGATCGATCTCGAGCCAGTCTTCGACCGGACGCGCGTGCTGCGCGAAGTCGAAGTCCGACAGGTTCGCGAGCAGGAAGCGCAGCGTGTTGCGGATCCGGCGATAGCCTTCCGTCACGCGCTTCAGAATTTCTTCGGAGATCGCGAGTTCGCCCGAATAGTCGGTCGACGCGATCCACAGGCGGATGATTTCCGCGCCGAGGCGGTTTGCCACTTCATGCGGATCGATACCGTTGCCGAGCGACTTGCTCATCTTGCGGCCTTCGCCGTCGACGGTGAAGCCGTGCGTGAGCAGCGCGTTGTAGGGCGGCCGGCCGTCGAGCATCGATGCGGTCAGCAGCGACGAGTGGAACCAGCCGCGGTGCTGGTCCGAGCCTTCCAGATACAGATCGGCCGGGAATTGCAGCTCGTCCTTGTGCGAGCCGCGCAGCACGTGCCAGTGCGTGGTGCCCGAGTCGAACCACACGTCGAGCGTGTCGCGGTTCTTTTCGTACATGTTTGCATCGTCGCCGAGCAGCTCGCGCGGATCGAGCGTCTGCCATGCCTCGATGCCGGCCTTCTCGACGCGCTGCGCGACCTCTTCGAGCAGTTCCAGCGTGCGCGGGTGCAGCTCGCCGGTTTCCTTGTGCACGAAGAACGCCATCGGCACGCCCCATTGACGCTGACGCGACAGCGTCCAGTCCGGGCGGTTCGCGATCATGCTGAACAGGCGCTGCTTGCCCCACGACGGATAGAACGCGGTGTTCTCGATGCCTTCGAGCGCGGTTTCGCGCAGCGTCCTGTCGCTGTCGTTCGGCTTCACGTCCATGCCGGCGAACCATTGCGACGTAGCGCGATAGATGATCGGCGTCTTGTGGCGCCAGCAGTGCATGTAGCTGTGCGAATACTTTTCGGTGCGCAGCAGCGAGCCCGCGCCTTGCAACGCTTCGACGATCTGCGGATTGGCCGCCCAGATCGACAGGCCGCCGAACAGCGCGAGCGATTCGATGTAGCGGCCATCGCCCATCACCGGGTTGATGATGTCGGAGTCCGACATGCCGTGCGCCTTGCACGACACGAAGTCTTCCACGCCGTAGGCCGGCGACGAGTGCACGACACCCGTGCCGGTTTCGGTCGTCACGTAGTCGCCGAGGTAGACCGGCGCAGTGCGCTTGTAGGCCGGATGCGCGGACGCGAGCGGGTGGTTGAAGCGCAGATTGACGAGCTTTTCACCCGGCGTGGTCGCGACGATCGTGCCTTCCAGACCGTATTGCTTCAGACACGCTTCGACGCGCTCTTCAGCCAGAATCAGCAGGCCGCGCGGCGTGTCGACCAGCGCGTAGACGATTTCCGGATGCAGGTTCAGCGCCTGGTTGGCGGGGATGGTCCACGGCGTGGTGGTCCAGATCACGATGCCGCCTTCGTTGCGCGGTAGCGCGGCGAGGCCGAACGCCTGCGCGGTCTTTTCCGGCTCGGCGAAGCTGAACAGTACGTCGATGGTCGGATCGGTCTTGTCCTTGTACTCGACTTCCGCCTCGGCGAGCGCCGAGCCGCAGTCGAAACACCAGTTGACCGGCTTCAGGCCGCGGAATACGTAGCCCTTTTCCATGATCTTCGCGAGCGCGCGGATTTCGCCGGCTTCGTTCGCGAAGTTCATCGTCTTGTACGGGTTGTCCCAGTCGCCGAGCACGCCCAGACGGCGGAAGCCGACCTTCTGCTTCTCGATCTGCTCGGTCGCGTAGGCGCGCGCCTTCTGCATCACTTCGGCGGCCGGCAGCGACTTGCCGAACTGCTTTTCGATCTGGATTTCGATCGGCATGCCGTGGCAGTCCCAGCCCGGCACGTAGACCGCGTCGAAGCCCGCGAGGTTGCGCGCCTTGACGATCATGTCCTTCAAGATCTTGTTCACCGCGTGGCCGAGATGGATGTCGCCGTTCGCATACGGCGGGCCGTCGTGCAGGATGAACTTCTTGCGGCCCTTCGAGGCGGCGCGGATCGTCTCGTAGACCTTGCGTTCCTGCCATTCCTTGACCCATTGCGGCTCGCGTTTGGGCAGGTCGCCGCGCATCGGAAACGGCGTGTCGAGCAGGTTGACCGGGTAGCGGGACTGCGGTTTCGAATCGGCTTTCTTGTTGCTCATGATGTGGGTGGCGGTGAATGCGTTGTATGCGTAGCGGCGCGCGGGTTGCGCTCAGCCGTGGCGTGGGACGCGCCCGGCAGGCGGCTCGTGTGAAGCCCGGACGCCCTTCGATGCGCGGTGGCGGTTCTTGCGGCGCGCTGCGCCGGCCCGAACCGCGGCGGCTATCTAATTCGGTCGGTGGCCGAGGTGGCGAAACCGGTGGAACGACTGCCCGGCGTGCCGGCGCCGACGGCCGCGAACCACGCGCGGGCATTGGCGACGTCGCGCGCGATTGCGGCGGTCAGCGTTTCGAGGTCGACGAACTTTTCCTCGTTGCGCAGCTTTTTCAGGAATTCGACGCGCACGAGTTTGCCATACGCGTCGCCGTGCCAATCGAGCAGATGCACTTCGAGCAGCACGCGGCCGGAGTCGTCGACGGTGGGGCGCAGGCCGAGGCTCGCGACGCCGGGCAACGGTTGCTCCGCGATGCCGTGCACCTGCACGACGAAGATGCCGGCGAGCGCCGGGCGCTTGTGCGCGATCGGCAGATTGAGCGTCGGAAAGCCGAGATCGCGGCCGAGCTTCATGCCGTGCGTGACGTGGCCGCTGATCAGGTAATCGCGGCCGAGCGCGGCGCGTGCCGCGTCGAGGTCGCCCGCGATCAGCGAGGCGCGCACGCCCGAGCTCGAAATACGCGCGCCCGACGGGTCCGCGACCGTGGCCATCTGTTCGACTTCGAAGCCGTGCTGACGGCCGGCTGCCTGCAGCGACGCGAAGTCGCCGGCACGCTTCGCGCCGTAGCGGAAGTCGTCGCCGATCATGACCCAGCGCGCGTGCAGCCCGCCGACGATGATCCGCTCGACGAACGCATCCGGCGACTGGCTCGCGAACGTGTGATTGAAGTGCTCGACCACCACGCGGTCGACCCCGTTGGTGCGCAGCGCCTCGAGCTTGTCGCGCAGCATCGCGATGCGCGGCGGCGCGCCGGCCGGGTTGAAGAACTCGCGCGGATGCGGCTCGAAGGTCATCACGCAGACGGGCAGGCCGCGCGCATCGGCGGCGGCGCGCACGTGGGCGAGCAGCGCCTGGTGGCCGCGGTGGACACCGTCGAAGTTGCCGATGGTCAGCGCGCAGGGCGCGCGGCTTTCGGCATTGGGAAGACCGCGGAAGACTCTCACGATAGCGGGTTGCAGCGGTTGGGTGGCAGTGGCGAGCGGCTGGCCCGCAATGGCGGCCAGAGTGCCGCAAAACAATCGATTATAAACGCTTGGCGCAACAGACGGCTGCGCGGTCGCGGTCGGACGATTGCCGAATGATAAAATCCGCGCATGAAAAAACTCGTCATCCTGATTTCCGGACGGGGCAGCAACATGGAAGCCATCGTGCGCGCCTGCGCGAGCGAGGGTTGGCCGGCGCAGGTCGCCGCCGTGATTGCCAACCGTCCCGATGCCGCCGGACTCGCGTTCGCGGCGTCGCACGGCATCGCCACCGCGGTGGTGGACCATCGCCAGTTTCCGGATCGCGATAGCTTCGACGCAGCGCTTGCCGAACAGGTCGACGCATTTGCGCCGGACCTGGTGGTGCTCGCCGGCTTCATGCGGGTGCTGACCGCGCGCTTCGTCGACCATTACGCCGGGCGCATGCTGAACGTGCATCCGTCGCTGCTGCCGAGCTTTCCGGGCCTCAAGACCCACCAGCAGGCGCTCGACGCCGGCGTGCGGCTGCATGGCGCGTCGGTGCATTTCGTCACGTCGCAGCTCGATCACGGGCCGATCGTGGTGCAGTCGGCGGTCCCCGTCGTTGCCGGCGATACCGCCGCCACGCTTGCCGGGCGCGTGCTCGCGACCGAACATATTATTTATCCACGCGCGGTGCGCTGGTTCGTCGAAGGGCGTCTTGCTCTCGATGGCCTGCGTGTCACGCTTACGCCGTCGGAGCCGCAATGGCTCTTTGCCGGTCACACCGCCGGAGAGGGCGCATGAGATTACATGGTTTCCTGATTGGACAAACTGAAACGCTGCTGGCCGAAGTGCTGCGCCTGAACGGCCCGGCCGACGCCACCACCAGCCGCTTTTTCCGCGCGCATCCGAAGCTCGGCCACAGCGAGCGCGGCGTGATCGCCGAGGCGGTGTTCGCGGTGCTGCGCCGCCGGATGGAATTCGCCCACCTCGCCGAGAGCGGCTCGGGCAACCCGGCACGCCGGATGGCGCTGCTGGGCCTGATGCAGACGGCCGGGCGCAACGCACTGAAGCCGTTCGTCAGCGAGGCCGAGGCGACCTGGCTCGAACACGTCGCGAGAATCGACCCGGAAAGCCTGCCGCTGCGGATTCGTCTGAACCTGCCCGGCTGGATCAGCGACGCGCTGAGCACCCGCATCGAACCGGCTGAGCTCGCGCAGCTGGCCGCCGCGCTGAACTACCCGGCGCCGCTCGATCTGCGCGCGAACCCGATCAAGGCGACCCGCGACGACGTGCTCGGCGCATTGCAGAAGGCCGGCATCGAGGCCGGCGCGACGCCGTTCGCGCCGTTCGGCGTGCGCGTGGTCGGCAAGCCGGCGTTGACGAAGCTCGACGCGTTCCAGCAGGGCTGGCTCGAAGTGCAGGACGAGGGCAGCCAGCTGCTGTGCTCGCTGGTCGCGCCGCGGCGCGGCGAGATGATCGTCGATTTCTGCGCGGGCGCGGGCGGCAAGACGCTGGCGCTCGGCGCGGCGATGCGCTCGACCGGCCGGCTCTACGCGTTCGACATCTCCGAGCGGCGTCTCGCCAAGCTCAAGCCGCGCCTGGCGCGCAGCGGCCTGTCGAACGTGAACCCGGTGTTGATCGACAGCGAACACGACGCGAAGATCAAGCGTCTGGCCGGCAAGATCGACCGTGTGCTGGTCGATGCGCCGTGCAGCGGCCTCGGCACGCTGCGCCGCAATCCGGACCTGAAGTGGCGCCAGTCGCCGGAGTCGATCGCCGAGCTGGCGCCGAAGCAGGCGTCGATTCTGGCGAGCGCGGCGCGTCTGGTGAAGAAGGGCGGCCGGCTCGTCTACGCGACCTGCTCGATTCTCGAAGCGGAAAACGAGGCAATCGTGCAGCAGTTCCTCGCCGATCATCCGGACTTCGCACTTGTGCCGGTGCGCGACGTGCTCGCCGAGCAGCGCATCGAGCTGGAAATGGGCGATTACCTGTCGCTGTGGCCGCATCGCCATGCGACGGACGGCTTCTTCGCCGCCGTGCTCGAGCGTCAGAGCTAAGCACGACCGGCGCCTCGCCGGTGCGCGCGGGTCGGCTTGCCGCCCGCCCGCGCCGGCGCTTTCGGCGACATCATGAATACCCTCTCTCCTCATATGTTCGGCGACATCGCGCGCGACTTCGGTCAGCCCGTGATGTTGTGGCAGGTCGGCATCCTGCTCGTGACGCTGGCGGTGGCCTGGCTGCTCGCGCGGCTGCTGCGTCGGCGCGTGGCGCAGTCCCAGTCGCAGCAGCTGTCGTTGCCGCGCTACCAGAGCCTGCGCTTCGGCATGGAAAGCCTCAATCGCGCGGCTTTTCCGCTGATCGGCGCGGCGCTCGTGTGGATCGCGCGGGCGATCGCCGGGCAGTTCATGCACACGGCACTGCTCAATCTCGCGCTGGTGCCGCTCGTCGGTATCGGCCTGATCTACATCGTGTTCTTCTTCGCGCGGCGGGTGTTCAACCGCGACGGCGGCGTGCATCCGTGGCTGTTCCTCGTCGAGAAGACCGTGTCGGTGATCGTGTGGGTCGGCATGGTGCTCACGCTGATGGGCATCCAGGACAGCGTGATCGCGTGGATGGACAGCGTGCGCTTCCGGGTCGCCAATGCGCACATGACGCTGCTGTCGCTCGTCACCGGCCTGCTGTGGGTCGGCGTCACGATGATCGTCGCGATGTGGCTCGGCTCGACGTTCGAAGACCGCCTGATGCGCTCGAAAACGCTCGATGCGAACCTGAAGGTGGTGGTCGCGCGCGTCGGCCGGGCGGCCTTCGTGCTGGCGGCGATCCTGATCAGCCTGTCGATCGTCGGCATCGACATCACGGTGCTCGGCGTGTTCGGCGGCGCGCTCGGCGTCGGCCTCGGCTTCGGCATGCAGAAGATCGCGAGCAACTACGTGTCGGGCTTCATCATCCTGCTCGACCGCTCGTTGCGGATCGGCGACACGATCAACGTGACGGGCCTGCAGGGCCGTGTCACGCAGATCCGCACGCGCTACACCGTGGTGCGCGGACTCGACGGCATCGAAACGCTGATTCCGAACGAAAAACTGATCACCGACGTCGTGCAGAACCAGTCGTCGTATCTGACGCGCGGTTACGCGCGGGCGGCCGTGCAGATCGCCTACACGTCCGACGTCGAGCAGGCCATGGCGCTGCTCGCTCAAGCCACCGCCGACGTGCCGCGGGTGCTGAGCGATCCGGCGCCGACGCCTTTTCTGGTCGGCTTCGGCCCGGACGGCATCAATCTCGAACTGGGTTTCTGGATCGACGACGCGGCGAGCGGCACCTCGGGCGTGCGCTCGAGCGTCAACCGCAACATCTGGCGTCTGTTCTCCGAGCACGGCGTCAAGATCCCGCTCGCGCAACGCGAGGTGCGGATCGTCGGCCCGGCGGGCGGCACAATACCGCAACCGGTAACAATGACCGATTTGACCCAGGCGGTCGCGCCGGAGGCCTCGTCGGACGTCGCGCTCAGGCCGCTGGGCGGGGCTGTCAACGACGGCCGCTAACAGCCGTTTCAGGTCGCCGCGAGCAGCACACCGTTGCCGCGGCAACTGCTATCACATTGATAGCGCACAAAAAATCCCTATTTGTTACAAACACTTGGAACGCTTCAAGTAGAATGTCGTCCAATCCGGCGTTATGCTTTCACTTTCTTGACACACGCGCCGCGTGTGCTCCGAATTTCTCGTTCTGCAGGTAACTTACCTTGTTGAATTCTTTGCTCGATTTTCTTGCCCATGGCCTGCTGCATTTCTCGTGGTGGCAACTCATTGTGTACACGGCCGTCGTGACGCACATCACGATCATCGGCGTGACCGTTTATCTGCATCGCTGCCAGGCGCACCGCGCACTGGAGCTGCACCCGATCGTCAGTCATTTCTTCCGTTTCTGGCTGTGGATGACCACCGGCATGCTGACCGGCCAGTGGGCCGCGATTCACCGCAAGCACCATGCGAAGTGCGAGACCGAGGAAGATCCGCACAGTCCGCAAACGCGCGGCATCTGGAAGGTGCTGCTCGAAGGCGCTGAGCTCTATCGCGCCGAAGCGAAAAACGAAGAAACGATGCGCAAGTTCAGCCACGGCACGCCGAACGACTGGATGGAGCGCAACGTGTACACGAAGTACCCGATCCTCGGCGTGAGCCTGATGATGGTGATCAACGTCGCGCTGTTCGGCGTGGTGGGCCTGACCATCTGGGCCGTGCAGATGGTCTGGATTCCGTTCTGGGCCGCGGGCGTGGTCAATGGTCTCGCGCACTTCTGGGGCTATCGCAACTTCAATTCGTCGGATGCGAGCACCAACATCTTTCCGTGGGGCATCATCATCGGCGGCGAAGAACTGCATAACAATCACCACACGTATGCGACGTCCGCGAAGCTGTCGAACAAGTGGTACGAGTTCGATATCGGCTGGATGTACATCCGCATCATGCAGGCGTTTCGTCTGGCCAAGGTGAAGAAGGTTGCGCCCACGCCGCGTCTGACGACCGGCAAGCTCGTGCTCGATCAGGACACGCTGCAGGCCGTGCTCGCGAACCGCTACGAAGTGATGGCGCGTTACGCGAAGGCGATCAAGCGCGCCTACCGTCAGGAGCTCGCGCATCTGAAGGAAGTCGGCGCACGCGAGAAGTATCAGGTGATGCGTGGCGCGCGTAGCTGGTTTCACAAGGAAGAAGCAGGCCTGAACGAGCCGCAGAAGCGCCAGCTGCCGCAGATTTTCGCGAATAGCCAGAAGCTGAAGACCTATATCGACATGCGCAACGAACTCGCGTCGATGTGGGAACGTTCCAATGCATCGCGCGAGCAATTGCTGGTGCAGTTGCAGGACTGGTGCCATCGCGCTGAGCAGAGCGGTATCAAGGCACTGCAGGACTTCGCGATGCGACTGCGTCGCTATGCCTGAAATCCATTAAAATTTCGGTACGTCACAAAACCCCGCGTTGGCGGGGTTTTGCTTTTTTGGGCCGCGGAAAATCGTCCGACGAAAGCGATGCGACCGTCAACCGCGGCGGCCAAGCGAGGGCAGAGGAGATGATGGAGCAGCAGGCGATCAGGAGCGTCGAATACGACCGGCCTCAGGCGCAGGGTACGACTTGTGGCATCGGGCAGGCGTGGGCGAAGGTGCCCGAAACGCCGTCGGCGGAAGAGAAATTGGCGCTGAAAGCGCGTATTCGCGCGCTACTCAAGCGTGAGAAAGCGGTGCTCGTCGCGCATTATTATGTCGACGCTGAGTTGCAGGAACTTGCCGACGAGACCGGCGGCTGCGTGGCCGATTCGCTGGAAATGGCGCGTTTTGGTCGCGATCACGACGCGCAGACACTGGTGGTCGCGGGCGTGCGCTTCATGGGCGAGACCGCGAAAATTCTGAGCCCCGACAAGCGCATTCTGATGCCGGATCTCGATGCGACATGTTCGCTCGACCTCGGCTGTCCGGTCGACGAGTTCTCGGCGTTCTGCGATGCGCATCCGGATCGCACGGTGGTCGTGTATGCGAACACGAGCGCAGCAGTGAAGGCGCGCGCGGACTGGATGGTGACGTCGTCGATCGGGCTGGAGATCGTCGCCGATCTGCATGCGCGTGGCGAGAAAATCATCTGGGCGCCGGATCGTCATCTTGGCAGTTACATTCAGGGCAAGACCGGCGCGGACATGCTGATGTGGCAGGGCTCGTGCCTCGTCCACGACGAATTCAAGGGTATCGAACTGGATCTGCTGCGCGCCGAGTATCCGCGCGCTAAGGTGCTCGTGCATCCGGAGTCGCCGGCCAACGTGGTCGCGCAGGCGGATGTGGTCGGCTCGACCACGCAGTTGATCGACGCCGCGCAGAAGCTCGACGCGAGCCATTTCATCGTCGCGACCGACCTCGGCATCCTGCACAAGATGCAGCTCGCCGCGCCCGGCAAGACGTTGATCGCCGCGCCGACGGCCGGCAACAGCGCGACCTGCAAGAGCTGCGCGCACTGCCCGTGGATGGCGATGAACGGTCTCGCGAATCTGGTCGACGTGCTCGAGCGCGGCCACAACGAGATTTTCGTCGATCGTGCGATTGGCGAGCGGGCGCGTCTGCCGATCGATCGGATGCTCGACTTCGCGGCGCGTCACAAGAAGCGCGTGCAGGCAAGCGGCGATCTCGCGCGCGATGCGCAACTGTATTCGAACGTGGGGGCAGCGTAATGACGGTGATGGAAAAGGCGCTGCAGCAGGCAGTGATGCATGAAGAGGCCAACGGCGCGGCCCATGGCGACGCCAACAACGCGGTGTCTCCACTTTTCGCGGAGATTCACGCGCAATACGGCGCGGCGTTCGATGCGGCGCTCGCGCGCAATGTCGCGGATGCGCTCGCCGAAGACGTCGGCAGCGGCGATCAGACCGGCCGTCTCGTGCCTGCCGACGACGTGCGCGACGCACGCATCATCGTGCGAGAGGACGCGGTGCTGTGCGGTGTGCTGTGGTTCGAAGCGGTGATGCGCGCAGTCGATCCGCGCATCGAGGTGCGGTGGCGTTATCGCGAGGGCGAGCGGATGAGTGCGGATTCGCCGGTCTGCGAATTGCGCGGCCCGGTGCGTGCGCTGCTGACCGCGGAGCGCAACGCGATGAATTTCCTGCAGTTGCTGTCTGGCGTAGCGAGCGCGACGCGCCGTTATGTCGACGCGATCGCTCACTCGCGCACGCGCGTGCTCGATACGCGCAAGACCTTGCCCGGTTTGCGGCTCGCGCAGAAATACGCGGTACGTGTCGGCGGCGGCGCGAACCAGCGGCTCGCGCTGTACGACGGCATTCTGATCAAGGAAAACCATATCGCGGCGGCCGGCGGCGTTGGCGCGGCAATGGACGCGGCTCTCGCGTTGAATGCGGGCGTGCCGATCCAGATCGAGGTCGAAACGCTCGAGCAACTGGAAACCGCGCTCGCGCATCGCGCGCAATCGATTCTGCTCGATAACTTCTCGTTCGACATGATGCGTGACGCGGTTCGGATTACGGCGGGGCGCGCGGTGCTGGAAGTCTCCGGCGGCGTGAACTTCGAAACCGTGCGCACGATCGCGGAGACGGGTGTCGATCGCGTATCGATCGGCGCATTGACCAAGGACGTACGAGCGACCGACTATTCGATGCGGATCGTTTGAGGTTCATGCGTTAGCGCTGCAGCCTCGCGCTTGCGGGTGCCGTGGCCGAACGAACAGACAAGGCCCTCGCCGGGTTCACTCCGGCGAGGGCCTTGTCGTTTTTGCGCCGTTGTTTCAGCCTGCGTTTCGACGCGCGTCGATCGGACTTGTAGGGCCCGCCATGCCGGGCATCAAGCGTCCGACCTACGCACATACTCCGGCGACAACACTGTCGGCAAAGCCTTTGGCAACGCGTTGGGCCAGTCGCGGCTGAAATGCAGGCCGCGGCTTTCTCGCCGCGAGCGCGCACCGTCGACGATCAACGATGCGACGTCGACCAGATTGCGCAGCTCCAGCAGATCGCGGCTCACCTTGAAGTTCGCGTAGTACTCATGGATCTCGTCGCGCAGCAGTGCGAGCCGGTGCTTTGCGCGTTCGAGCCGCTTGTCGGTACGCACGATGCCGACGTAATTCCACATCAGCCGTCGCAGTTCGTCCCAGTTGTGCGCGACTACGACTTCCTCGTCCGGATCGGACACGCGGCTTTCGTCCCAGGCCGGCAGCGGCGCGTGGATCGCGGCGCTGAAGCCTTCCGCTTCGATGGCCTGCGCGGCCGAACGGCCGATCACCAGGCATTCGAGCAGCGAGTTACTGGCAAGCCGGTTCGCGCCGTGCAGGCCGGTGCAGGAGGTCTCGCCGACCGCATAGAGGCCCGCCAGGTCGGTGCGGCCCGCGAGATCGGTGACGACGCCGCCACACGTGTAGTGCGCGGCCGGCACGACCGGGATCGGCTCTTTGGTGATGTCGATGCCGAATTCGAGGCAGCGGGCGAGAATGGTCGGGAAATGCTCGCGCAGAAACTCGGCCGGCTGATGGCTGATGTCCAGATACACGCAATCGATGCCGCGCTTCTTGATCTCGAAGTCGATCGCGCGCGCGACGATGTCGCGTGGGGCGAGCTCCGCGCGCTCGTCGTGATTCGGCATGAAGCGCGTGCCGTCGGGTAGTTTCAGGATGCCGCCTTCGCCGCGCACCGCCTCCGAAATCAGGAACGACTTCGCGTACGGATGGAACAGGCAGGTCGGGTGGAACTGGATGAATTCCATGTTCGATACGCGGCAACCGGCGCGCCAGGCCATTGCGATGCCGTCGCCGGTCGCGGTGTCGGGGTTGGTCGTGTACAGATAGACCTTGCCGGCGCCGCCGGTCGCGAGCACCGTGTGCGGCGCTTCGATCGTGACCGTGCGGCCGCTTTGCAGGTCGAGCGCGTACAGGCCGTGGCAGCGGCGGCCGGGCAGGCCGAGGCGCTCGGAGGTGATCAGGTCGATCGCGTGGTGGTCTTCGAGCAGCGTGATGTTCGGGTGCTGGCGCACCTTTTCGCTCAACGTGGCGACCACCGCGTGGCCGGTGGCGTCGGCTGCGTGAATGATCCGGCGGTGGCTATGGCCGCCTTCGCGCGTCAGGTGAAAGCCGAGTTCGGCGGCGTCGTCCTTCGTGAACGGCACGCCTTGCTCGATCAGCCATTCGATTGCCGCGCGCCCATGTTCGACGATGAAGCGCGTCGCCGCCTCGTCGCACAGACCGCCGCCCGCGATCAAGGTGTCGCGCACGTGGTTCTCGACGCTATCCGCGGAATCGAGTACCGCGGCGATGCCGCCCTGCGCCCAGTCGCTCGCGCCCTCCGTCAGCGATCGCTTGGCGATCACCGCGACCCGTCGCGTCTGCGCGAGATTGAGTGCGACGCTCAGTCCAGCCAGACCGCTACCGACAATCGCCACATCGAATTCCATTGCCTGCATCTCCATCTTTCGTTTTGCGATGACGGCGCGCGAATCGCACGCCGCGAAAACGACACAGGATACGCGTCGCGACGGACGAGCGAAAGCTGGCCAAATGGAATAGGGCGTTGCGCGCGTTCAAGGCGGTGTTATTGCGGCGCACGCCCAAAACAAAAAGCCCCGCACGGATGCGAGGCTTTTCGGCATGTCTTCGCCTTCGTCAGGCGAGAGGAGCCCAAGATTACTTGATCTTGGTTTCCTTGTAGTCAACGTGCTTGCGGATGACCGGATCAAATTTCTTGATCAGCATCTTTTCCGGCATGTTGCGTTTGTTCTTCGTGGTCGTGTAGAAGTGACCCGTGCCTGCGGTCGATTCCAGCTTGATCTTGTCGCGTGCGCCTTTAGCCATGATTTACTCCTTAGGCTTCACCGCGTGCGCGCAGGTCTGCGAGCACAGCGTCGATACCGTTCTTGTCGATCAGGCGCAGGCCGGCGTTCGAAATACGCAGACGCACCCAACGGTTTTCGCTTTCCACCCAGATACGGCGGCTTTGCAGGTTCGGCAGGAACCGGCGCTTGGTCTTGTTGTTCGCGTGGGAAACGTTGTTGCCGCTCATCGGCGCTTTCCCAGTTACTTGGCATACGCGTGCCATGAGAGCACTCCTAATACGCTAATTCTGAGTTCGAACGCCGTGAAAGTTTCCCGAAAAGAGCCGCGCTGAAGTGGAGTTCGCAAGTACTCGCTACTACAGCCGCCTGACCTTTTTGGAACGCCTCAGTGGCTTCGGAACAGGGGGTTGGAAATAGGCAAACCGGGATTCTAGCAGAAAAAAAGCCGCAAAATCAAACCTTATTTGTGCTGCCCGGTCACGCCGTTGTCCAGCGGCCTCTGCGCTTCGTGCGCCGCCGCGGGCTTTTGCGTCTGCCCCGGCCAGCCGGCGCGGGCGAATGAGTATACGCTATCCGCGCCAATCACCAGATGATCGATCAGCTGGATGTCGACCAGCGCGAGCGCATCGCGCAGCGTCTGCGTCAGGCGGCAGTCGCTCGCGCTCGGGTGCACGGCGCCGGACGGGTGGTTGTGCGCGACGATCAGGCTCGCGGCATTCGCGGCGAGCGCCTGCCGGACGATTTCGCGCGGATACACGGCCATGCGCGTGAGCGTGCCTTGCGCGCTTTCCTCGCAGCGGATCAGCCGATGCCGCGCGTCGAGAAAGAGCGACACGAACACCTCCTGTGACCGCCCGCCGATCAGCAGGCGCAGATAATTTTCGACCGCCTCGGGCGAATTCATCAACTGGCGCTTGCGCAGCTTGTCGACCAGCGAGCGGCGCGCCATTTCCATGATCGCGAGCAACTGCGCCTTTTTCGCGGGACCGATGCCGCGGATGCCGTCGAAATCCGCGTAGGTGGCGTTGAGCATCGCGCGCATCGAGCCGAAGCGTTCCAGCAGTGTCTTCGCGACGTCGAACACGTCGTGGCCGGGCAGGCCGGAGCCCAGCACCAGCGCGATCATTTCGGTGTCCGACAGTACTTTGGGCCCGTGGCTGATCAGCCGTTCGCGCGGCATGTCGTTGCGATGCCATTTGCCGCGCACGAGCCGCGGCCGCGCGCGGGCAGGGGCGGCAGCGGGCGCTTGCGCCGCGCCGGCCGGCCGCGGCGCCGTGGCCTCGCATAGGGTGCCGCGCTGGCCGTGGGCGGGTCCGGCGCGCTCGCGCGTGTCGGGCTGCGCTGTCGCGTTGGGGGTTTCGTCGATTGTGCCGGCGAAATTTGCCATATATATAGAGTCCTCCACTTCCGGTTGGTGGCTCGCGCGGCGCGAAGGCGCCGCCACGGCCATGCCACCTTCGCGCGCGACGGACTCAAGCCGGCGCCCGCTAGGTGGCTTACAATAGACGCTTTGCGCACGGCACCCCGACGGTTTGCCACACGCGTCGACTGCTCCCGCGGCGCACGCGTGCAGCGCGCTTCGACTGAGCGAGCATTGCATGAGCATCATCGACATTTCCGAGGTGAAACCCGGTTCACACGTCACGCTGCATTACCGGCTTTCGCTTGCCGATGGCGCCGAAGTGATCAACACGTTTAACGACAAGCCGGCCACGCTGCTGCTCGGCGCCGGTCAACTGGCTCCGCCGCTGGAAGATATTTTGCTGGGTTTGAAGGTGGGCCACCATTCGACCTTTCAGCTAGCACCCGGTCAGGCGTTCGGGCCGCGCAATCCGGAGCTGATCCAGCGCGTCTCCCTTGCCACATTGCGGGAAAACAGCATGATCGGCGAGGATTTTTCGCCGGGCGATCTGGTCGAATTCAACGCGCCGGGCGGCGGCCGCTATGCTGGCGTGCTGAAGGAAGTCGGCGAAACGTCGGCCCTGTTCGATTTCAATCACCCGCTTGCCGGCCAGGCGCTGGCGTTTGAAGTGAAAATCATCGGGATTCTGTAAACATGAGCATTGCGGATACGACTCTTGCCGAAGCGGAGATCCTGCTGGCCCAGCCACGCGGGTTCTGTGCCGGCGTCGACCGGGCGATCGAGATCGTCGAGCGCGCCATCAAGCTGTATGGCGCGCCGATCTACGTGCGTCACGAAATCGTCCATAACGCCTACGTGGTCGAGGATCTGCGCAAGAAGGGCGCGATCTTCATCGAGAACCTGGACGAAGTGCCGTCCGGCAACACGGTGATCTTCAGCGCGCACGGCGTGTCGAAGGCCGTGCGCTCGGAGGCGGAGTCGCGCGGGTTGCGGGTGTACGACGCGACCTGTCCGCTCGTGACCAAGGTGCACATCGAAGTCGCGAAGATGCGTCAGGACGGCTTCGACATCGTGATGATCGGCCACAAGGGCCACCCGGAAGTCGAAGGCACGATGGGCCAGGCGGCCGAGGGCATGCATCTCGTGGAGGACATCGAGGACGTGCAGGCGTTGCAGCTCGCCGATCCCGAGCGCATCGCGTTCGTCACGCAAACCACACTGTCGGTCGACGACGCCGCCGAAATCATCGGCGCGCTGAAGGCCAAATACCCGTCCATCCGCGAGCCGAAGAAGCAGGACATCTGCTACGCCACGCAGAACCGGCAGGACGCGGTGAAGTTCATGGCGCCACAGTGCGACGTCGTGATCGTCGTTGGCAGTCCGAACAGCTCGAACTCGAATCGCCTGCGCGAACTCGCCGAAAAGCTCGGCGTGCCGGCCTATATGGTCGATTCGCCCGACCAGATCGACCCGGTCTGGGTCGAAGGCAAGCGCCGCATCGGCGTGACGGCCGGCGCGTCGGCGCCGGAAGTGCTGGCACAGGCGGTGATCGCGCGTCTGCGCGAACTCGGCGTGCGCAACATGCGCGCGCTCGAAGGCATCGAGGAAAACATCGCGTTTCCGCTGCCGCGTGGACTGGGTCTGCCGACCTGACGTCCAACAATCCCTCGCTTCGTTGAAAGGAAAGCGCACCTAAGGGTGCGCTTTTTTTATGGCTCGCCTCTCACGAGTCACTTAAATAATAAGTGCCACATCAAATGTGTTTGTCAACTTTGGTGACCTTGCGCACTAATTATTTTGAATTCCGATCTGGTCTTTTTATGGTTTTCGAGGGATGCGTCCCCGTTTCCTGATAACCGGATCGCGAGCGACAATTAATCATGCACTGAGTTAGTGCAATTGATCTAATGCGCACTGAACCGTCATATCTGACGCAAAGCCCGGCCTATCCGGCATTCCACCCGATTACCCGCAACACTTGATGCCATCGGGCTCGGCGTCGGTGCAACTGATGCACGAAAAAGAATCGCAACCGGGTTGCGCTTTTTCGTCGATTTAGCTCTCAAAATAAGGTTGCAATGCAGGAAAACCCCACCGTTTCAACAATATTGCCAGTCGCATAATTGGAGTTACAATGCGCGCGTTCTCAAGGCCTTGAGGTCCTGAACAGTGGATTTTGCAAGGCGCAGGAGACCCTACTTGATGCGAGTCAAATTTGCTTACGCCGTGTCCGTCGCGGCCGCGGTTGCGATGTTGACCGCGTGCGGCAAGAAACCGGATGGCGAAGCGGGAGCGGGCGCATCGGCGGCATCGGCCGCGGCGGTGGCCGCCGCGAGCGAAGCGACTATCGTGAAGATCGGTCATGCCGCGCCGTTGACGGGCGGTATCGCCCATCTGGGCAAGGACAACGAAAATGGGGCACGCCTCGCGGTCGAGGAAATCAATGCGCAGGGTCTGACGATCGACGGTCATAAGATCCAGTTGCAGCTCGACGCGCAGGACGATGCGGCGGACCCGAAAACGGGCACCGCCGTCGCGCAGAAGCTGGTCGACGATCATGTGGTCGCGGTGGTGGGGCATCTGAACTCGGGCGTGTCGATTCCGGCGTCGAAGATCTATAGCGACGCGAGCATCCTCGAGATTTCGCCGTCGTCGACCAATCCGGCGTACACGCAGCAGGGTTTCAAGACGACCTATCGGGTGGTCGCGACCGATGCGCAGCAGGGTCCGGCGCTCGCCAACTACGCCGTCAAGGCGTTGGGCGCCAAACGCATCGCGGTAGTGGACGATGCGACGGCCTACGGCAAGGGTCTCGCGGACGAATTCGCGAAGACCGCCGCGGCGGACGGAGCGAAGATCGTCGCGCGGGAGGCGACGAACGACAAGGCCACGGATTTCCGGGCCATTCTCACGAAGATCAAGAGTGTTCAGCCGGACGCCATCATGTTCGGCGGCATGGACGCGACGGGCGGGCCGTTTACGAAGCAGGCGGCCGCGCTCGGTATCAGGGCAAAAATCCTTGGCGGCGACGGTGTGTGTACCGACAAGGTGGGCGAGCTGGCGGGAACCGCCGTGCAAAACCTGGTCTGTTCGGAAGCAGGACTCGCGCTTTCGAAAATGGACAGGGGAGCGGACTTCGAAAAGAAGTACGAAGACCGTTTCCACACACCGGTGCAGATTTACGCGCCGTTCACGTACGACGCTGTATACGTGATCGTCGATGCAATGAAGCGCGCTAATTCGATCGAGGCGCCCAAGGTGCTGGCTGCGATGCCTTCGACCGATTACAACGGAGTAATCGGCCACATCGCGTTCGACGACAAGGGTGATTTGAAAGAGGGCGCCATTACGCTTTACGACTTCAAGGACGGCAAGAAAGCGGTTCTCGACGTCGTAAAGATGTGATGACGGGAAGTTTGGCCTGACGGCACCGACACCATCCAACGGTGCCGTTTTTGCATCCGCCGATGGCGGGCCCGCGACCGCATCCCGGTCGTCCAGGCTCACCGGCAGCGGATAACCCTTACCGGTCTTTTACATCAGTACCCGCAGTGCCGTTGAGATTTCGTCGCGCATCACCGCCCACCGGCCGATGAAGAGCACGAATCCAGTCGCACGGGCTAAGGAGCATTAAATGGATATCTTCGTCCAGCAGATCCTGAATGGACTGGTGCTTGGCAGTGTCTACGCCATCATCGCACTAGGCTACACGATGGTTTACGGCATTCTGGGCATCATCAACTTCGCTCACGGCGACGTGTTGATGGTCGGCGCGATGGTCGCGCTGTCCGCCATAGGCGTGCTGCAGAACCACTTCCCCGGCCTCGGCAACGTGCCGACGCTCGTGATCGCGTTGATCATCGCGGCGGTGGTCTGCTCGGTGGTCGGCTACACGATCGAGCGGGTCGCTTACCGGCCGTTGCGGCGCGCGCCGCGTCTCGCACCGCTGATTACCGCGATCGGTGTGTCGATCCTGCTGCAGACTCTCGCGATGATGATCTGGTCGCGCAATCCGCTGCCGTTCCCGCAACTGCTGCCGACCGATCCGATCAACGTGATCAAGGCCACCGACACGACGCCGGGCGCGGTGATCTCGATGACTGAAATCGTCATCATCGTGGTCGCGTTCCTCGTGATGGCCGGTCTGCTGCTGCTCGTGCACAAGACCAGGCTCGGCCGCGCGATGCGTGCGATCGCCGAGAACCCGAACGTCGCGAGCCTGATGGGCGTGAATCCGAACTTCGTGATTTCGGCGACCTTCATGATCGGCTCGGCGCTTGCCGCGCTGGCCGGTGTGATGATCGCGTCCGAATACGGCAACGCGCACTTCTACATGGGCTTCATCCCCGGCCTGAAGGCCTTTACCGCGGCGGTGCTGGGCGGGATCGGCAACCTCGGCGGCGCGATGGTGGGCGGCGTGCTCCTCGGCCTGATCGAGCAACTGGGCGCCGGCTACATCGGCAACCTCACGGGCGGCGTGTTCGGCAGTAACTACCAGGACGTGTTCGCGTTCGTGGTGCTGATCGTCGTGCTGGTGTTCCGTCCGTCGGGTCTGCTCGGCGAACGTGTCGCGGATCGCGCTTGATCCCCGGGCCATAAGGAGTCAACAATCATGACCTCAATTCAACCGATCGAGCCGTCGACGACGCTCATTCCCGAAAAGAACCGCACGAAGACGCTGACCATCGGCCTGCTCACGGCGGTCTTCGTGATCGCGGCACCGATGATCATCGGCGCCGCCGGCGGCAACTACTGGGTCCGCGTGCTCGACTTCGCGATGCTGTACGTGATGCTCGCGCTGGGCCTGAACGTGGTGGTCGGCTTCGCCGGCCTGCTCGACCTGGGCTACATCGCGTTCTACGCGATCGGCGCCTACACGGCCGCGCTGCTGAGCTCGCCGCACCTGTCGACGCAATTCGAGTGGATCGCGCATCTCGCGCCGAACGGTCTGCACGTGCCGATCTTCCTGATCGTGCCGATCGCGATGGCGCTTGCCGCGATGTTCGGGATTCTGCTTGGTGCGCCGACGCTGCGTCTGCGTGGCGACTACCTCGCGATCGTGACCCTCGGCTTCGGGGAAATCGTGCGGATCTTCATGAACAACCTCGACCGTCCGGTGAACATCACCAACGGCCCGAAGGGGATCACGGGTATCGATCCGGTGCAGGTGGGCGGCTTCAGCCTGTCGCAGTCGCACTCGCTGTTCGGCATGCAGTTTCCGTCGGTGTACCTGTATTACTACCTGTTCGTGCTGTGCGCGCTGTTCGTGATCTGGACCTGTACGCGTCTGCAGCATTCGCGTATCGGCCGTGCGTGGGCCGCGATTCGCGAAGACGAAATCGCCGCCAAGGCGATGGGCATCAACACCCGTAACGTGAAGCTGCTCGCGTTCGCGATGGGCGCGTCGTTCGGCGGGCTGTCGGGCGCGATGTTCGGCTCGTTCCAGGGCTTCGTGTCGCCGGAGTCGTTCACGTTCTGGGAATCGGTCGTGGTGCTGGCGTGCGTGGTGCTCGGCGGCATGGGCCACATTCCGGGCGTGATTCTCGGCGCGGTACTGCTCGCGGTGTTCCCCGAGTTCCTGCGCTCGACGATGGGGCCGCTGCAGAACATGATCTTCGGCCATGAAATCGTCGATACGGAAGTGATCCGTCAGCTGCTGTACGGTCTCGCGATGGTCGTGATCATGCTGTATCGCTCGGAAGGCCTGTGGCCCGCGCCGAAGCATGAAGACAGGATTGCGAAGCTGGCGAAGCGCAACGGCAAGAAGCCGGTGCGCGCGTAAAGACGTCGGGCGGGGCCACGGCCCTGCATGAGGCCCGAGTCGGCGCTCAAGCGCGCACTCGGGTCGACAGGAGAAAAAGACATGAGCGATAACGTAAGCAACAACGCGCCGATCCGCCTGTCGGTGAAGGGCGTCAACAAGCGCTTCGGCGGCCTGCAGGCATTGTCGGACGTCGGCCTGCAAATTCGCGCGGGCGAGATCTACGGTCTGATCGGCCCGAACGGTGCCGGCAAGACCACGTTCTTCAACGTGATCACGGGGCTGTACACGCCGGATTCGGGCGAGTTCAAGCTCGACGGCGACAACTACACGCCGACCGCGGTGTATCAGGTCGCGAAGGCGGGCATCGCGCGCACGTTCCAGAACATCCGTCTGTTCGGCGGCATGACCGCGCTCGAAAACGTGATGGTCGGCCGTCATGTGCGCACCAAGCACGGCCTGCTGGGCGCGGTGTTCCAGACGCCGGCCGAGCGCAAGGAAGAGCGCGAAATCAAGGAGCGCGCGCTCGAACTGCTCGACTACGTCGGCATCACGCAGTACGCGGACTACACGTCGCGCAACCTGTCGTACGGCCACCAGCGGCGCCTCGAAATCGCCCGTGCGCTGGCGACCGATCCGAAGCTGCTCGCGCTGGACGAACCGGCGGCCGGCATGAACGCAACCGAAAAGGTCGAGCTGACCAAGCTGCTCGACAAGATCCGCGCGGACGGCAAGACGATCCTGCTGATCGAACACGACGTGAAGCTGGTGATGGGTCTGTGCAACCAGATGACGGTGCTCGACTACGGCAAGGTGATTGCGCAGGGTCTGCCGCAGGACGTGCAGAAGGATGCGAAGGTGATCGAAGCTTATCTGGGTGCGGGAGTCCACTGATGTCCACGACGCAAGCAATGCTGAAAATCAAGGGCCTGCAGGTCAACTACGGTGGCATTCAGGCGGTCAAGGGCGTCGACCTCGAAGTCGGCCAGGGCGAACTCGTCACGCTGATTGGCGCGAACGGAGCGGGCAAGACCACGACGATGAAGGCGATCACCGGCCTGAAGGCGTATGCGGCCGGCGACATCGAGTACATGGGTCAGTCCATCAAGGGGCTGCCCGCGCACGAGCTGCTCAAGCGCGGTCTCGCGATGGTGCCGGAAGGGCGCGGCATCTTCGCGCGCATGTCGATCATCGAGAACATGCAGATGGGCGCGTATCTGCGCAACGATGCCGATGGTATCAAGTCGGACGTCGAGCGCATGTTCGGCTTTTTCCCGCGTCTGAAGGAGCGCGCATCGCAATACGCGGGCACGCTGTCGGGCGGCGAGCAGCAGATGCTGGCGATGGCGCGCGCGATCATCTCGCGTCCCAAGCTGCTGCTGCTCGACGAACCGTCGATGGGTCTGTCGCCGATCATGGTCGAGAAGATCTTCGAAGTGGTGCGTTCGATTTCGGCCGAAGGCATGACCGTGCTGCTGGTCGAGCAGAACGCGCGTCTCGCGTTGCAGGCCGCGAATCGCGGCTACGTGATGGACTCGGGTCTGATCACGATGTCGGGCGACGCGAAGCAGATGCTCGACGATCCGAAGGTTCGGGCTGCTTACCTCGGTGAATAAGTGATTGAATAAGTAGCCGGCTAAGTCAGTGAGCTGCAGGATGCGCGCGGCTCACACGCCATCCGTCTGCAACGCAAAACGCGCCCTTCGACGCAACGTCGTGGGGCGCGTTCTATTTGGTCGGCCCAGCGGCGCGAATTATGGGAGTCGCCCGATAACCGCGCTGATTTCATCCTTGGTGAACGCCCGCAGCGTTTTCGAGCGGACATTGCCGGCCGAACCGAGCGCGAAGCCGAAGGTGAGGAAGCTCTGTTCGTCAGCCGCCTCGACGACCGAGACGAGATCGTATTCTCCTAGCGTCCAGTAAATCTGCTTCATTTCGCAGCCAAAAGACTTCGCCATCTCCGCAGCCTGTCCGGCGCGCTGCGCGCTGTTCTTGACGGTGCGGATACCCTGATCCGTGAATTGCAGAAGCACCACATAAGTCGCCATGACGATTCCCCTTACGATTAAGACGGGTTGGGACTCGGGCGCATGAGGCGTACCGCGAACCGTCGCGGAGTGTCGCAAACGAGTCGTTAGAGCATCGGCGTCGTCTCGTGCGTAAAACGATTCTAGGCAATCGGTTTGTGCGCTATTCGCGGTTTGTCCGAATGCGCCGATATGTGCGCGGATGCGGCGCGAACAGCAGGAGAAGGCGACGCGGTTCGATGGCGCGCCATGAAAAAAGCCGCATGCGCTAGCGAACGCATGCGGCCTTGCCGTCTTCAATCAGGTGTGCGACGCGATTTACGTCGCCGGCACCGCGTCCGCGAATTTGCCGAGCCGCTTGCCGAGGCTGATCACCGCATCGGCGCGATAACCGAGCGCTTCGTAGAACGCCTGGATGTCGGCCTTCGCCGACAGCACCTGCAGATTCAGCTTCGGACAGCCCAGCGCGGTCAGCGTGTTTTCCACGTGCGCGACCAGACGCGTACCGATGCCGTGACGTCGCAACGCTTCGTCGACCGCGAGCGAATACAGCCAGCCGCGGTGCCCGTCATAACCGCCCATCACGGTGCCGACGATACGTCCGTCGAGCACCGCGACGAAGAACAGTTCCGGCTGCGTGGCGAGCTTGTTCTCGATCGACAGATGCGGATTGCGCTGCGGGCGCGTGGCGTCCCGGTACTCTGGGAAGGCCTGCTGCCACAGCGCGACCACGGCATCGGTGTCGCTCGCGTCGAAGCGGCGGATCGAAAGCGTCGGGGTTATCGTCATCGGCATGCTCCGTGGCAATTACAGCGAATCGAGCACGGAGCGTAGCATCGCCATCATCTGGTCGATCTCTTCGGTCGTCACGTTCAGCGCAGGCATGAAGCGCAGCAGGTTCGGACGCGCGGCGTTCAGCAGCACGCCGTCGGGCTGCATGTCGCGCGCCTTCTCGACGATCTGGTTGCCGATGTCCTTGCCGAGCAGCAGCGCGCGCAGAAGACCCTCACCGCGTTCGCCCTTGAAGCCACGCTCTTCCGACAGTTCGAGCAGCTTCGCGCGCAGATATTCGCCGCGCGCACGCACGCCTTCGAGGAAGCCCGGCGCCACCAGTTGCGAGATCACCGAGTAGCCGACGGCGGTCATCAGCGGATTGCCGTTGTAGGTGCCACCCTGATCGCCCGCTTCGAACACCGCGACTTCCGCCTTCGAGAGCAGCGCCGCTAGCGGCACGCCGCCACCGATGCCCTTGCCGAGCGTCATGATGTCCGGCTCGATACCCGACAGCTGATACGCGAACAGCGTACCCGCGCGACCGCAGCCGCTCTGCACTTCATCGACGATCAGCAGGATGTTGTGCTTTTTCGTCAGCTCGCGCAGTTGCTGCATGAATTCGCGCGTCGCCGGGATCACGCCGCCTTCGCCCTGGATCGGCTCGAGCATCACCGCGACGGTCTTTGCGTTGATCAGCTTTTCCACCGATGCGATGTCGTTCAGATCCGCCTTCGGAAAACCCGGCACCTGCGGCGCGTAGATCGTGTCCCAGCCCGGCTTGCCGCTTGCCGACATGGTCGCGAGCGTGCGGCCGTGAAAGCTGTGATCGAACGTGATGATTTCGAATGCGCCGTCCTTGAACTTCTTGCCCCACTTGCGCGCGAGCTTGATTGCGCCTTCGTTCGCCTCGGCGCCGCTGTTCGCGAAGAACACCTTGTCGAAGCAGCTGTGCTGCGTGAGCAGTCCCGCGAGCTTCGCCATCGGCTCGTTGTAGAACGCCGGCGACGGGTTCAGCAGCAGCTTCGCCTGCGTGTTCAGCGCTTCGAGCATGCCGTCGTTGCAGTGGCCGAGACTGTTGACCGCCCAGCCCTGAATGAAATCCAGATAGCGCTTGCCGTTGTTGTCGTACAGCCACGAGCCCTTGCCGTGCGTGAAAACGATTTCGGGCCGATTCGTGATGTACATCAGCGACTCGATTGGATACTCATTGAAATTCATGACGGCAGGCTCCAGGCAAAAGGGTAAGAGCAGGGTGAAGGATCAGAGAGACGGTTTGGCCCATGAAACGGCGGCCGGAAAAACAGAAAAGCCACGGCATGCCGTGGCTTTCATGATTCGAACAGCTTGCGCCCAGTGCTGGATGTGGCGCGAGTCCGTGACGAAGCCAGCGGCGTCCCTAGGGGAGCGGCGAGCGGCGACGTCGGAGTTCGGACTGGATGCGGTTCATGCGCGAAAGAATACGATAAGAAAAGCGCCGATGTAAACCATGAATTTGCAGCGACGCTATCTCACGGCCAATTTGCCGGCCTGTCGCGCGGCTGACATATTTAACGCGCGCGGCCTGCGCAGGCACTGATGCGAGTGCCCGCGCTCCCAACCGGTAACGGCAATCAGACCGCGTTCGCGAGATCGGCGGCGCTCGTGAACGAGTCCGCGTAGAACTCGTCTTCCGGCAACCGATGATGCTGCGTGAAATCGCGCTGCGCCGATTCGACCATCACCGGCGCGCCGCACGCGTACACCTGGTACGCGGACAGATCGGGCAGATCCTCGATCACCGCGCGATGCACGAAGCCGGTACGGCCGGTCCACGCGTCGCTTGCATCGGGTTCGGAGAGCACCGGCACGAACTTGAAGTTCGGGATCTCACGCGCCCATTGCTCGGCGAGTTCGAGCAGATACAGGTCCTTCTTGCGACGCGCGCCCCAGTAGAGCGTCATCGGTCGCGTGATGTTCTTGAACACCGCATGCTCGACGATCGCCTTCAGCGGCGCGAAGCCGGTGCCCGACGCGAGCAGCACGATCGGCTTGTCCGAATCTTCGCGCAGGAAGAACGTGCCGAGCGGTGCTTCGAAGCGCAGGATGTCGCGTTCCTTCATCGTGTTGAACACGTGGTCGGTGAACGCGCCGCCGGGCATGTGGCGGATGTGCAGCTCGATCGGGCCTTCGGTGTGCGGCGCGTTCGCCATCGAGTAGCTACGACGCTTGCCGTCCTTCAGAATGAATTCGAGGTACTGGCCGGCCAGATACTGCAGACGCTCATTGGCGGGCAGTTGCAGCTTCACGACGATCACGTCGTCGGCTTTGCGCTCGATCGCGTTCACGCGGCACGGCAGCTTCTTGACCTGCACGTCGCCGACGCCGGCGACTTCGCGGATATCGACTTCGAGATCGGAGCAGGCGGTCGCGCAGCACAGCAGCGCCATGCCGCGGGTTTTTTCGTCGTTCGACAACGCCGACGACGAATGCGCGCGCTGTTCGACTTCGCCGCTCACCACGGTGCCCTTGCACGAACCGCACGCGCCGTTCTTGCAGCCGTACGGCAGGCCGATACCTTGACGCAGGGCGGCGGACAGCACCGGTTCGTCCTGTTCTACCTGAAACTGCCGGCCGCTTTGCCGGAGCGTGACGTTAAATGCCATAGAGAGTTCGGAATCGAAAAGTCGGAATCGTGAATCGTTATCGGGACCCGCCGGATTGACCGCGCGGTACCAGTTGCGTGTGACCGCTACAATGCGTCCACCATGAATGCGACACGAAACTTCCGCCGGCCGCGCGTGCTGATCGTTGGATGCGGCGACGTCGGCCTGCGCTGCGTGCCCCTGTTGCGACCGCGCGCGCATGTCTTCGCGTTGACGAGCCATGCCGGGCGTTGCGCGGAGTTGCGCGCCGCGGGCGTGACGCCGCTCGTCGGCAATCTCGATGCGCGCCGCAGCCTCAAACGGCTCGCGGGGCTCGCGCCGACGGTGATGCATCTCGCGCCGCCGCAGAAGACCGGCGACGACGACCGACGCACCCGCGCGTTGCTGGCGACGCTCGGTACCGCGGCCGGCGCGGGCCGCAAGGCCACTTTCGCGGCACGTTTGCCGGCTGTGCGGGCCGTACCGGTTGCGCGTTTGCGTCGCGCGCGCGCTTCACGTCTGGACGCTGAAACAGCCGGTATTGTACCCGACGGGGTCGGCTGGACCGCCGCTTCGCGCGCGCCGCGACGCATCGTCTACGCGAGCACGACGGGCGTCTACGGCGACTGCGGCGGCGCATGGATCGACGAGACGCGCACGCCGCGGCCCGCGAATGCGCGCGCGAAACGGCGCGTGTCGGCGGAGCGGCAGTTGCGCCGCGCGAGCGCGCGCGGCAGTGTGAGCGCGAGCATCGCGCGGATTCCGGGCATCTACGCGCGCAGCCGTCTGCCGCTCGCGCGGCTCGAAAAAGGTACGCCCGCGCTCGTCGACGCCGACGACGTCTACACCAATCACATCCACGCCGACGACCTCGCCGCGATCCTCGTGCGCCTCGCGACGCACGGTCGGACCGCGCGCGTGATTCACGCGTCCGACGATTCGTCGCTGAAAATGGGCGAGTATTTCGATGCGGTCGCCGATGCGTTCGCGCTGCCGCGCGCGCCGCGCATCACGCGCGCGCAGGCGGAAACGCAGATCGAGCCGATGCTGCTGTCGTTCATGCGCGAATCGCGGCGGCTGGTGAACCGGCGTCTGAAGGACGAGCTGCGCGTGCGGCTGCGCTATCCGAGCGTGGGGGATTTTTTGCGGGAAGTTTTGCGCGAAGTGGTGAAGCAGGGCGGCTAGGGGGCTGCAGCCAGGCGGCCGCCGCAAAGGCGGCCAAGGCCAAGGCCGCAAAACAGCAAGCCGCCTCCCGAGGCCGCATGGCCCCGCAAAAAACACCTGCCCCGCATCGCATCAATCGACCGCGCAGACCCATCGCATGGCTGCGCCGTCCGTGCGCTTCAGGTCAGCGCCGGCAGCATTTCCAGCAGCAGAAAACACAACATGCCGCCCACTAACGCGCCGATCAGGTTCGGATGGTATTTGTGCCGCAGTCGCATGACAATCAGCGATCCGCCGACCAGCAGCAGCCCAAAACCAATAAACGCAATCATCGCCTGCGAGATCGCGATCGTGCTGTCGATATGCATGGCGTCCCCCTCCTTGAAACCTTTGTAGTCGTTTGTTTAAACGAGTATAGGGCGACATGTAAGGAACGGCATGCTGCGATGCAGCGCCGGATCCGCGACGCACCGCAATGCGCGAGGGCTTTTCCCGGCGCATCAAAGACTTAGATAGGGACTACCGACGCACTACCGGTTTACCCGCCCCGTAGCGCGTCGAGCTCGTTGTCGTCGAGCCATTGCCACGCGCCGGGCGCGAGCGTCGCGGGCAGCACGAATCCGCCGACGCGTTCGCGATGCAATGCTTCGCAGCGATTGCCCGCCGCCGCGATCATGCGTTTGACCTGGTGGTATTTGCCTTCGAGCACGCTGAGCGCGAGCGTGTGGGTGTCGCGTGCCTGGGCGTCGAGCGCGGCGCTCGGCTTGCTCTCGCCGTGCAGCAGCACGCCGTCGCGCAACGCGGCGAGTTGCGCGTCGTCGAGCGGATGGCGGGTGGTCGCGACGTAGAGCTTCGGCACCTTGCGTTTCGGCGACGTGAACTGATGCACGAACTTGCCGTCGTCGGAGAGGAGCAGCAGGCCCGTGGTGTCCTGATCGAGGCGGCCGACGCACTGCACGCCGCGCTCGGCGAACTGCGGCGGTAGCAGGCTGAACACGCTCGGATGATGCTGCGGATCGCGCGAGCATTCGTAGCCGGCCGGCTTGTTGAGTAGTAGATACGCGTGCTCGCGATACGGCCATTCGACGCCGTCGACGCTAAAGCGCAACGTGCCGTCGGCGACGGCGAAATCGGTGTCGGCTTCGGTGCAGACCGTGCCGTCGACGCTCACGCGCGCGTCGCCGATCAGCGCCCGGCATTGCCGACGCGAACCGAAACCTTGGGTAAAGAGGATGCTTTCGAGATTCATGGCGAGCGAAGAATAACACCGCAAGAAGCGGAGCGCGTCGCCTCGCGCGAGCAGCGACGATGAACGCCTCAAGTCGAATCTCTGGAGTTCATCGATGCGTGACGCGTCCTCATCCGCCTCTTCTTCGTCTTCCACTACGCCGCGCTGGTCCGGCGCGTTTCGCCGCCTCGCGTGGTCGAACCTGTGCGCGCAATCGGCCGAGCAGATCAGCCTCGCCGCCGCGCCGCTCGTCGCGGTGTTCGCGCTCGGTGCGAACGCACGCGATACCGGCCTGTTGCAAACCGCGCAGACGCTGCCGTTCCTGCTGCTGTCGATGCCGCTCGGCGTGTGGGCCGATCGCCGCTCGCGTCGCGCGCTGATGACGCTTGCCGAAAGCGTGCGCGTCTGCGCGATGCTATGCGTGCTGCTGCTCGTGCTCACGCATGCGTTGAATCTGCCGCTGCTCGCCGCGCTCGGCTTCGTCGCGGCAACCGGCACGGTGGCCTACAACGTCGCGGCGCCTTCGCTGGTGCCGTCGCTCGTGCCGCGCGAAGCGTACGCGAGCGCGAACGGCCGACTCGAACTCGCACGCAGTGTCGCGTATTCGGCGGGGCCGGCGGTGGGCGGCCTGCTGGTCGGCTGGATCGGCGCGGGTTGGGCCTATGGCGGTGCGGCCGCGTTGTCGGCGCTCGCGGTGGTCTTGCTCGCGGGGCTGCGCGAGCCGCCGCGCGCGAGTGCGCCGCCACGGCACTTCATGCTGGAACTGCGCGACGGCACGCGCTTCGTGCTGCGCGATCCGTTGCTGCTGCCGATGCTCGCGACCGCCGTGTTTTTCAACCTCGGCTTCTTCATCCTGCAGGCGGTGTACGTGCCGTACGCGGCGCAGCGTCTCGGACTCTCCGCCTCGGCGATCGGCGTGACGCTCGGCGCGTACGGCGTCGGCATGGTGTGCGGCGCGCTCGCCGCGCCGGCCATCGCGCGGCTGCTCACGTTCGGCAGACTGCTGGTGATCGGGCCGTCGTGCGGTTTGCTCGCGTCGCTCGTGATGGTTGCGACGCTCGTCGCGCCATCGTTCTGGCTCGCGCTCGCGAGTTTCTTCCTGCTCGGCGCGGGACCGATCCTGTGGGTCGTCGGCTCGACCACGCTGCGTCAGGCGATCACGCCCGCGCGGATGATCGGCCGCGTGTCCGCATTGATCAGCACTGCCACCTATGGCGCGCGACCGGTGGGCGCGCTGCTCGGCGCGGCGCTCAGCGCACGCTGGAGCATCGACGTGTGCCTCGTCGCGGCGGCGCTCGCGTTTTTTGTGCAGGCATCGATCATTTTCTTCTCGCCGGCGGCGCGGCTGCCGAGCATTCCGGAGCCGGCCGACGAAGAGCGCGCGGCGGCGTGCTGACGGTGGTCCAGCCTGCGGACCGGTCCGATGAAAATGAATTTTCATCGCCTGGCTGTGCCGGGACATGACCAAATCCCTTATCCAAAGGGGTTTGGTCGGTGTTAACCCTTGAATGATGAAAATACATTTTTTTGCAAATACGTTTCATGTAAATATACTTTCACTCATCCCGGATAACATCGCCGCCTCGGTCCGCTTGCATGATCCATCACCCGTCCGCTGTTTCGAACTCCGCCGAGCAGGCGATCGCCACGCGCATCGCCGCCGCGATGTCGACGCTGACACCGATTCACCGGCGCATGGGCGAGTACGTGCTGGCCAACCTGTTCCGCGCGGCGACGATGCGGATCGACGAACTGGCGAGCGCGGTCGGCGCGTCGGTGGCGAGCGCGAACCGCTTCGCGCGGGCGCTCGGATTCGACGGCTATCCGCAGTTTCGCGAGGCGCTGGTGCGCGGTTTCGAGGCGACGCTCGCGCCGGTCGAGCGGTTGCGCAGCGCGCAGGAATCGCTCGCGGCCGGCGACGATCTGATCGACGCGTCGCTCGAACAGGCCGCCAATAATCTGCACGCGACCCGCACCACGATCGATCGCGCCACGGCCGATGCCGCCGTCGACGCGATCATCGCCGCGCGTCGCGTGTTCGTGGTCGGCTTCGGCGCGAGCGCGTTTCTTGCAGGTCTGATGGAGCACGGGCTGCTGCCGTATCACGACAACGTGCGATCACTAGCGCTGATCGGTGGCCCATCGCACTCGGCGCGGCAACTGGTGCTGTCGAACGAAGGCGATCTGGTGATCGGTATCGCGTTTCCGCGCTACGTCGACGACACGATCGAACTCGCGCGGCGTGCGTCGGCGCGCGGTGCACGGGTGCTCGCGCTCACCGACTCGCCTGGCTCGCCGCTCGCGCAATTCGCGGACCTCGCGCTGTATATCCGCACCGACCGGCGTCTGGCGTCGAATGCCGATTCCGCGGTGCTCGCGGTGATCGAGGCGCTGTGCGATGCGGTCGCGTATCGCGCGCAGCGCTCGGTCAAGGCGGCCGCCGAGGTCAGCGAGTTCTTGCTGCCGTGGCTTTTCGATGCGCAGTCCGGTTCGAGCGATGCGACGCGGGAGCCGGCGCAGGCTGCGCCGCGAGGCGCGCGTGGCAAGGAGACGAAAGCTAAAGACGCGAAACACGCGGCAGGCGCGCAGGCTCGAAACGCCAAAGCGGAAAACACCGCAGCCGCAGGCACTGAAACCAAGGCCACCACAGCCAGGACGTCGAAGACCGGCGCGCCGCAGGCCACCGCGCGCGAAGCACGACCCACCGACACGAAGCGCACCGGCGCAACCAGCGCCGAGTCCGCCAGCACCACCCGAACAACCCGCAATCCACACTCCAAACGATGAACTCCAACGCAGTCATTGCCATTCACGGCGGGGCAGGGACGATTCTGCGCGCGTCGATGTCCGCCAGCGCCGAAGCCGACTATCACGCGGCGCTCAATGCGGTGCTGAGCGCCGGCCAGCGCGTGCTCGCCGATGGCGGCAGCGCGCTCGACGCGGTCAGCGAAGCGGTGCGTCTGCTCGAAGACTGCCCGCTCTTCAACGCGGGTCACGGCGCGGTCTACACCGCTGCGGGCACCCACGAACTCGACGCCGCGATCATGGATGGCCGCACGCTCGACGCCGGCGCGATCTGCTGCGTGAAGCGCGTGCGCAATCCGATTCTCGCCGCGCGCCGCGTGCTGGAGCACAGTGATCACGTGCTGTTCACCGGCGACGGCGCGGAAGCGTTCGCGGCCGCGCAGGGACTCGAGTTCGTCGATAACAGCTACTTCGATACCGATGCGCGCTATCGCCAGTGGCAACTCGCGCGCGAACAGCAGCGTCCGATGCTCGATCACGACGGCGCATCGCTCGCGGCCGCCGCGGCTGCGCAGCGCAACGCCGAACCCACGCCGCACGAGCCGATCGATCCGAACCGCAAGTTCGGCACGGTCGGCGCGGTCGCGCTCGATCGTCACGGCCATCTCGCCGCCGCGACCTCGACGGGCGGCGTCACCAACAAGCAGGTCGGCCGCGTCGGCGACACGCCGCTGATCGGCGCCGGCTGCTATGCCGACGACGCGACCTGCGCGGTGTCGACCACCGGCTCCGGCGAAATGTTCATCCGCATGGTCGCCGCCTACGACGTGGCCGCGCAGATGACCTACCGCCAGCTCTCGCTGGAAGACGCCGCGCACGACGTCGTGATGAACCGCCTGCCGAAGATCGACGGACGCGGCGGCCTCGTCGCCGTCGATGCGCAGGGCAACGTCACGCTGCCGTTCAACACCGAAGGCATGTACCGCGGTTTCGCGCGGCTCGGCGGAGCGCCAGTGACGTCGATCTACCGCTAGCCGTTCGCATTTCGTCTTCAGGACGGCCAGCCGGTTCGCCGGCCAATCCTGCAGGCGTTTAGTTGTACTGCATTCCGCTTTATTCCGCCTTCTCGCCTTATTCGTTTGTCGCGTTCGAATTCAAAGGACTCACCGTGCCGACTTCCTCGCACACTGCTCGCCCGCTTATCGAAACCTTGCCGCCGCAGCGCGTGCTCGCGGTCGACGATCTGACGGTCGCGTTCCGGCGCGGCGACTCGACGTTCAACGCGGTGCGCAATCTGTCGTTCACGGTCGAGCGCGGCGAGACGCTCGCGATCGTCGGCGAATCGGGCTCGGGCAAGTCGGTCACCTCGCTCGCGCTGATGCGGCTGATCGAGCACGGCGGCGGCCGGCTGGCCGGCGGCAGCATCGCGTTCCGGCGGCGCGACGGCAGCGTGCTCGATCTCGCGAAGGCGTCGTCCGGCACGATGCGCACGATTCGCGGCGCCGACATCGCGATGATCTTCCAGGAGCCGATGACCTCGCTGAATCCGGTATTTACGGTCGGCGATCAGATCGGCGAGGCGATCGCGCTGCACCAGGGCAAGAGCCGCGAGGCCGCGCGCGCCGAAACCTTGCGCCTGCTCGAACTGGTTCGGATTCCTGAGGCAAGGCGGGTGGCCGCGCGCTTTCCGCATCAGCTGTCGGGCGGCATGCGCCAGCGCGTGATGATCGCGATGGCGCTGTCGTGCAAACCCGCGCTGCTGATCGCCGACGAGCCGACCACCGCGCTCGACGTGACGATCCAGGCGCAGATCCTGCAACTGATCCGCGGTCTGCAGGACGAGATGAACATGGGCGTGATCTTCATCACGCACGACATGGGCGTGGTGGCCGAAGTGGCCGACCGCGTGCTCGTGATGTATCGCGGCGACAAGGTCGAGGAAGGTCCGTCCGACACGGTGTTCGCCGCGCCGTCGCATCCGTACACGAAGGCGCTGCTCGCGGCGGTGCCGCGGCTCGGCTCGATGCAGGGCACCGACCGGCCCGCGCGTTTCCCGGTCCTGACGATCGAGCAGGCCAGCGCGCAGGGTGCAAATGATGCCGCTGCCGCGATCGTCGCCGCAGAAGCGCAGCCGCCGGTGCGCGACGACACGCCGCCGATCCTGCGCGTGCGCGATCTGGTCACGCGTTTTCCGGTCAGAACCGGCCTGTTCGGTCGCACGACGGGCCGCGTGCATGCGGTCGAAAAAGTCAGCTTCGATCTGCGGCCCGGCGAAACGCTCGCGCTGGTCGGCGAGTCGGGTTGCGGCAAGTCGACCACGGGGCGTTCGCTGCTGCGGCTCGTCGAAACGCAGAGCGGCTCGATCGAGTTCGATGGCAAGGAAATCGGCTCGCTGACCGGCCCCGCGTTGCAGGCATTGCGACGCGACATCCAGTTTATTTTCCAGGACCCGTTCGCGTCGCTCAATCCGCGGCTGACGGTCGGCTTCTCGATCATGGAGCCGCTTCTCGTGCACGGTGTCGCGCAGGGTGCGCAGGCGCAGGCTCGCGTCGAGTGGCTGCTCGGCAAGGTCGGTTTGCCGGCCGAGGCCGCGCGTCGCTATCCGCATGAATTCTCCGGCGGCCAGCGTCAGCGCATCGCGATTGCGCGCGCGCTCGCGCTGAATCCGAAAGTCGTGATCGCCGACGAATCCGTGTCCGCGCTCGACGTCTCCGTGCAGGCGCAGATCGTCAATCTGATGCTCGATCTACAGCGCGAACTCGGCGTCGCGTATCTGTTCATTTCGCACGATATGGCGGTGGTCGAACGCGTCAGCCATCGCGTCGCGGTGATGTATCTCGGCCAGATCGTCGAGATCGGTCCGCGCCGCGCGGTGTTCGAAGCGCCGCAGCATCCGTACACGAAGAAGCTGATGAGCGCGGTGCCGGTTGCCGATCCCGCGCGCCGTCACGCGAAACGGATGCTCGCCGCCGACGACATCCCGAGCCCCATCCGCGCGCTGCACGACGAGCCCATCGTTGCGCCGCTCGTCGCGGTGGGCCCGGATCACTTCGTCGCGCAGCATCGCGTCGGCGGCGCGTATTGAATTGTCGACCCCGGAGTCACCGCCACCGCACTACCGCGCCACTGCATCGTCGTGCTCGAAAACTCCTGTAGTACCACGCAACACGAACCAACCATAACGACCCGGTCACACTTTCAACCTGTTATCTCTCGCAGCCTGGAGCAACCTCATGAACCTGCTGTTCCCGTCTTCTCCGTTTCGTTTGCGCGCGCTCGTCAGCGGCGGCGCGGTCGTGTTCGCGATGCTCGCGGGCAATCTGGCGCACGCCGAAACCACGGCCGTGATGGCCGTCGCGTCGACCTTCACGACGCTCGATCCGTACGATGCGAACGACACGCTCTCGCAGGCGGTGGCGAAGTCGTTCTACCAGGGGCTGTTCGGTTTCGACAAGGACATGAAGCTCGTCAACGTGCTGGCCGACAGCTATGAGGCGAGCCCCGACGCGCGCGTCTATACGTTCAAGCTGCGCCACGGCGTGAAGTTCCAGGACGGCACCGACTTCAACGCGGCGGCGGTGAAGGCGAACTTCGACCGCATCACCGATCCGGCGAACAAGCTCAAGCGCTACAACATGTTCAGCCGCATCGAGAAGACCGAGGTGATCGATCCGTACACGGTGCGCGTTACGCTGAAGACGCCGTTCTCGGCGTTCGTGAACGTGCTCGCGCATCCGTCGGCGGTGATGATTTCGCCGACCGCGCTGAAGAAGTACGGCAAGGACATCGCGTTCCATCCGGTCGGCACCGGTCCGTTCGTGTTCGTGAAGTGGGACCCGGCGGGCGATCTGACGGTGAAGAAGTTCGACGGCTACTGGAAGAAGGGCTACCCGAAGGTCGACACGATCGACTGGAAACCGGTCGTCGACAACAACACGCGCGCGGCGCTGATGCGCACCGGCGAAGCGGACTTCGCGTTCCAGGTGCCGTACGAGCAGATCGCGCAATTGCAGTCGAGCCCGAAGGTCGACGTGATCGCGACGCCGTCGATCATCGCGCGCTACCTCAGCATGAACATGAACCAGAAGCCCTTCGACAATCCGAAGGTGCGTCAGGCGCTGAACTACGCGATCAACAAGGACGCGCTCGCGAAGGTCGCGTTCTCCGGCAATGCGGTGTCGATGGAAGGCGTGGTGCCGCAAGGCGTCGATTACGCGACGAAGACCGGGCCGTGGCCGTACGACCCGGCGAAGGCGCGTGAACTGCTGAAGGAAGCGGGCTATCCGAGCGGCTTCGAAACCACGCTGTGGGCCGCGTATAACAACTCGACCTCGCAGAAGGTGATCCAGTTCCTGCAGCAGCAGCTCGCGCAGGTCGGCGTGAAGGCGCAGGTCGAAGCGCTCGAGGCGGGCCAGCGTGTCGCGAAGGTCGAGAGCGCGCAGGATCCGGCCACTGCGCCGGTGCGCCTGTTCTACACGGGCTGGTCGTCGTCGACGGGTGAAGCGGACTGGGCGTTGAGCCCGCTGCTCGCGAGCAACTCGTTCCCGCCGAAGATGGTCAACACCGCGTACTACAGGAACGACACGGTCGACAGCGACCTGAAGCAGGCGCTCGAAACCACCGACCGCGCGCAGAAGGCCTCGCTGTACGCCGATGCGCAAAAGCGCGTGTGGGCGGACGCACCGTGGGTCTTCCTGATCAAGGAGAAGGTCGTGTACGCGCGCAGCAAGCGTCTGTCGGGCGCGTACGTCGCGCCGGACGGCTCGTTCAACTTCGACGAGATCGCGCTCAAGTGACGACCTGAGCACGCGGCGCGGCGCTCCCCTGCGCCGCGCCGTTGCTGCATCCGGATCCGCATCCGATTCCCCGTTGCCCGCATCCTTGCCGGATTGGTTTCATGCTGAACTTCCTCGTCAAACGTCTTTTTGGCCTGCTGCCGACGCTTTTCATCGTCGCCGTGCTGGTGTTCCTGTTCGTGCATCTGCTGCCGGGCGATCCGGCGCGGCTCGCCGCCGGTCCCGAAGCGGACGAGGCGACCGTCGCGCTGGTGCGCGCCGATCTCGGTCTCGACAAGCCGCTGCCGCAGCAGTTCGTCCATTTCTTCTGGCGCATCGCGCACGGCGACTTCGGCATCTCGACGCGCAGCAAGCGGCCGGTCAGCCAGGAAATCGCCGAACGCTTCATGCCGACGCTGTGGCTGACGATCGTGAGCATGGTGTGGGCGGTCGTGATCGGCATGGCGCTCGGCATCGTCTCGGCGGTGTGGCGCAACCGCTGGCCCGACCGGCTCGGCATGACGCTCGCGGTGTCGGGCATTTCGTTTCCGGCATTCGCGCTCGGTATGCTGCTGATGGAAGTGTTCTCGGTGCAGCTCGGATGGCTGCCGATCATCGGCGACGGTACGTGGCGCGGCTACGTGCTGCCGTCGCTGACGCTCGGCGCGGCGGTCGCGGCGGTGATGGCGCGCTTCACGCGGGCCTCGTTCGTCGAGGTGATGCACGAGGATTTCGTGCGCACCGCGCGCGCGAAGGGCGTGCCGGAGCGGCTCGTGATCGTCAAGCACTGCCTGCGCAACGCGCTGATTCCCGTCGTCACGATGATGGGTCTGCAATTCGGTTTTCTGCTCGGCGGCTCGATTCTCGTCGAGGTCGTGTTCAACTGGCCGGGGCTGGGGCGCCTGCTCGTCGATGCGGTGGCGATGCGCGACTATCCGATCATCCAGGCCGAAGTGCTGTTGTTCTCGCTCGAATTCATCATCATCAATCTGATCGTCGACGTGCTGTACGCGGTGATCAACCCGACCATCCGTTTCAAGTGAGGCCCGCATGAGCATCTCTGCAACCGAGGCGAATGCGGCGCGCGCCGCGATCGTGGAAAGCGCGATCCGCACGCCGTGGAGCGAGTTCTGGCGCAAGTTCCGCAAGCAGCATGTCGCGCTGGCCGCCGGCGTGTTCGTGCTACTGCTGATCGCGGTCGCGATTGTCGCGCCGCATATCGTGCCGTACGACCCGGAGAATTTTTTCGACTACGATGCGCTGAACGCGGGGCCGTCGGCCGCGCACTGGTTCGGCGTCGATTCGCTGGGCCGCGATATTTTCAGCCGTATCCTCGTCGGCTCGCGCATTTCGCTGGAGGCGGGCTTTCTGTCGGTGGCGATCGGCGCGGTGATCGGCACGTTCTTCGGACTGCTTGCCGGCTACTACGAAGGCTGGTGGGACCGCATCACGATGCGCGTTGCCGACGTGCTGTTCGCGTTCCCCGGCATCCTGCTCGCGATCGGCGTGGTCGCGATTCTCGGCAACGGCATGGTCAACGTGATCTGCGCGGTCGCGATCTTCAGCATTCCGGCGTTCGCGCGGCTCGTGCGCGGCAATACGCTGATGCTCAAGCAGCTCACCTATATTGAGGCGGCGCGCAGCATCGGCGCGTCGGACTGGACGATCATCGTGCGGCACATTCTGCCGGGCACGATTTCGTCGGTGGTCGTGTATCTGACGATGCGCATCGGCACTTCGATCATCACCGCGGCGAGTCTGTCGTTTCTCGGCCTCGGCGCGCAGCCACCGACGCCGGAGTGGGGCGCGATGCTCAACGAAGCGCGCGCCGATATGGTGACCGCGCCGCATATCGCGCTGTTTCCGAGTCTCGCGATCTTTCTGACGGTGCTTGCGTTCAACCTGCTCGGCGACGGTCTGCGCGATGCGCTCGATCCGAAGCTGGATCGGCCGTGAGCCAAGGCATGAGCATAGGCATAAGCAAGGACATCGGCATGAGCCGTCATTCGCGCGAACAGGCGCCGCATATCGGCACGTTGCCGGCTGGCCCGCTCGGCACGATCGCCGACGTGGCCGGCGTCAGCGTCGGTCATTGCACGCTGGCTGAAGGTGCGCTGCAAACCGGCGTGACCGTGATCCGGCCGCATCGCGGCGATCCGTTCGTCGACAAGGTGCCGGCCGCCGCGTCGGTGATCAACGGTTTCGGCAAGAGCATCGGGCTCGTGCAGGTCGACGAACTCGGCACGCTGGAGACGCCGATCGCGCTGACCAACACGTTCGGCGTCGGCGCGCTCGCGCAGGCGCAGATCCGGGCGGCGATTCGCGCGAATCCGCGCATCGGCCGCGAATGGTCGACGGTCAATCCGCTCGTGTTCGAATGCAACGACGGTTATCTGAACGACATCCAGGCGCTCGCCGTTCACGAACAGCATTTCGACGCCGCGTTCGATGCAGCGAGTACCTACGTGGCAAGCGGCGCGGTCGGCGCGGGACGCGGGATGTCGTGCTTCGATCTGAAGGGCGGGATCGGCAACGCGTCGCGCGTGGTGAACATTGCGGGAAGCGATTATGTGGTCGGCGCGCTGGTGCTCGCGAACTTCGGCCGCCTGCCGATGCTGACGATCGACGGCACGCCGCTCGGGCGAGTGCTGGCCGAACGCGCGAGCGCTGCTCGTGCCGAGGCTGCCGCTCACGCTGAAGCCAACGCTGAGGCCAACGCAACCAAAGCGCCTAACGTAACCAACGCAACCACCGACAAACCCGAGCAAGGCTCGATCATCATGATCGTCGCGACCGACGCACCGCTCGACGCGCGCCAGCTGAAGCGTCTGTCGCTGCGCGCGGCGGCCGGTCTCGCGCGCACCGGCTCGGTGTATGGCCACGGCAGTGGCGATATCGCGCTGGCGTTTTCGACCGCGTACACGGTGCCGCACGGCGCGGACTTCGTCACGCTGCCGCCGCTCGTCGCCGATCACGGCCTCGACCCGCTGTTTCGCGCGTGCGCCGATAGCGTCGAACAGGCGATCGTCGATGCGTTGTGGAGTGCCGAATCGGTGACCGGTCGCGATGGCCATCGGCGGTTGTCGTTGCGCGACAGCGTGCCGGATCTGCTGCAGCTACTCGGGCGAGGCGCGCAATGAAAGTGCTCGTCTCCACCGATATCGAAGGCGTGGCCGGCGTTTTCCACGTAGAGCAGACGCGCGCGGGCAACGGCGAGTACGAAGCCGCGCGCCGCTGGATGACGCTCGAAGCGAACGCGGCGATCGAAGGCGCGTTCGCGGGCGGCGCGACCGACGTGTGGGTCAACGATTCGCACGGCGGCTTTCGCAACCTGCTGCCCGATCTGCTCGACCCGCGCGCGCGGATCGTGCTCGGCAAACCGCGCACGCTCGGCATGATGGCCGGACTCGAATACGGCGCGGCGCTCGTGTTCATGATCGGCTATCACGCGAAGGCGCAAACGCGCGGGATCCTCGCGCACACGATCAACAGCTTCGCGTTCGCGCGCGTCGCGTTCAATGGCGTCGAACTGGGCGAGGCGGGCGTGTACGGCGCGCTGGCCGAAGAATATGGCGCACGGGTCGCATTGTTATCGGGCGACGACGTATTCGCCGAAGAGACCGCGCCGCGTTTTCCGGGGGCGCGTTTCGTCGTCACGAAGACTGCGACGGGGCAGGCGAGCGGCGTCACGCTATCGTCCGCGAGCGTGCGTGAGGCGCTGCATGCGGCCGCGTGCGAGGTAGTCCGCGCGCAGCTCGATGCGGGCCGTGCGACCGAAGCGACACGCGCACAGCCGCAGCCGGTCGAGTGCGAGCTGCGCGTGCAAACCAGCGGGCTTGCCGATCTGTTCTGTCAGTGGCCGACGCTGACACGCGTCGATGGCGTGACACTGCGCTTTGGCGCGGCGTCGGCCGAGCATGCGGTGCGGATGCTGAACTGTCTGTCGGCGATGTCGTTCATGCTGCGCTGAGCGGTCGAGCGGTTTGGCCTTTTGGGCGAACGAAGCCACATCTCCGGCCGATCGCGGCCCACTCTACTGCTGCAGCCGGCTCAACTCGCGCGCCGCATGATCGATCGCGTCGGCCACCGCGCCCGCATGCGACACCGGCGCGAGATGGCTCGATGCGACCGGCACCACCTTCGCGCCGATCCGCTCGGCGATCGTCTTCTGTAGCGCGGGCGATACCGCGCGGTCCTGCGTTGTCAGCACATACCACGATGGCTTGTCTTTCCAGCCGATCTGATCGACCGGTTCGTCGAATGCTTTCGCCGCGATCGGCACCTGCGCGGCGGCGAGCACGCGCGTGACCATCTCGGGCACGTCGGCGGCGAGGTCCGCGCGATAACGCGCGCGGTCGAGCCACAGGAAGCCGTTGGCATCCTTGTTGATGCTCTGGCCGGCTGGCATCGGACCGCCGGCCTTCATCACGTCCATCGCCGATTCATGCAGTTGCGGCGCGAGCGCGGCCACATACACGAGCCCCACGACGTTCGGCGCGTTCGCCGCCACTTCGGTGATCACGACGCCGCCCCACGAATGGCCGACCAGCAGCACCGGACCGTCCTCACGCGCGAGCACGCGCCGCGTCGCGGCGACGTCGTCGGCAAGCGACGTCAGCGGATTCTGCACCGAACTCACGTGATAGCCCTTGTGCTGCAGCTTCGCGACCACGCCATTCCAGCTCGATCCATCGACGAACGCGCCGTGCACCAGCACGATGTTATGCACCGGGCCGGCGATCGGCGCGGCAGCGGGCTGGCTGGGAGTCGGGGCGGAGGAGGACGCGGACGGAGCGGGCGCCATTGTCGGCGCTGGGGGTGTGTTGACCGGCGCGCTGGAATGATCGGGCGATGGCGGCGCGCCTGGCGTTTGTGCCGGCCCTTGTTCGACACCCGGCGCGGCGGCGGGTGCGATAGGTGGCGCCGAGGGCGCGGTTTGCGCGAGCGCGCTCGCACCCGCACCCGCGAAGCAGAGGCACAAAACGACGGCGTGGAGCGGACGTTTGGGCAACATGTTGAAGCTCCGCAGGCAGAGAGTCGACTACGGGACCATACCGAAGCGCCATCCCGCTGACAATCACAATCCGCGCGCTTAAGTGCGGCGCAGAACCAACGCGGGTCGCCCCGAATGTCGGGGGAATATCGGCCGGGGTAAAATCTTGGGTTCGCCGGGGCGGACCACGGGTCCCGACGGGTAATGCGGCACAAAAAGGGCAGAAAAAGGGGCGCAAAGCCGGTTGCAGGATGGGCTGTAAGAATCGCCGCAAGAAAGCCCCTGGAAGAGTTGCAAGCAGGGAATCCGCGAGCCGGCCGTCGTAACTGGCAGTCTCAGGCGGGCAGTAGCAGGCGAGCGATTCCAACCAACGATATCGAACAGGCAGTCTCCACACAGCGGTCGCCAGCGCGCGATCTCCACACAGCAGGGCGCAATGAATAGTGCACAGCAGCAAGAGGGCCTGAAGCGCGGGCTCAAGAATCGCCACATCCAGTTGATCGCGCTGGGCGGCGCGATCGGTACGGGTCTCTTTCTCGGCTCGGCCAGCGTATTGCAGGCGGCTGGTCCGTCGATGATCCTCGGCTACGCGATCGGCGGCGTGATCGCGTTCATGATCATGCGTCAGCTCGGCGAGATGGTCGCGCAGGAGCCGGTTGCCGGCTCGTTCAGCCACTTCGCGTACAAGTACTGGGGCGACTTCCCCGGCTTTCTGTCCGGCTGGAACTACTGGGTGTTGTACGTGCTCGTCAGCATGGCCGAGCTGACCGCGGTCGGCACCTACGTGCATTACTGGTGGCCGGGCGTGCCGACCTGGGTGTCGGCGCTGGTCTGCTTCGCGATCATCAACGCGATCAATCTCGCGAACGTGAAGGCATACGGCGAAACCGAGTTCTGGTTCGCGATCATCAAGGTCGTGGCGGTGATCGGCATGATCGTGTTCGGCGGCTATCTGCTGGTCAGCGGCCACGGCGGCCCGCAGGCGTCGGTCACGAACCTGTGGAGCCACGGCGGCTTTTTCCCGCACGGTTTCCACGGCCTCTTCATGATGCTCGCGGTCATCATGTTCTCGTTCGGTGGCCTGGAGCTGATCGGCATCACGGCGGCCGAAGCGGCCGAGCCGCAGAAGAGCATCCCGAAGGCGGTCAACCAGGTGATCCTGCGGATCCTGATTTTCTACATCTGCTCGCTCGCGGTGCTGCTGTCGCTGTATCCGTGGAACGAAGTGGCGGCGGGCGGTAGCCCGTTCGTGATGATCTTCTCGCAGATCGGCTCGTCGCTGACCGCGAACGTGCTGAACGTGGTGGTGCTGACCGCGGCGCTGTCGGTGTACAACAGCGGCGTGTATGCGAACAGCCGGATGCTGTACGGTCTCGCGGAGCAGGGCAACGCACCGCGCGCATTGCTGAAGGTCGACCGACGCGGCGTGCCCTACATGGCGATCGGTCTATCGGCGCTCGCGACGTTTGCCTGCGTGATCATCAACTACGTGATTCCGGCCGAGGCGCTGGGCTTGCTGATGTCGCTGGTGGTGGCGGCGCTGGTGCTGAACTGGGCGCTGATCAGCCTCACGCATCTGAAGTCGCGCAAGGCGATGGTCGCCGCAGGCGAGACGCTGGTGTTCCGCTCGTTCTGGTTCCCGGTCAGCAACTGGATCTGCCTCGCGTTTATGGCGCTGATCCTCGTGATTCTCGCGATGACGCCGGGCCTGTCGGTCTCGGTGTGGCTGGTGCCGGCGTGGCTCGTGCTGATGTGGATCGGCTACGTGATCAAGCGGCGGCGTGAAGTGGCGCGCGGCGGTGCGGAGATGGTGGGCCGCTGAACGGAGGCTGGATGGCGGCGTGAGCGCGCGGGGAGCGGTGCTTGCGTTGCTTGTACTGCTTGTATTTGAAGGGTGCGGTGGTTTTCGTTGAAGCCGTTTCCGCTTCCGCTTCCGCAATCCAGGCCGAGGCCGCATCCGGCCGCGCCAGAAACGACAAACCCCGCGAGCAGCGAGTGCTCGCGGGGTTTGTCGTTTTGACGGCGTGATTGCTGAACCAGAAATACCACCGCGCGGTCGTGCCGAGTCGTTCATGGGCTTCTGGACGGCCATTCTTTCGTTCGCTTATGTCGCATGTCGAGATTGCGCTTCATGAACGACACGGCAACTTTTTATCCGCAAGCGACAGCGGCACATCGTGCAGCCTCGCGCGGCAGTTCAATACGACAATATCGAACGCTGCGTCATCCAGCGCCGGTATTCGCGTGCGCGCGCGACGTCCGCCAACTGTTGCAGGATCAGCGCTCGCAACGGCGACACGTTCGGATCGGGTGTCTTGCCGCGGCTCAACCGGCTCAGTTGAAACTTGACGGCGGCCATGTTGGCCAGCGACGCCAGCGGTTTGTTCTTCCATGTGATTGGCGTGAGCGCAGGCGCCTTGTCGTTGCCGAGACGCCATTCGTGGGGCAGGTTCGGATCGATCGCCAACGCAGTCCCGATCCCGATCATGTCCACCCCGCTGGCGATGACCTGTTCGGCGACAGCCCGGTGGCGGATGCCTCCGGTGACCATCACGGGCATCTTTGCGATCGTCCGGATGTCGCGGGCGAATTCCACGAAATAGGCCTCGCGGGCCAGGGTGCGGCCGTCACGTGCGTCGCCTTGCATCGCCGGGGCTTCATAGCTTCCGCCGGAAAGCTCGACCATATCGACGTCCAGATCGTTGAGCAGCTTCACGACCTGTCGGGCGTCATCCGCACTGAAACCCCCGCGCTGGAAATCAGCGGAATTCAGCTTGACGGCAACGACGAACCGGGGAGAAACGACCGCACGAACGGCGTTGACGATCTCCAGTAACAGGCGAGCCCGGTTCTCGAGCGAACCGCCCCATTGATCCGTCCTCTGATTGGTGAGCGGGGACAGGAACTGGCTTAGCAGATAGCCATGGGCAGCATGGATCTCGACGCCCGTAAAGCCGGCCAGCTCACCCAGCCGCGCAGTGCGGGCAAAGCGCCGGATCACATCTTCAATGACTTCGCCGGTCATCGCGACGGGCGTATTGAAGTGCTTTGACATCTTGCCCAGTGCGAGAGGGACTGCCGAAGGCGCCCACGTCTGTTGTCCAAGATTGGCCCGCATCTGACGGCCCGGATGATTGATCTGCAGCCAGACATGCGCGCCCTTTGACCGACTGATTCGCGACCAACGCCTGAATGCGTGAAGATGCCCGTCATCTTCGAGCACAACGCCACCGGGACCCGTCATGGCGCGGCTGTCGACCATCACGTTGCCGGTAATGAGCAGGCCGGCACCCCCTTCCGCCCACGCCTGATAGAGACGCATCAGTTGCTCCGACGGAGCGTGGTCCGCGTCTGCCATGTTTTCCTCCATGGCTGCTTTAGCGATGCGATTCTGAATAATCGACCCGTTGGGTAGTGCTAACTTGTCGAACACGTTCATGGTTCACCTCGTTTGATCGTGGCTCGACTTTAAGGTTAAAGTCAACTTTAATGTCAATGCCTCCTGTGAGGCTAAATGCTCGAATTTTTTATGACGGCCGGGAGTGCCGGAAACATGAAAATTGGTGAACTTGCGGAGCGCACGGGCGTTGCCGCTTCGCGTATCCGTTTCTACGAACGTATTGGCCTGCTGAAGCCCGAGCGTCAGCCGAACGGCTACCGCTCCTATTCGTCTCAAGCGGTGCTGGTGCTCAATCTGATCGCGGCGGCACAGCAGGCCGGTTTCAGTCTGGACGAGATTCGGATATTGCTGCCGCCCGACCTGACGCAATGGCAGCACAGCGCGCTGATCGAAACACTGCGCGGCAAGGTGCTGGACATCGAAGCAATGCAAACACGGCTCGCGCAGAGCAAGGCGCACCTCGTCGCGCTTCTCGCGGAGATCGAAGCGAAACCCGACGAAATGGACTGCAATGCCAATGCGAAGAGAGTGCTGTCCCGGATGCGCTTGGGGGAAGTGAAAAAGCCGACGCTGCAGGCCGCAGATGTCACGACGCTTCGTAAAGCGAAGCGGCAGCAGTCGCTCAAGAGCGGTTAGGGTGGTTAGGTGCGCCTCCCGGTTAGGGGGCGGCCAGGGGCGTCCGATGCTGCGGCGTGCCCCGTCGCCGACCGTCACAGCAGGGCGGCGACCCGCTCGGCTGTTGCTCTGGCGGACTGCGGGTTCTGCCCGGTCACCAGCCGGCCGTCGGTGACGACCTTCGAGACGAACGGCAGCAGGGCTTTCTCGTAGAACGCGCCGCGCTGCTTCATCTCTTGCTCGGCGTTGTAGGGTACTTTTTTCGCGACGCCTGCCAGCACCTCCTCGACCCAGGAGTAGCCGGTGACTCGCCGCTGCGCCACCAGTCGTTTGCCGTCCGAGAGCGTTGTGTTGAGCAGTCCGCAGTAGCCGTGGCAAACGGATGAGACGACCCCGCCGCGTTCGTAGATATCCCGGGTGATTTGCTGCAGGCCGATGTTATCGGGAAAGTCCCACATGACCGCGTGGCCGCCCGTGAAATAGATCGCATCGAAGTCCGCCGGATCGATCTGGTCGGGGCGCGCAGTCGTCGCCAGAAGTGCCTGGCGATTCCGGTCGGTCAGCCACGCCTTCACGGAGGCGTCGGCCATGGGCCATTTGAGCGAGCGCGGCTCAAGGAGCGAAACGCCGCCTTTTGGGCTGACGAGATGCTGGTCGTAGCCTTTCTCTGCGAAGACGTGCCACGCATGGGTCAGCTCGGATAGCCAGAGGCCGGTCGGTTCGGCCTGGTCGGCATAGTTGGCGACGTTGCTGACGACGTGCAGTACGCGTTTGGTCATGTTGTAGTGTCCTTTTGATCTGCCACCGGAACCTCTCGCCGACGCGTCGAAATCCCCTTGCTTACGGAGCGCGCACGGTTACGGGCGACAGTCATCACCATAACGTTGAAGTAAAGCTGAAGGTCAAGGCCTTTCGAGGCTTCGTCTGGTTGAGGGTAGGGGCGGGCTCGACGCTACTCTTGCAACACGTCTGTTCCGCGCAGTACGCGGCAGCCGCAGAAAGACCAACATAAACTGCCGAACGTCATCTGGGACGATGGGATTATGAAGCAGGAGCCCGCGGGGTTTTGCTTTGCACCCCGCATGCCTGTACTGCGGTGTCCCCAAAATGCGCAAGGATAGCGATGCGCAGCTCGCCTGCGGGCACAGCAGCCCGGCTTTGCCACGCCAGCACGACGCAAGCTGATCCCTTCGCAACGTCACGATTTAGATTGCTTTCCGAGCGCAAAGAGCGCATGGTGTAAAAATCCAGTTGTACCTGGCCGTGCATTTTTCATCCGGACAGGCATTGGTTCATGACGGTCAGGATAACTTAACGAGCGTGCCCTCATGACCATTCCCACGATCGAGTACCAGGGGCACGAGCTACGTGCCTACTCTCACTAGATATTTCCCCACCTTCGCGACCCGTACGCAAAAGGACCAAGGCGGTCCACATCCTTCGTACGGATTGACACGATCCCTCCCGGCGAAGTCAAGGCGCGGCGCTATGCAATGTTGTTCGGCGTGTCAAGTCCCACCACAATGGACGACGCCATCGGTATCGCGCTGCAGTACGGTAAAAACTCGTCGATGGCAAGGCTCGGGCAACAGAACTGTGACATATCGCGTGTGAATCCACCCGCAGTTGACTGGAGCAAGTCATGCAATATCCGTTTTATGTGCGCCGCGATGGCGATAACGCCTTTCGTGCCAGTTTTCCAGATCTTCCGCGGGCAGTTGCGTGTGGGCGGTCGTTTGATGAACTCAAGGGCAACGCGCAGGAGATCGTCGAACTGATGTATGACCGCAGCGAGGAGCTCATACCCGCCCCGACGAGCAGTACGTCGGAATTGCAATCGCTCGATATGGACGATGGGAAGGGGATCTGGATGTTCATTGAGATCAATCTCACGCGTGTCACGTCCAAGGCCGTCAGCGTTCAGTTCAGTTTGCCCGAGAGTCTGCTGCAGAGAGTCGATGCCGCAGCAAAACAACGTTGTTCCACGCGCTCCATGTTCTTTACGCAGGCCGCCGTACACGAACTCGCGAACTGGGACGAAACACGAGCGTCGTAGGCGCGGGTTATCGGGCGCATGAAGACAGAAATTCTTCATGGTCGATGACCACGTCGAAATGCCAGCCTGGCCGTAAAGAGAGCCTGTTCCAGTACGCCGGATCTTCCATGCAAGGAATTTGATGTCACGCTACCAGTTCGAAGCCGATCTGACCCATCTCGAACACATCATTCCGCTCCTTTTACGCGGAAATCCGCTTGCGCTATCGTACTGGCGGCGTCGTTTGTCCTCGCTATCGGCGCAGCAGAGCCTGTTACCCGATGGGAACAGGCGGGTGACCCGACTGCTTCAGGTGTTCGATGAAGTTGAGTGCGCAGTGCTATCGGGCAAGCCCACCGTCGGCCCGGTCGCCGTTGTAAAACCGGCGCGTGCGCCTCCCGTCGCAAGGGGCCTCAAAAGCGGCAGGAGCGGCACCCAGTAGGCAGCGCGCAGACGGTCGTAGAGATGGTCTCGGAGCAAGGAAAGAATCTGATCACGACTGGCGGCGCATCTGCTATTGCGATATTACTGACGCTTCGAGGCCTCCTGCTTCAGTTTCTTCGCGTCTTTCTTTTCCTGCGGCGTACTTGTGGCCGCATTCTTCTCGGTCTTCCTGGCGACGTGGGCTTTGCTCAACCTGGCCTCCTTCGATAGAACTCTCACGCAGTAGGTCGCTACGCGCGTTTCCAGGCAGGCACGATCGATCCAACATATAGCGGGGCGGTTGAGAGACTGGCCTCGCCCGTCTAGGGACCTTTATCCTGATCCGGGATGTCCGAGAGGCTGCGACGCGCGGGCCGGTAGTGGCCGGGCGCAGCATCCATCCGGAGGGCCCGAACAGATGCAGCACGCGTTTCGAGTTCTTGTGCGCGAGATATCCCGTCCGACGAACCGAAGGTCGCGGCACTCCTGAGGTCGGCCGCGGTTAGTGCCTGGGCCGCTTCATTCCTTCTGCTTCCATGGCGGCATTGCGCTCCTCGCTTGCTTCAATGGGGTCCATGGAGGCGTCGACCGACGCTTCCGCTCGTTCCGTGGCGGATCTTGTGTCGGCGACAACTGCGCTGCCTGCTGCATCATCCTCGCGCGGAGGCTCAAGCATGTCATGGAGTACGGCTTCCAGCTCCGGCGTGTTCCACGGCGCCCCGCGCTGCGTCTTCCTTTTTATATAGTGCCGGACTTCTGCGTCCTGCTCCGGGGTCAAGGGAAGGCCGCGAAAAGTGTTTTTCGGGGTAGAGTCAACCATGTCCTGCTCCTGGAATAATCCTTTTCAAGTGTAGTCTGTCGCGCGCGACAAACACGCTAATTATTCGTCCGCTTATCGGGCAATCCTGCTCGCTGTTTGCCAGCGGGGGCGCGTTTTCATTGTTCGAGATGACCCAACAGCTTTCCTCTACGGCGCGACGCAATGACGGCTCGTTGTTCCTGCATCTGATCGGCGCGACCAGTGTTGCGATATGTCGATCTTCGGTAGTTGAATGGACTCGATGAAGTGTGCAATTCGGGCTCCCATTCTTCGCCTCGACAAGCAATTGTGCGGTCATTGATGACTAGCATGTCGGGGCAAGATGCGACGCCTGAAACAGGCTTTGCATCTTGCCCGAGTCGATGGTCGTCTCTTCGGCTATGCATGACCATTTGCTGGTAGCTTGTCAGAGGGACCTGCGTGGTTTCTGATGTTAATGTTCAATGACCACAACGGAGGTTTTCATGCACCGAACTATCGGATATCGCGGCTTTGAAATTCACGTTGATCTGGTACGGGCTGGGGACGACACGTTTGACGTATTTTTCCAGATAAAAGGCGGCACCAATCTCGAAGTGCTGGGTGCGCGGGGAGGCCGAATAGCGCTGCGCAATGGCCCCTTTACCGAGCGATGGGCCTACCTGGTAGCCGAAATCGCTGGTCAGGCCGCGATCGACATATTGCTTGGCCCGGTCGACTGAGTTCGGTCCTTGCATCCCTCGCCCTCTCGACACAGTGGTCATACGGGGCAGGGCCGACAGCGGGCGATTATTTTGAATGAGCGCTTAGGCCCCGCATCATGGGAACCGTCTCCTGCAATTGCTGTGGGCCATGCACGCGCATTAAATCCAGTCCCATGGACCCTCAGCCGGGTCAAGGAGGATTCATGAAGCTTCGTGTCGGATATGAATTGTCGTACGAGTGCTCGCAGCCCACGCCGATGATGCTGATGCTGAACACGCATTTTTCTCATGCGAAGGATGTTGTCGTGCCGGATCTGATCGTTACCGATCCGCCGGTGCCGGTCAGCCAGTACCGCGACCTGTTCGGTAACCTGTGCAGCCGGATCGTCGCGCCCATTGGACGTGTAGGATTACGTACGACCGCGCTGCTCAACGTGTCCGGTGCGATGGAAACGCGGTCCAGCGACGGCTGGGGTCATCCCGTAGAGTACTTACCCGACGATACGCTGGTTTTCCTGCTCGGTAGTCGCTATTGTGAGACCGATCTGCTGGTAGACATCGCATGGCAGCTTTTCGGTCAGTGCGCGCCAGGACGCGAGACTGTGCTGGCGATCTGTGACTTCGTGCATCGACACATTGAATTCGATTACGAACATGCGCGGCCGACGAAAACTGCATGGGATGTTTTTCGGGAACGCAAAGGAGTCTGCCGCGATTTCGCGCAACTCGGCGTCACGCTATGTCGGGCAATGAACATCCCGGCGCGCTACTGCACCGGCTATATCAGCGATGTGGGCTTGCCGCCCGTTGCTGCGCTGATGGATTTCGCGGGTTGGTTCGAAGCTTATGTGGGCGGTACCTGGCAGACGTTCGATCCGCGAAACAACGCCCCACGCATTGGGCGTGTATTGATGGCGTACGGTCGTGACGCTGCCGACGTGGCGATCAGTAATGCGTTCGGTCCTGCGATACTGACGCACTTCGAGGTGCACTGCGACCAGCAATGACGGCGCTGCAGTCCACCAACCCTGAGCCGACGCGGAAGTTCACGAACAGCACGCTCGCGTGACAATTCCGCCAATAACGGTAGCGCTGGAATGTACGAGGTTTAGCCTTCCTGGCGGGAGCAATGAGATGCCGGACACATTGACGTCTGCACAGCGGCCGATTTGGAGAAAGTCGGCTATAGGTCGTCGCGGCACTGCGAGTCCCCGCAATATTCGGCGGTAGCACCGGACAGCCGCTCTGACCGCGGCTTCTTTCGCCACCTGTCTTCTTTCTGATCCGAACTCACGCCAGGCACCGCATTGGGTAATGCGCGCGGGCTGGCAGCAGTCTGTTCTCCGAAATATGTTGCAACGCAGCGAAAACCAGCCTATAACCATCTATATGGATGGTCAGAGGATGGAAATGGAAAAGCGCGCTGTACCCAGCATGAATCGCCCGAAAGGCGGCGAGTCGGAAAAAATCACGATCAACCTCGGCCCTGTGGATCTCGGGCAAATCGACCTGCTCGTGGAAGAAGGCTTTTATTCAAACCGGACTGACCTGATCCGAACCGCCATACGTAACCAGCTCGCGCTGCACGCCCAGGTCGTTCACGAAACGGTGACGCGCCGTGCGCTCGTGCTCGGGCTACAGCATTTTTCGAGGCAGGACCTCGAGGCAGTTCGTGCCGCCCATCAGCGTCTCACCATTCAGGTGCTGGGACTGGCCAGCATTGCGGGCGATGTTTCCCCGGAACTTGCGCTCGCGACCATCGACAGCGTCGTAGTGCTGGGCGCCTTTCATGCATCGGCTGCCGTCAAGACGGCACTCGCTGGCAGGATCCGCTAACAACCGTGCGACGCCCGATACCTCACCCCGATAACGGACAGATACGATGAAATTCAATGATGGCTTCCTGAACTCGATGCGCGAAGCGATGACCTTGCTGCGCAGCCGCGGCCCCGCCGAAGCAACAGAAGCGATACAACGCACCCTGCGAGGAGAGACCGATAACCTCGCGAATCGAACGGCGTCGTGGGACACATCGCCAGAAGCCGTTGCCGTGCCGTTTGACGCGCTGACGATGAAGCGGGGAAAAACACTCAACGCTCGAGAAGCCGGCATTGACGTCGAGGACCGGGGACATTTCAGCACGCATGTGTATTCGAATGCCGCGGGTCGCCGTCAATATCGACTGTATGTGCCGGCGGAAAGCCACGGCGAGCAGCTACCCTTGATCGTGATGTTGCACGGCTGCACACAGAACGCCGACGATTTCGCAGCAGGCACACAGATGAACGTACTGGCTGAGCGGCATCGATTTCTTGTCGCCTATCCGGAGCAGCCGCAGCAGGCCAATGCGTCGAAATGCTGGAACTGGTTCAAACCAGATGACCAACATGGCGAACGCGGCGAGCCGTCATTGATCGCGGGCATAACCCGTCAAATCATCGCAGCCCATAACGTCGATCCCGTGCGCGTGTACGTCGCAGGCCTCTCCGCGGGCGGCGCGATGGCGGCGATCATGATTGCTGCGTATCCCGAACTCTATGCCGCGGCAGGTGTACATTCCGGGCTTCCCGCACGATGCGCACACGATCTTCCTTCGGCGCTCGCGGCGATGAAAGGCGGCAGGCGTTCCGCAGAGGCACGATCCGTCTTATTGCCGAAAAAACCTCTCATCGTCTTTCATGGCGACTCGGATGCCACGGTTCACATACGCAATGCCGCACAGCTTGTTCGGGGCTTCGACGCGAAGCCGGATGACGGTCGTGAACAGCGTCCGGCCGATGCAGGCCGACGTGCCTGCACTGTCTCGCGGCTGGTTTCAGCGAATGGCATCGACGCCGAACTGTGGACCGTTCACGGGGCACCGCACGCCTGGGCAGGCGGCAATGCCCGGGGCAGCTACACCGACCCCACTGGACCGGACGCAAGTGCTGAAATGCTGCGATTCTTTCTTGAGCATCCACAGCGGCGATAGCTGTTGCGCTCAATCTGCGGGCCGGGTGGCTGCCATATCGCATAAGGAGAAAGCTCCTCGGAAAAGGAATAAAGGCGCGGGGTCGAAGATTGACCACTCCACCAAGCGCAGAATCGATCTCCCTTCGTTGAGCTCTCGCCGGGTGCCATGGAACAAGGGGAGGTTGACCGGCCAGAAGCCTCCATTGAGGCTCCGAGAAATTTGGGCAATTCGAACGAGGCTGCATATCTCGTCCAACGCTCGTGAGCCGGCGATGTTCGACCTGGCGATCGACAGCAAGCTCCAGGCGTGCGATTTGACGCGCTTGCAGGTGCAGAACGTCTGCATAGGAGGCCATCTAGTTGCCCGAGCGACGTTTATGCAGCAGAAGACACGAAGACCGATCCAGTTCGAAATCACGGAGCAAATTCGGCAGAGTGTCGCGACCTGGATTTCAGCGCGCAAGTTGAAGCCCTCCGACTATCTGTTTCCGAGTTGCCTACACGCGTCAGAGCACTTCTCGACGCGCCAGTATGCTCGTATCGTGCATCGATCGGCCGCGTCAAAGTCGGACTGGACGACGCCACCTACGGCACGCACACGATGCGCCGCACGAAGGCATCATTGGTCTATCGACAGACAAACATGCCGGCGTCGGCTGCGCTTTGGAAACCCTCAGTCAGTGCATTGATCTGGCCCAAATCCAGGGAGCGGGGCGCAGTTCCGTCCCGATCCCGCGGAGAAGGTGCGGTGCCGTACGCTCGTGCCCGTCCGCCATGCGAGGCAAGGGTGCATAACATGCAGTTCCGCGCATCGGTTTGTTTGCAGAACGGCGGCCTGGGGAATCAGTTACAAGATAAGTATTGACGTTGGTAGCACCCAGCGGGTACTGTAGCAGCCGAAGTTCAAGAAGTTCGATTGCTGTTCATCAATTAGTCGCTGCTCGGCGATATTCGTTGTCCTCTCCCTCCTTGATGCTTCACACGCTCTTTAAAAGAGCATTCTTCTATTTTTCTCAAGGAATCTTATGGATACCGGTATCGTCAAGTGGTTCAACGACAGCAAAGGCTTTGGCTTCATCACCCCGGACAGTGGCGGCGACGATCTGTTCGCGCACTTCTCCGAAATCAGCGGCGATGGCTTCAAGACACTGGCTGAGAATCAGAAGGTGAGCTTCGAAACGAAGCAAGGCCCGAAGGGTCTGCAAGCGGCTAACATCAAGCCGCTGTAAAGTTTGAAGAGCCCGGTCTCTCGCGGTAGACGCCGGGCTGTAGCGACACATTCGCGGAGCTTTGTCTCCCAGGTTGGCACAATCACTCCTGGCTGCCTCAGTTTATTCGGCAGCTTGCCAAGGCCCCATACGCCGCGTTGCGCGTCATTCTCCCTCAGGCTTCAAAGCTATTTTTTGCTTTTCGACTGCTTCAGATTCAGTTCGAAATGGCGTTGAATCGGCGTGCCCATGCACATGTCGCACGCGCGCGCACTTGAACATCATTCAAATAAAATGCACAACAAACAGATTCATCAATACAACGGCTATGCCGTCCAACCCTCGGCGCATCGTTTGTCCGACGGTAGTTTTTCATCCAACCTGCTGCTCGAGCGAACCAATAACGCGCGCGCCGAAGGCCGCTACCAGTTCTATTCGCTCGATTACTTCACGAGTGAAGAGCAGGCGCTGCGGCACTCGACACGCTGGGCACGCAACTGGGTCGACACGCGCGGGTAAGGGCGACGCCGTTTCAGTGGCGTGTCATGCACGTTCGGCCGAAGTAAGGAATTTGCGACACGCCCGCGTGGCAAACGGACGAGTGGGATGGCGGGCTAGTGAGCCGTCAGCACCATCAAAATATCTGCATACCATGCGCTGTTCAGTCCGAGCGATTCGTCCATCCGGTCATCCCGGCCGCTCATGTCAATGCTCGAAGAATGAACGCCTAACAGCAGCCACGGTAGTTCACCAAGCTTCCTGCCTTCTGAGTGTGCTCTCAGCACAACCGGTGCGCCACTGGTACCGCGGTGAGTTCTTGCGTCCGTGACAAAGCAGCCCTTCCCCTGAAAACGCAGCCCGAGCGTGGAAGCCAGAACGCTTTTCCATGTACACCCCTCAGATGATCGTGCTCTCAATTCCGGGGCATTGCGAATCACGACTGCAGTCGAATTGCACGAAGCCACCCTGTTCGGGGAACCCGCAAGCACTGTGGTGCGTGGTCTGCCGTAGCCGAATCGCTCAGGCGGGCTCCCAGAGCGAGCGGCCGGATCTGCCACCGTCAATCAGCATTTCAGCATAGGCGACGGACGCGCGCCTTGCGTCGCCGGAATGCTCGAAAGGACGCTTGCCAGGCACACGGAAAAGACGACTCTTTGCGCTGTCCATTCCGGAACCGGGTTCACTGATACGGATCGACGCATCGAAACCTTCCTCGTAATTGTGGCCAGATCCAGCCTGGGTCGCATGATGGGGATACACGAGCAGGGAAATATCCAAGCCTCGATAATGGCGATTGGTGGTCATCAGATCACTCCTTGGGGCCGCAGCAAGCAGCCGGTTTTTTGATCGTTGTCCGGGGTCAGGTCAAAGGCGACATCCGAAACGCCTGACGAGCCGTATCAACGAGCCGTAGCAGCCCGGCCGGACTTTCCCGGAGGGAAATCCCGACGTTCGGGCAAGACGATAATTCAAGCGGCTTTACGCCTGACCTGTCAGCGAAATTCATGCATGCATGGGCAAGCGTTGGCCAGGCCGGCACTCAGCTTAGGTCTGTTCGATCGCGCGGCGCGCCGCTCCGGAATCGAAAGCGCGTTGCCGTTCCTTTCGCGTTGTGTTCGATATCTCGTCGCGACAGCGTTCCGTCGCTTGTGCAATGAAGCCAGTAGTCTTTATCTGCTTCATCGTGCGGCAAGAAAGCGTGGTTGCCGGCGAACGTCCTCGTGGAGGGGCCGCCACATACTGTGGGGGGAGGAACAAGGCTGAAAGCCAGGTCATCGGAAAGAGAATCGATGACCGTGCGGACAAGGATCCGATTTGCGGACTTCGTGACCCACCATACGCGCGCCGGCATGTTCCGTCAATTCAATTCTGAAAACATCGGCGTTGCGCTGTGTTAGTTATTTCAGGGTATAGTGAGCCTCCCCTTGTGGAGTGCCCAGCATGTCGACCCAGCCGCTTCTTCTCTACAGGGGGTATGAACTTCATCCTCTCGTATTCCCCCGCACGTTCAATCGCTTTGACGGACATTCCCGTTACGCCGAAGGGTATGACATAGCGGTACGGATATGCCGTCCGGCCGCAATAGCAAGCTCTGCCGCGAGCCGTATTTTCCGGCTGAACCAGCCTCATGCATTCTCCGATTTGGGCACGGCAAGGCGAGCCGCCCGTCAGCAGGGAAAGGACATCGTCGACGGAAAGGTGAGTGGCGCTTCGGTCGTCGACATGTGAAAAACGCTGCTGACGTGCAGCGTCACCGGTTTTGCCCAGGCGAAGATAGCGCTGCCTGAAAACCGATCCGGCTGTCGCTGCATCGGAAAAGTGACCTGCGGCTGAAAGCGTTCCTCTGGATGTCACGCGCTGACCGTGTGCTGTATGTCGCGAACACTGACTGACATGCCTCGCGCCACGAACTAAACCTTCCCGCGAATGTTCACGAGAGGCCGGCACGGCTCCGTCTTCATTTGCACCGCGGATGCAGAAGATACGGATTTTGTATTTGTTCGCATGCCTGAATGAATGTCAGGCGGATTTGACCGCCGCTGTTTGACTGTGCCCTGCGGGTATTTTTCGGCAAAGACTTTGTCCGCTTGCGCGTCCGTTCGTGGATCGATGCTCCCCCGAGCCGCATCGATCCAACAATCTAAAGGAGCGCCCATGTACCGGATGATCCTGTATCGAGGTTTCGAGATTCACGTCGAACTGACATCGTCTGTGGAGGATCTGTACGAGGTCAGCTTCCAGATAAAGGGCGGCGAGCAACTCGCCATCCTTGGCGACCGGCGTGGACGCATTCCGCTGCGCAACGGTCCATTTACCCGGCGTTGGGCATATCTCGTCGCGGAAATAGCGGGGCAGGCTGCAGTCGACGTACTGCTTGGGATGGCCGCGGGCGATCAGCCTCCCGTATGATCTGTCGTTTGACCTGCCCTGAAGATCCGATGCCCCTGGCTGTTGAAAACGTATGGCAGTGGCAAGCCACGAGTCGTGTTGCTGTCTCACGTCGGGCTGGGTGTGCGGTCGGGCTGCACGTTCCCCGCTGTTGCGCACGCTGGAACTCTCGTTTGCGACCTCACAAAAGGCGGATCAATTTCGGCCATAAGAGCGAACGGGGCAGCAATGCCGTACCGAGGGCTTTGTTTCGCCGTCATTGATCTGTCGAGATCGGGATTGCCTGGCGCCCATATCGACCGATCGCATGCTGCGTTCCTGCATGACGCGGCGAAGACGCGAAGTCAAACACGGACTAGCATATTGCCGCGGCCGCCCGGCACTGCTGTCATAAGCACCGGGCTGATCCGCAAATCCTTGTATTTTTTCTGATGGCACCGGGAGCACGGTTTTCCTGTACAAATCCATCAATGGGCGTACCATGGGATCATCGTTCGATCTGTGGCCGTTCACGGCATCCTTAGCCGCTTCACCCCGTAGAACCGGACCTTCCCCGGTCACCCCAGACCACGCGGCGCGGCCCAACGCGTGAAGCACTGCGAACGCAGTGGCTCACGTCTCCATGCCCCCTCTCTCTTGCGTCGCCCGATGACGCGGTGGTGAAGATATCCCATGACAACCGGCTCCCGCCTCTACTGCGGACGCGGGATTCACCCGCTGTAGTGGACGGAGTACCGGTGCACACTGGAGTGTGATATGCAAAGGAATGACCTGCTGGAGTGGATCCGGCGCAATGGTTCCGGGCTCGTCGACCAGTTTCTGCCGCCCGGCGCGCAGGCGGAACTCGACAGCGTCATTCGTGACCATCGTCACGAGGTCGATGTCGATGCGTTTCTGATGTTCGTGTCGATTCGCGCATTGCTGCGCGAGCGTGGCATGGCAAGCTGCGAGTCGGATTGCGAGGCAGGGCAGATCATGGCCATGCTAAGCACGTGAGTCGCGCTTTTTTCGATGCCCGGTGGGACAGTCGCAACCGGGCGACAACCCTGAAGGACAAACTTATGCGCTTCAATTCCACGCTGATCGCTGTCGACCCGACTCCGCGGCGTGCCGACGGCGAGTACATGGCCCACGCACGGATCAGCAGCAATCGTGCAGACGGCACCAGTTACGAAATTTATTCGAGCGGCGATCTGGCCGGTTTTGACGCACGCGAGGACGCGGTAGCCCATGCAAAGAACTGGGCGCAGGACTGGCTGGAGGCGCGCTTCGGCTGATAGACGTTTCACAGACAGATGCATGCAGACGCATAGCGATCGGCCTGAAGGCCAGCCATTCGCCGTCAGAAAGATAAGATGCAACCAATATCAGCCGCGCGTATCGATTCAGTCGCATGCCCAGCGTCCGGGCATCCGTCCGGATCACAATCAGGAAAACAATTGACTACTGTAACGCCCAAACTCAACGAACCGGTGGAAGTTGCCCTGCGCCGTTTCCGACGCTCCATCGACAACACGGGTCTGCTCAAGGAATTGCGCGCAAGGATGGCCTACGAAACGCCAACCGCCAAACGCAAAAGAAAAAAGGCCGCTGCCGTGGCGCGGCTGCGCAAACAGATCAAGCGGTCGCTACCGCCTGGAAAGCTGTATTGATCTGCAACCCGCCAGCGCATGCACGTGAGGAAATTCCATCTTGACGGTAATGGCGAACCATTCATGCGGCTGCGGGCCGGCGCGGCAACCGCACGTTTCTCAAGGCGCTTGATGTTACTTGGGTCCATTCCCGCCGCTAGCTTTTCGCGGGCATCGTCGCGCTTTTTTCGCGCTGCCGCGAGCGATACGTCCGGATAGACGCCAAGCGCGAGCATTCCTGACCTGCACATCGGTCAGCGACATGGTGGTATCTCCCGCTGGAAAACCCGGAAACGAGCCAGATACCACCAGCTGTCGACGAGTCAGCGCGGATCAACGGGGAATAAAAAACCCCGCAAGACCTTGATCTTACGGGGTTTTTCGGAATTTATCGGCTCTCGCCGGAACAGCTTGTGGTGCCCAGGGCCGGAATCGAACCGGCACGCCTTGCGGCGGGGGATTTTGAGTCCCCTGCGTCTACCAATTTCACCACCTGGGCAGATCCTGCAGCGCGCGTTGGGATTTCCGCGCGCGAAGAAGACGCAGATTATGGCCGAAAATCGCTCGGCGGGCAAGCCGATTGCCTGGTCTCGCTGCTTCGGCTTCGGTATGCCCGCTGTATCAGACCGTCCTGTCCCTGGACGGCGTCTTAGACGGTGCGCGAGAAGCGTTCGAGCGTTTGCTGGCCGAGATAGCGGTCGAACACCATCGCGATATTGCGCACGAGCATGCGTCCGGCCGTCTGCACTTCGAGCTTGCGAGTGCCGAGCGAGATCAGGCCATCGTCTTCGAACGAACGCAACCGCTCCAGCTCCGGCGCGAATGCCTCGGTGAAATGGATGCCGTACGCCGCCTCGAATTCGTCGAAGCGCAGTTCGAGGTTGCACATGATCTGCGTGATGATGTCGCGTCGCAGACGATCGTCGGCGGTCAGGCGGATGCCACGCGCGATCGCGAGCCGGCCCGCATCGATCGCGTCGGCGTAGGCGGGCAGGTCCTTTTCGTTCTGCGCGTACACATCGCCGACTTTGCCGATCGACGACGCGCCGAAGCCGATCAGATCGCACTCGGCACGCGTGCTATAGCCTTGGAAATTGCGATGCAAGGTGCGCCGCGCCTGAGCGCGCGCGAGTTCGTCGGTGGGCAGCGCGAAGTGATCCATGCCGATGTACACATAGCCCGCCTCCGTCAGACGCTCGACGATCCGTTGCAGCAACGCGAGCCGCTCGGTGGGCGAGGGCAGCGTGGCGGGATCCATCTGGCGTTGCATCTTGAAAAGCTGCGGCATGTGCGCGTACGCAAACACCGAGAGCCGGTCCGGCGCGAGTTCGAGCATGGTGTCGAGCGTGCGGCTGAAGCTCGCGACCGTCTGATGCGGCAGCCCGTAGATCAGATCGACGCCGATCGAATGAAAATCCACCGCACGCGCGGCCTGCATCACCGACGCGGTCATCTCGAACGGCTGGATACGATTGATTGCCTGTTGCACGCGCGGATCGAAGTCCTGCACGCCGAGGCTCAGCCGGTTGAAGCCGAGGCGCCGCAGATGCGCGATCGTGTCGGGCGATGCTTCGCGCGGGTCGACCTCGATCGAATATTCGGCTTCGTGATCCGACAGCAACGTGAAGTGCTGGCGCGTCGCGGCCATCAGCTCGGCCATTTCGTCGTGCGACAGGAAGGTCGGCGTGCCGCCACCCCAATGCAGTTGCGACACCGGGCGTTGCGTATCGAAACACGCGGCCTGCAACGCGATTTCGCGCGTGAGCCGCTCGACATAAGGCTGCGCGTGCGCGCGATTTTTCGTCGCGACCTTGTTGCAGCCGCAGTAGAAGCACACGGTGTCGCAAAACGGAATGTGGAAGTACAGCGACAGATCGGTCGACGCGGCGCCGGGGTCGGCGGCCGCGCGCCGATAGTCGGCGGGATCGAACGAGTCGCGGAACTGTGGGGCGGTCGGATAGGACGTATACCGGGGACCGTTCGCGCTGTAGCGGGCGAGCAGGTCGGGGCGGAACAGAGTGTCGGCGAGAGACATGAGCAATGCGTTGCGATGGTTGGCTGTGCGGGGCGGCGGGCGTAACGATGGGGCCTGCCAGACCGCTTCAACGGCGAGCCATGCGCGTATGGCCTGTAGGAGTGTTCGAGTTTAAGTGAGTGCTCATCGCACAAATTGTGTAAAAAAGTCGCATGAAAATGCAGTGGCACAATGCAGGTCTGGCGATGCGTTGCCAAGATTTCAGTTCAGGAAAGATGACGTGGATCAAAGGTTAAATAGCGGACTGCACCGCGCCGCGGTCGTAGACGCAGCGTTACGGCAGGATCTCGCGACGCGCGAGTCGCCGTTTCAGGTGGACGGTCACGCGTGCCGTCCCGATTGCGGCGCATGCTGTATCGCGCCGTCGATTTCGAGCCCGATTCCGGGCATGCCGGACGGCAAGCCGGCTGGGGTGCGCTGCGTGCAACTCGGCGACGATCTGCGTTGCGCGATCTTCGGCCGGCCGGAGCGGCCGGCGTGCTGCGCGGGCCTGCAGCCGCAGCTCGAGATGTGCGGCGCGAGTCGCGGCGAAGCGCTCGCGTGGCTCACGCAACTCGAGGCGCGGACGCAGCCGGCGTCGCGTGTGTTACCCGCGGTGTCACCCGCGGCGCGGGTCGAGCGTTAAGTTAGCAGGCGGCAGGCGTTCGATGCGCAGTCCAAAGCAACCGACCCGCGCGCACGCTCCGTCCACGAACCGTAACCGGCAACCCAAACCGATGTCCGTCAGGGCTTCCACAGGAGATTTCGCATGACTCGACCCGCAGCGCCCGACCGGCGCCGCTTTCTGCGCGCCGCGCTGACCGGCTGCAGCGCGCTTGGCATCACGGTGTCGCTCGCGGCCTGCGCGAGCCCGACGTTTCCGTTCATCCCGTCGCACTACACGTTCTCGCAGCAGCAGGTGCAGGAGGCGGTGCAGCGCAAGTTCCCGTATCAACGCACGGTGTCGCAGGTGTTCGACGTCGCGCTGAGCAATCCGGTGGTCGGCATGCTGCCCGATGCAAACCGCGTGTCGGTGAAGCTCGACGCGCGCTTCGCGAGCCCGTTCCTGCAACAGCCGGTCGCCGGCGTGTTCACGCTGTCGAGCGAACTCGCCTACGACCCGGCGAGCCATTCGGTGATCCTCAAATCGCCGAGCGTCGACAACGTCAGCGTGGACGGCCAGGCGCAGGCGTACAAGCAGCAGATCAACGCGGCCGCGGGGCTGCTCGCCACGCAGTTGCTGACCAACTATCCGATCTACACGTTCAAGCCCGAGCAAATGCAATTTGCCGGCGCGCACTACGAACCCGGTACAATCACCGTCCTTACAAACGGCATACGCGTGGAAATCGTCGAAAAATGACGCGCGCGCGGCCGCCCAGGGCCGCGCATGCCTGCATGACCGTGCGAGCCCTGTCGTTACGACAACCTATCGCGATAAGGGGCACGGATGGACTGGCTACTGGCTTGCAAGGCGCTGATTCTCGGCGTCGTCGAAGGTTTGACGGAGTTTTTGCCGGTGTCGAGCACCGGGCATCTGATCGTCGTCGGCAGTCTGCTCGACTTCTCCGACGATCATGCGAAGACCTTCGACGTCGTAATCCAGCTCGGCGCGATTCTCGCCGTGTGCTGGGAGTTCCGCCGCCGCATCGGCAGTGTGATCGTGGGTTTGCCGAGCCGGCCGGAGGCGCGTCGTTTCACGCTGAACGTCATCATCGCGACGATCCCGGCGATCGTGCTCGGCCTGCTGTTCGAGAAGTCGATCAAGGCGGCGCTGTTTTCGCCGGTGCCGGTCGCGTTCGCGCTGGTGGTGGGCGGCGTCGTGATCCTGTGGGCGGAAGCGCGGCAGCGTGCGCGCGGCGACGCGGCGATACGGGTGCGCAGCGTCGACGATCTGACGCCGCTCGATGCGCTGAAGGTCGGCCTCGCGCAGTGCTTCGCGCTGATTCCGGGCACCTCGCGCTCGGGCTCGACGATCATCGGCGGGATGCTGTTCGGCATCGAGCGCCGCGCCGCGACCGAATTCTCGTTCTTTCTGGCGATCCCGATCATCTTCGGCGCGACCTTCTACGAACTCTACAAGGACTGGCACCTGCTCAGCACCGACGCGCTCGGCAGCTTCGCGCTCGGTTTCGTGGCGGCGTTCGTCAGCGCGTTCATCTGTGTGCGCTGGCTGCTGCGCTACGTCGCGTCGCACGATTTCACGGTGTTCGCGTGGTATCGGATCGGCTTTGGCTTGCTGATTCTGCTGATCGGGTATAGCGGTGGGTTGGGCTGGGGGGATTGAGGCTCAGCCGGTTGGGTGAGCGCAATGCAAAAAGGTCCGCGTAGGCGGACCTTTTTCGTTTGGCGGACTGGTTGGCGATGCGCTGGCGTGTACGCGCTTTCTTGCGCGTGTCGCGTTGGGCCGTTGCGTTAGGTCGTTACACCACTACGCCGCTATGTCGCGCTTGCGGAACACGAGGTCCCACACGCCGTGGCCGAGCCGCAGACCACGTCGCTCGAACTTCGTCACCGGACGATAGTCGGGGCGCGGCGCGTAGCCGTCGGCGGTGTTCTGCAGCAGCGGATCGGCGCCGAGCACTTCGAGCATCTGCTCCGCGTAGTTTTGCCAGTCGGTCGCGCAGTGCAGATACGCGCCCGGCTTCAGACGCGACACCAGCAGCGCGACGAATTTCGGCTGGATCAGCCGGCGCTTGTGATGACGCGCCTTGTGCCATGGGTCCGGGAAGAAGATGTGCACGCCGTCGAGGCTGTCGGGCGCGATCATGTGTTCGAGCACTTCGACCGCGTCGTGCTGGATGATGCGGATGTTCGTCAGCGATTGCTCGCCCATCAGCTTCAACAGCGCGCCGACGCCGGGCTCGTGAACTTCGACGCCGAGGAAGTCGTCGCCGTTGCGCTGCGCGGCGATTTCCGCGGTGGTCGCGCCCATACCGAAGCCGATCTCCAGCACGCGCGGCGCCTCGCGGCCGAACACGCTAAGCCAGTCGGGCTGCTGCGGCGTGTAGGGCACGACGAAACGGGGGCCGAGTTCATCGAGCGCGCGGCGCTGGCCGGTCGACACGCGACCCGCGCGCGTGACGAAGCTGCGGATGCGGCGATGATGCAGCGTGTCCGCCGATGCATCGTCGCGCTCGACCGTGCTGTCGACGCTATCCGCGTCGGGGCCGGCGGCTTGACCCGCGGATGTGCTCGTGGGCGTCGGGAGGTCGTCCGGCAGGCCGGAGTCGTTGGGATCGTGGCTCATTCGTCGATGTGCTGCAAGGTGAGGGCTGCGCGGCTTGCGTGGCGGGCCGTGGGCGGTTTGCCGATCGCGGTCGTGCCGGTCGTGCAATGTGCGCTGTCGCGCTCCGGAGAGGCGACGCACTGCATTGCGCGGTTGGCTGGCGTGGCGTGCTGCTGATCGTGCGGCGCCGGGCCGTGGCCACTACAAAAAAGCCGCCTTCAGTGAGGCGGCTCTTGCTGGATTCCGCTGAACGCTCAGCGCGGAAAGTGGAGCGGGCGATGGGAATCGAACCCACGGCTCTAGCTTGGGAAGCTAGGGTATTACCATTATACGACGCCCGCAGAGCGCGCTATTTTACAGGGTTTTGGATGGTTTGGGGCAATGGGCCGGTCTGAGAGGCGGTCGGACTGCGGACAGCCAAACCGGTCGCGCGCCTTGACGGGAAAACGCCCACTGTTTTATCCGCGCATTCTCCAGGGGCCTCCACCCGCATCAATGACTCTCACTCTGCACCTCATGACGAACCCGCTTCAGCTTGCGAGGCGGCGCTTCGGCGCGATCATCCGACAGCGCTGGCGCTACCACGGGCGTCTTCAGGTCAGCGGCCAAAGCCGGTGTCGCCGGATTGCCCGAAAACTTCGTTTTCCAGCTGGTCGTAAAAGTATCGACCTGTGCTGGCGTGACTTGCGTCACCTGCACGAGGCCTAGAAATGCGATGACCGCGCCAAATATCGTGAGGCGTCGCTGCAGCCTCGTCTCGAAAGCAGATTCCGACGCGGTTCGCTCGATCCGGATGACCTCGGCGATTCTCCCCAGTTGATCGACGAGTTCGTCACGCAGCGACTTGAGCCGCAACCGCTTGTGGACGGTGTCGTACAGCGGCGCGACTTCCGTCGTGGTGACGCGAGCGGGCGCGTCGAAGTAATAGCTTGCGATGAAGCGGGAAATTTCCGAATGCATCGTTTCAGTGCGCTTGACCTTCGCGTCGTCGCGGCAGCATTCGGCAAGCTCATTGATCGCTTCTTCGAGGACGTGGCGGTAGGCGAGTCCGAGCATATAGGCGGTGAGCGCCCGGTCGATCCGTTCCGGCTTGAGCGTGGCTGCAAGGATCGCCATCCCTCTTGCATCGACCGCTGCTTTGACCTGCGCGACGATCGAATAGCTTGCTTCGGTCAGTGTGCCTGACTCTCGAATGAACCTTGAGATATCGCCGATCACGTTCGGCGAGCTACTGTCGGACCACACAAAACAGGCTTTTTTCTCGGGGATGCTGCCTTTCTCCGCGAACTCGCATGCACGTGCCCAACCATATTTCAATGCGCCTTCTGTCAGGCTTTCCGTCGGGCAAAAGCAGAATACGACCGAGCGATCGGAACCGGAAAAAAAGCGGACGAAGAATGGATCCTTGGGATTGTTACGCTTGTTCGTCATGGTCGAACCATGAACGGACCCGAGCAGATAATTTCCCTCCAGCGGGACGTCGATCTGGAGCGTCTCTAACGGCTTTTCGATGCGGTAGATGATTCCTTGCACTTCAATCTCCTGAGCGGGGGCATGGTGGTGCTATTTGCCCTCGTTTACGGCATCCGCTTAAAAAACTGTAGTGCGAGCGTGCGCGCTTACGGACCGTGCCGTCAGCCTTCAGAACCCACCCCCACTTGCCGTTATCCCGGACGAGCGCCAGGCCGGTGAGCGTTCATCAGCAAAGCCAACCCCCGGCGCTCTCCCATCCCGTTCAAGAGACCTATCCCAAAGATGCAGTGGTTTTCCAATCTGAAGCTGAGCCACAAGCTTGTCGGCTCGTTGATGCTGTGCGCGTTCGTGACGGCCATCGTCGGCACCGTCGGGGTGCTCAAGGTGCGCGAAGTCGCGACGATGCAGACCGAAATGTACGACCGCGAATTCGTGCCGGTGCGCGATGACGGCACCGCCGCGTGGCAGGCGGCCTCGCACTTCCGGCGTCTCTATTCGTACATCCTGAATCCCGAAGCAGCTGGCCGCGCCGATACGGTGCGTCTCAATCACGGCGGCGAGGCGGCGATCCTGTCGGCGTTCGACTACGAGCGTAAGCACGCGACCACCGACGCGCAGAAGCAGTTGCTGAGCGACTTCGACGCCGCATATCCGGCTTACATGAACTCGGTCGCGAAGGTGATGGCGCTCGCCGATCAGGGCGACCAGCCCGGCGCGCTCGCCGAGCTGAAGTCGACCACCGATCCGCTGCACGTGAAGCTGCGCACGCTGATGATCAAGCTGTCGGACGTGCGCGACGAACTGGCGCGGCGGCGCGTCGAAAACGGCGTCGAGGCGGTTCGTTCGGTGACGTGGTGGATCGCGAGCTGCGCGCTCGTCGGCATCGCGATCGCGATTGGCCTCGGACTGTGGCTGACGCGCGCGGTCGTGCGGCAGATCGGCGGCGAACCGGCCGAGGTCGCGAAGGTCGTCGAGCAGATTGCCGGCGGCGATCTGAGCCAGCGCCTGCCTACGGGCGGCACAGGTGGTGTGGGCGGCACGGCCGACGGCAGCATCCTCGGCGCGGTCGCGCACATGCAACGGCGTCTCGCGACGACGATCGGCTCGATCCGCGAGAGCGCCGAGTCGGTCAGCATCGCGTCACAGCAGATCGCGAGCGGCAACATCGATCTGTCCGCGCGCACCGAAGGGCAGGCCGCCTCGCTCGAACAGACCGCGGCGAGCATGTCGGAACTTACGCAGACCGTCAGCCGCAACAGCGACAACGCACGCAACGCGAGCGCGCTCGCGACACAGGCCGCGCAGGTCGCGAACGCCGGCGATACGGCGGTCGAGGGAATGGTGCGGACCATCGGCGAAATCAGCGGCAGCTCGACGAAAATCTCGGAGATTACCGGCGTGATCGAGGGCATCGCGTTTCAGACCAACATCCTCGCGCTGAACGCGGCGGTCGAGGCCGCGCGCGCGGGCGAGCAGGGACGCGGCTTCGCGGTGGTCGCGAGCGAGGTGCGCAATCTCGCGCAGCGCTCGGCGAGCGCGGCCAAGGAGATCAAGGAGATGATCACGACGTCGGTCGCGATCATCGAGGGCGGCACGCAGCAGGCCGCCGAAGTCAGCGCGACGATGGCCGACATCAAGGCCGCGATCCATCGCGTGTCGGATATCGTCGGCGAAATCGCGACGGCGTCCGAGGAGCAGACCCGCAGCATCCATCAGGTCGGCCAGGCCGTCACGCAGATGGACGAAACCACCCAGCAGAACGCGGCACTCGTCGAAGAAGCGGCGGCCGCCGCGCAATCGCTCGATGCGCAGGCGCGCAAGATGAAGCAGACGGTGTCGGTGTTCCGGGTGGGCGAGAGCCGTGGTTTTGCGGCGGCTACCGCGGCTGCCGCAGTGACTGCACGGGCAACGACAGCGGCGACGCGGGGGCGTGTCGGCAAGGTCGGGTTGCCGGAGCAGCCGGCGACCATGTCCGACCGTGTGGCCGCGACGGCGGATGACGACTGGAATACGTTCTGATTCGCGACGTCGGAGCGATTGGCGGGAAGCGGCGGCGCGCAGGTGAAGAGCGCCGTTACCCGGCGGAGGCCGGCAGCTGGTCAGCAGCTGGTCGGAGCCAAAACCGAAACCGAAGCTGAAGCGGTAATCGGCAGCAACGGCACAAAAAGAAAAGCCGCCGCGTGCATGAGCAAATCGCGGCGGCTCTAACCTCATCGATCGACGACACGTGGTTCCGCACCACGCATCGGCCGATCTCGACGCGTGATCAGATCACGAAGTAAGTCAGCTGAACGGCCGCGCGTGTGACTACCATCTGCAGCACCTGCACGATCACGAACAGCAGGATCGGCGACAGGTCGATGCCGCCCAGTTGCGGCAACACGCGGCGCAGCGGATTCAGGAACGGCGCGGTCAGCTGATAGAGGATCGGCATCGCCGGCGAGCGCGGGTTGAGCCACGACAGCAGCGCCATCAGGATCGTCATCCAGATGATGAGGTTCAGCGCCCACTTGATCGTGGTCAGCACCGCGACGATCAGCAGGGTCGGCACCAGCGTCAGCGGATCGGCGCCGGTCAGCACGACCATCAGCACCACGTAGACGATCGCGGCGATCAGCGTCGCGACGATGCTCGCCCAGTCGATGTTGCGCGTGCTCGGCAGGATGCGCCGCAACGGCAGCACGATCCAGTTGGTCGCCTGCATCACGGCGTTCGACACCGGGTTGTACGGCGGCAGGCGCACGACCTGCAGCCAGGCGCGCAGCAGCAGCGCCGCGCCGAACAGCGTGAAAACGGTATTGAGCAGAAAACGGGCGATATCGCCAAACATCTCGTGTCCTTATGCTTCTGGGCGCGGCCGTCGCGTGGGCGGCGCGCTGCCGGCGTCGTCCGGGCGGACGTACCGGCGCTGGGTTGAATGGCAGACGCATTGCTCGCGCAAGCGCGTCTTCGTCGGGTTCGAGCAGCCGCGCGGAAGGCTTGCGGTGAGTCGCGCGGAATTGCGTGGGACAGAGGCAACCGGATTCGTCAGCCGACGGCTCGACGTCATTGCGCGCCGCGCCTGGCCGGCTGTCTGTCCGGCATCACACGGAAACGCGGACCTCGCTGATCAGGATCGTGCCGTTGCCGCCGTCGGTGTAGTTCGGAATGTCCGCCAGCAGTTGTTCGGACGCCGGCTTGAATACTTTATAGAAGTCATCCGCGCTATCGAACAGGAAGTGACCGGCGGCCACATACGGCGGCGGCGTGCCCGGCGGCCCCGCGTTGATGCCCGCGTCGACCGACCAGCCTTTCAGCGCCGGCCCGAACAGCTTCGCCGCGAGCGGCATGTGGGTCGCGCAGTAATAGTCCATGTCGAAGCGGCCGTTGTCCCGATAGGGATAGAGGATGCTGACCTTGATCATTGTGCGTTCTCGTCTGTTGATCCCGAAGCGTGGCGCGGCTTGCGTGTGGTTTGCCGTTGCCTGCTTGCGCGCCGGACGTCACATTATCACGGCTTACTTGACGCTTGCACCTGCCGTCGCCCGATTCAGCGAGCGGCCCAGCGATTCTTCCACTGCCGCGGAGATTGCTTCGATCGTTGCGGGCGGCGTCGCGCGGCGGCGCCCGAGGTCGACCGCGCGACGCGTCATGAGGCCGTACAGCGCGGCGTGATCGCCGCCGAGTTCTTCGAAGAGCGCCAGCTGCTTTTGCACGACGCCGGTGTCGCCGCGCGACACGGGGCCGGCGAGCGCGTTGGGCAAGCCTTTGTCGCGCGCGGTTTCGATCGTGCCGGCGAGCATCGGCAGCAGCGCGCGCAGCGCGTCGTCCTCGGCGAAGCCCAGCGTGCGCCATAGCGCGACGCATTCGGCGAGGCCGCACAGCGCGAAGCTCGCCGCGTAGTGCGCGGCGCCGTGGTAGAGCATGCGGCTGCCCGGCGGAATCGACAGCGGATGGCAGCGCAGCGCGACGGCGAGGGCGGTCAGCGTGTCTTTCAACGTGCCGTCGGCTTCGATCGTCACCGAGCAGCCGGCGATCCGCTCGAGATCGGTGAGCTCGCCGCCGAACAGATACAGCGGATGAAAGCCACCGATCGACGCGCCCTGGTCGTGCGCCGGCGCGAGTAATTCGACGGGCGATGCGCCGCTGCAGTGCACGAGCGCCTTGCCGCTCGCGGTGTCCGGGGCGAACCGGAGTGTGTGCGCTGTCGTACCGATGCTGTCGTCGGGAACGGCTAAAAAAACGATATCGGCGGCCTCGACGATCTGCTGCGGATCGTCGTAAGCCGTGCAGCGCTCGATCTGGGCGGCGAGCCGGCGCGCGGAATCGGCCGAGCGGCTCGCCACCGCGGTCACCGGATAGCCGGCGCGCGCAAAACCCAGCGCCAGACAGCGCGCGAGCCGCCCCGCACCGATGAAGCCGACACGCGGCAAGGAAGACTGGGACATGATCGGCGGCTCCGGACGGGTCGATTGAACGGGAAGGATGAAGTATCGCGCATCCGGCTCATCGTCGGCGCGATCGGGCCCTGTGTGTGCGGTGGGGCTTGCGGTGGACCTCGCGTTGGCGCGGCTTGGCGGCCGATTTTCGTCGGATCAATCCGCCGGCGATATGGCACCGCCTGCCGATCATCGGGCCGCGCGACGCTCGCGGGTCTGAAAACTGCTCACAATCGTGACTGCTCCAATCGACGTTTTGCAGTTGCTGTTCCGTACTTTTTGCTGTTCCGGTACTTCGTTTCGCAGTCGGAAATTCGGGAGGGTAGCGATGAGTATTTTTTCTTACCGAAAACACTTGCGGTTCCTGACGCACGCGCAGCGCCGTCGCTGGTGGGATCAGAAAAAGCGCCTGACGCCTCGTGTGCGGATCAGCGGCGCCTACGTGCCGCCGAACGTGTCCCGCGAATTTGTCTATGTGAAGGTCGGCTAGACGCGATCTTCGCTTGGACAGGTGGGAAAATGCCCGGTGAAAGCAATTCGCCGGGCATTTTTTATGGGAAATTCCTTTCCGCTGTCAGTTTTGAAGCGAATTTGTAATCAAACATTACGGAACCGCGAACTCCACGACGCCCGCGCGCTCTCATCTATGACGCGCGGCGAGCTTGCCCCGCCCAACTCCTTGATTCCCGGCCCGTTTTGCCAGCGCCGTTGTGGCCCCGACGTTCGTGCCTGAAGCACGTCGCGGCGAGCCCAAAGTCGCGCATTGCAATTTGCAACAAATGCGAACAGATCGGCCGGGCCTTTTTCGTTAAATTGATTCAACAGCATGCGAGGCATGCGCAGTCGGCGACCTTGGCAGGCCGCGCTAGGAGAATAGAAGTGAAAAAGATCGTTCCGTTTGTCGTTGCAGCAGCACTCGGCCTCGGACTTGCCGGGGCCGCTCAGGCGCACGTTTCTGTCGGTATCGGCATCGGGGTGCCGGTCGCGCCGGCCTATCCGGTGTACGCGGCGCCGCCGCCGGTTTATTACGCACCGCCCCCGCCGCCGGTCTATGCTCCGGCCCCGGTCGTGGTGGCGCCGGCTCCGGTGGTGGTCGGTGGCTATTACGGCGGGTATGGGCGTCCTTATTATCCGCACGGCTACTATCGCGGGTACTACGGCCACGGTTATGGCCACGGATACTATCGCCGCTAAGCGCGGGCGCGGATGACGCGCGGGAATGTCGACGGCGTAACGCCGGCTTGAATGCCGGGTTACGCCGTTTTCTTTTGCGCGCTGTTTTGTCCGTCCGATGATTCGTCCGGCGCGAGCACTCCGAAAACTCGCGCGGACACCCCACGCAGACGACGTTCCAAAGCATCGGCGAAGCTGGGAGAATGGCTATTTCGCCATCGCTCAGGAGAGTTTCGCCGATGCAAGCGCTTCCCGCTCCCACTTTCGATGACGTTCTCGACGCCGCCGCGCGTCTCGAGGGCGTCGCGCACCGCACCCCCGTGTTGACGTCGAGCACCTTCAACGAGCGCACCGGCGCGTCGGTGTTCTTCAAGTGCGAAAACTTCCAGCGCATGGGCGCGTTCAAGTTCCGCGGCGCGTATAACGCAATCTCGCATTTCGACGCAGAGCAGCGCAAGGCAGGCGTGCTGACCTATTCGTCGGGCAATCACGCGCAGGCGATCGCGCTGTCGGCACGCCTCGCCGGCATTCACGCGACGATCGTGATGCCGCACGACGCACCCGAAGCGAAGGTCGCCGCGACTAAAGGCTATGGCGGCGAAGTGATCACCTACGACCGCTACACGGAGAATCGCGAGGAAATCGGTCGCCGGCTCGCCGAGGAGCGCGGTATGACGCTGATCCCGCCGTACGATCATCCGCACGTGATCGCCGGGCAGGGCACCGCGGTGAAAGAGTTGATCGACGAAACCGGGCCGCTCGACATGCTGTTCGTGTGCCTCGGCGGTGGCGGGTTGATCGGCGGCAGCGCGTTGTCGGCGGCGGCGTTGAGCCCGGCTTGCACGGTGATCGGCATCGAACCCGAAGCGGGCAACGACGGCCAGCAATCGCTCGCGCGTGGCGAGATCGTGCACATCGACACGCCGCGCACGATCGCCGATGGCGCCGCCTCCACGCATCTCGGCCACTACACGTTCGCGGTGATCCGCAAGCTGGTCGCGCGGATCGAAACCGTCAGCGATGTGCAACTGATCGATACGATGCGCTTTTTCGCCGAGCGCATGAAAATGGTCGTCGAGCCGACCGGCTGTCTCGCGGCGGCAGCGGTGCTGAACGGCGTCGTGCCGGTGAAGGGCAAGCGCGTCGGCGTGGTGGTGAGCGGCGGCAACGTCGATCTGGCCAGGCTCGCGCAGTATCTGGCGTAAAGCGGGTCGGCTTCGGCCGCGCCTGGCTGAATGAAAAACGGCTCGCCAAGGCGAGCCGTTTTCTTATGGGCCGTGGTCAGCCATTAGCCATCAGCGATCAACTGGAGACATGCGCGGCGCTCTGCACGATCAGATCGTGATACCCGTTGACGATCACGCTGTATGAGAAATACGCGAACAGCAGCGCTGACAGCACATGACAGGCGCGTAGCAGACCAGCGCCGGCACGCTTGCGGCCGTGGCTGCCGAGCCCGCAGATAAACAGCGTCCAGCACAGGCCGCCGAGAAAGAAGCCGCCGAGGAAGATCGCCGCCGTGGTCGGGCTCGTCGCGCCGGCTTTGGCGATCAGCGCGCCGCCGACCGCCGCGAACCACAGAATCGCCGATGGCGACGACACCGCGAGCAGCACGCCGCGCAAAAAGCCGCGCCACGCGGACAGATGCGGCGCGCTGGCCGAGCCTTCGCCGGCCACCGCGGGCGCCGTGGCCGGGTACATCGCCTCGCGCGCCATCTTCCACGTGAGGAACAGCAGGATCGCCGCGCCGCCGATCCACACGACCCAGCGCACCGATTCGAACTGCAGCAGCGCGGCCATGCCGGCAAGCGCGAGCGCCGCGTAAATCAGGTCGCCGACGCACGAGCCGAGGCCGAGCCAGAAGCCCGGCCGGAAGCCATGCGACAGCGTCAGCGAAATGATCGCGACGTTGACGAGACCGATATCGAGGCACAGCGACAAGGACAGAAAAAATCCGTCCGACATCATTGAAAAGGCGTGCATCCGGGCGACCGCTCCATCCGTTCTGTTATCTGTTTTGTTGTCTGTCGTTCTGCGATGCGCGGCTCAGGCCTTGCCGAGGCCCAACTCGTCCCATAGCGTGTCGACGCGCTGCTTGACCGCGTCGTCCATCACGATCGGGCGGCCCCATTCGCGGTCGGTTTCGCCCGGCCACTTGTTGGTTGCGTCGAGTCCCATCTTCGAGCCGAGTCCGGCCACCGGCGACGCGAAATCGAGGTAGTCGATCGGCGTGCGGTCGACCAGTACCGTGTCGCGCGTCGGGTCGACCCGCGTCGTGATCGCCCAGATCACCTCGTTCCAGTCGCGGATATTCACGTCCTCGTCGACGACGACGATGAACTTCGTATACATGAACTGCCGCAGGAAGCTCCACACGCCGAACATCACGCGCTTGGCGTGGCCCGGGTAGCTCTTCTTCATCTGCACGATCGCCATGCGGTAGCTGCAACCCTCCGGCGGCAGATAGAAGTCGGTGATTTCGGTGAACTGCTTCTGCAGCAGCGGCACGAACACTTCGTTCAGCGCGACGCCGAGCACCGCGGGTTCGTCGGGCGGTTTGCCGGTGTAGGTGGAGTGATAGATCGCGTCGCGACGCATCGTGATGCGCTCGACCGTGAAGACCGGGAACCACTCCTGTTCGTTGTAGTAGCCGGTGTGGTCGCCGTACGGGCCCTCGAGCGCGTGCTCGTAGCCCGCCGACGCGCCCTTCGACGGACGCGGCGGGGCGCCCGCCGGCGCGGGGGAGGGCGCGCCCTCCTGCGGATAGATGAAGCCTTCGAGCACGATCTCGGCGCGCGCCGGCACCTGCAAACCGTCGACGCCCGGCGTGATGCACTTCGCGAGCTCGGTACGGCCGCCGCGCAGCAAGCCGGCGAACTGGTATTCGGACAGCGTGTCGGGCACCGGCGTGACCGCACCGAGGATCGTCGCCGGGTCCGCGCCGAGCACGACCGCTACCGGATAAGGCTTGCCGGGATTTTTCAGCGCGAACTCGCGGAAATCGAGCGCGCCGCCGCGATGCGCGAGCCAGCGCATGATCAGCTTGTTACGGCCGATCAGTTGCTGTCGATAAATTCCTAGATTTTGTCGGCTCTTGTTTGGCCCTTTCGTGACGGTCAGACCCCAGGTAATCAGCGGCCCGGCGTCGCCCGGCCAGCAGGTCTGGATCGGCAGTCTGGCGAGATCGACGTCGTTGCCTTCCCAGACGATTTCCTGGCAGGGCGGCGCGCTGACCGCCTTCGGCGCCATGTCCCACACGGCCTTCGCGAGCGACAGCAGCTTGCCGGCGTCCTTCAGTCCTTTCGGCGGCTCCGGCTCTTTCAGCGCGGACAGTAGCCGACCGACGTCGCGCAGCGATTCGAGCGCCGCCTGGTCGCCATCGGCGCCTGTTTCAGCGTCGATGCCCATGCCGAGCGCCACGCGGCGCGGCGTGCCGAACAGGTTGCCGAGCACGGGAAACGCGTGCTGCCCGGTATGCTCGAACAGCAGCGCCGGGCCGCCCGCGCGCAACACGCGGTCGCACAGCTCGGTCATTTCCAGCTTCGGCGACACCGGTTGCGAGATGCGGCGCAGTTCACCCATCGATTCGAGGCGGCCGATGAAGTCGCGCAGGTCTTTATATTTCATCTGTGACGGTTGGGGCCGCATGCGCGGCGCATAGGGACAAAGGGCGAACGGACACGACAAAAACGTACAGCGGGCAGAACGGCGCAAGCGCGCTGCCGACGCCAAAGCGATTGTCGATTTTACCTGCGTTGGAAAGCGCACGTAGAGCAACCAAATGGCCTAATTGAAGTAGCCAGGGTCAGATCGCTGAAAACACGCGTGGCAGGCGGTTTCCGGCCGACTGAACACTGTTCATAATTACAAATAGTTATAGATTTTGCTTTCCATAGTGTTGACGATCTATAAAACCGTGCATAGAATCCGTCCACATTGGTTGTGGGGTGTTAACCTTTTTACCGCTACCCCCGGTTCTTGAGACGCAACGCGTCACCGTTTCCGCTCCCTGCAGGGCACGGACGGCTTATTGAAGTCCTCACCAGCGTCCCCTGACGCTGGTTTTTCGCGTGGGAGCAAGGTCCGGCATGCTTCGAGCGTGTCTGGGCTGTTTTCGAGATGGCTCCCCAGACGGTATTTGCCGTTTTCCCGACATCGCTGCTGCCCAACCAGAGAGCACGCGATGTCTTGATTCCGCGAACGTGTGGTACCGCCTGATCATCCGGCGGCGTCCGCGGATCATGCAAGATGGGAGATCTGAATGAACGCTTGGTTATCGTGGCGTCCCGATGAGCGTATTGCGCAGCTTGTGCGCGGTGCGTTGCGGCGCGGGACGCGAGTAAGTCATCACCTGTTCAGCATTGTCGGCGGGATCGCCGTGGTGCTGGCTCTTGTTCTTTGGCTGATGCCGGCCTGGCGCGGCGTGCTTGCCGCGCGACTGATGCCGGTCGTTTCCGCGGCCGTGCAGGCGGGTCCCGCCCGTCTGCTGCAAGGCAATCCGATGCCGGCCATCGGTCCGGCCGGCAATGCCGGCGGGTCGTCCGACGATACGCTGTCGGCCAATTCGGCCAGCACGTTGAACAATGCCGATGCCGCCAACGATGGCAGCACGGCCTTCACCGTCGGTAGCACCAACTTCGACAACGCGGTCGACAACTCTGGCTCGACCGGCATGGGCGTCGCGGCGCTGAATGGTCTCGCTCCGCGCGCGATGCAAAGCGTGGGTGCGCTGGCCCGCCTGATTCCGTCGCAGCGTGTCTCCGCCGATGCGCGGGACGACCGTGTGCTGGTATCGAGCCACGAGCAGGACCTGGTGTCCTCGTACCTGGCGCGGCGCTACCGTGTGGCTCAGGAACCCGTCAGCGAGCTCGTGAGGGCGGCGTTCGATACCGGCCGCGAAGTCGGCCTCGATCCGCTGCTGCTGCTGTCGGTGATGGCGATCGAATCGGGCTTCAACCCGTACGCCGAAAGCGGCGTCGGCGCGCAGGGCCTGATGCAGGTGATGTCGAAGGTCCATTCGGACAAATTCCAGTACTTCGGCGGCCAGGGCGCGGCGCTCGAACCGCTGACGAACATCAAGGTCGGCGCGCTCGTGCTGAAGGATTGCATCGCGCGCGGCGGCTCGCTGCCGGGCGGCTTGCGTCTGTACGTTGGCTCGACCTCGCAGGACGACGGCGGCTACGGCGCCAAGGTGATGGCCGAGCGTGGCCGTCTGCGCGACGTCGCGCGCGGCCGCAAGGTGCCGATCAACGCACCGCAGGCGCCGGCGCTGACCGCCTCGGCCAATACGACCGCGGTGGCGAGCAATAACGGCGGGAACGGCAAGCGCGTGCAGATGACGATGCAGACGGGGCACGCGGTGAGTGCGGCGGTGCATACGCAGCCGGCCGAACCGGACGACGATGCGAGCGCCACGCGGCATGTGGCGGCGTCGGCTTCGGAACTGGGCGCCTGAGGGTAGCGGTTACGGATTTCGGGGCTGGCAGAGGTTCGTACCGGCTAGCACTAGAGACAAAGTCTGACGTGCATGAAAAAAGGACACCTGAGAAGGTGTCCTTTTTTGTTTCTGGCTGCAGGTCGAAGGCGGCGGGGCGTTTCGGCGTGACTGACGCCTGGCCGGTGGCGCGTTGTGCGGATGGGGGGCGGGGCCTGTGGCCTGGTGGTGCAAGGTCGGCGGCGTGTTCGTCGCGCGGCACCGTCAGCGTGACTGTGGCGTTACGCGTCAAGCCCAACCATGTCGCTCAACGCCCGCAGCCTCAATGCCGCCCGAACAGCTTCGCCAACCGCTCGACCGCTTCTTCGAGCTTCGGATAGGCGGTCGCGTACGACAGCCGGATGTACTCCCTCGGCGCGGCTGTGCCGAAGTCCATGCCCGGCACCAGCACGACGCCGGCATCGTGCAGCATCGCCTTCGTGAGCGCCGCGCTGTCGCCGGCGGCCGGATGCGCGACGCCGCGACAGTCCGCGTACACGTAGAACGCGCCGTCGGGCATCACCGGGACCGAGAAGCCGAGCGATTCGAGCGCCGGCGCAATGAAATCGCGACGGCGCTTGAATTCGAGGCGCCGCGCTTCGTAGATGGCGATCGTCTCCGGCTCGAAGCACGCGAGCGCCGCGTGCTGGGCAAGCGCCGACGCGCAGATGAACAGGTTCTGCGCGAGCTTTTCGAACGCGCCGACCATCGCGGGCGGCACGACCAGCCAGCCGAGCCGCCAGCCGGTCATGTTGAAGTACTTGGAGAAGCTGTTGACGGTGATCACGTCGTCGCCGAATGCCAGCGCCGACACCGGCTTCGCGTCGTAGCTGAGGCCCTGGTAGATCTCGTCGACGATCGTGAAGCCGCCGCGGGCGCGCACGGCCTTGACGATGCGTTCGAGTTCGGCCGGCTCGATCGAGGTGCCCGTCGGGTTCGACGGCGACGCCAGCAGCACGCCCCGGGTGCGCTCGCCCCACAGGCGCTCGACGTCGGCGGCGGTCAGTTGGAAACGCTCGGCCGGCCCGCTCGGCACCATCACCGGCTTGCCTTCGGCGGCGATCACGAAATGGCGGTTGCACGGATAGCACGGGTCGGGCATCAGCACTTCATCGTCGCGATCGACGAGTGCCGCGCACGCGAGCAGCAGCGCGGCCGACGCCCCCGCGGTCACGACGATCCGGGCCGGATCGACGTCGATGCCGTAAAAATCGGCGTAATACGCGGAGATCGCGTCGCGCAACGCGTGCAGGCCGAGCGCGTTCGTGTATTGCGTGACGCCGCGGCGCAGCGCGTTCGCCGCCGCCTCGATCACCGGTTCGGGCGCGGTGAAATCCGGCTCGCCGATACCCATGTGAATGATGTCGCGCCCCTCGCGTTCGAGTAGCGCGGCCTCCTTGGCCAGTTCCATCACGTAGAAGGGCTGGATGGCGTCGACGCGGGCGGCAAGCCGCGCCAGCGGTTCGGTCACGGAGTTCATACAGTCAGATCCAGTTCAGAAGCAGAAGCGCGACGACGGGGCCCGCGCGACGGATGAAGCGCTGATGCGCTGGGGCAGCCACAAGTCGTGCCCCGAGTCACATCCTGAGTCACATTCTGATAGGGGCGCCGGCGAGGTTTGCCGCGCGCCCGAGGCAAACGCGCATGGCGGCCATCTTCGATGGATGGCGCCACGCGCGTCGCGTTCAGCCCTTGCGGGCCGCTTGCGTTTCGGTGGCGCGCAGTTGCGCCGCGAGCTTGTCCAGCACGCCGTTCACGTACTTGTAGCCGTCCGAGCCGCCGAACGTCTTGGTGAGCTCGACCGCCTCGTTGATGACCACGCGATACGGAATGTCGACGTGATTCTTCAGTTCGAACGCGGCGACCAGCAACACCGCGCGCTCGACCGGCGACAGCTGTTCGATCGGACGATCGAGGCACGGCGCGATCGCGGCGGACAGCGCTTCCGAGTCGCGCATCACGCCATGCAGGATCGCGTCCAGATGCTCGTGATCGGCCTTGTCGTAACCTTGCGCGCCGCGCAATTGCGCGTCGATCTCGCCGGCGGGCGAGCCCGACAGCAGCCACTGGTAAAGCCCCTGCGTGGCCAGTTCGCGGGAGCGTCGGCGTGCGCTCTTCATGCCTCTTCCTCGTCTTCGTCTTCTTCCTCGTCGTCATCGCCGCCGAGCTGTTCGAGCGCAACCGCGAGGTTGGCCATTTCGACGGCCACGCGCGCGGCGTCGCGACCCTTTTCGGTCATGCGCGCGACAGCCTGTTCGTCGTTCTCGGTGGTCAGCACCGCGTTGGCGACGGGGATGCCGAAGTCGAGACCGATGCGGGTGATGCCCGCGCCGCTTTCGTTCGACACCAGTTCGAAGTGATAGGTCTCGCCGCGGATCACCGCGCCGAGCGCGATCAGCGCGTCGAACTGGGCGCTTTCCGCGAGCTTTTGCAGCGCGAGCGGGATTTCCAGCGCGCCCGGCACCGTGACCAGCAGCACGTCTTCGCCGGTCACGCCGAGGCGTTCGAGTTCTTCGATGCAGGAGTCCGCGAGGCCGTTGCAGACCGGTTCGTTAAAGCGCGCCTGGACGATGCCGATGCGCAGTCCGTCGCCGTCGAGATTCGGTTGGTATTGTCCGATTTCCATGTGAATTCCGTAGTGTTTGAGTGGGCGCGAGGCGCGTGGGTAGCCGGATCAGCCTTGCGGGGCTTGCTTGCTGCTGCCGGGCATCGGCACGAAGCCCGTGACTTCGAGACCGTAACCCGACATGCTGCCGAGCTTGCGCGGGTTCGACAGCACCTGCATCTTGCCGACGCCGAGTTCGCGCAGAATCTGCGCGCCGATGCCGTAGGTCTTGAAATCGACCGGCCGGCGTTTGAGCGCGTTGGCTTTTTCCTTCGAGTCGAACGCCTTGAAGACGTCGATCAGATGGTCTTTCGAGTCGCCGCAATTCAGCAGCACGACCACGCCGAGATCGCGCGCGGCGATTTCCTTCATGGCCGCATCCAGCGTCCACGAATGGGTGGATTCGCCGACTTCGAGCAGATCCAGCACCGACAGCGGCTCGTGCACGCGCACCGGCGTGTCTTCGTCCGGGTTCGGCGTGCCGCGCACCAGCGCGAGATGCGGCTGGCCGCTCGGCTGGTCCAGATACATGATCGCGCGGAACGGGCCGTGCGCGGTCTGCATCGTGCGTTCACAGACGCGCTCGACGATCGACTCGGTGCGGCTGCGATAGTGGATCAGATCGGCGATCGTGCCGATCTTCAGGCCGTGCTCCTGCGCGAACTCGATCAGGTCGGGCAGGCGTGCCATCGTGCCGTCGTCCTTGATCACTTCGCAGATCACGGAAGCCGGCGTGAGCCCGGCGAGCGCGGTGAAGTCGCAGCCGGCCTCGGTATGGCCGGCGCGCACCAGCACGCCGCCCGGCTGGGCCATGATCGGGAAGATGTGGCCCGGCTGCACGATGTGCTCGGCCTTCGCGTCCGGCGCGACCGCGGCGGCGACCGTGCGGGCGCGATCGGCCGCCGAGATGCCGGTCGTCACGCCTTCGGCCGCTTCGATGCTGACCGTGAACGCGGTGCCGTACTGGGTGCCGTTGCGGTAGGTCATCAGCGGCAGGTTCAACTGCTTGCAGCGTTCCTGGGTCAGCGTCAGGCAGATCAGGCCACGGCCGTAGCGGGCCATGAAATTGATCGCTTCCGGGGTGACGAACTCGGCGGCGATCACGAGGTCGCCCTCGTTTTCGCGGTCTTCTTCGTCGACGAGGATCACCATCCGGCCGGCTTTCAGTTCGGCGATGATCTCTTGGGTGGAGGCGAGCGTCATGTTGGCGAGATTTTCGGGAAAGCGCGTATTTTACGCCACGCGCGGGCCCAAGTCGCCTCCGCCGGACGACATAGGCCATCCGGCCGACTGGTGATGAGCGGGGCTGCGCTGCTACGCTCGTCGAAACCGGTGGGGTAGGGCAACGGAGCGGGGCGGCGGGCGTGGCGCGGTGGACGGGCTCCGCTTACGGATTGCAGCCGTGAGGAACGGTACTGACGGGGCGTATCGGCGACTGGGCAACGGCTTTACTTGTGGCTTGCCGGGAGACCTGCATGGCTCGGACCATTCGCGATGCGGCCAATGGCCGCCGCTGACTTTGGCCGATTGCCATGACGCGTCTACAGTATTCGTATCGTTCGCCAATGGAGGTTCGAGTGAAGCGTACGTGGACGATCATCGGCGTGAAGGACGTGGCGCGCAGTTTTCGCTGGTATCAGACGCTGTTCGGCCAGCCGCCGACGTCTCCGGCTCATGACGACTTCGGTCAGCTCGTCGATACGGACGGCACCGTGCTGCTCTGCCTGCATCGGTGGGGCGCGCACGAGCATCCATCGTTGCTGGATCCAGGAAATGGCCAGGCGGGCAACGGCCTGCTGCTGTTTTTCCGTGTCGACGATTTCGACGCCTGTCTCGCAAGGGTGCGCACGCTCGTGTCCCGGCTCGACGACGAGCCGCACCTGAATCCGCACACGGGAACGCTGGAGTTTGCTCTGCGTGATCCGGACGGCTATTGCGTGATGGTCAGCGCACTCGCGGCGGCGTGAGAGCGCTTCCGCATGACGGACGGCAGTTGCTCGAGCGGTCCAGATTGCGTGGCTAAAACCTGTATCGACATTTCCCGCTTTGCCCTCGATCATGTTTATCGCGCGCAATATGCTCCGCGTGCATGATGGTTTGACGCAAGTCACTTTCCCAGCACGAAAACGCCCGTTTTTTCGATGCCCAAGATGTATGGTGCAGCGCAAGATCCGTCGAAAACACGGGGTTTCCGGCTGCATCATACTTTGCAGGTATGAAAGAGGACAGGAAAAGTATTGGACGCCAAAAACGCGGGAAGGGTATAAAAACGTCCAATGAACTCCCCTCTCGCAGCAGCAGCCGACATGACCCTAGCGACCATCGAACGTATCGAAACAAGCCTCGTCGATTTGCCGACGATCCGCCCTCACAAGCTGTCGGTCGCCACGATGTATGGGCAGACCCTGATGCTGGTGAAGGTGTACTGCAGCGACGGCGTCGTCGGCATTGGCGAAGGCACCACGATTGCCGGCATGGCCTACGGCCCCGAAAGCCCCGAGGCGATGAAACTCGCGATCGACGCCTACCTCGCGCCGGCCATGATCGGCAAGGACGCCACGCGCATTCAGGCGTTGATGGCGCACCTCGGCAAGCTGGTCAAGGTCAATCATTTCTCGAAGAGCGCGCTGGAAACCGCGTTGCTCGACGCCCAGGGCAAACGCCTTGGCGTGCCGGTGAGCGAACTGCTGGGCGGTCGTCGTCGTGAGCGTTTGCCGGTGGCATGGACGCTCGCCTCGGGCGACACCGCGAAGGACATCGCCGAAGCCGAGCACATGCTCGAAGTGCGCCGGCACAAGGTCTTCAAGCTGAAGATCGGTGCGAAGGAACTCAAGACCGACATTCGCCACGTCGCCGAAATCAAGAAGGCGGTTGGCGATCGCGGCGCGGTGCGCGTCGACGTCAATATGGCCTGGAGCGAAACCCAGGCCGCCTGGGCGATCCCGGCACTGGCCGACGCGGGTTGCGATCTGGTCGAGCAGCCGGTCGCGTCCGCCGCGGCGCTCGGTCGTCTGATGCGCCGCTTCCCGGTCGCGCTGATGGCCGACGAAATTCTGCAAGGACCCGAAAGCGCGTTCGAGATCGCAAAGAACGGCGGCGCCGACGTATTCGCGATCAAGATCGAACAGAACGGTGGTCTGTTCGCCGCGCAGCGCGTCGCCGCCATCGCCGACGCCGCCGGTATCGAGCTGTACGGCGGCACGATGCTCGAAGGCGCGTTCAGCACGGTGGCTTCGGCGCATCTGTTCGCGAGCTTCGCGAACCTGCAATGGGGCACCGAACTGTTCGGCCCGCTGCTGATCACCGAAGAGATTCTGACCCAACCGCTCGACTACAGCGACTTCGAGCTGACCGTGCCGAACGGCCCGGGGCTGGGCATCGAACTGGACGAAGCGAAGGTCAAGCGCTTCACTCGCGACGGGCTGATGAAAGTCACCCGCTAAACGGATACCGATCAAGAGGACTTAAAGATGCTTTTCCATGTACGGATGGACGTGAACATCCCGCTCGACATGCCGGCGGATGTGGCCAACGAGATCAAGGCGCGCGAGAAGGCTTACTCGCAGGACCTGCAGCGCAGCGGCAAGTGGCGTCATATCTGGCGCCTCGTTGGCGAGTACGCGAACTACAGCGTTTTCGATGTGGAGAGCAACGCCGAGCTGCACGAGATTCTGTCCGGCCTGCCGCTCTTTCCGTACATGAAGATTTCGGTGACGCCTCTGTGTCGTCACCCGTCGTCGATTCGGGACGACGACATTTGAGCCCAGTGGCGAAGCGCTCTTTGAAGTCGGGCGTAAGCAACATTATTTTTTCCCCCAATACCAACTGGAGACAGTCATCGTGAGCGTCAAAGTATTTGAAACCAAAGAAGTGCAGGACCTGCTGAAGGCAGCATCGAACGTCGACGCCGGCAACGGCAACGCGCGTTTCCAGCAAGTCGTTTTCCGTCTGCTGGGCGATCTGTTCAAGGCGATCGATGACCTCGACATCACGCCCGACGAAGTCTGGGCCGGCATCAACTACCTGAACAAGCTCGGTCAGGACGGCGAAGCGGCACTGCTGGCGGCCGGCCTCGGTCTCGAGAAGTATCTCGACATCCGCATGGACGCGGAAGACAAGGCGGTCGGTCTGGCAGGCGGCACGCCGCGTACCATCGAAGGCCCGCTGTACGTTGCCGGCGCTCCGGTACGTGACGGTCTGTCGAAGATCGACATCAATGCCGATGCGGATGCAGGTCCGCTGGTGATTCGCGGCACGGTCAAGGGTATGGACGGCAAGCCGGTGGCTGGCGCGGTTGTCGAATGCTGGCACGCGAACTCGAAGGGCTTCTACTCGCACTTCGACCCGACGGGCGCACAGAGCGAATTCAACCTGCGCGGCGCGGTCAAGACCGGCGCGGACGGCAAGTACGAATTCCGCACGCTGATGCCGGTGGGCTACGGCTGCCCGCCGCACGGCGCGACCCAGCAACTGCTGAACGGCCTCGGCCGCCACGGCAACCGTCCGGCGCACGTGCACTTCTTCGTCACGAGCGACTCGCATCGCAAGCTGACCACGCAGTTCAACATCGAAGGCGATCCGCTGATTTGGGACGACTTCGCGTACGCAACGCGTGAAGAACTGATTCCGCCGGTCGTCGAGAAGACGGGTGGCGCGGCGCTGGGCCTGAAGGCCGACGCGTACAAGGACATCGAGTTCAACTTCACGGTGACGCCGCTGCTCCAGGGTAAGGACAACCAGCTCGTCTACCGCCTGCGCGCTTCGGCCGAAGCGTAATGGCGCCGGGCGACGGTGTGGCAACACGACCGTCGCCCGCTTCGTTGCGGGAATCATCCGCTACCGATACAAGTCCTCGTGGATGGTCAACGCCGTCCACGAGGACTTTCTCGTATCGGGTCCCTTCTTTTACGGTCAGCCACCCTGGCGGATCGAGTATCTAGCGCATTGAGGAGCTGACGGTGTCGAGCAAAATTCGCGAGCAGGCCGCACACGATGTCGCGTCCGTGCTGCCGGAGCGGGCCCACGATCTGGCGCGCTTGCAGATTCTGATCGACGACAGCGAGCCCGTCGTCACCGTCGTCGGCAAGTACAACCATGGCAAGAGCAGCCTGCTCAACGAATTGGTGGGCCGCGACGCGTTCGCCGTGTCCGACCGGCGCGAAACGGTGCGGCTGTCCGATAGCGTGCGCGAGGGTGTGCGCTGGCTCGACGCGCCGGGGCTCGACGCCGATGTCGGCAGTGCTGACGATCGCGAGGCGCTGCGCGCCGCATGGCTGAAGTCGGACATTCGCCTGTTCGTGCATGCCGCGAAAGAGGGCGAGCTCGACGCGAAAGAGCTGGCGCTGCTGAGCGAACTCGATCGGGACCGCGTGCGGACCGGACGGCAAACGCTGTTCGTGCTGTCGCAAGTCGACCAGCTCGCCGACGATGCCGAGCTGCAGAGCGTCGGCGCCGCGATCGATCGGCAGATGCCCGGCGTGGTGCTGAACGCGGTGTCGTCGATGCGGCATCGCAAGGGGCTCGAAGGCGGCAAGAAACTGCTGCTGGAGAAAAGCGGTATCCCCGCGCTGCACGTCACGCTGCAGACCGAACTCGCGCGCGTGCCGAAGGCGCGGGCGCAGGAAACCGAATTGCTGTTCCGCGAAATCGGCACGAAATTGCAGCAACTGCGCGCGGCGCAGCAGACGTCGCTGGATCTGCTGCGGCATACGCAGCAACAGCAAAGAATCGACTTCGATCGCGGCCTGTCGTCCGTGATCGAAAAAGTGGCCGGCGATATCGAAGCCATGTTGAACGCGCTCGGCACCGATCACGCGATCGTGCCGGATACCGCGAAGGACGCCTACGCGATTACCGCGGGCAAACTCGAACGCGCGCATATCCAGATCGCGTACTCGCGCGCCTGCATCGAAATCGACGCGCTGCTGGCCGGGCATGGCGTGATCGGTCTGCCGAAGGAACAGCATACCGCCGCGAAAAGCCTGAACTCAGTGATGATCGCGGTGATGGGCGTGTCGGTGAAATTCCGCAAGGATTTGCGCCGGATGTTCTGCGAAGCATCGGGACGGGAGCGCATGCAGCGCGAGTTCACCCACTACTACGAACTGTCCGACGACCGCAAGGCGCTGGCTGCGCAGATCGTCGATATGGAAGCGGCGATTGCTGCGTCGGACCAGGCCGCGACCGCGCTGCAGACACTGGAGGCGCGCGCATGAAAGCCGACGTGAGCCTGGAGCAGCGCTTTATCGCCGAGGTCGACGGGTTCGATTTCGTCGCACAGGATATCGACGCGCTGCTGCATGCGCTGAACGATTGGCTCGCGAAGCTGAATGCCGATCTGGAAGCTGGGCGCGTGCGGTCGGATGGCTTGCAGTCGCACAGTGTGCTGGCGCGCGAGGCCGACGCGATCAATACGTTGCTGGGCGATAGCACGCCGACGTGGACACGGCAGTGGACCGACCTGCAGGTCGCGCAAGCGTTGGCCGATCGTTTCGACGATCAGGCGCTGCTGCTGGTGTTCGGCAAGTTCAACGCCGGCAAGAGTTCGTTCTGCAATTTCCTCGCCGAGCGTTTCGCCGCGCACAACCGGCCCGTGCAGTATTTCCACGTCGACGCGGGCCGTGTCGTCGAAACGTCCGAGCCCTTCAGGGAAGGCGCGACCGAAACGACGTCGCGTCTGCAAGGCGTGCGCCTCGGCGAGAAACTGGCGTTGCTCGATACGCCGGGCCTGCATTCCGTGACGCCGGAAAACGCCGCGTTGACGCAGCGCTTCACCGACAGCGCCGACGGCGTGCTGTGGCTGACCAGCTCGACGTCGCCGGGACAGGTGCAGGAGCTCGACGAACTCGGCCGCGAATTGCACAGGAACAAGCCGCTGCTGCCAGTCGTCACGCGTAGCGACGAGTACGAGGAAGACGAAGTCGATGGTGAACTCGTCAAATGTCTGCGCAACAAGACCGCGCAGCGTCGCGCGTTGCAGGAGCAGGACATTCGCATTCGCGCGCAGGAAAAGCTCGTGGCGATGGGTGTCGATGCGGCGCTGCTGAAGTCGCCGGTGTCGATCTCCGCGTACGTCGCGCGGGTGGAAGGGCAGACGCCGGCGGCGCTGAACGAGGCCGGTTTCGAACGGCTTTATGCGGCGTTGCTCGACATCGCGGGGCCGGCGCTCGCTTATAAGCGGCGCAAGCGGGCCGAGATACTGCTGCATCATCTGGAAGAAAACGTGTTGGGCAGTCTGCAGCGCGACGCGGCGCCGATGCTCGTCGGGCTCACGCAGTCGACGCAGGCTGCGCTCACGATGCTGGAGCAACAGCAGGAGCAACTCGTCAATGCGGTGTGGCGCGGCATCGCGCCGACGTTGCCGGCGTTGCTGGATGCGCACGCGGCAACGCACGACGTGAAGGCGCTGTGCAACACGCTGTCGCAAGCGATATTCGAGCGGTTTGGTCGCGAGGCGGAGCGGGTGTTGGGCGATTATGCGATCGTGTTCGACGCGTCGCTTGCGCGTATTGCACTCGACGAGAAGGCGGATTTCGACGAGATCGTCGTCGAGCGTGGGGCGGGTGGTGCGGTTGGCATTGCGGTGGCGAGCGAAGTCGCGGGTGTCGATTATGGGCGGCTGCATGCCGCGCTCGGCCACGCGATTCGCGAGTGTCTGCTGAGCCTGGTCAGCCATGCCACGCAACAGTGCCGCGCGTCGATTACCCGACTGACGGCGCTCGCGCGCGAACTCGAAGAGATTCTGGCGAGAAACGAAGAACGCCTGCTCGGACTGAAATCGAAAGTGCGGTCCGAGTCTGTCTGAGGCGGGGTCCTTCCAGCGCGCGTTCCCTCTACGCGCGTTGCTATTCGCCGCCGCATCAACGCAGCTTCATACGCGGGGCATGAACGCCCCGCGTCATCCCCTCGCAGTCATCTGCATCCGCTCAAACACCCGGCCTCAGCGTGATCGTGAACGAGCGCGGCGTTTCGCCGTTTTCATCGCGCGGCATCGGGTCGGAGCGCTTGATCGCTTCGACGGCCGCCTTGTCCCAACTCCGGTCGCCGCTCGAGCGAACGATCTTCACCGACTCCAGATTGCCCGTGGACGTGCAATGCACTTCGACCACGGTTTCCCGATGATCCACCTTGCCATTCCAGACGATGTTCGGCTGCACGCGTTGCCGGACCAGCTGCGCGTAATCGAACACCTTCGGCGCGGAGGCCGTTTGCGCCGCTGCTGCCTGGTATCGGGACGCGGCGACGGAGAGATTCTTCAGCGCCGTGATCAGTAACGACGTCGAGCGTCGGCTGTTATCGAGTTCTCCTAGCGTGATCCATTCGCGCGCGGTCTGCGGCATGGTGTCGAACGCGTGGCGATAGACGCGCATCGCCTTGCACCAGGCTTCGGGCGACAACTCCGCCTGCCTGCCGCTCGTCAGCAACCCAAGATCGTCCGCAGCCGAAGGATCGCGATTCAACGTATCCGCGATCGACGCCGACAGCGCCAACTGTCCGCGCAACCGCTCGCCTGGCGTGACCGTGGGCGGCGGCGTGGTTTGCGTCGACTGCTTGATCAGGTTGAACATCGCCTGCAATTGCGCTCGCAGTTCCGCGTCGCTCTCGGTTTCCATCGACAGATAGCGCGACGTGATCTGTTGCAGATTCCTGAGGCCGCCGCAATCGGGCGGCGCGTTGTTCAGCGCGCGCGTCGTCAGGCTCAGCACCTGGTCGCGGTCCTGCTGCGAGATGCGCGCCATGCCGTTCACCATGTTCAGCGCACGTTCGAGCGCGACGGGGCCGACCGTCGTCGGGTTGTTGTCGGATGAAAGATAGGCGCGCCGGATGTCTGGATCGGCGGTCAGTTTCTGCGCCCACTCTGTCAGCAGTTTCGCTTTCGACGAGTCGGGCGGCAGGCCGAAGCGCTGCGCGAGTTCCGTGGCGTCGAGCGGTTTGCTGCCGGGTAGAAACGGCAGCGCGGTCGATAGCAGCGAGGGGCTCGCCGGGCCGGCGGGAAAGGATGGGAGACGGGCGAGGTCTGCGTAGGCCGGATTGTTCGCGGCCGGCGTGAAACCGACACCCGCACTCGCATTCGCACCAGCTCCGGAAGGCGCCGCATTGGCCTCGGTGCGCGGCAGATCGAAATTGAAGTTCGTCTCGACTGCGACAGGGCGGTTGTCCACGCCGGTAAAGGGCCGGCACTGCGCGCGCCGTGCCGCTTGCAACGCGAGGTTGTCGAATGCCGGATTGCCTGACGACACTTCGACGACCGCGTCGGCGATCTGCCCGCGTTCGTCGACCGATGCACGCACGATGGCGTTCGGGCGCGGCGCGTGCGTGATGGCCGGGCCGGCGGACTTCAGATCGTCGGCGGACAGACCGTAGCTGCAAGGGATGTTCTGCGCGGGCACATAGTGCGGCGTCGATGCGATCGTCGCATGAGCGGCGCTTGTGCCGACGAGGCAGGCGATGCTGGCGAAAAGCAGCGAGGCTTCGAGGGCTCGCGATCGGGTTAAGCGGAGATACGACGAAGGCCAGCGATAACGCGTATTTAGTTTTGTCATTGTCGTGACGGTGTTCAGATCCTGCCGAGAGTCCGACGGCCGTCGTGGCCCGCTTCGCGCGTGGCTACGGTCCCCAGCACCGTCGTCCATCGAAGTTTGCACCGGGCACGACGCGACGACAATAGCGAGTCGATCTTCCCGGCAAGCCGTCGCTACGTTACTTCGCGGATTGATCGCCATCCTTCGGCGCGTTGAGCATCCGCTCCACATAGCGCGCGATCAGATCGATCTCCAGATTCACCCGCGCCCCGTCGCGCAGATGCTTGAGCGACGTCACCTGCACGGTATGCGGGATCAGATTGATCGAGAACTCGCAGCCGTCGTCGCGATCGGTCACCGAGTTCACGGTCAGGCTCACGCCGTTCACCGTGATCGACCCTTTGTAGGCGAGATAGCGGCCGATCTCGCGCGGCGCGAGAATGCGCAACTCGTGCGACTCGCCGACCGGCGCAAAACGCGTGACCGTGCCGAGTCCATCGACGTGGCCCGACACGATATGTCCACCCAGCCGATCGTGCGCGCGCAGCGCTTTCTCCAGATTGACCTCGCCGGGTTCGCCGAGGCCGACCGTGCGGTTCAGGCTTTCGCGCGACACGTCCACCTCGAACGAGTGATCGGTCTTCGCGACCACCGTCATGCAGGCGCCCTGGATCGTGATGCTGTCGCCGAGTTGCACGTCGGCGAGTTCGAGCCCGCCGGCCTCGACGTTCAGACGCACGCCAGCGTCGTCGCCCGTGCCGAGCGGCCTGATCGATTCGATGCGGCCCACTGCCGCGACGATTCCTGTAAACATCGTGCTAGTCCTTGATCATTTCGAAACGGTGGGGGACACGGGGTCGGTCCCGGGTATGGCCGACGGCGCGAAGCGCGCGAGAATCCGCAGATCGTCGCCGATTCGCTCGACCGTGTGGAAGTTCAGTTTCACGCGATCCGCGAGCAACTCCGGCGCGGCCAGATTGAACATGCTCATCGACTCGATACCGAGCAGGCTCGGCGCGAGATAGACGAGCAGTTCATCAACGCAACCTTCGCGCAGCAGCGAGCCGTTCAGTTTGTAACCGGCTTCGACGTGCAACTCGTTCACGTTGCGCTTGCCGAGTTCGTTCAGGAGGCGCGGCAGATCGACCTTGCCGGCCGGGTTCGGCAGCGGCACGATTTCGGCGCCGCGCTCGCGCAGCGCGCTCGCGCGCTCTTCGAGACGCGCATCCAGATTGCCGCAGAAAATCAGCGTCGGCGCGCCAACGAGAATCTGCGCGTCGAGCGGCACGTCCAGCCGACTATCGATCAGCACGCGTTGCGGCTGGCGCGGCGTGTCGATCGCGCGCACCGTCATGCGCGGATCGTCTTCGCGCACGGTGCCGATGCCGGTCAGGATCGCCGACGCGCGCGCGCGCCACGCATGGCCATCGGCGCGCGCGGCGGCGCTGGTGATCCACTGGCTTTCGCCCGATGGCAAACCGGTGCGGCCATCGAGCGAGGCCGCCACTTTCATTCGTACCCACGGCCGGCCGCGCGTCATGCGCGACACGAAGCCGATGTTCAGCTCCTGCGCTTCGTTGGCGAGCAGCCCGCAGCGCACTTCGATGCCGGCATCGCGCAGCATCGCGAGACCGCGCCCGGACACCTGCGGATTGGGGTCTTCCATCGCCGCGATCACGCGGCCGATCTGCGCTTCGATCAGCGCGTTCGCGCACGGCGGCGTGCGGCCGAAGTGGCTGCACGGTTCGAGCGTCACATAGGCGGTCGCGCCGCGCAGATCGTGGCCGCGCGAGCGCGCGTCCTTCAGCGCGCGCACCTCGGCGTGATCCTGGCCGGCCGGCTGCGTGTAGCCTTCGCCGATCACCTCGCCGTTCCTGACGAGCACGCAACCGACGCGCGGGTTCGGATCGGTCGTGTACATGCCGCGCTTCGCAAGCGCGAGCGCGCGTTCCATATGGACGAAATCGGTTTGCGAGAACATCGGTGTCCGTTGACTGCGGTAACTGGGTCGTGCGGGTTGCGGGTGAGACGTGTGGGCCTGAGCGAGGTCCCCGCTCGAAGCTTCGTGCGAAGCCTGCGGCGGGGCTTTGCTTCAGGTCCGGATTCAGCCCTTCAGCGAGGCGAACACGCCGCGCGCGGCGTCGATCGTCGCGTCGATTATCGCGTCGTCGTGCGCGCTCGACACGAAGCCTGCCTCATACGCGGACGGCGCGAAATAGACGCCGGCGTCGAGCATCTTGTGGAAGAACGCGTTAAAGCGCGGCACATCGCTTTGCGTGACCTCGGCGAAGCTCGTCGGGATCGATTCGCGGAAGTAAATGCCGAACATGCCGCCGAGCGAATCGGCCGCGAACGGCACGCCGGCTTCGCGCGCTGCCTGCGCGAGACCTTGCGCGAGACGCGCGGTGCGTGCGGCGAGCGTGTCGTAGAAGCCGGGCGCCTGGATCAGCTGGAGTGTTTTCAGGCCGGCCGCGACCGCGATCGGATTACCCGACAGCGTGCCCGCCTGATAGACGCCGCCGAGCGGCGCGAGATGGGCCATGATGTCGCGCCGGCCGCCGAACGCTGCCGCCGGCATGCCGCCGCCGATCACCTTGCCGAGGCAGGTGAGGTCGGGCGTGATGCCGTACAGTTGCTGCGCGCCGCCGAGCGCGACGCGGAAGCCGCACATCACTTCGTCGAAGATCAGCACCGCGCCGTACTCGCTGCACAGACGGCGCAGCGCCTGCAGGAATTCCGGCGTCGCGCGCACGAGGTTCATGTTGCCCGCGACCGGCTCGACGATCACCGACGCGATCTCGTTGCCGAACGCCTTGAACGCTTCTTCGAGCGCGGCGACGTTGTTGTATTCGAGCACCGTGGTGTGCTTCGCGATATCGATCGGCACGCCCGCCGAGGTCGGATTGCCGAACGTCAGCAGACCCGAGCCGGCCTTGACCAGCAGGCTGTCCGCGTGGCCGTGATAGCAGCCCTCGAACTTGACGATGCGGCTGCGGTTCGTGAAGCCGCGCGCGAGACGCAGCGCGCTCATCGTCGCCTCGGTGCCGCTCGACACCATGCGCACCTGTTCGATCGACGGCACCAGCTTGCAGATTTCCTCGGCGATCTCGACTTCCGATTCGGTCGGCGCGCCGAACGAGAAGCCGTTCGCGAGCACACGCTGCACCGCTTCGAGCACTTCCGGATGAACGTGGCCGAGGATCATCGGGCCCCACGAGCCGATGTAGTCGGTATAGCGCTGGCCGTCGGCGTCCCAGAAGTACGGGCCTTGCGCGCGCTCGATGAAGCGCGGCGTGCCGCCGACGGAGCGGAAGGCGCGCACTGGCGAGTTCACGCCGCCGGGAATGGTGCGTTGCGCGCGTTCGAAAAGGGTTTCGTTTCTGGACATGGCGATGGCTGAAATAGGGGTTGCGTCGCGGCGCAAACGGCCTGGGGCGATTCCCACGGGCGATCCGCGCGACGCTGGGATAGATCGAGAAATTGTACCGGAGTCGGCGTCGGCGGGCGGCGCGGGCGGGCTTTTGCCGCGCCGTGCCGGTGAACGCGCTGCGGCCGTGGTGCGGGTGTTTTGCCTAACTTTCCGGTGTGGCTTTCGGTGGCGTTTTACGGGTTGCGTTCCGGCTTCGCGATGGCCTGACGGGCGCCGCCGCGTTGGTCGCGACAGGCTTTGCGGCGATGGCGGTGGCAGTTGTGGCGGCGGTGCCAACAGCGGCGAGATTCGCCGCGGCCTTCTGCGCCGCCGCGATGTGCGCGGTGACCTTGGTCGAGCGCGCGGGACCGTTCGGCGGCGCGTCGAGCCTCGGCGGCTTGCGCTTGCCGGTCAGCTCGGCCCAGCGCTTTTCCAGCGCGCCCTCGGCGATCGGCTTGATGATGGTGCCCGAGCTTTGCGCATCCCACGTCTGCACCGAGAACGGATGCACGCGCAACTGTTCGCGCGCAATCACCGGCGCCTGATGCGCATCGACGAGCCAGTCGTACACGAAGTCGATGCACAGGCGATAGCCGCGTTTGGTCGACGCGTCGGGGACTTCGTACGGCGCGCGCGTTACGTAGCCGGAGCCGAAGATGCCTTTCGGTTCCTGAGCCACGCGATGCAGGAACACCCGGTCGCCGGGCAGGATCCCACGCGCGAAGCCGCAGCCCCACACGTCCGCCACGGCCTCGCCGACGGCAACGCGTTTTGCGATGTCGGGCAGTTCGGGCCATGGCCACTTCTTCGGGCTCCAGATCAGCAGAAAGGCGGTCATCGCAGGCTCGTGACGAGGTCAGGGGGAGGGTGTTGCACGGTGTTTGGTGCGGTGGCGCATGCCGACGCATGCCCCGGCTATGCAGGCGGCAGCTTAACCGATCGGCAGCGCGCATGCCGCACGGTAGGGGCACCGTAGAGGCGCGGCATGCGATGGGGCGACATCGCGCGAACGTGGCGGCGATGGCTGCCATGCTCGATTACCGCGTGATTCCCGCGCGATGACCGCCGCGCCCACGGCTTGGGCTGTCGTGGATCGCCCACGTTGCCGCGTGCCGGCGCGGTCTGCCGGAGAACCGTCGCGTACAATCGAGCCCTCAAGTCGTTGCTGCCCCGCTTTTACCGTTCCGCTGCCGATGCCGGCGCGGCGTTTCATCCGGATTCCCCATGTCTCACGTCGCTAAACGCCGACCCGATGGCCGGCTGATTCTGTTGCTCGGTGCGCTGGCCGCCTGCGGACCGATTTCCATCGATATGTACCTGCCGAGCCTGCCGACCATCGCGCAGGCCTTTGCGGTCGGTACCGGCGCCGCGCAGTCGACGCTCACCAGCTTCATGTTCGGCTTTTCGATCGGCATGCTGCTCTACGGTCCGCTGTCGGATACCTATGGACGCCGGCCGATTCTGCTCGGCGGCATCGTGATGTATGCGCTGGCGAGCATCGCATGCGCGATGTCGTTCTCGATCGGCTCGCTGGTCGGATTTCGCTTTATCCAGGCGCTGGGCGCGGGCGCGGCATCGGTGCTCGCCCGAGCGATTGCGCGCGACGCGCACGAGCCGGGCGATGCCGCCCGCGTGCTGTCGATGATCGCGATCGTCACGTCGATCGGCCCGCTGCTCGCGCCGCTGATCGGCGGCCAGTTGCTGCTGGTGGGCGGCTGGCGCACCGTGTTCGTCGCGCTGACGCTGTTCGGTTCCGTGTGCGCGGTGATGGCGTTTCTGAAGGTGCCGGAGACGTGGCCGCGCGAGAAGCGCGCACAGTCGGCGCTGCTGAAGTCGTTCGGCGCGTACGGTACGTTGTTGCGCGATCCGGTCGCGTGGGGTCACATGCTGTGCGGCGGCATGGCGTTCGCGTCGATGTTCGCGTACATCACCGCGACGCCGTTCGTGTACATCGAGTACTTCCACGTGTCGGCGCAGCATTACGGCTTTCTGTTCGCGCTGAACATCGTCGGCATCATGGGCGGCAATTATCTGAACACGCGGCTGGTCGGCCGGCTCGGACCGGTGCCGATCATCTCGTTCGCGGCGACCGTCAGTTTTGTCGCGTCGCTGTTCGTCTGTCTCGTGTCGCTGACCGGCTGGGGCGGGTTGTGGTCGATCGTGTTCGGCCTGTTCTTCGTGGTCAGCGTGGTGGGCGTGCTGGGCGCCAATTGCACGACCGATCTGATGCATCGCTATCCGGTCAACGCGGGCGCCGCGGCGGCCGTGTTCGGCGCGGTGCAGCTCGCGTTCGGCGCGTTGTCGAGCCTGGCGGTCGGGCTGTGGCAGGACGGTTCGCCGAAGGGCATGGGGATCGTGGTGGGGGTGGCGGGCAGTTTGTGCTTTGTCGGGCGGATGCTGGTGATGCGCTGGCACGGCTCGAAAGCGCCGGCCGCCGCGTGAGTGACGCGCGGGCGTTGTCTCGGTAGCGGTCGATGGCTTCTCTTCGTGGATGCCGTGCGAACACGGCGCAAGGGTACGTGCGAGCGACGTGGAAATGACGTGAGAGCCGATGTGAGACTCGTATGGCGTTGCCGCGCACCGGCCCGCGCGTGACCTCCCGGCGCGCCTCTACGGAAAACACCTGGTGTTGCGTGCGCGCCACCGTGCGTCACGGATTGCATTGCTATGATGAAGTCACTGTTCCTCGGAGCGGCAATCATGGCGATCAAAGACCTGATGAACGGCGAACGGCAACATGCCGCATTCGCCGAAGCGCAACGGCTGGCCGACAGCGGCGCTTATTACGATTACACCGACATCGAACACGTCTTGCGCTTTGATCAGGGGCTGACCGATGCCTCGGCTTTGCTCGACAGCCAGTTGATGCATCGCGATCTGAATCGTCGTTGTGCGGATGCGCGCGAAAAGCTCGAGATGGTCGACGCGTGATGCGCATCGCGTGACGGTACATTGAGGGTGGGAGGAGGGTGCGCGCGACGTTCGGTGCATGAGTGTTGCGCGCAGGCTCGCACGGCCATAAGCTGCCCGGAGGTGTTCACTTCTGGAGTGGTCGATGACCGATAGCCCGCACGATCCGCATTTGTCACGTACCTTGCCGCACACTCACAATCCGGCTGCGCTCGCGAAACCCGGTGGTCATTACAGCCACGTCGTGGTGGTGAATGAAGCGTGGGCGGCGCATGTCTGTAACGCTTCGGATTAACCTTTGGACGTGCGGCTCAAACAGTCGCTTCCTCATCCGTTCCGGCCAGTGCGCTTCGTGCGGCATCCTTGACCGATGCGGCGTCGTCGCTTGGTGACACCGTCGCCACCGTCTGTTCGCGGGTGTTCTGATAGATGTTGCGATAGCGCAGATAGCCGCCCGTAAGTCCCTGTGGCTCCATCCTGTTTCGAACGCGAAATCCCGCACGCGAATCGTGCAGATAGTCATCGAAGAACTGTTGCACTGAGGTGGGTACGCTGTCATTCGTGGTCGCGGCAGCAACTAGTTCGCGGGTTTCACCGCTCACCGGGCGATGGTCCCACGCATACCATGCAACCATGGCAGGTGAGAGTATCTCAAGCATCGTCGCGGTTCCGGCGGTCTTCAGCGTGGATTGCAGACGTGGGCCAATATCGTGTACTTGCTCGGCCAGGTCGTTTTGCGCCTCGGACAATTGGTCGTGGTCATCAACCGCCCGCTTCCAGAAAGAGCGGTTTTCCAGATCAAGCCTTGACGGCAACGCCTTACGCCATTGCAGATATTGGTGCGTGTGCTGGCGGATCATGTTCAATGTACCGTCCTTGCCCGAGCCGTCCGCGCCAATACCGTTGTCGTGCCAGTACGCCTTGTACTTCGCCAGCAGGTCGGGCGGTATGTCGAACTGCTTTTTAAGCGCTTCGAATCCCTTGCTGTTGATTTCATCGCGTGATCTCAACGGCACCCCCGCCTTGAACGCTTCGTAATACATGTCGTTTAGTGGAATCTGGGACAACTGCCCGAGCTTTCCCTGCTCAGTGGGAAGGTAACCACCGCCCACGTCCGAGTGCATGCCGGGATAAGCTACCTGTCGCACGTTGGACGCCATCTCCAGCGGAAAGCAGGCGCGCTGCTCGTGCAGCGCAATGAAATGGACGCACTGCTCCACGATTCCCGGGATGGCCTGGGTACCGTCCGCCCACGCCATATGTCCATTCACCCCCGGAATCATGTTCGGAACGCCCACCGACGCAACCGTATCGAACAGGCCAAGAAAATACAGGCGCAATGGTACGCCCGCCAGCGTGTAATAGCCGCCATCATCGCGCTTGAGCAAATCGTTCAGCCAATTCGTAAATGCCCTAGCCTCTGCCGCACCGCGCGAAAAACCCAGCACCGCGACGTTGATCGAGGTCACCTGGCGCTGGGCGTTTTTCAGCACCACAGCGAGCTTGTCTTCCCATTTGCGCAGGGCTGCAACACGGCGCTGCTTTTCTAGCATCATGTTCGCCAGCATTTGTCCTGCCATTGCGCCCGGCATGGCATCGTCGGGCGAGAGGAACGTTTTTCCAGGCGTTGCGCCCGATGGCAGCGCAGGCGCATTGGAGCTGATGGAGTTGACGAGGGCCTTTGCGTCAGCGTCGGTTAACAACAGCGTCTTGGTAACGTATTCATGCGCGGCATTGAAAACCTGCGTGATACCCCAGTTGATACGGTCTGCGCCCATATAACCTGCGCCCATGCCGAGTGTATCGCCGCTCTGGTTGTTGTCGCCGACCTTGTCGAAGGGCGTGCCGACGCCTGTGATGTAGTAGGGGAACAATCCCTCATCGACTTCACGGGGGGCAGCATTGAAAAGGCGGGCAACATTGCTGTGCTTGTTGTGGGCCTGCTGGGTGCCGGATGTCTTCGGCTCAGTCCAGTCCTGGTTGTTACCCGTGCCGTCAAAGAACAGAGTGGCATATACCTGTCCCTGGCATTGCCCGGCCTCCTTCCGGTGAATGCACTGCATCGCAGCGGCCCTTCTGGCCAACTCCTGGGGAGTGAGCTTGCGGTAGCCATCTGCGGGAAGGGGGGCGGGGATCGTGACCGAGTAAGGCATCTGGATTGTCCTTTTTGTTGACTTTACATCTTTGCTTCGTCGCCCTTCAGCGGGTAATTGGTGTGCCCGAGGTCATACATCGTGACGAACACCTTGATTAGCCCGTCGCGCAGAAAATGCACAGCAAACATGCCGCTCTCATCGGGTGTGTACGGGGGGACGGCAACAACGCGGCTTTGCGGGTGCTCGTTGTACGTATCCGTCCAGGTCACGGTCACGGTTAGGCCGGGCGTGTATTTAGCCGGTAGGGATACGCAGCAGGCAGAGCCCCCTTCTTCGTGCCTGGCGAGAAACGAGCCACCCTGGCCATTGACGGAAAAGCTGCCGATGGAGTTATCGGTATGGTTGTAGCCCACAACGTCCAGTCCCATTGTCTCGGTGCTGGATACGGGGTGGCTGTCATCGTTATTGGCCCCGGCATGGCAACCGGAAAGCAAGGCGCTCAGCACGAGCGCCAGTCCGAAGGCAAGTTTTCTTGGTGTTGTCATTGGTGCTTAACTGCCGTTCTGTATGAAGTGCGCCGCTCCGCTGTGGCTAATCGGAGAGCGGACGCATCAAAAGCAATCGAGTAAAGCAAATCATCTGAACAATGTCCATGATTCGGAACATTGGTTGACGATGTTTAACAGGCAGACCCAAAGCCAGCCTTGGGGAGGGAGACCAGTCTGCTTTCGACGGGGGATGACTGATTTGCTGGCAGGGTAACGTCGGGTGCGCGTCGTGGTGCCGACGCGCACCGCCAATGACGGGATGCCATCTGCCGTGCGCCGCGCTTTTTATGGGCGGAAGAATTGCTTAGGTCGTTCCGATTTCGTCTGCTTCGTTGCGGCCGTTCGTGAGCGGGTTGGCGAACAGAATGTCGTCGTCATTGCAGGTTTCAGTGCAAACCGACGGGCGACCATAGGCGCGGTCCAGAATCGTGCAAGCGGCGCTCAGCCGCGTTCCTTCGTTGGCGCATTGCATGAGTTCGACCAACACGCGGATGGCGGCGGGGCCGTGCTCTCTCGCGGGTTCCCTAACCCTCGCGGTCGCGTTGTTCGGCGTTCATTTCTGGCGTCCGCCTGTCTTGTGTCCGATTGCCATAGCCCGCTTCCTCTATCCGCTTCTTAATGGCGTCCTTCGCTCTTGCCGCTGGCCTGTGTGACCGCCAGCCAGGCATTGACGGCGGCGAGCCTTCGCGCATAGCGCGGATGTTCGGCATTCAGGTAGTCAGGAGTATCACTCGCACCGGGATAGAAGAATCCCGTTGTTACGCCCAGCGACGCGAGCCACGTTTTCAGGGTTTCAACATCGACGGTCGTCCGCTGAGCGTCGATTTCGCCTACGGGGTCCCAATAACCTTCGGATTCATCGTTGACGTATCGAATATGAGTGTACTTACCCACGTAGACCTTATTGGCGGTCAGCGTTCCCCGTTCCGCTGCGTGCGTCAACGCCTGTAGAACGGCCTTGAACTTTTCCGGGGTCTCGTCCAGGACCTCTTCGCCAGTCTCGAACTCTATGAAGCTCGCTTGGCGCGGAATGTGGCAAGTTTTTTCGCCGTATTCCTCAGGCCCCTAGACTCGGTTGGGCCGGATGCCGCAAATCAACGCCGCCGCGCCCGCAAGCGAAAACGTATCGGCGGTCCTGCATAGATCGGACTCGTCCATAATGAGTCCCCCGACGGGAAACGTGAATGAGCGGATTCTAGTGGACCGTCGCGGCAACGATGCAGGACGCGCCGATGTCTGAAAACGCGTACGAAGGCGGCGAGTTTGTGCGCGATGATGGGCGAAAAAACAAAAAACCCGCAAATATCTAAACTTGCGGGGTTTTTGGGGAGTCTGGCGGAGGCGGTGAGATTCGAACTCACGGAAGGATCACTCCTTCGCCGGTTTTCAAGACCGGTGCCTTAAACCACTCGGCCACACCTCCAAACCGCGAATTGTAACCTGAAAAAACGTCGCTGCCGAGGGCCGTCGAACGACCGTCTACTGTGGATCTTTCAGAAACAGCGCCTGCAGATCGTTGAGGAACGCCTGACCGAGCGGGGTCGGGGCGATCCGTTCGTGGTCGCGCGTAATCAGCTTGCGTCGCTCGGCTTCCTGCAATGCGGGCTCGATCGCGGTGATCGACAGACCCGTGCGCTCGATGAACCGGTGCACCGGAAATCCCTCCACCAGCCGCAGCGCGTTCAGCATGAACTCGAACGGCAGATCGCGCGGCCCGACCTCGTGTTCTTCCTGCACGCTCGCGCCGGCCTTCGCCTGCTCGATGAAGGTGGCCGGATGCTTGTAGCGCGCCTGGCGCACGATGCGGTTCGGAAACGACAGCTTCGTATGCGCGCCCGCGCCGATGCCGAGATAGTCGCCGAAGCGCCAGTAGTTCAGATTGTGTTTGCTCTGCCGATGCGGCTGCGCATACGCGGACACCTCATAGCGCTCGTAGCCGGCCTCGGCCGTGCGCTGGTGCAGCCAGTCCTGCATGTCGGCGGACTCGTCGTCGTCGGGTAGCGCGGGCGGAAACTTCGCGAACAGCGTGTTCGGTTCGAGCGTCAGGTGATACAGCGACAGATGCGGCGGCGCGAACGACAGCGCTGTCTCGATGTCAGCCTCGCATTCGGCGAGCGTTTGCCCGGGCAGCGCGAACATCAGGTCGAGGTTGAAGTTGTCGAACGTGGTGGCGGCGACTTCCACCGCGTGGCGTGCCTGCGCCGAATCGTGAATCCGGCCGAGCGCTTTCAGATGCGCTTCGTTGAAACTCTGGATGCCGACCGACAGCCGGTTCACGCCGCTCGCGCGAAACTGCGCGAACTTGTCGGCTTCGAACGTGCCGGGGTTCGCTTCGAGCGTGATTTCGGCGTCGGCATCGAGCGGCAGCAGCGCGCGAATATCCGACAGCATGCGGTCGAGCCCCGCCGCGGACAGCAGGCTCGGCGTGCCCCCGCCGATGAACACCGTATGCACCTGGCGCCCCCAGATCAGCGGCAGCGCCATTTCCAGATCGGCGCGCAGCGCGTCGAGGTAATCGTTCTCCGGGAACGCGTCGCCTTTCCACTCGTGCGAATTGAAATCGCAATACGGGCACTTGCGCACGCACCACGGGAAATGCACGTACAGCGCGAGCGGAGGCAGCGAGGTCAGACGGATGCTGCCCGGCGACGTGAACGCCTTGACGACACCGTTACCGATGTCCGCGGGCGTCGGGTGAATCGGAATCACGCTTCCTCCGACAGACGCGCGAGCAGTTGCCGCAGCGCGATCGCGCGATGGCTGCTCGCGTTCTTCACCGCCGGCTCGAGCTCGGCGGCGCTTGCGTTTAGCGACGGCAGATAGAAGTACGGGTCGTAGCCGAAGCCGTGTTCGCCGCGCGGCGCGTCGAGAATCTCGCCATGCCAGCGGCCCTCGGCGATCAGCGGCTCGGGGTCGTCCGCGTGACGCACGAGCGCGAGTACGCAGAAGTAGTAACCGCGCCGGTCGCTCGCGCCGTGCAACTCGGCGATCAGGCGCGCGTTGTTCGCCGCGTCGCTCTTCTCGCCGCCGGCGAGTTGCGCGTAGCGTGCCGAATAGACGCCCGGCGCGCCGCGCAGCACGCGCACGCACAGGCCGGAGTCGTCGGCGAGCGCGGGCAGGCCGGTGAGCTTCGCCGCATGACGCGCCTTGGTCAGCGCGTTTTCGACGAAGGTGGGATGCGGCTCTTCCGCTTCCGGCACGTTGAGCGCGCCTTGCGGAATCAGTTCGATGCCGGCCGCGCCGAACAGCGCCGCGAACTCGCGCAGCTTGCCCGCGTTGTTTGACGCCAGCACCACTTTCTTCAACGGCATGCCGTCCTCGCGAACTTCGTTCACCGCTGTACTCCCAGCGCTTCTTTCTGCTTCGCGATCAGCGTGTTGATGCCGTCGCTCGCGAGATCGAGCAGCGCGTTCATTTCGTCGCGCGAGAACGGCACGCCCTCGGCGGTGCCCTGAACTTCGACGAAGCCGCCCGCGCCCGTCATCACGACGTTCATGTCGGTGTCGCACTGCGAGTCTTCGTCGTAGTCGAGATCGAGCACCGGCACGCCGTTGTACACGCCGACCGAAATCGCCGCGACGTAGTCGTTGATCGGCGAGCTTTCGATGCGGCCCGTCGCGAGCAGTTTCGCGACCGCGTCGTGCGCGGCGACGAACGCGCCGGTGATGCTCGCGGTGCGGGTGCCGCCGTCGGCCTGAATCACGTCGCAATCGAGATTGATGGTGCGCGCGCCGAGCTTCTCGAGATCGAACACCGAGCGCAGCGCGCGGCCGATCAGGCGCTGGATTTCCTGCGTGCGGCCGGTCTGCTTGCCGCGCGCGGCTTCGCGGTCGCTGCGCGTGTGCGTGGCGCGCGGCAGCATGCCGTATTCGGCGGTGAGCCAGCCCTGGCCGCCGTCGCGCAGAAACGGCGGCACGCTCTCGGCGACGCTCGCGGTGCAGATCACCTTGGTGTCGCCGAATTCGACCAGCACCGAGCCCTCCGCGTGTTTCGTGTAGTGACGCGTGATGCGCACGTCGCGCAACTGGTTGGGCTGGCGGCGGCTCGGGCGTTGGGTGTCGTTGCTCATGTCGGAAGGGCTCGGAGTAGTTCGAAAGAGGGCGGAGGAAAAGCGCAATTTTACCGCCGATCGGATAGCGCGGTCGCGCGCGTGGTTCGCGACAGATGACGCCAGACGGGCTCGCGTGCCAACCCGCATCCATGCTGGCTCGCGGCGGATGTCGCCGCCAAAAATGGGATAATGCCGGTTCCCCGCCCCGCGTCTCGTACACGCCGGGCGATCCGCTTCTCAGGCCGGCGTTCGACGCCCGGCCGCAATCGCGAGAAATACGATGATCTACAGCATGACTGGCTATGCGAGCGCCACCCGCGAACTCGTGGCGGCCTCGGGCACTGGCGGCGTGAGCGTGTCGGTCGAATTGCGCACGGTGAATTCGCGCTTTCTCGATCTGAACTTCCGTATGCCGGAAGACGTGCGCGTGGTCGAACCGACGCTGCGCGAAATGCTGATGAACAAGCTGTCGCGCGGCAAGGTCGACATTCGTGTGAATCTGCAGCGCAGCGAGCAGTCGGCGAACGTGGGCGCGATCAGTCGCGATGCGCTCGAGCAGCTCGCGCTGCTGCAGCGCACAGTGCTCGAAACGTTTCCCGATGCCGGTCATCTGCGCACCGGCGAAATCCTGCGCTGGCCGGGCGTGCTCGCCGAAAGCGGCATCGCGCCCGAAACGCTGCGCGACGCGGTGCTCGCGTGCGGCAAGCAGGCTATCGCCGACCTGATCGACGTGCGCGCGCGCGAAGGCGCGCAGCTCGCGAACATGCTGCTCGCGAACGTCACCGAAATGGAGGCGATCGTCACGAAGATCACGCCGCTCGTGCCGGATCTGATCGCGAAGCATCAGCAGAAGATCGTCGAGCGTCTGCAGGAAGCGCTCGGCATCGCCGCGCCGGATGCGGCCGCGACGATCGTCTCGCGCGAAGAGATCAACGAGCGGATTCGCCAGGAAGTGACGATGTACGGCATTCGCATTGACATCGCCGAAGAGCTGTCGCGCCTCACCGCTCACCTGAACGAAACGCGTCATGTGATCGAGAAGGGCGGCAAGGTCGGCAAGCGGCTCGACTTCATGATGCAGGAGCTGAACCGCGAAGCGAATACGCTTGGCTCGAAGGCGGCGGCGAAGGAACTCGCGGATTCGTCGATGACGCTGAAACTGCTGATCGAACAGATGCGCGAGCAGGTACAGAATCTCGAATAAGGCTGGAGCACTACACATCATGACCGACCACCACCCACGCGAAAGCGGCGCGCCGCGCCATCCGTACGCCGGCGCTTATCCTGGCAACCTGTTCATGGTCGTCGCGCCGTCGGGCGCCGGCAAGTCGACGCTCGTGAACGCGCTGCTTGCCGGCGACGACGCGATCCGTCTGTCGATCTCGTACACGACGCGCCCGCCGCGTCCGAAGGAGCAGGACGGCGAGCACTATCACTTCACGACCGTCGAAGACTTCATGCGCCGCCATGACGAGGGCGAGTTTCTCGAAAGCGCGGAAGTGCACGGCAACTACTATGGCACCTCGCGCGTGTGGATCGAGGAGCAGATGAAAAGCGGCCATGACGTGCTGCTCGAAATCGACTGGCAGGGCGCGCAGCAGGTGAAGAAGCAGTTTCACAACGCGGTGGAAATTTTCATTCTGCCGCCGTCGCTCGAAGCGCTCGAAGAGCGTTTGAAAAAGCGCGGCCAGGACGAGCCGAACGTGATCACGCGACGCCTGCTCGCGGCGGGCGGCGAGATGGCGCACGCGGCCGAAGCGGAGTACGTGGTGATCAACGAGAACTTCGATCGCGCGCTCGCCGAACTGCGTTGCCTCGTCGGCGCGACGCGTTCGCGCTTCGCGTCACAGTACGCGCGTCACACGCAGCTTTTCATGCAGCTCGGCATCCACTTGCCGCACGCGTGAGCGCGGCGTTGTGCCCAGCACATAAGGTAGAATAAGCAACATACTGAGAAGGAACCCAACATGGCCCGCATTACCGTCGAAGACTGCCTCAAACAGATCCCGAACCGTTTCGAACTCGCGCTTGCCGCAACCTATCGCGCGCGTCAGCTCGCCCAAGGTCACACGCCGAAGATCGAAAGCCGCGACAAGCCCACCGTCGTCGCGCTGCGTGAAATCGCGTCGGGCCAGGTCGGCGTCGAAATGCTGAAGAAGGTGCCGGTTTAAGGCGCACTGTTTTTCGTTTTCGATTTCCCGGTATTTGCCACACCGGATTGATCAACGTGCAGACCTGCGTCCAACCCTGACCGCTACCGGAGAGGCGACCATGAGTGCTACCCCGCCCACCGCCACGGAAGTGGATCACGACGTCGATTCGCCCTCGTCTGCACGCAAGTACATCGACGCGGTCCTCGAGCAGTCGTTTCGTCATCTGTTCGGGCCGACCGCCACGCCGGAGCAGCCGCGCCGGCATGACGTCGTTTCGATCGCCAATCTGACGTCCGCGCTGTCCGGCTATCTGCAGCCGGAAGAGATCAAGGACATCAAGGCGGCGTTCCATTTCAGCGACGAAGCCCACCTCGGTCAGTATCGCCAGAGCGGCGAGCCCTACATCACGCATCCGGTCGCCGTCGCGGAAATCTGCGCGGGCTGGAATCTCGACGCCCAGTCGATCATGGCGGCGCTGCTGCATGACGTGATGGAAGACCAGGGCGTGACCAAGGCGGAGCTCGCCGAGCGCTTCGGCGCGAAGGTCGCGGAACTGGTCGACGGTCTGTCCAAGCTGGACAAGATGGAGTTTCGCAACCGCGAGGAAGCGCAGGCGGAAAACTTCCGCAAGATGCTGCTCGCAATGGCGCGCGACGTGCGCGTGATTCTCGTGAAGCTCGCCGACCGGCTGCACAACATGCGCACGCTCGGCGCGGTGCCGCCCGAGAAGCGTCGTCGCGTCGCGCGCGAAACGCTCGACATTTACGCGCCGATCGCTCACCGGCTCGGCCTGAACAATACCTATCGCGAGCTGCAGGACCTGAGCTTCGCGAACTTCAACCCGCACCGTTACGCGACGCTCGAAAAAGCCGTCAAGGCTGCGCGCGGCAACCGGCGCGAAGTGGTCGGCAAGATTCTCGAATCGGTGCAGCGCGCGATCGCGGACGCGAAGCTCGACGCCGAAGTCACCGGTCGCGAGAAAACCATCTTCAGCATCTACAAGAAGATGCGCGACAAGCAGTTGTCGTTCTCGCAGGTGCTCGACGTGTACGGCTTCCGTGTCGTGGTCGAGAGCGCGCTCGAGTGCTACACCTGCATCGGCGCGCTGCACGCGCTGTACAAACCGGTGCCAGGCAAGTTCAAGGACTACATCGCGATCCCGAAGGTGAACGGCTATCAGTCGCTGCACACCACGCTGGTCGGCCCGTTCGGCGCGCCGATCGAGTTCCAGGTGCGCACGCGCAAGATGCATGAAATCGCCGAAGCGGGCGTCGCCGCGCACTGGCTGTACAAGAACGGCAGCGCGGATCTGAACGACGTGCAAAAGCGCGCGCATCAGTGGCTCAAGTCGCTGCTCGATATCCAGAGCGAGGCGGGCGACTCGAGCGAATTCCTCGAGCACGTGAAGATCGACCTGTTCCCGGACGCGGTCTACGTGTTCACGCCGAAGTCGAAGATCATGGCGCTGCCGCGCGGCGCCACCGCGCTCGACTTCGCGTATTCGATCCACAGCGACCTCGGCAACCAGTGCGTCGCCGTGAAGATCAACAACGAATTGCTGCCGCTGCGTACCGAGCTGAAGAGCGGCGATATCGTCGAGGTCATCACGGCGCCGTATTCGAAGCCGAATCCGGCATGGCTCGGTTTTGTGCGCAGCGGCAAGGCGCGTTCGGCGATCCGTCATTATCTGAAGACGATGCGTCTGAACGAGTCCGTGCAACTGGGCGAGCGTCTGGTCGATCAGGCGTTGAAGGGCTACGGGTTCGCGCTGTCGGACGTCACGCCGGAAGTGTGGGAAAAGCTCGTGCAGTGGACGGGTAACAAGAACCGTCAGGAAATTTTCGCGGACATCGGCCTTGGCCGGCGCGTCGCGGCGGTGATGGCCAAGCGCATCGAAGTGCTGATGAGCGGGCGCGACGCCGACGACGACGGCTCGCGTTCCGAGTCCGGTTCGACGCCGCATGCGCCGCCTGTGGTCATCACGGGTACCGAGGGCATGTCGGTGCAGTTGTCGGCCTGCTGCCGTCCGATTCCGGGCGACGACATCATGGGCTATATCGGCATTGGCCTCGGCATGGCGATTCACACGACGGATTGCCGCGTTGCGCAGCGGATTCACCGGCGCGATCCGGGCCGCTGGATCGACGTCGCGTGGGCGCCGCAGCCGGGTCGTCTGTTCGACGTCGCGGTCAAGGTGCTGGTCAAGAACACCAAGGGCGTGTTTGCGCGTGTGGCGGCCGACATCACGTCGGCGGATGCGAACATCGTCCATATCGCGATGGATGAAGACCTGTCGCAGGAATCCACGGTGCTGCGCTTCGTGATCCAGGTGAGCGATCGGGTTCATCTGGCCAATGTGATGCGGCGGGTGCGGACGAACCCGGACGTGATGCGCATCGCGCGTGAACGGCCGAGCGAAGAAGGGCACCACCGGCATGATGGCGGGATGCGGATCGATCGCGAGCGCGCGGACTACTGAGTCGTGCGGATTGCCGTCGGGCTTCGGCGTTGACAGGAGCTTGATGGATCGCGGTCTGGTCTGGTCATGCCTTGATCCGTCCTGATGGTGTGCGGCTGTCATTTCCGTGCGCCATCGGCTTCAAGTCGGGCACCCTTCGTGCGGCACTTATCGGCACGTAGCTGAAAAGCAGGTCTCACCTGAACTCCGGAGAGAACGCCGATGAACGTATCCAGGCTCCATGGCGTGGCGCTCGACTACTGGGTGGCGCGCAGCCTGCACGACTTCGTGCGCGAAATTTACTTTACCGATAGTGGCGAGACCGTCGCGATCCGCGGCAATGACCGCGGTCGTCCGTGGGATGGCCGTTTTACGCCGTCGGTGTCGTGGGAGACGGCTGCGGTCGTGCTCGAGCGTGCGCGGCGGCTCGACGTGCGGGAGCAGGGCGGCAGGAATGCGGTATGCGTCGCGGAGTTCGAGGGCGCCCGACAAGCCGTCGAGGGGCGGGGCGAGTCGCTACGAATCGCCGTGCTGCGTGCGTTCGTGGCGAGCCATTTCGGCGATACCGTCGACGACGACATGCTGTGGGAGCGGCAGGCGCTGAACGGCATACGTACCGAAACGATCAGCGAGCAAACGGTGGGTGGGGTGATGGAGGATTTGCCGCGTCCGGACGGGCAGATTGGAGATATCCAGTCGCCGCCGCGTTGAGGGGCTTAGGGCTTGCGCCTTGGCTGATGCTCATCGGGCCGGACACGCATAGGTGGTTTGACGTGCGTGTTCGATGTGATGCCCGGAAAAACAAAGGGCCTTCCGATTGGAAGGCCCTTCATAAAGTGGCGCGGCTGGCAGGATTCGAACCCACGACCCCTTGGTTCGTAGCCAAGTACTCTATCCAACTGAGCTACAGCCGCACGCGAAACGGTGATGCTTGCTGCAATGAAACTTGCAAACTTCCGTAGGGAAATCTGCTTGAAAAGGTGGCGCGGCTGGCAGGATTCGAACCCACGACCCCTTGGTTCGTAGCCAAGTACTCTATCCAACTGAGCTACAGCCGCACACAGAAACGAGATTATAGCCAACAGATTTGAAAAATGGAAGCCCATCGCGGCGATTTGTGTCGCGAGCCCGATCGTCGTGTAACCTTTTCCTTTTAGGCAATTGTGGTTAGCTGCTGTTTTACTGGATCACTATGAACAAGGCCTTTGTCAAAGAGTCGAGCGAAGACAACGACGACGATCTCGACGTCGCTCAACCCGATGTGCCCGCAGGCACCAAAAACTACATGACGCCTGCCGGCCATCGCCGCATGCGCGATGAGCTGCTGAATCTGATCGATGTCGAGCGGCCCGAGGTGGTCAAGCTGGTGTCGTGGGCGGCATCGAACGGCGACCGCTCGGAGAACGGCGATTACATCTACGGCAAACGCCGGCTGCGGGAAATCGACCGACGTATCCGCTTCCTGACCAAGCGTCTCGATCTGGCCGAGGTGGTGGATAGCAGCCGGCAGGAAAACGTCGATCAGGTGTTCTTCGGCGCGACGGTCGAATATGCGACCGAGGATGGCGAGGAAAACACGGTGACGATCGTCGGTATTGACGAGGTCGATCTCGACATCGGGCATGTCAGCTGGATTTCGCCGATTGCGCGTGCGTTGTTGAAGGCGAAGGTCGGCGATACCGTCACGTTGTTCACGCCGGCGGGGCCTCAGCCAATCGATATTCTCGACGTCAAATATCCGCCGCCCGATAGCGGTGCTTAGGCGGTTGTCGGCGCTGCGCAGGGAGGTACGTAAGCTACCTGAACTTGACTTGTGCAAACGCCTGTCTTTGGCCACCGTAGGCATCGGGTCGTCGCGAACGGGCACAAAGGGCATAAGGGCATAAAAAAAGGCGCCGCGAACGGCGCCTTTTCTACTGCAGTAACGACTTCCGCAGTGCTTAGAAGCGGTGACGCAGACCCGCCGTCACAGCAACCTGCTTGTTGCTGCTCGAAGCTGCGCCAAGGCCGTTGATGTTGGCGTCGACGATCGAATCTTCGTTAGCCGCCTGATAGACGCCCTGCAGGTACACGTCGGTACGCTTGGACAACGCGTAGGCGGCTTGCAAGTTCGCCTGGTTCCAGTGGACGTGTGTGCTGGACAGGTTCGCGCGGGTGTAGGTGTAGGCGGCCGCGAGGCTCAGTGCCGGCGTCAGAGCGTAACGGGCATTGGCTTCGAAGTTCTGGAACTGCGCGCTGTTGGTCGGGAAGCCCACGCCGCCCGCGATACCCGATGCAGCCTGGCTGATGCCGGCCAGACCATGCAGGTTCGTCTGCGAGTACACGAGGCCGACCGTTGCCGGGCCGAACGCGTAGTTGGCACCTGCGCCCCACGTTTGCTGGCGTGCCGCGAAGAACGTGTTGTCGCCCGACACCGCACCCCCCGAGTTGAATGCCGCGGCCGCGCTGCTGGCACCGTTGCTGTTCAGTTGCAGGTAAGCCGCTGCGACGTTCAGGCCGCCCCAGTTGTACGACGCGCCCGCGCTGTACGCACGGTTGTTCGCGAAGCCGTCAGCCTGGTTCGAGAAGCCGTACAACGCACCGAACTTGAAGCCGCCGTAGTTCACGCTTTGATACTTGATCGAATTGTTGATTCGGAACGAGTTGTTCAGATTGTCGTTGTCGAACGGGTGTGCGAACTGCGTGCCGCCGTATTGCGTGCCGGTCAGCGCAAGGGGACCGACGTAGTCGACCATGCTGTCATATTGGCGGCCGAGGGTGACGGCGCCGAAATCATTGCTCGACAGACCGACGAACGCCTGGCGGCCGAACAGACGGCTGTTCTGCTTGAGCGTGCCGTCATTGATGCCGAAGCCGTTTTCCAACGTGAAGATTGCCTTCAGACCACCGCCCAGATCTTCCGCGCCGCGCAGGCCGAAACGGCTGCCGTTGACCGAGCCGCTCGTCATTTGCCAGTTGGCATGGCCGTGCTGATTGTTCGAATAGGTGATGCCGGCGTCGATCAGGCCGTACAGCGTGACGCTGCTTTGCGCATGCGCTGCCGTTGCAAAAACGCCCGTGAGGGCCGCGACCATGAGTGTCTTCTTCATTTATATGACTCCAGGAGCGAGAGAGGTATAAAACCTTGGCTTGGGGTACCTTCACACGGCGCCGCGGATAGCGGAATTCGCGTGATAAGCGCGTGACCAGATTCGCGCCGGTTTCCGTTTAGGCAGAGTGTAGAGAGACACTTCTGAAAGTGGACGTTCCGATTTCAGCAATAAAGTATTACGGGATAAGAAATTATGGAGAAGGGGCGCTTAAGCCTTGCGGATAAAGGCTTCGAGCGTTATCGACGGGATTGAAAGACAGGTGCGCTTTGATTGGCGTTGCTCATTTGCGACACCAAATGATGCGAAAAAACAACGAGATGGAAATGCAAAAAATGATTGTTGTTGATTGTTGTTATTAGGGCAATAGATGATTGTTAATAGTGTGAATAATAGAAGTTGCAGACGGCCGCTATACTGTAATTTCTGCTTTCCGAAGCAGACTTTTTCGTTGACGAAAAAGATCTCCAAACCTTTGTCGGCGCGGCTCCCCAGTCGCGCTTTTTTTTGTCTGCGAATAACGTATTCGTGGCCTTGCCTAGTGCGCGGGGGCGGTCCCGTCCGCTTCGTCCCAGTCCGTCGCGACTGACGCACTCCAGTCTTCCATCACATATCGACGCGCGTCCATCGGCGACGACAGCAGGTTCTGCCAGTGATCCCCATGCCACATCGGATCGAAATCAAAGACCGTCGACGTGTCGGCCGTCTGGGCAGGTTGATCTGCCGCTACCTCGGTATGTGAATGGGTGAGCCAGGCAAGGAGTCGGCGAATTTCATTGAACGGCATGGCAACCTCCTGAAGCACATCGCTACTACCGATTTGCATCATGCGATGTCGCATGCATCGCAACCAGTCGGACAAACACTTACGGAAACCAGGATTTAGTTACATTTATGCATCATAGGTGCAAATTTTGCTGTTCCTTGATGTAGATTAAATCCTATTTTCGGTAATTCTGATCCGAAATCTGGGATTCAATGCCGGGTGAGGGTGCTTTTTAATGCGGCAAGCACAAATGTAAAGTTTACTTGACGCCCATTCTCTGTTCCCCGTATAACAACGAAGCCGTATTTCATTGGCTGGTTCTGATTTTTATACCTGTCGGATATTAGCTAATAATGAATACGGGGTTGGTTCGCTTCTGGGCAATGCCTGATCTGGATAAACAACGAGGGAAAACAGGAAATGGAAACCGGTATCGTCAAATGGTTCAACGATGCTAAGGGCTTTGGCTTTATCACGTCGGATGCGGGCGGCGAAGATCTGTTCGCCCACTTCTCGGAGATCCGCGCGGAAGGCTTCAAGTCACTGAAGGAAAATCAGCGTGTGTCTTTCGACATCAAGACCAGCCCGAAGGGCAAGCAGGCGGCAAACATCCAGCCACTGTGAAGCTGCGGTATTGAGTGCAAACGCTCAGCAGTTTTCAGGGAAAACCCTCGCCGAAGTGCGAGGGTTTTTATTTTGAAGTGATGTAATTGGCTGCGTCCGTGGCATTGCCTTCTGTCAGTTCAATAATGCCAGGCAATGCTTGCCGGTAATTTTGACGAAAATCATTTTGCTTTAATCATAGCTACAATTTGCCGGCTAAATCGGTCTCCCAAGCTCGCGTCCAGTTTTGCCGCCGAACCCGGCTACATGGATGCCCGGCGCTTACCTGGTGCATACTTGCCGCACAGCCACGCGTCTCAAACTTTTTCCCTCATGTCTGAACAGTTTTCGCCGGAAGCGGCTCTCGATGTGCCGATCGTCTTTGTCGACCTTGAAACGACCGGGGGCTCCACGAGTGAACATCGTATTACCGAGGTCGGTGTCGTCGAGATCGGGCCGGCCGGCGTGTCGCGCTGGAGCAGTCTGATCGACCCGCAGCAGCCGATTCCATCGTTTATTCAGCAACTCACCGGCATCACGAACGAGATGGTGCGCGGCGCGCCCACGTTCGAGTCGGTCGCGCCGGCGCTGCTCGAGCGTTTGAACGGCAAGCTGTTTGTGGCGCACAACGCGAGTTTCGATCGCGGATTTCTGCGCAGCGAATTTCGTCGCGCCGGACTGGCGTTCGATCCGGACGTGCTGTGCACGGTGCGGTTGTCGCGCGCATTATTTCCGGCCGAAAAACGCCACGGCCTCGACGCGCTCGTCGAACGTCACGCGCTCGTGCCGTCGGACCGTCACCGCGCGCTCGCCGACGCCGATCTGATCTGGCAGTTCTGGCAGCGTCTGCCCACGCTCGTGCCGCTCGATACGTTGCGCGCGCAGATCGAACGCACCACACGGCGTTACCGGCTCGCCGGAGATATCACCGAGGATCTGCTCGACACCGCGCCGGCCGGCTGCGGCGTGTATGCGTTCTATGGCGAAGATGACGCGCCGCTCTACGTCGGGCGCAGCGTGCGAGTGCGCCAGCGATTGCGCTCGCATCTGACGGGCGAACGGCGCTCATCGAAAGATATCCGGCTGGCGCAGCAGGTGCGGCGCGTCGAGTGGCGCTCGACCGGGGGCGAACTCGGGGCGATGCTGGCCGAAGCCCAGTGGATTACGACGTTGCGGCCGGGCCAGAACCGTTTGCCGCGCGTCACGAAGAGCGACCCTGCGGATGCGCCGTGGCCGTTCGACGGCCCCATCGTGTTCGAGGAGCGGGACGACACGCAGCGCGTCTTTCATGTGGTCGACCGATGGCGCTACCTGGGCCATGCGCCGTCGCTCGCACAGGCTGCGCAACTGCATGTGTCGGCGATCGCCGGCGCGTTCGAGCTGTCGACCTATCGCATCTTGCAGAGCCATCTCGCGCGCGGTCTGCGCGTGATGCCGCTGAGCGTGTCGAGCGACACGCCCGAGTCAAGCTTTGCCGCTTGAGGCGCGCGGCCCGCATGCGGGCCGTTGCGTGGAGAGGAGCGGCGGGCGGGGCGGCGGACGAAATCAGCCGGTCGCGCCGACTCCACCCGTTTCGCATACGTGTCCGAGCGCGCGCGTCAGCGCGCCCGAATGGACGGCGTCATAACGCGTTAGCGATTTCCAGTTGGCCAGCGATTGCGCGACGCGCGACGGGCAATCGTCCGCGGTGCGCATCGGTTGGACGCGTGCGAGACCGGCCACCAGCGATTGCGTCAGCTTGTCCAGTTGCGGTCGCGTGCTCGCGGCGAGATCGGGCGCGGGGCCTTGCGGCGGTTGCGTGCTGCGCCATGTGGCGAAGAGCGCATTCTGAACGTCTTTGCTCGCGTCGATCTGATCCTGGAAGAACGCGTGGGCGAATGCCGGATCGACGTTCGCCGCGGCGGCGCGTTTTTCGACATCGGCGAGCAGCGCTTTTTCTCGCGGCGTATCGGTGATCGACTGGTGATTCGCCCATTTCCAGCGTGCAACGGGTTCGGCGAGCGCGAGGCGCTGCGAAACCAGCGCAATCAGGTTGGTGAGTGCGGTGTCGTCGCCATCGGCGAAAGCTGGGGCGGGTGTGACGATGAGCGTGGCAGCCAGCGCGAGCGCGCAGGACATGCCGAGGCGAAGCGAACGATTCATGAGGTGACCTGGCCGGGCGGCCGATGACGGAAAAAACAGAAGGATAAATGATGCCCGGCCCACAACGGGTACGTGCCGCTCAAAACCCGATGTGATGGAAGTTCAGACATGCGCGCCGGAGGAGTGGGCGCACGGAATCGAGCGCGTAAGCCGGTCGGCCCAGCGCTACGGAATGTTCAGACGAGCCGATCCTGCGTCATGACGCGGAAAACGGTCGAATAATGAGGGCGCGAGTATTCGCCACGCGCTGATTGCACGCGCACCGATGCTGCATCGCGCCACTGCCCCGTTACTTCGGATCGCACGACTTACGTTGTTCGTCGAAAAATGCGCGAACGTGCTCCGGCAGTTCGGCACCCAGAAACTCGACGGCCACGGGTTCCGGATCCGGGTAAAAGACTTTATCCGGGGTCGGAATCTTCGGTGGTTTGGCATCCATGATCTTTCTCCTTTACTAACCGATTATCTGCCTCGGTCCCCGCATCGCACCAGTGCGCGATGCAAGTCACTTACTCTCTGTTGCTTTAACGGCACAAGCCAACACTTGAACGGAGGGTTTGAATAAAATTTATCGCTGGCTGTCGCATATGATTGCTCTCGCATCTTCTCGCCAGATCCAGAATCAATCCTTCGCACTCCCCACCGTTTCCCTTCTCCGCCTCTGTGCCGAAGGCGTTTCTGCACACTCGACCGACGCCGTTCCCGCTTTCCATTAACGTTCTCATGTGAATAAATCATGACAACGTTGTGCGCTGCCGCATCGGCAGGATTTTCTACTTCGTCGAGTGAACGTTCGTTATTTGCCGATTGAAACGACTCAGACCTCATTCTTTGTAAACGGCAAATTCCCGCTGACGTTGACGGTGTGAACAATATTTAATGATTTTCTGTACTAATCGACTGTCTGACAGTTGGCTAGCAAACTCATTCACATACTTTTGCGCCAAAACCTCCTCATCGGATGACAGACCTTTAATGACGTTCCGCGCGCCGACAATTGGAGCGGTCATTCGTTTGCGCGCAATTCAATCTCTCTCTACCGCGAGGCTGGACCACTGTCCGCCGGTGCAAGCCGGGTGTCAGCCGCAAACGGTCGTTTAGAACTTGTCCCTGGCCCGCACGGGGCGTCCGCTGCACGCAGCCATTACCAACGCCGAACAACCCGACCGGTAAGCCATTGGGCGTTGCATGCGGCTTGGTGCGTTAGCGCATACAGCCGGCGGCGGCGAACTTATAGGATGCGATTGCCGAGTCGTAAGCGCCGCTGACCGCTCAGCGTGATCCGCCGAACACAAGGCACGTCAGTCAACAGGCAGCCGATACCGCAAAACAGCGGTAGCAGGGCATAAAAGTCTGTCTCGCAAGGTCGTTGCACCAACCTCTTTCTCGCATCAGTGAGCCGCGCCATCGTGCGGTCGGATCCGTTTTGCGCGGCACCGTTTCGTGCCCGTATGCGTTATCGCCTGGGGGGATTCATGCAAAAGATCGACAACCTGACCGGCTTGCGAGCGTTCGCCGCGCTGCTCGTGGTGGTGCATCACTTTGCCGACAACGAGGGCGTGCTGCCGCTCGGGATCGTGCACCTGGTCGACAACTGGGTATGGGGCGTCGACATCTTTTTCGTGTTGAGCGGCTTCATCCTCGCCTACACCTATCTGCCGTCACGCGGCATCGCGTTCGGGTGGGGCGACTATCGGTCGTTTATCGTCAAGCGATTCGCGCGCGTTTATCCGCTGCATCTGGTGACGTTCCTGCTGTTCGTCGGAATGTGGTTCGCCGCGAAGCGCGTCGGACATGAGTTTGCGCACAGCGACGTGGACTACACCGCGCGCACCGCGGTCGAGAACGTGCTTCTCGTGCATGCGTGGGGACTCGACAAGAAGCTCAGCTGGAACTTCGTGTCCTGGTCGATCAGCGCCGAATGGTTCGCCTATCTGTTTCTGTTTCCGCTGTGCGCGAAGGTGTTGAGCCGGGTGTCGCGCGTCACCTGTGGCGTCATCGTGCTCGTCTGCTGGGTGCTGCTGTGCGTCTACTGCTTTCTCTACAACGATGGCGACCTCGGGCTCACCACGTTCGGCGTGCTGCGGATCGTCCCGCAGTTCATCGCCGGCTACTGGCTGTTTCGTTTGCTGAAGACGTGGGAACCCGGCGATGTCCTCATGTGCTGCGGTCTCGTCGCGTTGATGGTGCTGATGTGCCTGTCGACCACGTTGCCGTTCCTGCTCCTGCCATTGATCCTGCTCGTGATCGCGGGCCTCGCCAAAGGCGGGGTGGTCGGCAACGCGTTGTTCGGCAATCGGATCGCCGTGTTTCTCGGCGAAATCTCGTTCTCGATCTATCTGATTCATCCGATCCTGCAAATCGCCTGCAACCAGGTCGTCAGAAGGCTTCATGTGCCGCAGAGCCCGCTCGTTGCGTTGCTGATCCTGCTCGTCGAATTGGGCGTGGTCGTGGCGGGTGGGGCGCTTGGCTATTTCCTCATCGAGGTGCCGGCGCGTCGCGCGATCGTCGCGAGGACGCAGGCGTGGCGCAACAAGGGCGCGGAAACTCAGGAGGAGCCGGCGAGCCCCACAGCGTCCGCGTCCTGAACGTTGCGCCTTGAAGGCCGGGGGCGCTGAGCGAAGTGCTCCCCAATGCGGAGCCGGAAAACAAAAAGCCCAGTCACGAGGACTGGGCTTTTTGCTTGAAACTTGATGGTGCCGGAAAGAGGAATCGAACCCCCGACCTTCGCATTACGAATACTTTTCCATGCACAGGTGAACCGTAAGTATAACAGGAGTGTCTGAGTAGCCATTTACCAGCGAACCGCCAGAATCGAGAAGCCGCGAATGCGTCTGCTATGGATTTCAGACGAAAAGTGGGCCTCTAACGGTCCCGGTCCTTTCGGACGCATTGGTACTTCCCGACCCCGCGAAGCCCGCCACGGCCCGATTTCGGGCCTCGCTGCGCCTTTGGCACCTTGGCCGCTCTTGCCAGCGCGACGACTGGTCCTTGCTGATGCCGAGGTCGATGAGTGTTTCAGTTTCGCTAGAAAACCGGTCGTCTCGGTGGACCGGTTTTTTTAGGCCGACCGCCTTGATCCTTTTCCATCGCGCGCAGCAAATCGCCCGTGCGCAATTCGGCGTGCACACGGCTATTCGCCCGGCAAGGGTGGCGACAGCAGCCGCTCGCGGAAGGCGCGGTAGCTTTCGCACTCCAGCGCCCGCGAGACCTGTTTAACCGGTGGTCTCGATCTGCCGCTAGTGGAGACAGACTCGATCACGTAAGAGAATTCGTCTGCCCCGGTTCGCCAGAGGTGTCCGCGCAGGCCTTCGGGATGCGGCCATCGGCGCGCCTGCGTGGAAATGGTCGTGGGTCAGCGAAGTACCCCGATGCGCGAAATTGAGCCTCGGTGCCGGTCCACGTGATGAACGTGCGGGGCACGCCTTCGGCGGGCGCAGCACCATGAATCCTCGCGATCCACACCTCCCGACCAAAGCCCGCTAGGCAGTCGACGACCCCGCGCTCGATGGCGACGTCCAGACCGGCCCGGCTCGCCAGAATCGACGCATAGCGCGATGTCGAGAATCGTTGAGCCACCGAGCACGCGCTCGCCGTGGCGGTCGAGCGTGTCGACCATGCCAATGCACATCGGCATGGTCATCACAAAAAAATATGGTAAATTTTGCGACTTATTTGCCGTAGCCACTTGGTCCTCGACAGCGGGTGGCACCGCATCTTCCGCCAGCTTTTAGGAGCAGTGTGCAGTGGCATTCGTAAAACCAAATTACTCGAAAGGCCAGGTCAATCGCGCGGGACAGATACTGGCGGCGCCGGAAAAGTACGCAGCGGACGATCAAGCATGGGCGGACGCAGTATTGACCAACTGGCGAGCTTGCCACGGATATCCAATCAACACCTTTCAAGCGACGCTTCGGAACAAGCTTCGGGGAATAGACGCGAAGGCACTCGTCGCGCAACGGATGAAGCGCACCCCTTCGATCGTTTTTAAGCTTCGCCGATTCGAGGATATGAAACTGGCTCGCATGCAGGACATCGGTGGGCTTCGCGCGGTCCTGGATTCTGTGGGCAAGGTTCGGAAACTTGAAGCCGCATATCGAAACGCCAATTTCCAGCATCAGCTGGTGTCTTCCAAGGACTACATCAACGAGCCAAAGCCGGATGGCTATCGTGGCATACATCTGATTTACCGCTACGCAAACGTCCGTGCGCCTGAATACGATGGCCTGGGTGTAGAACTGCAAATGCGCACCCGATTGCAACATGCCTGGGCGACGGCGGTTGAGACGATGGGGACGTTTCTCGGTCAGGCTCTTAAATCCGGTCAAGGCGATCAGGAATGGCGGGAGTTTTTCAGCAAGGCGGGCGCGGCGCTCGCCATTGTGGAAAAGTGCCCCCCTGTGCCTGGATTTGAAGGGAAGGCGAGCGCGGAGGTGTACGCAGAGCTTGCCGAGGCCGAACACCGCCTTCGTGTGCTTGAAAAACTGAACGGCTTCGCCATTGCCGCTGACAAGATCACCAGTGAGCGTGGACAAGGCGCGTACCACCTGATCATCCTCGATTCCGCGAAGCGCGCCGTCTTTCTCCGTCCATACCCGATCTCACGGTTGGAGCAGGCGAACTTGGACTACGCGGAAATCGAGAAGCGCACAAATGCAGGAGAGCCTATCGAAGCCGTCCTAGTGTCCGCCGGGCCGATTGACGCACTTCGCAAGGCGTATCCGAACTACTTTCTTGATACCCAAGCATTCGTTGCGCAAATCTCCAAGGTGATTGCGCAGGTTGGATAGGAGCGATTGCCTATAAGGAAAGCCCCGCCGAAGCGGGGCCTGTAGACTTGCGTGCCTACTTGCTCTTGCCCGCGTGCGTCGCCGTGCCCACAGTGGTTGCCGCCGAGAATCCGCCCCGCAACACGAGCGTCGGATTCGCCACTACCACCGCGAGCCGCGTCTCGGTAAGGATCGTGACGAGGTTGCGCCGGAAGTTGTCGGCGTCCTCGCGGCTGATCTCGAGCACCACGCCCTGCCGCAGCGCGATGTATGCGCCCTGCGGCGTCGCGGCGGCGACATAGCTGCCTTGCGGGATCGCTGCGACCGGCACGAACGTCGCCCCGAGCACACCGGCCAATGGCACCAGCGGGTTCATCAGGTATGCGCCGCTCGCGTCCTTCATGGTTGCCATACCGATCACGTCGAGCGGGTTCAGGCCGACCACGACACGCGTCGCGCCCTGCGCCACCAGCGTGGCGACCGCGATCAGGATCGTGTCGAGCTTGTTGTCACCGCCTGCGCCGTCAAGCGCGGTGCCGGCCGTGATCAGCCCGGTCAGGTGACCCGGTGCGCCGTTGCCGTCGAGCACCTCGGCATCAACCTTCGTCTGCAGCCCCTCGCGCATCTGCACGTCAATGAAGGACTGCAGCGCGGGTTCGTCATCGAGCACCTGCTTCGAGGCGATGATCCAGTGCGCGATCGTGCAGACCGGGAACAGCGTGTCGGTCAGCCCGAGCGTGCTCTGCGCCTTGAGCGTGCCCTCGGGGTACTGGTAGTCGGCATTGTTGGCGAGTTCGCCGCCGATCGCCTGCACCGCGCTCGCGGTGGTCGGCAGCGACACGAGGCTCGACCAGAAGCGCGGCAGCACCAGCGGCGGCACGAGAATCTGCTGCGCCTGACCGGGGAAGGTCTGGTTCGTGACCGGCGCAAGGTCGGCCTTCAGGTCGTAGTCGTCGAAGGCTGCGCGTACGGTGCGTGGCCCGTTGCCACCGGCCCACTGGGTGAGCAGGTTCGACTTCGCGGCCAGCGCGCCGAGCGAGGTGCCGCGTGCGCCGCTGCCAATGCGCCGGCCCTCGTCGATGCCGCCGTACTTCTGCCCGAGGTCGAGCAGGTTCGTTTCGATTCCCTGCATCCGTTCGGTCATGGCCTTGTCGCGATCCGCGAACGCCTGCATGACCATCTGCTTCATTTCACTCATGTCCATTTCGGACTCCGTTTCGATTCTCCTGCGTCGGCGGTTTCGGTCGGCGTGGACGGGTTCAGCATCGCGCAGAGCCACGGCGCGCAGCCAGCGCGTCACTGCAAAACGGATCGCACAGCATCACGCAGGCATCCGCACGGCCAGTTTTCGCCGTTAGTCGTTGCTGCTCAGAAGTACCGGCCGGCCGGTGTTTCGTCATCGGTCGGTCCCGGGGCCATCTCGATACCCGCTCGCGCCGCTGGTGTCATGCCGAACTCGCGGCACATGCGCACGTACATCAGCATCGCGCGGTTCGCAATGCCCACCAGCGGATTCTGGATCGCGTTACCCAGCGCCGTCCTGATGATCAGGCCGTGCGTGGTCGCGTCGCGCTCGCCCATCTTCGCCAGCGCGTTCTCCGCGCGCACCCAGCGCCCGTACAGCACGCACACCGCCGCGAGCGGCCCGCGATCGAGCGCGGTGATCATGCCGAGCCCCGCGAACTCCCTGGCGATGCGCCGCCACTCGGTGAAGGCGATCAGGTCTCGCCGCACGTGCGCCGGCGCGTCCGGCATCTTCGCGCCCGGCGTCAGCGTTTTGCGCGGCTGCCGGTCGGCGCGAAACGTGCCGTCGACAACGTGCAGCGCGGTTGGTTTCCGTGGGCGTGCCATGTTCGACCCCCTGTAATCCGTTTTGCCGTTTTGCAAACAAATGTTGGAGGGGGGTGCTGGGCGAATCGACTTTCGACATTTGACCCGCCCCACCGCCTCGCCTTCGCCTCGAGCCGCGACTGCTTCGCTATCCGAACGTTATCGCTCGCGAGGATGCGAGGCAAGCGCTCAGTTCAGCGTGCGCGGGCCGCTGGCGGGCTGGACGTCCTCGCAGTCGGCGAGCAGGCCGATCACGTTCGCGGTGATCTCACCAAGCGCATACATGCCGGCCGCACGCAGCTGCGCATCGTCGCGGCAGAATTTCAGCACTTCCGGCACGCTCACATAGCCCGGCACGTTCGCTGGTCCGCTCAGTGAGAGGGCGGTGGTGCGCTGCCGTCCGAACGCGAGCAGCAGCGAATCGTTTGCCCGTACTACTTCGATCGAGTGCATGACGGTCATGCAGTAGCTGCGCATCTCGTCGGCGCTCCCGACACGCAGACGGCCACCGGTCCCCGCGAGTTCGCGCATCCCCTGGTGCAGACGCGTGAGCACGTCGAGCGCATAACGTTCGGTGTCGCTGTATTTGCTGAGGTGTGTGCTCATGTCTGTCTCCGTTTCTATTTGCGGGCAAGCCATCAAATAGGACTGTCGCCGTCGAACTTCGCCCTCACTGCGCCCATGAAATCGTTCATGGACTGCCGCTGGACAGTCTCAATTCTCATGCAGTGCTCCCACGCATCACGCTCGATCAGCGCCTCGATCTCTTCACGCACACGCTCACGAAGGTCGCGCGGGTCCATCGCATCGAGTTCCCAGCACTGGTCGCCGTACATGCGCTTGTACCACTGGTGACGCGGATCGTTCGCCTTCGAGTCGGTCGCGAATCCAGGCAACGCCGGGTGCTTCACGTCGTCCGAGGTAAGCGCTATTCGCTTCAGGATGTAATTGCGGTCTTCGAACGGAATCGGCCACATACGGCCATTCGCGCCGTAGCGGTCGAGCCGGTCAGGCAGATCGACTTCCGACATGTGCATGCCGCTCGGATCGAAGTCGCCGATGTATAGCAGGTGGGTCGGCTTCATCGCGCTCCGGATCTCGTCAGCGATATCGTGCACAGTTGTGGCAGACCCGTATCCGTGCAGCACGCGAAAGGTCACGCCCAGTTCATCGAGCACGGGCGCAATCGTGCCGCGTACGGTGCCCTTCTCGCTGATCACCTCGACGTGAAACGGCTGGTCATTCCAGTAATCGAGCCGGTACCCGAGCACTGCGGCGTTCATGATCTGCATGGGGTTATCCCATTGCTGTGCGCGTTCCGGGCGACGGGTCTCGTCAACGATCCATTCCCATTCGACATGCCCGCTTTCGCGCGCCCGCGTGAGCAGCGACGACACCTTGTTGGTGCTCGTCTTGGCCATGTTCGGGATCAGTCCTATCGTGAACAGCTTGTAGCAGACTGCCCGAACGGTCGCAGGATGGATTGTTTCGAGTATGTTGATCGCGGCATCACGGATAACCTTCGACGCTTCGTGCAGTCCGCGGCCCATGATATTCGCCTCCTTGCGAAACGTGGTTGTCTAGATAAACAAGGTTAAGTGTTAGCAAGTTATACAGTTTCGTAAGCATTGCTAACCTGATAAACCAAAGTAACGTACTTAAACAAATAGACACTACTAACTCTACTAACTACTACCTACTACTACTTCTGTTTTTCCTATTGCTGCTCGGCTTCGATGATCTGCCGACCGATCTCGCTGAGCGACAGCACGCCCATCGGTCGGCGCACGAGCCCAGCTTCGAGCAGGCGCGAGACCATCTTCGAGACGGCGGCACTGCTTACCTTGAGCGCCTTCGCGATCTGGCTCTGGAAGCCTGCACCCTGCGCGATCACGCGCAGGTAGGCCAGCTGCTCGTTGCTCACCATCGCGTCGGCATCACACATGAAGCGGAATTGCAGGTCGTCACCGAGGCGCAGCAGAAGGCGGCTGTCGGCCACATCGCGTCCGGTCATGTGCAGCACGCGCCGGTCGTCGGCCTCCTTGCGCAGCACGAAGAGGGCGTCCGCGCCGCCCGCCACGGCCGTCGATCCGCCGATCTGCGCATAGACGTCACCAAGGTCGCTTTTCGTTGTGTGCCCCACGGCGATGATTGCCATCGCCCGTTCGTTGGCCTCCCGTGCGAGGAATGCGAGTTCGCTGCCTTCCTGTTCGTATTGATCCTGCCTGCGGTCGAGCGGCGCACGAAACTTCGCCCACACGTCGACGACAAGCATCCTGACCGGCATCCTGTCGAGCGCCTCGGTAAGCGCATTCTGATTGCCGCGCTTCCAGTCGAAGGACCACGCGAGGTTCGGTATATGCGAGGTGTCGATCCCGGCGCGCGTGAGGCGGTCATGCACGCGCCAGCGGGCGTTCTCGATATCGATGTACCAGCAGCGGCCCGCATCCACCTCGCGGCCCCACAGCGGCTTGCCGCTCGCCACCGCAACGGCCATCTGCAGGGCCAGCAGACTCTTACCGCCTTTCGGTCGGCCGGCGACGTAGATGAGCCCGCATGGCAGCAGGCCGTCGATCACGAACTTCGGACGCACGGGTGGTGTGGCGATCAGGGTTTCGGTCATCACGATCTCCGGGGTCCAGATTTCGGGCGCTTTGGTCTTGCCGTTCGGCTTTGCCTCCCCGTGACCATTGGGCTTCGCGCGGCGCGCTTCAGCGCGCTCGCGGCCGGCCTTGCTGAAGTCGTCGCGTGCTGCGGCCTGCTCATATTCGTCGGGGTCGATGAACGACGCGGTCATAGCTCACCCCGCGCAGCCTGCTCACGCAGCCACAGGCGCGCGGCCTCGACCACGTTCGCCGTGACCCACTCGCGATGTTCGATCCACCGCGCGGGCGTCAGCGTACGCTCGCAGCGGGCCAGTTCGCGTTCGATCATGGCTTCGACGCGCACGCGCAGCAGTTGCGCGCGGGAATGTTTCGCACTACGATCGGCGCATGCCGTCAGCGGCATGTCCAATGATCTTCCGCCCGCCTCGCGCGGGCTTTTTTCTGCCTGCATCATGACGGCCTCCGGTCACGCGGTTTCATCGTCCCGCAACGTAGTCACACGTGTGGACCTCGGCTTGACGGGTTCGACCGGTGCATAAGGCGCTTCGGTTGTCGCTCTGGCGAGAACGCGCGAATCCTCCCGCTTCATTTCGACGATGGCGTTGAAGAGGGCCACCGGCTGGTCGGTCACGATGCGCTTGCCGACGACGAACAACAGGCCGAGGTCCATGAGTTCGCGTTTGCGGTGACCGGAGACATAGGTGCGCCCCGACTGCTCGGACTGGAACAGCGGTTCGCCATAGGTCGCGCACCACGATTGTTCCCCGCCATACATATCGAGCAGGAGCTTGCGGGTTACTTCTTCCATCACATCCTCCAATGGTCACTGGTGGTTCGTTGCCAATACTGGCGGGCGTCCAGACCTGCCAATGGATGTGATGGTGGTCAAAAAAAAAGACCGGAACTTAGGTCCGGTCTCGTTTACTTCATGGGATGGGGTGGCTACGCGACCCTTTCACTCTCGGGTGGCGCTTCGTCGTCGGCATGTGGTGGTGGCCACGGGATGTCCCTCACAACCTCGCGGGCCTTCGTCTCGCTCATGCCAAGTGTCTTGCTGATGTGCGTGAACAGTTCGTTCTTCGTAACCTTGTGATGCGGGAGCGCCGCGCGGCGGTGATACTCGCTCACCCATAGCGCGCGCACCTTTTCAGTTTTGGCTTCGCTATACCGGTTGCCGTCGCGCTGCAATTGTTTCGTGTCGATCTTCTGGAAGCCGTCCCGAAGCGGTTCCTCAAAGGCCGTGAGCACCTTATGGATAACTTCATGGTTCCGTACACGCATGGCCAGGCGCAACGGAGCGGGCGGTTCGTTGCCAAGTACCGCCTTGAAGTTATCAACCAATACCTGCTCAAGTTCGGCCACTGCGACGAATATGGCCGCGTCGATAATGGTCATCCCGATTTTTTCGCGCGTGCCGATGCTGGCATCGGTCAACCAGACTTCGGGGAGCGGATACGGCGCCGTTTTTTCCTTCTTCATGCGATGTCTCCCATGACGCGCTCCACGATGGCCCGCTTACTGTCGATGGTCAGATGGCTATACCTTCGCGTCACATCTAATTGCTTATGTCCGAGCGTCGCAGCCACGTCGAGCAGCGACGCGCCGTTCTGGGCGAGGTAGCTTGCGCAGGTATGCCGCAGGTCGTGGAACTTGAAGTCAGTCAGGTGCGCGTCACGCACGGCGGTCGACCATGAGCGGTTGATGGTGAACGCACGGTCAGGGTCGCCCACGCGCGCGAAGAGCAGGGCCTCGCGAACCTTCGGCTTGCCGAAGCGGCGGATTTCCTCGATGACGGCGGGCGTGAGCGGCAGCATGCGCGGCTCGTCGTTCTTCGACAGGCGCACGTAAGCTGTCGCGCGGTCGAGGTCGAGGTCGAGGTCCGAATAGCGCAGGCGCAGCAGTTCCGACTTGCGCGCGCCCGTCGTGATGCCCATCAGTACAAGCAAATAAAGCCGGTTCCATGTCGACAAGCGGCAAACGGCCAGCAGGCGTTTGCGCTCGGCGTCGTCCAGAAAGCGCACGCGCTCGTTGTTCATCGTCAGCCCGGGTACCTCGCGGCACGGGTTCGTCCAGCCCTTGGGCATCAGGCGGCGGGTTTTTGCAAAACCGAGGACGGCGGAAAGCACGGCCTTTGCCTTGTTGATCGAGCCGGGTTTCGGTAGGCCGAGTTCGCGATAGAGCATCGCGCCGTTGTCATCCTTGCCGATGAAGCGTCGCACAGGCGTGGCGGCCCAATCGTCAAGCGCATCGGCTACGGCGTCGCCGTCCACATCGCACGCAATCCAGCCATCAAGGTATTGGGTCCAGCGGCGGACAATCTGAGCGCGTGACGGATCGCGGCCTTGATAGGCGGCTTCGTAAGCGGAGGCAAGTTCGGAGAAGGAGATTCGCCGCCTGTCCGGCGCACCGATGGCGCGAACAGGGGCGATTTCGTAGGCGGTTGCAGATGAAGCGCGAACGATTTTACGGCTTGACGTGGACATAACAGACCCCATGAGAGCAACGCATTCGTTTGCTGTACATGGGGGCGTGGAAGCCTCGCCAGTATTGGTTTTGGTGCCGGAAAGAGGAATCGAACCCCCGACCTTCGCATTACGAATGCGCTGCTCTACCGTCTGAGCTATTCCGGCATCAGGAGAAACGAGATTATAGGGACTTCCGTATCGATCTGACAAGCCCCTATAAGCATTTTTTTATTTCGAGATCACTTTTTCGCTTCGAGGTGATAACGGGTCACGCGATCGACCTCGTTCTTCGAGCCGAGGAACACAGCGACGCGCTCGTGCAGGCTCTTCGGCTGGATGTCGAGAATGCGCTTCTCGCCGTTGGTTGCAGCGCCGCCCGCCTGCTCGACGATGAACGCCATCGGATTCGCTTCGTACATCAGACGCAGCTTGCCCGGCTTGTCCGGCGTGCGCTTGTCGGCCGGGTACATGAACACGCCGCCGCGGTTCAGGATACGGTGCACGTCGGCGACCATCGACGCGATCCAGCGCATGTTGAAGTCGGCCTGACGCGAACCTTCCTTGCCGGCCTTCAGCTCGCCGATGTACTGCTGAACCGGCGGGTACCAGTGACGCTCGTTCGACGCGTTGATCGCGTACTCACGCGTTTCGACCGGAATGCGCATGTCGCTTTGCGTGAGCACCCACGAACCGAGTTCGCGATCGAGCGTGAAACAGTTCACGCCGTTGCCGGTGGTCAGCACCAGCACGGTTTGCGGGCCGTACACCGCGTAGCCCGCGGCGACCTGCTGGGTACCCGGCTGCAGGAACGACTGTTCGGTGGGCTGATGACCGTCCGGGCAGCGCAGCACCGAGAAGATCGTGCCGATCGACACGTTGACGTCGATGTTCGACGAGCCGTCGAGCGGATCGAACACGAGCAGGTATTCGCCCTTCGGATAGTTGGCCGGAATCGGGAAGAACTGTTCCATTTCCTCCGACGCCATGCCGGCGAGATTACCGCCCCATTCGTTCGCTTCGAGCAGGATTTCGTTCGACAGGATGTCGAGTTTCTTCTGCACTTCGCCTTGCACGTTCTCGCTGCCCGCCGAGCCGAGAGCATCGCCGAGCGCGCCCTTGCTGACGTGATAGCTGATCGCCTTGCAAGCACGCGCGACGACTTCGATCAACAGGCGCAGGTCGGCGGGCAGATTGTTGGTCTCGCGCTGCTGCTCGATCAGGTACTTCGAGAGAGTGGTACGACGTTGCAAAGACATTGCTGTACTCCGGAGAGGCAAAAAGAATATTGGGATTTTAACCGGTCGACGTGTCGGCTCCGTGCTTTGGGCCGCGTAGCGCGTCGGATGCCGGCATCGGGTGACGACGAGGGCGGCGCGCCGCGCTGTGCAAGCGGGTGTGGCGCGCCGCCTGCGGTTACGCAAAAAAAGCCGGCCACGCGTGCCGGCTTCTTTTCAGAACGGATCGGACGGTTGGGGGCCGCGTGGCGTGGCGCGGAGCAGAGCGGGGCACCGCACCCGCTCTGCTCCCGCACTTGTCACTTACCTGCGAGTCACCCCAGCGCTTTCTCGACGATCTCGCGCACATCGCGCGATTTCACCTGCGCGGCGACCTTCTCGAGCGCCGCGCGCATCCGGTCGCGCAGCGCCGGCGTGAAGCGGCGCCACAGTTCGAGCGAGCGCGCGAGGCGGGCAGCCACCTGCGGATTGAGCGAGTCGAGCGCGATTACCTGGTCGGCCCAGAACGCGTAGCCCGAGCCGTCTTCGGCGTGGAACTGCGCGGGATTGGCCGCGCAGAAGCTGAAGATCAGCGAACGCGCGCGATTCGGGTTTTTCAGGTTGAACGCCGGATGCGTCATCAGCCTGCGCACCGTGTCGATCACCGGCTGCTGCGCGCTGCCGCGCTGCGTGGCCTGCAGTGCGAACCATTTGTCGATGACAAGCGGCTCGTTCTCGAAGCGGCGATAGAAGTCGTCGAGCGCGTGCTGCGCATCGGGGCTGCCGCCTTGCTGGGCGCCAGCGTTGAGCAACGCGGAGAGGGCCGCCGCGCGGTCGGTCATGTTGTTCGCGGTTTCGTACTGCGCGGCCGCGAGGCGCACCGCGTCGGCGGGATTGTCGAGCTCGGTCAGGTACGACAGCGCGAGATTCTTCAACGCGCGATGACCCGCCGCCTCCGGCGTCGCTTTATACGCGCCCGGCGTGCGATGCTGCTCGTAGACCTTCAGCCAGTCGTCGTGCAGCGCATTGGCGAGGCGTTTGCGCACGAACTGCCGTGCCGCGTGGACCGCCGCCGGATTCGATTCGGCCATCTGCTCGGCCAGATAGGACTCGGACGGCAGCATCAGCGCGAGCTCGCGGAATGCCGGCGACAACGTCTCATCAGTCAGCACGCGCGCGAACGCGGCGACCACCGAGTCGTCGAGTTGCAGCGCCGAGCCCTTGGCCGCGCGCGCGGCAAGCGCGAGCAGCTCGCGCGTCGCGAGCCGCTGGCCGGCTTCCCAGCGGTTGAACGGATCACTGTCGTGCGCGAGCAGGAATGCGAGCTGGTCGGCGGTGTAGTCGTATTCGACGATCACCGGCGCCGAGAAATTGCGCAGCAGCGACGGCAGCGGCTCCTCGGCGACGTCGACGAACGTGAAGGTCTGCTCGGTCTGCGTGAATTCGAGCACGCGCGTGGTCGACGCGGACGGGGTCGTCTCGCCGTCGAGTTGCAGCAGCAGGTCGCGGCCGTCCTTGCCGATCAGGCCGATCGCGAACGGAATCAGCAGCGGTCCCTTCTGCGTTTCGCGCGCGGCCGGCGCGACCTCGCCGTAGCCCTGGCGCAGCGTCACGCTGTAGCGCCGTTGCGCGGCGTCGTAGCGTGTGCGTACCGACACGCGCGGCGTGCCGGCCTGGCTATACCAGCGCTCGAACTGCGCGAGGTCGCGGCCGTTCGCGTCGGCGAGCGCGTGACGGAAGTCGTCGCAGGTCACGGCCTGGCCGTCGTGGCGCTGGAAGTACAGGTCCATGCCCTTGCGGAAGCCGTCGCGGCCGAACAGCGTCTGATACATCCGGACGACTTCCGAGCCTTTCTCGTAGACGGTCATCGTGTAGAAGTTGTTGATCTCGACGTAGCTTTCCGGGCGCACCGGATGCGCCATCGGACCCGCGTCTTCGGCGAACTGCATCTGCCGCAGCACGCGCACGTCTTCGATGCGCTTGGTCGCGCGCGCGGCCTCGTCGCTGTTGCCGCCGCCGGCGGCCATGTCGGCCGAGAATTCCTGGTCGCGGAATACCGTCAGCCCTTCCTTCAGGCTCAGCTGGAACCAGTCGCGGCAGGTCACGCGATTGCCGGTCCAGTTATGGAAATACTCGTGGCCGACCACTGCCTCGATGTTCGCGAAGTCGGTGTCGGTCGCGGTTTCGGGGTTCGCCAGCACGTACTTCGTGTTGAAGATGTTGAGCCCCTTGTTCTCCATCGCGCCCATGTTGAAGTCGCTGACCGCGACGATCATGAAGCGGTCGAGATCGAGTTCGAGCCCGAAGCGCCGTTCGTCCCACTGGATCGAATGGATCAGCGAATCCATGGCGTGACGGGTCTTGTCGAGATCGTGCGGCTCGACCCACACCTGCAGCAGTTTTTCCTTGCCCGAGCTGGTCTTCACGCGCTCTTCGAGCGCGACCAGCTTGCCCGCGACCAGCGCGAACAGATAGCTCGGTTTCCTGAACGGATCTTCCCAGCGCGCGAAATGGCGGCCATCCGGCAGGTCGCCTTCTTCAAGCAGATTGCCGTTCGACAGCAGCACCGGATAGTCGGCTTTGCTCGCGCGCAGCGTGACCGTGAAGCTCGCCATCACGTCCGGACGATCGAGGAAGTAGGTGATGCGGCGAAAGCCCTCGGCTTCACACTGCGTAAAGAAGTTGCCGCTCGATACGTACAGGCCCGACAGCGTGGTGTTGTCCGCGGGGTTGCAGAGGCTCGTGAGCGTCAGCTCGAAGCTGTCCGGCACGTTGTCGAGCAACAGGCCGTGCTCGTGCGGATGCGCGTTGGCGAACGGCTTGCCGTCGATTTCTGCGCTCACGAATTCGAGCTGTTCGCCCATCAGTTCGAGGTGCGCGGCGCGCGACGCCTCCGGGTTGCGGCGCACGCGCATCGTATTCCTGACGACCGTGCGGTCGGGGACCAGATCGAATTCCAGCGCGACGGTGTCGATCAGGAAGGCGGGCGGCGCGTAGTCGGCGCGGCGGATCACATTGGGCGTTGCGGTATCGGCCATGGCGTTCAGTGGTGGAGGATTCGAGCGATAGTCGAGTGGCCGCGCGCTAGCGGCGCGCGAGCCGGGTTTGTCGAGCCATTGTACAAAGCCTCGGGCGATCCGTGCGGAGGGAAGCGGGGCGGGGGGAAGGTAGCGGGTGAGCCGGCACGAGCGCGTCGACCGCGCGCAGCGACAAGAACCTTTTACCGACTCACGCGGTCAGCGTATTATCGGGCGCCGCGCGCGACGGCAAGCGGACGACGGCAGTCGGCGCGGCGTCGTCCGTGGGTCACGTCCCGTCATGGGAATAAGCGCGGTCCCCGTGCGTTTAACTGAACACGTTCAATCAAAGCAATCCGGGGCTTTACGAAGCTTCACGAGGTAGACCATGAACATCGATCGATGGACCCGCCGCATCGCGCTGCTGTTCGTTGCGCTGACGGCGCTGCTGTCCGGTTGCACGACCTACGTGACGACCCAGGTCACCGCGTTCTCGGCGTGGAGCGGCAGCGACGCAACCCGCACTTATGCGTTCACGCGGCGCGACGATCAGCAGAACAATCTGGAACTGAGCGCGTACGAGCGGATCGTCGCCAATGAACTCGCGGTGCATTCGTTCCGCGAAGTCGCGCGCAATGACGCGCGCTATCTGGTCGAACTCGCGTATGGAATCCGCTCGGACATCGTGACGGTCGCCGAGCCGGTCTACTACAACCCGTGGCCCGGTCCGTACTGGGGTCGTCGGCCGTTCGATCCGTGGGGCCCGTGGGGGCCATTCCCGGCGACCTACGTGAACCAAAGCTATCCGGTGTTCACGCATCTGCTCGGCGTGCGGATCACCGAGCGCGCGAGCGGCAACGAGGTCTACAACGTGACGGCGCGCAATTTCGGCGGCGAGTCGTCGCTGGTGCGGGCAATGCCTTATCTCGCGCGTAGCGCGCTGGCCGATTTCCCGCTGGCCAACGGCGCCGTGCATACGGTGAAAATTCCGGCCGGCGGCGCGGGGCCCGGCGTCAACGAGGTGTCGCTGCCGGCTGCTACGCCGGGCGGCGCGTCGGCGCCGGCGGCTGCGTCGGGGGCGAAAGCCGGGCAGTAACCGGGTAGTAGATCGTGTAGCAGGTGGCGTCGTTGGCAGGAGTTGACGTCATACGGCAAAACGGCCCGGCAGGGATGACCTGCCGGGCCGTTTTGTTTGCGCCGAGCGGCGCGTGCTGAGTACTGCCTACCGCGCAACGCGGCCGTGAGACCAGGTTGCCGGCGAGTCGTCTACGTCGCCAACGTCGCCCGCGAGTCGCCCCCGAGCCGAAGCAACCCCCGCCGCCGCCCCGCCTAGATCCCCATCCCGAACAACGCCATCGCGCCGAGCACGACGAACATCACGGCCGCAATGCCATGCACGAGCTTCGTCGGCAGACGATGCGCGAAGCGGTCGCCGAGCAGGATCGCCGGTACGTTGGCGATCATCATGCCGAGCGTCGTGCCGGCCACCACGCCGAAGAAATCGTGAAAGCGCGCGGCGAGCGCGATCGTCGCGATCTGCGTCTTGTCACCCATCTCGGCGATGAAAAACGTCACGAGCGTCGTGCCGAACACGCCGAGGTGCGTGCGGTTGGTGTTGGCTTCCTCGTCGTCGAGCTTGTCGGGCACGAGGATCCACAAGCCCATGCCGATGAACGACGCGGCCAGCGCCCAGCGCATGACGGTCGGGGTCAGCATCGAACCGAGCCAGGCGCCGAGCGCGCCGGCGCCCGCGTGATTGATCAGCGTCGCCGCGAGCACGCCGAGAATGATCGGCACCGGCTTGCGATAGCGCGCGGCCAGCACGAGCGACAGCAGTTGCGTCTTGTCGCCGATCTCGGCGAGCGCGACCGCGCCGGTCGAAATGAGAAAAGCTTGAGTCACGTTGAATGGATTCCTCGGGCCAGATGTGAACGAGCGACGACCCACGACACGCCGGGCCCTGTTGCGGCATGTGTGGATCATCGGTCTCGCCAGGCCAGAGGCTGCGTCTGCCATGGCCATGCTGGCCAAGTCTGTTGACAGGCGCCCCCGCGTCACCCGCGCGACACACCGGCAAGGCGGTGCGGACAGGCTGCGGGGCGGCTACTCCCCAATGAGGGGCGGAGTATAACAGGCCGATGCGAGCGGGTGCCGCAAATGTCGCGCGGCGGGTGCGCCGGGATCGTGCCGGGCTTGCGCCGGGTTGTGCCGGCGCAAGCCAGCTTGCACCGAGTCGTGCCGGGTTTGCGCGGATAACCCGATCAACGGTTGAAGCGGTTTGTAACACTCGCACGGAAAGTTAAATGAAAGTTTCGCGTATCGCGCGCAAGTTTTGAGCGCTCACGAGCAGGAAAAATCGTTGCGAAAAAGCTCGCGATCCGAAAGCGGCGAGTCTCCAATAATCGTCCGGCGAAACCCCGCAAGCGCCGGTCCACGCGCCGTCGTCGGCTTTTTTGTCAATTCGTCTGACACTCTGTTGTTTTGGCGGCGCCGATACAGATGGATACGTCTTTTCTGGCTGATTTAATCCACAATATTCAGTATTATTCCGCCCACAAAAGGAGCCTGCGGGTCAAGATCAGACTAATTGTCAAAGGCGCCTAAATAATCGGGGCCAATTGCCGATAATCCTAAATCCTTATAAGACGACAGGTCGATCCCGGCTGGAAACCTCCCGATCCGCGCGGCGCTGCTCGCTGTGACGGCGGTGTATTCCGTCAGGCGTTTGAGCCTCTTTCCGTTTCTACCCGCGGTTTCTACGCGCGAACACCGTATGCCCGATCTGCACTGGACCATTCCGGTCGGTCGCTGGTCTAGCTGGCCGGCTACTGCATCTGCCGCACCCGATATCGGCTTTATCGAGCCGATCGTGCGGCGGCGTCTCAGCACGCTGTCCAAAGTGGCGCTCAAGGTCGCGCACGACTGTGTCGCGCAGGAACCGGTGTGCGTGGTGTTCGCGTCGCGTCACGGCGAGTTGCGCCGCACCACCGACATCCTGCGTTCGATCAGCGCCGGCGAGCCGGTCTCGCCGACCGCGTTCAGCCTGTCGGTGCTGAATGCGATGACCGGCGTGTTCGGCATCGCGCGCGGCGACCGCTCGGCGGCGAGCGCGGTGTCGGCCGGCGCCGAGACGCTCGGCTATGCGCTGCTCGAAGCCTATGCGCAGTATCAGACGCAGGCACAGACGCAAACCGCCACGCCGGTGCTGCTCGTGTACGCCGACGAACCGGCCGATCTCGCATACGGCACGATCGAAGACGAAGTGCAGGGCGGCGCGATCGCGTTGCTGCTGGACAAGGACGCGGCGGCTGGGCACATCGTGTGCTCTCTCACGCGCGGGCAGCCGCGGGACGACGCGCAGGGCGATACCCGCACCGCCGCCGACTCCGCCGCCAGCTTCCCCACCCAAAGCCAGGCGCTGCTGCATTGCCTCGAAACCGGCCAGCCCGCGTGCTGGCAACGCGCCGGTGTGCGCTGGCACTGGAGGTGGCATGACCGCGCGGCTTGATTACCTGTGGCGCCTGTGCGCGACCGGCATGGCTTTCGTCGTGTTCGGCGTGTGCGGCGTGCTGTTCTCGGTGCTGGTGTTTCCGCTCGCGTCGTTGTGGCCGCATCGGGCGTCGCGGCAGCGCGCGGTGACCGCCGTGATCCACGGGTTTTTTCGCGCGCTCGTCGCGGTGTTGCAGCGCGTCGGCGTGATGACGCTGGACGTGCAGGGCGCGCAGGCATTGCGCGCGGGCGCTCCGGCGGTCGTCGTCGCCAATCATCCGACCTATCTCGACGTGATGGTCCTGCTGTCGCTGACGCCGCGCGCCTGCTGCGTCGTGAAGAACGCGCACTGGCGCAACCCGTGTTTTTGGGGCATTGTGCGTGCCGCCGAATACGTGAGCAACGCGGACGCCACCGAACTCGTCGACGCGGGCGCGCAGCAGCTCGCGGCCGGCTATACGATGATCATTTTTCCCGAGGGCACACGCAGTCCCGCGCCGAACCGGCTGCACGCGTTCTCGCGCGGCTTCGCGCATATGGCGCTGAAGGCCGGCGCGCCGATCGTGCCGGTGCTGATGGATTGCGATCCGCCCGCGTTCACGCGGCAGATGCGCTGGTACGACGTGCCGGCGCGCGCGTTCCGGATGCGCGTGAACGTGCTCGCGCCGCTTGGCGTCGACGAACTCGCGGCCGCCGACACGACCCCGGCCATCGCGGCGCGCAGCGTCACGCATGCCGTCGAAGCCCACATTACCCAGCACCTGTTCGATTATGGATTCTTTAAAACTGGAAATTAAAAAGCTTCTGATCGAAGCACTCGATCTCGAAGACCTGAGCCCCGCCGATATCGACGACGACGCACCGTTGTTCGGTCCCGACGGCATCGGTCTCGACTCGATCGATGCGCTCGAAATCGGCATCGTGCTGCGCAAACAATACCAACTGACCATCGCGGCGAACGACGAACGCACGCGCGAGCACTTTCGCTCGATCAGCACGCTGGCCGCGCTGGTCGAGAGTCAGCGCGAAGCGGCGCAGGCTGCGAACGAAACCACCAGGAAGGGGGAATAACCGTGTCCGAGACTGAGATCCTTGAGCGCATCCGCGCGATCTTTCAGGAGAACTTCGCGATCGAGCCGGAACGCGTGACGCCGCAGGCGCATCTGTTCGAAGACCTCGATCTCGACAGCATCGACGCCGTCGATCTGGCGATCAAGCTGCAGGAAATGACCGGTCGCCGCATCAAGCCGGAGGATTTCAAATCCGTGCGCACCGTCGGCGATGTGATCGGCGCGGTCGAATCGCTGCTCGCGGCGCAAGGCTGATGCCGGCCGCGCGACCGCGCTCGCCGATGCCGGAGCCTCGTGTCGTCGCCAGTGCCGCTCACGCCGGCGGCGCTCGGCCTCACTGGAGCAGGGCCCTTGTCCAGGTGCTGCTGAAACTCGCTTACCCCGCGCTGATTTTATGCGCATGGCATTGGGACGCGCCGCGCCTCGTCGGCTTCATGCTGCTGGCGATCCTGTGGCTGCAGCGCTGGGTCGGCGGCGGTCCGGTCGCGATGCCGCTGCGGCAGTTGTCCGCGCTCGACTGGGGCGTCGTGCTCCTGCTGAGCTGCGCGTCGGCGGCGATCGTCGTGACCGATAGCGAGCTGCTGTTGCGCTTCTATCCGGCGCTCGTCAACCTCGGGCTGTTGATCGCGTTCGGCGCGACGCTCAGGCACGGGCCGTCGATGATCGAAAAATTCGCGCGGCTCGGCAAGCCCGATCTGCCGGCCGCCGCGGTGCGTTATACGCGCCGCGTCACCCAGGTCTGGTGCGGGTTCTTCGTGCTGAACGGCGCGTTTTCCGTCTATACCGCGCTGTGCTGGAGTCGCGCGAACTGGTCGCTGTACAACGGTGTGATCGCGTATGGGCTGATCGGCGCGTTGCTCGCCGGCGAGTACGCGTGGCGACGCTTCGTCGTGCTGCCGCGGGTCGCGCGCGCGGGTTCGGAGGCGGCATGATCGCATTGCACGATCTGTTGACGGTGTCGGCCGAGGTGGCCGCGCCCACGACCCCGGTGTGCCGCGACGGCGCCGTGCTGCTCGATCGCGCGGCGTTTCGCGCGCGGGTCGCGGCGTTGATCGCGCTCGTGCAAACGCGCGCCGCGTCGCGTTGCGCGCTCTGCATCGACGACCCGTTCGACTTCGCCTGCGCGTTGTTCGCGGTATTCGCCTGCGGCAAGGAGCCGATCATCCCGGCCAACGCGACGCCGGGCTATCTCGCGGATCTCGCCGGCGCGTACGACTTCATGCTGACGGACGCGGATTTGCCGCCGTGCGTGGCAACGACGCCTGAGCACGAGTCCGCCGCGATCCATCCCGCTTACCCGATCGACCCCCACGCACCGCTCACGCTCTACACCTCCGGCAGCAGCGGCACGCCGAAGCCGATCCGCAAGACGCTCGCGCAATTCAACGCCGAGGTCCACACGCTGGAGACGCAGTGGGGCGCGTTGATCGGCGCCGCGACGATGCTCGCGAGCGTGCCGCATCATCACATCTACGGTCTGCTGTTTCGCGTGCTGTGGCCGCTCGCGGCCGGCCGTGCGTTCGATCGCGCGCTCGGCATGGAGCCGCTGCAATTGCAGGCGTGCATTGAGCACTGCGGCGCGACGGCGATCGTCTCGACGCCCGCGCAACTGTCGCGCTGGCCCGCGATGCCGGGTTTCGCCGCGCTGAGTCCCGCGCCGTGCGCGTTCTTTTCGTCGGGTGGTCCGCTTGCGGCCGATGCCGCGCAGCACTACGCGGCGAGCTATGGCGCCGCGCCGCTCGAAATCTACGGCAGCACCGAGACCGGCGGCATCGCGTGGCGCCGGCAGGACCACGGCGATGCGTGGCAGCCGGTTGCCGGCGCGCAGGTGCGCCGCGACGACGACGGCGCGCTGTGCGTGCGCTCGCCGCATCTCGATCACGACGGCTGGCATCGCACCGGCGACCGCATCGCCGTCGATGCCGACGGTCGCTTCCGTCTGCAAGGCCGCCTCGATCGCGTGCTGAAGCTCGACGGCAAGCGCGTGTCGCTGCCGGAACTCGAAGCGCGGCTCGCGCTGCATCCGCATGTCGCGCAGGCGGCGCTGGTGCCGCTCGAAGGCGCGTCGCGCGAACGGGTCGGCGCGGTCGTCGCGCTGACCGAAGCGGGTAGCGCCGCGCTGCTCGAAACCGGCCGTGTCGCGCTTGCGAAACTGCTGCGTCGCCATCTCGCCGATTACTTCGACGCGGTCGTGCTGCCGCGTCACTGGCGTTTCCGCGCGAGCCTGCCGTTCGATGCGCGCGGCAAGCTGCCGGCGAGCGCGGTGGCCGCCGCGTTCGCGCCGCGCGCCGAGGGCGTGGAAGTGCTCGCGGAAGCGCGCGCCGGCGACACGCTGCATTACGAGCTGCGCGTGCCGCCCACGCTCGTGCATTTCGCCGGCCACTTCCCCGGTCTGCCGATCCTGCCTGGCGTCGTACAGGTCGACTGGGCAGCGCGGCTCGCCGCCGGGCACTGGCCGCGGGCGCGCGTGGTGGCGTCGGTCGAGCGTCTGAAGTTCATGGCGCCGGTGACGCCGGGCGCGGTGCTGAAGCTCACGCTGACGCACGACGCTGCGCGCCGGCGCGTGCAGTTCGCGTACTGGCTCGATGCGCGCGAATGTGCGTCGGGCGTGCTCGTGCATCGGGAGGACGCGTGATGCGCTTCGCGCCCTGCATCGTGATTCCGATCTACAACCACAAGGATGCGATCGGCGCGACCGTCGCGCATCTCGCGGTGCACGGGCTGCCGATTTTCGTCGTCGACGACGGCAGCGATGCGCCGACCCAGCAGGTGCTCCGCGCGCTGGCGCTGCAATACCAGGGACAACTCACGTTATTGCGTCTGCCCGAAAACGGCGGCAAGGGCGCGGCGGTGATGGCGGGCTTGCGCGCCGCGCGCGCGGCCGGCTACACGCACGCGCTGCAGATCGACGCCGACGGCCAGCACGACGCGACCGACGTGCCGCGCTTCATCGACGCCGCGCGCGCCGAGCCCGGCGCGGTGATTCTCGGTCGTCCGGTCTACGACGACACGGTGCCGAAGTCGCGCCTCTACGGCCGTTATCTGACGCACGTGTGGGTGTGGATCGAAACGCTGTCGTTCGCGATTCGCGATTCGATGTGCGGCTTCCGGCTCTATCCGCTCGCGCTCGTATGCGAGCTGATCGACAGCGTGCAGTTGCCGACGCGGATGGACTTCGACATCGAAATTCTCGTGCGTCTGCACTGGCGGCGCGCGGCGTTCCGCTCGATTCCGACGCGCGTGACCTACGCGGCCGACGGCGTGTCGCACTTCGACGTGCTGTGGGACAACGTGCGCATCAGCCGCAGCCACACGCGGCTCGTGTTCGGCATGCTGTGGCGTCTGCCGATGCTGCTCGCGCACAAGGTGATGCCACGGCGCGGCGTGCTGATCGATGCGCAGGAACAACTTGGCCAACCGGCAGACCAACCCACTGCCGCACTCGCCGACGGCTCGCCGCCGCAAGCCTGGTGGCGTATCGCCGAACGCGGCAGTCATCTCGGCATGCGCGTGCTCGCGCTGAGCTGCAAGCTGTTCGGCCGACGCTTCACCGCGCTGTGGCTGCATCCGATCGTCGCGTATTTTCTGCTGACCGGGCGTGCCGCGCGCGCGGCGTCGGACAACTATTTCACGCATCTCGGCGCGGTGTCGGCGCCGGGCGATACGCCGCGCCCCGGCTGGCGCTCCGCGTATCGGCACATGCTGGCGTTCGCGCAGTCGGGCTTCGACAAGCTCGCCGCGTGGAGCGGTCGCGTCAACCAGAGCGACGTCACCTTCGACGACCCTTCGGCATTCGATGCATTGATCGCGAGCGGCAAGGGCGCGCTCGTGATCGGCGCGCATCTCGGCAATCTGGAGATGATGCGCGCGCTCGCGGTGCGCGGTGATCACGCGAAGGTCACGGCGGTCGTCTATACCGAGCACGCGCGCCGCTTCAACGAGGTGCTGGCGTCGTCGAATCGCGATTTCGCGCGGCATCTGCTCGAAGTCGGCGATTTCGGTCCCGAGACCGCGGTGCTGATGCAGCAGCGCATCGATGCGGGCGAGCTGCTGGTGATCGTCGGTGATCGTGTGCCGGCACGCGAAGCGGGGCGCACCACCGACGCGCAATTCCTCGGCGCGAGCGCGCCGTTCGCGCAAGGGCCGTACGTGCTCGCGCATGCGCTCGGCTGCCCGGTCTACCTGTTCTTCTGCCTGAAAGAGCGCGACGGCTACCGGATGTACTTCGAACCGTTCGCCGAGCGCATCGAGCTGCCGCGCCGCGAACGCGCGCAGCATCTGGCCGCGTGGGCGCAGCGCTATGCAACGCGTCTCGAACACTATTGCCGCAAGGCTCCTTATCAATGGTTCAACTTCTTCGATTTCTGGGCCAGCCCGAAGCGAGGCACGAATGGCCCGAGCTGATCTGAGTGGGACGTCAATCGTTATCGGCGCGCGCAAGCTGACGATCGACGACGTCGTCGCGATTGCCCGGCAGCGTGCCGCTGTCGTGCTGAGCGACGATCCCGCGTGGCGCGCGCGCATCGAGCGCGGCGCGGATTTTCTGCGTCGCCAGTTGGCCGCTGGCGCGACCGTGTACGGCGTCAACACCGGTTACGGCGACGCCTGCGTGGTCGACGTGCCGATGGCGCTCGTCGAGGCCTTGCCGCTGCAACTGACGCGCTATCACGGCTGCGGCATGGGTGCGTATCTCGACGACGCGCAAACGCTCGCGGTGATCGCCGCGCGTCTGACGTCGCTCGCGTATGGTTTTTCGGGCGTGCGTACGGTGCTGCTCGAACGGCTCGCCGCGTTGATCAATCATCGCGTGTTGCCGCGTATTCCGTCCGAGGGTTCGGTCGGCGCGAGCGGCGATCTGACGCCGCTGTCGTACGTGGCGGCCGCGCTCGTGGGCGAGCGCGACGTGCACTATGCCGGCGGTGTGCGCGCGGCGCGCGACGTATGGGCCGAACTGGGTGTCGAACCGCTGACGCTCGCGCCGAAGGAAGGCCTCGCGCTGATGAACGGCACGGCCGTGATGACGGGCCTCGCATGTCTCGCGGTGGCGCGCGCGGAGCATCTGACGCGGCTGGCCGCGCGGTTGACCGCGCTCTCGACGGTCGCGCTCGACGGCCGCGCCGCGCACTTCGACGCAACGCTGTTCGACGTGAAGCCGCACGCGGGCCAGGCCGAAGCGGCCGCATGGATTCGCGCCGATCTGGCGGGCCGCGCCGACACGCCGGGGCATCGGTTGCAGGATCGCTATTCGATCCGCTGCGCGCCGCATGTGATCGGCGTCGCGTGCGATGCGCTCGGCTGGGTGCGCCGCGATGTCGAGAACGAACTGAACAGCGCGAACGACAATCCGCTCGTCGATCCCGACAACGAACGGATCTTGCACGGCGGCAACTTCTACGGCGGCCATATCGCGTTCGCGATGGATGCGCTGAAGGTCGCCGTCGCCAATCTCGCGGATCTGATGGATCGGCAGCTCGCGTTGCTGGTCGACGTCAACTTCAATAACGGCTTGCCGCGCAATCTGTCGGGCGCGGCGCCCGAGCGCGCGGCGATCAATCACGGCTTCAAGGCCGTGCAGATTTCGTCGTCCGCATGGACCGCCGAGGCGCTGAAGAACACGATGCCCGCGAGCGTGTTTTCGCGCTCGACCGAGGCGCACAATCAGGACAAGGTCAGCATGGGCACGATCGCCGCGCGCGACTGTTTGCGCGTGCTCGAACTGACTGAGCAGGTGGCCGCCGCGCATACGCTCGCGACCGTGCAGGCGGTGAATTTGCGTCTGCGCATCGATCGCACGACGCCGGTGCCTGCCGTGCTGAGCGCATTTATCGACGATGTGGGTGCACAATCGCCGTTCGTCGCGGAAGACCGCGCGCTCGAAGGCGAGCTACGCGCGCTGAGCGCGCGCATTGCCGCGAGCGAACTGTTGGACATGAACGAATATCGCAAAGGAAACAACGCATGAGCGAGGCTGCAAAAGTGCTGAACGTCCCCCATCTGCTCGCCGCGAGCACGACGGTCGAAGTGCCGTTTCACGACGTCGACGCGATGAGCGTGTGCTGGCATGGCAATTATTTGAAGTACTTCGAAATGGGCCGCGCGGCACTGCTGCGCACGTTCGACTACGACTATCGCGAGATGGAGGCGTCCGGCTATGTGTGGCCGATCGTCGAGGCGCATCTGAAGTACGTGCGTCCCGCCGTCTATGGACAGACGCTGGAGGTGCGCACGCACCTGCTCGAATATGAAAACCGCCTGAAAATAGGCTACGAAATCGTCGATCGTGCATCGGGCACGCGGCTCACCAAGGGCTATACGATCCAGGTCGCCATCGATGCCGCGACCAGGGAACTGCAGTTCGTGTCGCCGCCGGTCGTGGCCGAAAAGCTCGCGCGCGTGCTGGGACGATGAGCGAGGCGATGATGGGGCCGACGATGGGAGCGATCAATCGAAGCGTGGCGCGATCGGCCGTGTGCCGCACGATGAGCGCGCTGGCGATGACGGGCGCGCTCGGCGTGGCATGCGCGCTCGCATGGCCGCCCGCGCCGGCGCAGGCGGCAACTACGACCACCGCGACCGCGCAATCGACCACACCCCCCACCTCGGCGTCGTCCGCCAACGACCCCGCGCTCGTCGCGCAGATCACCGCGCATCTCGCCGCGGCGAAGGGCGTGCGCGCGCAATTCACGCAGACGCAAACGCTCGCCGCGATGAAGCAGCCGCTCGTCAGCAGCGGCACCTTGCTGTTTTTCCGCGAGCGCGGCGTGATCTGGCAGATCGATACGCCCTACAAAGCGACCTACGTGATCACCGATGCCGGCGTCACGCAGCTCGACGCGAGCGGTCATCGCGTGAATACACGTAGCGCGCAGGGCGCGCGCGGCGTCGCGCAGGTCTCGAAGATGATGCGCGCGATGCTCGGTGGCGATCTGTCGGCGCTGTACTCGCAATTCGACGTCGGCGCCGAAGGCAGCATCGCGCAATGGCGCATGCACCTCACGCCGAACCAGCCGCAGCTCGCGCAATCGCTCAAGGGCCTCGAGATGAGCGGCGGCGACTATCTGCAAAGCCTGCGCATCACGCTCGCGAATGGCGACGTGACGAAGCTCGACTTCGCGAACAGCGCGGCCGTCGCCGAACCGGGCCCGGCCGAGCGCACTCTGTTCGGAGCGCCGTAATGGACATGCTGCAACAGCGCGTCGCGAAACAGGCCTGGGGCGTGCGCGCCGCATGGCTCGTGCTCGCGCTGCTGGCAGCGCTGTATTGCGGCTGGCGGTTCGCGGGACCGTCGCCGCTCGAAACCAATCTGCTCGCGCTGTTGCCCGCGACCGAAGCGGATCCGGTCGCCGAGAAGGCGGTCGATACGCTCGCGAGCGCGCTCGGCGATCGCACGGTGCTGCTAGTCACGAGCCGCGACGACGCGCACGCGAAAGCGGCCGCGAAACAACTGGGCGCGGCGTTGGGCAAGAGCGGCGCGTTCGCGTCGGTGATCGCCGAGTTGCCGCCGTTCGATCTGTCGCAGATCGCGGTGCTGTATCAGCCGTATCGCTTCGGCCTGCTCGCGCCGGCCGATCGCGCGACGCTCGCGAACCCGGGCGCCACGACGCTGCACGACATGCTCGCGCAGCGCATCTATAGCCCGTTGCAAGGCGGCCTCAGCACGCCGCTCGCCGACGATCCGTTCGGCTGGCTCGAACGCTGGCTCGGCGGCTTGCCGCTCGCGACGTCGAATCTCGACGTCGAGGACAACCTGCTGGTCTCGCATCGGAACGACGCGCATGGCGACACGACCAGCGTACTGATCGTCGCGACGCTGCCGGGCTCCGCGTACGAAACGAAGACGCAGCGCGCGGTGCATGCGGCGCTCGCCGATGCTGAAGGCGCGTTGCGCGAGCGTTTTCCCGACGTCACGGTGGCCCGCGCCGGCGCGGTGTTTTACGCCGAAGCCGCGCGTAGCGCGTCCGAGCGCGAGGTGCACCTGATCGGCCTCGCGTCGCTCGGCGGCATCGCACTGCTGATGATGTGGGTGTTCCGTTCGCCGCGTCTGCTGCTGCTCGGCTTCGTGTCGACCGCGCTCGGCATCGTCTGCGCGCTCGCCGCGACGCTACTGATCTTCGGCAAGCTGCATCTGCTGACGCTGGTGTTTGGCGCGAGCCTGATCGGCGAGGCCGTCGATTATTCGATCCAGTACTTCGTCGTCTATCTCGGCGCGGGCCGTGACTGGGATGCGCGGCGCGGCGCGCGCATGGTGCGCCCCGCGTTGACGGTCGCGCTCGCGACGAGCCTGCTCGGCTACGCGATCCTGATGTGGGTGCCGTTCCCGGCGCTCAAGCAGATCGCGTGTTTCGCGATGGTCGGGATCGCGACCGCGTTCGCGTCGGTGCTGTGGCTGTTGCCCGCGCTGCTCACGCGCGCGCCGAAGCGCAGCCCGCAACGCGTGTTCGCGGGCGCGGCGCGCCTGCTCGCCGGCTGGCAGCGCGTGCTTGGCGGCAAGCGCGCGTGGTGGGGCGCGGCGCTGCTGCTGATCGTCGCGATTCCGGGTTGGCTGCGTCTGACCAGCGACGACGACATTCACCTGCTGATCCAGCGCGATGCATCGCTGGTCGCGCAGGAGGACAAGGTGCGCGCGGCGGTCGGCGTCGACAATAGCGCGCAGTTTTTCGTCGTGCGCGGCGCGACCGGGGAAGCGGTGCTGCAACGCGCCGAAGCGCTCGGCGCCAGGCTCGATGCGCTGAACGGCACCGCGAATGGTGTCGGCGGCTATCAGTCGGTCGCGCAGTTCGTACCGTCCGCGCAGCGTCAGAACGCAGACCGCGCGTTGCTCGCGCAGCACGTATTCGACGATCCCGCCGCGTTGCGCGCCACGCTGTTGCAAGCCGGCTTCAAGGACGAAGTCGCCGATGCATGGCTCGCCGCGTATGCGCGCCCGCAGGCGCCGCTGAGCGTCGGGCAGTGGCTCGCGGCGCCGTGGTCGCAGCCGTATCGGCATCTGTGGCTCGGCGCGGTACAAGCGGATTCGGCTCATGGAGCGAATAACGCAACGGAGGCAACCGGAGCCGGTTACGCCGCCGTCGTGATTCCGCAAGGCGTGACGCCGCGCAACGAGCCGGCGCTGATCGCGCTCGCGCACGACTTGCCCGGCGTCGTCTTCGTCGACAAGGCCGCGAGCGTGTCGAAGCTGTTCGGCGCGTATCGCGTGGACAGCGGCTGGTGGCTCGGCGGCGCGCTGGTGCTCGTCGGCGTGCTGCTGATGCTGCGCTATCGCGTGCGCGGCGGCCTCGCGACGACGCTGCCGGTGCTGCTCGCGGTCGGCGTTGCGCTGGCGGTGTTCGGCTACGCGGGCGTGCCGCTCAATCTGTTCAACTGGCTCGCGCTGATGCTGGTGCTCGGCGTCGGCGCAAACTATGCGGTGTTTCTGCGCGAAGGCTGTCTGCGCGCGGAAGCGGATCTCGGCGCGGTGTGGACCGGCGTGCTGCTGTCGGCGGCGACCACGCTGCTGTCGTTCGGCATGCTCGGCATGAGCGAGATGCCGGCGTTGCGCAGCTTCGGCACGACGCTCGCGCTCGGTATCGCCGTGTCGGTGCTGCTCGCGCCGCTCGGCATGCCGGCGCGGATGCCAGCGCCCGCGTCATCGGAATCACGGAGGGCGGCATGAACGCGCCAGCAGTCTATTTACACGCGCTCGGCATGATCAACGCGCTCGGCGGCGACCTCGACGAGATCGTGCCGGCGCTCGCCGCCGCGCGGTCGCCCGGCATGGGCCTCGTGCATACCGGCATCGGCGATGCGTTTGTCGGCAGTGTGCTGGCGCCGCTCGATCTGGCGCCGCGCGCCGATCTCGCGCGCTACGACTGTCGCAACAACCGGCTGCTGCTCGCCGCGCTCGCGCAGATCGCGCCGGCCATCGACGCGGCGCGCGAACGCTACGGCCCGGCGCGCATCGGTGTGGTGCTCGGCACCAGCACGTCGGGCATCGAGGCGGCCGAAACCGCGTTCGTCTATCACGCGCAGGCCGGCGAGTTGCCCAGCAGCTTCAACTACCGGCAGATGGAAATCGGCACCGCCGCGCCGTTCGCGGCTGCTGCGCTCGGCGTCGAAGGACCGGCGTTCACGATCTCGACCGCGTGTACGTCGAGCGCGAAGGCGTTCGCGTCGGCGCGTCGGCTGCTGCAATTGCAGCTATGCGATGCGGTCGTGGTGGGCGGCGTCGATTCGCTGTGCGAATTGACGGTGCAGGGTTTCGCGTCGCTCGAATCGACCAGCGACGTGCGCACCAATCCGATGAGCCGCAATCGCCGCGGCATTAACGTCGGCGAGGGCGCGGCCGTGTTCCTGATGAGTCGCGACGAAGCGGCGGTGCGGCTCGCGGGCCTCGGCGAATCGAGCGACGCGCATCATATTTCGGCGCCGGACCCGCAAGGCGTCGGCGGCGAACTCGCGTTGCGCGCGGCGCTGGCGGATGCGGGCATCGCGGCGTCGGCGCTCGGCTACGTGAACCTGCATGCAACCGCGACGCAGAAGAACGACGAGATGGAAGCGCGGCTGATGGCGCGCGTGTTCCCCGCGGGCGTCGCCGCGAGCGGCACCAAGCCGCTGACCGGCCACCAGCTCGGCGCGGCCGGCGCGACCGAGCTCGGCTTCGCGTGGCTCACGCTGGCCCGCGAGGACGTGCCGCTGCCGCCGCATCTGTGGGACGGCGAGGCCGATCCGGCGCTGCCCGTGCTCGATCTCGTCGACGGCACGCGTCATCTGCCGCGCGGCGCGGGCACGCAGTACGCGATGAGCAATTCGTTCGCGTTCGGCGGCAGCAACGTCAGCCTGATTCTGGCCCGGTGACGCGCATGACGGCTTCGTTTCCGACGGTCGAACAACTCGCGCGCCAGCCCATCGAGGCGATCATCCCGCATCGCGGCAGCATGTTGCTGCTCGACGCGGTCGAGACCTTCGCCGACACCACGCTGAGCGCGTTCGCGCACGTCGACCCGCACGCGTGGTACGCGGATGCCGACGGCGCGATGCCCGCGTGGATCGGCATCGAGCTGATGGCGCAGGCGATCGCCGCGCACGTTGCGCTCGTCGCGATGCGTGGCGGCGGTCACGCGCGGCCTGGCGTGCTGCTCGGCTCGCGCAGCTATCAGGCGTTGCAGCCGGCGTTCGAAAGCGGCGCGCGGTTGCGCATTCACGTGAGCGAACTGCTGCGCAGCGATGCCGGCCACGGCGCGTACGAATGCACGATCGACGCCGGCACCGCGCGCTGCGCCGAAGCCGTGATCAAGGTGTTTCAGCCGCCCGATTTCCAGTCTTTCATCGAAGGGAGTGTCAGTTCATGAGCCGGCGTGTTCTCGTTACCGGCGCAAGCCGCGGCATCGGCCGCGCGATTGCGTACAAGTTGGCCGCCGACGGCTTCGCCGTATCCGTGCATTGCCGCACCGGACGCAGCGAGGCCGACGCGGTCGCGACGGGCATCGCCGCGCAGGGCGGCACGGCGCGCGTGCTGCAGTTCGACGTGCGCGAGCGCGCTGCGTGTCGTGAAGCGCTCGAAGCGGACGTCGCCGCCAACGGTCCGTACTACGGCATCGTGTGCAGCGCGGGCGTCACGCGCGACGCCGCGTTTCCGGCGCTGACCGAAGAAGACTGGGACGTGGTGATCGAAACCGGGCTCGACGCGTTCTACAACGTCGTGCATCCGCTGACGATGCCGATGGTGCGCGCGCGCAAGGGCGGACGCATCGTCACGATCGCGTCGGTGTCGGGCGTGATCGGCAATCGCGGGCAGGTCAACTACAGCGCGGCGAAGGCCGGCCTGATCGGCGCGACCAAGGCGCTCGCGGTCGAACTCGCATCGCGCAACATCACGGTCAACTGCGTCGCACCGGGGCTGATCGAAACCGGCATGCTCGAACAGACGACGCTCGAACATGCGCTGAAGAGCGTGCCGATGAACCGCGTCGGCCAGCCGGCCGAGGTGGCGTCGGTGGTGAGCTTTCTGATGTCCGATAGCGCGTCGTACGTGACGCGTCAGGTGATCGGCGTGAACGGCGGGATGATCTGATGAAGCGCGTCGTCATTACCGGCATGGGCGGCGTGACCGCGTTCGGCGATAGCTGGGACGAGGTTCAAGCGCGTCTGCAGCGCGGCGAAAACGCGGTGCGGCGCATCGCCGAGTGGGACTATTTCGAAGCGTTGCATACGCGGCTCGCGTGTCCGCTGCCCGGCTTCACGACGCCCGCGCATTACCCGCGCAAGAAGGTGCGCTCGATGGGCCCGGTGTCGCTGTACTCGGTGCGCGCGAGCGAACTCGCGCTCGCCGACGCGGGTCTCGCCGACGACGCGAGCATCGCCGACGGCCGCATGGGCGTCGCGTACGGTTCGTCGTCGGGCTCCGTGCAGCCGATCCGCGCGTTCGGCACGATGCTCGAAACCGGCTCGATGACCCACGTCACGTCGAACAGCTACGTGCAGATGATGCCGCACACCACGGCCGTCAACGTGAGTCTGTTCTGGGACCTCAAAGGCCGCATCATCCCGACCTCGTGCGCGTGCGCGTCGGGCAGCCAGGCGATCGGCTACGCGTACGAGGCGATCCAGAGCGGCAAGCAGACGCTGATGCTGGCGGGCGGCGCGGAAGAGTTGTCGGGGCCGGCGGTCGCGGTGTTCGACACGCTGTACGCGACCAGCACGCGCAACGACGAGCCGCATCTGACGCCGCGTCCGTTCGATGCCGCGCGCGACGGCCTCGTGGTCGGCGAGGGCGCGGCGACGCTGGTGCTCGAAGAATACGAACATGCGATCGCGCGCGGCGCGCGGATTCACGCGGAGATCGTCGGCTTCGGCTGCAATTCGGACGGCGCGCACATGACGCAGCCGACCGCCGACACGATGGCGCTGGCGATGCAGCTCGCGCTGCGCGACGCGCGGCTCGCGCCGGAAGCGATTGCGTATGTGAACGCGCACGGCACCTCGACCGATCGCGGCGACATCGCCGAAAGCTACGCGACCGCGCAGACCTTCGGCGCGCGCATGCCGATCAGTTCGCTGAAGAGCTACGTCGGCCATACGCTCGGCGCGTGCGGTGCGATCGAGGCGTGGTGGACGATCGAGATGATGAAGCGCAACTGGTACGTGCCGACGCTGAATCTCGAGCAGGTCGATCCGGCCTGCGCGCCGCTCGATTACATCGTCGGCGGGGCGCGCGAGATCGATGCCGAGTACGTGATGAGCAACAACTTCGCGTTCGGCGGCATCAATACGTCGCTGATTTTCAGGCGCGTTCGATGAGCGTCGCGCTGCAACGCGTGGTCGTGACCGGCATGGGCATCGTGTCGTGTCTCGGCAATACGCTCGACGACGTCGCGGCCGCACTGCGCGATGGACGTTCGCGGATCGAGCGCATCGACGCGTGGCGCGAGCGCGGCTTCGGCTCGCAGGTCGCGGGCGTCGCGTCGGTCGCGCATGAGGAGCCGTTCGAGCGCAAGCTCGAACGCTTCATGGGCGACACCGCGCGCTTTGCCTGCCACGCGGCGCGCAATGCAATCGATGACGCGGGCCTTGCCGCGCACGCGTTGCAGTCGCCGCATGCGGGCGTCGTGATCGGCTCGGGCGTCGGCACGATGGCGAGCTACGACGCGGCGCTCGCCATTGGCCACGCGCGCGGCATCGACAAGATACCGCCGTACACGGTGCCGCACGCGATGAGCAGCACCGCGTCGGCGAACGTCGCGCAGGTGTTCGGGCTCGAAGGCGTCAGCTATTCACCGTCGTCGGCGTGTACGACTTCGGCGCTCGCGATCGGTCAGGCGCTGCAACTGATCCAGACCGGCCGTCAGCAGATCGTGCTGGCCGGCGGCAGCGAAGCGCTGCACGACCACATGACGTTGATGTTCGACGCGATGGGCGCGTTGTCGCGGCGCTTTAACGACACGCCGTCGCGCGCGTCGCGGCCTTACGACACCGAACGCGATGGCTTCGTGATCGCGTCGGGCGGCGGCGTGCTGGTGCTCGAAGCGCTCGACCACGCGCTCGCGCGCGGCGCGCGCATCTACGCGGAGCTGACGGGCTTCGGCGATTGCACCGATCGCGCGGGTATGGTCGCGCCGCGCGCGGCCGGTATCGCGCGCGCGATGCTCGGCGCGCTCGCCGACGCGGGGCGTCGCCCGGACTACGTGAACACGCATGCGCCATCGACGCCGCGCGGCGACCTCGAAGAGCTGCACGCGTTGCGCGACGTGTTCGGCGCATCGGTGGAAGGCGTGCCCGCGTTTTCGTCGACCAAGGGGATGACCGGGCATTCGCTCGGCGCATGCGGCGCGCACGAAGCGATCTACACGCTGCTGATGATGCGCGACGGGTTTATCGCGGGCACGGCCGAGGTCGATACACCTGAGCCGGAAGTCATGGCCATGCCGCTCGTGCGCCGCGCGCGCGACGCGCGTATCGATACCGCGATGTCGGTTTCATTCGGGTTCGGCGGCAGTTGCGCGAGCCTGATTTTCGAAGCGTGGCGAGGCGGATGAGTCGACGCCGAGCCGCGATAACCGGCCGCCGGACTCGAAGGCGGTCGTCAATCTGCAGACAGGGAAGAGGATAAGAATGAAAAAGCTCGTTTCGGTGGGTGCGGTGCTGGTGGTGGCGTTGACGCAGGCCGGTTGCGGCACGCAGGTGAAGTCGCTGCCGTTCGCGGCGGCCGGCGGCGAATCGCGCGGCGAGGTGCCGGTGTACTTCGGCACGCAGAATCATCAGCCGGTGAAGACGCGTCTGGGCGAAGTGTCGTACTCGGTGCGGATCGCGCGTCAGACGTCGGGCCCGGATGACGCGTGTCATCTCGCGCTCGCCGAAGCGGTCGGCAAGCTGCGCGCGGCGGCGCGCGCGCGTCATGCGAATGCGGTGATCGACGTGTCGACGCGCTTTCACAACACCGAATCGAATTCGTCGACCGACTTCACCTGCGGCGTGAGCCCGAGCGCGGCGGCGATCGCGGTGCGCGGGCAACTGGTGGTGCTGGAAGCGCGTTGATGCGGTGGCGCGCGCTGGCAACGTGAGCGGGCCTCGTGCGCGGGCTCGCGCATGAGCGCGGACTAACGCGCCACCGAACCAGCCTTACGCGCGCTTCACGGCCGCGACGTTGACGAGCGTCTCGCGACGCTTGCCGGGTTGCGGCCGGTACAGGCCGAGCCGTTCGAGCAGACCGAAGTCTTTCGCGCGGCTCCACCACAGGTAGGGCAGCGACACGTTATGCGGGCCGAAGCTGAAGCCGCCGTCGCGCAGCATGTCGAGATAGCCGTCGGCGCTCTTCTGTACGTGCATAGGATGACGAAACAGTAGCCGGATCACCCACGACCTGATGTACGCATCGGTCGATTCGGCGAACAGCAGCACGCCGCCCGGCTTCAGCACGCGGTGGAACTCGGCGAGCGCGCGTTCCTGCTCGACGAGATGATGGAAGGTCTGGTGGCAGAACACGAGGTCGGCGCTGGCATCGGGCAGCGGCAGTTGCGCGCAGTCGCCATGCAGCAGTTCGATGTCGGCAACCGTGTCACGGCACGCATGAGCGGCCTGCGCGGCGAGCGTCAGCGATGGCGCATGGAAATCGATGCCGACGATGCGGCGCGGCTTGAACGCGTCGGCGAGCAGCCGGAACGAGATGCCTTGCCCGCAACCCACATCGACGATGACCGGTGCATCGGGCAACGGCGTATCGATCAGGCGCTTGAGGTCGTTGATTGCGACGCGCAGCACGTGATGTTCCCACGTGTGCGTGCGCAGGAACCAGATTCCGAAGGCCGTTTCCGGCACGAAGGGCACACTGGATAGTTCGGATGACGACACGATGCACTCCCGGCAAAGCCGTTTCTTGCTGCTGGAGGCAGGATTGTAGCGAGAAGTGCGTGCATCGCGCGAGGTCGGGCGATGCATGAAACCCCGCATGCAGAGCGGCACGCATGCAAACCGTTGGAGCAGTGATTTGAATAGCGATTCTTCAAAGCGGAACGCGGTCGACGTCGCGATCATCGGCGCGGGTCCGGCCGGCGCGGTGGCTGCCGCGCTGTTGCGGCGCGCGGGCCGCTCGGTGCTGGTGCTCGAGCGTCAGCATTTTCCGCGCTTCTCGATCGGCGAGAGCCTGCTGCCGCAGAGCATGGCGTACCTCGAAGAGGCCGGCATGCTGCAGGCGGTCGTCGAGGCGGGCTTCCAGTACAAGAACGGCGCGTATTTCGTGTACCGCGACCAGCATTCGTCGTTCGACTTCCGCGACAAGCATTCGCCCGGCTGGGGCACCACGTATCAGGTCGAGCGCGCGGTGTTCGACGACGTGCTGATTCGCGGCGCGGCCGCCCAGGGCGCCGACGTGCGTTTCGGCCATACGGTGCGCGCGGTGCAGACGGGCGCGGCGCCGCGCCTCGATGTGGTCGATGAAGCGGGGCACGCGTATCAGGTCGACGCGCGCTTCGTGCTCGATGCGAGCGGCTTCGGCCGCGTGCTGCCGCGTCTGCTGAATCTGGAGTCGCCGACGCGCATGCCGACGCGCGCGGCGATCTTCTCGCACGTGCGCGACGGTCTGACGCTCGATGCGTCCGATCGCAACAAGATCTGCATCGCCACGCATCCGGAGCGGCGCGACGTGTGGTTCTGGATGATTCCGCTCGCGGGCGGCCGTTCGTCGGTCGGCTGCGTGGCCGAGGCGAGCTTTCTCGACGTGCCCGACGAGGCGCGCGAAGCGACGCTGCGTGCGTTGATCCGGCAGGAGCCGACGCTGAACCGCCTGATCGGCGATGCGCCGTTCCTGATGCCGGTGAACCGGATCGGCGGCTACGCGGCGAACGTCGAGCGTTTGCACGGGCCGGGTTATGCGCTGCTCGGCAATGCGGGCGAGTTTCTCGATCCGGTGTTTTCGTCGGGCGTGACGATCGCGTTGCGCTCCGCGCATCTGGCCGCGCATACGCTGAACCGGCAACTGGATGGCGCGACGGTCGACTGGTCCGCCGATTACGACGTGCCGTTGCGCAAGGGTATCGATACGTTCCGAGCGTTCGTCGAGCGCTGGTACACCGGCGAGCTGCAGGACATCATCTATTACCCGGACCCGACGCCGTCGATTCGTCGCATGATCTGCGCGGTGCTCGCCGGCTATGCTTGGGACGAGTCGAATCCGTATGTCGCGGATCCGGTCAGGCGGCTCAATGCGCTGCACGAGGTGTGCAAGCCGCATTGAGGTAGCGGGCGGTCGCGATGCGAAGAAAAAACGGCGCTTCGGAATCGAAGCGCCGTTTTGCCATGCAGCGCATCAACCGACGATCGGCGCATTCAGGCCGTCGATTCGAAGCCCGAATTCAAGCTTCAAGCCGCGATCTTCGCGTGCCCCGGCACATGCCCGCGCGCGTCGCCGCGCCGATGCACACGCTTGCCGGCCGCATACGTTTCGTACACCGCACGATCGTCGCCGAGCAGCGCGAACGCGAACAGCAGCTCTTCCAGCGACTCGGGCCGCGCGGTGCGGCGCGCGAGCAGCGGCGTCGCCTGCGGATCGAGCACGACGAAATCCGCTTCCGCACCGGTCTTCAGCGTGCCGACCTGGTCGCCGAGATCGAGCGCTTCGGCCGCGCCGGCGGTCGCCAGCCAGAACATCCGCGTCGCGGTCAGATGATGGCCGCCGAGACGCGCGACCTTGTGCGCTTCGTTCATCGTTTGCAGCATCGAGAACGACGTGCCGCCGCCGACGTCGGTGGCGAGCGCGATCGGCATGCCGGCCGAGTCGGCCTTGTCGAAGTCGAACAGGCCGCTGCCGAGGAACAGGTTCGAGGTCGGGCAGTGCGACGCGACCGCGCCGGTTTGCGCCATGCGCTTGCGGTCCTCGTCGTCGAGATAGATGCAATGGCCGTACACCGCGCGGCGGCGCAGCAGGCCGTAGTGATCGTAGACGTCGAGATAGCTGCGGTGGCCGGGGAATAGATCCGCGACCCATTTCACTTCGTCGGTGTTCTCCGCGACGTGGCTCTGGATGAACACATCCGGATGCAACTTCGCGAGCGCGCCGCACGCTTCGAGCTGCGCCTCGGTCGAGGTCGGCGCGAAGCGCGGCGTGAGCGCGTACATCTGGCGGCCGCGCTTGTGCCAGCGGCCGATCAGCTCGGCGCTGTCGTCGTAGCCCGATTGCGCGGTGTCGCGCAGGAACTCGGGGCAGTGGCGGTCCATCAGCACCTTGCCGGCGACCATGCGCAGATTGCGCGCGTCGCTCTCGGCGAACAGCGCGTCGGCGGATGCCTTGTGAACCGTGCAGTAGACGAGCGCGGTGGTGGTGCCGCAGGCGAGCAGTTCGTCGACGAAGAAGCTCGCGGTGTCGCGCGCGTGGTTGGCGTCGGCGAAGCGGCGCTCGGTCGGGAACGTGTAGGTGTCGAGCCACGGCAGCAGACCCGGCGCTGGCGACGCGATCATGTCGGTCTGCGGATAGTGGATGTGCGTATCGATGAAGCCGGGCACGATCAGCTTGCCGCGTCGGTCCTCGACGGGCGTGCCGGGCGCGAGCCGCGCCGCGAGTGCCGCATACGCGTCCGCCGCGACCACGCGACCGTCCTCGACGATCAGCAGGCCGTCTTCATGAAACACCGCCCCATGGGGCGCGTGCGCGGGATCGCCGTGAAAGGTCAGCAGCGACGCGCGAAACGCGGTCGGCGCGGATTTCCCGGATTTCCCGGATTGCGCGGGTTTCGCGGATTGGCCGGTTGGCGCCGGGGTGCCCGCTTGCGCGGTGTGAGCCGAATCAGTCATGGAAAACCTGTCTCCGAATGTTAAAAGCGGGCCTGTGTGCCGAGGTTTAATGGCTGCGGCATTCAGGCAGCGGCGGATTCGTTGCCCGCTTGCCGGGGCTGGCCGACACCGCCGAATTCACCGAATCCAGCGAATGCAGCGAATGCAGCGAATGCGTCCGCGCTCGCGAGCGGGCGCCGAGGACGGGCTCGCCCGCGAGCAGCCGATCCATTCAACGCGTGCCCAAGCCGCGGCAAATGCCGCGTCCGACTCGTGCCAGATGCCGCGCCAATACCGCGTCAGTGCGAAGCGTCCTGCCGCCAGCTCGCATCCAGCTTGCCGATCAGCAGATCGCGTTCCTCGGGCGTCACGAACGACGCCTCGAAGCCGTTGCGGATGATCGTGTAGACCTCGGCGTCGTCGAGCTTCAGCGCATCGATCGTGGCCAGGTAGTTCGCGTTCACGTAGCCGCCGAAATAGGCTGGGTCGTCGGAATTGACGGTGACCGCGACGCCGCGATCGAGCAGATCCTTCAGCGTGTGTTTGGTCAGATCGTCGAACACGCACAGCTTCAGGTTCGACAGCGGGCACACGGTCAGCGCGACGCGCGTGTCGGCCAGACGCGTGACGAGCGCCGGATCCTCGATGCTGCGCACGCCGTGATCGACGCGATCGACCTTCAGCACGTCGAGCGCTTCGTAGATGTACGACGGCGGGCCTTCCTCGCCCGCGTGCGCGACCAGCTTCAGACCGAGCGCGCGCGCCTTCGCGAACACGCGCTCGAACTTCGACGGCGGATGGCCGCGCTCCGACGAGTCGAGACCGACGCCGATCAGCCGGTGCTGGTATTGCTCGAAGAGGGGCAGCGCTTCGTCGAAGGTGGCGAGCGCGTCGTCCTCGGACAGATGGCGCAGGAAACACAGGATCAGCTTGCTCGACATGCCGCGCTTTTCCGCGTCGGCGAGCGCGCGCTCGATACCGGCCACCACCGCCGCGATCCGCACGCCGCGTTCGGTGTGCGTCTGCGGGTCGAAGAAGATTTCGCTATGCACGACGTTGTCGGCGAGACAGCGCTCGACATAGGCCATCGTCATGTCGTAGAAGTCCTGCTCGTGCAGCAGCACGCTCGCGCCCGCGTAGTAGATGTCGAGGAACGATTGCAGATCGGTGAACGCGTACGCGGCGCGCAGGGCTTCCACCGAGTCGTACGCGAGCTTCACGCCGTTGCGCTGCGCGAGCGCGAAGATCAGCTCGGGTTCGAGCGAGCCTTCGATATGGATATGCAATTCGGCCTTCGGTGCGCGCGCGGTTTTGTCGGCGAGCGAGAGAGGGGTAGCGATTGTCGTGCTCATGGTGGTCAGGTGTTCTGTTGATTGTGTTATTGGATGCGCGGGGGCGTGCCGTGACGTGTCGTTTCGTGATGTAGGGTCGGTGCGCCGGACCGTCAAACCGGCTGGGTCGCGCGCCGCGCGCCCGCGTGCGCTTCGACCGCCTGCAGCACCTGCGCGGCCGCCGAGATCGCGATGACCTCCGGCGCCTTGTCCACGATGCCGTCCACGCCGAGCGGGCACTTCATTCGGGCGATCTGCGCCGGATCGATGCCGCGCGCCGCGAGCCGGTGTTCGAACTGCTTGCGCTTGCTGTGCGAGCCGATCATGCCGAAGAACGCGAAGTCGCCGCGTCGCAGGATGCGCTCGGCCAGTTCGAGATCGAGCGCATGGTTGTGCGTCATCACGACGAAGTACGTGCCGGGCGCGGCCTCGTCGATCGCTTCGTCGGGCGCGTCGTTGGCGTCGATCGTGACGTTCGGCGCGTGCACGGTGTCGAGCGACGGAAACTGCGCGTCGCGTTCGTCGACCCAGCGCACCGTGCACGGCAGCGTCACGAGCACGCGCACCAGCGCTGCGCCGACGTGACCGGCGCCGAATAGCACCACCGGGAATTCGCCCGGCGCGATGGTCTCGGTCAGGAGCGCGCTGCTGTCGTCGAAGCCGGCGCCGTCCCACAGCAGGCAGTCGGCGGTGTCGACGCCGGGTTCGGGCTCGGACAGCATCACCGCATCCGGCGCGGGGCCGAATGATACGCTACGCACGGTCGACTGACCCGCGGCGAGCCGCTTCACGAGCGACGCGATCCAGCCGAGATCGCCGATGTCGAGTCGCTCGAACGCGAGAATCACCGCGCCGCCGCAGCACTGGCCGAGGCTCGGGCCTAGCGCGAATCGTTCGAGGCGGCGCATGTGCGGCGCGCGCATGCCGTCGCGCAGCACCTGGCGCGCGGTCTCGATCGCTTTCCATTCGAGATGGCCGCCGCCGATCGTATGTTTCGCGGCTTCGCGCGTGACGATCATCTTCGTGCCGGCTTCGCGCGGCGCCGAACCTTCGGCGCGCGCGACCGTTACCAGCACGGCGGCGTCGCCGTGCGCGAGCAGGTGTTGCAGGTCAGTGAGCCAGGCTTGCATCCGGCGCTTCTCCATTGGCATGCCGCACGGGGTGTCCGGGCGGCGGGTTGTTTGCGGCTCGCGGCGGTTGTGTCGCGTTGGGCCGGTCGATACGTTCTCGTTCGATACGTTCTATCTGTTCGATGTGTCAGGTGGGTTCGCTTCGCTCCGTTGGTTCGGCGGCTGCGGTGCTTGTGATGGGCGCCTGCGCGGCGGACGTACCCGCAGTAACGGTTGCGCCTGACGTACTTGCCACGCTTGCCACCTGCAATGCCTCCAGCGCATCGAGTATCGCCTCCGGCGTCGCGGGCGCGCGCAACGGCGGCGCCCCGTTGGCGTCCGGCACCGCCGCGGCCACCGCGTCGCGAATGGCCAGAAACACCGAGAACGGCAGCAGCAGCGGCGGCTCGCCGACCGCCTTCGAGCGGAACACAGTGGGCTCCGCGTTGCGGTTCTCGTAGAGTCGCACGTGAAACGCGGCGGGCGTATCGCTGACCGCGGGAATCTTGTACGTCGATGGCGCGTGCGTCATCAGTCGGCCATCGCGATTCCACCATAACTCTTCGCTGGTGAGCCAGCCCATGCCCTGAATGAAGCCGCCTTCGATCTGGCCGAGATCGATGGCCGGATTGATCGATTGGCCGGCGTCGTGCAGCACGTCCGCACGCACGAGCTTCCATTCGCCGGTCAGCGTGTCGATCACGACTTCCGACACCGCCGCGCCGTACGCAAAGTAGTAGAAGGGATGCCCGGTCAGCGTCTGCGCGTCCCAGTGCACTTTCGGCGTCGCGTAGAAGCCGTCGGACCACAGTTGCACGCGCGCCAGATAGGCGGCGTTGATCAGTTGCCCGAACGGCATCGCGCCGCCATTCACCGACACGCTGCCGTGCGCGAACTGGACGTCCGACGCGTCGCCGCCGAGCAGCTTTGCCGCGAGTTCGGCGAGCCGCGCGCGGATCGTTTGCGCGGCGGCTTCGGCGGCCTTGCCGTTCAGATCGCTGCCGGTCGATGCCGCGGTCGCCGACGTATTGGCGACCTTCGACGTATCGGCGGCCGTCACGCGCACACGCGCGAGCGGCAGGCCGAACTGGCTCGCGACCACCTGCGCGACCTTGGTGTTGAGCCCCTGGCCCATCTCGGTGCCGCCGTGATTGACGAGCACCGAACCGTCCTTGTACACGTGCACGAGCGCGCCGGCCTGGTTCAGGAACGGCACGTTGAACGAAATGCCGAACTTGACCGGCGAAAACGCGAGACCGCGCTTGAGCACCGGACTCGTTGCGTTGAAGGCGGCGAGAGCGGCGCGGCGCGCGCGGTAGTCGCTGGAATCGAGCAGCGCGTCGGTTAGCGGCGCGATGATGTTGTCTTCGACGCGCTGTCCGTACGGCGTCGTATCGCGCTCGCCGATGCCGTAGTAGTTCGTGCGCCGCACGTCGAGCGGGTCGAGTTGCAGCTCGCGCGCGATGCCGTCGAGCAGCACCTCCATCACGAGCGCGCCCTGCGGTCCGCCGAAGCCGCGAAACGCGGTGTTCGACTGCGTGTTGGTCTTGCAGCACAGCGCGACGATATCGACGTCGGCGAGGTAGTACGCGTTGTCGAAGTGACATACCGCGCGCGTCGCGACCGCGCCCGACAGGTCCGCCGAATAGCCGGCGCGCAACGCGATCTCGACGCGCACGCCGAGCAGGCGCCCCTGATCGTCGAAGCCGGCTTCGTACGCGTAGAGCGCATCGTGGCGCTTGCCAGTGATCATGAAGTCGTCGTCGCGATCGGCGCGCAGCTTGACCGGCCGGCGCAGGCGTTGCGCGGCGAGCGCGGCCACGCACGCGAACAGCGCCGATTGCGATTCCTTGCCGCCGAAGCCGCCGCCCATGCGCCGGCATTCGCACACGACGTTATGCGCGGGCCGGTCGAGCATATGCGCGACCACCTGCTGCATTTCGCTCGGATGCTGGGTCGAGCTATAGACGAGCATGCCGTCCATTTCCTTCGGCACCGCATACGCGATCTGGCCTTCGAGGTAGAACTGTTCCTGGCCGCCGACTTCGAACGTGCCAGCGAGCCGGTGTGGCGCGGCGGCGATCTTCGCGTCGGGGTCGCCGCGCCGCAGATGCAGCGGCGGCAGCACGAACTGCTGCGCGGCTTTCGCTTGGGCAGCGGTGAGGATCGCGGCGAGCGGTTCGTAGCGGATCACGTCGTCGCTTTTCGCGAGCGCGGCCGCGCGGCGCGCGAGTTCGTGCGTTTCGGCGATCACTGCGAACACCGGCTGGCCGAGGTACAGCACCTCGCCGTCGGCGAGGACCGGATCGTCGTGCAGCACCGGGCCGCAGTTGTTTTCGCCGGGGATGTCGGCGGCGCTCAACACCGCGATTACGCCGGGCGCGTTTCTGACCGCGTCGAGATCCATCGACACGATCCGCGCGTGCGCGTGGCGCGACAGGCCGAGCGCTGCGTGCAGCGTGCCGTGCAGTTCGGCGATGTCGTCGGTATAGGTCGCTTCGCCGCTCACGTGCAGCACGGCGGATTCGTGCGGCAGCGGCACGCCGATCGCCGTGTCGTTCGAGGCCGCCGCCGATTCCGTGGCATGGCCGCCTACGCGCGCGTCGATAAACGCATCGGTACGATTCATCACGACGCCTCCGTCACGCTGACGATGGCGGCAACGGCAACGTCGGCTTCGAACGCGAACGCGTTGACGTCGCATAGCGCGAGCGGCGCGTGGTCGCGCGTTTCGAGGTGGAAGCGCCACAGCAGATTGCGCGCGACCTTCAGCCGATACGCGCTCGACGCTCGCATGTCGGTGAGCGGCTGGTAGTCGGCGGCGAGTGCGTCCATCGCGCGACGGGCGCTGGTTTCATCCCAAAGCGCGCCGTTCAGCACCGCTTCGGCCTGCGCGGCGCGCTGCGGCGTTGCCGCCATCCCGCCGAAGGCGACGCGGGCCGCGCGGATCGTGCCGTCTTCCGCGACGTGCAGCGCGAACGCCGCGCATACCGCCGAGATGTCCTGGTCGTAGCGCTTCGCCACCTTGTAGGTGCGAAAGCGCAGCGCGGCGGCCGGGCGCGGCACGCGTAGCGCGCTGACGAATTCGCCGGGCGCGAGCGCGGTCTTCTGATAGCCGACGTAGAACGTGTCGAGCGGCAGCGTGCGGGTCGTGCGCTCGCGGCGCAGCACGACCTCGGCGCCGAGCGCGATCAGCGCCGGCATCGAGTCGCCGATCGGCGAGCCGTTCGCGACGTTGCCGCCGAGCGTGCCGGCATTGCGGATCGGGCGCGACGCGAAGCGCGTCCACAGTTCGGCGAGCTCGGGGTAGTCGACGGCGAGCGCGGCGAACGCGTCTTCGAGCGTGGCGGCCGCGCCGATCGACAGCGTCTGCGCGTCGCGCGAGATCGTCTTCAGTTCGGCGACGTTGCCGACATAGAGCAGGTCGCCGAGGTCGCGAAACTGCTTGGTGACCCACAGGCCGACGTCGGTGCTGCCCGCGACGATGCGTGCGTCCGGATGCTGCGCGCGCAGCGTCGCGAACGCGTCGAGCGTGAGCGGGGCGTAGAAGGTGGGCGAGCCGAATGCGGCGCCGCGTGCGTCGGCGGCGCGGTATTCGAAGGTGGTTTCGCGTTGCAGCGTGCGTAGCGTGGCCGCGACGGCGGCGCGGTCGAGCGCGACGCGCGGATGTTGCTGCGGTTGTTGTGAAGCGTCGAACATCCTCTGCGCGGCTTCGACGATCGGCCGGTAGCCGGTGCAGCGGCACAGATTGCCGGACAGCGCGGCGTTGATTTCATCGCGGGTGGGCAAGCCGGCGTCGGCGGGCTGGTTTTCGTACAGCGCCCACATCGACATGACGAAGCCGGGCGTGCAGAAGCCGCATTGCGAACTATGACAGTCGACCAGCGCCTGCTGCACCGGATGCAGCGTGCCGTCCGCGGCGCGCAGGTCTTCGACAGTGAAGAGCGCGCGGCCGTCGAGCGTGGGCAGGAACTGGATGCACGCGTTGACCGCTTTCAGCGCTAGACCGCCCTGCGCGTCGAGCTCGCCGATCACGACCGTGCACGCGCCGCAATCGCCTTCCGCGCAGCCTTCCTTGGTGCCGGTGCAGCGCAGATCCTCGCGCAGGTGCTGCAGCACGGTGCGCGTCGCTGGGACGCCCGCGATTTCGCGGACGGACCCCTGGTGATAGAAGCGGATGGTTTGCGTTGTCATGGCGAATCGAAAGACAGTGCGGACCGGGCGCGCGTTACGCAGGGGCTCGCAAAAGCCGGCCTCGCGCACGTAGATCGCCATCCATACCCGAAGATAGCACTACCCCGTCTCAAAAATATTTCCCGTGTCGCATGAAGCTTATTCGGCGAGGGTCATGGTCTTTGTACGATTCGCGGGGCGGCGGGAAGTTGCGCGGGGGCTGGGGCGTGGTGGGAGCTGGAAGGGAGCGGCTGGAGGGAGGCAAGCGGCGAAGGGCTGCGGGCTGCGGGCGAAGGGCGAAGGGCGAAGGGCGAAGGGCGAAGGGCGAAGGGCGAAGGGCGAAGGGCGAAGGGCGAAGGGCGAAGGGCGAAGGGCGCGAATGGTGGCGAAGCCGACCTTGGCCGGTCCACGGCAACGGGCGACGCGGAAAAGAAAACGCCGGACTTCGGTGGCCACTCGAGGGCGGCACGAAGTCCGGCGTCATGTTCTGCGCGGATCGAGGAGTAAGGAGGGCGAGGGCGCCTTGGAGCGGCGAACCAGCCGCTTCGAACCGGGCGCTTCGAACCACCCCGGAACGTGCCCAACCCGCCCAACGCTCCGTCAGCCGACCCTGCGCCGATTCCGGATCAGGCTCAGCGCCAGCGCGGCGAACGCGACCACGAAGCCGACCAGCGACCACATCGGCAGCGTCAGACCGAGGATCGGCGGATAGGCGGTTTCGCACAGCCCGGCGACCTTGAACACGCCCGGCAGCCAGTGCGCGGGCGGCAGGCCGTCGACGATCGGCTGCAGCGCGTCGAAGCCGCAGCTAAAGCCCGGATTCGCCTGCACGTACACGTGGCGCGCCGCGGTCGCGATGCCGGCCAGCGCCGACAGCGCGGCCAGCACTTCGAGCAGGCGCACGCCGCGCCAGTTGTTGAAGCGCGAGCCGAGGAACGCGAAGATCGCGATCAGCAGGAAGAAATATCGCTGGATGATGCACAGCGGGCAGGGGTCTTCGCGCAGGAAATATTGCAGGTACAGCGCGCCGCCCACCAGGGCGACGCAGATCAGACCGAGCAGAACCAGCAGGGCGCGCTCGCGGCGCAGTATCGCGGAATCGTTATTCATTGGGTCGTCGGGTTAGCTGCAAACGAAAAAGACGGGTGCCACGATTCTAGCGCGAACCCCCGGACGGTCGCTTATTGACTGAGTGAGGATTGGGGTGGCGTGGGTGGGGGCGTGGCGGCTGGCGCGAGACGCGCGTCATACAGCCACTCGCGAACCGTGCCGCTTCGCCGCGACGCGTGACGCGCGACATCCAGCCCAGCGCATCGCGGCCCGACAAAGCGCCGCCCATAAATAGCGTCACGCCACACCCCTCGCAGCCTCCGCTCAACGAATCGCGTTCAGCACCGCCTCCGCCGCGCGGCCGATCACCAGCAGCGCGTCGTCGGCATGCGGCGCGCCCGCCAGCATCAAGCCGACCGGCGCGTCGCCGCGCAGATGGCACGGCAGCGACAGCGCGCAGCTGTCGAGGAAGTTGAACGCGCTCGGATTGCGCAGGATCAGCGCGTTGGTGCGGCCGAACGCGTCGTCGTCGTTGAGCAGGTCGGCGAGGCGCGGCGGCACCACCGGCACCGTCGGCGTGACCACTGCGTCGAAGCGCTGCCACAGCGTGCGGGCAGCTTCGTCGAGCATGGCCGCGCGCTCGGCGACGAGGTCCAGATAATCGACCGCGCTGGCCGGTTGCCCCTTCAGGATACGCACCAGCACGCGCGGATCGTACTGCTCGCGGTGCTTGTCGAGCAGCGGCCGATGCCATGCATACGCCTCGATCGCCGAAAAGCCGAAGCGGTTGATCTCCGGCAGCCGGTCGAGCGGCGCGAAGCGCACTTCGCTGACGATCGCGCCGGCCGCTTCCAGATGCTTGAGCGCGGTATCGATCGTACGCGCGACGTCGGGCTCGACGCCGTCGGTCACGAAGTTGCTCAGCACGCCGAGGCGCACGCCTTCGAGCGGTCGCGCGGCCGGGATGCGCGGCTCGAGCCCGGCGAGCATCCGGTCGACCAGCGCGCAGCACGCGACGGACACGCCGATCGGCCCGAACGAATCGAGCGTCGACGACAGCGGCACGCCGCCCTGCTTCGGAATGCGCGCGGCGGTCGGCTTGAAGCCGGTCAGCCCGCACAGCGCGGCCGGAATGCGGATCGAGCCGCCGGTGTCGGTGCCGAGCGCGACGGCCGCCATGCCGTCGGCGACCGAGGCCGCCGCGCCCGACGACGAGCCGCCCGAGATCCGCTCGTCGCCCTTCACGCCGCGCCGGTACGGCGACAGCGGATGGCCGTAGTGTGGATTCAGGCCGAGCCCGGAAAACGCGAACTCGCTCATGTTGGTGCGCCCGACCAGCACCGCGCCGGCCCGCTTCAGACGCGCGACCGCGACCGCGTCGGTGGTGGCCGGCGGCGCGTCGGCGAGCGCGACGGAGCCCGCGCGGGTCGGCTGGCCTTCGATGTCGAACAGATCCTTGACCGACACCGGAATGCCGGCGAGCGGCGACAGCACGGTGCCGGCCGCGCGCAGGCGGTCGTGCGCGTCGGCGGCGGTGCGCGCGGCATCGGCGTCGACGTGCATGAAGACGGCGGCGCCCTGGCCGGCCGGATCGGCGATCCGTTCGAGCGCGGTTTCGACGAGCGCGCGGCTGGTGGTGCGGCCGGCGGCGAGATCGGCGGCGAGCTGGGCAAGCGGCGGGAAGGGCGTGAAGTCAGTGGCCATGATGTCGGTAGAAATCCGGTTGAGCGCGGCTCGGGCGCGTGAGCGGGGCGGTGTCGAGCCAACGGGGAAGGTCCGTCCGCATTGTAGAGCAAGGTTTTGCGCCCGCGCGGCCGCAGCCGGTCGGGGCCGCGCGATGCGCTCGAGCCCCGAAAATTGCGCCGCCTCGTTTGTTACACTGCGCTTTCTCATATTTACTATTTGTAAGGAACGCGTTCATGCACCAGGGCATCGGCTTCATTCAGGATCTGGCCGTCGTGATGGCGCTGGCCGGCGTCGTCACCGTGCTGTTCCATCGCATGAAGCAGCCGGTGGTGCTGGGCTATATCGCGGCCGGCGTGATCATCGGGCCGTACACGCCGCCGTTCCAGCTGATCCACGACGAACAGACGATCCAGACGCTCGGCGAACTCGGCGTCGTGTTCCTGATGTTTTCGCTCGGGCTCGAATTCAGTCTGCGCAAACTGTTCAAGGTCGGCGTGACGGCGATCGTCGCGGCGCTGTCGGAGATCGTGCTGATGCTGTGGATCGGCTACGAGATCGGCAGCGCGTTCGGCTGGGGCCGGATGGACTCGCTGTTCCTCGGCGCGATTCTCGCGATCTCGTCGACCACGATCATCGTGAAAGCGCTGTCCGATCTTGGTCTCAAGCGCGAGGGCTTCGCGCAACTGGTATTCGGCATCCTGATCGTCGAGGACATTCTCGGCATCGCGATGCTGGTGCTGCTGACCGGCATCGCGCAGACCGGCCAGCTGAGCGCCGGGCTCGCCGCGATCACGCTGGGCAAGTTGCTGCTGTTCATGATGGTGTCGCTGCTGGTCGGCGTGCTGCTGGTGCCGCGCGCGCTGAACTACGTCGCGCGCGCGCATAGCGACGAGATGATGCTGGTGTCGGTGCTCGGTTTCTGCTTCGGCTTCTGCCTGCTGGTGGTCAAGCTCGATTACAGCATCGCGCTCGGCGCGTTCCTGATCGGCGCGATCATGGCCGAGTCGCGCCACCTGCACCGCATCGAGCATCTGATCGCGCCGCTGCGCGATGCGTTCTCGGCGATCTTCTTCGTGACCATCGGGCTGATGCTGAACCCCGCCGTGATGCTCGACTACGCGTGGCCGATCGCGGTGATCACGCTGGCGGTGATCGTCGGCAAGATCGTGTCGTGCGGGCTCGGCACGTTCCTCGCGGGGCGCGATGCGCGCACCTCGATGCGTGTCGGCATGACCGTGTCGCAGATCGGCGAGTTCTCGTTCATCATCGCGTCGCTCGGCGTGACGCTGAAGGTCACGAGCGGGTTCCTGTATCCGATCGCGGTCGCGGTGTCGGCGCTGACCACGTTGACCACGCCGTATCTGATCCGCGTCGCCGATCCGCTCACGCGACGGATCGCGCGAGTGATGCCCGATACGCTGTCGAACGTGTTCGGCTTGTATGGGCAATGGCTGCGCAGCCTGATCACCGAAACCGGCGAGCCGACGCTGTTCGGCATGACACGGCGGATCATTGTGCAGATCGCGGTGAATCTCGCGTTCGTCGCGGCGATCTTTCTGGCGGTGTCGTATAGCGCGCCGTATAGCGGCCGGCTGCTCGCGCACTGGCTCGCCGACGAGCCGTTGCAGCGCGTCGTGCAGTGGAGCGTCGCGCTCGTGGTGTCGCTGCCGTTTCTGGTGGCGGTTTATCGCAAGACCAAGTCGCTCGCGTTGCTACTCGCCGAAGTCAGCGTGCAGCCGATCAGCGCGGGACGCCTGACGAGCGCGCTGCGTCACGCGATTGCCGACGTGGTGCCGATCGTGTCGATGATCGGGGTGTTTCTGCTGGTGGCCGCGCTGTCGAGCAGCATCCTGCCGCCGACCGGGCTGCTCGTCGTGGTGATGGTGTGCGCGGCGGCGCTGCTCGCGCTGGTATGGCGCTGGTGCGTGAAGATCCACGCGTCGATGCAGATTGCCTTGCGGGAGACTTTCGAGGAACAGCCGGATCCTTGAGCGGGGCAGAAGCGTCGCGCCGCAACGGAGCGAAGCCGCAGGAGTCCAAAACGGTTTTGTGTCACACGCGGCAACAATGTGAGCAATTGTGTGCGGGTTTGCCGGGCCTGCTGCGCTGACGGATAATCAGGGCATATTCATTCGTTCGCGCAAAAGGCGCCTGTCTGACAGTCATGAGCGAAAACAAACCCGAAAACGCCGGCACGACCGGCAGTCCTTCGCCGGTTTCTCCCGCGCCGACCGGCGCGCCGGCCACCTCCCTCCCACCGTCGCATGAAGACGCTACCCAGGCGCCGCTCAAGGAAACGAGCCGCGCCGATGAGGAAGCGACCGTGCGATCGTCGACCGACGATCCGATCAGCGCATCGGCGTTAACGCCCGAAGATCCGCAAACCGCGCGGCGGCGCGATGCTGCCGAGGCGCGCAGCGCCGCCGCGGCCTCCACCGCGCAGCAGGAAGCCGAGGCGCACGAGCGTGACGCACGGCGCGGCGGCAGTCCGGCGGGCGCAGCGCAGAGCGCCCGCCAGGTCGGCGGCGCCGGCGGCGCGAAGGCCGAACTGGCGCGGCAGCCGCAACCGCAGCCGGCCACGGTGACGAGCGAACCGCTCACGCGCGCATCGGCGCCGCTGGGCGCCGCGGACATCGCCACCGACGCGGACGTCGCCACCGAAGACGCGCCTGCCACCACCGCGCGTGCGGCCGGCTCGCCGCCGCCGGGCTTCGGCGCGGCGCCCGATTTCAGCGCGACCAATCCGCCGCCGCCCAACGCACTACCGCCGTCGCCGCCGCGCTATCTGCGCCAGAACGATTCGGCGTGGAGCGTGTTCGGCCGCATCATCGCGGCGCGGGCGCGGCAGCTGTTCGATCGCGCGGGCCAGCGGATCACGCAACGCACGCTGCGCATCGGCGTGTCGGCGCGCATCTTCCACCCGGAGCCGGGCGCGAAGGGGCTGCGCGGCAAGACACTGCAGTATCTGGAGGAGTCGATCGCGCATTGGGTGATGTCGCGCGACGTGCTCGTGTTCATGATTCCGACCGTCGGGCATCAGGGCATGCTGCACCCGAGCAACATCCGCCTGCGCGACTACGCGAAGCATCTCGACGGCCTGCTGCTGCAAGGCGGCGCCGACGTGTCGCCGCAGACTTACGCGGAAGCGGCGAGCAGTCACGAGTGGCCCGGCGACCGCGTGCGCGACATGTACGAGCTGGAGCTGCTGCATGAGTTCATCGAGTCGGGCAAGCCGGTGCTGGGCGTGTGCCGCGGCTGCCAGCTGATCAATGTCGCGTTCGGCGGCACGCTGTACCAGGACATCGCGACCGATGTGCCGACCGCCAGCACGCACGTCAACGAGGACTACGATCAGCACCGGCACGGCGTGCATTTCCCGGACGGCTCGACGCTGTTGAACATGTTCCCGGGACGGCGCGATGCGATCGTCAACTCGATTCACCACCAGGCGGTGAAGACGCTCGGCCGCGATCTGAACATCGAGGCGGTGTCGGCGTCGGATGGCCTGATCGAGGCGGTGCGCTACCGGCGCGCGCCATTCGTGATGGGGGTGCAGTGGCATCCGGAGTTTCATCGCGCGGGTGGTCCGGAACTGCTCGATTGCACGCCGTTGCTCGATACGTTTCTGCGCGTGGCGCGGGAGACGCGCTTTTAGGCACGGTGGGGCGTCGGTTCGATCTGACCGCGTGCCGAGGCCCGGACACCGCAGAGAGACAAAAAACCCGCGAAGTCGTCAGGCTTCGCGGTTTTTTTTTATTGAGCCGCGTGACACACGGCCTCGACACGGTTGCCGGCGGGGTCGATCAGAAACGCCGCGTAGTAATCGCGATGGTAATGAGGTCTCAAGCCGGGCTCTCCGTCGGACCGGCCGCCTGCTGACAGTCCGGCCCGGAAAAATGCATCCACGTGCTCGCGGGAGGGCGCCTTGAAGCACCAGTGTCGTTTGTTCTGCGCGATGTCGCCGGGATCCAGATAGATCGCCAGATAGGACGATGTCGTGTCGTCGCTGCTGCAACGCTCGCCATAACTGAGTGCGTTGGGCCGGTCGTAGACCTTGGGTGCGTCGAGGGCGGTCATGACGGCGTCGTAAAAGATCCGCGCCATCTCAATATCGGGAACGCCAATTGACACGTGATCGAGAAGTTGCATCGCATTTGCTCCGTGGAATTCAGGCGAGTTTATACGAGCATGCTTTATCCAGAGAAATAGGGTCGGTCGGCCGACCGCATCGGAACGAAGTTGCTCTGACGTGATTGATGCCATGCATTCACGCTGCAAAAACGCTCAGAGCGTGATTTGCAGCCAGATCCGAACCTTGTCTTCCCATTCGCTCGGCGGCGCGCCGCTTGCCCCATTATTTTTCGAAATAATCAGGAATCCCGGATTTTTCTGATTGCCATTATTTCGCGATATAAATTCGAGATAGAGAGTTTCGCGGATAAACGCTATTTCAACGACCTATCTCGATTTTGAGTGCGTAGAGACAACAGTTCAGCACTTCGCCTCGCAACGAATCCGCGAGATAATCATCGGCTATTCAGAATTTGCGTGGAGCAGGTAGGTATGACGTATCCCTTGATCATCCGACGCGCGGTGCTGCTGGCAAGCACTTATGCGCTGTGGCATGCGGGTGTCGCAATGGCAGGGCAGGACGGGGGCACCGCGCCGCTGGCCGGCACGCGCCCGGCCGTGAGCGAACTGACGCCGCAACCGGACGCGGCGGGACAGGGCGTCGCGGGTCAGGGCGGTGCGTCCGCGAACGCCGCCGATGCAACGGCAGACGCGCAGGCAGGCGCCATGGCCACATCCGGCACCGCGCGCGGCGACGTCGCCGAACTGATGCAGCTGATTCACGACGCCGACCTGAGCGAGTTGCGCACCACCTATAACGGCAGCTACGGCGCGAGCCTGTTCTTCTACCCGTCGCGGATGACGTATTACGTCGCGCTCTTTCAGGACAAACATTTCTGGCGCGTGATCCGCTCGGATTCGGCCGAGCGCGCGGAAGCGATCTACGCCGATTTCGCGCAGCAGACCGAGAAACTCGCGGACATCGAGATTCGTCGCACGCAATTGCAGGCTCAGAACGCGTATCTGCAAGCGATCATCGAGACCTCGCAGACGCAGGCGCAGCGGTTGAAGGCCGATATCGACGTCGCGCGCACGCAGCAGGCGAAGGTCGACGATCATCAGCGGCAGACTCGCGGCGAAGCGCTCGCGTTGCGCGCGGAGCGCGACAGGGCGCAGGCGCAATTGCGCGCGGTGCAGAGCCAGGTCATGCAATTGCAGCAGCAGACGGAACTCGGTTTGCCCGGACAGAAAGGCTTGCCGCCGCAGAAATAACGGCGACAAAGAACGGCGACAAAAACCAGCGACAAAAACAGAAAGCCCGGCTGTGCATCACAGCCGGGCTTTTTTGTATGGATTGGCGCCGATCCGGACGATGGGCCGCGAACGCTCAGTTCACCGTAGCTTTGCCGCGGATTTCAGCAAACCGGGCGTGCGAATCTAGTGTGCGAATTGGTCGGGAATTTCCGTGACGCGTCGCTGCGACAGGTGATTCATCCACTCGGTGCTGCTCGCGGGCGCGGCATTCGACGCGGCAGCGCGCGGCAAGGAAGCGGTGTCGTGCAGATGCAGCGCAGCCGAGGTCGTGACGGACGCGTAGTCGTCGTTGGCCCAGGACTGCGCGGCGGATGCTGTGTTTTTCGCCGCCGATTTTGCCGCCGATGCCATCTCCGGACGCGCATGCGAACGCGTGGCGTGCGGCAGCCCGTATTCGTGCGATGCCGGATCCGCCGCGTAGCGATAGGCTGGCTGGCGAGGCGTTTGTGTTTGCGGGCGCACCGCTTGCCGTGCGGATTGCGAGCGGGTATCGGCGGTATTGCCGGTCTCGGCGGTGAGCGCCGTGCGCGGTGCGGCTTCCCGAACCGAAGCAGAGACAGGCGCGCGCACGGACGCAGACTCGGCGCCGGCGCCGGCCTTGGACCCTGGCTCAGCCGTGACGGCTGGCGGCGCCACATCCGCATGCACCGGCGCGACAGGCGAAGTTTGCGCGGTGGTCGCACCGACCGCTGCCGCATCACGACTTGCCACTTCATTCGACCGAGGCGACGCCACCGGCGCCTCACCGCGAGCCATCAGTGCCTGCACCGGTTTCAGCAGGTTACTGACGATCTGCCGGTACGCGAGATCGTCATACCGACCGAACAGGAACCATGCGAACGCCGCCAGGCAGCCAAGCGCGCAAACGCTGCCGATAACCTTCTGCCGATGCCGTGCCGCGCGACGCCGCGCGCTTCCCGGCGCACGCGGCTTCAGTTCGACGCGCACGGGGTGCCGGGGGCCGTTGTGTACCATAGCGATCGTCGGACCGCGCGGAACCGGCTTGGTGGCGGGCTTTGCGGTCACCCGGCGTTCGTCGACCAGCATGCCGTCGATCTTGACCCACTGCCCATACGACAGCAGATCGTGATCGTCGATGCAGACCGTGCGCAGCAGCGCGGCGTACAGCATCTCGAGTTCAGCCCGCCAGCGCTCCCCGACCCGCAGCAACGACCAGTCGCGCCCGAACGGCTCGGGCAGATGCGCGAGCGGACGCAGGCGGGGCAGCGCATAAGCGCCTTCAATCAAGGTGAACGGCGTGCTGGACATCGGTTGCTTCCGGTATCCGTGACAGAACAGCTGGTGAGGCAGTCACGGAATCTGTAGGAGACCGACGAAATTATCGGCAATAAAAAATAATGCCTCGAAACGGCCATCCGAAGGTTCAGATAACTCCGAAAAATGCGAATCGTGCCCGCGCGGTGGCTGCGCTCAGGGCGTCAACCGGTACACATAGCGCAACGCGGTGATGTCGACGCCGCCCATCTGGTCGGGTTCCGCGCCGACGAAGCGCCAGCCGTGCCGTTCGTAAAAACCGATCGCCGGCGTATTGCCCTCGAGCACGTACAGATACAGCTGCGCTTCGCCCTGCGCGCGCGCCCAGTCCTCGGCCGCGCGCATCAGCGTCCGGCCGACGCCGATGCCCTGGTAGCCGGGCAGCGCATGCAGGTTGTCGAGCAGCACGCCCCACGCGGACTCCGGCTGACGCTCGACGCATACGAAGCCGGTCGGCTCGCCGCGCAGCTCGGCGATCAGCACGATGCGCCGTTCGCCGCCCGGCGCGCACATGCGCGCCTCCCAGTAGGCGGCGCGTTCGCGCGTGACGTCGCCGTCGAGAAACGCGTCGGGCAACAGCCCGCGATAGGTGGCCTGCCAGCTGGCGCTATGAATCGACGCGATCAGCGCGGCGTCGGCGGGTGTGGCCGGGCGCAGGGAAAGGGCAGGGGTGGTTCGCATCGTCGTAGTAATAGTGGCAATCGACTCATTGGCCTCTCGCGGAGAGTCTACCGCGCTGCTTCCCCGGATGCCGTGCGTAAGTAAACTGTATGCGTTTCGCGGCGACGTTATCAGCAGTAACATTACGTGGCACGGGCACCGCATGAATCACAACGTTTACCCTTATATCGCGTGAGCGCTGTGCGCAGCAGAATGCGGCGCCCCGCGCGTGTCCGTTTCGTCACAGTTTCGCGTCCGTCCGCGGCATCCGCTTGCCAACCGCAGTGGATTGGTTCAACTGCCCAATCGTCATGGTCCGCGTCGATCCGCCGGACCGGACGACGGGCTCATCCGAGAGTGTCATGTCTACTGCGACCCACGCTACTTCCGCCACGGAAGAATCCAAGTTCAAGACCGTTTTCCGCGTCGTCAGCGGCAACTTTCTTGAAATGTACGACTTCATGGTCTACGGCTACTACGCTTCGGCGATCGCCAAGACCTACTTCCCGAGCGGCAGCGATTTCGCTTCGCTGATGCTGTCGCTGTCCGTGTTCGGCGCGGGCTTCCTGATGCGTCCGCTCGGCGCGATCGTGCTCGGCGCCTACATCGACCATCACGGCCGTCGCAAGGGCCTGATCCTCACGCTGAGCCTGATGGCGCTCGGCACGCTCACCGTCGCGACGATACCAGGCTACGCGACCATCGGGCTCGTGGCGCCGGTGCTCGTGCTGCTCGGCCGGCTGCTGCAAGGCTTCTCGGCCGGCGCCGAGCTTGGCGGCGTGTCGGTGTATCTGTCGGAAATCGCGACGAAGGGCAACAAGGGTTTCTATTGCTCGTGGCAGTCCGGCAGCCAGCAGGTCGCGGTGGTGTTCGCCGCGCTGATCGGCGTGGGGCTCAACAAGATTCTTCCCGCCGACCAGATGTTCGCGTGGGGCTGGCGCGTGCCGTTCCTGATCGGCTGCCTGATCGTGCCGTTCCTGTTTTTCATCCGCCGCTCGCTGCAGGAAACCGAGGAGTTCACGGCGCGCAAGCATCGTCCGAGCATCGGCGAGATCCTGAAGTCGATGGCCGCGAACTATCCGATCGTGCTGGGCGGCATGGGCATGGTCATCATGACGACCGTGTCGTTCTACATGATCACCGCCTATACGCCGACCTTCGGCAAGGAAGTGCTGAAGCTGTCGGCGATCGACGCGCTCGTCGTTACCGTGTGCGTCGGTCTCTCGAATCTGATCTGGCTGCCGCTCGCGGGCGCGTTGTCGGATCGCATCGGTCGCCGTCCGGTGCTGCTCGCGTTCACGATCCTGACGATCCTCACCGCGTATCCGGCGCTGCAGTGGCTGGTCGCGGAGCCGTCGTTCGCGCGGCTGCTGGCCGTGCAGCTGTGGCTGTCGTTCCTGTACGGCAGCTATAACGGCGCGATGGTCGTCGCGCTGACCGAGGTGATGCCGGTCGAAGTGCGTACCGCGGGCTTCTCGCTCGCGTACAGTCTCGCGACGACGATCGGCGGCTTCACGCCGGCCATCGCGACGCTGCTGATCCACGTGACCAACAACAAGGCGGCGCCGGGTCTGGTGCTCGGCGTGGCGGCGATCTGCGGGCTGCTCGCGACGCTGTTCCTGTACCGCACGCCGGAGGCGCGCAATCAGTATCGGGCGGCCTGACGGTTCCGTTCGTTGCTCCGAAAACAAAAAACCCCGCGCAAGCGGGGTTTTTTATTGGCCGGACGGTGCCGGCGCATTGTGCGCATTGCGTGCATTGTTGCGCATGGCCGCGCTCGCGCTAGCCGTGCCGCAGTTCCCGCGCGACCGCCTCGACGACTTCGTCCCACGCGCCCGGCCGCGGTTGCCGCACGAGCGTCGCGCCCGGATACCACGGGCTGCGCGCGTCGCCGTCGAACCAGCGCCAGTCGGCGGCGAACGGCAGCATCAGCCACAGCGGTTTGCGCAGCGCGCCGGCGAGGTGCGCGATCGAGGTGTCGATCGACACCACCGCATCGAGCCGCGAGACGATCGCCGCGGTATCCGCGAAGTCGCCGATGCGTCGATCGAAACGATGGATCGACGTCGCGCGCGGATGCGCATCGAGCGCCGCGCGTTCGGCGTCGGCCAGATCGGGTTGCAGCACGATCCAGTCGATGCCGTCGAGCGCGAACAGCGGTTCGAGCGCGGCGAGCGGCATCGTGCGCGTTTCGTTGCGCTGGATGCGCCCCGACCACGCGAGCCCGACCTTGCGTTTCGCGTGACCGCCGAGCGAGCCGCGCCATTTGCGGCTATAGGCCGGCGGCACGTCCAGATACGGCGTGCGCTCCGGCAGCGTGTCGTAGCGTGTGCCGAGCACGAGCGGCAGGCTCAGGAGCGGAATCTGCAGATCGGCGGCGGGGCGCGGCTGGCCCTGCGCGATCAACGTTACGCGCCACGCCTTCGCGACGGGCGCCACGAGCGGCAGCAACTGCGGCTGCACTTCGAGCACCACGCGTGCGGCGCGCTGCGCGGCGAGCGGCACGAAGCGCACGAACTGCAGCGTGTCGCCGAGACCCTGCTCGGCGTGAATCAGCAGCGTGTGCTTTTCGATCGGTTCGCCGTGCCAGCGCGGCAGTGTCTGGATGGCCGGTTGCGCGACGGTTTGCAGACGCCATTCGTATTCGGGCAGCCCGCGCGCGAAGTCGCGCATCGCGAGCCACGCGAGCGCGCGGTTCATATGCGCGGACGCGAGATCGGGGCGCAGGCGCAGCGCCTGATCGAGCGCGCGCACTGCTGCCGCGTGCGCGCCGAGCGCCTGGTGCGCGGTGCCGAGCGCGAGCCATGCAAGAGCGAACTGCGGATCGAGCCCGACCGCGCGCTCCAGATACGGCAGCGCGTCCGCGGCCCGGCCGAGCGCCGCGAGTGCGTTGCCCATCCCGTAGATCGCGGGCGGCAGGTTCGGCTGCAGACGCAGCACCGCTTCGAACGAGGCGACCGCTTGCGCGTGGCGGCCGGTGGCGTCGAACGTATTGGCGAGATTGAAGTGCGCGGCGACGAAGCGCGGCTCGGCCGCGAGCGCGGCCTCGAAGCAGGGCACTGCTTCGTCCGGCCGATCGAGCGCGTTCAGCGACATGCCCATGTTGTTCAGCGCGCCCGCGTGACCGGGGCGCAGCTCGAGCGCGCGCCGGAACGATGCGATGGCCTCCGTATGACGGCCGAGCGCATGTAGCGCGTTGCCGAGATTGTTGTGCGACGACGCGTCGTCCGGTTGCAGGCGCAGCGAGCGTTCGAACGCGTCGGCGGCGTCTTCGTGACGGCCCTGCGACGCATAGGCGTTGCCGAGGTTGTAGTGCGCCATCGGGAACGTCGGCGCGAGCGTCAGCGCGTTGCGGAACTGCTCGATCGCGGCATCGATCTGGCCGAGCGCCTTCAGCGCGTTGCCGAGGTTCAGCTGCAGCGCGGCGTCTTCCGGGCGCAGATCGACCGCGCGCCGCACCAGCGCCGCGGCTTCCGCGTGCTGGCCCTGCTGATGGCGCAGCACGCCGAGCAGATGCAGCGCGTCGACGTGCGAGGGATTGAGTTCGAGCGTGGCGCAGTAGCCGCGTTCGGCGTCGTCGAGGCGGCCGTCACGATGCGCGGCGAACGCGCGGTCAAATACAGGTTGCATGACGGGGAGGGCATTCGGATCAGGCTGAGGCGGCATTTTCCCATACTTGGCGTGGCGGGCCTGGAAATGGGCGGGAGCGGCGTGGGTGGCGAGGGGACGCGCGCTTGGGTCAAGCACAGGGCGGGCTCGGTTCATGCGCGCTGCCTGGATGGCGTGGACGGGGTTATGTGTGCTGCATGAACGAGGTCCGCGTGTCACGGTCGCTGCCCACGTTACGCATCAACCCACGCGACGATTGATGCAGCGCACCGCTGCCGATTTAAACGGCAGCGTACACTAAGGCCTGTTTGCATAGAGGGACTGCCCGCGGGCAGTCGCACACGCATTCCCTATGCAAACAGACCCTCGAACGCATTGTTGCCTCCGGAGTTCCGCATGGACGCTGCCGCCTACGACGCGTCGCCGGTGCTGATCGTCGGGGCCGGTCCCACCGGACTTGCCGCAGCGATGAGTCTCGCGCGCGCCCACATCCCCGTGCGTCTGATCGATAAGGCGCCGCAGCCGAATCCCTATTCGCGCGCGGTCGGCATTCAGGCGCGCACGCTCGAATTGCTCGAACAGCATCGGCTGATCGAACCGTTTCTCGATCTGGGTCATCGCGCGCGCGTCGCCAATCTGTTCTCGAATGGCATGCGGCTCGCGCAGCTCGATTTCGATCCGTTGCACACGCGCTATCCGTATCTGCTGTTTCTCGATCAGTCGGTGACCGAGCGGCTGCTCACCGAACATCTCGCGACGCTCGGTGTGAGCGTCGAGCGCGGCGTCGAACTGACGACGTTCCTGCAAGGCTCGGCGAGCATCGAGGCGACGCTGCGTCACGCGGACGGCCGCAGCGAAACGATCCGTCCGTCCTACCTGATCGCCGCCGACGGCGCGCATAGCTCGATTCGCCATCGTCTCGGTCTGAGCTTCGAAGGCAAGACCCTCGAACAAAGCTTCCTGCTTGCCGATCTGCACGCCGAAACCGACTGGCCCGAGGACGAGTTCCATATCTTCGCGTCGGGAGAAGGCCTCGTTGCGCTGTTTCCGATGGGGCATGGCCGGCATCGGCTGATTGCCGATCATGCGGTCGGCGGCATCGGTAGCGTGTTGCCGGCCACGCCCGCAGTCGCTGGCGGCGATGCGTCGACGTCGTCGAACCCATCGGCGGAGGCGGTGCCGCCGCCGTCGCTCGAACACTGCAAGGCGCTGATCGCGCGGCGCGTGCGCGAACGCGTCGACGTGTCGGACCTCGCGTGGTCGTCGTATTTTCGTGTCAATAGCCGGATGGTGGATCGGCTGCGCGTGGGCCGCGTCTTTCTCGCCGGCGACGCCGCGCACGTGCACAGCCCGGCCGGCGCGCAAGGCATGAACACCGGCATCCAGGAAGCGCTCAATCTCGGCTGGAAGCTCGCGCGCGTGATTCGCGGCGCGGCGCCGAACCGGCTACTCGACACCTATCACGCCGAGCGCCATCCGATCGAGCGCGACGTGCTGCGCCAGACCGGCTTCATCACGCAGATGGCCGAGGCCGATCACGGTCCGCTGAAGCTGCTGCGCGAGCGCGTGATGCCGGTGCTGGCCGCGCTCGGTCCGCTACGCGATGCCGCGCGCGCGACGATCAGCGAACTGTCGATTCAATACCGTCGCAGTCCGCTGACGCTCGAACGTGTGCTCGACGGCGGCCCGCGCGCCGGCGAGCGGGCGCCGGATGCGCTGGTGCACGTGGTCGATGGTCCGCTTGGGCGCGCGCCGGGCGTCGGCTGCATTTTCGATCTGCACGACCCGGCGTTCTTCTCGCTGTTTCTGCTGGTGCCGCCGCTGCCCGTCGACGACACGCCGCTCGATCCCGCCGCGAAGCATGCGCCGCCGCCGGATCCGGAGGTGGAGAAGATCGCGGCCGAGGTCGAGCGGCTGCTGCCCGGCGCGGTGCGAATCTGGCGCGTCACCGATACGACCGGCGACGGCGCGCCGGCGCTCGCCGAATCGTATGGACGCACGCGGCCGTCGTTCTATCTGGTGCGGCCGGACGGCTATATCAGCGTGCGCGGGCGCACCGGCTCGGACCTGCTTGGTCTCGTGCGGCACTGCGAGGCGTGGTATGCGACGGGCGCGGAGATCGCGGAGCGCGTGGCGCTTTGAGGTGCTGCGCGAAGGGGCTGCCGAGGTGGGGCGTGCTCAGGTGGCGTATTGACGTGACTTACTAACGTGACGTACTGAGGCGGCAAGCGCGCCGCCTCGTCTTCCAGATCGTCGCTAAACCGCCGGCGCTTCCGCCGGCGTCAACTTCTCGCGATACCTGACGATCGCCTCGCGCGTGAAATCCGTCAGCGCGAGCCCGTATGCATCCGGCGCTTCGTCGAGCGTCGAGAGCAGCGCGCGCCGCATGCGCGGCTCCCAGAAACGGCGGATATGCTCGGCGACGCCGGTCAGCGCTTCCTCGTGATCCGGCATCGATTCGAAGAAATCGCCGATCCGGTTCGCCATGTCGATCAGATTCTGGTTGTCCATGGCTTGCCTTACTTGCCTGCGCTCACGTTGGCCAGCTCGCGCTGTTTCAGCAGATCGAGCTGCTCGCGATTGAAGCGTGAGTAGTCCTTCTGCCATTGCGACGGCTGTTCGACCGGCATCACCTGCACCGCGGTCACCTTGTATTCGGGGCAGTTGGTGGCCCAGTCGGAACTGTCGGTGGTGATCACGTTCGCGCCCGATTCGGGGAAGTGGAACGTCGTATAGACGACGCCCGGCTGCATCCGCGAGGTGACCTTCGCGCGCAGCACGGTCTGTCCCGCGCGCGACTCGATGCCGACCCAGTCGCCGGTCCGGATGCCGCGTTCCTCCGCATCGTGCGGATGCAGTTCGAGCCGGTCCTCGTCGTGCCAGCGCGAGTTCTCGGTGCGGCGCGTCTGCGCGCCGACGTTGTACTGCGACAGGATGCGACCGGTCGTCAGCAGCAGCGGATACTTGCGCGTGACTTTCTCCGGCGACGCGATGAACTTCGTGATCACGAACTTGCCCTTGCCGCGCACGAAGGTATCGACGTGCATCGTCGGTGTGCCGTCAGGCGCTTCCTCGTTGCATGGCCACTGGATGCTGCCCATCTCGTCGAGCTTACGATACGACACGCCGTGGAAGGTCGGCGTGAGCCGCGCGATCTCGTCCATGATCTCGGCCGGATGCGTGTAGTCCATCTCGTAGCCGAGCGCGCGTGACAGCAGGATCGTGACTTCCCAGTCCGCGTAGCCGGCGAGCGGCGGCATCACCTTGCGCACGCGCGAGATGCGGCGTTCGGCGTTCGTGAACGTGCCGTCCTTTTCCAGGAACGACGAACCGGGCAGCAGCACGTGCGCGTATTTCGCGGTCTCGTTGAGGAAAATGTCCTGCACGACGATGCATTCCATCGACGACAGCGCCGCCGCCACATGATGCGTGTTCGGGTCCGACTGCACGATGTCCTCGCCCTGGCAGTAGAGGCCCTTGAAGCTGCCGTGCAGCGCGGCGTCGAACATGTTCGGAATGCGCAGCCCCGGTTCGGGTTGCAGCGTGACGCTCCACGCGTCCTCGAATAGCGAGCGCGTCACCGTGTCGCTGATATGGCGATAGCCGGGCAACTCGTGCGGGAACGAGCCCATGTCGCACGAACCCTGCACGTTGTTCTGACCGCGCAGCGGATTCACGCCGACCCCTTCGCGGCCGATGTTGCCGGTCGCCATCGCGAGGTTCGCGATGCCCATCACCATCGTCGAGCCTTGCGCATGCTCGGTGACGCCGAGGCCGTAGTAGATCGCCGCGTTGCCGCCGGTCGCGTAAATGCGGGCCGCTTCGCGCACCTGCTGCGCGGGCACGCCGGTCGCCGCTTCGGTCGCTTCGGGCGAGTTGTCCGGCAGCGCGACGAAATCGCGCCACTGCTCGAACGCGCGGGTTTCGCAGCGTTCGGCGACAAAGGCGTCGTTCACCAGCCCTTCGGTGACGATCACATGCGCGAGCGCGTTGACGATCGCGACGTTGGTGCCCGGGCGCAACTGCAGATGATGCGAGGCCTTCACGTGCGGCGTATCGACGATATCGATCCGGCGCGGATCGACCACGATCAGCTTCGCGCCTTCGCGTATGCGCCGCTTCAGACGCGAGCCGAACACCGGATGGCCGTCGGTCGGATTCGCGCCGATCACCATGATGACGTCGGCCTTGTCGACCGACGCGAAGGTCTGCGTGCCCGCCGATTCGCCGATCGTCGTCTTCAGGCCATAGCCGGTCGGCGAGTGGCACACGCGCGCGCAGGTGTCGACGTTGTTGTTGCGGAACGCGGCGCGCACGAGCTTCTGCACGAGGTAGGTTTCCTCGTTCGTGCAGCGCGACGACGTGATGCCGCCGATCGAATCGCGCCCGTGCTTGTCCTGGATGCGGCGGAATTCGGATGCCGCGTACGAAATCGCTTCTTCCCAGCTGACTTCGCGCCACGGGTCGGTGATCTTCGCGCGGATCATCGGCTTCCTGATGCGGTCCTTGTGCGTCGCATAGCCCCACGCGAAGCGGCCCTTCACGCATGCGTGTCCTTCGTTCGCCTGACCATTCTTGTGCGGCACCATCCGCACGACCTGGTTGCCCTTCATCTCGGCCTTGAACGAGCAGCCGACGCCGCAGTACGCGCAGGTCGTGACGATCGAGTGCTCGGCCTGACCCAGCATCACGACGGACTTTTCCTGCAAGGTCGCGGTCGGGCACGCGGCGACGCAGGCGCCGCACGACACGCACTCCGAATCCATGAACGGCTGGTTCTCGCTCGCGGCGACGCGCGACTCGAAGCCGCGTCCGGCGATCGTCAGCGCGAACGTGCCCTGGGTTTCCTCGCACGCGCGCACGCAGCGATTGCAGACGATGCACTTCGACGGGTCGTACGTGAAGTACGGATTCGATTCGTCCTTCTGGTCCTTCAGATGGTTCGCGCCGTCGAAGCCGTAGCGCACTTCGCGCAGGCCGGTCACGCCGGCCATGTCCTGCAGCTCGCAGTTGCCGTTGGCGGGGCAGGTGAGGCAGTCGAGCGGGTGATCGGAGATGTACAGCTCCATCACGTTGCGGCGCAGCGACTGCAGACGCTCGGTCTGCGTGCGCACCTTCATGCCGGCTTCGACCGGCGTCGTGCACGAGGCCGGATAGCCGCGCCGTCCTTCGATCTCGACGAGGCACAGACGGCATGAGCCGAACGGTTCGAGCGAGTCGGTCGCGCACAGCTTCGGCACGTTGACGCCGGCAACGGCCGCCGCGCGCATCACCGACGTGCCGGCCGGCACCGTGACCGACTGGCCGTCGATGTCGAGCGTGACGTCGACGTCAGAATGGCGCGCGGGCGTGCCGTAGTCGGTGTCGTCGAAGAACGGGTTGGCGGCGCGCGCCATCGCTTGCGACTTGCACGCGCAGTTGCCGGAGCCGCAGCCGCCGGAAGTTGAGTTGATCTGATCGGACATGGTGAGGCTCCTGGGTCAGGCCGCGGCGGCTTTGGTGGCGTGGTCGGCGGAATCGGCCGATGCGCCGGCGAGACCGAAATCTTCAGGGAAATGGTCGAGCGCGGATAGCACCGGGTAGGGCGTCATGCCGCCCATCGCGCACAGCGAGCCGGACACCATCGTGTCGCACAGATCGCGCAGCAATTGCACCTGGCGCGTCGACGTGTCGCCGTTGCGGATGTGCGCGATCACCTCGACGCCGCGCGTCGAACCGATCCGGCACGGCGTGCATTTGCCGCACGATTCGAGCGCGCAGAAGTGCATCGCGTATTGCGCGAGCTCGGCGAGATTCGAGGTGTCGTCATGCACGACGAGACCACCGTGACCGACCACCGCGCCGACCGCCGCATACGCTTCGTAGTCCATCGGAATGTCCCACTGACTTTCCGGCAGATAGGTGCCGAGCGGACCGCCGACCTGCACCGCGCGCGCCGGCCGGCCGCTTGCGGTGCCGCCGCCGTAGTCGTCGAGCAGCTCGCGCAGCGTGACGCCGAACGCGAGCTCGACGAGCCCGCCGCGTTTGATGTTGCCGGCCAGCTGGAACGGCAGCGTGCCGCGCGAGCGGCCCATGCCGAAGTCCTTATAGAACGCGGCGCCGCGCGCGAAGATGATCGGCACGGTGGCGAGCGTGATCACGTTGTTGATCACGCTCGGCTGACCAAAGAGGCCGGCGAGCGCGGGCACCGGCGGCTTCGCGCGGACGATCCCGCGTTTGCCTTCGAGCGATTCGAGCAGCGCGGTTTCTTCGCCGCACACGTATGAGCCCGCGCCTTTGGCGACGAACAGCTCGAAGCGGTGTGCGTTCGAGCCGAGCACGCTGTCGCCGAGCCAGCCGGCTGCGCGCGCGCGTTCGATGGCCGCTTCGAGTGTTGCGATCGAATGCGGGTATTCGCTGCGCACGTAGATATAGCCGACGGTCGCGCCGGTCACGACGCCCGCGATGATCATGCCTTCGATCAGCATGTACGGATCGCTTTCCATCACGAGACGATCGGAGAAGGTGCCCGAGTCGCCTTCGTCGGCATTGCAGACGATGTACTTCTGCGCGGCCTTCGCGCCGCGCACCGTGCGCCATTTGATGCCGGCTGGGAACGCCGCGCCGCCGCGGCCGCGCAGGCCGGATTCGATCAGCGCTTCGCAGGCGGCGTCGCCGTCGGTTTGCAGCGCATTGCGTAGGCCTTCGAGGCCGCCGTGCGAGACGTAGTCGTCAATGGAAAGGGGATCGGTGATGCCGATGCGCGCGAAGGTCAGGCGCTGCTGTTTCTTCAGATACGGAATCTCGTCGACGATACCGACGCGCCGCTCATGCTCGTCGCCGTCGATAAAGCCCGCATCGAACAGCGCGGCGACGTCTTCCGCCTCGACGTTCGCATAACCGATGCGGCCCGCCGGCGTCGCGACTTCGACGAGCGGTTCGAGCCACAGCAAACCGCGCGAGCCGTTGCGGATCAGTTCGATCGCGATGCCGCGGCGCGCGGCCTCGGCTTCGATCGCCTGGGCGAGCGCGTCGGCGCCGAGCGCGAGTGCCGACGAATCGCGTGGAACGTAGATGCGTGTCATGCCGGCACCTCCACGCACTTGCTCGCCGCGGCGAACAGCGCGTCGAATTTTTGCGGCGTGACGCGCGCGTGCAGCGTGCCGTTGAGCATCATGGCCGGCGACAGCGCGCACTGGCCGAGGCAATACACCGACTCCAGCTCCACCGTCGCGCCATGCTCGTGCGCGGCGTCGAAGCGGCAGCCGGTGTGCGCCTCGATATGCTGCGCGAGCGCCTCGGTGCCCATGCTGCGGCAGGCTTCGGCGCGGCACAGCTGCACGGTGACGGGCGCGGGCGGCTGGCTGCGGAAATGGTGGTAGTAGGTGATGACGCCGTGGACTTCCGCGCGCGACAGGTTCAGCGCACGCGCGAGCGGCTCGACCGTTGCCGCCGGCACGTAGCCGACTTCGTCCTGGATCGCGTGCAGGATCGCGATCAGCGAGCGGCCCGGCTGCGCGTGACGTTGCACGAGCTGATCCGGTGCCGTGGCGAGAGTATCGTCCAAGGGGGCTCCTCCAAAGCTATATATGCACTTGTGATTCATAATACGTGCACGTATGCTTCTTCTATTCGATATGGTATTACCGAACGATAGGCGGGCTAACGGGCGCACGCAATAGGAAAGAGCCAAACATATATGATCAGGATCGAGTGCCAGGTCGAGCTGGTGGTGAAGGGGGCGGACGGCCGCGAGGCCAGCCTGTCGGACGTGGTGCCGCTGCTTGCGCTCGTCGGCGAATCCGGCAGCATCGCGCAGGCTGCGGCGCTTAAGGGTTTGTCCTACCGGCATGCGTGGGGCTTGCTGCGCGGCATCGAGGAGCGTCTGGGCGGTCCGCTGATCGCGAAGGAGCGCGGTCGCGGCTCGGTGCTGTCGGACCTCGGCCATGCGGTGCTGCGCGCGCAACGGCTGTGCGGCGAGCGGCTCGACGGCAATCTGCAGGCGCTCGCGAGCGAAGTGGCGAGCGATCTGAACCGCTGGCTCGCGCCACCCGCCGACGACGTGCGCATCCACGCGTCGCACGGTTATGCGGTGGCCGCACTGGTGACGGCGCTGGTCGCCCGCGATCTGCCGGTCGATATCAAATACCGCGATAGCGCGGATGCGGTGAGCGCGCTGGCGCGCGGCGAATGCGATCTGGCGGGCTTTCATCTGCCGCTCGGCGAATTTCGCGCGACCTGCGCCGATACGTACCGACGCTGGCTCGATCCGCAGCGTCACGTGCTCGTGCATCTGACGCGCCGCAAGCAGGGGTTGTTCATCGGCAAGGGCAATCCGAAGCGGCTCGGCGGCCTCGGCGATCTCGCGCGCGACGACATCCGCTTCGTCAATCGCCAGCCGGGCTCCGGCACGCGGATGCTGCTCGACCTCGCGCTGCGGCGGGTTGGCGTGGACCCGGATCGCGTCAATGGCTACGCGTCGACCGAACTCACGCATTCGGCGATCGCGGCGTTCGTCGCCAGCGGGATGGCGGACGTGGGCTTCGGCGTGGAGCCGGCCGCGCATCACTTCGGGCTCGACTTCATTCCGATCGTCGACGAGGACTATTACTTCGCTTGCGACCGCGCGCATCTGACCCGCGCGCCGCTCGCGGCTGTGATCGATCTGCTGCGCGGCAGCGCGTTTCGCCACAGTGTCGAGCAGCTCGACGGCTACGATCCGAGCGGTTGCGGACGGATCGTCGATCTGGCCGAAGGGCTCGGCGAGACGACGGCGTGAGCGCGCGATTTACTGTGGCGTAAGAGCCTGTAAACTTAAAAACGTCGTCGGCGGGCATGTGCCACTGCGCAGCGCGCCGGTTTCCGCTACTCTCTTGGCTTCGCCTCCGCTTTAACCGCGCGCCACGTCGCGCTGAACCGACATGAAAGCTCTTCTTCACGCATGTGCCGCCGTTGCCGCGGCAGGTGTGCTTTGCGCCACCGTCTCCGTTGCTTTTGCGCAGAATTCTCCCGGCGTGCCGGGCGGCATCCTGACCGACGAATTCCGTATCAACGAGCATCCGCAGATGCCGTTCGCGGCGTCCGCGCCGTCGGACAAGTATCAGCACGGCAAGCGCTCGTCGGCGCGCAAGCGCGGCGACATGGGCGATCCGAATGGCTGTAATCTGCAGTGCCCGAAGGACGAGTGAGGTTTCGTTCGGGTGGTCTGGAAGGTTGATGCAACGCCGGCTTTTGGGCCGGCGTTGTAGTTTGTGGGCGTGGGTTTTGGGGCTGTCTGTCGTTTCCTGGCTGTTGGTATTTTTGCGGCTTACGGTTTTTTTTCGGACTTTCGTTTTCCGCGTTGTCTTTGCGGTGGATGACTTTCGTCACCGCCGCGTCGTGAGGGCGGCGGCGGTAGCGGTGCCGCCGTGCGGCTGCTCTTAATGTGGTCTCGTGGCCGCTACCGTTTGAAGCTGAAGCTGGTCTGCTGCTGGACCCTGGCGTGTCTCAAGGTTTCGCGACGTGCCACATGTCCTTGAAGCCGTCTCCCTTTGCATCGCCCGCCTGTTTATCGGCCGCGTAGCGATACAGCGGATGGCCCTTGTACGCCCATTGCTGCTTGCCGTCCGCGCTCGGGATCAGCGTCCAGTCGCCCGACGGCTTGTCGGTCGACGCCGCGGTGGCCGCGGGCCAGTTGCTCATGCAGCCGCCGGTGCAGGCGCTGACGCCGGGCGAGGTGTCCTTGTCGAAGGTGTAGAGGGTCATGCCGTCGGCGGTGACGAAGCGGCCTTCGCTGATTTTGGGCGGCTCGGCGAACGCGCTTGTATGCAGTGCGGCGAGCGCGAGCGGGGCCAGGAAGAGGATGGTCTTGCGCATGATGCGGGCTCCTGTGTTGACGACGTGTGAGATGACGCGCCTGGGCACCAGGCTTGAAACCGCCGACGAAGTCGTGACCATGACCGCAGTCGACATCGCTCGTCTGCGTTGATGCTTCTTCGAGTATAGGCAGCGTAGACAGCGTCGCTGGCTGCCGTTGCCGTTGTGCGTGCAAGGTAGTGAACGGATGAAGGTGGCCCGATATTCCCGTTCCGGCAACATCCATGCGTTCGGGCGATGCTCGCGCGCCGCATTGGGCGGGCTGAAAAACAAAAAACCCCGATAGCGCGACGGCAATCGGGGTTTTTCGTGAGGCAGGCGGGTGAGCCATGCCGGAGTTTGGGGCGGCGTCAACCGAATTATGGCCTCCGATCCTTGGCAGGTAAGGCTATAAGTTTCCATGAATCGATAACAACCCCCAAAAGCCCCCTTATTGCCAGCCTTGCTGGACGCTTTCCATAGCTTCCTCGTCGACGGCGATCCTGAGCCGAAGGACTGCCGTAAGTTCGTCGAGAGTCCAAGCGGTGATCGGCATCGTACAATCGCGAGCGACGAACCCAAAGTGGGCGCGGAGAAGGTCATCTGCCTCGTGAGAGAAGGGTCGGGGACTTCTGCGGGCGGGCGGCGCGCGGTCGAGCGCGGGGCGCATCCCTTTGTTCGGCGCGGACATCACGCGGCGCGTGCTGGCCGCGATCGCGCGCCGCTGAGCGTGCACAAAAATCTGCTGCTCGGGCTCGCGTCGGCTGTCGCTGCGCGCCTCGCGGCTGCGGGCAGCGCGTCACGTTGCAGGCTGTTCCGGTGCTCGCCGAGCGCACGCGTGTCGGCGCGCTACTCATTAAGCGAGGCGGATGCTAGCTACATTAACGCTGCAATACTTCGCGCAATAGCATAGCGACCGCCGTAGAGCCCAGCGCAAGAGGTAAGCCTGCATCAATGAAGAGCCATCTGAGGTTTTGGCTTTTCAGAAAAAATTTGAACCAGGCATCGAATCTTCCCAGCGATACAGGTATGCGCGCCGACGTGACGGTCTGTTCGATGCTTTCCATGGCGGATTTGAGCTTGGTCATATCGTTTCGGATGTGTACCAGGCTTTCGATGGCGGCGCGTTTGTTCAATTCTTGCGCGTCCTTCATTGCTTCCCGCACGCTCGATTCCCAGCCGGCAATACGATTCGTCATTTCTTGAAGTGAGGTCGACACCCGGTAACCTGAAGATGCTTGACTCTTCCACCAGTTGTATAGGGTAGATTGGCGAGGGTCAGCCGGATAATCCGCGTGCTGGGAACCTAACGTTGATCCCGTTTGAAATGCGACTTTTGTGCCGGTCAGTCTGATGCGCCACTCGATAAAAGCATCGAAGAAATACCATGCGAAATGGACAAGCAGATAAGTAGTGACAATAAGCAGCCCCTTGTTGATCAGGGTGCTGGTTAGGCCAGTAAACTGCAATCCGAGGATAGTGGATTGTGGATTGACGTGTAGATCTCCAAGCACGCTTGCGATTGAGACGAAGCTTGCAATAAGAAGATTGCGTTTGACCTTTAGCGCATCATCGCTCATCTCAGGAGCAACTGGCTCTCCAAGGATTTTTCCAACTGCTTCCAAGTTATCTGTCATTTCTACCTGTGCTAACTAGCCGTACGAGAACACGTCAATTTCAGCTTTGTTGAGAATGACGAAACCTGGGCGCCATTCTCTTGATGTCCGACTGGGGCCCGACGCAACACATGCGAAGCGTTTCAGGCTCCAAGTCGTCGTTCGGCTAGCCTTGTGCGCAAGCCGGCGGCTCTCCTTGATGTTGCACGTTAACCATCCACGGCACACCAAACCGATCTACCAGCATTCCAAAACCGGCCGTCCAGAACGTTTTCTGCAACGGCATTGTCACTTGGCCGCCCAGCGCTAAGGCATTGAAAAACTTCTCGGCTGATACCGGATCATCCGCCGTCACTGAAAGACTGAAACCGGAATGCGCCGAATTACCCGTGCTGCAATCACCGTCGGACATGAGCACGTGCGTTTTGCCGATCGCGAGAGTCGCGTGCATGATCTTGTCCATGCTTTCCGGCGGCACCGGCGAACCTTGGGGCGCATCCCGGAAGCGCATCTTCAGCAGTTCCTTGGCGCCAAGCGCATCACAATAAAAACCGATGGCTTCTTCGCATCGGCCGTTAAAAAAAAGGTACGGTTGAATTTCCATTCTGGTTCTCAGAAAGTAGGTAAAAGGAGAATGCCAACGGTCTTGCCGGTGGCGTCGAGCGTCCGTTTATGGCCGAATCTACCTCAAGGGTCAATGCTGGCCGCCAGGCTTGTCGCGGGCTTCGTCGCGGCACCGCTTGCGGGCCTCGACGAGCGTCACGGCGGGGTAGATGCCAAGGGCGAGACTTTGCTCCTTGCCGACGAACCGGTACTTGAGCACCCATCGCTTGCCGCCGGCCGACGTGACCAGTAGGTGCAGGCCACCTCCGTCGAACAGCTTCTGCTGCTTCTCCGCCGGCTTGGCATTACGAATCGCCATATCGGTCAAGGCCATGTGTGTTTCCGTGCGTGTCTGCCGCGTTGGGGGGGCGATTTGCTGAACAATGAAACACCCCCAAGACAACCCCCGCCTGGGGTTGTAGCTACTGGGGATTGTTGGTGAAAGATTGCAATAAAAAACCCCCGCGAGGCAAGGCCAGGCGGGGGTTCTTGGTCAAACGTGGTGAACGTTTGGAAGGTATTTGGTGGAGGCGGCGGGAATCGAACCCGCGTCCAGAAGTCCTCTACGACCAGTTCTACATGTTTAGTTCTGTCTTTTGATTTAACCGCAGCGACGCGGACGAACACGCTGCGCTACGGCGATTCACTAGATTTTCGACCCGGACGTCGTGACGCCGCCAAGGCTTAACTGACGTATATGACCTCTGTCGGTATTGCTACCGGTCTTGCGACACTAGCCCGTCAGTGAACTAGGCAGAGGACGGCGGCCCTTAGGCTGCCAGTGCGAACGTATCGTCGTTTGCAGTTACGTTTTTCCCATTGATTAACGAGGTGACGGGTCCTCGACATGCCCTAGCCGCTTCGCAACCCCTGTCGAAACCAGGTCGCCCCCGCGGTTCGTTGCTCACATATATGAGCCAGTGGAGATTTTACAATAGATTGATGGGCGCGTTGTGTGTTCCTGCGGTCGACGGAGGTTGCAACTTCGTTAGCAAGTGTGTCGACTGGGTCTTTCAGACGCGTTTTGTCACTCATCCATCAGCCGATGTCGCGCAGCAGCGTCTGCAGCTCGACCGGCGATTGCACCACATGCTGCGCGTGCCATTGCGTCGGCGGAATGTCGTTGCCGCAATAGCCGTACGCCGCCGCGATGGTCTTCATGCCGGCGGCAAACCCGGCCTGCACGTCGCGCAGGTCGTCGCCGACATAGACGACGCGCTCCGGCGCGACGTTCAGTTCGCGCGCCGCGTGCAGCAACGGCGCCGGATGCGGCTTCGAATGAGGCGTGGTGTCGCCGCTCACGACGCAGCCGGCGCGCTCTTCGAGTCCCAGTTGCGCGACCAGCGGCTCGGTCAGTTGCGTGACCTTGTTCGTCACGATGCCCCAGCGCACGCCGCGTGCGTCGAGGTCGTCGAGCACTTCGGCGATGCCGGGAAAAAGCGTGGTTTCGATGCACAGATCCGCTTCGTAGTTGGCGAGGAACTCCTCGCGCATCGACGCAAACTCGTGGTGGTCCGGGCCGATGCCGAACGCGCCGCCGATCAACCCACGCGCGCCGGCCGAGGCCAGCGGACGCAGTTTTTCGAGCGGAACCATGTCGAGGCCGCGGTCGTGGCGCATCTTGTTGACGGCGGCCGCGAGGTCGGGCGCTGTGTCGGCAAGCGTGCCGTCGAGGTCGAACAGCACGGCCTGGCAAAAGCCGAGCATGTTCTCGTTGTCTTCGCGTTGGGGCAGGGGAGTCGGGTCGCTCATTGTTCGTTGGGTGCGGCGTTCAGACGGCTCAGGCTTCGCGGCGGCACGCGAGCATGTAGTTGACGCTCGTGTCGGCCGACAGCGTGAAGTGCTTGCTGAGCGGGTTGTAGACGATGCCTTTGATGTCCGCCGTGTGCAGGCCGGCGGCGCGCACGAAGCCGGCGAGCTCGGACGGGCGGATGAAGCGTGTGTAGTCGTGAGTGCCTTTCGGCAGCATCCGCGCGATGTATTCGGCGCCGATCACTGCGAACAGATACGACTTCACGTTGCGGTTCAGCGTCGAGAAGAAGACCCAGCCGCCCGGCTTCACGAGGTTCTTGCAGGCCTCGACGATCGCAGCCGGTTCGGGCACATGCTCGAGCATTTCCATGCAGGTGACTACGTCGTAGGTGCCGGGTTCGCGGGCCGCGAGCGCCTCGGCGGCGATTTCTTCGTAATCGACGGTTACACCACTTTCAAGGCTGTGAAGATCGGCGACGCCAAGCGCCTGCGTCGACAGGTCGATACCCTTCACATGAGCACCGAGCCCCGCCATCGATTCCGACAGGATGCCGCCGCCGCAACCAATATCGAGCACTTTTTTGCTGGCGAGATGGGCGTGCGCGTCGATCCAGCTCAGGCGGATCGGATTCAGTTCGTGCAGCGGTTTGAATTCGGCGTTCGGATCCCACCACCGGTGCGCGAGGTCGCTGAATTTCTGTAGTTCGTGGGGATCGGCGTTGGTCATGGCGAAAGCTGCCTCGATGAGAGCGGTGAGCGGGCGCTCGAGGATAAACCCCGAGTATATAGGGCGAGAGACAGGGCGGCAAAAACGCGGGCAGGACGGGGTGAGCGTCGGCCGGTAGCGGTGGGGGGAGGCCGCGGTCCCTTGCGTGCCGGCGGGGGCGCTACGCTACGCCTCCGAATGGCGGCGCGCATAAAAAAAGCCCCGCCGGAGCGGGGCTTTCGATACTGCGGTAATTTGCAGCTTACTGCTTCGGCGTACCGACCACTTCGACTTCCACGCGGCGGTCCGGTGCGAGGCAGGCGATGAGTTGCTTGCGGTTCTTCTGGTTGCAACCGGTGGTAACCGGGTTGCGACGGCCCTTGCCTTCCGTGTAGATACGGTTGGCTTCGACGCCCTTGCTGACCAGGAATGCCTTCACAGCTTGAGCACGGCGCAGCGACAGACGGTCGTTGTACGCGTCCGAACCGATACGGTCGGTGTGGCCCGTTGCAACGACGACTTCGAGGTTGATGCCCTGAATCTTCGCTGCCAGTTCGCTCAGGCGTTCCTTGCCAGCCGGCTTCAGGATTGCCTTGTCGAAGTCGAACAGCGCGTCAGCTTGATACGTAATCTTTTCGCTGGAGATGGCCTGTGCCGGAGCGACCGGAGCCGGCGGGGTCGGAGCTTGAGCAACCAGAGCGCCGTCGCACTTGGCGTTAGCCGTTGCGGGCGTCCAGAATGCATCGCGCCAGCAAAGCTCGTTCGTGCCGTTCATCCACACGTATTCGCCAGTACCATTCACCCAGTTGTCGTTGGTAGCTTGTCGCGACGCCGGCACCGATTGGGCCATGGCGGATGCAGCCATAACTGCGGTAGCTGCAATGAACGCGAGCTTTGAAAGTTTATTCATATTTCTCCTCTCGAAATTGAGATTACCGCAGGTTTACTGCGAGCCTGTTGACGAAGACAAGTCATACATTGCTCGAAGTATAACATTGGTGCGGAACAAAAACCGTTTGTGTAGACTTCGAGCAGTGTCTGACTCTTTGTGCGTTGGCATTTTGCCATATCGTTCCCTTCCGACGAAAAAAAAATCCACCCCCCATCAAATCCCCCTTCAATTGTGGTGCATGCGCAACAAATGCTTTTCCCGGAGTGGTCCGTCAGCTCTGGCTGAGCGGCGAATTGCCGCACGCACGAATCGAGCCCGATCGGCGGGAAAATCAGGGTGTCGGCAGGGCCGGAGTGGAGCGCCCTCTAATATGTATACGTACCGTCGTCGGGGGCGGATGCCCGGCATGTTAGAATCGCGTGATGCGTTGCGCCTGCAATGCTTACGCGAAGGCGCGGCCCAACCGTCGCCTTGGCACGTAAAAGATACGGATAATGGATCAATTCGCCAAAGAGACTCTGCCAATCTCCCTAGAGGAGGAAATGCGCCGTTCGTATCTCGATTACGCGATGAGCGTGATCGTAGGGCGAGCGCTTCCCGATGTCCGCGATGGCCTGAAGCCGGTGCACCGGCGCGTGCTGTACGCGATGCACGAGCTGAACAACGACTGGAACCGCGCGTACAAGAAGTCGGCGCGTATCGTCGGCGACGTCATCGGTAAATACCACCCGCACGGCGACACGGCTGTATACGACACGATTGTCCGGATGGCGCAGGACTTTTCGCTGCGCTATATGCTGGTGGACGGTCAGGGCAACTTCGGTTCGGTCGACGGCGACAACGCCGCGGCCATGCGGTACACCGAAATCCGCATGGCGAAGATCGGCCACGAACTGCTGGCCGACATCGACAAGGAAACGGTCGACTTCGTGCCGAACTATGACGGCAGCGAGAACGAACCGGCCATCCTGCCCGCTCGTATCCCGAATCTGCTGATCAATGGTTCGTCCGGCATCGCGGTCGGCATGGCGACCAACATCCCGCCGCATAACCTGAACGAAGTCGTCGACGCGTGTCAGCATCTGCTGAAAAACCCCGAGGCGACGATCGACGAGCTGATCGAGATCATCCCCGCGCCCGATTTCCCGACTGCCGGCATCATCTACGGCGTGGCCGGCGTGCGCGACGGCTACCGAACGGGCCGCGGGCGCGTCGTTATGCGAGCGCTCACGCACTTCGAGGAAATCGATCGCGGCCAGCGCATGGCGATCATCGTCGACGAACTGCCGTACCAGGTGAACAAGCGCTCGCTGCTCGAGCGCATCGCCGAGCTCGTCAACGAGAAGAAGCTCGAAGGCATCTCCGACATCCGCGACGAATCCGACAAGAGCGGTATGCGTGTCGTGATCGAGCTCAAGCGCGGCGAAGTGCCCGAAGTCGTGCTGAACAACCTGTACAAGGCCACCCAGCTTCAGGATACCTTCGGCATGAACATGGTCGCGCTCGTCGACGGCCAGCCGAAGCTGCTGAATCTGAAGGAAATGCTGACGTGTTTCCTGTCGCACCGCCGGGAAGTGCTGACGCGGCGCACGGTCTACGAACTGCGCAAGGCGCGCGAACGTGGCCATGTGCTCGAAGGTCTCGCGGTCGCGCTGGCGAACATCGACGAATTCATCGCGCTCATCAAGGCCGCGCCGACTCCGCCGATCGCCAAGCAGGAACTGATGTCGCGTGCGTGGGATTCGTCGCTCGTGCGCGAAATGCTGTCGCGCGCCGAGGCTGAAAACGCGACGGCCGGTGGTCGCGAAGCGTATCGTCCGGAGGGTCTGAACCCGTCGTTCGGTATGCAGGCCGACGGGCTTTATCGTCTGTCCGATACCCAGGCGCAGGAAATCCTGCAGATGCGTCTGCAACGCCTGACCGGTCTCGAGCAGGACAAGATCATCGGCGAATACCGCGACGTGATGGCGCAGATCGCCGACCTGCTGGACATTCTGGCTCGCCCGGAACGCATTTCGGCCATCATCGTCGAGGAACTGACGTCGATCAAAGCCGAATTCGGCGATGCGCGCCGCTCGAAGATCGAACTGAACGCGACCGAACTGAACACCGAAGACCTGATCACGCCGCAGGAAATGGTCGTGACCATGTCGCACGCGGGCTACGTGAAATCGCAGCCGTTGTCCGAATATCGCGCGCAGAAGCGCGGCGGTCGCGGCAAACAGGCGACTTCCATGAAGGAAGACGACTGGATCGACACGCTGTTTATCGCGAACACGCACGACCACATCCTGTGCTTCTCGAACCGCGGCCGCGTCTACTGGGTCAAGGTCTACGAAGTTCCGCAGGGCTCGCGCAATTCGCGCGGTCGTCCGATCGTCAACATGTTCCCGCTGCAGGAAGGCGAGAAGATCACGGTCGTGCTGCCGGTCAAGGAGTTCTCGGCGGATAAATTCGTGTTCATGGCGACCGCGTTAGGAACGGTAAAGAAGACACCGCTCGAAGCATTCAGCCGTCCGCTGCGCAAGGGTATTATTGCGGTCGGTCTCGATGAGGGCGATTACCTGATTGGCGCGGCCATCACCGATGGTCAGCACGACGTGATGCTGTTCTCGGATTCGGGCAAGGCAGTGCGCTTCGACGAGAACGACGTGCGTCCGATGGGCCGCGAGGCGCGTGGCGTGCGCGGCATGCAGCTCGAAGACGGCCAGAACGTGATCGCGTTGCTGGTGGCCGGCGACGAGCAGCAGTCGGTGCTCACCGCAACCGAAAACGGCTTCGGCAAGCGCACCCCGATCATCGAGTACACGCGTCACGGCCGCGGCACAAAGGGCATGATCGCGATCCAGACCTCGGAGCGTAACGGCAAGGTGGTCGCCGCGACGCTGGTGGATCCGGAGGCGCAAATCATGTTGATCACCACGACCGGTGTGCTGATTCGCACGCGGGTGTCGGAGATCCGTGAGATGGGCCGCGCAACCCAAGGTGTTACACTCATCAGCCTTGACGAAGGGACCAAGCTGTCTGGTCTGCAACAGGTAGCTGAGGCCGAGGGCGAGTCGGAAGGTGATTCCGACGGCTCCGTCGAAGGTGACAACGGCGGTGAGGGCGGCGGCGCGGCTTGATCCGTGTCAGCGGCTTTCAGTCTCAGTTAATACGTTGAAGCTACGCTGCGGGTCACCGCGTATCGGGCCGGTACGCTTTCCCGTGCGGCGTGCAGTTCAAGTTAATTTCTCTTAGGGAGTAATGATGCAAAAACGATTCAAACAACTGATGTTGCTGGCTGCCATCGTGCCGACCTTCGCCATGGCTCAAGCGCTGCAGAACCAGGCGCCGGCAGCTCCGGCTGCTGCAGCAGCACCGGTTGACCCGGCCAAGCAGGCTGCGATCAAGGACCTGCTCGACGCCATCGACGCACAGAAGCTGGTCGGCGCGATCGGCAACAGCGCGCAGATGCAGGCCAAGCAGCTTGTGCCGGCAATCCTGTCGGACGCGCTGAGCGAAAACAAGACGATGACGGACAAGCAGAAGCAGGCTGCCGTTCCGACGCTGCAGAAGAACACGGTGCCGAAGCTGGTTGACAGCGCAGGTCAGGTTTTCGCGACCGACGCTTTCCGTCAGGACGCGATGCAAGCTCAGTACGACGCGTACGCGAAGTACTACAGCACGTCGGAAATCAAGGATCTGACGACGTTCTACAAGAGCCCGACCGGCCGCAAGTTCATCCAGGTGCAGGACCAGGTTGGCCGCGACGTCGTGAACAGCCTGATGCAGAAGTACATGCCGGAATCGATCAAGGCAACGCGTGAGCAGGCCGACAAGGAAGTCGCATCGGTCAAGTCGGCTGCCAAGTAAGTTCTGCCCGCAAGGCTGCGCCAGGTTGAATTGGGCGCAGCTTGCCGCGGTCTCCGGGTAAGTGCCTGGAGGCGCGCCCGCTGGGCCATACGGCGTGGCGGGTTGGCGGCGACAATGCGATAATGGCCGTTTGCGCACTGGCGCAAACGGCCATTTTCTTTTTCGGCGAGCAGTTTCGCAGTTCTTTTTCCGCCGATTTTCGCGCGATTCCGTTTTTTCGCGCCTGCTTCCAGGACCACCCATGCGCGTCTTTAATTTCTCCGCCGGCCCGGCGGCCATGCCCGAAGAAGTGCTGCGCCAGGCAGCCGACGAGATGCTCAACTGGCACGGCAGCGGCATGAGCGTGATGGAAATGAGCCATCGCGGCAAGGAATTCATGTCGATCCACGAGGAAGCGCTGACCGACCTGCGCGAGTTGCTGCAGGTGCCGGCGAGCCACCGCATCCTGTTCCTGCAGGGTGGCGGCCTCGGAGAAAACGCCATTGTGCCGATGAACCTGCTCGGCTCGAAACCGCGCGCGGATTTCGTCATCACCGGTTCGTGGTCGCAGAAATCGTTCAAGGAAGCGCAGAAATACGGCAGCGTGCATCTGGCGGCGACCGGCCAGACCGCCGAAGGCTTCACGCGCGCGCCCGCGCGCTCGGAATGGCAACTGTCGGACGATCCGGCATACGTGCATCTGTGCACGAACGAGACCATTCACGGCGTCGAAACCTTCGAGATTCCCGACCTCGGTGACGTTCCGCTCGTCGCGGACGCGTCGTCGCATATCCTGTCGCGCCCGATGGACATCGCCAAGTACGGCGTGCTGTTCGGCGGCGCGCAGAAGAACATCGGCATGGCCGGCGTAACGGTTGTGATCGTGCGCGAGGACATGCTCGATCGCGCAATGCCGATCTGCCCGTCGGCGTTCGAATGGAAGACCGTCGCCGAGAACAATTCGATGTACAACACGCCGCCCACCTACGCGATCTATATCGCAGGGCTCGTGTTCAAGTGGTTGAAGAAGCAGGGCGGCCTCGTTGCGATGGAAGCGCGCAACCTCGAAAAGTCGCAATTGCTGTACGACGCGATCGATTCGAGCAGCTTTTATCTGAACAAGGTCGAGCGTGGCTCGCGCTCGCGGATGAACGTACCGTTCTTCCTCGCCGACGAGTCGCGCAACGAAGATTTCCTGTCCGGCGCGAAAGCGCGGGGCTTGGTGCAGCTAAAGGGCCACAAGTCCGTCGGCGGCATGCGGGCGTCGATTTATAACGCCGTCCCGCTCGAAGGCGTCAAAGCGCTTGTCGAATACATGAAGGAATTCGAGCAGCGCAGCGCCTGAGTCGGCCGACTCGCAGGCGCGCGCATCCTTTCCAGCAGTTACCCGGCAGGGCCGTTTTTCACGCATGGACGACGAACTCAATAACCGACTCAAACCTCTGCGCGATCGCATCGACGCGCTCGACGCGCAACTGATCGCGCTTCTGAACCAGCGCGCGTCGGTCGCGCTCGAAGTGGGCGAGGTCAAGAAGCATTTCAACGCGCCGGTGTTCCGGCCGGAGCGCGAGCAACAGGTGATCGCGCGTCTGCAGGAAATGAGCAAAGGGCCGCTCGCGGACGAGCACATCAGCGCGATCTGGCGCGAGATCATGGCCGCGAGCCGCGCGCTCGAAAAGACCATCAAGGCCGCTTACCTCGGGCCGGTCGGCACGTATAGCGAACAGGCGATGCACGAATACTTCGGTCAGTCGATCGAAGGCCTGCCGTGCTCGTCGATCGACGAAGTGTTCCGCTCGGTCGAAGCAGGCGCCGCCGACTACGGCGTCGTGCCGGTCGAGAATTCGACCGAGGGCGCGGTGTCGCGCACGCTCGATCTGCTGCTGCAAACGCAACTGATTATCGGCGGCGAACTCGCGCTGCCGATCCATCACAACCTGCTCACGCAAAACGGGCTTGCCGGCGTCAAGCGCGTGTGCGCGCATGCGCAGGCGCTCGCGCAATGCCAGCACTGGCTGTCGGCGAACGCGCCGCATCTGGAGCGCCAGGCGGTTGCGAGCAACGCGGAAGCCGCGCGCATGGCGGCCGAAGATCCGACCGTCGCGGCGATCGCCGGCGATCGCGCGGCGATTCACTACAGTCTGCAGGTCACCAATGCGCTGATTCAGGACGACCCGCACAACCGCACGCGCTTCGTGATGATCGGCAAGCAGCCGACCGGTCCGAGCGGTCATGACCAGACTTCGCTGATCGTGTCGGTCGCGAACGAGCCGGGCGCGATGGTCAAGCTGCTCGAGCCGCTCGCGCGGCACGGTGTGTCGATGACGCGTTTCGAATCGCGCCCGGCGCGCATCGGCACGTGGGAGTACTACTTCTATATCGACGTCGAAGGCCATCGCGACGATGCGGCCGTGGCCGCCGCGCTCGCTGGACTCGGCGAGAAGGCCGCGTTCCTGAAGATACTCGGCTCCTATCCGCGCGCCCGCTAGGCGGATCAGGCAATACCGGCAGCGCAGTCCGGGCGGCATCACAGGTACCGCCTGGCCGTCCGGCCGCATATAACACTACTCACCGTCGTTCGGAGATTGTCATGACAGCGTCTTTCGGCCCTTCCTATGTGCGCGCGATCGCGCCGTATATCGCCGGCAAGCCGATTTCGGAAGTGGCCCGCGAGTTCGGTCTCGACGAAGCGAGCATCGTGAAGCTGGCGTCGAACGAAAATCCGCTCGGCATGCCGGAGTCGGCGCAGCGCGCAATGGCGCAGGCGATCGCCGATCTTGGCCGCTATCCGGACTCGAACGGCTTCGAGCTGAAAGCGGCGCTTGCCGCGCGCTACGGCGTGCCGGCCGAATGGATCACGCTCGGCAATGGCAGCAACGACATCCTCGAACTCGCCGCGCATGCGTTCGTCGAGAAGGGGCAGTCGGTCGTGTTCTCGCAGTACTCGTTCGCGGTCTACGCGCTCGCGACGCAAGGCGTCGGCGCGCGCGCGATCGTCGTGCCGGCCGTGCGCTATGGCCATGACCTCGACGCGATGCTCGCCGCGATCACGGACGATACGCGTCTCGTGTTCGTCGCGAATCCGAACAATCCGACCGGCACGTTCATCGACGGCCCGACGCTCGAAGCGTTTCTCGACAAGGTGCCGCGCCACGTGGCTGTGGTGCTCGACGAGGCGTACACCGAGTACCTGTCGGCGGATCAGCGCTACGACTCGATCGCATGGGTGCGGCGCTATCCGAACCTGCTGGTGTCGCGTACCTTCTCGAAGGCGTTCGGCCTCGCGGGCCTGCGTATCGGTTTCGCGATCGCGCAGCCCGAATTGACCGATCTGCTGAACCGTTTGCGTCAACCGTTCAACGTGAACACGCTCGCGCAGGCCGCGGCGATCGCCGCGCTGAACGACAACGCGTTTCTCGAGAAGAGCGCGGCGCTGAACGCGCAGGGCTATCGCCGTCTCGCCGAAGCGTTCGACAAGCTCGGTCTCGAGTACGTGCCGTCCGCGGGCAACTTCGTGCTGGTGCGTGTCGGCGACGACAACGCCGCCGGCGCTCGCGTAAACCTCGCGCTGCTGAAGCAGGCCGTGATCGTGCGCCCGGTGGCGAACTACGGTTTGCCGCAGTGGCTGCGTATCACGATCGGCCTGCCGGAGGAAAACGAAGCGTTCCTCGCGGCGCTCGAAAAGACGCTTGCCGAACCTGCCGCGGTATAAGCATCGGTCCCTTGACCGGCGCGCCCGACCAGCAGGAACGGCGCGCTTATTGTTCGAACTTATTCTCCGAATTGTGTGAACGACGTGGCCGCGTTTTCTTTTAACAAGCTGGTGATTTTCGGTGTCGGTCTGATCGGCGGATCGCTCGCGCGCGCGTTGCGTGAGCGGGGCGAGGGCCGCGGGGCGCGCAAGGTGATCGGTGTTGGGCGAACCGCCGCGTCGAGCGAGCGTGCGCTGGAGTTGGGCGTGATCGATGCTGCGGTGGCACTCGGCGACGATGCTGGTTTGCGCGACGCGCTCGCGGGCGCCGATGTCGTACTGCTCGCGGCGCCTGTCGCGCAGACGCAGCCGCTGCTCGAACGCATCGCGCCGTATCTCGGCGCCAACACGATCGTCACCGATGCGGGTAGCACCAAGTCCGACGTAGTCGCCGCCGCGCGCGCGGCGCTTGGCGCGCGGATCGGCCAGTTCGTGCCAGGCCATCCGATCGCCGGCCGCGAGTCGAGCGGTGTCGACGCCGCGTTGCCCGACCTGTATGTCAACCGCAATGTCGTGTTGTGCCCGCTGCCGGAGAATCAGGCGGATGCGGTCGAACATGTCGCCGCGATGTGGCGCGCGACCGGCGCGTTGGTGCGTGAAATGGCGCCGGCCCAGCATGATCGGGTGTTCGCGTCGGTGAGCCATCTGCCGCACGTGTTGTCGTTCGCGCTCGTCGAACAGATCCTCAATTCACCCGACGCCGCGCTGAAGTTCTCGTTCGCGGCCGGCGGCTTTCGCGACTTCACGCGCATTGCCGCGTCGAGCCCGGAGATGTGGCGCGACGTGTGCGTCGCCAATCGCGCCGCGCTGCTCGACGAACTCGACGCCTACACCGCGATACTTGCGCGCCTGCGCGAGGCGATCGAAGCCGGCGACGGCGCCGCGCTCGAAGCGGTGTTCGCTCGCTCGCGCGTCGCGCGCAGTCAGTGGCAGGAGCAGCGCGCGGCCGGAGTGGCCGGCAGCGACGCGTCGAAATAACCGGAAACGGGCTCATCGAAATAACCGGAAACTGGACTCATCATGGAATTCCTCGATCTCGGACCTTTTTCCCGTGCGTCCGGCACGGTTCGTCTGCCAGGCTCGAAGAGCATCTCGAATCGCGTGCTGCTGCTCGCCGCGCTCGCTGAAGGCGAAACGACGATCACGAACCTGCTCGATTCCGACGACACCCGCGTGATGCTCGACGCGCTCGAAAAGCTCGGCGTGCGTCTGAAGCGCGAGGGCGACACCTGCGTCGTCACCGGCACGCGTGGCGCGTTCACCGCGCGCACGGCCGACCTGTTCCTCGGCAACGCCGGCACGGCAGTGCGCCCGCTGACGGCGGCCCTCGCGGTGAACGGCGGCAGCTATCGGATTCACGGCGTGCCGCGTATGCATGAGCGGCCGATCGGCGATCTGGTCGACGGCTTGCGCCAGATCGGCGCGAAGATTGACTACGAGCAGAACGAGGGCTATCCGCCGCTGCGCATCCGTGCCGCGGAAATCACCGCCGATGCGCCGATTCGCGTGCGCGGCGACGTGTCGAGCCAGTTCCTGACCTCGCTGCTGATGACGTTGCCGATCCTGCGTACCGCGAGCGGCGTGACGACCGTGCAGGTCGACGGCGAGCTGATTTCCAAGCCCTATATCGAGATCACGATCAAGCTGATGGAGCGCTTCGGCATCAAGGTCGAGCGTCACGGCTGGCACCAGTTCGTCGTGCCGGCGGGGCAGCGCTATCAGTCGCCGGGCACGATCATGGTGGAAGGCGATGCATCGTCGGCGTCGTATTTCCTTGCCGCGGGCGCGCTCGGCGGAGGCCCGCTGAAGGTGGAAGGCGTGGGCCGCGCGAGCATCCAGGGCGACGTCGGCTTTGCCGATGCGCTGATCAGGATGGGCGCGAATCTGCAGATGGGCGACGACTGGATCGAAGTGCGCGGTGTCGGCAACGACCACGGCAAGCTCGACCCGATCGACATGGACTTCAACCTGATCCCCGACGCCGCGATGACGATCGCGGTCGCCGCGCTGTTCGCGGACGGCACGAGCACGCTGCGTAACATCGCGAGCTGGCGCGTGAAGGAAACCGACCGGATTGCGGCGATGGCGACCGAACTGCGCAAGGTCGGCGCGAAAGTGCAGGAGGGCGAGGATTTCCTCGTCGTGACGCCGCCTGAAAAGCTGATCCCGAACGCGGCGATCGATACCTACGACGACCATCGCATGGCCATGTGCTTTTCGCTTGTGAGCCTTGGCGGCGTGCCGATCCGTATCAATGATCCGAAGTGCGTCGGCAAGACGTTCCCGGATTATTTCGAGCGCTTCATGGCGCTGGCTCAACCTTGATTCAACCCAGATTCGCGTGCGAATCGCCTGACGTGCGACTTTTTAGATGAAACCGATCCGTCCCTTTCACCAGACGCCCGTGATTACGATCGACGGCCCCAGCGCTTCCGGCAAAGGCACCGTCGCCGCGATGGTGGCCGCGAACCTTGGCTTTCACCTGCTCGACAGCGGCGCGCTGTATCGGCTCGCGGCGCTCGCGAGCCTGCGCTATGGCATTGCGGTGGACGACGTCGACGCACACGTCAAGCTGATCGACGACCTCCACATCACGTTCCGCGAGGGGCTCGCGCAACTCGACGGCGCCGATGTGTCGACCGAAATCCGTGCCGAGGAAGTGGGCAGCCGGGCCTCGGCGATCGCGGTGCACGCGCCGGTGCGAACCGCGCTGGTGGCGCGCCAGCGGGCTTTCCGCAAGGAGCCGGGACTGATCGCCGATGGCCGCGACATGGGTACCGTGATCTTCCAGGACGCCGTGCTGAAGGTGTTCATGACCGCGAGCGTTGAGGCCCGCGCGACGCGCCGGTATAAGCAATTGATCCAAAAAGGATTTTCTGCTAATATGGATGACTTGCTCCGGGATTTGCGTGAGCGCGACGAGCGTGACAGTCAGCGCGCGGCCGCGCCGCTCAAGCCCGCGGCGGATGCAAAGCTGCTTGATACCTCCGCATTGTCGGTCGACCAGGCGGTCGAGCAGGTGGTGCAATGGTATGAAGCGCTGGTCCCGCAAGCGTGACTTCAAGGAAGTAACGCATCGGCGGCCAGGTAGCAGCAGTTCCGTTGCTGGTAGGTGCTTCGCGATGGTCGCGAAGCGTTGTTTTTAACCCTTTAACCCCGCGTGACATTCGCATGTTTGCCTAAGCGGCTAACCAGTCCGGTGAGCCAGGCGCTGCGAAAACCCATGCAAACTCTGATTTTTATGTCCGACCTGCAAACCTCTACCCCGAATACCGAATCTTTTGCGGCTCTGTTTGAAGAGTCGCTGACCAAGCAGGACATGCGCGCTGGCGAAGTGATCTCCGCCGAAGTCGTGCGTGTCGACCACAACTTCGTGGTCGTGAATGCTGGTCTGAAGTCCGAAGCCTACATCCCGCTCGAAGAGTTCCTGAACGACGCGGGCGAGGTAGAAGTGCAGGCGGGCGACTTCGTTTCCGTCGCGATCGACGCGCTGGAAAACGGCTATGGCGACACGATCCTGTCGCGTGACAAGGCGAAGCGTCTGGCTTCGTGGCTGTCGCTGGAAAAGGCGCTCGACAACAACGAACTCGTGACCGGCACGATCACGGGCAAGGTCAAGGGCGGCATGACCGTGATGGTCAACGGCATCCGCGCGTTCCTGCCGGGTTCGCTGGTCGACACGCGTCCGGTCAAGGACACGACCCCGTACGAAGGCAAGACCCTCGAATTCCGCGTTATCAAGCTCGACCGCAAGCGTAACAACGTCGTGCTGTCGCGCCGCGCTGTGATCGAAGCGACCCAGGGCGAAGAGCGCGCAAAGCTGCTCGAAACGCTGAAGGAAGGCGCGATCGTCGAAGGCGTGGTCAAGAACATCACCGATTACGGCGCGTTCGTGGACCTCGGCGGTATCGACGGCCTGCTGCACATCACCGACATCGCATGGCGTCGTGTGCGTCACCCGAGCGAAGTTCTGTCGGTTGGCCAGGAAGTCACCGCGAAGATCCTCAAGTTCGACCAGGAAAAGAACCGCGTTTCGCTCGGTATCAAGCAACTGGGCGACGATCCGTGGGAAGGCATCTCGCGCCGTTACCCGTCGGGCACGCGCCTGTTCGGTAAGGTCACCAACATCACCGACTACGGCGCATTCGTCGAAGTGGAATCGGGCATCGAAGGCCTCGTCCACGTGTCGGAAATGGACTGGACCAACAAGAACGTTGCTCCGTCGAAGGTTGTCCAGCTGGGCGACGAAGTCGAAGTCATGGTTCTCGAAATCGACGAAGACCGCCGCCGTATCAGCCTCGGCATGAAGCAGTGCAAGCCGAACCCGTGGGACGACTTCAGCCGCAACTTCAAGAAGGGCGACAAGCTGCAAGGCGCAATCAAGTCGATCACCGACTTCGGCGTCTTCATCGGTCTGCCGGGCGGCATCGACGGTCTGGTTCACCTGTCGGACCTGTCGTGGTCGGAAACGGGCGAAGAAGCCGTTCGCAAGTACAAGAAGGGCGACGAAGTGGAAGCGATCGTTCTCGGCATCGACGTCGAGAAGGAACGCATTTCGCTGGGTATCAAGCAGCTCGAAGGCGACCCGTTCAGCAACTTCGTTGCAATGAACGACAAGGGTTCGATCGTCGACGGCGTGGTCAAGACCGTGGACGCGAAGGGTGCCGTGGTTCAGCTGTCGGGTGAAGTCGAAGGCTACCTGCGTGCTTCGGAAATCGCGCAAGACCGCGTGGAAGACGCTCGCAACGTGCTGAAGGAAGGCGACAAGGTCAACGCGATGATCATCAACATCGATCGCAAGTCGCGCGGCATCAACCTGTCGATCAAGGCTAAGGATTCGGCTGAGCAGCAGGAAGCCATCCGTGGCCTCGCTGCTTCGGATTCGAGCGCAGCTGCTACCGGCACGACGAACCTCGGCGCGCTGCTGAAGGCCAAGCTCGACGGCCAGAACCAGTAAGTCTGAGAGGTCTGCTGCAGTATGACCAAATCGGAATTGGTCGCCCAGCTGGCTACGCGATTTCCGCAACTTGTTCTTAAAGATGCGGATTTCGCGGTGAAGACGATGCTCGATGCGATGTCGGAGGCGCTTGCCAAAGGTCATCGTATCGAAATTCGCGGCTTCGGCAGCTTCGGCCTCAACCGCCGTCCTTCCCGCGTCGGACGCAATCCGAAGTCGGGCGAGAAGGTGCTGGTACCCGAGAAGTACGTACCGCACTTCAAGCCGGGCAAGGAATTGCGCGAACGCGTGGATCGTCGCGCGGGCGAGCCGCTGAAGGACGAAGAGCCGGATGACGACCTGTAATGACTCCGCTGTGCGTCGTGCAGCGTGGCAAAGCTAGCATCAGCGGCCAAAGCCAAGTGGCAAAAGACCATGAAAAGCGCCTTCGGGCGCTTTTTTTTCGTCCGCGTTTTTTGGGGCGTTGCCGGTGAAGCGCCGGGCCGTAGCGCGATGCGATGAAATCGCCCGCAAGGCTGCTTCCGGCCACGTGCTGCCCAGCCGCGAGGGCATCCATTACAATACGGGTCACTTCGGCGCGGGCAACACCGTGGCGCGACGCGTCATCAAGCCGGCGTCACCCCGCAACTGCCGTCAAGAGATCTATTCATGAAATTTATCGTCTGGCTGATCCGTGTGCTGGTGTTCGTGCTGCTGCTGGTGCTGGCGCTTTCCAACACGCAAACCGCTACGCTGAATTTCCTCGCCGGCTACATGTGGTCGGCGCCCTTGATTCTGATTGGCCTCGCGTTTTTCGTGATCGGCCTGCTGGCCGGGCTCGTGTCCGCGATGCCGGCCATGCTGCGTCTGCGTATGGAGAATGGCCGGCTGCGCCGCGAGTTGCGCGTGGCCCGCGAGACTCCGGTCGCCGTCGAACAGCCGCCGCTGCCGCCGTTGATCTGATCTGTCCTGTGCCGCGCTCGCTGAGCGCGGCTTTCCGTTTCCGCTTTCCCGCACATTTGCATTAATCGCATGGATCTAGACTTCTGGTGGCTGCTCGTCATACCCGTCGCATTCGCGTTCGGCTGGATGGCGGCGCGCTACGACCTCAAGACGCTGCTGTCCGAAAGCGCCAACCTGCCGCGTTCGTATTTCCGCGGGCTGAATTTCCTGCTCAACGAGCAGCCCGATCAGGCGATCGACGCGTTCATCGAAGTCGTCAAGCTCGACCCCGAAACGGTCGAGTTGCATTTCGCGCTCGGCAATCTGTTCCGCCGGCGTGGCGAAACCGATCGCGCGATTCGCGTGCATCAGAATCTGTTGAGCCGCGCGGATCTGCCGGTCAGCGAGCGTGATCACGCGCTCTATGAACTCGGCCAGGACTTCCTGAAGGCGGGTCTGCTCGACCGCGCCGAGGAAACCTTCCGCTCGCTGCAGTCCGGTGACTACGCCCTGGGCGCGCAACGCGCGCTACTGACGATCTACGAGATCGAGAAGGACTGGATCAAATCGATCGACACCGCCCGTCATCTCGAAACGATGGGTGCGCCGTCGCTGGACAAGGAAATCGCGCAGTTCCATTGCGAGCTCGCACAGGAAGCGCTGCAGCAGAAGAATCCGGACGAGGCGCGTCGTCAGCTCGGCCTCGCGCTGAAAGCGAATCCGACCAATGTGCGCGCGACGATCCTGTTCGGCGACGTCGACGCAGCCGGCGGCGCGCCGGAAGCGGCGATCGAACAATGGCGCCGCGTCGAGGAACAGAACCCCGCGTATCTGCCGCTCGTCGCCGAAAAGATCATGAAGGCGTATGAAGCGCTCGGCCGCGCGCAGGAAGGGGCCGATTTGCTGACCACCTGGGTCGACCGTCATCCGAGTAACGATCTGCTCGACGTCGCCTATCAGCACGTTGCGTCGTTGCGCGGCGCCGATGCCGCACATGCGCTCGCGCGCTCGCAGATGCAGAAGTCGCCGAATCTGGCTGGCATGACGCGTTTGCTCGAGGCGCAGCAGGCGGTTGCCGAAGAGCCGCGGCGCAGCGAGCTCGAACTGATGCGCACACTGATCCGCCAGCGCACCAAAAATCTGCCGCGCTATACGTGCCAGAATTGCGGTTTCAGGGCGCGGCTTTTCTATTGGCAGTGTCCGGGTTGCAGCGGTTGGGAGACCTATGCGCCGCGTCGCGTCGAACCGATTACGGCGTCGAGCTAACTCCGCGCCGGCCGGGCTGGCGCACGACGCAACGGCGGCGGTAACGATCGCGCTGCCATCGCGCGGCCCGGCCCCCGCGGGCCATGCCCGCGTGCGCGGCGGCCGCACCGAATACCGCGAGTTCATCGCCGGGTTTGTGACCGGCGCTCATTCCCGGAACTCTCCACCGGAACGCATATGAAAATCACCATCATCGGCACGGGCTATGTCGGCCTCGTCACCGGCGCGTGCCTCGCCGAAATCGGCAACGACGTCTTCTGTCTCGACGTCGATCAGCGCAAGATCGACATCCTCAACAACGGCGGCGTACCGATTCACGAGCCGGGTCTGCAGGAGATCATCGCCCGTACGCGCGCGGCCGGCCGCATCACGTTCTCGACCGATGTCGCGGCGAGCGTCGCGCACGGCGACGTGCAGTTCATCGCGGTCGGCACGCCGCCGGACGAAGACGGCTCGGCCGATCTGCAATATGTGCTCGAAGCGGCGCGCAACATCGGCCGCACGATGAACGGCTTCAAGGTGATCGTCGACAAATCGACGGTGCCGGTCGGTACTGCTCAGCGCGTGCGCGCGGTGATCGACGAAGAGCTCGCGAAGCGCGGTCTCGTCGATAGCGCGCAGCATCGCTTCTCGGTCGTGTCGAATCCCGAGTTCCTGAAGGAAGGCGCGGCCGTCGATGATTTCATGCGCCCCGATCGCATCGTGATCGGCATCGACGAAGACGAGCCGGGCATCCGTGCTCGCGAAATGATGAAGCGCCTGTACGCGCCGTTCAACCGTAATCACGAACGCACGCTGTACATGGACGTGCGCTCGGCCGAGTTCACGAAATACGCGGCTAACGCGATGCTCGCGACGCGCATCTCGTTCATGAACGAGATGTCCAATCTTGCCGACAAGGTCGGCGCCGACATCGAAGCGGTGCGTCGCGGCATCGGCTCCGATCCGCGCATCGGTTATCACTTTCTGTATGCGGGCTGCGGCTATGGCGGCTCGTGCTTCCCGAAGGACGTGCAGGCGCTGATCCGCACCGCGAGCGAAAGCGGCCACAACCTGCGCATTCTCGAAGCGGTCGAGGAAGTGAACTACGCGCAGAAAGACGTGCTCGTGCGCAAGGTCACCGCGAAGCTCGGCGAGGATCTGAGCGGTCGCACGTTCGCGCTGTGGGGCCTCGCGTTCAAGCCGAATACCGACGACATGCGCGAGGCGCCGAGCCGTCGTGTGATCGGCGAGCTGCTCGCGCGCGGCGCGACGGTGCGCGCGTACGATCCGGTTGCCGTGACCGAGGCGCGTCGCGTGTTCGCAATGGATCTGCGCGACGCGCCCGAACAACTCGCGCGCCTTACGTTCACGAACACGCAGGACGAAACGCTGACCGACGCCGACGCGCTCGTGATCGTGACCGAATGGAAGGAATTCAAGAGTCCCGATTTCGCGTATCTGAAATCGGTACTGAAGACGCCGCTGATTTTCGACGGCCGCAACCTGTACGAACCGGACGCGATGACCGAACTCGGCATCGACTACCACGCTATTGGACGCCCCTATGCCCAACCCTCTGAACTTCCGGCCCATGCCTGAGGCCCGGCCCGAGGCGCCCATGGCCACGCCGGCGCAGAAACTGACGACGGTGCCGCGCGCGCAGCTCGGCGCGGCGCGCGTGCTGGTGGTCGGCGACGTGATGCTCGACCGCTACTGGTTCGGCGACGTCAACCGCATCTCGCCGGAAGCACCGGTGCCGGTCGTGCACGTGCAACGGCAGGAGGATCGCCTGGGCGGCGCGGCGAACGTCGCGCGTAACGCGGTTGCGCTCGGCGCGCAGGCGGGTCTGCTGTGCGTGGTCGGTCATGACGAGCCGGGCGAGCGCATCGTTCAACTGCTCGACGAAAGCGGCGTGACGCCGCATCTCGAGCGCGACCCCGCATTGCTGACGACGATCAAGCTGCGCGTGCTGTCGCGTCAGCAGCAACTGCTGCGCGTCGACTTCGAAAATTCGCCGGCGCACGAAGTGCTGCTCGCGGGTCTCGCGCGTTTCGACGAGCTGCTGCCGTCGCACGACGTGATCCTGATGTCCGACTACGCGAAGGGCGGCCTCACGCACGTCACGCAGATGATCGCGAAGGCGCACGCCGCCGGCAAGGCGGTGCTGGTCGATCCGAAGGGCGACGACTGGGAGCGCTATCGCGGCGCGACGCTGATCACGCCGAACCGCGCGGAATTGCGCGAGGTGGTCGGGCAGTGGAAGTCCGAGGAAGATCTGATCGCGCGCGTGACGAAGCTGCGCGCCGAACTCGAGTTCAAGGCGCTCCTGCTGACGCGCTCGGAAGAGGGCATGACGCTCTTCTCCGACGACGGCATCCTGCACGCGTCGGCCGTCGCACGCGAAGTGTATGATGTGTCGGGCGCGGGCGACACCGTGATCGCGACGCTCGCCGCGATGCTCGGCGCGGGTCTGTCGCTCGTCGACGCGGTCGGACTCGCGAATCGCGCGGCCGGCATCGTGGTCGGCAAACTCGGCACCGCCACCGTCAACTACGACGAACTCTTTTCCTGATGCCACCCGCCGGGCGTGGCCGTCGCCGACGGAGCCGCGCCCCGCGAGGCGTCATCCACCGCTCAATACCGCTCACTATCGCAGGATCATCATGACCGTCATCGTCACCGGCGCGGCCGGTTTTATCGGCAGCAACCTCGTGAAGGCGCTCAACGAGCGCGGCGAACAACGCATCATCGCCGTCGACAACCTGACGCGCGCGGACAAGTTCAAGAATCTGGTCGACTGCGAAATCGACGACTATCTCGACAAGACCGAATTCGTCGAGCGCTTCAAGCGCGGCGACTTCGGCAAGGTGCGCGCGATTTTCCACGAAGGCGCCTGCTCGGACACGATGGAGACCGACGGCCGCTACATGATGGACAACAACTATCGCTATAGCCGCGATGTGATCGACGTCTGCCTCGCGCAGAACATCCAGTTCCTGTACGCGTCGTCGGCGGCGACGTACGGCGGCTCGAGCCGCTTCGTCGAGGAGCGCGAGGTCGAGCAGCCGCTGAACGTGTACGGCTATTCGAAGTTCCTGTTCGATCAGGTGATCCGCCGCGTGCTGCCTGCCGCGAAGAGCCAGATCGCGGGCTTCCGCTATTTCAACGTGTACGGTCCGCGCGAAACGCACAAGGCGCGCATGGCGTCGGTCGCGTTTCACAACTTCAACCAGTTTCGCGCCGAGGGCAAGGTCAAGCTGTTCGGCGAGTACAACGGCTATGCGGCCGGCGAGCAGACGCGCGATTTCATCTCGGTCGAAGACGTCGTGAAGGTCAACCTGTTCTTCTTCGATCATCCGGAGAAGTCGGGCATCTTCAATCTCGGCACCGGGCGCGCGCAGCCGTTCAACGACATCGCGAGCACCGTGGTCAACACGCTGCGCGCGTTGAACAACGAGCCGGCGCTGTCGCTCGCGGAGCAGGTGCAGCGCGGACTGATCGAGTACATCCCGTTCCCCGACGCGCTGCGCGGCAAGTACCAGTGCTTCACCCAGGCCGATCAGTCGAAGCTGCGCGCGGCCGGCTACGACGCGCCGTTCCTGAGCGTACAGGAAGGTGTCGATCGTTACGTGCGCTGGCTGTTCGGCCAGGTGTAATTAGTACGTCATCCTCTTTAAACTGGAATCTCCCTGACCGGTGATGGTCGCCGGTCAGTGGCAACAGGGAGAGTCCAATATGTTTCGAAAAGTACTGGTTACCGCGGCGATGCTCGCTGCTTTCGGCCACGCGTATGCGGCGGTCGACGTCAACACCGCGAACGAGGACGCGCTGCGCGGCATCAAGGGCATCGGCCCGGCGAAGGCCAAGGCGATCCTCGACGAGCGTACCGCGCACGGTCCGTTCAAGGACCCGACCGATCTCGGCAAGCGCGTCAAGGGCATGGGCGGGCATACCGTCGAGCGTCTGCAGGCGGAGGGTCTCGCTGTCGGTCCGGCTGGCGCTGCTGCTGGTACGCAGGTTGCGGCGGCACAGACCAAAGAGCCGGCCGCTGCGGTTGCTCATGACGCCGCGCAGAAAAGCGCACCTGCAGTGGCGGTGAAGAAATAAGCCGCCGCGGACCGGCGCGCCTGCACGGTGAAATGCAGGCGCGTCGGTCCGCCATCGTCGTTCGCCGCGTGCTTTCCTTTCGTGATCGACTCGGGTCACGTCGTCGCGGCGGGCGACCCCTCCTTCAGTGACTACACACACTTTCCCGCGGTTCGCAGCCGCGGGCTTTTTGCGTGGCGGCGGCAGTCTGCATCCATGCGGACAGAAGGGCTGCCCGACAGCGCCGGACATCGTGGTTTAGAATCGATAGATTCAAGACACACTTTCGCGTCCCGACCGCTAGATCCGATATGGCATACCAAACGATTGAAGACACGATCGGCAATACGCCGCTCGTGCAACTCGTCCGGCTTCCCGACGACGAGATCCGCAGCCGCAACAACGTGATCCTCGCGAAGCTCGAGGGCAACAACCCCGCAGGTTCGGTGAAGGACCGCCCGGCGTTGTCGATGATCAAGAAAGCGGAAGCACGCGGGCGCATCAAGCCGGGCGACACGCTGATCGAATCGACGAGCGGCAACACTGGCATTGCACTGGCGATGGCGGCCGCGATCCGCGGCTACAAGATGGTGCTGATCATGCCGGAGGATCTGTCGGTCGAGCGCCGTCAGAGCATGGCCGCGTACGGCGCGCAGATCATCCTGACGCCGGTGAAAGGCGGCATGGAGTACGCGCGCGATCTCGCCGAGCAGATGCAGCGCGAAGGCAAGGGCATCATCCTCGACCAGTTCGCGAACCCGGACAATCCGGCCGCGCACATCGAAGGCACGGGGCCGGAAATCTGGCGCGACACCGAAGGGCGCATCACGCATTTCGTGTCGTCGATGGGCACGACCGGCACGATCATGGGCGTGTCGACCTATCTGAAAACGCAGAACCAGCAGATCGAGATCATCGGTGCGCAGCCGGAAGAGGGCTCGCGCATTCCCGGCATCCGCAAATGGCCGGAAGCGTATCTGCCGAAGATTTTCGATCGCAGCCGCGTCGATCGCGTCGAGAACGTGAGCCAGGCCGCGGCTGAAGCGATGGCGCGTCGCCTCGCATCGGTCGAGGGCATCTTCGCGGGCATTTCGTCGGGCGGCGCGTGCGAAGTCGCGCTGCGTGTCGCGCGTCAGGTCGAGAATGCGACGATCGTGTTCATCGTCTGCGATCGCGGCGATCGTTATCTGTCCACCGGGGTGTTTCCCGCGTAAGCGGGCAGGGACGTCGGTTTGCGCGCGTGCCGCTGCGCTCGCGCGAGCCAATAAAAAAAGCGCTGGTCTCTTCACAGAGCCGGCGCTTTTTTCATGCGGACGATGCGAGGCGTGCACCGCGCTTCATCGCGCGGTCATTGCTCGATTATTGCGAATTGGCGTTCGACGGATTCATCGCGCCGGATGCGCCATTTCCGTTGTTCACCGCATTCGCGGCGTTGGCCGCATCGATCGCTTCCATCTGCGCCTTCACCTTCTGACCCAGCTGATACACCGCGAGCGCATAGAAGAAGCTGCGGTTGTAACGCGTGAGCACGTAGAAGTTCTTCAGCCCGAGCACGAATTCGGTACCGCGTCCCGGCGACGGCAGATCGACCACCGTCACCGGCGTACCGGCTTCGGCCGCGACGTCGACGTTCGGCTCGTTGAGCACGAGGCCGGCGCGCAGCAATTGGGAGAGCGGCCAACGCGGCTCCGGCTGACCATCCGCGGCCGCCTGGGCGACGCCGAGACTGCCGATGTCCGAGCCGATCTTCCACACCACCGGCCGGCCGCTTTCCCAGCCGTTCTGCCGCAGATAATTCGCGACGCTGCCGATCGCGTCCGCTTCGCTGGTGCGCAGATCGATGCGCTTGTTGCCGTCGTAGTTCACCGCGTATTGCACGATGCTGCTCGGCAGGAATTGCGGAATGCCGATCGCGCCGGTGTACGAGCCGAGCACCGAGCTCGGGTCGATCTGCGCGTCGCGCGTCCACACCAGATAGTCTTCGAGATTCTTGCGGAAGGTCGCCTGGCGGTCCGCGCGATTCGCGGTGTTCGGGTAGTCGAAGCTGAGCGTGGTCAGCGCGTCGAGCACGCGGAAGTTGCCCATGTAGCGGCCGTAGATCGTCTCGACACCGATGATGCCGACGATCACCTCCGGCGGCACGCCGAACTCCTGGGCCGCGCGCTGCAGCGTGGCCTGGTTCGCGCGCCAGAAGCGCACGCCAGCGTTCACGCGCACCGGATCGAGAAAGCGCGCCTGATACGAGCGCCAGTTCTTGACCGACGGTGTCGGCGACGGCGTGACCAGTTTCACCGCGGTCGCCGAATAGCTGACGCCGGCGAAGAGCGCGTGCAGCGATGCCTGGTCGAAGTCGTAGCGCGCGACCATCTCGTTGATGAACGCATCGACATTCGCGTTGTTCGCGTAGCGCTGCGGAATGATCTCTTCCTCGAACGTCTGTCCTTGCGGCACGGCCTGCTGCGGCTGACTCTGCGCGACTTGCAGCGGCGCTTTCTTCGCGGCGCTCTGCGCGTTCGCCGGAGCCGCCGCGCTTGCCAGGCACGCCGCGACGGTCAGTGAGGCGGCGATAGTGCCGAGGTGGAGCCGGTTGCGTGGGGATCGTGCGGACAGAGCAAGCTTGACGGTCATAGTGAGCAGTGAGCGCGATGCGTGAAAGACAGATGCAAGACGGAGGCGACAGAAACGTGACCGCGAATGACAGGGTCGGGGCAGTATACCCGACGCCTTTCGCAAAACCGTGCCGAATGTGCGACAGCCACGCTGGCATGGCGTCGTGTGGTAACTTGATGAACATTGGCGCGCCGGGGGCGCGCGCCGCTCGACGGAGACACGTCGCGCGCGTATCGAAATGCGCCGCGCCGTAGCAGAGACGAATACTAGAACTATGGCAACAGGTTTCTATTCCCACGCCGACTGTCTGCTGCACGACATGGGACAGTGGCATCCCGAATGTCCCGCGCGCCTGCAGGCGATCGAGGATCAACTGATCGCGAGCCGCATCGACGCGCTGATCGAGCGCGAATCGGCGCCGCTCGCCGACGAAGCCGCGCTGCTGCGCGTGCATACCCAGGCGCACGTCGACTACATTCGCAGTCGCGCGCCCGCCGAGGGCATCGCGGAAATCGATCCCGACACGACGATGAATCCGCACACGTGGCAGGCCGCGTTGCGCGCGGCGGGTGCCGCGGTCGCCGCGACCGACGCGGTGATCGAAGGGCGCTACGACAATGCGTTCTGCAGCGTGCGGCCGCCCGGTCACCATGCGGAGCCGGCGCGCGCGATGGGCTTCTGCTTCTTCAACAACGTCGCGATCGCCGCGCGCCATGCGCTCGATGTGCACGGCTTGCAGCGCGTCGCGATCATCGACTTCGACGTGCATCACGGCAACGGCACTGAGGCCGCGTTCTCGGGCGACCCGCGCGTGCTGATGTGCAGCATCTTCCAGCACCCGTTCTATCCGTTCACCGGCGCCGACAACCAGGCGCCCAACATGTGCAACGTGCCGATGCCGGCGCGCTCGAACGGCATGGCCGTGCGCGAGGCGGTCGACATCCTGTGGCTGCCGCGTCTGGAAGAATTCAAGCCGGAGATGCTGTTCATCTCGGCGGGCTTCGACGCGCATCGCGAGGACGATCTCGGCAACATGGGCCTCGTCGAGGACGACTACGCGTGGATCACCGACCAGATGTGCCGGATCGCGCGGCGTTATGCGCACGGGCGCATCGTCAGTTGTCTCGAGGGCGGTTATAACCTGTCGGCGCTCGGGCGCAGCGTGGTCGCGCACGTGCGCGCGCTGGCGGAAATCTGAGGTCCGCGTGCCGCTTGCGGTGAGTGGGTGGCGAGCCGGGTTGAGCGACGGCTGAACCGCGGTTAGACCATCGTTAAATCGTCGCTAAACTGTCGCTGAACCGTCCGTCAACGAGCTGCGATCGCGATCCACGCAAACCGAGGAGCAAGCCATGAACGCCAACTCCGTCAATCTCGCCGATACCGGCAACGCGCCGTTGGTCGAGGTCGAGCACGACGCTTATCGCGTGCCGGGCGTCGTGCGCGTGACGATGAATCGGCCCGACGCGTTCAACGCGCTGTCCGAAGCGTTGCTCGACGAACTGCAGCAGCGCTTGAGCGAAATCGCGAATAGCGATGCGCGTGTGGTCGTGATCGCCGGCGCGGGGCGCGCGTTCTGCGCCGGTCACGATCTGAAAGAAATGCGCGCGGCGCCGTCGCTTGCGTACTACCAGCAACTGTTCGCGCGTTGCACGAAGCTGATGATGACGATCCAGCGCATGCCGCAGCCGGTGATCGCGCGTGCGCACGGCATCGCGACGGCGGCTGGCTGCCAGCTCGTCGCGATGTGCGATCTCGCGGTTGCCGCCGATACCGCGCGCTTCGCGGTGTCGGGCGTGAATCTCGGATTGTTTTGCGCGACGCCGTCGGTGCCGTTGTCGCGCAACCTGTCGCGCAAGGCCGCGCTCGAGATGCTGCTGACCGGCGAGTTCATCGACGCCGCCGCGGCGAAGCAGCAGGGCCTCGTGAACCGCGTCGCTCCCACCGACGCGCTCGACGACGAAGTCGCGCGGCTCGCGGCGAGCATCTGCGCGAAGCCGGCCGAAGCGGTAAGCGCGGGCAAGGGTCTCTTCTACCGCCAGCTCGAAATGGGCATCGAGGCCGCCTACCAACTGGCCGGGCAGACGATGGCCTGCAACATGATGGCCGACTCGGCGCTCGAAGGCGTGCAGGCGTTCATCGATAAACGCGCGCCGGAGTGGCGGCGTTAAGTGGTGGCGTTAAGCGGCGGCGTTAAGTGTGGCATTAAGCGGCGGCGCTCATCTCAGGAGGGCGACGCGCAGCGGTTAGCGAGCGTCGCCCCGGCGCCCTCGGCCGCGTTCGCGAAAAAGTTTGTCGAACCGTCACACGCCGTCGCGTTACGCGAACTTTACGCGAGCCTCATGCGAACCTCACGCGAGCGTCTCGCGGCTCAACTCCGTCCCACCGCCCGCTTGTCGATCCAGTCGACCAACGCGTCGATCACCCGGTCGCGATCGAGGTCGTTCATCGTCTCGTGATAGCTGCCTTCGTGCAGCGTCAGCGTCTTGTCCGGCGAGCCGGCGTGCTGGCCGAACGCCCGGCTGCCGTCGGGTTCGGTGAGTTTGTCCTCGGTGCCGTGAAACACCAGCAGCGGCATGCGCAGCCCCGCGCGGCCACGCTCGATTCGCGCCATCGCGAGCAGCAGTTCGGCGCCGGTGCGCGCCGGAATCGCGCCGTGATGCACGAGCGGGTCGTTGCGGTTCGCGTTCACGACGGGCTGCAGGCGCGACAGCAGCGCGGCGTCGATTTTCATCGCCGGGAACGACGGGTAGACGCGGCTGATCACCTGACTCATGCTGAGCATCCACTTCGGCACGTCGCGGCCCGGCGCGAGCGCGGGGCTCGACAGGATCAGGCCGGCGAGGCGTCGGCCGCTCGCGTCGAGACGTTCGACCGCGTACAGCGCGGCAACCGCGCCGCCCATGCTGTGGCCCATCAGAAAGAGCGGCGCGCAGCTTTGCGCGGCGGCGTCGAGCAACGCCTGCGCATCGAGCAGATAGTCGTCGAAGCGTTTCACGTAGGCGCGCTTGCCGGGCGCGTGGCCGTGGCCGCGCAGATCGATCGCGACCACTTCGACGCCCGTCGCGTTGAGCCGGCCGGCCAGCGCCGCGTAGCGGCCGGCGTGCTCGGCGAGACCGTGCAGCAGCGCGACCGTCGCACGGATCGGCCCGCCGGGCACCCAGCGATAGAGCGGCAACTCGACGCCGTCGGCGGTACTGACCGAGGTGCGCTGCGGCGCGCTGTTGACGAGGCGGCCGGCGCTTGCGCGTACGGTGTGGTTGGGAGAGTTCTGCATGGCGGCTGGATCGGTTGAAGAGCGGTAGAGAGCGCTGAAAGGCGGTGCAGCGATCATAATCGGAGCCGCACACCGTGCGCGAATTTCGCGGGGCGCGAAGTCCTCTAATGCTTTCAGGTTATGAAAAGATCGGAATTGATTATTAAAGGGTATGTCGCCGCTGCGGTAGAATGGCGCGTCAAATCCCAATAAAAGCAACGGCGGCCGCTAGTCGGGAGCAATACGCTCGCCGGCAGCCTCCGCCGTTTTCGTTTGTCCATGATCGAAATACGCAATATTTCCCAGCGCTTTGCCGGACCCCGGGGTTGGGTCGAAGCGCTGCACAACGTCAATCTGTCGATTCCGGCAGGCGAGGTGTTCGGCATCATCGGCCGCAGCGGCGCGGGCAAGAGCACGCTCGTGCGCACCATCAACCTGCTGACGCGCCCGTCCGAGGGCAACATCGTCGTCAACGGCCGCGATCTGACGACGCTGCCCGCCGCGCAACTGCGCGACGCGCGGCGCGAGATCGGCATGATCTTCCAGCACTTCAATCTGCTGTCGTCGCGCACCGTGTACGAGAACGTCGCGTTGCCGCTCGAACTGGCCGGCATGAAGCGCGACGAAATCGAGGCCAACGTGCTGCCGCTGCTCGATCTGGTCGGGCTGTCGGCGCAGAAGGACCGTTATCCGGCGCAGATCAGCGGTGGTCAGAAGCAGCGCGTCGGCATTGCGCGCGCGCTCGCGAGCAAGCCGAAGGTGCTGCTTTCGGACGAAGCGACTTCGGCGCTCGATCCCGAAACCACCCGCGCGATTCTCGAACTGCTCAAGCGCATCAACCGCGAACTGAACCTGACGATCGTGCTGATCACGCACCAGATGGACGTGATCAAGCAGGTCTGCGACCGTGTCGCGGTGCTCGACGCGGGCCGCGTGGTCGAAGAGGGCAAGGTGATCGACGTGTTCCTGCAGCCGCGCCACGAAGTCACGCGCGCGCTGATCGGCGACGTGATCGCGCAGGAACTGCCGCCGGCGCTGAAGGCGCGTGTCGCGCAACGGCTGAAGACCGGCAACGGCCATCTGCTGCGCCTCGCGTTCACCGGTTCGGGCGTCGACCAGCCGATCCTGTCGGAGACGATTCGCCGCTACGAACTCGACTTCAACATCCTGCACGGCCAGATCGACGAGATCCAGGGGCAGGCGTTCGGCTCGCTCGCGGTGCTCGCGGGCGGCGAACCGACGAAGGTCGCGCAGGCGATGACGTTCCTGCGCGAACAGGGTGTGGTGGTGGAGGAGCTGTCGCATGTTGAGTGAAATGTTCGATATGTTCGTCCAGTCGTTCTGGGAAACGCTGGTGATGGTCGGCGTGTCCGGACTGATTGGCGCGGTGGTGGGCGTGCCGCTCGGCGTGCTGCTGTATCTGACCGATCGGCAGGGCGTGCTCGAAAACGTCGCGGTGAATCGGGTGATGGGCGTGATCGTCAATGCGGTGCGCTCGACGCCGTTCATCATCCTGCTGGTCGCGGTGATTCCGTTCACGCGGCTCGTGGTCGGTTCGTCGATCGGCACGGCCGCTGCGATCGTGCCGCTGACGATCGCCGCCGCGCCGTTCATCGCGCGGCTGGTCGAGACCGCGCTGCGCGAGGTCGATCGCGGTCTGATCGAGGCTGCCCAGGCGATGGGCGCGACCACCGGCCAGATCGTCTTCAAGGTGCTGCTGCCGGAATCGCTGCCGGGCGTGATCGCCGGTTTGACGATCACGTTCGTGTCGCTGGTCGGCTATTCGGCGATGGCCGGCGCGATCGGCGGCGGCGGTCTTGGCGACCTCGGCATCCGCTACGGCTATCAGCGCTTCCTGCCGGAAGTGATGCTGATCGTCGTGCTGATCCTGATCGTATTCGTGCAGTTGGTGCAGTCGTTCGGGGATTGGCTCGTGCGTCGCCTGAGCCACAAATAAATCAACAAGGGCTGTCGGCACGGCCGCCCATCAGAGGATTCGGAGAAGGTTCGTCATGCAACGTCGCTTCATGCTCAAGCTGGCTGCCGCGCTCGGCGCGGCCTCACTGTTCGCCGCCACCGCGGCGCACGCGGAAGACACGATCAAGGTTGGCGTGACCGGCGGTCCGCACGCGCAGATCATGGACGTCGTGAAAACGGTCGCCGCGAAGAACGGCCTGAACATCAGGATCATCGAGTTCTCGGATTACGTGCAGCCGAACGCGGCGCTCGCCGGCGGCGATCTGGACGCGAACAGCTACCAGCACGATCCGTATCTGCAGGCGCAGGTGAAAGACCGCGGCTACAAGCTGATCCGTATCGCCGATACGGTCACGTATCCGATGGGTATCTATTCGAAGAAGGTGAAGACGCTCGCCGAGTTGCAGCCGGGCGCGAAGATCGCGGTGCCGAACGATCCGACCAACGGCGGCCGCGCGCTTCTGCTGCTGCAGAAGCAGGGGCTCGTGAAGCTGCGCGCCGATGCGGGCCTGAAGGCGACGCCGCTCGATATCGTCGAGAATCCGCGCAAGCTGAAGATCGTCGAACTCGACGCCGCGCAGATTCCGCGTTCGCTGAACGACGTCGACGCCGCCGCGATCAACACCAACTTCGCGATGGAAGCGGGCCTGAAGCCGAAGCAGGACGCGATCGCGATCGAAGATCCGAAGGGGCCGTACGTGAACATCATCGCGATCCGCGAGGCCGACAGGAACAAGCCTTGGGTCGCGAAGCTGGTGGCGGCGTACCACTCGCCGGAGGTGAAGCAGTTTGTGGAGAGCAAGTTCGGCGGATCGGTGATCACTGCGTGGTGATGTAACGGCCCGCGACCTCGCAAGAAAATGACGGCAACTCGGACAGCAATGCAGACAGCGATGCGAATTAGAGGTCTGAGTCGGAACCCGGGGTTGTCGCCCGGGTTTTTTAGATATTAAAATAGAACGATCGTTCGATATTGCCGTCACGCCGCTGAGGAGCGATATCCTTCCGCTAATGCGCCCGCGACAGAGGCTGCCATGAGGGCAGTCGTTATAATGTTTGGCGGGTTGACGTATTCGTAACTTTGGAGCGTGTGCATGAAAATTCTGGTGCCAGTGAAAAGAGTGGTCGACTACAACGTGAAAGTCCGCGTGAAATCGGACGGTACGGGCGTCGACATTGCGAACGTAAAGATGTCGATGAATCCGTTCGACGAAATCGCCGTGGAAGAGGCGGTGCGTCTGAAGGAAGCCGGCGTCGCGACCGAAGTGATCGCCGTGTCGGCTGGCGTCACGCAAGCGCAGGAAACGCTGCGCACGGCGCTGGCGATCGGCGCGGATCGCGCGATCCTGATCGAATCGAACGAAGACCTGCAGCCGCTGGCTGTCGCCAAGCTGCTCAAGGCGCTGGTCGACAAGGAACAGCCGCAACTGGTGATCCTCGGCAAGCAGGCCATCGACGACGACTCGAACCAGACCGGCCAGATGCTCGCCGCGCTGGCGAACCTGCCGCAAGCGACGTTTGCGTCGAAGGTTGTCGTAGCCGACGGTAAGGCAACGGTGTCGCGCGAAGTGGACGGCGGCGCGGAAACGCTGTCGCTGAAGCTGCCGGCTGTGGTCACGACCGATCTGCGCCTGAACGAGCCGCGCTACGTGACGCTGCCGAACATCATGAAGGCGAAGAAAAAGCCGCTGGAAACGATCAAGCCCGAAGATCTCGGCGTGAACGTCGCGCCGCGTCTGAAGACGCTGAAGGTCGTCGAGCCGCCGAAGCGCTCCGCCGGCGTGAAGGTGCCGGACGTGAAGACGCTGGTCGAGAAGCTGAAGACCGAAGCCAAGGTGCTGTGAGGAGACGCTAAAAAATGACGAATCTGGTAATTGCAGAACACGACAATACGTCGATCAAGGCCGCGACGCTGAACACCATCGCGGCGGCCCAGAAGGTCGGCGGTGATATTCACGTGCTGGTTGCAGGTCACAACGCACAGGCCGCGGCGGACGCCGCTGCGAAGATCGCCGGCGTTAGCAAGGTGCTGCTGGCCGACGCGCCGCAACTCGAAGCCGGCCTCGCGGAAAACGTCGAAGCGACCGTGCTGAACATCGCCAAGGATTACTCGCACATCCTCGCGCCGGCCACCGCCTACGGCAAGAACATCGCTCCGCGTATCGCCGCGAAGCTCGACGTCGCGCAGATCAGCGACATCACCGCAGTGGATTCCGCCGACACGTTCGAGCGTCCGATCTACGCGGGCAACGCAATCGCCACCGTGCAATCGGCTGACCCGATCAAGGTCATCACGGTCCGCTCGACGGGCTTCGACCCCGTTGCAGCCGAAGGCGGCAGCGCAGCGGTCGAGAAAATCGAAGCGGCAGCCGACAGCGGCATCTCGCAGTTCGTGAGCCGCGAAGTGACGAAGCTGGACCGTCCGGAACTGACGAGCGCGAAGATCATCGTGTCGGGCGGCCGCGGTCTCGGCAACGGCGAGAACTACACGAAAGTGCTCGAGCCGCTGGCGGACAAGCTCGGCGCGGCGCTGGGCGCATCGCGCGCGGCAGTCGATGCGGGCTTCGTGCCGAACGACTATCAGGTCGGCCAGACCGGCAAGATCGTCGCGCCGCAGCTGTACGTGGCGGTCGGCATCTCGGGTGCGATCCAGCATCTGGCCGGCATGAAGGACTCGAAGGTGATCGTCGCGATCAACAAGGATGAAGAAGCACCGATCTTCAGCGTCGCCGATTACGGCCTCGTCGGCGATCTGTTCACTGTCGTGCCGGAGCTCGTGAAAGAACTCGGCTAAGCGCCGCGGCGCCGGCAAGCCAGGGCAACCCGGCAGCGGCCGCTGACAGCAGCCAGGCAAAGGGCGCCGGACCGACCAGGTCCGGCGCCCTTTTTTCATCTCAAGGGAGGAGTACACAATGAGCTATACGGCGCCCATCAAGGACATGCTGTTCGTGATGAAAGAACTGGCCGGACTCGAAGACATCGCGAAGCTGCCCGGTTTCGAAGACGCCAACCTCGACACCGCGCAAGCCGTGCTCGACGAGTCGGCGAAGCTGTGCGGCGAAGTGCTCGCGCCGCTGAACGTCGAAGGCGATCGCAATCCGAGCAGCTGGAAGGACGGCGTCGTTACCGCGACGCCGGGTTTTAAGGACGCGTTCCGCCAGTTCGCCGAGGGCGGCTGGCAAGGCGTGCAGCATCCGCTCGACTACGAAGGGCAGGGCTTGCCGAAGCTGCTCGGCACGCCGTGCGTCGAAATGCTGAACGCGTCGAATCTGTCGTTCGCGCTGTGTCCGCTGCTGACCGACGGCGCGATCGAAGCGCTGCTGACCGCCGGCAGCGAAGCGCAGAAGCAGACCTTCGTGCCGAAGCTGATCTCCGGCGAGTGGACCGGCACGATGAACCTGACCGAGCCGCAGGCCGGCTCCGATCTCGCGCTCGTGCGCACGCGCGCCGAGCCGCAGGCCGACGGGTCGTTCAAGCTGTTCGGCACGAAGATTTTCATCACGTGGGGCGAGCACGACATGGCGACGAACATCGCCCATCTCGTACTGGCGCGCACGCCGAGTGCGCCCGAAGGCGTGAAGGGCATTTCGCTGTTCCTCGTGCCGAAGTTTCTGGTCAATGAAGACGGTTCGCTCGGCGAGCGCAACGACGTGCATTGCGTGTCGATCGAACACAAGCTCGGCATCAAGGCGAGCCCGACCGCGGTGCTGCAGTTCGGCGATCACGGCGGCGCGATCGGTCAGTTGATCGGCGAAGAGAATCGCGGCCTCGAATACATGTTCATCATGATGAACGCCGCGCGTTTCGCGGTCGGCATGCAGGGCGTGGCGATCTCGGATCGTGCGTATCAGCACGCGGTCGCGTATGCGAAGGAGCGCGTGCAGAGCCGGCCGGTCGACGGTTCGGCGAAGCAGTCGGTCGCGATCATCCAGCATCCGGACGTGCGCCGTATGCTGTCGACGATGCGCGCGCTCACCGAGGCATCGCGCGCGCTCGCGTATGTCGCGGCCGCGCATTGCGACGTCGCGCATCGCGATCCGGACGACGCGACGCGTGCGCGTCATCAGGCCATCTACGAATACCTGGTGCCGATCGTGAAGGGCTGGAGCACGGAGCTGTCGATCGACGTGACGAGCCTCGGCGTGCAGGTGCATGGCGGCATGGGCTTCATCGAGGAAACCGGCGCCGCGCAGTACTACCGCGACGCGCGCATTCTGCCGATCTACGAAGGCACCACCGCGATTCAGGCCAATGACCTGATCGGCCGCAAGACGCTGCGCGATGGCGGTAAGGTCGCGAAGGAGCTGCTCGCCGGCATCGCGCAGACCGTCGATGCGCTCGGCGCGCATCAGGGCGCGGCGTTCGCGTCGATGAAGACGCAGCTCGCGCACGGACAACGCGCGCTGGGCGCCGCAGTCGATTTTGTGCTCGCGAATGCCAAGGGCGACCCGAACGCGGTGTTTGCCGGCAGCGTGCCGTATCTGAAGCTCGCGGGCATCGTGCTCGGCGGCTGGCAGATGGCGCGCGCACTGCTCGCCGCGACGGCGAAGCGCGACGAGGATCCGGCGTTTTATGGCGCGAAGATCGCGACCGCGCAGTTCTACGCGGAACACGTGCTGCCGCAGGCGGCCGCGCTCGAAGTGGCGATCGTCAGCGCGAAGGGTGGCGAGGGCGTGCTGGCGTTGTCGGCGGATCAGTTCTGAGCGTGCGCAGTCGACGCAGGTATCGAGCCTGATGTTCGAGCCTGATGAAATGCAAACGGCGCCTTGCGAGGCGCCGTTTGTTTTTGCCGTGGTAGTTTTACCGCTTGCGTGGGCGGCGGCGGTTTGCCGTCGCCCGCATGCTCATTTTGAGTCGTCACTCAGGCATAAGCCGGCCGATGTTCTCCCGCGGTTTCGCCGAGATAGCGATGCACCGACAGATCGTCCGCGCGGATGGCCGGCTGCTTGCCCGACATCAGATCGGCGAGCAGTTGCCCCGAGCCGCACGACATCGTCCAGCCGAGCGTGCCGTGGCCGGTGTTCAGGAACAGGTTCGGCACCGGCGTACGGCCGACGATCGGCGTGCCGTCCGGCGTCATCGGCCGCAGACCGGTCCAGAACGTCGCCTTCGACGTGTCGCCGCCGCCTGGGAACAGATCGTTCACGCACAGTTCGAGCGTTTCGCGACGCGCCTGGCGCAACGATTTGTCGAAGCCGACGATCTCAGCCATCCCGCCGACGCGAATCCGGTCGTCGAAACGCGTGATCGCGATCTTGTAGGTCTCGTCGAGCACGGTCGAGACGGGAGCAGCCGCCGCATCGACGATCGGCGCGGTGATCGAATAGCCCTTCAGCGGATAGACCGGAATCTTCACGATGCCGTCGAGGAAGCGCGTCGAGTACGAACCGAGCGCGACGACGAACGAATCCGCCCGCACCAGCTCGCTGCCGCACTGCACGCCGGCGATGCGGTCGCCGGCCATCGCAAGCGCGTCGATCGACGTGTTGTAGCGGAATTTGACGCCGAGTTCTTCGGCGAGCGCGGCGAGGCGGGTCGTGAACATCTGGCAGTCGCCGGTTTCGTCGCCCGGCAGACGCAGGCCGCCGGTCAGCTTGTGCGACACCGCGGCGAGCGCCGGTTCGGCCTTCGCCAGTTCGGCCGCCGACAGCAGTTCGTACGGCACATTGGCGTCGCGCAGCACCGCGATGTCTTTCGCGGCGCCGTCGAATTGCTGCTGGGTGCGGAACACCTGCAACGTGCCGCCGGTGCGGCCTTCGTAACTAATGCCGGTGTCGGCGCGCAGCGCCTGCAGGCAGTCGCGGCTGTATTCGGCGAGCCGCACCATGCGGCCCTTGTTGACCGCGTAGCGCGACGCGGTGCAGTTCTGCAGCATTTGCCACATCCATTGCAGCTGGAACGCGCTGCCGTCGAGTCGGATCGCGAGCGGCGCATGCTTCTGGAACATCCACTTGACGGCCTTCAGTGGCACGCCCGGTGCAGCCCACGGCGATGCATAGCCCGGCGAGATCTGGCCGGCGTTGGCGAAGCTGGTTTCGAGCGCCGGGCCGGCCTCGCGATCGATGACGGTGACTTCGTGACCTGCGCGCGCCAGATAATACGCACTCGTCACGCCGACGACGCCACTGCCCAAAACGACGACTCGCATAGCTGCTCCAGGGATTCGGAAAGAGAGTGAGGGCACGGTTTTCGTCGTTGAATTCGGTCTGATTCGTCTCGACGAGCTGTAACGCGAGGTGAAATGCGTTTTGCCCAGTGTTAACCGCTATACTATTTATAGTCATGTAGGTTTTGTTATCGTATTTTTCCAGATTTCAGAAAAAACACCATGCGTACACAGCGCCAGCCCGTGCGGGCTCTCGACAAGCTGGATCACAAGATCCTGCGGCTGTTGCAACAGGACGGCCGGATGGCGATGAAAGACCTCGCGGAGCAGGTCGGGCTGTCGGTGACCCCGTGCATCGAGCGGGTCAAGCGGATGGAGCGCGACGGTGTGATCACCGGCTACTACGCGCGTGTGAATCCGGCCGAACTGGGCGCGGCGCTGCTGGTGTTCGTCGAGATCACGCTCGACCACAAGAGCGGCAACATGTTCGACCAGTTCCGGCGCGAGGTGCAGAAGATCCCCGAGGTGCTCGAATGCCACCTCGTGTCGGGCGATTTCGACTACCTGATCAAGGCGCGGATCGGCGAAATGGCCGACTACCGCAAGCTGCTCGGCGACATCCTGTTGCAACTGCCGGGCGCGGTGCAGTCGAAGAGCTATGTGGTGATGGAGGAGATCAAGGAGACGTTGACGATTCCGGTCGGCGAATAGATGGGGACTTAGGACTTACGGAGCGGCGCTCGTAGGCGTTGGGCATCGCCCGGTTGGACTAACGCGGCACTCGACAAACGGCGTAAACACTGTATATTTATACAGGTGTTTTGCGCCGTTTTTGTTGTTAGTGCCCAGCGCTTCCTGCCCCGTTTTTCTGCCCTCGTGTGCCTCGCCGTGGATACCCCCGACACTCCTGACGTTCCGGAATTTCCGATCGCACCGCCGGCGCCTCGCAAGGGGCGCGGGGCGGTCGCGAATCTGCAGGGCCGCTATGAAGTCGACCAGCGTGAAGCCGTCGACGATGGCTGGCAGGCGGCCGAAGAAGACGGCGAACCGAAAGCGCTGCGCACGCAGGTGTTCGAGGAGCGCGCCAAAACCATCCTCACGCGCAACGCGTCGCCGGATATTCCGTTTTCCGTGTCGCTGAATCCGTATCGCGGTTGCGAGCACGGTTGCATCTACTGCTTCGCGCGGCCCACGCACAGTTATCTCGGGTTGTCGCCGGGGCTCGATTTCGAAAGCCGCATCTACGCGAAAATCAATGCGCCGGAGCTGCTCGAGCGGGAGTTGTCGAAGAAGTCGTATGTGCCGGAGCCGATCGCGCTCGGTGTCGCCACCGACGCATGGCAGCCGGCCGAACGCGATCTGCGTCTCACGCGCCGCGTGATCGAAGTGCTGAGCGAGCGCAATCAGCCGTTCGCGGCGATCACCAAGTCGTCGTTGATCGAGCGCGACATCGACCTGCTCGCGCCCATGGCCGCGCGCGGGCAGTTCATGGCGGCGATCACGATCACGACATTGGATGCCGACATTGCGCGCACGCTCGAACCGCGCGCGGCCACGCCGTCGCGTCGGCTACGCGCCATCCGCACGCTCAGCGAGGCGGGCATTCCGGTCGGCGTCAGCATTGCGCCCGTGATTCCATTCGTCACCGAACAGGATATGGAGCGCGTGCTCGAAGCCTGCGCGGAAGCGGGCGCGAGCAACGCCAGCTATATCGTGCTGCGCTTGCCATGGGAAGTCGCGCCGCTATTCAAGGACTGGCTCGCCGCGCATTTCCCGGATCGGGCCGAGCGCGTGATGAACCGGGTGCGCGATATGCGCGGCGGCAAGGACTACGACTCGTCGTTTGCGAAACGCATGAAAGGGGAAGGCCTGTGGGCCGACCTGCTCAGGCAGCGCTTTCACAAGGCCGTGCGCCGCCTCGGGCTGAACGAGCGCGAGCGCGGCATTCTCGATATGTCGCACTTCCGGCGGATCGAGCCGTCGGTTGCGGCAGGGCAGGCTACGGCGTCGGAGCGGGACAATCCGCAACTACGGCTTTTCTGATGCGTGTGAAGCGCCGCTGCCGATGCCGGTGCAGCGCGACGCATGCCGCTTACTGCGAGATCGCCTTGGCGGCTTCGACCTGACTTTCGAAGTAGGTCTGGAACGACAGCGCGAGACCGGTCATCAGCAGGAACGCGCCGATCAGCAGCGAGAAGATCACGACGAAAATGACCGTCCAGCCGGAGCGGCTTTTGCGTTGCGTGTGGGCGTTGAACTGTTCGTCCCATTTCTGATCCGGCCGCAAGCCATACACGAGCGCGGCAAGAAACGCGGCGAACAGGGAAATGGCGCCGATGGTCGCGAGCACCCAGCCGAGTATCGACGCGCGCTCGGTGGCGATCAGCAGCATCACGCCCGGAATACCGATCAGCGTGCCGAGCAGATGCGCCCAGCCGTAGAGGTCGCGCGTGCCGTACAGATAAAAGCGGTGGGCGCCGAGGCTGCCGAACAGGAACGCCAGGGCGGCGGTAATCGTCTTGGATCTGAAGCGCGGGGAACTCGAAGCAACGGTGGACATAAACGCGTGGGCAGAGTGACAGGCGGTCGAAAGGAGTGCCGCGCGGTGGGGCGCGGACCGACGCGCATTCTACGCCGGTCACGCGCGGGCGGTCACTTCGGGGGCGAGGGTGGGCTATCGGATGGTCGTGAATGACGCGGGCGTGGGGAGCTTTGGCGCTTGCGCGGCGACGAGGAGGTTCCGAGGAACGTCGCTCGACGCGGCATGGGCGAGAGCCTCGGGCTGAACTCGTCGTGGCAGTCCGCCGTTCGTGAGCACGGCCGCGCTGCTCAGCCGCGCGCTCTGTCACATTACGGCGCCGAATACGTCACGCGATAAATCGCGCCGGCCGTATCGTCGCTGATCAGCAGCGAGCCGTCGGGCAGCGGCAGCACGTCGGCGGGGCGACCCCAGACGGCTTCGCCGGGTTGCAGCCAGCCTTCCGCGAAGACTTGCTGGCGCGCGTGGCTGCCGTCCGGATCGGTGATCACGCGCACCACGCGGTAGCCGACCTTCTTGCTGCGGTTCCATGAACCGTGCTCGGCGATGAAGATGTTGTTGCGGTAGTCGGCCGGAAACATTGGACCATCGTAAAAGCGCATGCCGAGTGCCGCCACGTGCGCGCCGAGCGTGACCACGGGCGGGGTGAACTCGCTGCACGGATGGTCTTTGCCGAACTCGGGGTCGGGCGTGTCGCCGCCGTGGCAGTACGGAAAGCCGAAATGCATGCCGGCTCGCGGGGCGTGATTGAACTTGTCGTTGGGGATGTCGTCGCCGAGCAGGTCGCGGCCGTTGTCGGTGAACCACAGTTCGTGCGTGACCGGATGCCACGCGAAGCCGACCGAATTGCGGATGCCGCGCGCGAAGACTTCATAGTGGCTGCCATCCGGATCCATCCGGCCGATCAGCGCAAAACGGTTCGGATCCTTGTCGCAGATATTGCAGGGCGCGCCCTGCGGCACATAGAGCTTGCCGTCCGGGCCGAATGCGATGAATTTCCAGCCGTGGTGGGTCTCGGTGGGCAGCTTGTCGGTGATGACGACGGACTTCGGCGGATCGTTCAGATGGGAATCGATGGCATCGAAGCGGACGATTTTCGACACCGCGGACACGTACAGCGCGCCGTCATGCCAGGCCACGCCGGCCGGCATCTGCAGGCCGGAGGCGATCACGTGGCGGTCCGTCACGCGGCCGTTCTGCAACTCCAGCGCATAGACGTGTCCGTCGAGACTGCCTATATAAAGGATGCCTTTCGGCGACAGCGCCATCGCGCGCGCGCTCGGCACGTCATCCGACAGCACCTCGATATGAAAGCCCGGCGGCAGTTTGATTTTCTCGATCGGCAGCGCGGCGGCCGCGGCTGTCAGCATGGGCGCGGCGAGTAGAACGGCGGCTGCTGCGCGTAGAATCCGGCTTCGCGTTGTGCGGGCGGCGCCGGCAAAGCGCACGAAGAAGGCAAAAAAAGCGGGCAGAAACGGGATGGTCGACGGACGTTTCACGGGCGCTCCCTCAGGAAATTCGGGCGTTTGGGCGGGTTCGCGGGCTTCTCGTGGAAGGCCGGCGCAGCCTCGTCGCTCAGTTTATCCCGGTAAGTGTTTGTTATGGCGTCAGTTTCCCGCTATAATCGCGTGTTTCAGTCGTTCCGAACCCCGGTTTTCAAGGATTCTAGTATGGTCATCATCCGCTTGGCTCGTGGCGGCTCCAAGAAGCGCCCGTTCTACAACATCGTTGCCACCGATTCGCGTAGCCGTCGTGACGGCCGCTTCATCGAGCGCGTCGGCTTCTACAACCCGGTCGCTACGAAGGGCGAAGCCCTGCGTATCGCTCAGGACCGCCTGACGTACTGGCAAGGTGTTGGCGCACAACTGTCGCCGACCGTTGCACGTCTCGTGAAGGAAGCGCAAAAGGCGCAGCCGGCTGCTTAAGATGGCGGCCCGCATGCGTATCGTCGTCGGCGTGGCCGGCGGCTCGCGCAGCTTGCGCGAGCAGTCCGATGCGCAAATTGTTTCACTGATGCAGGTGCCAAAGCTGGCAGCGAAGTTGTCGTTGAGGATATCTCATGTCTGAGCGTGATTCCGGCAGTTCTGGGCGCGCCAAGGCAGCTTCGCGCGCGAAGGCGTCTGGTCAGGCGTCGTTTGGTGCATTCGTCCGCAAACCGGTCGAGCGCACCGAAGACACGGCGAAAGTCAATGTCGCAACCGCCGCTTCCGAAGCTGCAGAAATGCGCGCGGAAACGGCGGCAAGCTGGCCGGCCGATGCGGTCGAGGTCGGCGCAATCGTCGACGCTTATGGTCTCAAAGGCTGGGTCAAGGTAGCCGCGCATGCGGATGCTGGGCGGGGCGGCGACGCCTTGCTGAGCGCGAAGCGCTGGTGGCTGCTGAGAGGCCAGGAGCGCAGATCGGCGCCTTCCTCGCAGGCCAAAACGCATGGCGATAGCGTGGTTGCCCGTCTGGGCGGCGTCGCTGACCGCGATGCGGCGCTGGCTATGCGCGGTTCTCGCGTGTACATCAGCCGCAGCGAATTTCCGGCTCTCGAAGCCGACGAATTCTACTGGGTCGATCTGATCGGCCTGGATGTCGTGAACCTCGCCGGGATTAACCTCGGCAAGGTTGCCGGCATGATCGACAACGGTGCGCAGTCGGTGCTGCGCATCGAATATCCGGCTACCGACAAAACCGGCAAGCCGGTCGCGGACGAACGTCTGATCCCGTTCGTTGGCGTCTTTGTCAAAACGGTGGACCAGGCGGCCAAGCAGATCGTCGTCGACTGGGAAGCCGACTATTGAAATCTTTCGTTGAGTGGGGAGAGCGATGCAGTTCGATGTCGTAACGCTCTTTCCTGAAATGTTCCGCGCGCTGACCGACTGGGGTATCACCAGCCGGGCCGCGAAGCAGGAGCGCTATGGGTTGCGTACGTGGAATCCGCGCGATTTCACCACCGACAACTACCGCACGATCGACGATCGCCCGTACGGCGGTGGCCCCGGCATGGTGATGCTGGCTAAACCGCTCGAAGCAGCGATCGATGCCGCGAAAGCGGCGCAGTCGGAGCAGGGCATCGGCGCGTCGCGTGTCGTGATGATGTCGCCGCAAGGCGCCACGCTGAATCACGATCGCGTGATGAAGTTCGCGGCCGAGCCTGGTCTGATCCTGTTGTGCGGGCGTTACGAGGCAATTGATCAGCGTCTGCTCGATCGTGTCGTCGACGAGGAAGTCAGTCTTGGCGACTTCGTGCTGTCGGGCGGCGAGCTGCCGGCAATGGCGTTGATGGATGCGGTCGTGCGGCAACTGCCCGGCGTGCTCAACGATTCGCAGTCGGCGGTGCAGGACAGTTTCGTCGATGTGCTGCTCGATTGTCCGCATTACACGCGTCCCGAGGAATACGAGGGCGTGCGGGTGCCCGATGTGCTGCTCGGCGGCCATCATGCGGAAATCGAAGCGTGGCGGCGGCGCGAAGCGTTGCGCAACACGCTGAACAAACGGCCCGATCTGATCGTGAAGGCCAGAAAGAACAAGATGCTGAGCCGTGCCGATGAGGCATGGCTCGCAAGTCTCGCGAAGGAAGAGCCGAAGGCCTGAGGCCCCGGTCTTTCGAGCGGACACAAGGCGGTGCCGACCATGCGTGGGCGGTGCCAGATGTGAACCCATCCTCTATCGGGGCCGTAGCCGAGCGCAGCAGGGCAACCTGCGGGAAACCAGCGTGAAGCAGGTACGAACGCCGACAAGATGGATCCAGGAGTCAGTCATGAATCTGATTGCAAAACTCGAGCAGGAAGAAATTACGCGCGTTCTCGGCGAAAAGACCATCCCCGACTTCGGTCCGGGCGACACGGTCATCGTCAGCGTGAACGTGGTTGAAGGTACGCGTAAGCGCGTGCAGGCTTACGAAGGCGTCGTGATCGCCAAGCGTAACCGTGGTCTGAATTCGTCGTTCATCGTCCGCAAGATTTCGTCGGGCGAAGGCGTCGAGCGTACGTTCCAGACGTATTCGCCGCTGCTGGCAAGCATCGTCGTCAAGCGTCGTGGCGATGTGCGTCGTGCAAAGCTGTACTATCTGCGCGAGCGTTCGGGCAAGTCGGCTCGAATCAAGGAAAAGCTGGTCTCGAAGGACCGCGCTGCTTCCCAGGCGTAAATGCTGTAAGAAAAAGCACCCCATGTGGGTGCTTTTTTGTTGGCCAGGTCAAAATAGCGGTATGTCCCCGCTCATCAGAGAGACCCGTTGATCCGCCCCGTCTTTGAGCCCGAAACGCTGCCTGTCGTCGCGACGGGCGCCGATCTGCCCGCGATCGAGGGCGAACGTCTCACGCCCGACGCACTGCGGGCCCGCTTCGAGCGCCAGCTTGCCTGGACGCCCGAAAAAATCGCCGATGCGCCGTGGCGCAATACCGAACTCGATCCGCGTGTGGCCGCTGTGCTGGTGCCCCTGGTCGTGCGCGAGCGCGGCCTCACTGTTCTGCTCACCCAGCGCGCGGACCATCTGAGTGATCACGCCGGCCAGGTGAGTTTTCCAGGCGGGCGCCAGGAACCGTTCGACGCCGACGCAACCGCGACCGCGCTGCGTGAAGCTCAGGAAGAGGTGGGGCTCGATGCGTCGCGTGTGGAAATCCTTGGCGTGTTACCCGACTATCTGACCGGCACCGGCTTTTGCGTATCGCCGGTGATCGGTCTTGTGCATCCGCCGTTCTCGCTGCGCATCGACACGCTCGAAGTGGCCGAGGTCTTCGAAGTGCCGCTCGCGTTTCTGATGAACCCGGCCAATCACGAAGAGCGAGTGTTCCGTTACGAAGGCGGCGAGCGTCGCTTCTTTGCGATGCCGTATCCGCGCGGCGAATTGACGGCGGCACCGGAACTCGCCCACGAGCCAGTTGAGCAAGGCGTGGCGTCGGCCATACCTGCGGCCACATCCGCGGCCACACCCGCAACCGTTCAGAGCGGCCAACATTTCATCTGGGGCGCGACGGCGGCGATGCTGCGCAACTTCTATCGCTTCCTTGCCGCATGAGTCTGACGACCGACCGGGCCGGCAAAGTTGCGTGGACGACGCACTTGTCGGCGGTTTGTCAGCGTGCTTGCTCAGTCGCATCCGACCCTGTGCTATCGTTATAAAACAATCGTAAAAACTTAAAAAGCACGGCGCATCGCATGACTTTTTTCTCCGTATTGCTGGCTCTGATCATTGAACAGGTGCGCGCGCTGTCGCCGAACAATCCGGTGTCCGCGTTGCTTCAATACCATGCGGAGTCGGCGGCGCACGGATTCGATGCCGGCAAGCCGCGCCACGGTCTGCTCGCGTGGCTCGTGGTGGTGGTGCCCTGGACGCTCGCGGTCGCGCTCGTCTACTACGTGCTGTATCACCTCCACTTCATGCTCGCGTTCCTGTGGAACGTCGTGGTGCTGTACTTCACGCTCGGCTTCCGGCAGTTCAGCCATTACTTCACCGACATCCATCTCGCGCTGAACAACGACGACGTGCCGCGCGCGCGCGAAATTCTCAACGAGTGGACAGGGCTCGACACGGTCGACATGCCGGTCAGCGAGATCGTGCGTCATACGCTGATTCACGCGGTGGTCGCGTCGCATCGTCATGTGTTCGGCGTGTTCTTCTGGTTCCTGATTCCGGTGGGGCCCGCGGGCGCGGTGTTGTACCGGTGCGCCGAGTATCTGGCGCGCGCGTGGGCGCAACCGGCCGACGACCGTACCGCCGCTTTTTCGAGCTTCGCGCAGCGTGCGTTCTTCGTGATCGACTGGGTGCCGGCGCGGTTGACGTCGCTGGGCTTTGCGATCGTCGGTAATTTCGAGGATGCGATTTACGCGTGGCGCAATCATGCGCGGCAATGGCCCGACGCAAACGACGGCGTGCTGCTCGCCGCCGGCAGCGGGGCGCTTGGCGCACGTCTGGCCGGCCCGCTTGCCGAACCGTCGAGCCTCGACGCGCTCGCGACCGGCGACGGCGGCCCGATGCAGGTCGGCGACGACTGCACGCCGCGCACGTTGCAGTCGGCGGTGGGTCTGGTGTGGCGCGCGGTGGTGCTGTGGATGATTCTGTTGCTGATGCTGACGATCGCCGTGTGGCTTGCGTGACGCATCCGCGCCTCTCGATGTGATAGCAAGCAAAACAAAAAGCCGGGCATGCCCGGCTTTTTCAATTCCTGAACCTGAAAGCGTGAACCCGAAAGGCGCGACGCCGACATCATCGTCATCGCCAGCGTTACCACCGCGAGCCCACATCATCCCTTCAACGGATCGCGCGCGGTTCCGCATTGCCAGCACACGGTGAACTGCGCCTCGAGCATTTCTCCGCACTGCTGACACTGCCAGCCCGGCGCCCCCGGCGCCGGCCCTTGAGACGCCGCCTCGATCAGGCTCCGCGCGAGCGCCTCGTCGCGCTCGTCGACGAGCCACAGTTCCGGCGCGCACTGATCGGCCGGAATTTCGCCGAGCGCGCCGTTCAGATAGCGGTTGTGCAATTCGCACGCGATGCCCGCGGCCTCCAGCACATTGACCCAATGCTGTCCGATGATCAGATTCGGCGCACGCATCAGCTTCATGTCAGCGGACGATCTGGCTCGCCTCGTGCACGAGCTGCGCATACAGCGTATGCCGCTCGCGGCGGATGCGGCCATCGGCGACCGCTTCGAGAATCGCGCAGCCCGGTTCGTGCAGATGATGGCAGTTGTAGAAGCGGCAGTTCGGCAGCAGCGGCCGGAACTCGGGGAACGCGCGTTCGAGCCGGCCTTCGGTCAGGTGGTGCAGACCGAATTCCTGGAAGCCCGGCGAGTCGATCAGCGCGCCGGCCGTGCCGTTCACGTCGGTGCTGCCAGGTTCGCCAGCTTCACCGTCCACACCGTCGACGGAATCCGGCAACGGATAAAGACGCGTGAACGTGGTCGTATGGCGCCCGCTGTTCAGCGCGGTCGAGATTTCGCGCGTCGCCACTTCGGCGTCCGGGATCAGCAGATTCACGAGCGTCGATTTGCCCATGCCGGACTGGCCGAGCAGCAGGGTCGCGTGGCCTTGCAGATGCTCGGTCAGGGTCACGCGCGCCGCGTCGGGCTGCATGCGGATCGATACTTCGAGCACCGGATAGCCGAGCGCGCGATACGGCTCGAGCCGCCGCCGCGCACCATCGAGCGCGCCGGTCACGTCGATCTTGTTGAGCACGATCAGCGGTTTCAGCTCGTTGGCTTCGGCGGCGACGAGCGCGCGGCCGAGCAGGTCCTCGCTGAAATGCGGTTCGGTCGCGAGCACGATCAGCAACTGGTCGAGATTCGCCGCGAACAGCTTCGACTTGTACTGATCCGAGCGATACAGCAGATTGCGCCGCTCGCCGATCTCGACGATCACGCCCTGGTCGGCGGACGTCGGTTCGTAGATCACCCGGTCGCCGACCGCGACCTCGCTGCGCTTGCCGCGCGGGAAGCATTGCAGCATTGCGCCGCCATCCTCGGGAGCGACCAGATAGTGGCGGCCATGCGAGGCCACCACGAGGCCGCCGACGCGCGTGCCGTGCGCGCCTGCCTGCGCGCGCGGCGCTTTTTTCGGGGCGCGGCCGCTCATGCGTGCCGCAGCAGTCGGTCGATCCGCTGCGACGCCGGCGGATGCGAGTAGTAGAACGCGGTGTAGAGCGGATCGGGCGTCAGCGTCGACGCGTTGTCCTCGTACAGCTTGACGAGCGCGTTGACGAGATCCTGCGCGTCGGTCTGGGTCGCCGCGAACGCGTCGGCTTCGAACTCGTGCTTGCGCGAGCTGAGGCTGCCGAGCGGCGTGACGAAGAACATGAACACCGGCAGCGCGAGGAAGAACAGCACGAGTGCGAGCCCGCTATTGCCGCCGATCAGCGACGGCCGCACGCCGAGCCCTTCATAGAACCACACGCATTGGGACAGCCAGCCGAGCAGCGCGAGCATCACGAGACTGATCGCGAACGTGACCAGCATCCGTTTCATCACGTGACGTCGCTTGAAATGGCCAAGCTCGTGCGCGAGCACCGCTTCGATTTCGCGGCCCGACAGGCGCGCGAGCAGAGTGTCGAAGAAGACGATGCGCTTGCTCGCGCCGAAGCCCGTGAAGTACGCGTTGCCGTGCGCCGAACGACGGCTGCCGTCCATCACGAACAGGCCCTTCGCGGCGAAGCCGCAGCGCTTCATCAGCGCCTCGATGCGGCTGACCAACGCCTCGTCCTTCAGCGGTTCGAACTTGTTGAACAGCGGCGCGATGAAGGTCGGGAAAATCAGCAGGCCAAACATCTGGAAGCCGACCCACACGACCCATGCCCACAGCCACCACAGGCCGCCGGCGCGATTCATCAGCCACAGCACGACGAACAGCAGCGGCAGGCCGAACGCGACGCCGAGCAGCGTGCCCTTCAGGCGGTCGAAGAAGAACAGGCCGCGGCTCATGCGGTTAAAGCCGAAGCGTTGCTCGACGACGAACTGCCGGTAGTAGTCGAACGGCAGGTCGATGGCGCTGGTGATCGCGATGACCGCCGCCACCAGCGCGATCTGGCCGAGATAGCCGCGGCCGAGCCAGTCGGAGATCGCGAGATCGAGCATCTGCACACCGCCCAGCAGCGTGAGCCAGATCAGCACGGCCGCGCCGACGACGATCTCGATCATCGCGAGCCGGGTGCGTTCGATCGTGTAGTCGGCCGCGCGCTGGTGCGCGGTGAGCGCGATGGTGGTCGCGAACTGGCTCGGCACCTGTTCGCGATGAGCGGCGACGAAGCGGATCTGCCGCGACGCGAGCCAGAGTTTGGTGCCGACCATCGCCACGACGGCGATGACGAACAGAGCGGTGAAGTACAGGGTAGGCATCCGGGGATTCCGTGGTATCTATGCGAGAATTATATGTTTCTTCCCGTCTTGCGGCGGGGCGGTACGGTTTTCAGCGGTTTGGTTTGGGTTGGGGGCGGAGACAACGGCAGCGGTTCGTGGTGTCGTTCGAGGTAGTCGCACGAGGCAGCGCGCCGCTGCCGCAAGACTGCCGGGCTGCCGGACCACCTGAGCACGCCCGCCGCGCCGGACCGCACGAAGCCATTTCAAACGAACACACGCCGCGGCACGCGGGTTTCCAGTGAAGCTCGCCGCGCGGCCCTCAGGGTTGCCTTCATGACTGACATCCTCGCATCCACCGAACAGCCGCCGCTCGTACGCAGCGACATGAATCTCGTCTGGCTGGACATGGAAATGACCGGGCTCGAGCCCGACACCGATCGCATCATCGAAATCGCGGTGGTGGTGACGAATTCGACGCTCGACAGGATGGTCGAAGGTCCGGTGCTGGCGATTCATCAAAGCGACGAGACACTCGCGAAAATGGACGAGTGGAACCAGAACACGCATGGCCGCTCGGGGTTGATCGACCGCGTGAAGGCGTCGACGGTCAGCGAGGCCGATGCGGTCGAACAGATCCGCGCGTTCCTCGGTGCGTACGTGCCGCCCGGCAAATCGCCGATGTGCGGCAACTCGATTTGCCAGGACCGCCGCTTCATGGCGCGCTGGATGCCGGATCTGGAGCGCTTCTTCCATTACCGCAATCTCGACGTGAGCACGCTGAAGGAACTGTGCCGCCGCTGGCAGCCGACGATCTACAAGGGCTTCCAGAAGCGCGCGATGCACACGGCGCTGGCCGACATCCACGAGTCGATCGACGAGCTGAAGTACTACCGCGAGCATTTCCTCGTGCCGTCGGCACCGACCCTGGATGCGGCCGCGGGCGACAAATAAACGGAAACCGCCTTAATCCTGCCGCGGAGCGCGCACCGCGCTCTTCGGCCGGAACGCCTTCACCACGTCGGCGTTGGTTTCCACATACGGGCCACCGATCAGATCGATGCAATACGGCACCGCCGCGAAAATGCCCGGCACCTTCACCGCATTGCCCGCGTCCGCGTCGCGCAGACCTTCGAGCGTTTCCTTGATCGATTTCGGCTGACCCGGCAGGTTGACGATCAGCGCCGCATGATCCGCCGTCTCGCGGATCACCGCGACCTGACGCGACAGGATCGCGGTCGGCACGAAATTCAGACTGATCTGCCGCATCTGCTCGCCGAAACCGGGCATCTCTTTAGTGGCGACCGCGAGGGTCGCCTCGGGCGTCACGTCGCGCCGCGACGGGCCCGTGCCGCCTGTCGTCAGCACCAGATCGCAGCCGACTTCATCGACCATCTCGACGAGCGTCGCCGAGATGGTCGGCGCGTCGTCGGCGATCAGGCGGGTAACCACCTGCCACGGCGACGTGAGCGCCGCGCCCAGCCATTCCTGCAGCGCCGGAATGCCTTTGTCCTCGTACACGCCGCTCGACGCGCGGTCGCTGATCGACACGAGGCCGATCACGATTTCATCGGGATGGTTGCGCGGCTGACGTCGCTCAGGCGTCGCGGTCGTCATCGTCGTCGTCCGTGGGGAGATCGGCGTTGTGTGCGTCGTCGGCTTCGTCGTCCGCGCCGGCGGCGTTCTTGATCCACTGGAACAGTTCGCGGAAGTAGCGCGGCGGCTTGCTCTGCTGCGCTTCCTTGCGTGCGTTGCGGATCAGCGTGCGGCCCTGCTGCGGATCGGCGTTCGGATGCTGGCGGATGAATTCGGTCAGCGCGGCATCGTCGGCGAGCAGCTTTTCGCGGGTGCGCTCGATCCAGTGCAGCTTCGCCGTTTCCGACTTGTTGACGCCCTTGTAGGTGTCGAGCGCGGTACGCAGCGCGGCGACTTCCGTCTCCAGCAGCGCGCGCATCACGCGGCCGACGTACTGGACCTGGCGGCGCTTGCCTTCGAAGTCGGTGATGCGGCGAGCTTCGCGCACGGCCTCGTCGAGCTTTTCGGGCATCGGCATGCGCTTGAGCGCGTCTTTCGGCAGCGCGATCAGCTCCGCGCCCAGATCCTGCAGCGCGGCCATTTCGCGCTTGATCTGGGACTTGCTGGGGCGGTCGTAGCCGTTTTCGTCGACTTCCGTCACGACGGATTCGATCGGTTGAATGCGGGTTTTGCGTGTCATGGCGATATTGTAACTTGCCGCGCTGGCCTGGCCGTGAGGCTGCCGGCTCGTGGAGTCGGGCGCAGTGGGTCGAAGCGGGTCAAAGCGGGCCGCGTCGCTCGCGCATGCGGCCTCGCGCGCGGCGGTGCCGCGAATCACAGGTACGGCGTCGCGTACCTTGCTATGATCGCGGGATGCATTTATCCCGCACCCGCGCGCGCCTGCGCCGAACCCGGTGCGCATACCCAGGGCCCGCGCGGCCCCAACAGGACGACAACCACAATGGCAGCAGACATGGACGTCAAGCAGCGCTTTTTTCCGCATACCCAGGATGAGCTGAAGGAAATCGCCTCGGACATCCTTCGTCACGCGAAGGCGCTCGGCGGCACCGACGCCGCAACCGAGATTTCCGAGGGCGACGGCCTGTCCGTCTCCGTGCGGCGCGGCGAAGTCGAAACGATCGAGCACAACCGCGACAAGATGGTCGGCGTGACGGTGTTCATCGGCAACAAGCGCGGCAACGCGAGCACCTCGGACTTCTCGTCTCAGGCGCTGAAGGACACGGTCGCGGCCGCCTACAACATCGCGCGCTTCACCGCCGAAGACGATTGCGCGGGCCTCGCCGAAGCCGAGCTGCTCGAAACTGCGCCGCGCGACCTCGATCTGTATCACCCGTGGAATCTGTCCGCCGACGAAGCCGTTGAAATCGCGCGCCGCGCCGAAGATGCCGCATTCGCGACCGATCCGCAGATCAAGAATTCGGAAGGCGCGAGCGTGTCGGCGCAGCACTCGCAGTTCGTGCTGGCGACCTCGCGCGGCTTCCTCGCCGGCTATCCGTATTCGCGCCACTACGTCGCGTGCGCGCCGATCGCCGGCAGCGGGCGCAACATGCAGCGCGACGACTGGTACACGTCGACGCGCAGCGCCGACGAGCTCGCCGATCCCGAAGCGGTCGGCCGGTACGCGGCCGAGCGCGCGCTGGCACGCATCGGCGCGCGCGGTCTCGACACCCGCAAGGTGCCGGTGCTGTTCGAGGCGCCGCTCGCGGCCGGGCTGCTCGGCGCGTTCGTGCAGGCGACGAGCGGCGGCGCGCTGTATCGCAAGACCTCGTTCCTCGTCGACAGTCTTGGCAAGCCGGTGTTCGCGCCGCACGTGCAGGTGGTCGAAGACCCGCACGTCGCGCGCGCGATGGGCAGCGCGCCGTTCGACGAAGAAGGCGTGCGCACGCATCAGCGCTCGGTCGTGAAGGACGGCGTGGTGGAGGGCTATTTCCTGTCCACGTACTCCGCGCGCAAGCTCGGCATGCAAACTACCGGCAACGCGGGCGGCTCGCACAACCTGTCGTTGCGCAGTTCGAACACGCGCCCGGACGACGACTTCGAAGCGATGCTGAAGAAGCTCGGCACGGGGCTGCTGCTGACCGAGCTGATGGGGCAGGGCGTCAACTACGTGACCGGCGACTATTCGCGCGGCGCGTCGGGCTTCTGGGTCGAGAACGGCAAGATCCAGTATCCGGTCGAGGAGATCACGGTCGCGAGCACGCTGCAGGAGATGTTCCGCCACATCGTCGCGATCGGCGCGGATACGATCACGCGCGGTACCAAGCAGACCGGCTCGGTGCTGATCGAACGGATGACGATCGCGGGGCAGTGAGGGGGAATATAAGCAGGCAATCAGCGGTGGGCCGGTTTGCGGCCGCGCGGATGCGCTCCCGATGCTGGTGAGCGCGCCTCGAAAACAGAAACGCCACGCAACGGCAGGTTGCGTGGCGTTTTTTTTATTCGCGCGGTAGGTGTCGCGAGGACCGACACAGGCGTGCTTGACGCGCGGTACATGCGTGGCAAGTGTCTTGCAAACGCGCGTTAAGCGCGCCCGCCTTCAGACGTCCTTGCGCTGATACGTGACGAACGCGTAGTCGAAGTCGTTCGGCGCGTTCGAGTGATGCGCCTCGCGCGCGATCTCTTCCCACACGGCGCGGTCGATCACGGGGAAGGTCGCGTCGCCGTCGAAGTCGGCGGCGATCTCGGTGACGATCAGCTTGTCCGCGTGCTGCAGCCCCTCCTGATACAGCTGCGCGCCGCCGATCAGAAATGCCTGCGGCGCCTGATCCTGGCCGGCGAGGCGCAGCGCGTCGTCGAGATTGGTCGCGGTGTCGCAGCCCTGATAGCGCCGCGACGCATCGCGCGTGACGACGATGTTGCGACGTCCCGGCAAGGGCCGGCCGATCGATTCGTGCGTCTTGCGGCCCATGATGATGGGCGCGCCCATCGTGGTGCGCTTGAAGAACTTGAGGTCCTCGGGCAGTCGCCAGGGCAACTGGTTGTCGCGGCCGATCACGCCGTTGCTGGCGCGAGCGACGATCAGGGTGAGCGTCGTCATCGAATGGAAAGAGGAGGGTAACCGGGCGATTCTACCCGACCCGCCGGCACGTACCGCCGCGCATGCGGCTTGGGGCGGTGCCGGCGGCGGCTCATTGCCTCACTCGGCCCCACCCAGTCCCATTCACCCCCGCGCCGGCTCATCCGCCGCGAGCGCACCCTTGTCGTCGGTGCCGCCGAGTTCGCGTAGCCCGTGCACGCCCATCAGCCGGTACAGCGTGACGCGCGAGATATTCAGATCCGCGGCGGCCTCCGTCAGTCGATGCCGATGACGCAGCAGCGCCGCCTCGATCGCGCGCTTCTCGGCGGCCTCGCGCGCCTGCGTGAGCGTCATGCTTTCCTGCTCGGTGAAGCCCGCGAGGTCGAGATCGTCGGCGGAGATCAGCTTGTTCTCGGCCATCACGATCGCGCGGCGCACGCGATTGATCAGCTCGCGCACGTTGCCGGGCCAGCCGTAGTTGTAAAGCGCCTCGATCGCCGACGGCGTGAAGCCGCGAATCTTGCGCGCATTGTCGTTCTTGAACTTGTGCAGGATGTGATACGCGAGAATTTCGATGTCCTTGCCGCGCGTGCGCAACGGCGGCTCGTCGACGCGCAGCACGCACAGACGGTGGAACAGGTCGGCGCGGAACTGGCCGTCGCGCATCGCGCCGTCGAGATCGACGTGGGTCGCCGAAATGATGCGCACGTCGACCGGAATCGATTCGCGCCCGCCGAGCCGCTCGATCTTGCCTTCCTGCAGAAAGCGCAGCAGGCTCGCCTGGCTTTCGAGCGGCAGATCGCCGATTTCGTCGAGAAAGAGGGTGCCGCCGTCGGCCGCCTCGACCCGGCCGATCTTGCGCTGGTTCGCGCCGGTGAACGCGCCGCGCTCGTAGCCGAACAGTTCGGATTGCAGAAGATGATGCGGAATCGCGCCGCAGTTGATCGCCGTGAACGGCGCCTTGCGGCGCGGCGAGCGCTCGTGAATCGCCAGCGCGGTGAGCTCCTTGCCGGTGCCCGATTCGCCGGAGATGAACACGCTCGCGTCGGTGTTGGCGACCTTGCGGATGGTGCGAAAGAGCTGCTGCATCGCCTCGCAGGTGCCGACCATTTCCTCGTCGCCCGATTCACCGACGGGCGGCGCGACCTCCGGATCGCACAGCGCGACCATGCCGAACGCGTGGCCGGCCAGATAGTCGATCGTCGCGTGCGCGACTGGCAGCTTCACGAAGTCGAAGCAGTAGTGGCGCACGAGGCGTCGCACGAGCGGATCGTTGAGGCGCTCGTTGGTGGCGAGCGCGATCCAGCCGACCTGCTGCTGGCGCAGGCTGGTCTCGAGTCCGCCGATGTCGCGCGGCGCGAAGCTCGCCAGATCGACGATCCCCGCGCACGCGAGATCGGGCTTCACGAGCCGCCCGAGTTCGTGCGCGGAGCGCGCGGCCGCGACCTGCCAGCCCCGGCTTTTCAGCTGCGCGATCAGCGTTTCGTCGGGCGCGCGCGCGACGTACAGCAACACACGGGCGACGCCGCGTGCCGACGCGGCCGTCCCGCTCGCTCCGGTTGCATGGGCCGCATTGACGCCGCCGCCGGCGGCGATGCCGAGCACGTTCGCGGCGGCGGCAGGCGTCGGCTCGCCGGCTAGCGCCATCGCGTCGGCTTCCGGCGCCTCAGCCGCCGACACATCGTCGCCGGCCGCATCGCGCTCCACCGGCCGCGCCAGCGACAGATGCGATCCCGCTGCCGCCACGGCAGTCACACTGGTCAGATGAGGTGATTCACGCACGTTCGACCTCGCATCGTTGGCACGTCAGAAGGTGTAGGGAAACCGCACGCCGACCACGAAGTTCGGCGCGTCGGGGGTGAGCCCGATCGACACCGACCCGTTGATGGTCAGGTGCTTGTTCACGACGTGGTTCAGGCCAAAATTCATCGCTGCGGCCGTGGTTTCGCTGCCCGGCACCTTCGTGTAGGAGCCGCCCGGCGCGCGGGTCTGCGACTCGGGTTCGAGCGCCATCGTGAACGACACGCTGGCCGAATCCTTGTCGGAGAACGCCAGCGCGACGCCGCCGCCGAACTGCACGATGTCGCCGAGCTTGACGGTCGCCGGTTCGGTTTGCCCCTGCACCGACGAGATGTCCGCGAACGAACGCGCGATGTTGTAGGTGTACGAAACACTGCCGAACAGCACCACCGGGTCGTAGGTCTTCAGCACCGACAGACCCGCGGTGATGTTCCAGAAGCCGGTGCCGGTCGGCAGCCTGGTCGGCGCGACCAGGTTGGTGTTGTCGGCGTCGACCTGCACGACCTTCTGGCCGAACGGCGAGGTGCCGGTCGGCGCCTTGAAGCGCAGGCTGCCGACCACGTCCGGCATGCTGTTGGTCTCTCTCAGGAACTGGTAGTAGATGCCGAAGTTCACGTCGCCGAGCGCATGGCTCGACACCGTCGCGTCCGACAACGTGCTCGCCGCGCCGCCCGCGCCGCCGACGATGAAGTTGCTGCGCCGGTACACGTACGGCACGTCGACGTCGACGCTGATGCGGTCGGTCAGCCCGTAGCGCGTATCGAGGTCGGCCATCACCTGGTGCGACTTGGTCTGGCCGAGGTTGATGTTGCCGAGGAAGATCGCATCGAGCGCGAGGAAGCCCGACAACTGCAACTGACGACGGTCGTAGTAGGTATCGCTGATACCGAAGTCCATCGTCAGCTTGTGGTCGAACAGCGGCGCATGTTCGCGCTGCACGACCGCCTGCTCGGCCTGGGTGCGCACCGGCTCGGCGGCGCGCTGGGTCTGGCCGACCGCGCCGCTGCCGTCGGTGGCGGGCGGCAGGCCGCCGGCCGCGCTGCCCGTATCCGGCGGCGGCGGGTTGACCGGCACGCCGGTCGCGGTGCCGGTGGTGCCGGCCGGCGCGGGCGCGCCCGGCGTGATCTGCGCGAGCGGCGGCAGCGGCACCGGCAGGTTGTCGGCGCCGGGCTGCTCGGCGACCGCGTCGCTGCCCGCGGGCGCGCCCGCGCCGGGCATGCCGCGGCCGCGTTGCGCCATCTCGAGCTGGGTGACCTGGCGTTCGAGCGAATGGATTTGCCGCTGCTGTTCGTCGACGACGCGCATCAGCGTATTCAGACGATCTTCCACGGATTGACCGGCGAGCGCCTGCGCGCTCGCCGATTGCGAAAGGGCCCATAGCATGGCGGCGGCCGGAATGGCCGCCAGCGCCATGCGCGGCGCCCTGGTTGACGACATGTTTTTCATCTTTTACCCCCCGGTGTACCGGCCGCGCGTCCTGCCTCCCTGCCTCCGTGGCGCGCGACCGTATCTTTACTGCCTGTGCTGCGATGGCGGGTGGCGGCCCGCCGGTTTATCTCCTGTTCTGCAAAGCCTGTAGTACGCCGATCTGACGGAGCATCGCGGCCGACATCTGCTGCGTTTGCAGATGCAGTTGCAGGGCGTTGGCGACTTGCTGGTTATTGCCCGCAATCTGCAGCAACTGGGCGATCTGCCCGTTGCCCGGTGCGATGGTCTGGGTGGCGAGCCCAGCCGGTGTCTGCAACGTGACATTCACGCCGCCGTTGCCGAACGAGATGCCGGCTTTCACCGAGCCGGTCGAATTGCTGGCCACGGCCGACGGCGTGTTCGCGGCACCCGTCAGCGTGACTGCGTTGTTGTTGAAGTCGATCAGCGCGGCATTGGTGCCGCTGTTGTTATCGCCCGCGACCTGGGTGATCTGCGAGACGCCGTTCACGCCGATGCTCTGGCCGCCGCTCGCCGACGCGTTGGGATTGGCGCCCCAATCCCCGCCATGGCCGCCGTGGCCATGCGAGCCGCCGCTCACGCTGGCCGAGGTGGCGACGGAACTGGCGAGCTGGCCGCTCGCGTTCTGCGCCGCGCTCAGCGTGCCCTGGGCGAGCGCGCTCACGCCGTTGGGCAACTGCCACTGCGAAATGACGTTCAGCACGAAGCCGGAAATCATCGTGGCGCCGGCATATTTGCCGGTCTGGGTCGCGAGGACGTCGTCGCCGACGACCTGCACCGTGAGGGGCGCGACGGCGGCGCGCGGTATCGGATCGGACGTCGCTGGCGAGGCGGCGCCCTCCGACGCCTGGGCCATGCCGGCGGCGCCGCATGCGGCGGCGCAGAGCACGAACCCAAGCTGTGTAAGGTGTGACTTCATGGCGGGATCAGAACATGTCTGCCTTGTTCAAGCCGTACTCGAAAAAGGGAGTCGCGGCGGTGCCGCCTTCCAGCGCACCGGCGCGCAGCTTCAGCGCGAGCGACTCGTTGCCCTGCAACAGCGGTGAATCCTCCCTGAAGGGTTTGCCGAGGACCGCGAACACCAGACCGTTCCAGGTCTTCGCGAAGTCCTCTTCGAGCACGATGCGATTGCCGAGGGCCGGGTCCGCGATGAACACGCGGCCGTCCTGCGCATGCTTGACGATCACGAAATGCTCGTACCCGTCGATGTTCATCAGGACCATCACGGGGATCTGAAGGTGGTGAAGCGCTTCGACGGTGACGCGAAAGCCGCGTCCGCGCAGACCGATGGTCTCGACGAAGTTCTTCATGTCGAGCATCGAGAAGCCGTTCTTGACGACGACTTCAGGCGTCGAAAAAGCCATCATCCGGCGAATCAGTTCGGTCTCCGGAATATCGATGCCATAGCCGTACTTGAGGAGGGTGGCGAGCGCCGCGGCGCCGCAGCTGTAGTCGAACTGCTGATTGACGATGTGGCTGTAGCGCAGATCCTTCATCGAGCGGATCGGCTTCGTCAAAGGCACGCCGACGAGCGTCGACGTGTCGATGCTCGACTGTGCGGCGGCGTGACCCGCGCACAGCACACAGCCTGCCAGCGCTACGGCGAACGGTAGCGCCGGGAACCCCTTGAACCCGGTCATGCTGGTCTCCTGCCCGATGCGCGCCGGCAGCTTCTGCGGCTGCCGGCGCGTCCTCCCGACTGCTTTAACGCTTCTTCTGCTGTACTGCTGTTGTTGCTGCGCCGGCTTAGTGGCCGCTGTTCAGAGCCGCGATCGCCAGGCCGTTGTGCTGCAGGTTGCCCGCGCCGCCGGCGATGTTCACGCCGATGTTGCCGGACGCGCCGTGCAAGGTGTCGGCGCCGAGCATCGCAGTGCCCTGGAATTGCCCGCGTACCGTCATGCCGGCGGTTTGCGAGTTGTCATCCGTGGCGTCCATCGCGGTCGTCATCGCGTGGCCCGGCGAGGTCGTCGTGACGGCGCCGGCAAGGCTGTTGTTCTGCACGTTGCCGATACCCGACGCGACGTTCACGCCGACATTGCCCGTCACACCCGACAGCGAGCCGTTGCCGACCGACGCGTTCAGGTTGAAGTTGTTGATGCGGGCATTGCCGCTCGACGATTGCGTGTTGAAGTCCTGCGCGTTGCCGAACACGTTGCCGATGTCGACCGAAGCGAGCGAGACGTCGTTGCTTTGCTCGTTGCTGATGCCTTCGGCGATGTTCACGCCGAGGTTGCCCGACACGTTGCTCGCCGCGTTGGTGCCGGTTGTCGCCGTTAGCGTGCCGGCCACCTGGTTGTTGATGTGCTCGGTGACCGAGCCGCGGGTCGTCACGTCGGTGGTCGCGAGGCTGGCGTCGACGCCCCATGCGGCGCCGTATGCATCGGTCGACGACGAGCGGCTGCGCGAATAGCCCGAGGACTGTTCGCCGACCGCCGCATAGCCCGAGCCCTGGCTCGCGGTGAAGCCCCACATACGGCCTTGACCGGACGCTTCGCTCGCTTCGAAGCCGCCGGCGAGGCCCGACGAGTTCGAATAGCTCGATTCGCGATAGCCGGCCTGCAGGCCGCCGTGCGCGTTGAACGAGCCGTTGCCGTGCGAGAACGTGTTGTGGTCCGAATAGCTGTAGCCGCCGCCGATCGAGCCGCCCGCCGCGATGTGGCCGCCGGAGTTCTGGCTGGTGTGCGAGAAGCCGCCCGCGATGCCGGCTGCCTGCTGGCTCATTTCATAACCGCCGCCCGACACCGACGAGCTCTGGCTGCCGTAGACATAGCCGCCCGAAGCTTCGAAGCCTTGCGAGCCGGAGCTCGAGGTCGAATGGTTTTGCGTCGTGAACGCGAAGGCCGTGCCGCCGCCTCTGACCGACGAGCGGTTGTTGTTGATCGTGGTGGTCACGCTGCCGCTGGCATAGGTCTGCGCCTGCGGATCGAGCGATGCATTCACGGTGACTGACTGATTGTTGTTGATCACCGCGCCGGCCGTGCTCGACACGTGCACGCAGCCATACAGTCCGACCAGCCCTTCCACGCCGACCATCTCGCCCACGGCGGTGGTGTTGAACAGCCAGGCCTTTTGCGGTGCGGCAAACGCGCTGCCGGATGCGGCAACGAGCACGGCTGCGGCAATAAGAGTGCGCTTCATGATTCGCTCCGATACTTAAGTGTGGTCAGTTAAAAAAAGTGCCCGCCGGGGGACGGAGCACAAAACTGTTTGCCGTGGCATTACCGGCGCCGGCTGCCTGGTTGACCTGTACGATCCCGTTCGCGTTGCGGAAGGCCTGGTTGGAAATGTTGGCCTCGCGCATGCCGTGAGCCGTACTGGATGGCCCCAGACTCCCGTTTTTCGGGGCCGTCGCGGATAGCTCCCCATCCGAGACGGTCTCGACTCCGAGCGCCGCAGTCCCCAACAGGGTGCTGTTGCGCTGCAGATTCCCTGCTCCGGCGGACTGGTTCACCAGTACCGCGCCGGATGTATTCGAAAAGGCGTTGGCTTCGATCGAGGCCTGTGCGCGCGGTACCTTGGCCGCGACCGACGCGCTTTGCACGCTCGCGTTCGCGTTGCCGACCAGGCCGCCGCTCGTCACCGTGATCTGGTTGGCCTGGGCGTTGTCGACGCCGGCCGTTTCGTTGACCGTGAATGCGCCGGTGACGCCCGCGCCGGCACCGTTGCCGATCGTCGCGGTTGCGCCGACGACGGGGATCGACTGGGCCTGCGCCTGGTTCGCCACGAGGGCCGTCGCGCCGATGCCGATGCCGACGGAGATTGCGACCTGAGCGCACGCGCTGACCCAGACACGCAACGCGCCGGCGTGCAGTGGCCTGAGCGGAAGACGAATGAGGCGCGCGTTCATTTCATGCCTCCGAACGCGCCGCCGAGTACGTTCGACAGCGGCGCGAGCGCGCCCGTCACCGTCGAACTGATCGTGCCGCCGATGCCGGCCGCCGGACCCCCGATGCCGCCCGCGTTCAACGGGATGGCGTTGCCGGTCGCCTTGCCGGAGAGAATCTGCGTGACCGCCTGCATGCCGGTGCCGCCGAGCACGCCGCCTTCGGCGACGCCGCTCGACCCGTGCGCATTGGTCAGATCGGTGTCGCCCACGAGTGTGGCGAGCGCCGGATTGAACGAATTGGCCGGGAAAGTGGTGGCGCGCACCGCGACCGGGTCCTGGTCGCGCGGCACGGGGACGAACGCGTCGCGCGGCGTAACAGTGCGCTCGACGATGATGTCGCCCGGATTGGCGACCTGTTCGGCACGCGCGGCGCTCGCGAAGCAGACGGTGAGGAGGGCGGTGGCGAGAGCGGCGGCCATCGTGCTGGTGCAAGCCGCGGGCGCGAAGGCAGGCGCGCCGTGAAGCGACGCCGTCGCCAGCCTTGAGGCGCGCGGCATCTGGAGGGTCGTAGTCATGTCCCGGTCCTTTCTCTTCTCTCTTGTAGCCCGCCGGCGCGCGGCGTGTGGTGCGCGCCGCGTGGCCGGTCCTGCATTGCCTGGTCTCTGTTGCTTTTGAGCTGCTTGTCGTACGTTGCCTGGGTGCTGTCTTGCTTCGGTGTTGCTTTGCGTTGCGCTGCTGCTTGTTGCTACCGCTTGCTGCCTGTTGCTGCGTCCCTGCTGCTCGTGCGTTGCGTTGGCGCGACGGGTGCGAAATGGGCGCCGTGACGTGCGTTGTTGCTTGTGTCGTTATGTGCGCCGTTACTTACGCTGGTACGTCGCGACGTTGCCCTGCGCGGAGTGCGCGGCATCGACCGGTACCGGCAACGGCGAGGGCGGGGCGATCTCGTCCCACAACGTCACCTGGTTGCCGCCGCCTTGCATCAGCTGCGGCGTCGCGGCGACCATCAACATGCCGACCGCGCCGCCGCGTTGCCGCGACAGCATCTGGTCGTCGAGCGAAATATCGTTCACCGATGCAGCATCGGCGGCCGGGCTCGCTGGCTGGGCGGAGAGCTGGCTGGGGTCGTCAGGGGGCGTCAGCGCAAAGGATTGCGCAGCCACGGAAGTGGGGCTGGTGGAGTCGCTAGAGTCCGCCAGCATGGCGGATTGAGTCGAAGCGGCCGGCGTGCTGCCGGTGTCGGCCGCTGCCGGCAAGGCGCTCAATGCAAGAGCCGCACAAATGGCGAAGCGTGCTGCGCGGCTTATTGGATCGATGCGGAAAGCGAGTCGCATGATGTGTCTCCCTGGTGCATGGCATTTAGCGAAACATGTGCCATCGCTCGCAACCCATTGATGCGCCTGGAAGCGGCATGCATAACAATGCGAAATAGACGCTAAATCGAAAAAAAATGTTTCAGCGTTGAAACGACTCAGCAGGAAATACCTATAATTTGTTAATCCCACGGTACTAAGTACCTTCTGCAAACCGTGAAATAGACCTTTCGGTAATCTTTTATTTGTCGGCTGAATAAATGTTTATCGCCCGCCGCGCCTTAATGGGTAAAGGGTCCCCGATTAAATTCGCATAATTGTTTTCGACGCGGCGCGCGTATAGTAAGCTCTCGAAAACAGCTTCAGATTTAAAAAAGGCCCATAACAGGTCGTCTCAAACACACACGCCGCTTTCTGGGGATCAGCTGTCCGCACGGAATGGAATGGCCGTTCGGTTTTGCGCTTCGCGAAACCCGAATGGGTCAGCGTGTCTGAACCACAGTTTCAGGTGCATGCGTCGTCCTTAACGTTCGTTGACGAGAGGATCTGAATAATGGAACCCGCAACGCGGCAACTGATTTACGTTTCGCGTGACCCAAGCGCGGAACTGAATACGCGTTTTCTGCAGCGCGGCTGGCATGTCGAAGTCGTCGGCTCCGCGCGCGACGCCCGCCGCGCGGTCCGCACCGGCATGGCGGCCGGCGGCCTGCTTGATCTTTCCAGCGATTTCCAGCCGCACGAAATCGCCGCTTTCGAATCCTGTCTGACCATGCCGAACGTCGGCTGGGTCGCGGCCACGATGCCGGGCCAGCTGCAGGACGCCGCGTTGCGCCGGCTCGTGCGCGACTACTGTTTCGATTACGTGACGGTGCCGTATTCGGGCGATCGCATCGTCGATTCGGTCGGTCACGCTTACGGCATGATCTCGCTCGGCGAAACCGCGTCGAACGACGGCTCGCAAGGCGCCGAAGGCGAAATGGTCGGCTCGTGCGATGCGATGCTCGCGTTGTTCCGCTCGATCCGCAAGGTCGCGATGACCGACGCGCCGGTGTTCATCTCTGGCGAATCCGGTACCGGCAAGGAACTCACCGCGGTGGCGATTCACGAACGCTCGGCGCGCCGCAACGCGCCGTTCGTGCCGATCAACTGCGGCGCGATTCCGCCGCATCTTCTGCAATCCGAACTATTCGGCTACGAGCGCGGCGCGTTCACTGGCGCGAACCAGCGCAAGATCGGCCGGGTCGAGGCCGCCAATGGCGGCACGCTGTTTCTCGATGAAATCGGCGATCTGCCGCTCGAAAGCCAGGCGAGCCTGTTGCGTTTCCTGCAGGAGCGCAAGGTCGAGCGGCTCGGCGGCCATACCGCGATCGACGTCGACGTGCGCATCATTTCCGCGACCCACGTGGACATGACCGCGGCGATGATCGAAGGGCGTTTCCGCTCGGACCTGTATCACCGTCTGTGCGTGCTGCAGATCGACGAGCCGCCGCTGCGTGCGCGCGGCAAGGACATCGAGCTGCTCGCGCGACACATGCTCGAACGTTTCAAGAAAGATGCGAGTCGCCGGCTGCGCGGCTTCGCGCCCGATGCGATCGCGGCGCTGCATAACTACGGCTGGCCGGGCAACGTGCGCGAGCTGATCAACCGTGTGCGCCGTGCGATCGTGATGTCGGAGGGACGCGCGATCACCGCGCGCGACCTCGAACTCGCGGAGTACGTCGAGATCGTGCCGGTGTCGCTCGCACAGGCGCGCGAGGCGGCCGAGCGGCAGGCGATCGAACTGGCGCTGCTGCGGCATCGCGGGCGTCTCGGCGACGCGGCACAGGAACTCGGTATTTCCCGCGTCACGCTGTATCGGCTTTTGTGCTCGCACGGCATGCGGCATATGGAAGGCGAGCCGATGGCCGCGGCGCCGCATGGCGATCTGCCGGCTTCGGTGCAGCATCTTTGAGTCTCGTCGGGACGCGAGCGGGCCGTAGGCGTTGAGCGGTTGAGTTGAGCGGATGAGCGGTGAGGCTGGCGGCCTGCGAGGGTCGTTATGTCGTCGCCGGTCGCTGCGCGTCGTTCATCGCTGCTCTGGCAGCCTGCGCGTCTTGTGCCTCTTGCGCTTCTTGCTTTTTGCGCATCCGTCGCCGGTTGCGATCTTTTCCTCCTGTCCGTCATCCCCTGAATTGTCAACGCGCCACGCCATGCCGGGCGTCGCCGGGTTGCGCTTGCTAGAATCGGGTTTTGCTCAATCTCGTGGCGTAGATCGAGTTGGACTCGCGAGTCCGATTCGCGCCGTGTCGAAGGAACCCCGCATGAAACAATACCTGGACCTCGTCCGCACGATTCTCGATACCGGCACGTGGCAGGAAAACCGCACCGGCATCCGCACCATCAGCATGCCGGGCGCGATGCTGCGTTTCGATTTGCAGCAGGGCTTTCCGGCGGTCACGACGAAGAAGCTCGCGTTCAAGTCGGCGATCGGCGAGCTGGTCGGGTTTCTGCGCGCGTCGCGCAGCGCCGCGGATTTCCGCGCGCTCGGCTGCAAGGTGTGGGACGGCAACGCGAACCAGAACGCGCAGTGGCTCGCCAATCCGTATCGCGAGGGGCCCGACGATCTCGGCGACGTGTACGGCGTGCAATGGCGCAAGTGGCCGGCCTACAAGGTGCTCGACGCCGACGCGAGCGCGCAGCTGGCCGACGCCCAGGCGCGCGGCTTTCGCGTGATCACGCAATTCGACGAAGACGGTCGCCCGAAGGTGCTGCTCTACAAGGCGATCGATCAGCTGCGCCAATGTCTCGACACGATCATGCAGAACCCCGCCGATCGACGGATTCTGTTTCATGCGTGGAACCCGGCGGTACTCGATCAGATCGCGCTGCCGGCCTGCCATCTGCTGTATCAGTTCCTGCCGAACGTGACGCGTCGCGAGATTTCGCTGTGTCTGTACATCCGCAGCAACGACGTCGGCCTTGGTACGCCGTTCAATCTGACCGAGGGCGCGGCGCTGCTGCATCTGGTCGGTCGACTGACCGGCTATACGCCGCGCTGGTTCAGCTATTTCATCGGCGACGCGCACATCTACGAAAACCAGCTCGACATGTTGCAGCAGCAGCTCACGCGCGAGCCGTACGAGAGCCCGCAACTGGAGATCGCCGATCGCGTGCCCGAGTACGCGAAGACCGGTGTGTATCAACCGGAATGGCTGGAGCAGATCGAGCCGGCGGATTTTTCGCTGGTCGGCTATCGACACCACGAGCCGCTGACCGCGCCGATGGCGATCTGATGACGTGCGATGTGCGACAGCGAGCGCGTTGCACAGTAAAAAACCCCGCGAGCTTGCGCGTCGCGGGGTTTTTTTATTGGCGCTTTGCTGTCCGGAGTGGGGTGTTGCTGAGGACAGGGCGCGAGGCGAGGCCGCGCGCTCAACCCTTGTGATGCTCGTCGCGATTGCCGCCGCCCTGATGCTGCTCGGCGCGTTGCTGCTGCGGCTGAGGTTGCGGTTGCGGTTGCGGACGCGGCTGCTGGACCTGCTGGGGCTGCGGCCGGGGTTCCGGGCGGGGCTGCTGCATCTGTGGACGCGGGTCCGGGCGAGGTTGCTGCACCTGCGGACGCGGCTCGAAATGCGGCTGTTGCGCCTGCTGGATCTGCGGCTCGGGGCGTGGTTGCTGGACCGGCTGTGGACGCGGCTCGAAACGCGGTTGCTGCGCTTGCTGCACCTGTGGCTCCGGTCGGGCTTGTTGCATCGGCTGCGGGCGCGGTTCGAAGCGCGGCTGTTGTGCTTGCTGAACCTGAGGTTCCGGGCGCGGCTGCGGCGCTTGCGGGCGCGGTTCCATCCGCGCTTGCTGAGCCTGTTGTTGCTGTTGCGGCGACTCGGCGTGCGGCGGTTGTTGCATCGGCTGCATGGATTGCAGCGGTTGCGGCCGACCTTCCGGTTGCCGTGCCTGCTGCTGCGCGTCCGGATTCTGTTGCGGATGCGGCACACCCGGTTGCTGCGCGAAACCCGGCTGTCCCGCTTGCTGCGGACTGCCCGGTTGCTCCATGCGCGGCCGTTGCTGGCCCATCGGTGTATGCGGTTGCGTCCACGCCGGCTCTGAGCGGCCGACCGCGCCCCATTGCTGCGGCGGCGCGCCGTGCTGCTGTGCAGCGCTGCCCGGAGAGGCGCCCCGGTAGTTGCCCGGATAGTTGCCCGGATTGCCGCCACCCGCCTGCGGCGGCCGCGGCACGCCATTCGGCGCATGGGCCGGCTGGCCCATCTGCCCCATCTGACCTGGCTGACCTGGCTGACCCGGTCGGCCGATCTGCCCGCTCTCGCCCGGTTGCGGCTGACGCGGATTGCCCGCCATGGGCGGCATCCCCGGTCGCGTCTGCGGCGCTTCGCCGTGCGCGCCCGCGACAGGCCCCGCGCCTGGTCTCTCACCCGGCTTTTCACCCGGCCGCTGTCCCGCCTGTTCGACGCCACGCGGCGCATTCCCGCCTGTTGGGCCGCCAGCCGGGCCGCCCATCATGCCGGGTCCGCCGGGCGTACCCGGCGCACCCGCCGCCATTCCCGGCGGCCGTCCCGGCACATGCGACTGCACGACCCGCACATTCGCGATCGGCAGCGCGCCCGGCGTGCCGGTCATATGCGCGGGCACCGAGGTTCGCACGACCGGCTGGCCGCCGCCCGGCACCCGCCCGCCGCTTTGCGCGAAACGTTGCGCGAGGACGTCGTGATATGCGGCCGGCATCGTCGGATTACGCGTCGCGACCACCGGTCGGCCGGCGACGCTCGCCGGCGGCCGGTAATTCGCGCGTCGCAGATCCGGGCCGAAGCTCTCGCGCACCGGCGCGATGCCCGGCGCGCCGGGGTTGATCCGCGCGTTGTGCCACTGACGCGGATCGACCTTCTGCGCGAACCGTCCGGTCGGCTGGCCATGCACGAACGCGGTCGCCGGCATCGCGGTTACGCCGCCCGGCACGCGATAGTTCACGTAGGTGTTGTGAACGTTCACGTTGGTGATGTCGCGGTGGTAATCGTTGACGATCGTCGTGCGGTTCACGCGGTTGTAGTACGCGGGGCTCCAGCGGTCGCGGTCGCCCCAGTGCGGATGCCACGGCTCGCCCGGCCCGAGCGGGAACCACGCGACGCCCGCCGCAACCGCTCCGCCGATCGCCAGATTCACGCCCCAGTCGACGCCCCCGCCGCCGCTGTCGTCGCCATCGCCGACGAAAGCAACCAGCGCCGGCGCATAGACCGGCGGCGCGTCGGCTTCGAGCGGACCCGGCACCCACGCCCAGCTGTCGTCGACCTGAGCCCAGCGGCCGTAATGGTAGGGCGCGAAGCCCCACGGTTCGTCGTCGACCCAGGTCCAGCCCCACGGCGCCTGCCAGACCCAGTGGCCGTCGTGGTACGGCGCCCAGCCGGCCGGCGTCGCGCGCGGCACCCAGACTGCGCCGTACTGCGGGGTGTCGCGCCAGGTGCCGTTGGCGTCGAGGTCCGCGTAGCCGGGGATGTCGCGCGACACGTAGCGCGCCGACACCGAGCGGTCTTCGGTCGCGTCGCGGCTGGCGGCCCACTGGTCGAGTTCGTCGGGACCCGGCGCGCGGGCGTCGGCGAGCTGTTGCAGGTTGGTGCCGGCGAAGCGGATCTGCTGGCCCGCCGCGACCGGGATCTGGCCGCCGTCGCCATACGCGACCGCGCTGCCGCTGCGCACGGTGACGGTGGTGCTGCTGCCATCGGGCGCGACGTCCACACGATAGTCGCCGGGGCCGTTCATGCCGAGCGCCAGATTCGGCGTGTCGATTTCATACGACGAGCCCGCCGGCAGTTCGCGCACGCGCGTCGACAGCGTGCCTTGCGCGACTTTGAGCTGCGCGCTGGTGTCGTCGAGATTGAGCACGTCGAGGCTGGTGTTCTGGCCGAGGCGTACCGCGGTCGAGCCGATGTGCAGTTCGGAGCGCGCGTTCTGGTCGTTCCAGAGCTGGTCGCCGGTCGTAAGAGGCCGGTTGATCTGCGCGTAGGACCAGTCGGCGGCGCCGGCGGGTTCGGTGGTCACGGTGCCGGCCATGTAGTTCAGACGCGCGATGCGCCCCGGCGGATCGCCTGCCGGCGCGGTGGCGATGTCGGCTGCGCCCTGCGGCGCTGGCGGAGCTTCCTGCGCGAAACCAACCTGCGCGGCGAGTGCGACGACGGCGGCCGCGATCAGCGTATAGCCGACCAGAAGGCGTGAAGTTCCGGGCTTGCTCGGGGACGGGGTAAGGCGTGTCATGACGGGTCTCCGGCGGACGCGGCAACGCGCCGAATCCTTGGAGTCACTGTACCCGCCGGCTATGTTTCAAGGCCCCCTGTTTTGTAAGGTGGCTTCGCTGGCGTGTAACAAAAGGTCTCGGAGAAGGGCTGGGAGGTGGAAGCGAGTCGGGTTGCGTGGGTCGGGTAGCGCCGCATCGCGGATGAATTTGAATTGCGGTCCGTTTGTCTGGCGATCGCTTACGCGGCGATGGTTGATGGCTAGTTTGTCCGACGGCAAGGCACCCGACGCTGCCTCATCCCGTCACCGCTCCCGTGCCAAGAAACGCATCGAAATGCTGATGCCCCGCCGGCGTGATGCGCAGCACGCGCGGCCGCTCGGTACGCTCGACCCAGCCGTGCACCGACCACGCGTCGAGCAGCGCCGCGCCGAGCGCGCCGCCCAGATGCGGGCGGCGCATGCTCCAGTCCGGGCAGGTGCACGCGAAGCGGCGTCGGCGGCTGTGCTGCGCGGACAGATCGACGCCCCAGCCGGCGAAGCGCTCGGCGCCTTGCGCGGTGGCATCGAGCGAGGTGCCGTGCTGGGTCAGCATCCCGTCGTCGAGCATGCGCTCGAAGATCCGCACCGACAGTTCGCCCGCCATGTGGTCGTAGCAGGTGCGGGCGTAGCGCATTTCCAGCGGCACGGTGCGCGCGGGGCGCGGCGCGGCCCGTTGCGGCGCGCTGACCTGCGCGACATTGGCGAGCGCCTCGATCGACGCGGCAATCTCCGCCGACGCGATCCGGAAGTAGCGATGCCGGCCGCGCACTTCGAGCGCGAGCAGGCCACCATCGGTGAGTCGTGCGAGATGCGCGCTCGCTGCCGAGGGCGACAGCCCGGCGATCATCGTCAGTTCGCCGGCGGGGCGGGCGCTGCCGTCCATCAGCGCCCACAGCATCGCGGCGCGGCCGGGATCGGCGAGCAGCGCGCCGATGCGGCTGAGGCCGGGGAAGTGGTTCTGGTCGTCGGTGAGAGCGGTGGTCATCGGAAGCTCCTGAGTCGGCGGGGCGGCCGCGCGGGTAAGCGAAGCGGCGCGCGGCAGGCAAGCAGGCAAGCAGGCAAGCAGGCAAGCAGGCAAGCAGGCAAGCAGGCAAGCAGGCAAGCAGGCAAGCAGGCAAGCAGGCAAGCAGGCAAGCAGGCAAGCAGGCAAGCAGGCAAGCAGGCAAGCAGCACACGGCACACGGCACACGGCACACGGCACACGGCACACGGCACACGGCAGCAAAGCAGCAAAGCAGCAAAGCAGCAAAGCAGCAAAGCAGCAAAGCAGCAAAACCTGGTTCGCCCGGTCACGCGGCGCAGTGACAACGCAAACCGCGTCGCCATGACGCTCACTGTACCCGCGCCCGGGATTCGATGTTTCAGCCTCGCGTGAATAATGAAATACCGTGACCGCGCCCGGCGCACCTCGCCGCAACGACCCGCGGCTTAAGCAGCGTACGTGGGCAGGCCGACCGCTCGGCTGCGCCGCCCGATGCCGCCAGGCTAGAATCGAAGCCTGTCTTTGCAGGAATCTGAAGTGATGAAATCTCTCTTTGCGGTTGCCGCAGCGGTTCTGTTGTTCAGCGCCTGTGCGCAGGGCGGAGGCGGCCCGGGCTCGGCCGGCAGCGGCAGCATCACCATGTACGGCACGATCGACCAAGGTATTAGCGTCCGCAACTAGCGCGCGGATCGCATGCGGTGCGCAGGCAGTACACGAAAAGCAGCCACACAACCGGACCGCGCCTGACGGCGACTGGGTGGCGCGTCCTCCGTGGAACTTCATGAAGCCCGCATCGAGCTCGAGCCACGAACGCAAATGCGCCGGCGTCCACCGGCACCCAAACCGTCACGTTTCGAAAGTACTTCGAAAGAAAGCCTGAACAGTCTGACTTCCCGCCGCCGTCCCTTCGTCAGCCCCCCCAATCGATGCCGCACCGCCGGCAATATTGCGCTCGTATAATCGCCTCCTTTCAATGCATCCGCGTGATCGGAGCCAAGATGAGCACTATCCCCGCAGCACCGTTGGATCGTTCGGAAACCACCTTCCGCTTTCTCGCCGAGCCGACCTCGGTCAACTTCGGTGGCAAGGTGCACGGCGGTGCGCTGATGAAGTGGATCGACGAAACCGCGTACGCGTGCGCGGCAGTGTGGTCGGGGCGCTATTGCGTGACGGTCAGCGTCGGCAACATCCGCTTTCGTCGGCCGATTCTCGTCGGCAATCTGGTCGAATTGCGCGCGCGCGTGGTTGCAACGGGCCGCACCAGCATGCACATCCACGTGTCGGTGCAGGCGGGCGATCCGAAGGGCGGCGAGCTGCTGCAGACCACCGACTGTCTGGTCGTGATGGTCGCCGTCAACGAGAACGGTCACCCGGTGTCGGTGCCCGCATTCGTGCCCGAGACCGACGAGCAGAAGCGGCTCGCGAAGTACGCGATGGACGTGAAGGAAGCGCTCGACGCGATCGTCGAGCTGAAGCCGGACGAAGTCGCGCAGGGGAAAATTTAAGCGCAGCGACACACTCCGCAACGCTTACGCCACCATTCGTCGGTCACCCATAGCAGCCCGCGCGGGCTCGCCGGCAACGCGCGCACTCAGCCCGTGCGCCCGACCATATCCTTCGGCCGCACCCACTCGTCGAACTGCTGCTCGCTCACATAGCCGAGCGCGAGTGCCGACGCTTTGAGCGTCGTACCTTCCTTGTGCGCCTTCTTGGCGATCTGCGCGGCCTTGTCGTAGCCGATGTGCGGATTGAGCGCCGTCACCAGCATCAGCGATTCGTTGAGCAGCGTGTCGATGCGCTCGCGATTCGGCTCGATGCCGACCGCGCAGTTGTCGTTGAAGCTCAGCGCGCCGTCGGCGAGCAGGCGCGTCGACTGCAGCACGTTGTGCGCGATCATCGGCCGGAACACGTTCAGCTCGAAATTGCCGCTCGCGCCGCCGATGTTCACCGCGACGTCGTTGCCGAATACCTGCGCGCAGAGCATCGTCAGCGCTTCGGACTGGGTCGGGTTGACCTTGCCCGGCATGATCGAGCTGCCCGGTTCGTTTTCCGGAATCGACAGTTCGCCGAGGCCACAGCGCGGACCGCTCGCGAGCCAACGGATGTCGTTGGCGATCTTGTTCAGGCTCGCCGCGACCGTCTTCAGCGCGCCGTGCGCGAACACCAGCGCGTCCGCGCCCGCCATCACCTCGAACTTGTTCGGCGCCGACACGAACGGCAGACCGGTCAGCTTGCCGATCGCGGCGGCGACGCTGTCGGCGAACTTCGGATGCGCGTTCAGACCGGTGCCGACCGCGGTGCCGCCCTGCGCGAGTTCGTACAGATGCGGCAGCGCCGACTCGACGTGACGGATGCCGTGCTCGAGCTGCGCGACGTAGCCGGAAAACTCCTGCCCGAGCGTCAGCGGCGTGGCGTCCTGCAGATGCGTGCGGCCGATCTTGACGACATCGGCGAAGGCCTTCGCCTTGTTGTCGAGCGTATCGCGCAGCGTCTTCAGCGCGGGCAGCAGATGCTTGACGATCGCGTACGCGGCCGCCACGTGCATCGCGGTCGGAAACACGTCGTTCGACGACTGGCCGCGATTCACGTCGTCGTTCGGATGCACCTTGCGCGCTTCGCCGCGCTCGCCGCCGAGCAGCTCGCTCGCGCGATTCGCGATCACCTCGTTCAGATTCATGTTGGTCTGCGTGCCCGAACCGGTCTGCCAGACCGCGAGCGGAAATTCGCCCGGATGCTGACCGTCGATGATCTCGTCGGCCGCTTGCATGATCGCGCGGGCCTTCTGCTCGTCGAGCACACCGAGGCCGAGATTGACCTCGGCCGCCGCGCGCTTGACCACCGCGAGCGCGGTGATCAACTCGGGCGACTGCTTCTCGGTCGAAATCTTGAAGTTCTGCAGCGAGCGCTGGGTCTGCGCGCCCCACAGGCGGGCGTTCGGCACTGCGATTTCGCCGAACGTGTCGCGTTCCATCCGCACGTCTTCAGTCATGTTTGGCTCCGCTTCTCAAGGTTGCGCTCAAAGTTCTGCTTGGATGCTCTGCGTTGCGCTCAGAGTTCCGAATTGACAGGCAATAAGGAGAATAGACCCGTTAGCGCGTTCCGGTAGAAACCCGCCTGCGGATCGAAAATATACGTGCGCTTTTCGCCGTTCTCGACGTCGGTCCACACGAGCGGTGACAGCGGCGCGCCGATCGAGCGCAGATACGCGAGCTGGTCCGGGTCGGCGAGCGTTACGTGATAGCTGGTCTCGGGTTGGATCGCGCGCTCGAAGATCTGCGCGACCTGATTGGCGAGCTCGGGACTGTGGATCACCAGCGCGAGCTCGGTGTTCAGATTCGCCGAGCGCGGGTCGAGATTCATCGAGCCGATCACCAGAATCTCGTGATCGATCACGTAGGTTTTCGCGTGCAGACTCGCGCGCGAGCGCGAACCGACGATGCCGATGTTCGGCGTATCCTGGTGCGGCTTGAATTCGTACAGCTCGACGCCTTGCTGCAGCAGCGGCACGCGAAACGGACTGTAGCCGGCCTGCACGGCGACCGCGTCGGTGGCGGCGAGCGAATTGGTCAGCACGGCGATGCGGATGCCGCGATGCGTGAGTTCGCCGGCCGCCTGCACGCCCGCGTCGTGCGGCACGAAGTACGGCGACACGATCAGGAAGTCGTGATGCGCGTCGCGCATCAGTTCGCGCAGCCGCTGCATCGGCGGGCTCACGTAGTCTGGCGACGGATGCTCGATCTTCTCCGGCCGATCCGCCTTGAATTCGGCCGGCGCCCATGTGAGACCCAACTGTTCGCCCGCGATCTGCGCGGCGAGCGGCGTCGCGTTCAGCGGCTTGGCGTTGTACGGATCGGCATGGGTGCGCCAGTGCTCGCGCAGATCGTCGCGCGTCTGGTCGAGTTCTTTCTGGTCGAATTTCTGCTTGTTCAGCGCATGCAGCGGATAGGCGAGGCCGCTGTTCCAGTAGTCGTCGAAACTCGCGGAGACGTCGGCGACGATCGGGCCCGCCGCGAGCACGTCGAGGTCGCGGAATTGCAGCGTTTCGCTCGCGCTGAAGTATTCGTCGCCGAGATTGCGGCCGCCGACGATCGCCAGCTGGTTGTCCGCGATCATCGCCTTGTTGTGCATGCGGCGCGTGAAGTGGCCGATCTGCGTGAACACGTTGGTGGTGCGCTCGAACATCCCTTCCTGCGCGCTGCCGAACGGATTGAACACGCGGATCTCGATGTTGTCGTGCGAGTTCAGGCCCGCCATCACGCGGTCGATGTCCTTGAAGTTCAGATCGTCGACCAGCATGCGTACGCGCACGCCGTGGTCGGCTGCGTAGAGCGCCGCGCCGAGCAGCAGCTTGCCGGTGGTGTCCTCGTTGGCGATGTAGTACTGCATGTCGAGGGTTTTCGTCGCCGCGCGCGCGAGCGCGATGCGCATCTGCAACGCGTCGGTGCCGCTCGACAGCACGCGAAAACCCGACTGCTGCGGATGCTTCGCCTCGAGCGGCGCAAGCTCGCTACGCAACGGCGTGTCGGCGGTGACGGGCAGCGCCTGGGTGACTTCGCGGTCGAACGCAGTGGCGGGCGGCTTGGTCGCGCAGGCGGTCAAACATGCCGCTGCGCACAGCAGCAGGAAAAAATGTCTCGTTGTGCTGAATGTCGACTGGCCGCGCAGCGCGCGCCGATGCTGTTCGTGTTGCCCCTGCACGCTGTTTTCCCCTTGCTTTGCAAGCTTTTCGTGGCGGCGCGGTGAACCCGCTCACGTCGTCGAGAGAGCCCATTCTAAGGGGAATTGGGGCGCGTGTTGGGGGTTCTGGGGTGTGGAGGCAGAGGGAAGGGGGCTTGCGCGTGGACGCCGGGGACGTGCGATGGAGGCTCTGCTGCGAGGCGCGTGTTGCGTGCTGAGGAGTGTGAGATGTGTGCCGCAAGGAGCAAGGCGTGGGGCTTGCTGTGAGGCGTGAGGGTTTGGACTTCGTTTGCGCCGTCAGGTTGCACAACGGTAGCGATCGCGCCGATTCAATGCCGCGGCTCGAATCGGCAGCTTTTGACTGCTGCGTGTCTACCGAAGGCCGCGGCGAGGCACACCTTCACCCCAACCGCGGCCAGCGGCAAGAAACTCAGCCGCGCTCAGCGTTCAGTCCGCGCTCGCCGTCGACATGCGTCGAGCCCTTTGCCGGACGTCCCGCCCAGAAGCCCGCGAGCAGCGAGCCGGACAGGTTGTGCCACACCGAGAACAGCGCGCCCGGCAGCGCGGCGAGCGGCGTGAAGTACAGCTTGCCGAGCGTCGCCGCGAGCCCCGAATTCTGCATGCCGACTTCGATCGCGAGCGTGCGGCAGACGGATTCGTCGAAACCGAGCAGACGGCCGCCCCAATACCCGCCGAGCAGACCGATGCCGTTATGCAGCACCACGCCGAGCATCACGACGAGCCCGACCGACGCGATGCTCTTCTGCGTGCCGCCGACCACCGCGCCGATGATCAGCACGATCGCGACCATGGAGACGAGCGGCAGGATCGGTTCGATCTTGCGCACCAGCTTGCCGAACAGATGATTGACGACGAGACCGACGACGATCGGCAGCGCGACGATCTGCAGGATGCTCATCAGCATCCCGTGCACGTCGACGACGATCGACGCGTCGACATACAGACGCGTGAGCAGCGGCGTCGCGAATACGCCGACCAGCGTCGACAGCGCGCTGATCGTCACCGACAGCGCGACGTCGCCGCGCGCCAGATAGATCATCACGTTCGACGCGGTGCCGCTCGCGACGCTGCCGACCAGCACCATGCCGGCGGTCAGATCGGGCGGCATGCGCAGCGCCTTCGCAATGACCCACGCGGCGAGCGGCATCACGAGGTAGTGCAGCACGATGCCGGCGATCACCGGCGCGGGGCGCGTGAACACGCGCAGGAAGTCGGAGGCCGACAGCGTGACGCCCATCGCCAGCATGATGATCGTGAGGAGCGTGGTGACGTGCGGCGCGATGCCGGAGAACGACGCCGGCGAGAAATACGCGGCGACCGAAACGAGCACGGCCCAGAGCGGGAACAGGCGGGTGACGCGGGCAAGCATGGCGGGTGGATCCTTGGTTATGTTTTATCGCGAGAAGAGGGCACGGCGTGCGCGGCGTGCTTTGGCGGGTCATCGAACGGGAGACCGGGCTCGAGCGGAATCCGGGCGGGGCCTTGACGGAACTCGGCCGGAGCCTCGGAACCGACCAGAACCGACCAGGTTGCGGCCTAGGTTCGGTCGGACTTAAGCCGGGGATTCAGTCGGGATTCAACTGAGCTTCGGCCGGGATTCAGCCGAGCCAGGCTTCCGCCAGCGCGCGCAGCGCCTCGACACACCGCGTGTGCGCGTGCCGAGGCGGCAATTTTACCTTTGCAGGGAATGCTTCAGGAGTAGGGCTTAACCTGCTGTCGCGCTCAAACCGGCCGCGCCGGCGGCGCAACCGGCGCGGGGGGCACCTGTCGCAAGCTCAGCCGGTGAAAGCGCAGCGTCATCAGCAGCGCGACGCTCGCGAGGCCGGCCGCGAGCCCCCACCACAGCCCGCGCGCGCCGAGCCCTGCGTGAAACGCGAGCAGATAGCCGGTCGGAAAACCGATCGCCCAGTAGCCGAACGCGGCGGCGATCATCGGTACGCGCGTGTCCTTCAGACCCCGCAGACAGCCGGAGCCGACGGCCTGCATCCCATCGACGATCTGGAAAATCGCCGCCACGCCGAGCAGCGAACTGGCGAGCGCGACCGTCGACGCATTGGCCGGATCGTCGAGCCGCAGATACAGACCGACGATCCAGTGCGGCGCCGCGATCAGCAGGATGCCCGACAGCGTCATGAAGCCGACCCCGAGCGCCAGGGCGACGAAGCCCGCGTGGCGCGCCGCGAGCGGCTGGCCGGCGCCGGCCCAGTAGCCGACCCGCACGTTGGCTGCCTGGCCGATCGACAGCGGCACCATGAACGCCACCGACGCCACGTTCAGTGCGATCTGGTGCGCGGCCAGTTGCGACTCGCCGAGCAGGCCGACCATCAGCCCGGTGGCGAGAAAGAGGGTCGACTCGACGCCGTAGGTGATCGCGACCGGCCAGCCGATGCCGAACAGCTCACCCATCAGCGGCAGCTTCGGCCGCGTCGCGACGACGAAATGTTTGAAGCGCGGCCGCAGATGCAGCAGCGCCATCAGCACCAGCGCGGTCAGCCACACGGTGATCGTGGTCGCTACCGCCGAGCCGAGGAAGCCGAGTCGCGGCAGCCCGTACGCGCCGTGAATCAGCCCGTAGTTCAGAAAGCCGTTCACGCCGACGCTCGCAATCGATACCCACAACAGCCGCCGCGCCGCGCCGATCGCCGGCAGGAACGAGCGCATCAGGCCGACGCCGATCAGGCTCGCGGGCGCGCCCCAGCGCAGCACCGCCGCGTATTCGCCGACGTTGTGCGCGAGCAGGCCGGGCTCGCCGAACGCGAGCAGGATGTGCGACGCGAACGACAGCAGGATGAACGCCGGCACCGACAGCAGCACCGACAGCACGAAGCCGGTCCAGTAGATGTGCGGCACCCGGCCGTCGTCCTGCGCGCCGCGCGCGTGCGCGACGCTGACGCTGACCGAGGTCAGCACGCCCTGCAACAGCGTGACGACGACGAAAAACAGGTTCGCGCCGAGGCCGCCGGCGGCGAGCGCGTCGGGGCCGAGCGAGCCGAGCAGGATCGTGTCGGTGACGCTCATCGCCATCTGCGATAGCTGCGCGATCGCGAGCGGCGCGGCGAGCCGCGCGGTATCGGCCGCGTGGCGGGAGAGGGTCGGCGCCCGGGAGGTCACCCGGGCGAAGCTGGATTGAGTCATGAACCGTCTGAGCGCGGAAAGTGGCGACAGCGCGGCGGATGTGGCAAATGCAGCGGACGTGGCGGCGACGGCGGCGCGTGTTGTTGCGCGCTCGCGGGCGGCTCGTCGGTTCTGGCTCCGCTTCGGCTCCGGCTCCGGCTCCGATTGAGGCGGCTCGGCGAAGCGGGCGACGCGAAAAAAGCCGCGCCGCGATGGGGAGCCGATGAGTCATTGAGCCGATGAGCCGGTTGGCCGACTCCGCGACCTTGCTTGCCGATGGCGTGATCCGTCAGTTTGCTGTCGAAACCGACAGCTTATTGTGTCGCCCGACCGATGTCGATGGAGAACGCACGCTTGTGGTGCGTGCGCTGCTGCGAATTCTCGGAATGGTGGGGGGTGAGGTGCCGCGGTGATTGGCGGCGGGGTACGGCGGGGATTTTTGCTGGTGGCCGGTGTGTAGTGGATTAGCGCTGACTCCGGCTCCGGCTCCGGTTCCGGCGGCGCGACTGCGAGAGCGAGAGCGAGAGCGAGAGCGAGAGCGAGAGCGAGGCTGGCCGTGTACGTTAGCGTGGACTCACATCGCAGCGCTTCCCGCCATCAACCCTCGTGCACCGCGATCCGCGTGTCGCCGAGCAGCACGACCTGGCCCGCGCGGATTTTGCAGGTTTTGCGCGTCTCGACCCGGCCGTCGACCGTCACCGCGCCGTCCGCGACCATCATCTTCGCGGAGCCGCCGCTGTCCGCGAGGCCCGTAATCTTCAGCAGATTGTGCAGTTCGACATAGTCGCCGGTGAGCGTGAAATTGAGGTTGGGCATGGCGTTTGCACCTTCGGGCAGGGTCGCGATCGGGGTTCGCATCATAAAGCAAGCGGCGCGCGGGTGAGGCGTCGCGAGCGTCGCGCAAGCAATTGAAAGAAGATGTTATGCAATTGTCGGAAAGTGAAACCTTCCGTAACGCTAGTCGCTCCAGATCGAATTCACTCCTAAAGTGCAGTTCAGCAAGTAAAGCACGCTGGATTTCCGGGATCGCCCCCCGGCCTGTTTCCAGCGATGCGTAGACCGGACGAGGCGCGCGGGACATCCCGTCATCGCGAGGCCGGACAGTTCGCCCGTGTCACCACACTCTTAAAAGAGAGGATAGCCATGACCCAGATTCGTTCGCTCCTGATCGGTACCGCCCTTACTGCTTTCGCCGCGACCGCCGCCGTCGCGCAGACCGCGCAGCCGGCAGCAGGCATCGGCGCTCAGGCACAACTCCAGGCACCGACCCAGGCGCAGGCCCAGGGTGGGGTCGACATCGCGCCGCCGTCGGCCGCGGGCCTGCAGGCCCCGCAGGTTCCGTCGCCGGCTGCGGCCGCGCCGGGTATGCAGGTGCCGCCGTCGGCCGCCGCCACTCAGGGCATGCAGGCGCCCGCTGCGCAAGGCGTCGAGCCGCCCCCGCCGCCGACCCGTCTGACCGCTTCCGGCTCGACCGATCCGCTGGTCCAGAAACGCGAGGCTGACGCCAAGGCGAATGCCGAGTATCGCGCGTCGAAGAAGGCATCGAAGACCGAAATGAAGGCGCAGCAGAAGGCCGCGAAGGACCAGTACAAGGATCAGGTACGCGGCGCGAAGCTGAATCAGAAGGCCGACAAGCAAAGCGCTAACAACGCAATGAAGATGGATCTGGAAGGGCAGGCGAATGTGCAGGCCGAGGGTGCTGAGGCGAAGCATTAAGCCGAAGCATTAACCAGTCAGGCAGCATGTTTCGACCAGGGAGGTCATCCATGAACATCACCCGTACCACCAGAAACCGTCTTTACGCCGTGTTGATCGCGGGTTGCCTGTCGTCGGCCGTTTTTGCGCAGACGACCGATCCGGCCGCGGCGCCCGCCACGCATGCCGACAAGAAGGCCGCCAAGGAGCAGGTGAAGGCCGATAAGAAGGCCGCGGTCGCGCAGGCCAAGGCCGACAAGACCAAAACCGATGCCCAGGCCGACGCCGACAAGGCGAACGCCGACGCCAACCTGAAGGACGCGAAAAAGCAGTAACGAAGCAGCAGTAACGAAACAAAGCGAAGTAAAGGGCAGCACAAACCGGCGGTCGCGCCATCGCGGACCGTCGGTTCATCGCGTGGCTGAGCCGTGTTTTTTCAGCGTTTGGGCCCAGGAAAAAAGGGCGCTTGTCGCCGGCGGTTGTATGGATATACAGTGTGCGTCGCCTCCTGAATTCATCCCTACGCCAACCGATCCGTGTCCACCGTCGCCGAATCCGCTCCGCCGTTCGATACCGCCGCCTGGCTCGCGAAACTCAACGACGCGCAGCGTGAAGCCGTCGAATACGGCACCGACACCGCGGACTCGCCGCCGGGCGCGCTGCTGGTGATCGCCGGCGCCGGCTCCGGCAAGACCAACACGCTCGCGCACCGCGTCGCCAATCTGGTGGTGAAGGGCGCCGATCCGCAGCGCATCCTGCTGTTGACCTTTTCCCGTCGCGCGGCGCTCGAAATGATCCGCCGCGTTACACGCATCACCGCAGCCGCGACCGCGACCGCCACGGCCGGCGGAGTCGGCGGAGTCGGAGTCGGAGCTCAGGCGGCCGCCCGTGCGGCCCTCGCGCAGGGGCTCACATGGTCGGGCACCTTCCACAGCGTCGGCGCGCGGCTGTTACGCGAATACGCGGACCTGATCGGCCTCGCGCCCGCGTTCACGATCAACGACCGCGAAGACTCCGCCGACCTGATGAACCTCGTGCGCCACGAGTTGGGGCTGTCCGCGAAAGAGCGGCGCTTCCCGGCCAAGGGCACCTGTTTCGCGATCTATTCGCGCGTCGTCAATACCGGCGCGTCGCTCGGCCAGGTGCTCGACAGCGCGTTTCCGTGGTGTCGCGAGTGGGAAGACGATCTGCGCCGGCTGTTCGCCGCATACGTCGATGCCAAGCAGAAGCAGAGCGTGCTCGACTACGACGACCTGCTGCTCTACTGGTCGCACATGGCCGCCGAGCCCGCGATCGCGGCGGATCTGTCGGCGCGTTTCGATCACGTGCTGGTCGACGAATATCAGGACACCAACCGGCTGCAGGCGTCGATCCTGCTCGCGCTGAAGCCGGATGGCCGCGGCCTGACCGTGGTCGGCGACGACGCGCAGTCGATCTACTCGTTTCGCGGCGCGACCGTGCGCAACATCCTCGATTTCCCCGCGCAGTTCGATCCGCCCGCGCGCCAGGTCACGCTGGAGCGCAACTATCGTTCGAGCGCGCCGATTCTGGCGGCGTCGAACGCGGTGATCGAACTCGCGAGCGAGCGCTACACGAAGAACCTGTGGACCGACAAGGCGTCGGCGCAGCGCCCGCGCCTCGTAACCGTCGCCGATGAGGCCGCGCAGGCCCGCTACGTGGTCGAGCAGGTGCTCGAAGCGCGCGAGCAGGGGATGACGCTGAAGTCGCAGGCGGTGCTGTTTCGCGCCGCGCATCACAGTGCCGCGCTCGAAGTCGAGCTGACCCGCCGCAACATCCCGTTCGTCAAATTCGGTGGCCTGAAATTTCTCGACTCGGTGCACGTGAAGGACGTGCTCGCGGTGCTGCGCTGGGCCGAGAATCCGCGCGACCGCGTCGCCGGTTTTCGGGTCGTGCAGCTATTGCCGGGCGTCGGCCCCGCCACCGCCGCGAAGCTGCTCGACGACATCGCGGCGCGCGCCGGCACCGGCGTGAGCGATCCGCTTGCGACGACCGGCGGCGCGCTCGCGGCGCTCGCCGGGTTTGCCGCGCCGGCGCGCGCGCAGGAGGACTGGCATCCGTTCGTCAAGCTGATGTCGAGCGTGTACGGGCGGCAGACGCCGTGGCCCGCCGAGTTCGAAATGGTGCGGCGCTGGTACGAGCCGCATCTGGAGCGCAATCACGAGGACGCCGCGATCCGCCACGCGGACGTGCTGCAGATGGAGAGCATCGCCGGCACGTATCCGTCGCGTGAGCGCTTTCTGACCGAACTGACGCTCGATCCGCCCGACGCGACCAGCGATGAATCCGGCGTGCCGCTCATCGACGAGGACTACCTGATCCTGTCGACGATCCATTCGGCGAAGGGGCAGGAGTGGCGCAACGTGTTCGTGCTGAATGGCGTCGACGGTTGCATTCCGTCCGATCTCGGCACCGGCAGCGACGAGGAAATCGACGAGGAGCGTCGGCTGCTGTATGTGGCGATGACGCGTGCGAAGGAAGACCTGCACATCGTCGTGCCGCAGCGTTTTTACGTGCACAACCAGACGCATCTGGGCGATCGCCATGTGTGGGCGTCGCGCACGCGTTTCATTACAACGCCGATGCTGCCGTTGTTCGATGCCTATGCGTGGCCGCGCGTGCCGGTCGCGAGCGCGCCGAGCGCCGCGGGGCTGGCCGCTGCCGCGCAGGCGAAGATTGAGATCGGGGCGAAGCTCAGGAAGATGTGGGATTGAGCGGGGCGGCGGCCCCACACTCAATGCGATTGCCGCTGTTGCTGCTGTTGCGCGACCGGTCGCGGCGGCACGAAGAAATTGCGCAACCAGGCCGCGAGCCGCGAGAACACGTCGTACGGTTCTTCGACGAAAATTTCCGGCTTCAGGAGTCGCAGATACTCCATGATCTGCTGCGCTTCCTGCTTCTGGAACGTGCCGTGCGAAAGACCGAGCCGCAACAGCCCGCGCAGTTCGCCAAGCTTTTCGCGCGCGGTGCTGCCGACGCTCGTCTCGCACGCGACCTTCGCCTCATAGACGCGCTGACGCAGCGATTCGACGAGCCGCCACGCCGGCGTCTGCATCACTTCCTCGAGCGCCTGGATGTCCTGCACCGAACTCTTGATCTGCGACGCCAGCGGATCGACCAGCGTCGTGTCGCCTTCCGCTTCCTTGACGATCGCCGCCGCCCAGTCGCGGCATTGCTTGGCGAGTTCCTCGGGCGTCCATTCCGAGCGCGCGGCGAAGCCGAAGCCGAACTCGCCCGCCTGACGCATCAGGATCGAGACCACGTCGGGGAATTCCTTGTCGAGCGTGCGCTTGGCCCACGCGTACTGACCGCCCTGCAGCATCCGCTGCACCGCGTGCTCGGTGAGCGGCACCATGTTGTCGAGCAGTTTCGCGCGCAGGAAATCCTCGAACGACGGCGTCGCGAACTGCGGATCGAGCTTCAGCGATACCCGCAGAAACGCATCGAAATCCTTGCGCAACGACGCGACGGTCTCGTCCTTGAGCTTGAGGGTGATTTGACCCATGTGTTATCCCGTTTAATGCTGCCGCACGGCGCGCCGTCGCGATATCGCCCGGCCGCGCGCGGACCGGGGCGGCGCGACGTCGACTGCCGACGCGGTGTATTCCAGCCTGTTGCCGCCTCACCAGCGGGACGAATCCCGATGAGCGGACCTCGACTGCATATCGGCGCAAGAGCGGGAAACTTGAGGGCGGATGTGTGTTGTGTGGCGGTTTTGGAGGGCGGGGTCGGGTTGTGTGGGGAGAGGGCCGGGGTGGTAGACGCAGGGGACGGCCTGGCAGCGGGAAAGCGGGAAAGCGGGAAAGCGGGAAAGCGGGAAAGCGGGAAAGCGGGAAAGCGGGAAAGCGGGAAAGCGGGAAAGCGAGGAAGAAGGGAAAAGCGGCGGCCCGACACGACAAGAGAGTCGACAGGCCGCCGGGGACTGGCGGAGAGGTTAAGCGGAGACGACGCGCGCTTACTTCAGCACGAGGAACTGCCACCCGAAGAACACGACCAGGCCGACCGCGATCGTCAGCAGCGGCCGGCGCGTCGTCGCACTGACGACGACCGCAGCAAGCGCGCCGACCAGTTGCGGATTGCGCCAGCTCAGCTCGGCGTTGCCGCCATGCGGCGACACGGCCATCGGTACGATGATCGCGGTCAATACGGTGACGGGCACGAAGCCGAGCGCGGTGCGAACGAGCGGCGGAAACACCAGCCGGTCGCCGAGCACGAACACGGCCGCGCGGATCACCCAGGTAATCGTGGCCATGCCGACGATCAGAACGACGTAGTTCATCGCGTGACCTCCGCAGTGCGGCGCGCGCCGCGCAGGTTCAGACGCGAACTCGACAGCAGCACGCCGACCGCGACGCCCGCGAACACCGCGCCGAGCAGACCGAGCTTGTACGGCCAGGCCTGCCAGAAAAACGCCAGCGTGCCGGCGGTGGCCGCCGCCGCGATGTAGCGCAGCGCGACCAGTTGCGGCACGACGATCGCGATGAACGTCGCGACCATCGCAAAGTCGAGCCCGAGCGATTGCAGGCCCGGAAAAGCCGCGCCGAACAGCAGACCGGCGATGGTCCACAATTGCCAGTTCAGGTACATCGCGGCGCCGGCACCGAAGAAGTAATACGGGCCGACCGTGCCCGGCTCGCGATGCCGGTAATGCTCCCACGCGACCGCGAAGACCTCGTCGGTGAGCAGCGCGCCGAGCGCCCAGCGCCAGCGCTTGGGCAGATGCGCGACGTGCGGCGCGAGCGTCGCGCTATACAGCACGTGACGCAGATTGACGACGAGCGTGGTCGCCCAGATCACGGCGAAGCTCGCGTGTCCGGCGATCAGGCCCAGCGCGATGAACTGCGCGGAGCCGGCGAACACGACGAGCGACATCAATTGGCCGTGCCATAGGTGCAGCGGCCCGGACGTGACGAGCGTGCCGAAAATGACGCCGAACGGCGCGGCGCCGACCATCATCGGGATGATGTCGCGCGCGCCGGCGGTGAATTCCTTGAGATGGCCCGGGCGGGTGGCCTGGCCTTGGGTTGAATCGGTCAATCTAGCCTCCTTGATTCCGGAAGCATAGCGAGAGTGGAGCGATTGGGCTTGTACGTTCTTGCGGCGAGAGGCGCGGTTACTCTGTGTACGCTGCACTGCGGGCTGCGGGCTGCGGGCTGCGGGCTGCGGGCTGCGGGCGAAGGGCGAAGGGCGAAGGGCGAAGGGCGAAGGGCGAAGGGCGAAGGGCGAAGGGCGAAGGGCGAAGGGCGAAGGGCGAAGGGCGAAGGGCGAAGGGCGAAGGGCACCCCGTCAGGGGCCGCGATGCGTCCCCTGCCATTGCCCCGGCGGCACGCCGAACATGCGCCGGAAATGGCGCGTGAAATGGCTCTGATCGGTGAAACCGCTCGCGGCGGCGACGTCGGTGACCGACACGCCCGCGCGCAACGGAGCGAGCGCGCGCTGCAAACGCACCTGGTTGCGCCACGCATGCGGCGGCAAACCGGTCGATTGTGTGAACAGCCGCGCCGCGTGAAACGGCGACAGACCCGCCGTCTTCGCGACCTCGGCGAGCGTGACGGCCTCGACGAGATCGCCGGTCAGACGCTCCTGCATCAGCGCGACGCGGGTGTCGTCGGTGGCGATGCGCGCGGAGGCCGGCCGCGTCTGCGCATAGCGGACCAGCAAGGTGGACAGGGCGTCGAGCATCGCGGCTTCGGCGGCGAGCGGATCGTCGCCGGCTTCGAGCAGACGGTGAGCGCGCGCGAGGCGCGTTGCCAGATCGGCATCGCGGATCACGCCGGGCTCGAACCACGGCAGCGTCTGCGGCTTGCCGGCGACCTCGTCGGCAAGCTCGCGAATGAACTCGACGGGCGCATACATCACGCGATACCGCCACCCGGCCTCGACCGCCTTCGACCCCGTATGCAGTTCGCCCGGATTGATGATTGGCACGCTGCCCGCTTCGGCGACGTAATGCTCGCCGCGATACCGATAGCATTCCGCGCCCGCGACGATCACCGGAATCGTGTACGCGTCGTGCCAATGCGGCGCGAACTCGTGGTCGCGATATTCGGCGGTGAGCAGATCCGCGCCCGGCAGCAGCGGCGTGCGCCAGTAGCGGGCGGAATCGCGGAAACGAGGGGTAGCGGTCATGACGGAAATCCGGCTGGACCGGTCAGTGTAGCGCGTCGCGGGCGGTGCGGTGTCGCGCGGTGTCGATTACCGTTGTGCGCCGCCCGGTTCGCGCCGGTTTCAGTTACTTGACGGGAATCGTCGTGCCGGCTGGCATCGGCACCGCGCTTACGCTGTTTTTCGAGCTACCGCTGACGACGCGGTCGCTGTAGGTCAGATACACGAGTGTGTTGCGCTTCGTGTCGACCACGCGCACCACGTGCAGCGATTTGAAAATCAGCGACATGCTCACCGAGAACACGTCGTCCTTCTGCTTGACCGGGCCGGTGAAATGCAGCGGCGCAACCTGGCGGCATGCGATCGACGCCTCGGTCGGATCTTCGGCGATGCCGAGCGTGCCTTTCACGCCGCCGGTTCGCGCGCGCGACACGTAGCAGGTCACGCCTTGCACGACAGGATCGTCATACGCCTCGACGACCACGCGGTCGGAACCGGTGACACGGAAGTTCGTATTGACGCTGGCGACTTCTTCGCCGTGCGCGGTCGACAGCAGTAATGCGCCGGCGGCGGCGAGTGCGATGCGTAGCGAGGTGGATTTCATGGGCGTGCGGGTGAGTGCGTGGAGTGGGGCGACTGCGCGAAGCGGTGAAGCGCGCGCCGCGCAGCCGCCATCGTATAACGACCCGTGAACCAGGCGGGGCGAACCGCTCCAGCGCCGCTTGCTCGGTGCGTAGTGTGCGCGACACCATGTTTGGCGCGCACGAGCTTCGAGCGAGGCGACAGCTCATGCGATCGTCGCTACATCCGCAGCAGGGAACACCGTGAAAAGCCGTCGCGCAAAACAAAAAGGCCCGCACGGATGCGGGCCTTTCAAAATTTTGGCTCCTCGACCTGGGCTCGAACCAGGGACCTACGGATTAACAGTCCGGCGCTCTACCGACTGAGCTATCGAGGAACAGCAGTACAACTTGATCTACATAAAAAAACCCGTCCTGGTTAACGGGCTTTTGCAATTCTTGGCTCCTCGACCTGGGCTCGAACCAGGGACCTACGGATTAACAGTCCGGCGCTCTACCGACTGAGCTATCGAGGAACAGAACAACAACAGCAGAGAAGCGAAATTGTAGAGCCAGCTTAAACGCCTGTCAACACCCTTCGCTTAATTCGTACGACTCCGAATCTGGCGCAACGGCTGACGAAGCGTTCCGCGCTCAGCGTGCGAGCAGCGCGAGCTTGTCCTTCACGTCCTTGAATTCGTCGGCTTCCGGCAGCGGTGCTTTGGTCTTCGTGATGCTCGGCCAGTTTTTCGCCAGGTCGGCATTCAGTTCGATGAAATTCTGCTGGTCGCCCGGCACATCTTCTTCGGCATAGATAGCATTTACCGGGCACTCGGCCACGCACACGGCGCAGTCGATGCATTCATCGGGGTCGATCGCGAGGAAGTTGGGACCTTCGCGAAAGCAGTCCACCGGGCACACATCGACACAGTCGGTATAGCGGCACTTGATGCAGCTTTCGGTCACAACGTGAGTCATTCAGGCAGCTCCTGCATACGGAATCAGGGAAGGCGCGAACGCCAAAAGCGATATTGTAACGTAACGTCAAGAGGCGCATGAAGCATCGCGCAACGGCTCTTATACGTTTTCGTGATTAGTTTATTGCGCGTCGAACTGAAGCATCGGGAGCGCTGAATGCTGATGCATTCGGGTAACATGCGTCAGGTTGGCGCGTACGGTTGCCGTACGCGACCGTTGAACGGGGCATGGGAGCCCTGTTCGTTTCTCCAGCGGTTCAGTTCGTACCATCATGATTATTACTTCGCTGCTCGATACCGATCTGTACAAGTTCACGATGATGCAGGTGGTATTGCATCACTTCCCCGCGGCGAATGTGGAGTACCGTTTCCGCTGCCGTACGTCGAACGTCGACCTCGTGCCGTATATCGACGAAATTCGTGCGGAGGTGCGCAAGCTCTGCGAACTGCGCTTCACCGACGGCGAGCTCGACTACCTGGGTCGCATGCGCTTCATCAAGGGCGACTTCATCGAGTTTCTCGCGCTGTTCCATCTGAACGAGAAGTATATTTCGATCACGCCGTCGCCGAAGGGCAATGGCGAAATCGACATCGACATCAAGGGGCCGTGGCTGCATACGATCCTCTTCGAAATCCCGGTGCTCGCGATCGTCAACGAAGTCTATTTCCGCAACACGCAGCAGACGCCCGACTATCACGAAGGGCGCGGCCGTCTGGTCGACAAGATCCAGCTGCTCGGCGCGCGGCCGGAATTCGCCGACTGCAAGATCGCCGACTACGGCACCCGCCGCCGCTTCTCGAAGCAGTGGCACGAGGAGGTGATCCTCACGCTGAAGGACGGTCTCGGCGAGCAGTTCGCCGGCACGAGCAACGTCTTTTACGCGATGAAGCACAGCCTCACGCCGCTCGGCACGATGGCGCACGAGTACCTGCAGGCTTGCCAGGCGCTCGGTCCGCGGCTGCGCGACTCGCAGACCTTCGGCTTCGAAATGTGGGCGAAGGAATATCGCGGCGACCTCGGTATCGCGCTGTCCGACGTGTACGGTATGCAGGCGTTCCTGCGCGATTTCGACATGTACTTCTGCAAGCTCTTCGACGGCGCGCGTCACGATTCCGGCGATCCGTTCGACTGGGGCGAACGCCTGCTCAAGCACTACGAGGCGAACCGTTGCGATCCGCGCACGAAGATCCTCGTGTTCTCGGATGCGCTCGACATCCCCAAGGTCCTGCAGCTGTACGAACGCTTCCGTGGCCGCTGCAAGCTCGCGTTCGGCGTTGGTACCAATTTGACCAACGACCTCGGTTACAACCCGCTGCAGATCGTCATCAAGATGGTTCGCTGTAACGGCCAGCCGGTCGCGAAGCTGTCGGACTCGCCGGGCAAGAACATGTGCGAGGACAAGGCGTATCTCGCGTATCTGCGCCAGGTGTTCGGCATCGCGCAGCCGGAAGAAGAGACGGCTGGAAAGTAGCGGGCTGTGTAACGGGCCGTGTGGCGCGTTGCGCGGTTCGCCGGGTTTGTGGTTCAGGGCTCGTTCATGATCTGTGCGCGTTCGGGATGACGTGGCAATCAGTGTCGCCGGGCGCGCGTCGCCCGGCAATATGCCGTTCGGCCAGGGTGTGAGCGGGGAGGGCGGTCGGTATAATCCTTGCCATATCGCACGGCCGTCGACACGAGGATTTCGCCCATGGACACATCGATTGCCCGCCGCAACATCCTGGCGCGCATCCGCGCCGCGCAAGGTCGCGAGCCCGAGCCGGCCGCTGCCGAGCGTGAAGCCGCGGCGGACTACCTCACGCGCCATCCCGCCGGTCCGCGTCCGGAGTTGCCCGCCGATCTGTGCGCACACTTCATCGAAGAAGCACAGAAAATGGCGACGACGGTCGATACCGTCGCAACCCTCGCCGATGTGCCCGCCGCCGCGCATCGCTATCTGGCGCAACACGGTTTGCCGCTGCAAGCCATCGCGTGGCAAACGCTGTGCGATCTGCCGTGGGCCGAGGCAGGCCTCACCGTCGACTTTCGCAAACCGCAGGACAACGACGCAGTCGGTCTCACCGGCTGCTTCTGCGCGACCGCCGAGACCGGCACGCTCGTGCTGCTGTCCGGTCCTGAAACTTACGCATCGGCCGGCCTGCTGCCGGAAACGCATATCGCGATCGTGCCGGCGTCGCGCATCGTCGCGGGTCATGAGGAAGCATTCGGCCTGATCCGCAAAGAGCGTGGCGAGCTGCCGCGCGCGGTCAATTTCGTGTCAGGACCGTCGCGCACCGGCGATATCGAACAGACCATCGTGCTGGGCGCGCACGGCCCTTACCGGGTGCATGCGATCGTCGTGCAGGGTGCGTAAGGAGGTGCCGGAGAGGGTGCTTGAGCGGTTGCCTGAGAAAGGACCTGAAGGGGCGCCGGACAGCTTGCCTGACGAACTGTCCGAGTGGGCCGCGCGGCATCGTTGTCATGCAGACGCAGCGCCGGCTGTCGCGGTTGCGCACGCGGCCGCGAGTCATCGCGAGAGCGGTAGCGACATGAAGCGTCAAATCGGACGCTTGAGCCCGGGGTTCGCCATTGCCGCGATGCTCACGCTCTGGGCGCAACCCACCTGGGCCGCGATGCCCGATGGCGCGACGCTGTCGGCGCTATGGGGTCTACCGTTCGCGGGCGTGCTGCTGTCGATTGCGATCTTCCCGCTTGTCGCGCCGATCTTCTGGCACCACCATTTCGGCAAGATCGCGGCGGCGTGGTCGCTCGCGTTCGTCGTGCCGTTCGCGGCGAGCTTCGGCATCGGCGAAGCGTTCGGCGCGCTCGTGCATGCGATGCTCGACGAGTACCTCCCGTTCATCATTCTGCTCACCGCGCTTTATACGGTCGCGGGTGGCATCTGCGTGCGCGGTAATCTGCGCGGCACACCGCGTCTGAACACCGCGCTTCTCGCGCTCGGCACGCTGCTCGCGAGCGTGATGGGCACGACCGGCGCGGCGATGCTGTTGATCCGGCCGTTGCTGCGCGCGAACGACAATCGTCGCCACGTGACGCACGTGGTCGTGTTCTTCATTTTCCTGGTCGCGAACATCGGCGGCTCGCTGTCGCCGCTCGGCGACCCGCCGCTGTTTCTCGGCTTTCTCGAAGGCGTGCGCTTTTTCTGGACCACCACGCATCTGGCGGCGCCGATGCTGTTCGTGAGCGGCGTGCTGCTTGCCGGCTTCTATGCGCTCGATTCGTATTATTTCCATCGGCGCGAGGAGGTGCGTTCGGCCTTCCTCGATCCGACGCCCGACGGCGCGCCGCTCGGCATCGACGGCAAGCTCAACTTCGTGCTGCTCGCAGCGGTGATCGCGTTCGTGCTGCTGAGCGGCCTATGGCGCCCGCAGATCACGTTCGACGTGTTCGGCACGCCCGTCGAACTGCAAAACGTGGTGCGCGATGTCGCGCTGATCGCCGTGACGCTACTGTCGCTCGCGTTGACGCCGCGTGCGGCCCGCGCGGGTAACGACTTCAACTGGGCGCCGATCGCGGAGGTCGCCAAACTGTTCGCCGGCATCTTCGTGACGATCGTGCCGGTCATCGCGATGCTGCATGCGGGCGACGCCGGCGCGTTCGCGGGCCTCGTCCATCTGGTCAATGAGCCGGACGGCACGCCGCGCAACCTCATGTACTTCTGGGCGACCGGCCTGCTATCTTCATTCCTCGACAACGCGCCGACCTACCTCGTGTTCTTCAACCTGGCCGGCGGCGACGCGCAGACCCTGATGAGCACCGGCGCGACCACGCTCGCGGCGATTTCGGCCGGCGCGGTGTTCATGGGCGCGAACACTTACATCGGCAATGCGCCGAACTTCATGGTGAAGGCGATCGCGCAATCGCGCGGCGTGCGCATGCCGAGCTTTTTTGCTTATATGGGCTGGTCCGGCGCGGTACTGCTGCCGCTCTTCGCGCTGACCGGCTGGCTGTTTTTTCGACATTGAGCGCGACGCCGACGCGACCTTGCCTTCGACCGGCGCGCCACACGGAGACTTGCAATGCAGAAAATCCTCGTTGCCCGTTCGATCTTTCCCGACGTGATCGAGCGGCTCAAACAGTATTTCGACGTCGACTGGAACGAGGGCGACGTGCTGCCCGCCGACGAACTGAAGCGCCGGCTTGCCGACAAGGATGGCGCGCTGACCGCCGGCGAGATGATCGACGCGGGTGTGCTGGCGGCGGCGCCGCGTCTGCGCGTGGTGGCGAACATGGCGGTCGGCTACAACAATTTCGATATGGCCGCGTTCAACGCCGCGAACGTGCTCGGCACCAATACGCCCGACGTGCTGAACGAATCGACCGCCGATTTCGGCTGGGCGCTGATGATGGCCGCCGCGCGCCGCATCGCCGAATCGGAGCATTGGCTGCGCGCCGGGCAATGGCAGAAGTGGAGCTACGACGGCTTTCTCGGCAACGACCTGTACGGCTCGACGCTCGGCGTGATCGGCATGGGCCGGATCGGCCAGGCGCTCGCGCGGCGCGCGCGGGGCTTCAACATGCGGGTCGTCTATCACAACCGCTCGCGCGTCGCGCCGCAGATCGAGGCCGAACTGAACGCGGAGTACGCGTCGAAAGAGGAACTGCTGCGGCGCGCCGATCACGTCGTGCTGGTGCTGCCGTACACGAAAGATAACCATCACACCATCGGCGCGGCCGAACTCGCGCTGATGAAGCCGACCGCGACGCTGACCAATATCGCGCGCGGCGGCATCGTCGACGATGCGGCTCTCGCCGAAGCGCTGCGCGAGCGGCGCATCGCGGCGGCGGGCCTCGACGTGTTCGAGGGCGAGCCGAAGCTGAATCCGGCGCTGCTCACCGTGCCGAACGTCGTGTTGACGCCGCACATCGCGAGCGCGACGGAAACCACCCGTCGCGCGATGGCGAATCTCGCCGCGGACAATCTGATCGCCGGGCTCGGCGCGGGGCCGCGTGCCGGTCAGCCGCCGAATCCGATCAACCCCGACGTGATTGGCAAGGCGCGTTCATGACGATGATTCTGGTAGCGGCCGTCGCGGTGCTGGCGGTCGCGTTGGTGATTGCGCTGGCGCTGCTGCTGCGCGGTCGCGGTCACGAGGAACAGCACGAGCAGTTCGAGATGCTGAACGAACGGCTCGATGGCGTCGTCGATGCGCAGGTGCATAGCGCCGAGCGGCTCGAGCGGCAATTGCGCAACGACATCGCCGAGACGGCGCGCGTGTCGCGCACCGAGCAAAGCGGTGGCTTCGCGCATTTTCAGCAGACGCTCGCCGCGCAGTTCGGCAGCATGACGACGGTGCAGGGCGGCAAGATCGACGGTTTCGCGCAGCAGCTCGACGCGGTGCGCCATAGCCTGCAGGCGCAGGCGCAGCAGGCGCGCGACGAGCAGGGCCGCTCGCTGAAGCAGTTCGGCGACACGCTGAGCCTGCAGCTCGGGCAGCTGACCGAGGCGAACGACCGGCGCTTCGCCGAAGTGCGCGCGACGATCGAGCAGCGCCTGAAGGACATCGAGGCGAACAACGCGACGCGGCTCGAGGAAATGCGCCGCACCGTCGACGAAAAACTGCACGCGACGCTCGAACAGCGTCTCGGCGAGTCGTTCAAGCTGGTGTCCGATCGGCTCGAACAGGTGCATCGGGGCCTGGGCGAAATGCAGACGCTGGCGGCAGGCGTCGGCGATCTGAAGCGTGTGCTGACCAACGTGAAGACGCGCGGCACGTGGGGCGAAGTGCAGCTCGAAGCGTTGCTCGAACAACTGCTGACCGCCGATCAATACGCGAAGAACATCGCGACGGTGCCGAAGAGTGCCGAGCGCGTCGAGTTCGCGATCCGTCTGCCCGGAAGACTGGAGCCGGGCGGCGCGAATACGCCGGTCTGGCTGCCGATCGACGCCAAATTCCCGCGCGAGGACTATGAGCGCCTGATCGAGGCGCAGGAGCGTGCCGATCCGGTGGCGGTCGAGGACGCCTCGCGCGCGCTGGAGGCGCGGATTCGCGCGGAGGCACGTACGATCGCCGAGAAGTACGTGGCGCCGCCGCATACCACCGACTTCGCGCTGCTGTTCCTGCCGACCGAAGGCCTGTACGCCGAGGTGTTGCGTCGGCCGGGGCTTACGGATCTGCTGCAGCGCGACTATCGGGTGACGATCGCCGGGCCAACCACGTTGACCGCGTTGCTCAACAGTCTGCAGATGGGTTTTCGCACGCTCGCGATCGAAAAGCGTTCGAGCGAGGTGTGGCAGGTGCTCGGTGCGGTGAAAACGGAGTTCGGCAAATTCGGCGATGTGCTCGCGAAGACCAAGGCGCAGCTCGAAACCGTCACGCGTTCGATCGAGGCCGCGGAAACGCGTACGCGCGTGATGAACCGCAAGCTGCGCGACGTCGAGGCGTTGCCGGGGGAAGAGGCGAGCGGTTTGCTCGGCGATGCGTTGTCGGGCGCGGAGCCCGATGAGCCGTAAGCGGCGACGCGTGAAGGTGTGAGGCGGGAGGAAGCGAAACGGGACGGCACTTCAGGCCGCCGGACCGCCGCGCCAAGTCCCGTCCGGCATTCGTTACGCTCGTTACGCGTTATGCGGCGCTGCCGCCGGGTTCGCCGCTGGGTCCACCATCGGGGCCACCGTCGGGCCCACCATCAGCCAACCGCTCCAGCGCTTCTCCCGTCACCCGCACGACGCGCCAATCCGGCAGCACCGTCGCGCCCATCTTCTGATAGAAGCTGATTGCCGGCTGGTTCCAGTCGAGCACGGTCCACTCGAAGCGAGCGCAATAGCGCTCCACCGCGAGCGCCGCGACACGCCGCAGCAGCGCGGTGCCGAGCCCGCTGCCGCGTTGCGAGGGCTGCACGTAGACGTCTTCGAGGTACAGTCCGCGCCGGCCGGCGAAGCTCGAAAAATTGTGGAAGAACAGCGCATAACCGACGACGCGGCCCGCGTCTTCGGCGACCAGCGCTTCGATCGACGGCCGCGCGCCGAATAGCGCGTCGCGCAGGCTCTCTTCGGTCGCGACGAACAGGTGCGTGAGCTTCTCGAACTGCGCGAGTTCATAGGAGAGCGCGAAGATCGCACCGATATCCGCGGGCGTGGCGGCGCGGATCGTCGCCGGCATTACGCTTCTTCCGGCGCGTCGGTCAGATGAATTTCGATGCCGCCGAAGCGCGACGCGACCCAGTTGTACGCATGACACGCGATCCACAGCAGCACGAAACCGAGAATCGCGTTCAGCAGCAGCGCGCTGAACACGGTGCTCAGCTCGACCGAGCCGTAGCGCACGAACGCGACCACCACGCCGAGCAGCACGATCGGAACCGAGAACGTCAGATACACGAGGATCAGCGCCTTGGCCGTTTGTCCCGGTGCGATGAACGAAATCTGTTTTTTCATGTAAGTCAAACCCGTGTGTCGTGATGGTGGTAGTTGAAGTGCCGGTGAAGTGTCGCGTGTCGCGGGGGCGTCAGATCAGGCCGTCGAACAGCATGATCGACACGCGTTCTCCGGCGTCGATGTCGGCTTCGTCGTGGCCGAGCACGATGAAGCAGTTGGCTTCGCTCATCGAGCTCAGTACGCCCGAGCCTTGCGAGCCGGTGGGCGTCACGTGCCAGTGTCCGTTTGCGTCCGGTTCGGCGACGCCGCGCTGGAATTCGGTGCGGCCCGCGCGCTTGCGGATCGCGACGCGGCTCGCTGCATGCAGCACGGGCAGCGGTCGCGGCGTCGCGCCGGCCATCAGCAGCAGCGCTTCGCGCACGATCTGATAGAAGGTCACCATCACGGCGACCGGATTGCCCGGCAGGCCGAAGAATAGCGCAGGTTTGCCGAGTCCCGGCTGCTCGCCGGACCACAGGCGGCCGAAGGCGAGCGGTCGGCCGGGGCGCATCGCGAGACTCCAGAACGCGACGTCGCCGAAGGTCTGCAGCAGTTGCTTCGTGAAATCCGCTTCGCCGACCGATACGCCGCCCGAGGTCAGCACCACGTCGGCATTGGCCGCGGCGCTGCGCAACGCGGCTTCGAGCGCGGCGGGTTCGTCGCGGATCACGCCGAGGTCGAGCGCGTCGACGTTCAGGCGCCGCAGCATCGCGAACAGCGTGTAACGGTTGCTGTCGTAGACCGAGCCGGCGTCGAGCGGCTCGCCGAGCGAGCGCAGTTCGTCGCCGGTCGAAAAGAATGCGACGCGCAGACGCCGCCGCACACTGACTTCGCCGATGCCGAGCGATGCGAGCAGGCCGAGGTCGGACGCACGCACGATGCGTCCCGCGCGCAACGCGACGTGGCCGCGCGCGAGATCTTCGCCGGCGCGGCGGCGGTTCGCGCCCACCGCGACTGCGTCGGCGGCGAAGCGGATGGTTGCCGGATTCGCGCTGTCGCGCTCCACCCGTTCCTGCGGCACGACGGTGTCGCAGTCCGGCGGCATGCAGGCGCCCGTCATCACGCGCACGCACTGGTTCGCGGCGACGCGGCCCGCGAACGGATGGCCGGCCAGCGCCTTGCCGGCGACCGTCAGCTCGATGCTTGCCCCTTGCGCGCTGCCCGGTGTGCTGTTTTGTGTGCTGCTTTGTGCGCTGTGCGCGAGCGCCGCGCTGTGGAACGCGTAGCCGTCCATCGCGGAGTTCTCGTGCGCGGGGACGTCGATCGGCGACACGATGTCGGCGGCGAGCACGCGGTCGAGCGCATCGCGCAACGCCACGCGCTCGACCGCCGCGATCGGCGTGGCCCACTGGCGGACAATCGCCTGGGCAGCCGAAACGGGTAGCGCGTGAGGATCGTACTGCGCGACGCAGCGGGAAAAGTCGTTAAGCGTGGTCATGAAGGGCTGGGCGTCGCGACCGGAGACGGGCGCGGCTAATGCCGTGCGGCCGGGGCGGATGTCAGCCGGGGCCTCGATCGCGTTCGAGGTCGGCGAGTTCTTGTAACGAATTGGCATTGTAAAACGCGCGCTCGTCGGTAAAGACGACTTCGACCGTCTTGTGGCGCGCGTACCACGCGCGGACCTTGCGCTCGCCGGCGGCCAGAAACGCCGCCAGGTCGTCCGCGAGGGCCGTGCGCAGGAGCGCGAACACCGGGTACAGCGACGCGTTGCCGCGGGCGTCCAGCGTCGTGACGGTGGCGATGTCCGCGTGGTTGGCGTCGAGCGCTTGCGTGAGGCGCGCGGCGAGGTCGGCGGGCAGCCACGGGGAGTCGCACGGGGCGGTCAGCAGATACGCGGTGCCGGCCGCGCGCATGCCGGCCAGCAACCCGGCGAGCGGTCCAGCAAAGTCAGGAAGTGTGTCGGGGATGACCGTCGCGCGATACGTCGCGCCGAGCGCGGCGTAAATGTCGGCGTGGCGATTCGCGCTGATCAGGAGCGCGCCGGTCTGCGGCGCGAGACGCCGCAGCACGTGCGCGGCGAGCGGTTCGCCATGGAGCGGCTGCAGCCCTTTATCGACGCCGCCCATGCGCGTGCCACGGCCGCCCGCGAGCACGAGGCCGGTGATCTGTTCGCGCGTGGTGTGCATACGGGGCCGCTCAGCCGCCGATATAAGACATTTCGACGCGTCGCCCGGCCGGTTCCCGCTCGGCCGGCTGGCTGCCGCGCAGCTGCGAATAGCGGTCGCTGCGGCGCTGCCAGATTTCGGCGATCGCGGTAGCGATTTCGGCATCGCTGGCGCCGCCGCGCAGCAGCGCGCGCAGGTCGTGACCGGTCGACGCGAACAGGCACAGATACAGCTTGCCTTCGGTCGATAGCCGCGCGCGCGTGCAACTGCCGCAAAACGCGCGCGTAACGCTCGAAATCACGCCGATCTCGCCGCCGCCGTCGACATAACCCCAGCGCTGCGCGGTTTCGGCGGCGCTGTGCGCTTCGAGCGGCACGAGCGGGAAGTGTTCGGCGATGCGCGAGACGACGTCGGCCGACGGCAGCACTTCCGTCATGTTCCAGCCATTCGAGGTGCCGACGTCCATGTATTCGATAAAGCGCAGCACCGCGCCGGTGCCTTTGAAATGACGCGCCATCGGCACGATTTCGCCGTCGTTGGTGCCGCGTTTGACGACCATATTCACCTTCACCGGCGCGAGCCCGACCGCGTGCGCGGCGGCGATGCCGTCGAGCACGTCGGCGACCGCGAAATCGGCGTCGTTCATGCGGCGAAACAAGGTGTCGTCGAGCGCGTCGAGGCTGACGGTCACGCGCGTGAGGCCGGCGTCCTTCAGGCTGCGCGCCTTGCGCGCGAGCAGCGAACCGTTGGTGGTGAGCGTGAGATCGAGCGGGCGGCCCGCCGGTGTGGTCAGTCGCGACAGGCGTTCAACCAGGAATTCGAGGTTCTTGCGCAGCAGCGGCTCGCCGCCGGTCAGCCGGATTTTCTCGACGCCATGCGCGACAAATAGCTGCGCGAGCCGTTCGATTTCCTCGAAGCTCAGAAGCGCGCTGTGCGGCAGGAACGTGTAGTCCTTGTCGAACACCGCGCGCGGCATGCAGTAGACGCAGCGGAAATTGCAGCGGTCTGTGACCGAAATCCGCAGATCGCGCAGCTCCCGCGCGAGCGCGTCTTGCAGTACGCCGCTAGGCGTCTGCTCCGGACCGGCGATGACCGGCGCCGCGCTGAGATCGGCAACAGGGATGATGCGTCGAGACATGAGGGTGCTTCGTCGGTGCTTGCTGCGGCTTAAGCGGGCCGCGGATCTTTCATTTTATCGGAAATGCCAGACGCGGCAGGCGGGCGGCGGGCCGTGTCGGGGTATACGGGGAGGCGTATTCCACGAGCGGCGGGGGGCTTCGATGAGTGGGGATACATCAAAGCGGCCTCGAAGCGTTGCCCAGGCGCTACTCAAGCGCCAAAAGAAAAAGCCCGCCGGGAAGGGCGGGCTTTTTCGCGGGGATGCAAGAGTCCCGGCGGGACCCTGCGACGCTGCTTACTGCTGATGCTTGACCGTCTCGACCTGCTGCATCGGCGTGCTATCGGCCGCCGGCAGCGGCTTGCGTTCACGGACTACGCGCGCCGGCTTGACCGTTTGCGCCGCCGCTTCCTGCGCGGCGCGCAGCTTGTCGGCGTCGGTGTTCACCCAGATCAGACCGGCCTGTTCGAGGACCGGCTTGAGTGCATCCGCCGACGCGGCACGGGCCGGAGCCTGCGCCACGGGTTGTGCTGCGGGTTGTACCGCGACGACCGGCGCCGGCTCGACTGCAGCCGGTTCCGTTGTCACGACCGGCTGCGGTTCGACGATCTCGGCTTGCGGTGCCGGCTCGGCAGCCGGAGCCGCGACGACCGTGGCCGGAGCCGCGGTTTCGAGCGCGGCAGGGGCGGCCTGGACTTCGGCTTGCGCCTCGACTGCCGCTGCCGGCTGTGCTTCGACGGCCGGGGTGGCTGCCGGAGCCTGAACTGGAGCCTGAGCCGGGGTCTCGAACGATGCCGGAGCCGGAGCTTCGGTACGGGCGACCGGCTCGACTGGCTGGATCGGTTCGACCGGCGAAAGCGTCTCGCCAGCGACCGGAGCGACTTCGGCGGCTGCCGCTGCCGGCTCGACCGGAGCCTGTTCAACCGGCACGACCTTTTCCGTCTTGGCCGCGCTTTCCGGAGCCAGAGCCGGCGTTTCGGCGGCAGCGTGCAACTCGGTCACGACCGCGGTTTCCGTCGCGACAGCGGCGACGACCACTTCGACCGGCGTCACATGCTTCGCTTCGCTGGTTTCAGCCTGATGCTCGACCGGCTCGGCGGCGCGCACTGGCGCTTCGTCGCTGGCGGCGACGTTATCGCCTTCTTCCGCGCCATCCGCGACGAGATTGCCGTTCACGTCCTCTTCGCGCTCGCGACGGCCGCCACGACGACCCCGGCGGCGGCGACGACGCTCTTCACCGTCACGCGCGACCGCTTCCTGATCGATCGGCGCGCCGTTTTCATCCACCAGCACGCGGTTGCGTGCCTGTTCGTCGGCGGCTTGCGTGTCGGCGGTTTGCGTCAGTGCTGCCGCGGCGGCTTCCGCCTGCGGCTTGCGACGCTCGCCGCGCTCCGCGCGTTCGCCACGTTCACGGCGCTCGCCGCGTTCCTGGCGTTCGGCGCGTGCACCGTCGACAGCTTCGGCGCGCTCGGCACCGCGGTTCTCGCGTTCGCGACCCTCGCGTGCTTCACGCGGTTCACGACCTTCACGGGCCTCGCGCTGCTCACGGGGAGCGCGCGGCTCGCGGCCTTCGCGTGCTTCACGCGATTCACGGCCTTCGCGCGGTTCGCGTTCCTCGCGACGCTGCGACGGCTGCTGACCTTGTGCCTGACGGCCGCCGGTTGCGCCCTCGCCGCGTGCTGCCGTATCGCGGCCGCCTGCGCCGCCACGACGGTTGCGGTTGCGATCGCCGCCACGCTCACCGGTGCGCTCGCCGCGCTCCGTGCGTTCGCCGCGTTGCGGACGGGCCTGCTGCTTGTCGGCCGTGACCGGTGCGGCCGGCGCCGGCGCAGCGGGCTGCATGCCGAACAGATTCTTCAGCCAGCCGATGAAGCCGCCGCTTGCCGGCGTCACCGCGACCGGAGCCGGGGCAGCAGCCGGGCGAACCGGTGCGCTCGGCGCCGGCTTTTCAGGCGTGATGCCCTTGACCGCCGCTTCCTGCTTCGGCTTCACTTCCTCGGTACGCTTGCTGTAGCCGGTTTCCGACTCCAGTTCGCGGGCCGCTTCCTCGGCCATTTTCCACGATGCGCGCGGGTCGTCGAGGCGCGCATCGTCGTGACGCAGACGCTCGAGCTTGTAGTGCGGCGTGTCGAGGTGCTTGTTCGGGATCAGCACGACGTTGACCTTGAAACGCGACTCGATCTTGTTGATCTCGGCGCGCTTTTCGTTCAACAGGAAGGCGGTCACTTCGACCGGCACCTGGCAGTGGATCGCCGCGGTGTTTTCCTTCATCGCTTCTTCCTGAATGATCCGCAGCACTTGCAGCGCGGACGATTCGGTATCGCGGATGTGGCCCGTGCCGTTACAGCGCGGGCAGGTCACGTGGCTGCCTTCGGAGAGGGCCGGGCGCAGACGCTGGCGCGACAGCTCCATCAGGCCGAAGCGCGAGATCTTGCCCATCTGGACGCGCGCGCGGTCGTGCTTGAGCGCGTCTTTCAGGCGCTGCTCGACTTCGCGCTGGCTCTTGGCCGATTCCATGTCGATGAAGTCGATCACGATCAGGCCGCCCAGGTCGCGCAGACGCAGCTGGCGGGCGACTTCGTCGGCGGCTTCGAGGTTCGTGCGCGCGGCCGTTTCCTCAATGTCCGCACCCTTGGTGGCGCGTGCCGAGTTCACGTCGATCGCGACGAGCGCTTCGGTGTGGTCGATCACGATCGCGCCGCCCGACGGCAGCGGCACCGTACGCGAGTACGCGGTTTCGATCTGGTGTTCGATCTGGAAGCGCGAGAACAGCGGCACGTCGTCATGATACCGCTTCACCTTGCTGACATTATCCGGCATCACGATATCCATGAAGGCGCGTGCCTGGTCATGGATTTCGGTCGTGTCGATGAGGATTTCGCCGATATCGGGCTGGAAGTAATCGCGGATGGCGCGGATCACGAGGCTCGATTCGAGATAGATCAGCATCGGCTGACCGGTCGAGCCGCTTTGCGACGCGGCTTCGATCGCGCGCCACAGTTGCATCAGGTAGTTCAGGTCCCACTGCAGCTCTTCGGCGCTGCGGCCGATGCCGGCCGTGCGCGCGATGATGCTCATGCCTTCCGGCAGTTGCAGCTGCGCCATGGTTTCGCGCAGTTCCTGACGGTCGTCACCCTCGATGCGGCGCGACACGCCGCCGCCGCGCGGGTTGTTCGGCATCAGCACCAGATAGCGGCCGGCGAGCGAGATGAACGTGGTCAGGGCAGCGCCCTTGTTGCCGCGCTCTTCCTTTTCGACCTGAACGATCAGTTCCTGGCCTTCCTTGAGCGCGTCCTGAATGCGTGCGGAACGCATATCGACGCCTTCGCGGAAGTACTGGCGGGCGACTTCCTTGAACGGCAGGAAGCCGTGGCGGTCTTCGCCGTAATTGACGAAGCAGGCCTCGAGCGACGGCTCGATGCGCGTGATGATGCCCTTGTAGATATTGCCTTTGCGCTGTTCGCGGCCGGCGGTTTCGATGTCGATATCGATGAGTTTTTGCCCATCGACGATGGCGACGCGCAGTTCTTCCTGCTGCGTCGCGTTGAACAACATTCGTTTCATTGAACGGCTCCAGAGCGGCCTCGCCGGCCCAGCTGCGCGGTTGTCAGTCGCGAGAGCAAGGGAGGGCAGCGGCGTGCCGCGTCTTATTGTGTTTTCACAAGCACGCTGGAGCGGGAATGATGGCGGGAGAATTGCCTGAGAAGGCCCGGCCCCATCAAGAATGGGCTCGGTGCCGTAGGGCACATGCGAACACGGCTTCAAATCATGACCTGACACGCCCCGTTCCGCCAGCAGACCATCACAAGCTCCGGTTCCGTCATGCCGGCGCGCCAACTGGGCGCACGAGCGGACGGCGAAAGCCGCGGTCGTGCCGCAACGGGAAGTTCGCGCAGGCGGCGCGTCTTTTCCTGCTGGGGGTGTCTCGCTTCATTTTTTGACGTCGCCATGTCTTGTACTCTCTACAAGACGTCTCGGGCGCACGCCGTATTTTCGCTACTTGCAGCTTCATCCAGCAGGGCGTCATACCACCCGGATCACGAAGCTGAAAGCTAAATTCTTTTTTACCAAAATTCCGTTACCGTCGAAGCCGACCGTTGACCGAACGCGCCTGTGGGCGCCGTCCCTGCCGGGTACCGACTTCGTGCGTGCAACTTGTTGCATCTCATTTGCAGGGTGAGCAACCAGACCCCGGCGCAAGTAAAATAACGGTTTATCGCTTGCGCTCGCGCAATCCACCCGCACTCCGGACGCTGGACTCTGCGCCGGCTGCCGCGGACTGCTGGGCAAATTATATTCAGAATGAAAGAGTTAGGCAAAACATCCCAGAGATCGGTTACAGGCGTGGTCGCGAGCGACCAGGTCTCGCTGATCGAAATCGACGACAGCTCGGCCGGGCAGCGCATCGACAATTTCCTGTTGCGCGTCTGCAAGGGCGTACCGAAGAGCCATATTTATCGCATTTTGCGGAGCGGCGAAGTACGTGTGAACAAGGGCCGGATCGACGCGCAATACCGGCTCGAACTTGGCGATCTGGTGCGCGTCCCGCCGATCCGCATCGCCCAGCCGAACGAGGCCGCGCCCGCGCCGGTGCCCGCCGGCGGATTCCCGATCCTGTTCGAAGACGAGCATCTGCTCGTGATCGACAAGCCTGCCGGTGTCGCGGTGCATGGCGGCAGCGGCGTTGCGTTCGGCGTGATCGAGCAGATGCGCGAGGCGCGGCCGCAGGCAAAATTCCTCGAGCTGGTGCATCGGCTGGATCGCGAGACGTCCGGCGTGCTGATGCTGGCGAAAAAGCGCGCGGCGCTCGTCAATCTGCATGAGCAGATTCGCGAAAACCGGATGGACAAGCGCTATTACGCGTGCGTGCACGGCGAATGGGCGAGCGACTGGGGCCGCCGCCGCGCGGTCAAGGAACCGCTACACAAATACCTGACCGCCGACGGCGAGCGCCGCGTGCGCGTGCAGCCGGATGGGCTCGCGTCGCATACGGTCTTCAATCTGGTTGACCACTGGCCGGGTTATGCGCTGCTGGAAGCGGAGCTGAAGACCGGTCGAACGCACCAGATTCGTGTGCATTTGCAGCATCTGGAACTGCCGATCATCGGTGATGCCAAATACGGCGACTTTGCGCTCAACAAGGCGCTGGCGCGCGCCAACGCGAAGCCGGGCATCAAGCGGATGTTCCTGCATGCCTATCGGCTGAAGCTTACGCATCCGGCCACCGGCGCGCCGCTGCAGCTCGAAGCGCCGCTGCCCGCGGAGTGCCGCGGTTTCATCGAACAACTCAACGAATTACGCACGGGGTTCAACCCGGAGACGACCTTGCATGGCTAGAGAGCAATTTGATCTGATCGTGTTTGACTGGGATGGCACGCTGATGGATTCGACCGTGCACATCACGCGCAGCATCCAGGCGGCGTGCCGCGATCTCGGCCTGCCGGTTCCCGCCGACGAAGCCGCGAGCTACGTCATCGGTCTCGGACTGCGTGACGCGCTGCAAATGGCCGCGCCGACGCTCGATCCGGCCGACTATCCGCGTCTTTCGGAGCGCTACCGCTTTCATTATCTGGTCAAGGATCAGACCACCGAGTTGTTCCCGGGTGTGCGGGACATGCTGCAGGAGTTGCGCGATCTCGGCTATCTGCTCGCGGTGGCGACCGGCAAAAGCCGCGTCGGCCTGAACCGCGCGCTCGACCAGGCGCGCCTGACGAGTCTTTTCGACGGCACCCGCTGCGCCGACGAAACGTTCTCGAAGCCGCATCCGGCGATGCTGCACGAGTTGACCCGCGAATTGGGGCAGGATAACGCGCGCACGGTGATGATCGGCGATACGACGCACGATCTGCAGATGGCAATTAACGCCGGAGTCGCTGGAATTGGCGTTACTTACGGTGCACATCCGGCCAATTCGCTGAATGCGCTGGAGCCGAAATTCGTCGCGTCGAGCGTGAGCGATCTGTGCGGCTGGTTGCGGGAGAACGCGTGAGCGCCGGCGGCGTGGCGGAAACCGACGCTTGCGCGGCCGTGCGGATCTGCGCGGCGGACGAGCTGGTCGACGGCGGTAATGGCGTACGGCGTGACGCGCGGCTCGACGGGCAGGACGTCGTGGTGTTTTTCGTCCGTTACGACGGGCGCGCATACGGCTATCTGAACCGCTGCGCGCACGTGCCGATGGAGCTGGACTGGTCGGAAGGGCAGTTCTTCGAATCGTCAGGCTTATACTTGATGTGCGCAACTCATGGCGCGATTTACGCGCCGGATAGCGGCAAATGCGTCGGTGGACCATGTCGCGGCGGCAAATTGCGTCCCCTGCAGGTCGAGGAGCGCGATACGTCTGAAGGCCGTGCGGTATTCTGGCTACCCGACGGTGATTTGCTGCCCGCCAGATCCTGATTTCTCCCTTTCCCCCTCTTTAGACTGCCCGCATGTCCGACAATTTGACCCCAGAGAAGGACCCGACTCCGGGTGACCGTCCCGGCGCGCCTGCCAATGAACCGGCCTGGGAGCGCGCCGCGCTCGAGCGTATTGCGCTCGCGGCGATCAACGAGCAGCGGGCGGCGCGTCGCTGGCGGATTTTCTTCCGTTTCCTGTTCCTCGTCGTGTTTGCGCTGATTGTCTGGGGCGCGGTCAATTTCTCCGGCGAGCGCGTCGCGACCACCGGGCGGCACACGGCGATGGTGTCGATTGAAGGTGAAATCGCATCGGATACGCGAGCAAACGCCGAAGATATCAACACTGCACTCGATACCGCTTTCGAGGATTCCGGCACCGCGGGCGTGATCCTGTACTGCAACAGTCCTGGCGGCAGTCCGGTGCAGGCGGGCATCATCAATAGCGAGATTCATCGGCTGCGTGGCAAATATCCGTCGATCCCGCTGTACGTCGTGGTCGGCGACATGTGCGCGTCGGGCGGCTATTACGCAGCAGCGGCGGCCGACAAGATCTACGTCGACAAGGCCAGCATCGTCGGTTCGATCGGCGTGCTGATGGAAGGCTTCGGCTTTACCGGGCTGATGGACAAGCTCGGGGTGGAGCGCCGCTTGCACACATCGGGTGAGAACAAGGGCTTTTTCGACCCGTTCTCGCCGGAAACGCCGAAGATGAACGAACATGCACAGGCGATGCTCGATCAGATTCACGCCCAGTTCATCGATGCCGTGCGTCAGGGGCGCGGCAAGCGCCTGCATGAGACGCCCGATATGTTCTCGGGCCTGTTCTGGACCGGTCAGAAGAGCGTCGAACTCGGCCTCGCCGATGGCTTTGGCGATCCGGACTACGTCGCGCGGGAAATCTTCAAGGCGCCGGATATCATCGATTACACCGTCAAAGAGAGCATTACGGATCGTGTTGCGCGCAAGTTTGGCGCAGCGGTCGGTGCTGGCGCGATGCGGGCGATGGCGTTGGGTACGAAGCTGAACCTGCATTGATCCGCTGTTATCACGCTGCTATCAATAAGAAAGCCCGCGCAATCGTCGTAGATTGCGCGGGCTTTTTCATTTCTGCGCGACTGGCGCGTTCAGACGGCCAGAATCAGGAAAATCGCCGGCCGCTTGTGCAGATCGAGTTCCGGTTTCTTCTTCCAGTCAGCGACGGTGCGGCTCGCGATCGTTTCCGACGGCAGGGTCAGATCGACGGCCACGCAGACGAGCGTCGACGGCGCGCAGGTCGCAAGCAGGGTGTCGAGCAGCGCGCGATTGCGGTAGGGCGTCTCGATGAAGATCTGCGTTTGCTTCGCCTTGCGTGACTGCTGCTCAAGATCCCGCAGACGCTTCGCGCGCTCGGCGGCATCGACGGGCAGGTAGCCGTGGAATGCGAAGCTCTGGCCGTTCAGGCCCGAGGCCATCAAGGCGAGCAGGATGGAGCTCGGCCCGACCAGCGGCACGACCTTCACGCCGCGCTCGTGCGCGCGTCGCACCAGCAGCGCGCCCGGATCGGCAACGGCCGGGCAGCCCGCTTCGGAGACGAGGCCCGCGTCGGTGCCGGCGAGCAAAGGCGCGAGCAGCCGGTCGATCTCGCCGGCCGGCGTGTTGACGTTCAGCTCGCGAATCTCGATTTCCTGGATCGGCCGTTCGGTGCCGACTTTCTTCAGGAACGCTCGGGTGGTTTTGGCGTTTTCGCCAATGTAATAGTGCAGCGATGCCGCGCGAGCGCGCACCGGCGCCGGCAGCACGAGCTCGAGTGCGTTCGCGTCGCCTTCGCCGAGCGTGTTGGGGATCAGATACAGAGTGCCGCTCATTGCGCCTCCAGAAGCGGGTAGCCGGCTGCGAGCAGCATGCTCGACAGTGCGATCAGCGGCAGGCCGACGAGCGCGGTCGGATCGTCGGAATGGATCGCCTCCAGCAGCGCGATGCCGAGCCCTTCGGATTTCGCGCTGCCGGCGACATCGTAGGGCGTTTCGGCGTGCAGATAAGCGTCGAGCGCGGTGTCCGGCAGGTTGCGGAAACGCACGCGGGTGACGACGTCGACGGATTGCGCGTGGTCCGTCGCGCTGTCGAACAGGCACAGCGCGCTATGGAACAGCACCTCGCGGCCGCGCATCGCCTGCAATTGCGCGAGCGCTTTCGCGTGCGTGCCGGGCTTGCCGATCTGCAGGCCATCGTAGGTGGCGACCTGGTCGGAGCCGATCACGAGCGCGTGTTCGTCGGCGGGGAGCCCTTTGGCAACCGCGCGGGCTTTGGCTTCGGACAGGCGCAGTGCGGTCGCTTCGGGCGTTTCGCCGGCGAGCGGGGTTTCGTCGATCGCGGGGACGACGACGTCGAACGGCACGCGCAGACGTTCGAGCAACTCGCGTCGATAGCGCGAACTCGACGCCAGAATCAGACGTGGCGGGCGTTTGGGGGAATCGGACATGGATAAACGGCGGCTAGGGAGGCGGGTCGTACGGGGTTGCGCGGAGTTCGCGCACGTACGGGCTTAAGTGTTTGACTCGAAAAGACAAAACGGATATAATTTTGGGCTTTTCACGGTATGCTTGCCCTAGATGGGCTCGGCGCGTTCGGCTTCTTCCGGTAGTCTGAAAGCTGCGGGAAGCGTTGAGCGGGTTGAGAGGGCCGCGATTCAAAGGCCGCGATTGCCGCAAAAAACGGTTGCAAATCGAAGGCCGCAAATCCACTGGCTGGCACACCGGTTTATCTTCGCGAAGGTTTCGCCGTCGCGGATCACCCCGGCAACATATAGTTTGTCGACGCAGGAGCGCACATGACTCAACATCCTGGCAAACCTGCAGGTCTGTCCGACCCGCATGAACTCGATCTGTTCGAATTTGCGCGGAGCGGGCGTCAGGCCGCGGGTGTCGTGCGCGTCTCGCAACTGCCGCGCATGTTAAACGAAGTCCCGGCGGAAGCGCCAGATCGCGACACCGCGTTCACCTGGCAGGCCGAAGGGGCGACGCAGCCGGAATTGCAGGACGACGGCACCGAAGGTCCCCAGCCTTATCTGCGGCTGGCGATTCACGGTTCCGCGTGGCTCGAATGTCAGCGCTGCTTGACGCCGTATTCGCAGGCGTTCAACGTCGATGCAACTTACCGGATCGTCAATACGGAGGCGGAAGCCGAAGAGTTTCCGCTCGACGAGGATGAAGTCGAAGTGATCGTGGGCTCGCGCCAGTTCGATCTCGTCGACTTGATCGAAGAAGAGTTGCTGCTTTCCTTGCCGCTCGTGCCCAAGCACGAGGTCTGTCCTGAAGTGCACGAGAGTCTTGTCTCGGGTGTGGACGGCAGCGAAGGCGAGGGCGACGAAGCCGCGCAAGACCAGGCGGGCGAGGCCGGCGAGCCGGAGCAGTCCGGTGAGCGGCGCAATCCGTTTGCGGCGCTCGAAAGTCTGAAGCGCGACGAGCCGGGCGGCAGGAAGCACTGAACAAGTTGCAGGGTAGCGCGATGCGGTTGCATTGGCCATCTGGCCAGTGGCGGAGACTGTATCGGGCTGTGTTAGAATTCGGAAAATTTTTAGGAGTTAGTCATGGCAGTTCAACAAAATAAGAAGTCGCCGTCGAAGCGCGGTATGCACCGTTCGCACGATTTCCTCACGGCAGCGCCGCTGGCCGTCGAGCCGAGCACGGGCGAAGTGCATCTGCGTCACCACATTAGCCCGAACGGCTACTATCGCGGCAAGAAAGTCGTCAAGACGAAGAACGACTAATCGTTCACTGCGATGCGCCCTGCGGCGTTTCGCGTGGCGATCGGCTCGCTTGACATTTTCCCGGTTCGGCAAAAAGGCGGCATTCAACTGCCGCTTTTTTGTGTCTGAAATTCGTCGCACTCCATGACAGTAAAGCTCACGATAGATTGCATGGGAGGCGACCACGGCCCGTCCGTGACCGTTCCCGCTGCCGTCAACTTCGTTCGTTCGCATCCTGACGCGCAACTGTTGCTCGTCGGCATTGAAAGTGCGATTCGTGCGCAGCTGAAGAAGCTCAAGGCTCAGGATCTGCCGGCGTTGACCGTCGTGCCTGCTACCGAGGTCGTCGCGATGGACGATCCGGTCGAGGTCGCGCTGCGCAAGAAGAAAGATTCGTCGATGCGCGTGGCGCTCAATCGCGTCAAGGAAGGCGAGGCGCAAGCCTGCATTTCCGCCGGCAATACCGGCGCGCTGATGGCGGTCTCGCGTTATGTGCTGAAAACGCTGCCGGGCATCGAACGCCCGGCCATCGCGTTCGCCCTGCCCAATCCCACCGGTTACACGATGATGCTCGACCTGGGCGCCAACGTCGATTGCGAGCCGCAGCATCTGCTGCAGTTCGCCGAGATGGGGCACGCGCTCGTGTCCGCGCTCGAAGGAAAAGAGCGGCCCACCATCGGCCTGCTCAACATCGGCGAAGAAGTCATCAAGGGCAACGACATCATCAAACGCGCCGGCGAACTGCTGCGCGCGAGTACACTGAACTTTCACGGCAACGTCGAAGGCGACGATATCTACAAAGGCACCGTGGACGTGATCGTCTGCGATGGCTTTGTCGGCAACGTTGCGCTGAAGACGTCGGAAGGTCTCGCGCAGATGCTGTCCAACATCATCAAGGAAGAGTTTGGCCGTTCGTGGCTGACCAAGGTGATGGCGGTGCTCGCGCTGCCGGTATTGATGCGTTTCAAGAAGCGTGTCGATCATCGGCAGTACAACGGTGCCGCGCTGCTCGGCCTGCGTGGCCTCGTGATAAAAAGCCACGGTTCCGCCGATGCCTACGCGTTTGAGTGGGCCATCAAACGCGGGTATGATGCCGTCAAAAACGGCGTGCTGGAGCGCCTTGCGCGGGCAATGGACGAGAACGCGGGTTCTCTCGAACAGGCGGCGCGCGACGCAAGCGGTGCGGGTCACGCAAGCCCGACCGCAGGCCAGCCGGCCGAGCCCTACGCTGCGCAATCCTCGAAGGCATAATGGCTCAATCCAACATCTATTCCCGCGTGCTGGGCACCGGCAGCTATCTGCCGTCGCAGCGCATCACCAATCAGGAGCTCGCCGAGCGTCTCGCGAAGCAGGGCGTCGAGACCAGTGACGAATGGATCGTCGCGCGCACGGGCATCCATGCGCGTCATTTCGCCGAGCCGAACGTCACCACCAGCGACCTCGCCCTGATCGCCGCGCAGCGTGCGATCGAAGCGGCGGACATCGATCCGCAGTCCATCGACCTGATCGTCGTCGCCACTTCCACCCCTGATTTCGTCTTCCCAAGCACCGCCTGCCTGCTGCAGAACAAACTCGGCATCAAGAATCACGGCGCCGCGTTCGACGTGCAAGCCGTCTGTTCCGGCTTCGCCTACGCGGTCGCGACGGTGGATGCCCTGATCCGCAGCGGCCAGCACCGCACGGCGCTGGTGATCGGCGCGGAGACGTTCTCGCGCATTCTCGATTTCAACGACCGCACCACCTGCGTGCTGTTTGGCGACGGCGCGGGCGCGGTGATCCTGCAGGCGTCCGACGAACCCGGCGTGCTCGCGAGCGCGCTGCACGCGGACGGCAGCCATTCGAACATTCTCTGTACGCCGGGCAACGTGAACGGCGGTGTGGTGGCGGGTAGCGCGTTCCTGCACATGGACGGCCAGGCGGTGTTCAAGCTCGCGGTCAACGTGCTCGAAAAGGTCGCGATCGAAGCGCTGGCCAAAGCGGACCTGAAGCCGGAGCAGATCGACTGGCTGATTCCGCATCAGGCCAATATCCGCATCATGCAAAGCACCTGCCGCAAGCTCGGCTTGCCGCAGGAACGCATGGTCGTCACGGTGGGCGAGCACGGCAACACGTCGGCGGCGTCCATTCCGCTCGCCTTCGACGTCGCGGTGCGCGACGGCCGTATCAAGCGCGGCCAGAACGTGCTGATCGAAGGCGTTGGCGGCGGCTTTACGTGGGGCGCGTCGGTCATCCGCTACTGAGCGCGACGACGCCTCGCAGGGCGCCGCTGGCGGCGCCCGTGCGGCGGTCGGAACAGTGCGCGCGCCATGCAGCGCGCCTCGGCCGGCCGTCACATCCGATTAAACCGATTTTGGGGACGATATGAAATTCGCGTTCGTTTTTCCTGGGCAAGGCTCGCAGACGGTCGGCATGCTCAACGCCTTTGCCGATCACGCCATCGTGCGTGAGACGGTTCAGGAAGCCTCCGACGCACTCAATCAGGACCTCGGCAAACTGATCGCCGAAGGCCCTGCCGAAGATCTCAATCTCACCACCAACACCCAGCCGGTCATGCTGACCGCGGCCTACGCGATCTATCGCGCGTGGCAGCAGGCAGGCGGCCCGGCGCCGGCGATCGTCGCCGGTCACAGTCTTGGCGAATACACGGCGCTCGTCGCGGCCGGCGCGCTCGCGTTTCGCGACGCGGTGCCGCTCGTGCGTTTCCGCGCGCAGGCGATGCAAACCGCGGTGCCGGTGGGCGAAGGCGGCATGGCCGCGATTCTCGGCCTCGACGACGACACGGTGCGCGCGGTATGCGCGGAAGCGTCGGCGGCGGGTGTCGTCGAGGCGGTCAATTTCAATGCGCCGGCGCAAGTCGTGATCGCCGGTCACAAGGCTGCGGTCGAGAAAGCCTGCGAAGTTGCGAAGGCGAAGGGCGCGAAGCGCGCGTTGCCGCTGCCGGTGTCGGCGCCGTTCCACTCGTCGCTGCTCAAGCCCGCGTCGGATCAGCTGCGCGAATACCTCGCGAGCATCGACCTGCAGGTACCGTCGATTCCGGTCATCAACAACGTCGACGTCGCCGTCGTCAACGAGCCGGCCGGCATCAAGGACGCGCTGGTGCGCCAGGCGGCCGGTCCGGTGCGCTGGGTCGAGTGCGTTCAGGCGATGGCCGCGCAGGGTGTCACGCACGTGATCGAGTGCGGCCCGGGTAAGGTCCTTGCGGGTCTGACCAAGCGTATCGACGGCAATCTCGCCGGCGCGTCGGTGTTCGATCCGGCGTCGCTCGAAGAAACGCTGAAGCTCGTGACGGCAGGCTGAACGCGCTGTTCGCAAAGCGACTTCGGTAGGGCACGTGCCGCGCAAAACGCGGCACGCTTCGACACCCAGAATCAACAAAAATCAACGAGCCCTTTAAAGGGCATCCGGACTGACAGATGGAAAAGACTCTCGACAAGCAGATCGCAATCGTGACGGGCGCATCGCGCGGTATCGGCCGTGCGATCGCGATGGAACTCGCGCGTCAGGGCGCGACGGTCATCGGCACCGCGACCAGCGAAAGCGGCGCGGCCGCCATCAGCGAAGCGTTCAAGGCGGCCGGCGTGAACGGTCGCGGCGCGGTGCTCGACGTCAACGACGCGGCCGCGGCCGAAGCGCTGATCGACGGTACGGTCAAGGAATTCGGCGTGCTCAACGTGCTCGTGAACAACGCCGGCATCACGCAGGACCAACTGGCGATGCGTATGAAGGACGACGACTGGGACGCGGTGATCGACACCAACCTGAAGTCGGTGTTCCGCCTGTCGCGCGCGGTGCTGCGCCCGATGATGAAAGCGAAGGGCGGCCGCATCATCAACATCACGTCGGTGGTCGGCTCGGCCGGCAACCCGGGGCAGATCAACTATGCGGCCGCGAAGGCCGGCGTTGCGGGCATGACGCGCGCGCTCGCACGCGAGATCGGCAGCCGCGGCATCACCGTGAACTGTGTGGCGCCGGGCTTCATCGATACCGACATGACCAAGGCGTTGCCGGAAGAACAGCAGACCGCGCTGAAGACGCAGATTCCGCTTGGCCGCCTCGGCAGTCCGGACGACATCGCGCATGCGGTCGCGTTTCTCGCGTCGCCGCAGGCGGGCTACATCACCGGCACGACGTTGCACGTGAACGGCGGCATGTATATGCAGTAACCAAATTCGGTTACTATCCGCGCCTTGATGCGTTAGTAAAAGCACGAGGCGCATGCGTCGACAGGAACCCGATGCGCAGCTTTTTTGCCGGGTCAAACCTGATAAAATGCGCGCACCTGTATTTTTGAACTTCTTTTCCCTTGGAGGGGTAATGGACAATATCGAACAGCGCGTCAAGAAGATCGTCGCGGAACAACTGGGCGTTGCGGAAGCGGAAATCAAGAACGAAGCGTCGTTCGTGAACGATCTCGGCGCTGACTCGCTCGACACCGTTGAGCTCGTGATGGCCCTCGAAGACGAATTCGGCATGGAAATTCCGGATGAAGAAGCCGAGAAGATCACTACCGTTCAGCAAGCAATCGACTACGCTCGCGCGAACGTCAAGGCCTAAGGTCATTCGCGCCTGCGTTTCTGCACTGGCCGCGCATGACGCCCTGCCGTGCCGCCTGGCGGCGCCAGCAGGGTTGACGCTTTCGGGCGTGTCTTCTGGATCACCATTCGCCACGCCGCTTGCCATGCAGGAGCCGGACATGCTGACAGCGCAATTTTCCGCGCGATTGCCGACTTAAACAGCCACAGGGCACACAGGGCAAATTCCTGTGGCCGCTGTGGCTTTTGCTTTTGTCATCTATGAAAAAGGGGTTACCGTGAGCCGCCGTCGTGTTGTTGTTACAGGCCTGGGGCTGATTTCGCCTGTTGGCAATAATGTTGCCGATGGCTGGGCCAATCTGGTCGCCGGCAAGTCTGGGATTGCCAATATCACGAAGTTCGATGCGTCGAACTTCTCGACTCGTTTCGCCGGCGAGGTGAAGGGCTTCAATATCGAGGACTACATCCCCGGTAAGGAAGCACGCCACATGGACACGTTCATCCATTACGGCGTGGCTGCGGGCATCCAGGCGATGCAGGACAGCGGCCTCGAAGTCACCGACGAGAATTCCGAGCGCATCGGCGTGGTGGTCGGTTCGGGCATCGGCGGTCTGCCGATGATCGAAATCACCCAGACCGAGCTGCTCAATCGTGGCCCGCGTCGGATTTCGCCGTTCTTCGTGCCGGCTTCGATCATCAACATGATCTCCGGCCATCTGTCGATCAAGTTCGGCATCAAGGGTCCGAATCTGTCGATCGTCACCGCGTGCACGACCGGTCTGCACTGCATCGGCGAGGCTTCGCGCCTGATCGAATACGGCGATGCCGACGTGATGATCGCCGGTGGCGCGGAATCGACCGTGTCGCCGCTCGGTATCGGTGGCTTCGCGGCGGCGCGCGCGCTGTCGCAACGCAACGACGATCCGGCGACCGCGAGCCGTCCGTGGGACAAAGACCGCGACGGCTTCGTGCTCGGCGAAGGCGCCGGCGTGATGGTGCTCGAAGAGTACGAGCACGCGAAGGCGCGTGGCGCGAAGATCTACGCGGAAGTCGGCGGCTACGGCATGAGCGGCGACGCGTATCACATGACCGCGCCGCTCGAAGATGGCGACGGCGCGCGCCGTTGCATGCTGGCCGCGCTGAAGAACGCAGGCATCAATGCTGATCAGGTGAACTACCTGAACGCGCACGGCACCTCCACGCCGCTCGGCGATCTGGCGGAAACCACCGGCATCAAGCGCGCGTTCGGCGACCACGCAAAGGACATGGTCGTGAACTCGACCAAGTCGATGACGGGTCACCTGCTGGGCGGCGCCGGCGGTCTGGAATCGGTGTTCACGGTGCTCGCCGTGCATCACCAGGTTTCGCCTCCGACCATCAACATCTTCAACCAGGACCCGGCCTGCGATCTCGACTACTGCGCGAACACCGCGCGGGAGATGAAGATCGACGTCGCGCTGAAGAACTCGTTCGGGTTCGGCGGCACGAACGGCACGCTGGTGTTCAAGCGCGCGTGATCGCCTGATCACGGGTGGCGCGTCAGTCCACGAAGCCGGCCTTGCCGGCGCATTCCCTCGAGCCGGCAACGTCGGGCAGGGCGACGCAGCGCATTGCGCTGCGTCGTTCGTTCGCGCTCCGCGTTGCGATGGGTGTGTTCGTGCTGACCGCGACTCTGGCTGTTTATGTCTGCCTCGCATCTCATCTGGGTGCGTGGCAGGCCATTCCGTTGACACTTGCCGTTGCCGCGCTGCTTGCGCTGGGCGCGGCAAGACATGATGCGGCGCAGCCTGCCGCGCTGCATATCGGACCGGGCGAGCTCTCCGTCTGGGATCGCGCGGGCGGGTTGCTTGCGCAAGGCCGCGTGGTCGGTTGCGCGCAGTGGAGCGACCGCTTGCTGGTGCTCGGGCTCGAAAACGAGGGGCGCCCGATGCGACGTCTGCATAGCCGCTCGCGCACCCTGCTATTCGCCGCCGATGCCTTGCCGGCCGCGGTCTTCCGGGAGCTTGCCGTGCTGGGCCGGCGTGCGGCCGGCGCCTGACTGTAACGACTGTAACCGCTGTTACCGTAGTAACGTGCCCTCACGAGGGGGACGCTACAATGATCCCCCGCCATGCGCCCTATAGTTAACGGATTTATCAGGTGAGCGAAAAAGAAATTGATCAGGTGCTGGTCGAGCGCGTCCAGAAGGGCGACAAGGCCGCCTTCGAGCTTCTGGTCTCCAAATACCACCGCAAGATTCTCCGGCTGATCTCGCGTCTCGTGCGGGACCCCGCCGAAGTCGAAGACGTCGCGCAGGACGCTTTTATCAAGGCGTATCGCGCGTTGCCGCAGTTTCGTGGCGAGTCGGCGTTTTATACGTGGTTGTACCGGATTGCGGTGAATACCGCGAAGAACTACCTTGCTACCCAGGGCCGGCGCGCACCGACCTCGACCGAAGCGGATGCTGAAGAAGCTGAAACTTTCTCTGACGCCGACCAACTAAGGGATATCAACACGCCTGAGTCGATGTTGATGAGCAAGCAGATCGCTGAGACGGTCAATGCTGCGATGGCGGTTTTACCGGAAGAATTGCGCACCGCCATTACTCTTCGAGAAATTGAGGGTTTGAGCTACGAAGAAATCGCGGAGATGATGGGTTGCCCAATTGGCACAGTCAGATCACGAATTTTCCGCGCTCGCGAAGCCATTGCGGCAAAATTGCGCCCGTTGCTTGACACTCCCGAAGGCAAGCGCTGGTAAACGCTTCAGGGCGGCCGGCCGGTTGACGGGGCATAGGTGCAATATCTGGTTTAGTGGTGTCACTACGGGGTATTTGTAAGATGGGGAGCATCATGGGGTCGGTCTCGATGCAATCGCAGGTGGGCTCGCACGGCGAGCGTCTGTCCGCCTTTGTCGACGGTGAGCTGTTCGACGAGGAGCATTTGAATCTGGACAAGTTTCTTGCAGAACTCGATGGCGACGATCGTGCCGCCTGGTCGAGCTATCACCTGATCGGCGACGCGCTGCGCTCGGACGATCTGGCGGTGAGTCCGGCACGCAGCAGTGCATTTCTGGGCGGCTTTGCCGCGCGGCTCGAAAGCGAGCCGCATCTGCTGGCGCCGGCCGCCGCACCGGTTGCGCGCCGGCTGCTCGGGTTGCGTCGCCGGGTCGTGCCGGCCTTTGCGGTGGCCGCTGCCGCCGCCACGCTGACCTGGATCGTCGTGCCGCAATTGCAGGGCGTGCCGGGCGGTCCGGGCGCGCAACTCGCGTCGCTCCAGTCGCACGGCGACTCGGTGCAGCGTGTGGCGATGGCGTCGGTGCCGTCGTCGCAAGACTCCAACATCATTCGCGACGCGAGCCTCGATCAATACCTCGAAGCTCACCAGCAGTTCGCGCAACAACCGGCAATGGCAGGCGCGATGCCCGTGATTCGCGCTGCCTCAGTCTCCACGCAGGGCCAATAGTTTGATGCAGACTTCGCGGTTGAAAAAAACGACTATCTGGGGGCGGTTGCCGGCATTCCTGTTCTGCGCAGCCGTATTGTTGTCCGCCACACCGCGGGTCTTCGCACAAACAGCCGATCCGGCCGCCGTACGTCGTACGGCGGCTGAATTGCTCGACCGCATCCATCAGGCTGCCCAACAGCAGAACTATGAGGGCGCGTTCGTCTATCAGCGCGGCGATTTCGTGCAGACGTCGCGTATCGCGCATTATTCCTCCCATGCCGACGGCCAGTTCGAGCAGCTCGAAAGCCTCGACGGCAAGCCGCGCAAAATGCTGCGGCATAACGATGACATGTACACGTTCGTGCCGGAACGGCGTCTGGTGGTCGTCGAAAAGCGGCAGAACAAAGATTCCTTCCCGGCGCTGCTGGCCGTCAACGGCGACCAGGTGCTATCCGTCTACGAGCCGAAGATGCTTGGCGACGACCGCGTCGCGGGCACCGACAGCCAGGTGATGGAGCTTGACCCGAAAGACGCCTACCGGTTCGCGTACAAGCTGTGGTCCGATAAAAAGACGGGATTGCTGCTGCGCGCGCAAACGCTCGACCCGAGCGGTCAGGTGCTCGAACAGCTGTCATTCACGCAAGTTCGCATCGGTGTGCCGGTCGACAAGGCGGCCATCGTCAATGGCATTCGTAACCTCGCGGGTTGGACTGTTGTGCGTCCGCCGGTCGAACCGGTCGACATGGCCGCGCAAGGCTGGCAGATCGCGCCGTCGGTGCCGGGCTTTCGCATGATCCGTCAACTGCGCCGGCCGATGGCTTCGCGCGAAGCGGGGCAGCCGCCGATCCCGGTCGATCAGGCGGTATTTTCCGACGGTCTTGCGGCGATTTCGGTGTTCGTCGAGCCGGTCGAGAACAATACGCGCAAGGAAGGTACGGGCAATAGCGGCGCGACGCACGTCCTCGTTAAACGTCAGGGCAACTTCTGGATAACCCTGCTGGGAGAAGTGCCCCAAACCACGTTGCAGCAGTTCGCGTCTGCCATAGAATACAAAGCTTCGAAGTAACCCTTCCGAATCCTGAAATCCCCTCGGCTTGCTACGATATGACGACTTTTTCGGTGCGCAAATTCCTCGCGGCCGTCGTGGTGGCGGCGTGTTTGCCGCTCGTGCCGCATATGGCGTCGGCGGCTCCCGCCGCCAATCTGCCTGACTTCACTGATCTCGTCGATAAGGTCGGCCCGGCGGTCGTCAACATTCGCACGACCACGCGCGTGTCGGGCGGCAGTGCTCGCGGCGGTCTGCCGCCGGGTATGGACGACGGCGACATGTCGGAATTTTTCCGCCGCTTCTTCGGCATCCCGTTGCCGCAGTCGCCGCAATCTCCGGGCTCGCCGTCGCCGCGCGGCGGCGATAACGGTGGCGGCGGGAGTGGCGGCAGCCCGGATTCGCCGGACAACAGCGATCCTGAACAGAACAGCGGCGTGGGCTCCGGCTTCATCCTGTCGGCGGATGGCTACGTGATGACCAACGCGCACGTGGTCGACGATGCGGACACCATTTACGTGACGCTGACCGACAAGCGCGAGTTCAAGGCGAAGCTGATCGGCGTCGACGACCGCACGGACGTCGCGGTCGTGAAGATTAACGCGGCGAACCTGCCGACCATTACGATCGGCGATTCGAACAAGGTGCGCGTCGGCGAATGGGTCGTCGCGATCGGTTCGCCGTTCGGGCTCGAAAATACGGTGACGGCCGGCATCGTCAGCGCGAAGGGGCGCGATACCGGCGACTATCTGCCGTTTATCCAGACCGACGTGGCCGTCAACCCGGGTAATTCGGGCGGTCCGTTGATCAACATGCAGGGCGAAGTGATCGGCATTAATTCGCAGATCTATAGTCGCACGGGCGGTTTCATGGGCATTTCGTTCGCGATTCCGATCGACGAGGCGATGCGCGTGGCCGATCAGTTGAAGAATTCGGGCAAGGTGGTGCGTGGCCGGATTGCGGTGGCGATCGGTGAAGTCACGAAAGATGTGGCCGATTCGCTCGGCTTGCCGAAGGCGCAGGGCGCGCTCGTCAGTAGCGTCGAGCCGGGCGGCCCGGCCGATAAAGCCGGCGTGCAGCCGGGCGACATCATCCTGAAGTTCAACGGCCATTCGGTCGATACCGCGACGGATCTGCCGCGCATGGTCGGCGACACGAAGCCCGGCACGAAGACGACGCTGACGATCTGGCGCAAGGGACAGACGCACGAATTGCTGGTCACGATCGCCGAAATGCAGGCGGACAAGGTCGCGAAGGCCGATCAGAAGAAGCCGCAGGCACCGAAGCAACGCGCAACCAACGCGCTCGGCATCGCCGTCAGCGACATTCCCGCCGATCAGCAGAAAGCGCTGAAGCTTCACAACGGCGTGCAGATCGATGCGGTCGACGGTCCGGCGGTGCGCGTCGGGTTGCAAAAGGGCGACATCATCCTGCGAGTCGGCGATACGGACGTCACGAGCGCGAAGCAGTTCGACGATCTGACCTCGCATCTCGATTCGCAAAAGATGGCCGCATTGCTGGTGCGACGTGGCGACAACACGCAGTTCGTGCCGATCCGTCCGCGCGCGCAGAAATGACGAAAACGGCATCGCTCACGCTCTATGGGCGCGCGTGGTGCCATTTGTGCGAGGACATGCGCGCCGCGCTCGAGCCATTGCTGGCCGAGTTCGGCGCGCAGGTAACGGTGGTCGATGTCGACTCCGACCCGTTATTTGAGGCGCGTTATAACGAGCTGGTGCCGGTTCTGGTATTCGAGGGCGCCGAGCTATGTCACTACCATCTCGACGAAGCGCGCGTGCGCGCTGCGTTGATGGCTGCGGTGACACCTGATGCGACGCCTTACGCACGTCGTGCAGCGGCACCCTGAAGCGGCATGGTTGCGCGGTCGGTTCGTCCGTTGCGTCATCTCAACCTCACATGAACACAGCGAATCGCATCGATTCACGCACGCCTTTCCCGCTGCTTTCGCTGAATTTCTCGCATCTTCTGCGCTGTCTTTCGGTCCGGGCTTTGCAAGATACGCCGGCCGATAGCCTTTTCGGCTAAAATAGATAGGTTTTTCACCTACTTACAAGGCGTGCTCCGCTATTGTCCGGGCGCGCCTTTTCGCTTGATCGGCACTGAATGGATCATATTCGTAACTTCTCGATCATTGCGCACATCGACCATGGCAAGTCGACGCTCGCCGATCGCATCATCCAGATTTGCGGCGGCCTGTCCGACCGCGAGATGGAAGCACAGGTGCTCGACTCGATGGATCTCGAGCGCGAGCGCGGCATTACCATCAAAGCGCAAACCGCCGCGCTGACGTATCGCGCGCGTGACGGGCGCGTCTACAACCTGAACATGATCGACACGCCGGGGCACGTCGACTTCTCGTACGAAGTCAGCCGTTCGCTGTCCGCGTGCGAAGGCGCGCTGCTCGTCGTCGACGCGAGTCAGGGTGTTGAAGCGCAAACTGTCGCTAACTGCTACACGGCCATCGAACTTGGCGTGGAAGTGGTGCCGGTGCTCAACAAGATCGACCTGCCGGCTGCGAACCCTGAGAACGCGATCGCCGAAATCGAGGACGTTATCGGCATCGACGCGGCCGACGCCACGCATTGCAGCGCGAAGACCGGCCTCGGCGTCGAAGACGTGCTCGAAGCGCTGATCGCGAAAGTACCGGCGCCGAAGGGCGATCCGGAAGCGCCGCTGCAGGCGCTGATCATCGACTCGTGGTTCGACAACTACGTCGGTGTCGTGATGCTGGTGCGTATCGTCAACGGTACGCTGCGCCCGAAGGACAAGATCCGTCTGATGGCGACCGGCGCGCAGTATCCGGTCGAACATATCGGCGTCTTCACGCCGAAGTCGAAGAATCTCGAAGCGTTGTCGGCGGGGCAGGTGGGCTTCATCATCGCCGGCATCAAGGAGCTGGCGGCGGCGAAGGTCGGCGATACCGTCACGCTGGTCGGCCAGCCGGCGGCCGAGCCGCTGCCCGGTTTCAAGGAAGTGAAGCCGCAGGTGTTCGCGGGCCTCTACCCGGTCGAAGCGAACCAGTACGACGCGCTGCGCGATTCGCTCGAAAAGCTCAAGCTGAACGACGCGTCGCTCCAGTACGAGCCGGAAGTGTCGCAGGCACTCGGCTTTGGTTTCCGCTGCGGCTTCCTTGGTCTTCTGCATATGGAGATCGTGCAGGAACGTCTCGAGCGCGAGTTCGACATGGACCTGATTACCACGGCGCCGACCGTGGTCTACGAAGTCCTGCAACGCGACGGCACCACGCTGATGGTCGAGAATCCGGCCAAGATGCCGGAGCCGTCGAAGATCGAGGAAGTGCGCGAGCCGATCGTCACCGTGAATCTGTACATGCCGCAAGACTATGTCGGCGCGGTGATCACGCTGTGTACGCAAAAGCGCGGCAACCAGATCAACATGCAGTATCACGGCCGCCAGGTTCAGCTCACGTATGAAATCCCGATGGGCGAAGTCGTGCTCGATTTCTTCGATCGTCTGAAGTCGATCTCGCGCGGCTACGCGTCGATGGATTATGAGTTCAAGGAATACCGCGCGTCGGACGTCGTGAAGGTCGACATGCTGATCAACGGCGACAAGGTCGACGCCTTGTCGGTCATCGTGCACCGTTCGCAGAGCCAGTATCGCGGCCGCGAAGTGGCGGCGAAAATGCGCGAGCTGATTCCGCGTCAGATGTACGACGTGGCGGTGCAGGCCACCATCGGTTCGAACATTATTGCGCGCGAAAACATTAAAGCGTTGCGTAAGAACGTGCTGGCAAAATGCTACGGCGGCGATATTACGCGTAAGAAGAAGCTGCTCGAAAAGCAGAAGGCAGGTAAGAAGCGCATGAAGCAGGTGGGTTCGGTTGAAATCCCACAGGAGGCTTTCCTTGCGATTCTGCGTGTCGAAGACAAATAAGTTGAATAACGGAACCCTATGAATTTTGCGCTGATTCTTTTTGTGCTCGTCGTTTTGACGGGCGTCGCATGGGTCGCGGACAAACTGGTTTTCCTGCCGGCACGACGCCGCGCGGCGGAAGCCGCGGTCGCCGAGTTCGACCGTCAACAGGCACGCATCGGCGAGCGTTTCGCCGATGAGAACGCCGTGCAAACGCGCTCGCGTCTGCGTGACGACAAACTGCGTCAACCGTGGTGGCTCGAATATACGGCGAGCTTTTTCCCGGTGATTCTGGTCGTGTTCGTGGTGCGCTCGTTCGTGGTCGAGCCGTTCAAGATTCCGTCGGGTTCGATGGTGCCGACGCTGCTGGTGGGCGACTTCATCCTCGTCAATAAATTCGAGTACGGTCTGCGTCTGCCGATCACCAATACCCGGATCACGCAGGGCAGTCCGGTTCGACGTGGCGATGTGGTGGTGTTCCGTTATCCGAAGGACGAATCGGTCGACTACATCAAGCGCGTGATCGGTCTGCCGGGCGACGTGATCGAGTATCAGGACAAGAAACTCACGATCAACGGCAAGCCGGTGCCCGAAACGCCGCTGGCCGATTATCTCGACGAAGAACGCCTCGGTTATGCGAAGCAGTTTCAGGAAGATATCGACGGTCGCAAGAACGCGATTCTGAATAATCCGGCGGTGCCTCCGTTTATCGTCGGCGCGGAAGATTATCCGTATCGCGACAACTGCACGTACAACGCGCGCGGCGTGATCTGCAAAGTGCCGCCGGGCAATTACTTCATGATGGGCGACAACCGCGACAACAGCGCGGATAGCCGTTACTGGGGTTTCGCACCGGAAGGCAATATCGTCGGTCGCGCGTTCTTTATCTGGATGAATTTCAGCGATCTGAAACGTATCGGCACATTCCAGTGAGTCGCGTGCGTCGATCGCATGACGTTCGACGCATGATTGCTCAGGCACGCCGCGCGAATAACCGGCCTTCCGGTTATCTCGATCGCGGCGTGTTGCCACGCTACTTTAAGAACTCGCGGTAACGTCGCTTCACCACGCTTTTTCCGCTGGCGCCCCGCGTTTCCGCCGGGTCAGGCGCCCGCGTTATACTCTGCCCATGCCCCTATCTCCGTTGGAAAGCCGTTTGCGCTATGAATTTCGCAATGCGGAATTGTTGCGTCAGGCTTTAACACACCGCAGTCATAGTTCCACGCATAACGAACGGCTCGAATTTCTCGGCGACTCCGTTCTGAATTGCGCGGTGGCTGCGCTTTTGTTCCAACGTTTCGGCAAGCTCGACGAAGGCGACCTGTCGCGGGTCCGCGCCAATCTGGTCAAACAGCAGTCGCTTTACGAAATCGCTCAGGCACTCAATATCTCCGAAGGCCTGCGGCTCGGCGAGGGTGAGCTGCGCAGCGGCGGTTTCCGCCGGCCGTCCATCCTTGCGGATACGCTGGAAGCGGTGCTGGGCGCGATTTTCCTCGACGGCGGCTTCGATGCCGCCCAGACGGTCATCAAGCGTCTGTACGTGCCGATTCTCGACCATATCGATCCGCGCACGCTCGGCAAGGACGCGAAGACGCTGCTGCAGGAGTATCTGCAAGGTCACAAGATCGCGCTGCCGACCTATACGGTGGTCGCGACCCATGGTGCGGCGCACAATCAGCAATTCGAAGTCGAATGCACGGTGCCGAAGCTGGACGTGAAAGTGTCCGGCTCGGGCGCGAGCCGTCGCGCGGCGGAGCAGGCGGCCGCCAAGAAGGCGCTCGACGAAGTGATGGCCGCGGCGCCCGCCGTGGTCGCGAAGCCGAAGCGCTCGAAGGGCGCGCGTGCCGCGAAAAACGCCGAGCTGGAAATCGTGCCGGGCGTGACGGGGGTGCAGACCGCGCTGGATCTGCGCACGCCGGATCGCAAGCAGGATCGCGGGACGGCGCGCGGCGAAGGGCGCACGGTGGCGGCGTCGGAAGCGTCTGCCGAGAAGCTCGCCACGGAAAAGTCCGGCGCGGAAAAGACCGTAGCCGAGCGCGCCGCGCCTGCGGTCGCCGGTGCGCCGCTCGCGGTAATTCGTGCCGCGCACGTCGAGTACAGCGCGCAGGACAAGGCGGAGCGCGCCGACAAGGCCGACAGGGCGGAAAAAGCCGATCGGCCGCTCCTGCATGTCGGCGATAAAGTCGCCGATAAACCTGTCGACAAGCCCGCCGACAAAACCCCCGACCTCAAATCCGAAGCCGTTTCCACACCGGCCCGCGCAGCAGACCGCCCGCGCAGCCGCGAAGCCGCGCCAGGCGCGCTCGCGCCGGGCGTGACCGCCACCGCAGCACCGGCGGCTCCGGCGCCCGCCGAACACGAACCCGGCGTTGCCGACGCGGTGCAAACGCGCGTCGCCGACGCGGGCCATTGATTGCCATCGGCGCCCACCTCCGGCGCGCCGAACCGAACCTGCCGTAGCCCGAATATGAACGCTCCCACTCCCACTGGTTTTCGCTGCGGCATGGTCGCGATCGTCGGCCGGCCGAATGTCGGCAAATCCACGCTGATGAACGCGCTGGTCGGCCAGAAAGTCAGTATTACGTCGCGCAAGGCGCAGACCACGCGCCACCGCATTACCGGCATCAACACGCTCGACGACGCGCAGTACATCTTCGTCGACACGCCCGGCTTCCAGACGAAGCACAGCGGCGCGCTGAACCGCTCGCTCAATCGCGCGGTCACGTCCACGCTGACCTCGGTCGACGCGATCCTGTTCGTGATCGAAGCCGGCCGCTTCGGCCCCGACGACCAGAAGGTGCTCGACCTGATCCCGGCGAAGGTGCCGACGTTGCTGATCGCGAACAAGCTCGATCGCGTGTCGGATAAAGACTCGCTGTTCCCGTTCATGCAACGGATGAGCGCGCTGCGCGAGTTCAACGAGATCGTGCCGCTGTCGGCGAAAAATACCGACGACATCAAGCATCTGATGGCGACCGTCAAGCCGTTCCTGCCGGAAGGCGCGCCGATCTACGGCGAGGACGACCTGACCGATCGCAGCGAGCGCTTCCTCGCCGCCGAAATCCTGCGCGAAAAAGTGTTCCGCTGGACTGGCGACGAACTGCCGTACACGAGCACCGTGCTGATCGAGAAGTTCGAAACGGAAGGGCGTCTGCGCCGTATTTTCGCGACGATCCTCGTCGATCGCGATATGCACAAGGCGATGATCATCGGCCAGAAGGGCGCGAAGCTGAAGCAGATCAGCACCGAGGCGCGCATGGACATGGCGAAGCTGTTCGATGGCCCGGTGTACCTCGAAACCTTCGTCAAGGTGAAGAGCGGCTGGGCCGACAACGAAGCCGGGCTTCGTGCGTATGGGTACGAATGACGCGTGGATGACGCTGAATTCCGATGCTGCTCCGGACGAGCCGGAGCACGACCCGTCGCGGCCCGCGCGTAGCGCGAAAAAGTCCACCGCGAAAACCGCGCGGAGCGCGTCGAGCGACGCCGGCGAACCGCGCAAGGCGGCGCCCCGCCGCGCGCCGCGCACCTCCGCATCCGACTACCGGATCACCGAGCAGCCCGCGTTCGTGCTGCATAGCTACCCGTATCGCGAGACCAGTCTGATCGTCGACGTGCTGTCGCGCGATCACGGTCGTCTGGCGCTCGTCGCGAAAGGCGCGAAACGCCCGCACTCGGCGCTGCGCGGCGTGCTGCAAACCTTCCAGCCTTTGTCGCTCGCGTGGTCGGGCAAATCCGAAGTGCGTACGCTGACCGGCGCCGAATGGGTCGGCGGCATGTTGCCGCTGACCGGCGGCGCGCTGCTCTGTGGCTTCTACGTCAACGAACTGCTGGTCAAGTTCTGCGCGCGCGAAGACCCGCATCCCCGACTGTTCCATCACTACGTCGTCACGCTGACGCGGCTCGCGCACGACGAGCCGCCGGTGCAGGTGCTGCGCTCGTTCGAACGCGTGCTGCTGCGCGAGACCGGTTACGCGATGTCGCTCGATCGCACCGTGTCGCGCAAAGCGGTGCTCGCCGATGGCCGCTATGTGTTCGATCCCGAGCGCGGTGTGCGCGAGGCGTCGGACGAATGGCCCGCGCAGTGGCCGGTGGTGTCGGGGCAAACCTTGCTCGATATGGAACAGGACGATTACCATCGAGCGCAGACCGTCGCGCAAAGCAAAACGCTGATGCGCTTTCTGCTCAACACCTATCTTGGCGGCACGCCGCTTGCGACCCGCCAGATCCTGATCGACCTGCAGAATCTATGAGCTTCTTCCTGACTTCGCCGACCGTGATCGACCTCGGCGTGAACATCGACCACGTCGCCACGCTGCGCAACGCGCGCGGCACTTCCTATCCCGATCCGATCCGCGCCGCGCTGATGGCCGAGGAAGCGGGCGCCGACGCGATCACGTTGCATCTGCGCGAAGACCGCCGGCATATCGTCGATGCCGACGTGCGCAAGCTGCGCCCGCTGCTGAAAACGCGCATGAATCTCGAGTGCGCGGTCACGCCAGAGATGCTCGATATCGCCTGCGAAGTGCAGCCGCACGACGTGTGTCTGGTGCCGGAAAAGCGCGAGGAACTGACGACCGAAGGCGGTCTCGACGTCGCTGGCCAGTTCGAGGCGGTGCGTGCCGCGTGCAAGCAACTGGCGGAGGCGAACTCGCGCGTGTCGCTGTTCATCGACCCCGAAGAAACGCAGATCCGCGCCGCGCATGAAGCGGGCGCGCCGGTGATCGAGCTGCACACCGGCCGCTATGCGGAAGCGCACGACCCGGCCGAGCAGCAGCGCGAATACGAGCGCATCGTGCGCGCGGTCGAATTCGGCGCGACGCTCGGTCTGAAGGTCAATGCGGGCCACGGCCTGCATTACACCAACGTGCAGCAGATCGCGGCGATCGACGGCATCGTCGAACTCAACATCGGGCACGCGATCGTCGCGCATGCGATCTTCGCGGGCTGGGACAACGCGGTGCGCGAGATGAAGGCGATCATGGTCGCCGCGCGTCTCGGCGCGCGCGCCTGATCCGGCAGCCGGACGAGGCACACGCATGGCGATCTACGGCATCGGTACCGACATCGTGCAGGTGAGCCGCGTGGCCGCGGTGATGACTCGCACCAACGGCCGGTTCGCCGAGAAGGTGCTCGGTCCCGACGAACTGCGTGTCTATCACGCGCGCCAGGCTCGTTCGGCGGCGCGCGGTCTCGCGTTTCTGGCGACGCGTTTCTCGGCAAAAGAGGCATTCTCGAAGGCGATCGGCCTCGGCATGCATTGGCCGATGAGCTGGCGCGCGCTGCAGACGCTGAACAAGCCGAGCGGCGAGCCGATGGTGGTCGCGTCGGGCGAACTGGCCGACTGGCTCGACGCGCGCGGCATCACCGCGCGCGTGACGATCAGCGACGAGCGCGATTACGCGGTGTCGTTCGTGATCGCGGAGACGGGGCTGTCGGTAGGGCAGGAGGCGGCGGCAGGCGAGTCCGCGCTTCCAGCTTCGTCCGCGCCTCCGGCTTCGTTAGCGCAGACGGCTAGCGGACAAAACCCGAAGATAAAGCCCGAATAAAACGTTGAACGCGACCGTCACGGGTCGCGTTCGTCCTTGCCTCTGACTCCCTTCCAGCGGAATTCGATGAAAACCACACCCGGACCGGTGATGCTCGACGTGGTCGGCAAAACGCTGAATCGCGACGACAAACGACGCCTCGCTCACCCGATGACCGGTGGCGTGATCCTGTTCGCGCGCCACTACGAGAGCCGCGCGCAACTGGTCGCGCTGACCGACGCGATCCGCGCGATTCGCCCGGAGCTGCTGATCGCCGTCGATCACGAAGGCGGCCGCGTGCAGCGCTTTCGCACCGACGGCTTCACGGTGCTGCCGTCGATGGGCAAGCTCGGCGCGCTGTGGGATCGCGACGTGCTGCTCGCGACCAGGGTCGCGACCGCGGTCGGTTATATCCTCGCCGCTGAACTGCGCGCGTGCGGCATCGACATGAGCTTCACGCCCGTGCTCGATCTCGACTACGGTCACTCGCAGGTGATCGGCGATCGCGCGTTCCATCGCGATCCGCGCGTTGTCGCGCTGCTCGCGAAAAGTCTGAACCACGGTCTCGCACTGGCCGGCATGAGTAATTGCGGCAAGCATTTCCCGGGGCACGGCTTCGCGCAGGCGGACTCGCACGTCGCGATGCCGACCGACGAACGCCCGCTCGACGAAATCCTCGGCAACGACGTCGCGCCGTACGACTGGCTCGGTTTGTCGCTGGGCGCGGTGCTGCCGGCGCATGTCGTTTATCCGCAGGTCGACGCGAAGCCGGCCGGTTTTTCGCGCGTCTGGCTGCAGGACATCCTGCGCGGCAAGCTCGGCTTCGAAGGTGCGATTTTCAGCGACGATCTGTCGATGGAAGCGGCGCGTCAGGGCGGCACGCTGACCGAAGGCGCGGCGGCCGCGCTGGAAGCCGGCTGCGACATGGTGCTGATTTGCAATCAGCCGCACGAGGCGGAGAAGGTGCTCGATGCGCTGCGCTTTACGCCGTCGAAGGAATCGCGGCGGCGTCTGAAGCGGATGCGGCCGCAGGGCAAGGCGCTGACGTGGGGCAAGCTGATGGCCGAGCCGCGGTATGTGGACGCGCAGGCGCTGGTGAAGAGTACGTTTGCATAACCGACTGCGGTGAGCGGTTTGCAAGGGCGATCCGCGTGAGCGGCTTGCCGACGCGGCTGCGCTGAGCGATGTGCGCGATTATTTTTCGCGCGCGCCTGCGTTGGCCGCACATCGTGCAGCCGAACGGCGAGCACGAAAAAAATCGCGAAAAAATCCACAAAAATTCCGCGCAAAGAAAATGGCGCCTCGAAGCGATTCGAGGCGCCATTTTTTGTCTTCACGGTCGACTTGCCGCTGTCCTTCGCCGCCCTGGCTCCTACAACATGAGCCAACGGCGCGGGACCCGCTCCCCCTCAGTTCAAACGCATCCGCTGCAGCTTGTTGTACAGCGTCTTCGGGCTGATGCCGAGCAACGACGCCGCGCGATGCCGCGTCCCGCCGACCGCGTCGAGCGTCGCGCGAATCAGCATTTCCTCGACGTCCGCGAGCGGCGTGCCCACCGTCACCTGCACGCGGCTGCCGTTCAGATCGCGGCCGTTCGCGGTGCCCGCTTCGTCCGCGCGCAACGATTCGATGACGTCGCCCGACGACTGATACGCGCGCCGCACGCGCTCCTGCAATTCGCGCACGTTGCCCGGCCAGTCGTAAGCGAGACATTCGCGCAGGAAGTTCGGCCCCGCCTGCTTCGCGACCTCGGTCGTGCCGCGCGCGGCCGCTTCGAGATTCATTTCATCGACGACCGCCTGCGCGATCAGCACCGGATCGTCACCGCGCTCGCGCAGCGGCGGCAGTGTGACGGCCGCCGCTTCGAGGCGCAGCGCGAGATCCGGATGAAGGCTGCCTTCCGCGACCGCCGCGCGCGGGGATTTGCGCGTCGACGCGACCAGCCGGAAGTCGGTGACGACCTGATTGGTGCCGCCCACGCGCATGAAGGTCTGCGAATCGAGCGCGCGGAGCAGCGCTTCCTGCTGCGCGCGCGGCAACTCGCAGATCTCGTTGATGAACAGCGTGCCGCCGCTCGCCTGCTCGAACAGGCCCGGCTCACGCTGCTCGGCGCCGCCGAACGCACCGCGTTCGTGACCGAACATCACGCTGTCGAGCGAACGATTGAGCGCGGCGACGGCTGCGCTACGGCAATCGAACGTCACGAACGGACCCTTGCGACGCCGGCTCATATCGTGCAGCGTGCGCGCGGCAAACTGCTTGCCGGTGCCGGCCTCGCCCCAGATCAGCACGGACGCTTCGGTCGGCGCAAGATGCTCGATCGTGTCGTACACGTGCTGGATCGCGCCGCTGCGGCCCAGCATCGAACCGAAGCGGCCGAGCTGGCGCAGCGACGCGCGCAGCGTCTGCACTTCCTCGGTCAGCTCGTACGGCCGCGGGATGCGCGCGAGCAGGCTGCGCAGGCGCGGGATGTTGACCGGTTTCAGCAGATAGTCCCAGATGCCGTGCCGCAACCCTTCGATCGCGCTCTCGACGGTCGCGTTACCGGTCATCACGATCACCGGCAGCGCGCCGCCCGGCGGATGCGCGGGCAGATGCTGCAACAGATCGAGGCCGCTGCCGTCCGGCAGGTTCAGGTCGACCAGCACGACGTCGGGAATGAAGCGCGTCAGCGCTGCGCGGGCTTCGGCGAGGGTGGTCGCGGTGTCGACGGAAAAGCCGTCGGCGGCGAGGATCGCGGACAGTCCGGACAGGCTATTGGGATCGTCTTCAACTATCAGTGCGTGTGGCATAGCGAGCGCAATTTTATGAATGGATGAAATACCCGGTACGCAGTTGAGGCGGATGGCGCAGAGCGGGCTCGGGCGGGCTCGACGACAGGGCGGTACGAATGGTCCTGAACGACTGGAGCGATGGAATCGCTGCGCGCCGCACCGGAAGTCGCGAGGCGGGCACTTGTAGTTCCTGCATCGGCTCTGTCAGATATCCCGGTTGCTATCGAAAAACCGACGAACCTCCTGTTCGGCCTGTTCGCGGGTCTTGCCATAGCGTTCCTGGATCAGGCCGGCGAGCTTGTCGGCGCGGCCTTCGGCCTTGGTCAGTTCGTCGTCCGTCAGCTCGCCCCATGCGGTCTTCGCCTTGCCGACCATCTGCTTCCACTTGCCTTCGGCGATGTCGTTGTTCATGGTGCCTCCCGAGTTGAAAAAATAAGCGATGCGGGTTTCTTCTCGGATAAGCAGAGTTCGTGCCAAAAATATTTGCTCAGGCGTATCAATGACTTGGCCAACGCAGAACGCGAAATTAGCGCGCTGCGATGGCAATTTTTGAGAGTGCCCCGGTAAAGTTTTCCTAAACCATACACAAAGGGACAGAAAAGAAAAAGCGCCCAAAATTGAGCGCTTTTTGTGCAGGCCGGCAGGGTGCCGACGCTGGCGAGGGTGCTGCGGGCAGGCGCTTAGGCGCGGCTGCGGTACTCGTGCGTACGGGTGTCGATTTCGATCTTGTCGCCGATGTTGCAGAAGAGCGGCACTTGCAGTTCGAAGCCGGTGGTCAGCTTGGCGTTCTTCAGGACCTTGCCCGACGACGTATCGCCCTTGACAGCCGGTTCCGTGTAGATGATTTCGCGAACCAGCGTGGTCGGCAGTTCGACCGAGATCGCCTTCTCGTTGTAGAACACGACTTCGCAAGCCATGCCGTCTTCGAGGTAGTGCAGCGCGTCGCCCATCATTTCGGCTTCGACTTCGTACTGGTTGTAGTCGGCGTCCATGAACACGTACATCGGGTCGGCGAAGTACGAGTAGGTCACTTCCTTGCGCTCGAGCACGACGACGTCGAACTTGTCGTCTGCCTTGTACACGGTTTCCATGCCTGCGCCGGTCAGCAGGTTCTTGAACTTCATCTTGACGACGGCGGAGTTACGGCCCGATTTGTTGTATTCGGCCTTTTGCACGACCATTGCGTCTGCGCCGATCATCACGACGTTGCCGGTGCGGAGTTCCTGTGCGGTCTTCATAAAACTGTCCTGTACGAGATAAATAGCTAACTGTTGCTCAACGGCATACGGCGCAAACGGCTTCGGCGTTTCGCTCACCGCCTGCTGGCACCGCGTTGAAGCGGCGACGCTGCGTGGATGCGTGAAACGGGGCCGGTTCGCGGAGGAGACCTGCGGCAGGGCTGCTGACGCAACCCGGAGTGCCCGGCATTCCACCTGTCCGTTACCTGATTTTTACCCTTGCGGGCGTGTACACGAGTGGCGCCGATCCGCAAACATACGTCCCTTTTTTGACATTCGCGTGCCAGCCCGGAGGTTGGGGCGCGCGCTGCGTTTTCCACTGGGGACCGGCCAGCCAGACTGGCCATGATGCGTTGCCGAGGATCGGGCCGCGCTTGCGTCGTCGGCCGTTGGATAACCGCTTATTTTAACTGAGTTTTTACGAATGAGGTCAGATTTCCGGCGAGATCGCCGACTTGCGCGAGTTCGATCGCCCACGCGGCAGCGCGCCGTTGCAGCGCCGGATAATGATGCTGGAATTCCGCCCAGTCCGGCTGGCCCGTGCCATTCCAGGCGTGCCAGAAGCGTTCGAGCGCGCCGCGCGCGGCGGCGGGTAGCGTGCGCGTGTAGTGCGCGAGCGCGGCGTCGAGCTTCGGCAGATGGGCGTCGTCGGCTTGCGGGTAGATATGCCAGACGAACGGCTTCGCGGCCCATTGAGCGCGCACGAACGAGTCCTCGCCGCGCACGAAATTGATGTCGCTGGCCCACAGCAGCGCGTCGTAGCCGGGTTGTTCGGTGAAGGCGAGGGCGTGAGCGGTCAGGTTGCCGCGCGTCGCGTGGGCGCCCGCGGTGAATGACTGCATGCCGAAAAAGCGCGCGAGCGCGCCGGAAATGCGGCCTTCGGGTGCGAGCAGCACGATCGGGCTCGCGCTGTCGCGCCATTGTTCGAGCAGGCTGTCGACGGCTGGGTTTTCGTACGCGAACAGCGACACGACGGTCGCGTCGGCGGGCGGCGGCGCGTGGCCGGTGGTGCGTTGCCACCAGTCGGCGCGCGCTGCCGGCGATGCTTCGAAGGCGGCGCGCGCCGCGTCCAGGCCGCGTTCCTTCAGCACGCCGCCGGTGCCGGGGCCGAGTCCGGGGAAGAAGAACGTCTTGCTGAGCGCGTAGCGCGGGTGCGGCGAGGGTCGTAGATGGAAATCGGCGACCCAGTCTTCGGCGCTCAGATATTCGAGGTTGAGCCACAGCGGCGCGCGGGCGCGTTCGGCCATCGCTGCGACATACACGGGCGGCAGTTCGCAGGCGAACGCCTCGATCACGACGTCGGCGACTTCGAGCGTTTCGCCGGCGTGGGCCGGCTCGTGCCAATGCTCGATGACGATGCCGTCGAGCGTCTGCCGCGCGCGGTCGGTCGCGAGTGCCGGGCACAGTTTCCGGAACGCGTGCAGATCGTCGACGAACACGCGCACCTGCCAGCCGGATTCGCTCGCCAGCTGGCGAGCGAGACGCCAGCACACGCCGATGTCGCCGAAGTTGTCGATGACCGCGCAGAAGATATCGCAGGCGATCGGATCGGCAGGTGCGGCGGGTGATACGGAATCGGGCGGGGTGGAGGACATGGCGGCTCGGAAGGTTCGCGGACTCCGGCGACGCGCAGCGGGTTCGAACGAACGCGGAATGTTCTAAACTGGCGATTCTAAAGCCTCGCTCGCGATTGCGCGCGGCGGCTTTGCCGGTGCGCTTTGCCGGTGTTGTTCGGGCCGCGAAGCGCATCGCGCGCCGTGCGATGTCGCAGCCAGCGCCGAACGCGAGAACGGCAACGCAACATCGACGAAGCGACAATGCAACAACGCTAAAGCAACGCCAAAGCAACGCCAAAGCAACGCCAAAGCAACAACGAAAACGAGACAACGCGACAATCGCGCGAGACCGTCCCACCCAATCGACCCCGCATGACCGAATCCGCAGCAACCGACGCCCCCGACGCTTTCGAGCCCAAAAAAGTGCTCGCCCAACTGCCGCATCTGCCCGGCGTCTACCGCTATTACGACACGAGCGGCACGGTGCTCTATGTGGGCAAGGCGCGTGATCTGAAAAAACGCGTCTCGAGCTACTTCACGAAGACGCAGCTGTCGCCACGCATCGCGATGATGGTCACACGCATCGCACGCATCGAGACGACGGTCACGCGCTCGGAGGCCGAGGCGCTGCTGCTCGAAAACAATCTGATCAAGGCGCTCGCGCCGCGTTACAACATCCTGTTTCGCGACGACAAGTCGTACCCGTATCTGAAGCTGACCGGCCACAAGTTTCCGCGCATGGCTTATTACCGCGGCTCGGTCGATCGCAAGAACCAGTACTTCGGGCCGTTCCCGAGCGCGTGGGCGGTGCGCGAGAGCATCCAGATCCTGCAGCGCGTGTTCCAGCTGCGCACCTGTGAAGACTCGGTGTTCAACAACCGTACACGGCCATGTCTGCTGCATCAGATCGGCCGCTGCACGGCGCCGTGCGTCGCCAACATCAGCGAAGAGGATTACGCGCGCGACGTCGCCAACGCGTCGCGCTTTCTGCTCGGCCGCCAGGGCGAGGTGATGAAGGAACTCGAGCAGAAGATGCATGCGTTCGCGAGCGAGCTGAAGTTCGAACAGGCCGCGGCGGTGCGCAATCAGATGAGTTCGCTGTCGACGGTGCTGCATCAGCAGGCGATTGAAGTCGGCAGCGATAGCGACGTCGACATTCTCGCGGTGGTCGCGCTGGGCGGGCGCGTGTGCGTGAATCTCGCGATGGTGCGCGGCGGCCGGCATCTCGGCGACAAGGCGTATTTCCCGACCCACGTGGAGAGCGCGTTGACCGCGGAAGAGGGTGGGTTGCAGGACGACGAGGGTGAAGGTGGGGACGCGCCGGCCGACGCGGCTGCGCCAGCTTCGCGAGCCGATGCTGTTGTCACCGATGCGGCGCGCGCGGTTGTGGCGGTTGACGCCGACGCGCTCGCGATCGCGCGGGCCATGCCGTCGGAAGATGAAGACACGGATGGTGACGAAGCAGAGTCGGATGCAGACCTGGACGCAACCGGACAGGCCGGCGAAGAAACAGACGACACGGAAGAAACCGAAGAAGCCACAGCCGCCGAAGAAGCCGACGACGGAACAGTCGACGAATCCGACGCCACCCCCCCCACCGCAAAGCGCCGCAAAGGCCGCGCGTCCGGCGGCATCGAAGCCGAAGTGCTGGAAGCCTTCGTCGCCCAGCATTACCTCGGCAATCGTGTGCCGCCGGTGCTGGTGGTGAGCCACGCGCCGGCGCGTGAACTCGTCGACGTGTTGATCGAACAGGCCGGTCACAAGGTGACCGTGCTGCGTCAGCCGCAAGGCCAACGACGCGCGTGGCTCGCGATGGCCGAGCAGAACGCGCGGCTCGCGCTCGCCCGGCTGCTGTCGGAGCAGGGCTCGCAGCAGGCGCGCACGCGCGCGCTGACCGACACGCTTGGCATGGAATGCGACGACCTCGCGCATCTGCGTATCGAGTGCTTCGACATCAGTCACACGATGGGCGAAGCGACCCAGGCGTCGTGCGTCGTGTATCACCATCACAAGATGCAGTCGTCCGAGTACCGCCGCTACAACATCACCGGCATCACGCCCGGCGACGATTACGCGGCGATGCGCCAGGTGCTGACGCGCCGCTACGAGAAGATGGTCGCGCAGGCCGCCGCGAATGCGAGCGACAAAGCCGCCGAATCGCCGGGCGACGCGCTCGCGGAGCCGTTGCCCGGCGCCGATGCCGATGCCGCCGAGCCGGCCGCGGCGGGCGGCGTGTTGCCGACCATCGTGCTGATCGACGGCGGCAAGGGGCAGGTGGAAATCGCGCGCCAGGTGTTCACCGAACTCGGGCTCGATACCGGCATGCTGGTCGGCGTCGCGAAGGGCGAGGGGCGCAAGGTTGGGCTCGAAACGCTGATTTTCGCCGACGGCCGCACGCCGCTCGAGCTCGGCAAGGAAAGCGCCGCGCTGATGCTGGTCGCGCAGATCCGTGATGAAGCGCACCGTTTCGCGATCACCGGCATGCGCGCGAAACGCGGCAAGACGCGTCAGACCTCGCGGCTCGAGGAACTCGAGGGCGTCGGCGCGAAGCGGCGTCAACGGTTGCTGGCGCGCTTCGGCGGCTTGCGTGGCGTGGTGGCCGCGAGCGTCGAGGACCTTGCGAGCGTCGAGGGTATTTCGCAGGCGCTGGCCGAGCAGATCTACCGGCAACTGCATTGATGCTGGATTGGCCGCGCGGTATGAAGCGTTCCGCGCGAAGGTCGTGAATTGCCCGGCGCGTGCCGAGGCGGGCTTGCCGTCCGCCGCGTAACGTCAGCCGGGCGTGATCCGCCTGCTTTCATCGCCGTGCCGGCTTGCTTGTGGCAGGCCTTGTGACACGGCACAATTGCAACTCACTCGTCAGACGCTGCGCCTGCCCCCATGCCGTTTAATTTTCCGATATTCCTGACCTGGCTGCGGATCGTGCTGATTCCGCTCGTCGTCGGCGTGTTCTATCTGCCCGACATGATGATGAGTCCCGCGCACCGCAATCTCGCGGCCGCGACGATCTTCATCCTGGCCGCGCTCACCGACTGGTTCGATGGCTTTCTCGCCCGCAAATGGAATCAGACCTCCGCGTTCGGCGCGTTTCTCGATCCGGTCGCCGACAAGCTGATGGTGACGGCCGCGTTGCTCGTCCTCGTGCAACTCACGCGCATCGATTCGGCGATCGCGCTGGTGATCGTCGGACGCGAAATCGCCATCTCGGCGCTGCGCGAATGGATGGCGCAGATCGGCGCATCGAAGAGCGTCGCGGTCAATTCGCTCGGCAAGTTCAAGACCGCGTGCCAGATGGTCGCGATTCCGATGCTGCTGTTCTATGGCCCGCTGCCGCTCGGTGGCCACTTCACGGTCGACACGCGCGTGTGGGGTCTGTGGCTGATCTATCTCGCCGCGTTCCTGACGATCTGGTCGATGCTGTACTACATGAAGCTCGCGTGGCCGCAGATTCGCGAGCGCGGCGGCATCGCGTAACGACGTGAATGACGATGCGCGGGGGCGCGCAAAAGTATGTTCGAACCCCGCGCAAGAACGAGTGAAATATTTTCTGTAAAAGAGATGGGCAAAAGGGGTTGACACGTTTCAGTCGGTTCTCCATAATCTCGTTTCTCCGATGCACGCAACGCGAAACACCGGAGACGCAGTAAGGCAGTAGCAGTAAATGCAGCACAACGCGGGAGTAGCTCAGTTGGTAGAGCGCAACCTTGCCAAGGTTGAGGTCGCGAGTTCGAGCCTCGTCTCCCGCTCCAGTTTTTGAAGCAGCGCGTTGTTTGGTGAAGTACAAAATGCAGCGCGATGTGAAGTAGTTGAATGCGGGAGTAGCTCAGTTGGTAGAGCGCAACCTTGCCAAGGTTGAGGTCGCGAGTTCGAGCCTCGTCTCCCGCTCCATACATCAGGGGAAGCAACGCTTCCCTTTTTGTTTGGAAGGCCGGTCGTTCTGAATTTTCCAGAGCTTCGGTTCTTCTGGTGACCGCCAGATAAATCTGCGAACCTGTGTCTGGGTTCCAGTCCGCTTGTGGCGCGATAGCAAAGCGGTTATGCAGCGGCCTGCAAAGCCGTTTAGGCCGGTTCGACTCCGGCTCGCGCCTCCAGTATTTGATGTAGAGAAAAGCCCCGCACTGTCGGGGCTTTTCTTTTTTCCGCGCGATTTTTTTCTAAAGCGGATCAGAAGTCGATGGCGGATCACGCGAGTGACGCGTCGCATCCAAGGCGAGCGATAAAATCGCAGCATCTCCATCGCCAGTTCCCATCAAAGCCGCATGTATTTCCAACTCACCGGCACCCACATCCGCCTGCTTGGCTCGATGCATCTGTTTCCCGCGACGAGTCGTCGAACGCCGCCGTGGATCGCCGAAGCCTACGACTGGGCCGACGCGCTGGTATTCGAGTCCGACCCGGCGACGATCCTGCCGTATCTGAAAGCCGTCGCGCAACCGGGTGCCGCGCTGCTACGCCCCCTGATGCGCGACGACGCCTGGACGCAGTTGCAGGCGCTTTGGCCCGTCGACGGTCCGCTGGCGCCTCTCGAAGCGCTACGGCCGTGGGCCGCGTTGGTCGTTGCGCCGACGCTGTTGCAGCAGGTCGTCGAAGGTGTCGAGCCGCGCATGCTGCGTTCGGCGAATGCGCAAGCCAAGCCCTATCGATATCTTGAGACCGCGCAGGACGTGGCGGAGGCGCTCGAATCGATTCCGCTCGAAGCGCTCGCCGCCGCGCTCGATCTGCTGATGGCCGATCGCGGCGAGCCGCAACGCACACTCGAACGGATGCACGCGGCGTGGCTCGACGGCGATCTGCAGGCGCTGCAGCGCATCGCGGTCGAATCGCCGGCGTTCAATCTGCCCGGGATTCGCCGCGCGATCCTCGATCTGCGCAATCGCGTGTGGGCTGAGCGTGTCGGCGAATGGTCCGACGCGAGTGAGCGCACGCTGGTCGTCGTCGGTGCGTTGCATCTGTGCGGTCCCGGCAATCTGCTCGACTGTCTCGGGCGACCGGTGACGGCGGTGTTCTGAGCGCGAGCGCTGCCGTGCTCGACGCAGCCGCGCGACGCCTCGATCGAGGCCAGGCAGTTTTCGCCATTTCCATGCCCGCGAACGCCGCTATACACTAACCGCTGATAACTTCGATCACCCGACGTTTCGCGAGACCCTCCCATGCTTGTCCCACCGACGCCCAGCAACGAAAGCGCCCGCCTCGACGGATTGCAGGCGCTGCGTATCCTCGACACGTCGCCGGAAGAGCGCTTCGATCGTTTGACCCGACTCGCGCGGCGGCTTTTTGGCGTGCCGATTGCCGTCGTGAGTCTCATCGATGCGAACCGGCAGTGGTTCAAATCGTGCATGGGGCTGGATGCGAGCGAGACCTCGCGCGACGTGTCGTTCTGCGCGCACGCGATTCTCGGCGACGACATTCTGATGGTGCCCGACACGCTCGCCGACGAGCGCTTTCACGACAACCCGTTCGTCACCGACGAGCCGAAAATCCGCTTCTACGCAGGCTGTCCGTTGACGGTCACGAATGGCAGCAAGGTCGGCACGCTGTGCCTGATCGATACGAAACCGCGCCTGCTCGATCCCGAGGACCGCGCATTGCTGCGCGATCTCGCAGGCATGGCCGAACAGGAACTCGCGGCGATCCAGCTCGCGACGCTCGACGAACTCACGCAGCTGTCGAACCGGCGCGGCTTCGAAGTGCTTGCGCAGCATGCGCTGGGTGTCTGCAAGCGGATGGATAAACCGGCGTCGCTGCTGTTCTTCGATCTGAACGACTTCAAGCAGATTAACGACACGCTGGGGCACGCGGAGGGCGACCGCGCGTTGCAGTCCTTCGCCGAGGTGTTGCGCACCGCGCTGCGCGAGAGCGACGTGATCGGGCGGCTCGGCGGCGACGAATTCGTCGTGCTGCTGACCGGCGCGAGCAGTCTGGAGACGCACGAGGTAACGCAGCGTCTCGCGCATCTGCTCGATGCGCGCAATGCCGAGCAACTGCGCGGTTATCAGATTCGCTTCAGCGTCGGGCACGTGTCGTACGAACCGGCGCGGCACGACACGATCGCCGAACTGCTCGCGGCGGCCGACGCGGCGATGTACAGCCACAAGCAGGCATCGAAGGCGCGCGCCGCGCAGCGCCGGTGAGTGGTGTTGCATTGGGGCGCTGCATGGGTCGCTGAACGACGCGCTCGTGAAGCGATCGATGCTTCGCTCAAACACAACCTGAACAGCGCAGATGCAACGGCAAACACAGCGCAAACACAGCGCCACGCGATAGCTTGCCGCCTGCGCGCGCGGCATAATTACAGACCGTTGCCCACGCGCGTTGCGCATTTTTTCCGAAAGCCACCGATGACTGATTCTCAGCACACCGCCGCCGCGCGGCTCGCCCAACTCGAATGGCGCTGGAAGCCGTTCGTCGACCTTTCGAGCTTCGAAGTCTATGACATGCTGGCCGCGCGTAGCGCGGTGTTCGTTATCGAACAGAACTGCCTGTATGGCGATATCGATGGGCTCGACGTGCAGGCCTGGCATCTTCTCGCGTATGGCGCGGGCGAAAATGCCGCGCTGCCGCCGCTCGCCGGCTATCTGCGCGTGCTGTTGCCGGACGCGGAGGATACGGACGTGCGGATTGGCCGGGTGCTGACGACCGCGCCGTTTCGCGGCATCGGTCTGGGCAACGCGATGCTCGCGCGCGCGATCGCGCAGATCCGCGAGCAGTGGCCCGCTACGCCGATCCGTCTGCACGCGCAGGCGCATCTGCAGGGATTCTATGGCGCGTTCGGTTTCGAGCCGGTCGGCGAGATTCACGACGAGGACGGCATCCCGCACGTGTGGATGCGTTCGCTCTGAGCGAACGGATGGGGCAGCGGAGGAGGCGGCTTTTCGCACGCGCATGTTCGCGTGCGCGCATGTCGATACACGTGAACGAAGCGCCGTTTATCAGCGCTTCGAAGCGGGCATAGCCTTCGCGAGGCATTCGCTCTGTCGCGCTTGCCGGCGTGTCGTCTGCCGCATTACGCCTGCACCACGCCGTTCAGCCGCGTTTTAAATCTGGCGTTCGTCGGTCGTCGCTTACCGATGCCCACGCGCAGTCGTCGAAGACGACGCAGGCGCGATCCCGCGCGCCGCTTTCGTGCGTCGCTCGGCCCGCAAGCGTCCGCGTGCCGACAGTCGCATCCAGTGGCGCAGCGCGATCAGCGCGCCGATCACGCTCATCATCGAACCCGGAATCCACAGCAGCAGCCCGCCGATCTGTTGATCGCGCATCGGGCTCAGCCACGTGAACGCGCGCCCGCAGATCGAATAGATCGGATACAGCTCGTGCGGCGTGAAGAAGATGAACGCGCCAAGGATGATCTGTGGCGGGATCGCGGCGATTACCACCAGCACGCGCTTGCCCGGCGACAGACGCGCGGGCGGCGCGGGGCGCGGATCGAGCACGAGCCACCAGAACAGCAGACCGTCGATCACCATGCTCCAGTTCATCACGCGATAGAGCCGCCAGTCGAGCATCGCGACGAAGTGAATCGGCGACATCAACCAGAAGTAGATCAGCCCGACGAACAGCGTGACCGCGACGACCGGATGCATGACGACGTCGAGCACCTTGCGCACGAGCGGCATCTGCAGCGCGGGCCGCACGAAGCGCTGCCGCCAGCGCAGCGGAATGCCGGCGCGCAGCGCCGCGCCCGGATACGACAGCGCGATGAAGAACGGCCCGAGGTGATGCAGCACCAGATGCTGCAGACGATGCATGAAGAACTCATGCTCGAAGAAATAATCGAGCCGCGTATGCAGCACCACGTACAGCGCGATCAGCCCGAACCAGAACGACAGTTGTCGCGCGAACGACAGCCGCGCCTTGCGCGCCCCGCGCACGAACAGGATCGCGGGGATCAGCAACGCGATCACGACGGTCGGCGAAAACTCCCAGGGATCGAGCCAGTAGAGCAGGTTCATGACGATCGGGATGTCGGTGGCGCGGGGTGTCGGGTACTTTGGGGTTACTTCGTTTGAGCCGGCGACTTGACCGCGAACGGTGTGGTCAGCGTTTCGCCGTCGGAGAACTTCAGCGTCAGATGCACGGTGTCGCCTGGCGCGACCTTGTGCTTCGCGTCCTCGAGCATCACGTGATAGCCGCCCGGCGCGATCGCGACCTGGCCGTGCGCGGGCACCGTCAGCTTGTCGACCATCACCATCTTCTGCGACGAGCCGTTCGAAACGGTCTGATGCAGCATCGCGTCACCGTAGTCGTCGCTCGAGATGTCGACGAGATCGACCGGTTTGTCGCTCGCATTGACGAGCGTCGCGTAGCCGGCCGCGGGCAGGTTGTTCGGCAGCCAGCGCACCCAGGCGTCCTTGACGCTGATTGCGTGGGCATCGGCCGCATGCGCAGCCGACGTAAAGCCGAGACCGAGCGACAGCGCGATTGTGCCGGCGAGGGAAGCGAACGTTTTGAGCTTGATCGTCATGATGGAATTGAAGTGAGAGGGACCGGAATCAGGATGAGGCATCGATAATGCGGCGCAGGTCCTGTGCGATCGCATCGGGCGTGTCGTGATCGGTGGCGAGCAGGCGTGCGCGGCCCCGGCTGTCGAACACGTAGACGGCGGAACTGTGCGTGACTTCGTAATTGCCGCGCGGGTCGCGTTTCTCCATCTGATAGGCCACGCGATAACGCTTGGCGAGCGACTCGATCTGCCGGTCGGTGCCGGTCAGTCCCTCGGCGTGCTGGGCGTCGAAGGCGCCGACGTAGTCGTGCAAAGCCTGTGGCGTGTCGCGCGCGGGATCGACGGTGATGAACAGGATATGCACTTTCTGCGCGTCGGGGCCGAGTTTGCCGAGCACCTGCATCAGGCGGCCCATCGTTTCAGGGCAGACGTCCGGGCAGTGCGTGTAGCCGAAGTAGACGAGCGACGCGCGGCCCTTGAAGTGATCGGCGGTGACGGGGCGGCCGTCGTCGGCGGTCAGCGTGAACGACAGGTCGGGCAGGTGACCGGTTACGTTGGTCAACTGCCACGGTTCGGCGTGCTGCGTGCAGCCGCTTAACGTGCCTAATGTGGCTAAGGTGCTTAATGCGGCAGTAAGCGCAACCAGCGTGCCGAGCGCCTTGCGTGCAGCAAACCGATGCGCAAAACCGTACGCGACCCGGCGTGCCAATCCTCGCGTGAACCGCCGCAGCCATGAGCGGCTGGCGTTCGATTGCGGGCGACGACGGGTCGTGAAGATCGGGAACAAAACAGGGTTCAATAACTCGATTGAAGAGCGGGCGATGCGATTGAGCGATAGCATGCAACGATGACCTCGGACGGTAACCATCCGCGTGGCAGCGACTGTAGCGCAATTTCGCCGCGCGCGTCGCTGAGCGCCCCGGGCGCGCGGTTTGCGGGGCAATTTGCCGCAGGCGGTCGAAAGCCGTCTGAAGTGCGATTGTTCTGTTTTTGAACGCAATCGGTGCGATGAGGCGAGCGCAGTGCCCGCCAGGCTTGAGGCCCGGCTTACTTTCTCGAAAAATTGATGGATGCGCGGTAAGATGCGCACACTTTTCCGGCCGCAGAAGGCTGAAAGGCGAACCCAGGCAATGCAAGCACTTCCGGCTGTTCTGTCTCCGAGCGAGACGGCATTTTTCTTCGATTTCGACGGCACGCTCGTCGAACTCGCGCCCACGCCGGACGGCGTGCTGGTGCAACCGCGCGTGATCGAGCTGCTGCGCGAGCTGCGCAGTCTGACGAATGGCGCGGTCGCGGTGGTGTCAGGGCGCGGCATCGACAGCATCGACAGTTTTCTCGGCATGCCCGATCTGCCGGTGGCTGGTCTGCACGGCGCCGAGCGCCGCGATGCGAACGGCGACACGCAGCGCGTCGGCTTTAACGACGAGCGGCTGCTGCGCATGGAGCAGGTGCTCGCGCAGGTCGTCAACGAACACCCGGGCATGCTGCTCGAGATCAAGGGCGCCGCGCTCGCGATGCACTATCGCAATGCGCCGGACCGCGAGCCGATCGCGCGCGAGGCGACCGAGCGGCTCGTCGCCGAGTATCCGGGCTCCTATGTGCTGCAGCCGGGCAAGATGGTCTATGAGATCAAACCGAAGGACGTCGACAAGGGCCGCGCCACGCGCGCGTTTCTCGACGAGTTGCCGTTCACCGGCCGCACACCGGTTTTTGCCGGCGACGATCTGACCGACGAGAAGGGCTTCGCGGTCGTCAACGAGCGCGGCGGCCTGTCGATCAAGGTCGGCGCGGGCGAGACGATGGCGCATACGCGTGTCGAATCGGTGAGCGCGCTGCTCGACTGGCTCGAGACGATTGTCGCGGCGGCGCGCGCCGCGTGATGCCGGTGCCGCATCGCTCAACGAAAACAACATACTGCATCGGGAATCGCGCTTCATGAGCCGACTGATCATTGTTTCGAACCGGGTTGCGCCGATCTCGGAGGGCGGCCCGGCGGCGGGCGGTCTGGCGGTCGGCGTGTACGACGCGCTGAAAGAGACCGGCGGCATGTGGTTCGGCTGGAGCGGCGACGTGCTGAGTTCGGGCCAGCCGCAGATCAAGGTCGAGGAACGGGGGCCCGTGACCTTCGCGACCGTGCCGCTGATGCGCCGCGATTACGATCAGTACTACCGCGGTTTCTCGAACGCGACGCTGTGGCCGGCGTTCCACTATCGCTCCGATCTGCTGCACTACGACCGGCATGACTTCGGCGGCTACTGCCGGGTGAACGCGTGGCTCGCGCAGCAACTCGTGCCGCTGCTGCGCGACGACGACGTGATCTGGGTGCACGACTATCACCTGATTCCGTTTGCGCAGGCGCTGCGGGCATCCGGCGTGAAGAATCGCATCGGCTTTTTCCTGCACATTCCGTTTCCGGCCTCGCAGGTGCTGCTGGCCGTGCCGCCGCATCGCGAACTCGTCGAGGCGCTGTGTTCGTTCGATCTGCTCGGCTTCCAGACGGGCCCCGATCTGCGCGCGTTCTGCGACTACATCGTCAACGAGGCGGGCGGCACGATCGAAGCGGCGACGAACGGCCCGCTCACCGTGCAGGCGTTCGGCCGCACGTTGCGAGCCGCCGCGTATCCGATTGGCGTCTATCCCGACGAGATCGCCGAGCTCGCGAAAGCGGGCGAGCGCGGCAAACCGGTGCGCACGATGAAGGCGACGCTGCATTCGCGCAAGCTGATCATGAGCGTCGACCGGCTCGATTATTCGAAGGGACTGGTCGAGCGGTTCCGCGCGTTCGAACGCCTGCTCGAACACACTGCCGCGTTGCGCAACAAGGTGTCGTTCCTGCAGATCGCACCGCCCACGCGCGCCGATCTGCACGCGTATCAGGACATCCGGCTGCAGCTCGAGAGCGAGTCGGGGCGTATCAATGGCCGCTTCGCCGAGCTCGACTGGACGCCGATTCTGTACATCCACAAGCAGTACGAGCGCTCGGTGCTGGCGGCGCTGTTCCGCACCGCGCACGTCGGTTACGTGACGCCGTTGCGCGACGGCATGAATCTCGTCGCGAAGGAGTACGTGTCGGCGCAGAATCCGGACGATCCGGGCGTGCTGGTGCTGTCGCGCTTTGCCGGCGCGGCGCAGGAGCTGGAGGGTGCGCTGATCGTCAATCCGGTCGATATCGACGGGATGGCCGAGGCGCTCGCGCAGGCGCTCGCGATGCCGCTCGTCGAGCGTCAGGCGCGCTATCGGGACATGATGGCGCAACTGCGCGAGAACAATGTGTCGGTCTGGCGCGATAACTTCATGCGCGATCTGCAGAACGTCGAGGGTGCGAAGGGCGTCCGAGCTGGTAAGGCGGCGGTCGCGCGGAAGCGGGCGGGGCGCGTGAGCGTGGCGGGTTAGGCCGCGTGGGTTAGGCCGTGTTAAAGGCGAAAGTAACAAGGCACAAAAAAGCCGCTCCATGGAGCGGCTTTTTCGCGGGTGCCGTGGCGGCGCGCCGGCAACCTATGGGGCCATAGGGCGCACAGCCCTGTAGGTCAGGCCACGTGCTGTTCGTCGATCTTCTTGCCGCCGATATGCAGCGTCTGGCCCTTGCCGTACTGCTTCGCGAGCAGGTCGCGATAGAGACCCGGGCGCTGGCGCAGTTCTTCCGGCGAGCCGTCGTCGATAACCTTGCCCGCGCTCATCACGATGATCCGGTCGAAGTTGTTCAGCGTCGACAGTCGGTGCGCGATCGCGATCACCGTGCGGCCGACCATCAGCCGGTCGAGCGCCTTCTGGATCGCTTCTTCCGACGCGCTGTCGAGCGCGGACGTGGCTTCGTCGAGCAGCAGGATGGGTGCGTTCTTCAGGATCGCGCGCGCGATCGCGATGCGCTGACGCTGACCGCCCGACAGCTTCACGCCGCGATCGCCGACGATCGTGTCGTAGCCTTCCGGCATTGCCTCGATAAAGTCCGAGCAGCGTGCCTCGCGCGCGGCGGCGAGCACTTCCTCGCGGCTCGCCTCGGGGCGGCCGTAGGCGATGTTCTCGTACACCGAGCGATGGAACAGCGAGATATCTTGCGGCACCAGCGCGATGGTATGGCGCAGGCTGTCCTGCGTGATCGACGCGATGTCCTGGCCGTCAATCCTGATCGCGCCGCCCTGGGTTTCGTAGAAACGCTGCAGCAGCGCGAGCACCGTCGATTTGCCGGCGCCCGATTTGCCGATCAGGCCGACGCGCTGACCGGGTTCGATATTCAGGTCGAAGTGATCGAGAATCGCGCGGCGGCGCGGATAGGCGAAGGTGACGCTTTCGAACGTGACGCGGCCGCCTTGCGGCACGAGTTCGGTCGCGTCGTCGCGATCGGGCATGCCGTGCGGTTCGAGCAGCGTGCGCACCGCTTCCGCGAGTCGCGCGACGTGCTGCGTGACGTCGACGAGCGCAACGGCGAGATCGCGCGTGCCGTGCAGGATCGTGAAGCCGAGCGAGCTGACGAGCACGATGTCGCCGGAGGTTGCGCGACCCTGGTCCCACAGCCACAGCGCCCAGCCGAGCAAACCGGCCGACAGCAGCGCGGTGATCACCGCGTGCAGCAGCCGCAGCTTCTCCAGATACAGAAGACTCTGTTGACGCGCATCCATCTCCGACTTGACCGTCGCGGCAAAGCGGTTCTGTTCGCGGAAGGTCATGCCGAACGCGCGCACGAGGCTCATGTTGCTGATCACGTCGACGAGCTCGCCGTCCACCGACGCCGCCTTGGTCGCGAACGTATGGTGGCGCGCGGAGCCGCGGCCCGCGAGCTTGTACAGCACCACCGACAGGATCGCCGAGCACAGCATCAGGCCGAGCGCCATCAACGGATTCACCGAAACGATCATCACGATCGCGCCGAGCACCGCGATGCAGGGCGGCAGCACGTTCCACGCGGTGGTGTTTTCGGCGGTATAGACGGCGTTCGAGGTGGCGGTGATCCGGCTGGCCAGCATGCCGGGCTGTTTTTCCGCGTAGTAGGTCGGCGAGTGGCCGCTCAGATACTGGAAGAGGTCGCGCCGCAGGTCGCCCGTCACGGCGACGAACGTGTGCGCGGCGACCCAGCCGCCAACCCGCCACAGCAGGTTGTCCGCAGCGATCAGGCCGACGAGGATCGCGAACGCTCCCCACAGCGGCCCGGGATGATGCCGGCCGCCGGCCAGCACGTCGATCAGATGCTTGATCGCGTATTGCGAAGCGAGCGCACAGCCCACGGCCGCGAACACGCTGCACAGCACGATCGCATGCGCGAGCGGATGGCGGCGGATAAAGCGGAAGAGAAACGCAAGCGGCCGGTGCGCATAGCTCGCGAGCTTTGCGTTCTGGGCGTTACGCTGGGCGATGGTCAAGTGTTCCAATTGAGCTGAGGTCGATGTGTTGCGGGTTGTGCATGCAATGCGCGGGCCACGCGGAAAAGCATGGCGCTCCGCGAAGCCGATGCTTCGCATTGTAAACATGCAAAGACGATTGCGCCCTGTGAATCCGGGCCTTTGGCGCGATTGATTCGCGATGGACTGCCGCGCTCCGCTCTGTCTCGACACGCCGGTTGCCCAACGGTTCACGCAGAAAGCGACAAATTTCGAGATATAATTACAGATTGCATTCAACTGTGCTGCGACAATTTTTCAATTGCTGCTGCAAAATTGATGTAGTAGAGCTTTCAGATACTGTCCGCCGTGACTGGCCGAACCCCTGTTACCACTCTAAAACTGTCTTATAAAACAGGGGTTTGCAAAGTGTTTCGCGTTTGTAACAACGTAAAGACTTTGAAATGTCGCAATGCGGCAAGAATCCGGGCATCGATAATGCGTGCTCATTAGCCCGGCAAATTTTCTGACAGTTTGTCAACGTAGGTGCCCCATGCGCGTTTACTCGCACATGCGCAGACGCTGATGCACTGGTCTGGGCTCGTTACCCAAGCGATCCATCGCAGGATTTCTCGAAAGAATCAGGCCCTCGCCGGCTTATCCGGCCAGACTGCCCTGGCGAGCAAGCGAGTCGCTTTTTCCAAACGCAGTACTTTTGCCTGATTTTTACTAGGAGTCGTCATTATGCGAATCGCTCAAATCGCTCCGTTGCACGAGGCGGTTCCTCCCAAGCTGTATGGTGGTACGGAACGTGTGGTGTCCTATCTGACCGAAGCGCTGGTCGAGCAGGGCCACGACGTCACGCTGTTTGCGAGCGGTGATTCGCAGACCTCGGCCAAGCTCGAAGCTTTCTGGCCGCAGGCGCTGCGTCTCGACCCGACGATCCGCGACGTGATGGCGCCGCACATGCTGCTGCTCGAAGAAGTGCGCCGCCGCGCGGACGAATTCGACGTGCTGCACTTTCACATCGACTACTACCCGTTCTCGCTGTTCGCGCGTCAGCCGGTGCCGTTCCTGACCACGATGCACGGCCGTCTCGATCTGCCGGAACTGCAGCCGATTTTCAACACGTTCAACGACGTGCCGGTCGTGTCGATTTCCGACAACCAGCGCCTCCCGCTGCCGCAGGCGCACTGGCTGCAAACCGTCTACCACGGTCTGCCGGAAGACGTGCTCACGCCGATCCCCGACGTCGAACCGGGCTACCTCGCATTCCTCGGCCGCGTGTCGCCGGAGAAGGGTCTCGACCGCGCGATCCGCATCGCCGGCCAGGCCGGCATGAAGCTCAAGGTCGCCGCCAAGATCGACAAGGCCGACCGTGCGTATTACGAAGAAACGATCAAGCCGCTGATGGCGCTCCCGCACGTCGAGTACATCGGCGAAATCGGCGAAGCCGAAAAGCGTGAGTTCCTCGGCAACGCGCATGCGCTGGTGTTCCCGATCGACTGGCCGGAGCCGTTCGGTCTGGTGATGATCGAAGCGATGGCTTGCGGTACGCCGGTGATCGCGTTCAACCGCGGCTCGGTGCCGGAAGTGATCGAAAACGGCGTGTCGGGCTTCGTCGTCGAAGACGAAATCAGCGCGGTTGCAGCCCTCAAGCGTCTGCACACGCTGCCGCGCGCGGCGGTGCGCAAGGCCTTCGAAGCACGCTTCTCGTCGAAGGTGATGGCGAAGAACTACGTCGCTACGTACGAAGAACTGCTGCGCCGCAAGCAACGCACGGTGCTGCGCGAAGTCAACGCGAACTAAGCTGCGTCTACTTCGGCCTGATCCGCAGTCAATGAAGACTGGCGAAGGCACGCGTTAAACCGCGCGCTTCGTCTCCCGCAACGCCCCGTCGGCACTTCGCCGGCGGGGCGTTGTTGCATGCGCGCCGCGTTTTTTGTCCGCGGGAGGCCAAAAATACCGGTTTCCGCCCGGCGCGAACGGGCGACACTCGGTATTATCCCTATAATTGCCGTGCCGCAAATTGGACTGCGGCGCCGCCGTCGAAAGGAGGATGCCTTGGCGAGAACGAAAGAGACGCGTGCGAACGCCGCGCCCGGCGCCGGAACGATTTTTACGTTGCGCGCCATCGGTCTCGTGCTCGTCGCCCGCTGGCTTTTCTCGATGTCGCAGTCGCAGATGAGCCTGAGCACTGCGATCACCTCGATGGCATCGTCGCCGTGGGCCTGCATCAACCTCGTATTCCTGTTCCTGCTGATTTTCCTGCCGGGCGCGCGTGCCGTCGCCGAGCGTCCGTTCCATCCGCTGCCGCAATGGCTGCGTCAGGCGTTGCGCCTGTTTGCTTTCCTCGGGTTTCTGTTTGCGCTGTGGTCGATCGGTGCGTTCGTTGCGAGTGCCGGCTGGCATCGCACGATGCAGGCGGTCGCCGCGACCAACGGCTGGCTGCTGGCCGCGCCGGTGCTGTATGCGGCGGTGATCTGGATTTGCCGGCCGCTGCCGCTGTGGCGTACCAACGTCGCGGCGCGGCGTTTTGCGATCGGCCGCTATGCGGTGTCGCTCGATCCGGTCACGCGCACGGTCGTGGTGTGGGCCGAGCGGCGCAAGGTCGGGCAATACGACGCGCGCGAGTTGTCGGTGCGCTGGGCGAATGGGCCGGATCCGCGTCCGACGCCCGCTCCCACGCCCGCGGTCGTGTTCGGCGCGGCGGGAGAGCCGGGCACATCGGCTGCGCCGATGGGTTCGGTGGCGGCACCGTCGCTCGCGCGCAGCGCATTCGGCGTGCGTCCGAAGGTCGAGTTGCTGTGGGATTCGCCGGCCGCCGCCGGGCATAACCGGCAGACGGTGTTTCGTGCCGCGCTGATGACCGAAGGCGATCGCGTCGCCGCGCGGGCGCTCGACACGACGTTGCGGCAAGTCTGACCCAGGCCGTTTTGTGCTGTCGACCACGTCGGGTGGCCGATGCGCGCCTGCCGAAGCGCAGCTTCGCAGATAATGCAGTCATGACGCCCGGTGCGTGAAAGCGGGCGAGTGGGACACTCATCGATCGTATCGCGTCTTTCGCAGGAGTCGCTATGCTGGTTCGCTGGTTGCTTGCCGCCCTTCATCTCCTTGCTTATGGTTTTGCGCTCGCGTCGATTCTTCGGCGCACGTGGTCGTTGCGTCGAGCGTCGGTGCCCGCCGCGTTGCGTTCGGTGTTTCGCGCGGATACGCGCTGGGGCATCGCCGCGCTGGTGCTGATCGTCACCGGTCTGATGCGCGTGTTCGGCAGCTACGAGAAGGGCGCCGACTACTATCTCCACGAGCCACTCTTCCACGTGAAGATGGCGCTGCTGGTCCTGATCCTGATCCTCGAAGTGCCGACGATGCTCGGCCTGATGCGCTGGCGAGCGTCGGTGCGTAGCGGCGAGGCGCCCAATCTGAAAAAGGCGCGTTCGTATGCGCACTTCAGCGTGATCCAGACGGTATTGCTGGTACTGATGGTGTTTGCCGCGACGGGGATGGCGCGTGGTGTCGGGCTGCCGGCCGGCGTGGTGTAGCGCGGCGGCGATCCGGTTTGCGCCGGTGGGCGACGTCGAAGCAGCGCTGGGGCGACGATAGGGCGACGCTTCGGCGGTCCGTTCAAGCGAGGTCGAGTGCCACGCCTGCGCGCAATACCCCATGCGCAATACCGACACCGTTCAGCGCACGTCTTCTTCGTGCGCTGAACGGCTAGCCAGCCAATCAACTCACCAGCACATCCGAGTCATCGCTCCGCTTCGTCTTGCCGCTCGCCGTTTCGCGCGCGAGTTCCGGCTCGCCGAGCCCCTTGATCAACTCCAGCGCCTGGCGCTCGAAAAGCCGCCGGTACAGGCCGTTGTCGCGCTTGATCAGCGCGTCATGACTGCCTTCCTCGAGCACCTTGCCCTTGTCCAGCACCAGCAACCGGTCGAGCGCGCGCACCGTCGACAGCCGATGCGCGACCACCAGCGTCGTGCGGCCCTGCATCAGCCGCTCCATCGCGCGCTGGATCAGCACTTCGCTTTCGCTGTCGAGGCTCGAAGTGGCTTCGTCGAGAATCAGGATCGGCGCGTCGGCGAGAAACGCGCGCGCGATCGCGACGCGCTGACGTTCGCCGCCCGACAGCTTGATCCCGCGTTCCCCGACCAGCGTGTCGTAGCCGTTCGGCAGCGCGGCGATGAAGTCGTGCGCGCTGGCGAGCCGCGCGGCCCGTTCGATCTCGGCATGGCTCGCGCCGGGCTTGGCATACGCGATGTTCTCGGCAAGCGAGCGGTGAAACAGCACCGGTTCCTGCTGCACGATCGCGATCTGGCTGCGTAGCGACGTCTGCTGAACCTGCGCGATGTCCTGTCCATCGATCGTGATCCGGCCGCCCGAAATATCGTGCAGGCGCTGGATCAGCTTGATGAAGGTCGTCTTGCCCGAGCCCGAATGACCGACGAGGCCGACGCGCTCGCCCGGCGCGATGCGGATCGAGAAGTCGTCATAAAGCGGTCGGCTGTGCGCGCCATAGTGAAACGACACGTGCTCGAAACGGATCTCGCCGTTGCGGATCGCGATCGGACCGGCGCCCGGACGATCTTCGATGCCAAGCGGCTGGCTCTCGAGCGATACCAGCTCCTCCATATCGTTGACCGAACGCTGCAGGTTGCGGATGTGCATGCCGATGTCGCGCAGATAGCCTTGCAGCATGAAGAACATCGTCAGCGCGAACGTGATGTCGCCGACGCCTGCCTCGCCGCGCGCCCACAGCAGCAGCGCGGCGCCGAGAATCGCGGCCTGGATCGCGACCAGCATGCCACCCTGGATCCCGCCGTTGATCGTGCCGCGCGTCCACGTGCGGCGCGTGCGTTGCCGCCATTTGCCGATCACGTGTTGCAGGCGCGCTTCCTCGCGAGCCTCGGCGCCGAACGCCTTGACGACGCCGTTGCAGCTGACCGCGTCGGCGAGCGCGCCGCCCATGCGCGTGTCCCACGTGTTCGCGAGACGCGCGGCCGGCGCGACGAAGCCGAGCGAGACCGAGACCGTCACGCCGATATACAGCAGCGAGCCGATGCCGACGACGAGGCCCATCATCGGCCAGCGCCAGCCGAGCAGCGCGGTCGCGCCGACCAGCATCGCGAGCGACGGCAGCAGGGCGATCAGCAGCGTGTCGTTGAGCAGATCGAGCGCCCACATGCCGCGCGTGATCTTGCGTACCGTCGAGCCGGCGAAGCTGTTCGCGTGCCAGTCGGTGGAAAAGCGCTGCACGCGATGAAATGCGTTGGCGGCGATCTCGCTCATCATCTTCAGCGTGAAGCGGATGATGTTGAAGTACACGCCCTGGCGCAGCAGCGTCGCGCCGAGGCCGAGCGCGGCGAGTACGCCGAAAGCTTCGAGCGCACGATGCCAGACGGTCGCGTCAGCGGCGGGGCCGGCCGCGATCGCGTCGACGAGCTTGCCCGCGAATACCGGCGTGAGAATGTCCGCGCCGGCGGTGAAGAGGGCGAGCGCGGCGATCACGACGATGCGCCACGGCTGTTGTGCCCAGTGACGGAAGGTGAAACCGAGGACGTCCTTGAAGGCCTGTCCGCGAAAGTCGAGTTTTTTGCTGGTCATTTGCTTTCGACCCGGCGACGCGCGAGCGCACCGAGGTTCCAGTCAGAAGCGAAAGGGGCAGACAGTCGACGGATGCCGGGCGGCGCGCAACGAATCCAGCGAATGGCGCGGGAAACAGCAGCGCAACAGCGAGCAGCGCAACAACCAACGACGGCAATACAGCAGTGGACTGTCTGGAATAATGCGGCGCGCCTCACAAGGCGGCCCCGCACTGGCGACGACGTTGCGGCTCTTACGGTCGCGTTACGGGTCGCATCAGTCGTGTCGGACGGACCGACGGTCGCGGAACCATGCAAGGGAGCGCGCGATGCACGATCAACATGTGACGCCTCCCTATGATGGTGTGAGATGGAGAAACCGGACGGGCGAATACCCGAATGCCGAATATATCAGCTGTGCACGGCGCTCGCCAACATACGGAATCACGGTGTCGGCGCGCTCGAACACTCGTGCGCGATACGCCGGGCGAAAATAGAAAAAGGGCTTACGCACTTCTGCGTAAGCCCTTTTGTCTTCGGTGATCGACACACCAAGAATCTGGTGGGTAGTACTGGGATCGAACCAGTGACCCCTGCCGTGTGAAGGCAGTGCTCTACCGCTGAGCTAACCACCCGAAGAGATTGAGATTATGTCAGGCTTTTTTGAGTTCGTCTAGTATTTTTTAAGTAGTTTGCTCATCGGCTGCGGCCGCGGGTTCGATACGCCAGACGCTCGTGCCTTTGACTGCTTTATCGAGGCCGTCGAGCACCGCTTCGTGCGCGGCGATTTCGTCGTCGCTCGCGGCGACCACGATCAGGTCGAGCGAGTCGAGCGCGACGCGGGGCGCATGCGCGTCGCCGCCGCTCTGCACTTCGCCGAGCATGTCGATGACGAGGCTTTCCTGGCCGCGCGTCATGGCCAGATAGACCTCGGCGAGCAGTTCCGAGTCGAGCAGTGCGCCGTGCAGCGTGCGGTGCGCGTTGCTGATGCCGAAGCGGTCGCACAGCGCATCGAGCGAATTGCGCTTGCCGGGGAACATCTGCTTCGCGCGCGCGAGCGTGTCGATGATCTCGCCGCAGTACGTCTTCACCTGCGGCAGGCCGAGCAGCGCGAATTCGGCGTCGAGAAAGCCGATGTCGAACGGCGCGTTGTGAATGATCAGGTCCGCGTCCTGGATGAAATCGCGGAACTGGTCGACGATCTCGGCGAACTTGGGCTTGTCGCTCAGGAACTCGGTGGTCAGCCCGTGCACGGCCAGCGCGCCCGGATCGCTGTCGCGCTCGGGGTTGATGTAGAAGTGCAGGTTGTTGCCGGTAAGCCGGCGGTTCACCAGCTCGACGCAACCGAGTTCGAGAATCCGGTCGCCGCCGCGAGGGTTCAGGCCGGTGGTTTCGGTATCGAGAATGAGTTGACGCATGTCGGATGGGCCTGCTTCGAAAAAATTTGCTGAAAAATCGCGGAGGGGTAGCGCGCGTCGCCGCTAAAGAATGAGTGACGACGCGGCAGCCGCCTTACATTTGCGCGAGCGATGCGACGCCGCGATTGGCGAGCTGATCGGCGCGCTCGTTCTCCGGATGGCCGTTATGTCCGCGCACCCAGCGCCATTCGATCTCGTGTTGCGCGACGAGCGCATCGAGCCGCTTCCACAGGTCGGCGTTCTTGACCGGCTGCTTCGCCGCGGTGATCCAGCCTTTCTTCTTCCAGCCGTGGATCCATTCGCTGATGCCTTTCTGCACGTACTGCGAGTCGGTGTGCACGATCGCCTTGCACGGCCGCTTCAATGCTTCGAGCGCGGCGATCACGCCCATCAGCTCCATGCGATTGTTGGTCGTGTTGGCTTCGCCGCCGAACAGTTCTTTTTCCTGGCTGCCGAAGCGCAGCAGTGCGCCCCAGCCGCCGGGGCCGGGATTGCCCTTGCAGGCGCCGTCGGTGTAAATGTCGATGTGGTCCGGAGTCATTCGGTGTGATTGCGTGTATTCGGGGTGGCGGCGGAGGCGAGGCCCGCGGCGAGCACGGGCTTCTTCACTTTGAGCGGGCCGACGAGGCGCATGCCGCGCACGCGCTTGATCGCCTTGATCATGTAGGTGGCGCCGAAAATCGGCCACCAGCGGTCGCCGGCGGCCTCCATGAAGCCGTAACGGGCGAGCCACTGTTCGCTCGCGAGCGGCGGACAATAGCAGCCGAAGCGTCCGCGTTCAAGGTCGAAGCCGAGCAGCTTGATCCAGTCCTTCAGGCGCGTGAACGCGATCAGATCGACGGCGGCAGGTACGAACGGGCGCCCCGTCATCTTGCCGATCGACTGCCGCACGCCCCACAGCGACAAGGAATTGAAGCCGAGGATGATCAACTGACCTTCCGGCATCAGCACGCGCTCGGCTTCGCGCAGCAGCCGGTGCGGGTCGCTGGTGAACTCGAGCGTATGCGGCATCACGATCAGATCGACGCTTTGCGCTTCGAAGGGCAGGTCGAGCAGATCGCACCAGACCGCGCTGCGTCCGGCGGGCGCGTGCAGGTCGAGGTCGCTGGGCGTGACGTTGCCGGACAGGGCATCGCCAGGATTGCCGACGACGCCGATGTCGCCTGCGCCGCCACGGCGCAGCGCCCGCGGATACATATAAGGCGAGCTCGCGCCGCTCGCCGCATCGAGCACGAGGCCGCGGCACGGCATGCGGTTCTCGCGCAGCGCGTCGAGCTGCGGCAGGCCGAGTTGCAGCGCATGATAGCCGAACACGTCCGACACCACGCGGTCGAGCTGCCGCTGCTCCCAGTCGAGCACGTAGCGCCCAGGCGGCGAATCGGTCCAGGCGGGCCAGTCTATAATCGCTCGGTCAGTCATATCTAAAAATGCGTCGCCTATGAATGCGCTCGAGTACGTACCGGTCCCGGCGTTTGAAGACAATTACATCTGGGTCATTGCCGACGGACATCACGCGGTCGTCGTCGATCCGGGCGATGCCGCCCCTGTGCGCGCCTATCTGGCCCAGCGAGGCTGGCGGCTGAGCGCTATTTTACTCACGCACCATCACCAAGACCACGTCGGCGGATTGGCCGATCTGCTGAACGGCCAGGACGTGCCGGTCTACGGCCCCGCCGGCGAAGCGATTGCGCACGTTACGCAGCGTCTGAAAAACGGTGATCGCGTGACGATCGCGGCGCCCGCGCTCGAATTCGGCGTGCTCGACGTGCCCGGCCACACGAGCGGCCACATCGCCTATTTCCAGGCGGCGGATCCGCGCGGCACGCCGCACGTGTTTTGCGGCGACACGCTGTTCGCCTGCGGCTGCGGCCGGCTGTTCGAAGGCACGCCGAGCCAGATGCTGACTTCGCTCGATGCGCTCGCCGCGCTGCCCGGCACGACCGAAGTGCATTGCGCGCACGAGTACACGCTGTCGAATATCCGCTTCGCGCTCGCCTGCGAGCCGCACAACGCCGCGCTGCAGGCCTGGCGCGACAAGGCGAGCGAACTGCGCGCGCGTCACCAGCCGACTTTGCCCACCACGATCGCGCACGAACGCGCGGTCAATCCGTTCCTGCGTGCCGGCGAAACGGCGGTGCAGGCGAGCTTGCGCGAGCAGTTGCATGAAACGGTGCCTGATCGTCTGACGGCCTTTACGTTGATGCGCGAGTGGAAGAATCGCTTCCGCTGATTCGCGCCGCATTCACGCTATCTTCAAGCGATGAATCGCAAAAATTCGCCAAGCCCAAGATTCGCTTGATTTTTTCCCAGATTTTCCGATTGACGGAAACGGCGCCGTTTCGTACTATCGGCTGCAAATTCCAGCCCTTGTGGAAGCCGAGACGTTCATGAGATTTATCTTAAGCGCGTTATTGGTCCTGACACTCGCCGCCTGCGCGAGCCAGGGACCGACGACGAACACCGCCAATTCCGCCAGCCAGCAAGCCGTAGCCGACGCACTTCGCAAGAACGCCACCGCTAAAGAAACCATCAATGTCGACCAGAGCTCCGTCAATCAGTTGACGAGCCAGGACGCCGATCTGTGGGGCCGCATCCGCCGCGGCTTCCAGTTGCCGGACCTGCAGAGCGACCTCGTCGACATGCAGCTGAACTGGTATCTGCAACGTCCCGATTACGTGCAGCGCATGACCGAGCGCTCGCAGAAATACCTGTATCACATCGTCGAGGAACTCGAGGCGCGTCATATGCCGACCGAGCTCGCGCTGTTGCCGTTCATCGAGTCGGCGTATAGCCCGCAGGCGCTGTCGGTCGCGAAGGCGGCGGGCATGTGGCAGTTCATGCCGGGCACCGGCCGCACCTATAACCTCAAGCAGAACATGTGGCAGGACGAGCGCCGCGACGTGCTCGCGTCGACCAGCGCCGCGCTCGACTATCTGTCGAAGCTGCACGACATGTTTGGCGACTGGCAGCTCGCGCTGGCCGCTTATAACTGGGGCGAGGGCAACGTGCAGCGCGCGATCGCGCGCAACGAGGCGGCCGGCTTGCCGACGGATTATCTGAGCCTGCGCATGCCGAACGAAACGCGCAACTACGTGCCGAAGCTGCAGGCCGTCAAGAACATCGTGATGAACCCGCAGATGTACGGGCTCGCGTTGCCGTCGATTCCGAACCACCCGTACTTCGTCACGGTCACGACTTCGCACGACATCGACGTCGACGTCGCCGCGCGACTCTCCAACATGTCGACCGACGAATTCCGCTCGCTGAACCCGTCGTTCAGAAAGCCGGTGATTCTCGGCACGACGCAGCCGCAGATTCTGCTGCCGTTCGACAACGCATCGGCGTTCGAGCGCAATCTGAAAACGTACTCGGGCTCGCTGTCGTCGTGGACCACCTACACGGTCGACCAGCGCGCGACGCCGGCTGCGATCGCGCAGAAAATCGGCGTCGACGCCGACACGCTGATGGAAGTGAACAAGATTCCGGTCGGCATGCGCCTGAAGCCGGGCTCGACGATCGTCGTGCCGCGCGGTTCGGACGACGACGAGGACATCAGCGCCGACGTCGCCGAAAGTGCGGTGCTCGCGATGGAACCCGACGTTCCCGACACGCGCAAGATGCTGATCCGCGTGCGCCGCAACCAGTCGATGGCCGCCATCGCGCTGCGCTATGGCGTATCGGTGGGGCAGCTGAAGGCGTGGAACAAGACGCGTCGCGATCAGGTGTCGCGCGGCCAGGTGATCGTGCTGCACGTGCCGGTTGGCAAGGCGGTACCGGCCGAGCCGGGCCCGGAAAAAATCGCGACCGACGTGCAGGGCGGCGGCGTCCAGAAGATCGGCACGCGGGTCGCAGACACACGCAACGAATCGCGTTACGATAAGAGGAAAGGGCACGGTCGCAGCGCCATCGTCAAGGTATCCGAGCCGGCCGGCAAGGCTGGCAAGGCGGCGCCCGCTGCCAGCAAGGGCAAGGTCGAGAAGGTGTCGGCCGCGGTGCCCGGCAAGGCGTCGAAGGCCGCGGCAGAGAGCCGCCCGAAGACCGCGGCCAACGCGAAGAAGAAGGGTAAGTAGACCAATAGCGGCTCCCACGGTAGTGACCACATGCGTTGCGGGGGCAGCGCATGGATTGCGCTCCGATCACGCACCGTGTTCATCCAACGCCGTCACCTTCGGGTGACGGCGTTTTTCATTGCGCAGACAATTTCTGCGAATTTGTCGCATTTCCTTTATTGTTCGTGCTTTGGCCACGTCGGTCGCGCCGCACGGTCTTGCCCTGATCCGTGTGCGTCGCGCGACGTTGCCGCCGCCGTTTCCCAGCTCATTCCAGACTTATGTCGTCGACCCAACTGCGCGTCTTTCTGCTCTTTTCCGCCGGCTATTTCGTCTCGTACGTGTTTCGCGGCGTCAATCTCGGTTTCGCGCCGTTCATTACACACGATCTCGGTCTGTCCGCCGCCGACCTGGGTGTGCTGACGAGTCTTTACTTCCTTGGTTTCGCGGGCGCGCAGATTCCTGCCGGCGTGCTGCTCGATCACTTCGGCGCGCGTCGCGTGACGGCCGCCACGCTGCTCTTCGCGGCGCTCGGCATCTGGGTATTCGGCGCCGCGCATAGTCTCGGCATGATGATGGTCGGGCGGCTGCTGATCGGCGTCGGCGTGTCGGTGTGCCTTGGCGCCGCGTTCAAGGCGCTCGCGCAGCATTTCCCGGCCGCGCGTCTGCCGTTGATGAACGGGCTCGTGATGGCGATCGGCGGCTTCGGCGGCGTGATGGTCGGTTCGCCGCTGACGTGGGTGCTCGGTTTTTCGAGCTGGCGCACGGTCTGCATTGGGCTCGGCGTGCTGACGGTGCTGGTCGCGCTCGCGCAATGGACGCTCGCGCCGGACGCGCGCGAAACGCATCGTCAGGCGAGCCTCGCCGCGCAGTTCAAGGGCACGTGGCACATCCTGCGCAGCGCGGCGTTCTGGAAGATCGCGTCGTTTTCTGTCGTCACGCAGGGCGTGTTCTACGCGATGCAATCGCTGTGGGTCGGTGCGTGGTTGCGCGACGTGCAGGGCTTCGAGCCGCATGAGGCCGCGGCGCTCGTGTCGATCCTCGGCTTCGCGATGATGGCCGGCTGCGTCGGTTTCGGCGCGGCGGCGCGCAGTCTCGAGCGGCGCGGCATCTCGCTGTATGCGTTTTGCGGTATCGGCATGGCGCTGTATGTGCTGACGCAACTGCTGATCATGTTCAGGGCGCCATTGCCGGCGAGTCTGCTGTGGGCGGCCTACGGGATTTTCGGCGGCACCGGCATTCTGAGCTATGCGGTAATGGCGCGGCATTTCCCGCCGCAGATGATCGGCCGGGTCAACACGACGCTGACGCTGATTATTTTTTTGCTGATCTTCGGTTTCCAGATCGGTGTCGGCGCGGTGTTGTCGCATTGGCCGGCGAGCGGTGGCCGCTATCCGGCGGTCGCGCATCTGAGCGCGTGGGGGATTCTGGTCGCGTTGCAGGTGCTGAGCGCGATCTGGTACGTGTTGCCGGGGCGGCAGTTGGCGAAATCGGCCGAACTGCGCGCCGGTCAGGAAGCCTGAACGGTTGCCTGGCGATATGCGTATAGGTTGGCGGCCGGGAGATTTTGGCCTCGCTTGAGCGGCTTGACTCGAACCGCGCAAAAGATTTGCCAGCAGGCCTCGGGAGCCCGCCGGATAAGCCTTTGACGATTCTTTCGGGGCGCTGTCCTCCGTCCGCGGCCTATCTCAGATTTGGAGGCAAGGGCGGATTCAGGCTATAATTCGAAGGTTTGAGCTTATCAACCCGCACCCTAGCGCCTACCTCTCCTCAACCGTTCATCCGCCGCGCGCCATTGGCGTAGCAAGAAGGGCCCCGCACCCGCCGAGTCGTCCACACCACGGACCATCGCGCCTCTTGCAACGTCACCGGCAGCACGCGAGCGAGTCTGCGCGCGCATCCAGAATGTGTTTCGCTGCGGCTCGCAATCGGACAGACAGGTGGCAACAGGGTGTTCCCCCAAGGAGTCTCCCGTGTTGCCGTCATTTTCTCCCGCTCTACTCGCGCTCGCCGACGGCACGGTCTTTCGTGGTTATTCGATCGGCGCCCCCGGGCACACCATTGGCGAAGTCGTGTTCAACACGGCGATCACCGGCTATCAGGAAATCCTGACTGACCCGAGCTACGCGCGCCAGATCGTAACCCTTACGTATCCGCATATCGGCAACGTCGGCGTCAATGCCGAAGACGTCGAAGCGACGAAAGTCCATGCCGCCGGCCTGATCATCCGTGATCTGCCGGTTCTCGCGTCGAATTTCCGCATGGAGCGCACGCTCCCGCAATATCTGCAGGACGAGGGCGTGGTCGCCATCGCCGGTATCGACACCCGCAAGCTGACCCGTCTGCTGCGCGACAAGGGCGCGCAGAACGGCGCAATCCTCGCCGGTTCGGACGACGAAGCGAAGGCCATCGAACTCGCGCGCTCGTTCCCGGGCCTCGCCGGCATGGACCTCGCGAAGGTCGTGTCGACGCAGGCAACTTACGAGTGGACCAGAACCGAATGGCGTCTGGGCACCGGCTACGGCGAGCAGAAGGCGCCGAAGTACCGCGTGGTCGCATTCGACTACGGCGTCAAGCAGAACATCCTGCGTATGCTTGCCGAGCGCGGCTGCCACGTGACCGTGCTGCCGGCGCAATCGAGCGCCGCCGACGCGCTCGCGCTCAACCCGGACGGCGTGTTCCTGTCGAACGGCCCTGGCGACCCGGAACCGTGCGACTACGCGATCGCGGCGACGAAGGAACTCATCGAGCGCGGCATTCCGACCTTCGGCATCTGCCTTGGCCACCAGATCATGGGCCTCGCAGTCGGCGCGAAGACGATGAAGATGAAGACCGGCCATCACGGCGCGAACCATCCGGTCAAGGATCTCGAAGACGGCCGCGTGGTGATCACGTCGCAGAACCACGGTTTCGCGGTCGATGCCGACACGCTGCCCGCCAACGCGCGCGCGACCCACGTGTCGCTGTTCGACGGCACGCTGCAAGGCTTCGCGCTGACCGACAAGCCGGCGTTCTGCTTCCAGGGTCACCCGGAAGCATCGCCCGGTCCGCACGACATCGCGTATCTGTTCGACCGCTTCACCGCGTTGATGGACGCGCATAAGGGCGGCAAGAGCGCGGCGGCTTAAGGTCGAACCGCTGCAAGCGGCCAAAAGCGCTAGCAAAGGGCCAGCAATAGGCTCCAAGCGGGCCCCAAAAGCGGGCCCGAAGCGGGCTCAAAGCGGCCTGCTGCAGCGACAACGACAAGGCGGTATCGCGCGGCGAACTCGCCGCGCAACAGCGCGCGCTACGTGCAAACGGCGCGCGCCAACGGAAAGAATAGCAACCTGGTTGCATGGGACTGGAGTCAGGCGCCGAAGCGCCAACTCCAGTCGACACAGGAATATTTAGCGAGAGCGTTATGCCCAAGCGGACAGACATCAAGAGCATCCTCATCATCGGCGCGGGTCCGATCATCATCGGCCAGGCGTGCGAGTTCGATTACTCGGGCGCGCAGGCATGCAAGGCGCTGCGTGAGGAAGGCTACAAGGTCATTCTCGTCAACAGCAATCCGGCGACGATCATGACCGACCCGAACACGGCCGACGTGACCTACATCGAGCCGATCACGTGGGAAGTGGTCGAGCGCATCATCGCGAAGGAGCGCCCGGACGCGATCCTGCCGACGATGGGCGGCCAGACCGCGCTGAACTGCGCGCTGGATCTCCACGCGCACGGCGTGCTGGACAAGTACAAGGTCGAACTGATCGGCGCATCGCCGGAAGCCATCGACAAGGCGGAAGACCGTCAGAAGTTCAAGGACGCGATGACCAAGATCGGTCTCGGTTCGGCCAAGTCGGGCACCGCGCATTCGATGGAAGAAGCGCTCGCGGTGCAGGCGAAGATCGCGGCCGAAACCGGCAGCGGCTATCCGGTCGTGATCCGTCCGTCGTTCACGCTCGGCGGTTCGGGCGGCGGTATCGCGTACAACCGCGACGAATTCGAAGAGATCTGCAAGCGCGGTCTCGATCTGTCGCCGACGCGCGAACTGCTGATCGAAGAGTCGCTGCTCGGCTGGAAAGAGTACGAGATGGAAGTGGTCCGCGACACCAGGGACAACTGCATCATCGTTTGCTCGATCGAAAACCTGGACCCGATGGGCATCCACACCGGCGACTCGATCACGGTCGCGCCGGCGCAAACGCTCACCGACAAGGAATACCAGATCCTGCGTAACGCGTCGCTCGCGGTGCTGCGCGAGATCGGCGTCGACACCGGCGGCTCGAACGTGCAGTTCTCGATCAATCCGAAAGATGGCCGGATGATCGTGATCGAAATGAACCCGCGTGTGTCGCGTTCGTCGGCGCTGGCGTCGAAGGCGACCGGCTTCCCGATCGCGAAGGTCGCGGCGAAGCTGGCGGTCGGCTACACGCTGGATGAACTGAAGAACGAAATCACCGGCGGCGCGACCCCGGCATCGTTCGAACCGACGATCGACTACGTCGTCACGAAGATCCCGCGTTTCGCATTCGAGAAATTCCGCGAAGCCGATTCGCGCCTGACCACGCAGATGAAGTCGGTCGGCGAAGTGATGGCGATCGGCCGCACGTTCCAGGAATCGTTCCAGAAAGCGCTGCGCGGCCTCGAAGTCGGCGTCGACGGTCTGGACGAAAAGACCGATAACCGCGACGAGATCATCCGCGAGATCGGCGAAGCCGGTCCGGATCGCATCTGGTACGTCGGCGACGCGTTCCGTATCGGTATGAGCGCGCAGGAAATCTTCGAAGAAACCGCGATCGACCCGTGGTTCCTCGCGCAGATCGAGCAGATCATCCTGAAGGAAAAGGCGCTCGCAGGCCGTACGCTGGCAAGCCTCACCAAGGAAGAGCTCAAGTATCTGAAGCAGAGCGGCTTCTCGGATCGGCGTCTCGCGAAGCTCGTCGGCGCGAAGCCGGCGGACGTGCGCGCGCGTCGTATCGAGTTGAACGTGCGCCCGGTCTACAAGCGCGTCGACACCTGCGCGGCCGAGTTCGCGACGAAAACCGCGTACATGTACTCGACCTACGAGGAAGAGTGCGAAGCGAACCCGACGAACAACAAGAAGATCATGGTGCTGGGCGGCGGCCCGAACCGGATCGGCCAGGGTATCGAGTTCGACTACTGCTGCGTGCACGCCGCGCTCGCGATGCGCGAGGACGGCTATGAAACGATCATGGTCAACTGCAACCCGGAAACCGTGTCGACCGACTACGACACGTCCGACCGTCTGTACTTCGAATCGCTGACGCTCGAAGACGTGCTCGAAATCGTCGACAAGGAAAAGCCGGTCGGCGTGATCGTGCAGTACGGCGGCCAGACGCCGCTGAAGCTCGCGCTCGATCTCGAGGCGAACGGTGTGCCGATCATCGGCACGTCGCCGGACATGATCGACGCGGCCGAAGACCGTGAGCGCTTCCAGAAGCTGCTGCAGGACCTCGGTCTGCGTCAGCCGCCGAACCGCACCGCGCGCGCCGAAGACGAAGCGCTGAAGCTCGCCGACGAAATCGGCTATCCGCTGGTGGTGCGCCCGTCGTACGTGCTGGGCGGCCGCGCGATGGAAATCGTCCATGAGCCGCGCGACCTCGAGCGCTATATGCGCGAGGCCGTGAAGGTGTCGAACGATTCGCCGGTGCTGCTCGACCGCTTCCTGAACGACGCGATCGAATGCGACGTGGATTGCATTTCGGATGGCGAGGCCGTGTTTATCGGCGGCGTGATGGAGCACATCGAACAGGCGGGCGTCCACTCGGGCGACTCGGCCTGCTCGCTGCCGCCGTATTCGCTGTCGAAGGAAACCGTCACCGAACTCAAGCGCCAGACCGGCGCGATGGCGAAGGCGCTGAACGTGGTCGGTCTGATGAACGTACAGTTCGCGATCCAGCAAGTGCCGCAGGCGGATGGTTCGAAGGAAGACATCATCTACGTGCTCGAGGTGAACCCGCGCGCGTCGCGCACGGTGCCGTACGTGTCGAAGGCGACCAGCCTGCCGCTCGCGAAGATCGCGGCGCGCGCGATGGTCGGCCAGACGCTCGCGCAGCAAGGCGTGACGAAGGAAGTCGAGCCGCCGTACTTCAGCGTGAAGGAAGCGGTGTTCCCGTTCGTCAAGTTCCCGGCGGTCGATCCGGTGCTCGGACCTGAAATGCGTTCGACCGGCGAAGTGATGGGCGTCGGCCAGACCTTCGGCGAGGCGCTGTTCAAGTCGCAGCTCGCGGCCGGTTCGCGTCTGCCGGAGTCGGGTACGGTGCTGCTGACCGTGATGGACGCCGACAAGCCGAAGGCGGTCGAAGTCGCGCGCATGCTGCACGAGCTCGGCTATCCGATCGTCGCGACCAAGGGCACGGCTGCCGCGATCGAAGCGGCCGGCGTGCCGGTCAAGGTCGTCAACAAGGTGAAGGACGGTCGTCCGCACATCGTCGACATGATCAAGAACGGCGAGATCGCACTCGTGTTCACGACCGTCGACGAAACGCGCGCGGCGATCGCCGATTCGCGTTCGATTCGCATGAGCGCGCAGGCGAACAAGGTCACCTACTACACGACGATGTCCGGCGCACGGGCCGCGGTGGAAGGTTTGCGTTATCTGAAGAACCTGGAAGTCTATGATTTACAAGGACTCCACGCTCGCCTAAACTAAGGCTTCGACTTTTTGTCCAAGAAGTAAGTGCCGCGGTTAAGCGGCGTTCCGCAGGTGTTGTGGTCCGGGTTTTGCCCCGGGGCGCTGTCTCCTGCGGGATGCACTTAACCGCGGTGATTTTTTTTACGGCCGTTTTTTGTCTTCAGAGTTGTTTATGAGCACTATTCCCTTGACGAAGCGCGGCGCAGACATGCTGCGCGATGAATTGCAGCGCCTGAAATCGGTCGAGCGTCCCTCGGTGATCAATTCGATCGCGGAAGCGCGCGCCCAGGGCGATCTGTCGGAAAACGCGGAATACGACGCTGCGAAGGAAAAGCAGGGCTTTATCGAAGGCCGGATTGCCGAAATCGAATCGAAGCTTGCGGGTGCGCAGGTGATCGATCCGTCGCAAGTGGAAGCGGACGGCCGCGTGGTGTTCGGCGCGACGCTCGAGCTTGAAGACCTCGAATCGGGTGCGTCGGTCAAGTACCAGATCGTCGGCGACGACGAAGCGGACATCGACCACGGTTTGATCTCGATCAGCTCGCCGATCGCTCGTGCGCTGATCGGCAAGTCGGAAGGCGATGTCGCATCGGTGCAGGCGCCGGGCGGCGTGCGCGAATACGAAATCATCGCGGTGAGCTACATCTGAGGATGGCGCCGATGTCCTTGATGCCGCATCGGTTTTTCCGTCTGTTGACGATGGTGTGGGTCGGTAGTCTGCTGACTATCGGCTATGCGGCGGCGCCCGTGCTGTTCACGACGCTCGACCGGTCGGCGGCAGGCGAGGTGGCGGCGCACCTGTTTCGCATTCAGGGGTTGATCGGTGTCGTCTGCGGGATTTTGCTGCTGGGTCTCGCCAATCTGCTGGTGCGGCGTGGCAGCGATGGCTATCGTCGTGTGCGCTGGTTGATCGCCGGCATGCTGGTGTGCGTGCTGGTCGGTTACTTCGCGCTGCAGCCCTTCATGAACGCGATGCGTGTGGCTGCGCTCGAAGCGGGCAGCGACGTGGGTCATTCGGTTTATGCGGCGCGCTTCGGGATGCTGCACGGCGTGTCGAGCGTGTTTTACCTGATCGAGAGCGTGCTGGGTCTGGCGCTCGTGTGGTTGCTGCCGACACGCGTCGGTGTGGCGGCTGAGCAAGAGGGCGCGGGTCGCGTCGCCGGGAAGGTGGCGGGTTGATGCTTGCAGGTGTCTGGGGCAGGCGATTGATTTGCTGCTGAGGTCTGCCTGAGGCCTTGGCCGATTCCGCGGAGTTATTGCCACCGGGGTCGGCTGGTTGTCTGAGAGTGGCTGGCGTTGTGACCAATCGTCGCAATTGCGTTGGCGCTCGGCACCGATTCAATGGCCACGGCGCGGCATTCGCATGAAAAGCGCGGTTTTTATTTGCAGGCTGCTCATGCGCGGTGCGGACACCGTCCGCACCTTGTGTTTTCCGCTTACTTCGACGACTGATGCGAGCGTTTCGCGCTGGTTTGGCGCTTTTTCGCACGCTTGATGTTGCCGCCTTGCGTGACGCGCTCGTTGCCGCGCACCAGGACTGCCTTGGTTCGCGGTTTGCGCATCGGTACGTCGGTCGGCTTCGCGACCTTGACGATGCGCGGTGCGCGGCCCTTGGCGGGGTGGGCTTCTTCGGCTGCTGCTTCGCGCGCGCTCGGAAGTGCGCCACGCTTTGCCTTCACGGCCGGTTGTGCCGATTCGGGCTTCCAGATCACCAGCAACTTGCCGATATGCTGGATCGGCGCGGCGTTCAGCGTGTCGCAGATTTCCTCGTAGATGGCGACGCGTTCCTCGCGCTCATCGCCGAATACGCGAATCTTGATCAGCTGGTGCGCGGCAAGGTGCACCTTGATTTCGGCGAGCACAGCGTCGGTCAAGCCTTCGGCGCCGACGAGCACGACCGGTTTGAGCGCATGTGCCTGGGAGCGCAACTCGGCGCGTTGGTCGGGAGAGACTTTGAGGGCTGGCATGGAAAGTGGGAGACTCGACTAAAATGGCGGCTCCTGTATTTGCGTCCGCTTGCTTAAGCGGCGGATAGCTTGATTCGACAGGGCGCGCGTCAGAACAACAGAATCGCGGATGGCCGCCAGTGTGGCGGTGGCCGCGCGAATTAACCGCGTATTATCCCCTAAAGCGCGACACGACGCAGCAATAGTTCAATTTTTAATGGCAAAAAACAAGTTCAATACCGCGTGGCTGCACGACCACATCAACGACCCCTACGTCAAAATGGCGCAGCGGGAAGGTTATCGTGCCCGCGCGGCTTACAAGCTCAAGGAAATCGACGAACAGGACAAGCTGATCCGTCCGGGGCAGGTGATCGTCGACCTCGGCTCCACGCCCGGCAGCTGGAGCCAGTATGCGCGCAACAAGCTGTCGCGTGGCACCCAGCGCAATTCGGAGCGCGAAGGCGGCATCGACGGCACGATCATTGCCCTCGACATCCTGCCGATGGAACCCGTCGCCGACGTTCACTTCATTCAGGGCGATTTCCGCGAAGACTCGGTGCTGGGTCAGCTCGAAGAATTGGTCGGCGAGCGCCAGGTGGACCTTGTAATTTCGGATATGGCGCCCAACCTGTCCGGCGTGGCGATCGCGGACGCGGCGCGGATCGAGCATTTGTGCGATCTCGCGCTCGAATTTGCGCAAAATCACCTGAAGCCGGATGGTGCCCTTTTAGTCAAATGCTTTCACGGCAGCGGTTATAGTCAGATTGTCGAAAAGTTCAAGCGCCAGTTCAAGGTGGTGGCGGCCCGCAAGCCGAAGGCGTCGCGGGATAAATCGTCAGAAACATTTATTTTGGGTAAGCATCTAAAGCGTCCTGCATAGGGGCGCAACCAGACGGTTCCGTCCCTGCCGACCCGGCGTCCGATAAGTTGGAAACCGGCGTCGAAACGGCCCGCTACCCTATTTCTGTGGTAGCGAAACGTTATGGCAGGGGTCTGCGGACTGGATTAGAATGCTTTCGTGGTGCCGCAAGGCAAATGTAGGCGCCCGTCTAAGTGAAGGAGTGGTGCTTTGAACAACAATATGTTTTCGAAGGCAGCAGTGTGGCTGGTGATCGCACTGGTGCTGTTTACGGTGTTCAAGCAGTTCGACAAGCCCCGTGTCCAGGAAGGCGTTTCCTATTCGCAGTTCATGGACGACGCGAAGAACGGCAAAGTCAAGAACGTCATTGTCCAGGGGCGGAACCTCACGGTCACTCCAGCAGACGGCCAGAAGTACCAGATTGTGTCGCCCGGCGACATCTGGATGGTCGGCGATCTGATGAAGTATGGCGTACAGGTGAGCGGCAAGGCTGACGACGAACCCAATGCACTGATGTCCGTGCTGTATTACCTCGGGCCGACGATCCTGATCATCGGTTTCTGGTTCTACATGATGCGACAGATGCAGGGGGGCGGCAAAGGCGGGGCCTTCTCGTTCGGTAAGTCGCGTGCGCGGCTGATCGACGAAAACAATAACGCGATCAATTTCACCGACGTCGCCGGTTGCGACGAAGCCAAGGAAGAAGTGTCGGAACTCGTCGACTTCCTGCGCGATCCGCAGAAGTTCCAGAAGCTTGGTGGCCGTATTCCGCGTGGCGTGCTGCTCGTCGGCCCGCCGGGAACCGGTAAGACGCTGCTTGCGCGCGCCATCGCTGGCGAGGCGAAGGTGCCGTTCTTCAGCATTTCGGGTTCGGACTTCGTTGAAATGTTCGTCGGTGTCGGCGCGGCTCGGGTGCGCGACATGTTCGAGCAGGCCAAGAAGCACGCGCCGTGCATCGTGTTCATCGACGAAATCGACGCGGTCGGTCGTCATCGCGGCGCCGGCATGGGCGGCGGTAACGACGAACGCGAGCAGACGCTGAACCAGATGCTGGTTGAAATGGACGGCTTCGAGGCGAATTCGGGCGTCATCGTGATCGCTGCGACGAACCGTTCCGACGTGCTCGACAAGGCGCTGCTGCGTCCGGGCCGTTTCGACCGTCAGGTGTATGTCGGTCTGCCGGATATCCGTGGTCGCGAACACATCATGAAGGTGCACCTGCGCAAGGTGCCGATCTCCAACGACGTCGACGCGGCGGTGATCGCGCGTGGTACGCCGGGCTTCTCGGGTGCCGATCTCGCGAACCTCGTGAACGAAGCGGCATTGTTCGCGGCACGCCGCGGCAAGCGCATCGTCGAGATGACGGACTTCGAAGACGCGAAGGACAAGATCTTCATGGGTCCGGAGCGCAAGTCGGCCGTGATTCGCGAAGAATCGAAGCGTGCTACCGCCTATCACGAATCGGGTCACGCGGTGATCGCCAAGCTGTTGCCGAAGGCCGATCCGGTGCACAAGGTCACGATCATTCCGCGCGGTCGCGCGCTGGGTGTCACGTGGCAGTTGCCCGAGCATGACAACGAAACGTACTCGAAGGACTATCTGCTCGATCGTCTGGCGATCCTGTTCGGTGGCCGTGTCGCGGAAGAGTTGTTCCTGAACCTGATCAGCACGGGTGCATCGGACGACTTCAACAAGGCGACGCAGACCGCTCGTGCGATGGTCGCGCGCTTCGGTATGACGGATGCGCTCGGACCGATGGTCTATGTCGACGACGAAAACGACGCTTCGCCGTTTGGCCGTGGTTTCACGCGGACTATTTCGGAAGCGACGCAGCAGAAGGTCGATGCGGAAATCCGCCGCGTGCTGGATGAGCAGTACAACCTCGCGCGACGTCTGCTGGACGAGAACCGCGATAAGGTCGAAGCGATGACCGCTGCGCTGATGGAGTGGGAAACGATCGACGCCGATCAGATCAACGACATCATGGCAGGTCGTCCGCCGCGTTCGCCGAAGAGCTCGCCGCCTTCGGCAAGCGACGCCTCGTCGGGCGGCAGCCCGGGTACCGAGGTCAAGCCGGGTAGCGCAACCGCGCCGGCCTGATCGGCAGCCAGTAGAAAGTGCGGGCCGGTGTGTAGCACACCGGCCCGTTTTGCATTTATCCGTTCTAAGTGAAGCACTGCTACGTGTCGAAAGCCGATTTTTCTTCCGCTCCTCTCCCAGAACCGCTGCAATGCGGTCGCTTCAAGCTGACATTCGAACGCCCGTTGGTGATGGGCATCCTGAACGTCACGCCCGATTCCTTTTCCGATGGCGGCAAATACACGTTGCGTGACGATGCGCTGCGCCAGGCCGAACGCATGGTGCGCGAAGGCGTGGACATCATCGACATCGGCGGCGAGTCGACGCGTCCCGGCGCGCCGCCCGTGCCGCTCGACGAGGAGCTCGAGCGCGTGCTGCCGCTCGTCGAGTATCTGCGCGACACGAACGTGCCGTTGTCGGTCGATACGTACAAGCCGGAAGTGATGCGTCATGCGCTAGGCGCGGGCGCTGACCTGATCAACGACATCTGGGGCTTCCGCATGCCCGGCGCGATCGACGCGGTGCGCGACAGCGACTGCGGCCTTTGTGTAATGCATATGCTCGGTGAGCCGCAGACCATGCAGCTGGGCGAGCCGCACTATGAGGACGTGGTCAGCGAAGTGCGCGCTTTCCTCGAAGAGCGCGTCGAGACGTTGCGGCAGGCGGGAATCGCGCGCGAGCGCATCAGCGTCGACCCCGGGTTCGGCTTCGGCAAGGCAGTGGTCGAGCACAACTATGCGCTGCTCGCGCATCTGCGGGATACGGCGCCGCGCGCGGCATCGCCGTATCCGATTCTCGCGGGCATGTCGCGCAAGTCGATGGTCGGCGCGGTGATCGGCCGGCCGGCGCCGGAACGTGTCGCCGGCAGCATCGCCGCGGCGGTGTGCGCGGCCGAACGGGGCGCCGCGATTCTGCGCGTACACGACGTCGCGGAAACAGTCGATGCATTGAAAGTATGGGCAACCTTGCGCGACGCGGCGAATGCCGGCCGCGCGCACGGTTGAACCCGCAGCCACATAGGGGAGATCAAACATGGCACGTCGTTACTTCGGAACGGACGGGATTCGAGGCAAGGTCGGCGAAGGGCCCATTACACCGGAGTTCGTGTTGCGGCTCGGCTACGCGGCCGGCAAGGTGCTCGCGGGCGCGGACCACTGGGCGAAGACCGGCACCCGGCCCACGGTGCTGATCGGCAAGGACACGCGCGTGTCGGGCTATATGCTCGAGGCCGCGCTCGAGTCGGGCTTTTCGGCGGCCGGCGTCGACGTGATGCTGGCCGGGCCGATGCCGACGCCGGGCATCGCCTATCTGACGCGCGCGCTGCGGCTCGCCGCGGGCGTCGTGATCAGCGCGTCGCACAATCCGTATTACGACAACGGCATCAAATTCTTTTCGGCCGACGGCAACAAGTTGCCGGACGACGTCGAAGCGCAGATCGAGGAGCAACTCGAATTGCCGCTCGCGTGTGCGGCCTCCGAGCAGCTCGGTAAGGCGCGCCGTCTCGACGATGCGGCCGGCCGCTATATCGAGTTCTGCAAGAGCACGTTCCCGGCCGCGTACGACCTGCGCGGCATGAAGCTGGTCGTCGATTGCGCGCATGGCGCCGCGTACGACGTCGCGCCGCACGTGTTCCATGAGCTCGGCGCCGAAGTGATTCCGATCGGCGTGGCGCCGAACGGCTTCAATATCAACGACGGCGTCGGCGCGACCGCGCCGGACGCGCTGGTGCGTGCGGTGCGCGCGAATCACGCGGACCTCGGTATCGCGCTCGACGGTGACGCCGACCGCCTGCAGGTCGTCGATGCGGCGGGGCGTCTCTATAACGGCGACGAACTGCTGTACGTGCTGGTCAAGGATCGGATCGCGACCGCCGGGCACGTCGAAGGCGCGGTGGGCACGCTGATGACTAACATGGCCGTCGAAGTCGCGCTGCAGAAGGCTGGCGTGAAATTCGTGCGGGCTGCGGTCGGCGACCGTTACGTGCTCGAGCAATTGCGCGAGCACGGCTGGCAGCTCGGCGCGGAAGGCTCCGGCCATATCCTGTCGCTGGATCGCCATTCGACCGGCGACGGCATTGTGTCCGCGCTGCTCGTGCTCGCGGCGATGCAGCGCAGCGGCAAGTCGTTAGAGGATTTGCTCGAAGGCGTCACACTGTTCCCGCAAAAGCTGATTAATGTGCGCATGAAGCCGGACGCGGACTGGAAGGGTAGCGAGTCGATCCGTCGCGCGATCAAGGTGGCCGAGAGCGCGCTCGACGGCCGCGGCCGCGTGCTGATCCGCGCATCGGGTACGGAGCCGGTGCTGCGCGTGATGGTCGAGGCGCAGAACGTCGCCGATGCCGTGCAGCATTCGGAAGCGATCGCGGACGCGGTGCGGGAAGCGACGGCGGCCTGAGCGACGCATTAACGCTACTAACGGGCAGCAGCCGGTACTAACAGACGGCGGGACGGCGATAATCGCATCCCGCCGTTTTGTTTTATAGGTGACGTAGCCGCGACGCGCGCAGTCACCGCCGCAGCCCGGCCCCAGTCGCAGCCCAAGCCCAAGCCCAAGCCCAAGCCCAAGCCCAAGCCCAAGCCCAAGCCCAAGCCCAAGCCCAAGCCCAAGCCCAAGCCCAAGCCCAAGCCCAAGCCCCAACACTCCCCGAGCCTCGCCAGCATTCCGAACATCCCCACACCCACCCGACCCACCCAAATCGCGTCCCCGCAACCTTGCCACCTAGCCGCATCCACACCCACCGGCTACCGCCTCACCCCCCACCTCCACCCCAGCGCAAACGTTCCCGCCCCATCGTTTTTGCCTAACCTTCCGGCAATTCAATCCGCATCACCAGAGCACCAATTTGTCCGCTCCAACACCTTTCGACGAGTAATATTACTGTCACAGTTGTTTCATGATTAGTCATGGTTTTGTCACACAGAGACCCTAAGCTTCGCGGTGTTCGAGTTACCCGCTCACATCACACGCTTACCCCCCTGGAGGTCTCATGAAATTGATGCACACCGTGTTCGCTGGCGTCGCTGGCGCGCTTTTCGCTATCGCAGCGCAAGCCGCAGACATCACTGGCGCGGGCAGCACCTTCGCAGCACCGATCTACACGAAGTGGGCTGACGCTTATCAGAAGTCCGGCGGCGGCAAGGTTAACTATCAAGGTATCGGTTCGTCGGGCGGCGTGAAGCAGATCGTCGCGAAGACCGTCGACTTCGCCGGTTCGGACGCTCCGCTGAAGGACGACGAACTCGCCAAGGAAGGCCTGTTCCAGTTCCCGACGGTGGTCGGCGGCGTGGTGCCGGCTGTCAACGTGCCGGGCGTGAAGCCGGGCGAACTGGTGCTGTCGGGTCAGGTGCTCGGCGACATCTATCTGGGCAAGATCAAGAAGTGGAATGACCCGGCGATCGTCGCGCTGAACCCGAAGGTCAAGCTGCCGGATCTGGACATCGCCGTGGTGCGCCGCGCCGACGGTTCGGGCACCAGCTTCATCTGGACGAACTATCTGTCGAAGGTCAACCCGGAATGGAAGGCTAAGGTCGGTGAAGGTTCGACGGTCAACTGGCCGACCGGCACGGGCGGCAAGGGCAACGACGGCGTCGCGGCATTCGTGCAGCGTCTGCCGGGCTCGATCGGCTACGTCGAATGGGCGTACGCGAAGCAGAACCACATGAACTACGTCGCGATGAAGAACGAAGCCGGCGCAGTGGTTCAACCGCAGACCGAAACGTTCAAGGCTGCCGCTGCTGGTGCCGACTGGTCGAAGTCGTTCTACCAGATCCTGACGAACGAGCCGGGCAAGAACGCATGGCCGATCGTCGGCGCGACGTTCGTGCTGCTGCACACGGCACAGGACAAGCCGGCGCAAGGCACGGAAACGCTGAAGTTCTTCGACTGGGCGTTCAAGAACGGCAACCAGGCTGCGAACGATCTGGACTACATCTCGCTGCCGGAATCGGTCGTGTCGGAAATCCGTACGCAGTGGAAGCAGAAGGTGAAGGACTCGGCAGGCAAGCCGATCGCCGATTAAGACGTGTAGAGCGCGTGATGCGCGACGCGGCCGCTTGATGCCGCGTTCTGTAGCACCTTGGCCGTCCCCCTGTGGGGACGGCCAATGACATTAACCCGGCACTTGCCGTCGCATCGCTGGCCGCCCGACAGGTGTCGTTCGGCAACTGGAAACAGGTCCCTCAGGCTCTCATGTCCGATATTCATCTAGCGTCCGGCACGAGCCGGGCCACTCCGCCTGGCAGCGCGTCGCAGCAGAAAGCGCCTGGCCGCTCCGGCGACGTGATCTTCGGCGGCCTCGCACGCCTTTCCGCCATCGTGACGCTGCTGCTGCTCGGCGGGATCATCGTCTCCCTGATTATTGCCTCGATGCCGTCGATTCGCGAGTTCGGTCTCGCGTTCCTGTGGACGGCAACGTGGGATCCGCCAAGCAAGCAGTTCGGCGCGCTCGTGCCGATCTACGGCACCATCGCCACGTCGATCATTGCTTTGGTCATCGCGGTGCCGGTCAGCTTCGGCATCGCCCTGTTTCTCACCGAACTCTCACCCGCATGGCTGCGCCGCCCGCTCGGCATCGCGATCGAACTGCTCGCCGCGATTCCGTCGATCGTGTACGGCATGTGGGGTCTGCTCGTGTTCGCGCCGATCTTCGCGCAGTGGTTCCAGAAGCCGCTCGCCGCGGTGCTCGGCGGCCTGCCGATCGTCGGCGCGCTGTTCGCCGGGCCGCCGATCGGTATCGGCATTCTGTGCGCGGGCGTGATTCTCGCGATCATGATCATCCCGTACATCGCGTCGGTGATGCGCGACGTGTTCGAAGTCACGCCGGTGCTGCTGAAGGAATCGGCGTACGGCATCGGCTGCACGACGTGGGAAGTGATGTGGAAGATCGTGCTGCCGTTCACCAAGACCGGCGTGATCGGCGGCGTGATGCTCGGCCTTGGCCGCGCGCTCGGCGAGACGATGGCGGTCACGTTCGTGATCGGCAACACCAACCTGCTCGACAATATTTCGCTGTTTTCGCCGGGTAACAGCATCACGTCGGCGCTCGCCAACGAGTTCGCGGAAGCGGACCCGGGCCTGCATACGTCGGCGCTGATGGAACTCGGCCTGATCCTGTTCGTGATTACTTTCATCGTGCTGGCGATTTCGAAAATCATGCTGCTGCGTCTCGAGAAAGGGGAGGGCGCGAAATGAGCCAGTCGTCCCTGAACATGCCGGGTCTGAAGGATGCGGCCACGCTCGAAACGATGCGCGTGCGTCTGCAAGGCCGTCGTCGCCTGACCAACGCGGTTGCGCTGACGCTGTCGCTCGCGGCGATGGCGTTCGGCCTGCTGTGGCTCGTGTGGATTCTCTATACGACGCTGCGTCTGGGTATCGGCGGTCTGTCGGTCGAGCTGTTCACGCAGTCGACGCCGCCGCCGAACACCGACGGCGGCGGTCTCGCCAACGCGATCGTCGGCAGTCTGATGCTGGTGGGCCTCGCGACCTTCGTCGGCACGCCGATCGGCATCATGGCGGGCGTCTATCTCGCCGAGTACGGCCAGAAGGGCTGGCTCGGGAGCCTCACGCGCTTTATCAACGACATCCTGTTGTCGGCGCCGTCGATCGTGATCGGTCTGTTCGTCTACGCGCTGGTGGTGGCGAAGATGGGTCACTTCAGCGGCTGGGCCGGCGTGCTGTCGCTCGCGCTGCTGCAGATTCCGATCGTGATCCGCACCACCGAGAACATGCTGAAGCTGGTGCCGAACGCGATGCGTGAAGCCGCGTTCGCGCTCGGCACGCCGAAGTGGAAGATGGTGCTGTCGATCACGCTGAAGGCGTCGATCGCGGGCATCGTCACCGGCGTGCTGCTCGGCGTCGCGCGGATTGCCGGCGAAACCGCGCCGCTGCTCTTTACCGCGCTGTCGAACCAGTTCTTCTCGGTCGATATGGGGCAGCCGGTCGCGAATCTGCCGGTCACGATCTACAAGTTTGCGATGAGCCCGTTCGCGCAGTGGCAATCGCTTGCGTGGGCCGGCGTGTTCCTGATCACGCTCGCGGTGCTGGGACTGAACGTCCTCGCGCGCACGATCTTCTCGAAAAAGTAAGGGCGGAGTGTAATCCGATGAATATGGCAGAAACCCAACTCAATCCGATCGGGCACGCAGCCGCGCCCGCCGGCTCCGACCCCGTGCAGAGCGGCCAGGCGCACACGCCGGCGCGTCCGAAGATCGAGGTCAAGGACCTGAACTTCTTCTACGGCAAATATCACGCGCTGAAGAACATCAATCTGCAGATTCCCGAAGGCAAGGTGACCGCGTTCATCGGCCCGTCGGGCTGCGGCAAGTCCACGCTGCTGCGCACCTTCAACAAGATGTACGCGCTCTATCCGGAGCAGCGCGCCGAAGGCGAAATCGTGATGGACGGCGAGAACCTGCTGACCACGCGTCAGGACATTTCGCTGCTGCGCGCGCGCATCGGCATGGTGTTCCAGAAGCCGACGCCGTTCCCGATGTCGATCTACGACAACATTGCGTTCGGCGTGAAGATGTTCGAGAAGCTGTCGCGCTCGGAAATGGACGATCGCGTCGAATGGGCGCTGACGAAAGCGGCGCTGTGGAACGAAGTGAAGGACAAGCTCGGCCAGAGCGGCTACGGTCTGTCCGGCGGTCAGCAGCAGCGTCTGTGTATCGCGCGCGGTATCGCGATCCGTCCTGAAGTGCTGCTGCTCGACGAACCGTGCTCGGCGCTCGACCCGATTTCGACCGGTCGCATCGAAGAGCTGATCGCCGAACTGAAGAGCGATTACACGGTGGTGATCGTCACCCACAACATGCAACAGGCGGCGCGGTGTTCGGACTACACTGCCTACATGTACCTGGGCGAGCTGATCGAATTCGGCGACACCGAAAAGATCTTCATCAAGCCGGCTCGCAAGGAAACCGAGGATTACATTACGGGTCGCTTCGGCTAATCCCGGGCAAAACAACGGAGTACGACATGTCCGATAAGCATCTGTCCAGCCAGTTCGACGCCGACCTGAATCTCGTTTCGTCGAAAGTGCTCGAAATGGGCGGCCTCGTCGAATCGCAGATCGTCAACGCGATGCAGGCGCTCAACGAATTCGACCTCAATATCGCCGAGCAGGTCATCGTGGCCGAAGACCGTTTGAACAAGATGGAAGTCGAGATCGACGAAGAATGCAGCAACATTATCGCGCGCCGTCAGCCGGCCGCGCGCGACCTGCGTCTGCTGATCGCGATCTCGAAGACCATTACCAATCTTGAGCGCGCCGGCGACGAAGCCGAGAAGATCGCCAAGCGCACCAAACGCCTGATGGAAGACGGTGCGTCGCGCACCATCAACATCGCCGAGATCAAGCTGTCCGGCGAAATGGCGGTGTCGATCCTGCGCCGCGCGCTCGACGCGTTCGCGCGCCTGGACACGGTCGCGGCCGCGCAGATCGTGCGCGACGACAAGGCGATCGACGAAGAATTCCGCGCGTTCGTGCGCAAGCTGATTTCCTATATGACCGAAGATCCGCGTTCGATTTCGGTGGGCCTCGACTTCCTGTTCATCGCCAAGGCGATCGAGCGGATCGGCGACCACGCGAAGAACATCGCGGAATTCATCATTTACATCGTGAAGGGCACCGACGTGCGGCATCAGTCGCGCGACACGCTCGAACGCGAAGCGCTCAGCTAATCCAGAGATAAGGAACAGAGGTGCCGATGCCCAGCAGCATTCTCGTCATTGAAGATGAGCCCGCCATTTCCGAACTGATTTCGGTCAATCTTCAACACGCCGGTCATTGCCCGATTCGCGCGTACAACGCCGAGCAGGCGCACAACCTGATCAGCGATGTGCTGCCCGATCTGGTGCTGCTCGACTGGATGTTGCCGGGCAAGTCGGGTATTTCGTTCGCGCGCGATCTGCGCAACAACGAGCGTACCAAGCATATCCCGATCATCATGCTGACCGCGCGCGGCGATGAGCAGGACAAGGTGCTGGGCCTCGAAATCGGCGCCGACGACTACGTGACCAAGCCGTTCTCGCCGAAGGAACTGATGGCGCGCATCAAGGCGGTGCTGCGCCGCCGCGCGCCGCAGCTGACCGAAGACGTGGTCGCGATCAACGGCCTGAAGCTCGATCCGGCCACGCACCGCGTCGCCGCGCACGCGGAAGGCAGCGAGATCAAGCTCGATCTCGGCCCCACCGAATTCCGGCTGCTGCATTTCTTCATGACCCATCCGGAGCGCGTGCACAGCCGCACGCAACTGCTCGACCAGGTGTGGGGCGATCACGTGTTCGTCGAGGAGCGTACCGTCGACGTGCACATCAAGCGCCTGCGCGCGGCCCTCAAGCCGGCCGGGTGCGATGCTATGATTGAAACCGTACGCGGTAGCGGCTACCGGTTGGCGAAGAGCGCCTGATAGCCGCGGGCGGCGCATCGCGCGCCGCCGCCATCACTCCCTCCTGCGCTGTATTTTCTCTTCGATCGCTAGACCATGAACATCATCTGGGCGCGCTCCATCGTGTCGGTCGTGCTGCTTGCTGTTCTGTGCGCGGTGGTCGGCGCACTGGTGAACGTCAAGGCCGGGCTCGCGCTCGCCATCGTCATGCTGCTCGCACAGAGCATCTTCAGTACCTTCCACAAGCAGCGCCTGTGGCGTCTGCTCGACGCGCCGGTGTACGGCGAAGTGCCGAGCGCCCCCGGTATCTGGGGCGAAATCTACTACCGTCTGCACAAGCTCGCAAAGCGCTGGCACGCCCAGGTGCGCCAGGTCGAGCAGCAGCATTCGCGTTTCATCCAGGCGATCCAGGCATCGCCGAACGGCGTCGCGATGCTCGACGATCACGATCAGATCGAGTGGTGCAACGCGATTTCCGAAAGCCACTTCGGGCTCGACGCGAAGCGCGATCTGCGTCAGCACATCACGCATCTGGTGCGTCATCCCGACTTCGTGCGTTACCTCAATTCTCATCGTTACGAGGAAATGCTGATCATGCGCGGCATGGGCGACAAGCGCCAGAACGTGCTGTCTGTGCAGGTGTTTCCGTATGGCGATAATCGCAAGCTGGTGCTGTCGCAGGACATCACCGAGCTCGAGCGGACCGATGCGATGCGGCGCGACTTCGTCGCGAACGTCTCGCATGAACTGAAAACGCCGCTTACCGTGCTGTCCGGTTTTCTCGAGACGATGCGCGAGTTGCCGCTGGGCGAAACCGAGCGCGCGCGCTATCTGGAGCTGATGGAGCAGCAGGCTTCGCGCATGCGCCATATCGTTAGCGACCTGCTGGTGCTCGCGAAGCTCGAAGGCGACAATAAACCGCCGAGCGATCAGATGATCGACATGCGCGCGGTGCTGCGCCATCTGCGCGACGACGCACAGAGTCTGTCCAGCGACCATCACCGCATCGTCTTCGATGCCGACGAAGGGTTGACCGTCACCGGTGTCGAAACCGAAATCCTCAGTGCGTTCGGCAATCTGGTGACGAACGCGATCCGCTATACGCCGGACGGCGGCGCGATCAAGGTGGGCTGGCACGCACAGGGCGGCCACGCGGTATTCTCGGTGACGGACAGCGGCCTCGGCATTCCGGCCGCCGACATTCCGCGGCTCACCGAGCGTTTCTATCGCGTCGACCGCAGCCGTTCGCGCGATACGGGCGGTACCGGGCTCGGTCTGGCGATCGTCAAGCACGTGCTGCAGCGGCACGATGCGCAGCTCGACGTGAAGAGCGAGGAAGGGCGCGGCAGCACGTTCACGGTGCGCTTTCCGGTGTATCGGACCGCGCGTTGCCAGGCCGCGGCGGTCTGAGCATCGCGCCGCTCCGAACGCAGCCTCGACGCGACGCAATGAAAAAAACCTCCTGAAACAGGAGGTTTTTTTATTGGTGCGCTCGCCACGGCTACGACGGCTGTGGCGAGCGAGCCGCGAACACAGCCGTCGGCACGGCTAACGGCTAGCCACTAACAACGACTACGGGCAGAACTTCGTCAGCAGGCTCATCTGCGCATTGCGCGACGACTTGCCGGGCCGGCGGCGGCGATAGTGCCCGTCGCTTTGCATCAGCCACGCGGACTGGTTGTCGCCGAGAAACGCCGACAGACCTTCGGCGATCACGCGCCGCTTCAGACGCCGATTGTTGACCGGGAACGCGACTTCGACGCGGCGGAACAGATTGCGATCCATCCAGTCGGCGCTCGACAGATAGACCTGCTCCTGACCGCCGTCGTAGAAGTAGTAGATGCGGTGATGTTCGAGAAAGCGCCCGACGATCGAGCGCACCGTGATGTTCTCGGAGAGCCCCGGCACGCCCGGCTGCAACGAACACACGCCACGCACGATCAGATCGATCTTCACGCCGGCCTGCGAGGCCTCGTATAACTCGGCGATCACGGTCGGTTCGAGCAGCGCGTTCATCTTCGCGACGATGCGCGCCTTCCTGCCGGCGCGCGCGTTTTCGGCTTCCTTGCGGATCGCCTCGACGAGCTTCGGATGCAGCGTGAACGGCGACTGCCACAGCTCGTGCAGCTTCAGCTCGCCGCCGATGCCGGTCAGCTGCTGGAACACGTGGTGCACGTCCTCGCAGATCTTCTGATCGGCGGTCATCAGGCCGAAGTCGGTATAGAGGCGGGCGGTGCGCGGGTGATAGTTGCCGGTGCCCAGGTGCACGTAGCGCTTGAGCGTGGTCTTGCCGCCTTGCGACACGCGCCGCACGATCAGCATCATCTTCGCGTGGCACTTGTGGCCGACCACGCCGTACACGACGTGCGCGCCGACCGCTTCGAGCTGCGACGCCCAGTTGATGTTGGTTTCCTCGTCGAAGCGCGCGAGCAGCTCGACCACCACCGTGACTTCCTTGCCGTTGCGCGCGGCCTGCATCAGCGCGTCCATCAGCGGCGAGTCGGTCCCGGTGCGATAAATGGTCTGCTTGATCGCGACCACGTTCGGATCCTTGGCCGCCTGCAACAACAGTTCCAGCACCGGCTGGAAGCTCTCGTACGGATGATGCAGCAGCACGTCGCCCTGATCGATCACGTCGAACATGCTGGCGGCGTTGGCGATCTGCGGCGGCGTCGATGGAATATGCGGCACGAATTTCAGATCGGGACGGTCGACCATCTCCGGCAACTGCATCAAACGCACCAGATTGACGGGGCCGTTCGCGTAATAGCAGTCCTTGTTCGACAGACCGCTTTCGTCGAGCAGGCGCCGCACCACATGCGCGGGCGTTTCCGCCGATACTTCGAGCCGCACCGCATTGCCCAGATGCCGCGCCGGCAATTCGCCCTGCAGCGCGACGCGCAGATTGGTGATTTCGTCTTCGTCGACGAACAGTTCGCTATTGCGCGTGATGCGGAACTGGTTGCAGCTGCGCACCACCAGACTCGGAAACAGCTCGCCGACGAAGTGTTGCAACAGCGAGCTCAGCAGCACGAAGCCGTGCGGATAGCCCGACAGCTCCTGCGGCATGCGCACGAGCCGCGGCAGCGCGCGCGGCGCCTGCACGATGCCCATCATCGCCTGACGGCCGAACGCGTCCTTGCCTTCGAGTTCGACGACGAAGTTCAGGCTCTTGTTGAGCACGCGCGGAAACGGATGCGCGGGGTCGAGACCGATCGGCGTCAATACAGGCAGCAGTTCGTCGAAGAAGTAGTTGCGCGCCCACTCGGTCTGCGCGTCGCTCCATGCTTCGGTGCCGTGGAAATAGATGCCTTCCGCTTCGAGCGCGGTCAGCACGGTGTCGTGCAGCATCGTGTACTGGCGATGCACGAGTTTCTGCGCGCGCTCGACCACGAGGTCATAGACGTGCTGCAGCGACATGCCGTCGGGCGACAGCGCGCCCGGGTTGTCGCGCATCTGTTCCTGAAGCCCGGCCATGCGGACTTCGAAGAATTCGTCGAGGTTGCTGCTGGTGATGCAGATAAAGCGAAGGCGTTCGAGCAGGGGGACGGCGGGGTCGGCGGCTTGCGCCAACACGCGCTCGTTGAAACCCAGAATGCCCAGCTCGCGGTTCAAAAGGGGGTAGCGGACGGACATCGGCAGCGAGATTGGAATGTCTGGAATGGAGACGGAAAGACGCTCGGAAATTCTCACAATTAGATGACGTCCTGATGACATCGATGGTGTTTTTGAGATCTTATGCCGCAATCGTCGGCTGTCGTCAATAAGACCGACGTCTTATGCGACGATAGCCGGACTCCTACGGCCGCGAGGTGACACTGTGAAGCCCGCTACGCTTAGAATGGCGTCTTTGAACAGCGCGGCTGGCCGCGACGCGCATCACGCGCCGAAAGCGCCGGGCAGGCGCGTGACGCCCGCTGCGTCCGCCGCCACGCCAGCGGCCGCTGCAGCCGCCGCGCTCGCGCGCATGGAGTCCGCTTACCCGATGGCTACTACCCCTCAACTTCTCGCCGCGGTCGATCTCGGTTCGAACAGCTTCCGGCTGATCGTGGGCCGGGTCGAGGAAACCGACGCGGGCAGCCAGATCTATCAGGTCGACGCATTGCGCGAGCCGGTGCGGCTCGCCGCCGGCCTGTCGCGCGACAAGATGCTCGACCGCGCGTCGCAGGTGCGCGGCTGGGACGCGTTGAAGCGCTTCGGCGAACGTCTGCGCGATTTTCATCCGGATCATGTGCGCGCGGTGGCGACCAATACGCTGCGCATCGCGAAGAACGCGGGCGAATTTCTCGGCGAGGCGCAGGCCGCGCTCGGTTTTCCGATCGAGGTGATTGCGGGGCGCGAAGAGGCTCGTCTGATTTATGCAGGCGCCGCGCATTCGGTGCCGGCGAGCGCGGGCAAGCGGCTCGTCGTCGATATCGGTGGCGGTTCCACCGAATTCATCATCGGTTCGCACTACACGCCGATCAAGATGGAGAGCTTGTATATCGGCTGCGTGAGCCATAGCCGTGCGTTTTTCCCGGCCGGCAATGTCGACGAATACACAATGCGCCAGGCCGAACTGGCGGCGCGCCGCGAAATCCAGATCATTTCCTCCGAATATAAGCAGACCGGCTGGGAGCAGGCGATCGGCTCGTCGGGGACCGCGCGCGCGCTCGCCGAACTGGTCGAGGCGAACGGCTTCAACGACGCGGGCATCACGCACGGCATTTCGCGCGGCGGTCTCGAGCGTCTGAAGCGTGCGCTGATCAAGGCCGAGAACGTGAACCGGCTGAAGCTGGTGGCGCTCAAGAGCGACCGCGTGCCGGTGCTCGCTGGCGGCCTGTCGATCATGATCGCGGTGTTCGACGAACTCGGCGTCGATTACGTCGACACGACCGACGGCGCGCTGCGTCTCGGCGTGATGTACGACCTGCTGGGCCGTTCGCAGCACGAAGACATGCGCACGGTGACCGTCGAGGGCTTCATGCGCCGTTATGGCGTCGATCGCGCGCAGGCGACGCGCATCGGCGAGCTGTCGATGGGCTTCTACGACCAGTTCGTCGAACCCGACGAGGAATGCCGCGCGGAAAACCGCATGTTCATCGGCTGGGCGGCCGCGCTGCATGAGATCGGTCTATCGATCTCGCACAGTGCCTATCACAAGCATTCGGCGTATATCGCGAGCAACGCCGACATGCCGGGGTTCTCGCGTACCGATCAGGCGCGTCTTGCCGCGCTGGTGCTCGGCCATGCCGGCAAGCTCGGCAAACTGTCGCAGACGCGCGACGTCGAGTGGCCGCTGCTGTTCTGTGTGCGGCTCGCCGCGCTGCTGTGCCGTCGGCGCTCGGATGTCGGTCTGCCGGGGATCGCGGTCGCGCAGGCCAATGGCGGCTACGAGGTGCGTTTGCCGAACGCGTGGGTGGTCAATAATCCGTTGACCGACTACAGCCTGATTCAGGAAGCGGCGGAGTGGGAGAAGGTTGGGATTCCGTATCGTGTGGTTTATACGGAAGATTGACGCAAAGGGCCGATGCACTTCGGTCCTTTGCGTACGCGAATGAAAGGCGAATAAAAAAGCCCTGCATTTGCAGGGCTTTTTGTATTTCAGCGCAGGCTTTCGTCTGGCGAGTCGATAACGATCATCGGTCCGCTTCAACGCGGCAACGCATCGCCGAGGAAGTGCCGCGCGTAGCGCGCATTGATGTCCGACAGACGGAACAGCGTCAGGAAGTCGGCGGTATTGAAGTCGGGATCCCATGCCGGCGCGCCGCAAATCTTCGCGCCGAGCCGCAGATAGCCCTTCACGAGCGGCGGCGGAGCGACGGCGGCGCCGGTCTGCAGTTCATCGACCGGCAGCGGCGTATGCGGGAACGCGCGATATTCGGGCGCGGTCAGCGCGTTGTCGCGCAGCGAGCAGTAGAGGTTCGCCGCATAGTGGCCGCCGTCGACCATCGCGACGCTCGCGCAGCCGAGCATCGTTTCGTAGCCGTTGTGCTTCATGTACGCGGCGAGGCCCGCCCACAACGACATGATCACCGAGCCGCTGCGATAGTCGGGATGCACGCACGAGCGGCCGACCTCGACCATCTTCGCGCGCAGATGCGTGAGACGCGACACGTCGAATTCGCTTTCCGCATACAGACGGCCGATACGCGCGGCCTGGTGCGGCGGCAGCGCGCGGTACGTGCCGACTACCTTGAGCGTGTCGAGATCGCGCACCAGCAAATGATCGCAGTACGAATCGAATGCATCGACGTCGAGGCCGGCGGGGCCGGACAGACGTGCACCCATTTCGTCGGCGAACACCCGATAGCGCAGACGCTGCGCTTCACGCAATTCCTCGTCGCTGCGGGCCCACGAGACTTGCAGGCGATGCTGCGCGGTAACCGTTTCTTCTGCACGAGGCAGACGGCGCGATTCGAAGAGCGCGGCGAAGGGGAGGGTGGGCGTCGGCAGTTCTCGCATTGGCGGTCCTGGTCGAAAAGAGTGTGGGTATCTTTTTTCGCCAATGTAGTAACGCGGGGTGACGCTTGCATGGCAAAGCCGTGACGATTGGATGACGGCCCGTAAGCCCTCGCCGATGCAGTTGTAAAGTCGAAGGCTGAGTTTCGGCTACAGCCGCGGGTGGGTCAGGCGCGACTCAGAAGCGGCTCAGAAGCGGCTCAGAAGCGGCTCAGAAGCGGCTCAGAAGCGGCTCAGAGGGGGATTAGAGGGGGATTAGAAGCGGCTCAGATCAGATCGGGGCTGATCGCGGCACGCAGCACCGCCTGCTCTTCGCCGTCGCGCTCGCGGCTCTCGATCCACCAGATACCGGCTTTTTTCAGCGGCCAGCTTGCGCGACTGTTGCTGAGCAGTTGCGCGGCGACGTGACCGAGCGTCGGTTGATGACCGACGATCACCACGGTCTGCGCGATGCCGTCGGGCCAGCCGGCTGCTTCGAGCACGTCGTTCGCGCTCGCGTTCGGTGCCAGTTCACGCACGACGCGGTACTGGTCGCTCAGTGTCTCAGCGGTCTGGATCGTGCGCACCGCGGGGCTCGCCAGTATCAATGCGTCGTCGGGCAGACGGGCGCGCAGCCATTTGGCGGCGTTTTGCGCCTGCTTGCGGCCACGCGTGGTGAGCGCGCGGGCGAGATCGCTGGAGGCGACATCTTCGGCTTCGGCGTGACGCCAGAGGATCAGGTCCATGCGTGTCTCCTTGTTGTGGCTGACGGTTGGCGATTGGCCTATGCCGTGTTTGCGCGGTGCTTGCATGCGCGTGCTAGCGCAGGCGTTTTTTGATGCGGATTGAGCGAGCACTGTCGCATGGGGGCGTGGTGATTGGCAAGGCGAGTGCCTGGGGAGGAGGTCGGCGTTTGCTGGGACGGAAGAGTGAGTAGCAAGGCGAGAAATCACCATTTACTTCGAATAATCAGCCGATTATGTAAAGAGTTGTCAAGGTCGGATTATCCCGATTTAAAGTGTTTGACCGTGATCGATCCGATAGTTAATTTTCCGTACCCCTCCTGAAAAATCACCAAGGAGTCCAATGGAGAAACTGAAACAGGAAAACAGTGGGACGGACTGGTCGGTCCACGAAGAGTGCCTGCTTTGTCGTATTACCTATTCGATCTATTCCAACTTTCCGCCGATGCCGTCGGCACGGGCCCTGAACGTCGAAGCCAGCGAGTTCTCTCGGATTGACCGGCTGCGCTCGCTGCCAACCGGTTACGCTATGGCCGAAGCCTTGGGGTACGCATGGGCGTGCAGATGTCGCGGGCGCTCACGAACCCAGCCGCAGAACCTCGGCAATGCACAGCCGTTCGGGTACAAGCCCAGCGTATCAAGTGCTGGGGATGCGGAGGAACTGGCGGGGACAACAAACGAAAAATACGCCCGGAAAATGTATGGCTATGACAGTGCCACCTTCCGAGACATGGTCCACAGATTTAAGCGGGCGTTCACTGTCGGAGCAAAACAAGACCTTGAATTTGAAGAAAACGGGGACGTCTATTTCAATGGGGAATATCTTGACAATTTTCACGACTACGGCGACTGAGGGGCGAGTATGACAATCGAACGCCTTGCATCGGCAAGTTTCACGATAGGTGGCGATCATGTCGTGCCGGAATGGTGGACACAGTATTTTGGCGTGTCGCCGGATGTGTCAGGGACCAAGGGGGAGCCACTTCGTGACCGGACAGGGCAAGGCCGCAACTTGACGCGGTACACAGGCGTGTGGGGCATTGGAAGCGAAAAGGCTGTGCATAGTGACAGCCTGGAGCCGCATCTGCGCTATCTGATTCAACGGTTGGCGCTACCTCGGCAGGACCTGAAGGCGTGCATTGAACGCGCGGGCGCGAAAATGCGGTTTTTCTGCTATTGGGTCAATGAGTCCGGCGACCGGGTGCCCGATGTGCCCAACGATATCCGCGTCATGATGGAAGCAATGGGTGGGACGGTCGAGATTGACGAATACCGATGACGCCTGGACTGCAAGCGCTGCAAGCGCGCGCTTTGAGGCGGTGCAGGCTGCGCGTCGTGCCGTTGTATTCCGTCCGCGCAGCGCACAATGAAACCGATGATGTCGTACCGCCAGTGTTGGTCGAATTTGCCTACACAGCGCCTACATGGACCCACAAAGCAAAAACCCGCGAAGCCGTTGGCGACGCGGGTTTTTGTGCTGCTTTTCGTGGTCGGAGCGAAAGGATTCGAACCTTCGACCCTCTGATCCCAAATCAGATGCGCTACCAGGCTGCGCTACGCTCCGACGAATCAGAGATTCTACGTGGTCTCTGATAATGCCGTCAATCCCTTGTCGGAAAAACGGGTCGGAAACGCGCACAACTAGCGGCGAGCGGCGCGCACACGGGGCGCGTCGTCGGATGCCGCATCATGCATCGGCGATGCAATCCACTCGGTCATCGAGGCTTCGCGCTGCCGCGAGTCGGCAGCGTCCCGACCTCAATGCCGCGGACGCTTCCAATGCGGCATATGCAGATGCTGATGCGTGAACCAATGATGCAGCATGCCTTCGCCATCGTGTTCGCGCCGATAGGTGCGCGATTCGAACACCGACAGCGCCACCAGCACGAGCAAACCCACTGCGAGCCCGATCAGGCCTGCGATCGATTCTGCGTTCATGACAGCCTCCTGGAACAAGCGATCATGAGCCTATAGTAGGTCAGGTCTCGCGAAATCTCACGGAGCGGTAGGCGAGGCGTGCGCGGTGGCATCGTGCGACGCGCTTTGCGGGTAGACTCTCGGCGCGTCGGCGGACCTCCGTTCGCCACCCTGTTTTTCGGAGACGACTGCAGATGACCCGTGTTCTAACCCTCGCCTTGCTGTTGTGCGCCGGCATCGCCGGCTGTGCGGACAATCCGTCTGCCCATCATAAAGGCCCGCCGCAGGATCCCGCCGACTACCACGGCGTGCCTACCGATGATCGGCCGCCATCGATGGTGCCCCCGCCCGTATCAGAGTGAAGACAGTGAAGGCGTACGCGCGATAAGCGTGTGGTGGGCATATATCGCGTGAGTCGCGTCGTGTGTCGTTCTAGGTGGTGTGCGCCGGTCGCGCATGCCGACGCGCCACGCCATCAAAGCGCTCACTGAGCGAAAGGGCTCACATAGAAAGGCGCTGGAAAAGCGGCGAGGACCGACAGCGAGAGACGCGAAGCAGAGAAGAAATGAAGCAGCGAAGAAGGGGCGCAGCGCAGAGATAAGAGGCGAAGCACCGGCGCGGGCACGCCGGCACTTCTGACCCGAGTCGACTGTTCGCGCGGAGAACTCGGGCTGAGGCCATTCTAGGGCGCGTATGCGGTGCGATATGTATGCGCTTGTTTCAAGCCGTAACCGGCTGTCGTGGCTGGCTGGAGATCGATGAAACGCAATGTGCGGTGATGGCGAGTCGATGACGCGGATGCACGGAGTCGCAATAACGAGATATCCGACACAAACGGATACGCGCGGGAGCGACGGCAACGGCAAACAGCTTACGAGCGGAAAGGGCGCACCGCGCGAGGCAGCACACCGCAGCACGACACCGCAGCACCCCGTCCCACCACTACGCCACAGCAATCGCCCGCGCAACACCCGGTAGATAACGCCCCAACGTCACGCCTCGCGCAGCCATGAAGATCAACAGCGCGACCCACAGCCCGTGATTGCCGTGCAGCGTGAGCAATGCCGACGACGCCGCCACGAACACCGCGAGCGAGATCACCATCGACACCATCAGCTCACGCGTGCGCGTCGCGCCGATAAAGACGCCGTCGAGCAGAAAGCCCCACACCGAAATCACCGGCGATAGCGCCGCCCACGGCAAATACGTTTCCGCCGCTGCGCGCACCGCGGCCTGATCGGTCAGCCGCTCGACGATCCATGCCCCCGCGCCCCAGTACACGAACGAGAAGCCGAGCGCGCCGAGCGCCGACCACAGCGCGGTGACCTTGACCGCCTGCGCGAACGCATGCCGGTCGCGCGCGCCGATCGCCGCGCCGACGAGCGCCTCGGCGGCATGCGCGAAGCCATCGAGCCCATATGCCATGAAGGTCTGGAAATTCAGCAGCAGCGCATTGGCGGCGAGCGTCGCGTCGCCCTGCCGGGCGCCGAGGTGCGCAAACCAGCCGAACGACGACAGCAGACAGAGCGTGCGCACGAAGATGTCGCGATTGAGCACGACGAGCCGCTTCAGCGCCGCGCCATCGAACAACGCGGCGCGATTCAACGCGGGCAGACCACGCGGCCGACCGTGCCAGAGGATTGCCAGGCCGAGCACGAAGCCGAGCGCATCGGCGGTCGCGGTCGCCGCGCCGATGCCGGCCACGCCCCAATCGAATGCGTACACGTAGAGCAGCACCGCGACGATGTTCACGCTATTGATGAACACCTGCGACAGCAACGCGAGCCGCACCCGTTGCGTGCCGAGCAGCCAGCCCAGTACGACGTAGTTGCCGAGCGCGAGCGGCGCGGCCCAGATGCGTGCGTGACAATAGACGAGCGCATGTCGCTGCACGGCCTCGCTGCCGCCGATCAAACGCAGCGCGTAGCCGATCAGCGGCTGCTGCACGAGCAGCACGAATGCGCCGATCGCGGCCGCCATCAGCAACGCGCGCACGACGGTGTAGCGCAACTCGTCGTGATTGCCCGCGCCATGCGCCTGCGCGACGAGCCCGGTCGTGCCCATGCGCAGGAAGCCGAAGCCCCAGAACACGAAGTTGAAGAAGAGGCCGCCGAGCGCGACGCCGCCGAGATACGACGCGCTATCCAGATGACCGGCGACGGCGGTGTCGACCGCGCCGAGAATCGGCTGCGTCAGATTGGCGAGGACGATCGGAAACGCGAGCGTCAGTACCCGGCGATGCCAGCGCACCGGCAGCGCCGGCTCGGGTGTCGGGGTGCCGTGTCCGGGCGTCGCGGCCTCGGGCGCGGCGTCGCTCAAGAGCGCTCCTGCACACAGACCCACGGCGACACGACCACCGCCCACAGATCGGGGTCGCGCGCCGCGAAATCGGCGGCGGTTTCCGACTGCACACGCTCGACGAGGCCCGCGGACAACCATTGCGTGACCTGGGCGGTGTCGTCGCTGGCGATCGCTTCGGCGACGCTCACGAGGTCGAGATCGCGCGCCACGCGCAGCAGCATGCCGCGCGCAAAGAAACGTTCGAGTTCGCTCCAGCCGATCTTGGCGGTTTCGCCGAGCAGCTTCGCGTACAGGGGGCTGTGGGAGGCGTCGTTGGAAGTCATCGTATGCGGGGGTCGGACAGGGCCGTCACTATAAACCATCGGTGCGCGCGGGCGACCGCGTGCTGAAGGCTTGTCGAACCTGTCTGGATTTTTTTTGGGGAGCCGGGTTGAGTCGGATTCTGAACCTTCATGCCGGCGGATTCAATGGCGCCGACATGGTGCAGGCTTTATCGTCCGATTAATTAAATTGGAAACGGGATTTGAATCGCGCTTCACGATTGAGTGGTCTATTGTGTGACATTGATATTTCGTCGCGCGTGAATTTTGTTGTGAAGAATTAAAATCGATTATTCAACGGCGGCGCCGCGACTATTCGATGTGTTACGTGCGTTGGCGCACCAAGTTTATATGGTCGAAACACTGGTGCTATTACGCCGCAACGCATAGTCAAAAACGGCCACACGCCTTTCCTCAGGGGCTTTGGAGCCGGTTTGCGCAGACCTGTCGCGCGCATTGATTGGCGCGGCGTTCAAGCATTCGGGCTCGTGCGAATTAGCAGCTTAACGCTTCCGTATGCGGCGCATTTAGCCGGTTGCATTCCGACATTGCCGATTCTCCAATTGCGAAAACAGTACGGCGAGTAACATTGACCGCCATGTTTAATGGATTGCACTTGTAAATGGGGATTGTTAGATTTCGTTCTGGCGCATGGTGAACCGGTCCTTTGCCGATATGCGCCGAACCCCCGTTAGCCCGGCTTCGTGCCGGGCTTTTTTTCAGGCAAATCCAGCCGCTGTCGACGCGCGAATCTGGCATCGGGTTTGATGGGTTTCACTGCGAATTCACACGCGCCGCCGATGATGGCGGATTATTTTTCGGTGCGCGGGTGATGACCTGGTTGCTGATTTTTTTCGGCGTCTGGCCGATCGCGCTGGTGGTGTTGCTGCGCTTCGCCGCGCGCGTCGATCCGCGCTCAGGGCAGCGGCGACGACGTTAGCCGGCGCGCGGAAAAAAGGAAGAGGGCAGCCGCTACTGCTTGCAGCGAATCACCATCGAGCGGTTCTTCACGTTCGCGCCGAAAATTCCGCCGATCGTGCCGCCAGACGTCGCGCCGTTGTCGACGTCCTTCGATATCACGTCGTACCCATAATTGCCGCAGGCTTCGCCCGCGCGCTTGTAGCACTCGCCCCAGCTGGTGCTCGCGTCGCTGCCGCTGCAATTGATCGCGAAGCCGGTATCGCCGCTCGGCAGATAGGTCATCGTGGTCGTGGTCGAACAGCCGCCGAGGCTGCCGAGCGTCAGCAGACCCAGACCGAGTGTCGCAGCCGTCGCGACACGCGCCAATGCGCTCTTCATTTCAGATTCCTTGCAAATAACGGAAGGGGCGCGGCGCGCAGCCACGCCGCCTCGAATTGAGCGTTTATAGCACGCGGGGTTCCCGCCGCCGGTGTGCCGGGCAAGCGGGCCGCGTGCCGATGAACGCCGGCTTGGGCACACACGCATGTATGCAACGGGCGCGCGAACAGGCGTGCAAACCCGGCGCCGCAGTTAGGCGACCCTGCCACTCACCGCGCCGGCAGCGCCTTCGACGGATCGATCGAGCGGCCCTGATAACGCAGCTCGAAATGCAGCATCACGCGATCGCTGTCGGTGTCGCCCATTTCGGCGATCTTCTGGCCGCGCTGGACCGACTGACCTTCCTTCACGAACAACGCGCGGTTGTGCGCATAGGCGGTCAGATAGTTGGCGTCGTGCTTGAGGATCAGCAGATTGCCGTAGCCGCGCAGACCGTTGCCCGCATAGACGACCGTACCCGACGACGCTGCGACGACCGGCGTGCCGGCGGCCGCGGCAATGTCGATACCCTTCGAATTGCTGCCGTCGAAGCGGCGGATCACAGTGCCGTCGACCGGCCAGATCAGCGAAATCGGGACGGGCGCGGTGGTCGGCCCGTTATCGGGAGGCGTCGGGCGTGGCGCCGCTGACGCGCTCGCGCCGCCGCTACTGCCGCTACCGTTGCTACGAATTGCGCCGCTCGTCGACGCCGCGCCACCCGGCGGCGCGACGCGCAGCACCTGGCCGACTTCGATCGCGTCGGGATTGGTCAGGTTGTTCCAGCGAACGAGATTCGGCACCGACTGGCGGTTGCCGCGCGCTATCTTCGATAACGTATCGCCCCGTTCGACCCGGTAGTAGCCCGGACCCACCGGCGCCGATCCGCACGCGGCGAGCAGCGCGAGCAAGGCCGCGCAGCCGAGTCGTTTGATTCTTATGGTTTCCAGCATTGGACCTCGCAAAGCGCTGCCGCGCGCCGATCCCGATCACGCAGCAGAGGAGACAAAGCGTTCGATTCTAACGGTTTTGCATGGGAACACCCTCAAGCGGGTATGCGGAGCGTGTGCATGGCCGCGTGTGAGGGATGCACGCCGCGTGTGTTGAGACGCGCCGCGCCGGGTGAGCGTGCGGCGCTGAACCGGCGCTAAACCGGCGCGAATGGTGGGTGGCCGCTGGGTCGCGCTCGCGCAATATCTTGCAGTACGTACCGGCGCAACGCATCGGCACGGCGCATCGGCACGACGCGGCAAAACCACCCAGCAATACGACGCCCCAGCGCCGCAAGCACGACCTCAGCCCGTCTTCTCGACGGTAATCCGCAGCGCCGCCGCTTCGGTCTGTCCCGGTTCGAGCCAGCGCAAGCCACGGCCGTTGTGGATCGCATCCGGCAAACCGAGCCACGGCTCGACGCAGTAGAAATCGGACTCCGGCTTTTCGGTCCACGTCGTCACCGAGTACCAGGGCACCGAACCCGGGCGCTGCAGATCGATCGTGATCACACGCTTGAGGCCCGGCGCGACGAGTCGCACCGGCTGATCGGGCGTGCCGACGAGGCAATGGAAGCGGTCGTGAATGCGCGCTTCGTCGAGCGTGTAGCGCGGCGCGCCCGGTTCCGCGGCGCTGATCGAGCCGTCTTCCTGCTGATGGCAGCGCTCGGTGCGCGGCAGTTCGAGCGAGGTTTCCGCGCGCTGCGTGTGCGGCAGCGTGAAGTAGAAATGGTGGCCGGCGTAGTAGGGCAGACGCGTGTCGCCGGTGTTGGTGGTGGTGAGCGTCACGTCGAGTGTGCGCGCATCGACGAGGTCGTAGGCGGCTTCGAAACGGAAGCCGAACGGATAGAAGCCGCGCGTCGCTTCGCTATCGGTCAGCACCATGCGCAGACCCGCGCGCTGCACGTCGGCATGCGCGTCGAACGGCAGATCGCGCGCGAAGCCGTGCATCGGCAGTTCGCGCACCGTGCCCTGCGCATCGCGCCAGTAGCCGATCTTGCCGTCGACGCGATGCCGGCCGAGAAACGGAAACAGCAGCGGATTGCCGCCGCGAATCCGCGCGGGCACGCTCCAGTCGGCGTGTTCGGGCCAGTGGATGACCTCTTCGCCATCGATGATCCACGACAGCAGGCGGCCGCCGGCCTGCGGCGAGAAACGCAGCACCGACGCGTCCTGATCGATCTCGAGAATGTCCTGTTCGGGGGAAAGGGGCATGGTGAATGGTTAGCCAGTAAAGGTTGAGGGGCGCGCGAAACAGCGAAACAACGGGGCGGCGGCGCTCGGCGCAAAGCCCGTGGGCAGACGCTTGCGCGCGTTCGTTTGCGACGAAAAGCGGCCTTTGCCGCGCTTGCCGCAGCCGCGCCGCACGCCGGGAATCGCGATTTTGCGCTGCTTTGTGCTACGGGGAAACCCTTCTCGGGAAATTGCGAGTTCCTGAACAAGGCGAACCTTGCCGATAATCTGTCCGAGCGTTCGGTAAATCCGACTCCGGGCGAACTTGAGCAGGAGGGTGTAATGGATCTCGCAATGGCAATGGGTGTGGCCTTGTTCGGCATGTTCACGGCAAGCACGTACTATTTCTTCCACTCGCTCAAACGCTGATTCCCCTCTCCGGCGCGGCAGACCGTGCCGGGCCGCTGGCCATGCTGGCCGGCGCCGCATCGTTGGCAGGGACTGGCGCCGCCGTGCGCAGGAACCCTTCGTCCGCTCCGCTGGCACTTTCTCGCGAGCAATTTTCTTTCATCCGGTTGTTCCGGCATCGCGCTCGATGCCGCCGATTTCCTTGCCCTCGCGTAACAACGGTGTCGAGTTGTGACGCAGCGCGTCAATATTTCCCTGAATGTGGCCTAACCGCTTGGCGCTGACCTGGCAGCCAGGCATAATCGGTGCGCTTTTTGACGCGCCGTCTGTCCTATTGTGCGGCGCGCAGTTCCCCCGACACTTTCCTTACAAGGACCGCCGCGTGAACCTGTCGTTTCTGATTTTCCTGAGCGTGCTGCAAGGCGTTACCGAACTGTTTCCGGTGAGTAGTCTCGGCCACACGTTGCTCGTGCCGGCACTGTTCGACATGCATATCGATAAACATGCGCCGCAGTTGCTGCCGTTTCTCGTCGCGCTTCATCTCGGCACCGCGTTCGCGCTGCTGTGGTACTTCCGCGCGCGTTGGTGCGCGTTGGTGCGCGGTTTTTTCGCGTCGCTCGGCGGACGTCGTAACGACGATGGCCACATGATGTGGGCGTTGATCATCGGTACGATTCCGGCGGGTCTCGTCGGGCTCGTGCTCGAAAAGCGCCTCGAAGCAATTTTTCACGATCTTCGGATCGTCGCGGTCGCGCTGATCGTCAACGGCGTGTTGCTATGGTTCGGCGATCGTCTGCAACGTGCGCGCACGCATCGGGCGCCGGAAAAGCTGACGTTCCGCCAGGCTTTCTTCGTCGGCCTCGCGCAGATCGGCGCGCTGATTCCGGGCTTCTCGCGCAGCGGTCTGACGATGATCGCCGGCAATGCGGCCGGCCTGACCACCGAGAAGGCCGCCGAGTTTTCGTTCCTGCTCGGCACGCCGATCATTTTCGCGGCCGGCGTGCTCGAATTGCCGAAGCTGCTGCACGCGCCGAGCCAACTTGCCGACGCCGCGCTCGGCGGTGTGCTGACCGCGATCGCCGCGTATCTGAGCGTGCGTTTCCTGATGCGCTATTTCGAAGGCCGCGGCCGTCTCGCGTCGTTCGGCGTGTACTGCGTGATCGCGGGGATCGTGTTCCTCGGCTGGTTCCTGACGCATCCGCAACCGGTCTGAGCGGGCACGGGTGATCGGTTATAATCCGGGCCCCGATTGGCCTTGCGGTTGTCGCAGGGTTGCCATGAAGGCCGCTCATGGGTGAGGGCGCGAGCACGGTAGGTGTGTCGCGCTGTCAGCCGGGCTGATGCGGTAATCGAAGCAACTGCGGCAACCCGTCGAAGCCGCGCGCGGAATTTCCGGCTGGCTGTCCGGTCAGTTAGAATTTCAGTTTGTAGGGAATCGCGCGGCTCGCCGCGAGCGCCGGTTTCATGCAGATGCCAATCAATACGGCAGTAGCTCAGCTGGATAGAGCATCGGCCTTCTAAGCCGAGGGTCGGGGGTTCGAGCCCCTCCTGCCGTACCAGCCTTGCTAACGGCCCGCAATTTCGCGGGCCGTTTTCATTGGGTGCCTTGAATTTGCGGGCGCCTCTCTCTTCCGGATTGACTACCCGCTCGCTTTACGTCAAACGTGCGCGCATCCGACAAACGGCTCGCTCACGACATCGCCTGCACCCGAACGATTTGGGCGTCGTCTTATAGGCTTGCGATGCGCTCCGCTATACCGTTAGCGCTTTACCACGCTACGGTAGACACCGATCTGGAGCGCAAGATGTCCGTACGCTGCACTTTCTCGTTGAATGCAAAAACGACCTCTACTCCGTTGTACCGCGCGGGTTTTGGTTCGGTGACGGCCTACTTGAATTCAATAGGCCCGGACAATTCATCCGCTCGCATAAGCTCGACCTGCCGGTCCCCGGTAGCAGGTTGCGCGCCGCAACTATCGTGCAGATGTTTGGTTTTGCCGAATAGCGGGTGACGTTGCGACCTTGCGATTAGAACGGACTGAAATTTAAATCCATGCACATTGGATTAATAATCCGTCAGTTGTGCGCAACGTCATCTAATGAGTTCGTCAACCATTGTTACGCGTAGTCCTCGTAATGGGAATTGCGTGATAGCTTGAGCGCCAACATGACGCGGTGAGTGGTTCAGGGAGTAGGGCACCGCAGTCAAAAAACTAAAAAGAACAACCTAACCCACGCAATGAAGACCAACCATCGCGATATCGCGGCTTCGCTATTGCAGCGTGAGCTTGCGCGCTTCAGTGCATCGACTGCACGCCGCTTCGCTGCGCCAGCCTGTGACGACGGTTCGCCGCGTGCACGATGGATGCGCGTGACGGCGTGCATCATGGCAGTGGTGATGTATTTCGCGCCAGCCGTGCTACTTGCCGACGCCACCGCGCATGCCGCGCCGATTGTCGATCCGCGCGCGCCGATTCCCTTCCAGCCGACCATCACGCAGACAAGCACGGGCATCCCCACCGTCAACATCACTGCCCCGAATTCGAACGGCCTCAGTCTGAATAGCTACCAGTCGTTCAATATCGACAGTCGAGGCCTCGTGCTGAACAACAGCCTGACTGGTGGCACGCCGCTGCTGGGCGGCACGCTTGGTGCGAATCCGAATCTCGCGGGCCGTACGGCTACGACGATCATCAATCAGGTGACATCCACTGGTCCTGCTTCCTCATTGCTGGGTCCCCTTGAAGTGTTTGGGAATCCGGCTACCGTCATCATAAGCAATCCGAACGGTATTTCAGTCAACGGGATGGCGCTGACGAACATGCCAGGACTGGTGCTGACCACAGGTACGGTGCAGTTCCTCACGGGTATTGGCGGGACCTCGACGGGCTTCACGAATGCCGGTGCGCTCGCCTATAGCGTGAATTCGGGCAACATTTCGATCAACGGGCCACCGGGGGAGAATGGGCCAGGCGCTGGTATCGCCGGCACCGTTGGCAATATCGATATCATCGGCCAGACCATTAACGTCAACGCGCCGCTGCAGGCCGATAGCCGCGTTAACCTGATTGCGGGCAACCAGCTCGCCACGCCTACCGCGTCGGATTCCACCGGTACGACCTACGGCACGACGTCGAACGGGACGATCAACACGGCGGCCGCGATCGGCAATGGCGGCCTTGCCATCGACGCGAACCAGTTCGGTTCGGTCACGAGCGGCCAGGTGTTCATCGTCTCGACTGCGGCCGGCATGGGTGTGAACACGCAAGGCGCGCTCTCGGCAACCGCAGGCAATGTGGTCGTCAGTGCGAATGGCGATATCGATGTAGGTTCGACGTACGCGAAGCAGAGCGCGACGCTCATCAGCGCGGGCAACGTGTCGATAAGTGGCAATGGTCTGGCCAGCCAGTACACGGTGAATGCCGCTGGCGACATTTCCGCCGCGGGCGCAACGGTGCAGTCGGTGCAGGACCTGAACATGACGGCGGGCGGTAGCCTGTCGGTCGGCTCAGCCCGGTCGAACGGCAACGTGAACCTGACTGCGGGCGGCGACATGTCTGTCGGCTCGGTTGCCACGGGCGACAGTCTCACACTGACCACGACCGGAAAATCCGGCAACGGTGACCTGACCGTGGGCGGCGCGGTGTCGGCGCCAGGCGCAGTCGCGCTGAATGCGGCACGCGATATCACCGTGAACGGGGCGGTCACGGGCGGCTCCAGCGTACAGCTCAACGCGCAGCGCAACGCGTCGATTAACGGTCAGGCTCTATCCGGCGGTACGTTGTCGCTGAGCGGTACGACGGGCAACGTTAGTACGTCCGGCAGCGTGCTGGCCAATGGCGATCTCTCTGCGGTGGCCGGTCAGGCGATGACGCTGGGCGGCAATGTCAGCACGAGCGGCAATACGTTACTGACAGCCGGCACCGACCTGACCATTTCGGGCAATGTGTCCGGTAACGGCAGCGGATCGCTTGGCGCGGGCGGCAACCTGTCGGGCAGCGGCAGTGCGAGCTTCGGACAGGACGCGACGTTGAGCGCCGCGCAGGCAATCGATCTGAGTGGTTCGGTCCAGACTGGCGGCAATCTGAGTGCGGCAGCCGGCAGCAGTCTGACCGTGGGCGCAGCGACGGCTGTCGGCGATGCGACGCTCAAAGCCAGTGGAGGGGACGCGTCGATCAACGGGGCGGTGCTCGCCGGTGGCAATCTGGTGGCGCAGGCAACCGGCAATCTGACCGTTGCCGGTAGCACGACCAGCCTCGGGACCACCACGCTCACCGCGCAGTCGGGCAACCTGAGCGCGCAAGGCGATCTGAAGTCAACGGGCGATGCGTCGCTGTCGGCCGCTCAGACGCTCGTTGTGACCGGCAACACCCAGGTGGGCGGGAACGCGACACTGTCGGGTGCCAACATCACCACGGGCGGCACGACCACTGTATCCGGCACGCTGAACGCCGCCGCGCAAAACACACTCGACCTGTCCGCAGGGCAGCTCAACGTCGTGCGGGATGCCACGCTCACCGGCACGAACGTGTCGACGGGCGGGGCGCTGATCGGCGGTAACTTCACCGCGAACGCGAGCAACCAGCTGACAACCGGTGGCAGTCAGACGCTGGTCCAGGGGGCGGCGGCGCTGACCGGTACCAATGGCGTCACCAATACCAGCAGCGTGCTCGCGGGTGGGCCGCTTACCGTCACGGGTGCGAATGTCACCAACGGCGCTGGCGCGAACCTGATCTCGACGGCCGCGACGACGGTCAACGCCGTCAACCTGAACAACGCCGGCGCCATCGCCGGCCTGACGACAGCGGTAACGGCGAGCGGCGCGCTGACCAACAACAACGGCGCCATTGTCGGCACGAATCTGCTGAACGTTACGACGGGCAACCTGGCAGGTAACCAGAACGGCGTGCTGTTCGCGGGCAGTACCGATCCGTCCAGTCCCGCCACACCCGGCGATGCGACGATCACCGTGACCGGCGGTAGCGGCACGTTCAACAATGCAGGCGGTCAGATTGCCGCGCAGCACGACCTCACGCTGAACCTCCAGAACCAGGCGTTCGATCCGTCGGCAGCCACGAGTGGCACGATCAATCTCGGCAATGCGCTGACGATCAATACGCAGCAGCTTAACAATTCGGGCACCTGGGCGATGCCGGGTAATAGCGTTTCGATCAACGCGGCACAGGGCTTTAGCAATAGCGGCACGATCAGCAAAGCTGGCGATATCACGTTATCGACGAACGGAACGCTCACCAACAGTGGCACGATCTCGGCCGGTAACGACGTGAACCTGTCCGGCACGATCGTCAACCAGGCGGGCGGGACGATCGCGGCCAACGAAGACGTGAATCTCACGGGCGTGACGACCAATGCGGGCACGGTCAGCGCGGTGCGCGACGTCAACCTGAACGGCAGCAGCTTCGACAACAGCGGGGCGACCACGCGGGCCGGCCGCGATCTGAACGCGAACCTGTCGGGCGATCTGACAAACGTCGGCGGCACGATGACGGCGCAGAACGATGTCACGATCAATGCGGCCAACGTCAATAACAGCCAGGCCGGCAGCAACACGACGACCACCACCACGACCACGACGACCGTCGCGGCCGCGGGGCTAGGCTCCGCGTTGCTGTCGGCGCCGATGGGTAGCGAAACATACACGTTGCAGTCGACGAACCAGGTCAGCGACATCACGAGCACCTTCACGGGCGTTATCACGGGACGCGTCGGCGATCTGCAGCCGACGGGTGCGGCCACCATCACCGCGCCGGACCTCAGTAGCGGCACGCTGTACGGCGTTGCGTTGCCGGACGTGACTCAGACCACCACCACGACACAGCCGTCCGGCGCGGCGGGTGTGATCGCGGCCGGCCATGACCTGTCGATCACGACCGGCGCGCTCAACAATCATGGCGGCATGCTGTCGGCGGGCAACAACGTCACGCTGAAGGTGGCATCGCTCGACAACGGCGGCGACGCTGCCGTCACGACGATTACCGACAGCATCGATGCCGCCTCCTACGCGAGCTTTCTCACGCAGCTGAAAGCCGCTTATCAGGCTGGCACGCTCGAGGTCGCGCTCGACACCGTCGATGCACTCGACAACAGCTACAACACGCCGCTGGTCGGCCAGGCGAACATCATCACGTCGACGCCGGCGCCGATCCTGCAGACCTCGACGCTCACGACCTACACGAGCCAGAACGCGGGGCAGATCGTCGCGGGTAACAATCTGTCGTTGACCGGCACAGGTGCGAGCCTGACCAACGCGGGGAATCTGTATGCCGGGCAGGATCTGCTGATTACCGCGAACAACTTCACGAACCAGGGGTATCACACCAGCAACGTGACTTCGTCGACTGGCTGCGTGGCGGGCGTGGCGGTGGGGCAGTGCGGGTACTTCGGCACGATGCTCACGAGCGACTTTGAAGAGATCATGTACGAGCGCCCCGGGCAGGACTTCACGGACGCGATGACGAACAGCGCTGTCGCCGCGTACCTGGTGAGCGGCTATTCGGTGCCGTTTGGCCCGCACAACGACGCGGCGAACATTTTCGGCGATCAGACCAGCACGCAGAGCTACAGCTACACGCAGACCAACAACACGGTCTTTGCGGGCCGCGATCTGGTGATTGCCGCGCCGGTGGTGAACAACACCTATGGCAATCTGCTCGCTGGCCGCGACGTCGTGATCGGTGGCGCCGGCACCACGCGCGACAACACGAACCCGACGACCCCGCAGACGAATCTTACGCAGTCGTCGGCACTGACGAACACATCGGGCAATATCCAGGCAGGGCGCGATATCGCAATCAGCACGGCGGCGCTGACCAACACCGTTTCGGCGCCGGCGCAGGTGTACCAGAACTATGGCCAGACGGCGCAGTTCGGTTGCAGCGGCGCCTTCGTGCATTACTGCGACGCCTTCGTCGATGTGCAGTCGGGTGATGTGTCGACGATCACCGCGAATCGCAACCTGTCGATCAATGCGGGGAGCGTGACCAACACCGGCAGTCTGATCACCGCGGGCAGCGCTGCGACGGTGACGGCCACCTCGACGATCACGAACCAGGATCAGACGCTCAACGCTTACTGGCACGACGCGTACTGGGCGCCTGTGCTCGGTTCGTCGAAACCGCCTGACAACTTCGGTTGCGGGACCGCTGCCAACTGCGCGACGCTGTTTGGCAGCGCCTATCAGAGCGGCGCCGGTATCCAGCCGCCGACGCCGTATGCGAGCCTGCCCGGCACGATCCAGGCGCCTTCGCTGTCGGTGAGCGCCGGCGGCCAGGTGCAGAACTCGGGCAATGTGATGGGGCAGCAGGTCGCGATCACGGGCGCCTCGCTCGTCAACGGCCTGACGTCGCCGGCGATCTATACGCCGCAGCCGACCGGCTCGCAGCAGGTGATTTCGCTCGGCCCGGTGGGCACGCCGGTCGCGGCGACAAACGCGGCCAACCAGGCGGGCAATCTCGGGCTGATGGGGGCTGGTCTTGGGGCCGCGTCGGGTATCGGCAGCGCCATTGCGGGCGGCTCGGGCGCTGCGCTCAGTTCTGCCGCGAATGCAGGCTCCGGCGGCGGCGCCGTATCCGTGCCTGGCAGTCCCTCGGTGCAGACACCCGCGGGCGTCTCACACAGTGCGACCTATCTGGTGAGCAGTCCGGCCTCGCAGGTGATGGGCGATATCGGCGGAGCGCAACTGCTTGCGGCGCTGCCTGCGAGCCTGCAGCCATCCACGACGCAGTTCTACTACGACCCGTTCACCGAGGACCAGGTCCTGCAGCAGGCCGCGCTTGCGCAGACCGGTCAGGCGAGCTTTGTGAGTGGACTGGCGTACGACAACCAGAACCAGACGTCGGTGGCCAACCAGGAGAAACAGGTCCTCTACGGCAACGCGATCCAGTATGCGGAGGCGAACAACCTTGCGCTGGGGACGCCGCTCTCGCAGTCGCAGATCGCCTCGCTCGATGCGCCGATGCTGTGGTACGTCGAGGAGACGGTGCCGGAGCCGGGTTGCACGGCGACGGGCAACGCGGCATGTCCGACCGTGCAGGCGCTGATGCCGCAGGTGTACCTGCCGCAGAACTACGCGGTGGTCGAGCACGACGGCACGATCACGGGTCAGAACGTGACGCTGACGGCGACGAACGGCGGGGCGATCACGAACACCGGTTCGATCGCGGCAACGGACACGCTGAGCGTCAATGCGGGGACGCTGACGAACGAGGAGCGTTCGACCGACATTGGTACGCAGTACGACTTCATCAGCAGCATCGACGGGCTGCTGACGACGACCGGCACGGTGACGCAGCAGGGCGGGTTCATGTCGGCGGGCAACTACCAGATGAACGTCGACGCGGTGAACCAGATCGGTGGGGCGCTGCAGAAGCTCAACGCGGACGGCACGGTGGATGCAGCGGGGACGCAGCAGGAACTGGCGAACCTGAAGGCGCAACTGGGCAACAGTTTCGTGCAGGGTGCGGTGTCGGATGATCTGACGACGACGTTTACGTCGCTGGCGGAATCGCCGGGCCTGTTCCAGCAGATCGGGATGCTGGCCGTGATGGTGGTGGCGTCGGTGATGACGGCGGGCGCGGCGTCGGCGGCGATCGGCGCGGGCGCAACCGCGGGCAGTACTTTTGCTGCGGGTACGGCGGCCACGACGACGGCGGAAGGTGTCTTCATGCCAGCGGTATCGGCGGGGCTGGGGAATATGGCCCTCTCCGCAGGTGTTGCGGCAATGACCGGTAACGCGCTCGGGCAGGCTGCGAACGGTTCGTTCGATCTTGGTTCGATGGTTGAAGCCGGTGCGACAGCCATGCTGACGGTGGGGCTCACGAACGGCATTACGGTGGGCGGCCAGAGCCTGGCGTCGCTGGCGGGTGTGCAGAGTGTCGGCGATGCGCTGATACCACAGGCGGGGGCGACCACGGCGGGTACGATTCTCCAGCAGGGCGAGGCGATCGCGGCCGAGGCGACCGTTCAAGCGGGTGTGCAGACGGCGATCGAGGGGGGGAGCTTCCTGACGAACCTGGAGCACAGCGCGGTGAGCGATGTGGCAGCGGCGGGGGCGTATGCGATTGGGAATGCGTTCAGCGATCAGAGCGGCTTCTGGACCACGAGCAATCCGCTGTATGCGGCGGAGCACGCGGCATTGGGGTGTGCGGCGAGTGCTGCGCTTGGAACTGGATGTGCGGGAGGTGCCATTGGCGGGGCGATTAGCGCCGGGCTGAACCCGGTGATCGATGCGAACGGGAATATTCCGCCTGCAGCGCTCGCCGGCATCGAAACACTCGTGAGTGGCAGCGTTGCTGGTGCGCTCGGATTCAATGTTCAGGGCGCGGTGACGGCGGCGCAGAACGAGACGCTGAACAACTGGCTGAACCACGTCACGCTCGTCGGAGAGCAGTCGCAAGCGCAGCGGCTTCAGTCCGCGATGTCGGGATGTGATAGTGGAGATGCGGCTGCGTGTGCGACAGCGGCCAAGTTGATGCAGACCTCGAGCGCGAATGACCAGGCGCTGGCTACGGCATGCCAGTCGCCAGGCTCGCTGGCATGTGCATACCAGAAGTCACTCGCCTCTCTGGCAGGCAACAACCTTTCTGTTGTCAACGGTGTCACGGTTGCCACCGATGCGCCGCAGCCGACATACACAGCGCCGAGTCAGGCAGCAGCGACACTCGACAATATGCTGGGGAGTCCGCTCGCAGGCATCATGGGCGGAGCGGCCTATCTATCCGGGGGATCGACACAGACAGCCTACTATCTGTCTTCTCTGGGTGTCGCAGCGGATGGCATCGCCGCAGGTGTGGCCGGGTTTGGAGCATCGAAGACCGTCGACGTTGTTTCCGAAGCTGCAAACACTTCGACCCAGACTCCATTCCAAAGGGGGATACAATTCCAGGGCGACGCGTTGTCGGCGCTGGGAGTGCCTGAGAATACGCAGCGCATTACAGTTTCGTTGCCCAACGGATCTCCGGTCACTGTCGTTCCGGATGCTTTGGATGGGTCGACGATCGTTGAGGTCAAAGACGTGGTCAATCTTTCGAACTCAAACCAGTTCAGAGGTTACCTCGCCACGGGTAATCCGATTCAACTCATCGTCAGCCCAAACACAAAGACTATTTCGCAACCTCTGCAAAATTTGATCACTAACTCCGGTGGAACGATTAGGGTCTTCAACTCGTCGACCGGAACCTTCAGCCCATGGACTACGAAATAGAGGAAGGCTGCATGAAATTTAAAGCACCTGTGAGCGTCAACGTTCTCAGTCCATTGTCGCTTAGAGGGTCAACTGAGTTTCTTGACGCAGTGCAGATCTTTACCGACCTACTGCCCCGTTTAACGCCAGAAAGATGGGGTTGGTGGGAGCCACTTGATCGAGACTTTGACGCGAAGTATCTCGACAAACTTGTTCCCGAAAAAGGCGTATGCGAAACGGTCTATTGGCAACGTAAGAAGCAGCCTAAAGCAGAGGGAGCTTTTTCCGTGAGGTGGTCCAGTAAATCACCTAAGGTCTATGACACGCACTCCAATATCAGTTTTACTGCCGAATTGGGACAGGTCGAACAAGAAGCCATTGTCGGGTACCTGAAGAAAGCAAGCGTGCATTCTGCAGCAGATTTCGCACTTGTCGATACGCTTTCGGAGTCGTACCGGGACTTCGCGATTGAAAGTGGATCCGCGCCGTACGGAGAGCGATTCATGGTAGTCACGCACCTATTGCGACATTGGCTCCCAGATGTTTTCTGGGGCACAGTCTTCGGTCCGCCATACGTGCGTCTACTAGGAAAGGAGCGTCTTCTAAGCGCGCCCGCATATATCGTGGAGGAGTTGGCGCCAGAAATGGTGTACGTCCAGTTGTCTGAGTGCATCGCGGATGTCGTCGAAGACAATGCGGGTCTTCGAACACTCCGAGAACTCTTTAAAGAGCATTTTGAAAGCAATGCATTTTTCCGTCTAGGTCAGGGTTACGATCGACTGCAGCGAGGACCTGTGGGGGATGTTTTTACCGTGCCTACTTTCGAGTTGAGCGCTGAGTAATGGAGGACGCCACCGGGAGGCAGAAGGTACTTCAGCGTTGCCAGTGATTTGTTGCCACAAACACAACTACCGCTGTGGGTGCGCTGCCTGCTCCTCCAACTGGCACGGTGCAGGCTTGGAACGGTTCAATTACAGCAGGAGCAGTTCCTGATGGAGGGATGACTGCGTATCGAATCTGGGGTGGAGGAAGTACGCAGGCCGGCTCATGGCTGTCGCCAATACCCTTAGAATCATCAAGTGCCGCGCAGAGCTTATTGGCATTGCCACCCCCCAATACCGCTGAATTTATGTCGACCGTTCAAATTCCGGCAGGAACCCAAATACAATTTGGCACTGCTGCAAGCGCGCTGCCCGGAAGTCCAACAAGTATTGCAGTGCTCCAACAGCAGTTTGGTAGTAAGTTCGTGGCAGCCACCACAAGCAGCATTGAGCAGTCCTTGCTCCAACAAGGCAATGGTGCAACAGGGATTGTGTACGGGTTTCCGCCCGCTGGCTCTGATGTTGGGCATGTGTTCAATGTCGTCAACCAGAACGGGGTTATTAGGTATCTCGATGGCCAATCTGGCACAGTTGCTAATCCGTCAGCCTTTCCGGCATTGCTGTTTATGCCTGTGAAACCAATTGGTGCGCAATGAACATTGTCACTTTAAAAGCAGCAGTCGCCATTGGTGAGTGCTATCTCAATGAGTCGGTGCGGAGCCCGCATGATTCACCCGAAAATGATCGATGGGTCATATCGATGGAAAAGGTTAGCGATCATGGTGAATATTGGCTTTTGCATTACCAGTCGGTCTTGTACTTGGAGACAGGAGATCCATCCTACTTACTAGCCGGGAACCGTCCGCTTAAAGTATCCAAGGCGGGCGTGATATTAGGGTTTGACGACTCGAGCAAGCCTCGCAGCCAAGACTGAAAAGTTACGCTAACGGTAAACGGGTTTGTCGTTTCTAAGGCTTCAGTCCGCGATGTCGGGATGCGATAGTGGAAATGCGGCTGCGTGTGCGACAGTGGCCAAATTGATGCAGACCTCGATCGCGAATGACCAGGCGCTGGCTACGGCATGCCAGTCGCCGGGCTCGCTGGCATGTGCATACCAGAAGTCACTCGCCTCTCTGGCAGGCAACAACCTTTCTGTTGTCAACGGTGTCACGGTTGCCACCGATGCACCGCAGCCGACATACACAGCGCCGAGTCAGGCAGCAGCGACACTCGACAATATGCTGGGGAGTCCGCTCGCAGGCATCACGGGCGGAGGCCTATCTATCCGGGGGATCGACACAGACAGCCTACTATCTGTCTTCTCTGGGTGTCGCAGCGGATGGCATCGCCGCAGGTGTGGCCGGGTTTGGAGCATCGAAGACCGTCGACGTTGTTTCCGAAGCTGCAAACAGTACATCTACCAGTACTGCTATCCAGACCTATTGGCCGCCGAATAGTGGCTTCTTTACACAGCCGGTAAATCAGACGTTGGAAGCCGGTACTGTGGTAAGCCGATATGGTGGTTTCTACGACGCATCAGGGAACTTTGTCGACTATGGCAACTTTGTCGCTCCGGCTGATATACCGTATGGCATGCGAGCGTTGCCTCCAGGGACGGACGCATCGAAGCCATTGAGTGTGTACCAAGTCGTTACGCCGATACAGAATGTTCCGACGGGACCGGCATCGCCTTGGTTCGGTGAGTTGGGCTTAGGTACGCAGCATCAGTTACCCTTGACTATCCAAGACTATTTGGACAGTGGCGCGCTGCAACTGCTTAATCGCACGAACCCAACAAAGTGACGGTGGACCGATCTTGAACCCAAGTGACAAAAAGCGATATCTGGAATTTGATGCGGCGACGGGATACCCGGCCGGTTCGCGCATTCGATACGAGTGCGGTAATTGCGGCGGCATATTGGAATCGCTTCCTGAACACGCCGTTGCCTGCAAGTGTCGAAATGTGATTGTTGATAGCGACGCAGGGCGTGTCTCAGTAAAGGATCCTGCCCAGTTTCGCATCTTCGAGCTGCTTTGATGGGATTGGTGAATGAGAGGTAGTGAGGGATTGCCCGGACAGCAGCAATGAGACGAACCCGGCCGCAGCCGGGTTTGTTGTTACGTGCGAGCGGATTCAGCCGTGGTCGGGGGTGATGGAGATGCAGCTGTTGCGGGAATCGAAGGAGGAAAACACGCGCTGTCCGGGTGAGAAGCCGGCGAATCCGAGCCAGATATCAGCGACCTGCATCCAGGGCAGATAGGGTTGCGTGGGATCGGGTGGCGTGCCGTAATCGGGCGAGTTGCCGAGGACGGGTCTGGCGCTGGTGCGGGTGTGGCGTTTCGTGCGGGACGGACGTGCTTTATGACGAGACGCTGAACAATACGTGTGCGCCGGGCCACAACTGCGGCACGCTGGCTAGTGCGTTGAAGGACACGGGGCGCGCTGCGTGGAACACGGTACTGGGAGCGGCCCAGTCGGTGCCGAACTTCCTGAGCGGGTCGCTGCCCGGCTATCCTGGCTATGTGCCGTTCCTGCAAGGGGCGATGCTGCCGTATGACGACCCGGATTTCGGGAGTCCGGCGTCGCTGGTCGGAACGGTTGGAGTGGCTGCGCTGGCTGTTGGTTCGGCCGCGACAACCGGTGCAGCGGGTGGATCCAGGGCTTCCGCGTCGAGTTCGATTGTGACGGCAGGCGATGCGGATCTGGCGAATGTCTATAGCAATCAGGTTCAAGGCGTTGCCACAAACAGTGCAGTTGCGACGACTCAGGACGCCTATAGCTTTTACACACAACAGGCTCAGACGCTCAACGTGTCCACTGCCCCCAGCACTGCTGTGTTCTACTCGGGTCCAGGGAATCGTGCGCTTGCCGAAGAGTTTGCTACGACCAATGGATCAACAACTCTTTAAATGACGCCGGGCGGCAGTTGGCTGGACCAGCAGGCATTGTTTGGGCCGAATAGTCCGTTGACTCCGGAGCAGGCCCTGAACGTTTGGTCCACGTTATCATAGCGCTACGCGGCATCTGCCTCAGGGAACGTTGTCGGGTTCGTGCAAGGCGCACGTCCAACAGGTATCTTCAATACGGTGGAATATCCAACCTTACTGAATAATCCGAGTGTTACCAACGTCATTACGAATGGGCACTAGAAATGTTTGAAAAGCTATCGCCACAACGTGTCAGGAATACAGCTGGCTTTGTCGTTCAGGTGGCGGATCGTGAGACGGTCGAATACATACAAGGCTCGCGCATAGCGCGCATCACGGTCGATTTCGCGCCGCTAACAGGTGTCTATGAGGACACATTGACCGACTGGCTCGCCGATGGCGCGGTTCAGCCGATGTCTCCCCAAGATCGTGTCCGTGTGCTGAAAGACATTGGCGAGGGCCTGGCATTTATGGGGATACGCTTCGAATGGTGCAGGGTCAATCCGTAGGCGGTATATGGATGTTTGAGCCCACGCGTTGAAGTACAGGGCCGAACTAGCAGGGCGATAATGAACGATCCATATCAAGAGGCTAGGTCAATCGCCAATTCTCTCGACGGAACTGGGCATCATGAACATGCCGAGCAGCTTCGAAGTGCCCTTGTTGAGGGTGCGACCGGGACGGAGATTTACATGATCTTGCGCTGGCGATTGGCAAACATGGCGAACGACACGGCCATCTCAGCGGATGTTAAGAAGCAAATGCAGCTTCTTCACGACTACCTTGATCGAGCGTTGACATCGTAGCTTGCCGCAGCAATGAGACGAACCCGGCTGCAGCCCGGTCTGTTGTTACGTGCGAGCGGATTCAGCCGTGGTCGGAGGTGATGGAGATGCAGCTGTTGCGGGAATCGAAGGAGAAAAACACGCGCTGTCCGGGTGAGAAGCCGGCGAATCCGAGCCAGATATCAGCGACCTGCATCCAGGGCAGATAGGGTTGCGTGGTATCGGGTGGCGTGCCGTAATCGGGCGAGTTGCCGAGGACGGGTCTGGCGCTGGTGCGGGTGTGGGGTTTCGTGCGGGACGGACGTGCTTTATGACGAGACGCTGAACAATACGTGTGCGCCGGGCCACAACTGCGGCACGCTGGCTAGTGCGTTGAAGGACACGGGGCGCGCTGCATGGAACACGGTACTGGGAACGGCCCAGTCGGTGCCGAACTTCCTGAGTGGGTCGCTGCCCGGCTATCCTGGCTATGTGCCGTTCCTGCAAGGGGCGATGCTGCCGTTGACGACCCGGATTTCGGGAGTCCGGCGTCGCTGGTCGGAACGGTTGGAGTGGCTTCGCTGGCTGGTGATTCGGCCGCGACAACTGGTGCAGCGGGCAGAGCTAGGGCTTCCGCGTCGAGTTCGATTGTGACGGACAGGCGATGCGGATCTGGCGAATGTCTATAGCAATCAGGTTCAAGGCGTTGCCACAAACAGCGGAGCTACCGGGACAGTTTGGGACTCGATTACCGCAACGCAGCCTAATTATCCTGGGTCCGTCATCCCACAATCTTTTGAAATGTCTCTGCCGAACGGGCAAAGCGTTTGGGTGCACGGGAACGCGACGGAGCACATGGCTGAGTATGCGCAGATGGTGGCGAACAACAATCCCCCCGGTGTGGTTCAGCTAACGACGCAGCAGCAGCTTTCGAGCTTGCAGAGCGCGGTGAATACTGCGACTCAAGGTGGCGTGCCTTACAATCAATTGATTAACGTTAGCGGTTGGGAATTGAAATTTGCACCGCCACGGCAGCCTGGGCAGCTTCCTGCTCTCATCCATGCTTTACCCACTGGCAAGTAATATCGGGACATGGAAATCAAGATCGAAAAGCCATTCCGTTTGTACCTTGATGTTGTCGAGACAGACGAACACGTACCGTCGATGCGAATGCAGATCGCGATCGATGTGCAGCAGTTTGGACACAGCCTTGAATATCGAGGGAGCGTGTGGTTTGACTGCTCTGTTTGGGACACGTTTGTCGCTGGTTTGAACAGCGCGGATGATGGGGAAGCCCAACTCGTCGACATGGGCGGCCACTTTACTTTGCGGCTTGGGGCTGTTTCTGGAAAGCCGTCGATTTCGTGGGAGATGAGGAAGGCAGGTGTAACGGGAGCCGTTGCTACGGCTGCCTTTCGTTCACCGATTGATGAGGATACCTTGGCGCACGTGAAAAATCAGTTTGTGCGGTTTGATCGTTGGTGGTAGCCAGTCAAAGTTCGCGTTCGATGCGTCGACTGTCGATGGCAGCAGGATAGGTGTGCGCCGGTTATTGCCCGGACAGCAGCAGTAGGACGAACCCGGCCGCAGCCGGGTTTGTTGTTATGTGCGATCGGATTCAGCCGCGGTCGGGCGTGATTGAGAGACAGTTGTTGCGGTAATCGAAGGAGAGGAACACGCGCTGTCCTGGTGAGAAGCCGGCGCATCCGAGCCAGATATCGGCGAGCTGCATCCAGGGCATGTAAGGTTGCTGAAGATCGGGCGTGGGTCCGTAATCGGGCGAGTTGCCGAGGACGGGTCTGGTGCACGTATGAGCGTGGGGTTTCGTGCGAGACGGACGTGCTTTATGATTGGCGTCAGCCATGATCGACTCTCCCAATAAGAGTTGATGGTGGTCAGCGGGTCGTATGGGTTGGCGCCCATGCGGCCCGCGCTTCGTTTGCGGCGCGGGAGACTCCTTTTACCTGGGAATATAGATTAATTGTAAGGCGGGGCTGATCTCCAGCACGAAGATAAGGTCGTACAGCTGATCAACAAGGTACTGGCAAGCAACCCGACGCTTGCTTCGCAGTACACGCCCGATCAGTTGCTCAAGGCTGCAGAGAACGCCTATGGCGGCAACGGCGGTCCGAATGGGATGCGCGTGTGGACCAGTCTGGCTGATGCGCAGGCCGGTACGGCAGCACGCGGTACGACGTTTTATCAGAACGCTGCTGGCCTGTATGTGGAGCAATGGCTTGTGCCCGCTGGTGCTCAGGACGTAGCGCTCAACATCGTCAATAACGCCAGGTACGATTATGGTTCAGCGTACGCAAACGTAACGACCCACAATCTGCCCGAGTTGATGTCGACGTACATCGCCCAATTCGGCGCTGACTCGTCGAATTTCCAGGGGCCAGGAGAGGCAGCGGCTGGGTTGGGGTTGGCTGGTAGCCTGATCAGGAGAGGTGCGTCTGTTGTTTCAACTGCTGCCACAGACACCGCCGGAAATCCGATGCTCTTCAGAGGGGCGACTGATGGCTATGCTGGGAGTCCAGGACTGCAACAAATTGGTATTACACCGACATCGACCAATCCAGCTATCGCAACGACATTTGCCACTAGTAGCGGTACGGCGTACGGCAACGGGGTGGTGCAAATTGCGTCGCCAGCCGATCTCGCAGGCATTGAGGTATCTTCTTTAGGAAATGCCAGCACGCCTTCGCTCGCGCGCAGATCGAAAACGAATTTGCCGTTTCGGTTGCACCGTCACAGTTTTCGAATCTGGCATCGACGACGATTACGGCGGCACAAGCGCGATCGATCTTGTCTGGGATGGGCGTCGATATTCCGAATACCATTACCCTGCAGGGGTCCGAATTGACTGAATATCTCAGTACGCTACCTACAATGAGCCCTGCTCAAATAAGCACTTTCTTGCAAAAGGCTGCGCAAAATTGCGAAGGGGCAATAGTCATGATTGAGTTTGGAATTGCACACAAGCTGAGCTTCCCCTGAAATTTCGCCTTCCAATAGGTCGTGTATAAACTCGACGCAAAGGAAGGAAATCAGGCATGTTCAAGGTACCGAAACAGTCGTACACGACAGAGTTCAAGTTGGCCGCCGTACAGCGGGTCAAGGATGGCCAGGGAGTGGCCGTGGTGGCCCGCGAGCTGGGCATTTCTGAGCAGACGCTTCGCAACTGGGTGAAGGGCGAAGCGTCGGGCAAGCTCAACGGCGCCGGAGCGAAGCCGGTTACGCCGGAGCAGATGGAACTGTCGCGTCTGCGAGCTGAGAACAAGCGCCTGCAGATGGAGCTCGAGATCGCAAAAAAAGCGGCAGCATACTTCGCGAAGGACCTGCTGTGAGGTATGCCTGGATCGACCGGCAGGTCGGACAATATCCGCTGTCGTCGTTGTGCTACGTGCTGTCGGTCAGCGTGAACGGTTATCGCGCGTGGAAGCGCGGCGGTAGACCGGGGCGAACGCGATTGACGGATACGCAATTGCTGACGCTGATCCGGACGGTGCACGCCGAGGCCAAGGGCGCATATGGCTCGCCACGCATGACCAGGGAAATCCGTGATCGAGGCTTTCCAGTCAGCAAGGAGCGCGTGGAACGGCTGATGCGTGAGAACGGCATCCGGGCCCGGCACAAGCGCCGTTATCGGGCGACGACCGATTCGAAGCACAAGCTGCCGGTTGCGCCGAATCTGTTGAATCGCGAGTTCACGCCCGCCGAGCCGAATCAGGTGTTCAGTTCGGACATCACGTACATCTGGACCGACGAGGGTTGGCTGTACCTGGCCGTGGTGCTCGACCTGTTCAACCGGGAGGTGGTTGGCTGGTCGAGCAAGCCGCGGATGACGGCGGATCTCGTCACGGACGCACTGACGATGGCCTGGTTCCGCCGCCGACCCGCGCCGGGCGCACTGTGCCACTCGGATCGGGGCAGCCAGTATGCGAGTCACGAGTTCCAGCGCAAACTGGCCAGCTACGGTATGCGCTGCTCGATGAGCCGCCAGGGAAATTGTTGGGACAACGCCCCGACGGAAAGCTTCTTCAACAGCTTGAAGAACGAGCGGGTTCACGCCACGCGCTATCGGACGCATCAGGACGCGAAGGCCGATCTGTTCGAATACATCGAAGTGTTTTACAACCGCAGTCGTCGCCATTCGTCTCTCGGCCTCGTTTCTCCGGAGCAGTTCCTTCGGGACTGGATCAAGGCTCAGCAGACCAAGGATTCGGCTGCATAACTCGGGACCGTTGGAAGGCGAAAAACCGAGGGAACCTCAAACCCAAATACAATTTGGCACTGCTGCAAGCGCTTTCGGTCAGCCGGGAGGTGGGATACAGATTCAGTTGCTCCAACGCATTCCTTTGTCCAACTTCCGGGCCGGGGTTCCTTTGCCGAAATGAGGTGTGAGCGCATGAGTATTATTTTCTCTTCGGTACCATCAGGCGTTGTCGTCTCCCAAAGCAAGGATGGATCGTATTCGTGGTTGGGGCAGTACGACGGCATGTCCATCAAGAAAGCAATTCCGATGGGCGAGGGAACGTGTTGTGTCCTATTGATCGATCCCGATGCGAGCAATCGATCAGCATTTGAAAATCTGCTGTGTATCGACGTGAACGGGCGGCCTACTTGGATTGCAGAGTTGCCAACGAGCCCCGACGTATTTTTGGACGTAAGCCTTGGATCGGAAGGTCTGATTGCTCATACATGGAGTGGGATGCAAATTCTCCTCGACACCAAATCGGGCATAGAACTGGATCGAAAATTCAATAAATAGGCGTAGATCAGCTATAGCAGCAGTGCAACGAACCCGGCCGCAGCCGGGTCTGCTGTTACGTGCGATCGGATTCAGCCGTGATCGGGCGTGATGGAGAGACAGCTATTGCGGGAATCGAAGGAGAAGAACACGCGCTGTCCGGGGGAGAAGCCGGCGAGTCCGAGCCAGATTCGGCGACCTGCATCCAGGGCAGATAGGGTTTCTGAAACGACGCGTACTGGGCGGCTGTGCTCGGTTCGTCGAAACCGCCTGACAACTTCGGTTGCGGGACCGCTGCCAACTGCGCGACGCTGTTTGGCAGCGCCTATCAGAGCGGCGCCGGTGTTCAGCCGCCGACGCCGTATGCGAGCCTGCCCGGCACGATCCAGGCGCCTTCGCTGTCGGTGAGCGCCGGCGGCCAGGTGCAGAACTCGGGCAATGTGATGGGGCAGCAGGTCGCGATCACGGGCGCCTCGCTCGTCAACGGCCTGACGTCGCCGGCGGTCTATACGCCGCAGCCGACGGGCTCGCAGCAGGTGATTTCGCTCGGCCCTGTGGGCACGCCAGTCGCGGCGACAAACGCGGCCAACCAGACGGGCAATCTCGGGCTGATGGGGGCTGGTCTTGGGGCCGCATCGGGTATCGGCAGCGCCATTGCGGGCGGTTCGGGCGGCGCACTCGGTTCTGCCGCGAATGCAGGCTCCGGCGGCGGCGCCGTATCCGTGCCTGGCGGTCCCTCGGTGCAGACACCCGCGGGCGTCTCACACAGTGCGACCTATCTGGTGAGCAGTCCGGCCTCGCAGGTGATGGGCGATATCGGCGGAGCGCAACTGCTTGCGGCGCTGCCTGCGAGCCTGCAGCCATCCACGACGCAGTTCTACTACGACCCGTTCACCGAGGACCAGGTCCTGCAGCAGGCCGCGCTTGCGCAGACCGGTCAGGCGAGCTTTGTGAGTGGGTTGGCGTACGACAACCAGAACCAGACGTCGGTGGCCAACCAGGAGAAACAGGTTCTCTACGGCAATGCGATCCAGTATGCGGAGGCGAACAACCTTGCGCTGGGGACGCCGCTCTCGCAGTCGCAGATCGCCTCGCTCGATGCGCCGATGCTGTGGTACGTCGAGGAGACGGTGCCGGAGCCGGGTTGCACGGCGACGGGTAACGCGGCATGTCCGACCGTGCAGGCGCTGATGCCGCAGGTGTACCTGCCGCAGAACTACGCGGTGGTCGAGCACGACGGCACGATTACCGGCCAGAACGTGACGCTGACGGCGACGAACGGCGGGTCGATCACGAACACCGGTTCGATCACGGCAACGGACACGCTGAGCGTCAATGCGGGGACGCTGACGAACGAGGAGCGTTCGACCGACATTGGTACGCAGTACGACTTCATCAGCAGCATCGATGGGTTGCTGACGACGACCGGCACGGTGACGCAGCAGGGCGGGTTCATGTCGGCGGGCAACTACCAGATGAACGTCGACGCGGTGAACCAGATCGGTGGGGCGCTGCAGAAGCTCAACGCGGACGGCACGGTGGATGCAGCGGGGACGCAGGAGGAACTGGCGAACCTGAAGGCGCAACTGGGCAACAGTTTCGTGCAGGGCACGGCGTCGGATGATCTGACGACGACGTTCACGTCGCTGGCGGAGAGCCCGGGCGTATTCCAGGAAATCGGAATGGCGTTTGTGGTCGTGGTCACGTCGGTCATAACGGCGGGTGCGGCGACGGCGCTGATGTCCGGCGGAGCGCTGGCCGGCACGGTGGGCGGCTCGATGATCTCGGCGGGTGCGGCAGGCTTTACAGGTAGCGCGACGTCCCAGGCTGCAACGGGGCAGTTCAGCTTCGAGACTGCTCTCAAGGGCGGTCTGACTGCGGCCCTTACGGCGGGATTGACGAACGGCATTACTTACTCTGCCGATAGCGGAGTTGGGTGGTCCGGGCTGGGAAGCCAGATCAGCGACAACAGTCTGTCGGCACTGGCTGGCGTCAGGAATCTTGGTGGCGCGCTGGTTCCGCAGGCCGGGGCCGCCTCAGCGGGTACGATCCTCGCGCAAGGTGCGGCGCTTGCCGGTATGGCTGGCATACAGGCTGGTGTAGAGACGGCGATCGAGGGTGGGAGCTTCCTGACGAATCTGCGGGACAGCGCGGTGAGCGATGCGGCGGCGGCGGGGGCGTATGCGATTGGGAATGCGAATGCGGCGGGCGGCTTTGGCAGCGGCGTTCCGGGTGAACTGGGCTATGTGGCGGCGCACGCGGTATTGGGCTGTGCGGCCAGTGCCGCGCTTGGAACTGGATGTGCGGGTGGGGCGATTGGTGGCGCGGCGAGTGCGGCGCTGTCGCCGCTGCTGCTCGAAGGGATTGATCCGACGCATGCGCCGCTCGATGTGGGTCAGCAGGCAGCATTGGCAGCGTTTGCGACGATGGCTGGCGGGGGCCTCGCAGGGTTGCTGGGTCAGAATGTTCAGGGCGCAGCAACGGCCGCGCAGAATGAAGCGCTGAACAATTCGGGGTTGCATTGGGGCTTGCCGACGAATTCGGAGCAGGAAGCGATCGATGAAGAGCGCAAGGAGATGTCGCAACTCGACGCACACGCGGGACTAACCAACACGGAAGTCGTGGGTTACGATGCGGAGGGCAACCCGGCGACGGTGAGGGTGCCTCCACCACCATCGATGGCCGCTACCGCCACAAACAGCGGAACAACGACGCTTTATCGAGCGGTGGGACCGGCGGAGCTTGCAGACATTCAGGCTACTGGAACGCTTCAAAATCTCGGGTCGGCTGAGGGCAAATATTTCACCACATCCTCTTCGGCGGCGTCTTCCTACGCTCAGCAGGCGGTGAATGCGTTTGGTGATCCGCCCTACACAACTGTTACCACCCAAATTCCGAATAGCATTCTTAATGGCATAGAGCCGGTCTCGGTTGACCGTGGCATCCCTGCGTATGTGGTTCCAAATAATCTACTGCCGGGGTTGAAGCCTGGCATTAGCGGTAGTATGGCGATTCCTGGGAAGAATTAACCATGCAGCCAGATATCATCGCCAGAGTCACAATGTTTGCATCTGATGCAGGCGGGAAATCGTTGGCGATTCCCCCCGTTCGCTACGGATGTCCATTGTTCATTAACGGACAAGGTTTCGACTGTCGCTTGTTGCTCGATCAGGTAGGGCATGGCCTTGATCTTGGCGCTACGGCGGAAGTGCCGATCAAATTTCTGTACTTCGATTTGGTTAAAGGTCTCCTGGCGCCGGGAGTTCGATTTACGTTATGGGAAATGCGACACTTTGCCGATGGCGAGATATTGCAGGTCTGTCGGTTCTTATGAGGCATAGGCGTGTGCCAGCTATTTTTAGTCCGATGGCAGGATAGGAAAGCGAACCTGAAACGAGACCCGGCCGCAGCCGGGTCTGTTGTTACGTGCGAGCGGATTCAGCCGTGATCGGGTGTGATGGAGGGACAGCTATTGCGGTAATCGAAGGAGAAGAACACGCGCTGTCCGGGTGAGAAGCCGGCGAGTCCGAACCAGGGGTATCACACCAGCAACGTGACTTCGTCGACTGGCTGCGTGGCGGGCGTGGCGGTGGGGCAGTGCGGGTACTTCGGCACGATGCTCGCGAGCGACTTTGAAGAGATCATGTACGAGCGCCCCGGGCAGGACTTCACGGACGCGATGACGAACAGCGCCGTCGCCGCGTACCTGGTGAGCGGCTATTCGGTGCCGTTTGGCCCGCACAACGACGCGGCGAACATTTTCGGCGATCAGACCAGCACGCAGAGCTACAGCTACACGCAGACCAACAACACGGTCTTTGCGGGTCGCGATCTGGTGATTGCCGCGCCGGTGGTGAACAACACCTATGGCAATCTGCTCGCTGGCCGCGACGTCGTGATCGGTGGCGCCGGCACCACGCGCGACAACACGAACCCGACGACCCCGCAGACGAATCTCACGCAGTCGTCGGCACTGACGAACACATCGGGCAATAGCATTTTCTTGGTGTGACGACGCCAGATGGAAATCCACATCTTCCGATTAACTACTGATGGCTAAGTTCGATTACGCCGATATTGTTCGAGTGCTGGGAACGGCCCCTTCAGACCTCAGGCCTGGTGCTAAGGCTTGGATCGTAGGAGTGTTCGAAAGTCGACCCGGGAAATACTTCGATCAGTTTCCGCCAGGGATTGTCTACACGATCGAGTATGAGGATGGATCTTCGATCGAGATTCGTGAATCGTTACTAGAACGAGAGGTTGCAGAATAGGCGCGCACCGGTTATTGCACAGATGACAGCAATGAGACGAACCCGGCCACGTGCCGGGTTTGTACTTTTTTGCGTCGGCGTGCGTCCTCATCGTGGCTCATCTATCGAATTCCGGCGATCACGCGGCAAAGCTCGATGACGAGACAGACGAAGAAAGCGGCGAGTGAGCCCGCCGCGTCCACCGCGAAACTCAATCCGGAAGCAACCTGTGGGCGCTTCCGCATTTCTCCGAATCGGGAGAAACAGTAAGACAGACACCTCTTCTTTAGCCGCCAGGTGGCCTCACAAATCTTGACAGTCAGCCTGGCCAGGAACGGTTAGATTGCGTACATCCGCGCGCGCGAGACCTGCCAGTGCGCATTGCTCTTTAACGAGCGTCACGTGCGCGCTGGCAAAACGCGCCGGGACAAAAAACTCAGGAAGTGAGATCGCATCGGGGCGGGTGCAACGCTGCATCGCGTCTGGGATTGTGGGGTGTTGCGAACGTCGGGTGTGTCAGGTCCTGGATACGAGACCATCGGCGGGACGGTCGCATAGCCGGCCAGTCACACGCAACACGCGCTCCAGAAAACGACGGAGTTTTCCAGCGAAGGAAAGAGAACAACAACATGTGCATCAAACCGCTACAGCTGTACCTGCTGCTGGCGACGGCCGGTCTATATAACCCGGCAAATGCCGCCGGTATTGTCACTGATGGACGCACAGCCACATCCGTTGCAACCGCCAGCAACGGCCACCAGACCGTCAGCCTCTCCCCGGCAGTGGGTGGCGTCTCGCATAACACCTATTCGTCGTTCAACGTCAGCGCAGCCGGTGCCGATCTCAACAACACCGGCATCAACGCGAACACGATCGTCAACCAGGTCACCAGCACGAACCCCTCGCTGATCCAGGGCGCGATCTCGGTGCTGGGCCCGCGCGCCAACGTGATCCTCGCGAACCCGAACGGCGTGACGGTCGATGGCGGCAGTTTCGTCAACGCAGGCCACGTCGTGCTGTCAACCGGCCAGGTGAGCTTCAGCGACCAGACGCTCGCGCCCGGCATCATGCAACGCAACGTCGTGCTGACCACAAATGGCGGCACGATTACGATCGGCCCAGGCGGCCTGTCGTCCACACTCGTGAATCTCGATCTGGTGGCGAAGCACCTCACGGTAAGCGGCCCGGTCACGAACGACTACACCAGCTCTACCGGCGGCGTACGCGCGACCATTGGCGACAGCACGACTACCTGGGACACCGGCTTCTCTCCCTCGGACAACGGCCACGACTGGCTGGTCAGCAGCACCTCGCCAGGCACCACCGGCAACGCTCTCGCGATCGACATCACCGCCGCTGGCGGCCTGACGGGCGGTCACGTGCAACTGGTCGTCACCGATCAGGGCGCGGGCGTGCGCAGCCTTGGCAATCTCTACGCGAGCGCGGGTGACGTCGTCGTCAAGACGAACGGTGACGTGACGGCCGCAGACGGTTCGATCAAGGCCGAACACGATATCGCGATCACGACGCCAGGCACCGTCTCACTGCAGGGCGCGCAGATGAGCGCCGCGCACGACGTAACGGTGAACGCCGGCACGATTGCTCTGAGCGACGATGCCACCGGCCCATCGACGCTGAGCGCGCTCGCGGGCTCGGTCAACCTGACCAGTTCCGGCGACATCACGAACACCGGAAGCCTGATCCAGGCAGGCTTGATCGCCACGGATGGCACCACCACCGGCGGCAACGTCACGTTCACCGCAAACGGCAGCATCACGAACCGCTCGACGCCCGCGAACCTTGGCATCATCTTCGCCGCGAACGGCACCACGTCGCTAAACGCACAAGGCGACATCACGAACGACAACGCGCGAATTCTATCGAACCAGGGCCTGACGCTGACCGCGCAGGGCGACGTGCAGAACATCATCGACCACACAGACGGCGTCAACGGTGGCGCACCGGTGGCGTGGTCAAACACCGGCGGCAGCTTCCTGTTCTTCACGCACACATCGAGCGGCTTCGACGTCGACTACGGCACGGTCAGCGAACCGTCGCAGCTCGCGTACATCGCATCGACCGCGGGCCCGGTGACGATCTCCGGCAACAACGTGACCAATAGCGGCGGCATCATCCAGTCGAACGACGGCGCGATCAGCGTCACCGCGAAGGACACATTCAGCAACGCCGCCGTGTTCTCCGGCCAGGCGAGCTATTCGCACGGTTGCTGGATCTTCTGTCACGGCAGCGCATCGAGCAGCGTGACGCCGTACGGCGGCACGATCCAGTCCGGCGCGGATCTGTCGATCACGGCGGGCAATGTCGCGCGCAATCTTGGCGGCAACGTGTTCGCGCAGGGCGATATAGACGTGACAGCACCCGTCACCTACGCACAGGGCGTCACCGGCTATTCGGCGATCAACCAGGATCGCGGCTTCAAGGCGTTCTTCGGCAGCACATGGGCGCAGATCATTGCATCGGACGTCGGCGGCGGCTTCAGCGCGGACGGCGCCGTGCATCTCACGGGCGACGCCATCATCGATGGCGGTTCGATCAGCGGCGCGAAGGGTGTCAGCGCTACGGGCACGATCACGACCGTCCGTGCTCCGTCGAGCACGCCGGTGCAGATCGGCCAGCATCTCGGTCTGACCACATGGATCGGCTACTGATGTGTAGCCGTTCATTTCGCATTCACCCAGATATCACCCTGTTGGCGGCAGCGGTCCTGCAGGTGGCGGGCATGACGCCCGCGCTTGCGCAGACCTCGCTGCCTGCATCGCCGTCGTTGCCACAAGGCGCGCCGGTGCGTCCGGTGCAGGACCCTGGCCAGCAGCTCATCGACGAGCAACGCCAGCGGGCGCGGCAACGGCAGCTTGCCCAGCCGCCGGCGTCGATCGCTGTTGCGCCGTCATCAGCGGAAACGATGCTCGATATCCCGCTGGATACGCCGATCGACCAGATCGTTGAAACCGGGCCGACGTTTGCCGTCAACCGGATCGTGCTGGCCGGAGCGGATAAGAAGCCGTTCGTGTCGTCGTCGGGCATGCCGCAGGCGAGGCTCGACGCGATCATCAAGCCGTTCACCGACCACGCACTCGGCTCGCATCGTATCAACGTGCTGCTCAAGCGTCTTACCGAGGCCTTTGTGGACGCAGGCTACGTGACCACCCGCGCGCTGCTCGGACCGCAGAATCTCGGCAGCGGCACGCTGACTGTCACGATCCAGGTGGGCCACATCGGCAGCTATACGGTCAACGGTAAGCCGATCCAGCGTCTGGGCAAGGATGAGAAGTCCGCCGGCGGCGGCTGGCTCACGGACGTTGGCTATGAGAACGCGTTTCCAGCCGCGCCTGGTGCACCGCTGCGGCTGGAGGATATCGACCAGGGTGTCTCGCAGATCAACCGCCTGCGTCGCAACCAGGCGACGGTGCAGGTGCTGCCGGGGCAGAGCGTCGGCGATTCGGTCGTCGACATCAGCAATCGTTCTGGCGATGGCGTCTACTACAGCCTTGGCGTCGACAACTACGGCAGCTCGGCAACCGGCGTCACGCGTTATCGCGCGGGCATCGAGGCGGACAACCTGATCGGCCTGCAGGAATCGTTGAGCCTGAATTTCATCGATAGCACCGATAGCAACGCGCTGGTCGGTTCGTTCGCGGTTCCGTTCGGTCGCCACACTTTCAGCTACACGCTGTCCGACTCGGAATATCAGGAGGTGGTCGGCACGACCGCGCTGCTCTACGGACGCACGCTGAGCCACATCCTCGGCTGGAACTACGCACTCGATCGCACGCAGACCGACATCGTCAATCTCGATGCCACGCTGTCGTGGCGGCGCACGGATCGCGAAGTGAACGACGCCGATTTCGACCCGCAACATATTGCGGTGCTGCGGGTCGGCGGCAACTGGCTGCACAAGTTCGAGTTCAACAATGCGCCAGGCAGTGTGACGCTCGATGCCGGTCTTTCACAGGGACTGCCGTGGCTCGAGGCCGACCACAACAGGCCAAACATCGCACGCACCGACGCGCACGGCCAGTTCACCAAATTCGACGCGACGGCCACCTTCACGGTGCCGCTGCCGCCGCTGGGTCGCGCGCAGCTCGTATATCGCGGCGTGCTGGGCGGACAGTACACGAACGTCGCGCTGTACGGCTCCGAGCAGTTGTACCTCGGCGGCATGGACACGGTACGGGGTTTCCGCTCCGGTGAAATTGCCGGCGACCGGGGCATTTACTCGCGCAACGAACTCGCGTGGGTCAATACGCCCGCGTGGCAGGATGGCCGCATCGAACCCTACGTGTTCTTCGATGCCGGCAAAGCGGGACTCATCGCCGTCCCGGGTTTCCCGTCGCTTGTTGGCGCGGGCCTCGGCGTGCGTACGCAGTGGCAATGGCACCAGCAGATTCTGTCGGGCGAGTTGCTCGCAGGGCGTGCGCTGACACAACCCGCGGCCCTTGGGCCCAAAGCGACACTCATTCTTGGCACCCTCAACTGGACATACTGACAAAACATGAAGGCAAAGGAAATGAACAGAGCGTCTTATAAAACGGCGCTTGCCACCGCATTGGCAATCGGCTTCGGTGTCGCCGTGCCCGCATTCGCGCAGACGGCTTCTGCGCCGGCTGCATCGCTGCCGGCGGGCACGGTCGCGATCGTCAACGGCGTGGCGATCCCACAGTCGCAACTCGACGAAGCCGTGCGGCTCGCCGGACAGATGGGGCATCAGTCCGATACGCCGCAGTTGCGCCAGGTGCTCAAACAGCAACTGATCGAGCGCGAACTGTTCCGTCAGGGCGCGGAGAAGGCGCATTACGACACGAAGCCGGAAGTGCGGCAGGCGATGAACGAGGCGAAGGTCAACGCCGAGACGCAGCTATATCTGAAGGACACCATTCATCCCGAGCCGGTGACGGACGCGCAGGTGAAAGCACGCTATGACGCAATCGTTGCTTCACTCGGCAAGGAAGAATACAAGCCACGCATCATCGCGGTCTCCGATCCAATGACGGCCGCCACGGTGGTCAGCGAACTGAAGGCGGGCAAGGCTTTCGATCTGCTGGCCCAACAATATAGCGTCGCCCCTAGCAAGACGAGTGGTGGGCAGTTGCCGTGGGTCAGTTTCAAAACGCCGGTGACCGAAGGCAAGACGAGTGGTCTGCCGCTCGCGGTCGCGCAGGCTATCACTCAGTTGCCGGTCGGCGGGGTGAGCCCGGAGGCGATTGCGGTGGGCAATGTGCGTTTCATCGTGAAGCTCGACGCGAAGCGGCCGACGCAGGTGCCAGTGTTCGATCAGGTGAAGGGCACGATCCGACTGCAGTTGCAGATGCTGTCGGCGGAGAAGGCCGCTGCGGAGTTCACGGCAGGATTGATGAAGGACGCGACGATCCAGCAGTGACGGGCCGGCTTTACGGTTCAGATGACTGAATCGACAAAGGCGTTCCCAATCAGAGACCGCATCGCGGGCGATTACGCGCCGTTGCGCCGGACGGCAGAAATTTGCTTTCCGTAGCGGTATCTGGCAAGGCAAACTTAACAACACAACTATCGGTCGTGCCCGAGTTGCAGATGAATGTCTGCGATTTTCCAGTGGGGCAATGATGTCCGCCAATGCGTCCTGAGGTTTCTCGGCCTTCGAAGCGAGGGTCGGGGTTCGAGCCCCTTCTGCCGTACCAGAATCATCGAAGGGTTACAGGCCTTGCGTCCGTAACCCTTCTTTTTTTCCGCTCGTCTCATCGATCGTTTCGACCGAGCGGCTCAGTTAAACGCCACCCCCAACGTGTTCTTGAAAATACGCCCATCCTTCATGATGACCGCGAGATGGCTGCCCGGATCGGCGAGCAGCTGGATGTTCGCGAGCGGATCGCCTCTCACGACCAGCATGTCCGCGAGCGCGCCCGGTTCGATCACGCCGAGCTTGCCGGGGTAGGGGTTGCGCGGTCCTGCCAGCGCGAGCAGTTCGGCGTTGGTGCTGGTCGCCATCGTCAGCACGTCGGCGGCTTCGTACCAGCGCGTCATCTTCGCGAGCTGCGCGCCCTGGCGCGTCGCGAGTTTCGCGTCGAACAGCGTGTCGGTGCCCCACGCGGTTTTCAGGCCGTGCTTTTTCGCGAGCGCGTAAGCGGTGTCGGTGCCATTCGACATCTCGATCTGCTTCAACCGGCTCGGCGAACCCGCCGGGAAGAAGATCGCGTCCTCGTCGTCGAGGAACGGTTGCAGGCTGATCCAGATGCCTTCGTCGGCCAGCAGTTTCGCGGTGTTCTCGTCCATCAACTGGCCGTGTTCGATGCAGCGCACACCGCCGCGCACCGCAGTCGCGATCGCGCGCGGCATGTACGCGTGAACGGCCACATAGGTGCCCCAGTTCTCGGCGGCATCGACGGCCGCGCGAAACTCGGCTTCCGTGTATTGCGACACGTCGAGCGGGTCGTAGCTGGACGCGACGCCGCCGCCCGCCGCGAGCTTCAACTGGCTCGCGCCGAGCATCAACTGCTCGCGCGCGCGTTTGAGGATTTCGGACGTGCCGTCGGCGATCGCGCCGGCGCCCAGCACCTCGCCGCGCGACAGCGGCTGCCCCGCATGCGACGGAATCTCGTACGGCATGCGGAAGTCGCCGTGTCCTGAAGTCTGTGAAATCATCGCGCCCGACGGCCAGATGCGCGGCCCCGGCACCATGCCGATGTCGATCGCCTTCTTCAGCGAGAACGAAGGGCCGGCCATGTCGCGGATACTGGTGAAGCCGCGCATCAGCATGCGCTCGGCTTCGCTCGCCGCGGCGAGATTGACGAAGCCGATGTCGGCAACCATCAATTGCTGCATCGATAGCGACGCCATCATGATGTGCGCGTGCGCATCGATGAGCCCCGGCATCAGCGTATGTCCGCTGCCGTCCATCACCTGCATGCCGTCGAGCTTCTGGCCGTCGTCGGGTTCGACCGCGCTGATCTTGTTGCCGGTGACGATCACGCGCAGGCCGCTCTTCAGCGTTTTGCTCTTGCCGTCGAACAGGCGAATGTTGGTGAACGCGACCGGCGGTTGCTGCTGGTGAGATGACGCGGAGGCGCCGGGTTGCGGCGCGGAGGCCGACGTGCCGGAGGCGGCTGCCGCGCTGGCGAAGCTTGAGCTGCCCGGCAACGCGTGATGCGAGGCTGAAGCTGGAAGGAAGTCGGCGAACGACGGCTCAAACGACGGCTCGATCAACGGATCGGGCGTCTCGTTCAGTAGTCCACCGAGACGGGCATTGAGCCGCAGAAACGCCGGACTGTGGCAGACACAACCCCAACCCGCGGCGCCTGTGTGGCTCTGCGATGCTTGCATTTCCATTCGGAACTCCCTGGCTGAAAAGGGGCGCCGCCGCCGACACAATGCCGCGCCGGGACAGGCGTTCATCATGCATTCGGCGCATCTTAGCAGCTTGTGCCGGCGATGCGATAGCCTGTACGAGCGAGGCTCCGGACACCGTCGCGCGGCCCGCTTCGGGTGTTTCCCGACTCAGGAAATCGCGCGCGCTGCCGTTAATTCGCGAGAACCGTTTGATGCATCGCATGGAGGTCTCCGCGTGAACCGACTCAGCCTGAACACTAAACTTTGGTTGGCATTACTGATCACCTGGCTCGGTCTGCTCGGCCTTGGCGGCTGGGCCGCGTGGCAGTCGCGCGAGACGATGCTCGGCGAGCGCAAGTCGGCGGTGCGCAACATCGTCGAGAGTGCTTACGGTATCGTCGCCGATTACGCGCAGCGCGCCGACCGGCACGAGCTGACGCCGGAGCAGGCGAAGCAGCAGGCCATGGCGCGCCTCGCGACGATGCGCTATCCCGGCAACGGCTACATGATCGTGACGACCGCGACGCCGGTCGTGATCATGCATCCGGTGCTGGCCGATCTGCGCAACAAGGACGTGTCGCATTACGCGGACAGCGACGGCAAGCTGCTGTTCGTCGAGATGGTCAAGCTCGCGCAGGCGCAGGGCGAGGGTTTCGTCGATTACATGGCGCGTCTTGCCGGCAACAGCGAGCGCGTGCCGAAGATCAGCTTCGTCAAGCGCTTCGCCGGGTGGGACTGGTATCTGATTTCCGGCGTCTACGTGAACGACATCGACGCGGCGTTCCGTGCCGATCTGCTGCGCTATCTGTTGACGATCCTCGTGATCGGCAGCTTCAGCACGGCCGCGCTCGTGCTGATCATCCGCAACGTGAAGCGCAGCCTTGGCGGCGAGCCCGCTTATGCGGCGAGCGTCGCGGAAACAATTGCCGACGGCGATCTGTCGCGCCCGGTCGCACTCGCCGGCGACGATCGGCAGAGCATGCTGTTCGCGATGCAGCGCATGCAGAGCCGCCTCGCCGACGCGATCCGGCGCATCCGCGGCGGCACCGAGACGATCACGGTCGCGGCCGAGGAAATCGCGGCGGGCAATCTCGATCTGTCGGCGCGCACCGAGCAGCAGGCGTCGTCGCTCGGTGAAACGGCGGCGAGCATGGAGCAGCTCACCGCGACCGTCAAGCAGAACGCCGACAACGCGCTGCAGGCGAATCGCATGGCGCTGTCGGCGTCGAAGCTCGCGGGCGAGGGCGGCGAGGCCGTGCAGCACGTCGTCGCGAATATGCAGAGCATCGCGGCGAGCTCGGCGCGGGTTGTCGATATCATCAGCGTGATCGAAAGCATCGCGTTTCAGACCAATATTCTGGCGCTGAACGCGGCCGTCGAGGCGGCGCGCGCCGGCGAGGAAGGGCGCGGTTTCGCGGTGGTCGCGGGCGAGGTGCGCAATCTCGCGCGCCGCAGCGCGGATGCGGCGAAGGAGATCAAGAGCCTGATCGAGGATTCGGTCGAGCGTGTCGACAGCGGCAAGGCGCTGGTCGAGAAGGCGGGCGGCACGATGGACTCGCTCGTCGGCGCGGTGAAGCGGGTGACCGACATCATCAGCGAGATCTCGGCGGCGTCCGAGGAGCAGAGCCGCGGCATCGAGCAGGTCAATCTCGCGATCGCGCAGATGGACGAGACCACCCAGCAGAACGCGGCGATGGTCGAGCAGGCAGCGGCCGCCGCGCAGTCGATGCAGGAGCAGGCGCAGATGCTGCGCGACGTCGTCAATATGTTTCACTTGCAGGGGGCGGCTGCCGAGCATTGATGGTCGCAACCGCGCTGTGAGTGCGGCGAGCGCACATCCCGCCGCACAAAAAACGGGCAGCCAAAGCTGCCCGTCGAAGTCCCACCGCAATGGCGGGTTGCTGCTGCCGGTCATCCTTATCGAGTGCCCCCGATTACTGCCTGATATTCAGCGCCGCCGTCAGGTCGCCCATCGGCTTGCTGCCGTTGCTCGCGAGCGCCGCGTCGCGGGTGGCGATACCCGGCAGCGTCGGCAGCGAGAAGCGGCGCGTGATGAAGCGCAGGATCGACGTCGTGTCGTACTGCGTATGATCGACGTAGCCCTTCTTCGCGTACGGCGACACGATCAGCGCCGGAATGCGCGTGCCCGGTCCCCAGCGGTCGGCCTTCGGCGGCGCGACGTGATCCCAGAAGCCGCCGTTTTCGTCGTAGGTCACGACGACCAGCATGTTGTTCCACTGCGGGCTCTTCTGCAGATGCGCGATCACGTCCGCGATGTGCTGGTCGCCCGACGAGACGTCGGTATAGCCCGGGTGTTCGTTCAGGTTGCCCTGCGGCTTGTAGAACGACACCTGCGGCAGCGTGCCCGCGTCGATCGCCTTGATGAACTCCGAACCGGCCATCCCGCCGTCGAGCAGATGCTGCGCGCGATTCGTCGTGCCGGGCGCCAGGTCCGCGAAGTAGTTGAACGGCTGATGATGCGGCTGGAAATTCGGCGCCGTCAGATTCGCGCCGTAGATCACGTTCGACGTGCCGTTCTGCGCGGCCGACATCGCCGCGCCCCACGCGCCGCCATACCACGCCCACGAGACCTTCGCGTCGTTCAGCAGATCGCCGATGTGGTGCTGTGTCTGCGGCGGCAGCGTGGTCGCCGCGGACGGGTCGGCGAGCGTTGCATCGCCGCCGGAGGCTGCCTTGTTGCCGCTCGGCTGATACGGCGGCTGCATCGTGTTGATCGCGTAGAAGTCGGGCGTCAGGTTGCCCGACAGCACGTACCTGGGCGGACCGCTGAGGGCCGAAGCCGGCGAATTCGCCGCGAGCTTCAGTGTGACGCCGTCGCTCTCGACCGCCGACACCGAGCCCGCCGCCGGGCTCTTGTCCGCGTTCGGGTAGAGCGGGGTGCACGAGCAGATCAGCCACTGGTGATTGAGGAACGAGCCGCCGAACGCGCCCATGAAGAAGTTGTCGGCGAGCGTGTATTGCTGGGCGATTTTCCACAGCGGCAGCTTGTCGGCGTTCAGCGAATAATGGCCCATCACGAGGCCGCCCGAATCCGCCCACGCGGCGAACTTGTCGTTCTTGCCGCCGTTGATCTGCATCTGGTTCTCGTAGAAGCGGTGATACAGGTCGCGCGTCGTCGCGCTGATCGGCGTGTTGAAGCCCTTTGGGTCATCGATCGCGAACGGACTGTTCGGCAGGTTGGCCGTCATCGCCTCGGTGACGACCGGCGTCACGCCGGTTTGCGTGAGGCCGTTCCAGACCAGCGGCAGCGTCGCGAGCGCCGCGCCGTTGCGGTCCACCTGGGTCGAGTTCGTCGCGCTCACGTTCTGCAGACCGTTCGCGCCGGGGAAGTTGCCGTACAGGTTGTCGAAGCTGCGGTTTTCCGCGTAGATCACGACGACCGTCTTGATCGACGTGATGTCGGGCTGGATGGCGTCATTGCCGCCGCCGCACGCATACAGGCTCAGCGCGGCCGCGATTGCGATGGGCGTCGCGCGGATCATGGTGTTCTTCATTGGACTGGGTTCTCACTCTCGCGTTGGGGACGAGCCGCTTTGGTTTGCAGGAGGCGGCTTGCTGGCGAAAGTGTGTCGTCAGTTTTTGACAGAAAGATGTAATTAATTACGAATACATTCTTATTTGAGTTTCGTTGTAGGCAAAACGTCATGTAATAGACATGTAAACGAAATACGCTCGATGGTTTCGACAGCATGGATTCATCTTGCGTATGTGCAGCCTGGTCTGATGGGAATTCGAGCAGCGGTGATGCGGCGGGCGCTGGCGGTTGCGCTGGCCGTAACGGGTTTGACGACGATGCTGACGGCTTGCGATGGGCGATCGGGGGCGGGAGCCGGGGCCGCCGCGAGTGCCGTTGATACGGGCGCGAACGCGGACGCAAAGTCCGCGCTCGGTGCCGGCGCGGGCGCAGGTGGCGATGGTCAGCCTCGCGCGGTGGGTGCGGTGGCAGCGAGCGCTTCGCCAGTCACGCAAGCCGCGCCTGCGTTGCCGGTTACCGCCTCCACGGTCAAGGTCGCCGCGCACGACGCCGGCCAGAGTCGCGCGCAGGTCTACGAATCGGTGCGGCAGATGACGGCGCTCGGCAAGCAGCTGTTCTTCGACCCGACGCTGTCCGGCTCGGGCAAGCTCGCCTGCGCGTCGTGCCACAGTCCCGAGCACGGCTTTACGCCGGCCAACGCGCGCCCGGTGCAACTGGGCGGCAGCGATATGCGGCGCGCGGGGCTGCGCGCCGCGCCGACGCTGAAGTATCTGCAATCGGTGCCGGCGTTCGCCGAGCACTATCACGAGTCCGATGACGAAGGCGACGAAAGCGTCGATGCCGGTCCGACCGGCGGTCTGACGTGGGATGGGCGCGTCGATCGAGGCAGCGCACAGGCGAGCATTCCGTTGCTGTCGTCGTTCGAGATGGGCAGCTCGCCCGCGCGCGTGACGGCGGCGGTCAAGGCCGCGCCGTACGCCGACGCGTTTCGCGCGGCCTTCGGCGAACACATCTTCGATAACGACGACGCAACCTTCAACGCCGTGCTGCAGGCGCTCGGCACGTTCGAGCAGACGCCCGAGCTGTTCTATCCGTACACGAGCAAGTACGACGCGTATCTGGCCGGCAAGGCCTCGCTCAGCGCCGCCGAGCTGCACGGCCTCGAACTCTTCAACGACGAACGCAAAGGCAACTGCGCGAGTTGCCACATCAGCCAGCGCACCCGCGACGGCGCGCCGCCGCAATTCAGCGACTTCGGTCTGATCGCGATCGGCGTGCCGCGCAACCGCGCGCTGCCGGCTAATCGCGATCCGCATTTTTACGACCTCGGCGCGTGCGGACCGGAGCGCACCGACCTGAAGGGCCGCGACGAATTCTGCGGTATCTTCCGCACGCCGACGCTGCGCAACGTCGCGTTGAAGCAGAGCTTCTTTCACAACGGCATCTATCACTCGCTCGAACAGGTGGTGCGGTTTTATGTCGAGCGCGATACGAACCCCGGGAAGTTCTATCCGGTTGTCGGCGGCAAGGTGCGCAAGTTCGACGATCTGCCGCAGCGCTACTGGGCCAATCTGAATACCGAGCCGCCGTTCGATCGCAAGCCGGGCGACAAGCCCGCGCTCGATGAAGCCGAGATCGCCGACGTCGTGGCGTTTCTGAAGACGTTGACCGATGGGTATCGGCCGGAGGGGAAGGCGGCGGCGGCACGGTGAGGGGGCTGGTGCGGTTGGTACGGGTTGGTGCAGAGAGATGTGGATCAACGCGCGTCGTAGCGATCGCCAGCACGGCGCTCCTTATCCGACGCTCTCCTGTCACGCGCTGCAAGCTGAGTCGTCCGAATCCATCGAATCGTGCATGCTATGCTTTTGAGGTCTGGATCAAAAGCCGCCGCGCGCCTGCGAGCGTCGCGCACTCTTTCGAGGAGAATCGTTCATGTCGATGCGAACCCCCATGCTGTTCCGTCTGTGTGCCGCGAGTCTGCTGCTGGGCGCTGCGCTCGGCGCGCAAGCCGCGAACCTCGGTTTTCTGAACGACACGCCGATTACCTACATGAAGCAACGCGACGTCGACTCGCTCAAGCACACGGTGGTGGGCGCGCTCAACGATAAGAAAGACGGCGAGAGCCTGAAGTGGGACAACGAAGGCACCGGCAATAGCGTGAAGATCGACGCCGACATTACGCTCGGCAGTACCGCCAACGATGGCGGGCGCACCTGCCGCGACCTCGCGGTCGTGCTCAACGCGAAGGGGCAGGCGGTGCATCTGCGCCCGACCTTCTGTAAGGAAGGCGAAGGCCCGTGGCAACTGCAGAAAAAGCATTGAAGCGCATGCGCGGGATGAGCTTGATTGGTGTAGCTGGCGTGGTTAAGGCAGCGCGTGGCGCCGCGCGTCGTCGTGAAGAGGTCTGGCGATGAGCCCGCGCATCGTGTCGTGCGGGATCGTGTTGCTCGATCCCGATGGCCGCGTGCTGCTCGCGCACGCGACCGAAACCACGCACTGGGACATTCCGAAAGGGCACGGCGAGGACGGTGAGGCGCCGCACACCACCGCGCTGCGCGAGATGGTCGAGGAAACCGGTATCGCGCTCGAGCCCGCGCGCCTGAAGGACCTTGGGCTCTTCGTCTATCGGCGCGACAAGGACCTGCATCTGTTCGCGGCGCGCGCCGGCGTCGATGAACTCGATCTGAGCGGCTGCACCTGCACGTCGCTATTTCCGCGCCGCTCGGACGGCACGCTGATCCCCGAAATGGACGCGTACCGCTGGGCGTCGATCGACGAAATCCCGCGCTACGCGAGCCGCAGTCTCACACGGCTGTTCGAGACGACGCTGTCGCTCGCGGAGCTGCACCGCTCGCTCGGGCGCTAGTGCAATAGGGCGCTAGCGCCGGCAAAAACTCCAGCAAGAACGCCGGCAGTCAATCGAGCGCGCGGTCGTTCGGATGCGCGAACAACGCGCGGTTCTGCTCGGACAGCGGGAAATTGATATTGATCCCATGAGGCGGAATCGGCTGCGTGAACCATGTCCTGTAGAGGCGTTCGGCATCGCCGGAAGTCTGCGAATGCGCGATCACGCGATTCACGAGCGAGCGGAACGGCTCGTCGCCTTTGCGGAACATGCACGCGTAGACCTCGTAGCCGAGCGGCGTACCGGTCACGACGAAATCCTCGGGGTGCGGATCGGTCGCCCTGAAGCCGTAGACGATCGGCTCGTCCATCACGAACGCGACCGCGCGGCCATCCTTCATCGCGGTGAACGCTTCCTGATGATCGCGTGCGCTGATGATGCGCATGTTCAGCTGCCGGTCGGTGTTCAGACGTCGCAGCAGGCGCTCGTCGGACGTGCCGGCGGTCGTCACGACCGGCTTGCCGGCCAGATCCGCGAAATCGTCGATACCGCTGTTCTTGCGCGTGATCATGCGCACCGCGTACTGGAAGAAGCTGTCCGAGAACGCGGCGACGTTTTCGCGCTCGACCGTGTGCGTGGTCGAGCCGCATTCGAGATCGATCTGGTTGTTCAGCAGCATCGGCGTGCGGTTCGACGACGTCACCGTGACTTCGTGCACCCGCAGTTGCGGCATGCTCAGCGTCTTCCTGATTTCATCGACGATCTGCATCGCGATCGCCTGCGAGTAGCCGACCGTGCGCTTACCGTCGAAGTACGAGAACGGAATCGACGCCTCGCGCACGCCGAGCACGACCGCGCCGTCGTCGTGGATCTTTCTGAGCGTGCCGGTGAGTTCGTCCGCGCGGGCCGCGCCGCCGCAGGCGAGCGTCCCGCAGACGGCCAGCGCGGCGACTAGGCCCCGCATGCTGCCCCGTACGCCGCGCGCGTGATGCACGCCGCGCACGTGACGCGGCATCCGCGCGCGCGGATCGATTCGAATGGTGGTGCCCCCGGTCGCTTCCCCGCGGTGGGCTGCAATTTTCATCGGACCTCCCGGACCGGCGCGCCTGGTCGAGCGCGCAGTGAGTGTCGATCGAACGTTATGCAACCTTCATGTAACGAAAAGGCGTGTATCCCGTGACCGGGACACACGCCTGAGTCAACCCGGTCGGGCCGGCACGACCGGCGCCGACGATGCCAGCTTACGCCGGCTTGCCCCAACTGTCGCGCAGAGTGACGATGCGGTTGAATACGGGCTTACCCGGCTGCGAATCGACGCGGTCGGCGACGAAGTAGCCATGGCGCTCGAACTGGTAGCGCTGTTCCGGCAGCGCATGGCGCGCGCCGGTTTCGAGGTAGGCCTGGACCACGCGCTTCGAATCCGGGTTCAGCGCTTCGAGGAAGTCGCGGCCACCGGCGTCCGGTTGCGCTTCCTTGAAGAGCCGGTCGTAGATGCGCACCTCGGCCGGGCAGGCCGCCGTCGCGCTGACCCAGTGGATATTGCCCTTGACCTTGTAGTTGTTCGCGCCCTCGGTGCCCGACTTGCTGTCCGGGAAGTAGTTGCAGTGCACCGCGACGACGTTGCCGTTCTCGTCCTTGTCCGCGCCAGTGCACTCGATCACGTAGCCGTAACGCAGACGCACCTTGTTGCCCGGGAACAGCCGGAAGTAGCCCTTCGGCGGCGTTTCCGTGAAGTCTTCGCGCTCGATCCACAGTTCGCGCGAGATCGGGAATTCGCGCACGCCCTGTTCCGGATGATGCGGATGCACCGGTGCGCTGCACGGCTCGGTGAGGTCGGCCGGGAAGTTGTCGATGATCAGCTTGACCGGGTCGAGCACGGCGACCGTGCGCGGCGCCTTCGCGTCGAGATCGTCGCGCAGCGCGCCTTCGAACACGCTCATGTCGATCCAGGAATCGACCTTGGTTACGCCGATGCGCTCGCAGAACAGCTGGATCGACTCCGGCGTGAAGCCGCGCCGGCGCACGCCGACGATGGTCGGCATGCGCGGATCGTCCCAGCCGTCCACGTGGCCTTCGTTGACCAGTTGCAGCAGCTTGCGCTTGCTGGTGATCGCGTAGGTCAGGTTCAGGCGCGAAAACTCGATTTGCTGCGGCAGCGGACGCGTGAAGATGCCCGCGTCGGCGAGTTCGTTGAGGATCCAGTCGTACAGCGGACGATGGTCTTCGAACTCGAGCGTGCACAGCGAATGCGTGATGTTTTCGAGCGCGTCCGAGATGCAGTGCGTGTAGTCGTACATCGGGTACACGCACCACGCGTCGCCGGTACGGTAGTGATGCGCGAAGCGGATGCGGTAGATGACCGGGTCGCGCATGTTGAAGTTCGGCGACGACATGTCGATCTTCGCGCGCAGCACGTGATCGCCTTCCTTGAACTCGCCGGCCTTCATGCGGCGGAACAGGTCGAGGTTCTCCTCGACCGAGCGTTCGCGGAAACGCGACGGCGTGCCGACTTCGGTCGCCGAGCCGCGATTGGCGCGCATTTCCTCGGCCGACTGGCTGTCCACGTAGGCCTTGCCGCGCTGGATCAGCAGCTCCGCGTACTCGTACAGCTTGTCGTAGTAGTTGCTCGCGTAATACAGATGCTCGGTGTTGTCCTTCTTCCACTCGAAGCCGAGCCACTTGACCGAGTCGATGATCGAGTCGACGTATTCGACGCTTTCCTTTTCCGGATTGGTGTCGTCGAAACGCAGATGGCACACGCCGCCGTAGCTGCGCGCGACGCCGAAGTTCAGGCAGATGCTCTTCGCGTGACCGATGTGCAGATAGCCGTTCGGCTCCGGCGGGAAGCGCGTCTCGACGCGCTGGCTCCATTTGCCGGTGCGGTTGTCGTCGTCGATGATGTTGCGGATGAAATTGGATGCCGCGGGCGCGTCGTTGCGTTCAGCGTCTTTGCGTTCGGTATTCATGCGAGAAGATGAGAGTCCGTTGGGGCGCGCAATGCGCCCGCTGAGCCGTTAATTCTACCTGACGAGCCCGCTTGCGGCAGGCGCTTGCGGCGCGCGGCCAACGGTGGGGCGGGTTTTGCGGGGTGATTTGAGTGGGGGGCGGGGGCGCATTGGTCGTGGACCGGCGATGGATTGGAGCGGTGCGATAGAAAGGGGCGAATGGGCGCGAAGGGATGTGGATTGGTGATTGGGAGGCGGAGAGGCGGAGAGGCGGAGAGGCGGAGAGGCGGAGAGGCGGAGAGGCGGAGAGGCGGAGAGGCGGAGAGGCGGAGAGGCGGAGAGGCGGTGCGCTGTAACAGGAGGTAAAACGGTTTGGCGAGCGCCGCGACCGCAACTTAGGATGCCTGCGGCGCACCGTGCCGGCGTGGCGCGCACCGGTTGCACGTCGGCGTTGCTGCAAGGTGTCCGTGCGGTGCGCCGGCGAAGAATCCCCGTTCGAGCCTCGGCGGGCCGCGCAGCTTGCCGCCTCGCGCGCCGGATTTTTTCACGCAGCCTGCGCCGGACTGCGGCGCGTACGCGGCCTCACACCGGCGTGACCGGCCATATTGACCGGATTGCGGCCGTATTGATCAGATGGACCGCCTCGATCCTCATCGTCTTGCACGACGCGCCGTCGTTCGTGCACCATGCTCGCCTCGTTGCCGGAGTTTTCTCGGATGTCCATCCCGACGCACGGCGCGTCCCGCGCGCCTTTCGCTTGCGTTTCCGCGAGCGCCCAGTCTCATTCTGTTTCCCGCCGCCGTAGCCGTTTCGTGTCGGCATCGGCGTGGTGTGCCGCGTTGGTCGGTCTTGCCGGCGGCCTCGCCATGCCGCTGTCCGCCGCCGCGAAAACATCGCCGCCGAAACCCGCGCTCGATGCCTCCGCGGTGGCCGCGCCGGACGGCTACAGCGCCGACACCGCGCAGCAGATCTTCGCGCAGGGCGGCAATGCCGTCGATGCCGCGGTCGCGATGGCCTTCACGCTCGCGGTCACGCGGCCCGACGCGGGCAACCTTGGCGGCGGCGGTTTCATGACGCTACTCGTCGACGGCAAGCCGTACTTTCTCGACTACCGCGAGCGCGCGCCGCAGCAGGCGACCCGCGACATGTACCTCGACGACAAAGGCAACACCGTGCCGGGCATGAGCACGATCGGCCATCGCGCGGTGGCGGTGCCGGGCACCGTCGACGGCATGTGGGAAGCGCAGCGGCGCTTCGGCAAGCTCAAATGGAAGCAGGTGCTCGCGCCCGCGATCCATTACGCGACCGACGGCTTTCAGGTCGACGCGCGGCTGCAGCAGCGTCGCGACGCGGCCGCGCAGCGCTTCGCCGGCCGAACCAATTTCGACGCGTACTTCTCGAACCTGAAGGCGGGCGCGACGCTGCGTCAGCCGGAACTCGCGCAGACGCTGGCGCGACTCGCGAGCGACGGCGGCCGCGAGTTCTACGAGGGTCGCACCGCCGAGCAGATCGTCGCGCAGATGTACGGTCACGGCCTGATCACGAAACAGGACCTCGGTCAGTACAAGGCGCTATGGCGCGAACCGCTTGCCGCCGACTGGCGCGGCTATCGTGTGATCACCGCGCCGCCGCCGGGCTCGGGTGGCATCGGGCTGCTGCAGATGCTGAAAATGAAGGCTGCCTTGCAGCCTGCGTTCGATGGTCTCGCGCCGAATTCGGCGCCCTACATCCATCTGGTCGCGCAGATCGAGGACCGCGTGTTCGCGGACCGGCAGCGCTATATCGGCGACCCGGACGCGACGCCGGTGCCGGTCGCGAAGCTGCTCGACGACGCGTATCTCGCGCAGCGCGCGGCCGAAGTCAAACCCGCCGAGATGCCGGGCGCCGCGCCCGTTGCGCCTGCCGCGTCCAGCCTCGCCGGCGCGGCGGCGGAAAAGCCGCAGACCACGCATTTCTCGGTGGTCGACAAGTGGGGCAACGCGGTGTCGAACACCTACACGCTGAACGGCGACTTCGGCTCGGGCGTGGTGGTGGATGGCGGTGGCTTCCTGCTGAACGACGCGATGGACGACTTCGTCGTCAAGCCGGCGGGCGCCGGCGCGGCGGGCTCGACGGGTGGGGCCGCCGCATCCGCCGCGTCTGGTAGCGCGCCTGCGTCGCAAGGCACGGCCGACGCCGAGCCCAACACGATCGCGCCGGGCCGCCGGCCGATTTCGTCGATGACGCCGACGCTCGTGCTGAAGAACGGCAAGATCGCGCTCGCGCTCGGCACACCCGGCGGCTCGCGCATCCTGACGACGATTTTCCAGGTGATGACGAACCTGTACGACTTCGACATGACGCCGACGGATGCACTCGCCGCGATGCGCTTTCATCACCAGTTGTTGCCGCAGAAGACGATCTATTTCGAGCCGTACCATCCGGCGCCGGCCGAACTCGCCGAGCAACTGAAGGCGCTGGGCTATACGATCGAGCAGCAGTCGTTCAATGGCGATGTGCAGATGATCCGCGTCGACGGCACGACGCCGGAGCCGGCGAGCGATCCGCGCGGTGGCGGCGTCGCGCGGGTGATACGGTAGGCGGCCGAGCCGGTGTCATTCGAACGGACGACGGCTCGAGATGAGTCGACGCGGGAAACCAATGCGGTAAAACCAACGCAGCAAACCAGACGCGGGGAACGCGATGAGCGCACCAGAAACGCACACACTCGTGCTGCCGGGGTATCTGAACTCCGGTGTCGGCCATTGGCAAACGCGCTGGGAGGCGCTCGATCCGGCGTGTGTCCGGGTACAAATGCCGGACTGGGAGCAGCCGTCGCGCGACGCATGGTGCCGCACGCTCGACGCCGCGGTCGCCGCTGCCGACGCGCCGCTCGTGTTTGCCGCGCATAGCCTGGGCTGCCTGACCGTCGCGTTCTGGGCCACGCAGTACGCGAGCCCGGCGCAGCTTGCGAAGGTGGCCGGCGCGCTCCTGGTAGCGCTGCCCGATCCTGCCGAAGCGCATTTCCCGCGCGAGGCGAGCGGCTTCGCGCCGGTGCCGCTCGCGCGCTTGCCGTTCTCGACCATCGTCGTGGCGAGTAGCGACGATCCGTATGGCGGCGTCGTGTTTTCGCAGACCTGCGCGAACGCGTGGGGCAGTCGCTGGATCGATCTCGGCGCGCGTGGGCATATCAATGCCGATAGCGGCCTCGGCGATTGGGACGAAGGGCGGCGCTGGCTGGCTTCGCTGGGCACGCCGCGCTGACGCTGGACGCTCGTTGCTAGCGGCGGGTGCTTCGGGAGTAGGGCGGTGGCGTTCGTAGGCCGGGCAGTGGCGGCCTTGAGTCGCGGCCGTGAGTCAAGGCCGTGAGTCAAGGCCGTGAGTCAAGGCCGTGAGTCAAGGCCGTGAGTCAAGGCCGAGCCGCATCGCCGGATCTCGATCGGGAGGCCCGCCGTCGCCGCATCGCGCTATTACGACCACGCCACCTCACGCCACGCGACGGTCACGGCGATGGTCAGGCCACCAGACCACCGCCGCCTATCCGTCACAACCCAACCCTCACCCGCTCAGATCACCGATTTTCCCTTCAACTGCGCGATCTTCGCGTCGTCGTAGCCCAGCACGTCGTGCAGCACGCGCTCGGTATGTTCGCCGAGCAACGGCGGATGACTGACGGCCTGCGGCGGCGTGCTGGTCATATTGATCGGATTGCGCACGAGCTTGACCGTGCCGCCCGACGGATGCGGCAAATCCACCTGCAGCCCGCGCGCGACCACCTGCTCGTTCTCGAAGACTTCGTTCAGGTCGTTGATCGGCCCGCACGGCACGCCGGCCGCTTCGAGCGCGGAGATCCACTGCTGTTTGCCCTGCAGACGCACCATCTCGGCGAGGATCGGCACGAGGCTGTCGCGGTGGCGCACGCGCGCCGGGTTGGTCGCGAAACGGTCGTCTTCGGCGAGTTCGGGCCGGCCGCCCACTTCGACGAACTTGCGGAACTGGCCGTCGTTGCCGACCGCGACGATGATCCAGCCGTCGCTCGTCTGGAAGGTCTGGTACGGCACGATGTTCGGATGCGCATTGCCCCAGCGCACCGGAGGCTGGCCGCTCGCCAGATAGTTCGAGTTCATGTTGGCGAGCATCGCGACCTGCACGTCGAGCAGCGCCATGTCGATGTATTGCCCTTCGCCGGTACGGTCGCGATGCGTGAGCGCCGTCAGCACCGCGATGGTCGAATACATGCCGGTCATCAGATCGGCGATCGCGACGCCGGCCTTCTGCGGGCCGCCGCCGGGCTGACCGTCGCGCTCGCCGGTAATGCTCATGAAGCCGCCGATGCCCTGCACGATGAAGTCGTAGCCCGCGCGCTGCGCATACGGGCCGGTCTGCCCGAAGCCGGTGACCGAGCAGTAGATCAGATCGGGTTTCACCTGCTTCAGCGATTCGTAGTCGAGCCCGTACTTCTTCAACTGGCCGACCTTGTAGTTCTCCAGTACCACGTCGCTTTGCGCGGCGAGCTCGCGGATGATCTGCTGGCCTTCGGGCGAGGCGATGTCGACCGTGACCGAGCGCTTGTTGCGGTTCGCCGCGAGGTAATACGCGGCCTCGCGCGTATCGGCGCCTTGCGGGGTTTTCAGGTACGGAGGCCCCCAGTGGCGGGTATCGTCGCCGACCTCGGGGCGTTCGATCTTGATGACGTCGGCGCCGAAATCGGCAAGCGTCTGCGCGCACCACGGGCCGGCGAGCACGCGGGTGAGGTCCAGCACGCGGATGTGACTGAGGGCTCCCATATTCCTGACTGTCTCCTGATGTAGGCGGGCGCCGCGCGAGGCGCCGCGCCAGGTTTCGTTGCAAGCCATCTTAAGCGATTCCCGTCGCGAGGCGCAGTCAGCCGGACGTCATAGCGCTGTTCGGACGCGGGGACACGCCGGTGTCTCGGCCGCCGCACCCCGACCTGGCCGGATGGCCAGCCGCGCCGCGCGCGCTTGCCGATCCCGTATAATCGGTCGTTTAAAGAAACAGACAGTTGGCGTCTCCCACCGACCGCCAGTCTCCGTCAGGAACCGTCAGGACCGTCCCCCGCACGCTATGAAAGCCGCTGAAATCCGCGAGAAATTCCTCAAGTTCTTCGAATCGAAGGGCCATACGATCGTCCGTTCGTCGAGCCTCGTGCCCGGCAACGACCCGACACTGCTCTTCACCAATTCGGGGATGGTGCAGTTCAAAGATGTGTTCCTCGGCGCGGAGTCGCGTCCGTATTCGCGCGCCACGACCGCGCAGCGCAGCGTGCGCGCGGGCGGCAAGCACAACGACCTCGAAAACGTCGGCTATACCGCGCGTCACCACACGTTCTTCGAGATGCTCGGCAACTTCTCGTTCGGCGACTACTTCAAGCGCGACGCGATCCACTATTGCTGGGAACTGCTGACCACGGTCTACAAGCTGCCGGCGGACAAGCTCACGGTCACCGTCTACCAGGAAGACGACGAAGCCTTCGACATCTGGGCGAAGGAAATCGGCGTGCCGGTCGAGCGCATTATCCGCATCGGCGACAACAAGGGCGCGCGCTACGCGTCGGACAACTTCTGGCAGATGGCCGACACCGGCCCGTGCGGCCCGTGCTCGGAAGTGTTCTACGACCACGGTCCGGAAATCTGGGGTGGCCCGCCGGGATCGCCGGAAGAAGACGGCGATCGCTTCATCGAGATCTGGAATCTCGTGTTCATGCAGTTCAATCGCGACGCCCAGGGCAACATGACGCCGCTGCCCAAGCAGTGCGTCGATACCGGCATGGGTCTGGAGCGTCTCGCGGCCGTGCTGCAGCACGTGCACAGCAACTACGAGATCGACCTGTTCCAGGCGCTGATCCACGCCGCGGCCCGCGAAACGGGCGTGAGCGACCTCACGAACAACTCGCTGAAGGTCATCGCTGATCACATCCGCGCATGCTCGTTCCTGATCGTCGACGGCGTGATTCCGGGCAACGAAGGCCGCGGCTACGTGCTGCGCCGTATCGTGCGCCGCGCGATCCGTCACGGCTACAAGCTCGGCAAGAAGGGCGCGTTCTTCCACAAGCTGGTCGCGGATCTCGTCGCGCAAATGGGCGCCGCGTATCCGGAACTGAAGGACGCCGAGCAGCGCGTGATCGACGTGCTGCGTCAGGAAGAAGAGCGCTTCTTCGAAACCATCGAGCACGGCATGTCGATTCTCGACGCCGCGCTGGCCGACCTCGACGCAAAGGGTGGCAAGACGCTCGACGGCGAACTCGCATTCAAGCTGCACGACACCTACGGCTTCCCGCTGGATCTGACCGCGGACGTGTGCCGCGAGCGCGGCGTGACGGTCGACGAACCCGCGTTCGACGAAGCGATGGCGCGTCAGCGCGAGCAGGCGCGCGCGGCGGGCAAGTTCAAGATGGCGCAAGGCCTCGAATACTCGGGCGCGAAGACCACGTTCCACGGCTACGAAGAAATCGTCTTCGACGACGCGAAGGTCGTCGCGCTGTACGTGGACGGCGCGTCGGTGCAGCAGGCTAACGCCGGCCAGCAGGCGGTGGTCGTGCTCGATCACACGCCGTTCTACGCGGAGTCGGGTGGCCAGGTCGGCGACCAGGGTGTGCTCGCGAACGCCAGCACGCGCTTTGCCGTCGTCGATACGCTGAAAGTGCAGGCCGACGTGGTCGGTCATCACGGCGCGGTCGAACAGGGCACGCTGAAGGTCGGCGACGTGGTCAAGGCGGAAATCGATGCGGTGCGCCGCGCGCGCACCCAGCGCAACCACTCGGCCACCCACCTGATGCACAAGGCGCTGCGCGAAGTGCTCGGCTCGCACGTGCAGCAGAAGGGCTCGCTCGTCGACGCCGACAAGACCCGTTTCGACTTCGCGCACAACGCGCCGATGACGGACGAGCAGATCCGCCAGGTCGAAGCGATCGTCAACGCCGAAATTCTCGCGAACGCGCCGGGTATCGTGCGCCTGATGTCTTATGACGACGCGGTGAAGGGCGGTGCGATGGCGCTGTTCGGCGAAAAGTACGGCGACGAAGTGCGCGTGCTCGACCTCGGCTTCTCGCGTGAATTGTGCGGTGGCACGCACGTGAACCGCTCGGGCGACATCGGCTTCTTCAAGATCGTGATGGAAGGCGGCGTGGCCGCGGGTATCCGTCGCGTGGAAGCGATCACCGGCGACAACGCGGTGCGCTACGTGCAGGACCTCGAAGCGCGTGTCAACGCGGCCGCGGCGGTGCTGAAGGCACAGCCGTCGGAGCTGACGCAGCGCATCGGCCAGGTGCAGGACCAGGTGAAGGCGCTCGAGAAGGAACTGGGCGCGCTGAAGTCGAAGATGGCATCGAGCCAGGGCGACGAACTGGCGGGTCAGGCGATCGAGATCGGCGGCGTGCACGTGCTCGCGGCGACGCTCGAAGGCGCGGACGTGAAGACGCTGCGCGAAACGGTCGACAAGCTGAAGGACAAGCTGAAGAGCGCGGCGATCGTGTTGGCCGCGGTCGACGGCGGCAAGGTCAGCCTGATCGCCGGTGTGACCGCCGACGCAAGCAAGAAGGTCAAGGCGGGCGAACTGGTCAACTTCGTGGCCCAGCAGGTCGGCGGCAAGGGCGGTGGCCGTCCGGACATGGCGCAGGCTGGCGGTACGGAGCCGGCCAAGCTGCCGGCGGCGCTGGCAGGCGTCAAGGCTTGGGTCGAAGGGCAGCTTTGATACGAGACTGAATCGGGTTTCAATCCGGCTTGCGCCGGATTCGGCCCAAGGGGCCACGCGGCGCGCCGGTAGCACTGGTGTACTGCGTGGCCCTTTTGTTTTTGATGTGGCTGGGCCCTGCTGGGCGTGGGTGGAGGTGCCGGTTGCGGCAGCGTGCCCGGTTGCGCCGGAGCGATATTCTCCGCGTTATTGCCCCGCCCGAATTCAACCGTCAGATCGCGTCCGCATCTACCGCCGCCGCCTTCGAGCGCGGCAACTTCGCATCCACCGTATCCGCTTCCGCTGCGTCTGCTGCCGTGGTCGCCTCCGCCCCCGCCGCATCCTCCTGCGCGCCCACCAGCGTGCGCCGCAGCGCATTGAGCGCCGACGAAAAATGCCCGCGTCGCCAGACCAGCAGCGTATCGACCATGCCGATATCGGGCAGCGCGTGGACCGCGATATTGCTCGTGTCGCCCTGCAGATCGAGCACCGAGCGCGGCGCGACCGCGACGCCCGCGCCGGCCGCCACACACGCGACGATCGCGTGATACGAGCCGAGTTCCAGCACGCGCGCGGGCCGCACGCCGTGTTCGAGATACCACTTTTCGATATACGACCGGTACGCACAGCCGCGCTCGAACGCGATCAGCGTCGAGAGCGCGATGTCGCCCACCTCGTGAATCGGCCGATGACCGCGCGGCGTCAGCATTACCAGTTCCTCGCGGAACACCGGCACGCTCTCGAACAGCTCGCCGAGCGCGGCCGGATCGAGCGGCGTCGCGACCAGCGCGGCATCGACCTCGAATTCGCGCACGCGCTCGATCAATCTGCCGGTCGTGCCCGTCTCCAGTTCCAGCGCGACCGCGGGCCATTGCTGGTGATATTGCGCGAGCAGGCTGGGCAGACGCGTCGCCGCGACGCTTTCCATCGTGCCCAGGCGCAGACGGCCGCTCGGCCGATCCTCGCGCACCGCGTGACGCGCCTCGTCGGCGAGCGCGAGCAGGCGTTCCGCGTAGGGCAGCAGCGTTTCGCCGGCCGGCGTCAGCACGAGCCGGCGACCGTCGCGGATGAACAGATCGGTGCCGAGCTGCTCCTCCAGTTGCTTGATGCGCGTCGTCACGTTCGATTGCACGCGATTGAGCTTGGCGGCGGCGCGCGTCACGCCGTTTTCCCGCACGACGGCGCGAAAGATGGTCAGGGCGGCCAGATCCATAGTTCTCTCCTGGCGATGAGTGATATCCGAATTATTCATTTTTCGTGATCGATAGGTCAAGCTAAGATCGATCTAACCTACTGGCGCTTGATGCCTGACCTAACGCCTGATCTTAGGCCCGACCTGACGCTCGATCCGACCCCGATCATGAATAACCTCGCTTCCCGCCCCTCCCATCTGCACGAACGTTTTCACGAACCCGATGCGGCCCGGCGCGCGGCGCTCGCCTGCATGGTGACGCTGGCCGTCGTACTCGGGATCGGGCGCTTCGCGTTCACGCCGCTTCTGCCGCTGATGCTGCACGGTGGCGCGTCCGGCCGGCCGCTGCTTGATATCCAGCACGGCGGCTGGCTCGCGTCGGCCAATTACGCGGGCTACTTCGTCGGCGCGGTCACTTGCGCGGCGCTGCGGGCCGAGCCGGCGCGGATGGTGCGCATCGGGCTCGCCGCCACCGTGCTGCTGACGATCGCGATGGGCATCACCGGGCAATTCTGGGTGTGGGCGATCGTGCGCTTCGTCGCCGGCGCGGTCAGCGCGTGGACTTTCGTGTTCGCGTCGCAGTGGGGCTTGCGGCGGCTCGCCGAACTCGGCGCGCATGCGTGGAGTGGCGTGATCTATACCGGGCCGGGCGTGGGCATTGTCGGGACCGGCTTGCTGGTCAGCGTCGCGGGCGGCTATGGCGCGAGCGTCGGGTGGATCGGCTTCGGGGTGATCGGCGCGGTGCTGTCAGTGCTGGTGTGGCCGGTGTTTGTGGGTACGTCGCGGGCGGCGGTTGCGCGGGCTGGTATGAAGGGCGGTGGTGCTAGTGCTGGCTCAGTCCCAGTCTCAGGCTCAGGCTCAGGCTCAGGCTCAGGCTCTGCCGGAGCCGCACAACCCGCAGCTGGCTCGCGTGCTGCTGCGAACCTCGCTGGCAGTCAGTCCCACAGCCCGTCAGACAGCCGGCTCAATAACCAACCCGGTAACCAACCTGGTAACCAACCCGGCAGTCAATCCAGCATCCAACCCAGCGCGGCCCCCCGCACGTCGACCGGCCCCACCGTCCACCGCGCCGACGCATTCTGGCTGGTGCTGCTCTACGGCATTTCCGGCTTCGGTTACATCATCATCGCGACGTTCCTGCCGGTGATCGCGCGGCACGCGTTGCCGGGTTCGGCGTGGCCGGACCTGTTCTGGCCGATGTTCGGCGCGGCGCTGATCGTCGGAGCGTTGCTGGGCGCGCGTCTGCCGGTACATTGGGACAATCGCGCGCTGCTCGCCGGCTGCTACGTGCTGCAGGCGATCGGCATCGCGCTGGGCATCGTCTGGCCGACCGCGGGCGGGTTCTCGCTCGGCAGCATCCTGATCGGCCTGCCGTTCACCGCGATTACGCTGTTTGCGATGCGCGAGGCGCGGCGTCTGCGGGGCGACGATGCGGCCGGTCTGATGGGTTATGCGACGGCAGCGTATGGCATCGGACAGATCGCCGGTCCGCTGGTGGCCGCGCCGATCGCCGCGCACACCGGCTCGTTTTCGCCGGCGTTGTGGCTGGCGGCAGGCGCGTTGATCGTGGGAGCCGCAGGGCTCGTCGCGGTGGCACGCGTGCCGCGCGGCCGCGCCCGGATGCCGGATTGCGGTTGCAACTAACGGCCTCGATCGATCGCTGCGGATCATTTGCTGTAACCCGTCGTCGCAACTCACCGCCGGGGTGAGTTGCGGTGCGCTCCCGGAAAGTTTTCCTCCTCGCTCCAATCCCCATTCCCCCCAAGCCCAAATTCCGCACGCTCGCACTAAAATGACCGCTTTCGGTCATCCGATGCGCCTGTCTCCAGGCGTGTCGTGCCACCATGCAACACGTGCCTCCGTCCGGGATCACGCGGCGCGAGACCGTCGAGCGCTTCGTCGCCGACGTGCGTGAGCAGTGCGGCGCATGACTTGAACAGCGCGTGAAGCGGGGGCGGTTAAAGAGAGAGCGACGAGTGAATAAAGAGTGGGCCGAGCGCGAACAGGACGCGAGCAAAGCGGTGCGACATGCGCGAGTGTGCCGTGCGTCGCGGTGAGCGTCGCTTGAAGCGCTATGGCGATAGGACGTTGCGCGGATTGCGTGATATCGAATGACGCGACATCCTCCGCGCTGCTCAGCCCAGGCTTCCACCACGTGACGAACCCGCACGATCACCGCCGCTTGCGCTCGCCATTTACGCCGCGCCTTTGAGCGAGGCCACGCAAACCGCCGCGCTCGACCCCATCACTACATACACAAGACAAAGAGACGTCCCCCACCATGAGCGAATATCGATTCTGTCCCCGCTGCGCGAAGCCGCTGACCCAACGCGCCGACCCCGAGCACGAGGGTGGCCGGGTTCGTCAGAGCTGCCCCGATGACGAATGCGGTTACGTCCATTGGGACAATCCGCTGCCGGTCGTCGCCGCGATTGTCGAGTACGAGGGCAAGGTTCTGCTCGCGCGCAATGCCGCGTGGCCCGAGGGGATGTTCGCGCTGATCACCGGCTTCCTCGAAAACGGCGAGACGCCGGAGCAGGGCATCGCGCGCGAAGTGCTCGAAGAGACGTCGCTGCATACGGAGTCGGTCGAGCTGATCGGCGTGTACGAATTCATCCGCAAGAACGAACTGATCATCGCGTATCACGTGAAGGCGCACGGGACGATCGCGCTGTCGCCGGAGCTGCTCGAATACCGGCTCGTCGAACCGGCGAAGCTGCGGCCGTGGCGCGCCGGCACCGGGCAAGCGCTCGGCGAATGGATGCGGCGGCGTGGCCTGCCGTTCGAGTTCGTCGAGCGGCCGGGGCAATGATGTACACGCGTGCGGTGTGCGTTGGGGGGCGAGGCGTGGGCTCGAGGTCCGCATCTCGATGCGCGCGTAGGCACGGTATCGTCACAGCGGACACCATTTCATCGAACGGTTCATCCCTATCAATCAGCGGTCAATGAGCTCACGCTCAGGGAGAAGCAACGGCATGGCTTACATCTACTATCTGACCCACATTCATCTCGGCTATGACGCACTGGCGCAACTGTCGTCCGAATGCGCGCGTATCGGCATCAAGCGGCCGCTCGTGATCAGCGACAAGGGCGTCGTCGCGGCCGGCATCGCGCAGCGCGCGCTCGACGCGCTGAAGCTCGGCGATGTGGCCCTGTTCGACGACACGCCGTCGAACCCGACCGAAGCGATGGTGCTCGCGGCCGCCGAGCGGTATCGCAACGAACGCTGCGATGGCCTGATCGCGGTCGGCGGCGGTTCGTCGATCGATCTGGCCAAAGGCGTCGCGATCGCGGCCACGCATCCGGGGCCGCTCACGCAGTACGCGACGATCGAAGGCGGCAGCGCGAAGATCACCGACGCCGTCGCGCCGCTGATCGCGATTCCGACCACGGCCGGCACCGGCAGCGAAGTCGCGCGCGGTGCGATCGTGATCCTCAACGATGGCCGCAAGCTCGGCTTCCATTCGTGGCATCTGCTGCCGAAGTCGGCGCTGTGCGATCCGGGCCTGACGCTCGGTCTGCCGCCGGGGCTGACCGCGGCGACCGGCATGGATGCGATCGCGCACTGCATCGAGACGTTCCTCGCGCCCGCGTTCAATCCGCCCGCCGACGGCATCGCGCTCGACGGGCTCGAACGCGCCTGGGCCAGCATCGAGCGTGCGTGCGCGGACGGCGGCGATCGCGACGCGCGTCTGAACATGATGAGCGCGTCGATGCAGGGCGCGATGGCCTTCCAGAAGGGGCTCGGTTGCGTGCATTCGCTGTCGCATCCGCTGGGCGGTCTGAAGGTGAACGGCCGCACGTCGCTGCATCACGGCACGCTGAACGCGGTCGTGCTGCCCGCGGTGCTGCGCTTTAACGAGAGCGCGCCGAGCGTGGTCGCCGAGCGCCGCTATGCGCGGATGCGTCGCGTGATGGGCTTGCCGGAGCAGGCGGACGTCGCGCAGGCGCTGTTCGACATGACGGCGCGGCTCGGCCTGCCGACCGGCCTCAAGCAGATGGGCGTCGAGCCGGACATGTTCGACAAGGTCGTACAGGGCGCGCTCGCCGATCACTGCCATCGCACGAATCCGCGCGAGGCGACGGCCGACGACTATCGCCGCATGCTGACCGAGTCGCTGTGAGGGTTTGCCTGAACGGACCGACGCGCGGGTCGAATCGTGAACTGCTTAACGAATCGATCCGCGCATCCATTCGCTCAGGCATCCAATCAGTCATCCCAACGAAATAACGGAAACAGAACTGGCAACGAGCTGCCGGCCCAGCCAACCCGCGCCTTCCCATCACTCACTCGCCGCCACGCCCGATGAACAAACCCGCCCCCGCCATGCGCGCAGCCTACCCGCACGTCCTGCCGATCACGACGCGCTGGATGGACAACGATGTCTACGGTCACGTGAACAACGTCGTCTACTACAGCTACTTCGACACCGTTGTGAACGAGTATCTGATCCGCGCCGGCGTGCTCGACTTCGAGCACGGCACGACGATCGGGCTTGTGGTGGAGACGCAGTGCAATTACTTCGCGCCGCTGGCGTTTCCGGAGCGCATCGACGCGGGCTTGCGGGTGGTGCGGCTCGGCACCTCGAGCGTGTGCTACGAAGTGGGCCTGTTTCGCGAGGGCGAGAACGAGCCCGCCGCGCAGGGACATTTCGTGCACGTGTACGTCGACCGCGCGACGCGTCGTCCGGTGAATCTGCCCGCCGACCTGCGCGCGGCGCTCGAATCGCTGTACGTCGCCGGGCCGTGGGAATAAGGTAGGTATAGGGTAGGCTAAGGTAGCTATAGGGCACGGATACAGGCGGACCACACGCGTGCAGTCGCTCATCATCACTCTGCTCAACGGCCTCAGCTTCGGGCTGTTGCTGTTCATGCTGTCGGCCGGGCTGACGCTGATCTTCAGCATGCTCGGCGTGCTCAACTTCGCGCATGCGAGCTTCTACATGCTCGGCGCGTACGTCGGTTTTTCGGTGGCGGCGCATGCCGGTTTCTGGGCCGCGCTGGTGTTCGCGCCGCTCGTCGTCGGTCTGATCGGCGCGGCGCTCGAGCGTTGGCTGTTGCGGCGCCTGCGCGGGCACGGTCATCTGCCCGAGCTGCTGCTGACCTTCGGCGCCGCGTATCTGCTCGGCGAACTCGTCAAGCTCGGCTGGGGCCTCGGTCCGCTGTCGATGCGCATTCCGGCCGTGCTCGACGGTCTGCTGTTCTCGCTGTACGGGGCGGTGTTCACGCGTTATCGCGCGTTCATGATGGTGGTGTCGCTGGCGATGCTCGCCGTGCTCGCGGCGCTGTTGCGTGTGTCGAAGACCGGTCTGATCGTGCGCGCCGCGCTTACCCATCCGCAGGCGGTCGAGGCGCTCGGTCACGACGTGCCGCGCGTGTTCACCGGCGTGTTCGCGGTCGGCACCGCGCTCGCCGCGCTGGCCGGCGTGATCGGCGCGCCGCTCTTCGTGATCGAACCGGCGATGGCCGAATCGCTCGGCTCGATCGTGTTCGTGGTGGTCGTGATCGGTGGGCTCGGGTCGCTGGGCGGGGCGCTCGCTGCGTCGTTGCTGGTCGGTTGCGTGCAGACGCTGGCGGTGTCGAGCGACATCGCGTTGGGCGATCTCGTGTCGTTCGTCGGCGCGCCGTTGCCGCCCGAGTGGGACGCGTTGACGCTCGCGCAACTCGCGCCTCTGCTGCCGTATCTATTGCTCGTCGCGGTGCTGGTATTGAGGCCGCACGGGCTCTTTGGGCGGCGTGACGATCATGAGTAAGCGCGCCGTGCCATCTAGCGAAAGGTCGCCGTCGGGCGCTACGAAGCCGTCCGCGCACGCGCAGTCCGGGCGGGACGCTTCGTTCGATTCGTCCGGCTCGTCCGGTTCATCACGGCCGCCGTCATCCGCGCCACCAGCCCAGCGACGCATCCGTTCGCTGTTGCCCTGGTTTGCACTGCTCGCCTTTCTCATCGTGCCGCCGTTCGTGTGGCCGCAGAGCTGGTTGCTCGCGTATCTCGCGCAGAGCGCGACGATGATCGTGTTCGCGCTGTCGTACAACCTGCTGCTCGGCGAGACCGGCTTGCTGTCGTTCGGGCATGCCGCGTATGCGGGGCTCGGCGCGTTGATCGCCGCGCACGTGTTCAACGCGACCGGCATGCCGCTCGTGTTGCTGCCGCTCGTCGGCGGGATCGGCGGGGCGCTGTGCGGCGTGCTGCTCGGCTTCATCGCGACGCGGCGCGCGGGCACCGCGTTCGCGATGATCACGCTCGGCCTCGGCGAATTGGTGGTGGCGGCCGCGTGGACGTTGCCGGGCTGGTTCGGCGGCGAGGCAGGCGTTGCGATCGATCGCGCGAGCGGACCGTCGCTGGCCGGCTGGAGTTTCGGCCCGGCGCGCGAGGCCTATGCGCTGATCGCGTTGTGGTGCGTGCTCGCGAGCGTCGCGATGTTCGCGCTGTCGCGCACGCCGTTGCTGCGGCTCGCGAATGCGGTGCGCGACAACCCGGCGCGCGCGGCGGCGATCGGTTGCTATCCGCCGCGTATCCGCTATGGCGTGGTCGTGCTGTCGGCGTTTTTCGCGGGCATCGCGGGGACGCTGGGGCTCGTCAATATCGAACTCGTGTCGACCGAAAGCGTCGGCATGATGCGCTCGGGCGCGGTGCTGATCGCGACGGTGATCGGCGGCACCGCGGCGTTTTTCGGGCCGGTCGCGGGCGCGATCGTGCTGACGTTTTTCAGCGTGGCGATTGCGAGCGTGACGCGCGCGTGGCTGTTTTATCTGGGGCTCTTTTTTGTCGTTGTCGTGATCGCGGCGCCCGATGGGCTCGCGGGCTTCGGCGCGCGGCAGGCGGCGCGGTTTGCCGCGCTGGGTTGGCGGCGATGCCGCTCTGCGTATCTGTGGAGTGTGGCGGCGGGGCTGTTGTGGCTTGCGGTCATCGTGCCCGGCGTGCAGTGGGCCTATGCGGCGCAGTTCGGCGTGGACGAGGGCACGGTGTTCAGCGCGATGCTGAGCGCGGGGACGGGGGCGATGGTGGGCACGACGATAGACCCGCAAGCGGGCGATGTCGTGGCCGCCAGTTCCAGCGCGAGCGCCGATGTCGCCGCGAGCGCAACCTCGTCGCTATTGTCGACGCTCACCGCCACGCCGCTGCGTCTCGCGTTGCTGCTCGGCGCGCTCGCCCTATTGGCCGCGCTGACCACGTGCCGCGCGATGCACGCTCACGCACGTCTCGCGGCCCACGCCAGCGCCGCTGCGACCACCGGAGCCATCCGATGATCCCCGCACTCGCGCTCTACGGCATCGAAAAGCGTTTCGGCTCGACGCAGATACTGCGCGGCGTCGATCTGGAGATCGAGCCCGGCGAGCGGCACGCGCTGATCGGCCCGAACGGCGCGGGCAAGTCGACGCTGTTCAACCTGATCGCGGGCGGCGCGCGGCCGAGCGCGGGGCGCATTCATCTGTTCGGCGCGGAGATTACGCGGCTCGCGCCGGCCGCGATCGCGCGACGCGGTCTCGCGCGCAGCTTCCAGAGCACCAGCGTGTTCGCGCGGCTGTCCGTGTTCGACAATCTGCGTTGCGCCGCGCAGCTCGCCGAGCGCGACCGCACGCGCTGGTGGCATCGCCTGAGCGGATCGTTGGCCGTCGATGCGCGGGCCGCCGAGGTGCTCGACGCGGTCGGCCTCGGCGCGCGCCGCGACGTCGCCGCCGGCACGCTCAGCTACGCGGAGCAGCGCGCGCTCGATCTCGGCATCGCGCTCGCGGGCGGCGCACACACGCTGCTGCTCGACGAACCGACCGCCGGCATGAACCGCGCGGAAGCGGCGCGCGCGATCGAGCTGATCCGCGCGACCACCGCGGGCCGCACGCTGCTGATGGTCGAGCATGACATGGACGCGGTGTTCGCAATCGCCGATCGCATTTCGGTGTTGGTGCAGGGGCGCATCATCGCGAGCGGCACGCCGGGCGCGATTCGCGCGGATGCAGCGGTGCGGGCCGCGTATCTGGGCGAGCGCATCGAGCAACGCGCGGACCCGCGCGCGGATCCACGTGTTGGCGATCGGGCACAGCGGGGCGCGAAACCATGAGTGCGTTGCTTGAAATCCGCGATCTGAACGCGTGGTACGGCGCGAGCCAGGCGCTGCACGGCGTCACGTTGAGCGTCGCGCCCGGTGAAGTGCTCGCGCTCGTCGGCCGCAACGGCTCGGGCCGCTCGACGCTCGCTCGCGCGATCATGGGCCTCGTGCGCAGCGAGGGCGAACTGCGTTTCGCGGGCCGCCCGCTCGCCGGTCTGCGCACCTTCGAAATCGCGCGGCTCGGTGTCGGTTACGTGGCCGAGCATCGCGATGTGTTCGCGGCGCTGAGCGTCCACGAAAATCTGCTGCTCGGGATCGCATCGAATGCGGTGCAGCGCGCACGAGGCCGAGCGCCGCGCTTCACGCTCGACGACGCCTACGCGCTCTTTCCAGTGCTCGCCGAGCGCAGGCGCACGCGTGCCGGCGCGCTATCCGGCGGCGAACAGCAGATGCTCGCGCTGGCGAGGGCGTTGCTCGGCGATCCCGATCTGCTGCTGATCGACGAGCCCGGCGAAGGTCTCGCGAGCCTCGTGATGCAGCAGGTCGCCGCCTCGCTGCAACTGCTGCGCGAGCGCGGCGTCGCGATGCTGCTGATCGAGCAGCGCCTCGTGATTGCGCGGGCCATCGCGAGCCGTGTTGCGGTGATGGGGCATGGCGAGATCGTGTTCGACGGCATGCTCGACGCGTTTGTCGAACGTGCCGACGTGATGTATGAATGGTTGGGCGTGGGTTGAGCATGCGACTGTTCCGGCGCGTTGATTCGGCGTGTTGGTCCGGCAGATTCACGCGACGCGTTTATTGCACTGCCGCATGCCGGTCCGCAAACGTTTCGTCCCCCTGATCGTTGCCGCCGCTCGGGCTGGCACGCTTCGCCACCTCGCTTTCCGCTTTCTCCTGGCGTTTGAACCGCGCGTCGCGCAACGCCGCTGACGCCCGGCACGCGTGGCTCTCCGTCATTTCGTCGGGGCGATTCAAACGCTTGATCGTTTGGTGAACGCCCTCCAGAAATCTTGTCGGCAGCGCGCGGACAAAAAAAGACAATCAGGACAAAGGCGCGCAAGCACAGCATCGCGTTTCAGGTCAGTCCCGATGCGTGCGACGAACCCATCCACGCCGGATACGCAGCAAGCGTGCAGCAAGCACGCAATAGCGCGCGTCGCGGCTTCAGGAGGAGACGAGATGGAGCAGCGAGCGGTGTTGAGCCGGCAACGCGTCGGCGGGCGGAGCGGCTGGAGTGAGCGGAGCGGGCAAGGCGGACGACGGCGACGCGCATCTCCGCATGCGTGGCATTCGCGCTGCGGCGTAGGTGCCGCGCTGCTAGCCGCCGCGTTGCTGATGTCGGCGTGCGCGGACGCCAGCTCGACATCGGGCGACGTGGCGTCGAAGCCGTCCGGTAGCGCGAGCTCCGCAAGTGCCGATAGCGCCGCGAATCGTCAGGATCGCCAGGCAAGCAAGGGCGCGTCGCTTGCCGCGAACGGTACGGCAGCCGCCAGCACCGACCCCGCTTCTGTGGCGCTGCCGACGCTCGAACGCGACAAGGCCCGCCAGCTCGCCGCCGAGCAACGGATCGCCGTGCGCGTGCCGGCGGCGAGCGGCATGAGCGAAAAGCGCGAGCGTCCGCTGAGCTTGCGCGACTCCGGCATCGACGGTTCGCTGATGTTCGCGCGCGACGTCGACTTTCGCGTGACCGGCGACATCGGCTTCATGATTCACGACATGGCCGCGACGCTCGCGCCGACCCGCCCCGGCCAGCCGGTGGTATTCGACGATCCGACCAGCACGACGATCCACGTGCATCGCGGCCACGTGACGCTCGACAGCGCGAAGCTCACCGCGATCTTCAATCGCTATCTGTTCCAGTACCAGGGCTCGCCGCTGCGCAATATGCGCGTGGTTCCGCAGGATGGCGGCACGCTGCGCATCACCGGCGAGATGCATCGCGACACGTGGGTGCCGATCGTGCTGAGCGGTTCGCTGTCGATGCGCAACGCCCACGAACTGGTGTTCCATGCCGACCACGTCGAAGTGGCCGGCGTCGGCGCGGACCGGCTGATGCAGGCCGCGCACGTGCGCATGGCCGATCTGCTGAAGGTCGATACGCCGATCGCGCGACTCGATGGCGACGACGTCGTGATGCAGGTCGCGAAGCTGACGCCACCGCCCACGCTCGCAATGACGATCACGCAGATCGAAACGAGCGCCACGGGCGTGCGCTTCACGCTCGACGACGGCACCGTGCCGAAGATCGACTGGCCCGCGACGATGCCTGCGCGCGGCCTGCTCGTGCAGGGCGGCGACGTGAAGTTCATGCGCTCGATGCCGATGAACATCGACATGGCGATCGTGCCGCTGCCGGCGTCCGGAACGAACGCGAGTACAAGCGCCACTGCAAGCACCGATCCGACCGCACCGTTCGTGCTCGACCTGTATCACTATCGCGACCAGATGGCGGCCGGCTATCTGAGCTTCGACGAAAGCGGCGCGCTCGACGTGCATCTGCCGTCCTATCCGACGCTCGCGAGCGCGGCGAAAACGCCGCCACCGCAAATCGGCAGCGCGAGTGCGCGCTATAACGACAGCCTGCTGCGCGCGCAGCAGGCGTCGCTCGCACAGGCGCGCGCGGTGTGGCGATATGTGCCGCAGAACGTGCGGACCGCGTCGGCGGCGCACGCGATTCCGGTCGGCACGCGCGCGGCGTTTGCGGGCAAGAACTTCGCGACACCCGGTTCGGCGCTGAATCTGCAACCGGGCTTGGCCCTGAACGACGAACGTTATTCGCCGGGCCCCGCGCCTTTGATCCATGTGCAGAACGTCGATTTCTACGTAACGGGGCGCATCGGCTTTCACGTGCGTTCGCTCGACGCGCAGATGGTGCCGAAAAAGCCCGGCGAGCCAGTCGATTTCGACGATCCGAATCAGTACGACATCCACATCATCGGCGGCGAAGTCGTCGAGCCGTGGCCCGCGATGGCGGCGCTCTTCAACGACTATCTGCTCGACTATCAGCCGCGCTCGCTGAACGACCTGCAACTGACGCCTGCCGACGGCAAGCTCGAAGTAACGGGCGGCATCAAGCTGTGGAATCACTTCCCGGGCGTGTGGCTGCCGACTACGATGAGCGGCACGATCACCGCCGAGGACGAGCGGCATCTGGTGTATCGGCCGAGCTCGGTGAAGGTGCTCGGCGTGCCGCAGGCGGGACTGCTGCGCGCGCTCGACATTCCGCTCGCGTCGTTGACGCCGTTCGCGCGCAAGGGCGTCGCGCTGAGCGGCAACGAACTCGTGTTCGATCAGTACACGGTGTTTCCGCCGCCGGTGCTGGTGTCGCGTCTCGCGAGCGCGGCCGTCACCGACGAAGGCCTCGTGCTGAAATTCAAGCGTACTGGCGCGAGCGTCGCTAAGCCGCCGGTGGGCGCGGGCACCAGCTTCGTGTGGATCGAATCCGGCGACGTGAAGATGTTCAACTCGCTGGTGACGAACACGCGCACCTATATCGAGGACAGCTCGAACGCAGGCCCGATGAAGTTCGATCTCTACGGCTATCGCCGCGACGTGTCGAAGGGGACGGTGCGCATGGGCGAGGACGGCACGCTCAGCGTCGACCTGGCGGCGCGGAAGTAGGGGGCGTAGGGTGCGGTAACGCCGCGCGAATGTTGAGTTGCGGCGTCACCGTATTGGCACTATTCAGGTGTGCATCACGTGATGCAGATCATCGTTAAGCATCCTTATTAATGATCCATTCGTGCGCCGGGTCGTTATTGAAATGCCAGAGCCGCTGGCTGCCCGCCATCACGTTCAGATAATACGAGTCGTACCCGTACGGCACGACGACCGGATGATAGCCGCGCGGCACCATCACGACGTCGTGATCCTCGACCGCCATCGATTCGTCGATATCGCGCGAATCGGTGTACACGCGCTGGAACGCGAAACCTTGCGGCGGATCGAGCCGGTGATAATAGGTTTCCTCGAGCGAGCTTTCGTGCGGGATGTTGTCGGTGTCGTGCTTGTGCGGCGGATAGCTCGACGCATGACCGCCCGGTGTTTTCACTTCGACCACCAGCAGCGCTTCGGCCGGCTCGGTCTGCGGAAGAATATCGCAGACGTAGCGCGTATTCAGCGATTTGCCGCGCGTCGAGCGTTTCATCGACGCGGGTTCGATCAGCCGCCCCGGATAAACGCCGCGAGCCGGCGCGCTGGCCACGCCGATCTCGGCATCGCGGCACGCACGTATCGTCGCGCGCCGGTTCGGCGGCAGATAGACCGCGTACGGCGCCGCATCCTCGAACACGCTGTCGCGCGAACCGAGCGACGTCCACGTCGTGTTCGGCGTGTCGATATCGACGGCGCCGCTCAGCACGACAATGCACACCTCGCGCCCCGGCTCGAACACGTGCACGACTTCGTTCGGGCCGAGCCGGTACGCGGCGAATCCGACGTAATGCCAGTTGGCCGACTCCGGCGTCACGCGCGCGATCGTCTGGCTCTCGCGCTGTGCCTTCACCAATAGACTCATAGTCCCTCCTGTCCCATGCAAGCGGCTTATTGCAGTGAGTATTGCCTCGTGTGTTGCAGCGCTTATTGCACCATGTGTTGCACCGTTTATTGCACAGTATCCTCCGGTATCCCGACCGGCGCATCGACGAGCGAGCGCAACGTTCGGTACCCCTTCTGCGCGTACTCGAACGACGGCGCGACCACCGGGTCCTGTTCTGCCTCGACCACCAGCCAGCCGCAATAACCATGCCGCTTGAGCCGTCCGATGATCCCCGCAAAATCCACCGCGCCATCGCCCGGCACCGTGAACGCGCCGGCGATCACCGCGTCGAGAAAACTCCAGTTGCGATTGCGCGCGAGCTTCGTCACCGCGGGCCGCACGTCCTTGCAATGCACATGACAGACGCGCGCGATGTGCCGGTCGAGCACGGCCAGCGGATCGCCGCCCGCGAACGTGATGTGCCCGGCGTCGAATAGCAGGCCGACCGCGTCGCTCGTGCGCGCCATCAGCTGATCGACGTCGGCGGGCGTTTCGACGTACGCGCCCATGTGATGGTGATACGCGAGCCGCAGGCCGCGAGACAACGTGTAGCGGGCGAATTCGTCGACGCGCGCCGCGTACGCGGCCCATTGCGCGTCGCCGAAAAAACGCGGCCGTTGATAGAGTGGCCGCGCCGCGCCCTGGATCGAATCGGCGACTTCGCCATACACCATCACCGTGGCGCCGTTCTGCGCGAGCAGGTCGAGGTGCGGGCCGACCGCGGCGATTTCTTCCGCGACGCCGCGTCGGGCCAATTGTCCCGAGTACCAGCCGGACACCAGCGCGAGATCGTATTGCGCGAAGAGCGTCTTCAGCGCTTGCGGCTCGCGCGGAAACTTGTTGCCGAGCTCGAAGCCCTGATAGCCGATCTGGCGGCCTTCGGTCAGCGCGACGTCGAGCGGTGTCTCGCCGCCGAGCGACGGCAAATCGTCGTTCATCCACGACAGCGGATTAATGCCGATGCGTACGTCGAAAGCACTCATGGGTGAGCCCTCATTCGTGGTGATCGCCTGATGCGGGAGCGGGCGCGGCAGCAGCGGGCGTCGGCGCCTCGGCGCGCGCGGCGAGCTGCGCCGCGTATTTCGCGTGGGCGTCGCGCACTTCGGGGCGTGTCGACACTTCGGGCACCGCGACTTCCCACCACCAACCGCCGTCTTCGGTGGTGCGCGCGGGATCGGTGTCGATGCTGATCACGTAGGTGCGTTCGGCCGCGCGGGCGCGTTGCAGCGCCGCTTCGAGTTCGGCGAGATTGTGCGCATGCTCGGCCTGCGCGCCGAGCGCGCGCGCATGCGCGGCGAAGTCGATGCGCGGCACACCTTGCGGACCGTGCGCGCAGTCGTCGAGCAGGTTGTTGAACGGCGCGCCACCGCATGCCTGCTGCAGGCGATTGATGCAGCCGAAGCCGCGATTGTCGAGCACCACGACGATCAGCTTCGCGCCGAGCATCACCGAACTCGCGATCTCGCTGTTCATCATCAGATAGCTGCCGTCGCCGAGTATCACGATCACCTCGCGGTCGGGGCGCGCGAGCTTCACGCCGAGACCGCCGGCGATTTCGTAGCCCATGCACGAGTAGCCGTATTCGACGTGATAGGCGCCGGGCCGGCCCGCGCGCCACAGCTTGTGCAGCTCGGCGGGCAGCGTGCCGGCCGCGCACACGACGATGTCGTCGCTCGCGGAGTGTGGATGCGAGCGCTGCACCGCGCCGATCACGTCGCCTTCGTACGGCAGCACGCCGTCGCGCTGCGGCGCATGCGTGAGCGTGCTGACGGTGTCGCGCCAGCCGGCCGAGAGCTTTTGTGCGCGCGCGGTCCATGCACGTTCGGCATGCCAGCCTTGCAGCGGTCCGGCGAGCGCATCGAGCGCGAGCTTCGCATCGGCCTGAACGACGAAGCCGCGATGCTTGAGCGCGTCGAACGCGTTCGCGTTGAGCGCGATCACGTCGGCCTGCGTGAACAGCGTATTCGAGCCGGTCGTGAAGTCCTGCAGGCGCGTGCCGATCGCGAGCACGCAGTCGGCGTCGTGCGCGAGCGCGTTCGCGGCCGACGAGCCGGTCACGCCGAGCGCGCCCGCGTTCAGCGGATCGTTCCATGCGAGCGCGCTTTTGCCGGCCTGGGTCTCCGTAACCGGCACGCCATGCGCGTGGGCGAAACGCTGCAGCGCGTCGGCCGCGCGGCTGTACAGCACGCCGCCACCGGCGACGATCAGCGGGCGCTGCGCTTGCCGCAAGCGCGCGCAGGCGGCATCGATGTCGTCGCTGCGCGGTGCGGGTGCGTGAAAGCGCACGACTCGCGGTGTGAAGAAGTCCGCCGGGAAATCCCATGCCTGCGCCTGCACGTCCTGCGGCAACGCGAGCGTGACCGGTCCGCACGACGCGGCATCGGTCAGCACATGGATAGCGCGCGGCAACGCACTGAGCAATTGCGCCGGATGCACGATACGGTCGAAGTAACGCGAGAGCGGCTTGAACGCATCGTTCGCGGATACGCCGCCGTCGCTGAAGTCTTCGAGCTGCTGCAACACCGGATCGGGCGCGCGCGAGACGAAGATATCGCCGGGCAGCAGCAACACCGGCAAACGGTTCACGTGGGCGAGCGCGGCGGCGGTCAGCAGGTTGGTCGCGCCGGGTCCGATCGACGTCGTCACGGCCATCATGCGGCGGCGGAAGTGCGCCTTCGCATACGCGATCGCACTATGGGCCATCGCCTGTTCGTTGTGCGCGCGCAGGGTCGGCAGTGTGTCGCGATGCTGGTACAACGCCTCGCCGATACCCGCGACGTTGCCGTGACCGAAGATCGCGAATACGCCGCCGAACAGCGGTTCGACGCCGTGGCCGTCTTCGCTCGCGACGCGCTGCGCGGCCAGATAGCGCACCAGCGCCTGGGCCATCGTCAGGCGAATCGTGCCGCCGCTGCGCGGCTGCGCGTGCGTATGTGCGTCCGGTTGCGCTTGCGTTGACGCGGGCGTGGCGCCGCTCGCGGATGAGATGTCGTCGTGCCTGCTGCGCTCGTTCATGCGGCCTGCTCCTGGTGAACACGCGGCGACGTGCCGTGCGGCGCCTGGGGACCGCGTGCGGCTCGCCACGCGGCGATCAGCGTTTCGAACGTATGACGTACACGCGCGATCAGTTCGTCGTGGCCGATCTCGCCGGCGAGCCACGCATGGCCCGGCTCGTGAAAGATCGTGCGGCCGACCGTGAAGCCGCGGCACGTGGCCGACTGCGCGGCCGCGCGAAAGCCGTCGCTCAATTGCTCGACGCCGGCCGACAAGCCGAGCAGCACGACCCCGCGGCAATACGGATCGCGCTCGGCGATCAGCGCGTCGATCGCCTGCCATTGCGCGGCGTCCATCGGTTCGAGCTTCCACCACTCGGGGTAGAGGCCGAGGTTGTACAGACGCTTCAGCGCGCGATACACGATGTCCGGTCCTTGCGGCAACGACGCATGCTTCGGCGGAATCACCTCGAACAGCAGTTCGTGGCCGCTCGCCTGCGTCGCGTCGTAGAGCGCGCGCAATTGCGCTTCCTGTTCGAGGCGCTGCTCGATCGGTTCGTCCGGATGGAACTGCACGAGACACTTCGCGATGTGCTCGCGCGGCCAAGCTGTCAGCGTAGTGCCGATCGAGCGGCCATGATCGAACACCAGCGGCACCGAGCCAGGCAATTCGACCGGACGGCCGATCCACCAGCCGCGGCTGGTCGCGGCATTCAACGCGTCCTGACCGTAGCGGTCGTCGATCAGGACACCGATGCGTCCTTGCAGGTTCAAATCGCGTTCGGTCTGCGCGACCGCCTCGACAAATAAGCCCTTCAAACAGGCGATGCGCGCCTCATCCGTGCCGGTCTGCTGCGCGAGTTCGAAGAACGGATTGCGATGGTCGAACGCGAAGCCGAGCACTTCGGGCCACGGCTTGCGCGCCGGCGATACGCGATGCAGCCGCGCAAGCTGCGCGTCGCGATCTGGCCTACGCATACGCTGCGGATCGCGCTGGGCTTCGCGCAGGAAGTAGTCGAGTTCGGCCGGCGTCGGCATCGCCGGGGCGCAGCCGTGCCGCGACACGACCAGCGCGCCGCTCGCATTCGCGGCGCGCGCACAGGCATCGAGCGGTCGATCGCGAAGCCAGCCGGACAGGAAGCCTGAAGCGAACGCATCGCCTGCGCCAAGCACGTTCAGGACCTCGACTTCGACGCCGCCCTGGACCGGCACGTCGTCGAGCGAGGCCGGCACTTTGCCGTCGATAATCTGACAGCCGAGCGGCCCGCGCTTGAGCACGAGCGTGGCGGGCGTCACCGCGCGCACCGCCGTGAGCGCGTCGATCAGTTCGCTCTTGCCGCCGGCGATACGAAATTCTTCCTCGGTGCCGATCACCAGATCGAACAGCGGCAGGATCCGCTGCAAATGCGCGGTGACGCCTTCGCTGGCAATAAAGCGCGTTTCGCCATCGGCCTTGCCGGTGAGGCCCCACAGCACCGGCCGATAGTCGATGTCGAGCACGGTGCGCACGTCGTTGCGACGCGCGTAGTCGAGCGCGCGGCGGCTCGCGCGGTTCACCTGCTCGGTCGAGAAATGCGTGCCGGTAATCAGCAATGCTTTCGAGGAAGCAATAAAAGCTTCGTCGAAATCGGCTTCGTCGATCGCCATGTCGGCGCAGTTCTCGCGATAGAAGATCAGCGGGAACGTATCGCGGTCCTTCAGACCCAGCAGCACGAGCGCGGTCAGCCGTTCGCGGTCGATGCGCACGTGGCTCACGTCGCAGCCTTCCTGCGCGAGCGTTTCGGTCAGGAAGCGTCCCATGTGATCGTCGCCGACACGCGCGAGCATCGCCGCGTCGAGCCCGAGGCGCGCGCAGCCGAACGCGATGTTCGCCGACGATCCACCCAGATACTTCGCGAAGCTCGACACGTCTTCGAGCCGCGCGCCGACCTGCTGCGCGTACAGATCGACGGCGAGCCGGCCGAGGCAGACGATGTCGCGCACGCGGCCCGGCGCGAAGCGGCTGACCGGTGCCGCGCTGCTGGAGGTGCTGGATTGAGCCATGGAGAGTCCTGAGTAGTCAGATCGTCGCGCCTTCGAGTTCGCCGATCATCTTCTGCATCTCGGCGCCGCCGGCCATCATGTCGAGCACTTCGTCCTTGCTGATCGTCTCTTTCGTGAAGGTGCCGAGCGAGCGGCCGCGATTGAGTAGCGTGAACGAATCGCCGATCGGGTACGCGTGGTGCACGTTGTGCGTGATGAAGATCACCGAGATGCCCTTGGCGCGCGCCTTATGAATCAGCTTCAGCACGTTGAAGCTCTGCTTGACGCCGAGCGCGGCGGTCGGTTCGTCGAGAATCAGCACGCGCGCGCCGAAATGAATCGCGCGGGCGATCGCCAGACATTGACGTTCGCCGCCTGACATCGTGCCGATCGGCTGATGCGGGTCGCGCACATTGATGCCCATTTCGGCGAGCTTGTCGCGCGCGGTGCTCGCGCAGGTGTCGAGGTCCATCACGTTTAGGAAACCGAACAGTTTTTTCTGCGGCTCGCGGCCCATGAAGAAATTGCGCGCGACCGACAGCAGCGGCACCAGCGCGAGATCCTGATAGACGGTCGCGATGCCGAGATCGAGCGCGTCTCTCGGCGAAGTGAAGCGCACCGGCTGGCCGTCCACTCGATAGATGCCGGCGCTCGGCTGATAGACGCCCGCGAGCGTCTTGATCAGCGTCGATTTGCCGGCGCCGTTGTCGCCGAGCAGGCAATGCACTTCGCCGCGTTTGAGCCGCAGCGTGATGTCGTTCAGCGCGATGATGTTGCCGAAATAGCGGCTGACGTTTTCGAGCGCGAGGATGGTGTCGTCCGCGCCTGGTTCAGAGGGGCTCGTCGGAGTGCTCATCGTGAACGTCCTCCTAACGCGACGCCGCGACGCGGCCGCGCACGTAGTGGTTGAACAGCACGGCGAACAGCAGCATCACGCCGAGGAACACGCGGAACCAGTCGGAATCGACATTGGTGTAGGTGATGCCGATCTGCACGACGCCGAAGATCAGCGCGCCGAAGCACGCACCGACTACCGAACCGTAGCCGCCGGTGAGCAGCGTGCCGCCGATCACGGCGGCGATGATCGCTTCGAATTCCGCCTGCAAACCGCGATCGGCCGCGGCCGAGCCGATATCGCAAACTTGTAGCACCGCATACAGGCACGAGCAGAACGCGGTCAGCACGAAGAGCGAAATCTTCACGCGCCGCACGGGCACGCCGACGTTCTTGGCCGCGTTCGCATCGCCGCCGACCGCGAAGATCCAGTTGCCGAAGCGGGTCTTCGCGAGCGTGAACGCGCAGACCACCGCGAGCGCGAGCCACCACAGCAGCACTTTCGGAATGCCCGGCACGAGCGGCGTGCCGTTGTCGAGCATCTTCACGAGGCCGAGATGACCGAGCCAGACGAACACGCCTCTGAACGCGACGCCCTGGAAGAACGTGTGCGCGAACCAGTCCTGACGCGCGACGTCGCCGACGCCGGAGATGATCGTGCGATCGGCGAATTTCACCGACAGCGCGAGCGTGAGACCGCGCAGGATGAACAGGAACGCGAGCGTGACGATGAACGACGGCAGTCGCGTGCGCATCACGAGATAGCCGTTGAGCGCACCGAGCAGCATCGAGCCGACGAACGCGAACAGGATCGCGAGCCAGATCGGCCAGTGGAAGTACATGCTCGGCAGCGCGACCATCATGCCGGCGAAACCGATCATCGAGCCGATCGACAGATCGAACTCGCCGGCGATCATCAGCATGCACGCGCCGACCGAGATCAGGCCGAGATAGGCGGCGACCTGCGACCAGTTCATGATGCCGTCGAGGTTGAACATCCCCGAGTTGCCGGCCGCGATGCCGAATACGAGGAACACCATCACGGTGCCGGCCAGCGCGGCGAATTCCGGGCGCCCGAGCAGGTGGCGGAACCACGATTCGCGGCGCACGCGCTCGTCCGACGCGACGGGCGTCGCAGCCTGTGCCGACGGGTCCTGCGGGTCGGGCGGGGGCGGCTTGCGGTGCGAAGGATGGAAGAGGTCGGCGACACCCATTGCAGCTCTCCTTGAGACGCCGTCGGACTGCGGGTCGACGCAGTGCGCTTGGGCGTTGATGCAGGTGAAGGCGGCACGTAAAAAGTGGACGTGCAAGCGGTGTGCGAACGGCCTCGCGAGGGCGGCGTTCGCGCTGGCATCACAAAGCGAAGCAGTGCAGTGCGGGGCAGAGCGGAGCGGCGACGCGTGCGCAGTCAGGGAGCCAGGCCGTTCAGAGCCTGTCATGCGTGGCAACGCTTGCTATTCGTTGCCGTCCGCAGCTCTTCGTCGCACACGTGCCGCGATCGTTGGCGCCGCCGTCGTGCGGCGCCGGCTCATCCGTCTAGCGATACTGCCCCGCGTACTTCAGCACCTTGTCGACGTTGTCCTTCGTGATGAAACCCGGACCCGAGCCGATATTGCGCGGCCCGTACGATGGCGCGAGTCCGTAGGTCGCGAGCCGCTCCTTGAACTTCGGATTCGCCTGCAGCACTTCGCGGATCTTGACCGGATCGGTGGTGTGGTTCTTCTTCGCGATCGCGAGCACGGCGACCGGGATATAGCCCTGCAGATACGGCTGCTGGTCGATCGCGAACTGGATCGTGCCGTCCTGGATGCCCTTCGCGATGTCGCTATCGAAGTCGAACGTCGCGAACCAGATCTTGCCCGCGAGGCCCATCTGTTGCAGTGCCTTCAAGGTCGGATCGGCCGAGAGCGGCCCGAGCGTCAGCACCGCCTGGGTGTTCGGGTGATTGCGCAGGAACGCGCTGACTTTCGATTGCACGCCGGTCGGGTCCTGACCCGCGTCGAGCGTCGAGGTCTTGAAGTCGGCGCCGATCGCCTCCGCGAAACCCCGGCAGCGTTCGAACGAAGCCGGGTTGGTCGCGTAGTGATTCACGCACAGGAACGACTTGATGCCGGCCGCTTTGGCCTTTTCGCCGGCCGCCTTGCCGGCCGCGAATTCGGGCTGGCCGACGTGCATGATCGCGCCGAGCTTCGCGCTTTGCTCTTCGGTGCCCGAATTGATCGTGACGAGCGGGATGTGCTTCTCGGTGACCTTGGAGATCGAACTCTTCAGCACGTCGAAATCGGCGATCGACACGATCACGCCGTCGTAGTTGCGTGCCGCCGCCTGTTCGACGAGGCGCGCCATGTCGGCGATGTCGCCGTTCGGCGGATTGCGGTAGTCGGTCTGAACGTTGAAGTCCTCGTCGGCCTGCTTGATCGCGTTCTTGATCGTGTTCCACCACGAATCCGAATCCGGCGCGTGGCTGATCAGCACGAAGTGGGCGTCGGCCGCGCGGGCGGCGGTGGCCGCGCCGAATCCCGTCGCCAACGTCAACGCCGTCACCAGAATCCTGAGCGTAGCCTTGCCTCTGCAAAGTCTCATTGTCTCCACCTTTCTCGGTCTGTCGTTCGTTATCGAGGAGAGCGGGTGGTGGGGGCGCGGGCCCGGTTTCGGGGCCGATCGTAGCCGCCGGCGTGCGGATTTTCGCGCGGCGCGAAGCCGCCGCGACACCATCGCTCACGACCAAGAGTAGGTCATCTTCCGAGGCCTTGCAAAGAAAATTTCACGTCAAATAAAAATGGAAAATACGTTCCATTTGGTGGATGCGCTGCCTATAATCGGCAGCGTCGGACGTGTGTGGCGGTGAGCCGTGTGCGTCTGCCGCATTGCAGGAACACCCGAGAGGCAGTCATGGCGGAACAGATCACCGAAGAAGCGATGCCGGGCGTCGACGAATTGATGCAGCGCATCGCGGATAACTACGAGTCGCTGCCGCGGCAGTTGAAGAGCGTCGCGACGTATATCGAGCAGCACCGTTCGAGCGTGATGATGGACCGCACGAGCGACATCGCCGCGAGCTGCGGCGTGCATCCGTCGGCGGTCGTGCGCTTTGCGCAGCGCTTCGGCTTTTCCGGCTTCTCCGATCTGCAGGCGGTGTTTCGTCAGGCGTATACGGGGCAGGGCGTGTCGTCGCCGAGCTATCAGCAGCGCATCCGCAAGCTGATCGACGAGAAGCCCGGTAATTTGTCGGGCGGCGCGGTCGCGCGCGAGTTCATCGACGCGTCGCGCGGCGGCCTTGAAGAACTCGCGGCGGGCCTCGACGACAAACAGTTCGACGCCGCCGTGAAGATGCTGCAACAGGCCGACAACATCTACGTGATCGGCGTGCGGCGCTCGTTTCCCGTGGCGAGCTATATCGTCTATGCATTGCAGCACACGCATAAGCGCGTGCATCTGGTGTCCGGTTTCGGCGGTATGTATCGCGAGCAGATCCGCAGCGTGCGCAAGGGCGACGTGGTGATCGCGATCAGCTTCGCGCCGTACGGCAAGGAGACGCAGTACTGTCTGCGCGTCGCGCATCATCATCAGGCGAAGACGCTGGTTATTACGGATAGCCAACTATCGCCGCTCGCGCGCTACGCGAGCACGCAACTCTATGTGAAGGAAGGCAGCGCGTTCGCGTTCCGCTCGCTGACCAGCACGATCTGCCTGTGCCAGGCGTTGTTCATCGCGCTCGCGTACAAGCTCGAACTGAACGTTGAGGAATCCAACGACACCGGAGGCTACGATGACTGACGCGGCAAACACGATCGACGTCGCCGTATTCGGCGCGGGGCGCATCGGCAAGATCCATGCGGCGAATCTCGCGCGGCAGCCGGGCGTACGGCTCAAATACGTGGTCGACGTGAATCGCGAGGCGGCCGCGGCGCTCGCCGCGCAGCATGGCGCGCAGGTCGCGGATATCGACGGCGCGATCGGCGATGCGTCGATCGGTGCGACCGTGATCTGTTCGAGCACCGACACGCATGCGGACCTGATCGTGAAGTCGGCCGCGCAAAAGAAGCATGTTTTCTGCGAGAAGCCGGTCGATCTGACGCTGGAGCGTGCACGCGTGTGCGCGGAGGCGGTGGAGCGCGCGGGCGTGGTTTGCATGATCGGCTTTCAGCGCCGCTTCGATCCGACCTTCTCGGCGCTGAAGGCGCGTATCGACGCGGGAGAAATCGGCACGCCGGAAATGCTGGTCGTGACGAGCCGCGATCCGGGCGCGCCGCCGGTCGAGTACATCCGGCACTCGGGCGGCATCTTCAAGGACATGCTGATTCACGACTTCGACATCTTCCGCTGGATTCTCGACGACGAAGCCGACACGCTGCACGCCACCGGCAGTTGCCTGTCCGATCCGGCGATCGCCGACGCGGGCGACATCGATTCGACCGCGGTGACGATCCGCACGAAGCGCGGCCGGCTGTGCCAGATCAACACCGCGCGGCGCGCCGCGTACGGTTACGACCAGCGTTTCGAAGTGCTCGGCAGCACCGGCATGCTGCAGGCGGGCAACGTGCGGCCGACGGAGGTCACTGCGTACTCGACGACGGCAGTCTCGACCGACGTGCCCGAGGCGTTTTTTCTCGAACGTTATCGCGCGGCGTACGCGCTTGAAATCGCGCATTTCTTCGACGCGGTCACGCACGGCAAGCCGGTACGCACGACCGTCGCCGACGGCCTGAAAGCGCTCGAACTCGCGGAAGCCGCGACGCGCTCGTGGCGCGAAGGCCGCGCGATCCAGCTCGGCGAGGCCTCGTGATGAAGCCCGCTGCCAGGCTGGTGCGCGTCGGCGTGGTCGGGCTCGGGCGGCTCGGCAAACGGCATGCGGAGAATCTTGCGTATCGCGTACCGGGCGCGGCCCTCGTTGCCGCGTGCAGTCCGCTGGAGGACGAACGTGCGTGGGCGCGCGACGCGCTGCCCGAGCCGCGTCTTTATGCCGATTACGCGGCGTTGCTCGCCGATCCGCAGGTCGACGCGGTGTGGCTCGTCACGCCGTCGTCGCTGCACGCGCAGCAGATCGTCGACGCGTTGCGCGCGGGCAAGCATGTGTTCTGCGAAAAGCCGTTATCGCTCGACGTCGCCGAGTGCGAGCGCGTGCTGGCCGAAGCGGCGCGCTATCCGCACTTGCAGGCGACGATCGGCTTCATGCGGCGCTTCGATCCGAGCTACAAGGACGCGTTCGACAGGATCGCGGCCGGCCAGATCGGCCGGCCGTTTCTCGTGCGCTCGCAGACCACCGATCAGAACGACAACGACGGCTTCTTCGTGCGCTTCGCGGCGACCTCGGGCGGCATCTTTCTCGACTGCACCGTGCACGACATCGACGTGGCCCGGTGGCTGCTCGGCAAGCCGCGCGCGACGCGCGTGTTCGCGGCGGGCGCGGTCGCGCTGCACGATGGCCTGCGCGAATTCGGCGACGTCGACAATGGCGTCGCGATCTGCGAGTTCGAAGGCGGCCGGCTCGCGATGTTCTACGCGTCGCGCACGCAGGCGCACGGCAACGATTCGCACAGCGAAGTCATCGGTACGGCGGGCGGCCTGACGATCGGCCGCAATCCGCGTGCGAATCGCGTCGAGATCTACGATTCGACCGGCATCCGCAACGAATGCACGCCGAACTTTTTCGACCGTTTCGAGGACGCGTTCTTGCACGAAGCTCGCGCGTTCGTCGCGGCGGTGCAGGGTGGGGCGGAGCAGACTGGCGCGGGTCTCGCCGATGCGCTCGAAGCGACGCGCATTGGTGTCGCGTTGCGCGAGTCGCTGCACAGCGGGCAGGCGGTGGTGTTGTAGTGGCGTGCGCCGCTGCACGCGCCGGCGGCAATAGCGCGCCTGCTGTAGAATTTGGCCCTCAGTCCGGCGTCGTCAGCGACGCCTCGTCCCGAAGGTCATCGTCGATGCAAATTCAGATTCACAAGGAAGTCGATGCGCGCGGGCTCATGTGCCCGCTGCCCATCCTGCGCGCCAAGAAGGCGCTCGCCGACATGGAAAGCGGCCAGATTCTCAAGGTGCTCGCCACCGATCCCGGCTCGCAGCGCGATTTCGCCGCGTTCGCGAAGCAGACCGGCAACGAGATCGTCGAAAGCTCGGCGCAAGACAAGGTGTTCACGTTCCTGATGCGGCGCCGTTGAGCGGTCCTGCCCTGAGCGGCCCCACTGGTATTCGGTAAAAAAATCCGCGTCATGTAAAAAGAAGGCGCTGTTCCCGTGAGGGGACAGCGCCTTCTTCGTTCCAGCCTGCGGGCGGCCCGTTGGCCGCCGTGCTGTGCTGAACCGTCAGCCTTCGAGAACCGGCGAGCGGGTGCGCAGATATTCGTCGAAATCGGCGGCCACTTCCGGGTGACGCAGCGCGAACTCGACCGTCGCCTTCAGATAGCCGAGCTTGCTGCCGCAGTCGAAACGCGTGCCGTGGTACTTGTACGCGAGCACCTGTTCGTCGGCGAGCAGCGACTGGATCGCGTCCGTCAGCTGCAGTTCACCGCCCGCGCCCGGCTTGATCGAGCGCAGATGATCGAAGATGCGCGGCTTGAGCACGTAGCGGCCCACCACGCCAAGGTTCGACGGCGCCACGCTCGGTTCCGGCTTCTCGACGATGCCCGACATCTTGATGATCGAGTCTTCCCATTCCTTGCCGTCGACGATCCCGTACGACTTGGTGTCTTCCGGTGGAATCTCTTCGACGCCGATCACCGAGCTGTGATAGTGATCGAACACCTCGATCATCTGCGTCATCACGGGCGGCTTGCCGTACAGCAAGTCGTCCGCGAGGATCACCGCGAACGGGTTGTCGCCCACCAGCTTTTCCGCGCACAGCACCGCGTGGCCGAGACCGAGCGCTTCGGCCTGACGGACGTAGAAGCAATCGACGTGGCTCGGCTTGATGCTGCGCACCAGTTCGAGCAGCTTGGCTTTGCCGCGTGCCTCGAGTTCAGCTTCGATCTCATAGGATTTGTCGAAATGGTCTTCGATCGCGCGCTTGCTGCGGCCCGTCACGAAGATCATTTCGGTGATGCCGGCCGCCATCGCCTCTTCCACCGCGTACTGAATCAGCGGCTTGTCGACGATCGGCAGCATTTCTTTCGGGCTCGCCTTCGTGGCCGGGAGGAACCGGGTGCCAAGACCGGCTACCGGAAATACCGCCTTCGTAACTTTAAGCATGTGATTACCCTGAGTCCTCTGGTTTAAGTCCTTGCCCGCCGGTGAGGGGCGGGCAAGACACGTCGATCAGACCGGCAAGCGAGCCAGTTGGGCTTTCAGCTTGCCGACGGTGGCTTCGAAATCGGCGAGCCGTTTCTGTTCCTGTTCCACGACCACCGGCGGCGCCTTCGCGACGAAGCTTTCATTTTGCAGCTTGCCGTTGCATTTGGCGATTTCGTTGGTGAGGCGCGCGATCTCTTTCGACAGGCGTTCGCGTTCGACCGCCACGTCGATTTCGACCTTCAAGACGAGCTTGTCGCTCCCTACGATAGCAATCGGCGCGCCATCCGCCTGCGCGTCGAGTGCCGCTTCGTCGGCGATGATCTGCACTTCGGACAAACGCGCCAGCGCCTGAGCGTAAGGTGCGAAAGTGCGCAGGCGCTCCGCGTTGCCGGTGGCCAGCAAAGGCACCTTGACCGCGGGCGACAGGTTCATCTCGCCGCGCAGATTCCGGCATGCGTCGATCACCGCCTTGAGGTCGGCCGCCCACTGTTCGGCTGCTTCGTCGAGCTTCGACGGCTCCGCGATGGGGTACGGCTGCACCATGATGGACGCTTCGCCATCGATTTTGCCTTCGGGATAGCGTCCGGCGAGCGGCGCCACTTTCTGCCACAGCGCTTCGGTGATGAACGGGATCACCGGATGCGCGAGGCGCAGCACCGTCTCGAGCACGCGCAGCAGTGTACGGCGCGTCGCGCGCTGCTGGTTCGGCTGACCCGTCTGGATCTGAACCTTGGCGAGCTCGAGATACCAGTCACAATATTCGTCCCAGACGAACTTGTATATGGCGTTGGCCACATTGTCGAAGCGATAGTCGGCAAAACCCTTGGCGACGTCCGCTTCGACGCGCTGCAGTTGCGACACGATCCAGCGGTCCGCCGGCGAGAAATGCAGATGGCCGTCCGGGCCGCATTCGCCGCATTGCGACGGCTGACCGAAGCCGCAGTCCTGGCCTTCGCAGTTCATCAGCACGAAGCGCGTGGCGTTCCACAGCTTGTTGCAGAAGTTGCGATAGCCCTCGCAGCGCGCGAGGTCGAAGTTGATGTTGCGCCCGAGCGTGGCCATCGACGCCATCGTGAAGCGCAGCGCGTCGGTGCCGAAGGCGGGGATGCCGTCCGGGAATTCCTTGCGGGTCTTCTTCTCGATCGACGCGGCCTGCTTCGGGTTCATCAGGCCGGTGGTGCGCTTCGCGACCAGCGCGTCGAGGTCGATGCCGTCGACGATATCGATCGGGTCGAGCGTGTTGCCCTTGCTCTTCGACATCTTCTGGCCTTCGGCGTCGCGCACGAGGCCGTGCACGTAGACCGTGTCGAACGGCACCTTGCCGGTGAAGTGCGTGGTCATCATGACCATGCGCGCGACCCAGAAGAAGATGATGTCGAAGCCGGTGACCAGCACCGACGACGGCATGAAGTGCTTCAGATCTTCCGTTTCGTTCGGCCAGCCGAGCGACGAGAACGGCACCAGCGCCGACGAGAACCACGTGTCGAGCACGTCGTCGTCGCGCTTCAGCGAGCCGGTGTAGCCGGCCGCGGCGGCCTTCGCGCGCGCGTCTTCTTCGTTCTTCGCGACGAACACTTCGCCGTTTTCGCCGTACCACGCCGGAATCTGATGACCCCACCACAGCTGGCGCGAGATACACCAGTCCTGGATGTTTTCGAGCCACTGGTAGTACGTGGTGGTCCAGTTTTCCGGCACGAACCTGATCTGGCCGTTGCGGACCACGTCGAGCGCGGTTTCGGCGATCGATTTACCCGGATTGAACGTGCCCTCCGGTGCCGGCTTGCTCATCGCGACGAACCACTGGTCGGTCAGCATCGGCTCGATGACGACCCCGGTGCGGTCGCCGCGCGGCACCATCAGCTTGTGCGGCTTCACCGATTCGAGCACGCCGAGCGCTTCGAGATCGGCGACGACCTGCTTGCGGGCTTCGAAACGGTCGAGACCGCGGTATTTTTCGGGCGCGTTGTCGTTGATCTTCGCGTCGAGCGTGAGGATTTCGATTTGCGGCAGCTTGTGGCGCAGGCCGACCTGGTAGTCGTTGAAATCGTGCGCGGGCGTGACCTTGACGACGCCGGTGCCGAACTCGCGGTCGACGTAGTCGTCGGCGATGACGGGCACTTCGCGGTTCGACAGCGGCAGCGTGACGGTCTTGCCGATCAGGTGGGCGTAGCGCTCGTCTTCCGGGTGGACCATCACGGCGGTGTCGCCGAGCATGGTTTCCGGACGCGTGGTGGCGACGGTCAGATGACCCGAGCCGTCGGTGAGCGGATACTGGATGTGCCACAGGTGGCCGTTTTCTTCCTCGCTGACCACTTCGAGGTCGGACACCGCGGTGAGCAGCACCGGGTCCCAGTTGACGAGACGCTTGCCGCGATAGATCAGGCCCTGTTCATACAGGCGTACGAACACGTCGCGCACGGCGGCCGACATCTTGTCGTCCATCGTGAAGTATTCGCGCGACCAGTCGATCGACGCGCCGAGACGGCGCACCTGATTCGTGATGGTCGAGCCCGACTGCTGCTTCCATTCCCACACGCGTTCGACGAACTTCTCGCGGCCGAGGTCATGGCGAGACACGCCCTGCGCATCGAGTTGCCGTTCGACGACGATCTGCGTGGCGATACCCGCGTGGTCGGTGCCCGGCACCCACAGCGTGTTCTCGCCGAGCATGCGGTGATAGCGGGTGAGACCGTCCATGATGGTCTGGTTGAACGCGTGGCCCATGTGCAGCGTGCCGGTGACGTTCGGCGGCGGCAACTGGATCGAGAAATCCTTACGGTTGGCGTCGAAGGAGGGCGCGGCGTACGCGCGCTTTTCCCATTCAGGGCCCCAATGGGCTTCGATGGTGTGGGGTTCGAAGCTTTTTGCAAGCGTCGAGGTCGGGTCGCTCGGGGTGTCGCTCATGTTTCTGGTTAAAAGCCGGTTTTTTGGATTCGGAGAATGGTTGATTATAGCTGGAGGAGGTTTTTCGCCGTTCGGCGCTTTTCTTGTCGTTCTGGCTTGGTTGGCCTTTCCTTGTTGTGTTATCGGTCTATTAGCGTTGCCCCTGTGCGGGGCGGCACCTACTTTCTTTGCTTGCTGCAAAGAAAGTAGGCAAAGAAAGCAGCTTCACACCGCTAATTCTTAAGCGGGCACCCCGGTCAACCACCGGTAGTGGTGCATCTGGAATCTGTCACCTCGCACACTCCCCGTTCGTGACAAGGCAGTCATCCTTCCGGCGACGCTACGCGCGCCGAAGCCCCGGTCACCAACCATCGGTCGTTTCGGCATGTCGCCAGGAGCAAGCCCGGCTTAACCGATTGGTTGTTTTGGTGTGTCACTACGCACGGCCTTGATCTCACCACCGGTCTCCGGGGCGGCTGGCCGAGGCGCAGCCGACGGCCCCCACAGAGCAACCAACCCCACTGGTTTCCCAGGCAGACCCGTCCACGACGCACGCAGTGCGCAGTGGGAAGCATGACGGCTTTGTCACTACCGTCGAATGTGCGAGGGCACAGATTCCAGATGCACCACTACTCCCTCCAAGCCAGGGGACCCACTTAAGAGCTTGCGGTGTGAAGCTGCTTTCTTTGCCTACTTTCTTTGCAGCAGGCAAAGAAAGTAGGTGCCGCCCCGCACAGGGGCAACGCTAATAGACCAATAACACTGCAAGGAAAGGCCAACCAAGCCAGAACAACGAAAAAAGCGCCGCCCCGCCCAAGGGGCACCAACAAAGCCAGAACAACGAAAAAACCAGGCCAAGCCCTGCCCAAGGGCAACCCCTCCCTTGGGGCATATAATGTTGGTCGCTCTGCCGTCCGCCAGAAAAAATGCCCGATCTCCTCTCGAATCTGAACCCCGAACAACACGCCGCCGTCACGCTTCCGAATGAGCCCGCGCTGATTCTCGCCGGCGCCGGCAGCGGCAAAACCCGCGTCCTGATTACCCGCATCGCGTGGCTGATCCAGCAAGGTCTCGCGTCGCCCGCCACGGTCCTCGCGGTGACCTTCACCAACAAGGCCGCCCGCGAAATGATGGCGCGTCTGTCGGCGCTCCTGCCGATCGACACGCGCGGCATGTGGATCGGCACCTTCCACGGTCTGTGCAACCGCATGCTGCGCGCGCATCACCGCGACGCCGGTCTGCCCGCCACGTTCCAGATTCTCGATACGGCAGACCAACTGTCGGCGATCAAGCGCCTGATGAAGGGCCTCAACATCGACGACGAAAAGTACCCGGCGAAAAATCTCCAGTACTTCATCAACAACGCGAAAGAGCAGGGGCTGCGTCCCAAAGACGTCGACGCCACCGACAACTTCAACCGCAAGTTCGTCGAGCTCTACGAAGCCTACGACCAGCAATGCCAGCGCGAAGGCGTGGTCGACTTCCCGGAGCTGCTGCTGCGCTGCTACGAACTGCTCGCGCACAATCCGCCGCTGCGCGCGCATTACCAGGCGCGTTTCAGGCACATCCTCGTCGACGAGTTCCAGGACACCAACAAGCTGCAGTACGCGTGGCTCAAGCTGCTCGCGGGTGAGCACAACGCAATCTTCGCGGTCGGCGACGACGATCAGTCGATCTACGCGTTCCGCGGCGCGAACGTCGGCAACATGCGCGATTTCGAGCACGAATTCAGAGTGCGCAACCTGATCAAGCTCGAACAGAACTATCGCTCGCACGGCCATATTCTCGATGCCGCCAACCAGCTGATCGCGAACAACTCGCGCCGTCTCGGCAAGAATCTGCGCACCGACGCCGGCCACGGCGAACCGGTGCGCGTCTACGAATCGGCGACCGATTCGCAGGAGGCCGGCTGGATCGTCGAGGAAATCAAGGCGCTCATCAGCACCGGCACCTCGCGCAGCGAAATCGCGATTCTTTATCGCAGCAACGCGCAGTCGCGCACGATCGAGCACACGCTCGTCAATGCGGGCATCGCGTATCGCGTGTATGGCGGCCTGCGCTTTTTCGAGCGTCAGGAAGTCAAGCACGCGCTCGCGTATCTGCGCCTGATCGACAATCCGAACGACGACACCGCGTTCGCCCGCGTCGTCAATTTCCCGACGCGCGGCATCGGCGCGCGTTCGCTCGAACAGCTCGCGGACTCGGCGCGTCTGTACAACTGCTCGATGGCCGCGGCGATTCCGTACGTCGCGGGCAAGGCAGGCTCGAGCCTCGCCGCGTTCGCGAATCTGGTCGGCAGGATGCGCGCGGAAACGCAGCAGATGAGCCTGCCGGAAACCGTCGAGTACGTGGTGCGCACGAGCGGTCTCGCCGAGTTCTATCAAAACGAGCGCGAAGGCCAGGACCGCCTCGAGAACTTGCAGGAACTCGTCAACGCGGCCGCCGCGTTCGTCAGCGAGGAAGGCTACGGGCTCGACACGCCCGCGCGCTCGATCCCGCTGCGCCCCGGCGCCAGCACCGCGCCCGAACTCGCGGTCGCGACCGACGATCCGAACACCGTGGTCCTCGACGCCCCGGACATCGCCGATCCGGCGCAGAACCCCGACACGATGACGCCGCTCGCCGGCTTCCTGTCGCACGCGTCGCTCGAAGCCGGCGACAACCAGGCGCAGGCCGGCCAGGAAGCGGTGCAGCTGATGACCGTGCACGCGGCGAAGGGCCTCGAATTCACGGCGGTGTTTATCACCGGTCTCGAAGAGGGGCTGTTCCCGCACGAGAACAGCGCGATGGAGTCCGACGGTCTCGAGGAAGAGCGCCGTCTGATGTACGTCGCGATCACGCGTGCGAAGGAGCGGCTGTATCTGTCGTTTGCACAGAGCCGGATGCTGCACGGCCAGACGCGTTACAACATCCGTTCGCGCTTCTTCGACGAACTGCCGCAGGAAACGCTGAAGTGGTTGACGCCGAAGGTCGAGGCGGGTTCGCGCTGGGGCGGTCGCTCGGATAACGCCGGCTACGGGCGCGACTGGTTCGCGCGGCCGGGCTATGGTGGCGGTTCGGCCGCGGCATCGGTGGCATCCGCGCCGGCGCCGGCGTTCGCGAACGAGCAGCGCGCGGCCGACACCGGCTTCCGGGTCGGTCAGCAGGTGTTTCACACGAAGTTCGGCGAAGGCACGATCATCGCGCTCGAAGGCAACGGTACCGACGCGAAGGCCCAGGTCCGCTTCAAACGGCACGGCGAGAAGTGGCTCGCGCTGGCGGTGGCGAAACTGCAGGCGGTCGAATGAGCACGACGACTTCTGCTGCCATGGCCACGCCGCAGGCCACGGCCACGGTGCGCCCGCTCGGCATTCTGGCCGCGTTGCCGCAGGAACTCGGCGACCTGATCGACGCGATGCGCGCCGAGTCCGGCGTGCACACGGTCACGCACGGCCGGCGCGATTATCACGTCGGCAGCGTGCGGGGCACGCCGTGCGTCGTCACGCTCGCGCGCGTCGGCAAGGTTGCGGCGGCCGCGACGGCGAGCGCGCTGATCCACGCGTTCGACGTCGAGGCGATCGTATTTACCGGCGTCGCCGGGGGCGTGAGCCGCGACGTGCATGTCGGCGACATCGTCGTTGCGAGCACGCTGCTGCAGCACGATATCGACGCGTCGCCGTTGTTTCCGCGCTTCGAAGTGCCGCTGCTCGGCATGTCGCGTTTCTCGACCGATACGGCGCTCGCCGAGCGGCTCGCGGCCGCATGCGAGCGTTTCGTCGCGGAAGAGGGCGCGGCCTGCGCGGCGCGCTTCGGCACGCGCGAGCCGCGTGTGCATCGCGGTTTGATCGTGAGTGGCGATCAGTTCGTCGCGAGCGCGGCGGCGGTGGGTGCGTTGCGCGATGCGCTGCCCGATGCGCTCGCGGTCGAGATGGAAGGCGCGGCGCTCGCGCAGGTCTGCTACGAGTACGGCGTACCGTGCGCGGTCGTGCGCACGATTTCCGATACCGCCGACGACCACGCGCCCACGTCGTTCATGTCGTTCCTGACCGAGATCGCGGGCACGTATTCGAATGCGATCCTCGCGCGCTTTCTCGACGCGCCCCGCGGCGCGGGCTGAGTTTTGGGCGGGCGGCGGCGGGCGGCGGGTTAGGCGCGGTTTTTCGCAGAGCTTTCGCGCCACCTTCGCTCAATCCGAGCCGCTTTCCCGTTCGTTTCTCGCACTAGCTTCTCGTACCAGTTTCTCGCGCTAGTTCTTCCCGCCGTCGCCGAGCGCGTCGCGCACCTGCTGGAGCGCGGCCGGGTCTTCGATAGTCGGCAGCTCGCCCGGCTCGCGGCCCTCGGCGAGCGCCGCGATCGCGCGGCGCAATAGCTTGCCGGAGCGCGTCTTCGGCAGCATCGACACCATCACCACGCGCGCGGGCCGCGCGATCGAACCGAGCTGACGGTCGACCGTCATCGCCAGTTCGGCTTCGAGGCGCGCGCGCTCGCTCGGATCGCCTTCGGGTTGCGCGCTGCGCAGCACCACGAAGGCCATCGCCGCCTGCCCCTTCACCGGATCGTTGACGCCGACCACCGCCACTTCCGCGACGGCCGCGTGACTCGACAGCGCCTCCTCGATTTCGCGCGTGCCGAGCCGGTGACCCGCGACGTTGATCACGTCGTCGGTGCGGCCGAGGATCGTCACGTAGCCGTTTTCGTCCTGCACGCCCCAGTCGAAGGTCGAATAGACCTGCTGGTTCGGCACGCTCGACCAGTAGGTGCTGACGAAGCGCCGGTCGTCGCCCCAAACCGTCGACATGCAGCCCGGCGGCAGCGGATAGTCGAGCGTCAGCACACCTTTTTCGCCGACCGCGCAGGGCTCGCCGGTCAGCTCGTCGCGGATCGTCAGGTTGTAGCCGACCGACGGCACGCCCGGCGAGCCGAGCTTGTTCGGCAGATCTTCGATGCCGCGCGGAATCGCCAGCATCGGCCAGCCGGTTTCGGTCTGCCAGTAGTTGTCGATCACCGGCTTGCTCAGCGCGTTGGTGATCCACTCGGCGGTCGGTTCGTCGAGCGGCTCGCCGGCGAGAAACAGCGTGCGCAGGCTCGACAGATCGGCGGCCTTGAGTAGCGCCGGGTCCTGTTTTTTCAGCACGCGCAGCGCGGTCGGCGCGGTGAACATGATATTGATTTTGTGCTGCTCGACGAGCCGCCACCAGATGCCGCCGTCCGGGCGGATCGGCGTGCCTTCGTACATCACCGTGGTGAGCCCCGCGATCAGCGGCGCGTAGACGATGTAGCTATGGCCGACCACCCAGCCGACGTCGGAAGCCGTGAACATCGTGTCGCCGGGCTTGCCCTGGAAGATGTATTCCATCGATGCCGCGAGCGCGACCGCATAACCGCCAACATCACGCTGCACGCCCTTCGGCTTGCCGGTCGTGCCCGACGTGTACAGCACGTACGACGGCTCGTTCGATTCGAGCCATTCGCACGGCACGTGGGCGTTGAAAAACTGCTCGCGCAGCGGCTCGTAGGCGACGAGGTAGGGCGCGTTCAGGCGCTCGGGCGCGAGCTGCCGGTCGATCAGCAGCACGTGCGGCGTCTTGTGCGCGGCGCGCGCGAGCGCTTCGTCGACGAGCGGCGTGTAGTCGATCACTTTGCCACCGCGCGCGCCGGCGTCGGCGGTGACGATGAGCGCGGGCTTCGCGTCGTCGATGCGTGCCGCGAGGTTCGGCGCCGCGAAGCCGCCGAATACGACCGAATGAATCGCGCCGAGCCGCGCGCACGCGAGCATCGCGAAGAGGGCCTCGGGGATCATCGGCAGATAGATCAGCACGACGTCGCCGCGCTTGACGCCGAGCGAGCGCATCACCGCGGCCATCCGGTTGATTTCCGCGTGCAGCTCAGCGTACGTGTAATGCCGCTCGATGCCGGTTTCGGTCGACACGTAGATGAGCGCGTTCTGCTGCGCGCGTTCGGCGAGATGACGATCGACGGCGTTGTGGCAGAGGTTCGTACGGCCGCCGACGAACCAGCGCGCGAACGGCGGCTTCGAGCGGTCGAGCACGGTGCCGAACGGCGTGTGCCAGTGAATGCGCTGGGCTTCGTCGCGCCAGAAGGCTTCGGGGTTATCGATCGAGCGGCGGTGGAAATCGCGGTAGCGGGTCATCGGCGGCGATCCTCGTGCGGCGGGAGTGGACGGGGTTGGCGGTGAGACTTCCGTGCAAATTTTGCGCCCGGTGCGGCGCGGCTGCGCGCATCAGCTTAGAGGGGCGTGGCGGTGGGGGCAACGGGGGTTGTCCATAGGGACAATGGGCTCGCGCTCCAACAAAAGACCGCAATCGATTTTGCGCCAAAAAATGGGCCGTTGCCCATTTCGTATTGGGTTGGCGGCGGGTAGGGTGGCCGAGCCCGTGACGAGGCGTTGACGCACCGTCACGGCTCAGAAGTGTGCGGCTGCGGCACTGTTGCTGAAAAGGGCTTCGTAGTGGCTCGCTTTTCACATTGGCGCCATGCATTGCGCTGTCCGCACACGTGAAGCCGATAAGCCTCCTGGTCTGCTGCACTTCGCGTTTGCGGAAGAACGGATAAGGAGGCCAAGGAAATTTTTCCCTCCAGCTCAGAGGTTCGCATGTCCGATCGATACGCTGCCGAGCGAGGCACGCCGAGCGTTCCCGCTTGCGCGAAATCGCAGATATCACTTGGTTTCAACGGGCGCTTTCTGACCATGAGTGGCCCCGTTACCCGTATCTATGCCGCGGTGTCAGGTAGCCCGGATAGTGCGGGAAGGTTCGACCATTCACTGGAGCGCCAGCGTGAAAGAAGCAAGGGGCCGATTCCCATTGGTCAATACTGGATTGAGCCTTTGCAGATGTGGGAAAACCACTGGTATAACCTGGCTGCGCGTGCATCGTGGGGAAATCACCGGATTACCATTCATGTCTATCCAGGAACGCAGACATATGGACGGGGCGGCTTTTTTATTCACGGTGGCACCCACGCAGGCTCCGCCGGTTGCATCAACCTGAAGGCCGGAATGGACTTATTCGTACGCGACTTGAGGCAGGCGGCAGCGCAGTCGCCAGATTGCTACATTCCGCTAAGCGTGAGGTATTGACGTGCCGAAGTTCAAGATGGCCAGTGTGCTCGCCGGGGGCGTTCTGTTTGCTTTTATCGCCGCCGTGATCGTCTTCAATGCGATTAATCTGAACGAGGCATATGGCCGCGGTGAGCCCTATTATTCGCGCACGACGAACATGGATAAGTGGAGTGATCCGCTGCCGATTTTGGCCGCCGTTGATGGCGCCGCCGTTATTCTGATCGCAGGCGGGGTTTTTCTGTGGAGACGTATCGGGAAAGCTATGCGGTGATTGGTGTTCGCATTGCAATTAGCGATCAACAATCTGTCAGCTACCTGGTCGTGTCGCCGAAGGCAGAAATACAAACAAAAGCGCCGCCCCCGAAGGAGCGGCGCTTATAGACCAGGAATTCCAGGCGCGGGCCACCGCTTAACGACAAAGCCAAAATGCGTCGCCCTACCCAGGGACCCCGTTCAAGCCTTAACCCGCTTCCCCTCAACATCCGGCAACAACACAGTCAGCACCCCGATCAGCGGCAAGAACGAACAAACCTTATAAACGAACGCAATACTCGTCGCGTCGGCCAACTGCCCAAGCACGGCGGCGCCCACACCGCCCAACCCGAACGCAAATCCAAAGAAAAGCCCCGCGACCATCCCGACCTTGCCCGGAATCAACTCCTGCGCGTAGACCAGAATCGCCGAGAATGCCGACGCAAGCACCACCCCGATCACCACCGTCAGCACGCCGGTCCAGAACAGGTTCGCGTACGGCAGCAGCAGCGTGAACGGCGCCACGCCGAGAATCGATACCCAGATCACGTACTTGCGGCCGATCTTGTCGCCGATCGGGCCACCGATCACCGTACCCGCCGCCACCGCCGCCAGGAACACGAACAGATGGATCTGCGCGGCCTGAACCGACAGATGGAACTTGTCGATCAGATAGAACGTGAAGTAGCTGTTGATGCTCGCGAGATAGAAGTATTTCGAGAATACCAGCAGCACCAGTACGCTCATGGCCATGATGACCTTGTTACGCGGCAGCATCGCGTGTGCGCCCTGGCCGCGCGCCTTCTTCACCGACGGATGGCGCTTGTACCAGCGGCCGATCTGCGTCAGCACGACAATCGCGACAAGCGCCGCCGCCGAGAACCACGCGATGCTGCGCTGGCCATGCGGAATCACGATCAACGCGGCCAGCAGCGGTCCGAGCGACGAACCCGCATTGCCGCCAACCTGGAACAGCGACTGCGCAAGCCCATGACGGCCGCCCGACGCCATCCGCGCCACGCGCGACGATTCCGGATGGAACACCGACGACCCGCAGCCGACCAGCGCCGCCGCGATCAGCAGCACGCCGAAATTCGCCGCCACCGACATCAGCAGCAGACCGGCCAGCGTGAAGCCCATGCCGACCGGCAGCGAGTACGGCTTCGGATGCTTGTCGGTATAGCTGCCGACGAGCGGCTGCAGCAGCGACGCGGTGATCTGATAGGTCAGCGTGATCAGGCCGATCTGTCCGAACGACAACGCGAAGTTCTCCTTGAACATCGGGTAGATCGCGAGGATCAGCGACTGGATCATGTCGTTGAGCAGGTGCGAAAAACTGATCGCACCGAGCACGGAGTAGACCGTGTGCTGGACATTGCCCGCCGCGGGCGCGGCGGAAGTGGGCGGCGTGGTCGCGCCCGTGGCGGAGGCGCCGGCAAGGGCGCTTTTATCGAGACTCGTTTCCATACGCTAGAAAAAAGAGATCAGGCAAACGGTGGGAAGGGAAATCGGCAATGAGCCGGTGCGGGCAGCGCGCCTCGTAGGCGCGTTACGCGAAGCTTTGCGGCATTTCGTCGCGGCAACCGGCGTTGTAAGTATTTAGGCGAAGTTTAATGTGGCTTGAGTGAATTGTAAGGACAAGTTTTGTCGTGAATCGGACATGGGGTCGGATGCAGATGGGCGCTTTGGCTAAAGACGCTTTGTCCCGGTAGCACGCCGGGGTGAATTTCTGGAGCGTTTTATCGTCGCGGGACGAGCGCGGAGAATGGCTCGCTCGACGATCCGGCCTGTGGACCGAAGGCGAAGGCGAGGGGGAGGGTGACGGGGAACGGTGCGGCCGTAAACGGCAAAGCGGGCGCCGCGATGGGGATCGCGGCGCCCGCTTTGCTGCTACTTCGTTTTTGCTTTCCGCCTGACGGTGTCGCAGGCGTGGTGAGTATCACGCTCGAACGTGATGAATCTACGTTCGAGCACGCCAGGGTCGACGGGTCTCAGCTCGCCTTGGCCGGCCCGGATGCCGTATCCGACTTCGCATCCGACCTGGCATCGGCTTTCGAAGCCGACCCCGAGCCCGGCTGGACCACCACCGTGCAGGTCGTACCCGCCGCGAGCATCACGTCGTCGGGGACCGAGTCGATCTTCACGCGTACCGGCACGCGTTGCGCGAGGCGCACCCAGTTGAAGGTCGGGTTCACGTCGGCGAGCAGTTCGTGGCTCTGCGGATTGTCGCGGTCGTAGATACCGCGCGAGATGCTTTCCACGTGGCCTTGCAGCGTGCCGCCGCTCATCAGCTTCACTTCGGCCTTGTCGCCGACGCGCACGCGCGGCAGCTTGGTTTCCTCGAAGTAGCCGTAGACCCAGAACGAGTGACTGTCGACGATCGCAAGCTTCGCGTTGCCGGCGGTCGCGTAGTCGCCGCGGAACACGCTGAGGTTGGTCACGTAGCCGTCGACTGGCGACACGACACGGGTGCGATCGAGGTTCAGCTTCGCGGCGTCGAGCGCGGCGAGCGCCTGCTGGTAGGCGGCGTCGGCGGCCGACGCGGTATGCGTCGCGTTTTCACGGCTTTCCTTCGATACCACCAGCGAATCCATATCGGCACGCCGCTGCGCGTCGTCGCGCTTCATCTGCAACTCGGCGCGGCGCGCGGCGACGGCGGCCTGCGCCTGCTCGACGGCGATCTGGTAGTGCGACGGATCGATCTGCATCAGCAGGTCGCCCTTCTTCACGAACTGGTTGTCCTTGACCGGCAGATCGACAACCGCGCCCGACACGTCCGGCGCGACGTTGATGATCTCGGCGCGCACGCGCCCGTCGCGGGTCCACGGCTCGTCCATGTAATGGACCCACAGCACGCGGCCGATCAATATCGCGACGATAAAAATAACGGCTGTCGCAATGAAGCCCACAAGATTTCGGATGGTCATGTTTCGACTCTGGATCAACGATAAACGGCGAGGCCGAGAAGGCCGCACACAGACACGAGCAAGCTGGCCCGGAACAGGGAGGGGTGCCACACCACGCGATACAGGCCGGTATAGGCGATCACGCGATCGAGCACCCAGGTGAGCGCGGCGCCCGCGATGAACAGCAGCACGATGGCCGGCATGTAGGCATCCAGCACGGCGATATCACGTGGCATGGGGAACTCCTTCTGGTGACGCGCTGTTGCCTGCGCCCATCGCCGAAGCGAGCGGCGACTGCGGATCGAGCAGCGCGGTACGGATGAAATGCAGATGACTGAGAATGCGCAGCAACTGATGGCGCTCTTCGCGCGGCGGCGTGAAGCCGGCCATCATCTGCTGCACTTCGGCGATGGCGCGAGAGGTCGCGGCAAGCGCGTGTTCGAAGCGGTCTTCGCGCGGTCGCTCGAACAGCGCGGCGAGCGCATCCAGCAGCGCGCCGAGCGTGACCCGCCACGGCATGGTCTTGCCGTAGCGTGGGTGCGAGGGCAGCGTGGACACTTCGCGGCGCAGATCGATCACCGCGTTGCCGACTTCGAGCACCGAGAACAGCCAGCGCAGCGTGTCGCGCTTCGTCTCGGGCTCGTTCTGCGACAGTGCGTTGATCTGGAACATCAGATCGCGCGCGCCGCTCTCGAAGCGCGAGCGCACTCGCGCGAGACCCGTGCGGCCGGCCACCACCACCTGGCGACGCAGGTCGACCAGCAGGCGCTTGCGCAGCCAGGGCGTGGACGGCGGCAGCAGCACCGCGAATGCGATCGACGACACCAGCATCGACAGCACCAGCGCCAGCGCGTCGTTCATGAACGCGCTCGGGTCGTAGTGCACCACGTTGTCGGGACCAGCGAGAAAGCAGAAGAAGATGCAGTAGCCCATGCCATAGCCGGCCAGTTGCGGGCGGGTCGTCATGAACACGCCGAGCAGCAGGAACGGCGTGAGCGCGATGCACAGCAGCACGAAGCCGTCGATATGCGGATACACGCCGAACACCGCGAGCATGCCCATAAACGTCGCGAGCACCGTGCCGCCGGCCATCTGGAAGGCGATGCGCTTCGGATCCGGCGCCGACGACGCGAGCGCGCAGGTGGCCGCGGCGTTCAGCACCAGCGTCGAGCCGCTCGGCCACGCGGTCGCGATCCAGAACGCGCCGAGCACCATCATCACGATGGCCGCGCGCAGACCCGCGACGCCCGCCGCGATCGCGTTCGTCTTCGGCTCGTAGCGGTCGATCCAGCGCTCGCGCGCGTGCGTGTCGACCGCGAGCGATGCGTAGGTTGCCGCGTACGCGTGCAGATCGTCGATGAAGCGGTACAACAGTTCGGAGGCCGTATCGAAGTCGAGCAGTGGCGCGTCGGGATGCACTTCGAGCTCGGCGCGGGTCGCGCGCACGCGCTTCGGCAGCTCGGCTTTGTAGGCGTCGAGTTGCGCGGCGGCCTGCGCGGCGTCGGTTGCGGTCAGCACCGGCTCGCCCGAGTTCGCGAGCAGCGGCGCGATTTCGCGGAAGTACGGCTCGAGCGCATCGATCGCAATCGACGCGCCGTGCGTGCCGCTCGTGCGCAGACGGTTCATCAGTTGATGCAGCGCGTGAAAGCGCGTCGACGCGGTCATGAACTCGCTGTTCAGACGCGCAAGGCGCCCGCCGCGCATCCGCGAATCGGGGCCTTCGAACACGGCGACACTCCGCGCGGCCTCGAAACCGACGATGTCGGCGATGAAGCGCGCGTTGATCGCCTCGATCTGCGCGCGGTCGTTACGCCCGGCGAGCGATGCCGACACGTATTCGACGAAGGCCGAGAAACGCGCGCGCACGGTGGTGCGCATCTGCAGGCCGGCGAAGCGCGGAAACACGAGGCCGCTCACCGCGCCCGCGCAGACGATGCCGAGCACGACTTCAGCGACTCGCGTGAGCGCGGAGAGGAACGCGCCGTCCGGATGCTGCGAGGCCGGAATGCCGATCAGCGCGGCCGTGTAGCCGGCTAGCACGAAGCCGTACGAACGGAAGTTGCGGTTGCGCGCGGCGCCGGCGGTGCAGATGCCGACCCAGATCGCGGTCGAGATGATGAACAGTTCCGGCTGCTGCGAGAACAGGCCGATCAGCGCGAGCATCACGACGAGGCCGACCAGGGTGCCGCAGATCCGGTAGAAGCTCTTCGCGAACACCGCGCCGCTTTGCGGCTGCATCACGATGAACACGGTCGTCATCGCGGTGCGCGGCTGCGGCAGATCGAGCTTCATCGCGATGCCGAGCGCGAGGAAGCACGCGGCAAGCGCCTTGAACATGTAGATCCACGTCTGGCCGTCGGTGCGCGCCCATTCGACGAAGGCCTTGTGGAAATCGGCCAGCGAAGCCGGGCGCGCGGCGTGAGAAGAAGGGACGGACATGGCCTTCCTTACTCGGCCGCGGCGGCGCGCGGCGCGCGCGAGGCGGCAGCGCTTGCCGATGCCGAGCTGACGGTGGTGGCCGTGGCGTTCGCTTGCGCGTTTGCGTGAGCGTCCGCCGGCGTGTCGACCCCGGCGTTCGTCTTGACGGTGGCCTGTGCGTCCGCCGGCGCGCTCGCCTGCGTGTCGGCCGGTGCCGCGCCGCCGCTCTTGCCCTTGCCATGCGCCGGCAGCGTTTCGTTGTCCTGCGGGCCGTTGGCCGGATCGTCGAGACCGCCGCCGAGCGCCGTCATCAGCGACGCATGCGCGCCGAGACGTTCGGCGTGGATCTTCGCGACGCCTTCCTGCGCGCGCAGCAACTGGTTCTGCGCGATCAGCACGTTCAGATAGTCCGTCAGACCACGCCGGTAGCCTTCGCGCGACAGTTCGTAGTTTCTGCGGGCCGAGGCGACCGAGCGGTCGGCGTCTTCGGCCTGGGTCGACAGCGAGCGCAGGCGGATCACCTGGTCGGAGATGTCCTTCAGCGCATTGACGATCGACTGGTTGTAGCGCTCGACCGCCTCGTCGTAACCCGCCGACGCCGCGCCGAGCTGCGAGCGCAGTCGGCCGCCGTCGAAGATCGGCAACGTCAGCGCCGGACCCGCGCTCCAGCTATGAGACGGATTCTTCAGGAACTGGAACAGCGGCCCCATGGCCGCATAACCGCCGATCGACGCGAGCAGGTTGATGTCCGGATAGAAGTCGGCCTTCGCGACGTCGATCCCGCGCGCCTGTGCGGCGACCGTCCAGCGCGCCGCGACCACGTCGGGGCGATGGCCGATCAGATCGGCGGGCAGCGTGGCCGGCAGACCGGCGGACGCCGCCAGCGACAGCGTCGGGCGCTGCAGCGCGTCGCCGGCGCCCGGCCCCTTGCCCGCGAGCGCGGCCAACTGGTTGCGGCCGAGCGCGATCTGTTCCTCGATTGCGTCGATCTGGCGCTCGTATTCGGGCATCGGCGTTTCGGCCTGGCTGACTTCGAGCTGCGTGCCGATACCGCCTTTGAGGCGCCGCGTCGCGAGGTCGACGATCTGCTGCTGTTGCTGCAGCGTCGCCTTGGCGATGTCGAGCAGCGCGTAGTTCATCGACATCTCGACGTAGGTGCGCACCACGTTCGCCTGCAATTCGAGCTGGGCCGCGCGCGCGTCGGCGGCGCTCGCATGCGCGAGGTCGAGTGCGCGCTCGGCGGCGTTCCTGTCCTTGCCCCACAGATCGAGGTGGTACGCGAGGCCGAGCGTGCCGGTGTTATTCCACGACTGCTCGCCGGCGAGCGGGCCCGGACCGTAGTAGAGGTTGTCGGCCCATTTCTGACGCTGGATCGACAGGCTGCCGTTGACCTGCGGCGCGAGCGCCGCGCGCGCGACGCCGGCCATCGACGCCGCCTCGCGCACGCGCGCCTGCGCGACCGCGAGACTCGGATTGCCGGCCTGCGCGGTTTCGATCCACGCGTTCAGTTGCGGATCGTTATAGACGCGCCACCAGTCTGCGGCGGGCCATTGCGCGTCGGCGTTGGCGGCGCGGATCGCGTTGCCCGCGTCGAGCGAAGAAGGAGCAATCGTGCGCGTTTGCGGCGCGATGCCTCCGGTACTTGCGCACCCGGTGATTGTTAATAGGATCGTAAGAACCGCGGCTGCGGCGATCCCGTTGGGTACCGGAGACTGCACGATTTCCTCCAAAATTGACTATAGAAGCTTGTGCGCAATTATATTTTTCGATCGATTGCGGAATAACCGGTAAAGGTGCAAGGCATTTTTACGAGACGTGAGATAATTGCCTTTGCGAATCGTGTAACAATCGCCACCGATTAATCGCCATGTCGCTGCCAATGACCGGACAAGTACGAAAGTGCTCGCGCCGGACCGCACAGTGGCGCGGCATTGGACCGGCATGAGCGCCGCAACGGTGACGCCGGATCGACAGGGGAAGGGGTATGGACACGCTTCAAAACATGCGCGTTTTCGTCCGCGTCGTTGAAGCCGGCAGCTTCACGGGCGCCGCGCAGCATCTGAATACGACGACGGCTTACGCATCGCGCGCGGTCTCCGATCTGGAAGCGCACCTGCGCACGCGGCTCCTGAACCGGACCACGCGGCGCATCGCGCTGACCGAGGCCGGTGAGCGCTATCTGCAACGCTGCGAACAGATTCTTGCCTACGTGGACCAGGCCGAGGCCGAGGCGAGCGATGCGCATGCGCGCCCGTCCGGCAAGCTGAAGGTTCACGCGATGACGAGCTTCGGCCAGCACTACGTGGTGCCGGCCGTGGGCCGCTACCAGGAGCGCTATCCGGACGTGCATATCGAGCTGACGCTCGCGCAGCGCATGCCCGATCTGCTCGACGAGGGCTTCGACGTGTCGCTGACGCTCGCGACCGGCCTGCCGGATTCGGGGCTCGTGTCGCAGCGCCTGGGCAGCGCATTCAGCATTGCGTGCGCGTCGCCGGAGTATCTGGAGCGGCACGGCGTGCCGTTGACGCCGTCGGATCTCGCGCAGCACACCTGTCTGCAGATGGTCTCGCCGGTGTACGCGCCCGACAAATGGACCTTCGACGGCCCCAACGGCGAGGAAACCATCTCCCTCGGCGCGGCGACGTTCCAGGTGAACGTTGCCGAGGCGATGGTGGGGGCCGTCTCGCAGGGCATGGGCATCGCGCTGATTCCGATCTATTCGGCGATCAGCGGTTTGCGCAGCGGCAAGCTCGTGTGGCTGTTGCCCGAATACATGTCGCAGGAAATGAATCTGTATGCGCTGTACCCGTCGCGCCAGTATCTGGACGCGAAGATCCGCACGTGGGTCGAATTCCTGCGCGACGAACTGCCGTCCACCCTGGCGGCGGATCAGGCGGAATTGCGGCAGTTTGCGCGGTCCTGAATGTGGTTTTGAACGTGGTCCTGAATGTCGTCCTGAGCGCGGTTCCGATGCCGCGCTTGCAGATGCGGCTCGGAGCGTGCCACGCGTGCTCTTGCAATGCTTGACGTTTGAGTGATGCGCGGCGTGACAGGCTGTTACATCCGCGTCGCACCGCAACACTTCCTTACTTCTCGCGCCAAGTCGATTTGTTAACGTGTCGTTCACGCGTCGCCGCTACGGCGAGACGCGCTGGATTCGCCGCCGGTCGGCACCCTGCACAACCACTGAAGGACGACAAATTCATGGATACGCACCTGATGATCGGCGTGGCCGTCATGTTTGGACTGATCGGAATCGCTGCATCGCGCGATCTGCTGCGCCGCATGCGCGAACAGCAGCCGCAACTGGTGCCGGTCAAGGTCGAGCCGCAGGATGCGCCGCGTCGCGAGCGTTGAGGGCAGGAGCGTGGCCGCAATGGCCCGCTTCGAGGTGGTGTTGACGTTGGCGCGATGGAAGTCGATGCACGTTTAGCGCGCGTGGGTTTTCAGCTTTTTCAGTCGCTTTTTCCCCGAGTTTCTTCTTTCCTCGCCCAGTGCGCCGTTGTCTGTTCCCAGGCTGCGCGGGTGCTGCAACGCGCTTCGCTCCGACTCGCTAGATCTCGACAACCTTATCCCACGCAAATAGCGGATTTTCCCACTCACGCGTGCGTCGATCGAAATAGCCGCGCGGATTGCACACGACGCGCGTGCCGTCCACCACGTAGTCGAACGATGTATGCGTGTGGCCGTGAATCCACAACGCGACCGGTGCGCGCACGAGTTCCGGCAGATGATTGACGAAGCCCGCCGACACACGGTCTTGCGCGTAACGCTCAGCCAGACTCAGCCGATGCGGCGCATGATGCGTGACCACGATCGTCTGGCCCGCGAACGGCTTCGCGAGTTCGCCTTCGAGCCATGCGCGCGCGTGCCGGTGCAGCGCGAGCGAATCGGCGGGGGTGAAGTCGCGCGCGGCGTCGTGCGGATCGTGCGGCCAGTTCATCTGGATCAGCCCGAGATAATCGAGCATCACGCGGCGCGCGGCATCGATCGAGGTGTCGAGCGCCTCGGGCGTCGCGCCGTACAGCTCGAAGTCGGTCCACAGGGTCGTGCCGAGCACGCGCCAGCGGCCGTGCGGATCGACGAGCGCCGCGTTGTTCAGCACGTGCACGTTGTCGAGCTGTTCGGCCGCGTCGAGCATTGCGCGTTCGAGCGCGCCGAACTCGCCGTCGTAGTACTCGTGATTGCCCGGCACGTAGACGACCGGCACCGAGTCGTCGAATGCCTGCGCGGCCCAGCGCGGGCCTTCCGCATGATTGTGGATGTCGCCGGCCAGCACGACGAGATCGGCCTGCGCATGCGGGATCAGTTCGGGCTCGTCGTTTTCCAGATGCAGGTCGGACAGCACACGAATCTTCACGGACGCGACTCCTGAAAAAACGCCTGCGCGCCAGACCGCGCAGGCTTTGCCCATTAGCGTAGCACCTTGCCCGGATTCATCAGGTTCAGCGGATCGAGCGCGGCCTTGATTGCGCGCATCATCCGTACCTCGACGTCCTGCTTGTAGTGCGCGGCTTCGTCGATCTTCAACTGACCGAGTCCGTGCTCCGCGCTGATGCTGCCGCGATGCGCGTGCACGCTGTCGTAGACGATCTGGTTGATCGGGCTTTGATACTGCTGCAGAAACACCTTGGCGTCGACGCCTTCGGGCGCCTGCACGTTGTAGTGCAGATTGCCGTCGCCGAGATGGCCGAACGTGACCATTCGCGCACCCGGCGCGGCCGCGGCGACGGCGGCGTCGGTCGTCTCGATGAAGTGGCCGATGCGCGAGATCGGCACCGCGATGTCGTGCTTGATGTTCAGCCCTTCCTCGGCCTGGGCGAGCGGAATGTGCTCGCGCAGATTCCAGAACGCGCGCGATTGCGCGAGGTTTTCCGCGACCACCGCGTCTTCGACCAGCCCCTGTTCGAGCGCCGTTTCCATCAGCCCCTCGAACAGCGCGCGCGCATGCTCCTCGCTTTCGCTGTCCGACAGTTCAAGCAGCACGACTTGCGCGTGCGGCTCGGCGAACGGATAGCGCATCTGCTCGAAATGCCGGCCGACGAGGCGCAGGCAGAAATCCGACATCAGCTCGAAGCCGGTCAGAAGAGGTCCGGCGACGCGTTGCGTGAGCGCGAGAAAGTCGAGCGCCGCATGCGGCGACGCGAGCGCGGCGAGCGCGGTGACGCGCGCGGCCGGCTGCGGATGCAGCTTCAACACGGCCGCGGTGATCAGCCCCAGCGTGCCTTCCGCGCCGATGAACAGATCGCGCAGATCGTAGCCGGTGTTGTCCTTGCGCAAGCCGCGCAGACCGTCCCACAGTTCGCCTTGCGGCGTCACGACTTCGAGGCCGAGACAGAGCTCGCGCGTGTTGCCGTAGCGCAGAACGCCGGTGCCGCCCGCGTTGGTCGACAGATTGCCGCCGATCGTGCAGCTGCCTTCGGCCGCGAGGCTCAGCGGGAACAGGCGGCCGGCCGCTTCGGCGTGCTTTTGCACCTCGGCGAGGATCACGCCGGCTTCGACGGTGATGGTGTTGTTGTGCGGATCGATGTCGCGCACGCGATTCAGACGCCGCAGGCTGATCACCGCTTGGGCGCCGCTTGCGTCGGGTGTCGCGCCGCCCGCGAGGCCGGTATTGCCGCCCTGCGGCACGACGGCGACGCGATGCTCGGCGGCTAGCCTGACGAGCGCGGCGGCTTCGTTGGCGGTGGCTGGACACAGTACCGCGCAGGCCGCGCCGGTGTAGCGGCGACGCCAGTCGGTCAGGTAGGGCGCGGTGTCGTGCGGGTCGGTCAGCACGTGGGCGGCGCCGATGGCGTCACGGCAGGCGGCGAGAAAAGCGGTGTGGGTCATGTGAGTCGGTTGGCGGTGTTGGGGCTGGCGAAAAGTTGGCGGTGCGCGGTGGGCAGGGGCTGTCTGGATGCGCTATGGCAGGTTCGTTAAGTCTGCATGCGGCATGCGGCTAGAAATCCGACGTCTCATGCCGCGAGCGGCCAGGCCAGTCGTTTTACTCATGGCCGCTCTCGCTCTGGGACTCGTCACGACGCGTCCCGTTCGCGGGATTCGCGCCCGCCTGCTTCGCCCTGCGTTTTGCCGCGCGCTTGAACGGCCCGACGTAAGCGAGCGTGCTTGCAAAAAAGATCACGGCGAGCGCCGCTTGCAGCCAGCCGAGCCGGGAACTCAGCCCGAAGTCGCTCCAGCCGCGCACGACGCCCTCGGCGAAGTACAGCAGGATCAGCATCGACGCCCATTGCAGCGTATAAAGCCGGCGCCGCCACACGCCCGGCAGCGCGCTCAACAGCGGCAACGCCTTGAGCACGAGCAGCGAGCCGCCGGGGCGCAGCGGCGCGAGCCACCATTCCCACGCGATGGCGAGCGCGATCATCGCGACCAGCGTGACGGACGCCAGCAGCGCGGCGGCCGCTTTCGGCTGCACGGGCGCGGCGCCTGTGTGCAACGGTGCGTTTGCCGCGGAACGGGCGGAGGTCGATTCGCTCATGTCCGCAGGTGCATTTGCGACGCTGTCCGGCGCGGCTTCAGAAGCGCGCGCGGCGCGTGGCTCGGCGCCAGGTTCGGCCGGTTGCTGAGCCGCTTTGCTCACGGTCTTTCGCTCATCGACGCCGCGGTGCGCGCGACGCGTGCGCCAAGCGCGACCGCGAGCGTGCGTTCGTCGGCGGAAATCCCTTGCCCGGCCGTGCCCGCGCGCGCGAAATGCGACGCGCCGTATGGCGTGCCGCCGGTTTGCGTGGTGGACAGCGCGCTCTCGGTGTAAGGGATGCCGACGATCAGCATGCCGTGATGGAGCAGCGGCAGCATCATCGACAGCAGCGTGGATTCCTGGCCGCCGTGCAGGCTGCCGGTCGACGTGAACACGCAGGCCGGCTTGCCGGACAGGGCGCCTGCCAGCCATTGCGGTGTGGTGCCGTCGAGAAAGTATTTGAGCGCGGCCGCCATGTTGCCGAAGCGGGTCGGCGAGCCGAGCGCGAGGCCTGCGCATTCCTCGAGGTCGCGCAGCTCGACATACGGTGGTCCTTCGGCGGGGATGTCCGGCTCGCTCGCCTCGCAGACCGTGGAAACCGCCGGCACGGTGCGCACGCGCGCCTGCATGCCGGGAACGCTGTCGACGCCGTGCGCGATCGCCAGCGCGAGTTCGCGGGTGGCGCCGTGACGACTGTAATAGAGCACGAGAATGTCTTTCATAGGCCTCATCGGTGAACGGGTATTATAGGGGCTCGGTCCGCTGCACAGGCCACTCATAGCCGTTCGGCCAGGTGGTCCTGGCCGGGCATCGCGCGCGTTTCGCGCAGTCCGGAATTAGCGGTTCAGGAAGCAAGGAGGCAGGGTTTGTTGTCCAGGATGCGTTTCGATCTCGACACGCTCAAACGGCTCGCGCAATTCGCCGCGCAACGCATCGGTGAGGACCGGATTCCGCAGGTGGCGGGCAGCCTGACGTTCACGACGATGCTCGCGCTGGTGCCGCTCGCCACGGTCGCGTTCGCGCTGTTCACCGCGTTTCCGATCTTCAGCTCGTTCCAGGCGTCGCTGCAGTTTTTTCTGGCCGATCACCTGATGCCCGCCCAGTTGAACGACCAGATCTTCAAGTATCTGAACCAGTTCGCGTCGAAGGCCAAGGGGCTGACCACGATCGGCATGATCATCCTCTTCGTCACCGCGGTGATGACGATGATGACCGTCGAATCCGCGTTCAACGTGATCTGGCGCGTGCGCAAGGCCCGCCCGGTCGCGCAGCGCATCCTCGTCTACTGGGCGATCATTACGCTCGGGCCGATCCTGATCGGTGTGAGCCTGTCGATCTCGTCGTATCTGTTCACGCAGTCGATGTCATTCAGCGCCGCGCAGCGCATCACGCCGCTGATCGAATGGGCGCTCGCCGGCGCGACGCTGCCGCTGACGGCGCTCGCGTTCACGATTCTTTACGTTTATCTGCCCAACTGCCGCGTCGAATGGCGCGACGCGGTGGTCGGCGGCGTGATTGCCGCGGTCGCGTTCGAATTCGCCAAGCGCGGCTTCGGCTATTACGTGCGCCGTATTCCGACCTATACGGCGGTGTACGGCGCGTTCGCCGCGGTGCCGCTGTTCCTGCTATGGATGTACCTATGCTGGTTCATCACGCTGACCGGTGCGATGATCGCGTCGGCGTTGCCGGCGATCCGCATCGGCCAGTTTCATCGGCCCGTGTTCGACGGCAGCAACCTGTTCGATTCGCTGGAGTTGCTCGCGCGGCTTTGCGAAGCGCGCGAGGCCGGCAAGCGCGGCTACACGATGCCGGAGCTCGCCCGCATGCTTCGCCGCGACAAGGATACGACGCTGATGCTGTTGCAGCGGCTCGAGGACGTGGAGTGGATCGCGCGGCTGGAGGAGGACCGTACCGGTCCGCATTTCGTGCTGATCGCGAATCCAGCACAGGTCACCGTTGAGCGGCTGTTCGATCTGTTCGTGATCGACCGCGCGGAGCTCACGTATCAGCTCGAACTCGATTCGACGCGGGTGGACAGCGGCATGCTGCTGGCGTCGCTCGATAACGACAAGCTGAAGGTGACGTTGGCCGCGCTGCTGGCCGCACGCGCAGCCGCCAGGGCGCAGCGGGACGGCGAGAGCGAACGGGCGGCGGCTTCGATGCCGCATCAGGCGGCTTGAGGTGGCATGAGGTGGCGGGTGAGGCCGCGTTTCGTGCGGTAGAGAAATGCGGCAAGTGCGGCGCTTGCGTGCGGAAAACTACAACGAAATCTTGCCCACGCAGATGTCCTTGAACATGACCCAGTCGCCCATCAGGCTGTAGAACGGATGACGGAAGGTGGCCGGCTTGTTCTTCTCGAAGAAGAAGTGGCCGACCCACGCGAAGCCGTAGCCGCAGATCACGGCTGCCGGCAGCCATAGCCAGTCGCCGGTGGCGAGCGCCATCGCGAGACAGCCGATCACGCCGAGCGAGCCGACGAAATGCAGCCGCCGCGACACGACGTTCCGATGCTCGCTCAGGTAATACGGATAAAACTCCGCGAAGCTCGCGAAGTGATCGGTATGCGCTGTATGAGCCATGATGGCCTCCGGATGTGGACGCATGCTGATGGATGCGGCTCGATTGCGTGCCTGTCTGCTTTCCTGTTGCTGCCCGTTGCCGCTTTGGCGCTGACTGTTTGCCGTTGCTGCGCACTCGTGTTGCCGTGGGTTGCCTGGCGGAGCGCGTGGTTGGATGCCGGCGGAAAAAGACAGGTTTCGGTCATTGTCCGGCGATCGCCATCCGAGTGCAACCTGGCCATTCGGCCGATGGCGCGGCGGATCCGGCACGAGTATCGTGGCCCTATGTCGTGACCGTACGCCGAACGCGCAGTGCGATGGGCGACCGTGTAGCGATCAGTCGATGACCGCTCGCCATGCTTCCGGCGATGAGCTCCATGGGCGAGCCGTCCGTCTACGCATCATCTATATAGCTACGCGCTCCGGCATGCCTTCACCCCGCATTCACCCAGCATTCCGCGGTGCTCGCGACGCGAAGCCGAACAGCGCATCGAGTGTCGCGTCGGGTTGTTCGGTCATCAGCGCGTGGCCCGCGTCGAGCGTGACCGTGTCGACCGCGACGCCAGCCTGCCCGAGCGCATCGGCAAGCGCTTGCGCGGCGCGTGGCGGCGTCATCGCATCGCGTCGGCCGACGATCAGCCGAGTCGCGCAGCGCACCTGAGCCGCGCGTGCAAGACCGTCCGCGTATTGATCGCACGCGGTGAAATCGGTGTGGAACAGGTGCGGCTCGCCGCTGGCCGCAACGTGTTCCATCAGCCGCTGGTTCATCCCGTGCAGCCAGAACCCGGGGCCGGGGCACGACGGCTTCGCGGCGAGCGTCGAATGCGACCACTGGTTGACCATGCCGATCGCGTCGGATTCGCGATTGAGCGCGGCGTCGAGCAGCGCGTCGGAGACGGTCATCGGCAGCGCGGTGGCGAGCAGCGCGAGATGCGTTGCGCGTTGCGGGTAGCGGCCGGCGAAGTCGAGCGCGATCAGCGAGCCCATGCTGTGGCCGGCTACGAACGCGCGCGCGACGCCTACCGCATCGAGCAGCGCGGCAAGCCAGTCGGCCAGGGCGGCAACGCTGGTCAGCGCGGGGCCGGCGCTGCGGCGGTGGCCGGGCAGGTCGACGGCGAGCACGCTGAAGCCGTGATGTGCGAAGTAGCGGCTTTGCAGCGCCCAGACGCTGTGATCGTGCTCGGCGCCATGCACGAACACGGCGGTCGGCAGGCTCGCGTCGAAGGATTTGCCGCCCGTGTACGCGTAGGCGGGCTTGCCTTGTACGGTGACGATCATGCGGACTCCGGGCGTGAGGGGGCGGAGCTGGAGTTCGCGGTAGAGGTGGCAGCGGTGCTTTGAGATACACCGTCGCCGCGCGGCGACGTAGTGTTTCCCGCTGCCGCTTGCGTAGTTTTCTGCGCGGCCTTCAGTGCGACTTTCAGCGCGCGCTTGAGATCGTCGATCAGATCGTCGGGATCCTCGAGGCCGATCGACAGGCGGATCGTGCCTTCCGCGATCCCGGCCGCGGCGAGTGCGGTGGCGTCCATGCGGAAGTGCGTGGTCGAGGCCGGGTGGATGACCAGCGAGCGCGCATCGCCGACGTTCGCGAGGTGCGAGAACAGCGTGAGCGCTTCGATGAAGCTGCGCCCGGCCGCGCGATCGCCGCGCAGATTGAAGCTGAACACCGCGCCGGCGCCGCGCGGCAGCAACCGCTTCGCGAGCGCGTGGTCGGGGTGCGTCGGCAGTTCGGGATAGGCGACCGTTTCGACCGCTGCGTGGCCGGCGAGAAACTCGACCACGCGCCGCGTATTCGCGACGTGCCGCTCCATGCGCAACGGCAGCGTCTCGATGCCTTGCAGCAGTTGCCACGCGGCCTGCGGATGCAGGCAGGCGCCGAAGTCGCGCAGACCTTCGCGGCGTGCGCGCAGCAAAAACGGCGCGACCGTGCTTTCTTCGGCGAACACCATGCCGTGAAAGCCGTCGTAAGGCTCGGTGAATTCGGGAAAGCGGCCGGATGCATCGAAGTCGAACGTGCCGCCGTCCACCAGCACGCCGCCGATCGTCGTGCCGTGGCCGCCGAGAAACTTGGTCGCCGAATGGTAGATGAAGTCGGCGCCATGCTCGAAGGGGCGCAGCAGGTAAGGCGTCGTGAAGGTGGAGTCGACCAGCAACGGGACGCGATGTTCGTGCGCGATCTGCGCGATCGCCGCGATGTCGAGCACGTCGAGGCCCGGGTTGCCGAGCGTTTCGCCGAACAGCAGGCGCGTGTTCGGGCGCAGCGCGGCGCGCCACGCATCGAGGTCGCCCGGCTTCACGAAGGTCGTCTCGATGCCGAAGCGCCGCAGCGTGTAGTGCAGCAGATTGTGAGAGCCGCCGTACAGTGCGCTCGACGCGACGATGTGCGAGCCCGCGCCCATCAGCGTCGCGATCGCAAGGTGTAGCGCGGCCTGGCCGCTCGCGGTGCCGATTGCGCCCGCGCCGTTCTCGAGCGCGGCGACGCGTTCCTCGAACACGGCGACGGTCGGATTCGAGATCCGCGAATAGACGTGGCCGGCGCGCTCCATGTTGAAGAGCGCCGCGGCGTGATCCGAATCGCGGAACGAGAACGAGGTGGTCTGATAGATCGGCGTGGCGCGCGCGCCGGTGGTGGGGTCGGGGGTTGCGCCGGCATGCAGCGCAAGCGTATCGAAACGGTTGGCGGACATCGTGGGCGGCGGGCCGCGAGCGGCCGCGCGAAAGGGTCGGGGTGGCGGCCATCCTATCATCGGCGCGCGCGGCTTCAAGCGCGGTTTTCCTCGGGTTTGTCCCGATAGGAAGGGGAGCGGATCGTCGTCCGTATGCCGGAATGCATACGCAAAGTCGTATCAGTTCGAGATTGCGCAAGCCCGCTGCGCGTTGCCAGGCGGCCCGCTTTCCTTTTATGGGCCTTTCCGCTAGGATCGAAAAACCATTTCATGCATTGCAGAATTAGCGGTATCAGGAGAGAGATCATGCGAGTCAGCGACATTCTTAAAGTCAAGGGCAACACCCTTTTTACGGTCACGCCGGATACCACGCTGCATGACGCCGTCAACGCCATGGCCGAGCACGATATCGGCTCGCTCGTCGTGATGGAGTACGGCGACCTCGTCGGCATGCTGACGTTTCGCGAAATCATTCTGACTTTGAGCAAGAACGGCGGCAGCGTCGGTACGTCGACGATCCGCAAGGTGATGGACGACCATCCGATCACCTGCACGCCGGAAACCGACGTCAACGAAGTGCGTCGCATGATGCTCGAACATCACGTGCGTTATCTGCCGGTCCTGGAAAGCCGCACGCTGATGGGCGTCATTTCGTTTTACGACGTCGCGAAGGCGGTGGTCGAGGAGCAGGGCTTCGAAAACCGTATGCTCAAAGCCTATATCCGCGACTGGCCGGAAGAACAGGAAGGGCAGCAGGAACAGCAGCCGGCGCGCTAATGCGCGTGGCTCGGACGTCGCGCCCGGGCAAAGGTCCGGAGCGCGCATCCGCAAATAAGGCGTGCGCGAAAGCGCGCGCTTTTTTTGTGTCTGGCTTCGGGCCCTGCTTCACGCCTGTTCCATCGTTTGCTTCGCCATCACCCTCGCGCGCCGTTCTCCTGATCTCATGAACGATCGTCCCCTGCCTGCCGCTCGCCGCGCCGCCCGCGCGCACGACGAACACCCGTCCCAGTTCCGGCTGCTAAGCCAGCGCCGCTTCGCGCCGTTTTTCTGGACGCAGTTTCTCGGCGCGATGAACGACAACGTGTTCAAGATCGGCTTCACGTCGCTTGTCACGTATCAGGCGGCGCGCTTTTCGGGCGTCGATCCGAAGACCGCGGCGTTCCTGATTTCGGCGATCTTCATCCTGCCGTTCGTGCTGCTGTCGGCGACCTCGGGGCAGATCGCTGACAAGTACGACAAGGCGCTGCTCACGCGGCTCGTGAAGACCTTCGAGATCGGCGTGATGCTGATCGGCGGCGCGGGGTTCTGGCTGCATAGCGCGCCGCTGCTGTATCTGTGCACGTTCCTGATGGGCGTGCATTCGACCGTGTTCGGACCGGTCAAGTATTCGTATCTGCCGCAGCATCTGTCGAAAGACGAACTGGTGGGCGGCAACGGCATGGTCGAGATGGGGACCTTCGTTGCGATTCTGATCGGCACGATCGTCGGTGGGGTAGGCGCGGGGTTCGTCGAGCACGGCGCGGTGGTGCTGGCGAGCGCGTGTATCGCGATCGCGCTGATCGGTCGTGCGGTGTCCGGCTTCGTGCCGCGCACGCCCGCGCCGCAGCCCGAGTTGCGCATCAACTGGAATCCGGTCAGCGAGACGTGGCGCAATCTGAAGCTCGCGCGCGAAAACCGCACCGTGTTTCTGAGCCTGCTCGGTATTTCGTGGCTGTGGTTCATCGGCGCGACGTTTCTCGCGTCGTTCTTCAATTTCGCGAAAGACGTCCTGTCGGCCGACCCCGACGTCGTGACCGTGCTGCTCGGCACGTTCTCGATCGGCATCGGCATCGGCTCGCTGCTGTGCGAAAAACTCTCGAAGCGGCGCATCGAAATCGGCCTCGTGCCGCTCGGCTCGATCGGCATGAGCGTGTTCGCAATCGACCTCTTTTTCGCGAGTCACGCGCTGCCGCCGGCCGGACATCTGCTGAGCGTCGGCGAATTTCTCGCGCGGCCCGCGCACTGGCGCGTGCTCGCCGATCTGTTCCTGCTCGCGATGTTCGGCGGCTTCTACAGCGTGCCGCTCTACGCGCTGATCCAGAGCCGCAGTCAGCCGAGTCATCGCGCGCGCATCATCGCCGCGAACAATATCCTGAACTCGCTGTTCATGATCGTCTCCGCGCTGATGGCGATGGGTCTGACCGCGGCGGGCTTCGGCATCCCCGCGATTTTTCTGACGACCGCGTTGCTGAACGTGGTGGTCGCGGCCTACATCTACTCGCTGGTGCCGGAGTTTATGCTGCGCTTCGTCGCGTGGCTGCTCGTGCATACGTTCTACCGGATCCGGCTGGTGCACGCGGAGCGGATTCCGGACGAGGGCGCGGCGGTGCTGGTGTGCAACCACGTGAGCTTCGTCGATGCGATCGTCATCATGGCCGAAAGTCCGCGGCCGATCCGCTTCGTGATGGATCATCAGATTTTCCGCACGCCGTTCGTCGGCTGGCTGTTCCGCCACGCGAAAGCGATTCCGATCGCGCCCGCGCATCAGGACGCGGCGCTGCTCGCGCGTGCCTACGATCTGTGCGCGCAGGCGCTCGCGGACGGCGAGCTCGTGTGCATCTTCCCCGAAGGCAAGCTGACGCGTACCGGCGAGATGAATCCGTTTCGCCACGGCGCGACCGAGATCATCACGCGTACGCCGGCGCCGGTGATTCCGATGGCGCTGCGCGGGCTGTGGGGCAGCGTGTTTTCCCGATCGGTCGACGCGCACTGGCCGCGGCCGATCCGCAAGGGCGTGATGAGCCGGCTGAGTCTCGCGGTCGGCGAGCCGCTCGAGCCGGCGCTCGCGACGCCGGAGACACTGCAGCAGCTCGTGACCGAACTGCGCGGCGCGCGCAAATAGAGGTTGCGCGGAGAGAGTGTGTGCCGAGGCGCGGCCGCCGTGCTGCCGTGTTCACCTGTTTTCGGCCACCCGAGGCCTGGCCGATCGGCTAGCGCTTTCACCGGGCCGGGCTTCGAGCCGAACGGGCTGGCATAATAGCGTTCTCCCCGCATTTCTTTGGACGACGCTCATGTCCGGCAACACGCTCGGTACGCTTTTCACTGTCACGACCTTCGGCGAATCGCACGGCCCCGCTATCGGCTGCGTGGTCGACGGCTGCCCGCCGGGCATGGAACTCAACGAAGCCGACATCCAGTTCGAACTCGATCGCCGCAAACCCGGCACGTCGCGTCACGTCACGCAGCGCCAGGAAGAGGACAAGGTCGAGATCCTGTCGGGCGTGTTCGAGGGCAAGACCACCGGCGCGCCGATCGCGCTACTGATCCGCAATACGGATCAGCGCAGCAAGGACTACGGCAACATCGCCGAGACCTTCCGCCCCGGCCACGCCGACTATACCTACTGGCAGAAATACGGCATTCGCGACTATCGCGGCGGCGGTCGCTCGTCGGCACGTCTGACCGCGCCGACGGTCGCGGCGGGCGCGGTTGCGAAGAAATGGCTGCGCGAGAAGTTCGGCACCGAAATTCGCGGCTACATGGCTGCGCTCGGCGAGATCGACGTGCCGTTCGTCGACTGGGCGCAGGTGCGCGAGAACCCGTTCTTCGTGCCGAACGCGGAAATCGTGCCGCAGCTCGAAGCGTATATGGACGCGCTGCGCAAGGACGGCGATTCGATCGGCGCGCGCATCAACGTGGTCGCTTCCGGCGTGCCGGTCGGCTTGGGCGAGCCGCTGTTCGACCGGCTCGACGCGGACATCGCGCACGCAATGATGGGCATCAACGCGGTGAAGGGCGTCGAGATCGGCGCGGGCTTCGCGAGCGTCGCGCAACGCGGCTCGGTGCATGGCGATGAATTGACGCCGGAAGGCTTCGTCGGCAATCACGCGGGCGGCGTGCTCGGCGGTATTTCGACCGGGCAGGACATCACGGTATCGATTGCAATCAAGCCGACTTCGAGCATCCGCACGCCGCGCCGTTCGATCGACAAGGCAGGGCAGCCGGCCGTCGTCGAAACCTTTGGACGGCACGACCCGTGCGTCGGCATTCGCGCGACGCCGATCGCCGAGTCGATGCTCGCGCTGGTGCTGATCGATCACGCGCTGCGCCATCGCGCGCAATGCGGCGATGTCGAGGTCAGCACGCCGAAGATCGCGGCGAGCGCGCCGTAACGCCAGGCGCGGTCATGTAATCGCACAGCGCCGCCTACCGCGGCGCTTGTAAAAAAATCGGGGCGCCAGGCTTTCGCCGGGCGCCCCGATTTTTTTGGGCAACTGCCTGCTTACATATTCGGATAGTTCGGACCGCCGCCGCCTTCCGGCGTCACCCACACGATATTCTGCGTCGGGTCCTTGATATCGCAGGTCTTGCAGTGCACGCAGTTCTGCGCGTTGATGACCAGACGCTCGTTGCCGTTGTCGTTCTTCATGAACTCATATACGCCGGCGGGGCAATAGCGCGACTCCGGTCCCGCGTAGGTCTGCCAGTTCACGTTCACCGGCACTGTCGGATCTTTCAGCGTCAGGTGCGCCGGCTGGTTCTCTTCGTGGTTGGTGTTCGAGATGAACACCGACGAAAGGCGGTCGAAAGTCAGCTTGCCGTCCGGCTTCGGATAGGTGATCGGCTTGCACTGCGACGCCGGCTTCAGCATCTCGTGATCCCAATGCTGATGATGCAGCGTCCACGGCACGTTGCCGCCCAGCAGCTTCTGCTCGATGCCGACCATCAGCGTGCCGAGGTACAGGCCCTTGCTCATCCACTGCTTGAAGTTACGCGCGCGATACAGCTCGGTGTACAGCCACGAGGTCTTGAAGGTTTCCGGGTAGGCGCTCAGCTCGTCCGCCTGGCGGCCGGCCTGCACCGCGTCGAACGCGGCGTCGGCGGCCAGCATGCCGGTCTTGATCGCCGCGTGCGAACCCTTGATGCGCGACGCGTTCAGGAAGCCCGCATCGTCGCCGACCAGTGCGCCGCCCGGGAACACCAGCTTCGGCAGCGACATCAGGCCGCCCGCGGTGATCGCCCGCGCGCCGTACGACACGCGCTTGCCGCCTTCGAGAATCGCGCGGATCGCCGGATGCGTCTTGTAGCGCTGGAATTCCTCGAACGGCGACAGATACGGATTCGAATAGCCAAGGCCGACCACGAAGCCGACCACGACCTGGTTGTTGTCCATGTGATAGAGGAACGAGCCGCCGTAGGTATCGTTCTCGAGCGGCCAGCCGGCCGTATGCATCACCAGACCCGGCTTGTGTTTGGCCGGATCGATTTCCCACAGTTCCTTGATACCGATGCCGTAGACCTGCGGATCGACGCCGTCGCGCAGCTTGAACTTGTCGTGCAGCTGACGGCCGAGGTGGCCGCGCGCGCCTTCGCAGAACAGCGTGTATTTCGCGTGCAGCTCCATGCCGAGCTGGAAGTTCTCGGTCGGCTCGCCGTCCTTGCCGATGCCGAGATTGCCGGTCGCGACGCCTTTGACCGAGCCGTCGTCGTTGTACAACACTTCGGCCGCCGGGAAGCCCGGGAAGATTTCCACGCCGAGCGCCTCGGCCTGCTGACCGAGCCAGCGCGTCACGTTCGCGAGGCTGATCACGTAGTTGCCGTGGTTCTTGAAGTTGTCCGGCAGCGCCCAGGTCGGCACGTTCTTCGCGCCCGTTTCGGTCAGGAACAGGAACTTGTCTTCGGTCACGTCGACGGTCAGCGGCGCGCCTTTTTCCTTCCAGTCGGGGATCAGTTCGGTGAGTGCGCGCGGGTCCATCACCGCCCCCGACAGAATATGCGCCCCAATCTCAGAGCCTTTTTCCAGCACGCATACGCCTAGCTCGATGCCCTTTTCGGCAGCGCGCTGCTTCAGGCGAATCGCCGCCGACAGGCCGGCTGGGCCGCCGCCGACGATCACGACGTCGTATTCCATCGACTCGCGTGGACCGTACTGCTCAATGAGACTTGCGGGGGTCATTGATGCTCCTCTTACCGTTAGAATGCTTTTTTCGGGTTCGTATTGTGGGCGATCGATTCCCGCACCGCAACCCGGTGGTTGCAGATTAGCACGATCGTTCTATTCTGCGATACGGTATCGACCCGCAGCGACGGTTCTACCGCACCTCCGTCAACCGCAGTTGTCACTACAACCGAACAAGGAACGACAATGGGCCGTTCGATCAATCTGGAAGGCAAGGTGGCGCTGATTACCGGCGCCTCGAGCGGGTTGGGCAAGCGCTTCGCGCAGGTGCTGTCGCAGGCGGGCGCGAAGGTCGTGCTGGCGAGCCGACGCACCGAGCGGCTCAAGGAATTGCGCGCCGAGATCGAGGCCTCGGGCGGCGCGGCGCACGTCGTGTCGCTCGACGTGACCGACTACCAGAGCATCAAGTCGGCGGTTGCGCATGCGGAAACCGAGGCCGGCACGATCGACATCCTCGTCAACAATTCGGGCGTATCGACCACGCAGAAGCTCTCCGAGGTTACGCCCGCGGACTTCGAATACGTGTTCGACACGAACACGCGCGGCGCGTTTTTCGTCGCGCAGGAAGTCGCCAAGCGCATGATCATGCGCGGCAACAATGCGCAGAAGCCGTCGTACCGGATCATCAACATCGCGTCGATGGCGGGCTTGCGGGTGTTGCCGCAGATCGGCCTGTATTCGATGAGCAAGGCCGCGGTCGTGCACATGACGAAGGCGATGGCGCTCGAGTGGGGCAAGCACGGCATCAACGTGAACGCGATCTGCCCGGGCTATATCGACACCGAAATCAATCACCACCACTGGTCGACCGAGCAGGGGCAGAAGCTCGTGTCGATGCTGCCGCGTCATCGCGTCGGCAAACCGGAAGACCTCGACGGGCTCCTGCTGCTGCTCGCGGCGGACGAATCGCAATTCATCAACGGCTCGGTGATTGCCGCCGACGACGGCTTCGGGCTCGCGTAAGCACGCCCGCCGCCCGAGGCCATTTTTTTCAACGTTTCGACGCTTCAGGGTTTCAGCGCTTTAAAAGCTTCAAAGCCACGTAGCAGAGGAAGAACGGAAGTACAGAATGAGCGATTTTCACGCAGTTTTCGAAATGACGATGCCGATCCGCTGGGGCGATATGGATGCGTTCGGCCACGTGAACAACACGGTTTATTTCCGCTACATGGAACAGGTGCGGATTTCGTGGTTCGAGCATATGGGCTTTATCGGCAGCACCGGGGACGGGCAGGGGCCGGTGATCGTCAATGCGTCGATGGAGTTTCTGAAGCAGTTGCACTATCCGGGCGACGTGATCGGGCGGATGTCGGTGGCGACGCCGGGGCGCAGCAGCTTCGATACCGCGTTCGAGCTCCTGCGCGCGGACGAGCCGGAGACGCTCTATGCACGCGGCGCCGCGCGTTGCGTGTGGATCGACTACGCGGCGGGCAAGTCGGTGCCGGTGCCGGACGTGCTGCGCGCGGCCATCGAGCGGGCGGCTCTCGTCAAGGCGGCCTGAGCGCTGCTTCGCGCGGCGCGGAACTACGTCGCCAAACTACGCGTTCCTGCGGAACCACGTGGCCCGGGCAGACCGGCCGGGCCTTCAATCCGCTTTCTTCAGCTTTCTTCAATTGCCGAGCAGCCGCTGCAACAGCTCGGTCGCATTCCCCGTATCGTATTTGCGCATGAGCCGCGCGCGGTAGACATCGACCGTGCGCGGGCTGATGTCGAGCACGCGGCCGATCTGTTTGCTGGTCTTGCCGGTCACCAGCTGCGCGGCGATTTCGCGCTCGCGCGGCGTCAGCTCGACCGCGACGCGCCGCGTCGCGCTCAGATCCTCGAAGGTCCAGACGCCCGCCGCGTGCGGGTCCGATCGTTGCTGCGCGCGTCCTGTCACGTGACACCAGAACAGCTCGCCATTGGCGCGCTTCATGATGCGGTCGTCCGCATAGCTGCCGTGCGCGGTCATGATCGGCGGAATGCGCGCGCCGATGCGCTCGAACTCGTCTGCGGACGGATACAGCACCTGGAACGACTGGCCGAGCAGCGCATCGCGTGGGTAGCCGAAAATCGCCGCGAGCTGGTCGTTGCAGTCTTCGATGATCCGTTCGCGCGACAGCACGAGTCCGATCGGGGCGAGGTGGAACGCGGTGCGGTAATCCAGGGCGGGCATGGGCGGGAGGCAAGTACTTATGTATTTTTGCGTATTGTGCCGTATGGCGCGCCCAGCGTACTCTTTCGGCCTGATGACAACGCGGCGCAAGGTGCTGCGATGGGTGTCGGCAGAACCTGTCGGGACTCAACGCGCGCGCTGCCGCAGATGACTAGAATGACGTAGCGGCATCGCCTCGCGGCGGGAAGTTCGCCACGCGCCATGCCAGCCGCAATGATCCGGCGGCCGGCGTACCGGTTTCGGGTTTCCATAGAGGAAGGGACATACTGATGAACAAGGTCTATCCAGGCGCCGCCGAGGCGCTGAAAGACATCGTCAAGGACGGCCAGACGTTTGCCGTCGGCGGCTTCGGGCTGTGCGGCATTCCCGAGGCGCTGATCGCGGCGCTGCGCGATACCAAGGTGCAGAACATCACCTGCATCAGCAATAACGCGGGCGTCGACGGCTTCGGCCTCGGCCTGCTGCTCGAAACGCGTCAGATCAAGAAGATGATCTCGTCGTACGTCGGCGAGAACAAGGAGTTCGAACGCCAGTACCTGGCCGGCGAACTCGAGCTCGAATTCACGCCGCAAGGCACGCTCGCCGAGAAGCTGCGCGCGGGCGGTTCGGGCATCCCGGCGTTCTTCACGAACACCGGCTACGGCACGCTGATCGCCGAGGGCAAGGAAACCCGCCAGTTCGGCGAGAACCACTACGTGCTCGAGCATTCGCTGACCGCCGACGTCGCGCTCGTCAAGGCATGGAAGGCCGACAAGGCCGGCAACCTGATCTATCGCCGCACCGCGCGCAACTTCAACCCGATGTGCGCGATGGCTGGCCGCATTACCGTCGCGGAAGTCGAAGAGATCGTCGAAGTGGGCGAGCTCGATCCGGACGCGATCCATACGCCTGGCATTTTCGTGCAGCGCATCGTGCTGAATGCGAATCCGGAAAAACGCATCGAACAACGCATCGTCCGCGCGAAAGGAGACTGATCATGGCATGGACTCGTGACGAAATGGCCGCGCGCGCGGCGAAGGAACTGCAGGACGGCTTTTACGTGAACCTCGGCATCGGCTTGCCGACGCTGGTGGCCAACCACGTGCCGGCGGGCGTCGAAGTGTGGCTGCAGTCGGAGAACGGCCTGCTCGGCATCGGCCCGTCGCCGACCGAAGACGAAGTCGACGCCGACCTGATCAACGCCGGCAAGCAGACCGTGACGACGCTGCCGGGTTCGTCGATTTTCTCGTCGGCGGACTCGTTCGCGATGATTCGCGGCGGCCACATCAATCTGGCGATTCTCGGCGCGATGCAGATCAGCAAGAAGGGCGATCTGGCCAACTGGATGATCCCGGGCAAGATGATCAAGGGCATGGGCGGCGCGATGGATCTGGTCGCGGGCGTCAAGCGCGTGGTCGTGCTGATGGAGCACGTTGCGAAGGGCGACCAGCACAAGATCCTCGAGGAATGCACGCTGCCGCTGACGGGCGTGGGTGTGGTCGATCAGATCATCACGGATCTCGGCGTGATCGACGTGACCGATGCGGGCCTGAAGGTGACGGAACTGGCGCCGGGCGTCAGCGTCGACGAAATCAAGGCGAAGACCGGCGCGCCGCTCGACGTGAGCGCGGTGAGCTGAAGTGTAGTGATGGAGCCGCTGCCCTGTGCTGTGTGACGGGGTTGCGGTTCGATGTTCGATGTTCGATGTGATTACGGACGGGCGAGACGTGAGTCTCGCCCGTTCTTTTTTATGCGTCGGTTTAGCGCGTGTTTGCACGACGGTTGGCGCGGGGCTTCCTATGCCTTCTGGCCGATCCTTGTCGCGCGGCGAAGCGGTTTACAATCGTTCGCAGATCGCGTGTGGGGCGATGGTTGTGTTTGTCTGTCTGCCTCACCGCGTATTAACAGGCAACAAGCCCAATCCGCAGCGCTTTTGCAAGGACCCCAGATGACCGTAACGACTTCCGCTTCCGTCGCCGGACGGCCCGAGCCGCGTCAACGCTACGTGCAGTGCGCGAGCGGCGCCGGCCTGCACCGCGTCGCCTACACCGAATGGGGCGACCCGGAGAATCCGCGTGTGCTGCTGTGCGTGCATGGCCTGACGCGTTCGGGTCGCGACTTCGACCGCCTCGCCGCCGAGTTCGCCGATACCTACCGCGTGGTGTGTCCGGATGTGGTCGGCCGGGGCTTGTCATCGTGGCTCGCGAACCCCAACTTCTACGTCGTGCCGCAATACGTCGCCGACATGGTCACGCTGATCGCGCGCCTCGACGTCGAGACGGTCGACTGGTTCGGCACCTCGATGGGCGGCCTGATCGGCATGGCGCTCGCCGGTTTGCCGCAAACGCCGATCCGCAAGCTGCTGCTCAACGACGTCGGACCTCATCTGGAGCCGGTCGCGGTGAAGCGCATCGGCGATTACCTCGGCAAGCCCGCGCGCTTCGACACGCTGCAGCAGGGCGTCGACTACGCCGCGCAACTGGCGCAAAGTTTCGGCCCATTGACGCCGGACGAATGGCGCGAAATCAATACGCCGCTGTTGCGCGAAGAGGCGGGCAGTTGGGTGCTGCGCTACGATCCGCGCATCGCGCAGCCGTTTGGCGCGGTGACCGAAGAAGCCGCGAAGCTTGGCGAGGCGGCGCTGTGGCATTCGCTCGCATCGTTCCAGGGGCCGGTGCTGGTGGTGCGCGGCGAGCAGTCGGATCTGCTGTCGCGCGACACGGTCGCGAAGATGGTGGCGACGGGGCCGCGGGTGTCGAGCGCGGAAATCGCCGGCGTCGGCCATGCGCCGGCGTTTCTGGCGGCCGATCAGATCGCGCTCGCGAGACAGTTCTTTGTCGGCCCGGCCGCGAACGGGTGATAATGTTAAGTTCCGTATGACATTGCCGGGCGGCAGCGTCATGCGGAATGTCTTTCGATTAACCAACCAGCTCAGGATTTTTCATGGCAGTCATTCGTCATCACGTCGGCAAGCGTCTTTCGGAAATCGCCGTGCACAACGGCACCGTCTACCTCGCGGGGCAGATCGCCGAGGACGACGCGCAGGACATCACCGGCCAGACGCGTGAAGTGCTCGGCCACATCGACCGTCTGCTGGGCGAAGTGAACAGCGACAAGTCGCTTCTGCTGTCGGTGCAGATCTACATCTCGGACATGGTGCATTTCGCTGGCATGAACGCGGTGTGGGACGAGTGGGTGGCGCAAGGCAATACGCCGCCGCGAGCGACCGTCGAAGCGAAGCTCGCGAATCCGAAGTGCCTCGTCGAAATCGTCGTGGTCGCCGCACAGCGCGACTGAGCATCCCGCAGTTGTGCAGCATCGCGCCGCACCGTTTGTTGAAATCCCGTTGATTCGTCTGGCCCGGCGGGCCGTCGCACCATGAATACCGAAACCGTTACGAACGCGCCTCATCCCCATCCTTCCTTCGACGAAGCGATGGCGTTCGTGCGCGAGCATGCGGGCGAGGTGCGGCTGTCGTCGGGTGAGCTGCTCGCGGATCACGCGGCGGGCACCGCGTCGATCATGCGCAAGCTCAACGTCGATCCGCCGGCGGTGCTGGCCGCGGCGCTGTTCGCGCTGACGCCGCATCTGCGCGATCCGGAGCGCGTGATCGCCGACAACTTCGGCGAAGAGGTCGCGCAACTGGTCGGCGACGTACGCAAGCTGCTGCGTCTCGGCACGGTCAGTCTGCGTGCCGCGCAGAACGCGATGCCCGAAGCCGGGCGCGATGCGCAGGCCGCGCGCCGCGCGCAGGTCGAGGCGCTGCGCAAGATGCTGCTCGCGTTCGCGCAGGACATTCGCGTGGTGCTGATCCGGCTCGCGTCGCGGCTGCAGTCGATGCGCTATTACGCGGCGGCGAAGATCACGCCGTCGCCAGACGTTGCGCGCGAAACGCTCGATATCTACGCGCCGCTCGCGAACCGTCTGGGCATCTGGCAACTGAAGTGGGAGCTCGAGGACCTCGCGTTCCGCTTCGAGGAACCGGTCACCTACAAGCGCATTGCGAAGCTGCTCGACGAGAAACGCGTCGAGCGCGAGAGCTATGTCGCGCAGGCGATCGAACGTCTGCAGCAGGAACTGGCCGCCGCGCATATCCGCGCGGAAGTGAGCGGCCGGCCGAAGCATATCTATAGCATCTGGCGCAAGATGCGCGGCAAGGAGCTCGACTTCGCCGAGCTCTACGACGTGCGCGCATTCCGCGTGATCGTGCCGGACATCAAGGACTGCTACACCGTGCTCGGCATCGTGCACAACCTGTGGCAGCCGGTGCCGAAAGAGTTCGACGACTACATCTCGCGGCCGAAGCCGAACGGCTATAAGTCGCTGCATACGGTCGTGATCGGCGACGACGACCGCGCGTTCGAAGTGCAGATCCGCACGCAGGAAATGCATCGCTTCGCCGAATACGGCGTGGCCGCGCACTGGCGCTACAAGGAAGCGGGCGCGCGCGGCTATGGCGGCACGTTCACCGCGAGCGAGAAGTACGACGAGAAGATCGCGTGGTTGCGCCAGTTGCTGGCGTGGAAGGACGAAGTGTCCGAGGGCGAGCACGGCGAAGCGCGCGCGGCGCAGCCGTGGGAGCAACTGCGCCAGGCCACGCTCGACGACGATCACATCTACGTGCTGACGCCGCAGGCACGCGTGATTCCGTTGCCGCACGGCGCGACGCCGATCGACTTCGCATATCACCTGCATAGCGAGCTGGGGCATCGCTGCCGCGGCGCGCGCGTCGATGGCGCGATGGTGCCGCTCAACACACCGCTGCAGAACGGCCAGACGGTCGAGATCGTCGCGGTGAAGGAGGGCGGTCCGTCGCGCGACTGGCTCAATCCGCAACTGGGTTATCTGCAGAGTTCGCGCGCGCGGCAGAAGGTGCGTGCGTGGTTCAACGCGGTCGAGTTGCAGGAGCACATCGCCAACGGCCGGGCGATGGTCGAAAAGACCTTGCAGCGCGAAGGCAAGACCTCGGTCAATCTCGATCAGTTGGCCACGCGGCTCGGCTTCAAGACGACCGACGATCTCTTTTCCTCGGTCGGCAAGGAAGAATTCAGCTTGCGGCTCGTCGAGCAGGCGTTGCACGATGCGCCGCCGCCCGAGCCCGAGGTCGACACGCCGGAGCGGTTCGAGAAGCGCAGCAGCGGCGCGAGCGTCGCGCGCGGCGCGTCGACGGGCGTGCTGGTGGTGGGCGTCGATGCGTTGCTCACGCAACTGGCGCGTTGCTGCCGGCCCGCGCCACCCGACGACATCTGCGGTTTCGTGACGCGTGGCAAGGGCATGTCGGTGCATCGCAGCGATTGCGCGACGTTCCAGCGGATGGCCGAGCGCGCGCCGGAACGCGTGCTGCAGACCGCGTGGTCGGCGGACGTGATGAGTGGGCGTGGCCAGTCGGTCTATCCGGTCGACCTCAGTATCGAGGCGACCGACCGCCAGGGCTTGTTGCGCGATATCTCCGAAGTGTTCGCGCGAGAAAAGATGAACGTGATCGGCGTGAAGACGCAGTCGCGCCGTAACGCCGCGTTCATGCAATTTACCGTCGAGGTGTCGAGTTCCGCGCAGATTCAGCGTGCGTGCACGCTGCTCGGCGAGATCACGGGGGTGGTGCGGGCGATGCGCAAGAACTGATGTGCTGGGGGTCTCAGCGGTCTGGAGCCGCTGGTGCGCGAGTACTATCGCGCGGATTTAAAGTCTCTGCATAAAAGTACTTGCCAAGCTTCGCTAGACCCCATATACTCTCGTTTCTTCAGGCTCGTAGCTCAGCTGGTTAGAGCACCACCTTGACATGGTGGGGGTCGTTGGTTCGAGTCCAATCGAGCCTACCAACGAAAGAGAAATTCCGGTGTTGCCGGGGTTTCGCAAACTGCAGTAAGCCCTACGGGCACAAAAAGGCGAATACGGTATGGCACCGCGAACGTTGACCGAAACTACTTCGGAGCGACGCTAGTCGAGGACCAATTTCGCCAATGTAGTTTGCAAAAAATGTGAATGCGGCCCCTCGAAAGCGGGGCCGCATTTTTTTTGGCTTTTTTGACCTGGTTGTATGTGTGCCGCCGCCGGTCGGCACCTCGGAGAACGCAATGGTTTCGATACGTCTGCCTGATGGTTCTGTTCGACAGTACGAGCATCCGGTGACCGTCGCCGAAGTGGCCGCATCGATCGGCCCCGGCCTCGCGAAAGCCGCGCTCGGCGGCAAGATCGATGGTGAGCTGGTCGATACGTCCGCGCTGATCGATCACGACGTGGCGCTTGCCATCGTCACGGAGAAGGACGCGGACGGTCTCGATATCATCCGTCACTCCACCGCCCACCTGCTTGCGTACGCGGTGAAGGATCTGTATCCGGAAGCGCAAGTCACGATCGGTCCGGTCATCGACAACGGCTTCTATTACGACTTCTCGTACAACCGTCCCTTCACGCCGGAAGATCTGGAAAAGATCGAAAAGCGCATGCAGGAACTGGCGAAGAAGGACGAGCCGGTGTCGCGTCGCGTGGTGTCGCGCGACGAAGCGGTCGAGTACTTCAAGAGCATCGGCGAGAAGTACAAGGCCGAGATCATCGAATCCATTCCGTCCAGCGACGAAATCAAGCTGTACTCGCATGGCGGCTTCACGGATCTGTGCCGCGGCCCGCACGTGCCGTCCACCGGCAAGCTGAAGGTCTTCAAACTGATGAAGGTCGCGGGCGCGTACTGGCGCGGCGACTCGAAGAACGAGCAGCTGCAGCGCATCTACGGCACGGCCTGGACGAAGAAGGAAGACCAGGACCAGTATCTGCACATGCTCGAAGAGGCCGAGAAGCGCGATCACCGCAAGCTCGGCAAGCAGCTCGATCTGTTCCACATGCAGGACGAGTCGCCGGGCATGGTGTTCTGGCATCCGCGTGGCTGGACGCTGTGGCAGCAGGTCGAGCAGTACATGCGCCGTCGCGTGAACGAAGCCGGCTACCTCGAAATCAAGACGCCGATGATCATGGACCGCTCGCTGTGGGAAGCGTCGGGCCACTGGCAGAACTATCGTGAAAACATGTTCACGACGGAGTCGGAAAAGCGCGACTACGCGATCAAGCCGATGAACTGCCCGGGTCACGTGCAGGTGTTCAACCACGGTCTGCGTTCGTATCGCGATCTGCCGCTGCGTTACGCGGAGTTCGGTTCGTGCCATCGCAACGAGTCGTCGGGTGCGTTGCATGGTCTGATGCGCGTGCGCGGTTTCGTGCAGGACGACGCGCATATTTTCTGTACCGAAGACCAGTTCATCAGCGAATCGATCGCGTTCAACACGCTGGCGATGAGCGTCTACCGCGACTTCGGCTTCGACAACGTCGAGATCAAGCTGTCGCTGCGCCCGGACGCGCGCGCCGGCACGGACGAGACGTGGGATCGCGCGGAGCAGGGTCTGCGCGAAGCGCTGACGGCCTGCGGTGTCACGTGGGAAGAGCTGCCGGGCGAGGGCGCGTTCTACGGTCCGAAGGTCGAATATCACATCAAGGACGCGCTGGGCCGTTCGTGGCAGTGCGGCACGCTGCAGCTCGACATGGTGCTGCCGGAGCGTCTTGGCGCCGAATACGTTGCCGAAGACAACAGCCGTCGACGGCCGATCATGCTGCACCGGGCGATCGTCGGGTCGATGGAGCGCTTCCTCGGCATTCTGATCGAGCACCACGCTGGTGCAATGCCCGTATGGCTCGCGCCGATGCAGGTTGTCGTGATGAATATCGCGGAAAGTCAGGCCGAATATGCTCAGGCCCTAGCCCAATCGTTGCAAAAACAAGGGCTTAGAGTTGAGGCGGATTTGCGCAACGAGAAGATTAGCTATAAAATACGCGAGCACACGCTGGAAAAGGTCCCGTACCTGCTGGTGGTCGGCGACAAGGAGCGTGAAGCACAAACGGTAGCCGTGCGTGCCCGTGGCGGTGTCGATCTGGGTGTGATGCCCGCCGACGCCTTCATTGAGCGTCTGCGCCAGGACGTGCAGTCGTTCAATTGAGCCACCTGGCAGCCCGGCTCGTTTTTTTTAATTTTTAGAGGAAACGTAACATCGCTACTGATAAGTCTGCGCACCGCATCAACGGTGAAATTACAGCACCCGAGGTGCGACTGGTCGGCGTCGAGAACGAACCGCTCGGCATCGTGAAACTTGCTGATGCGTTCCGTATGTCGGAACAGCAGGACGTGGATCTGGTCGAAATCGCTCCGCAGGCGGTTCCGCCGGTTTGCCGCTTGATGGACTACGGCAAGTTCAAGTACCAGGAAGCGAAGAAGCAGCACGAGGCCAAGCTCAAGCAGAAGGTCATCCAGGTCAAGGAAGTCAAATTCCGCCCCGGTACCGACGACGGTGATTACAACGTCAAGCTGCGCAACCTCATCCGCTTCCTCGAAGACGGCGACAAGACGAAAATCACGTTGCGTTTCCGTGGCCGCGAAATGGCTCACCAGGAAATCGGCATGCGCATGCTCGAACGCCTGCGCACCGACCTCGACGAAGTCGGTCAGGTCGAGCAGATGCCGAAGATGGAAGGGCGCCAGATGATCATGGTACTCGCTCCGAAGAAAAAGAAGTAAGCGCGAGGCAGTTGACCGGAGCGACAGCGCGTCATGTGGCGCGCGCTCCGGTGGCGCAGGTTTGTTTGATACTGTGCCGGGTGTCCGGCGTGGTGTCGGAAGGTTTCGGAACGGCGCGCATGCAAGTGTGCGGCGGGTCTCGAAAGCGGCCGCTGGTGGTATCGGCGGTCTGCATACCAAGTGGAATGGGTTTCGAAGGGCGGGAAATGGCCAACTGGCCGACCGCACACCCATGTCCATCTAATAATGGAGTTGTCATGCCGAAGATGAAGACCAAGAAGAGCGCTGCAAAGCGCTTCGTGGTGCGTCCGGGCGGTACCGTCAAGCGCGGTCAGGCCTTCAAGCGCCACATTCTTACCAAGAAGACCACCAAGAACAAACGCCATCTGCGCGGCTCGACGGCAGTTCATGATTCCGATCTGAACTCCGTACGCGCAATGCTGCCGTTCGCTTAACCCTTAACCGACACTCATAGGAGCAAGACATGCCTCGAGTAAAACGTGGGGTTACCGCACGGGCCCGTCACAAGAAGATCATCAAGCTGGCCAAGGGTTACCGCGGCCGTCGCAATAACGTCTATCGCATCGCCAAGCAGGCGGTCATGCGCGCAGGCCAGTACGCCTACCGCGATCGCCGCAACAAGAAGCGTGTGTTCCGCGCACTGTGGATCACGCGTATCAACGCGGCGGTGCGTCAGCACGACATGACGTACAGCGTGTTCATCAACGGCCTGAAGAAGGCGTCGATCGAACTGGACCGCAAGGTGCTGGCCGACATGGCTGTGTTCGACAAGGCTGCTTTTGCTGCGATCGTTCAGCAGGTGAAAGCCGCCGTTGCAGCCTGATTGCGCTTCTGGCAATTAAAACTGCGTGGTTCGTTGCAGCGAACATCCGGTAGTCTCGGTGACGCTGCAACAAAAACGGGGCTCCTCACCGAGCCCCGTTTTTGTTGGTAGAACCAGTTTTGTTTCGATAGAACACTGACGTTGAAATGATGGGATCAATGGATCTGGACCAGATTGTCGCCGACGCGCAAAAAGCCTTCGCAGAAGCCTCCGACGTCACCACCCTCGAGAACGAGAAGGCGCGCTTTCTCGGTAAATCGGGTGCGCTGACAGAACTGTTGAAGGGCCTTGGCAAACTCGATCCCGACACGCGCAAGACCGAAGGCGCACGGATCAACCTCGTCAAGCAGCAGGTCGAAGCCGCGTTGACGGCCCGCCGTCAGGCGCTCGCCGATGCGCTCCTGAACCAGCGGCTCGCGGCCGAGTCGATCGACGTCACGCTGCCGGGTCGCGGCGCCGGCACCGGCAGCCTGCATCCGGTGATGCGCACGTGGGAGCGCGTCGAACAGATTTTCCGTACGATCGGATTCGACGTGGCCGACGGCCCCGAGATCGAAACCGACTGGTACAACTTCACCTCGCTGAACAGCCCGGAGAACCATCCGGCGCGTTCGATGCAGGACACTTTCTACGTCGACGGCAAGGATGCCGACGGCCGCCCGCTGCTGCTGCGCACGCATACGAGCCCGATGCAGGTGCGTTATGCGCGCACCAACACGCCGCCGATCAAGGTGATCGTGCCGGGCCGCACGTATCGTGTGGACAGCGACGCGACGCATTCGCCGATGTTCAACCAGGTCGAAGGCCTGTGGATCGCCGAAAACATCAGCTTCGCGGACCTGAAGGGTGTCTACACCGACTTCCTGAAGAAATTCTTCGAACGCGACGACATCCTCGTGCGCTTCCGTCCGTCGTATTTCCCGTTCACCGAACCGTCGGCCGAGATCGACATGCAGTTCGAAACGGGCAAGAACGCGGGCAAGTGGCTCGAGATTTCGGGCTCCGGCCAGGTTCACCCCACCGTGATCCGCAACATGGGTCTCGACCCGGAGCGCTACATCGGCTTTGCTTTCGGCAGTGGCCTCGAGCGCCTCACGATGCTGCGTTACGGCGTGCAGGATTTGCGCCTGTTCTTCGAAAACGACCTGCGTTTCCTGCGTCAATTCGCGTGAACCGGCGCGCGCGAGCGCGACAAAGCATAGAACGCGGCAGCGCACCCGGTGCGTGCCGCGAGCGTCCCCGGCAGAGCCGAGCGGGCTGGCCAGAAGCCGGTCCGAAACCGGTCCTTTACGGACACGAGGCATTTGCCGGACGTGGACCTAACCTGATCAGAACGTACACAGAACCATGCAATTTCCGGAATCCTGGCTGAGAACTTTTGTCGATCCGCAACTGACCACCGACGAACTGTCGCACGCGTTGACGATGGCGGGTCTCGAAGTCGAAGACCTGCGGCCGGCCGCGCCGCCGACTTCGAAGATCGTCGTCGGCCAGGTGCTGGAAGTCGTCAAGCACCCGGATGCGGACAAGCTCAACGTATGTCAGGTCAACGCCGGCACCGGCGCGACGCTGAACATCGTGTGTGGTGCGCCGAACGTCGCGCCCGGCATCAAGGTGCCGGTCGCGCTGGTGGGCGCGCAACTGCCGCCGGCCGAAGAGGGCGGCGCGCCGTTCGCGATCAGGCTGTCGAAGCTGCGCGGCGTGGAAAGCCAGGGCATGCTGTGCTCGGCGCGCGAGCTGAAGCTCTCCGAAGACCACAGCGGCCTGATGATCCTGCCGGAAGATACGCCGATCGGTCAGGACATCCGCGAGACGCTCAACCTCGACGACACCGTTTTCGAAATCAAGCTGACGCCGAACAAGGCGGACTGCCTGTCGGTGTTTGGCGTTGCGCGCGAAACGTCGGCGATTACCGGTGCGCCGCTGCGCCCGCTCGACATCAAGCCGGCGCCGGTCAAGCTCAACGAAACGCTGCCCGTGAAGATTTCGGCGCCCGATCTGTGCGGCCGTTTCTCGGGTCGCGTGATCCGCGGCGTCAATGCGCGCGCGAAGTCGCCGCAATGGATGGTCGAGCGTCTCGAACGCTCGGGCCAGCGTAGCATTTCCGCGCTCGTCGACATCTCGAACTACGTGATGCTCGAACTCGGGCGTCCGTCGCACGTGTTCGATCTCGACAAGATCCACGGCGGCATGGATGTGCGCTGGGGCCGCAAGGGCGAAACGCTGAAGCTGCTGAACGGCAACACGGTCGAGCTCGACGAAACGGTCGGCGTGATCGCCGACGAGCAGCATATCGAAAGCCTGGCAGGCATCATGGGCGGCGACAGCACCGCTGTCACGCTCGACACCACCAACATCTATCTCGAAGCCGCGTTCTGGTGGCCCGATAGCATTCGCGGCCGCTCGCGCAAGTACAACTTCTCGACTGATGCCGGCCATCGCTTCGAGCGCGGTGTCGACTATGCGACGACCGTCGAGCACATCGAGCGCATCACGCAACTGATTCTCGACATCTGCGGCGGCGAAGCGGGTCCGGTCGACGATCAGATCGTCAACGTACCGAAGCGCGAGGCGGTGAAGATGCGCGTTGCGCGCGCGAACCGCATCATCGGTGTCGCGATCAGCGCGGACGAGATCGCGCTGATCTTCACGCGTCTCGGCCTGTCGTTCGAACGCGATGGCGACACGTTCTCGGTGATGCCGCCGTCGTACCGCTTCGACATCGAGATCGAAGAGGACCTGATCGAAGAAGTCGCGCGTATCTACGGCTTCGAAAAGATTCCGGCGAATCCGCCGGTCGCGGCGAGCGAAATGCGCGCGACCAACGAGACGCAGCGCTCCATTCACACGATCCGCCACGAACTCGCCGCACGCGATTACGCCGAAACGGTGAACTTCAGCTTCGTTGACACCGAGTGGGAACAGGATTTCGCGGGCAACGACAACCCGGTGCGTCTGCTCAACCCGATCGCGAGCCAGCTGTCGGTGATGCGCACGACGCTGTTCGGCAGCCTGATCCACGTGCTGCGCACGAACCTGAACCGTCGCGCCGCGGACCGCGTGCGCGTGTTCGAGGCAGGTCGCGTGTTCCTGCACGATCCGTCGATCAAGGCAGGCGAGCTGACGGTCGAAGGTTTCGCGCAGCCGAAGATGATCGGCGCGCTGGCCTATGGTCCCGCGCTCGACGAGCAGTGGGGCGCATCGACGCGCACGGTCGACTTCTTCGACGTGAAGGGCGATATCGAGGCGCTGGTCGCGCCGGCGGTCGCGCGCTTCGTGAAGGCCGAGCATCCGGCGCTGCATCCGGGGCGTAGCGCGCGTATCGAACTGAATGGTCGCGCGGTCGGCTGGATTGGCGAATTGCATCCGCGCTGGATGCAGAAATATGATTTACCGCATGCGCCGATTCTGTTTGAAATCGAAGCGGAAGCATTAATGCAGCGAGTACTGCCGATTCCTTCGGATGTATCGAAATTCCCGCCGGTGCGACGCGATATCGCGGTGGTCGTCGAGCAGAAAATCGAGGTCCAGGCGCTGCTCGACGAGCTGCAGAAGGCGCTGTCCGAGCCTGTCTGCAAGAGCGTCCAGAAGGTTGCACTTTTTGACGAATTCCGTCCAAAATCAAACACTTCCGGTGGTCTGGCCGCGCACGAGAAAAGCCTTGCGTTCCGTGTGACCTTGCAAGATACTGGCGGAACCCTTCAGGATGAAACGGTCGATCTGGCTATTCAAACTCTGGTAGAACGTCTGGCTCGAGTATATGGCGCACGGTTGCGCGGATAACCGCATTTGACAATTGCACGGCTGTTTCCGCATCCATTGTTTTATGCTTGGCGCGCCATTTGATAGATATGAATGAAATGAACTCGAGTGATTTCGAAGCCCTTCTTACGGCGCAACGCAGCGCCATGATTCGAGATATTCCGACATCACCCGCCGCCGTTTCCAGTGAAACGCCGACGCTCACCAAAGCGGAACTTGCCGAGTTGCTGTTCGACAATGTCGGGCTCAACAAGCGGGAAGCGAAGGACATGGTCGAAGCGTTCTTCGAAGTGATCCGCGACGCGCTGGAGAGCGGCGACAGCGTCAAGCTGTCGGGCTTCGGTAACTTCCAGCTGCGCGACAAGCCGCAGCGTCCGGGGCGCAACCCGAAGACCGGCGAGGCGATTCCGATCGCCGCGCGCCGCGTGGTGACGTTTCATGCAAGTCAAAAGCTGAAGGCGCTCGTCGAGAACGGCGCCGAAGCGAGCTTCGCGCGCTGATCGCTGGCGCGCTTTCGCGCAACCCATCACGGCTAACTGACGATGACAGCGACGATCGAAAAAGTCGTGTTGCCTCCGATTCCGGCTAAGCGCTACTTCACGATTGGTGAGGTCAGCGAACTATGCGGCGTGAAGCCTCATGTGCTGCGTTACTGGGAGCAGGAGTTCACCCAGTTAAGGCCGGTCAAGCGGCGTGGCAATCGCCGTTACTATCAGCATCACGAGGTGCTGTTGATCCGGCGGATTCGTGAGTTGCTGTATGAGCAGGGTTTTACGATCAACGGTGCGCGCAACCGGCTCGATTCGCATGGCGGTGGTGGCGGAGCTGAGCCGATGGTCGATGAAGGCGAGGGTGCTGGCGCACCTGTGATGCAGGCGCCGGCATCGTCGGCAACGGTGGCGGTCGATGTCGATAAATTGCGCAAGGAACTGCAGAGCGTGATCGATCTGCTGGGCCACTAGTCATTGTCTGTTTGCTTCGTCCCTTCGCTTTGTTCGTGTGGGGCAGTTCTAATCGAATGAAGTGTCTGTTATAATTTTTCTTCTGTTCGGGGCGTAGCGCAGCCTGGTAGCGTACCTGCATGGGGTGCAGGTGGTCGGAGGTTCAAATCCTCTCGCCCCGACCAAAGAAATCAAGGCCTTATGGATGTACATCCATAAGGCCTTTTTCGTATTCTTCGTTTGACCCCAACATTGACCCCAACGCGGCGTGAAGCTGCAAATCCATAAGGATGAGAAAGACGGGGGCGATGGAGGGGCTCGACATTGGGGATGCAATGCGATTCAGTCAGCGGACGGGCGTGGTTGCCATACCGGAGACGTTGAAGCCGGAAGCGATGCCCGATGACTTGCGAAATACGCTTTGGAACGCAGCGGAGTTGAATGTCCGCCAATCTGAATTCGGGGCAATCACTCATGCCTATTGGGTGGACTTCATCAAAAAGCCCATCAATACGCGCCCGTTTTACCACAACACCGTCAGGAATACGTGGAGCTATCAGAAGGCATGGGAAGTTTTTCGATCCGATTTTCTCCGCGTCGCGTGGAGCGGCGTTTATGATCGAGTCGAGTTCTTGATCAATCTTTTGCCGCGACTTGCCGAACCATTCGATCAGGCGTTGGCGCGCGAGTTAGCCGCATATCGCATCGTTCACAAACAAGTAGTCCCGATCACGTCTGCTGCAGAAGTAGAAGCCCTTGAAGACGCGCTGTCGCAGCGCGACGCTTATGATGGGGTGCAGACACACATCGCATCGGCGCTTGCGCACTTGAGCAACCGCCAAAATCCCGACTATCGCAACTCGATCAAGGCGTCCATTTCCGCTGTCGAGGCTGCTGCTGCTGTGATCGCTGGTAAGCCTGGTGCAACGCTAGGGGCGGCGCTCGCTACCCTAGAGAAAGAGCGGAAGCTTCATGGCTCGCTCAAAGCAGCCTTCTCCGCGCTATACGGCTATACGAGCGACGCAAACGGCATCCGTCATGCGCTCATGGACGAGCCGGACCTCACTGCGGCAGATGCTAAGTTTTTCTTGCTCACGTGCTCTTCTTTCGTCAACTACTTGAAATCGCTTAACTGATGAAGCGCTGTAGCGGCGCGGCCATTTTGCGCGAGGATTGACATAGAGAGGAAAGTGCTGCGCGCGCTGATTTTGGCACCGCTTCGCCAGTTCTAGCCAAGAGGCTTTGGGTTTAGCTGTGCATCGAACATGCCCACAAGGACCTCTCCCGGGGTGCCCGCAATTTTCTTGATTGAGAACGTGTACTGCCAGACGGCGTCCCGAAGTGCACTGAATTTGGAAGCAAACACAAGAACGTCCTCTGCCCGGTAATGATATTTCGCGGTAGTGCCAGAAAACGGGTCTTCCGCATTGGCCTGCGGATAGGGATGGTTGCGGTTCGCGATGTACTCTGACGCGAACAAGAAATTTCCATACGAGCGACTGTTTACAGTGAAGCTGTAGGCTTGGCCGTGAGCGATCTCGTCCCGGCGACGCGAAGCCTCTCCGAAAGCATCGATCAGGCTACGCAATCGCTTCCCAGCCTTCGCTTTCCAGTGATGCCCGAAATATATTTCCGCTGCCGCTTTGATCGCTTCTCGACGTGCGCCACCGCTAACGATTGAGCCGAACGTACGCCTGACTGCTACGTACGACCCCGATTCGCACTCGCAGAGAATCAGGTACAACGTCACGAGGGCTGATTCCGCACTTTCCCAAGCGCTCAAAGCCGCGCCGACCGCGCGGAATATTTCATCCTGGGATTTACTGCCGACCGTAGCTGGCGACGGTGCTTCCCAGTACTTTTTGGAGAATGGAGATTGGTCGGCGGCCAAGGCGACCCGCACAGCATCAAGCTGAGCCATGACTTCATTTATATCTGGCGTCAAATCGCTCAATCCAATTGATCAGATTCGAGGAAGGTCCAGCATTGTTCTGCCCGGGTGATTCGCGGCGTCTGCTGTTTCAATACCTTCGAGGCCGCCCGGATAGACAACAACAGTTACTTGCGGGCCTAGCACTGTCTGACCTTGTACGGGAAATACTGTCCATACCTCGTCACCGCCTTGGATAGCATCCACTGCGCGAATTACCTCGTCAATACCCGGGCCAGCAGGGTTAGCCCACTGGTTGTTCCGAGGGTTGACCTGCCCCCATCGAACGTGTGTAACGCGGTCATTGGCGGCGTTAATTCGCACCCCGTCGATTACGTAGATGGACATGCCGGTCTCCGAATCTATCTTCCTCTCGTACCATCGTGGCACGCACGCGCCCCGTCGCAGCAGGAGGCATATGCGGACTCGCCTGCTAGTTTTGCGCGTGTCCCTGATTCCAGCCTCAAGCGCCTCGTTGACTCGCTTGCGCCTCTAGCAGTTCGGTATCCCACCGGCCGAATCGCATCGCATCGGCCAACATCCCAAGCGTTAGCGGAACGAGCGTGGACTGACGGAAACGCTTCGAGAAAATGCCGAGTACCGAACTCACCACGTCGAGACCATCTGGTCCGAAGTAGCGGTCATATGGAAAGCCTTGCGCCTGCACACCAAAAGTCTCGGCCCATTTGTCGATAAATTCGATCGCATCCACGCCGGTTAGGCCAAGGTCTTCTTCGAGGCGAGATGTAGGCGTGACCGTAAGTCGGCCAAATACGGGCTTGCCCAATTCCTTGCGAGCAAACGCTTCGAGTTTGTCCCAAGTCTCATCCGTCATGGTCACAATACTTGGTCCTCAGGTCGCACGAGGCGGTTATACGACTGCACAGTATGAACCATGATCATGAAGGCCTCGCCCGCCAGCACGACTACGCCGATAACCGGTATGGTCCGACCGACAAATGCTCCGAGGTTCCTCGTAAAGGCGATCCTGACTCCCTGGACGCCCACACGGGTAATTGTGGGTAGCCTTACGCGTACATCGAAAGGTAGAAGTTTGCGTGAGGCAAGCGATGCGACGGATGTTCCGGCTGTGGCACCGCCGAGCTTGCCCGCAACAGGGATCACATTCTGGCCAAGCAGCACAGCGGACGCGGCAACGAGATCATCGATGCCAAGTTCCTTGCAAGTCTGGTCCAATGCAATGAAGAAAAACAACTCTGCAGGTGTCAAATCTCTGTGTCGAAAATATGCGTATCGATTTTCACTCATGAGCGGCCCTAAAATCCGTCGAAATGAAGACGGAATGAGAATATCAAACTAGCCATTCATCACCATGTACAGTGAATATGGGCCGTCAAAATCGCCCCCCGTCCTGCGCTTCTGATGTCATTGATTCTCGATGGCGGCGGCGAGGGGTTGAGGCCACTCAACCTTCCCCCTCTTTCCTTGACCGTATCCATATAGAAAAAAACTAGCCTGCTGGTGACTGGAGATGGGCATTCGAGCGGTATTCATCTAGACGGCGCAGAAAGCCTTGCACTTCTGCGGGCGACATCCATGCGTTAAGTTCCGCGCCGGACTTCTCATTAAATCTGAGCTTCCAAACCCTCAGTTCGCCCGGCTTATAGCTCGCGGCCAATCGACGAAGATACGGCTCGGAAACTTCAAATGTCACATGCTCCGTGTACGTGCATCCGCCATAACCTGACCCGGAACAATCGACTACATCCCTTCCGATAATGGTCAGCGGCACCATCTTCGGGCCATCTAGCGTTTCATAGTTGACTGTCTCGTAGAATTTCCACGAAGGGCTTTGATAGCTGATGTACTCGTAGAACTGGCGCTTGCGGGCAGCCCACTCCTATTCACGATTTCATCGATCGGGCCGGAAGCGGTTGCTAGCGCCGCAGTGTTGACAAGCGTCAGTGCCAGAATCAGATATTTCATGGCTGTCAGTGCGTGAGGAACGGCGCCGCTTCTTCGCATCGACGACTTATCAAACCTCGCACACGCACTGCACGTAGGCGCCGGCCATGAGCGTCGCGGGGATGCACATAAATATTTTGGGCCATCTGGTTTGCAACATCGCCGAACTGTCCTCGATTGGCGGCCTCCAGTACCAGCCCGGCACCGGTTGCTCCCGTGTTATAGGTAAAGCTCACGAGGGCATCGAATTGTTCCTGTGTTAGAGCGTGGTTCGTGACCCGGTTTCTCACAGCGTTTTCTGCGGTTCGGACACCTGTGGCGAGTTGAGCGTCCACATCTGTGGGACTTACGGGACGGCGGAACTCCTCGGCTGTGCACGGGCCAGTGTGCACAAGCGTGCCTATGCCATAAGTGCAGTTGTTAGCAGTCCAACCGGCGCTGCTTAATCTCATGGACGCGTTTGCCATGCTTTCCTCTTCTAAATTTGGCAGGACCAATCTAGCAGAGGATTCATCGAGACGGCCATTCCAGCGCCAATTTGGGCTTGGCCTATTCAGAGTTGCTTTATCAAAAAAGAAAATGGGAACGGCGAACCGAGGTTCGTCATTCCCAATGTCGCTGCTGGCCATAGACAGGGTTCGCAGCACACGCTTTCACGCCGTCAGCACACCCTTCATCCCCGTCCCAACGCCACAAACCTCTCCAGATGATGATCCTCATCCCCCAACTGATGATCGATCATCACGAGGCGCTTCGCGTAATGCGCAAGCGGCAGCTCCCATGTCATGCCGATGCCGCCATGCAACTGAATGCATTCCTCGGCGACCAGCGTACCGATCCGCCCGATGCTGTACTTCGCCGCCGACACCGCGCGCTCGCGCGCGGTGCGTTCACCATCGAGCGCGGCTGCCGCATTGATGACCGCCGAGCGTGCCTGCTCGATTTCGAGCAGCAGGTCGGCCATCCGGTGCTGCAACGCCTGGAAGCTGCCGATTGGCACACCGAACTGTTTGCGCGTGCGCAGATAGTCGAGCGTGTAGTCTTTCGCGACGTCCATCGCGCCGACCGCTTCCGCGCACAGGGCGAGCACGCCGCAGCTCACTGCGTATTCGAGCGTCGCGAAGCCTTGATCCGCGGAGCCGAGCAGGGCGTCGTCGGCGAGTGCGACGTTGTCGAAGCTCACCTCGGCGGCGCGTCCGCCGTCGATCTTGCGATAGCCGCGCACGTTGACGCCCGTCGCGTCGCGCGGTACGACGAATAGCGTGATGCCGGCTTCGGCATCGTCGTCTCCACTCGTGCGCGCGGAGACGAGAAAGTGCGATGCATGCTCGCCATGCTGGACCACCGCCTTCGCGCCGTTCAACGTCCACGTGTTGCCGTCGCGCTGCGCGCGCGTGGTCGCGACACGCGCGAGTTCGTAGTGGCTGTCCGGTTCGCCATGCGCGAGCGCAACGATCTGCGAGCCGTCGATCAGCGAACTCACCATCGCTTTCTGCGCATCGTTGCCGCTGCGCGCCAGCGCGCGGCCGACAATCAGCGTATCGAGAAACGGCTCGACGACGAGGCCCCGACCGAGGCACTCGAACACGACAGAGATATCGAAGCCGCCGCCGCCAAAGCCGCCGTCCGCCTCGTCGAACAATGCGCCGATCACGCCGAGCTCGGCGAAGCGCGCCCACAGTTCGGTGCTGAAGCCTTGCGCCGAACGCGCGATCGCGTCGCGTGTCGCAAAGCCGTACTGCTCGCTGACAAACCGGTTCAGCGTATCCGCCAACATGCGGCGATCTTCAGTGTGCTGAAAATTCATGACATGCGTTCCGTACGTAAGCAGACCTTAAAGTCCGAGGATCATTTTGGAAATGATGTTCTTCTGGATTTCGTTCGAGCCGCCGAAGATCGACAGCTTGCGATTGTTGAAGTACAGCGACGCGGCGCTCGCGGCCTCATCGGGCCCGACCGGCACGCCGTCGAAACCGTCGTGCAGCGCTTCTTCGACGAACGGTTGCGCGTACGCCCCCATCGCGCGGCGCGTCAGCGACGAAATTTCCTGGCGGATTTCGGTGCCGCGAATCTTCAGCATCGAACTCTCGGCGCCTGGCACCCCGCCGCCCGCAACCGAGGCGATCACGCGCAGGTTGGTGGTCTTCATGTTCTCGAGATCGATCTCGACGCGTGCCATGCGTGCCGCGAATGAAGGGTCTTCGGCGAGCGGCCGGCCATTGCGTCGCTGCTTCGCCGCGATCTTGCGCAGCCGGTTGAACGCGGCGACTGAAAAGCCGACGCCCGCGATATTCGTGCGCTCATACGTGAGCAGATATTTCGCGTAAGTCCAGCCCTTGTTCTCTTCGCCGACGAGGTTCTCGGCAGGCACGCGCACATCGGTGAAAAACACTTCGTTGACTTCGTGTTCGCCGTCGAGCGTGATGATCGGCCGTACCTCGACGCCCGGCGTATTCATGTCGATCAGCAGGAAGCTGATGCCTTCCTGCTTGCGAACGTCGGTCGCGGTGCGCACGAGGCAGAAGATCATGTTCGCGTAGTGCCCGAGCGTGGTCCACGTCTTCTGGCCGTTGACGATGTAGTGCTCGCCCTGCGCGTCCTTGCCGCGTACCGCAGTCGTCTTGACCGACGCGAGGTCGGAGCCCGCGCCCGGTTCCGAATAGCCCTGGCACCACCAGTCGGAGCCGTCGAGAATGCGCGGCAGCCAGTGGCGTTTCTGTGCTTCGTTGCCGTACTTGATCAGCACCGGCCCGAGCATGTTGACGCCGAACGGCGCGACGCGCGGCGCGCCGGCCAGTGCGCATTCGTTTTCGAAGATGAATTTCTGCACCGCGTTCCAGCCCGGGCCACCGTATTCCTGTGGCCAGTGATTCGCGAGCCAGCCTTGCGCATGCAGGATTGCATGCCACTCGGCCATGTCGTCGCGCGTGAGACGGCGGCCGCCGTGCACCTTGTCGGCGAGACGCTGCGGGAGCTTGTCGCGCAGAAATGCCAGCACGCTGGCGCGAAACGCTTCTTCTTCGGAAGTGAAGTTCAGATCCATCGCGGTTGTTCCGTGAGAGTTCAGTCGACCGGCGCAGATGTGTTGCCGGTCGTCATGCAGTAAATAAGCAGTACGTCTAGGCGCTTTTGTTCAGGCTCGCGAAATCCGCACCGCGCTCGACCAGTTCGACCAGCAGCGGCGACGGCTTCCAGAACAGCGGGTCTTCCTTCGCGAACTCGCGGATGTCGGCGAGAATTCTGGGCAGCCCGACCATGTCCGCGTATTTCATCGGACCGCCGCGATAGCGCGGAAAGCCGTAGCCGTACAGGAAGGTCACGTCGACGTCGAGCGGGCGCAGCGCGATGCCTTCGTGCACCACGTTCGCGCCTTCGTTGATCATCGCGGCCATGTAGCGGCGCATGATGTCTTCGTCGCTGAACGTGCGTGGCGTGATGCCTGCTCGCGCACGCTCGGCCTCGATGATCGCCTCGACTTCCGGATCGGGCGTGCCGCTGCGCGATCCTTCGGGGTACAGATAAAAGCCGCGACCAGTCTTCTGGCCGAACCAGCCGCGCTCGCACAGGCGGTCGGCGATCTGCACGTAGCGCGCGGCCGGATTGCGGGTGGCCGCACGGCGTTTGCGCGTGGCCCAGCCGATGTCGCCGCCGGCGAGATCGACCACCTGGAATGGGCCCATCGGGAAGCCGAACGCGCGTACCGCCGCATCGATCTGATACGGCGATGCGCCGTCTTCCATCAACGCGTCGGCGGCCGCGCGATAAACGGCGAGCACGCGGTTGCCGATAAAGCCGTCGCACACGCCGGCGCGCACCGGCGTCTTGCGCAGCTTCTTCGCGAGTTCGAACGCGGTCGCGACCACGTCCGCGCTGACCTGCTTCGGCACCACCACTTCGAGCAGCTTCATGATGTTGGCCGGCGAGAAGAAGTGCAGGCCGATCACGTCGGCGGGGCGCGAGATGCTGGCGGCAATCGCGTCGATGTCGAGATACGACGTGTTGGTCGCGAGCACCGCGCCCGGTTTGCAGACGCGATCGAGCTCGGCGAACACGGCCTTCTTCACGTCGAGGTCTTCGAATACGGCTTCGATCACGAGATCGACGTGGGCGAGCGCATCGTAGGACGTGCTGCCGTTCCAGCGCGCCATCGTCGCGGCTTTTTTCTCTGCGGTAAGACGACCCTTCGCGATCAGGCCGTCGTAGACCTTTTCGATGTGGGCGCGGCCGCGCGCGAGCGACGCGTCGTCGCGCTCGATCATCGTCACCGGCAGGCCCGCATCGAGCACCGCCACCGCGATGCCGGCCCCCATCGTGCCGCCGCCGACCACGCCGATCGACGCGAGCGCGCGCGGTTTCGCGTCGCGTGTTTCGGGCGCCTTCAGCACTTCGCGCTCGGCAAAGAACGCGTGAATCAGGCCGGCGCGTTGCGGACTGTCTATGCACTCCAAAAACAGTTTGCGTTCGGTTTTCAGGCCTTCGTCGAAGGGCTGTTCGATCGCGGCTTCGACCGCGTCGACGATCTTCAGCGGCGAGAACAGGCCGCGCGATTTCTTCGCGGTCTCCGCGCGCGCGGCGGCCACCGCGGCGAGGCTCACGTCGCGATCGCCGAGCGCGGCGGCGTCGCGCGTGCGGCGCGCCGGCGCGTGCGCGGCGAGCAGCTCGTGCACGTACGCGAGTCCTTCGGCGAGGATGTCGTCGCTCGTGCCGATGCGGTCGATGAGCCCCAGCGCGAGCGCTTCCTTCGCGCTCGCGTGCCGGCCGCTCAGGATCAGATCGAGCGCGGCCTGCGCGCCGATCAGACGCGGCGTGCGCTGCGTGCCGCCGGCACCCGGCAGCAGGCCGAGTTGCACTTCGGGCAGGCCGAGCTTCGCACCGTCGACGGCGATCCGGTAGTGCGCGGCGAGCGCGACTTCGAGACCACCGCCGAGCGCCGCGCCGTGAATCGCCGCGACCACCGGCTTCGTGCACGCTTCGATGCGGTTGCACACGTCGGGCAGCGACGGCGGCACCGGCGGCTTGCCGAACTCGCGAATGTCCGCGCCGGCGATGAAGTTACGTCCCGCGCCGACGATCAGCACCGCTTCGACGGCGCGCTCCGCGTCGGCGGCTTCGATCGCCGCGAGCAGGCCGCGCCGCACGTCGGCGGAGAGCGCGTTGACCGGCGCGTGATCGATCGTGACGAGCAGCACCTTGCCACGCAATTCGCGCGTGACGACATCGGCTGAAGGGGTGGGGGTCATCGTGTCTCCTGTCTGCAGGTTGGGCGAGGGCGTACGCGGGTCGAACCGAACCGGGCGTACGCGTCGGATTGTCTGATTCTGGAGTGGTCAAGGTTCGTTGACAATGACATGGATGATTGACAGACTGTCAAAATTATTTTGACAGAGACGCCGCCATGGACGTCAATTCCCTGACCCTGCTGGTCGATATCCTCGACGCCGGCAATCTGAGCGAGGCCGCGCGCCGGCTCAAGATGAGCCGCGCCAACGTCAGCTATCACCTGAACCAACTGGAGCGCTCGGTCGGTCTGCAACTGGTGCGGCGCACCACGCGCCGCGTTGAGCCGACCGAAATCGGTTTGCGGCTCTACGAGCACGGCCGCACGATCCAGAACGCGCTGCTGGCCGCGCGCGAATCGGTGACGACGCTCGGTCAGAGCCTGCAGGGGCGGGTGCGGCTGAGCGTGCCGAGCGGCTACGGCCAGATCGTGATGTCCGACTGGCTGATCGCGTTCAAGCGGCTGTATCCGGGGATCGTACTCGACGTGATGTTCGAGAACCGCGTCGAGGATCTGATGCGCGACGAGGTCGACATCGCGGTACGGGTGATGTCGGAGCCGCCGCAGAATCTGGTCGCGCGCGACATGGGGCCGGTCCGGTATGTTGCGTGCGCGTCGCCCGAATTCGCGCAGACGCACGGTATGCCCGCGACGCTGGAGGATCTGCGCGCCGCGCCGTTGATTACCGCGGCGGTGATCGGCAAACAGCTACGGCTCGCCGCCTATCTGCATGACGAGCGCCACGAGGTGCTGCTCGAGCCGACGATCATTTCGGAGAACTTTCTGTTTCTGCGCCAGGCGGTGCAGGCCGGTCTCGGTGTCGGACTCGTGCCCGACTACGTGGTGCAGGACGATCTGAAGCACGGCGGCGTCGTGACCGCGCTCGACGAATGGCGGCTCAGCATCTTCGGCACGCACATGTACATGCTGTATATGCCGAACCGTCATCACACGCGCGCGGCCGCGACGTTCATCGAGTTCATGCTCGAGCAGACGCACCGCGTGAACGAAGCGCGCGAGCGGTAGCATCGCGTACGCGGCGGGTTGGCCTGGCGCCTACACGCCGAATCGACGCACGATCGCGGTCGTGACCATCGGCACGCCGACGCGCAGCAGCTTGCGCACGCCTTCGTCGCCGCCCACTTTGTCGACGACGTTGTCGATCATCGTCTGCATCACGTTAGCGGGGTAGAACTCGCGGAACAGTTCGTTCGCGCCGGTCTGCTCGAACACGTGATGCAGGAACGAACCGGCAGGCGGCCCGATACGCTTGAAGAGGCCCATCTTGACGACGCGGTTGTTCCACAGATGCAGCGAGTACGCGTCGGAACACAGCGCCGCGCATTCGTCGAAATAGCGCGGCAGGAACACCTTGTAGTAGTCGTCGAAATGCACCGGATAGAACAGGCTTTCGGGCAGGCCGGCCTTCACGCCGTAGACGGCGGTCAGCAGTCGCGGACCCGTGGCGCCCCATTTGAGCTCGGTGCCTTTCATCGCTTCGACGCGGCCGATCAGATCGCGCAGCCGCGGTTGCGCCGGATCGAGCCGCAGCAGCGCGGTGCAGATGCTGGTCGGCGTTTCGCGGCCGATCAGATCGCCGTTGGCGCTGAGGTCGAAGTCGCGCAACAGCAGCATGTCGGTATCGACCCAGATTTCGTCGGTCTTCGTGAACATCACGAAGCGGAAATAGTCGGTGAAGTGTGCCATCGACGGCACGCCGTGAATCGGAAAGTCGTTCAGCGAGTCGCGCGGCAGAATCGTGCTCGCGTCCTTCGCGATCACGCGCGGCGGCAGATTGGCGATCGGCTCGTAACTGTAGAGCGCGACTTCGCTGCCGTACAGCGTGAACGAATTCAGACAGGCGATTTCATACGGGGAGAGTTCCGGGCCGTGCCAGAACGATGCAAATCTTGCGGTGCTCATAAGCCTTCCGGGGGAGAATCGATTGAGCGACGTAATGCGACGTAATGCGACGTAGTGCGACGTAGTGCAGCGTCTTGCAACGTGATGCATTGCGTCAACCTGTATCGATGCTAGACGCGTGCGGGGAAGGTCAGACGTAAAGGGCCAAAAATGCACAGGAGTTGTCGCGAAACGTTGAAACGGGACTCGCGTGTCGGCGGATTGGGTCTGTGTTATGTCCTATACGCGGCGTTCGGCGCGATGTGACGAAGCGCTGAAAAAAAGGGCGCCAGGGCGTGGTGATAAGCGCTCCCATGCTACGATCACCCACCCGAAACAACCCATAACATCGGAGACACTGGATGCGCCCGGAGAGTGCCATTCGTTTTGACCAGGAGTTCGCGCCTCGTATCGCCGAAGCGATTGCCGCGTATTTTTCCAGCACTGTGCATACCGAAGTATTGCCGCATGGCGCGCGCGGCGAGCCCACACGTGTGCGCATTCACGCGGCGGCGCTCGAACAGCTAGGTCATTACCCGCATCCGTTGAATCTGTATCTGACCTGGGACAGCGACGAAATCGAGCGGCTGATGGGCGAAGAGGGCGGCGCGCGCTTCGCGAGATATCTGGCCGCGCTGCCGCGCAAGCTCAATGCGTGGACCCAGGCGCGCGAACTCGATTTTCTGACGCATACGCAGGGCGATCCGATCGCATTGCTCGGCGGGCTGGACTTCGAGGCATAAGCTTTTGCATCCGTCGCGCATCGTTTGACGCCGGCATGAAACGACGGCCGCTGCGATCACGTTGTGATCTTCTACGCAGCGGCCGTTGCTTTTACGACAGTACTTCAATCAGGCGTACCAGTACGCCTGGCTGCCTGGCAGCTTAACAACCCAGGGCCGGATCGCTCATGCTGCTGTTGCCCGTCTCCACGTGACCGGCGAGGCGTCGCGCGAAGGATGAGTCCGTATCGACGGTGATCGCGAGATCGTACCAGCCGTGCGCGTTGCGCAGATCGAAGTACAGCTTGTCGGTATCGCCGCCGCGCACCGTGTGTCGGATCACATGGTTCGGATCGTACGCATTGACGATCGTGAACTGGCAACGCGCGCTACCGGTATTGTCGAGCCGCAGTTGCAGGTTGCCGTTCGCGACGTCATAACCGTCGGCGACGTCCGGCTGCGCGCTCTCGTTGCCGCGCCATCCGCGATGCGCGACCACCTTGCCCGCAAAGCGGCGCAGGAATCCGTTCGGGCCGTGCACGGTGAAGTCGTAGCTGCCGTCGGCATTGAGCGGCAACGTGTCCGGCAGCCGCTTGCCGGCTTCGACCGTATAGCTGAGCGGGGCGTTGGCGCTGTTCGCCGCGTAGACGAGAAACACCGCGCCGGCGCGGCCGGTGTTGATGAAGCGCATCGTCAGCTTGCCGTTCGAGCCTTCGTTCACGCGCACGAACAGTTCGTACGGCAACGCGCGCGCGGGCCGCACGCCGGCTTCCTGCTTCGGCACGGTTTGCGTGGTAGGCGGTTGGGGCACGTAATCGGGGTGGCGATTCTGATCGGCCGGCGCGTAGCCGCTCGTGCTGGGCAGCGACGGCACCGACGCATTCGGATTCGCGAAGTTGAACGCCGAGGTCAGATCGCCGCACACCGCGCGACGCCATGGCGTGATGTTCGCTTCGCCGAGATTGTGCTGCTGGCCGAAGCGCTTTTCGATGAAGCGGATCACCGACGTATGGTCGAACAGTTCCGAGCACACGTAGCCGCCTTTCGACCACGGCGAAACCACGAGCATCGGCACGCGCGGGCCGAGTCCGTACGGCGCGGCGGCGGTCTTCGCATCGCCCGGATAGATTTCGTGCGTGACGTCGACCGTCGACAGACCATTCGCGCTCGACGCGGCCGCGAACGGCGCGGCGACGTGATCGAAGAAGCCGTCGTTTTCGTCGTAGTTGATCAGCAGCACGGTCTTGCTCCACACCTCGGGATTCGACGTGAGGATCTGCAGCACCTGATCGATGTACCACGCGCCATAATTGGTCGGCCAGTTCGGATGCTCGGAGTACGCTTCCGGCGCGACGATCCACGATACCTGCGGCAGCGTGCCGTTCTGCACGTCGCGCTTGAGGATGTCGAAATAGCCGTCGCCTTTCGCCGCGTTGGTGCCGGTGCGCGCGTTGTCGTACAGCGGATTGCCCGGCTGCGCATTGCGATACTGGTTGAAGTAGAGCAGCGAGTTGTCGCCGTAGTTGCCGATGTACGCGTTTTGCGTCCAGCCCCACGAACCGTTCGCATCGAGCCCGGTGCCGATGTCCTGATAGATCTTCCACGAGATGCCCGCGTTCTGCAGCACTTCCGGATAGGTCGACCAGCCGTAGCCGAGTTCGGAGTTGTCGATCACCGGGCCGCCGCCGCTGCCGTCGTTGCCGACCCAGCCGCTCCACATGTAGTAGCGGTTCGGATCGGTCGGGCCCATCAGCGAGCAGTGGTACGCGTCGCAGATCGTGAACGCGTCGGCGAGCTGGTAGTGGAATGGGATGTCGTCGCGCGTCAGATAGGCCATCGTCGTCGCGCCTTTGGCCGGCACCCACTGATCGTTGCGCCCGCCGTTGCACGCGGCGTGCGTGCTGCCCCAGTCGTGCGCGAGATCCTGCAGGAATTGCAGGCCGAGATTCGGCGCAGTGGGGCGGAACGGCAGCACGTAGCTGGCGCCGGCGGTATCGGTGGTGAGCGGCTGATACCAGACCGGCTGGCCGCTCGCGAGGTTGATCGCGCGCGTGTCGCCGAAACCGCGCACGCCTTTGAGCGTGCCGAAGTAATGGTCGAACGAACGGTTTTCCTGCATCAGCACGACGATGTGCTCGACGTCGCGGATCGTGCCGGTCCGGTTGTTGGCCGGAATCGCGAGCGCGTTGCGGATGCCCGGCGGCAGCATCGACAGTGCGGTGAAGGAACCGGCGGCTTGCGCGGCCGAGCGTAGAAAATCACGGCGATTTTTTGAGGTCATGGTTGTGGCTTTGATCTTCGGTGGAGGAACGGTGATGGAAAGCGGGGACGGCGAAGCGGTACTGCGGGTTGCGCCGACGCGCGGGGACAGGGCCGCCGCGCGTGGCGAGGCACTCAATCCACGGTGTGGATGACGGGCGTGGCGAGCGGCGGCGCCGTCGCGGACAGCGAGGTGCTGGCGTCGGAGGCGGGGGCCGCGGGCGTCTGGATCGTCAGTGTGGGCGACGCCGGATCGGCCGGCGTTGCGCTGTCCGATGCATTGAAGCGGGTGGCCGTCGGATGCTCAGTAGCCCTGAGCGTTGCCGTGTCGGCGGATTGTTCGTCGTTGCCGCATGCGCCGAGCGACGCGCTGAGCGCGATCAGCGCCAGTGCGCTTGCCAAACGTTTGCGCCGCGGCGCATGAAACGGCTTCGACACGTTGGGCATGGCACTGTCTCCGGCACGGGGAAGGGATGCCTTGGCATCGACGTGCCGAGGTCAGCGATGCAGCAGCATAGTCGCCGAACCGTGTAATTTTTATGAAGAATACGTAAGAGACAGGCCGTCGCGTTTATCGCTGCGAGGAGGGGAACGTTGCAATGAACGTCGCGATCGCGTCGTTGAGCGGCGCGGGCGCGTCGCGATGCGGCGAGTGTCCGCACGCGTCGAGCTTGACGAGCCGGGTGTGCGGCACGCGCGCGGCGATCGTGTCGATCTGCGCCATCGTGCCGTAGTTGTCGTCGTGGCCCTGGATCGCGAGCAGCGGGCGTTCGATCGGCGCGAGCGCATCGACGATCGACCACTGCCGGAAGGCAGGATCGAGCCAGATATCGTTCCAGCCATAGAACGCCGAATCGACGTCGGCGTGATAGCGCGCGAGCTTCGCGCGCAGGTCGGTGGTTTCGTAAAGCTGCTTCGTTTGCGCGATGCTTTGCACCGAGATGTCTTCGACGAACACATGCGGCGCGATCACGACCGCGCCCGCCAGCGCGTCGGGGAACAGCGCCGCATACAGCAGCGCGATCGAGCCGCCGTCGCTATGGCCGATCACCCACATGCGCTGGCGTTGCCGCGTGTCGACGTGAAGCGCGTCGAGCAGCGCGGGAAGGATGTCGCGCGCCTGCGCGGTCATGAAGTCGACCGGCCACTTCACCTGCGGTTCGCGCGGTGTGGAGAGGCCGTAGCCGGGCCGCGAATAGACGAGCCCGCGCATGCCGAGCCGCTCGCACAAACTTTGCGGCCAATCGCGCCACATCGCGATCGAGCCGAGACCTTCGTGCAGAAACACTGCGATCGGCCGTTCGTCCTGCTGCGCGCCGGGTTGTTCGCCGCGGTTGTTGGATTCAGCGAGTTCATTCACCCAGCGATACTCGATTCGCAGAGGCCCATGCGAAGCGGTAGCCGGCAATTCGGCGAAGCGGCTCGCAGCGGGTGTGGAAATTCTGGTGGGAATAACAGCGGCAGCAGTAGCAGGGTTCTGCATCGACGAATCACCTTATGACAGTTCGCGCAGCTTGAAGCGTTGTATCTTGCCGGTGGCGGTCTTCGGCAGATCGTCGGTGAAGACGATGTCGCGCGGATACTTGTGCGGCGCGAGCCGGTCCTTGACGAATGCCTTCAGTTCGTCCGCGAGTATCTCAGACGGCGCGAACTCGCGCTTGAGCACGACGAACGCGCGAGTCTTCACGAGCCCGTTACGATCGACGCCGACCACCGCCGCTTCGAGCACCGCCCGGTGCGCGACCAGCACCATCTCCACCTCGACGGGCGACACATACTGGCCGCTCACCTTCAGCATGTCGTCGCTGCGTCCCGCGTACACGTAGCAGCCGTTCACGAGGCGCCGATACTTGTCGCCGCTTTTGATCCATTCCCCGAGAAACGTCGCGCGGGTTTTCTCGCGATTGTTCCAGTACATCAGCGCTGCGCTCGGCCCCTTGATATACAGATCGCCGACTTCGCCATCGGGCACTGGCCGTCCGGCTTCGTCGCGCAACTCGACCTCGTAGCCGGGCACCGGGCGACCGGTGGTGCCGTACTCGACGTCGCCGGGGCGATTCGACAGGAAGATGTGCAGCATTTCGGTGGAGCCGATGCCGTCGAGAATCTCCGCGCCGAAGTGCGCGGTGAAGCGCTCGCCGACATCGCGCGGCAACGCTTCGCCGGCCGACGCGCACACGCGGATCGCGACCTCGGCGCGCGCGGGCAGATTCGGCGACACCAGCATGTTCGCGTACAGCGTCGGCACGCCATAGAACACGGTCGGGCGATGTTGCACGAGACGCGCGAAGATCGCGTCGGCGGTGGGGCGCTCGGCCATCAGGATCGCGGTCGCGCCGACCGATAACGGAAAGGTCAGCGCGTTGCCGAGCCCGTACGCGAAGAACAGCTTCGCCGCCGAAAACACCACATCGCTTTCGACGATGCCGAGCACCGGCTTCGCATACAGCTCGGCGGTCCAGTACAGATTCGCGTGCGTGTGGACGGTGCCTTTCGGCTTGCCGGTCGAGCCCGACGAATAGAGCCAGAAGGCGATGTCGTCGGCGTTGCTCGCGCAGGCTTTGAGCGCGAGCAACGCCGTGTCGACCAGCGTTTCGAAGCGTGGCGCGGCGCTGGAGCCGATCGGTGGTGGTTGAGTCGCCTGTGGTTGCGAGACGATCAACTGGCAGCCATCGGCGTCGATGCTGTTCAGTGCTTCGGTCACGTTGGGTAATAAGGGTTCCGAAACGATCACCGCTCGCGCGTGGCTGTGTGTCAGCATGTACGCGTAGTCGGCGGCGCTCAGTAGCGTATTGGCGACGACCGGCACGATGCCCGCGTACAGCGCGCCGAGAAACGCGACCGGCAGCGACACGGTGTCGAGCATCACCAGCAGCACGCGCTCCTCCGGATGCACGCCGAACGCGCGCAATGCGCTGGCGCAGCGCCGCGCGCGCGTCTCCAGTTCGCCGTAGGTGAGCGTGCCGTGGTCGTCGAGATACGCGAGCTTGTTCGCGCGCGCTTCGTTCAACCGGAACAGATGCGTCGCGAAGTTGAAGAGCGCGGGCGGCGCTGCGACCGACGGCGGCGCGGACTTTTCCAGCAGGGCTTCCATGTGTCTCCTCCATCCGTGGGGCGGTCCGGCGTTGCGGTCTTGCTGTGCGGTCCGGCTATTTTGTGCTCGTGATCCGCGTGATACGTACTGCTCGGGTCGGGTTGGCGCGGGCCGCTCGCCGGCGTTGCATTGCGCGGCATTGCGTGACGTGGAGCCCCCGGTGTTACGCGCGCGTGAATTCGATCGCGCCTTGCGGCAACAGATACAGCACGAGTGCCTGGCCATTCGCGACCGTCGGCCGATGCGCGGAGCCGGGGCCGTACACGCACCAGCCGGCTGGATGGCCGTCGAACGTCGCGCCGTCGGTGAGCGGCATGATCAGATCGATCTCGCCGTGCGGATGGACGTGATGCGGCCCGGCGATGTCCCGCATGTCGACGACGTCGACCGAAAAGCCGTGGGTCTCCGGCAGCGCCTTGAACACGCGGCCGTAGCGAATGCCGGCGGCTTCGCGGTTGCACAGCCAGCCGTCGGCGATGCCGCTGCGGCAGGCGCTGGCGAGTTCCTGGAAAGTGGGGCTGTCGGCGGGCCAGGTGTCGTTCAGCCATGCGGCGAGCGACGCGTCGAGCGGCCGCCCGGCGAGTTGCCCGGTGACGCCGGCGATCAGGCGCTGGAAATTCTGTGGGGACATGCGAGCCTCCAGAAGCGCGCCCACGCGAGCCGGATGGCTCTCGCACCGGAACTTTGGTGCATGCGTGCTGCCGCGCAATCTCCGTGACGCCGCCGGATCAACGCGGCGGCGTATGACTGTTTGTGGTTGGATCCGCTTTTGGCGAAAATTAAACCGTTCACCTGGTGCGTGTCAAGCACTATAGTACATGTACTGACGACCCGAGGCCGCAAAACATGAATCAGAAGTACTCTCCGGCAAAAGAGCTCCCGGCTGCATCGGATGAAGCCGACGACGCGGCCCGTACCGAGCGCACTGAACGCGCCGAGCACGGCGAGCGCGGCGGTGAGGCCGGCAATGAGCGCGCAGGCGAGCGCAACGGCGAACGCGAGGAGCGCGATCCGTTTCTGACCGCGATGGGCGAGCGCGTGCGTCTGCTGCGGGCGCGCCGCGGCATGACGCGCAAGACGCTGGCGGCCGAAACCGGCCTGTCAGAGCGGCATCTCGCGAATCTGGAGTCGGGCGTCGGCAATGCGTCGGTGCTGGTGCTGCGGCAGCTCGCGGCGACGCTGAACTGCTCGCTCGCCGAAGTGATCGGCGACGAAACCACCGCGTCGGCGGAATGGCTGCTGATCCGCGAGCTTTTGCAGGGACGCGACCAGGCGGCGCTGCAACGCGCGCGCGTCGCGCTCGCCGAGATGTTCGCGCAGGCGCCGCGCGACCCGCACCGCAAGGACCGCATTGCGCTGATCGGCTTGCGCGGCGCGGGCAAATCGACGCTCGGGCGCATGCTCGCGCAGGAGCGCAAGGTGCCGTTCGTCGAATTGACGCGGGTGATCGAGCAACTGGCCGGCTGCCCGCCGTCGGAGATTCACTCGCTGTACGGCGCGAGCGCGTACCGGCGCTACGAGCATCGCGCGCTCGAAGCGGTGATTCAGGAGCACGAGCGCGCGGTGATCGCGTCGCCGGGTGGGCTCGTGTCGGAGTCGGGCACCTTCAACGCGCTGCTGTCGCACTGCTTCACCGTGTGGCTGCAGGCGACGCCCGAGGAGCATATGCGCCGCGTCGTCGCGCAAGGCGATTTGCGGCCGATGTCGGGCAACCGCGAGGCGATGGACGACCTCAAACGTATCCTGGCCGGGCGCGCCGAACTGTATGGGCGCGCCGACATGAACTTCGACACCAGCGAGAAAACCCTGGCCGACGCCTACCTGCAATTGCGCGACCGCCTTGCCGCGCGGCTCGCGGCCGAAGCGCCGGATGAGATGCGCGTGAACTGATCGGCGGTGACGGGCGGCATGCCAGGGTTTCCACGTAAAAATGCACTAAAGTGCTTTACGTTGATATGATGATGCAATATTGTTCAAAAAACAGATTCGCATCGTCCAGTCAGGAGACGCCCCATGTCCACCGTACCCAGCGCCGTGACCGAGCTTGCGCCGGTCGACTATCGCACCGACCCGTCGCAGTACAAGCACTGGAAGCTGAGTTTCAACGGACCGGTCGCGACGCTCGGCATCGACATCGCCGAGGACGGCGGCATTCGCGACGGCTACAAGCTGAAGCTCAATTCGTATGACCTCGGCGTCGATATCGAACTGCACGACGCGATCCAGCGGATCCGCTTCGAGCATCCCGAAGTCCGCACGGTGGTGCTGACGAGCCTGAAGGACCGCGTGTTCTGCTCGGGCGCGAACATCTTCATGCTGGGGCTGTCGTCGCATGCGTGGAAGGTCAACTTCTGCAAGTTCACCAACGAAACGCGCAACGGCCTCGAAGATTCGTCGCGCCATTCGGGCCTGAAATTTCTCGCGGCGGTGAACGGCTCATGCGCGGGCGGCGGCTATGAACTCGCGCTCGCCTGCGACGAAATCTATCTGATCGACGATCGTTCTTCTTCGGTATCGCTGCCGGAAGTGCCGCTGCTCGGCGTGCTGCCGGGCACGGGCGGTCTCACGCGCGTGACCGACAAACGCAAGGTGCGCCACGATCGCGCGGATATCTTCTGTACGGTGGTCGAAGGCGTGCGCGGCGAGCGCGCGAAGGCGTGGCGTCTCGTCGATGAAGTCGTGAAGCCGAACCAGTTCGAGCAGGCGATCCAGGCACGCGCGCTCGAGCTCGCCGCGACGAGCGATCGTCCCGCCGATGCAAAAGGCGTCGCGCTCACGCGTATCGAACGCACCGAGCGCGAGGACGGCATCGGCTATCAAACGGTCGACGTGACGATCGATCGCGCGAAACGCGTCGCGACCTTCACCGCGCGCGCGCCGCAAGCCGCGCAGCCGACCGACATCGATGCGATCGTGGCCGCCGGCGCGAACTGGTGGCCGCTGCAATTCGCGCGCGAACTCGACGACGCGATCCTGTCGATGCGAACCAACGCACTCGAGATTGGCACCTGGGTGTTCAGGACCGAAGGCGACGCGCGCCATCTGCTCGCCGCCGACGCGACGCTGCTGCAGCACAGGGACCACTGGTTCGTGCGCGAAACGATCGGCATGCTGCGCCGCACGCTCGCGCGCATCGATGTGTCGTCGCGTTCGCTGTTCGCGCTGATCGAACCCGGCTCGTGTTTCGCGGGCACCTTCGCCGAACTCGCGTTCGCCTGCGATCGCAGCTACATGGCCGCGCTGCCGGACAACGAAGACGAGGAGCCGGCGATCACGCTGTCGGAAGTCAACTTCGGTTTGTATCCGATGGTCACGCATCAGTCGCGGCTCGCGCGGCGCTTCTACGAAGAGGCCGAGCCGCTCGACGCGGTACGCGCGCTGATCGGCCAGCCCGTCAAGGCGCTCGACGCCGAGCGGCTGGGGCTCGTGACCGCGTCGCCGGACGACATCGACTGGGCCGACGAAATCCGCATCGCGCTCGAGGAGCGTGCGGCGATGTCGCCCGATGCACTGACCGGCCTCGAAGCGAATCTGCGCTTCAACGGGCCGGAGACGATGGAGACGCGCATCTTCGGCCGTCTCACCGCCTGGCAGAACTGGATCTTCAACCGGCCGAACGCAGTGGGCGAGAAGGGCGCGCTCAAGGTGTACGGCAAGGGCAGCAAGGCGCAATTCGACGTGTCGCGCGTTTGATCGATACGCGCCGATACGTACCGATGCGCACGAACCCGCGCGTGAGATCCACGCCGAACAGATAACGCCGCCTGCCGATACGCGCCTCTCGCCATCGCAGCTTTCGCACTGGGAACCGACCATGTCCACGATCAACTACAGCGAAAAGATTCCGAACAACGTCAACCTCGCCGACGACCGGGCGCTGCAGCGCGCGCTCGAACAGTGGCAGCCGAATTTTCTGTCGTGGTGGGGCGATATGGGCCCGGAAGGCTCGCACGACTACGACGTGTATCTGCGCACCGCGGTGAGCGTCGATGCGGGCGGCTGGGCGCACTTCGACTACGTGAAGATGCCCGAGTATCGCTGGGGCATTTTTCTCACGCCGGGCGAGCAGGATCGCAAGATCCATTTCGGCGAGCACAAGGGCGAAGCCGCGTGGCAGGACGTGCCAGGCGAGCATCGCGCGAATCTGCGCCGGATCATCGTCACGCAGGGCGACACCGAGCCGGCTTCGGTCGAGCAGCAGCGTCACCTCGGTTTGACCGCGCCGTCGCTGTACGATCTGCGCAACCTGTTTCAGGTGAACGTCGAGGAGGGGCGCCACCTGTGGGCGATGGTCTATCTGCTGCATCGCTACTTCGGCCGCGACGGTCGTGAGGAAGCCGAAGCATTGCTCGGCCGCCGCTCGGGCGACGACGACAACCCGCGCATTCTCGGCGCGTTCAACGAGAAGACGCCGGACTGGCTCGCGTTCTACATGTTCACGTACTTCACCGATCGCGACGGCAAGTTCCAGCTGTCGGCACTCGCCGAGTCGGGCTTCGATCCGCTCGCGCGCACGACGAAGTTCATGCTGACCGAGGAAGCGCATCATATGTTCGTCGGCGAGTCGGGCGTGTCGCGCGTGATCCAGCGCACCGCGCAGGTAATGAACGAACTCGGCACCGCCGATGTCGCGAAGCTCCGCACGGCCGGCGTGATCGATCTGCCGACCATCCAGCGCTATCTGAACTTCCACTACTCGGTGACGATCGACCTGTTCGGCGCCGATCATTCGTCGAATGCGGCGACTTTCTATAGCTCGGGCCTGAAGGGCCGTTACGAGGAAGGCAAGCGCGATGACGATCATCGGCTGAACGAGCACGGCTACAAGCTGCTCGACGTGCAGGACGGCAAGCTCGTCGAGCGCGAGGTGCCGATGCTGAATGCGATGAACGAAGTGCTGCGCGACGATTACATCAAGGATTCGGTGGCGGGTGTCGGCCGCTGGAACAAGGTGCTCGAAAAAGCCGGCATCGATTTCCGCATGACGGTGCCGCACAAGGCGTTCAACCGGCAGATCGGCACCTTCGCGGGCACGCGCGTGTCGCCCGACGGCCGCGTGATCGACGAGGCCGAATGGGCCGCCAACGAAGCGAAGTGGCTCGCCACGCCGGAAGATCGCGCATTCGTCGCGTCGCTGATGGGGCGCGTCGCCGAGCCGGGCAAGTTCGCGAACTGGATCGCGCCGCCGGCGATGGGCGTGAACCGTCAGCCGGTCGATTTCGAATACGTGCGCTTTAACTGAAGTCGTTGTAGCGAGGGGGCGCGCCGCGCGCGCGTCGTGTTACCAGGCGGAGGAAGTCATGAACGGCCCAGTGTCGATCGAAGTTCTGCGGCAGCATCTGATCGATCCGGAGATCTGCATTCGCTGCAACACCTGCGAAGAGACATGCCCGATCGACGCGATCACGCACGACGACAACAACTACGTGGTCAAGGCGGACGTCTGCAACGGCTGCATGGCGTGCGTGCCGCCGTGCCCGACCGGCGCGATCGACAACTGGCGCAGCGTGCTGAAGGCCGACGCGTATTCGATCGACGAGCAGTTCACGTGGGACGTGCTGCCCGAGCAGAACACGATGGCGGTGCCGGCCGTGGACGAAGCGGCAGCCGCGTTGGCCGACGGCAGCGACGAGGCGGACGGCATCGAGGTCGACACGGTGCGCGGCGCGGTCGTGCCGCCGTGGTCGGCCGCGAAACCGTACGTGAATCTGTACACGCACAAGACGCCGACCACCGCGACCGTGGTCGGCAACTATCGCCTCACGGATGCGGCGACCTCCAGCGACATCCATCACATCGTGCTCGATTTCGGCGCGATGCCGTTTCCGGTGCTCGAAGGGCAGTCGATCGGCATTCTGCCGCCGGGCGCGAGTGCCGACGGCCGCGCGCATCATGCGCGTCAATACTCGGTGGCGAGCCCGCGCGACGGCGAGCGTCCCGGTTATAACAATGTATCGCTGACGGTCAAACGCGTGTCGCAGCAGCATGGCGACGCGATCGACGGCGTCTGCTCGAACTATCTGTGCAACCTGAAGAAGGGCGACGTCGTCAACGTGATCGGACCGTTCGGCAGCACCTTCCTGATGCCGAATCATCCGAACTCGCATCTGTTGATGATCTGCACGGGCACCGGCTCCGCGCCGATGCGCGCGATGACCGAGTACCGCCGTCGCAAGCGCCTGAAAGGCGCGACCGGCAAGCTGATGCTGTTCTTCGGCGCGCGTACCCAGCAGGAGCTGCCGTATTTCGGACCGCTGACGAATCTGCCGAAGGATTTCATCGACACCACCTTGGCGTTTTCGCGCACACAGGGTCAGCCGAAGCGCTACGTGCAGGACGCGATGCGCGAGCGCGGAGCGGACGTCGCGAACCTGCTAAAGGATGACAACACCTACATCTACGTATGCGGTCTGAAAGGCATGGAGGATGGCGTGCTGCAGGCGTTGAAGGAGATCGCCGAACAGCAGCAACTCGATTGGGAAGCGTTGTGGGCGAAGCTCAAGCGTGAAGGGCGGTTGCATCTGGAGACGTATTGATGCGGCGACTGAGAGGAATTAAGGCAGGGCATTAAAGCGGTGCTTTGGCTCGGTGCCTCCAATCGGCACATCGGATCGGCATATCGGCTCATCGGCGCATTCACGCGCAGCGCTTTGAAAAATTCGGACGGTTTGCTACAGTCGGCCCACGCTGCCCGTCGTGCCGGCCCGGGTAGCCGAGCGCAGCAGCTCGCCCCCGACGCAGCCACCCAGACGGAGCCGTCCGATGAAGCCGATTCGTTCACTCGCGATGATCGCGCTGTTGCAAGGCGTGCTCGCGCTTCCGGCGAACGCGGGCGATCTCGCGCAGATCAAGGCCTCCGGCGTATTGCGGATCGGCACGGAAGGCACCTACCCGCCATTCACCTATCACGACGACGCGGGCAAGCTGACCGGCTTCGACGTCGAACTCGCGAGCGCGATCGCGCAGCGTCTGGGCGTCAAACCGCAATTCATCGAAGGCAGATGGGAAGGGCTGATAGCCGGCCTCGACATCGACCGCTACGACGCGGTGATCAACGAGGTCGCGATCACCGACGAGCGCCGCGTCAAATACGATTATTCGAATCCGTACATCACGTCGCACGCGGTGCTGATCGTCGCGTCGGACAACACGAAGATCCGCTCCTTCGACGATCTGAAGGGCCGAAAATCCGCCAATACGCTGACCAGCAACGTTGGCAGAATCGCGGCCGCGCACGGCGCGCAGGTGATTCCGGCACAGAGCTTCGACGACTCGATCGATCTGGTCACGTCGGGCCGCGTCGATGCGACCGTCAACGATTCGCTGTCGTTTCTCGACTACCGACGGCGCGTGCCCGACGCGAAAATCAAGGTCGTCGCGGTCGATGCGTCGACCGATAACAGCGACAAATCCGCCGTGCTGATCCGCAAGGGCTGCCCGAAGCTGCGGATGTCGATCAACGACGCGCTGGCGGACCTGAGAAAAGACGGCACCTATCAGCGGATTTCGCTGAAGTACTTCGGGCGCGACGTGTTTCAGTGAATGCGCGGCGGGCGCAGGCGCCCGCCGCTACCGCGGATAAATGACCAATAAAAAAGAGGGGGCGTGAAAACGCCCCCTCTTTGCTGTCGGCACGCCGGCTACGCAGCCCGGCGTGTCGTCGATCTCAACGCCAAACTCACACCGTCGCGTCGCTCAGCGCGGCTTCGAAGAAATTGGCCTGAGCATCCGCGGACACTCGCGCATAAGCACGATTGACGCCGCTGATCACCGCGCGGATCGACGCGGTCACGAGATTCGCATCGACACCGACGCCGAACGCGCTGCCCGACACGTCCGCGCCGGCCATTTCGGCGATCGCGATCGCGCGTGCATCCGCGCCTTGCGTGAGTGCGCGTTCTTCGTAGTGCTGGATTCGCACGGGCACGTCGAACGCGTGCATCAGCGCGTCGAGCGGGCCGTTGCCGGCGCCGTTCAGCACGCGCGGCGTGCCGTTGATTTCGACGTTGAGCTTGATGTGCTCGCGGCCGTCACGCTCGGACAGGCTGTGGCTGATGTAGCGGATCGGTTCGGCCGTGCGCACGTATTCCTGCTGGAACAGTTCCCAGATCTGCGTGGGCGTGACTTCCTGGCCGCTGTCGTCGGTGAAGCGTTGCACCGCCGAGCTGAAATCGACCTGCAGACGGCGCGGCAACACGACGCCGTAGCTCTGCTCGAGCAGATACGCGATGCCGCCCTTGCCGGACTGGCTGTTCACGCGAATCACGGAGTCGTAGGTGCGGCCGAGGTCGCTCGGATCGATCGGCATGTACGGCACTTCCCAGACCGCGTCCGGCTTCTGCGCGGCGAGGCCCTTCTTGATCGCGTCCTGATGCGAGCCCGAGAACGCGGTGAAGACCAGATCGCCGACATACGGATGACGCGGATGCACCGGCAATTGCGTGCATTCCTCGGCCGTGCGCGCGACTTCGTTGATGTTCGAGAAATCGAGTTCGGGGTCGACGCCCTGCGTGTACAGATTCAACGCGAGTGTGACGAGGTCGACGTTGCCGGTGCGCTCGCCGTTGCCGAACAGGCAGCCTTCGACGCGGTCCGCGCCCGCCATCACCGCGAGTTCGGCGGCGGCGACGGCCGTGCCGCGGTCGTTATGCGGATGCACGGAGACGATCAGCGAATCGCGGCGCTTGAGGTTGCGATGCATCCATTCGATCTGGTCCGCGTAGACATTCGGCGTCGCCATTTCGACGGTGGCCGGCAGATTGACGATGGCCTTGTGTTCGGGCGTCGGTTGCCAGATGTCGAACACCGCGTCGCAGACTTCCTTCGCGAATTCGAGTTCGGTGCCGCTGAACACTTCCGGGCTGTATTGCAGCGTGAAGTGCGTTTCCGACTGCGCGTCGGCGAAGCGCTTCACCGTGCGTGCCGCCTTCTGCGCGAGTTCGACCACGCCGTTCTGGTCGAGGCAGAACACGATCTTGCGGAAGTCCGGCGCGGTCGCGTTGTACACGTGGACGATCGCGCGCGGGACGCCGCGCAACGATTCGAAGGTGCGCTCGATCAGATCGTCGCGCGCCTGCGTGAGCACTTCGATCGTCACGTCGTCGGGAATATGGCCACCCTCGATCAGCTCGCGCACGAAGTCGAAATCGGTCTGCGATGCCGACGGAAACCCGACTTCGATTTCCTTGAAACCGATCTGCACCAGCGTCTTGAACATGCGCATCTTGCGCTCGGCGTTCATCGGCTCGAACAGCGCCTGGTTGCCGTCGCGCAGGTCGGTGCTCATCCAGATCGGCGCGCGCGTGATGGTGCGCGACGGCCACTGGCGATCCGTCAAATTGATCGGCTTGAACGAGCGGTATTTGGTAGCAGGGTTTTTCAACATTTTCATCATCCGAGGGTGAGACCGTGAAGGGTGTCGACCGGACGACGAAACGCGATACTGGGCCGCCGGTCGGAAACCGGGGCTGGGTCAGTTACTGGGGATTCGAGCGGTGCTTCGGTGGATCAGAGAGAAGCGAACGCGCGCAACAGACCTAGCCCGGTAGAGCGGGCTAGTAGTAGCGATAGGGTGGTCTGGGCGCGGTACATAGTGCGCAATGGGAACATATTATTAACAATGCGTCAAGGGGCGCGATGGGGCGGGGCGATGCGGACCGGCCCCGGGATAGGCATGCTGCGTGCGTGGATGATGTCGAAAGGCGCTTGTGCTGGGCCCGCGGGCGGATAGGAGTGCGAGGACGCAGCGGGCAATTCACTGTGCAGGAGGTGGAAATGAAAAGGGTAGCGAAGATGGTGGGCGTCGCGTGCAACTGCGCGTGTGCGGTCTTGGTTGGCGGGTTCATCGGGCACGCGGACGCGCAGGGACTCAGTCCGCAGAACGACGTGAACGCGCCGCAGAACAGTACGCGTTTGATGCCGGAGGCGGCGCGCGGCAGCGAGTATCCGACGCATGGCAACCAGCAGGCGGGCGAGCTGAATCTGAATCCGGTCGATCCGCGCGCGCAACTGGTCAACGGTTTGCCGAACAACGCGAGCGCGGGCGGCTATGGCGCGCCGCTGGCGGGTGTGCGCACGGAGGTGCGGCCGCAGTCACCGGCGAATTGAGCGCGGTGAGACTGGCTCCCTCGGCGCCCGCGTCGTGCTTCGACGAGCGCCGTGCCGCTCACCCGCCGAACAGCATCCGCAGCGTGTCGTTGTTCACGATCACCGATACCCCGATCGCGAGCAGGATCAGCGGCAGCAACGCGGAGCCGTAGCGCCGGAGCGGCGCGCCGAGCAGCGGGTGGTCGACGAACCACACGGCGCCCGCGCACCACAGTCCGATCATCACGACGAACACCAGCGAAACGAGCACGTTTTCGGCCGGCGTGTGAGTCGCATAGAGCGGCACGTAGACGGCGAGATTGTCCGAGCCGTTGGCGATCGCGACGCCCGCGACGGTCCAGGCCGACGACGCGTGGCGTGGGGTGTAGCACGCGGCCGGTCGCGGTGTCGTGTGGGTGTCGTCGTGATCGTCATTGACGGCGGTGCGCGCTTTGTTCTCCAGCGTTTTGCTCTCCACGTCGCGGTGACCGAAGCGCTCCCACGCCTTGTGCAGGCCGACGGCGATCGGCAGAAAACCGAGCAGGCCGACATAGCCGACGGGCAGATGCGTAAGCAGCGACGCGAGCGCGAGCGCCGCCGCCATCAGCGCCAGCGAGCCCGCGTACTGTCCCGCGATCACGCGTCGGCGCGCCGCGCCCGTTTCGGTCAGGAACGCGAGCAGCACGAACAGATTGTCGATATTGGTCGCCGCGTAGGCGGCGATGGCGATCAGGACGAGGCTGAACATGAAGGGGAAGGGCATCGATACAGGGGAAAAGCGTCGGTGCGCGCGCGCTCGCCCGACACGATGCCGACGCGCCCGGCGAAGGTCAAGCGGTGGGTGGTCGCGACGCCGGTCGACAGAGCCGTAAGCTACAATGGCCGACGCCAAGAACCACGGAACATCGATGAAGATCCGGATCCTCTCTATCGTTTGTGTCGCGAGCGCCGCCGGGCTGCTCCCGGCCTGCACGATCGCCAACCGCAACTCCGGCGCATGCGAGCAACTGATGCGCAGCAAGCTGGCCGAAACGTCGTCGGATACGCTGCGGGTCACCCATCGCGGCGCCGCGATTCGCGGCTCGCGCGTGGTGGTCGAGGGATCGATCGAGCATGTGGTGAGCGCGTCCGACGTGGCCGCTTCCGCCGCGGTTGTGGCGTCCGCGCCGGTGGCGGCGTCGGCTGCGCTGGTAGCGTCTGAACCGCGCGCGTCGTCCGCGCCGCTTGCCGCGTCGGCGGCGCAGGCGGCATCGGAGGTCAAGGTCGCGGCCAAGCCTGCCGCGCCGAAGAGGATCAACACGCCGGCCGCCGCCGAGTGCACGTTCCACGGCGAGGAACTCGACGTATTCCGCTGGCTCGCGCCGGCAAAGCTCGCGACGCCGGTAGTGGCAACTGGCGACGCGGGTTGAGGCGCAGAACGTGCGGGACCAGCGTGCAGGTTGAACGTGCCGGTCAGCGCGCAAGTTGAACCCGCACGTTGCGCCCATGCCGCGATGAGCGCGTCGGATCAAGCCGGCTGACGCCAGCCAGATCAGACTCTCTTCCCGAACACCAGCTCTCGCGAGGCTAATGGCGACTTCCTAATAACGACTTCCGGATGGGTGACCGGAAATCGCATCCAATTCAGCCTGAACCAAAGCCCGAAGCGGAACACTTCCGCTTCTCGCGCTTTCCCGCCAGCCTCGCCATCAACACCTCAGAACGCGTAATACGGCCCGACCCCCGCCGACGTATTGCGCTCCGCAATCGCCGTGTACACGCGTTTGCCGTAGAAGAACGGCAGCCCCCAGCCAAATCCCTGACTCGAATTGCCGGCGAGGTTGTTGAACGCATTGTTCGCCGACGCGAACATCGTGTTCGAATTGCCTACCCCGAACGACACCGTGCTCGATACGCCATCGACGCCCGTGATCGACGCGTTCGCCGTCTGCGTCGCGCTCGGGCAGTACCAGAAGCCGCACATCGGGAACTGGGTCGAGTGAAAGAAGAGGCCGTTCGAGCCGCTGTCGAGATAGCTCAGCGCATAGGTCTGGCCGCCCGAGCTGGTCGTCACATAGCCGGTCGCCGAGTTCGCCTTGATCACGTTTGAGCCGCTCAGCGTGTTGTTCGCCTGGGTGCCGATGCCGAAGATCAGCGAGCCCGCCACGCCGACCGCGCCGCCATCGGCGACGGCGGGCAGATCGATGACGACGCCGTTGTTGTCGGTCGCGAAGCGGCTGACCGGGTTGGTGACCTGCTGCGCGATCGGCTGCGCGCTCGCGGTGCAGCTGCCGCTCGTCGTGCAACTGTAGTACCAGCGCGGCAGCGCCAGGTTCGAGCAGCCGCTGCCGCAGTCGACCGGGAACAGCCCCACGCCGAGGATGCCGTTCGAATGCAGGCTCGCGACCGTCATCAGCGGCGCGCCGGCGTTCGCGCAGTCGGTTGGCGCGGCGGGCAGTGCCGGGTCGGCGATCACCTGAACCGGAATCGACGACGCCAGCTGGCCGGCCATGCGCACGTCCGCGTTACGGATCGAGCCCCATGCGTAGCCGCTGCCGAACACCGCGCATTCGGCGCTCACGCCACCGCCCGATGCGTTCGACGTGACCGACGCCAGCGACAGGTTCGACGGCAGCGCGGACGCGAGGATGCGCAGGCCGTTCGAGCCGGTGTCGACCTGAATGTCGTCGATCGTCGCGCAGTTGCTGGTGCCGGCCTGGCAGATAGTGACGCTCGTCGTCAGCATGTTGCGGGTCATGCCGGGCGACACGCCGACCGCAATCGGCTGCACGTTCGCGACGTTCGATTGCGGCACGCCGGTGCTTTGACTCGTGTTGGACGCACTCGTCGAGTTGGTGTTGTTCGACGACGTCGTCGACGGCGTCGAGCCGCTGCCGGAGGAGCTCGACGAATCGCCACCGCCGCCCCCTCCGCCGCAAGCGGCGAGGGTCGCGCAGGCGACGAAGAGCAGGGCGTGTAGCGCGCGGGAAGAGTGAAGCGTGTTGAAAATGGGCAAGCGGCGAGCGGAGTTCATGGCGTGGGCGGTCCGTCGAAGGACTGAAAGGGGCGCGGAGAAAGCGTGGGGCGCACGTGAGGCACGCGTTGCCGACGCCCGCGTTACTGGATGTCGTCGGACGTGATGCCGGCTGGCAGCGCCGCCGGCAACCACGCACGGCCGACATAGCCACGCATCGGACCACCCGACTCGACGATCACGTCGGAACCCGCGATGCGCGACGCGTGCAGATTGCCGCTGCCCGCGGCCGCCGCGGCCCCGCTCCTGTACGACTCCGCGTATTTGCCGAGCAACGCGTGCAGGTCCGGCATCGTCGGGCCTTGCCATGCGTAGGCGACGATCAGACCGGTGCTGGTCGCGTATTCGTTGATGGTCGTATTGCCGGCGTCGGTCCACGTGCGCTCGCGCAGCGCGCCGTTGAGCACCATGCGCGGCGCGCTTGCTCCCGCCACCGCCTGAGCCGGCATCGTGCCGCCCAGTTCCGCGTGCGCGCTCACACTCGCGCAGCACGCGGCCATCGCGAGCGCGCACGCGATCGCTGACTGACTGAAACAGGACCTGGACATTTCGATATTCCTCGTAGAACACCCGGGTTTTATTGAGATAACGGATTTAACGTTTCCCCGGTTTTTTTTGATTCTTCTCGTGCCGTGTCGAACCCGAGTCGCATTTCATCTCAAAAATAAATCTCAAAAATAAAATGCATGCCGCCTGAAAATCCTTGCCAGGCAGGCGTCTGGCTAAATCACAAATGTCGTCTATATGTCAATTGGAAAAATATTAATCTTGTGTTAAATCTAGCTCATAAAAAGAAAAATGGAATGAGCGAAAGCAGGTTTTTTGATGTAGTCGATTCGTCGACATAATTTGGCCGTCGTATCTCAATATCGATGTTCTGCTTCTACTCTCGGGTCCACTACGCGTTTGTCGGCATCGCGCGGCCCAATCTTTAGCGCGGGCAACCCTCAGTTTTTGCACACGTTTCGCCGGGACCGGTAAAATCTCGGGTTGATCCACGGAAACTTGCCGTGGCGTAGCGGAAGGATTCCCCGAACATGACTGATCTTCGTCTCACCAAGCGGTTTGCAGTAATGCTGATGGCAGGCGGGCTGGTCGCCGGCTGCGGCACCTCGTCGCCAAACAAAATCGACTACAAGAGCGACTCCCGCTCGAGGCAGGTATCGCTTGCCGTCCCGCCGAACATGATCGACGAGACGGCCGATCAGCGTTCGCTGCCGCCGCAGGGCGGCGAAACCTCGTTGTCCGCGTTGAAGCAGGTACAGGCGCAGGCGCCGTCGTCGGGTAACGCGCAGGCCGTCGTACCGGCGGTTCAGGGCATGCACATCCAGCGCGACGGCACCGAAAGCTGGCTCGTGATCGACAACAAGTCGCCCGACCAGGCGTGGCCGCAAATTCGCCGCTTCTGGCAGGAGCAGGGTTTCCTGCTCGTCGTCGACCAGCGCGACAAGGGCGTGATGGAAACCGACTGGAACGAAACCCATGCGCAGATCAACGACGGCCTGATCCGCAACACGCTGTCGAAGGCGATGGGCAACAGCTACGTGACGTCGGAGCGCAACAAATTCCGCACACGTCTGGAGAAGGCGCCGAGCGGCGGCACCTACGTGTTCGTGAGCCAGAAGGGCATGCGCGAAGCGATCACCGGCACCAACAACGATTCGAGCCAGTGGCAGCCGAAGCCGAACGATCCGGCGCTCGAGCAGGAATACCTGAAGCGTCTGATGGCATCGCTCGCGCTGGCCGATTCCCGCGCGCAGTCGGGCGGCTCGCAAAACGAGGAACTGTCGCCGGCCGGCGCGCAGGTTGCGCCGAACGCGGCGACCGCCGGCGCGAAGTCGGCGGCTGCGGCCACCGCGGCGCAGAACGTCGCGCTCGCGGCCCAGCAGCCGATGCCGGACGCGGATGCGGCCGGCACCTCGGCGCAGCTGTCGTCGACCGAGCTGACGCTTGGCGAGCCGTATGACCGTGCATGGCTGCGCGTGGGCCTCGCGCTCGACCGCAGCAACTTCACCGTCGACGATCGCGACGCGACCCATGGCCTGTACTTCGTGCGCTACGTCGATCCGAAGGACATGACGTCGGCCGAGCAGGGCTTCTGGAGCCAGGTCTTCCACGGCAAGAAGGAGAAGGTCGCCAAACAGTACCGCGTGAACGTGCGCGCGGTGACGCCGAATCAGACCCGCGTCGCGGTGGTTGACGACAAGGGGCAGATCGACGAAAGCCCGCAGGCGAAGCAGATCATGAGCCTGATGGCTTATCAGTTGCACTGACAGTGCACTGACGTGAGGGCCTGACGGCCCGCGCTGGAAGTTCACAAAAACCGCCCGGTCGAGCCGGGCGGTTTTTTTTCGTCTGCGCGTTTTGCGCCCGAAGTGCTGCGCATGCGACTTGCTTCTGTTTGACCCCCGATATTCGCAGACCTCAATCGGAGCCAGGCATGTTCGACGTGATTCCCTACTGGATGTGGGCGGTGAGCCTGCTCGTTCTGGCGCTCGTCTGCGGCGCGGCCTTGAGCGCCAGCGATGCGCGGCAGCCGGCGCGGCCACGGTTGCCGCGCGTCATCGCGCAGCGCGCCAGACGGCCGCTGCACTGAGCTGTCCGTCCTTGCAGAGCGGTGTCCGTCGTTTGATACGCGACGCTTTCAGCCCTTCGCGGTCCGTCGCGTGAGCCCATGTAACGTGACGTTACGCCGGTGACGTAACTCGTGAGCGGGCTCCCAGCCCGTCTTCTCACTGCGCTTTTCTCCTGCCCCGTAAGAAATATCTCAATAAAAATCAGGGAGTTGCAGGCAATTCTCCACAATCGACGATAACTGGCACGCAAGCTGCTTTATAAGGTGTCATGGGGACGGATGGGATGCCCAGCGGCGGTTTGCGGCCGGTTCCCCGTCAGCGTTTCCAACCTATGCGGCAGCGGCCGAAGAGTCCGCATCGAACCAGATCATGGCCATGCGCGCGGCGCGTGGTCCCGGTGGCCCCGTCGCCTATCCTCGTAGGGCGACGGTTTTTAGCCCGCACTCCATGAGTGCGGGCTATTTTTTTCTGCGATGGATTTTTGCGGCGCGGCGCTCGACGGCGCCGGATGAAGAGGGGGCGACGCCGAACGGCGTCGCGCGACTTTCGTGATCGATCAGGTATCGGCGGCTCATCGCGACGGACCGTGCCCGTCGCGTGAGCGTGTGAGCTCGTGGCTCAGGTCCGCCGCTTGGTTTCCGTGCGGGCCGCGCCGAACCACGGCACGCGCTTGACCGCGCCCGTCGCGAGTGCTGTGCCCAGCAGAATCACCACGCAGCCTTCGAGCATGCCAGGCGACACCGCTTCGCCGAGAAACAGCGCGCCCCACAGGATGCCGAAAATCGGAATCACGAAGGTCACGGCAATCGCGCGTGCCGGTCCGGCCACCGCGATCAGATGGAAGAACAGCATGTACGCGACGCCGGTGCAGGCGACGCCGAGCGCGATCACCGCGCCCCACGCATGCAACGAGATCGGCGCGGTCGGCCAGTAGATCACCGCGAGCGGCAGCAGCACGATCGTCGCGCCGATCATCGTGCCGGTCGCGACGGTCAGCGCGTCGACGCCGGTCAGGTAGCGCTTCGTGTAATTGGCGGCGATGCCGTACAGCAGCGTGGCGCCGAGCGCCGCCGCGGCCGCGAGGGCGACCGTCAGCGGCGTGGCGGACGAGCCGGCGGGCGCCGCGATCTGATCCCACACGAGCATCAGCACGCCGAGAAAGCCGACCGCGAGGCCGAGCGTGCGCAGCGCGCTCAGCTTGTCGCGCAGCCACAGGAAGCCGACGAGGGCGCCCCACAGCGGCGCGCTTGCATTGATGACCGACGTCGCGCCCGCCGACAGCGTCAGCTCCGCATACGCGAACAGGCAGAACGGCGCCGCCGAGTTCAGGATGCCGACCGCGAGCAACGGCACGGCGCGCGTGCGCAGCAAGGTCGCCGATTGTTGCAGCGGCCGGCGCGCGATCAGCACGATGGCGAGGAACAGCGCGCCGATGCCGACGCGCAGCGCCATCAACGGCGCAACGCCGAAGTCGGTTACGCCGACGCGGATGAACAGGAACGACGCGCCCCACAGGGCAGCGAGAATCAACAGTTGCAGCAGGTTTTTGGCTTTCATTGAGAGGGCGTCGCGCGCGGTTGAGTCGGGACGCCAGCGCATCGTAACAGCGCGATCGCGCAAAACGTTTCAGTGCGGAATGAAACGGCAAGATACGGGAGACGACGGCGTCCGCTGAGGTCGATCGTAAGCGCTGCCGGGGCGCGCGCAAAACGAGCAATTCTCACCGCTATGTGAGCAAAATTGCGATCAGATGGAGCGGGATTGTAAACCGCGGCCACGCTGGGTAGGTGGCCGCGGCAGCAACATGAGTTATTTTGCGACGAAGGCGGGGGCAAGGGCGACAGCAAAAGCGCGGCACGGTGACGACGGGCTGCATCGCACTCGCCTGCCTTGCCCCGCGCTCAATGCGGAATCATCCACTGCAGGAAATTCTGCTGTGCCCACACCAGCAAACCGAGCAGCACCGTCAGCAGGATCGAGTGCTTGAAGGTCTTCGCGAACACGACGCCTTCCTTGCCCTTGAGTTCGGTGGTCGCGACGCCGGTCGAGATGTTCTGCGGCGAGATCATCTTGCCCATCACACCGCCCGACGAGTTGGTCGCCGCCATCAACACCGGGTTCAGGTTCAGCTGATTGGCCGCCACCACCTGCAGATTGCCGAACAGCGCATTGCCGGACGTATCGCTGCCGGACAGGAAGACCGCGACCCAGCCGAGGAACGCCGACACCAGCGGGAAGAACGGCCCGACCGACGCGACGCCGAGACCGAGCGTGTAGGTGAGCCCCGAGTAGTTCATCAGATAAGCGAGGCCGACGATCGTCGCGACGGTCAGAATCGCGATGCGCGTCTGCACCCACGTATCGCCGATCGCCTTGCCGAATTCCGCCGGGCTCAGCCGCACGATGAAGGCGGTGATGATCGCCGAGACAAGGATCGCGGTGCCGGTCGCGAGCGGCTGGAAGTCCCACACCGCGCCATACGGCGTGTTGTACAGCGTGATGAAGACGGCTTTGTGGAGACCTGGCCACGGCACCTTGACGTCACCGATCGTGAAGATTTTCGCGACTGTCCAGATGATCACGACGATCGACACGATGATCCACGGATACCAGCCCTGCGTGCCGCCGATCCGGCTGCGCACCTCGCCGATGCGGCCGACGTCGATCGCGAACCGCGGATCGGCGGCGGGCTTCCACACGCGCAGGAACGCGACCGTGAGAATCAGCGAGACCAGCGACGACAGCACGTCGGTCAGGCTGTAGTTCACGTAGTTCGACACGACGAACTGCGTGAGCGCGAAGCTCACACCCGACACCAGCAGCACCGGCCAGATCCGCAGCATGTTGCGAAAGCCCGCGTACACGCCGATCACGTAGAAGGGCAGCAGCACCGCGAAGAACGGCAACTGCCGGCCGACCATCCTGGCGAGCAGATCGGACGGCAGATGCGTGACCGCGCCGAGCACGGTGATCGGCACGCCGAGCGCGCCGAACGCGACCGGCGCGGTGTTGAAGATCAGCGTGAACGTGAGCGCTTCGAGCGTCGGGAAGCCGAGCATGATCAGCAGCGAACTCGTGATTGCGACCGGCGTGCCGAAGCCCGAAATCCCCTCGAGCAGCGCGCCGAACGAAAAGCCGACGACGACCAGCACGATGCGTCGGTCGTTGGGCAGATTCTCGATCATCCACAGACGAAAGGCTTCGAAGCGTCCCGAGCGTTGCGCGATGTTGTAGAGCAGGATCGCGGTGAACACGATCCACATCACCGGCCAGCACGCGAACACCGCGCCGGCCGCGACCGAGTTGAACGCGAGTCCGACCGGAAATTGCCAGACGAAAATCGCCACCACCAGGCCGACGATCAAACCCGCGAGCGACGCCTGCCACGCGGGACGACGCGCCCAGCCGAGCAGCGCGAGCACCGCGATGATCGGCAGTGCCGCGACCAGAAACGAGGGGAACAGCGAGTTGCCGACCGGAGTGAGTAGTTGATGAAACATCACGTCTCCTTCGTTGTGTCGTTGTTATCTGGATCGACGCGGGGGAGCTGCGGATGACGGGCGCGTCGCTGTGAAGGCGGATGCGCGCCTGATGACTCGAAGAAGCGGGCGCCGCCTGATTTAAGCGGGTGCTGCATGAGGCTTTCCAAGGATAGAGCGCCGGGTGGGCGCGTCAAGCCGGGAAACTACGGGCGGGGCGATGCAGGTTAGATGGCGTTGTGCCTGGGTGTGGTTCAGAGGTGATTCAGATGCGGCTTGGGCTGCGGTAGTGCGGTGGGGGGTAGGGCGGGCGCGTGACCGGAGTCCGCGACTCAGGCGGCGGCCCGTGTACAGCGACCGGAGCGCAGCATAGCTAAGCGCCAGGCCGCCGCGCAACGGCTAGCTAAGCGCCAGGCGCGAGCAACGCTACTCCCGAGCGACCCGCTTCAATGCCAATGGCGTCCTCCCCATCCATGTCCCCAACCGCCGCCCCAATATCCGCCGATACCGATCGCGACCGACGGCCCGTAATAGGCGGGATAACCGTAGTAGGCCGGATACGGATAGATCGGCGGCGGATAGTAAGCCGGATAGACGGGCGGCGCGACGTACACAGGCGCGGTAGCCGGCGCGGCGAGCGCGTAATCGGGCGGCGCGCTCTGCGACAGATTCTGCGGCGCGGTTTGCGCCTGCGCTTGCGATTGAGACTGACCATCGGCGGCTGTGGCGGGCACCGTCGCGTAATACGGGGCGTAGTAGCCGGATGGATAATAGCCGGCCGGGTAGTAGCAGCCGGCTAACGCGACGCTGCCCACCAGCATGCCGGCCATAGCGAGCCGACGTGGCAGAGCGAGATGATCGACGAGCCGGGTGACAGGCGAACTGACAGGCAAGCCGCGGAACGAACTGCGTGGCGGCCGGAGGCGCGGCGCGTGAACAGGATTGACGACGCGTGGCTTCATGGCGCGCTCCCGGTGAGCCGATGTCGCGCGGTGCGACATCGCTCATACGAGCTTACGCTCACGCCGAGGGAACGCTACGGCAAAACCGTAACGGCGTATTTCAGCTCACGTCAATCGTTCGGTATCCTGTTCAAATGATCGGGCTACGGTGACGCGACGCGCCGATTTGTCGACTGATTGGCCAACCTGATTTACTTGCCGACCTGGTTGCCGATAATGCCACCCGCCGCGGCACCGCCCAGCGTCGATAGTGCATTGCCGCCGATCGCCGCGCCGGCGGCACCCCCCACGCCCGCGCCGATAGCCGTGTCGCGTTGACGTCGGGTCATGCCGTCGCAGGCCGAGAGGCTGACGATGAGCGTCGCGATGGCAGCGAGCGTACCGATGTGACGGATCGTTTTCATGATGCTGACTCCGTTTGTAGTTGGAAGCGTTGGATAAAAACTCTTCACGGAAGCGGCACCAGACCGTGGACCAGACCGCCTCCTTGCCCTTGCATTCGATGGTAGCCGCGCACGCCGTATCCAGATGTGTGAGCTTGTCAGCGCAACGTCGGTTTCGTAATCAAATGTTTCTTTTGCCGTAGCACTCGACGTGCCCGATCGTGCCTGCCTTCACGTCCGCCCGCGCGTGTGCTCGCACCGCAAAAAACGTTGCCAATAAAAAAGCCCGCCATACCGGCGGGCTTCGATCCTGCTGTGCAGACTCGCGCGAATCGCGCAAGCTGCTTACTGCCGAAGATAAATCTCCGCGCCCTGCTTCATGAACTCGATCGACTTCACTTCCATCCCTTTCTGCAGCGCTTCCTTATCGCTGACACCCTGTTGCGCGGCGAACTCGCGCACGTCCTGGGTGATCTTCATCGAGCAGAAGTGCGGGCCGCACATCGAGCAGAAGTGCGCGACCTTGGCCGAATCCTTCGGCAGCGTTTCGTCGTGGAATTCGCGTGCCTTGTCCGGGTCGAGACCGAGATTGAACTGGTCTTCCCAGCGGAATTCGAAGCGTGCCTTGCTCAATGCGTTGTCGCGCACCTGCGCGCCCGGATGACCCTTCGCGAGGTCGGCCGCGTGCGCGGCGAGCTTGTACGTGATGATGCCGGTCTTCACGTCGTCCTTGTTCGGCAGGCCCAGGTGCTCCTTCGGCGTCACGTAGCACAGCATCGCGGTGCCGAACCAGCCGATCATCGCCGCGCCAATGCCCGACGTGATGTGGTCGTAGCCCGGCGCGATGTCGGTGGTCAGCGGCCCGAGCGTGTAGAACGGCGCCTCGTCGCACCAGTCGAGCTGCAGATCCATGTTCTCCTTGATCAGCTGCATTGGCACGTGGCCCGGACCTTCGATCATCACCTGCACGTCGTGCTTCCACGCGATCTGCGTGAGTTCGCCGAGCGTCTTCAGTTCGCCGAGCTGCGCTTCGTCGTTCGCATCGTAGATCGAACCGGGACGCAGACCGTCGCCGAGCGAGAAGGCCACGTCGTAGGCCTTCATGATTTCGCAGATCTCTTCGAAATGCTCGTACAGGAAGCTTTCCTTGTGATGCGCGAGACACCACTTCGCCATGATCGAGCCGCCGCGCGATACGATGCCGGTCATCCGGTTCGCGGTCAGCGGCACGTATTGCAGACGCACGCCCGCGTGAATCGTGAAGTAGTCGACGCCTTGCTCGGCCTGTTCGATCAGCGTGTCGCGGAAGATTTCCCACGTCAGATCTTCGGCCTTGCCGTTGACCTTTTCGAGCGCCTGATAGATCGGCACCGTGCCGATCGGCACCGGCGAATTGCGGATGATCCACTCGCGCGTTTCGTGAATGTGCTTACCGGTCGACAGATCCATCACCGTGTCGCCGCCCCAGCGGATCGCCCACGTCATCTTGTCGACTTCCTCGCCGATCGAGGACGTCACCGCCGAATTACCGATATTCGCATTGACTTTCACGAGGAAGTTGCGGCCGATGATCATCGGTTCGCTTTCCGGGTGATTGATGTTGTTCGGGATGATCGCGCGGCCGCGGGCGATTTCCTCGCGCACGAATTCCGGCGTGATTTCCGTGAGACCGTTCGGACCGAATGCGCTCGCGCCGAACGCCTGGCCCGGGTGCTGGCGGCCCATCATCGCGGCGAGCTTCGTGCCGTTCGGACCGCTCGCCTTCAGCGTCTCCAGATACTCGGCGCGGCGCTGGTTTTCGCGAATCGCGATGTATTCCATTTCCGGCGTGACGATGCCCTGTTTCGCGTAGTGCATCTGCGTGACGTTCTTGCCTGCGACGGCGCGGCGCGGCGTGCGATGCAGGCCCGGAAAGCGCAGTTGCGCGGTGGCCGGATCGGCGGCGCGCTCGCGGCTGAAGCTGCTCGACAGACCGGTCAGCGGTTCGGTGTCGCCGCGCTCTTCGATCCACGCCTGACGCAGCGCCGGCAGACCCGCGCGGATGTCGATCTTCGCGTCCGGATCGGAGTAGGGGCCCGACGTGTCGTACACGAAGATCGGCGGATTCTTTTCGCCGCCGAAGCTGTCGGGCGTGTCGGCCTGCGAGATTTCGCGCATCGGCACGCGGATGTCGGCACGCGAGCCGGTCACGTAGACCTTGCGGGAATTCGGCAGTGGCGCGACGGCTGCCTCGTCCACGTGGGCTTCGGCAGAAATAAACTTCGGATTGGCGTTCATGCAAGTCTCCATACAAAGCATAGTGGGGCGGCTAAGCAGGAGACTGAGACGGAAGGAGTCGGAAATCGCGTGAGGGTGAGGCGGTGGAGCTGGAGTGCGAAATCCGTACGCTTCCCTGCGCTGGCATTATCCAGATCAGGTTCAAAGGGTATTTCTCACCCACGTGGCACGGACCTCCAGCTCCGCGCTACGCAGGACCCCCGCGTTAGCAGCGCACACAATACACTGCCCGCCCGCTGTTTGGCAACCTGTCAGGATGTGGACCCAATAACGCATTGGGGCTCGCTCGAATTCGTTCTATGCTTGTTTCGAGATAGGGGCGGACTGAGGACTTACGCCGAAGCGACAGACGGCTTACAGCGTGAAATCGTCGGCGGCTTCCGGCTGGTAGAGGATCCGATCCACCTTGAGCACCTTCTGGTCGCCGCTCGGCGGCGTGAAGCGGATGCTTTCGCCGCGTCGCGCGCCAAGCAGCGCGAGTCCGGCCGGCGAGAACACGTTCAGGCGTCCCTGCGCGAAATCGGCGTTCGGCGGATAGACGACGGTCCACGTCATCTGCTCGCCGCTCGCGGTGTCGATCAGCGTCGCCTGTGAATTCATCGTGACGACGTCAGCGGGGATATCGCGCGAGTCGACGATCACCGCGCGTTCGAGCACGTCATCGAGCACGTCCTGCAGCTTTGCATCGGCGGCTGCGTGTTTTTCGAGACGGGTGACGTCGAGTTCGGTCAGGTAACAGGCTTTGGCTTTCTTCACGATGAGTACTCCAGATCAATGTTGGGAAGAAGGGCACACGCGAAAACGCGCGAAACATGGCGTGCGCATGCAGGCGCGAACGGACGCGCGGACAGGCGTGCAAACGAAGTAAGCCCGGAGCCCGACGACGTGGCCCCGGTTCAGCGATGGGCTACGTCAGAGTGGGCGCCGGGCGGCGTGAAGCGGGAGCGTTCGGGCCGCCTCGGCGGCACTGCGCGGCGCGCCGACCGGGCACGCGCCCACGCTTGCGCGGCAGCGGCGCAAGCGGGCGAGTGCATGGAAAGTCGGACGGCGCATGGAAGTCACGGATAGGACGAGCGGTATTAACCAGCTTGACCAGCGTTAGGGAGAGCGAAACAGACGCCCCGGTCGATGAGCCGCGCAAAGCAACGAGCAATCAGCAACGAGCAATGAGCCTGAAGCACGCACGACGACAACCGCGATATCTGAATCAGATGGTAGCACGCCGCCGCGCGCGCTCCGATTCGCGACCGGTGTCGCGATGTGCGTATTGCATGCGCGATGCGGGATGAGTACACCCCAGACCGACCAGGGCCGACCAAGGCCGACCGTAATGGACGACGTGTTCAAGCCAGTCAAAAGATTGCCGTTAATCAGTGTGCAGCGAAGGCTGCCGTGTCGCGAAGCGATTCGCGCCACGGCGTGTGGATGGCACGAGGCGACTCGCGCCGATTTACAGGAGAGAGGTGCGCATGAAAACGAAAAAATGGCAGTGGCGAACCGTCGTCCGGACGGCGGCGATGACGGCCTTGCTCGCCGCGCCGCCGATGGCGTCGGCGGCCAATGGCGGGGTGATCCGCTTCGTCGGGGCGATCGTCGCGCCACCGTTGCAGATCAGCACCGCTGCGGCGCCGGTGGCGATTGGCGTCGCGAGTGTGACGGGGCAGAGCTTCGCGCGCACCGTGACGTTCAGCGCGCCGTCGGGCACGGTCAGCGGCGCGAATGTCGCGCTTGAAGTCAACGGCAGCACGCAGTCGCGCGATCTGGTGGCGACGCGTTTCGTCGATCGTGGCGGACGCGTGTCCACCGCACGCGACGGCCGCTATACGGTGGGCCACGACGGCGGGGTGCTGTCGCTCGACGCGAAGCGCACCGATGTGAATACGCGTGTGACGGTGGTGGTCAGTTACGACTGAATGCGACAGGTGTCGTGACTGCGGCGCGGGTGAGCGGAGGGCTCGCCCGCGCTGTTGGAACGCTGCCGGAATGATGCATTGGGCGTCGCATTGTGTGTCATGGCTTATCGAGGTTCTTAGCGATCCTGCCGATATGGGGCACGCCATCCGTGCCTGAATTGCCGGGTTCCGGCAAAAAATCGAACTAGTTCGACATTCCAGCGAAGCCGGGGGACGTCCCCGGCTTTTCTGTTGCAACTACGCCAAAAAGTTACGATTCTCCCGCTCGACGCACCCAGCGCTTACTGCATAATGCGGAGCGCGCCGCGGCTTGCGTTCGTCCTGTCGTGCCGCTTCGGCCGACTCAATCACTCGTCGCTGCTTTGGGCGCTTCCCGCGTCATCCACATCGCCTCTCCACGTCTTATCGCTCCACCGACATGCCCGCCCGCTTCACCCCTCAGACCGCATCGCCGATGCGGTGTCCGCCGTCCCGTTGCGGCGGCGTCAGCGCGGGCGCGACGCCGCGCGCGCGGTCGATAACGCATCGCGCTTTTCGCGTGACCAGGGCGGACTGAACGCATGTCGCTACAAGACTCCGACTTTCTGCCGCGCTGGCTGCGTTTGCCGCGCTCGCGCAACGGCCAGATCGCGCTCGCGCTCGCCGTCGTCTATCTCGTGTGGGGCTCGACCTATCTCGGTGTGCACGTCGCGCTCGGCTCGTTTCCGCCGCTTCTGATGTCGGGGCTGCGCAACCTGTTTGCCGGCATTGGCCTGTTCGTATTCGCCGCGCGTCGCAAGCCGGTCTGGCCGAGCGCGGCCGAGGTCCGCAACGCGGGGCTCGTCGGCACGATGCTGGTGGGCTTGTCGAGCGGCATGCTCGCGTACGGGATGCGCACGGTCGGCACCGGCACCGCCGCCGTGATGGTCGCGACCGTGCCGCTGTTCGCGACGGTGATCGCGGCGCTCGCCGGCCGCAAGATCGGTCGCGGCGAATGGTTCGCGGTCGGGCTCGGACTCGCCGGCATCGCGATCCTCAGTCACGGCGACACCACGCCCGGCTCGGCCGGCGGCAGTCTGGCGATTCTGTGCGGCGCGCTGTTCTGGGCGGGCGGCGCGCATCTGGCCGGAAAACTGAAGCTGCCGGCTGACCTGTTTCTGTCGACTGCGCTGCAGATCGGCCTCGGCGGCGCGATATCGACGCTGGTCGCGTTGGCGTCGGGCGAGCGGATGCTCGAATTGCACGTCCTGCCGGTGCTCGCGTTTCTGTATCTGATGCTGATCGGCACGATGGCCGCGTACGTCGCGTACGGTTTCCTGATCCGGCACACGAGCCCGATCATCGCGAGCAGTTGCATGTACGTGAATCCGGTCGTCGCGGTAGCGCTCGGTGCGCTGTTGCTCGACGAGCCGGTCACGCGCTACACGGTGGTCGCGACGATCGTGATTCTGCTGAGCGTCGGTCTGTCTTTCTGGTTCGATCGGAAGCAGGGCAGCGCCTGAGGTTGGCGCATTTTTGATGTTGGCGTTCGGCGTTCGCGCCTCATCTTTCAGGCAAGCGCATGAATCATGAAGCATGAAGCCCGAGGCGTGAACACCACGCCTCCCGACCATCGCTAAAAATCAAAGCGCCGCGGCCAACTCCGCACCCTCGCGAATCGCGCGCTTCGCATCGAGTTCGGTCGCGAGCTTCGCGCCGCCGATCACATGAAAACGCGCGCCGCCCATACCGTTGCCATCCACTGCAGACGGCACCAGCTCGCGCAACGATTCCTGCCCCGCGCACACGACGATCGTCTCGACGTCGAGCCATTCGTCGGCGCCGTTACGCGCGATTCGCAGCCCGCGCGCGCTGATCTCGCGATACTCGACGCCATCGAGCATCTGCACGCCGTTTCGCACGAGCGTCGCGCGATGCACCCAGCCCGAGGTCTTGCCGAGCCCGGCGCCGAGCTTGCCGGCCTTGCGCTGCAAGAGCCAGATCTGCCGTACCGGTTGCGCGGGCGCGGGCGGCTTCAGCCCGCCGCGCTCGCGCACCGCGAGATCGACGCCCCATTCGTCGAGCCAGGTATCGCGCGGCACCGGTAGCGGCTCGCCCGCGCGATGCAGCAGAAACTCGCTGACGTCGAAGCCGATGCCGCCCGCGCCGATCACCGCGACACGCTCGCCGACCGGCGCGCCGCGCAGCACGTCGACATACGACAGCACGTTGGGCCCGTCGATGCCGGCAATCGATGGCCGGCGCGGCACGATGCCGGTCGCGACGATCACGTCGTCGTAGCCGCCGGCCGCGAGCAGCGCCGCATCGGCGCGCGTGCCGAGCCGCACGTCGACACGATGGCGCTGCAACTGGCTGCGGAAATAACGGATCGTTTCGCTGAACTCCTCCTTGCCCGGCACGCGCATCGCCAGATTGAACTGGCCGCCGAGCGTGTCGCTCGCCTCGAACAGCGTCACGCGATGGCCGCGTTCGGCCGCCACCGTCGCCGCCGACAAACCCGCCGGCCCCGCGCCGACCACCGCGACCGAACGCGCGGCCTGCGCGTTGGCGATCGGCCGGTAGATCAGCTCGGTTTCGCGCCCCGCGCGCGGATTCACGAGGCAGCTCGCGCGCTGATTCTTGAAGGTGTGATCGAGGCAGGCCTGATTGCAGGCGATGCAGGTGTTGATCTCGTGCGTGCGGTTTTCGGCGGTCTTCAGCACGAACTCCGCATCGGCGAGCAGCGGCCGCGCCATCGACACCAGATCGGCCGCGCCGTCGGCGATCAGCGTCTCGCCGATCTCGGGCGTATTGATGCGGTTCGACGCGATCACCGGCACCTTGACGGCGGCCTTCAGACGCGCGCTCAGCGACACGAACGCCGCGCGCGGCACCGAGGTCACGATGGTCGGCACCCGCGCCTCGTGCCAGCCGATGCCGGTATTGAAGATCGTCACGCCGGCCGCTTCGAGCGCCTGCGCGACCTGCACGGTTTCTTCCCACGTATTGCCGCCTTCGACGAGATCGATCAGCGACAACCGGTACACGACGATAAAGCGCTCGCCGCATGCCGCGCGCACCTGTTCGACGATCTCGCGCGCGAGCCGCATGCGGTTCTCGATGCTGCCGCCGTACCCGTCGGTACGCCGGTTGGTGCGCGGACACAGAAACTGGTTCAGCAGATAGCCTTCGCTGCCCATGATCTCGACGCCGTCGTAGCCCGCGCGTTGCGCGAGCCGCGCGCAGCGCGCGTAGTCGCGCACGGTCTTGCGGATGCCGGTGAGGGTCAGCGCGCGCGGCTTGAACTTCGAGATCGGCGACTTCAACGCCGACGCCGACACGACGAACGGCTGATAGCCGTAACGTCCCGCGTGCAGGATCTGCAGCGCGATCTTGCCGCCTTCTTCATGCACGGCGTCGGTCACGAGTCGATGATTGCGCAGATCGAACACCGAGTTCAGCGTGCCGCCGAACGGCAGCAGCCAGCCCTGACGATTCGGCGAGATGCCGCCGGTGATGATGAGCCCGACGCCGCCTTTCGCGCGCTCGCGAAAGTACGCGGCCAGTTGCGGGTAATGCCAGAAGCGGTCTTCCATGCCGGTGTGCATCGAACCCATCACGACGCGATTGCGCAGCCGCGTGAAGCCGAGATCGAGTTCGGCGAGTAAGTGTTGGTAAGACATGCGGGGACCGTGTAAGTATGGGAGCCGCTCGAACGATACACCGCGCGCCGGGCCCGACCCCCGAAGAAAAATTCTAAATCGCGCCGGCAAGCGCTCGCGCAAGACATTCGTCAGCCGCCGCAAGCCATCACGCGCTGTGCGGCACACGCATTGCTCAATGCGAGCGTCCATCGACACGAACCGCGCCACGTCAAGGCGGGCGCGCCGTGCGGCACGGATGGGAGGGAGTCACCGCGCGCCTCGCGACGGTTGCTCACATATCAATGGGCGATGGGCTCAGCGCCCGACATCGAGACAGGTGAACACAATGAAAATGATCCGAACCATGACCGCCGTCGTTGCGGTTGCATCGATCCTGAGTGCGTGCGGCGGCGGAGGCGGCAGCGACGTCGGCAAGGAGCTGGGGCTGACCAATCCCCAGATCCACTTCATCCACGCGATTCCGGGCGGTCCCGCGGTCGACTTCCTCGTCAACGGCAGCGCGCCTTCCGGGCAGACCAATATCTCCTATAAAGGCGTGACCAATCTCACGAATATCAACACGGGTTCGACCAACGTCGCCTATGCGGCCACCGGTTCGACGACCGCGCTCGCGAGCGGCAACTTCCCCGATGTCGCGAAGGGCCACGAATACACGGTGCTGGCGCTGCCGGCATTGACCGGCTCGGACATCGGCCTGATCGACGATCCGTTCGACAAGGGCCTGCTGTCCAATAGCGCGCGCGTGCGTGGCTTCAACGCGTCGGCGAACGCGACGAACCTCGATCTGTATCTGGTGCAGGCAAGCAACACCAACATCACGAGCGTATCGCCGACGATGGCCGGTGTGTCGTTCAAGAATGCGGTGCCGGCGAGCGGCCAGGATTCGATCTACGTATCGGGCGGCCAGTACGTGCTGATCGCGACGGCGGCCGGCAGCAAGACGCCGATCTTCCAGTCGGACTCGTTCTCGCTCGCGAACAATGCCGACTGGCTGATTACGTCGGTGCCGATCGCGGGCGCGCTGAGCCAGCTCGTGCCGGGGCAGATTCATCTGCTGATCGCGCAGAACGGCAACACCAGCACGCCGAGCATCGAACTGTCGAATACGCTGACGGGACAGTGAGGCCGGTCGATAGCCGGGTGTGACGACGCGGGCCGCCGTGCGTCCGCGTCATTGCGCGGACGCACGGCGGAAGTGCGATGAGTTGAACAACGATTCCGTCAGATCAGACAGAAAAATCAGGCAGCCAGGGAGGGCAGAACGGCGAGCCACGCGAGTGGCTCGCCGTTCTGTTTGGGACCTGTTGGGGCGGTCGGTAATTTGCGTCGGTAACGTGCGCAAAAGCACCGCATACGACGGACATAAAAAAGCCCGCCGCGACATTGCGCGGCGGGCGACCACCGATCCTTTCGGCGCTTAACGCTTATTCGCCTATTTTGCCTTTTCCGCCGAGTTCGTGATGGCATTGCCGCCCTTCGAGATGTCTTCGCCGGCCCCCGCCATCGTGTTGCAACCGGCGGCGAGCATGGCGGTTCCTGCGAGCAGAAGCAAAGCGATCAGTCGAGTCATGAAAGTTCTCCTTGTCGAGAATGCATCGGTTGATGTCGTCCGACCGGGGCCATGCCCGTCGATCAGGTTTCGATCCGGTCTCGAACCGGCCTGATTGCATGGTAAAAAAAGGGCGGGGGCGGCGCTGTCGGCCGCGCCGCGATTTTGTTGTAGGCGGGCTCCGGTGTTTGCGTCGGCGCACTCCTACAACGGTTAAGTGGCATCGCCGCGAAGCCTTGCCGGGCGGGGATCGGGACGGGCCTCAAGCCTGGCTCGACCAGACCGTGGTCGAATTCGCGGGCGGCAGATCGACCGATGGCGTCGCGGTGCTCGCGCTCGGCATCACGACGTCGATATCGGTGCCGCTCTGCGCGCCGCGGCGAATCTCGAAGCGCCCGCCGTGTGCCGCCACGCGCTGACGCATGCCGAGCAGGCCGTGCGTGTGCGTGCGCTTCAGATCGGCCGGCATGATGCCCACACCGTTATCGGCGATATGCAGCGCGACCTCGCCGTCGCCGACCCGCAACGCAATCTGTACCTTCGATGCCCGCGCGTACTTCGCCGCGTTCGTCAGCGATTCCTGCGCGACGCGAAAGAGCGCGATCTCGGTCTGCTCGTCGAGCTGGATGTCGTCGGCGGGCAGATGCAGTTCGAGCATCCAGTTGTTGCGCTGCGCGGCTTCGTCGGCGAGCGTGCGCAGCGCGGTGACGAGCCCGAAATTGGCGAGCACGGTCGGGCGCATGTCCTCGATGATGCGGCGCTTCAGCGCGATGCCCTGGTCGAGATTGGCGAGCGCGCGCTTGAGCTTGTCGGCGAGTTCGGGCTCGCTGTCCTTCAGCTTGCGACGCGCCCACGCGACGTCCATCCGGCACGCGGTCAGGATCGCGCCGAGTTCGTCGTGCAACTCGCGCGCGAGCTGGGTCTTTTCGTTTTCGCTGACCGCCTGCAAATGCCAGCCGAGCGCTTCGAGCTGGCGCGTGCGCTCCTCGACGAGCTGGTCGAGTTCTTCCTGCTGCGTGATCAGTTGACGCTGCGCGCGCGCCTGCCGGTCGATCTGGATGCCGAGATTGCGAAACAGCAGGATGAACAGCACGATATTCAGCGCCGACAGCCCGGCCGCGCACAGCGTGGAGAGCCGCTGATCGGCGCGGCTCGCGGCGAGCGCGTGCTGCGCGCGGCGCTCCTCGTTGTCGCGCAGCAGCGTGAGCGTGTTATCGATCAGCGACGCGTCGGCTGGATTGACGTCGCCTGGCGGGCCGCACGCGGCCAGATCGAGCGGTTGCGGCGCCGCGTGCTGCAACGCGGCGGCGCCCGCACCGATGCGCGCGTCGATCAGCGCGAGGATTTGCGTGAAGCTCGCGAGCTCCGCGCTGTCCGCGTGAGCGCTGCGATAGAAGCGCTCCAGTTGCCGCGTGTGCTCGCGAATGCGCGCGGCGCTCGCGCAGAACGCGTGCGCGGACGCATCGTCCTTTGTCAGAAGAAACTGGTTTTGCTGCGAGTCGAGGCGCGACAGGTCGCTCGCTAGCGTGCTCAATTGCACGGTCACGTCGCGTGCTTCGAGCGCGGTTTCGTATTCGGCGGTAATGCGCTGGCGCGCGGTTTCGAGAATCACGAGACCGCCCACCGTGATGACGATCGCCACCGTCATCGCGATTGCCCAACTGCGGTTGCGCATCCACTCGGCAAGTGTCGCCGCGCTCCAGCGGCGGCGGACTGGCGGCGGGTTCTGCACATTCGACACGTTTGGCTCCCTGGTGAGGACTTTGGCCACGTCGGGCCCCTTGCGCACGTCGACTACGTCGAGCGCGGCGTCGTTCTGGCGCGAGACTAACGCGCGCGATGCCGCGCAAGCAAGCCCGCGTAACGCCGTCGTAATCCAATGTAAGCGGATTCTCACACGAAAAACGGCGAGCGTCGGAATGCGCGCGCCGATGGGTGTCGATAGCATGAACGTGATCGTTCATTCACTGTTCCGGGAGGACGCCATCATGTTGAAGTGGGCCCTGTTCTTTGCGATCGTGGCCGTGATTGCCGGCCTGCTTGGCTTTACTGGCATCGCGGCCGGCGCGGCGGCTATCGCGAAGTTTCTGTTCTTCGTGTTCGTCGTGCTGTGCGTGGTGTTCCTCGTGCTCGGCTTCGTGGTGACCAAGAAGATGATCGATTAGCGTGATCAGGTCGATTAGTGCGGCGCGTTGCCGTATCGGCCGCCGCTCCCGTCGGTGCAATGAGGTGGCGGGCGAGCGGCTTGCTTCTCGCGTCATACGCAGACCAACAACGCAGGCCAACAAAAAGGGAGAAACGTCATGCTTCACTATGCCATCGTGTTCTTCGTGATCGCGATCATTGCCGCCGTGTTCGGCTTTACCGGCATCGCGGCCGGGGCAGCCGAAATCGCGAAGATCCTGTTCTACATCTTCCTCGTCGTGTTCGTCGTCACGTTGCTGCTCGGCGTGTTTCGAACGTAGGTTGTACATGGACGCGCGAGTGTGCATGAAGGCGACCCGGGCGAGGCAGCGAGGTACGTCATTGGCAGATAGCAGTCGATAAGGCAAAAACAAGGCAACGCGCGAGCGCGGCGTTTGAATGGTCCGCCTGAAAACGCCCGCGTTCGACGTACGCCGTCATTTCCCTGGCAGCGCATCGGGCGCGATTCGTGCTGGTGCGCGGTTCCCCCCAATACCGGATAAAGGAGAAGTTCGATGACGAAGCAATCTGGCGACACGTTCGTGATGGACATCAAGAAGATCCGCGAGGACGCGCGCAAGCATATGTCGGACGGCCCGGTCACGCAGACCTACAGCGCGAACCTCGACACGGTGCTCAAGCTGCTCAACGATGCGCTTGCCACCGAGATCGTCTGCACGTTGCGCTACAAGCGCCATCACTTCATGGCGAAGGGCATCAACTCGGAAGCGGTCGCCGCCGAGTTCGCCGAGCATGCGAGCGAGGAGCAGGAACACGCCGACCGCATCGCCGAGCGCATCGTGCAACTCGGCGGCGAACCGGATTTCGCGCCGCAGGGGCTGGGTGCGCGCTCGCATTCGGAATATAAGGAAGGCACCGATCTGACCGACATGATTCGCGAGAACCTGGTCGCGGAGCGCATCGCGATCGATACGTATCGCGAGATCGTCCGTTATCTGGGCGATAAGGATGTGACCACGCGCCGGCTGTTCGAGGAAATTCTCGCGGTCGAGGAAGAGCATGCCGACGATATGGCGGATCTGCTCGAAGGACGGCAGTGATCTGTGGGGCAACGCAGCGAAGCGATGCGTGGGTAGTGTGGCAGGACGGCGGTGTGGTGGTGGTGTGGCGACCGGCGCCGGCAAGGAAGCGCCGGGAGAACACCGATCAGGCACTGGCGTGCCGATGCCGCAAACGTGACGCGATGCGCGGCGAAGACATGAACACGGCGCGCGACGCGGCGCCATCACGTCGTCGCCATTTCGCGCTATTTCGCGGCCACGAATCGGCGCACCGCCGTATCCGGTCGGATCAGTGGACCGGGTTCATGTCCGCCCCGCTGCCCGGCTCATTACAATGTCTGCTTCGGAGCGATTCCCTTTGCACGGACACCCAACCGATGATTCGAGTGCTGATAGCTGACGATCACGCGATCGTTCGAGGTGGTTTCAGACAGTTCGTCGCCGACGAGCCGGACATGTGCGTCGCGGCCGAGGCGGCCACCGGCGAGGAAGCCATCGGTCTCGTGCGCGAGCAGGCGTTCGACGTGGTGCTGCTCGACATCGCGATGCCGGACAAGAACGGCATCGATACGCTGCGCGTGATCAAGCAGGTGCGCCCGCAACAGGGCGTGCTGATTCTGTCCGGCTATCCGGAGAGCCAGTACGCGATCAACCTGCTGCGCGCGGGTGCAAACGGTTATCTGAACAAGGACTGCGAGCCCGAGGAGATCGTGCGCGCGATCCGTTCGGTGGCGCGCGGGCATCGCTATCTGTCGGAGGCGGTCGCCGATACGCTCGCCGACAATCTCGACAAGCCCGCCGCGGGCCGACCGCATGAAGCGTTGTCGGAGCGCGAATTCCAGATTTTTCGCAAGCTCGCGGCCGGGCAGTTGCCGACCGAGATCGCGGAGGAACTGCATCTGTCGGTGAAAACAGTCAGCACATATCGCGCGCGCGTGCTGGAGAAAATGCGTCTCGCGAACAACGCGGACCTGACCTATTACGCGATCAAGAACGGCTTGATCGAATGATGGACGAGCGAGATCGCCCGATGAACAGCGAACCGAACCCTGTTGCCGGATCAGACAGTCACGCGCCGCTGCGCGTGCTGCTGATCGAGGATTCGCCGCTAATTCGCCGCAGCCTCGTCGAGGCGATCGATTCGTCGGGGTTGTTGCAGGTAGCCGCTTACGCCGATTCCGCCGATCAGGCGATCGCGTTGCTCGGCGACGAAGCGTTCGACGCGGTGATCGTCGATCTGCAACTGAAGCAGGGTTCGGGCGTACCGGTGCTCGCGTATCTGCAGCGCGAGGGGCTGATCGATGCGATGTTCGCGGCGGTGCTGACCAATCACGCGTTGCCGGCGTATCGTGCGCGCTGCGAGCAGTACGGCGTGCGGCACTTCTACGACAAATCGTTCGAGTTCGACCGCGTGCTGGATGCGTTGCAGGAGTATGCGTCGGGGCGGGGCGGCGGAATGTGAACGCTGAAGAGGGGCGGTGGTTTGAGTGCTGCTTTCGATGCGGTTTCCGATCCGGCTTCTAGTCCTGCTTTGCTTCCGGCGCCCGCTGTTGGTTTCGTTGTGACTCCCGCCGTGACTCCCGCCGTTGCTCCCACTATTACTCCCGCTGTTACTCCGTTCTCCACGCCCCGCTTTTCATCGCCTCTTCGAGCATGCCAAGCGTGAGCGCGTGGCCACCGAGCGCCTCGCGCGCCCTGGCGCTAAACGGCGATTTCAACGCAGCCGCGACGATGTCGCGTTTGCGCATCCTGGCCGATGGAACGTACCAGCTCACATCGAAATCGCCGAGGTCCACGTGAAAGCGCTCGGCCCACGCGTGCATCACCTCGACGATTCGGGCCGGCTCCCAATCGAGATCGTGATACAGATCCATGTCGCGGGTCGGCGCGTCGTCGAGCGATAACGGGGCGGGGGCGCGCATCGCGCGGATGAAGCGCTCGAGATCGCGCCAGGTGTTGCCCATGTTCATGACCGGCGAAGCAGCGCTCAATGTCCCGCCCGCGCCGGCAGCCGCAAATGATTCCACGCGCCGAGCCCAGCGAACAGGATCCCCGCGACGCTCACGCCGAGCCAGCCGAACATCGGCCATACGATTGCGCCGACGCCCGAGCCCAACGCCCCGCCGATGAAATACGCGACCATGTACACGGTATTCACGCGGCTGCGCGCATCGGGCTTCAGCGCGTAGATGCGCGACTGGTTCGAAATCTGCGCGGCTTGCACGCCGATGTCGAGAACGATCACGCCGATCACCAGCCCCGCAATGCTCTTTGCCGACACCCCGAAAATCACGAACGCGATCACGACCAGCACCAGCGACACCGTGATGATTGCACGCGGTCCGCGCCTGTCGGCGAACTTGCCGGCGAGCGGCGCGGCCAGCGCGCCCGCCGCGCCGACGATACCGAATAGCCCCGCCGCCTGCGGGCCGAGATGAAACGGCGTGCCCGCGAGCAGCAGCGCCAGCACCGACCAGAAGATGCTGAACGCGGCGAATAGCGCCGCGCCGGTCAGCGACGCCTCGCGCAGCGCGCGATGCTCGGCCACCAGATGCCACATCGACACCAGCAGCTTGCCGTACGGCAGCGTCGAGGTCGGCTGGCTTTTCGGCAAACGCAGAATCACGACGACCGCGAGCGCCAGCAGCGCGATGACCGATGCGCCGAATACCGCGCGCCAGCCGAAGTATTCGGCGACGATGCCCGCCGCGGTCCGCGCGAGCAGGATACCGAGCAGCAAACCGCTCATCACGGTGCCGACCGCGTGGCCACGCTCGGCCGGTGGCGCGAGTTCGGCCGCGAACGGCACGGCCTGCTGCGCGATTGTCGCAAGTACGCCGATGGCGAGACTCGCGACGATCAGCACCGCGAGCGTCGGCGCCGAGGCCGCGACGATCAGCGCGACGCAGATCGCGGCGATCTGCAGCAGGATCAGCAGACGCCGGTCGAAACGGTCACCAAGCGGCGCGAGCAGCAGCATGCCGGCCGCGTAACCGAGCTGTGTGACGGCCGGTACCGCGCCGACCCACGACGCGCTGCCGGGAAACGACTGGCGGAAGTTGTCGAGCAGCGGCTGGTTGTAGTAGATATTCGCAACCGAGATACCGGCGATCGTCGCGAGCAGCAGCAACAGGCTGCGCAACGATCGGGGCGAGGAGGTGGCGGTAGTGGAAGCGTCGGGTGTGGACATGACAGAGGCAGGCAGATTGGCGGACCGGCCCATGCGCGGTCCTCAAGCGTGCCGATCATACCGGAGCGGCGTGGTTCGTGCTTTGCGAGGCCGGCCGCGCGAGGTTCGCGCGGCGTTAAGTACGGCGCTGAGCACGACACCAGGCACGGCATCAAGCCTTGGGCTCAGTCGATCAACCCGTCATCGTCATAGAACGGATACGGCCCATCGGCCGCATCGACATACGCGTGATGCGTGACGATGCCGGTCGCCGGATCGTAGCGATGCAGGGCGTACGCGGGCGGCTCCATCACGAACACCGATGGCGCGTCTTCGCGCAGATCGAGCGCGACCTGGTGCGCGGGCGCCGGGATCGCGCTCGCGATCGTGCCGCCGAAGCGTACGAACATCGAGCGATGCACGTGCCCGCACAGCACGCGCTCGACGTTCGGATGCCGCGCGATCAGCGCCGCGAGTTTGTCCGACGCCGCCGGATCGAGGCGGATCTCATCCATATGCCCGATCCCGCATGCGAACGGCGGATGATGCAGCGCGACCACCACCGGCTTGCCGCGCGCCGCGTCGAGCTGTTCGCCGAGCCACGCGAGCCGCGCGTCGCACAGCATGCCGCCGCTCTTGCCGGGTACCAGCGAATCGAGCGCGATCACGCGCAGCGGGCCGAGGTCGAGCGCGTATTGCACGAACTCGCCGCCGCCTTGCAACTCCTCGTGCTCCGGAAACGCCGCGCGCAACGCATCGCGTTCGTCGTGATTGCCGACCATCAGGAAGTAGGGGAGGTCGAGCGGCGCGAGCAGCGTCTTCAGGTGTGCGTACTGTTGCGGGTCGCCCTGATCGACGAGGTCGCCGGTGATCAGCACCGCGTCGGGACGCGGCACGAGCGCATTGAGCGCGTCGACGCAGCGTGCGAGATAGGCGGCGGTATCGACGCGGCGATACGCGAGCACGCCCGGTTGCTTGATATGCAGGTCGCTAATTTGAGCCAGCAGCATGAGAGATCCTTCGGATTCTTGCGTGTTGAGCGCCGCGAGACGGCGCCGTCTTTACCTAAGATAGTGCAATGAGCGCATCCTGCTCGATCGAGATGCCGACCGGCGTGCCGCGCGCGAGTTCGATACGGCCCGCCACGTCGACGACGAGCGGCTCCGGCGCGGCGCCGCCAATTGTCAGACGCGTGCGTTCACCGAGAAACGCGGTGCTTTCGATCCTCCCGCGCAACTGCGCGACGGCTGGGTCGGTGAGGCGCGCGTCTTCGGGTCGGAAGAAAATCTCGTGCGTGCCGCCAGCGGCGGCCGACGCGTGCGCATGCGCGGGCAACGGCACGGCGCCGCCGCTCGTGGTCAGCATGCCGTCGCGCGGTTCGCCCGCAAGGCGGTTGATCGTGCCGACGAACTGCGCGACCGTGCGATTCGCCGGCCGATAGTAGATCTCGCGCGGCGAGCCGATCTGCTCGATGCGCCCCGCGCTCATCACGACGATGCGGTCGCCGAGCTCCATCGCCTCGGCCTGATCGTGCGTCACGTAGACGGTCGTGATGCCGAGCTCGCGCAGCAACGCGTTCATCTCGCCGCGCAAGGTGTCGCGCAGCCGCGCGTCGAGCGCGGTCAGCGGTTCGTCGAGCAGCAGCACGCGCGGCTGCACCGCGAGTGCGCGTGCGAGCGCCACGCGCTGACGCTGGCCGCCGGACAGTTGATCGATCGGTTTGTCGGCGTGTGCGGTAAGCCGCATCATGCCGAGCAGTTCGTCGACGCGTTGCCGCGCGAGCGCGGCCGGCGTGCGGCGGATCTTCAGCCCGTAGCCGATGTTGCCGCGCACGGTCAGATTCGGAAACAGCGCGTAGCTCTGGAACACCATGCCGACCGCGCGTTTCTCGATCGGCAGCGCGGTCACGTCGTCGTCGCCGAACACGATGCGGCCGCCCGCGTCGGGCGTTTCGAGGCCGGCGATCAATCGCAGCGTGGTGGTCTTGCCGCAGCCGGAGGGCCCGAGCAGCACCAGCGTTTCGCCCGCGTCGATGGCGAGATCCAGCGGTTCGAGCACGCGCGTGCCGCGAAACGTCTTCGCGCATTGCGTGAGCGTGATGGGAACGGAAGTGAGTTTCATCGCGTGTCGATGGCGTTGGCGGAAGAGACGGCGCGGCGCTTTTTCGACGCGCTGCGCTGGCCGGTCGCATCGACGCCGAGCCATTGCATCGCGACGAGCAGCGGCATCGTCATGATGAAGAACAGGATCGTGTACGCGCTGCCGATCTCGATGCGCATCGACGCGTAGGTATCGGCGAGGCCGACCGGTAGCGTCTTCGTATCGGGCGTGTGCAGCATCCACGTGAGGTTGAATTCGCCGATCGACAGCGTGAGCACCGCGAGCGCACCGGCGACGATCCCGGGCCGCGCATTCGGCAGCACGATCGTCACGAAGCGCGTGAAGAAGCTCGCGCCGAGGCTCGCCGCGCCTTCTTCGAGCGTGCGCAGATCGCTGCTCGCGCAGATCGCCGCGACCGCGCGCACCATGAACGGCAGCGTGAACACCACATGCCCGACGACGATAAACATCGCGCTCATCCGGAACGCGGTGAAGCCGCCGTAGATCACCAGCAGCGCGAGCGCGGACGCGAGGCCGGGCAGCGCGATCGGCAGCACCAGAAACTCCTCGACGATGCGCGCGAAACGCGTCTTGCTGCGCGCGAGCACGTAGCCGGCCGGCACGCCAGTCAGCAGCGTGACGACGAGCGTGGCGGCCGCGACTTCGAGCGACAGCCACACCGAGTCGTGATACTGCGTCCACACTTCGACGAGCCAGCGCAGCGTGAGGCCGCTCGACACGCCCTTGAAGTAATTGACCGTGAGCCCGGCGACGATCGACATCACGACCGGCACGATCAGGAACGCGCACAGCAGCAGCGTCACGCACCATTGTCCGGCGGCAAGCCACGCACGCGACGAGGGCCACGCGCGTCGCGCACGCGGTCCTGCTGCCGGCTGCGAAGAGGGCGAAGAGGGCGAAGAGGGCGAAGAGGGCGAGGAGGCGGTGATCGAGTTCATAGGAATGTTGTCGTTCCGTTCGCGAACGCCGGGTTCGGGCGACGTGCCGTTCATGCGCTCGCCGCCACGCCCGAGCCGCTCGCGCTGCGCGCCACCGCCAGCACCGCCCACGTGACGATGCCGAGCACGATCGACAGTCCCGCGGCCGTCACCATGTTCGCGTTCAGCGTGAACTCGGTATAGATGGTCATCGGCAGCACGTCGATGTCGGTGGCGAGCGTGAAGGCCGTGCCGAACGCGCCCATCGCGGTCGCGAAACACACCGCGCCCGCCGCGATCAGTCCTGGCGACAGTGCCGGCAACACGATGTCGCGCAGAATCCGCCATGGCGACGCGCCAAGCGAGCGCGCGGCTTCTTCGAGCGACGCATCGAGCTTGCTCGCCGACGCCATCACGGTGACGATCACGCGCGGAATCGAGAAGTACAGATAGCCGAGAAAGAGCCCGCTCATCGAATACGCGAACACCCAGCGCTCGCCCGCGAGTTTCAGCGACAGCGCGCCGATCAACCCTTGTCGCCCAGCGAGCATGATGACCATGAAGCCGACCACGACGCCCGGAAACGCGAGCGGAAACGTCAGCAGCGCGAGCAGCGTGCGCTTGCCCGCGAACTCGCGGCGCGCGAGCAACAAACCGGCGATCACGGAGAGCACCAGCGTCGCCGCCGTGACCGCCGCCGACAGCACCACGGTCGCGCCGAGGCTCGACATGTAGCGTGGATTCGTCAGCATCGCGCGATAGGTTGCGAACGCGTGGCCGCCGCCGGAGAGCTGCGCGAGTGCGCCCATCGGCAGCAGCCAGAACGCGATGAACACCACGAGCGCCGGCGCGAGCAACGCCACGCGCCAGCGCAGCGGGAACGTGACGTCGTTCAATGCATCACCTGCAGATAGCGCTCGCCGAAGCTCGACTGTTTCTCGGCCATCTTCGCGAAGTCGACCGGTTTGGCGCGCGCGTACTCGCTCGCGGGCAGGAATTTCGCGGCCGTGTCGGCGCTCATCGCGCTCGCGCGCACCGGCCGCAGATACGCTTGCGCCCACAGCTTCTGGCCTTCGTCGGACAGCACGAAATCGAGCACCTTCTTGCCGTTCGCGTCGTGTGGCGCGCCCTTCACGAGGCTCATCACGTACGGCACCGAGATCGTGCCTTCCTTCGGAATCACGAATTCGACGTTCGCGTGATCCTTGTACTTCGCGCGATACGCGTCGAAGTCGTAGTCGAGCAGGATCGGAATTTCACCGGACAGCACGCGCGCATACGCGGTCTGCTTCGGCACGATCGGCGCGTTGGCCTTGAGCTTCCTGAACCAGTCGAGGCCCGGCTCGAAGTTATCGAGCGTGCCGCCGAGTGCCTGATTCACCGCGACCGCGCCGGCATAACCAACGAACGCGCTCGACGGATCGAGGTAGCCGATCATCCCCCTGTATTCGGGCTTCAGCAGATCGGCCCACGAGCGCGGCACCGGCTTGCCTTCGAGCGCGTCCTTGTTGACGAAGAAGCCGAGCGTGCCCGAATGGATCGTGAACCAGTAGCCCTGCGGGTCTTTCAGATCGGCGGGGATGTCGTCCCAGTGCGCGGGCTTGTACGGCTGGATCACGCCCTTATCCTTCGCCTGGAACGCCGACGACACGCCGAGATAGACGACGTCGGCGACTGGGCTCTTCTGTTCGGCCATCAGTTGCGCGATCGATTGCCCGGAGTTCTTGTTATCGAACGGCATGCGGATGCCGGTCTTCTGCTGGATCGCCTTGATCTGGCTTGCCCAGTCGGCCCACTCGGGCGGGCAGTTGTAGCAGATCGCGGTTTCGTCGGCGCGCGCGGCTTGCGGTGCGAGCGTGACGAGTGCCGCGCCGGCGATGAGCAGGCTCGCCGGCAGCGCGGTTGTGGCGGCGTGTGAGAGTTTTTGCCAGAGTGGCTTGAATGGTTTGAGCGGCTTCAGCGGCTTGAGCGGCGACGCGAAACGTGAAAGTGTGCGGATCACTGCGGGTCTCCTGAGGCGGAAGAGAGCGGGTGGTTTTGGGTTGCGTTGGCGTGGGTGCTAGTGCTGCGTTGTGTGTTGGCGCGTGAGGTGGGTCGGGTGGATAGCGCGAGCCGTGTTCGAGATGCCGGCGGTGTATGCGAAGCGCGGACCGCGCATGCTGCCGGCTTCAGTGCCGTCGTTATTGCATGCGCTTTCGCAGGCCGATATGGTTCACGCGTAGGGCCTCGCTGCGGTCAGCGGACCATCGCGATCGGTCGATGCTTCGATCGTTCCCAGCGCCGCGATCGTCGCGCCTTCGCGCACGCTGTGCGGCAAGGTCAATGCGAGGGGCGTCGCACCGCACGTGTCGTCATCGCCGCCGATGCGCGTCAGCAACCGTTGCCATGCCGCGCAGCCGATCTCGCGATTCGGTGCGCAGATGCTCGCGAGCGGCGGCGACAGCAGCTCACCCATCGCGAGACCGTCGAAGCCGAGAATCGACATATCCTGCGGAATGCGCAGACGCGCGCGACGCAGACCGCGCATCACGACCATCGCGAGCAGATCGTTGCTGCAGAAGAGCGCGGTCGGACGATTCGCGCCGTGCGTCAGATGCGCGAGCACCGACGGCGCGAGTTCGTCCGCGTTGAAGTCGACTTCGAGCGCGGGCGCGGGCACGAGTCCGGCCTGCTGCATCGCCTCGCTATAGCCGAGATGACGCTGCCGCGCGCGGTCCGACGCGGCGAACGAGCCGGCCAGCATCAGGATGCGGCGATGGCCTTGCGCGATCAGTCGGCGCACGCCGTCGTAGGCGGCGAGACGATTGTCGACCGACACCGACGGCCGGCGCATCGTGTCGTTGTGCATCAGCACGTAGAGCAGGCCGGCGCGGTCGAGTTCGTCGAGCAGCGGATGCGCGTCGGCATCGGCGACGGTCAGGATCAGCCCTTCGACGCGATGCTCGCGCAGCGTTTCGATCGCGTGACGTTCGCGCTCGACGTCGTACTGCGTGGTCATCAGCATCAGCCGATAGCCCTGCGCAGAGGCGAGTTCGTCGATGCCTTGCAGACATTCGGCGAACACGGGATTGGCGAGCGTCGGCAGGATCACGCCGATCAGACGCGTACGCTCGCCGCGCAATTGCCGGCCGAGCGGGCTGGGACGAAAGTTCAGCGCGTCGATCGACTGACGCACCTTGTCGAGCGTAACGGGGTTCACGGTGTGCGGCGCGTTGATCGAGCGCGATACCGTCGCAATGGAAAAGCCCGCGTGGGCGGCGACATCCTTGATGGTCGGCGTCATCGGTTGGCGGTCCGCTGTAAACGTTTTCGTGAGCGGATTATGGGTAAGGTTTGTGACCTGGGGATGACTGGGGTGGGGGAGGTAGGGAGGGGCGGCGCTGGATCAACAGCCGGGTGGGTGGCGGCGTGCGTGACGAGGTTCGCTCCATCGGAGCGTGACTGGATCAGCGCTGTAATTCGCGATATACGAGCGTTCTTTGGTGCCCTCGCGAGGCAATGGTAGAATTCGCGTCCACGCGCGCTAGCGCCCCCCCGCCGGGGTGATGAAATTGGTAAACATAGCGGACTTAAAATCCGCCGCCTCACGGCTTGTCGGTTCGAGTCCGATCCCCGGCACCAGCGTTACCGCAATGGTTGCCGCAAAGAACTGCAAGAGCACTCGCAATATCCCTGCCGCCGCGCAAGGAAACCAGGCGAATTGCGAAGATGCCTGCATACAGTCTGCCATGCGCGAATGACGGGCATGACATGGATGACGCAAAGCGCAGATCGTCGTCCTATTCAAGTTCGCCGCGACATCGAGCGCCACGACTCGAAAGCGCGCCACCGGCTCCCACGTCTCCGACTAAAGCCAGTCTTTTTCAACACAATCGGAACGCCTCGGGCATCCGCTTTCCCCCATCCGCTAACCTGATCTGATTGGACAGGTCGATATCGCCATGCTTTGGCTGTTGCCGGCTAACGAAGCAACCGCGCTTGCGTGACGCGGCGCGCTGTCTGTGTGGCCGTTTCGTCGAACCTCATGGACAACGGCTCGCGGCGAGCGAACAATGCCCGTAATGACCGCGGCCTTGGGGCAGATAGCGTTTCCGATGCTGCGAACCTCGCTCTTTTCAACCATCGAAGGGAGTCATGCATGGACAAGCAACGTTACCGCTTTCTGGTCGCGGCCGAAGACGCGGCTACGGCCGGGCAGGCAAGCCAGGCGTTAGCGGACATGCTCAGAGAGATCGAGCAGGTGCAGGACGTCGATCGTCAGAAGGTCGACGAGGCCACCATGGATCTCGGCACGATCGTAACCGCACTGACCGCATCCGGCGCGACGCTCGCCATCGCTCAAGGGATCGCCGCGTGGCTGCGGGCGCGCAAGGGCGCGTCGATCACCATCGAACTCGATCCCGGCTCGGGCAGTGTGAAAGCGGTGGTGGCGGGCGTCGACGCGGAAGCGGCCGTCAGGATCGCCGAGATCATCCGAAGTTGACGCGGCGGAGAATCGGACCGTGCAGGCGTCCCGCTTCCTTGCCGCCGAATCGACGGCGGCCGTCGTTCTCGGCTCCCACGACTGGAGCGGGGCCGGACTGGGACGCGCGCCGGCTTTTCTGCGGGCGGGCAAGGAGTTCGTGCGCTATCTGATCGACAGCGCGGGCCTCGGTCTCGACCCTGCACTCGTGCTGGATCTGTTCGACGATCCGGCGCCCGCCGGCGAACAGCTCGCGCGGCTCAGAGACACGTTCGATGTGCTGCTTCGCGAGCGTCGCGACGAAGGCCGTCCGGTGGCGGATGTTCTTGTCTACTACGTCGGGCATGGCCAGACGGACGAGCAGGGGCATCTGTCGCTGCTGGTGCGCAGCAGTCATCGCGGCATGGAGTCGGAGACCGGCATCCGGGCCGCGGATCTCGCCAGGGTGCTCAAGGTTGCCGCTCCTCAACAGCGCCGGATCGTCGTGCTCGATTGCTGCTTTTCCGAGGCGGCCGCGCTTGAATTCATCGGCATGTCGGCGTCGCTGGAGCAGGCCATTGCCGCGACCGCCGCCAGGGATCTCGGCGACGACGAACCGCGACGCGGCACCTTGCTCATGTGCTCGAGCCCGATCGGCGAAGTGTCGATCGGACCGCCCAATGCCAGAATCACGCTGTTTTCAGGCGCGATGCTCGATGTGCTGCGCGAGGGCGCCGATGGCTATCCCGCCGAACTGTCTTTCGCGGACGTCCGCGATGCCGCGTTCGAGCGGATGGTACTGGGCTTCGGCGCCCACGCGCCCCGTCCGGTGCTCCATCAGGTGAATGCGAAGCAGGGTGACCTGACGCGTATCAAGGTTTTCCCAAACCGCGCGTTTCGTGGCGAGGCGACGGTGAAGTTCGAGCCGGCCGACGACGAGGTCCGCGCGGCAGCCGGACACGAAACGCCGATGGCGCAAGCGAAGTCCGAGCGCCTTCAGCATGAAGCCGGGGCTGTGGCGCAGGGCGACGGCCGACAGGCGGACCCGCAGGCGCGCGCGCAGAGCGAATACCGGCAGGATAATCGGCGCGTATCCGAGGCAACGCAACATGCCCGTTCAAAATTCGTGCTCAATATACTTGTCTCATTCCTGTTTTTTATCGCGCTGGCGATGGCATATATTATTCTCGTCAGTGGGCATTTCTAACCGGTTGTCTCTTTCGTCGTTTCGCCGTGAATGAGTTCGCGCTCCCTGGTCCAGGTGGCCGTTATGGCGTTAGTCAATAATTAATAATCAACGACATCATCCATTTTCTGTCGATTGACTTTCAATGCTGTTTCTCCGGATTGGAGCGTGCCTAAGTCGATTTCCGCCAATCTTCATAATCCGCTGGCGTATGGGTGCGAGCCAGTTACAGTGACTCAGGCGACATCGGCGATATAGGTCGTTTCACGCTCGCTTAAGCTTTATATTCGGGTAAACAGATTATGAGGCGACGACTGACGGTGAGACACTTAAAACAACTCATTGTGTCGTCGAAAACAGTGAGAAAAACACCGTCGTAACGGACGCTGATAATGCCATCCGATTATCGTTTCCTTCCAATCCTTGCGGCGGCATTTCAGCGTGCACGCACGGGCAGCGTATTGGTGGTTTTTGTGTCGGTGGTGTCGTGCGCTTATGCGGACATGGTGATTACTTTCGCCGAAAGTCCGGTGTCGGTGATTCGCGGCGCGTTTCTGTATCGAACGGGGGCGGGCACGAATCTGCGCGACGACGACATCGTCGAAACGGACGCCGGACAAGCCGCGCAACTCGAGGACGGTGCCGGCACGCTGATCGCGCTTGGGCCGCGAACGCGGGTTCTGTTGCGAACGACGTCGGCACAGCAGCCTGCCGCGGCAGGACCGGTGCGGATTGCAATGTTGAACGGTTGGCTCAAGGCCGGCTCTGCGGTGGGCGTGGCCCGGCAATTTCCGCTTTCGCTCGAATTTCGCGGACTGACGATCGAGCCCGCAGGCGGTCGTGCGTGGTCGGTCGTCGCAATGGTGACCGACCACCGTGCCGGACTCTTCGCCGAGACCGGCGATGACGCGATTGCGGCGCGCGCTCCCGCCCCGCAGCCTGAACGAACGCTTCGCGCCGGTCAGTACCTCGAGTTGAATGCCGACGAACTGCCGCGCGTGCAACCGCGCCCCTCCGTGGAGTTCGTGCGCGGTATGCCGCCGGTCTTCCGGGATCCTCTCGTTGGACAGGCGGGGCGGCTGCAGAGCCGGCACGAACTTCCGGCGCCGCTGCGCGCGGTCGATTTCGCGGACGTGTCCGACTGGCTCACGAGCAGCGTGAGCGAACGGGAGACGTTCGTCAGGCGCTTTGCTCCGCGGCTCGGATCGGCGTCCTTTCGCGCGGAGGTCGACGCGCATTCAAGCGATCTGCCGGAATGGCGTCCAGTTCTTCACCCGCCGCCGCGCGCGTCGACGGTGGCGCGCAAGAGGCGCGCTCAGGCGTCGCCGGAAGCGGGCAGCGGAAGTGGCGTCGACACCGAGTACCAGAATGAAACGACATCGGGTGATGTCGATGCGCATTGAACGCACTGGGGTGAATTGAAGCCGCATTGAAGCCGTATTGAAGCCGTATTGAAGCCGCCCCTGCGGCGCTAAGCGTCGAGATTCTTGCACGTTAATGATGGGGAGCAGCCATGAATCTGTCGTTGACCCTGAAATTCAATCTGGTCTTCCTCGTCGTGTTCGGGGCGGGATTCGTCGCGACCGGCGTCGTGGCCGACCGGGTACTGCAGGAAAACGCCGCACGCACGACGATGCGCGACGCGAGTCTGATGATCGAGGCGGCCACCGCGGTGCACAACTACACCGCCGAACAGGTGACGCCGCTGCTTTCCACGCAGATTAAATATACGTTCGTCCCGCAGTCGATTCCCGCGTATTCCGCAACCGAGAGCCTGCTCGCAATCCAGAAGAAATTTCGGGGCTTCTCGTATAAGCACGCGATGCTCAATCCGACCAATCCGCGCGACCGCGCGACGGACTGGGAGAACGACGTGATCCGTCGCCTGCACGATCATCCCGAGTTGCCCGAGTTGACTGGCGAGCGCGCCACGCCATGGGGCCCGAGTCTTTACATCGCGCGGCCGACCCGGATCGACTCGGGTGCTTGCCTCGAATGCCACGGCTCGCCATCGGCCGCGCCGAGCACTGTGCTGGACAAATATGGGCCGGCGAACGGGTTCGACTGGCCCTTACACGAAACGATCGGCGCGCAGTTCGTGTCCGTGCCGATGGTGTTGCCGCTGGAGCAGGCGAGGGGCGTCTGGCGCACGTTCATGGTGTCGTTTGCCGTGGTGTTCGCATGCGTGCTGGTCGCGCTGAATCTGACCGTGCATTTTCTGGTGACGAAGCGGCTCGGTGCGTTGTCGCGCGCGCTCGACGAGGCCAGTCGCGGGAAACTCGATGCCGCATCGTTCCCGACGCGCGGCGGTGACGAAATTGCGTCGCTCGCGGTGTCGTTTGAGAGGCTGAAAAACCGGCTGGTTGATGCGTTGAGGATGCGGGAATCGTAGGGCGTGATGGTTGGGCGGGTTGACGTTTTTGCGCAAGTTCGACGGTGACTGGAAAGTCACCAAGGTCGTCGATACGCTCGACTATCAGTGATGAGAGGGGGAGTCAGGGGTGATTGTGGCCTCTGGTTATTATTCCCACCGCTCGGACAGAGTTATTTCGGATTTCGTTGAGCACGTTGCCACGCAATGACGCTTGCCGGCACAACCCCTGCTGCGGAGATCAGATGCGCGACGACGAATAGGAGCAGGGCCAACATACTGTCGATGTCGGCGGCATCGGGGAGATAGTCGGGACTTTCCATCTTGCGTATTGCCCACTCGGTGCCGTGCTGCAGCCATAGCGGGATATCCCACGAAATATTCAGGAGCGCCGAGGTGAGCAGATGGCCCATGACGAGCCAGACGGCAAATGAGGCGAGCCACCACACAATGCGGCGCATCACTGCACTTCAACCCGGTTATATGTTTTTAGTTTGCTGCCAGGCGGTGACATCATAGGTTTAAACATTCTTCGTTGCATGCGGCTTAGGGTTATTCAAATCAGCATCGCGTTGTGGCGGAGTTCCGGTTTTAGCATCGTGTCCGTATGGTAGATATAGGACTTCGCCCAATTGGCTCACACGTTTGACGAACGCCCGCGTTGCTGGCGCTCACGGTACGCGCTGCGCTTCTGTTTAAATGTGCCGCGAGCCTGGGCTCGAGTAAGGTCGAGTAACATTCGGTCCAACAACCGAACAACCGCTATGTCGTCTCTCAACCTCAAATACCTCACCGGCTACCCCGCACCACTTCAAGACAAGGTGCGAACGCTGATCGCGACCGATCAGCTCGGTCCCTATCTCGCGCAGAAGTATCCGAACACGCACGAGGTCCAAACCGACCGCGCGCTGTACGCGTACTGCGCGGAGCTTAAACGCGAGCATCTGCGCAGCGCCGAGCAGATCGACAAGGTCACCTACGACAGCAAGCTCGACGTCGTGCGTCATGCGCTCGGCCTGCACACGAGCATTTCGCGCGTGCAGGGCGGCAAACTGAAGGCGAAGAAGGAAATCCGCATCGCGTCGCTATTCAAGGCGACCGCGCCGGAATTTCTGAAGATGATCGTCGTGCACGAACTCGCCCATCTGAAAGAGAGCGATCACAACAAGGCGTTTTATCGTCTGTGCGAGTTCATGCAACCGGGCTACCACCAGATCGAGTTCGACCTGCGTCTGTATCTGACGCATCGCGACCTGACGAAGAAAACCGCCTGACGTAGGTCGTCGGTACGCGCATGGCGCACCAGCAGGCAGTCAAACTCCAACAGCAAGTTTTCAAAGCGCCACGGCCACCGCCGCCGTAGCAGCTTCCACCGCCGATGCCGTCAACAGCACCGGAATCGACTTCGACGTCGGCGTCCCCGCGCCATCCGCCACCGACGACAGCGGCACCAGCGGATTCGTCTCCGGATAGTAAGCGCCGAGGCAGCCGCGCGGAATGTCGTACTCGACGAGCAGAAAGCCGTCCACGCGTCGCTCGACTCCATCGGCCCACACGCTGGTGATGTCCACGCGTTGACCGGCCGCGAAACCCAGCATCGCGAGATCGTCCGGATTGGCGAACAGCACGCGCCGTTGTCCATAGACGCCGCGATAGCGGTCGTCGAGACCGTAGATCGTCGTGTTGTACTGATCGTGCGAGCGGGTGGTCATCAGCGTCATCAGGCGCTCGCCGTATTGCTGGCGGGCGAGATGAATCGGCGTGTCGAGCGCGATCGCGTGCGCGATGAACTGCGCCTTGCCGCTCGGCGTTTTCCACACCCGATCGCGCGACGCCACGCCGAGGTGAAAGCCGCCGGGTTTCTTCAGGCGCTCGTTGTAGTCGTCGAACCCGTCGATCACCTTCGCGATGCCGTCGCGAATCAGCGCATAGTTCGCCGCGTGCGCGAGCCAGTCGACCTTGCCGCTGCCGAGCGTCGCCTGCGCCATGCGCGCGACGATCGCTACTTCGGAGAGCAGATTATCCGACGCCGGTTTGTTCATCCCGTACGAGATGTGCACCATGCTCATTGAGTCCTCGACGCTGACGCCTTGCGCCACGCCGTTCTGCAGGTCGATTTCGGTACGCCCGAGGGTCGGCAGGATCAGCGCGTCGCGGCCGTGCACGAGGTGGCTGCGGTTGAGCTTCGTCGTCACGTGCACGGTCAGATCGCATGCGCGCATCGCGTCCCACGTGCGCGGCGTGTCCGGTGTCGCGATCGAGAAGTTGCCGCCGAGACCGATGAACACCTTCACCTTGCCGTCGAGCATCGCCTGAATCGTGTTGACGACGTCGAGCCCGTGTTCGCGCGGCGGCTCGAAATCGTAGGTCGCGCCGAGTTTGTCGAGAAACGCCTGGGTCGGCTTTTCCTCGATGCCGACCGTGCGGTCGCCCTGCACGTTCGAGTGGCCGCGCACCGGGCACAGCCCCGCGCCGCGCCGGCCGATATTGCCGCGCATCATCATCAGGTTCGACAGCAACTGCACGGTCGCGACCGAGTTCTTGTGCTGCGTGAGGCCCATGCCCCACGTCGAGATCACCGCGCGCCCCTTCACGTAGATGTCGGCGAGTTTCAGCACGTCGTCGAGCGGCACGCCTGCTTCGGCGACGATCGTGTCCCAGCGCTCGGCGCGCAGATCGTCGGCGAACGCGTCGAAGCCGACCGTATGTTCGGCGATGAAGTCGACGTCGAGCACGCGCGCGAGGCCCGACGCGAGCGCTTCGTCGTCGAGTTCGATCACGCGTTTGGCGACGCCCTTGATCAACGCGAAATCGCCGCCGACCTTCGGGCGGATGAACACGGAGCTGATCTTCGTGCCGTTCGGCGACAGCATGTCGAGCGCGTGCTGCGGGCTCGCGAAACGCTCAAGCCCGCGCTCCTTGAGCGGATTGATCGACACGATCGTCGCACCGCGCTTCGCGCATTCGCGCAGTTCGCCGAGCATGCGCGGATGGTTGGTGGCCGGATTCTGACCGAAGATCAGCAGCGTATCCGCGTGTTCGAAATCGTCGAGCGTGACCGTGCCCTTGCCGATGCCGACCGTGTGCGGCAGGCCACGACTGGTCGCCTCGTGACACATGTTCGAGCAGTCGGGGAAGTTGTTGGTGCCGTACATGCGCACGAACAGCTGATACAGGAACGCGGCTTCGTTGCTCGCGCGGCCCGACGTGTAGAACGCGGCGCGGTCCGGATCGTCGAGGCGCTTCAGATGACTCGCGATCAGCTCGAACGCTTCGTCCCAGCCGATCGGCACATAGCGGTCGCGCAGCGCATCGTAGACGAGCGGATCGGTCAGCCGGCCGTGCTGTTCGAGTTCGAAGTCGGATTGCGTCATCAGCTCGGCGACGCTGTGCTCCGCGAAGAACGCGGGCGTCACGCGCTTACCGGTCGCCTCGGCGGCCACCGCTTTCACGCCGTTCTCGCAGAACTCGAACGTCGACGCGTGCTCGCGATCTGGCCACGCGCAGCCGGGGCAGTCGAAACCGTCGGGCTGATTCTGCTTGAGCAGCGTGCGGTAGTTGCCGCCCGCGACCTTTTCCTTGAGCAGGTTGAGCGCGACGTATTTGAGCGCCCCCCAGCCGGCGGCGGGGTGCTTGTACGGCTCGATGCGGGCTTCGGGGCTGGATTCAGCGCGGACTTCGTGGTTCTTCATGAGGTGGCAATGGATGGAACGCGAGGGCTTGGCGAGCCGATGATCGCTAGCCTACTGTGTTCCTCAAAGCACATCGGATACAGAAAACCGGAAAGAACAGGAGTACAGTTGCGCAACGGCGCGACCGCACATTCGGGCGTGTGCCGACCCGACGCCGCTTCATCCGCTTCATCCAATTCGTTCGACCCACCGCCGATCCATCCCGCCAGCCGTGAAACTCTACGAAAAACTCGCCGACGAAATTACCGAAGCCGTGCGCCGCGGCGTATTCGCGGCCGGCGAGCGGATTGCGTCGGTGCGTCAGGCGAGCCAGCAGCACGGCGTCAGCATCAAGACCGTGCTGCACGCGTATGCGTTGCTGGAGAGCCGCGGCATCGTCGAGACGCGGCCGCAGTCGGGCTATTTCGTGCGCGACGCGGCTGCGAAGGCGCTCGCGCCGGCGTCCGCCGCGACGCGCGCGGGCCGCAAGTCCACGCCGCCGCAACCGGCGCCGGCCACCGTCGACGTGAGCCGGCTGGTGCTGTCGACGTTGCGCAGCATCCGCGCGCACGACGCCGTGCCGTTCGGCTCGCCGTATCCAGATCCGTCGCTGTTCCCGTGGCGGCGCATCAACCAGTACGCGAACGCGATCGCGCGGCGGCACGCGAGCTGGAACCTGATCGACGATCTGCCGCCCGGCAATCCGGAGTTGATCCGGCAGATCGCGCGGCGCTACGCGGAAAACGGCCTGCCGGTCGATCCGGGCGAGATCGTCATCACGCTCGGCGCGACCGAGGCGATCAACCTGAGCCTGCAGGCGGTCGCGAAGCCGGGCGACACGGTCGCGGTCGAGTCGCCGACCTACTACGCGATGCTGCACGCGATCGAGCGTCTCGGCATGCGCGCGATCGAGGTGACCACGCATCCGGTCGACGGCATCGACATCGACGCGCTCGCCACGGTGATCGCACGGCAGAAGATCGCCGCCTGCATGGTGATGCCGAACTTCCAGAATCCGCTCGGCTTTTGCATGTCCGACGAGCGCAAGCGCCAACTGGTCGAGCTGCTCGCCGCGCACGAGATTCCGGCGATCGAAAACGACGTCTACCAGGAGCTTTATTTCGGCGACACGCGGCCGTCGACGCTGAAGACCTTCGATAAAAACGGCCTCGTGCTGCACTGTGCGTCGTTTTCGAAGAGCCTGAGCGCGTCGTACCGGATCGGCTGGGCGTTGCCGGGGCGTTATCGCGCGCAGTTCGAGAAGCTGAAATTCCTGAACACGCTGACGACGCCGTCGGTGCCGCAGGTCGCGCTTGCCGATTATTTGCGCCAGGACGGCTACGATCGTCATCTGCGGCACTTGCGCCGCGTGTACCGGCAGCAGGCGAGCATCATGAGCGCGCTGGTGCTGCGCTTCTTTCCGGTCGGCACGCGCGTGTCGACGCCGCAAGGCGGCTACGTGCTGTGGGTCGAACTGCCAGCGCGGGTCGATGCGATGCGGCTGTATCAGGCGGCGCTTGCGCGCGGCATCACGGTCGGGCCGGGCATGATGTTTTCGACGCGCAACGACTATCGACACTTCATCCGCCTCAACTACAGCTATCCGTGGATCGCGCAGGCGGAGGCCGCGCTGAAGACGCTCGGCGAGCTGGTGACGGCGATGGCGTGAGGTTGGGCAGATGGATGGGCTGGATTGCTGGATATGAACGCAAGCGAACGAGGAGACCTGCATGAATGACGACGATGACTTCGATCCGCAGCTTGTCGCGATCCTCGCGCAATTGTGGCGCGCGCAGCGCGAGTCGCCGGGGCGTGAGTGGTCGCTCGCGAAGCTGTCGAAGCAGTCGGGCGTACCGATGAGCAGCTTGCGGCGGCAGTTGACGGCGCTCGCGGACGGCGGTCTGGTGAATACGCGGGTCAATGAGGATGGCACCGGCGTCGCCAGTCTCAGCGAGGTCGGCGAGGCGCTGTGCGCGGAGCTGTTCGGCGATGGCGGGGAGGGCGTGGTTGGCCTGGATGACGGTGACGAGGGGGAGGGCGGCGCGGGTGTCGCCGGCGATGGTTCAGAGCCGCCGCCGAGCGTGCACTGATACGCGTTTCACCTGGCGCCGGCTCATGGCGGCGTTGTTTCCGTTTGGGCTTGCGAGCTGGATAAACCACCGCCCACCACCGCTCCTAATAACGTCCAGCACTCGCCTGAATTTCCGCATCGGCAGCAGCCGCCGCCGACGTGTCTCGCGCGTCTAGCGTCGCCATGCCACAAAACCAGTCGCTCCCCGCCAGCCGATAGGTCCATTGACCGCCACGTTGCCCAATCACGCTCGCACATTGCTCATTGACAACAAGACCCGGATTGGCGGCCGTGCATTGCAGCGCGCGCGCATCGTTGCCGGTCGACGGCACCGCGTGGCGCGTGCCCATCGGCAAGCTCGCCAGCAACTGCTGCAATTCGTCGATGCGTGTCGCATACCATGCCAGCAAACACCCGGTATCGCGACAGTTTGCTTCGCGCCACGTCCATTTGCTGTCGCTGTCGTCGATAAAGGCGCGGCGCTGGGCGACCCGACGCCGCGCTTTCCAGTAGAGTTGGCCCAGCGTGTCGTCGAGCGCGGACAACGCCGGGTCGCCGCAGATCAGGCGTTCGGTCGGCGAGCGGCCGCGCTGGCAGTCGAAGCTCGTCGCGTCGGCGTACGGCGGCGCGAGCAGCAGTGCGGCGAGCAGAAGTGGGCGGAAAAGGTTCATGGGGTCCCGGCATTACGTCGATGATGGATGTCATCGATGATCGGTCGGTCGGGCGTCGTACGGACCCCCGAACAACGTGGCAGTTCGGTTGGGTCGTTACCAGATATTGCCGCGCGAAGCGTTTGTTGGCATGCGTCGTGCGTAAAACGGGCAGGTGGGCACGGCGGTGATGGAACGCCACGTGCGAAGGGCCGCGGAGCCGTAGTTCGGTTCGCATTTCGCCTGGTTCGCATGTCATATAACCGCCGCAGCGTCTATATATAAGAAGTAGGGGCACATAAGCGGCATGCGAACAACATCAGCAGGACCGAAGCAGCACAGACGCCGGCTAGCTCAAAAGCGGCTTTCAAAACGGGAGCAGGAATGAAACAAAAACTCGTGCTGGGTTTTTATTTTGCGGCGGGACTGATGGCGCTGCCCGCCGCGGCCAATGCGCAATCGCAGGCCTATACGACGAGTCGGGTCAACGTGCGCGCGGGTCCCGCATCCGACTACCCGATCGTCACGCAACTACCGGGCGGCGTCCCGGTGACAGTGATGGGCTGTCTCGGCAACTACCAGTGGTGCGACATCGCCGCGCCGAATCTGCGCGGCTGGGTGTATGCGTCGCGCCTCAGTTCGCCGTATCAAGGCGGCAACGTACCGCTGATGAACTACGGCGCCGCGATCGGTCTGCCGATCCTCGCGTTTTCGATCTCCGATTACTGGGGCAACTATTATCGCGGCCAGCCCTGGTACGGCCAGCAATCGCGCTGGTCGCACCATCGGCCGCCTCCGCCGCCGCGACCCGGCGCTGGGCATCCGCCGAACTGGCGGCCGCTGCCGGGGAATGTGGGCGGCCCGCCGGGCAATGTCGGCGGACGGCCGCCGGGTGGACCGCCTCCCGGTAACGTCGGCGGACGGCCTCCGGGCAACGTGGGTGGTCGGCCTCCCGGCAACGAAGGCGGCCGACCGCCTGGCAATGCCGGTGGACGTCCTCCCGGCGCGCAGCAGCCGGGCAATCCGGGCGGACGGCCACCGGGCGGCCCTCCGGGTAATGCCGACGGCGGCCGTCCTCCTGGCGGAGCACAAGGCGGCGGTGGCCGTCCCCCGGGCGGAGGCGCGCAGCAAGGCGGCGGTGGCCGTCCACCAGGTGGAGGCGCCCAGCAAGGCGGCGGTGGCCGTCCCCCGGGCGGAGGCACCCAGCAAGGTGGCGGTGGTCGGCCACCGGGCGGTGGTGCGCAGCAAGGTGGCGGCGGCAACCGTCCGCAAGGCGGCCCCCAAGGCGGCGGTGGTGGCGGCGGACCCCGTCCTCCGGGCGGCGGCAACAACTGAAACTGAAGCGGCGCCTACGCGCAGATGGCAGACTGGCGGGCAGAGGGAGCAAGCCCGCCAGCCGGCGTTGAGCCGTGCCTGAACGTCGTCAGCCCGCAGGCGCGGCCCGCTTGCCGCGAGTCGCCGATCACCGCCGTTTCCTGTCGACCGACGCTTGTCCGCTTCATCCCGTTACCCTTCGCACGTCGTGCGCTATGGATTTTTGAGATGAATTCGCGTAAACCCCGGTGCGCCGCGTACACTAACTTGCCGATGTCGGGTTGGGGGGGCGCATCCATGATGAGCGAAGCGACAACAAGTGGCACGACGGCAGCCGCGCCGGAAGGCGCTCGCTACCGGCCGGAGCGGGCCGAGGAGGTGCTCGCGTCCGAGCGCAGCGTATTGCGGCTGATCACCCGCAACACGCCGTTGCCCGAACTGCTCGACGAAGTCTGCCGCCGCGCCGAGGCGCTGCTCGGCGACGGCGCGTCCTGTTCGATCCTGCTGCTCGATCCCGACGGCCGTCATATGCACGTCGGCGGCGCGCCGTCGCTGCCGCCCGCGTTGAGCGCCGCGGTCGACGGCGCCGAGATCGGTCCGGGTATCGGCTCGTGCGGCACCGCGATGCACGAGCGGCGTCTCGTGATCGCCGACGACATCGAAACCGATCCGCTGTGGGAAAACTTCCGCCATCTCGCGTTGCCGTACGGTCTGCGCGCGTGCTGGTCGGTGCCGTTCGAGAACGACGTCGGCCTCGTGCTCGGCGCGTTCGCCGTCTATTACGGCACCGTGCGTCGTCCGACGCCCGAGGAAGAAACGCTGCTGCGCGACATCGGCAGCAGCGTCGGCCTCGCGGTCCATCAGGACACGATGGCGCAGCGCCTCGCGCATAGCGAGGAGCGGCATCGGCTGGTGGTCGATCATCTGAGCGAAGGCATCGTCGTGCAGTCGCGCACCGGCCTCGTGCTCGCCTGCAATCCGAGTGCGCAACGCATGCTGCGCGCGAGGCCGCAAATCGTCGGCTGCCATATCGATACGCTGATCTCCCGCGCGTTCAGCGAGGACGGCAGCCTGATCAACTACGGCGACCGCCCGGTCGTGCGGGTCTTCGCGACCGGCAAGTCGCTGCTCGGCGTGACGGTGGGCATTGAGCTGAGCGGCGGCGAGATCGTGTGGATCACCGAAAACGTTGTGCCGATCCTGCGGCCCGGCGAGAGCGAGCCCGACTCGGTGCTGATTTCGTTTTCCGACATTGGTCCGGTGCGCGAGGCGCAGCGCCAGCTGAAGTTTCTCGCCACCCGCGATTCGCTGACGGGCCTCTACAACCGCGCGTATGTGACCGAGCGGATGCGCGATCTGTTCGCGTCGCGCGATGCGGGGGACGGCAGCGGCGGATGCGCGAGCGTCGCCGTGCTGTTCGTCGATCTCGACGGCTTCAAGAAGGTCAACGATACCGCTGGCCACGAAGCCGGCGACACGCTGCTGTGCAGCGTCGCCGAGCGGCTGTCGGCCTGCGTCGGGCGCGGCGATACGCTCGCGCGCGTCGGCGGCGACGAATTCGTGATTCTCGCCAGCGCGTACGGCAACACCGGCGAGCTGATCGGGCTCGCGCACCGGATCCTCGACATGATCGCGGTGCCGTTCGCGGTGGCCGGCAACGAGTACTACCTGGGCGCGTCGATCGGCATCAGCCTGTTTCCCGAGGACGGTCTCGACGTCGCGACGCTGATGCGCAACGCCGACTCGGCGATGTATCACGCGAAGCAGCGCGGCCGCAACAACTTCCAGTTCTTCACCGCCGAGCTGAACCGGCATCTGCAGCGTCGCTTCACGATCGAGCAGTCGCTGCGGCGCGCGCTCGCCGCCGACGAGCTGAGCCTCGTATACCAGCCGATCGTCGACAGCCAGAGCGGCCTCACGATCGGCGCGGAGGCGCTCCTGCGCTGGTACAACAACGAGCTCGGCAACGTGTCACCCGGCGAATTCATCCCGGTTGCCGAGGACGCGGGGCTGATCGGCGAGATCGGCGACTGGGTGCTCGCGCACGCGTGCGAGCAGGTCGCGCAATGGCGGCGCACGCTCGCGCCGCATCTGATCGTCGCGGTGAATCTGTCGCCGCGGCAATTCAACGACGGGCTGCTCGAGCGCATCGAGCGCTGTCTCGTGCAGTCGGGGCTCGAGCCGGCCGCGCTCGAACTCGAGATCACCGAGCGTCTGCTGATGAGCGACAGCGACACCGTGCTGCCGATGCTGAGCGCGCTCAGCGCGATGGGCGTGCGCATCTCCGTCGACGACTTCGGCACTGGTTATTCGTCGCTGTCATATCTGAAGCGCTTTCCGCTACATAACCTGAAGATCGACCGGTCGTTTGTCGCCGGACTGCCCGATCATCGCGATTCGATCGCGATCACCCAGGCGGTCGTCGCGATGGCGCATTCGCTTGGCATGAACGTGACCGCGGAGGGCGTGGAGACGGCCGAGCAGGCGGCGTTTCTGCGCGCGATCGATTGCGACAAGCAGCAGGGCTATCTGTACAGCCGGCCGGTCGGCGCGAGCGCGTATGCGCGCCGGCTCTACGACGCGCGGGCGATCGGCATGGCGAAGGCGTCCTGAGCCGATTGTTTTAGCCGATTGTTCGGATTGCCGGACAACTGACTTCGCGACGCCGCTATTTATCGGCGGCGACGCGCTCCCTAGAATTGCTCCCATCGAAACGGTCAAGTGTGTGCGATGCCGAAGCGGCGTCGCGCGATGGGAGTCGTCATGTCGGAGTTGATCAGGAACCAGCTTTATCGGCCGTCGGTCGTGTTGCCGATGGTTGCGCTCATGCAGGTGATGGTGTCGCAGGATTTCAATCTCGGCCAGGTCGGCTGGGTGTTCGCCACGCGCGGTGCGCAGGCGGCGCTGCAGCGTTCGCGCGCGTTGATCTGCGCGGTTCACTGCCACGCGTGAGCTTGCCCGGAACGTAGCCGCTACGTAGGGGCCCCGTAGACAATCGACGAGGCACACCAGAAAGAAAGCGCCTACGCAATCGCGCATGGCAGCCCACGGCACAAAGCGTAAGATGCAACGACCTGCACCCAGTCCGGGAGAGTTGCCATGCCACAGCACTTCGACGCAGTCGTGATCGGTACCGGACAGGGCGGCTCGCCGCTCGCGGTACGCCTCGCCCGCAGCGGCCGGCAAACCGCGGTGATCGAGCGCGGCGATTTCGGCGGGACTTGCGTGAACGTCGGCTGCACGCCGACCAAATCGTATGTGGCGAGCGCCCGCGCGGCGCATGTCGCGCGTCATGCGGCCGAACTCGGCGTGCAGGTGGGCGGCTCGATTAGTGTCGATCTCGCGGCGGTCAAGGCGCGCAAGGACCGCATCATCGGCGAGTCGCGCAGCGGCGTCGAAAAATGGCTGCGCGGCACCTCGAACCTCACCGTATTCAATGGCCACGCGCGCTTCACCGGCGCGCACACGCTCGCGATTACCGGGCGCGACGGCCAGTTGCTGCAGGAACTCAGCGCCGACGAAATCTTCATCAATACCGGCACACGCGCGATCGTGCCGCCGCTCGACGGCCTGCAGCGGATTACGTATTACACCAACTCGTCGCTGCTCGAACTGACCGACTTGCCGGAGCATCTGGCGATCGTCGGCGGCAGCTATATCGCGCTCGAATTCGCGCAGGTGTTTCGCCGCTTCGGCTGCCGCGTGAGCGTGCTGGTGCGCGGCGAGCGCGTGCTCAATCGCGAGGATGCGGATTTCGCGGAGTCGGTGCAGAAGGTGCTCGCGCGCGACGGCGTCGAGTTTCATTTCGGCGTGCAGCCGACGCGCGTCGAGCCGCATCCGCATCGCGCGAACGACGTGTGCATCGGCTTCGAGCAGAACATTCCGGCGATGGAAGCCTCGCACCTGCTGCTGGCAACCGGCCGCGCGCCGAATACCGACGACCTCGGTCTCGACGCCGCCGGCATCGAGACCGACCGGCACGGGGTGATCGTCGTCGACGGCCAGTTGCGCACCAGCGTGAGCGGCGTGTGGGCGATCGGCGACGTCAACGGTCGCGGCGCGTTCACGCATACCTCCTACGACGATTACCAGATCGTCGCGGCGAACCTGCTCGACGGCGGCGCGCGCAGCGTCGACACGCGGATCATGGCGTACGCGGTGTTCGTCGATCCGCCGCTCGCGCGCGTCGGTCTGTCGGAGACGGAGGTGCGCGACAGTGGCCGCGACGCGCTGATCGCGACGATGCCGATGTCGCGCGTGGGCCGCGCGCGCGAGCGCGGCGAAACCGCCGGCTTCATGAAGGTGCTCGCCGACGCGCACAGCAAACAGATACTCGGCGCGGCGATTCACGGCATCGAAGGCGACGAGGCGATCCATACGTTCATCGACATCATGACGGCCGGCGCGCCGTACCCGACTTTGCAATACGCGATGCACGTGCATCCGACCATCAGCGAGCTGGTGCCGACGCTGCTCGACGGCTTGCAGCCGCTCAAGCGCTGATGAAGTCGCGCAGGTAGTTGCACAGGCTGTCGCGCATGCAGTCCCACACACGCGCGCCCGACAATACGACCATGTCACCTTCGCCGAAACAAGGCCGCCGCGGCGGTAATCTGTTCGTCTCCGTCGCCGGGCAGCAGACGGCACAGGCGACCGACGAGCAGTTCGACACGCTGATCGAGCAGGGCGGCGTGACGATCGAGCGGATCGTCTCGACCGGGCAGGCGAGCCCGGCCGGCTTCTGGTACGACAGCCCGCGCGCCGAATGGGTGGTGCTGCTGAGCGGCGCGGCGCTGCTCGAATTCGAGGGCGAGGCCGAGCCGCTGCGGATGGGACCCGGCGACCACGTGCTGATCGACGCCCATTGCCGCCATCGCGTCGCGTGGACCAGCGACACCGGGCCGAGCGTGTGGCTCGCCGTGTATTACCCGCGCGACACGACGGCCTGAGCGGGCCATGCGCATCGACAAAGCGTCGCGCGATCATCGATAATCGGCAGCGGCGCGGCCCGTGCGCCGCACGCGGGCGGGCTGTGCGCCCCACCGCATTCATCACCGGGACTCGCATGGGCAAGGGACGCGTCGAAGCCTTCAGCGATGGCGTAATCGCCATCATCATCACGATCATGGTGCTCGAACTGAAGGTGCCCGAGGGCCACGATCTCGCGGCGCTGCGCCCGGTCGTGCCGGTGTTCTGCGCGTACGTGCTGAGCTTCATCTACGTCGGCATCTACTGGAACAACCACCATCACATGTTCCATGCGGTGCAGAAGGTCAACGGCCGCGTGCTGTGGGCGAACCTGCATCTGCTGTTCTGGCTGTCGCTGCTGCCGGCCGTCACGCACTGGATCGGCGAGACCCATCTGGCCGCGTGGCCGACCGCGACCTACGGCATCGTGCTGTTCATGTCGGCCATCGCGTACTTCATCCTGATCCATGCGCTGATCGCTATGCACGGCCGGGACTCGACGATCGCCCGAGCGATCGGCAGCGACGTCAAGGGCAAGGTCTCCGTCGTCATCTATCTGATCGGGATCGCGCTCGCGTTCGTGATGCCGTGGGCGTCGGCCGCGCTGTATGCGCTCACCGCCGCGTGGTGGCTGGTGCCGGACCGGCGTATCGAACACCTGCTGGAAGCCTGAGCGTGCTGCTTGCGCTGAAGCTCGTGCTGGTGCCGGCCTTTCTGGCCGCGCTGACGTTCGCCGCGCGCGCGTGGGGGCCGTCGGTGGCGGGCTGGCTCGCCGGGCTGCCGGTCGTCGCCGGACCGATCGTGCTGCTGCTCGCGCTCGAGCGCGGGCCGGCGTTCGCGGCACAGGCCTCGGTGGCGTCGATTGCGGCGATCGCCGCGTCCGAAGCGTTCAATCTCGCGTACGCGTGGACCTGTCGGCGAACGGACTGGCCGCTGGCGTTGCTGGCGGGCAGCGCCGGCTGGTTCGGCGCGGCGCTGCTGCTGGTGCGACTGCCGGGCGGGCCCGGCTGGGCGGCGGTGGCGGCTGTCGTGGTGGCGGGTGCGGCCGTCGCGGTCTCGCAGAACGGCTTGCCGCGCGTGACGGGGCCGGTGCCGGCGGTGCGCGTCGGCGGTATCGATCTGGCCGTGCGGATGCTTGCCGGCGCGCTGCTGACGCTTGCGGTGACGGCGGTCTCGGCATCGCTGGGCGCGGCGTGGAGCGGCGTGCTGTCGGTGTTTCCGTTGCTGGGCAGCGTGCTCGCGGTATCGGCGCAGCGCGCGCATGGGGCCGATTTCGTCGCGTTGCTGATGCGGGGGATGGTGGTCGGACGTGGCTCGTTCGCGGCGTTCTTCGCGGTGACGGCGGCGCTGCTGCCGCAACACGGCGTGGCGATGAGCTTTGGATGCGCGGCGGCGGTGTCGGTCGTCGTGCAGGGGCTGACGCGGCGGATGCTCGACGCGCAGCGACAGGCGCGGGTGGCCTCGCGCGAACTGGCCGGGTCGCGGGTGGAGTAAGAGCGCGGCTGGCCGAATCCGATTTCTGATTACATGACTGTGCGCACTTCGTCTTCGTCCATCGCTCGGATCGGCTTGATCTCCGATACGCACAACCTCGTGCGTCCCGAGGCGCTGCGCTATCTCGACGGCTGCGACGCGATCATCCACGCCGGCGATATCTGCAAGCCCGACGTGCTCGACGCGCTCGCGCGGATCGCGCCGGTCACGGCCGTGCGCGGCAACAACGATACCGGCGACTGGGCCGCGTCGCTGCCGACGCATGCGCGGCTGACCGTGCAGCAGGTGACGATCCTCGTCGTGCACGACCTCGCCGAGCTCGGTTGCGTGCCGCGCGACGAAGGCATCCGCGTGGTGGTGAGCGGCCATTCGCACAAGCCGTCGATCGATGAGCGCGACGGCGTGCTGTTCGTCAATCCGGGCAGCGCGGGGCCGCGGCGTTTCAAGTTGCCGATATGCGCGGGCCGGCTGGTGATCGAAGGTGCGCAGGTCAGTGCGAGTTTCGACGCGTTGCTGGCGTGACAATAAAAAACGGGCCGGCGAAATTTCGCCGGCCCGTTTTGCGTTGGAGCGTGTGAGTGGGGCGTGGTGCCTAGGGAGAGGCCAACGCGAGCCGCTGTGCGGCACAGTCGCGCGGCATTCGCGTGATGGCGTGCGATGTCGCCTGCACGAGCGCGTCGCGCGCCGACCTGCATCGCTTGCGCCGGGTTGCCGCCGGATGGCGAGCGCCAGCGCTTCGGCGCGGATCGGCTTGACGTTATCGCCTCAAGCGCGCGCCGTTGCCGCGTAGCGCTCGTCCATCTCTTCGGCTTCGCGCTCGCCGCGCAGCACAGCATGCGCCTCGGCGCGTGTCGCGACACACGGTGCCGAGCCGAGCAGCGGCTTGCGCGCGGTTTCGCGCAGCGCGAGCACCGACACGATACCGATCAGCGATGCGCCCATCAGGTAGTACGCGGGCATCATCAGATTGCCGGTACGGTCGACCAGCCAGGCGGTCACGAGCGGCGTGGTCCCACCGAACAGCGACACCGAGATATTGAAGCCGATCGCGAGCGCGCCGTAGCGGATCCGGGTCGGGAACAGCGCCGGCAGCGCCGACGGCATCACGCCGGTAAAGCACGACAGCAGCACGCCGAGAATCATCAGACCGCCGAACACCGGCAGCATCGTGCCCATGCGGATCAGCAGCAGCGCCGGGATCGACAGCACAAAGAGGCCCACGCAGCCGAACAGCATCACCGGCTTGCGGCCGATGGTGTCGGACAGATGGCCGGCGGCGAGCGTCATCGGCATCATGAGGACCATCACGATCAGCACGAGGAACAGGCCGTGCGTTTCGTTGAAGTGCAGCGTCGCCGACAGGTAGCTCGGCAGGTACGACAGCGCCATGTAGTCGGTCACGTTGAAGATCAGCACGAGGCCGACGCACAGCAGCAGCGGCTTCCATTGCTGCGCGAGCAACTGACTGAACGACTGCTTCGGCACCGCGCGATCTTCCGCTTCACGCTCCTCGGCCTGCTTCCTGAACGCGGGCGTTTCCTCGAGCTTCATGCGGATGTAGAGACCGATCAGCCCCAGCGGACCGGCGATCAGGAACGGCACGCGCCAGCCCCATGACAGCAGCGCGTCGGTCGAGAGCAGCGCGGTCAGCAGTGCGACCGTGCCCGCGCCGAGCACGTAGCCGATCAGTGTGCCGAACTCGAGGAAGCTGCCCATGAAGCCACGGCGCTTGTCGGTCGAGAATTCCGCGATGAAGGTCGCCGCGCCGCCGTATTCGCCGCCAGTCGAGAAACCTTGCACCAGACGCGCGACCAGCAACAGGACCGGCGCGAGAATGCCGATCGTCGCGTAGTCGGGGATCAGGCCGATCGCGAAGGTGCCGAGCGCCATCATGATCATCGTCATCGCCAGCACGCGCTGACGGCCGATGCGGTCGCCGAGCGGGCCGAACACCATGCCGCCGATCGGCCGCACCAGGAACGCCGCGGCGAACGTGCCGAAGGTCGCGATCAGCTGCGCCGACGGGCTCGACGACGGGAAGAACACCTTGCCGAGCGTGACCGCGATATAGCTGTACACGCCGAAATCGAACCACTCCATTGCGTTGCCGAGCGCCATCGCGCCGACGGCCCGTTTCAGGAGGGATTGGTCGACGACGGTGATGTCGTCGAGGGAAAGGCGTTGTTCTTGTTGGTTGTGTCGCCAGAAGCCGTTGCTGGAAGCGGTCAAGGTTAAAGCTCCAATGACTGCGACGAAACTCGTGATGCGTTCCGCCACGGTTGCTGGGAAGTGCAATTTCGTGAGCAAGGCGAGGGCGTCCACGGCACCGGTGACCTGGTGGCGGAACGGAGGGCGCAAGGAAAAAACAACGCCCGTGCCTCGCGACCTTGTCGCGAAAGAACACTCGTCTAGGTTGTGCTGACTGTTGCATCTGCGTGGCCGTGGAAGGGGGGCAGATGCATGAAGGACGCGAGGTGGCCGGAGGCTCGACCCAGCGCCGCTGGAAGGCTTGAAACGAAAAAGGCCGGTCTTGAATTTGCCGCTAACGCGGGGAAACGACCGACGAGCCTTCTTGTTTAAAAACAGCTCGATTCAGGTTGGCTTACGGGGCGCATTAGGCCTGCGCATTGGGCCCGGTTAGTCAGCTTGAAGCGAACGCGAATGAAGGTGAATTGCTGTTGAAACGACGCACATGTTAGCACGATGACCGAGGATCGCGCAAACCCGACTTTAGAGATGTCCCCGCCGATACCGCTCAATCCACTGCGGGGCGGGGGATTCGGCGGGGTCGGAACATGTTTGAGAAAGGACCATTTAGAACATTTCCGAAGCGGTTTTCGGGCCTGGATAAGTGGGTTTTCAGCGCGAATGACGGGGGTGATCGAGGCGGGGATGGGAGGGTGGTCGAACGACTGTCCGGACGAAAAAAATCCGCGCTCGCGGCGCGGATTTTGGGGCGTTCGGGCAGGACGACGCTTCATGTTGCGGCGCGCCCCTGCCTTCGCCTTCACTCACGAAGACAGTCTGGCGACTGTCTCCTATAGCGGTCAGGCAGCTCAGGCCGACGGCGGCACGTAGCCCGATGCGGTATCCGCGCCTTCGCCGAAGAAGAACTTTTCGGTCTGCTTCATCAGGTACTGGCGCGCGCGCGGATCGGCCATGTTCAGGCGGTTTTCGTTGATCAGCATGGTCTGCTGCTTCAACCAGTCTTGCCAGGCTTCCTTCGAAATGCTTTCGTATATCCGCTTGCCGAGTTCGCCCGGCAGCGGCGGGAAATCGAGGCCTTCGGCTTCCTTGCCGAGCTTTGCGCATTGAACCATACGAGTCATGCTGTGCTTCTCCTTTAATCGATGTGGGGCGGACAGTCGCCTGATCAGACCGGAGGTGCGGCCGATCAGTGGCGCGCTCAAAGCTGTTTCATCAGCACGAGCGACTTGCGCTGCCAGTTATAGAGTCGGCGGCGGTCTTCGGGCAGGTCGTCGACCGTGACCTTGACGAAGCCGCGCTTGAGGAACCAGTGTTCGGTGCGCGTGGTGAGCACGAAAATGCGCGTGAGGCCGCGTGCGCGGGCGCGCTGCTCGATGCGCTTGAGCAGGCGCTCGCCGTCGCCGGTGCCTTGCGCTTCGGGCGCGACCGTCAGGCATGCCATCTCGCCGATGCGCTCCTGCGGATACGGATACAGCGCCGCGCAGCCGAACAGCACGCCGTCGTGCTCGATCACCGAGAAATGGTCGATGTCGCGCTCGATCTGGTGCCGGTCGCGCCGCACCAGCGTACCGTCCGCCTCGAGCGGCTCGATCAGCGAGAGGATGCCGCCGACGTCGTCCGGCGTCGCTTCGCGCAGGCTTTCCAGATTCTCGTACGAGATCATCGTGCCGACGCCGTCGTGCAGGAACAGCTCCAGCAGCAGGCTGCCGTCGAGCGCATACGGGATGATGTGCGCGCGCGGCACGCCGCCGCGGCAGGCGCGGATCGAATGCTTGAGATAGAACGCGGCGTCGCCGGTGACTTCGCCACTTTCGTGCAGCTTGTAGGCGTCGTCGAGCGACAGTTCGCGGATCAGATCGACGCCTTCGTCGCCGGTGTCCATCAGGCCCGGCGTTTCGGTCAGGAACACGATCTTGTCCGCGCGCAGCGCAATGGCGGCGGCCGACGCCACGTCTTCCATCGACAGATTGAACGCTTCGCCGGTCGGCGAGAAGCCCAGCGGCGACAGCAGCACCAGCTTGCGGCTCGCGAGCGAATGGCGAATCGAATCCGCGTCGATCTTGCGCACGAGGCCCGTGTGCTGGAAGTCGACGCCGTCCAGAATGCCGACCGGGCGCGCGGTCACGAAGTTACCGGACACGACGCTGATGTGCGCGTGCGCCATCGGCGTGTTCGGCAGACCCTGGCTGATCGCGGCCTCGATGTCCAGACGCACTTCGCCGGCGGCTTCCTTCGCGGATTCGAGCGCGCGGGCGTCGGTAATGCGCATGCCGTGCGAAAACTCCGACTCGACGCCGTGCAGGCTCATCTGCTCCTCGACCTGCGGGCGCGAACCATGCACCAGCACGATCTGGATACCCATGGCCTGCAGCAGCGCGATGTCCGACACGAGCGCATTCAGTAGCCCCTGGTGCACCACTTCGCCGCCGAAACCGACGACGAACGTCTTGTTGCGGAACGCGTGGATATACGGTGCGACGGAACGCATCCAGTCGACGAATTGCGCGTGCTGGGCGAGGGTTTCCGGCGAGTCGGCGGGGGCCGGAACGCTCGCGGGCGCGGGGACGAGGTCGGTTTGGGAATTCATGCCGGGGATTATAATGCGCCCCCATGTCGAATGTACCCAAAAGTCCCGCTGGGGCGAACGAGAAACCGGCGCCGGCCGCCGATCAGACGAACCCCGGCACCGCGCCCCGCAACCCGGCGCAGGGCACCGAGTCCAACCCGCCGCGCGCAGCGCGCGAGCGGTCTGCCGCGTCGCTGTCCTCGCAGTTGTCCGACCTGAAAAACAACCTCGTGCTTGCGCGCGGCGCCGATCGACCGCTGACGGGCGGCGCGGCGAAGTACGCCGATGTCGGCGGGCAGGCTGGGAAGGCGGCGGATGTTGCGAAGGTTGTGCCGGCTGCGGTTGCGGCTGATGCTGTTGCTGCTGCGGCGGCGGCCCAGGCTCAAGCCCCGGCGGAGAAGACGCGGCGCGATGGCGGCCGTGGAGTTGAGCACAACGGCGGGCGAGCGCAAGGTGGGCAGGCGCGGCATGCGTCGGAAGTGCCTGCGCAAAAGTCTCCCGCTGCGGCTGTGAATGAGCGCGGCGGGCAGCGTCACGAGCGCCGGGATGAGGGCGATCAGCGGCGGCGTGAGATGCGTGAACCGATGCGTGAACCGATACATGAGCCACGCAAAACGCACGAAGTGCGGGAGCCGCGCGGAGCCACCGAGTCCCGCAAACCGGATGCGCCGCGCGCAGTTGCTGAAGCTCGCAAGCCGAACTTGCCACGCGAGGAGCGGGAGCCACGCGCTCAACACGAACCACGTGTAACCGCTGAATCTCGCAAACCGAACGCCCCGCGTGAGGCGGGGGACGCACGCGAGCCACGCGCTCAACACGGACCGCGTGCAGCCGCTGAAACGCGCAAGCCGAACGTGCCGCGCGAGGAGCGGGAGCCACGCGCTCCACACCAACCACGCGCAACCGCTGAATCCCGCAAGCCGACCGCCCCGCGCGAGGCGGGTGACACGCGCGAGCCACGTGCGCAACACGAACCGCGCGCAGCCGCTGACTCTCGCAAGCCGAACGAGCCGCGGGAAGCGCGTGAACCACGTGCTCAATACGAACCGCGCTCGGCCACTGAATCTCGCAAACCGAACGCCCAGCGCGAGCCGCGTGTCCCACGCGTGATCACCCCCAATCCGATTCCGCCGATTACGTTCCCCGAAGCGCTGCCAGTTTCCGGCCGCCGCGAGGAGATCGCGCGGGCGATCGCGGCGAATCAGGTCGTGATCGTGTGTGGCGAAACCGGCTCGGGCAAGACCACCCAGTTGCCGAAGATCTGTCTTTCGCTCGGCCGCGGCCTTGGCGCTGGCGGTACGGGCCTGATCGGCCACACGCAGCCGCGCCGGATCGCCGCGTCGGCGACCGGGCGCCGCATCGCCGAAGAACTCGGCACACCGTTCGGCGAAGTGGTCGGCTACAAGGTGCGCTTCAACGACAACCTCGCGCCAGGCGCCTCGGTCAAGCTGATGACCGACGGTATCCTGCTGGCCGAAACGCAGACCGATCCGCTGCTGAAGGCGTACGACACGCTGATCATCGATGAGGCGCACGAGCGCAGTCTGAACATCGACTTCCTGCTTGGCTACCTGAAGGAAATCCTCGCGAAGCGCCCCGATCTGAAACTGATCGTGACGTCGGCGACGATCGACGCCGACCGATTCGCGCGCCACTTCGGCAGCGACGACAAACCCGCCCCGGTGATCGAAGTGAGCGGGCGGTTGTATCCGGTGGAGGTGCGTTATCGGCCGGTCGTTGAAGACAGTCCGGCGGTGAAGGCCGCGCAGGGTACGTCGGGCAGCGCTTCGGCTGCCGGGCGCGAGCGGCCGAAGACCCAGCGCGAGACCGATCGCGATCTGATGGAAGCGATCGTCGACGCGGTCGACGAGTTGTGTCGCGAAGGCCCCGGCGACGTGCTGGTGTTTCTGCCCGGCGAGCGCGAGATTCGTGACGCCGCCGAGGCGCTGCGCAAGCATCATCCGCCGCACACGGAAATTCTGCCGCTGTTCGCGCGTCTTTCGGCCGCCGAGCAGGAGCGCGTGTTCCGCACGTCGAACGCGCGCCGCATCGTGCTCGCGACCAACGTTGCCGAAACCTCGCTGACGGTGCCGGGCATTCGTTATGTCGTCGACACCGGGCTCGCGCGTGTGAAGCGCTACTCGTACCGCAACAAGGTCGAGCAGTTGCAGGTCGAGTCGATTTCGCAGGCCGCCGCGAACCAGCGCGCGGGACGTTGCGGCCGTGTCGCCGATGGCGTCTGTATTCGTCTGTATGAAGAGAGCGACTTCCAGGGCCGCACGCGCTTCACCGATCCGGAAATCCTGCGGTCGTCGCTCGCGTCGGTCATTCTGCGGATGAAGTCGCTGCACCTGACGGCGATCGAAACGTTCCCGTTCATCGAGCCGCCGCCGGGGCGCGCGATTTCCGACGGCTACCAGTTGCTCAACGAACTCGGCGCCGTCGACGACGACAACCACCTCACGCCGCTCGGCCGCGAACTGGCGCGTCTGCCGCTCGATCCGCGCGTCGGCCGCATGATTCTGGCCGCGCGCGATCAGCAGGCGCTCAAGGAGGTGTTGATCATTGCGAGCGCGCTGTCGGTGCAGGACCCGCGCGACCGCCCGATCGAAGCACAGGAGCAGGCCGATCAGGCGCATCGCCGCTTTGCCGACGAACGTTCCGAATTCCTGCAATGGCTGAAAATCTGGAACTGGTTCGAGGAGGCGATCGCGCACAAGAAATCGAACCGCCAGCTGCAGGACGAATGTCGCAAAAATTTCCTGTCGCAACTGCGGCTGCGCGAGTGGCGCGACGTTCATTCGCAACTGCTGACGGTGGTGCGCGAGCACGGCTGGCGTCTGAACGAGGCGGAAGCGACGTTCGAGCAGATCCATCTCGCGCTGCTGACCGGCTTGCTCGGCAACATCGGCCTGAAGGCCGACGACGAGCCGTACTACCTGGGCGCGCGCAGTATCAAGTTCTATCTGTGGCCGGGCTCCGCGCTCGTGAAAAAAGCGGGCAAGTGGGTGATGGCCGCCGAACTCGTGGAGACGAGCCGTCTGTACGCGCGCTGTATCGCGAAGATCGAGCCGGAGTGGGTTGAGAAGGTCGGCGCGCATCTGCTGAAGAAGTCGCTGTCCGAGCCGCATTGGGAAAAGCGCGCGGCGCAGGTGTCCGCGTTCGAACGCGCGATGCTGTACGGCTTGCCGATTTACCACCGGCGGCGCGTCGCATTCGGCAAGCAGGACCCGGCGCGGGCGCGCGAGCTGTTCATTCGCGGCGCGCTCGTTGAGGGCGAGTTCGATACGAAGCTCGCGTTCTTCGCGCACAACCGCAAGCTGCTTGCCGACATCGAGCAGCTCGAGCACAAGTCGCGCCGCCAGGACGTGCTGGTCGACGATGAGCTGATTTTCGCGTTCTACGATCAGGCGCTGCCGGAGGGCATCTACACCGGCGCGTCGTTCGAACGCTGGTATCGCGACGAGGTGAAAAAGAGCGGACGGCCGGAGGACAAACTGCGGCTGTTGTATCTGTCGCGCGACGATCTGATGCGGCACGAAGCGGCCGGCGTCACGACCGATCTGTTCCCGAAGCGGCTGACGATGGCGGGCATCGAAATGGCGCTCACCTATCATTTCGAGCCGGGCACGCCGCGCGATGGCGTGACGCTCGCGGTGCCGCTTTATGCGCTGAATCAGGTGGACGCGCGCCGTTGCGAATGGCTCGTGCCCGGCATGCTGAAGGAGAAGGCGCAACTGTTGCTGAAGTCGCTGCCGCAGAAGCTGCGCCGACACTGCGTGCCGCTGCCCGAGTACGCGGCGGGTTTCGCCGAACGGCACGGGATGCCGCGCTTCGGCGCCGGCGGCTTGCTGGAAGCGCTGATCGCGGATGTGCGCGAGCAGACGCAGATCGCGATGAAGCAGTCCGACTTCAAGCTCGAGACGCTGCCCGCGCATCTGTTCATGAACTTCAAGGTCATCGACGAGCATGGCCGGCAGCTTGCGATGGGCCGCAATCTGGCGCAATTGCGTACCGAACTCGGCGGCCAGGCGCAGCAGCACTTCCAGAAGCTGGTGTCGAGCGCGGCCGGCGCGGCGTTGGCCGATGCGGGCGGCGGCGGTGTCGCGACGCCTGTACAGCCCGCGGACCCGGAGGCGGGTGGGGTACCGCGCGGCAAGGGCGCGGCCGTTCCGCAGACCGCACTGCAGGAGGGGGCACCAGGCACCGCGCTGTATGAAAAGCTGACCACCTGGAATTTCGGCAAGCTGCCCGAGCTGCTCGAAATCCGCCGTGGCGGTCAGACGCTGTTCGGCTATCCGGCGCTGGTGGATCGCGGCTCGCATTGCGACGTCGAGGTATTCGACTCGCCGGAAGAAGCCACGCGGATTCATCGCGCGGGTTTGCGCCGGCTGTTCGCGCTGCAGTTGAAGGAGCCGATCAAATATCTGGAAAAGAACCTGCCGGGTCTGCGCGAAATGGCGATGCAGTTCATGCCGCGCGGCACCCAGGAGGAACTGCGCGACCAGTTGATCGACACGGCGCTGGATCGTGCCTGTTTGCAGGATCCGTTGCCGGACGACGACGCGAGTTTCCACACGCGACGCGACGAAGGGCGCAGCCGCCTCACGTTGCTTGCTCAGGAAATTTCCCGCCTGGTCGGCCAGATTCTCGCCGAATACGCGACGCTGACGAAAAAGCTGATACAGGCAAAGTCGTTCGCGGCCGCTCACGCCGATCTGCAGAATCAGCTCGATGCACTGATTGGCAAGCGCTTCGTTGTCGACACGCCATACGTGCAGCTCGCGCATTTTCCGCGTTACCTGAAAGGGATGGCGCTGCGTATCGACAAGCTGCGGGCCGACCCCGCACGCGACGCGCGGCAATTCGCCGAGTTTCAGCCGCTGTACCAGCACTATCAACGCGCGGTGTCGCAACGCGGCGGCGTGGTCGATCCGCGCCTCGCGGAGTTCCGCTGGTTGCTCGAAGAGTTGCGCATCTCGCTGTTCGCGCAGGAACTGCGCACACCGATGCCGGTTTCGGTGAAGCGCTTGCACAAGGTGTGGGAGTCGATGCAACGGTAAGAGCGGTAAGGGCAGCGCGCGCGGGGCGCTGCCTGAGTCGTGTCGCGACCGGTTCTCGCCGGATGCGGTTGCGCGAGCTGCGCTCACCAATGCATCCCCGCGGCAATCGCGGCGCCGAACTGACCGCGCGAGTCGGTGCTGCCCTGAACCTTGTAGATCCACTTGCCGGTGCCCGATAGCTGCGATACGCCAATCGCCAGCGCCGACTGGCCGCCATAGGTACCTCCGGCCAGGGCGAGCATGCCGCGCCCGGGCAGCACCGCTTGCGGCAGGCCGGCCATCGCCAGCGCGGAAGCGGTGCCACCGTAACTATCCTTGCGCGCCGAGCGGATCTGGTCGTCTGTGTAGCGGTTCGCCTGACCCATTGCGCCGCTCATGCTTTGCTGCAGTTGATTGACGTTGACTGCGTCGGTGCCCTGGACGCCGGCTGCAACGTTGGTGATCTGGCGTTCCTGCCCCGGCGCGCCGACCGACACCGTATTTGCGCGATCCGCAACCGAGCCCTGACCCAATGCCACCGAGTTGCTGGCGCTCGCACTCGCCGTTGCGCCGAGCGCGACGGCGTTATTGCCGCTGGCGACGGCATTTGCGCCGATGGCCGCGGCATAGGTCCCGCTGGCTCGTGCATTGGCTCCTGCCGCAATCGCGTTCGCGCCGGCCGCTTGCGCATTTGCCCCCTCGGCGACGGCGTTCGTCCCGCTCGCCAGCGCGTTCGCACCTGTCGCGATCGCATGAGTACCCGACGCGACCGCGCCTTCTGTTGCGCTATCGCCGTCCGCGCTGAAGAAGGGATTGGTTGGACTGACGGCGGCGTTGTTGATCGCGCTCTCCAGCGCCGCATTCAATTGCCCGAGATTGACCGCGTCCGATGCCAGCACGCCATCCGCGACGTTGTGGATGACCGTGGCGTCGGCCGCTGTAGTACCGCCAAGCGTCACGCTGTTCAGGTTGATGCTGCCGTCGGCGTTGGTGTCGTACATCACGGCGCCTTCGAGTTTTGCCGCCGTCGTCTCGTTCTGAGCGCTTATGGCGTTCAGCTGGGCGACGTTGACCGCGTCGGTGTCGGCCGTGCCGGCTGCAACGTTGGTGATCTGGCGCTCGCTACCGACGGATCCGACAGAGACCGTCTCCGCGCGATCGGCAATCGAGCCCTGACCGAGCGCGACGGAATTCGCGGCCCACGCGTTCGCGCGATAGCCGAGCGAAAGTGCGTTGGTGGCCGTTGAATTGGCGCCGGAACCGAGCGCAATGGCGCCGTCACCGATCGCTTCCGCATATGCGCCGAGCGCCGTTGCACCCGAGCCATACGCTGATGCGGACGTGCCCATTGAAGTCGCGCCTGCCGTGCTGGCTGTGGCACCCGCACCGATTGCGATCGCGCTGGCGCCGTTCGCGCTCGCGTTTGCGCCGAAGGCTGCGGCGTCGGTACCCGTTGCGTTTGCGTTGCTGCCCGCCGCGAGCGCGCCCGTGCCATCGGCGAGCGCGTCGTCGGAACCGTCGGCCGGGCCGTCTGCCTTGAAGTAGTGTTGCGGACTGCTTTGCGCGAGCGCATCGACCTTACCGTCGACGGCACTCAGCTGGCTGATGTTGACCGCGTCGGTAGGGGCTGCGCCCGCGGCCACGTTGGTCAGACGTCGTTCGCCGTTCGCGGCGCCGAGCGAGACTTCTCCTGTTGCAGTGGGTGCGGCGATTGACGTGGCGCCGGCTCCCGCCGGTGCAAAGGCCGTCAGCGACAGGTCTGCGCTGGTGCTCGAATTCGCGCCGAGCGCGACGCTGTTGTCGGCGCTCGCGGTGGCCGCGTAGCCCAGCGCAAGCGCATTAGCGCCTGCGGCCAGCGAGCTGGCGCCGATCGCGCCGGCATACGCTCCGCTCGCCTGCGCGAGCGGGCCGAGTGCGATCCCGCCGATCCCGCTGACGACAGCCTGGCGGCCGAGCGCGACGCCCGCTTCCCCCGTCGCCGTTGCGAGGGCTCCGCCCGCGAGCGAACCGTCGCCGACGGCCTGCGCGTTGTAGCCGAGCGCGGTCGCCCCGATGCTGGTTGCGGTAGCGAGCGAACCGAACGCTGCCGCGGCGGAATTTCCCGCTATCGATCCCGAGCCGGTCGCGACGGAATCGACGCCGTTTGCTGTCGCGTTCAGACCGACTGCGGTTGCGCGGTCCGCCTGCGCGCTGGCACCGAGGCCGACGGCGCTTGCGCCGTCGCCTTGCGCGGAGGCGTTCAGGCCAGCGGCAACGGTACCTTGGCCTTGCGCATTGGCGCTGGGCCCCAGCGCGGTTGCTCCTTCGCCTTGTGCGTTGGCCTGCGAGCCGACCGCCAGCGAAAAGTCGCTGCTTGCGGTGGCTTGTGCGCCTACTGCGACCGCGAGATCACCCGCCGCACTGGCCGCCGTACCCGACTCAATGGAATCGGCGCCAGCTGCAGCAACGGGCGCGACGTACACCGCCGTTGCCGTGACGGCGGCGCCCGCTGTAATTCGTGCCGCCCGCGCGATGGTTTTCCGGTGCGCCGACGCGTGGTTTCTGATGCAGTTGGCTGTTCGTAGTGCGTGGGTTTCTGTTTGAGACGCTGCACGGCGAATGATTGAAGTGGCGTGGCTGATCAATTAAATACCTCCAGTTATTTTTTAAAAGGTGGGTGGACGAGAAAATGCGCGTGCATTTGCGTGTATTGAGCGGTTCGATACGCCTGTGTTGAGAAACGTTGAGAAAATGAAAATGCAGGATGAAAAAGGTGCTGCTCATTTGGAGGCTTTGCCTTTTTACGATCGCACCAGCCCCTACGCTTGCGGTGCGCATGTGGGACATGGGTTAAGCGGCGGGGTGAGTGCCGGGGTGCTGAAGATGATTTTCCGGCTTCGCGGTGCAATTAAAAAATCAGCGAACTCCGAAATTTAATCGGGCTAAAAAATATATTGATTAAGGTTTTATTTGTGGATGAGGAATTCGGAGTGATCCGATTGCTCCGCATAACGATTTGCGCGATTTTATGAGTCAAGCTGTTCATGGTTGAAATCGGGAGAGGGGCCTATGTATTCGCGCACAAATTCGTACACACACATTCGTACACAAAAGCGCGCCACGCAGGCAGCAAAAAACGAGGCGACGGGAAATCCGCCGCCGTATCTCTGCGCATGTCGGCAGCCCGCGCGGTTACCCGTTGTCGCCTCGTTCATTTTCCCGGCGTTTGGCCCCGATTCACGTCAACCGCTCGGCCCGGCAAACGTTCTACAATGACAGTTGTTCTCCGAAGCGAGTTTTCATGCGTAAATTTTTTCTTCGCGGCTTGACTGCCACGTTGGCCGCAAGTGCGGCGCTGGTCGCCGCCGCAGGCTTTTTTTCTCCGGCGGCTTACGCCAATAACGTGATCGTGCTCAATTCCGGCGAAGCCACGCTGAGCCTGATCGACGAGAACAGTCGCCAGGTCATCGGCACCGTGCCGACCGGCAAGGAACCGCATCACCTGATGGCCACGCCGGACAATTCCTCGCTGATCGTCGCCAATTCAGTGTCGAACAATCTGATGTTCGTCGATCCGAAGACCGGCCAGTTGCAGCGCTGGGTCGAGAACATCGAAGATCCCTACCAGATCGGTTTTTCGCCGGACCGCAAGTGGCTCGTCACCACGGGCCTGCGGCTCGACCGCCTCGATATCTACCACTACGACGGCCAGAAGAACCAGATGACGCTGGCTTCGCGCCTGCCGCTCGCGGTGATGCCGAGCCATATGGCGTTCACGAACGACAGCAAAACGGTATTCGTCACGCTGCAGGTGTCGGGTGAGCTTGCCGCGATCGACCTGTCTACGCAAACCGTGAAGTGGAAGATGAAGGTTGGCAAGGTGCCGGCAGGTCTGTGGATGACGCCGGGCGAGAAATACCTGCTGGTCGGCATGACCGGCGAGGATTACGTCGCGGTGGTCGACTGGCGCAACCAGAAGGTGGTCAAGACGATCCATACCGGCAAGGGCGCGCACAACTTCCGCTCGCTGGCGGACGGCAAGCATGTGGCCGTGTCGAACCGGGTGGCGAGCACCATCAGCATCATCGACGAAGACACACTCACCAACGTCGGCGACATCACCGGCCTGATGCCGGGGCCGGACGACATGGAACTTTCGGCGGATAAACGCTATCTGTGGGTTACGTTCCGCTTCGCGAAGCACGTCGGCATCATCGACCTGAATACGCGCAAGCTGATCCAGACCATCGCGGTGGGCCGCTCGCCGCACGGGATCTATTTCTTCAATCGCGCGCCGGTCACCGCGCCCAACGGTGCCTGAAGGTGCCTGAGCAAGCCCGCTAGCAGCAGGGTAGCCGCGCGAGATATGACGGACGAAGTAACCGGACCAGCACCATGTTCCATCTGATTTTTTCTTCGCTCGACAGCTTCGTTTCAGCCGTGCAGACATGGCTGTATGTCGACGTGGTGCAGCCGCTGCTGTTCCGTTTCAACCTGATGGACTACGACGAGGACACTTACGACAGCCTGTACTGGGTGATCGTCGGTGTACTCGAAGTGCTCGCGATGTACGCGCTGCTGCGCCCGCTCGAGGCGCTGCGCCCGGCCGAACAGTGGGAGAACCGTAAGGCGGTGCGTGTCGACGTGTTGTACACGTGGATCGCCAAGCTCGGTATTCTGAACCTGTTCTTTTTCTTCGCGCTGCAGCCGTTCTTCGACAATGTGCAGGGATGGCTGCGGTTGCACGGCATCGCAAATCTGAGTCTCGACAACCTGTGGCCCGGCGTGACGACGCAGCCGCTCGTCACGTTCGTGATGTATCTGCTCGTGCTCGATTTCGCCGGCTACTGGTATCACCGCTGGGAGCACCGCGTCGGCGTGTGGTGGGAGCTGCACGCGGTGCATCACAGCCAGCGCCAGATGTCGCTCTGGTCCGACGATCGCAACCATCTGCTCGACGATCTGCTGCAGGCGTCGTTTTTCGCGGTGATCGCGCTCGTGATCGGCGTGCCGCCGTCGCAGTTCGTCGTGCTGGTCGCCATCACCAACCTCGCGCAGAGCGTCCAGCACGCGAACATCCGCCTGTACTTCGGCTGGCTCGGCGAGAGGCTGCTCGTCAGCCCGACCTTCCATCGTCGCCATCACGCGATCGGCTATGGTCACGAAGGGCTCAAATACGGCTGCAACTTCGGCGTGCTGTTCCCGTGGTGGGACATGCTGTTCGGCAGCGTCTCGTGGAACCGCGAGATGGAGCCGACCGGCATCAGCGACCAGCTCGACGGCCGCCGTTATGGCGACGGCTTCTGGGCGCAGCATTGGCTGGCGTTCGTGCGCATCGCCCGGCGTCTTGCGCCGAAGCGCCGCGCGCCCGGCAACGATGCCGCCGCCGTTTGAGTTCGTGCTGAGTTTGCGCTGAGTTTGCGCTGAGTTTGCGCTGAGTTCGCCCCGAGTTCGCCCTTTACGGCGCCGTCCGATTTCCCCGGCGGCGCTCCCCGTGGTTTATCCTGTGCACGTTCGTGCGCATGCTCCAGTGCCCCAGCATGCTGGCGGCGCGCGGCGCGTTTTCTTCCCTATCGTTTCGTTGTTTCGTTCGCAGGCACTGGCTCGCATGAATGATCTGTTGCGCTCGTTTGGACGCGCGTTTGCAAGCGCGTTTCACCCCCGCATGCTCTGGCTGACTTTCAAACCGTTCATCGTCGCGACGGTCGGTTGGGGGCTGATGCTGTGGTTCTTCTGGCAAACGTTGACCGGTGCGACCCGCACGTGGCTCGACGACTGGTCATTTACCGCCACGCTCTACCGGCTGTTCGACTGGCTCGGTTTTTCGGCGCTCCATGCGGTCATCGCGCCGTTTATCGTGGTTGCGATGGCGATTCCGCTGATCGTCGTCACGGTGCTGCTGCTGATCGCGATGCTGTCGATGCCGTCCGTGATCCGCTTTCTCGCGGCGCGCCAGTTTCCGACGCTCGAGATGCGACGCGGCGGAACGTGGTACGGTAGTCTCGCTCAGGCGCTGTGGACCACGTTGATGTGTCTGCTGCTGCTGATCGTCACGTTGCCGCTGTGGCTCGTGCCGCCGTTTTTCGCGCTGATTCCGCCGCTACTGTGGGGCTGGCTCACGTATCGTGTGATGAGCTACGACGCGCTCGCATTGCACGCGACGCGCGACGAACGGCGCGAGCTCGTGCGGCGCCACCGGATGCCGCTGCTGCTGATCGGCATCGCGAGCGGGCTGCTGGGTTCGCTGCCGACGCTGCTGTGGGCGTCGTCGGTGTGGCTGATTGTGATGTTCCCGGTGATCACGATCGTGACGATCTGGATTTATGCGTTCATCCTCGTGTTCTCGGCGCTATGGTTTGGCTACTACTGTCTGCGCGCGCTGCAGCGTATGCGGGCGGAGCGGCATGACGGCGCGCGTGAAGTTGCGCATGAGATTGCGCATGAAGTCGCGCCGATTCCCAATCGATCAAACTAAAGAGGCGGCAATGGCATTTGGCGTCATCATCATCGGCGATGAAATCCTGTCGGGCAGGCGCGTCGACAAGCATCTGCCGAAAGTCATCGAGTTGCTCGGCGCGCGTGGACTGTCGCTCGGCTGGGCAGAGTACATCGGCGACGATCCGGAGCGGATCACGGCGACGTTGCGGCGCACGTTCGCGTCGGGCGACATTGTGTTTTCGACGGGCGGCATCGGCGCGACCCCGGACGATCACACGCGCCAGTGCGCGGCGGCCGCGCTCGGCGTGCCACTCGAACTCCATCCGGAGGCCGCGAAGCTGATTCAGGAGCGCATTCGCGACATGTATCAGCCCAAGGACGGGACGCCGCTCGATCTCGACTCTCCCGAAAATCGTCATCGGCTGAACATGGGCACCTATGCGCAGGGTGCATCGATTATTCCGAACGGCTATAACAAGATTCCGGGTTTTTCGATCCGGCATCACCACTTCGTGCCGGGCTTCCCGGTGATGGCGTGGCCGATGATCGAGTGGGTGCTCGACACGTACTACGTGCATCTGCATCACACCACGCCGCATGCGGAGAAGTCACTGCTCGTGTTCGAGTTGCCGGAATCGCGCCTGACGCCGCTGATGGAGAAGATCGAGCACGACTTCCCGGGCGTGCGGGTGTTCAGCCTGCCGAGCGTCGGCGATGCGGAGCGCGGCGGCGTCTACGCACGGCATCACATCGATCTGGGCGTGAAGGGCGAGCCCGAAGCGGTCGCGGCGGCGTTCGTCAAACTGCGTGAGGGCGTGCATCTGCTTGGCGGCGATATCGTCGAACCGGAGACGGCGGCCGCCAGGCGTAACTGAGCGACGAATTCCTCCCGGACTGCCGCGCCGCAAGATGGTTGCCGGCGAGGAGTCCGGGTAGCGACGGCGGACCGCGGCGCGTGCCGCTGCATCGATCGTCAGCGTGCGCGTCGCACGCACGAACCCGGCGTACCAGCTTCCTTCTACCTATCCCCATCGCGGTCACTGCCGGCAACGACCTGCCGGCAGTGACTACGAGCCATTCCGCTTGCCGGCGACGCTACGCCGATAGCCAATGCCGTAGCGCAATTCTCACGAAATCCCCTTCGTCGCGGCAATTGCGCCATTGACAATTGTTAGCTAAATAGAATGTACATTGCATAAAGAGATGTAAATGTGCCAATTCGATTTTTCATTGATTTATCTAATCCAGTTTTTGGGTAATTGAATCGAAATTTTAGTTTGTTTAGTAAATAAAAATAAACATAAAACCGGAATGGATAATTGATTGACGAGATTTGAATGGCTCGTATAGCATGGCCTCCAGTCAATGGCCTGATTGTCAGAAAGACAATTGGGATGGCTAAACAATACTCAGGAGACAGCCGTGATGGATATACGTCGTCTTTCGGCCGCGTTGATTTTTATCGGCGCCTTGTCGGGTTGTGGAGGAGACAGCCCCGGCAGTCAGGCCGGCACAGCCGCGGTAGCAGCGGATCAGCTTCACGGTGCCGCGCAGAGTGGCGCGAGCGCTGCAAACGCCGCCGCCCAGGCGTCGGCCAGTCACGCCTCGCTGCGTCTGACCCAATACGTCAATCCGCTCATCGGCACGCTGGCCAGCGACTCGCCGAATCCGGTGCCCGCGGGGCAGGCCGGCAGCGTGGTGCCCGCCGCGGGCCTGCCGAACGGCATGGTGCAATGGGCGCCCGACACGAATACCTCGCCGGCGCCGTCGACCAGCGCGGAGCCCGGTTCTCCGGCCGGTTACTACTACGACATCGGCTCGATCCAGAGCTTCAGCCTCACGCATATGAGCGGCGCAGGCTGTTCCGGCAACGACGGCGAATTCCCCGTGATGCCGACGCTCGATGCAAGCAAGCCGCTCGCGCAAACGTTTGACCACGCGAACGAGAAGTCGGTACCGGGCGCCTATTCGGTGGTGCTCGACAACCACATCAAGGTCGAATTGACGGCGACGCTGCGCAGCGGCTTCGGCCGCTTCACGTATCCGGATCAGCAGTCGTCGACGCTGGTACTCGATACGACCTACACGAATACGGCAACGGGTGTGGCCGGCTCGGTCACGAAGGTCGACGCGAAGACGATTTCTGGCAGCACTACCGGTGGACATTTCTGCGGTAATTCGACCAATGTGCCGGTGTATTTCTATGCACAATTCAGTCAGCCTTTTACGGCGGCTTCTTCCTTTGCCAATGGCCGTGCGGTCATGAATTTCGGTAAAGCCGACAAAGTGCTGATGAAAATCGGTATTTCGTACGTGAGTGTCGCCAATGCGAAGGGGAATCTCGAAAAGGAAAATTCCGCGTGGGATTTCGACGGCGTAAAGGCCGTGGCCGATGCAATATGGAATCAGCGTCTCAATACGATTCAGGTGAGTAGCCAGGACACCACGGCGCTGACCAAGTTCTATACGGCGTTCTACCACGCGCTATGGGCGCCGAGCGTATTCAGCGATACCAACGGCCAATACGTCGGCTTCGACCAGAAGGTCCACACGGTCAGCGCCGGCCATGCCGCGCAGTACACCAGCTTCTCGGGCTGGGACATCTATCGCTCGCTGATTCCGCTGAAGGCCATTCTGTTCCCGCAGGAAACCAGCGACATGGCGCAATCGCTCGTCAACGACGCGGATCAGTGCGGCGCGATTCCGCATTGGGTCAACGACAACGTCGAAGACGGCGTGATGCCGGGCGACGCCGGCTCACTGATCGTCGCGGGCGCGTATGCATTTGGCTCGCGCCAGTTCGACGCCTCGGGCGCGTTGAAACATATGATCCGCATGGCCAACGTGCCCGGCACCGCCTGCAACGGGGTGACGACCAACGGCGGCCGTGCCAGCTATCTACAGTACGGCTACATCACGAACGGCGAATGGGGGCAGGCCTCGTCGACGCTGGAATATGCGAGCAGCGATTTTGCGATCTCGCAGTTTGCCGGCGCACTGGGCAATTCGGCGATGCAAAAAATGATGCTGAGCCGCTCGGCCTACTGGCAGAACCTGCTCAACAAGTCGTTGACGCCGCCGCTGATCGCCGCGCGTAATGCGGACGGCAGCTGGATCGCGGAAACCCAGAGCAGCACCGATAACTACGTGGAAGGCAATGCCGAGCAGTACACGTGGATGGTGCCGTTCAACCCCGTCGGGCTCTTCGGGCAACTGGGCGGCAATTCGACGGCGGTATCGCGGCTCGACCAGTTCTTCACGGTGCTGAACGCGGGGATGAGCCTGCCCAATTTCTACATGGGCAACGAACCGACCTTCGAGGTGCCGTGGCTGTACAACTGGGCGGGCTCGCCGGCGGGCACGCAGAAGGCGGTCCAGCAGATCATGGCGAGCGCCTTCGGCACCGGGCCGAACGGTTTGCCCGGCAACGACGATCTCGGCGCGGTGTCGGGCTGGTACGTGTGGAGTGCGTTGGGCCTGTATCCGGAGATTCCGGGTGTCGGCGGCTTTGCGATCGGCAGCCCGCAGTTCTCGTCGATTACCGTTCGTCTCGGTAACGGCAAGACGCTGCGGATCAACGCCCCTGGCGCGCCCACCGCGAACTACGTGCAAAGCCTGCGCGTGAACGGCGCCGCGCACACCAGTTCGTGGCTCGACGTCGACGCGTTGGACAGGGACGTGACGCTGAACTTCGCGATGGGTTCGTCCGCGTCGCAGTGGGGCACGAATCCGGCCGATGTGCCGCCGTCGTATGGCGTGCCGGTCGCGCGTAACGTGGTGGACGCGTTCAACAACCACGGCATCGGCAGCGACGGCAGCACCGATACCGATGGTCTCGGCGCGGACTTCGACGGTTCGCTCTTCAGCTACTCGTCGCAGGCCTTGACGGCGGCGGGCGCGGTGCCGGGCAAACCGTTCGTCGTCGATGGCGCGAGCTTCGTGCTGTCGGGCGGCGCGCTCGATAACGCGGTGGCGGTGGGGCAGACCATCACGATGCCGCGCGGCACGCGGGGTCGCTCGCTGGTCCTGCTCGGTTCGGCCAACAACGGTCCCAGCTCGGGCACCGCGCTCGTGACCTATACGGATGGCAGCAGCGCGCCGTTCACGCTCGCGTTCGATGACTGGACCCTCAACGGCGGCAGCGCCGCGCCGCGGAATCCGATCGCGTTGACCACCACGTACCGCAATGCCGGCAATGGCAGCAACGACGGCGTCAAGGCCTACCTGTTCGCGCAGGCGGTGCCGCTGAGCGCGGGCAAGACGGTGGCGAGCGTTACGCTGCCGAAGCAGGTGAGTGCCGGCAAGTTGCATGTGTTCGGGATTTCCGCTGCGCCTTGAGTTTCGTGCGGTTCCGGGCAGTTCTGTGTTGCTCGGTAGGCGTCGGGCGCCGTGCGAGCGGCGCCCGAAGCGGCTCCTGATGAGGCAGGCCGTTTGAATGAGGCGCCTCTCATCAAGGCGCGCTTCGTGCGGTGCCCGGACATGCCTCGGCACGCCTGAAAACCAGACATCGCAGTGTCACACCCCGCGCCGATGATGCAGCCAATGTATTGTCGGCGCGGTCCGTTTCGGCGCTCCTGCTTCAGCACGCTGCGCCGGCTTTACCGATTTCGCCGACTTTGCCCTGAGGGAACGGCATGCTGCCCGAGCGGCTTGCCCGTCCGGCACGCGCGACCGGCTTCAGGCGCCAATCCACGGCAAGCCGCGAAAACACCATCCCGATACCGTCTTCCGATGCCCCTGGCCGTCCTTGTCGCCTTCGAAGCCTTCCAGCAGGTCGTACGCCTTCGTGAAGCCGGCCTGGGTCGCGGCGATTGCGGCCAGCTTCGAGCGCGCGGCGCTGCGGCACAGGAACAGCACCGGCGTGTCGGGCGAGGCGACCTGCGCGAGCTGCTGCACGAACTCCTGATTCGGCACCGCGCCCGGATAGCGCGTCCATTCGACATGTGCGTATTGTCCGTCGCCGATGACCGGCCGGCCGACCCAGTCGAGCTCGGCGCGGGTACGTACGTCGACGAGACGGGTGCGCGGATCGAGCTGCAGCAGTTCGAACGCCTCGGCGGGCGACACCGCGCCCGCGTAGGGCAGTTGATTCTCGGTACGGCGGGCGTCCGCCTGCGCGTACAGCTGTTCGAGCGTGCTCATGAGCGTCAAACTCCTTCGGACCAAATGATCATTCTAGCGCGCGGCATCCCGGCCGACGGTGCCTGTACGCGTCGTGCGGCAGCAAAGGCGCTTGCGGCGTCGAGTGCCCGAATGCGCAAACTTGGTGCAATTTCTCGCGTATGCACCAAAATAGGATTTAACATAGTCGCCAAACCGGTGAATGCACGAATCTGGTGCGTCGAACGATGCGCAGATTTCGCCGCGGCGCCGCGCAGCCCGCGCACGTCGCCTGCAGATCCTCGCACGACAAGGCTGAGCGGCAGATCAGCCGCTGAGGATATGTACGCTGGCACACTATCTGCTTTATTGGTGCCGATCGATTTGCCCCGGCAGTATTTCCTGCCTTGCGACGCCGTATGGGTGGACGCGCCGGGACGGGTCAGCTAGATTGGGCGGCGGCTGAATCCGCCGAATTCGTTAATCAGGAGATAGGTTATGAGTAAATCCGTGGCCGACGTCGTGCAACTCGTCAAGGACGAGGACGTCAAGTTTGTCGACTTCCGTTTCACCGACACGCGCGGCAAGGAGCAACACGTTTCGGTGCCGGTGTCGCACTTCGACGAAGACAAGTTTGAAAGCGGCCATGCGTTTGACGGTTCGTCGATTGCCGGCTGGAAGGGCATCGAAGCATCGGACATGCTGCTGGTCCCGGACGCGAACACGGCCTTCATCGACCCGTTCTACGAAGAATCGACCCTCGTGCTGACCTGCGACGTCGTCGAACCGGCTGACGGCAAGGGCTACGAGCGCGACCCGCGCTCGCTCGCGAAGCGCGCCGAAGCGTACCTGAAGAGCTCGGGCCTCGGCGACACCGCGTTCTTCGGTCCGGAACCGGAATTCTTCATTTTCGACTCGGTCCAGTGGAACACGGATCAGTCGGGCTGCTTCCTGAAGATCGGTTCGGAAGAAGCACCGTGGTCGTCGGCGAAGGAATTCGAAGGCGGCAACACCGGCCACCGTCCGGGCACGAAGGGCGGCTACTTCCCGGTCGCTCCGGTCGACACGTTCCAGGACATCCGTTCGGAAATGTGCCTGCTGCTCGAACAGATCGGCATCCCGGTCGAAGTGCACCACCACGAAGTGGCGGGTCAAGGCCAGAACGAAATCGGCACGAAGTTCTCGACGCTGGTTCAGCGCGCCGACTGGCTGCAACAGATGAAGTACGTGATCCACAACGTCGCGCATACGTACGGCAAGACGGCGACGTTCATGCCGAAGCCGATCGTCGGCGATAACGGTTCGGGCATGCACGTTCACCAGTCGATCTGGAAGGACGGCCAGAACCTGTTCGCGGGCAACGGCTACGCCGGCCTGTCGGAATTCGCGCTGTTCTACATTGGCGGCATCATCAAGCACGCTCGCGCGCTGAACGCGATCACGAACCCGGGTACGAACTCGTACAAGCGTCTCGTGCCGCACTTCGAAGCACCGGTCAAGCTGGCTTACTCGGCACGCAACCGTTCGGCATCGATCCGTATTCCGCACGTGTCGAACCCGAAGGGCCGCCGTATCGAAACGCGCTTCCCGGATCCGCTGGCGAATCCGTACCTGTGCTTCTCCGCGCTGATGATGGCGGGTCTGGACGGCGTGCAGAACAAGATTCACCCGGGCGAAGCCGCCGACAAGAACCTGTACGACCTGCCGCCGGAAGAGGATGCAAAGATTCCGACCGTGTGCGCCGGCCTCGACCAGGCTCTCGACGCACTCGACGCGGACCGCGAGTTCCTGACGCGCGGTGGCGTGTTCACGGATTCGATGCTCGACGCGTACATCGAACTGAAGACGGGCGAGCTACAACGCTATCGTCAGTCGGTGCACCCGATCGAATTCGAAATGTACTACTCGCTGTAAGCGGCCATGGCGCTTCGCCCGTTATTCGGCGAAGCGCCTGGTCCGACGCTCGCGATCGGTCACGAAGGGACGGCGGCGCCGTCCCTTTTTCGTTAGGCCACCGTGTTACGTGCGAGGGATGCACGAGGCCGGCCGCGCGCGGGCACTTCGTGTCACGACAAAGCGCCGCCAAAGCCGCTCTCCTGATTTATCACCATCTCCTATCGGCCAGACTGCAAGATGGTTCTGAAGAATCTGATCAAGGCAAGGAAAGGACACGAACAGACGCTGTCGGACGACGTGCAGCTCGTGAGTTCCGGTTTGCTGCCGGGCTTCGAGGCGTTGCCGACCGTCGTGCTGGTGCTCGAGAAGCGCACGTTGCGCGTGGCGTTCGCGAATCCGTCGGCGGAGTCGATGCTCGAAATGTCACGTCGGCAGCTCACGCAGATGGCGTGGCCGGACATTTTCTCGAACGCCGACGAACTGGTCGCGACGATCACCGCGATCGCCGCGCACCGTTTTCACGCGACGCATCTCGACGCCGTGCTCGAACGCCCTGGCCATGAGCCGCTGCACGTGCATGCGATCGTCGGCTTTCTGGAAAGCGCGCAGGACTACGTGCTGCTCGAACTGTTCGAGAACGAGCGGCATCTGCGCACTGACCGCGAAGAGCGCATCAACGATCTGACGGCCGTCAACAAGCAACTGATCCGCAATCTCGCGCACGAGATCAAGAATCCGCTCGGCGGCATTCGCGGCGCCGCGCAGCTGCTCGAGTTCGAACTCGGCGAGCGCCAGCGCGACGAATTGCGCGAGTACACGCAGGTCATCATCAAGGAGTCGGACCGGCTGCAGACGCTGGTCGACCGTTTGCTCGAACCGCACCGGCATCCGCATATCGTCGGCGACGTGAATATTCACGAGGTGTGCGAGCGCGTGCGCCAGGTGATTCTCGCGGAGTTTCCGCGCGGCCTGACGATCGAGCGCGATTACGACGTCAGCGTCCCGGATCTACGTGGCGACAAGGAGCAGTTGATCCAGGCGCTGCTGAACATCGTGCGCAATGCGGCAGAAGCATTGCGCGAACGCATTTCGCAGGGCGACGCGCGCATCGAGTTGCGCACGCGCATCGCGCGCAAGGTGACCATTTCGAAACGCCTGTGCAAGCTGGCACTGGACTTGCATATTGTCGACAACGGCCCAGGCATTCCCGAAGAGATTCGCGACCGCATCTTCTATCCGCTCGTATCGGGGCGCGAGGACGGCAGCGGTCTCGGTCTCACGCTCGCGCAGACGTTCGTGCAGCAGCACGAAGGTCTGATCGAGGTGGACAGCCGGCCGGGTCATACTGAGTTTCAGATTCTGCTGCCGCTCGACTGCTAGAAACCATTAGCACCCCAAGACTTCTGACCGACCTATATGAAGCCGATCTGGATAGTAGACGACGATCAATCGATTCGCTGGGTGCTCGAAAAAGCGCTCGCCCGCGAAAACTTCGCGACGCGCAGCTTCGCGAACGTGCGCGAAGCGTCGGCCGCGCTCGATCACGACAGCCCGCAGGTGCTGGTCTCCGACATCCGAATGCCGGGCGGCTCCGGGCTCGAGCTGTTGCAAACCGTGCACGACAAGCTGCCGGGGCTGCCGGTCATCATCATGACCGCGTTCTCGGACCTCGATAGCGCGGTTGCCGCGTTCCAGGGCGGCGCGTTCGAGTATCTGGCCAAGCCGTTCGACGTCGACAAGGCGGTCGAGCTGATTCGCCGCGCGGTCGACGAAAGCATGCGCGGCGAGCAGACAGTCGACGAGCGCGTCGCCGAGGCGCCCGAGATGCTCGGCCAGGCGCCGGCGATGCAGGACATGTTTCGCGCGATCGGCCGCCTGTCGCATTCGGCGGCGACCGTGCTCATTACCGGCGAATCAGGCACCGGCAAGGAACTGGTCGCGCGTGCGTTGCACCGACATAGCCCACGCGCGAACGGTCCCTTCATCGCGCTGAACACGGCGGCGATTCCGAAAGATCTGCTGGAGTCCGAACTATTCGGCCACGAGCGCGGCGCGTTCACCGGCGCGCAGGCGATGCGCCAGGGGCGCTTCGAGCAGGCCGAGAACGGCACGCTGTTTCTCGACGAAATCGGCGACATGCCGTTCGATCTGCAGACGCGTCTGTTGCGCGTGCTGTCGGACGGGCAGTTCTATCGTGTCGGCGGGCACAATCCGCTGCGCTCGAACGTGCGCGTGATCGCGGCGACCCATCAGAATCTCGAATCGCGCGTGCGCCAGGGGCTGTTTCGCGAGGATCTGTATCACCGCCTCAACGTGATCCGTCTGCGGCTGCCGGCGTTGCGCGAGCGTAGTGAGGACATCCCGCTGCTCACGCGACACTTCCTGCAGAAGAGCGCGCGCGATCTCGGTGTCGAACCGAAGCGCGTGTCCGACGAGGCGCTCGCGTACCTTGCGTCGCTGCCGTTTCCGGGCAACGTGCGGCAACTGGAGAATCTCGCGAACTGGCTGACGGTGATGGCGCCCGCGCAGACGATCGAGATCAAGGATCTGCCGCCCGATCTCGGGCCGACCCAGGTCGGCGCGAATGAACTGGCGACGACGGCGGGCATCGCTGCCGCGACGGATGGCGCGGCAGCGGCCGGTGCGGGCTTCGCGAATGGTGCGCCGCTGGCGGGTGCGGGCGCTGGTGGTGTCGTGCAGCCGCTGGGTGCGTCGGCGGTATCGATCGCGAGCGCGCTGAGCGCGTGGGAGGGCGGCTTGCGCACCGAGGTCGCGCGGATGCTGCGCGAAAACACAGCCGATGTGATGGACGAACTCGCGCGCCGTTTCGAGGCGGCGGTCATCCGCGAGGCGCTCGACTTCACGCGCGGGCGCAAGGTCGAAGCGGCGGAGCGGCTGGGTATCGGGCGCAATACGATCACGCGCAAGATTCAGGAACTGAATCTCGAACCGTGATCGTGCGTAAGCGCACGCGCTGAAAAAGCAGGCGAGGGCGGCTCAGGCCGCCTTCGCCGTTTTTGTTTCGGGCTTTTCGATTCGTGCCGCGTGCCGCGGGATGTTTTTTTGCTTTCGGGCGCGTTGCCTTGAGCGCCTTGTTTCCGCCTTTTGCTTCGGGCGCTGTGTTTCGGGCTCTTTGTTTTGGGGCCTTTGCTGCGGGCATTTCGCGTCGACCGCTTCGTCCCGAACGCTTCAATCTCGCAGAGCCGCCCCCCGCACAAACCGGCAACGCGTCAGGCACAAGGCATAATCAACGCTGTTCCGATCCAACAGCCGACGATGCCTGCCTCCAATTCCGCCACCCCGTTCCAGTGGCCGCTTTCCCCCGATCCCTTCCTGTCGCTCGAAGCGCTCTACGATCCCGACGCGCTCGCGTGGGTCGAAGCCCAGAATGCGCGCACGCTGGCCGCATGGTGCAGCGGCGCATCGTTCGAGACCTTGAAGCGGCGGCTCGCCGACGCCTATCTGCCGCGCGAGCGTCCGGTGATTCCGGACCGCTGGAAGGACTGGGCCTACGATCTGTGGCAGGACGAGCGCAATCCGCGCGGCATCTGGCGCCGTACCGCGTGGGCCGCATGGCGCAGCGGCAAGCCGGTATGGCAGAACCTGCTCGACTTCGATGCGCTCGGCGCGGCCGAAGGCATGCCGTGGGTCTGCGTCGATCTCGACATTCTTTTTCCGGACGGCGATCGCGCGTTGATCACGATGTCGCCGGGCGGTTCCGATGCGGTGGTGGTGCGCGAGTTCGATCTCGACGCACAGCAGTTTGTTGCCGACGGTTTCGCGATTGCGAAGTCCGGCAAGCACACGGTGTCGTGGATCGATCGCGAGACCGTGTACGTCGGCTGGGACAACGGCCGCAAGACCCTGACGCGTTCCGGCTATCCGCGCGAGGTGCGGCGCTGGACGCGCGGCACGGCGCTCGCCGACGCGCCGGTGGTGTTTCGCGGCGAGTTCGACGATATCGGCGTGGACGCGCACTACGATCCGCTCGAACGACGCCATACGGTGACGAGCAGCGTCGACTTTTTCGATTCGCACACGTACTCGCTCGACGAAGCGAGCGGCGCGTGGCGTCGCTACGAGGTGCCCGAGCATGTGGCGGTGGGCGGCTGGCAGGGCTGGCTGCTGCTCGAACCGCGACTCGACTGGGAGTACGAATGGCAGGGCAAGCCCGTGCGCTATCCGGGCGGCGCGCTGCTGGCGATCCGCGAAGATGCGTTTCTGCGCGGCGAGCGCGAGGTGATGCCGCTGTTCGTGCCGAACCCGCAGACCTCGGCCTGCGAGTGGTCGCATACGCGGCATCATCTGATCGTGTCGTATCTCGACGACGTGCGCAGCAAGACGCTGATCTGGACACCGTCGCAGCGCGAGGACGGCACGTGGCAATGGCGCGAGCGCGTGTTCGCGTCGCAAGGTGATGCGCAGGTCGATGTGTCACCGGTCGAGTCGACGCTCAACGACGAAGTGTTCGTCGATACCGACGACTACCTGCAGCCGCCGGCGTACTGGCTGACCGATCTCGCGCGCGACGAGCCCGGTGAATGGGAGTTGCTCGACCGCTGGCCGACACAGTTCGACGCGACGCGCTTCACGGTGACGCGCGGCCACGCGGTATCGGCCGATGGCACGCGCGTGCCTTATACGATGATCGGTCCCAACGATGCGCTTTCGCAAGCAGACCGAAGCGATACTCGCCCCTGTCTGCTCTCCGGTTACGGCGGCTTCGCGATTCCGTTGCTGCCGAGCTATCTGACCGGGCAGGGGATCGGCTGGTTGGAGCGCGGCGGCGTGTACGTGGTCGCGCATATTCGCGGCGGCGGCGAGTTTGGCACGCGCTGGCATACGGCCGCGCAGGGCGAACATCGGCAGCGTGCGTTCGACGATTTCATCGCGGTCGCCGAAGCGCTGATCGCGAGCGGCGTGACGAGCGCCGCGCAGCTCGGCATTCAGGGCGGCAGCAATGGCGGACTGCTGGTGGCCGCGTGCATGGTGCAGCGGCCCGAGCTGTTCGGCGCGGTGGTGTGCGAGGTGCCGCTGCTCGATATGAGCCGCTATCACCTGCTGCACGCGGGCGCATCATGGATCGACGAATACGGCGACCCGGACGAGCCCGACGAGGCACGCGTGCTGGCTACCTATTCGCCATATCACAACCTCGCGGCGGACGTCGCGTATCCGCCGGTGCTGTTCATGACGTCGACCGCCGACGATCGCGTGCATCCCGGTCACGCGCGCAAGATGGCCGCGCGCATGCAGGCGCTGGGCGCGCAACACGTCTGGTATCGGGAGAACACGGAAGGCGGCCACGGCGGCTCCGATGAGCTGGAGCAGGCCGAGCATGATGCGATGGTGTATGGCTTCTTGTGGGGCGTGTTGGGCGGCGGCGCGGCAACGGCCTAGGGTTCGATCGGAAGCGCGACCGGAAGCGCGACCGAACAGATCAGGAGCGAGGTATCGACGATGCCTCGCTCCTGTTGTTTTCAACCCAGTTGCGCGAACACCGGTGCGTGGTCCGACGGCTGTTCCAGCTTACGCGGCGCCTTGTCGACATCGCAGGCCGTGCAGATGTCGGCGAGCGCCTTCGACAGCAGGATGTGATCGATGCGCAGCCCCGCGTTGCGGCGGAAGGCCATCATCCGGTAGTCCCACCACGAATAGATCTTTTCCTGCTGCTCGAACTGGCGGAATGCATCGAGCAGACCGAGGCCGATCAGCCGCACGAACGCGGCGCGCTCTTCCGGCGACACGAGGTTCTGACCTTCCCACGCCTTCGGGTCGTGCACGTCGCGATCTTCGGGCGCGATGTTGTAGTCGCCGAGCAGCGCGAGCTTCGGATGCACGGTCATCTCGGTGGCGAGCCAGTCGTGCAGCGCGTCGAGCCAGCGCAGCTTGTACGCGAATTTGTCGGTGCCCGGCGCCTGGCCGTTCGGGAAATACGCGGAGATGACGCGCACGCCTTCGATGGTCGCCGCGATCACGCGCTGCTGCGGATCCTCGAAGCCGGGGATGTTACGCACGATGCTGGCTTCGTCGACGTGCAAGCCGTCGCGCACCAGAATGCCGACGCCGTTGTAGGTTTTTTGCCCCGCATACCAGCTGCGATAGCCGATCGCCTCGATTTCGGCGCGCGGGAATTTTTCGTCGGGGAGCTTCAGCTCCTGCAGGCACAGCACGTCGGTGCCGCTGCTCGCGAGCCAGTCGATCACGTGTTGCTGGCGGACTTTGAGGGAATTGACGTTCCAGGTCGCGATTTTCATGAGTTACATACACCGTTGATTTTATGGAGCGCTTGCATCGACGGAGATCAGGCGGGCGATACGCTCGACGAGCGCATGCCCATCCGTCACGCTCGAACCGCACCGCTAGCGATGCGGATCCAGAACGGGATCGTGAAGCATTTCCGTGTGGCCCGCAAGCCGGACGCGTGGGCGTGAAGCCGCGCGGGTCCGGTGCAGCGCCTGGAATCTCGACGGTGTAGGTGTTCGGAGGGACCGCTTATTTGCAACCCAGCTCTTGTGCCGAAGCGGCGAAACTCGCCACCGACTGACGGCACATCTCGTCGATGGCGGCGGGGACGCCGGTGTGGGACCAGAGACGGCGAGCTTCGTCAGCGCTTTCCTCGAGCTGATGGCCTGCTTCCGTATCCACACCCACTTTCGCGGCGCATGCGTCGATCTTCGCCAGATAGATGGCGCAGTCGGGCGGCAGTTCGGCGCGCGGGGCCGCTTCAGGTGACTCGTTGAATCCGTTTGCGACGGCACGCGTGGCTGCGACAGCCGGCGCGGCACTGGGCGCCGGAGCGGAGACGGGGGACGACGCCCCGTCCCCGTGCTGTTCGCAGCCCGCGAGCGCGCCGGCGGCGAGCAGCGCAAACACGCTGAGCAGAGCGAACCTACGCGTCGTCGTGCCTGCCGCACGCGTCGCAGCGGTCGTCGTCGAGACCGCGTGCGCGCGGATGGGACGGTCTTGCTCCATCGATCAGTTCTATACCGCGAAGTCCGTTGCAATGATCTTCTCGATATTGCGTTCCGCGAGCGCGGAGATTGTCAGCGATGGATTGACCGCACCCGTCGTGCCGGGAATGGTTGCGCCGTCGATCGCGTAAAGCCGCGGATAGCCGGCAATGCGCCCGTATGCGTCGGTGGCTTTGCCTAGCACGAGACCGCCCAGCGGGTGCGCGGTGAACGAGGCGTCCACATCGGCCGTGAACAGCGGCACACCGGTGACGACGTTGTTTGCCGCCGCGATCTTGTTGTTGACCGCGCGCGCGGCGGCGACCACGGCGTCGTTGCCGTTCGCCGGCCACTGAAGCGCGGCCTTGCCGGTGGCGGCGTTGTACACGAAGCGGCCGCGATTCGTCATGTCGAAGCCCATCCCGAGCGAACCGATAATGCCGAGGTTGATCGGGATGGCGGGCGTGTACCAGTTCTCCAGCGTCGTCGGCAGCGCGCCCGGCTGATGCAGCATCGACGCGCACGGCGAGCCCTGCGTGATGCTCGCGATCGGGCTGAACGAGCGCACCACGCGCGAATCGCCGTTGGTGCCCCAGCCCTCACCGACATGCTCGTTGAGCAGCGGCAGGTCGCCGCGATCGCGCGCGGCGACCATCAGTTCGCTGCTACCCATCGATCCCGCCGCGAGGAACAGGTAATCGCAAGTGAGCGAGTAGCTGTCGGTCACGGTGCCGTCGGGTGCATATCGGTTTGTGTCGAGCGTGTAGCGCGAACCGTCGAAGCGGATCCGCGTGACTTCGTGGCACGCATAGACGGTTGCTTTGCCCGTTGCCTGGGCCTGCTTGAGGTAGTTCTGGTTCAGATCGAACTTCGCGCCGTTACTGTTGCCGAGATTGCTCTCGCCGATGATCGCCGAGGGGCGGCTCGTGCCCTTGAGTTCGCTGCGCACCACGTCCCAGTTGAAGATCGAGTCGGTGGGCGTCGTGACGTAACCGGCCTTGGCCGACTGCTGATCCCAGATACGCGAGTGGCCAAAGGGGCCGGAGTTGTAAATGTCGGCGGGCATCGGATTGAGATTGAGCATGGTGCGCACGCGCGGGTAGTACGTGGCATTCATGTCGTTCCAGTCCACGAGATCGCCGAAGATCGTCTCGAAGTAGCTTTGCTGTGGCTGGATCATCACGCCGGTGAAGACGACCGAGCCGCCTCCGACGCACGCGCCGCGCCATACGTCGATCGTGCCGCACGACGTCACGTCCAGCACGCCGTTGAAGTAGTCGAATGCGTAGGTGAGCGTGTTCAATTCCTTCGCACTGGTGCGCTGCCAGTAACCGCGTCCGTCGGGCAGGACATCCGTCGCGAAAATCTGGCGCGATGTGCTGTTGGGCCAATGCGAGCCTCGCTCGAGCACGGTGGTCTGGATACCGGCGTTGGCGAGCCGCAGCGCGGCGATCGAGCCACCGAAGCCGCTGCCGATGACGATGGCTTGCGAATAGACGGGCGGCTTGGGAATGCTCGCGTAGATCTCGGGCACGAGCGCCTGGTATTTCAGATTGGTCAGCAGGCCGGCGGCACGGGCGGGGCCGCTGAGCATCGAGCCCATTGCCATGGCGGGGAGGCCCAATGCGGTGCGCTTAAGAAATTCACGTCTGGACATGGCGAAATTATCCGGAATGGATTGTTGGGCATCGAATGCGGTGGGAAATCCTATTCCTGTCGTGAAGGTTAAAGAATATTAAAAACTTCGATTTGTGGCGGTAAATAAATGAATTATGCGAATGTGATTTATAAGTTATATATATTGCGAATTTTTAAGCGGAATAATTGAAGCGCGATTTGTTGTGATTTTTCTATATGCGCGCGAATTGATCCGAATTGATCGGAAATTTTTTATGGAGCTGTTCCGGCGCGCAGCGCATGCGGAATTTCGCCTGAGAGTTGAGTCTTGCGCGCGATTGTCGTTGCTACGTGCTGTGAGGAGAGCTTCGTGTGCCCGTCGCGTTGCGGTATCGAAGGAGGGGCGCGTTGTGGGTGTTGCTGAGGTCGCCGCGTCACGTGGGATGGATGAAGCGTGCGGAAAATTTGCAGATCGGGAGCAGACTCATTGGCGACAGGCTGGAGTCTGGGCAACGCGTCGAGCGCGAATGAGACGAGCGCCATAGCCAAAGTGCTTGGCTCGTCGAACAAATGATTCGCACGATGACTTGACGTTACATGAATGCTCCGATATACTCTTTTTTCTCTGACGCGGGGTGGAGCAGTCTGGCAGCTCGTCGGGCTCATAACCCGAAGGTCGTAGGTTCAAATCCTACCCCCGCAACCAAAAGCAGCATGGCCTACAGTCGGTTTTGTGTATCTCTCGAAATCGTCCTGTTTGCCCGTAGGACATTCTCAGTGCAATCGCCGCGCATTTTAGGCGAATGTGCTAGAAAAAAGAACCCGCCCTGTGCGGGTTTTTTTGTTGTCTGTCGATCTGATGCGCCCTTCGACGTATCAAGCCCCTCTAGCGTTTTATTCTCCTCGGCCCGTGAGTGGCCCCACGCGCTCCTTTTCCTGCATAAGCCTTCGCTGGATAAGTCCAACAGCCTTGCGCGCGCCTTCGATCGTTGCGCTATCCCGTTGCAAGTACCCATGTTCTTCCGCCGTTAGCGCGCTGAGTTTCTCGAGCGCATGGCGGCCAGTCTGCAATTCGGGCGCAAGCCGCCTCACTATCTCGCTGCAGTGTTCTTTCCAGATTTTGTGTAGCTCGTCATAAGTCAGCGTGAAGAAAGGCAGCAAACTGTAGCGGCGCACTTCCGCTCACTTCTGCCTTTCGTTGGTCCAGTCGCGATCATCGGGCGACACCACAAGCGGCCCCGTGGTGCGCTTGTGGTCGCGCTTCGTGTGCTCGATTCGGTGAGCGTTTATGACCGTATGCGAACCGGTCGGCCAGAGTTTCGTCTTCGGTCATCCAGATCGAGGTGAGCACAAAGCGGGCAATAGCGGGCGACCACTCACGCAGCTTGTTCACGCGGTTCGTTAGCCGAGTCCCGGATTTCTTCGGCCACGATGCCCGCCTCGCGCAAGAACGCGTCTATGCGTTCGCTCGCGTGATCGAAGCGGCCCGGTACGTGTCGATTCCCGATCCGATCGGTTTCGATAATTGCGACATGGGCCGCGACTGTCGCGCGATTCACCCCGCAGCGTTCGGCGAGGCTGACCGCCGTTTCCTTCGTGTGCGTCCGCATGTTAGCGACTGCATGATGTGCCGCCAAAATTCAGACTTGAGCCATTGTTTCAGGGGCGAATCTTCTCTAGCGTCGCTTTAAGTTGGGGCGAATCCCGCTTTGGGTTCGCCGTTGGGCGCTGCGCGCTTTTCTCTGCGTGAAAAGGAGTGAGTAAGAGTGGCACAAGATATCTTTTTGAAAATCGACGGCATTACCGGCGAGTCACAAGACGAAATGCATGCCGGGGAAATCGACGTACTCGAGTGGAGTTGGGATATTTCGCAGCAGTCATCCATGCTCTCAGGTTCGGGCGGCGGCGCGGCCAAGGCCACGGTAAGCGACTTGGGTTTTACGCATCAACTAGACCGCTCAAGCCCTAACCTTGCCAGCTATTGCCTTACGGGAAAGCATATCCCCAAGTCCGTACTCACCATGCGCAGGGCGGGCGGGATCCCTCACGAGTATTACCGAATCACCTTGTCCGATGTGGTGATTACCTTCGTCGGGCCGGTTGCGAGTGCGGCTGGTTGCCATGAGCATGTGCGGCTCTCTTTCGCACGCATGAAAAACGAATACATCGTTCAAAACCCGATTGGCGGCACGGGCGGCACAGTGACGTCGCTTATTGACGTGAAAGCGAACAAGAGCAATTGAAAATGTCAGCGCTGCAAACCTACACCGGAGACGAACTTTCGTATTCGTGGGATGAGTCGCAAAAGCCGAAGGCCGCAGGGCTGTTTGATGTTCGTCCCCCTGGCGTGCCGTTCAATGCGAAACCTATCTACGATGCAGACCTGGATTGCATCATTGGTTATCAGCAAGAGGTTGCGGGCGTATCGCGAATCTATGGGCTAGATGGCCATGTGTCGGTAAGCGAGAAGCCGCTGGAGAGCCCGCTATTTGATCCGCTAGACGTGTTGTTTATGGTTGGCGGGTTCTGGCGTGCGGGTCTTCGCGGTCTTACTGAATGGGGCATCAAAGGCATAGGTTCACAGATTGGTCGAGCAACACTGTACGGTTTGCGTGCACGGTACTACGCACTCGTACAACGCCCGGTAAGATTCTCTGCCAAAGCGCTTGAACACATGATGGATCCGGATCGTTTCGTGCCGCTCCATATTCTTCGGTTAGCCGTAAAGTACGGTAGCCGCATTCCAGACCCACGAAACAGACCAGGGCTTTATATGTATGAAATCGCAATGTCGCGTTTAGGGGCGTATCAAGTAGGAAAGAAATACGTTCTTGAGGTTCTCGTCAATGAGAAAGATTACATAATCTATCACTTTAAATACGACGTGCGAAAATGAAAAACATTGTGATTCGCATTGAAAAGCCGGTTAATTCAAAGGCGGATTTCACTTGGGACGATCATGGATATTCATTAATGTGCAAGATCACGTACCTTGCCGCGAACCCGTCAAAGGTGCTCAATCTAAGTGAAAAACTGGATTTGCAATTTAACATTAGGGAGCACAACTATATCCTGACAGGCGGCTTTTTTGAAATGATGCTGGATCCACAGAAGCGGATTATTGATTGGTCCATCTATACCAACCCGAAACAATGGATTCGCACTGAGCGCACTTTCGAGGAAGCCGTCCCCGCGAGCGCTCGCATCGACGCGGAATTTGATGAAAATGGACGTACCAGTATGGGTGAGCCGAAGGAGTTTCATGAACCGATTCGCGGCGCGTTCTATCTTTCGTGGGCGCAATCGTCTACCTGGTATGAGATTGCGCCAGGTATGGCGCTTGGCGTTACGGAACAAAACCACTTAGCCGAACTGCGACTGGACGGTTTTTTCCTGCCGGAAGTGGAACAGAAAGTCGAGCGCTTGAGTTTGTGGAAAAAGCTAAGGCAACTCATATGACGCACGGGGAACGAATAGCCGCAGCGTTCCCTACCCGTGATTGTGCTTGCGCAACGGCTCTATCAGGACACGTCACGCTATGACGCGTTTGTGCAGCGGATAGGCCCGATTAATCCCGCGCCGGTCACATTTCAGTGATTGGAAGAATTGAATTCACTCATCGGGGGCTGCAAGCGTGTTCGTGCGCCCACGTATATACGCTGGGAATACGTCATGTGCGAATGGGTCGAAAGATCGGGACGCCGTGCCAGCATGGAGCCAAGACTTTCCGTGTTAGATGGGGCCGACAACGGCTGATATGAGTGAGCCGCGTGAAGAGATTGAAGCGTGACTCTGGGCAATGGCGACACACGATTGGGCTGTAACGGCACAGGCAACGCATGGGGGCGCGTTTCGGGCACGTAAAAGCCGTAGTGCTGGGCAAATACAACGTTAGATGAAACCGCAGCCACGAGCGCAAGCGTCAACCGACAAATTAATCCAATACTCACTCGCACTCCCTGCCCCTGATAAAGCCGGAATTCTAGAACAGCTTCGCTTCGGCGAATCTCGAAATGGCTTCGAATTCAGTCATGTCCGACGATGTAGCGCTAATAGCGGGTGGACGATCCATCGCAGGATGGATCGCTGTCGGGTAACGCGCGGCATGGAACGCATACCGGCCGATACAAAGCGATACTGGGCCACGCCTCGCGCGTGAGTTCGGCCGCGTCGCAGGAGAAAACGCCATGTCATCAAGGGACGCCTGACGTGATGCATCGTCATCGGCGCCTCTTCCTGTCCATACGCAAGAACGCACGAGCGTAGAGCCTCGATTGGGAGTTGTCTTATTGCTCCAGGAAACGCCTCTCGATACCTTTGAACCACGGCTTCAGATGAATCTGCGCGTGACGTAACCGATCGCGCAGACCACACGGCACGCAACAGAACGTGTTCGATCCATCGGTATCCAGTCGGTCATCAAGGGGAGGCAGCATGCCTGATGTACTTGCAACGGCAGTCACAAATACAGACGTGAATTCGTCGGCGGCTCGTCAACCGGGCAGGCTTCGCAAGCCCTGGCGAATCTCCAGTCGAGGATTGGCTTTTATGGCGGAGTGGGAAAGCGGGATCTTGAACGGAACATCTCGCGGGAATCCCATAGTCGATGGCTTTGTGCTGAAAGTCTACGACGATGGATTGGGTTTCCCGACCGTAGGCATGGGGCATAAAGTGACGCCCGCGAACAATCTCCGCTTAGGCGACACGATTTCGCTTGAACGTGCCGAAGCATTTCTGAGAGCCGATCTGGCCGACACGGAACGCGCGATCAACCGGGATGTCGACGTACCGCTGCATCAATACGAATACGACGCGCTGGTTTCGGTGCTTTGGAATGCCGGTCCTTATCGAAACAGGCAGGATCCGTGGCAAGGCACGCGCTCGCGTCATCTCGCCAACATACTCAACAGTGGGCGATACGAAGATATGCCTGATGTCATCCTTCATTTCGTCGCCACCCACGTTCTTTCTCGCCGACGCAGTGAGGCCAATCTGTTTGCAAACGGAATCTATAATGCGCGCCATTAGCATTTCACTACTGTTTCTGATTTTTGCACCATGGGTTGCCGCGCAGTCAATTTACGGAGAGGCATTCGACTATAAGAAAGCCGAGCCGACCAGTAAATATTTCGCGGGAAAGACCGCTGCGCAGATCAACGCACTCTGCAAGCATGATTCATTGCCAACGGCGGACCTGTCGGCTTGCGCCCAATATGAATTTGAAAATGCAGATAGTGCTTTGAGAAAAAGGCTGTCGGAGGTCCAGGCAGATACGCACTCGGCCCACCATCTTCGTCGTGGCGCGGGCGAGCCCGATCCGCTGCCTTACTTCAATAGGGCACAGGACAACTGGGCTCGCTATCGAGACAACGAATGCTATTTCGAAGTCTACGAAGTCGGTCCAGCGTCGTTACGTTTTGCCGAGTTCTGGGATTGCATGACGCGCATCACGAAGCTTCGCATTAAAGACCTATCGTCCGCGACTGCGGACACCCGGTAGGCAAAGCCGGAGCCTGTCGTTACGCCGCCCCGATCGCCCATTCCACCGCTGCCTGCGCATGCAACGCGGTGGTATCGAATACCGGCAGCACCGAGTCTTCCGGCTTGATCAGAAGCGTGATTTCGGTGCAGCCGAGTATCACGGCTTGCGCGCCGCGCGCGGCCAGGTGTTCGATCACGCGCTGATACACCTTGCGCGATTCGTTGTCGACGTTGCCGTGGCACAGCTCGTCGTAGATGATGCGGTGCACGTCCGCGCGTTCGGCATCGTCGGGCACCAGCGTGTCGAGGCCGTAGCGTTCGCGCAGGCGGCCCGTATAGAAGGTCTGCTCCATCGTATAGCGTGTGCCGAGCAGTCCGACACGCTCGACGCCCGCCGCGCGCAGCGCCGCGCCGGTCGGATCGGCGATGTGCAGGAACGGCACCGTGATCGCCTTTTCGATCGATTCGTACACGCGGTGCATCGTGTTGGTCGCAAGTATCACCAGATTGGCGCCGCCGCGTTCGAGCTGGCGCGCGGCGCTGGCCATCTGCTCGCCGAGCGCGGGCCAGTCGCCGGCACGCTGGTTCGCTTCGACCTCCGCGAAATCGACGGTCACCATCAGGCTGCGGGCGTTGTGATGGCCCCCTAGTCGTGCTTTCGCGTGGCGGTTCAGCAGCCGGTAATACTCAGTGGACGATTCCCAGCTCATGCCGCCGATCACGCCGATCGTTTTCATCTGTACGCTCCGTGAATGTCTGCCTGAAACGGCGAGTATAGGCGCGTCGCAGCGCACGTCGCCGGTACGGATGGCGCCGCGCGCGCCGGTACGCATCGACGCGCACGTTGGCAAAGCGATGCGCTCGTCAATGTGCAAGGCAAATGCACGAGGCAAAAGCACAAAGCAAAATCACGAGCAGCGCCCCGGTCTTTCTGGCGCCGATAGAATCGTAACCAGTCCCACCGCGATCAACTGAACCGGGAGAGCGATACATGGATCTGATCATCCGCCGCGCGAACCTGCCTCGCAGCGCCGCCCAGCAGACCCCGCAGCAGCATCGGCAAACGGTCGACATTGGCATCGACGCAGGCCGCATCGTCGCGGTCGAACCGCAACTGGCCGCGAGCGCGCGCGAGGAGATCGACGCTGCCGGCTCGCTCGTCACGCCGCCGTTCGTCGATCCGCATTTCCATATGGACGCGACGCTGTCGTACGGTTTGCCGCGCGTGAACGCATCGGGCACCTTGCTCGAGGGGATCGCGCTATGGGGCGAGCTGAAGCCGGAGCTTACGCAACAGGCGTTGATCGAGCGCGCGATGCAGTATTGCGATTGGGCCGTCGCGCGCGGCTTGCTCGCGATTCGCAGCCATGTCGACATATGCGATCCGCGTCTGCTCGCGGTCGAGGCGCTCATCGAAGTGAAGCGCCGCGTCGCACCGTATCTCGATCTGCAACTGGTCGCGTTTCCGCAGGATGGTCTGCTGCGCAGCGCCGGCGCGTTCGACAATCTGAAGCGCGCGATCGGCATGGGCGTCGACGTCGTGGGCGGTATTCCGCATTTCGAGCGCACGATGGCCGACGGCGCGCTGTCCGTGCGTTTGCTGTGCGAGTACGCAGCCGGGCAGGGCTTGCGCGTCGACATGCATTGCGACGAGTCGGACGATCCACTGTCGCGTCACATCGAAACGCTCGCGGCCGAAACGCATCGGCTCGGCTTGCACGGACGCGTCGCCGGTTCGCATCTGACCTCGATGCATTCGATGGACAACTACTACGTGAGCAAGCTGTTGCCGCTGATGCGCGAGGCGGGCGTCGCGGCGATCGCGAATCCGCTGATCAACATCACACTGCAGGGCCGCAGCGACACGTACCCTAAACGGCGCGGCATGACCCGCGTGCCGGAGATGCTGGCCGCGGGCATCACCGTCGCGTTCGGCCATGACTGCGTGATGGACCCGTGGTACAGCCTCGGCTCGGGCGACATGCTCGAAGTCGCCCACATGGGGCTGCACGTCGCGCAGATGACGGGCGTCGACGCGATGCACGCGTGCTTCGATGCGGTGACGCTCAACGCGGCGCGCATTCTCGGGCTGGACGGCTACGGCATCGCCCCCGGCTGCGCTGCCAATCTGGTCGTGCTCGATGCTCGCGACGAGGTCGAGGCGATCCGTCTACGCGCCGCGCGGCTTGCAGTTGTGAGCCGGGGCAGGGTGGTGAGCCGCGCGCCGGCTGCGCGGGCGTCGCTGTCGATCGACGGGCGGCCGGCGCAGGTGGACTTCAAGCTGCATCGAGCGTAGCGACGTTTGGCTCGCGCCAATGAAAAACCGGCGACGTGCTTGCGCAAGTCGCCGGTTTTTTATCGGCTTCGTTCGGCGCGTTTTTTACGTGCGCCGAACGAACGTTAATGATGCTTCAGGTGCGTGAGGTATCCCTCAAGCGGCTTCCTCAATGCGCGGCGCCCGGCGCCATGCCGTTATGCCGCAGCAGCGCATCGATATTCGGCTCGCGGCCGCGGAATGCCTTGAACGATTCCATCGCCGGACGGCTGCCACCCACTTCCAGAATCTCCCGGCGATAACGCATGCCGGTCGTCTGATCGAGCACGCTGCCCGCGGCCTGTGCCGCTTCCTCGAATGCCGCGTAGGCATCCGCCGACAGCACCTCGGCCCACTTGTAGCTGTAGTAGCCGGCCGCGTAACCGCCCGCGAAAATATGGCTGAACGTGTTCGGCCAGCGCGAGAACGGCGCTTGCGGCACCACGTGGAAGCGCTCGTTGATTTCGCGCGCGAGGTCGTTGGCGCTTTTCGCGCCGTTCGCGTCGAAGCCCGTGTGCAGCTGCATGTCGAACATCGAGAACACGATCTGCCGCAGCGTGCCGAGGCCGCTCTGGAAATTCTTCGCGGCGAGCATCTTGTCGAACAGCTCGCGCGGCAGCGGCTTCGCGGTATCGACGTGCGAGGTCATGTCGGACAGCACGTCCCACTCCCAGCAGAAGTTCTCCATGAATTGCGACGGCAGTTCGACCGCATCCCATTCGACGCCGTTGATACCTGACACGCCCAGTTCGTCGACGCGCGTGAGCATGTGATGCAGACCGTGGCCGAACTCGTGGAACAGCGTGATCACTTCGTCGTGCGTGAAGCAGGCGGGCTTGCCGCCGACCGGCGCCGAGAAGTTGCAGGTCAGATACGCGACCGGCGTTTGCACCGCGCCGTGCGCGAGCTTGTGGCGGCCGCGCGCGTCGTCCATCCAGGCGCCGCCGCGCTTGCCTTCGCGCGCATACAGGTCGAGATAGAACTGCGCGACGAGGCCGCCGTCCTGATTCTCGACGCGGAAAAAGCGCACGTCCGGATGCCACACGGCCGCTTCGTCGCGGCGGATGCGCACGCCGAACAGCGTTTCGGTGACCTTGAACAGGCCCTTGAACACCGCGTCTTCCGGGAAGTACTGCTTCACCTCGTTTTCCGAGAACGAGTAGCGCTTCTGACGCAGACGCTCGGCCGCGAACGTCATGTCCCACGGCTGCAGATCGGTCATGCCGAGCTCGCCCGCCGCGAATTCGCGCAGCTCTTTCCAGTCCTGTTCGGCATGCGGGCGCGCGCGCGTCGCGAGGTCTTCGAGGAAGGCCATCACCTGTGCGGGCGACTCGGCCATCTTCGGCGCGAGCGATACCTCGGCGAAATTGTGATAGCCGAGCATGCCGGCTTCCTCGGCGCGCAGCTTCAGTTCGTCGGCGAGCACCTGGGTGTTGTCCCACTCGGGCTTGCCGTGGCCGTATTGCGCGCCGAGTTCGGATGCGCGCGTCACGTACGCGCGGTACATCGCTTCGCGCATCGCGCGGTTTTCCGAGTACTGCATGACCGGGAAATACGACGGGAAGTGCAGCGTGAACTTGTAGCCGGTCTTGCCTTCGCGCTCGGCGGCTTCCTGCGCGGCCGCGATTACGTCGTCGGGCAGACCCGCCAGTTGCGCTTCGTTGCCCGCATCGACGAAGTACGCATACGCGTTGGTCGCGTCGAGAACGTGATCCGAAAACGCCTTCGACAGCGCGGCCTGACGTTCCTGCAATTCGGCGAAGCGCGGCTTCTGGTCTTCCGGCAGTTCGGCGCCCGACAGGCGGAAATCGCGCAGCGCGTTGCCGAGAATCTTTTTGCGCTCGCTATTGAGCGCGGCGAATTCGTCGCTGGCGTTCAGCGTTTTGTACTTCTCGTAAAGCGCCAGATTCTGACCGACGCTGGACCAGAACTCGGTCACGCGCGGCAGGTTTTCGCCGTACACGGCGCGCAGTTCGGGCGTATCGGCGACGGCGTTCAGATGGCCGATCACGCTCCATGCGCGCGACAGCGGTTCGGTGACGCGCTCGACCGGTTCGACCACGTCGGCCCACGATGCGGGCGTGGCCGGCAGCGCGGCGCGCTCGACGGCGGCGGTGGCGTTCGCGAGCAGCACGTCGAGCGCGGGCGTCACGTGTTCGGGGCGGATATCGCCAAAGCGCGGCAGGTCGGAAAAGTCGAGGAGCGGGTTGTCTTGGGACGTAGCGGTAGTGGACATAAGGCTTCCTGTCTGACGCGGGTGAAGGGGCGGTGCGGCGACGGGGGCGCGGCGCGTGGCGATATCGAAACGCGATATTCGCCGACGCGCGGCGCACCGCGCATGGCGGCACCGGATACAAACATTATTGGGGCGTGGTGCGCTGATTCCAATCCAATGGCAGACAAATTAACAGATGTGGCGGTGGGGCGGCCAATTCGACGATACGCGCGCGGTGCTGGATAGGGCGCGGTGAGCCTGAGCTCATCGGGTGACACGAGTGTCGGCGCGTGGTCGAGGCGCGACTCAAGACACGACGCAAGACGCGACGACACGCCGCGGGGCTCAAAGGCCATCAAGGTTGCCGAGGTCGGGAAGTCCACGGAGGGCCGCGGCGTGCCATGCCCCATTTCTGTGCGACAGCGAACGGTACGAATTGCTGCCGTGCCGCAATCTGACGACCGTCGCCGGCTCGCCGTTTTACGGTCGCCGGCCGGTGGCGTTCCCTGTCAGAGGACTCGATGAAACCGCTTTCGCACGCCCTATCGCGCAACGGCAACAACTTCGACCTCGTGCGGCTGATGGCAGCCGTTGCGGTCGTCTATGGCCATTCGTATCTGTTGCAGGCGCCGGACGGCACGACCGACTGGGTGCAGAACGCGCTCGGTTTCGACGGCTTCGGTGCGCTCGGCGTCTACGCGTTTTTTCTGCTGAGCGGCATTCTCGTGACCGCCAGCTACGACCGGCAGCGCTCGGTGCCGCGCTTCGTCGCGTTGCGTATCGCGCGGCTGTGGCCGGCGGTCGCGCTCGGCTCGGTGGTGACGGTGTTTATCGTCGGACCGCTGTTCACGACGCTGCCGCTGCGCGAGTATTTCACCACCGGCCTGACGTGGTCCAATCTCGACAATTTCTCGACCATCGTGCTGAAGTCCGGCTGGGCGCTGCCGGGCGTGTTCGAGCACAACCGCTTTCCGGTCGACGTATGCGCGCCGCTGTGGACGCTGCCGATCGAAGTGCGCTGCTATCTGATCGTGATCGTGACGGGCTTGCTGGGGCTGCTGTCGAGCCCGCGCGGCGCGCTCATCGCGGCGGCGCTCGGCTTTCTCGCGTTTGCGCTGCGTCTGCATCTGCCGCCGCATCTGCAGATCGGCGTGCGCCAGTTCGCCGATACGCCCGGCGGCTATTCGTTTTTCCCGGAGCCGTTCTTCATGCTCGGCATCGCGCTGTACGGCTGGCGCGCGCGCATTCGCATCGGCGGGCTGATCGCGCTGGCGCTGGCGATGGTGTTCCTCGTGTTTCGCGACACGGCCGGCGCGCAGCCGCTGTTCTATCTGATGTTCGTGTACGGCGTGCTGTGGATCGGCACGACGCCGTTATTGCGCCGCTTCGTGCCGCGTCACGACTACTCGTACGGGATCTATCTGTACGGCTTCATGGTGCAGCAATGCATCGCGGCGCTCGCGCCGCAACTGAGCCACGTGATGTCGCTGGTGGTGGCCGGGCCGCTGATTCTGGTGTGCGCGGCGCTGTCGTGGCATTACGTCGAGCGGCCGGTGCTGACGTGGTGTCGCGCGCGCCTCGCGCCGCAGCGTGCAGTGCTGGCGACGGGTATCGCGCCACGCGATCAGGCTGCGCGGTGATGTAGCGGAAGTCGGGGAGCGAGCCGCGGAAGCGGAGCGGGATGAGGCGGAGATAGACGGCCGATCGAGGCCGATCGGCGGTCGTTCGACGACGGGAGCGTTCGACACCTCCCGGGAGGGGGCCGTCAGATCGCATCGATCTATCGGCTCCCGCGCGGACGACGTGGCGCGGCTGTGTGACCAGCCTGCGCCGTCCGCGCTGATTGACGCGAGATGCGCGTGGTGCGCGCGTTGCGCTTACGCCTTCGCAGCCTGCGCCGCGTCCGCTTCGCGCTCGGCCGCTTCGATCGTGTTGACGAGCAGCATCGTGATCGTCATCGGACCGACGCCGCCTGGCACCGGCGTGATGTGGCCGGCCACTTCCTTGACGCCCGCGAAGTCGACGTCGCCGCACAGCTTGCCGGCGTCGTCGCGATTCATGCCGACGTCGATCACGGTCGCGCCCGGCTTCACCATCTCGGCGGTCAGGATGTTGCGCAGGCCGGTCGCGGCGACCACGACGTCGGCGTTGCGGGTGTGCGCGGCGAGATCGCGCGTCTTGCTATGGCAGATCGTGACGGTCGCGCCCGCTTCGAGCAGCAGCAGCGCCATTGGCTTGCCGACGATGTTCGAGCGGCCGATCACCACCGCGTTCGCGCCCTTCAGATCGATGCCGTAAGCCTCGAACATCTTCATCACGCCATACGGCGTGCACGGACGGAACAACGGCTGGCCGGTCATCAGCGCGCCGGCATTGGCGACGTGAAAACCGTCGACGTCCTTCTCCGGTGCAATCGCCTCGATCACCTTGTGGCTGTCGATGTGCTTCGGCAGCGGCAATTGCACGAGGATGCCGTGGATCGCCGGATCGCGGTTCAGTTCGTCGATGCGCGCGAGCAGGTCGGCTTCGGGCAGGTCGGCCGGATAACGGTCGAACGACGAACCGAGACCGTTGTCGTGGCAGGCCTTGACTTTGTTGCGCACATACACTTCGCTGGCCGGATTGTCGCCGACCAGAATCACGGCGAGGCCCGGCTGATGGCCGCGGGCGGTGAGGGCGGCGGCGCGCGTGGCGACGTCGGCGCGCAGGGTCTTGGAGAGGGCGAGGCCGTCGATCAGTTTGGCAGTCATGGTCGGTCGAGGATTGAGTCGGGAATCGGATCGGGAATCGGGTCGGCACAGGCGGCGCGGCGAGCGGCACGCGGCGTTCGCCGCAGCGCGCACGCGGTACTCAACGCGCTCGGGCGCCCGGTGGCGTCAGTCTGTCGGCCCGTGACGGGCACGCAAGGCCGGGTCGCGGAAGCGCCACTGCAAAGTCCGACATTATACCGGCGCGGGGGCGGGCTTCCGCGGTGATTCGGGAGGGACGACGGACGAAGAGGGGGGCAACTGCGGAAGGGAGGGGATGCGCCGCGCGGGGCGCATCGTTCGGCACATGGGGTGCTGCGCCGCTGGAGTGCACAGATCGGCTCAGCGCTGTGGCCCGATGACGATCTGGCACGAACCGGCACAACCCGGCTGCGAGGCGACCAGGCGGCGAGGCGAGTCATCCAGGCGAGCGACCCGAAAGCCCGGCTCAATCCGCTCAACGGCCGCATCGCAACAGGCCGTTGCCTGCCGGGCGCGCGCGGCCCTTCACACAAAGAGCCGCGCTCACCATCATGGCGCGCGCGCCAACCGCCTGCTTACTGGGCGGCCTGCGGCTTGTTCGACAGCGCGAGTCGCAGCAGATCGGCGACCGTGTTGACGTTCAGCTTTTCCATGATGTTCGCGCGATGCGCTTCGACCGTCTTGATGCTGATGCCGAGGTCGTCGGCGATCTGCTTGTTCAGGCGGCCGGCGATGATCCGCTCGAGCACCTGATGCTCGCGCGCGGTCAGCTTGCCGAGGCGCTCGGCGGCGGCGCGCTGCTGCTGGACGCTGCTGCTTTCGCTGCGCGCCTTGTCGAGCATGCGCTCGACCAGCTTGCGCAGTTCGGCTTCGTCGAACGGCTTCTCGATGAAGTCCATTGCGCCTTTTTTCATCGTCGATACTGCCATCGGCACGTCGCCGTGGCCCGTCACGAAGATGATCGGCAGCGACGCGTTGTCGGCGATCAGGCGCTCCTGCAGCTCGAGCCCGCTCATGCCGGACATCCGCACATCGAGGATCAGGCATGCGATCTGGCCCGGATGCTGATGCGGCTGCCATGCGTCGAGGAACTGCTCGGCGCTCGAGAAGCACTGAACGCGGTAGCCGTTCGCCTCCAGCAGCCAGCGCAGCGAATCTCGCACGGCCTCATCGTCGTCGACGACAAAGACGGTTTCCTGTGTGGTGACTGGGCTGTTCATAGCTCTCCCGTAACGGTTTGTGGTGTCGGCGCCTCGGACCCGCCGTTGCTCGGGCCGTCAGGCTCCCCAATGGGCAGACTGCAATGGAACGTGGCGCCCGTGATGTGGCCGTCGGATTCGACGTTGTTGACCACCCACAGACGCCCGCGGTGCGATTCGATAATCGAACGGCAAATGTTCAGCCCCATGCCCATACCATCGGACTTGGTGCTGTAAAACGGTTCGAACAGACGCTCGGCGGTCGCTTCGTCGACGCCCGGCCCCTGATCGACGACGCTGATGCAGACGAAGCCGCTCTCCAGCCGCACGACCACCCGGATCACCGGATCGACCGCGTTCGGCCGCGCTTCGGCCATCGCTTCGAGGCCGTTCTTCACGAGGTTGACCAGTACCTGCTCGATCAGCACCGGGTCGACGTAGATCACCGGCAGACGCGAGCGCAGGTCGGTGACGATACGGATGCGGCGCTTCCTCGCTTCGATTTCCGCCAGACCGACCGCGTCCGCGACGATGTCCGCGACACGTGTTGCCTGGCGCTTCGGCTCGCTGCGCTTCACGAACTCGCGGATGCGCTTGATGATCATGCCGGCGCGCACCGCCTGTTGCGCGGTCTTTTCGAGCACCGGCAGCAGGTTGTCGGGCGTCGTACGACCGGATTTAACCAGTGCGACGGTTCCTGAGCAATAGTTATTGATCGCGGCGAGCGGCTGATTCAGTTCGTGCGCGAGCGAGGAGGCCATTTCGCCCATCGTCATCAGGCGGCTCGTGAACTGCAGCTTTTCGTCCTGCTGGCGCGACAGTTCCTGCGCCTGCTTGCGGGTCGTGATGTCGGTCGCGATCTGCATCTGCGCGAGATGGCCGTCGACCCACTGGATGTACTGACGGCGCACCTCGAACCACTTCTGGATGCCCGGGATATAGATTTCCTGCGCGTCGGCGGTGCTTTCGGTCAGCGCGGCGGCGGGCAGGCCGACGTAGGTATCGACCATGTCGATCGAATCGGACGACGCCTGCGAGCTGTCGAAGCCGCCGCCCGCGAGTTCCAGATGGCCGTCCGGACGGATGCCGAACAGGTGCCGGTAGTAGCGGTTCGCGAACAGCAGTTCGGCTTCGTCGGCGGCCAGCACGGAGACGGCCGCGTCGAGGCTTTCGAGCACGGTCGTGAAGCGTTCGTGCGCGGCGGCGAGCTCTTCGCGCGCGCGCTTGGGCTCGGTGATGTCGGTCATCGACGACATCCAGCCGGTCTGCCGGCCCGAGCTGTCGATCAGCGGCGACACGTAAAGGCGCGCGTGGAACGTGGAGCTGTCTTTGCGGCGCACTCGCAGCTCGAAGCCGGACGACGGCGCCTTGCCGCGCAGCGTCATGTCGAGCTGGCGCTGCATTTCGGGGTAGGCATCGCGCGGCCAGTAGGCGAACGGCGCGCTCTTGCCGACGAGGTCGCTTTCGTCCCAGCCGGTCATCCGGCAGAACGCCGGGTTCACGTGGGTGATGCGCCCGTGCATGTCGAGCACGCGCATGCCGATCAGCACCGAGTTTTCCATCGCGCGGCGGAAGAACGCTTCCGCGTACAGCGCCTGCTGCGCCTCGAAGCGCTGGCGCGTGTGTTTCCACAGACTCCACAGGCTCCACAGCACGAAGCAGGACAGGCCGGCCACCAGCCAGACCAGCGTGTTGTTGGTGAAGTTGGTGATCTGCGGAAACGCGTACACGCGCACCGAGATGCCCTGGCCCGGCGGGTCGAGCGGCAGGTCGTAGAACATGTCGCGCGGCAGGCGCGGGCGGGTCGACGTGGTGGTCAACTCGCGGTTGTTCACGTCGATGATCGAGATCTTGTATTTGGCCGACAGCTCCGGCGGGATGTCGCGCTTCAGGATGCCTTCCACCGAGAACACCGCGGCGATCGTGCCGAGGAATTCACGGTCGCGGAAGATCGGTGTTTGCAGCGTGATGAAGCCGTTGCCGAGGTCGTCGTAGATGAGCGGCGAGTAGACCTGGCGGCGTGTGTTGCGCGCGTCGGCGAAACCGGCCTTGACCGCTTCGTCCATCTGCGCGTCGTTGGGGCGCGCGAGCCGCTGGCCGAGCACCGGCGGCGCCGCGTTCGGCCAGCGCGGCTGCTGCTGGCTCGTGTACCAGTTCATGTAGAGGATTTCCGGATGCCCCTGCATGATGTCCGTGCTGCTCACCTGGAACGAATGCTGGTCAGCATGGCCGGCGGCCAGATCGCGCGCGAGCGCCTGAATCTGCTCCTGCGCGCCGGTCATCGACAAACGGATCTGCTGCTGCGCCCACGCGACGTTGCGGTACAGCGTGTCTTCCTGTTGCTGCTGCTCGCGCCGGTTCAGACTCCACAGAATCAGGCTCATCACGACCAGAAACACCAGGATCGACAGGAGCGGCGTCAGCAGATAGGAGTTGGACCACCATGGGCCATGGTGCCAGCGAGGAGACGGCGACGAATCCGCTGGCGAACCGGCGGTGCGCGCCGAGCGAGAGAAAAGCCGTTCGGTCAACATGCGTGGCATTGTAGCGCAGCACGTCCCTCGCAAATGACGCAAAAAAGCGCGGAAAGTACCGTTAATCGGAGCAAACTAGCCGGCGGATACGCCGATCGGCAGTCAAATCAGGTTGCATTGCAGCAATTTTCCGCATTATGAGAATTGATCTCGTAATTTGAAAATTTGGTTGCGCGGACGTCGGGACCCTTATTACAATCGGCCGGAGCTGCCGCGGCCTGTCCTGTGTCCGCGTGGTCTGTTCAAAGTGCGTTCCCCATACCCAGGAGACGAGCATGTCCGCTGTACCCGACGAAGTCATGAAATATGTCGCCGCCGAGAAAGACGACGATCCCCAGGAAACCGGCGAATGGCTGGAAGCGCTGGATGGCGTGATTTCTGCTGTAGGCCCTGACCGTGCCCACTACCTGATCGAGAAGCAGATCGAATTCGCGCGCGTGCACGGCGAACATCTGCCGTTCTCCGCCAACACCCCGTACATCAACACGATTCCGGTCGCGCGCCAGGCGAACATCCCCGGCGACCAGGACATCGAACACCGCATCCGCTCGTACACCCGCTGGAACGCGATGGCGATGGTGCTGCGCGCCGGCAAGGAAACCAACGTTGGCGGCCACATCGCGTCGTTTGCGTCGGCGGCCACGCTGTACGACGTCGGCTACAACCACTTCTGGCATGCGCCGTCCGCCGAGCATGGCGGCGACCTTGTGTTCGTGCAGGGTCACTCGTCGCCGGGCGTCTACTCGCGCGCGTTCCTGCTCGGCCGCCTGACCGAGAAGCAGCTCGACAACTTCCGTCAGGAAGTGGGCGGCGAGGGCATCTCGTCGTATCCGCACCCGTGGCTGATGCCGGACTTCTGGCAGTTCCCGACCGTGTCGATGGGCCTCGGCCCGATCATGGCGATCTACCAGGCGCGCTTCATGAAGTACCTGCAGGCGCGTGGCATCGCGAAGACCGACGGCCGCAAGGTCTGGGCCTTCCTCGGCGACGGCGAAACGGACGAGCCGGAATCGCTCGGCGCGATCGGCATGGCCGGCCGCGAGCGTCTGGACAACCTCGTGTTCGTGATCAACTGCAACCTGCAGCGTCTCGACGGTCCGGTGCGCGGTAACGGCAAGATCATCCAGGAACTCGAAAGCGAGTTCCGCGGCGCCGGCTGGAACGTCATCAAGGTCATCTGGGGCAGCCGCTGGGATGCCCTCTTCGCGCGCGACAAGTCGGGCGCGCTGATGCGCCGCATGATGGAAGTCGTCGACGGCGAGTACCAGACGTACAAGTCGGAGTCGGGCGCATTCGTGCGCGAGCACTTCTTCAACACGCCGGAACTGAAGGCGCTGGTCGCCGACTGGTCCGACGACGACATCTGGAACCTGAACCGCGGCGGCCACGATCCGCACAAGATCTACGCGGCGTTCACGGAAGCGTCGAATTCGAAGGGCCAGCCGACCGTCATCCTCGCGAAGACGATCAAGGGCTACGGCATGGGCGAAGCCGGCCAGGCGATGAACATCACCCACCAGCAGAAGAAGATGCAGGTGGAGCAGCTGAAGAAATTCCGCGACCAGTTCCGTCTGCCGATCACCGACGAGCAGATCGTCGACGTGCCGTACCTGACGTTCGAGGAAGGCTCGAAGGAGCTCGACTACATGCGCCAGAAGCGCATGGACCTCGGCGGTTATCTGCCGGCGCGTCGTCAGAAGGCCGAATCGCTGCCGGTGCCGGATCTGGCGGCGTTCGATCCGCTGCTCAAGGGCACGGGCGAGGGCCGCGAGATCTCGACGACGATGGCGTTCGTGCGGATCCTGAACATCCTGCTGAAGGACAAGACGCTCGGCAAGCGCGTCGTGCCGATCGTGCCGGACGAGTCGCGTACCTTCGGTATGGAAGGCTTGTTCCGCCAGATCGGTATCTGGAATCAGGACGGCCAGAAGTACGTGCCGGAAGACTCCGACCAGCTGATGTTCTACCGCGAGTCGGAAACCGGTCAGATCCTGCAGGAAGGCATCAACGAAGCCGGCGGTATGGCCGACTGGATCGCCGCCGCGACGTCGTACTCGACGCACGGCGAGACGATGATCCCGTTCTACATCTTCTACTCGATGTTCGGCTTCCAGCGTATCGGCGACCTGTGCTGGGCCGCGGGCGACATGCGTTCGCGCGGCTTCCTGCTGGGCGGCACCGCTGGCCGTACGACGCTGAACGGCGAAGGTCTGCAACACGAAGACGGTCACTCGCTGCTGTGGGCCGCTTCGGTGCCGAACTGCATCAGCTACGACCCGACCTTCGGCTATGAACTCGCGGTCATCGTGCAGGACGGTCTGCGCCGCATGGTCGCCGAGCAGCAGGACGTGTACTACTACATCACGGTGATGAACGAGAACTACGAGCACCCGGCGATTCCGCAGGGCGAGACCGTAGCCGAGGACATCATCAAGGGCATGTACTCGTTCCGCAAGGTGTCGGCCGACAAGAAGACGCCGCACGTGCAGCTGATGGGCGCGGGCACGATCTTCAACGAAGTGATCGCCGCCGCCGACCTGCTGAAGAACGACTGGGGCGTCAATGCGGATCTGTGGAGCGTGCCGAGCTTCACCGAACTCGCGCGCGAAGGTCACGAAGTGCAGCGCTTCAACCTGCTGCACCCGACCGAAGAGAAGAAGCTCTCGCACGTCGAGAAGCTGCTGAAGGACGCGCCGGGTCCGGTGATCGCATCGACCGACTACGTGCGTGCGCTGACCGAGCAGATCCGCGCGTTCGTGCCGCAGAAGTTCGTCGTGCTGGGCACCGACGGTTACGGCCGTTCGGACACGCGCGAGAAGCTGCGTCACTTCTTCGAAGTCGATCGCTACTGGGTCACGGTCGCCGCGCTCAACGCGCTGGCTGACGAAGGCACGATCGAACGCAAGGTGGTCGCCGAGGCGCTCAAGAAGTACAACCTTGATCCCGCCAAACCCAACCCGATGACCGTCTAAGGCATCACCCGTGTGCCATGGCGCACGCGCCCGCTCCTCGAACGCGAGGGGCGGGCGGCGTGCGCGGCCCAGGAGACACTAACAATGAGTCAAGCGATCGAAATCAAGGTGCCGGACATCGGCGATTACAAGGACGTTCCTGTGATCGAGGTGCTGGTGAAGGCGGGTGATACCGTCGAGAAAGAGCAATCGCTCGTCACGCTGGAATCCGACAAGGCGACGATGGACGTGCCGAGTTCGGAGGCAGGCGTCGTCAAGGAAGTGAAGGTCAAGGTCGGTGATTCGGTGTCGGAAGGCACGCTGATCATCCTGCTGGAAGCCGCGGGCGCCGCGGCTGCTCCGGCTGCTGCTCCGGCTGCGGCCGCCGCTCCCGCACCGACGCCGGCTCCCGCCGCTGCTCCGGCAGCCGGTGGCGGCGTGCAGGAAATCAAGGTGCCGGATATCGGCGACTACAAGGACGTTCCCGTGATCGAGATCGCGGTGAAGGTCGGCGATCGCGTCGAGAAAGAGCAGTCGCTCGTCACGCTGGAATCCGACAAGGCGACGATGGACGTGCCGAGCTCGGCCGCCGGCGTCGTCAAGGAAGTGAAGGTCAAGGTCGGTGACACCGTGTCGGAAGGCGCGGTCATCGTCGTGCTCGAAGCGGATGGCGCTGCTGCCGCACCCGCCGCGGCACCGGCACCGGCACCGGCAGCGAAGGCTCCGGCCGAGAAGCCGTCCGACGCGCCGGCCGCGCCGAGCCCGGCACCGGCTGCGCCGTCCGCGCTTGCGCAGGCGCCGTCGATTCCGGCTGGCGAGGGCGGTTCGCGCCATCCGAGCCATGCGTCGCCGTCGGTACGCAAGTTCGCGCGCGAACTCGGCGTCGACGTCGCGCAGGTCAAGGGCACGGGTCCGAAGGGCCGCATTACCCAAGCCGACGTGACTGCGTTCGTGAAGGGTGTGATGACCGGCCAGCGCGCCGCGCCGGCAGGTGCCGCGCCGGCCGCGGGCGGTGGCGAGCTGAACCTGCTGCCGTGGCCGAAGGTCGATTTCACGAAGTTCGGTCCGATCGAATCGAAGCCGCTGTCGCGCATCAAGAAGATCTCGGGCGCGAACCTGCACCGCAACTGGGTCATGATCCCGCACGTCACGAACAACGACGAAGCGGACATCACCGAGCTCGAAGCGCTGCGCGTGACGCTGAACAAGGAACACGAAAAGGCGGGCGTGAAGTTCACGATGCTCGCGTTCGTGATCAAGGCTTGCGTGGCGGCCCTGCAGAAGTTCCCGACGTTCAACGCGAGCCTCGACGGCGACAACCTGGTGTTCAAGCAGTACTACCACATCGGTTTTGCCGCGGACACGCCGAACGGCCTCGTCGTTCCGGTGATTCGCGACGCGGACAAGAAGGGCCTCGTCGACATCGCGAAGGAAATGGCGGAGCTGTCGAAGGCCGCGCGCGACGGCAAGCTGAAGCCCGACCAGATGCAAGGCGGCTGCTTCTCGATCTCGTCGCTGGGCGGTATCGGCGGCACGCACTTCACGCCGATCATCAACGCGCCTGAAGTCGCGATTCTCGGTCTGTCGCGCAGCGCGATGAAGCCGGTGTGGGACGGCAAGCAGTTCGTGCCGCGCCTGACGATGCCGCTGTCGCTGTCGTACGACCATCGCGTGATCGACGGAGCGGCAGCCGCGCGCTTCAATGCGTACCTGGGTGCGATTCTTGCCGATTTCCGGCGTGTGATTCTTTGATGTGGTGAGGGTTGCGCGGGGCGCGGGTTTGTTTTTTCGGTGATCCGCGTCTCTCTGTAGAACCTGCTTTCTTGTCGGTCTATTGGCGTCGCCCCTGTGCGGGGCGGCACCTACTTTTCTTTGCACCCCAAGGGCACTTCCTTCGGGGCGTCTTCCAAAGAAAAGTAGGCAAAAGAAAGGCGCGTCCTTCGGCGGACGGCAAAGGATGTTTCTGTTCGCCGTGTCGCCAGCTTTTGGGCCCATGAAGACGAGGTTCTGCGCTCATCACAATCAACAGGAGAAGGGGACACTATGAGTCTCGTCGAAGTAAAAGTGCCGGACATCGGTGACTTCAAGGACGTCGACGTCATCGAAGTCAATATCAAACCGGGCGACACCATCGAGAAAGAGCAGTCGCTGCTGACGCTCGAATCCGACAAGGCGTCGATGGAAGTGCCGAGCGACACCGCCGGCACCGTCAAGGAAGTGCGCATCAAGCCGGGCGACAAGGTCTCGCAAGGCACGGTGATCGCGCTGGTCGAGGCGGCAGCAGGTGGTGCGGCCGCAGCAGCACCGGCGCCGGCTCCGGCCGCAGCGCCTGCACCCGCTCCCGCGCCGAAGGCCGCCGCGCCTGCTCCGCAGGCAGGCAGCTATGCGGGCGGCGCCGATATCGAGTGCGACATGCTCGTGCTCGGCTCGGGTCCCGGCGGTTACTCGGCCGCGTTCCGTTCCGCCGACCTCGGCATGAAGACCGTGCTGGTCGAGCGTTATTCGACGCTCGGCGGCGTGTGTCTGAACGTCGGCTGTATTCCGTCGAAGGCGCTGCTGCACACCGCGCTCGTGATCGATGAGGCGGCGGATCTCGCGTCGCACGGCATCACGTTCGGCAAGCCGCAGATCGATCTCGACAAGCTGCGCGACTTCAAGTCGGGCGTCGTCAAGAAGCTGACCGGCGGTCTCGCCGGCATGGCGAAGGCGCGCAAGGTCGAAGTGGTCGTCGGTACCGGTTCGTTCGTCGATCCGTACCACATGGAAGTGCAGGGCGAGGGCGGCAAGAAGGTCGTCAAGTTCAAGCAGGCGATCATCGCCGCGGGTTCGGAAGCGGTGAAGCTGCCGTTCATTCCGGAAGATCCGCGTGTGGTCGATTCGACCGGCGCGCTCGAACTGCGCCAGATTCCGCAGCGCATGCTGGTGATCGGCGGCGGCATCATCGGTCTGGAAATGGCGACCGTGTATTCGACGCTCGGCGCGCAGATCGACGTGGTCGAAATGCTCGACGGCCTGATGGCCGGCGCGGACCGCGATCTGGTCAAGGTCTGGGAGAAGTACAACAGCAAGCGTTTCGCCAACGTGATGCTGAAGACCAAGACCACCGCGGCCGAAGCGAAGGACGACGGCATCTACGTGACGTTCGAAGGCGAGAAGGCGCCGGCCGAGCCGCAACGCTACGACCTCGTACTGGTCGCGGTCGGCCGTACGCCCAACGGCAAGCGGATCGGCGCGGACAAGGCTGGTGTCGCGGTGACCGATCGCGGCTTCATCGACGTCGACAAGCAGCAGCGCACCAACGTGCCGCACATCTTCGCGATCGGCGACATCGTCGGTCAGCCGATGCTCGCGCACAAGGCGGTGCACGAAGGTCACGTGGCGGCTGAAGCCGCGCATGGCGAGAAGGCGTACTTCGACGCGATGCAGATTCCGTCGGTGGCTTATACCGATCCGGAAGTGGCGTGGGCCGGCAAGACCGAAGACCAGTTGAAGGCCGCGGGCGTCAAGTTCGGCAAGGCGGTGTTCCCGTGGGCCGCATCGGGCCGCGCGATCGCCAATGGCCGCGACGAAGGCTTCACGAAGCTGCTGTTCGATGAAGAGACGCATCGCGTGATCGGCGGCGGTATCGTCGGTCTGAATGCGGGCGATCTGATCAGCGAAGTGTGTCTCGCGATCGAAATGGGCGCGGACGCGACGGATATCGGCAAGACGATCCATCCGCATCCGACGCTCGGCGAATCGGTCGGCATGGCTGCCGAGCTGTACGAAGGCGTCTGTACCGATCTGCCGCCGGTGAAGAAGAAGTAATGCCGGCTGCTCCGTCTGCATCGCGAGATGTGGGCGGAGCGGGGCGGTAGAAGAAGTGCCATAAAAAACGGCGCGGTCCTTGCGGAGCGCGCCGTTTCTGTTTTTGCGGCCCGCTAATTTCGCGGCCAGCTGGAAGCAGGCGGAAGGGCAGGTAAAACAGCAGGCAAAAACCGGGCAAAAAAATCCCGGCATGGTGACCGGGCAAACGATACGTCATTGTTGCAACGTATCGGAGCGTTCGGCCAATCAAACCGTGTAAGCGGCAACGGCACGACGCTGTTGCTTGCAATAACGCCGGCGCAGCGGGTGGGCTGGGCCGGCGTGAAAACAATACCGTCGGAACGACAACGCCAGGCCGAAGCCTGGCGTGTTGACGGGTAATGCTTAGGCCGTCTTCTTGGCAGCGCGCGATGCTTGCGCAGCGGCTTGCGAAGCTGCCTTCGATGCGGCCGTTGCAGCTGCATTGAAGTTGCTTTCGGCGATTTCGACAGCCTGGCGGGTTGCCTTGTGGACCGTTTCGTACGTCGTGTTAGCAGCGGTGATCGCCGACTTCATCACGGCAACAGCGGTTTCCGAACCAGCCGGTGCGTTCTTCGCGACGTTTTCGACGAGAGCCTGGACCTTGCGGTTCTGCTCTTCGAATTGCGCTTCAGCGACGCGGGTGAATTCGCTTTGCGTTGCCGACACGATTTCGTACACGTGACGGCCATACGACAGCGCCTTTTCGGCGACCGGCTGTGCGAGGCTTGCCTGCAGTGCCAGCAGTTCTTGTGCGTCCTTCACGGACAGTGCGCGTTGGGCGTTTTCCTGGCTTTCGGCGAGCGTCGACTTCACAACTTGCAGGTTCAGTTCAACCAGCTTTTCGACGCCTTCGAATGCTTTGGTCGTCAGACCGAACAGCGTTTCGAAGTTGGCTTTCTGGGCTGCGGCGAATTGTTCGGGGGTCAGCAGAGTCATCGTTTACGCTCCTGGATCGCGGTCGGTCTATGGGGACCGCATTGGGTTGGTGGCGAGACGCAGGTTGATCGTCTGCCCGGACCGCGATGTATTGTGCATCGCAGCAATGGTTCCCATTTTAAGATGGTCAAAAATAAAGTCAAGTGTTTTTTGTGCGTTGCACAATGTCAAGAAACTGTCGATAAAACAACATGTTATGCAGTAGGCATGTCATTCAGGTGACGCGCGGCGTTTTACTATTTGCACCGTGCTGGTGCGAGATAAAACGCTGGAACTCACGCTTTCGGGAAATTATTTTTCCCCGCCAGGCGGTCGATGCAGGCAGGATAGAGGCTGATCGCCACGATTCGTCCCCCGAAAAAACCTGTCATCATGAATTCGATGTAAACCACAAACTGCTGCGGAACGTTAAGTAGCCACGGCAGTCGAATGCGCGTTAGCGGCTTCGGCAGACGCTTAACACAGTGTGTGTCGTTGAAGCGCAACGCCTTCATGGCTCGATGGTGCGCTACCCGTCGACGCTCTGACCGTATTTCCCCGGATCAAGGTTGTCTCGAAATTGCCGTTATGCTGCAAGAATCCACTCGATTCCTGCGCGCGGCGGCAATGGCGAGACATGGCCAGCGACGATCGTTTTTTTCGATCGAGGCGCGGCACTTATTTGCGTTTTCGCGATCGGAGCTTACAAGCCGGTTTAAGGAGTGCGTATAAGTGCTTCAAATTGCTAATTTTTCATTGCTTCACTACACTTGCGGAAACCTCTCGCCGCTCCCTATCGAACACCCATGAAAACCGACATGTTTTCGTCGCTAAAAGTGCTCCACGGCGCGGCGCGCAGCACCGCTCTTTCGGTGGCCGTTTCATTGGCCGTCGCAGCGGCATTCGCTACGCCTGTCAGCACTTTTGCAGCCACTTCTGCTGCAACCGCAAAAACCACGAAACACACCAAGGCCGCGAAGAAATCGGCCCCGGAAACGGCACCCGCCAAGGTGTCGAGCCGTGCGAAGGCCAGCAAGGGCGCGGCCGTGAAGGCCGCCGCCGCGGACGACGACGCGCCGCGCGCCGGTGCCAAACGCAAACGCGCGACCTTCGCCGCGAACGGCCGTCATCATTCGGCCGTGCGCCGCGTCGCGTATGAGCCGCGCCAGCCCACCGTCGGTCAGGCATTTGGCCTGCACGACACGCCGGACGCGCTGATGCTGCGCTCGAGCGTCGCCTACGTGATCGACCAGAACACCGGCGAGCCGCTCTTCGACAAGAATTCGCACGCGGTCGTACCGATCGCATCGATCACGAAGCTGATGACCGCGATGGTCGTGCTCGATTCGAAAGAGCCGATGACCGACCAGATCGAAGTCACCGACGAAGACCGCGACTACGAGAAGAACACCGGCTCGCGTTTGTCGGTGGGCTCGGTGCTCTCGCGTGAAGACATGCTGCACATTGCGCTGATGGCGTCGGAAAACCGCGCGGCGGCTTCGTTGTCGCGCTATTACCCGGGCGGCCGTCCGGCGTTCCTCGCGGCGATGAACGCGAAGGCGAAGCAGCTCGGCATGACCGACACGCACTTCGAAAATCCGACCGGCTTGACGAGCATGAACGTGTCGAGCGCGCGCGATCTGGTCAAGATGGTCAACGCGGCCTATCAGTACCCGCTGATCCGCAAGTTCTCGACCGATCACAGCTACGACGTGTACACGGGCAAGCGCACGCTCGCGTACAACAGCACGAATGCGCTGGTGCGTAACCCGACCTGGGACATCGGTCTGCAGAAGACCGGCTTCATCAACGAAGCGGGTGAGTGCCTCGTGATGCAGGCAACCATCCACGGTCGGCCGATGGTGATGGTGCTGCTCGATTCGTCGGGCAAGTATTCGCGCTTCGCCGATGCGACGCGTCTGCGCACGTGGCTCGATAACGGCGGCGGCGAGCAGCCGCGTATCACGAGCGCCGACGCTGGCGGTGCGGGTACCTGATACTCAGACCACGGGCGCTTAAAGAAAAAGCCTCGCGAATGCGAGGCTTTTTTCATGGTGCCGGTGCGGCTGGAACAGGCCGACAAGGCCAGGCAGCCGCCGGGCTGCCCACGTTCACGAATGCTGGCCGTGCGCGTGCGAATGATTCTGCTGAACCTGAGGCCGATAGCCGAGCGATTCGGAAATCATCAGCGCGGTCTGGCTCAACTGGCCGAGCCACGAATCCTGCAAACGGTCGGCCGGTGCCGACAGCGACAGCCCCGCAACCAGCTTGCCGGTATCGTCGTAGATGCCGGCGGCGATGCAGCGCACGCCAAGTTCGAGTTCTTCGTTATCGCGCGCGCAGGCCTGCTGGCGCACGTGCGAGAGCTCGCGCTCGAGCTTCGCGAGATCGGTGATGCTGTTCTGCGTGTGACCCGATAGACCCGTGCGCGTGGCGTACGCGCGTACGCGGGTGGCTTCGTCGGCGGCGAGGAACAGCTTGCCGACCGAGGTCAGGTGCAACGGCGCGCGCCCGCCGATTGCGCGAACCACCTGCATGCCCGAGCGCTCCGAATACGCGCGCTCGATGTAGACGATCTCGTCGCCCTGACGCACCGACAGGTTCACGGTTTGCCCCGTCTGCCGATGCAGCTCGCGCATCGGCGTGAGCGCCGCGTCGCGCACCGACAGACGCGCTTTCACGAGGTTGCCCAGTTCGAGCAGGCGCATGCCGAGACGGTAGGTGCCGGGATCCGAACGGTCGACGAGGCGGCACATCACCATGTCGTTCAGGATGCGGTGCGCGGTGGAGGGGTGTAATTCTGTGCGGAGAGCCAGTTCTTTCAGGCTGACCGGGTCGCTATGCGCCGCCAGTGCATCGAGCAGGCGCATCATGCGTTCGATCACCTGGATCGAAGTTTTGGGATCCGGGTTCGTATCGCTCATATGAGAATCGGTGGATGCGTCAAACAGCGAAAACTGATTGTATCTCGTATGGTGAAAAAAGCGAACGTGCTTCGACGGCCGCTTCGAATTCGGGACACTACACGTCCTATGTCTTCCGGCCGTTGGTATTGCGCGGCAAACAGCGGATAATCAGGCAAGTTTCCCCGAAGGAGGGCTCATGCGAGTCGGATTGTTCGTCACATGCCTGATCGACCTGATGCGGCCCGAAATCGGTTTTTCGGTCATCAAGCTGATCGAAGGCGCGGGTTTCGAGGTGATGGTGCCGCCCGCGCAGACCTGTTGCGGGCAACCCGCGTACAACTCGGGAGACCGTCGTATCGCACGCGATCTCGCCGAGAAAACGCTGCGCGAGTTCGAACAGTTCGACTACGTGGTGGTGCCGTCGGGCTCTTGCGGCGGCATGATCCGCGCGCATTACGGCGATCTGTTCGGCGACGACCCCGAGCTGATGAACCGTTTCGGCCGGCTGCGCGCCAAGGTGTTCGAGCTGACCGATTTCCTCGTCAATGTCGCGAAGGTTCAGTTGCCGCCGGGCGAATTCGCGGGGCAGGTGACCTATCACGACTCCTGCTCGGGGCTGCGCGAACTCGGCGTCAAATCGCAGCCGCGCGAATTGCTCGCGCAGGTCGGCGTCGCGGTGATCGAAATGAAAGGCTGTGAGCATTGCTGCGGCTTCGGCGGCACTTTCGCGGTCAAGTACGGCGATATCTCGACGGCGATCGTCGACGAAAAGTGCGCGAATATCGCGGCGAGTGGCGCGGGCACGGTGGTGCTCGGCGACCTCGGTTGCATGCTCAATATCGAAGGCCGGCTGCGGCGCAACGGCGATTCGACCACGCGCGTGCTGCATATCGCGCAGGTATTGGCCGGCGACGTGTAATCCCGAGCGGAAGGAACGCCGGCTGTCATCGCGGCGCGTTCCTTCGACCCCTTATGCGTTGCGGCGAGCGCGGATTCGCGCCGCGCGTCCGATCCGATTTCGTCAAGGTCGTTATGCAGATCCAATCGATGCAGTTCAAGGCGCGCGCCGGTCAGAAGCTGGCCGACCAGCGCCTGCAGCAGAACCTGACCAAGCTGTCCACCAAGTTCGTCTCGGCGCGCGCGAGCGCGATGACTGCGATCGACTTTCCGGCGACGCGCGCCGCGCTGAAGGAGCGCCGCAACCGCGCGCTCGACAATCTCGACGTCTGGCTCGAAACCTTCGAGCGCGAGGCGACCCGGCGCGGCGTGACGGTGCTGTTCGCCGAGACCACGGCGGAGGCGGCGCGGCTGATCGGCGACATCGCGCGCAAGCACGACGTGAAGAAGGTGATCAAGACCAAGTCGATGGTCACCGAGGAAATGCGCCTGAACGAAGTGCTCGGGCAGATGGGCGTGCAGTCGATCGAAACCGATCTCGGCGAGTACATCCTGCAGATCAACGACAACGAGCCGCCGAGTCACATCATCGCGCCGGTCGTGCACAAGGATAAGGACGAGATCGCCGATCTGTTCGCGAAGACACACGGCCGGCCGCGTCTGACCGAGATTCCCGACATGACGCGCGAGGCGCGCGAGATGCTGCGGCCGCATTTCCTGAGCGCGGACATGGGCGTGACGGGCGGCAACTTCATCGTCGCGGAAACGGGCTCGGTCGTCGTTGTGACGAACGAGGGCAACGAGGGCATGTGTACGGTGATGCCGCGCGTGCATGTGGCCGTCACCGGCATCGAAAAAGTACTGCCGACGCTCGAGGATCTCGCGACCGCGATGCGTCTCCTGCCGCGCTCGGCGACCGGCCAGGCTACCTCGAACTATTTTTCGATGCTGACCGGACCGCGTGGCGCGGGCGATCAGGATGGGCCCGAGCATATGTACGTGGTGCTCGTCGACGGCGGGCGCACCGGGCTGATCGGCGGCGACTTTCAGGAGATGCTGCGCTGTATTCGCTGCGGCGCCTGCATGAACCATTGTCCGGTGTATCAGAAGGTCGGCGGCCATGCGTATGGTTGGGTTTATCCGGGGCCGATGGGCTCGGTGCTGACGCCAAGCTACGTCGGTATCGACAAGGCGCTCGATCTGCCACAGGCGGCGACGCTGTGCGGGGAGTGCAATAGCGTGTGTCCGGTCGGTATTCCGCTGTCGGATCTGCTGCGCAAGCTGCGCGAGAAGCAGATGGAGCGACGTTTGCGGCCATGGCGGGAACGCGCGGGGCTGGCGGTGTGGGGGTGGTTTGCGCTGCACCCGGATGCCTATGCGCTCGTCACCAAGCTGGCGGTGCGGGTGCTGGAGCGTATGGGCGGGCGTCGTCGCTCGATCGCCAAACTGCCGCTCGCTGGCGCGGGCTGGACCAATACGCGCGATATGCCGGCGCCGGTTGGGCGCACGTTCCGGGAGTTGTATGCCGCGCAGCGCAGCCATATTGGCTGAGTGGGCGGTGAGAAGATGAGTCGTTTAGACGGCTGCGCGGGCGTGTAGCCGGCAGAGCAGGAAGCGGGGCGCGTGATGGATGACTGGACCGCCTGACTAGCGCAACGCATAGGCAGGCGCGAACGACTCGGTGCTAGTGACGCGTGCCTGCCGCGTCACTACCTGTTCTTTTCGCGTCCGTCAGTCTTCAGTGTTCAGTCTGTCCCGGTTGACGCGAAGGCGCATTTCTCACCCACGCGCTGTTCCGTCCGCCACCGCCGCCTCCACCACCAGCTTGCGGTTGAGCGGGCGGAGGCCCGCCTGCGCCGGGGCGTGGGCCACCACCGCCACCACCGCCGCTGGCGCCACCGGGGCCGTGCGGCCCGCCCGCCGCGCCTTGGGGCGGCGGCCCGCCGCGTTGTTGTCCCGGGCCGCCTCGGTCGTCGCCACGATTGCCGCGGTCGCCGCGGCGCCAGTCGTTATCGTTCGGACGACCCCGGTCCGGATAGCCGCGATAACCCGGGCCCGGTCCGTAGTAGCGTCCCGGCCCGTAATTGCCATAGCCGAGATAGACGTTGGCTTGCGGCACGACCGCGGCACCGGGGGCATACCCATAGCCGTCATAACCGTCGTAGCCGTTATAGGCGCCGTAGCCGTTGCTGTACATCGGCGTGCCGTCCGGATAGACCGCGCAGCCGCCGAGCAGGGCGGCGACCACGAGGCCAGCGAGAGGTGCGAAGCGTTTCATTTCTGGTGAACCTTTGTAGTACCTGATGCAAGCGCAAAGAAATGCGGATGTAAGAATAAGACCATCATTATCGCCGTCCGTGTCGGCAGCTTTGTATTCGTTTGTAAGGATTTCTTTTTCGTGCCAGCGGGCTAGAGAGTTCCGCGAAATGACGGTCAATTGACTATTCCACTTACGGCAACGATCTATCTCGCGGGGCTGGGTTTTTCCTGATTGTGAATTCCTATAGCATTTCGACTGGGCATAGTGGGTCACAAGCTCATGCGCCCTTACTCGGAAAACACATCATGAAAAAGACAATATCGGTGTACTGGCCCCTCGCCATTGTTGTGCCGCTCGCCGCATTCGCCTATTTGCACATCAACAACCACGTTGCTTCGCGCGCGTCGCAGACGCTCGACGCCAATCATCTGACCGCCGAACTCGCGCGCGCCGTGTCGTACGGCATGATCGACGACGCGTCGACTTCGCCGGCCAAGCCGATGCGCGGCGGTGCCGCGATGCCGGTGCCGGAAGCGTCGTAAGCCGATGGGCATGCACGCATCGGCGCCCTGCAAAGGCGGGGCGCGGTGCCTGCGTGTCAGTACCACGCCCGGCGGGAATCCGTCGAGGTTTGTATAATCGCGGCGCAATCCGCACACTGTCGTGCCGACCTCTACGCGGCGCTGCCGACGCGCTGAATCCCCGATGAAAACTGTGTCCATCTGTTTCGTCTGCCTCGGGAATATCTGTCGTTCGCCGACGGCGGAGGGCGTCATGCGTCATCTCGTCGACGAAGCGAAGCTCGCGGAGCGCATTCTGCTCGATTCGGCCGGCACCGGCGATTGGCACATCGGCGCGCCCCCCGACGACCGTGCGCAGCACGCGGCGCGCCAGCGCGGCTATGAGCTGGGTGCATTGCGCGGCCGCCAGATTGCGGCGGCGGACTTCGAGCGCTTCGATCTGCTGATCGCGATGGACGATCGCAACGTCGCGGCACTGCATCAGATTTGCCCGCCCGGGCAGCGCGACAAGATCCGTCTGCTGATGGAGTTCGTGCCGGAGACGGACGGCCGCTGGAGCGGCGCGCGCGAAGTCGTCGATCCGTATTTCGGCGGTGCGGAAGGCTTCGAGCAGGTGCTCGATCAGTGCGAGGCGGCGTGTCGTGGCCTGATCGCCGCGCTGCGTCCGCAATTGCTCGCGTAGATCCGCGTAAGGAGTAGGGCAAATCGGCGGCTGCATTCTGGGGCCAGATTTGGCGGCTGCAGCAAGGTTGCGCCAGGTCCGGGACGAGGCGCTCAAGCCTCGCTCCAAGCCTCAAAATCAGGCCCCAAAAAGTATGGCGGCCAATTAAGCAAATGACACAAATCGCGTTCGCCATACTTGACTAAATCGCTCATGTATTTATACTTGACAAAACTTGTCGAGAATTGCGGTTCCCACACCATATGAGACTCACCACGAAAGGCCGTTTCGCCGTCACGGCGATGATCGACCTGGCGTTGCGCCAGGAGCAGGGCCCGGTGACGCTTGCGGGTATCAGCCAGCGCCAACATATCTCCCTGTCGTATCTCGAGCAGCTGTTCGGCAAATTGCGCCGTCATGAAATCGTCGAGTCCGTGCGCGGACCGGGCGGTGGCTACAATCTCGCGCGCCGCGCGGAAGACGTGACGGTGGCCGACATCATCATCGCGGTCGACGAGCCGCTCGACGCCACCCAATGCGGCGGCAAGGGCACCTGCGAAGGCACCAAGCAGCACGACGGCCATTGCATGACCCACGAGCTGTGGTCGACGCTGAACCAGAAAATGGTCGAATACCTCGATTCGGTCTCGCTGAAAGACCTGGTCGACCAGCAGCGTTCGCGCGAAGGCGCGCCGGCGGTGTTGCGCGACAGGCGCAGCGACGCACCGGCGGTCGAGCCCGTCCGCGTCGCGCCGAAAGGGCCCAATTCCGTTTTCAACATGGCCGGTTCCTGAGCGCGGTACGAAATAGAAAAAGCCGCTGCCCGATACAGAATCCAGAAGCCATAGCACATGACGTCCCCGGAGCAATTGATGAATAACGACTCTCTCCATCTGCCCATCTACATGGACTACAGCGCCACGACGCCGATCGATCCGCGTGTGGTGGACAAGATGATTCCGTATCTGCGCGAGCAGTTCGGCAACCCGGCTTCGCGCAGCCACGCCTACGGCTGGGACGCCGAGCGCGCGGTCGAGGAAGCGCGCGAGCAGGTCGCCGCGCTGGTGAACGCCGATCCGCGCGAAATCATCTGGACTTCGGGCGCGACGGAGTCGGACAACCTGGCGCTGAAGGGCGCCGCGCACTTCTACAAGAGCAAGGGCAAGCACATCATCACGGTGAAGACCGAGCACAAGGCCGTGCTGGACACCTGCCGCGAGCTCGAGCGCGAAGGCTTCGAAGTCACCTATCTGGACGTCAAGGACGACGGCCTGATCGACCTCGAGAAGTTCAAGGCCGCGCTGCGCCCGGACACGATCCTGGTGTCGGTGATGTCGGTGAACAACGAGATCGGCGTGATTCAGGACATCGACGCGATCGGCGAAATCACCCGTGAAAAAGGCATCATTTTCCACGTCGACGCGGCGCAGGCCACCGGCAAGATCGCCATCGACCTGCAGAAGCAGAAGGTCGATCTGATGTCGTTCTCGGCGCACAAGACCTACGGCCCGAAGGGCATCGGCGCGCTGTACGTGCGTCGCAAGCCGCGTATCCGTATCGAAGCGCAGATGCACGGCGGCGGTCACGAGCGCGGCATGCGTTCGGGCACGCTGGCCACGCACCAGATCGTCGGTATGGGCGAAGCGTTCCGGATCGCGCGTGAAGAAATGGCTACTGAAAACGAACGCGTGCGCATGCTGCGCGACCGTTTGCTGAATGGCCTGTCGGAAATCGAAGAAGTGTATGTGAACGGCGACATGGAAAAGCGTGTGCCGCACAACCTGAACATCAGCTTCAATTTCGTCGAAGGCGAATCGCTGATCATGGCGGTGAAGGACGTCGCGGTGTCGTCGGGTTCGGCGTGCACGTCGGCGTCGCTGGAGCCGTCGTACGTGCTGCGCGCGCTCGGTCGCAACGACGAACTCGCGCACAGCTCGATCCGCTTCACGGTCGGCCGCTTTACGACCGAGCAGGATGTCGACTACGTGATCAACCTGCTGAAGACGAAAATTTCCAAGCTGCGCGATCTGTCGCCGCTGTGGGAAATGCACAAGGACGGGATCGATATTTCGACGATCCAGTGGGCCGCGCACTGACGCGCCAGCTGGACGCTGTCGAATTTATCGAACCGCGTACGTTCATCGGATTGCAGGTTGAAACGAATCAAGGAGTGTAATCATGGCTTATAGCGACAAGGTCCTCGACCACTACGAAAACCCGCGCAACGTCGGTTCCTTCGCGAAGGACGACGACGCGGTCGGCACCGGCATGGTCGGTGCACCGGCTTGCGGCGACGTGATGAAGCTGCAGATCCGCGTCGGCGCGGACGGCATCATCGAAGACGCGAAGTTCAAGACCTACGGCTGCGGCTCGGCGATCGCGTCGAGCTCGCTCGTCACCGAATGGGTGAAGGGCAAGACGCTCGATCAGGCCATGTCGATCAAGAACACCCAGATCGCCGAAGAACTGGCACTGCCGCCGGTGAAGATCCACTGCTCGATCCTCGCGGAAGACGCGATCAAGGCCGCGGTTGCCGACTACAAGCAGCGCCATGGCGAAGCGGTTGCCGAAGACGGCAAGGCCGCCTGAGTCACTGGAACTGGCACGACCGGTAAGCGCGGCGCGATCGAGCGCGCCGCGCGCATTGCGCAACTGAGAAACGCTATGGCAATTACGTTGACCGAAAAGGCAGCACAGCACGTCCAGAAATATCTGATCCGTCGTGGCAAGGGCATCGGCCTGCGCGTCGGCGTGCGCACCACGGGCTGCTCCGGGCTGGCCTACAAGCTCGAGTACGTGGACGAACTCGCGCCCGAAGACCAGGTATTCGAGACGAGCGGCGTGAAGGTCGTCGTCGATCCGAAGAGCCTCGCGTATATCGACGGCACCGAACTCGACTTCGCGCGCGAAGGGCTGAACGAAGGCTTCAAGTTCAATAACCCGAACGTGAAGGACGAATGCGGCTGCGGCGAGTCGTTCCGCGTCTAGTTCGGTACTTTCCGCGTACGGCGGATCAAAGGCGGCGCGGGCCGCCTTTTTAATTTGATCCGCGAGCGCAATCGGTCCAGCCGGAATCCGGAATCGGCCGCGCGCTTTGCAGACCGCGTTTTTTAGACCCGCACTCCGGTGCGTTTTCATCAACGGACTTTTCATCCGATGGCCTCGCTGAACGACAGCCACTTCGACCTGTTCGATCTGCCGGCGCAATTCGCGCTCGACGCGAGCGCGCTAGATCACGCCTACCGCACCGTGCAGGCACAGGTGCATCCGGACCGCTTCGCGGCGGCCGGCGACGCGCAGAAACGCATCGCGATGCAATGGGCGACGCGCGCGAACGAGGCGTATCAGACGCTGCGCGATCCGCTCAAGCGCGCGACCTACCTGCTGTCGCTGCGCGGCATCGACGTCGGCGCGGAGAACAACACGGCGATGGAGCCGGCGTTCCTGATGCAGCAGATGGAATGGCGCGAGAGCATCGAAGACGCGGCGGCGGCGAAGAACGTCGACGCGCTCGACGTGCTGCTCGGCGAGTTGCGCGACGAAGAGCGCCGGCGTTTCGACAAGCTCGGCGCATCGCTCGACAGCGGCGCGAATCAGGCGGCGGGCGAAGCGGTGCGGCAGTTGATGTTCATCGAGCGGGTCGCGTCGGAAATTGGCGCGCAGATCGAGCGGCTCGAAGATTGACGCGATTTTCGGGCGGTGCGCGTTGTGGTGCCGTTCGGCGGAAGCCGGTCGGAACGCGCGGCGCGGCGATCGCAGGCGGCGACAGCGCGAGCGCGATGGCCGCGCGGCGGCAAAGCAGCAAGCCGATGGCAACGCGGTAGCAAACAAGGCGCAAGCCGATAGCAACGCGGCGGCAACGGCAAGCAGCAACAGCCAGGAAAACGCAGGACTCAACGGAAAACGCAGAACACAGCAACAAGCAGCAACAACCAGCAGAAACCAGCAGAAACCAGCAGAAACCAGCAGAAACCCGCGAAGCAATAGCGAAGAACCAGCGCGACATGGCGGCAGAGCGCCGCGGCATCATTCCCCAGCAACGCGAATATTCAGGACGGGGCACAACGTCCCCGAGAAGATCCAGATGGCCTTACTGCAAATCTCCGAACCCGGCATGGCGCCGGCGCCTCACCAGCGGCGTCTGGCGGTCGGTATCGATCTCGGCACCACCAACTCCCTCGTTGCCGCCGTGCGCAGCGGCGTGCCCGACGTGCTGCCCGACGAAGACGGGCACGCGCTGCTGCCGTCGGTGGTGCGCTACCTGGAGCAGGGCGGCCGTCGCATCGGTCGTCGCGCGAAGGCCGAGGCGGCCAGCGATCCGCGCAACACGATCGTGTCGGTCAAGCGCTTCATGGGGCGTGGCAAGGCCGAGGTCGAAGGCGCCGAAAACGCGCCGTACGATTTCGTCGACGCGCCCGGCATGGTGCAGATCCGCACCGTCGACGGCGTGAAGAGCCCGGTCGAGGTGTCGGCCGAAATTCTCGCGACGCTGCGCCAGCGCGCCGAAGACACGCTCGGCGACGAACTGGTCGGCGCGGTCATCACGGTGCCCGCCTATTTCGACGAAGCGCAGCGTCAGGCGACCAAGGACGCCGCGCGCCTCGCGGGCCTGAACGTGCTGCGTCTGCTGAACGAGCCGACCGCGGCCGCGATCGCCTACGGTCTCGACAACAGCGCCGAAGGCCTCTACGCGGTCTACGACCTCGGCGGCGGCACCTTCGACCTGTCGATCCTGAAGCTCACCCAGGGTGTGTTCGAAGTGCTCGCGGCGGGCGGCGACTCCGCGCTCGGCGGCGACGATTTCGATCACGCGCTGTATCGCCACGTGCTCGAACAGGCCGGCATCGCGCCGCAGACGCTCGCGCCGCAGGACGTGCGTCTGCTGCTCGATAGCGTGCGCGACGCCAAGGAGGCGTTGTCGAGCGCACCGCAAGCGGCGTTCAAGGTGACGCTGTCGAATGGCGCCACGCTCGACCAGGCGATCGACGAAGCCACCTTCGAGACCCTCACCGCCGCGCTGGTGCAGCGCACGCTGGGCCCGACGAAGAAAGCGCTGCGCGATGCGAAGGTCACGACCAAAGAGATCAAGGGCGTCGTGCTGGTCGGCGGCGCGACGCGCATGCCGGTGATCCGCCGCGCGGTCGAGGCGTTCTTCGGCCAGCCGCCGCTGGTCAATCTCGATCCCGATCAGGTGGTCGCGCTGGGTGCCGCGGTCCAGGCCGATCTGCTCGCGGGCAACCGTGGCGCGGACGGCGACGAATGGCTGCTGCTCGACGTGATCCCGCTGTCGCTCGGCGTCGAGACGATGGGCGGTCTCACCGAGAAGATCATCCCGCGCAACTCGACGATTCCGGTCGCGCGCGCGCAGGATTTCACGACCTTCAAGGACGGCCAGACCGCGATGGCGATTCACGTCGTGCAAGGCGAGCGCGAACTGGTCAGCGATTGCCGCTCGCTCGCGCGCTTCGAGCTGCGCGGCATTCCGCCGATGGCCGCGGGCGCCGCGCGCATTCGCGTGACCTATCAGGTCGACGCGGACGGTCTGCTGTCGGTGTTCGCGCGCGAGCTGGGCTCGGGCGTCGAGGCATCGGTGGTGGTGAAGCCGTCCTATGGCCTTGCCGACGACGACATCGCGCGCATGCTCGAAGACAGCTTCTCGACCGCCGAAGTCGACATGCGGGCGCGGGCGTTGCGTGAAGCGCAGGTCGAGGCACGGCGTCTCGTCGAGGCGACCGAGGCGGCGTTGGCTGCCGACGCCGAACTGCTCGACGACAGCGAACGCGCGGCGCTCGACGCGCTGCTCGCCGCGCTGCGCGAGGTCGCCCAAAGCGAGGACGCCGGCGCGATCGAAGCGGCGACGAAAACGCTCGCCGAAGGCACCGACGAATTCGCCGCGCGCCGCATGAACAAGGGCATTCGGCGCGCGCTGTCGGGCCGCAAGCTCGACGAGATCTGAACGATGCGCACTGGCATGGCCATGCGCTCATGTCGATGAACTGAACAACCGGAGCGCGCCGCGCGGACTTAAAAACTCCGCACGGCGCCAGTAAAATGGTACGGAGCCTGCACGCGGCCTAGCCGGCAGCCACCGTGCCTCAGACCCAAACGGAAACTGTATGCCTCAAATCGTTGTGCTGCCTCACGTCGAACTGTGCCCGGACGGCGCGGTGATCGACGCCGTTCCCGGCAAGAGCATCTGCGACAGCCTGCTCGAACACGGTATCGAAATCGAGCACGCGTGCGAGAAGTCGTGCGCGTGCACGACCTGTCACGTGATCGTGCGTGAGGGTTTCGCCGCCTTGACGCCATCCGAGGAAGACGAGGACGATCTGCTGGACAAGGCGTGGGGGCTCGAACCGGCTTCACGTCTGTCGTGTCAGGCGATCGTGCCGGACGAGCAGGATCTGGTCGTCGAAATTCCGCGTTACTCGATCAATCACGCGAAGGAAAACCACTAACAGGAGGGCGCAGCCATGAAGTGGACCGATACGCAAGACATCGCGATGGCTCTGACGGACAAGCATCAGGACGTCGATCCGCAGCAGGTGCGGTTCACCGACCTGCATCGCTGGGTGACCGAGCTCGAAGGCTTCGACGACGACCCGAACCGCTCGAACGAGAAGATCCTCGAAGCGATTCAGGCGGCGTGGATCGAAGACGCGGATTATTGAGCGCGTACTCGGGCCCGTGTGCTGAATGCCAGGCTCCAAAGAAAAGGCGATTCCAATGGAATCGCCTTTTTTCATTGCCGTGAAGAAAGATGCCGCGCGTGCCGCGCTGACCTCGACCTTAGTCCGCGATCAGGCCGCCGTTTTCTATCCGCACGCGTTGGCCGTCGCGGAACGGCGGCGCTTCGTGATAGGTGAAATAGCGCGTGTGGCCGTTTTCCATCCGCACGCGTACCGAATACGACGTCGAGCTGCGCAGATGTTTTTCGACCGAGTTGCCGGCGAGACCGCCGCCGAGCGCGCCGAGCAGTGTCATGGCCGTGCGGCCGCCGCCGGCGCCGAACTGATTGCCGACCACGCCACCGGCGACCGCTCCACCGACCGCGCCGATCCCCGTGCCGTGACCTTCCTGATGCACCGCCGAAATCGCGACGACCGTGCCGCAGGTCGAGCAGTAGGCGGCTTGCGGTGTCGGCTGCTGCGCTGGTTGTTGCGCGTACTGCGGTGCGGCTTGCGCCTGCTGTTGCTGTGCGTATTGTGGTTGCCGCGTCGGGGCAGGGACGGGGACGGACGGCGCGGGCGCCTCTGCCTGTTGCTGGGACGCTTGCGGTTGCATCGACGGATTCGACGGATTCACCGGCGCGGCCGAATCGACGACGCCCGCTTGCGGCGCGGTCGCAATCTGCGCGGCCTGCGTCTGATCGTCCTGCGCGCTATTGCTCGACGCCTTCGGGAACACGCCGGTGATGGCCGCGGTCGCGACCAGACTCGCGATCAGCACCGCGCCGGCGGCGACCGCGATCAACGGATGAAGACGACGTTGTTGCGTGGGTTGAGTCGGGTGATCTATCGGATTGCTCATGTTGGGCCTCCGTTTCTGACAGAGCCGATTGCTTACGAGATCTTGCGAAATCGAGTGTCCGGCAATTCGATCCGGCCAGCGTTTCAATTTGTAACTAGTGCCCACGCGAGCGGTCGTGCAGGCGCGATGGGCGTGGCCGTATGCCTTTGGGGCATCCGCGCGGCGCGCCTCGCGTCGTCCGCACGATTCGAAATCTTCATTCGTCGGAGCGGCGTGCACGCGATAGGGCAGCTTTTACCCCTGGTTACAAACCCTTCGAAGCAGAAAACGGTCCTGCCCGGCGCATCGCCGCCGGCTAATCGCTGCGTGCGCCATTGCCGTGCAGGAAAGCCGCGCAATAAAAAACGCCCGGCATAACCGGGCGTTTTTCAGAAGCGTTGCGCAAACATCGCGTCGCACACACGGCGCAACGCTCGGCGGCGCACTCAGCGAGATTCAAAGCGAGCTTCGCTCAATCCTCGCGACGCAGATGCGGGAACAGGATCACGTCGCGGATGCTCGGGCTGTCGGTCAGCATCATCACCAGACGGTCGATGCCGATACCGCAACCGCCGGCCGGCGGCATCCCGTATTCGAGCGCACGGATGTAGTCGGCGTCGTAGAACATCGCTTCCTCGTCGCCGGCGTCCTTCTGGTCGACCTGCTTCTTGAAGCGCGCGGCCTGATCTTCCGGATCGTTCAGCTCCGAGAAGCCGTTGGCGATTTCGCGGCCGGTGATGAACAGCTCGAAACGCTCGGTGATGCCTGCCACCTTGTCCGACGCGCGCGCGAGCGGCGACACTTCGATCGGGTAGTCGATGATGTAGGTCGGCTCCCACAATTGCGACTCGGCGGTCTCTTCGAACAGCGCCAGTTGCAGCGAACCGACGCCCGCGTTCAGGAACTGCGGCTGCGACGCATCGACGCCGAACTTCTTCAACTCGGCGCGCAGGGACGTGGCATCGGCGAGCTGTTCGTTCGTGTATTGCGGCGCGTATTTCTGGATCGCCTGGGTGATCGTCAGGCGATGGAACGGCTTGGCCAGATCGAGCTCGCGACCCTGATAGGTGATCGTGGCAGTGCCGAGCGCGTCGATCGCCGCCTGGCGGATCAGTTGCTCGGTGAAGTCCATCAGCCACTTGTAGTCGGTGTAGGCCGCGTAGAACTCGATCATCGTGAATTCCGGGTTGTGGCGCACGGACACGCCCTCGTTGCGGAAATTACGGTTGATCTCGAACACGCGCTCGAAGCCGCCGACCACCAGCCGCTTCAGGTACAGCTCCGGCGCGATCCGCAGGAACATCTGCATGTCGAGCGCGTTGTGATGGGTGGTGAAGGGCTTGGCCGCCGCGCCGCCCGGGATCGGGTGCAGCATCGGCGTTTCGACTTCCATGAAGTCGGCCTGGGCCATGAAGTTGCGCACCGACGCGATCGCCTTGGTTCGCGCGACGAACGTGCGGCGCGTTTCCGGCGTGACGATCAGGTCGACGTAGCGCTGGCGGTACTTCATTTCCTGGTCGGCGAGACCGTGGAACTTGTCCGGCAGCGGGCGCAGCGACTTCGACAGCAGACGCAGCTCGGTACAGCGCACCGACAGCTCGCCCTTGTTGGTGCGGAACAGCACGCCGCGCGCGGCGACGATGTCGCCCATGTCCCACTTCTTGAATGCGTCGTAGGTGTCCTGACCGACGTCGGCCGGCGTGATGAAGAACTGGATCTGACCCGAACCGTCGCGCACGGTCGCGAAGCTCGCCTTGCCCATCACGCGCTTGAGCATCATGCGGCCGGCGATCGCGACTTCGAGCGGATTCGCTTCGAGCGCTTCCTTGTCGGCGTGCTCGTACTGCTGCTGCAGGTCTTCCGCGTGGTGCGTGGGACGGAAATCGTTCGGATAGGCGACGCCTTGCTCACGCAGCTCGCGCAGCTTTTCGCGGCGCTCGGCGATGATCTTGTTGTCGTCCGCTTCGGGCGCGACAGCGGCGACGGGCGCGGTATTCGGCTGGGTCGGTTCGGTCATGATGTGTGGTATTCGGTGGTCCGCGGCGGCGTGCGCCGGACGCGGGAAGCCAGTCAGTGTAAAAACCTCAGGCGGTCAAACAAGAGGCAAAAAACGGCGGCGCGGCCGCAGTGGGCCGCGCCGGTTGCGCTTACACGCCCTGTTTCAGGCTCGCGCTGATGAACGGATCGAGATCGCCGTCGAGCACGCTCTTCGTGTTGCTGATTTCGACGTTGGTACGCAAATCCTTGATGCGGCTGTTGTCCAGCACGTACGAGCGGATCTGGTGACCCCAGCCCACATCGGTCTTGCCGGCTTCGAGCTTGTCCTGCTCGGCCTGACGCTTGCGGATTTCCGCTTCGTACAGGCGCGATTTCAGCATCGCCATCGCTTCGGCGCGGTTGCGGTGCTGCGAGCGGTCGTTCTGGCACTGCACGACGATGCCCGACGGCATGTGCGTGATACGCACCGCGGAGTCGGTCTTGTTGATGTGCTGACCGCCCGCGCCGGAAGCGCGGTACGTGTCGATGCGCAGATCGGCCGGGTTGATGTCCACTTCGATCGAGTCGTCGATTTCCGGGTACACGAACACCGACGAGAACGACGTATGGCGACCGCCCGACGAATCGAACGGCGACTTGCGCACGAGGCGGTGCACGCCGGTTTCGGTACGCAAAAAGCCGTACGCGTATTCGCCTTCGATCTTGATCGTCGCGTTCTTGATGCCGGCGACGTCGCCTTCGGTCTGCTCGAGCACTTCGGTCTTGAAGCCCTTGCGCTCGCAATAGCGCAGATACTGGCGCAGCAGCATCGACGCCCAGTCGCACGCTTCGGTGCCGCCAGCGCCGGCCTGGATGTCGAGGAACGCGTTGTTCGGGTCGGCCGGGTTCGCGAACATCCGGCGGAATTCCATGTCGGCGACGCGCGCTTCGATGCCCTGGGCGTCGGCCTCGCAGGCAAGCAGCGTTTCGTCGTCGGCTTCTTCGCGCGCCATGTCGAACAGGTCTTGCGCATCGTTCACGTCGTTGGTGATCGACGTCAGCTTGCCGACCGTGTCGTCGAGCAGCTTCTTTTCCTTACCGAGTGCCTGGGCGTGCTTCGCATCGTTCCAGACGTCCGGGTCTTCGAGTTCCCGGTTGACTTCGATTAGACGTAGTGCTTTGTCGTCGTAGTCAAAGATACCCCCGTAGGTCGTCCGCGCGCTTGCGCAGGTCGGCCAGAGAGGCTTCGATCGCGTTGAGACGTTCCGCTTCCATGTCGATCTTCTATTCTGCGTAAAAAGCAGAAATTATAGCCGATCGGCACGCCAGGCCGGAGCCTTGCGGGCGATCCGGCGTGGGTTTGCGGTTGATTTTGCGAGGATTTATCAGCTCAGCGCATGCTCGACGATCAGCTGCACGCGCGATACGCCGTTCCACGTATCGCTCGCGAGCCGGTAGGCGACGGTGGTGCGCGCGGGCAGCGTGTCGGTGTGGTTGAACCAGATCGCGTTGAAGCGCTGGCGGCCGCGCAGCAGTTGCAGCTTCAGGTGCTTGTCCTTCACGAGCGCCTGCGACGCGACTTCGAACTCGCCCGAAAACACCGGCGCCGGAAAGCCCTGGCCCCACACGGCCGCGTCGAGCATCTCGACGAATTGCGGCGTGAAATACGCGTCTTCGAGTTCGCCGTCGGTCTCGACCGTGCGCGCGAGCGCTTCCGCGGACAGCCATTCGCGGCCGACCGCCTCGAACGCGGCGGTGAAGCACGGCACGTCGGCGGCGGCGATCGTCAGGCCCGCGGCCATCGCGTGGCCTCCGAATTTGACGATCAGGTCCGGCTCGCGCTTCGAGATCAGATCGAGCGCGTCGCGCAGATGGAAGCCCGCGATCGAGCGGCCCGAGCCCTTGACCATCACGCCGGTTTCGTCGGCGGGCGCGAACGTGAACGACGGGCGGTTGAACTTCTCCTTCAGCCGTCCCGCGACGATGCCGATCACGCCCTGATGCCAGCCCGGATTGAACAGCGTGATCGTGGTCGCGCCGGCGGGATCGACCGTCGACAGGTCGTCGAGCGCCTGCTGCTGCATGCCGGCCTCGATTTCGCGGCGCTCGCGGTTCATCGTGTCGAGCTGCTGCGCGAGTTCCCATGCGCGGCCGACATCGTCGGTGGTCAGGCATTCGATCCCGAGCGACATGTCCGACAGCCGGCCCGCCGCGTTCAGGCGTGGGCCCAGCGCGAAGCCGAGGTCGAAGCCGGACGCGCTGCGCGCGTCGCGCGCGGCGGCGCGAAAGAGCGCGGCGATGCCGGGCTGCATGCGCCCCTTGCGGATGCGCTGCAGGCCTTGCGCGACCAGCACGCGGTTATTGCCGTCGAGCTTGACGACGTCGGCGACCGTGCCGAGCGCGACCAGGTCGAGCAGGCCGTCGAGGCGCGGCTCGGGCAGCGCGTCGCCGAACGCGCCGCGGTGGCGCAATTCCGCGCGCAACGCCAGCAGCACGTAGAACATTACGCCGACGCCGGCCAGGCACTTGCTCGGGAACGTGCAGCCCGGCTGGTTCGGATTGACGATCGCGCGCGCGGCGGGCAGCTCGTCGCCGGGCAGGTGGTGATCGGTGACGAGCACGTCGATGCCGAGCGCGTTGGCCGCCGCGACGCCGTCGACGCTCGCGATGCCGTTGTCGACCGTGATCAGCAGATCGGGCTTGCCCGAAGCGCTGCGCGTCGCCAGCTCGACGATGTCCGGCGTGAGCCCGTAGCCGTGCTCCATGCGGTTCGGCACGAGGTAATCGATGTGGCCGCCGAACATTCGCAGCCCGCGCACGGCAACCGCGCAGGCGGTCGCGCCGTCGCAGTCGTAGTCGGCCACGACCAGCATGCGGCGGCCTTGCTGGATCGCGTCGGCGAGCAGTGCGGCGGCGTCCTCGCAGCCCTTCAGATCGGCGGGCGGCACGAGCCGCGCGAGGCCGGTTTCGACGTCTTCGGGCAGACACACGCCGCGCGACGCATAGAGGCGCGCGAGCACCGGATGCAGGCCGCAGCGGGTCAGCACGTCTGCGTCGACGGGGGAGCAGGGGCGTGTAACGATTCGGGTCATGCGAAAAGGCCGTGGATGATTCGAGGGAGCGGGCGGCAGGTCGTGCGCGGCATCATGGAGTGCGTCATTCGATGAACAGCGAGGCCAGCACGCGCCGGCGCCAGAATTTGCGCAGGTCGCCGCGCGTGACGGCGAGCGTCACCGAGCCGGTGTCGCCGCACAGCGTGAGGCAGAGTTCGGCGAGTTCGCCGGCTTGCAGCGCGGCGAGCGCGGGCTCGAACCAGTCGGTCTGCAGTTTTGCGAACGCCTGGTTCCAGCGCGCCCAGTCCTGTTCGATGTAGGGCGCGGAGAACGGATCGAGTTCGACCAGCGTGCCGGCGGAATGGGCGGCCGAGGCCGTGTTTGCCATGTGGTTTGTGGTGGCGTTCGTCGTGGCGGCTGTGCTTGCCGGTGCCGTCGCGCCCGACTGTGCGCCATTCGCGCCGCCGTTGCCGCGGACCGCGCCGCGCCGCGCTGCGGCCAGTTCGCCGAACGACGCGGGTGGCGCGCCCGTCGCGACCCCGGCGCTCAGCGCGAGACCGCGCGTCGCGGCCGCCTCCGACAGCACCTGCGCGAACGGACTGCGCACGGCTCGCGCGACACCCTGCGCGTGAAACCAGATCGAGTTGACGGCCGGCAGTCCACGCGCTTCGCGTGCTTCGTTGACCGGGTGCTCGAACCACGCCATCTGGATTTCGTTCTGCAGCTTCATCCACGCGCGCGAACGCTCGCCGGAGTGCGCTTCGTGCGGCAGCCAGATTTCGATATTGCGACCGCTCGCGCGCAGCGGCGACGCGCCCGCGAGCGTGCCGAACGCGTCGCTCGACAGATACCAGCGGGTCGGCTGCGGCGCCTCGATGCGCACGCCGAGTTCCTCGATCAGCGGACGCGCGACCGCGAGCAGCGTGCGGGCGTCGTCGTCGGACAGTTCGAGCGCGGCCGGGTCGATCAGCACGAGGTGATCGTGCGCGATCCGTACGTGTACCGGCTGCACGCAGGCCCACGTCGCGTCGCCGGGCTCGCCGCCGTCGGCGCGCAGCATGTAGGGCGCGAGCGGGGCTTCGTCGTCGGCGGCGGCCGGCGCGCTCTCGGGCAGTGCGCCGAACTGTCGCGCGACCCAGCGCTCGTGCGGCAGCGTGCGCTGAAAATCCTCGCCGATCACGCGTTCGACCAGCGTCGCGCGGGCGATCAGCTTGTCGAGCGCGGGACTGCGGATGTCGTGCAGGGCGGTGGAGGCGTCGGCTGCGGCAGGCAGCGCGAAGGGCAGCAGAAGGTGGAGGCGGTCGGCAGGCATGATGCTGCGCATTGTAGGGCAAAGAGTGCGAGTATTTCGACGGAAGGCGCCGGCGCGGCAACGGGTCGACCGACGGCGAGACGGCGAGGGACGGGGGCAGAGGCTTTGCGCGAGCCGGCCGGAATGTATGGCAAACTTCGCGCTTGATCGCGGTGGGCAGCCGGAGGGCGGTCGACGGGTAGCCGAGGGCAGTAGCGGGCCGTGACAGGCGGCCACGGCAAGCCGACCCGCAACCGGAACGATCGGCACTGCCGCGAGCCCAACGATCACGACGCCCGGACCGCGCGGCAGACGCTTCACGTTTCACAGCAGCCGCGCACAGCACATCGCCGCAGAACGACGCAAAAAGGATTCGCTTGAAATTTCCCTACGAATGGCAGATTGGCTGGCGCTACACGCGCGCCAGCAAACGCACGACCGGTAACGGCTTCATCTCGTTCATCGCGCTGGTGTCGATGTCGGGCATCGCGCTCGGCGTCGCGGCGCTGATCGTCGTGCTGTCGGTGATGAACGGCTTCCAGAAAGAGGTGCGCGACCGCATGCTGTCGGTGCTCGCGCACGTCGAAATCTTTTCGCCGACCGGCTCGATGCCGGACTGGCAACTGACGGCCAACGAAGCGCGCCTGAACAGGCAGGTGATCGGCGCCGCGCCCTATGTCGAGGCGCAGGCGCTGCTCACGCGTCAGGACGCGGTGAGCGGCGTCGCGCTGCGCGGCGTCGAACCGACGCTCGAGCCCGAAGTGTCCGACATCGGCAAGGAAATGAAGGGCGGCAAGCTGACCAACCTCGTGCCGGGCGACTTCGGCATCGTGCTCGGCGCCGACCTCGCCGCCAATCTCGGCGTGCAGATGAACGACAAGATCACGCTGGTCGCGCCCGAAGGCACGATCACGCCGGCCGGCATGCTGCCGCGCCTGAAGCAGTTCACGGTGGTCGGCATCTTCGAGTCGGGGCACTACGAATACGACAGCACGCTCGCGCTGATCAACATCAAGGACGCGCAGGCGCTGTTCCGGCTGCCCGCGCCGACCGGCGTGCGGCTGCGCCTGACCGACATGCAGCGCGCGCCGGAAGTCGCGCATCAGCTTGCGCGCAGCCTGTCGGGCGATCTGTACATTCGCGACTGGACCCAGCAGAACAAGACCTGGTTCTCGGCGGTGCAGATCGAAAAACGCATGATGTTCATCATCCTCACGCTGATCATCGCGGTGGCGGCGTTCAATCTGGTGTCGTCGCTGGTGATGACGGTGACCAACAAGCAGGCCGATATCGCGATTCTGCGCACGCTCGGCGCGCAGCCCGGCTCGATCATGAAGATTTTCGTCGTGCAGGGCGTGACGATCGGCTTCATCGGCACGGCGACGGGCGTCGCGCTCGGCTGCCTGATCGCGTGGAGCATTCCGTGGCTCGTGCCGATGATCGAGCATCTGCTCGGCGTGCAATTCCTGCCGCCGTCCGTGTATTTCATCAGCGAGCTGCCGTCCGAGCTGATTCCGGCCGACGTCGCGCGCATCGGCATCATCGCGTTCCTGCTGTCGGCGCTGGCGACGCTCTATCCGAGCTGGCGCGGTGCGAAAGTCCGTCCGGCGGAGGCGCTGCGCTATGAATGACCGCCTCGTCAATTCTTCTACCGATTCATCCATGACCGCTCAGGACCCCGCGTTGCATCCGTACGTGCTCGAAGCCACCGGCATTTCCAAATCGTTCGTGCAGGGTGGCCTGAACGTGCAGGTGCTCAACAACACGCAACTGTCCGTGCGACGCGGCGAGAAGCTCGCGATCGTCGGCGCGTCGGGGTCGGGTAAGAGCACACTGCTGCATGTGCTCGGCGGTCTCGACGAGCCGAGCGCGGGCCAGGTGTCGGTGCTCGGCAAGCCGTTCACGCAACTCTCCGAGCGCGAGCGCAACGATCTGCGCAATCGCGCGCTCGGTTTCGTGTATCAGTTTCACCATCTGTTGCCGGAGTTTTCCGCGCTCGATAACGTCGCGATGCCGCTGCGGATTCGCCGCATGACGACCGAAGCGGCGCGCCGCGAAGCGCTGCAGGTACTGGAGCGCGTCGGCATGGGGCATCGCGCGAAGCATCGGCCGGGCGAGTTGTCGGGCGGCGAGCGGCAGCGCGTCGCGATTGCGCGCGCGCTGGTGACGAAGCCCGCCTGCGTGCTCGCCGACGAGCCCACCGGCAACCTCGACGGCGGCACCGCCGACACCGTGTTCAATCTGATGCTCGAACTGTCGCGCACGCTCGAGACGAGCTTCGTGATCGTCACGCACGATCCGGAGCTGGCGGGGCGTTGCGACCGCATCATGCGATTGCGCGACGGCGTGCTGTACGAGGAGCCGCCGGTACCGGTTTGAGGTCGGCGGGGAGTTTGGCGCGGTTGAGGCGGCGGTCGACGTAGTGCGGGGGTGGCGGTAAGCGTAGGCACGAGCCGTGAACCGGGCTGCGGACGCAGGTGACGCAGACCGCAATCGCACCGCAGACGCAGCATAGGCGCGCAGCGGCACGCGCGTTGCGAGTGGTCGTGGTGCGGACGGCTGCGAATCGCCACGTTTGCCGCATCCGCCACGCCGGCCACACCCGCCGCGAATCTTCCAGCCGCCCGCGCTCCGCTTTCCTCAGTCCGCTTCCATTGCCAGCGAGACAGCCCATGTGGATCGACACGCACTGCCATCTCGACGCCTCGGAGTTCGACGCCGACCGTGACGCCGTTGCGGCCTCGGCGCGTCGCGCGGGGGTGTCGCGCATCGTGATTCCGGCGATCGGGCGGCAGAATTTCGCGGCGGTGCGCGAGCTGGCGCATCGCGTCGACGGCGGCGCGTACGCGCTCGGCATTCATCCGCTGTTCACGCCGGGCGCCGCCGACGCCGATCTCGACCTGCTGCGCATGGAGATCGAGGCGAGTCTCGACGATCCGCGCTTCGTCGGCATCGGCGAGATCGGGCTCGACTATTTCATCGACGGGCTCGACGACGTGCGCCAGCAGTTCTTCTACAACGGCCAGTTGCAGCTCGCGCGCGAATTCGATCTGCCGGTCATTTGCCACGTGCGTAAATCGCAGGATCAGGTGATCAAGGGACTACGACGGCATCAGATCCATCGCGGCATCGCGCATGCATTCAACGGCAGCTTCCAGCAGGCGCAGGCGTACATCGATCAGGGGCTGCATCTGGGCTTCGGCGGCAACCTGACCTTCGAGCGTGCGCGGCAGATTCGTCGGCTCGCGGAGCAATTGCCGTTCGACGCGCTGGTCGTCGAAACCGATGCGCCGGACATCGCGCCCTCGTGGATGTACAAGCAGCGCAATTCGCCCGAGCAGATTCCGGCGATCGGCGCGAGCCTCGCGGAACTGCGGGGTGTCCCATCCGACGCAGCGGCCCTAGGCACAACGGCTAACGCGCTCGCCGCGCTGCCGCGACTGGCCCTTTCCTCTGCATAATCGATTCGTTGGTCGACGGGATTCGCGCTAGGCGACTCCACGCCCGGCGGGTTTGCCGTTGTCTGTGCACTGCCCGTTTGCCGGCGCGTGATGGCGTCTCGCGCCAGCGGCACGGAGGGCGGATGCGGGCAGTGTGGTGCGGGTTTGCGTTGGGGGTGATCTGGCTGCAGCGGCAAGCAGCATTGCCGGAGGGGGGCGGCTGGTGGGCGTTGCTGCTGGCTGGATGCGTGGCGTTGGGCGTCGCGGTGTGGGGCTTGCGCGACGCGGCGGCGCAGCAGCCGGCGGGAGAGAGCGTGCAATCGGCGGCTGCCGATTCGCAGGGTCGCCGCGCGCGGGCGGGCAATGGTTATAGCGGGCTCATGCCGATGAAGTTGCGGGCGACGGGCCGCGCGAGCTGGCTGAGGTGGCAGCGGTGGTCGAAGGCAAGACTGGCGATGCGCGAAAGACGGCCCGACGCCCGCGTGCGACGCGCCGTCGGCTGGTTGGCCGTGGGTTGCGCGGCTTGCTGCATCGGCTTCGGCTATGCGGCCGCGCGCGCACAGCTACGTCTCGCGGTGAGCCTGCCGCACGCGTGGGAGGGGCGCGATATCGAGGTGGTCGGCAGCATCAAGGGTTTGCCGTCGCGTGACGACAAAGGCGCGCGCTTCCTCTTCGAAGTCGACGCGAACGACGCGCAACTCGCCGCGTTCCCGCGCGTGATCCAGCTGTCGTGGATGACCCGCGACGCACCGCCGCCGCCGCTCGAACCCGGCGAGCGCTGGCGCTTGCCCGTGCGGCTGAAGCGTCCGCACGGCAACGCGAACTTCGGCGTGCGCGATGCCGAAGCGACGCTGCTCGCGCGCAACGTGCGGGCGAGCGGCTATGTGAGCGCGCCGGAACGCGCGGTGCGACTGGCCGGTCACGCGGGCGGGCTCGGGGTGCGGGTCGACCGCTGGCGCGCCGTGTTGCGCGCGCGGATCGATACGGTGCTCGCCGATGCGCCGCATCGCGGCATCGTCGTCGCGTTGGCGATCGGCGCGCAGGACGAGGTCAGCGCCGCCGACTGGCAACTGATGCGCAGCACCGGCACCAGCCATCTGGTGGCGATTTCGGGGCTGCACATCGGCTTCGTCGCGGGACTGGCCGGCTGGTTCGCAGCCACGGTATGGCGGCGCTCGGGCTGGCTCGGTCGCAACTGGCCGCTGCGGCTGCCCGCGCAGATCGTCGGTGTGACGGCCGGTGCGCTGTTTGCCGCGTTGCACGCCGCGCTTGCCGGCTTCAACGTGCCGGCGCAGCGCGCGCTATGGATGGCGGCGCTTGCCGCGTTCGCGTTTGTCGGCGGTCGCCAGCTGGCGCGCTCGACGGTGTTCGCGTGGGCGCTCGGGCTCGTGCTGCTGATCGATCCGTGGGCGGTCGTATCGGCGGGGTTCTGGCTGTCGTTCGGCGCGGTCGGCGCGATTCTGTTTGCGATGTCGGGACGTCCGCGTGAGCGCGCTGGCGGTTCGCGCGAACCGGCCACGGACGATGAACAGAGCGGGGCGGGAGCGAAATGGCAAGCATTGCGCGCCGGACTGATGCGTCGCGGACGGGCGCTGGCCGAGCGGCTGCGCAGTGCCGCGCAGGTGCAGTTCGCGGTGACGATCGCGCTCGCACCGCTGACCGTCTACTGGTTCTCGCAGATTCCGCTGCTCGGTCCGCTTGCGAATGCGTTCGCGATTCCGTGGGTGAGCCTGCTGGTCACGCCGACGGTGCTGGCGGGCGTCGCGTTGCCCGCGCCGCTCGATGCATTCGCGTGGCGCGCCGCGCACACGTTGCTCGACGGTCTCGCGACGGGCCTGCGATGGTTGTCGGGGCCGCACTGGGCACTCTGGTGGTTGCCGCAGCCGCACGCATGGGCGCTCGCCGCGGCGGCGCTCGGCGTGCTCTGGTGTCTCGCGCCGCGCGGCTGGCCGTTGCGCTGGGCCGCGCCGCTGACCTGGCTGCCGTTGCTGATGCCGGGCGCCGACGGCGCGCTGGCGTCGCCCGCCGGCGCGTTCCGCCTGACCGCGCTCGACGTCGGGCAGGGCACCTCGGTGCTGGTGCAAACCGCGCATCACGCGCTGCTGTTCGACGCGGGGCCCGGGCCGGAATCGACTCACGCGGGCGAGCGCGTGGTCGTGCCGTTCCTGCAGGCGCAAGGCGTAACGACGCTCGATACGCTGATCGTCAGTCACTCCGATTCCGATCACGCGGGCGGCGTGCCCGCGGTGCTCGACGCGATCGGCGTGCGGCAGATGGTGGCCGGGCTCGAAGCGGACCATCCGCTGTGGTCGAACGCGCGGCGGCACGGCGCACAGACGCTGCCGTGCGCGGCGGGGCAGCGCTGGCAATGGGATGGCGTCGAGTTTTCGATGCTGTGGCCGGACCCGGGGCCGCTGCATGGCAAGCCGAACGATCATTGCTGCGTGCTCCGCGTGCGGACCTTGCCCAGCGCCGTGCGTGGGCCGGCCACTTCGGTCCGCGCGAACGACGCGCCGGCTGTCGCCGCATTGCTGACCGCCGACATCGAGGCGCCGACCGAGCGCGTGCTGCTCGCGCGCGATCGCGACGCGTTGCGCGCGCAGGTGCTGATCGTGCCGCATCACGGCAGCCGGACCTCGTCGACCGAGCCGTTTCTCGACGCTATCGGGCCGTCCGTCGCCTTATTTCAGATGGGCTACGAGAACCGCTTTCATCACCCGAATGCGGGCGTGTTCGCGCGCTACGTGGCCCGGCATATCGAACTCGGGCGCAGCGATCGCGACGGCGCGGTGCGGGTCGACGTCGATCCGGGCGCTCACGAGGCGCCGGTGCTGCTCGAGCGCTATCGCGATACGCGGCGCCGCTACTGGATGGATAGCACGGTGGATCAGCCGGCGTAGTGCGGATGAATGACGCACGCTTTGCGTTCTGACGATACTCGTCGATTTCGAGCGTGCCGCCCATTATTCGGTCGTCATTCGGTCGTCGTGCTCGACTCTACCGTCCTCGTGAAAAATCACGTTATCGGGCGGGCCCAGTCCATTTCGGCGCGGGGCGGGCGGAGTGAGCGAAGCGGGCGCCACGCACGCAGCTAGTGCAAGCGCTCTATATAGCGCCTGGGGCTCCGTGCCCAAACTGCGCGCCGATCCTGTAGGCTTTCTCGCAAACTGCGCGAAAACCTTGGAAAGGTCCGTCATCGGCCGGCGTAAATAGAGGCCCGCCACGCGCACGCAAAAACATCATGGAGATAGCCGCAGTTGAAAAACATCATCCATTTCTCGCATGCGAACGGTTTCCCGGCCTCGACTTACCGGACCATCTTCGCCGAACTCTCCGACGACTACGAGGTGCGATCGATCGAGCGCATCGGCCACGACCCGCGCTTTCCGGTCACCCAGGACTGGCCGCATCTGGTTGAACAGCTGCTCGACGACATCGGCCGTGCGTACGAGCGGCCTGTGTGGCTGGTCGGGCATTCGCTCGGTGGCTATCTGTCGTTGATGGCGGCGCTGAAAAAACCGCAGTGGGTGAAGGGCGTCGTGATGCTCGACTCGCCGGTGATCGCCGGCTGGCGCAGCAGTATGCTGCGCGTGTCGCAATGGACCGGGCTCGACGAGCGGCTTTCGCCGGCGGCGGCCACGCGCACGCGGCGCACGCAATGGGCGAGCCGCGACGACGCGTGGCGGCACTTCCACTCGAAGCCCGCGTTCGCGCGCTGGGACGAGCGCATGCTGTCGGACTATATCGACTTTGGCATCCCGCAGAGCGCGCCCGACGGCGCTCGCGCGCTCGCGTTCGATCGCCGCACCGAATATCAGATCTACCGGACGCTGCCGCATACGCTCGGCGCGCGGCTCGCGCGCGGCGCGCCGGTGCCGGTCGGGTTTATCGCCGGTACGCGCTCGAAGGAAATCCGTCAGGCCGGCCTTGATGCGACGCGCCGTGCGACCGGCGGCCACGTCGAGTGGATTGAGGGCAGCCATCTGTATCCGATGGAAAAGCCGCTCGAAACCGCACGCGCGGTGCAGCGGATGTTGCGCGAGCTCGAACGGACGGCCTGACGGCGCTTTCCGTCGTCTCGCACGTATCTCTGAATCGCGGCGCGGGCGTCATGCGAGGCGAAGCCGCGCGCGTGGTGGTCGGTCGTTTTTTGCTGGGTCGGGACAAGCCTTTACGGTATAATCCGTTTTTCCCGCGAGCATCCAGCGATGACCAAATATGTTTTCGTCACCGGCGGCGTAGTATCTTCCCTCGGCAAGGGTATTGCCGCCGCTTCCCTCGCCGCGATCCTCGAATCGCGCGGTCTTAAAGTCACCCTCCTCAAGCTCGATCCGTACATCAACGTCGACCCCGGCACGATGAGCCCGTTTCAACACGGCGAAGTGTTCGTGACGGAAGACGGAGCGGAAACCGACCTCGACCTCGGCCACTATGAGCGCTTCATCAGCACGAAGATGCGCAAGGCCAATAACTTCACCACGGGCCAGATTTACGAATCGGTGATCCGCAAGGAACGCCGTGGCGATTATCTCGGCAAGACCGTGCAGGTCATTCCGCACATCACCAACGAAATCCAGGCATTCGTCGAGCGCGGCGCGGCTTCCGCGACGTGCGGCGAGCCGGATGTCGCGATCGTCGAAGTGGGCGGTACGGTGGGTGACATCGAATCGCTGCCGTTCCTCGAAGCCGCGCGTCAGATGAGCCTGCGCCTCGGCCGCAACAGCGCGTGTTTCGTGCATCTGACGCTGGTGCCGTGGGTCGCCACGGCCGGCGAGCTGAAGACCAAGCCGACCCAGCACAGCGTGCAGAAGCTGCGCGAAATCGGTATTTCGCCGCACGTGCTGCTGTGCCGCGCCGACCGCCGCATTCCGGACGACGAGCGCGCGAAGATCTCCATGTTCTCGAACGTGCCGGAAGACGCCGTGATTTCGGTGTGGGATGCGGACAGCATCTACAAGATTCCGCAGATGCTGCACGATCAGGGTCTGGACGCGATCATCTGCGAAGAGCTCAAGCTCTCGCCGCAGCCGGCCAATCTGTCCATGTGGTCCGATCTGGTCGAGAAGCTGGAGAACCCGAAGCACGAAGTGACGATCGGCATGGTCGGCAAGTACGTCGATCTGACCGAGTCGTACAAGTCGCTGATCGAAGCGCTGCGCCATGCGTCGATGCATACGTCGACGCGCGTGAACATTGAATATATCGACTCCGAAGAGATCGAAACGCAAGGCGTCGAGAGCCTCAAGCATCTCGACGCGGTGCTCGTGCCGGGTGGTTTCGGCCGTCGCGGCACCGAAGGCAAGATTGCCGCGATCCGCTATGCACGCGAAGCGAAGGTGCCGTACCTCGGCATCTGCCTCGGCATGCAGCTCGCCGTGATCGAATTCGCGCGCGACGTGGTCGGCCTGAAGGACGCGAACAGCACCGAGTTCGATCAGGACACCAAGAACCGCGTGGTCGCGCTGATCACCGAGTGGTACGACCGCGAAGGCCGTGTCGAGAAGCGCACGGAAGAGTCGGACCTCGGCGGCACGATGCGCCTCGGCTCGCAGCGCTGCCCGATCAAGGCCGGCACGCTCGCCGAAGAGATCTACGGCAAGGACGTGAACGAGCGCCATCGTCACCGTTATGAGGTGAATAACCGTTTCGTGCCGCAACTCGAAGCAGGTGGTCTCGTCATCAGCGCCCGTACGCCGAGCGAAGATCTGCCGGAAATGATGGAACTGCCGCGCAGCATGCACCCGTGGTTCGTCGGCGTGCAGTTCCACCCGGAATTCACGTCCACGCCGCGCGACGGTCATCCGCTGTTCAAGTCGTTCGTCGAAGCAGCGCTCGCGCATCAGCAGTCGAGGGTTGAGGAGAAAGCATGAAACTGGGCGATTTCGAAATCGGGCTCGACAAGCCGTTTTTCCTGATCGCCGGTACCTGTGTCGTCGAATCCGAACAGATGACGATCGACACGGCCGGCCGCCTGAAGGAAATCTGCGCGAAGCTGAACATTCCGTTCATCTACAAATCGTCGTACGACAAGGCCAACCGCAGCAGCGGCAAGTCGTTCCGCGGTCTGGGCATGGACGAGGGCTTGCGTATCCTGTCGGAAGTGAAGCGCCAGCTCGGTCTGCCGGTGTTGACCGACGTGCACGCCGAGCACGAGATCGAGCAGGTCGCGTCGGTGGTCGACGTGCTGCAAACGCCCGCGTTCCTGTGCCGTCAGACCGACTTCATCCACGCGTGCGCGCGCTCGGGCAAGCCGGTCAACATCAAGAAAGGCCAGTTTCTCGCGCCGCACGACATGAAGAACGTGATCGACAAGGCGCGCGACGCCGCGCGTGAAGCCGGTCTGTCGGAAGACCGCTTCATGGCGTGCGAGCGCGGCGTCTCGTTCGGCTATAACAATCTCGTGTCGGACATGCGTTCGCTCGCGATCATGCGCGAAACCAACGCGCCGGTCGTGTTCGACGCAACGCACTCGGTGCAATTGCCGGGCGGTCAGGGCACGAGCTCGGGCGGCCAGCGCGAATTCGTGCCGGTGCTCGCGCGCGCCGCGGTTGCAGTGGGTGTCTCCGGTCTGTTCATGGAAACCCACCCGAATCCGCCGCAGGCGAAGTCGGACGGACCGAACGCGGTGCCGCTCAATCGTATGGCCGACCTGCTCGAGACGCTTGTTACGCTCGACCGGGCCGTCAAGCGCGGCCCGTTCCTCGAAAGCGATTTCAACTGAGTCAGGCGAACGCCGCGTGTCACGATTTCCCTCGATAATCGGCACGCGGCGTTTTCGCGAAATGGTCGTCGAACGTATCGGCGCGCGAGTTGTCTGTCGGGGAGACCGACAGGTCCCGATACAGTGTCACAGTAAAGAATTCAACGTCATCCTTTGAGGAAACCATGAGTGCTATCGTAGACATCATCGGTCGAGAGATTCTCGATTCGCGAGGCAACCCCACCGTCGAATGCGACGTGCTGCTCGAGTCGGGCACGATGGGCCGCGCAGCGGTACCGTCGGGCGCATCGACCGGCTCGCGCGAAGCGATCGAACTGCGCGACGGCGAAGCCGGCCGTTACGGCGGCAAGGGCGTGCTGAAGGCCGTCGAGCACATCAACACTGAAATCTCCGAAGCGATCATGGGTCTCGACGCTTCCGAGCAGGCGTTCCTCGACAAGACGCTGCTCGAACTCGACGGCACCGACAACAAGTCGCGCCTCGGCGCGAACGCGATGCTGGCTGTGTCGATGGCCGTCGCGAAGGCCGCTGCTGAAGAAGCCGGCCTGCCGCTGTACCGCTACTTCGGCGGTTCGGGCGCGATGCAACTGCCGGTGCCGATGATGAACATCGTCAACGGTGGCGCGCACGCAAACAACAGCCTGGACATCCAGGAATTCATGATCGTCCCGGTCAGCCAGCCGACCTTCCGCGAAGCACTGCGCTGCGGCGCCGAAGTGTTCCATGCGCTGAAGAAGATCCTGTCGGATCGCGGCATGAGCACGGCCGTCGGTGACGAAGGCGGCTTCGCGCCGAACTTCGGCAGCAACGAGGAATGCCTGTCCACCATCCTGCAAGCTATCGAGAAAGCTGGCTACCGCGCCGGTGAAGACGTGCTGCTCGCGCTCGACTGCGCGGCCAGCGAGTTCTACCACGACGGCAAGTACCAACTGGCGGGCGAAGGCCTGCAGCTGTCGTCGACGGAATTCGCGGACTATCTCGCGAACCTCGCCGACAAGTTCCCGATCGTGTCGATCGAAGACGGCATGCACGAAGGCGACTGGGAAGGCTGGAAGACGCTGACCGACAAGCTCGGCAAGAAGGTTCAGCTGGTCGGCGACGATCTGTTCGTCACGAACACGCGCATTCTGAAGGAAGGTATCGAGAAGGGCATCGCTAACTCGATCCTGATCAAGATCAACCAGATCGGCACGCTGACGGAAACCTTCGCGGCGATCGAAATGGCCAAGCGCGCCGGCTACACGGCCGTGATCTCGCACCGCTCGGGCGAAACCGAAGATTCGACGATCGCGGATATCGCGGTCGGCCTGAACGCCGGCCAGATCAAGACCGGTTCGCTGTCGCGTTCGGATCGCATCTCGAAATACAACCAGCTGCTGCGTATCGAGGAAGATCTGGGCGATATCGCCAGCTACCCGGGCAAGTCGGCGTTCTACAATCTGCGTTAAATCTGACGGCCAGTTTGTACACGCCGATCGATGAGCCGGTTATCCTTCGTTTGTGATTGACCCCGCCGCCCTGCGTATAGCGCAGGGCGGCGCGTATTTATTGTGCTTACTTCATGCGGCTTGTTACTGCTGTCCTGATCGTTCTGCTGGCGCTGATCCAGTACCCGCTCTGGTGGGGGCATGGTGGCTGGCTACGCGTGCATGAGTTGCAGCAGCAGCTCGCGCAGCAATTGCAGAAGAATGCCGACTCGAAGCTGCGCAACGAGCGCATTCAGGGCGAAGTGCAGGATCTGCAGAACGGCACGGCCGCGGTCGAGGAGCGGGCGCGCTACGAAATGGGCATGGTCAAGGACGGCGAAGTGTTCGTGCAGTTCGTGTCGCCGAACCAGCCGTTGCCGACGCCGAACACGCCGTCAGCGAATACGTCGACGCGCGGTGAGGTATCGGCGGCGCCGTTGCACGTGGTGCCGAATCCGGAGTCGCGTGCGAGGCCGGATCGCAGGCACGGCGGCAAGGCCGCGGCTGCGAAGGAGAAGAAGCCGGCGCATTGAGCGGCTGAGGTCGTCCCGGAGCGAAGGATGTTAAAAGGCAGGACGTAAAAAAAGCGCGGTTCGAATGAGCCGCGCTTTTTCTTTTGCGCGGCCATACCCGCGCTTGCTGACACGCCTGGCCGCTTATGGTCCGCTTATTGGCCTGCTTATTGGCCGTTTGCGGCTTTACCACCCCCAGGACGGCCCAAAGCCGACGCCAATGCCGGTGCCCCAGCCACGCCCCCAGCCACCGGTGGAAAAACCACCGGAGAAAGTAACCGGCGGCGACGGCGAGTAATAGCGCGACCACGCCTGAGCGGCGGCTTCGGCCGCCATCGTCTGATCCTGTTCGAACATCACCTGACGGTCGATCGCGTCGTAGCGCGCGCGTTCTTCCGGCGAGAGTGCCTGCCCGTGGCTGACGGCCTGCGCCTGATCGGCCGGCAAACGGCTCAGGATCGGGGACGGACCCGGCGGATCGATCGTGCAGCCGGTGAGTGCCGTGCCGCCCGCGACGATGGCCAGCGTGGCCAGCACACGCACGTGACGTGGTAACGAAAGACGGTGTGTCATGTTCGAATCTCCATCGGGGCGAGGCTTGCAGCGGCCATGCGAAGCATGGGAGCCATGCGTCGTCGCATGCATCGTTAGTGATTCTACGTAATGTTCGACGCGCGGCGATCGATAGCGCTCAAAAGCCAACCCCGAAAAGCCACCTCCCAAAGCAGCGCGCCGCCCGAGCCGTAACAAGGCAAAGGGCGGCGCAGTGAGGCGAGCATCGCGGAAGCTAGCTCAGGCGGCCGGCAAGCTGCCATGAAGCCCGCTTCGGGCGAGTATTACGCAGGTATCAATGACGCTGATCGGCCGCCGGCGTCACACCCTGTGAGAGTTCGCCGACCATGAAAAGTTGCGCGACGTCGACCGGATCGAACTCGTAGCGTTGATTGCAGAACTCGCAATGAATTTCGACGTGGCCACGCTCCTCGATCACGCCATCCACTTCATCGCGGCCGAGCATCTTCAGCATTGCGCCGACTTTTTCGCGCGAGCACGTGCACTCGAAGCGCGCGCCGACCGGCTCGAAATGCTGGACGTTTTCCTGCCAGAAGAGCCGGCGGAATACCGTCTCCGGCTCCTCCTTCAGCAGTTCGTCCTGCGAGAGCGTGCCGCCGAGCGTGCACACGCGTTCCCACGTGTCGGCGTCGAGCTGGCCCGGATGCGGGACGATGCCGCCGTCGCCCGGCAGCTTCTGCAGCAGCATGCCGACCGCGCGCTCGGTGTTCGCGGCGAGCCACATGCGCGTGTCGAGCTGCTCGGAGTGATGCATGTAGTGCTCGAGCACCTCGGCGATCGACTTCAGCGGTCCGTCGACGCCCTCGAGCGGCACGATGCTCTGATACGGCTGCTGACCGGGCTGCTTGTCGCTCGGGTCGAGCGTGATCACGCAGCGGCCGTGACCGCTCGCGTTCACGAGCTCGACGAGCGGGGTGGCGTCGTCGATCATGTGGCTGAGGTCGGCGGAGAGTTTCGCTGTCGCGCGCATCGTCAGATTCGAGCTGCACTGCACGACGAGCATCTTGACCGGGCCATCGCCGAAAATCTGCATGACGAGCGTGCCGTCGAATTTCAGGTTTGCCGACAGCAGCGCGCACGCCGCCATCATTTCGCCCAGAATCGTTCGCACCGGCGCCGGATAATCGCGGCGCGTCAGCACCTCCTGCCAGGTATTGCTCAGGGAAACGATCTCGCCGCGCACCGGCGCCGTGCTGAACATGAATTTTTGCAACTGGTCGCTCACAACTTTTCCTCAGTGGAATGACGCGGCCGATGCCGCGTCTTTGCGCGCCGCGCGCGCCGGCCGTCTAGCCGATGCGTACGAGCTGCGCCTTGAAATACTCGCGGCGTTCGGCATAGCTTGCCGTGCCGCGCTGCATATTGGCGATATCCGCTTCCGTCAGCTCACGCACCGCTTTCGCGGGCGCGCCGAGAATCAGCGTATTGTCGGGAAACACCTTGCCCTCGGTGACGACGGCGCCCGCTCCGACCAGACAGTTGCGGCCGATCACCGCGCCATTCAAGACCACCGCCTGAATGCCGATCAGCGCGCCTTCCTTGACCGTGCAGCCGTGCAGCATCGCCTGATGGCCGATCGTCACGTTCGGCTCGATCGTCAGCGGGAAGCCGTGGTCGGTGTGCAGCACGGCGCTTTCCTGCACGTTGCTGCCCGCGCCGATCGTGATCGGTTCGTTGTCGCCGCGCAGCGTCGCACCGAACCACACGCTCGAGTTCTCCTCGAGCGTCACGTTGCCGATGATGTTCGCCGAATCCGCGACGAACACGCTTTCATGGATGATCGGGGCGGCGTCGCCCAGCTTGTAAATCGTCACAATGTCTCCTGTTGATCGGTCGCCGCACGCGGGCAGGGCGGCTTGCGCCGGCCCGCGATGGTGGTCGGGTGTTCCGTCTCGCTAACCGACGGGCGCGCGCGAAGGCGCGCCGGGTAGTCGAATCGGGTATTGTAAACGGTTGTGCGTCCGGGGCGCCTGGCGCGGCCGCGCAGCGGGGGGGTGGGATTTCGGTTGCGCTGGTGGGAGGGTAGGTGACCGTTTCGCCAGTGGCACGGGGCGCGTTAGCCTGTTGCCGTGCCGCCGTGCCGCCGTGCCGCCGTGCCGCCGTGCCGCCGTGCCTGTCGGTTTTTCCTGCGGCCGATTTTTGCGCCACGACGTTTCCCGCCGCACCTTGTCCATCGCTTCTCCCGCTTCAATTGCCCGATCCGCTAGTCATGACGTCCGCCGCTTCGCCCGTTTCCTCCGCCTCGACCGCCTCGAATTCCGCCGACGAACCGTCCTGCGCGCGCCGCGCCGCGCTTGCCGCGTTGTGCGAGCAGGATCCGGCCACGAAGGCCGCCGCGACCCGCGCGCTTTACGCGGCGGTACTCGACGGCCGCGCGATCTGTCACGCGGACCTCGAACTCGCCGAACCCGCCGATCTGCCGGGCCGTCCCGCGCGCCCCGAACTGGTCGAGCCGCGCCAGCTCGGCCGTCGCAGCATGCAGTCGCCGCAAGGCCGAGCGGTGCTGCTGCATGCGCTCGCGCACATCGAATTCAATGCGATCAATCTCGCGCTTGACGCCGTCTGGCGCTTCGCCGCGATGCCCGCGGCGTTCTACGTCGACTGGCTCAAGGTCGCCGCCGAGGAGGCCTACCATTACTCGCTGCTCGCCACGCGGCTTGCCGAATACGGCCACGCGTACGGCGATTTCCCGGCGCACGGCGGCCTGTGGGACATGTGCGAGCGCACGCGCGGCAACGTGCTCGCGCGCATGGCGCTGGTGCCGCGCACCCTCGAAGCACGCGGCCTCGACGCGTCGCCGCCGATCCGCGCGCGTCTGCAACAGGCGGGCGATCACGCGTCGGCGGCGATTCTCGACGTGATCCTGCGCGATGAAATCGGCCACGTGTTGATCGGCAACCGCTGGTTTCGTCATCTGTGCGACGGTCGCGGTCTCGATCCTCACGAGACCTATCTGCGTCTGGCCGATCAGTATCACGCGCCGAAACTGCGCGGCCCGTTCAACTTCGAGGCGCGTCGCGAGGCAGGTTTCGACGAAGCCGAACTTGCCGCGCTCGCGGGCCTCGATGCCGAGCAGGGTGCCGGGCAAGACGCCCAGCAGGCGCGGCGCCAGGACGACCAACCGGGCGAGCAACCGAACGACCAACCGGCAACGCCGGCCACAGACAACCGAGCCGCATCTCAATAATCCGTTACCACTTCTTGCCCGCCTGTCCCTATAATCGAACGACCATTCTTTTTTCTGGGTGTGCCGTTTATGAATATTTCCCGCTCTGAGTTCGTTGCCGCGCGCGGCGTCCGTCTGCATGTGCGGCGTTGGGGCTCGCCCGACGCACCGATACTGTTCATGCTGCACGGCTGGATGGATGTCGGGGCGTCGTTCCAGTTCGTCGTCGATGCACTCGCTCACGACTGGCAGGTGATCGCGCCCGACATGCGCGGCTTCGGCCTGTCCGACTGGCCGATCGCCGAGCGCGGCGGCGGCAGTTACTGGATCCAGGACTATCTCGGCGACCTCGACGCGCTGCTCGACCACTATGCGCCGGGGGGCGAGGTGAACCTCGTCGGTCACAGCATGGGAGCGAACGTCGTGTGTCTGTACGCGGGCGTGCGGCCGCAGCGGGTGCGGCGCGTGGTCGATCTGGAGGGCTTCGGGCTCGCGCCGTCGCATCCGGCGCAGGCGCCCAGGCGTCTGCTCAACTGGCTCGACGAACTGCGCGATCCGCCGCGGCTGGGGCGCTACGCGTCGCTCGACGACGTCGCCGGGCGTCTGATCCGGACCAATCCGCGCCTCGATCCGGGGCGCGCGCAATTCCTCGCGCAGCACTGGTCGAAGCCGGACGGGGAAGGGGGATACATGCTGCTGGCCGATCCGGCGCACAAGGTGCGCGGCCCGATGCTGTATCGCCTCGACGAAGTGATGGCGGTGTGGCGTAAAGTCAGCGCGAAGGTGCTGCACGTCGAGGCCGCCGGTTCGCCGACGCTCGCGCAGATCGCAGGCGAGATTCCACTCGACGAATTCAAGGCGCGCTTCCAGGCGTTTCCGGACTGGCGCGAAGCGATCATCGAGGAAGCCGGGCACATGGTGCATCACGACCAGCCGGAGCAGATCGCGGCGTTGATCGAGGGCTTCTGCGCATAAGCGCGGTGCGCCGCTCGCTTTCCGATTCGCCTCATTCGGCTCCCTGATTCGGCTCCCGATACGGCCCCGAATTCGACTCATCAGCGCTCCTGAACTCTCGCCGCGCCGGCAAGCGGAAGCCGCGCCGCGAGATACCCCTGCGGTCCCTTACTGCATTGCAGTAAAATGACCACAGAACTTTCCAGGACCACGATGAACGCCGATCTTCACTGCCACTCCACCGTTTCCGACGGCCAGTTCGCGCCGGCCGACGTCGCGCGTCGCGCGCACGCGAACGGCGTGACGCTGTGGGCGCTCACGGATCACGACGAAGTGGGCGGCCAGCACGAGGCGCGCACCACCGCCGAGGCGCTCGGCATGAGCTACCTGAGCGGCGTCGAGATTTCCGTCACGTGGGCGGCGCGTACCGTGCACATCGTCGGACTCGGCATCGATCCGACCAGCCAGATCCTGATCGACGGTCTCGCGCGCACGCGCGACGGCCGTGCCGCGCGCGCCGAGGCGATCGGCGAGCAACTGGCCACGCTCGGCATTCCGGGCGCGTACGAAGGCGCGCAGAAATACGTATCGAATCCCGACATGATTTCGCGCACGCATTTCGCGCGTTTCATGGTCGAACACGGCCACTGCGCGACCACGCAGGAAGTGTTCGATCGCTATCTCGGCGACGGCAAACCGGCCTATATCGCACACCGCTGGTCCAAACTCGCCGACGCGCTCGGCTGGATCCAGGCCGCCGGCGGCGTGGCGATCGTCGCGCATCCCGGGCGCTACGCCTACTCGCAGCTCGAATTCGATACGTTCTTCGGCGAATTCATCGATCTCGGCGGCAAGGCGATCGAGGTCGTGACCGGCAGCCACACGCCCGACCAATACCGCGAATACGCGGACGTCGCGCGCCGCTTCGGCTTCGAGGCCTCGCGCGGCTCCGACTTCCACGCGCCCGGCGAGGGCCGCATCGAGCTCGGCGCACTGCCGCAGCTACCCGCTGATCTCAAGCCCGTCTGGGAACGCTGGCTGTGACCGCGGGTTGTGCCGCGGAGCGTGCCCTCATGGCACGTCGCGCGCGCAAGCCCGCCGGATGCGGCACGCGCACTGCATCGCACTGCTATTCGCCGCCTCCCGTCCGTCGCCGTGCATCTGTCGTCATCGTGAGTTTCCATGTCCCAATACTTCCGGCTTCATCCTGAAAATCCGCAGCCGCGCCTCGTCAAGCAGGCCGTGCAGATCATCAACGACGGCGGCGTGGTCGCGTTGCCGACCGATTCGACCTACGCGCTCGCCTGCCATCTCGACGACAAGGACGCGGTCGAGCGGCTGCGGCGGATTCGCGGGCTCGACGAAAAGCAGTTGCTGTCGCTGCTCGTGCGCGATCTGTCGGAGCTCGCTAATTTTGCGATGGTGGACAATCGCCAGTATCGGCTGCTTAAATCGGTGACGCCGGGCCCGTACGTGTTCGTGCTGCAGGCCACCAAGGAAGTGCCGCGGCGGGTGTCGCATCCGTCGCGCAAGACGATCGGTCTGCGCGTGCCGGATCATGCGATCACGCTCGCGATTCTCGAGGAGCTCGGCCAGCCGCTGCTCGGCTCGACGCTGATCATGCCCGGCGAAACCGAGCCGCTGAACGACCCCGAGGAAATCCGCGCGCGGCTCGAAAAGCAGCTGGATCTCGTGATCGATGGCGGAGCGTGCGTGTGCGAGCCGTCCACCGTGATCGACCTGACCGGTTCGGACCCGGTGCTGGTGCGGGCAGGGCGCGGTCCGCTCGCGCCGTTCGGTCTCGCCGAGACGGCGTGACGGTATGGACTGCATGAGAGAAAGCGGACAGACGCGCGCAGGCGCGTTGTTACAATAGCGAGCTATGGATTCCTCCCTGATACAGACGATTGCGGTCTACGCGCTGCCGGTGGTCTTCGCGATCACGCTGCACGAGGCCGCGCACGGTTACGTCGCGCGCTGGCTTGGCGACAACACCGCTTACGTGCTCGGCCGCGTGTCGGTCAATCCGATGCGCCACATCGACCCGCTCGGCACGATCGCGATTCCGCTGCTGCTGTACTTCGCGACGAGCGGCGCCTTCATGTTCGGCTATGCGAAGCCGGTGCCGGTCGCGTTCGGCAATCTGCGCAATCCGCGCTGGGGCAGCCTGTGGGTCGCGGCTGCCGGCCCGGCCTGCAATTTCATCCAGGCGCTGATCTGGGGCGTGGTCGGCGTCGCGCTCGCGGTGCTCAACGTCGACGAACCGTTTTTCACGCGCATGGCGGGTGCCGGTGTCGGCGTGAACCTCGTGCTCGGCGTGCTGAATCTCTTTCCGCTGCCGCCGCTCGACGGTGGCCGCGTGCTGATGGCGCTGTTGCCGCCGAAGCAATCGATCGCGCTCTCGCGGCTCGAACCGTACGGCTTTTTCATCGTGATGGCGCTCGTGATGACGGGCACGCTCACGCGTTTCTGGCTGAGGCCGCTCGTCACGCTTGGCTATAGCGCCATCACCGCAATTCTGACTCCACTCGTTTCGCTCTTCTAATACAACCATGTTCCCAGACCGTATCTTCTCCGGCATGCGGCCCACCGGGTCGCTGCACCTCGGCCACTATCACGGCGTGCTGAAAAACTGGGTCAAGCTGCAGTCCGAGTACCCGTGCTTCTTCTGCGTGGTCGACTGGCACGCGCTGACGACGCACTACGAAACGCCCGAGGTGATCGAAAAGAACGTGTGGGACGTGCTGATCGACTGGCTCGCTTCCGGCATCGATCCGGCGCAGGCGACGCTGTTCATCCAGAGCAAGGTGCCCGAGCACGCGGAGCTCGCGTTGCTGCTCGGCATGAGCACGCCGCTCGGCTGGCTCGAACGCGTGCCGACCTACAAGGAGCAGCAGGAGAAGCTCAAGGACAAGGACCTGTCCACCTACGGCTTCCTCGGCTATCCGGTGCTGATGGCGGCGGACATTCTGCTGTATCGCGGCTCGCTCGTGCCGGTCGGTGAAGACCAGGTGCCGCACGTCGAGATGACGCGCGAAATCGCGCGCCGCTTCAACTATCTGTACGGCCGCGAGCCGGGCTTCGAGGAGAAAGCGAACGAAGCCGCGAAGAAGCTCGGCGGCAAGCGCGCGAAGCTTTATCACGAGCTGCGCAACGCGTATCAGCAGGAAGGCGACGACGAAGCGCTCGAGCGCGCGCGCGCGATGCTGCAGGAGTCGCAGAGCCTGTCGATGAGCGATCGCGAGCGTCTGTTCGGTTACCTCGAAGGTTCGCGCAAGATCATCCTCGTCGAACCGCAGGCGATGCTGACCGAAGCGTCGCGCATGCCGGGCCTCGACGGCCAGAAGATGTCGAAGTCGTACGGCAACACGATCGGTCTGCGCGAAGACGCGGAGACCATCACGAAGAAGGTCCGCACGATGCCGACCGACCCGGCGCGCGTGCGCCGCACCGATCCGGGCGATCCGGACAAGTGCCCGGTATGGCAGCTGCATCAGGTCTATACCGACGAAGCCACGCACGAGTGGGTGCAGAAGGGTTGCCGTTCGGCGGGCATCGGCTGTCTGGAGTGCAAGCAGCCGGTGATCGAAGGGATTTTGCGCGAGCAGCAGCCGATGCTCGAGCGCGCGCAGAAGTACATGGACGACCCGTCGCTGTTGCGCGCGATCGTCGCCGACGGCTGCGACAAGGCACGCCGCTTCGCGACCGAGACGATGCGCGACGTCCGCGAGGCGATGGGCCTGTCGTACAACTGAGCCGGCACGCCGCCGAAACGCAACCGACGCAACCAACGCAACCGACGCCACGCAATATGAGCACATCCGCCGCGCTTCCGCACGGTCTCGGTGAGCCGTCGCGCTGGGTACGCCGCTGGGCGCATCTGGTCGCGCCGGGCGGCGCGGTGCTCGACGTGGCGGCGGGCGCGGGGCGGCACGCGCGGTTTTTCGCATCGCGCGGCCATCCGGTGATCGCGCTCGATCGCGACGCGGCCGCGCTCGACCTGCTGCGCGATGTGCCGCTCGTCACGCGCTGCGTGGCCGACCTCGAAGGCGCGCCGTGGCCGTTGCCTGACGATGCGGCGTTCGCCGCAATCGTCGTGACGAACTACCTGCACCGGCCGCTTTTCCCGCACTTGCTGCGCGCGCTCGCGCCCGGCGGCGTACTGGTTTACGAGACCTTCGCGCAAGGAAACGAAAGCGTCGGCAAACCCTCCAATCCTGCGTTTCTGCTCGCTCCGGGCGAGCTTCTCGAACGCGTGCATGGCCAGTTGCGGGTGCTCGCGTTCGAGGATGGATTTCTCGCGCAGCCGCGTCCGGCCTACGTTCAGCGGATCTGTGCGATCCGGGAGGCGGAGCGTTCAAACAACCCCGAGCAGGCGGCATCTCCGCCGTGTTACGAGTTGGCTGGCTAATCCGCTACAATCGCGGTTTACCTGATCAAATTCATGGCTTTTCATGACTAACGGCAAGCAGAGCGGTCACCAGGACGGCGTTAAGATTCGCGGCAGCATTCCTGCCATCATCACCCCGATGCTCGAAGACGGCAGCCTCGATCTGCCGGCGTTTCGCAAACTGGTCGACTGGCACGTCGACGAAGGCACGGACGCGCTGGTCGTCGTCGGCACGAGCGGCGAGTCGGCCACGCTGTCGGTCGAAGAACACGTGCTGATGGTCAAGACCGCGGTCGAGCACGCCGCGGGCCGGATTCCGGTGATCGCGGGCGCGGGCGCCAATTCGACCGCCGAAGCGATCGAACTCACGCGGCACGCGAAGGAAGTCGGCGCGGACGCGACGCTGCAGGTCGTGCCGTACTACAACAAGCCGACCCAGGAAGGCATCTACCGCCATTTCTCGAAGATCGCCGAAAGCGTCGATCTGCCGGTGATCCTGTACAACGTGCCGGGCCGCACCGTGGCCGACATGAGCAACGAGACCATCCTGCGTTGCGCGCAGGTGCCGGGCATCATCGGCGTGAAGGAAGCGACCGGCAACATCGATCGTGCCGCGCAGCTGATCAAGGCGGCGCCGGCTCACTTCGGCATCTATAGCGGCGACGATCCCACCGCGATCGCGCTGATGCTGCTCGGCGGCCACGGCAACATCTCGGTCACCGCGAACGTCGCGCCGCGCGCAATGAGCGATTTGTGCAAGGCCGCGCTCGCCGCGGACGCGAAGACCGCGCGCGAAATTCATCTGAAACTCCTGTCGCTGCACAAATACCTGTTCGCCGAAGCGAATCCGATTCCGGCGAAATGGGCGCTGCAGCAGATGGGGCGCGTGCAGGGCGGCATCCGCCTGCCGCTCACGCCGCTCGACGCGCAATACCACGAAGTGGTGCGCGGCGCGCTGCGCGAAGCGGGCCTGCTCGGCTGAGCGGCGCGCGCCGTCCAGTCGTCGCGCCCGTGCAAGGCCGCCACCGGCATTTCATTAACCGACGTCGCTCCAGCCCACGTTCCCGGCAGACCGAACCAGGCATCGCGTTCCAGTATCACGAAGGACTTCATGAAACGTTCCGCACTTTCCCTCCACGCAACCCGCATGGCGGCGCTGGCGCTTGCCCTGTCGTCGCTCGCCGGCTGTGACACGCTGAACGACTGGTTCGCTTCCGACCGCGTCGACTACAAGGCTACCCCGAGCGCGCCGCCGCTCGCTGTGCCGAGCGATCTGAGCACCTCGCCGGCCGATCAGCGCTATGTGGCGCCTCCCGCCAATCTGGCGCTGGGCGGTGCAACGGCGCGCACGGTCACGGCTGCGGGCAACGCGACCGAAGGTCAGCCAACCGCGCAGGATCCGCTCGGCATGCATATCGAGCGCGACGGCGACCGCCGCTGGCTGGTGGTCGACGGCCGCTCGCCGGAACAGCTGTGGCCGCAACTGCAGGAATTCTGGCAGGAGAACGGCTTCGCGCTGAAGACCGACGCGCCGGCCACCGGCATCATGACGACCGACTGGGCCGAAAATCGCGCGAACATTCCGGACGACTGGTTCCGTCGCACGGTGGGCAAGCTGATCGACTTCGCGTATTCGTCGGGTACCCGCGACAGCTTCCGCACGCTCGTGTCGCGCGGTCCGGGCGGCACGACGGACATCTCGATCGCGCATAGCGCGATGGAAGAAGTGATGACGGGGCAGGACAAGACCTCGTCGCGCTGGGAAGAGCGTCCGCGCGACCCGGCGCTCGAAGCGATGTTCCTTGCCAAGCTGATGCAGAAATTTGGCCTGACCGAAGCGCAGTCGAAGCAGTTGCTGACCGATGCGCACTCGGGCACCGCGCCGGCCACGATCGAGCATGACGCGGGCGCGTCGACGCTCGATCTGCAGGAGTCGTTCGACCGTGCATGGCTGCGCGTCGGCCTCGCGCTCGATCGCACCAACTTCACGGTGGACAACCGTGACCGCGAGAAGGGCATCTACTACGTGCGTTACGCGGATTCGATGCAGGAGCTGAAGAAGGAAGGGCTCTTCGGCAAGCTGTTCTATAGCGGCAATTCGGCGCGCAAGCCGGGTCAGGAATTCCTCGTCAACGTGCGCGCGAAGGGTGACGCGGTCACGCAGGTCGCGGTGCTGAACACGAATGGCCAGATCGATACGTCGTCGGACGCGCAGCGCATCGTGTCGCTGCTGCACGCGCAACTGAACTAGGCGCGTCGTGCGCTTCGCCAGTCTCGGCAGCGGCAGTGAAGGCAACGCGCTGCTGGTGGAGGCGCACAGCGGCGCGACCACTACGCGTGTGCTGCTCGATTGCGGTTTTTCCGCGCGGGAAGTGGAGCGGCGGTTGACGCGGCTCGGCGGCAGTGCCGAGCATCTCGACGCGATTCTGATTACGCATGAGCATAGCGACCACATCGGCGGCGCACTGACGCTGGCCCGCAAGTGGTCGATTCCGTTGTACATGAGCTGGGGCACCGCGCGCGCGGTGGGCGCCGACGAAGCCGATGTCGATCTGCAGGTGTTGTGGGGTGACGAGGCGGTAGCGATCGGCGACCTCAGCGTCCTTCCCTATACCGTTCCGCACGACGCTCGCGAGCCGCTGCAATACGTGTTCTCGAACGGGGCGAGCCGGCTTGGCGTGCTGACCGACGTCGGCATGTCCACGCCTCATATCAGCTCGGTGCTGAGCGGGTGCGATGCGCTCGTGCTCGAATGCAACCATGACGTGCAGATGCTCTCGGGCAGCCGATATCCGCCGTCGCTAAAGGCGCGCATCGGTGGCGATCACGGGCATCTGAACAATGACGCGGCGGCGGAAATTCTGGCCTCGCTCGATCGTTTGCGCCTGCGGCACCTGGTTGCCGCGCATCTGAGCCAGCAGAATAATTTGCCGGAACTCGCGCAGGCGGCGCTGGCGGGCGTGCTCGGCGCGTCGGCCACCGAAGTGGTGGTGGCGTCGCAGAGCGATGGGTTTGCGTGGCTGTCTCTTTGAGTCGGTTCGACGCCAATGTGATTCGAATCGTGTCGCGCGTGCGGTAGGCCTCAAGCGTCGTGCAATGAAAAAAGCCCATCACGAGCAATCGTGATGGGCTTTTTTTGATGCGTCTTGTTGCATCAGGCGCGGCGCCTCGGAGGCGCCACGTCCGTGGTCAGGCTTAATTGCGGTTGCCACCGAAAATGCCGAGCAGCGCGAGCAGGTTGACGAAGACGTTGTACAGATCGAGGTAGATCGCGAGCGTCGCGGTGATGTAGTTCGTTTCACCGCCGTTCACCACGCGCTGCACGTCGTACATGATGTACACCGAGAAGATCACGATCGCCATGACCGAGACCGTCAGCATCAGCGCCGGCAGTTGTAGGAACACGTTCGCGACCGATGCGAGCAGGATCACGATCACGCCCATGAAGAGCCACTTGCCGAGGCCCGAGAAGTCGCGCTTGCTGACCGTGGCGATGGTCGCCATCGCCGCGAAGATCACACCAGTGCCACCAAACGCGAGCATGATCAGCGACGGGCCGTTCGAGAAGCCGAGCACGAACGCGAGAATGCGCGACAGCATGAGCCCCATGAAGAACGTGAAGCCGAGCAGCACGAACACGCCGACGGCGCTGTCTTTGGTGCGCTGGATGGCGAACATGAAGCCGAAGGCGATCGCGAAGAACGCCAGCATGCTCATTGCCGGGCTGGTGGCGGCGAACAGCGAGAAGCCGGTGGCGAGGCCGACCCAGGCGCCGAGCACGGTCGGAATCATGGACAGCGCGAGCAGCCAGTAGGTGTTCCGTAGCACGCGGTTGCGCGTTTCGGCCGTGCTGACCGCGCCATTGCGGCCAAACATATACGGATGATCGTTCATGGTCTCTCCTTACCTCGGAAGCGTGTTTCGTAATGGTGATACGGCAATTCCTGAAGCGCCGGCGGCGCCGCATTCTTCCCTAAGATTAGCGCGACGGCGGGGAGTTTCAATACCCCGCAACTGCCCATACCGCCTACGCTACCAGCATTTTTGACTATTTGCCCGAATCCTTTCAATTCCGTAAGGGTACAATCGCAATCATACACGGGAACATGCTACAATAGCGGATTCATTTGAATCTGTAACCTCTTAATTTTTTGGAGTTTTTATGGCGATCGAACGCACTCTGTCGATTATCAAGCCGGACGCAGTGGCCAAGAACGTGATCGGCCAGATCTACACCCGTTTTGAAAACGCTGGTCTGAAGATCGTGGCATCGCGCATGGTTCACCTGTCGCGTGCTGACGCCGAGAAGTTCTACGCTGTGCACGCAGCACGTCCGTTCTTCAAGGACCTCGTCGAATTCATGATTTCGGGCCCGGTGGTCGTGCAGGCGCTGGAAGGCGAAAACGCGATCCTGAAGCACCGCGACCTGATGGGCGCAACGGATCCGAAGAAGGCGGAGAAGGGCACGATCCGCGCCGACTTCGCAGACAGCATCGACGCTAACGCGGTCCACGGTTCGGACGCACCGGAAACGGCAGCGGTCGAAATCGCGTTCTTCTTCCCGCAAGTCAACGTCTACTCGCGTTAAGCGCTTACTGCGGGCGTCGCGCGAGCGGCGTGCCGCGGCAGGTGCTGGCCGTCCCCGTGTCGCGCGCTTCGTGCAGCCGGGTTTTATCGCATGAATTGCGCGCGGGGGCCGGCAAAGTAGTAAGGTAAAAGCAGCAGGAATGGGCGCGATCGGCACGGCGTTCATGCAGCTTGTTGCATGAATGTAGTCTCGCACTGAAATGGCAGGATTCGATATGACGAGCAGTCCCAACGTCAACCTTCTCGACCTCGACGCCCAAGGGCTCGTCGCCTATTGCGACAGCCTGGGCGAGAAGCCGTTTCGCGCCAAGCAATTGCAGCGCTGGATTCACCAGTACAACGCTGCCGACTTCGACGGCATGACCGATCTCGCGAAGTCCTTGCGCGAAAAGCTCAAGGGGCGCGCTTCGATCACGATGCCGGACATCGTCAGCGACCATATTTCGTCGGACGGCACACGCAAGTGGCTGATCGACGTCGGCAACGGTAACGCCGTTGAAACCGTGTACATCCCGGAAGAAACTCGCGGCACGCTGTGCGTGTCGTCGCAGGCCGGGTGCGCGGTCAATTGCCGGTTCTGCTCGACCGGCAAGCAGGGGTTCTCCCGCAATCTCACCACAGGCGAAATCATCGGTCAGCTGCGCATGGCCGAGTTTGCGCTGCGCGCGGCACGCGGTGACGCGAGCGGTCGCGCGATGGGTGGCGACGGCAAGGGCGAACGCGTCGTCACGAACGTCGTGATGATGGGCATGGGCGAGCCGCTGCTCAATTACGACGCGGTCGTGCCGGCCATGCGCCTGATGCTCGACGACAACGCATACGGCCTGTCGCGCCGGCGCGTGACGCTGTCCACCTCCGGCGTCGTGCCGATGATGGACCGGCTCGGCGCCGATCTGCCGGTGGCGCTCGCGGTCTCGCTGCATGCGTCGAACGACGCGCTGCGCGACGAGCTGGTGCCGCTCAACAAGAAGTATCCGTTGCGCGAACTGATGGCGGCGTGCGAACGCTACCTGAAAGTCGCGCCGCGCGATTTCATTACGTTCGAATACTGCATGCTCGATGGCGTCAACGACAGCGAGGCGCACGCGCGCGAATTGCTCGCCGTCACGCGCAACGTGCCATGCAAATTCAATCTGATCCCGTTCAATCCGTTCCCCGAGTCGGGCCTGATCCGCTCGAAGTCGGAACAGATCAAGCGGTTTGCGCAGGTGCTGATGGACGCGGGCGTCGTCACCACGGTGCGCAAGACCCGCGGCGACGATATCGATGCTGCCTGCGGTCAGCTGGCCGGTGCGGTGAAGGACCGCACGCGTCTTGCTGAGCGCACCGGGAAGGCGGCGAAGGTGATCGAAGTTCGCGCCGTGTAATCGGCGGAATGGCTGGGTGCTGGCGTTCACGAATGAAGCTCCGCGAACGCAATAAAGTGCCAGATGTCACCGTCGATTGAAAAGAAAGTTTGCAGAATCGATCGGGAGCGGCACACAAAGCCGCGCATTTTGTTATAAACGGTCTGCGATTCGGACGTGAGGCTTGAGCCCGTCCGGTTGCACGAGAAAAGAATCGACGCGAAAGGATTTGGGATGAGTGAGCCGCAGCACCCGCAGCCGCACGAGACAGACACGAACGACGGCCATCCGGCACCCGCTGCGCGGGCGGTGGTCCAGCCTGTCGTGCAGCCGGCCCTCGATTCGCTGGCTGCGGTGGGCGCGCGCCTGAATCAGCTGCGCGAATCGAAAGGCTGGACGATCGAAGACGTGTCGGCGCGGCTGAAGGTGTCGGTCGTCAAACTGAGCGCACTCGAAGCGGGCGATATCAGCCATCTGCCGGATACCACCTTCGCGCTCGGCGTGGTGCGCAGCTACGCGAAAATGCTGGGCGCCGATCCGGCGCCTTTTACGGCGGCTCTGCGGCGCGAGAAGGGTGTGCCGGTACCGAATCTGTCGATGCCGGCATCGTCGGGCAAGGACCTGCCGCGCGGCAAGGTTTCGCTGACGCTCGGCGACAGCGGGCACAAGAGCCGCTCGTGGTTGTGGGGCATCGCGGCGATCGTCGTCGCGGTCATCGCGCTCGGCGTGTGGCGCACCAATAGCGGCGATTCGTCCGCATGGCTCGCGCGTCTGAAAGCGAGCGCGAACGGTTCGACGAGCAATGAAACGGGCGCCTCGGGCGCGGTCGCGCAAGGTCCGGCGTTGCCGGCACAGGAAGGCGCGTCGGCAGCGGATACGGCGACTGCCGCCAACACCGCGGCGAACGCGGATAATGCGGCATCTGCGACGGTTACGCCGATGCCTACGCCGCTTGCTACCGGTACGGCGCCGGGGTCGGCTGCGGCGGTGGTGAATGGAACGACGACGGCTGCGGCAGCGCAGGCCGGCTCGCAGCCTCAGGCCGTCGTGGCGGGCGCATCGGCGCCGGCGGTTGTCGCCGCACCGGGCGAGGCGGTCGTCGGGCTGCGCGTGACCCAGGACAGCTGGTTCAGCGTGCGTGGCAAGGATGGCAAGGAGCTGTTCTCCGGCCTCGTGCACGCGGGCGACTCGAAGGAAGTGAGCGGTGCGGCGCCGTTCAAGGTAACGGTCGGCAACAAAGCCGGTCTCGAATCGCTGACGCTCGACGGCCAGCCGGTCGATCCGTCGAAATATTCGGCAGCCAAAGGCAACGTGGCGCGCTTCGCGCTGCCTTGACAGATACGGTACGCGCCGCGGCCAAACCGGTCCGCGGCGCTTTTTCAATTCAGGCGCTGCGTTTTTGTGTAGCGCATGCGGCGTAAATGGGTTTTTCGATGCAATCCGAAGCTCAATCCCAATCCTGTAGCAAGATCGTTTCAGACGAGCCGGTGTTCGGCGGTCCCGCGATGCGGCGCAAGTCGCATGCGGTCAACGTCCGCTGGGGCGGCCAGCTCGTCACCATCGGTGGCGACTCGCCGGTGCGCGTCCAGTCGATGACCAACACCGACACCGCCGACGCAATCGGCACCGCGATCCAGATCAAGGAACTGGCACAGGCCGGCTCGGAGCTGGTCCGTATCACGGTGAACACGCCGGAAGCCGCGGCGGCCGTACCGGCCGTGCGCGAACAGCTCGACCGGATGGGCGTGATGGTGCCGCTCGTCGGCGACTTCCACTACAACGGCCATCTGCTGTTGCGCGACTACCCGGCCTGCGCGGAAGCGCTGTCGAAGTACCGGATCAATCCGGGCAACGTCGGTCATGGTGCGAAGCGCGATACGCAGTTCGCGCAGATGATCGAAGCGGCGGTCAAATACGACAAGCCGGTGCGCATCGGCGTGAACTGGGGCAGTCTCGACCAGGACCTGCTCGCGAAGATGATGGACGAAAACGCGTCGCGTGCCACGCCGTGGGAAGCGCAAAGCGTGATGTACGAAGCGCTGATCCAGTCGGCGATCGGCTCGGCGGAGCGCGCGGTCGAACTTGGCCTCGGACGCGACCAGATCATCCTGTCGTGCAAGGTCAGCGGCGTGCAGGATCTGATCGCCGTGTATCGCGAACTCGCACGCCGTTGTGACTTCGCGCTGCATCTGGGCCTGACCGAAGCGGGCATGGGCTCGAAGGGCATCGTCGCGTCGACGGCGGCGCTGTCGGTGCTGCTGCAGCAGGGCATCGGCGACACGATCCGCATTTCGCTGACGCCGGAACCAGGCGCGTCGCGCACCGGCGAAGTGATCGTCGGTCAGGAAATCCTGCAGACCATGGGGCTGCGCTCGTTCACGCCGATGGTGATCGCGTGTCCGGGCTGCGGTCGCACCACCAGCACGCTGTTCCAGGAACTCGCGTCGCAGATCCAGACCTATCTGCGCACGCAGATGCCGGTGTGGCGCGATCAGTATCCTGGCGTCGAGCAGATGCATGTCGCGGTGATGGGCTGCATCGTCAACGGACCGGGTGAATCGAAGCAGGCCAATATCGGTATCAGCCTGCCGGGTTCGGGCGAGAATCCGGCCGCGCCGGTGTTCATCGACGGCGAGAAGGTCAAGACGCTGCGCGGCGAGAACATCGCGCAAGAATTCCAGCAAATCGTGAGCGACTACGTCGAGCGCCGTTATGGTCGCGCCGACGCGCTCAACTAAACATCGGCTATCGAAATACAGATGACTGAACAGAAGAAAAAGCTCGAGAAGCTGTCCGGCGTGAAGGGCATGAACGACATCCTTCCGCAGGAAGCCGGGCTCTGGGAATTTTTCGAGACCACCGCCAGGTCGATGCTGCGTTCGTACGGATACCAGAATATCCGCACGCCGATCGTCGAGCATACGCAGCTGTTCACGCGCGGGATCGGCGAAGTGACCGATATCGTCGAAAAAGAGATGTACAGCTTCACGGATGCATTGAACGGCGAAAACCTGACCATGCGCCCGGAAAACACGGCGGCGGTGGTGCGTGCGTCGATCGAGCACAACATGCTGTACGACGGCCCGAAGCGCCTGTGGTACATCGGCCCGATGTTCCGTCACGAGCGTCCGCAGCGCGGCCGTTATCGCCAGTTCCATCAGGTCGGCGTCGAGGCGCTTGGCTTCGCGGGCCCGGATGCGGACGCGGAAATCATCATGATGTGCCAGCGCCTGTGGGACGACCTCGGCCTGAGCGGCATCAAGCTCGAAATCAACTCGCTGGGTCTCGCTGAAGAGCGCGCCGCGCATCGCGTCGAACTGATCGCGTATCTCGAAAAGCACATGGACGTGCTCGACGAAGACGCGAAGCGTCGTCTCTATACGAACCCGCTGCGCGTACTCGACACGAAGAATCCGGCGTTGCAGGAAGTCGCGCAGAACGCGCCGAAGCTGATCGATTTTCTCGGCGAGGAATCGCGCGCGCACTTCGAAGGGCTGCAGCGTCTTCTGAAGGCAAACAACCTGCCGTTCACGATCAATCCGCGTCTCGTGCGCGGTCTCGATTACTACAATCTGACCGTGTTCGAGTGGGTGACCGATAAGCTCGGCGCGCAAGGCACGGTCGCCGCGGGCGGCCGCTACGATCCGCTGATCGAGCAGCTTGGCGGCAAGCCGACGGCCGCGTGCGGCTGGGCGATGGGCGTCGAACGGATTCTCGAACTGCTGAAGGAAGAGCAGCTCGTGCCGGAAGACGAAGGCTGCGACGTGTACATGGTCCATCAGGGCGATGCCGCGCGCGAGCAGGCTTTCATCATTGCCGAGCGGTTGCGCGATACGGGCCTCGACGTGATCCTGCATTGCAGCGCGGACGGCCAGTCGGCAAGCTTCAAGTCGCAGATGAAGCGCGCCGACGCGAGCGGCGCCGCGTTCGCGGTGGTGCTCGGCGAAGACGAGATCGCCAACGGCACGGTCGGCGTCAAACCGCTGCGCGATACGCAGGCCAACGGCGGTAAGAGCGAGCAACAGAACGTGCCCGCCGAAGACTTGACCGAATATCTAATCAATGCGATGGTTGCAACCGCCGAAGACGGCGACGACTGATCGCGATGTCGTCGGGCCGGCTGGCTCGACACGCGTAAGTATCAAGAAAGAGGAAATCGCCGGGCGATGAGTTACCACGACGAACAAGAATCGATTGAAAGTCTGAAGGCATGGTGGAAGCAGTGGGGCAATGCGACCACGTGGATCGTGCTGGTGGCGTTGTTGGCAGGCGCGGGCTGGAACGGCTGGAATTTCTGGCAGCGTCGCCAGGCCGCCGAAGCGTCGGTGCTGTATGACCAGGTGCAACAGGCCGTGACGTCGGGCGACAAGGCGCAGGTCCTGCGCGTCGCCGCCGACATGCAGGACAAGTTCGGTCGCACCGCCTACGCGCAGTTGACCGCGCTCGGCGCCGCCAAGGCGCTGTACGCCGCCGGCGACGAAGCCGGCGCGAAGGCGCAACTGCAATGGGCGATCGATCACGCGAAAGACGACGAGTTCAAGCAGATCGCGAAGCTGCGCATGGCGTCGCTGCTGCTCGACGAAAAAGCCTACGACCAGGGGCTCGCGCTGCTGGCCGAACCGCAATCGGATGCCTTCAAGGGCGTCGTCGCGGATCGCCGTGGCGACCTGCTCGCCGCTCAGGGCAAGCGCGACGATGCGCGCACGGCCTACCAGCTTGCGCTCGATTCGCTGGCAAAGAGCGACAGCTCCGCGCGTCAGCTGATCCAGTTCAAACTGGATGCGCTCGGCAGCTGAGCGTCCCGCGCGGCGCGCCGCGCGCCATGACCGCAAGACGGTCTCCTTTAATCCATTTCCTGAATGCTTCGTCCACCGATGAATCTGCTGAAACGTTACGCTGTGCCCGTTATCTGTGCGATGACCGTTCTCACGCTGGCGGCTTGCTCATCCACGAAAGACGAGCGCCGTGTGCCGACGCCGCTCACCGAGTTCAAATCCGTGCTCGATGTGCAGCAGTCCTGGTCGGCGAGCGTGGGCAAGGCGGGTCGCTACCTGTTCTCGCCAGTCGCGGTCGGCAATGCCGTGATCGCGGCGGGCGCGAACGGCACGGTTGCCAAAATCGACGCGCAAACCGGCAAGGACGTGTGGCGCGTCAAGCTGCATGACGACCTGTCGGCCGGTGCCGGCAGCGACGGCACGCTCACCGCGGTCGGCGGTCTGAAGGGCGACGTGTACGTGCTCGGCGCGGACGGCAAGCAACTCTGGACGGCCCGGGCGCCGGGCGAAATCATCTCGCCGCCGCTCGTCGGCAACGGCCTCGTGATCGTGCGCACGATCGACGGTCAGATCGTCGCGTTCAACGCGCAAACCGGCGAGCAGAAGTGGAACTACCGCAACCGTGCGGTGCCGCTGAACCTGCGCGTGTCGTCGGGCATGACCTTCGCGGGCGACGCGGCGGTGCTGGCCGGCTTCCCGGGCGGCTCGTTCGCGGCAATCAACCTGCAGACCGGCGACACCTACTGGCAGACGCCGGTGTCGTATCCGAAGGGCGTGACCGAAGTCGAGCGTATCAACGACGTGACGGGCCCGCCCACGCTGGTCGGCTCGCAAACCTGCGCGGTCACGTTCCAGGGCCAGATTGGCTGCTTCGACGCGAACTCGGGCCGCTCGCTGTGGAGCAAGCCGTTCTCGAGTGCGAGCGGTCTCGCGCAGGATGAGCGCAGCGTGGTGGCTGCGGACGACTGGTCGGTCGTGTCCGCGTTCGACGGCAACAACGGCTCGGTGCTGTGGAAGAACGAGACGCTGAAGAACCGCGATCTGAGCGTGCCGATGCTGCTCGGTCGTGCGGCCGTGTTCGGCGACTACCAGGGCTATGTGCATTTCCTGTCGGCGACCGACGGCGTGGTCGTCGCGCGGGTGAAGACCGACGGCAGCGCGATTACCGCGGCGCCGGTGCTGGCCGGCGACACGCTGATCGTGCAGACGCGCAACGGCGGTCTGTACGGCTTCCGCCCGCGTTGATCGCGTAACACAGGCTGTCTGGCGCGCAGGCCGGCTTTGCCGGCCGCGCGCTTTTTAGTTGAGGTTCGAGCCGGCTTCACGCCGGCTGGAAGTAGGCGAACCGGTTTGGGTTTGCCGGTCTGCCCGCCGCGCGAGCGAATGGGCTCAATAGAAAAAATCGCCGGACGGGCTGGTCCGGCAAGTCGGATCGCGTGCTGTCCCGGCTGTCGTGCCGGCGGCGTCCGGGCTTCTTCAGCGGGACCGTGAAAAAGCGCGTGAAAAGATGCGTCGAGTGGACGTGTCAAGCCGACGCCTCGAGCGGCGCGCAACGAAACGTGCTCGAACGGACGTGCGAACCGTCGGGCAATCGGATCTGCAGCAGACGGCAGCCGCCATCGTCTGCACAGCCCACTCCCGTCCGCCCGGATGCGTATCGCGATTGCTTATCCGGGGCTGGCCGAATTCGTGATAATTTCGTCGGAACGTCGCCATGTGGCGACTCTCCTGACGTCGCTACGCGGGCGATCGCTGCCGATCCCGCGTTTCACCGTGAACAACATCAGATGAAACCCGTTATTGCCCTCGTCGGGCGCCCCAATGTGGGGAAATCCACGCTATTCAACCGCCTCACGCGCTCGCGCGACGCGCTGGTTGCCGATCTGCCCGGTCTCACCCGCGATCGCCATTACGGCGAAGGGCGCACCGGCGAGCGGCCGTATCTGGTCGTCGATACCGGCGGTTTCGAACCGGTCGCGAAAGACGGCATCCTGCACGAGATGGCGCGCCAGACCCGCCAGGCGGTCGAGGAGTCGGACATCGTCGTGTTCATCGTCGACGGTCGCAACGGTCTCGCGCCGCAGGACAAGTCGATCGCCGACTATCTGCGCAAGGTCGGCCGGCCGATCTTCCTCGTCGTCAACAAGGCCGAAGGGATGCGCTACACGACGGTCGCCGCCGACTTCTACGAGCTCGGCCTCGGCGACCCGCGCGCGATTTCCGCCGCGCACGGCGACGGCGTGACGGAAATGATCAACGAAGCGCTCGAAGTCGCATACGCCGGCCAGCCGGAAGAGAGCGATGAGGACAAGGAAACGCGCGGCGTGAAGATCGCGATCGTCGGCCGGCCGAACGTCGGCAAGTCGACGCTGATCAACGCGCTGGTCGGCGAAGAGCGGGTCATCGCGTTCGACATGCCGGGCACCACGCGCGATTCGATCTACGTCGATTTCGAGCGCAACGGCAAGCCGTACACGCTGATCGACACGGCTGGCCTGCGCCGTCGCGGCAAGGTGTTCGAGGCGATCGAGAAGTTCTCGGTGGTGAAGACGCTGCAGTCGATCTCCGACGCGAACGTCGTGATCCTGCTGCTCGACGCGCGCCAGGACATTTCGGAGCAGGATGCGCACATCGCCGGCTTCGTCGTCGAGCAGGGTCGTGCGCTGGTGGTGGGCGTGAACAAGTGGGACGGTCTCGATCCGCATGTGCGCGAGCGCACCAAAGCCGACCTCGAGCGCAAACTAAAATTTCTGGACTTTGCCAAATTCCACTTCATTTCCGCCGCGGAGAAAACCGGAATTGGCCCGCTGATGCGTTCGGTCGACGATGCCTACACGGCCGCGATGGCGAAACTGCCGACGCCGAAGCTGACGCGCGCGCTGATCGAAGCGGTGGAATTCCAGCAGCCGCGCCGCCGCGGCCCGGTGCGGCCGAAGCTGCGTTATGCGCACCAGGGCGGTCAGAATCCGCCGATCATCGTGATTCACGGCAACGCGCTCGACGCGATCACCGACACGTATAAGCGCTACCTCGAAAATCGCTTCAGGGAAACTTTCAAGCTGACAGGCACTCCATTGCGAATAGAGTTCAGATCGTCGACGAACCCTTACGCGGACAAAGGCTGAACTTCGGGCTGAAGTCCGAGCCGGAACGGGCCTGAAATCGAGGCCCGGACTCAAGCTCGAATTTGGCCTGGAAGTCAGGCCGAAACCCGCGTGCGTACTGGCTTTGGCCGCCTGGCCCGGGCCCGCGCGCCGAAATGAAAATCAGCTATAGTGTAGCGGTTGGCGGTGGATCTCTTTTTCTTCCCCGTCAATTCAGTCAACCTGCAAAAAAATACGGAGTTTGCTATGAGCAACAAAGGGCAATTGTTACAAGACCCGTTTTTGAACGCACTGCGTAAAGAGCATGTGCCGGTGTCGATCTACCTGGTCAACGGCATCAAGCTTCAAGGGAACATCGAATCGTTCGACCAGTACGTCGTGTTGCTCCGGAATACGGTCACCCAGATGGTCTACAAGCACGCCATTTCGACGGTCGTGCCGGCCCGCCCGGTGAATTTCCACCCGGATTCCGAACAGTCCTAACCCTCGTCGCGGCCGGCGCAGCGTCGCCCGTTGGCGACCTCTCCCGGCCGCGTCATTTTGATACCCTCCAATTTGATCAATGCAGCGCTCGTTGGCATCGACTTCGGCAAGATCGATTTCGAAGCCAGTCTCGAAGAACTCAGCCTGCTCGCGCAAAGCGCGGGCGCGAATCCTGTAGTCACTCTCACCGGACGTCGTTCCAGTCCCGACGCGAAGATGTTCGTCGGCAGCGGCAAGGCGGAAGAACTGCGTCTTGCGTGCGAAGCGAACGACATCGAACTCGTGATCTTCAACCACGCTCTGGCCCCTGCGCAGCAGCGCAATCTGGAGCGGGCGCTTAACCGGCGCGTGGTCGATCGCACCAGCCTCATCCTCGACATTTTTGCGCAACGCGCCCGCAGCCACGAAGGCAAGCTGCAGGTGGAGCTCGCGCAGCTGCAGTATCTGTCCACCCGGCTGATTCGCGCGTGGACTCACCTTGAACGGCAGAAGGGCGGTATCGGTCTGCGCGGTCCGGGCGAAACGCAGCTCGAAACCGACCGCCGGCTGATCGGCGAGCGCATCAAGGCGCTGAAGATCCGGCTCGACAAGCTGCGTCGCCAGCACGGCACGCAGCGCCGCGCGCGCAGCCGCAACCAGACGATGTCGGTATCGCTCGTCGGCTATACGAACGCGGGCAAATCGACGCTGTTCAATGCGCTGACGAAGGCGCAGGCCTACGCCGCCGACCAGCTGTTCGCGACGCTCGACACAACCTCGCGGCGCGTCTATCTCGGCGACGAAGCGGGGCAGGTGGTGGTCTCCGATACCGTCGGCTTTATCCGCGAGCTGCCGCACCAGCTGGTCGCCGCGTTTCGCGCGACGCTCGAGGAAACCATTCACGCGGACCTGCTGTTGCACGTGGTCGACGCGTCGAGCGCGGTGCGGCTCGATCAGATCGACCAGGTCAACGAAGTGCTGCACGCGATCGGCGCGGACACGATCCGTCAGGTGCTCGTGTTCAACAAGATCGACGCGGTGCCGGAGCTGGCGGCCCGTGGCGACGCGGTTGAGCGGGATGAGTATGGTAATATTTCGCGCGTCTTTTTGAGCGCGCGCACGGGGCAGGGGCTTGATACGTTGCGCGCTGCCATCGCTGAAATCGCTACTGCCGAACCGCTTACCGACATGCCGCTCGATCCGTCAAAAGACGACCGCGCTGCGGAACCGCACGATAATCATAAGGTTCCAGAACTCGGGCACTGACCCGTTCCAATTGCATTGACACGCTGTCTACTCTGGTGAACGAACACAGGTGAACGATTACAACGAGCGGAGTACCTGGCTGCGTATGCGCGCCTTGCTTTCACTGAACGATCCGCGCTGGGGCCGGGGCGACGGTAATGGCGACCGGCAACGGCCGAACGATCCGAAGCGTCCGGGGCGCGACGGCGAGGGGCCGCCCGATCTCGATGAAATGTGGCGCGATTTCAATCGTCGTCTATCGCGGATTTTCGGCCGCAAGGGCGGGGGTGCCGGCGGCGGCCGTCCGGACAACGGACGCGGCGCGCGCATCGGCGTCGGCATCGTGATCGGCGTGCTGATCGCGATCTATCTCGGCAGCGGTGTGTTCGTGGTGCAGGACGGCCAGGCGGCCGTCGTGATGCAGTTCGGCAAATACCGCTACACGGCGGATCAGGGCGTGCATTGGCGTCTGCCGTATCCGTTCGAATCGCACGAGTTCGTCAACATCGGGCAGACCCGCCAGGTCGAGATCGGCCGCAGCAATGTGGTGCGTCTCGCGAACGTGAAGGACGCGTCGATGCTCACGCACGACGGCGACATCGTCGACGTGCGCTTCGCGGTGCAATACCAGATTCACAAGCCCACCGACTATCTGTTCCGTAGCGTCGAACCCGATCAGAGCGTGATGCATGCCGCGCAGGCGGCGGTGCGCGCGATCGTCGGTGCGCACAGCACCAGCGACATTCTCGATCAGGATCACGAAACCTTGCGCCAGCAGTTGCAGGCGTCGATCCAGCAATCGCTCGACCAGTACCAGTCCGGCCTCGCGGTCACGGGCGTGACGATCCAGAGCGTGCAGGTGCCGGAGCAGGTGCAGCCCGCCTTCGACGCAGCCGCCAAGGTGCGCGACGAAAACGAACGTGCGAAGCGCGATGCGCAGGTCTACGCGGCCGATCTGCTGCCGCGCGCGCAGGCCGACGTCGCGCGTCAGGTCGCGGAAGCGAAGACCTATAGCGAAAGCACGGTCGCGCAGGCGCAGGCCGAGGCCGAGCGCTTCAAGCAGGTCTACGCGCAATACGCGAAGGCGCCGGCGGTGGTGCGCTTCCGTCTGTACATGGAAACGATGCAGCAGATCTACTCGAACGCGACCAAGGTGTTCGTCGACGCGAAGAACGGCAACAACGTGCTGTATCTGCCGCTCGACCGGCTCGTCGAGCAGAACCGCGAACGCCAGGCCGCAGCGTCCGGCGCGGCTGCGGCGAGCGCGCCGCAAGGGGCGAGTGCCGCGGTGCCGTCGGTTGCTTCGGGACCCGCTGCGGTGCCCGATACCGGCGCCGCCGCAGGTGCCGCGACCGACGCCGCCTCGGCCCCCGCGGCTTCCGCGCCGGCGCCCGCGAGCCGTCCGAGCGCCGCGTCGCTGCGTTCGCGCGATGCATTCCGCAATCGCATGCGTGAAGATGACGTTCAATAAGGAGCGCACGGAAACATGAACAGAATCATCGCGCTCGTCGTCGCCATCGTTATCGTGCTGTTCGCGGCATCGTCGATGGTATTCGTCGTCGATCAACGCCATATGGCGGTCTTGTCCGCGCGCGGCGACGCCACGCCCACGCTACTCGGCCCCGGTCTGCACGTGAAGCTGCCGCCGCCGCTGCAAACGGTCACGCTGGTCGACAATCGCATCCAGTCGCTCGACGCACCGGACGAAGACCATTACGTCACGTCCGATAAAACCGATCTGCTGGTCAACCCGGTCATCAAGTTCCGTGTAACCGATCCGCTGAAGCTGATTGCCGAAACGAAGGGCGACGTGCAGAGCTTGCCGGATCGGCTCGCGCTGCTGTCACGCGGCGCGCTCGGCGATGCGTTCGGCAAGTTCACGCTGTCGGATGCGCTCGCCAAACAGCCGGCGCTTGCCGAAGAAGCGCGTCGCGCGATGGATCAAGGCGCGGCGTCGCTCGGCGTGTCGGTGGTGGACGTGCAGTTGACGCGCGTCGATTTGCCGGCGTCGGCAACTGATGGCGTCTTCAAGCGCATGATCGCCGCGCGCGATCAGGCCGCTGCCGACGAGCGCGCGAAGGGCACCGCGGAAGCGGATCAGATTCGTGCCGACGCGCTTGCGAAGCAGCAGGCGGTGCTCGCCGACGGCCTCGCGCAGGCGCAGGGCATTCGCGGCGAAGGCGATGCGAAGGCCGCGGAAATCGCCGCCGAAGCGTTCGGCAAGGACCCGCAGTTCTATCAGTTTTATCTCAGCATGCAGGCGTACCGGAAGACCTTCAAGCCGGGCGATCTGATCGTGGTCGACTCGAACAGCGAGTTCTTCCGCTTCATGCGTAGCCCGACCGGTGGCGCCGCCCCGGACGCTCCCGCGACGACTCCGCGCAAACGCTGATTACCGAAGGCCGCGGCATCCGCATCGCGGCCGCTTCACTCGCATGGACATAGCTGGCTCGTTACTGCTCGCGATCGCCTTGATGCTGATTATCGAGGGGATGTTTCCCTTCGTTTTTCCGAGCGCCTGGCGCGACACGTTCCGTAAAATAGCGGAGCGGCCGCCGCATCATATTCGCGTCGGCGGACTCATCGTGATGTTGCTCGGGCTGGTTTTGCTGTTTATCGCGACCTGAAGAGGCGAGGGTTTCGCGTGCTCTGACGCTCGGCTCTCACGAACACCGCGCCAGCGCCGCGAAACGGGGCCCGTAGTCGCGGGTTTCGTTCGCTTGCATAAGGCGCTGGCCTGGCAGGCGAGGCACCGCCTGCCGTATGCAGCATGCCGCGCGTCATGCACGAGTCGCGAGGAGAGTGTCGCCGGACCGCCCGGACCGCCCGAACGACCTGCCGGAATCAAGTCGCTGCACGCCATTCACACTCATTCATCGGCGCTTCAAGACGCCGTGCTCAACGCCGTAGGACTGTATCGATGTCGACCTGGTTGCTTCCCGAGAATATTGCCGACGTGCTGCCGTCGGAGGCCCGCAAGATCGAAGAATTGCGGCGTCATTTGCTGGACCGTTTCCGCTCGTACGGCTACGAGATGGTGATGCCGCCGCTGCTCGAGTACCTCGAGTCGCTGCTGACGGGCGGCGGCCAGGACCTGAATCTGCGCACCTTCAAGCTCGTCGATCAGCTGTCGGGCCGCACGCTCGGTCTGCGCGCCGACATCACGCCGCAGGTCGCGCGTATCGACGCGCATCTGCTGAACCGCCAGGGCGTCACGCGTCTGTGCTACGCGGGCAACGTCGCGCATACGCGGCCGCGCGGCCTGCACGCGACGCGTGAGCAGATCCAGATCGGCGCGGAAATCTATGGCCACGCGGGCCTCGAAGCGGATCTCGAAATCCAGCAGCTGATGCTCGACGCGCTGCGTCTGGCCGGTCTCGGCAAGGTGCGCCTCGACCTGTGCCACGCGGGCGTGCTGGCTGCGCTGATCGAGGCCGAGCCGGCCGCCGAACAGCTCGGTCAGGCGTTGTATGACGCGCTCGCCGGCAAGGACGTGCCGCGTCTCGTCGAGCTGACCGCGCAACTGTCGCCGGTGATTCGCGATGCACTGCGCGCGCTGCCCGCCTTGTACGGCGATGCCTCGGTGCTCGAAGAGGCGCGCGCGCGTTTGCCGAACTCGCCGGCCATTGCCCGCGCGCTCGACGACCTCGCGTTCCTCGCGAGCCAGGTCGACGGCGCGGAAGTGATGATCGACCTCGCCGATCTGCGTGGCTACGCGTACCACAGCGGCGTGATGTTCTCCGCCTATGTGGACGGTGTGCCGAACGCGGTCGCGCGTGGCGGTCGTTACGACCACGTCGGCCAGGCTTATGGCCGGGCTCGCGCGGCAACCGGTTTTTCGCTCGATCTGCGCGAAGTCGCGCGGATTTCGCCGATCGAAGCGCGCAGCAGCGCAATTCTCGCGCCGTGGCGGCACGACGACTCGCTGCGAGTCGCGGTCGCGGCGCTGCGCGATGCCGGCGAAGTGGTAATCCAGGCGCTGCCCGGTCACAAGCACGATCTCGACGAATTCGCGTTCGACCGTGTGCTGGTCGAGCGCAATGGCGCATGGGTGGTCGAACCGCGCGCCTGAGCGCGCGTTCCGATAAAGCCCGTCCGGGGTACCTTCCCGTGCGTTAGCCACAGGGCGGCCAGACGGCCGCCGGAAACGGGCGCGGTCATGCCGACAGCGGCGCCCGCGCAACCTTCGCAATACTCAACATAACGTGCATGCCGTTGAGCGGAAACGGAAAAAATCCGGAAGCTTCCGCGAACATAGGTAGAATACGTTTTTAACCAGCTTACGAAACAACATGTCTGCCAGCGCAGTGAATGTGAACCCCGGGCGCAACGTCGTCGTCGTGGGTACCCAATGGGGTGATGAGGGCAAGGGCAAGATCGTCGACTGGCTGACGGACCACGCTCAGGGCGTCGTTCGCTTCCAGGGTGGTCACAATGCCGGTCACACGCTTATCATCGGCGGCAAGAAAACCATCTTGCGCCTGATTCCGTCGGGCATCATGCATCCCGGCGTCGCGTGCTACATCGGCAATGGCGTCGTGTTGTCGCCGGAAGCGCTGTTCAAGGAAATCGGCGAACTCGAAGCCGCCGGCGTCGATGTTCAGAAGCGCCTGTTCATTTCCGAAGCCACCACGCTGATCCTGCCGTATCACATCGCGATCGACCAGGGCCGCGAAGCGCGCCGCGGCGCGAGCAAGATCGGCACGACTGGTCGCGGCATCGGCCCGGCTTACGAAGACAAGGTTGCGCGCCGCGGTCTGCGCGTGCAGGACCTGTTCGACGCGACGGCATTCGCCGAGCGTCTGCGCGAAAACCTCGACTATCACAACTTCGTGCTCACGCAATACCTCGGCGTCGCCGCGGTGGACTTCCAGCAGACGCTCGACACGATGCTGAGCTACGCCGAGCGCCTCAAGCCGATGGTCACCGACGTGTCGCGCCGTCTGTACGACGTGAACGCGAACGGCGGCAATCTGCTGTTCGAAGGCGCGCAGGGCACGTTGCTCGACATCGACCACGGCACCTATCCGTTCGTTACGTCGAGCAACTGCGTCGCGGGCGCCGCGACGGCAGGCGCGGGCGTTGGTCCGCAGAAGCTCAACTATATCCTCGGCATTACGAAGGCGTACTGCACGCGTGTCGGTTCGGGCCCGTTCCCGAGCGAACTGTACGATGCGGACAACGCGTCGCGTCAGGACCCGATCGGCCTCGAACTGGCCACCGTCGGCAAGGAATTCGGCTCGGTCACCGGCCGTCCGCGCCGCACCGGCTGGCTCGACGTCGCCGCGCTGCGTCGCTCGATCCAGATCAACGGCGTGTCGGGCCTGTGCATGACCAAGCTCGACGTGCTCGACGGCCTCGACGAAGTGAAGCTGTGCGTCGGCTACACGGTCGACGGCCAGAACGTCGACCTGCTGCCGCGCGGTTCGACGGAAGTCGCGCGCTGCGTGCCGATCTATGAAACCTTCGCGGGCTGGAAGGAAAGCACGGTCGGTATCAAGGAGTGGGACAAGCTGCCCGCTAACGCGCGTGCGTATCTGTCGCGCGTCGAAGAAGTCGCGGGTATTCCGATCGACATGGTGTCCACCGGTCCGGATCGCGACGAGACGATTCTGCGACGTCATCCGTTCAAGGTCTAAGCGATGCAAGGTGTACCGATGATCGCGATGAAAGATCCGCGTAACGACGACAAGAACCTGTGGGTCGGCTGGGAGGAATATCACCGGCTGATCGAATTGCTGGCGCTTGCCGTGCACGAATCGGACTGGAAGTTCGACCAGATTCTGTGTCTCGCGCGCGGCGGTCTGCGCGTGGGCGACCAGCTGTCGCGCATCTACGATCTGCCGCTGGCGATTCTCGCCACGAGTTCGTATCGCGAGGCGGCCGGCACGGAGCAGGGCGAACTCGACATCGCGCAATACATCACGATGACGCGCGGCGAACTGCACGGCAACGTGCTGCTCGTCGACGACCTCGTCGATTCGGGCGTCACGCTCGCGCGCGTGCAACAGCATCTGAAGGAGCGCTATCCGGCCATTACCGCGGTGCGCTCGGCGGTGCTCTGGTACAAGGGCTGCTCGAAGGTGAAGCCGGACTACCACGTGCAGTATCTGCCGACGAATCCGTGGATTCATCAGCCGTTCGAGGAATGGGACACGGTGCGTCCGCATAACCTCGGCGCGTGGATCAAGCGCGGCATCGCGCAGGCCGAGGAGTCGGCCGGCAACAAGTGATGCGTGCTCGCCTGCCGGGGGACGGCTGTTTCGCCTGACCTTCCCGCGGCCGGCCGCTTGCACCGCCCTGGCTGAAATGCCGTATCCGCAAAACGGAGCCCTATGGGCTCCGTTTTTTTATGCGCGCGCCACATCCGGCATCGCGTCTCGCGCACGTTACCCGCCATCCGCGACCGACCGTCCGGTCGCCGCCGTCCGTCGCGACGGTTCCCGGCTTGGGCAGACGCGGTCATATCGCAGTGCTACACTTCGCGGACATCCACGTAGCGTATCAACAACAGGCTGGGTGGCGTCAGGTGGGCGGTTTAGAATAGCGGTCGTTTTTTCCGCCCGGGAACGGACTCCCTTGCGTCTATGACAGATAACAATCACGCACATAAACAGCCGCTGCCTTCCCTTGCGATCGCCGCAATCGGAGTGGTATTCGGCGACATCGGCACGAGCCCGTTGTACTCGCTCAAAGAGGCTTTCAGCCCGTCGCATGGCATTCCGTTGACCGATCAATCGATTCTCGGCGTGATCTCGCTGCTGTTCTGGGCGATCATGATCGTGGTCGGCGTGAAGTACGTGCTGTTCGTGATGCGCGCCGACAACAACGGCGAAGGCGGCGTGCTTGCGCTGATGGCGCTGGCGTTGCGCTCGGTCGATCAGAAATCGAAAATGGCCGGCCTGCTGATGATGCTGGGCATCTTCGGCGCCTGCATGTTCTATGGCGACGCGGTGATCACGCCGGCGATCTCGGTGATTTCGGCGGTCGAAGGTCTGGAGATCGCCGCGCCGCATCTGTCGCATCTGGTACTGCCGCTGACCATCGTGATCCTGATCGCGCTGTTCTGGATTCAACGTCACGGCACGGCGATGGTCGGCCGCCTGTTCGGTCCGATCATGGTGGTGTGGTTTCTCGTGCTCGCCGTGCTCGGCTTGTGGCACATCGTGCAATCGCCGAGCGTGATTCGCGCGCTCAATCCGTACTACGCCTATACGTTCATGGCCGCGCACGTGCTGCAGGCCTACGTGGTGCTCGGCTCGGTCGTGCTGGTGCTGACCGGCGCCGAGGCGCTGTACGCGGACATGGGCCACTTCGGCGCGAAGCCGATCCGTATGGCGTGGTACGTGCTCGTGATGCCGTCGCTGGTGCTGAACTACTTCGGCCAGGGCGCGCTGCTGATGCACGACTCGAAGGCGATCGAAAATCCGTTCTTCCTGCTCGCGCCGGACTGGGCGCTGTTGCCGCTCGTCGTGCTGTCGACGGTGGCGACCGTGATCGCATCGCAGGCGGTGATTTCGGGCGCGTACTCGCTGACGAGCCAGGCGATCCAGCTCGGCTACGTGCCGCGCATGAAGGTCCTGCACACGTCGGAACTGGCGATCGGGCAGATCTATGTGCCGGTCGTGAACTGGATGCTGCTGTTCATCATCCTGTGCATCGCGATCGCGTTCAAGAGCTCGGATAATCTGGCCGCCGCATACGGTATCGCGGTGACGGCGACGATGGTGATCACGACGATTCTCGCCTGCGTCGTGATGGTGAACGTGTGGAAGTGGAACAAGTTCCTGGTCGCGCTGATCATCGGCGTGTTCCTCGTCGTCGACCTCGGGTTCTTCGGCGCGAACCTGCTGAAGGTCGAGGAAGGCGGCTGGCTGCCGCTGTGTATCGGCGCGCTGCTGTTCTTCCTGCTGATGACGTGGTTCAAGGGCAGGATGATCGTCAAGGAGCGCACGGCCGCCGACGGTATCCCGTTGATGCCGTTCCTGCAGGGCTTGCTCGCGCATCCGCCGCATCGCGTGTCGGGCACCGCGATCTATCTGACCGGCAGCGACACGCTCGTGCCGGTGAGCCTGCTGCACAACCTCAAGCACAACAAGGTGCTGCATGAGCGCACGATCTTCCTGACCTTCATCACGCGCGATATCCCGTACGTGAACGACGCCGAGCGCGTGACGGTCAAGGACATGGACGGCGGCCTGTATCTGGTGAAGGCGGCCTACGGTTTCAACGAGACGCCGGATGTGAAGGCGGTGCTGCTCGACGTCGGCCGCACGCACGACATGACTTTCGAGATGATGGACACGTCGTTCTTCCTCGCGCGCGAAACGGTGGTGCCGACGCAGTTGCCGGGCATGTCGGTGTGGCGCGAGCGCGTGTTTGCGTGGATGCATCAGAACGCCGCGAAGCCGACGGACTTCTTCAGTATTCCCGCCAACCGGGTCGTGGAGCTGGGGACCAAGATCGAGATCTGACGCGTTATTTTCCGCGCCTGGCGCGCGGGGAGTACAAACAAAAAGCCCACGCATTGCGTGGGCTTTTTTTATGCCTCGGTGAACGAGGCGTGGGCGATGAGTGAGCAGTAAATGAGCGATCTCTCACACCACACACTCAAGCACAGACCGGCACACCTGCAAACGAGGTGGACCGATCCGCGACCGCTTCCTTACTTCTGCTTGAGCTTCGCAAACGCGGCCGCCATCGCGCCAGCCGGCTCCGCGTCGCGCGAGCGCTGCGGCGCACCGCGTCCGCCGCCACGATTGAAGTTGCCGCCCGAGCCGCCGCGATCCTGCTGTGCGCCACCGCCGCTGCGCGGGGCTGTCGCGCCGGGTTCGTCGTCGAGACGCATCGTCAGCGCAATCCGCTGGCGCTTCACGTCGACTTCGAGCACCTTGACCTTGACGATCTGACCGGCCTTCACGACTTCATGCGGGTCCTTGATGAACTTCGTCGACATCGCCGACACGTGCACGAGGCCATCCTGATGCACGCCGACATCGATGAACGCGCCGAACGCCGCGACGTTCGTCACGACGCCTTCGAGCAGCATGCCCGGGATCAGGTCGCTGACCTTCTCGACGCCCTCGCGGAACGTCGCGGTCTTGAACTCGGGGCGCGGATCGCGGCCCGGCTTTTCGAGTTCGACCAGAATGTCGCGCACCGTCGGCAGACCGAAACGTTCGTCGACGAATTCGGTCGGCGACAACCCGCGCAACGCGTCGCGATTGCCGAGCACTTCGCCGACCTGCCTGCTGATCTTCGCGAGAATGCGCTCGACGACCGGATACGCTTCCGGGTGCACCGACGAACGGTCGAGCGGATTCTCGCCGTTGTTGATACGCAGGAAGCCGGCCGCCTGTTCGAAGGTCTTGTCGCCGAGACGCGGCACCTTGCGCAGATGCTCGCGCGACGGGAACGGACCGTTCGCATCGCGATAGTCGACGATGTTGCGCGCGAGCGTCGCGTTCAGGCCGGACACGCGCGCAAGCAGCGCGACCGACGCGGTGTTCGCATCCACGCCGACCGCGTTCACGCAGTCTTCGACGACCGCGTCGAGCGAACGCGCGAGTTCGCGCTGGTTCACGTCGTGCTGATACTGGCCGACGCCGATCGCTTTCGGCTCGATCTTCACCAGCTCCGCGAGCGGGTCCTGCAGACGTCGCGCGATCGACACCGCGCCGCGCAGCGACACGTCCATGTCGGGGAATTCCTTCGCCGCGAGTTCGGACGCCGAGTACACCGATGCGCCCGCTTCGGACACGACGATCTTCTGCAGCTTCAGCTCCGGATGACGGGCAATCAGCTCGCTCGCGAGCTTGTCCGTCTCACGCGACGCGGTGCCGTTGCCGATACTGATCAGCTCGGCTTGCGTTTGCGCGGCGATGCGCGCGAGCTTCGCGAGCGAGCCGTCCCAGTCGCGGCGCGGCTCGTGCGGATAGATCACGTCGGTGGCGAGCACCTTGCCGGTGCGATCGACCACCGCGACCTTCACGCCCGTGCGCATGCCCGGATCGAGGCCGATCACGGCCTTCGGACCCGCCGGCGCGGCCAGCAGCAAGTCCTTCAGATTACGCGCGAACACGCGAATCGCTTCGTGCTCGGCTTCGTCGCGCAGGTTCGTGAGCAGTTCGTTCTCGATGTGCGGCTGCACCTTCACGCGCCAGCACCAGCGGCACACGTCGGAGAGCCACTTGTCGGCGGGGCGGTTCTGATTGGCGATGCCGAAATGCCGCGCGATCAGCGCTTCGCCCGGATGCGGCACCTGCGCGTCGAGCTCTTCACCGAGACCGAGCTTGATCATCAGCACGCCGGCATTGCGGCCGCGGAAGAGGGCGAGCGCGCGATGCGACGGCACCGTGCGGATCGTTTCCGCGTAGTCGTAGTAGTCGCGGAATTTCTCTTCTTCCGCGGTTTCCTTGCCTTCCACCACTTTCGACGACACCACGCCCTGGTTGAACAGGTAATCGCGCAGCTTGCCGAGCAGATCGGCGGTTTCGCCGAACTGTTCGGAGAGGATGTCGCGCGCGCCGTCGAGCGCGGCTTTCACGTCGGCCACGCCTTTTTCCGCGTCCACGTAGGCGGCGGCTTCGGTTTGCGGGTCGAGCAGCGGATTGCCGAGCAGCGCGTCGGCGAGCGGCTGCAGGCCGGCCTCACGGGCGATCTGCGCGCGCGTGCGGCGCTTCGGCTTGTACGGCAGATAGAGGTCTTCCAGCACCTGCTTGCTGTCGGCGCCTTCGATCGCGCCACGCAGTTCGTCGGTGAGCTTGCCCTGTTCGTCGATGCTCGCGATGATCGTCGCGCGCCGGTCTTCCAGCTCGCGCAGATACAGCAGGCGTTCCTCGAGGTTACGCAGTTGCGTGTCGTCGAGATTGCCGGTCACTTCCTTGCGGTAACGGGCGATAAACGGAACGGTCGCGCCTTCGTCGAGAAGTTCCACCGCGGCCGCGACCTGGCGCGGCTGGACGGACAGTTCGGTGGCGATGCGCTGGACGATCTTGAGTGCTACGGTTTCCGTCATAAGGTCTTGGTGTTCCTGCGGACTCAGTGATGGGCCGCGCGCGGGCGGCAAATCGGGACAGGCCGGGCGTGGGCCGCGACCAGGTTGCTAGAGCGGGGCATTTTGCCATAAATGCCAAAGGGCTCAACCGCAGGGTGTTAGAATTTCGGGCATGTTCCGTTGACCCTCTACGACGTTGCCAATCTCCTTGTCCCTCACCCGCCTGGTCTCTTTTCTGTCGTCAGGTTCGCTGCCGGGTTCGACTCCGGGTTGGTCTTCGCATTTGCCCCGGTTGCCGCTGGTTTCGTCGCGCTTGTTCAATTCGTTTCGTTCGTTCCGTTCATCGCCGTCATGTTTGTCGCTCGGATCGCTCGCCGCGGTGAGCGCCGCGTGCGTGATCGCCGGTGTGGTGGCGATGCCGGCGCCAGCTGCCGCACAGACGACCACACAAACGGCCGCACAGACCGCGACGTCCGCGCAGGGTACGGCAGCGGTTGCAGCACCCGCTGCGGCAGCATCGGACGCCGCTATCGCCGACAGCCCGCAAAGCGCGAGCGACACGGCCGCGCTGGACAAATCCTTCGAGGAGCGGCAACAGGCGCTCGACCAGCGCAGCGACGACAACAACTATCAATACGCGGTCGCGCAGCACAACTGCTACAGCCGCTTCTTCGTCAATCACTGCCTGAACCGCGCGCGCGATTCGATGCGGACCGTGCAGGCGCAAATCCGCAAGGAGCAGCTCGCGCTCGACGCCGAACAGCGTGCGCAACGCGCGCGCGAACGCGACGAGCGTACCGCGTTGCGGCGCGCGCAAGCTCAGGCGGAAGCGCCGCAGCGCGCAGCCGAAGATGCGCGCAACGAGCAGGCGTATCAGGACAAGCAACGTCAGCACGCGATCGATCAGGCGCAGCGCAACGCCGAGGCGCCGCAGCGCGCGGCCAACGCGCAGGCGTACGAAGACAAGCGGCGCCAGCATGCGCTCGATCAGGCGCAACGTGGCATCACGCCAGCACAGGCAGCGACCAATCAGCAGGCCTACGACCAGAAGCAGGGCGACTTCCAGCGCAAGCTCGACGAAGCGCATCAGCAGGGCGCACAAAAGGCAGCGGAGCGTCAGCAGAAGCAGGAGAATTTCGAGCGCAAGCAGGCTGACGCCGCGCAGCATAAGGCCGACGTCGAGGCGCGCCAGAAGCAGGCCGCCGAGAAAGCCGAGCAGAAGCGTCAGGACGACCTGAAGCAGCAGCAACTCGAAGAGCAGCAAAGACAGCAGCAACAGCAGCAACAGCAACAGCAACAGTAGTAAAGGGGCTGTAGGAACTGTGCAGTAAAGTGAGCCAGTAACCCCCGGTGGTCCGTGGCCGGGGGTGGGCGGCCGTAGTTGCCGTAACGCGTTTTGAGCCGGACAGCAACCTCAGGTATCGGGCTGCGCGCACGCGGTCGATGCCGCAGACGAGAGGAGGCGAGCATGCGCGATCGTCATCACGCCATCGACGCGAACACGCTTCGCGACCGCATTCTGCAGCTGGAATCGGAGCACAGTGGGCTCGACCGGTTGATCGACCGGATCTCGGACGAGCCCGGCATCGACGACTTCGAGTTGCAGCGCCTGAAAAAGCGCAAACTCAAAGTCAAGGACACCATCATCTTGCTGCAATTGCAGCTCGAACCGGACGCGCGTGCCTGAGTTCGCGGCCTGGCAGGCGCCGGGCGCGCCGCGCGCGAGCCGGACCTAGCAGGAACGCTTGCCTTGAATTCACCGCATGACACTTCATCCCCGGCCGCATCGGGCGACGCATCCACTACCGGCACGCCGGCGCCGCGCGCGGCCGCGGCCGTGCCGGGTGTGTCGCTGAGCCGGCGCCGCGTGACCGAGCTCGACGAGATCTTCGCCGGCAATGGCCTGCTCGCGCGGCAGATCGACGGTTATCGGCCGCGCGCATCGCAGATCGACATGGCGCGTGCCGTCGCTTCGGCCATGGAGGCGTCGGGCCGCGCGATGCCCGAGCCGGCGATGTTCGAGGCGCAGAAGCGCCCGGCGCGGCGTCTGCAGCAGGCGGGCGGCGATGTCGCCGCCGAAGCGGCCGACAGCACGGAAGCCGACGGCGCCGACGGTGGTGAAAATACGCTGATCGTCGAGGCGGGCACCGGTACCGGCAAGACCTACGCGTACCTCGTGCCGGCGATGCTGTGGGGCGGCAAGGTGATCGTCTCCACCGGCACCAAGCATCTTCAGGATCAGCTGTTCCAGCGCGATATTCCGACTGTGCGCGACGCGCTCGCGGTGCCCGTATCGGTTGCGATGCTCAAGGGCCGCGCGAACTACCTGTGCCACTACTATCTGCAGCGCACCGCGGACAACGGCCGTCTGCCGTCGCGTCAGGAGACCTCGTATCTGCAGGACATCGTGCGCTTCGCGAAGATCACGCGCACCGGCGACAAGGCCGAGCTCGCGAGTGTGCCGGAGACCGCGCAGGTGTGGTCGATGGTGACGTCGACGCGCGACAACTGTCTTGGTCAGGAGTGTCCGCACTACAAGGACTGCTTCGTGATGCAGGCGCGCCGCGAAGCGCAGCAGGCCGATATCGTGGTGGTCAACCACCATCTGTTTTTCGCCGACATCATGCTGCGCGACACCGGCATGGCCGAACTGCTGCCGACCGCCAACACGGTGATCTTCGACGAAGCGCATCAACTTCCCGAAACCGCGACGCTGTTTTTCGGCGAAACGCTGTCGACCGCGCAGTTCCTCGAACTCGCGCGCGACTCGGTGGCCGAGGGTCTTGGCCATGCGCGCGATGCGGTCGACTGGGTCAAGCTCGGTGCGACGCTCGAGCGCGCGGCGCGCGATGTGCGGCTCGCATTCAAGGAAGACTCGGTGCGTCTGTCGATCGGCCAGTTACCCGACGACCATCCGCTGTTCCCCGCGCTAGAGACGCTCGAAACCGAACTCGACGCGTTGGCCTCGGCGCTGGCGGGACAGGCCGAGCGTGCCGAATCGATCGGCGTCTGTCTGCGTCGCGCGCGCGAATTGCAGGGCGTGCTCGCCGGCTGGACCACGCCGCCCACGACTACCGAACGCAACGCGGCGGCCAACCGCGAAGGCGACGCCAACGCCAATGCGGAACGCACCGATCCGAACGAAAAGGTGCGCTGGATCGAAGTGTTCTCGCACACGGTGCAGTTGCACGAAACGCCGTTGTCGGTCGCGCCGATTTTCGCGAAGCAGCGCGCCGGCGTGCCGCGCGCGTGGATCTTCACGTCGGCGACGCTGTCGGTGCGCGGCGATTTCACGCACTATGCGGCGCAGATGGGCCTGAACTCGAAACGCTCGATGACGTTGCCGAGCCCGTTCGACTATCCGTCGCAGGGGCTGTTGTACGTGCCGCGCAATCTGCCGCAGCCGTCCTCGCCGATGTTCACCGATGCGGTGTTCGACGCCGCGTTGCCCGCGATCGAAGCCTCGGGCGGCGGTGTGTTCATGCTGTGCACGACGCTGCGCGCGGTGGACCGCATCTCGGCGAAGCTGCGCGAGGCGATCGAGTCGCGCGGTTGGGACTATCCGTTGCTCGTGCAGGGCGATGCGAGCCGTACCGAATTGCTCGACCGCTTCCGCGCGTACGGCAACGCGATTCTGGTCGGCAGTCAAAGCTTCTGGGAAGGGGTCGATGTGCGCGGCGATGCGCTGTCGCTGGTGGTGATCGACAAGCTGCCGTTTGCGCCGCCCGACGATCCGGTGCTGTCTGCGCGACTCGATGCTTTGACGAAGAAAGGCTTGAGCCCGTTCGCCGTGCATCAGCTGCCGCAGGCGGTGATCACGTTGAAGCAGGGTGCGGGGCGGCTGATTCGTGCGGAGACCGATCGCGGCGTGTTGATGATCTGCGATACCCGGCTCGTCGATAAGCCTTATGGCCGTCGTATCTGGCAGAGTCTGCCGCCGTTCAAGCGGACCCGCGAAATCGATGTGGTCCGCGAGTTTTTCGAAGAGAACGCTGTGCCGGATTCAGCGGCCTGATCGATCGCTTCGATTTCGCATAAAAAAACGCCGCTTCAATAGCGGCGTTTTTTTATGCGCGCAGAGCGACGCCAAAAAACAAAACGCCACGGAGATGAATCCGTGGCGTTTTGCCTGACTGCCGGGAAACCGACCGATCTTCGCGACCGATTTTCGAACGATTTCCCGAAGCAGTTCTCGCCCAGAGGCGAACCCTACGCGACAGCTTACTGGCTTGCGCCCGAAGCCGGAGCTGCAGCCGAAGCAGCAGCGTCCGAAGCGGCAGCGCCAGCGTCCGAAGCAGCAGCCGTAGCCGAAGCAGCAGCGTCGCTCGCAGCAGCAGCAGCACCCGAAGCAGCCGTAGCTGCGTCCGAAGCTGCAGCAGCCGGTGCCGAAGCAGCAGCTGCGTCGCTAGCCGGTGCAGCGGCCTGATCGTTGCTCTTGTTGCATGCAGCCAGTGCCACAGCTGCCAACAGGGATGCTACGAGGAGGGATTTCTTCATGATCACGTCCTTTTATGGTTTAAAGGTAAGCAACAGCGCAAAATAAAACCGGTAATGTGCTCCAACACCGACCTGGGCCGCTGGTGGAGATGCTCTTTTGACGAGCTGAAATCTTCCCTACGGCTTGGGCGGAAATTATATGCACTTTCGTACTGACAGTCGATCAATCCGGGGTCAATACGTTGTCTTTCTCATACAAAATTTCACTGTACGGTATAACACGTGGGCAGAATTACGCAAGCTCGCCCACTTGTATCCAGCCCGCACAATACCACTCGTGTAGCAGTGCTGTCACCGATGAATCGTGCGAGAGTGTTACAAAGCGTTTCGCACTCATGCACCGTAGATTGGCGAGATCAAACAGCCATTTTTTTGCGCCGTCCCACGCTATTTCTTCTCCATTTACGAAGAAAAAACGACGTTCATACAACAGGTTAGTCTTGCGATCGAGCCGCAGGCCAGTTTTCGATGCCGAGCTGATAAAACGGGCTTCGTTGAGCGGCCGTTGCGGCGGATCGAAGACGACACTCGGCTTGGGTTCGCTGAGATACGTGCCAAGGAACGACGCAATATCCTGCTCATTCCATTTGATCCGAGCAAGGATCGCGCCCACCCGTTCGACGAGCGCCGCCGGCAGTTCTGCGGGACGCTCCACCGCCGGTTGCTTCGGATCGCGATAGAGCGCGCCGGCCTTGCCGGCCGCCTCGCCGCGCTCGGCCAGATGGTAGAGGAACTGCGCGGTCAGCTCGCTTTCCGAAGGCGCGCGAAAACCGATCGAGCAGGTCATGCATTCGCCTTCGGCGATGCCGTCATGGGCGATATGCGGCGGCAGATACAGCATGTCGCCGGGCTCCAGCACCCACTCTTCCTCGGCCTCGAAATTCTGTAAAACTTTCAATGGCAAGCCGGGTTGCAGCGTCAGATCCTTCTGCGCGCTGATGCGCCAGCGGCGCTTGCCTTTTACTTGCAAAAGAAACACATCGTAGGAATCGAAGTGCGGGCCGACGCCGCCGCCATCGGTCGCATACGAAATCATCAGGTCGTCCAGACGCGCGTCGGGCACGAAGCGGAAGCGATCGAGCAACGCGCGCGCACGGTCGTCGTGCAGGTCCACGCCCTGCACCAGCAGCGTCCATGCGCGCTGTTTGATCGACGGCAGTTCGTCGGGCGCGAACGGACCGTGTTCGAGCTGCCACTTGTTGCGGAAGTGGGTGATCAGGCGCGCTTCGATGTCGTCCTGATCGGCGAGTTCGAAAAGCTCGTCGCGCGTGAGCGGCGCCTCGATGTTCGGGATCGCCTGACGGATCAGCAACGGCTTTTTCTGCCAGTACCGGCGCATGAATTGCGACGGACTCAGATGGCCGAGCAACGCGGTCGGAACATCGGGCGCGGGTGGAAGAATGGGGTGCGTGGCCGGCTTTGCAGCAGACGACGAATTGGGTGCCGAAGCTGCATCGGCCGGGTGGTCAGTGGGCCGCCTGGGCATCGTATAATGTGAGTTGTATTCTGGAGAATCGAATGAAAATCGCAAAGAACACCGTCGTGTCGGTCGCCTACAAGCTGTCGGATGCACAGGGCAATCTGATTGAGGAAAGCGACGAGCCGATGGTCTATCTGCACGGCGGCTATGATGGCACGTTCCCCAAGATCGAGGAAGAGCTCGACGGCCACGAGGCCGGCTTCGAGACCCAGATCCAGCTCGAGCCGCAAGATGCGTTCGGCGAATACGATCCCGAACTCGTGAAGATCGAACCGCGCGATCGCTTCCCGGAACCGCTGGAAGTTGGCATGCAGTTCGAAGGCACGCCTGAAGACGGCGACGAGGAAATCGACTCGCTGGTGTATGTCGTGACCGACGTCGCGGAAGACAAAGTCGTGCTCGACGGCAATCACCCGCTGGCCGGCATGGCGCTGCGTTTCGCACTGACCGTGAAAGACGTGCGTCCTGCTACCGAAGACGAAATCGAGCACGAACACGCGCATGGCGCGGATGGTCTCGAAGTCCTCGACGACGATGAGGACGAAGACGAAGAAGGCAATTCAAAACCGACCCTGCACTGAACTGGCGGGTATGCGTGGCGCCGTCGCGGGGGCAGTCGGCGCCGAGGTGGGCGAGGCGGGCAATATCGAGCCCGGCGGCATTGAGATCGCCGGTCCGTAGCCGCCACCGCCCTGGTCCGACGGGATACGCGGTTGCTGATCCAGTTTCGACTCTCCGGGCGTTTGCAATAGCGGCGGCAACTCCGACGCCGGCCCAAACCCTTCCACATTAGGCATTTCAGACCCACCGGGCGTCGACGCGCCGGTATCCTCGCGCGGCGATCCCGATGACGACACTGGCGGCGTGGCGGGCAGCGGCATCTGCTTCGGCACGTCGCGCACACTCACGCGGAACGGCGGCTTCCTCGCGAAATCCGCTTCAATTTCGGTCCACTGGTTAAGACGGTCACGCGGCGCAAGTGCGATACGCGTGAGATTCGTCACGACCATACCCTTGTCATTGTGTAGCGGCTGATCGATCACGAAGCCGCCGGCCGCACGTTCGTCGTCGGCATGGACCACGACGACCGGCCCGCGAAAAATCTGCGCGAGCTTGACGAGGCTGCGTTTGAATTCGAGAAAGCCGTCGCGGCGTGAGCTATGCGCGAAGCGCAGCCATGCAAACCGCTCGGGCCGTTCGTAACGCTCCGGGTCGAAGTCGCCCTGAATGAACACGACGATCGCGCGCGCGTCGCGGCGCTTCGCGTATTCGCCCGCGTGTTCGAGCCAGAACGCATTGGCGATCACACGATCTTCGAACTCGCCGTTGCGGCCGCCCGCGGTCAGATAGTGATTGTTTGGCCCCGGTGCGTTCAGGCCGACGAACACGATGTCGCCGGCCTTGTCGCTCACGGTCCAGCGCACGTTTTCGCGAAACTGACGAAAGCGTGAGACTTCGCTTTCGCGCGTCAACGCGATCGGGTTCTGGCCCATCGAGGTCGGATCGGCGAAGAGCGTCTGCCGCAATTGATCGAGCCGTTCGACCGGATCGAAGCCGCCGGCCTCCGCGGTGCCGCAATCGACCCAGTCGTGCTGGCCGGGGATGAAGAAGAGGGCGGGCCGTGCGCTTTCGAGCAGCGTGTGGCGGCGTTCGAAGAGCGTGTCGCGGCACACTTCCTTCGGCCCCTTCAGATTGCCGTTGTAGACGATGAAGCGCACGTCGCGGTCGCGGCCGATCGCTTCGAGCAGCCGCTGCGTGGAAGCTTCGTCGGCGGGACTGTGCATCGTGTTCGCGATGACCGCGAACGTGAAGCGCGAGGCCGCGGCTTCGGCCGGCGTAGTCGACACCCACAACACCGCCGTCAGCGAAGCAACGATGCCGCCCGTCAACGCGAGCGCGTGGCACAGCGCCGCGCGCAATCCGCGTGGACGGGGCGGATGCGTCGAGGTGTCAGTGGTCCGCATCCGGCGCGTTGGCCAGTTCGTGCAGTTCGTACAGCAGATCGAGTGCTTCGCGCGGCCGCAGATCGTTCGGATCGAGGCCGCGCAGACGCTCGACGAGCGCCTGCATCGCGGGCGAGACGGACGGCGTAGCGGTGGGCGCATCGTAGTCGTCGTCCGCGTCTTCGGCCAGCATGGCCGGCGGCGCGGCAAACAGATCGAGTTGCGGCGCGGGCTGCGCGGCCGATTGCTGCTCCAGATGCGCGAGATGCTTGCGCGCCGCACGGATCACCGCGTTCGGCACGCCGGCGAGCTGTGCGACCTGCAGACCATAACTCTGGTTGGCCGGCCCTTCGTTCACCGCGTGCAGGAACACGATGCCGTGTCCATGCTCGACCGCCGACAGATGCACGTTCGCCGCCTGCGTAAATTCCGCCGGCAACTGCGTCAGCTCGAAGTAGTGCGTCGCGAACAGCGTGTAGCAGCCGTTATGCGATAGCAGATGCCGCGCGATGGCCCACGCGAGCGCGAGGCCGTCGAACGTCGAGGTGCCGCGGCCGATCTCGTCCATCAGCACGAGGCTGTGCGGGCTTGCGTCGTTGAGAATCGCGGCGGCCTCGGTCATCTCGACCATGAAGGTCGAGCGGCCGCCGGCGAGGTCGTCGGCGGCACCGATACGCGTGAAGATGCGGTCGATCGGCCCGAAGGCCGCGCGCCGCGCCGGCACGTAGCTGCCCACGTAGGCGAGCAGCGCGATCAGCGCGGTCTGACGCATGAAGGTCGACTTACCGCCCATGTTCGGGCCGGTGATCAGCAGCAGCTTGCGTTCGCTCGCGAGCAGGCAGTCGTTGGCGATGAACTGCTCGACCTGAGCCTCGACGACCGGATGACGACCCTGTTCGATGTCGATGCCGGCCTCGGCGGAGAAGGTCGGCGCGACCCAGTCGAGTGCGCGAGCGCGTTCGGCGAACGCGGCCAGCAGATCGAGTTCCGCGAGTGCCGATGCGACCCGCTGGCAGTCCGGAATGAACGGCAACAACGCTTGCAACAACGCATCGTACAGCGCACGTTCGCGGGCGAGCGCACGCTCCTGCGCGGACAGCGCCTTGTCCTCGAAGGTCTTCAGTTCGGGCGTGATGTAGCGCTCGGCGTTCTTCAGCGTCTGCCGACGGCGGTAGTCGTCGGGCACCTTGTCGGTCTGGCCGCGCGTGACTTCGATATAGAAGCCGTGCACCTTGTTGTATTCGACGCGCAGATTGCCGATGCCGGTACGCGTGCGTTCGCGCGTTTCGAGATCGATCAGGAACTGTCCGCAGTTCTCCGAAATATCGCGCAGTTCGTCGAGCTCCGCGTCATAGCCGCGTGCGATCACGCCGCCGTCGCGCACCATCGCGGCCGGTTCCTGCGCGACCGCGCGCTTGAGCAGTTCGACGCACTCGGCCGGCGGTTCGAGCGACGCGTCGATCCGCGCGAGCGAATCCGCGTTCGATGCCACCGCCGCGAGTTGCGTGCGCAATTCGGGCAGCGCAATGAAGGTGTCGCGCAGGCTCGACAGATCGCGTGGCCGCGCCGAGAGCAGCGCGAGCCGCCCGGTGATCCGCTCGATGTCCGAAATCTGCCGCAACGCGCTGCGCAAGGTGTCGAGCTCGGCACCGGGCGGCGCGTCGAGCAGCGCGCCGATGGCTTGCTGACGCGCCTGGGCGAGCGCCGGATCGCGCGGCGGATGATGCAGCCAGTGACGCAGCAGGCGGCTACCCATCGTCGTGCAGCAGGTGTCGAGCAGCGAGCACAGCGTCGGCGATTCGGTGCCGCGCAGCGTTTCGGTGAGTTCGAGGTTGCGGCGCGTGGCCGGATCGAGGCCGATGTATTCGGACTCGTATTCGACTTTCAGGCTGCGTACGTGACGCAACTGCTGGCCTTGTGTGGCCGCCGCGTACAGCAGCAACGCGCCGGCCGCGCCGCATGCGCAGCCGAGCGAGTGGGCGCCGAAGCCGTCGAGGCTCGCGACTTCGAGCTGATCGCACAGACGCTTGGTGCCCGACGTGATATCGAAGTGCCAGGCGGGCACGCGCTTGAGCGCGCTGGCGTTGACGGGCGGCGTCCAGCTCGATGAATCCGCGGTGGCGTCGGCGACCAGAATTTCGGCGGGGCGGATGCGTTCGAGCGCGGCGGCGACCTGGTCGGGCGCGACTTCGGCCAGACGCAGCGCGCCGCTTGCCAGATTGAGCCACGCGAGGCCCACGCTTGTCGCGACGCCGCGGCGGTTATGCGCGACGCACATCGACAGCAGATAGACGTCGCTCTTGTCGGACAGCAGCGCCGCGTCGGTCAGCGTGCCAGGCGTGACGACGCGCACGACCTTGCGCTCGACCGGACCCTTCGAGGTAGCCGGGTCGCCGATCTGTTCGCAGATTGCGACCGATTCGCCGAGCTTCACGAGCTTGGCCAGATACTGTTCGACCGCGTGATGCGGCACGCCGGCCATCTTGATCGGATTGCCCGCCGACGCGCCGCGTTGCGTGAGCGTCAGATCGAGCAGACGCGCGGCTTTCTCGGCGTCCTCGAAAAAGAGTTCGTAGAAGTCGCCCATCCGGTAGAACACCAGCGTGCCCGGATGCTCCGATTTAATGCGCAGATACTGCTGCATCATGGGAGTATGTTGTGCGACGTCGGTGGCCGCTGCGGTTTGAATGCCCATCCTTGGTGTCTTCTTGCGGTAGATGCTCAGGGCGTGAGTTTAACCCGCCGACGCGGCGAGCGGACCCTGGCCGAATGGACGATCCCCGGGGCGGGATCGATGGGGTAATCTGATGGGGCAATCTGATCGTCACTCCTCAACCATCGCCCGCATATCCACGCTCCGTTCGTTCGCGGCGCTACGCTGTTTCGCGAGCCACATCATCAGCGTGATGAAGCTGCCGAACACGACGATGATCCATTGCGCCGGCATCTTCGCGGTAAGCAGCAGCGCGTACACGCCGAGCATCAGCAGCACCGCGAGGTTCTGGTTGAAGTTCTGCACGGCGATCGAATGACCGGCCGACAGCAGTGTCGCGCCGCGATGCTGGAGAATCGCGTTCATCGGTACGATGAAAAAGCCCGACAGCGCGCCGAGCACGATCATCAGCGGATAGGCGAGCAGGATGTAGAAGGGCGCGACGTGCGTGCCGACGCGCAGGCCCGCGCCCGCCGGAAACAGGTCCTTGTGATAGAAGGCCATCGCGATTGCCACCGCGCCGGTCAGCACGCCGATCGGCAGCACCCGCAGCGATTTGCGCAGCGGAATCAGCGCGGCCGCGCCCGCCGCGCCGAGCGCGATGCCGACGCCGGTCACGCCCTGCATCACCGCCGCCTTCGATAGCGACAGCCCGAGATTCACGTTCGCCCATTTGAGCACCAGCAACTGCATCGTTACTGCGGCGCCCCACATCAGCGTCGTCACCCACAGCGCGATCTGCGCGAGCTTGTCCGCCCACAGTACGTGGAAGCAGTGATGGAAATCGCTGACCAGCTTCTTCGGCTCCGTCAGCCGGTTCGGATAGCGCGCGCCGGTATCGGGAATGAAGATGTTGATCGCGGCGGCGAGCGCGTACGTGATCATCACCGCAAGCATCGCGAGGTCGGCGGCGGAACCGATCAGCGGCAGATGCACGCGCGCGACGAAATGCCCGGCGACCGTGCTGATCAGCGCACCGCCGAGCATCGTGCCGACGATCGTCGAGAGCACCGTCGCCGATTCGAGCCATGCGTTCGCTTTCACGAGCTTGTCGGCCGGCAGCAGCTCGGTGAGGATGCCGTACTTGGCCGGCGAATACGCGGCCGCGCCGAAGCCGACCACGCCGTAGGCGATCATCGGATGAACGCCGGCGATCATCAGCAGGCAGCCGCCCGCCTTCAGCGCGTTGGAGATGAACATCACGTGGCGCTTCTGCATCGCATCGGCGAAGGCGCCGACGAACGGCGCGAGCAGCACGTACGAGATCGTGAAGAAAATCTGCAGCAGCGGCGTGACCCACGCGGCGGACCGGATGACCGACAGCAGTGCGATCGCGGCGATCAGCAGCGCATTGTCCGCGAGCGATGAAACGAACTGCGCCGCGATGATCGTGTAGAAGCCTTTTTTCATGAGGCGGATGGAAAGCTGCGCACGCAATGGGCTCCCCGCTTTGTAGCACGACGCTTCACACACCGCAGCGCCGCCAACAAAAAAAGCGGCCGAAGCCGCTTTCTTTTCCATCGATGCCGTGCCGCGGACCGGCCGCGGCGGCAAGGACGCCTTATGCCGACTGCGACTGCTGACGCGTGCGGCTGTAGCGCGACAGGATCGGGATCATCTGCGCGTAGACCTTCGGGTTGCCCACGACGATTTCGCCGACGTGCAGGAAATCCGAATCGCCGGTGTAGTTACCGACGAGGCCGCCCGCTTCGGTGATCAGCAGGCTGCCGGCGGCGACGTCCCACGCGTTCAGGCCCTGCTCGAAGAAACCGTCCATGCGGCCGGCCGCGACGTTGGCGAGATCGAGCGCGGCGGCGCCCGGACGACGCAGGCCCGCGCAGGCTTCGGTCATCTCGGCGAACTGGCGGCCGTATGCGTCGAGGCTGTCGCTCTCGCGGAACGGGAAGCCGGTGCCGATCAGGCAGTCGGCGAGGCGGTCGCGCTTGGCGACGCGGATGCGGCGATCGTTCAGGAACGCGCCACGGCCGCGCGACGCGGTGAACAGGTCATTGCGGTTCGGATCGTAGACGACGGCCTGGGTGACGATACCCTTGTGCGCGAGCGCGATCGACACGCAGTAGTACGGGAAGCCGTGGATGAAGTTGGTGGTGCCGTCGAGCGGATCGATGATCCACTGGTATTCGGACTCGTTGTCCGACTTGCCGGACTCTTCGGCGAGGATCGCGTGATCGGGGTAAGCGGTCTTCAGCGTATCGATGATCGCCGCTTCCGACGCCTTGTCGACCTCCGTGACGAAATCGTTGTGCTGCTTCTTGCTGACCTGCACCAGGTCGAGATCGAGCGACGCGCGGTTGATGATCTGTGCGGCGCGGCGGGCGGCCTTCACAGCGATATTGAGCATGGGATGCATAACTGATCCTTGTGCCGGGGCAGCACGGCTGCTTGCCGGTAAATAAGCGCGAAACCTGCGCTGACGGGCGCCGCAACGGCGCGAAAACAGCACGGAACGCTGGCCGGACAATGCCGGAGCGCATTCCGTCGACGGAGACGAATTGAATAAGAACGGTGCGGCCGGTTCGACGCGAAGCTTTGGAAAAGACGCAGGCGCCGGACGCGAATTGCGCTATTTTACCCGAAGTCCGCGCGTCGCCGGGCAGCGGCCTGTGGCCGGGCTCGGGCGCGTCGCGCGCAGCTGCCGGAGGCGTCGCCGGCGCGGCGCAGTCCGGTGCGATCCGGCCCGATTCGGCGCCAGCGCCGGTTGGCGCTACCATACGGGTTTTCGGGCGTCGTCAGGCGTCTTCAACCGTCGTCCTTGGACCACCTTGGACCACTTGGACCATTTAGCCAGCCGGGTTTCATCGTGGATCATCCTCATCATTCCTCCGACCCCGCCGTTGCCGATGTGCGCGGTGGCTTTACGTCGACGCGCTTCGTGCTCGTCGAGCCCAGCCATCCGGGCAATGTCGGCGCCGCCGCGCGCGCGCTGAAAACCATGGGCTTCTCGCGGCTCGTGCTGGTGTCGCCGCGCGTGGCGAACGTGCAGAACGATCCCGAGGCGATCGCGATGGCGAGCGGAGCAGACGACGTGCTTGCGTCCGTGCACATCGTGCCGACCCTCGCCGATGCGCTGACCGGCGTGCACTGGTCGATCGCGATGACCGCGCGGTTGCGCGAATACGGGCCGCCGCAATGGACGCCGCGCGCGGCCGCCAGCGCCGCGCACGGCGAGGCGCTGCACGGCGAGATCGCGCTGGTGTTCGGCAACGAGCGCACCGGGTTGTCGAATGAGGACGTCGAGCGGTGCAGCGCGATCGCGCATATTCCGGCCAATCCGGCCTACAGCTCGCTCAATCTCGCCCAGGCGGTGCAGGTGCTCGCGTACGAGTTGCGCACCGCGTATCTCGGCACCGACGATGCACCCGCCGCTGGCCGCGCAGGCAGCGGCGCGGGCGAGGGCGCGGGGTCGGCCGATGCCGCTGGCGCGCGCGCACAGATGGCGGCGAGCGACGAGATCGAAAGCATGTTCGCGCATCTGGAAAGCGCGCTCGTCGAGCTCGAATTTCTCGATCCGGCCAATCCGAAGAAGCTGATGTCGCGGCTGCGGCGACTGTTCGCGCGTTCCGGGCTGGAGCGCGAGGAGGTCAACATCGTGCGCGGTATCGCCAAGCACATCCTGCTGAAGACGAAGCGCGGCGACTGAGCGTCGTCCGCACGCACGGCGCCGGCTGCGATGCGCTTGCGCGTCGTGTCCGGCGTTGCTTCGTTTTGCCTTGCCTTCTCTTGCCTTGCCCGGCCGGCCGACGACAACCTTGCCGGCCGCGTGGGCTTCCGGCAGGTTTCGCGCAATCGCCCTACAATCCACCAGACGTTCGAAGCTAAGCTGCCACGGTGCTAAGGCAGCGTGAAGGCTGCATGAAGGCAGCTTGCTAAAGCAGCGCGGCCGTCATGCGTGGCGCGAAATGCAGAACCGCGCAAACGCATGAACCAGCGCTCGAAACCGGCGCGCAGAACCTCGCGCGATCGCGTCTGGCGTCTGAGCGCGCAGACGGTTTCCCCTCCCACAAATACAGTCCCTGCCATGTTCACGAGACTTCGCGAAGACATCGCCACGATCCGCGAGCGCGATCCCGCCGCCCGCAGCGCCTGGGAAGTGCTCACGTGTTATCCGGGGCTGCATGCGCTCGTGCTGCACCGTTTCGCGCATGCGTGCTGGCGCGCGAAGCGTCGCTGGCTCGCGCGTTTCGTGTCGCAGATGGCGCGTTTCATGACCGGTATCGAAATCCATCCGGGCGCGACGCTCGGGCGGCGCGTGTTCATCGATCACGGCATGGGCGTCGTGATCGGCGAGACCGCGCAGATCGGCGACGACTGCACGATCTATCAGGGCGTGACGCTCGGCGGCACGTCGCTCACGCGCGGCGCGAAGCGGCATCCGACGCTCGAGCGCGGCGTGATCGTCGGCGCGGGTGCGAAGGTGCTCGGCGGCTTCACGATCGGCGCCGACGCGAAGATCGGTTCGAACGCGGTCGTGACCAAGCCGGTGCCGGCGGGTGGCACCGCGGTCGGCAATCCGGCGCGGATCATCGTGCCGGCCGCGGCGACGGTTGCCGCGAGTGGAGCCGGCGCGAGCACCCATGGCGATGCCAGCCGCGATGCCAACCCCGCCACGCGCGACGCAAAACGCCCGGCCGAAGCCAGCGCGTTCTGCGCGTACGGCATCACGCCGAACGCGGACGATCCGGTGTCGCTCGCGATTCATGGCCTGATCGATCATGCGGCCACGCAGTCGCGGCGCATCGATGAAATCGTCGATGCGCTAGAGCGGCTCGGCACGAGCCTCGAAGGACTGCAGGGCGCGGACGCGGCGCTGCTCGACCTGCGACGCCTGTCGGCGGCGATCGCGGGCAAGGTGGAAGGGGTGACGGCGGAGCGCTAGGTTGCGATGCGGTGGTTATCGCCGCTCGCTTTAGGGGCTGTCAGGCCGGCATCGGTCTGACGTCTGAGCGTCGGGCGGGCTCATGGGTCCGCTTGTATCGAACCGATCTCAAGCCAGCAGCATCGGACCGGCATCAAGGCAGCATCAAGCCGGCATCGAATCGACATCGAACTGGCATCAAGCCGGGCATCAAGCCAGCACCAAACGCCCCTCAATCCAGCGGCAACGCCCGAATGCCGTCCGCATCGATTTTCAGATAGCCGCCACGGCGCTCGCCGTGGTCGAGATCCCAGTCCGGCAGAACCCAGCGCGTGCCGCCCGGTTCGCGATGCCGCGCGGGCAGATGCGTGTGCCCATGAATCATCGTCGCCGCTTTCGACGTCCTGAACAACGCCGCAACGCCTTTGCGCGTCACGTCGTACTTGATCGACATCGGCCGCGTGCGTCCATGCTCGCTGTTCGAGCGCATGTTTTCAGCCAGCTTCTGACGCCAGCGGAACGGCCACGCGAGAAACAGCATCTGCGCGAAACGATTGCGCGCGAAGCGGCGAAACAGTTGATAGCCGCGATCTGCGGTGCACAGCGCATCGCCGTGCGCGAGCGCGATACGCGTGCCGAACGCGGTGATCACGAACGGATCGGGCAGCCAGATCGCGCCGGCCGCTTTCATGAAGCGCTTGCCGAGCAGAAAGTCGCGATTGCCGTGCATGATGTAGAGTCCGATGCCGCGCTCGGACAGCGTATGCAGCAGCGCCGCCATCCGCGCGACGAACGGCTCGCTCAGCATGTCGTCGCCGATCCAGTACTCGAACAGATCGCCGAGGATGAACACCGAGTCGGCCGCCTCGGCGGTGACGCGGATGAAATGCTCGAACGCGGCGACCGTGCGCGGAATCGCCTCGCTCAGATGCAGATCGGAGAGGAAGAAAAAAGGGCGTGCGGCGCGCGGGCTCGAGCCCTCGCCAGGCACGCCCGCGGCGACGCTTCGCAGCGGCGTTTCTTGCAGCATTGAAGGTGCCTGATTTCAGTTCAAACAGGTCGGCGTTGCGTGTGCCGCTTAGCCGACGACAACAGCCTTCTCGATCACGACGTCGTCGACCGGCACGTCCTGATGGAAGCCCTTCGAACCGGTCTTGACCTTCTTGATCTTCTCGACCACGTCCATGCCTTCGACGACCTTGCCGAACACAGCATAACCCCAGCCCTGCGGCGTCGGCGACGAGTGGTTCAGGAAGTCGTTGTCGTTCACGTTGATGAAGAACTGCGCGGTCGCCGAGTGCGGGTCGTTGGTACGCGCCATCGCGATCGAGCCGTTTGCATTCTTCAGACCGTTGTTCGCTTCGTTGGTGATCGGCTCGGCCGTCGGCTTCTGCTTCATGCCGGGTTCGAAACCGCCGCCCTGGATCATGAAGCCGTCGATCACGCGGTGGAACACCGTGTTGTCGTAGTGACCGGCCTTCACGTAGTTGAGGAAGTTCTCGACCGACTTCGGCGCCTTTTCAGCGTCCAGTTCGAGTTTGATGATGCCGTGGTTCGTATGCAGTTCGACCATGATGGAATCCTTTGATGAACAGGTGGATAAAAGGCGCGGCGCGCCGTCATGCGTTGACGGCTGGCCGCGCCGGGGCGTGGTTTTGCGCGCGCGTGGCGGTGAAGCAGGGGTGCTTCGCCGCGCCGCTTCATCGTTGCATCGATGTTGCCTGAATGCCGACTGAGCCGCGCGCGTTGGCGTGCTGATCTGTTACTTGCTCACCACCGTCGCCGACTGGATCACGATCGGCTTTTGCGGCACGTCGCCCATCGCGCCGCGCGTGGTGGTGGGGGTGGCCTCGATGCGCTTCACGACGTCCATGCCGCTCGTGACCTTGCCGAACACCGCGTAGCCGTTGCCGTCCGGATTCGGATAGTCGAGATTGGCGTTGTCGACCGTGTTGATGAAGAACTGCGCGGTGGCCGAGTTCGGGTCGCTGGTGCGCGCCATCGCGATCGTGCCCGCGGTGTTCTTCAGGCCATTGCGGCTCTCGAGCGGAATCGGCGCGCGCGTCGGCTTCTCGGCGAAGCTCTGCGTATAGCCGCCGCCCTGAATCATGAAGCCCGGAATCACCCGATGAAAGATCGTACCGCTGTACTGGCCGGCCTTCACGTAGTCGAGGAAATTCGCGACAGTCTTTGGCGCTTTCTCGGGATACAACTCGACGCGAATGTCACCTTCCGACGTCTTGAGCAGCACCGACGGATGAGCGGCCTGCGAGCCGGTCTGCGCAAAGGCAGGCGCGTTTGCGATCAGCGCGGCGCTGCCTAGCGCCAACATCAACCATTTCATGAAGATCCTCGGGGTTTGAAAAAAACTGCAGCGGGTGCGGAACGCGCGAGTCCGGGCTTAGCGCGACGGCGCCATGTACGGCGGCATCGCGAGCGAGCCGTTCGCACCGCCGAACTGGAAGCTCGGTGTCTCGGTCATGTTCGAGATGGCGCGCGTGGCGGCTTCGTTCGTGGCGGCGGCGGCCGGCTGCGCGGACTTGCGGGCGGGCGCCGGCGAGACGATCTTCTGGATGTCCGCGAGACGCTGCGTGGTCGTTGCGCTGGCCTTGCCGAGGCCTTGCGCGCGCCGGTACGCTTCATTCGCCATGCGCAGATAGACGTCGCCGAGGTTCTCGTACGCGAGGCCGTAATTCGGATTGACCTGCACGGCCGTTTCGAGCGCGGCGCGCGCGTCGGTCAGGCGGCCTTGTCGTGCATACAGCGTGGCGAGGTTGTTGTACGGTTCGGGCAACTCGGGGTAGAGCTGCGTGAGCTCGGTGAAGGCGGCGATCGCGTCGTCGTCGCGACCGAGGTGAGCCAGCACCGTGCCGCGCTTGAATTTGGCTTGCGCGTCGTGCGGGTTCGACGCGATGCGCGCGTCGAGTTGGGTCAGCGCGGTTTGCCAGTTTTTCTGCGCGATCGACGCGTCGATCTCAGGCGTGTTGTCGCGCACCGCGGGGCCTTGCGGCATCACCGCGGCCTTCTGTGCATAGGCGCCCGCGACCGGCACGATGGCAAGCGCGGCAGCCACGGTGACACGCCACGCGAGAGCGCGCGCCGCTTCGAATTTAACGCCGCTCACGCCGCCGACAATGCCGCCAGCAATGCTGCCAAACGCAGTCGCGGCGAGGGTCGTGGCGCTGCGCGCGCGGCCGCTGGAGTGTTTCATAGGCTCAGGTCTGGATGTTATACTCCGAGCCATTCTAACAAAAGGTCTGCGCGTTCCGTCGAACCGCCGACTGTCTTTTCGCCACTCGTGGCCGTCTCCGCCCGGTTCGCAGTTTCGTCTGCAGCCTGATCGCCGCACGAGGTGCGCCGGTTTCAGCTGTAGCGATGCACCCGCTGTCCTGTTCGTCTCGCGGGCCGCGTGCGCATGAAGCACAATGCGGACTCTTTCGGCCCACGCATCGTTCTCTATGGAATCTCTGCGCATCTACAACACGCTCGCGCGTGACAAGCAAACTTTCGCGCCGCTGCAGGAAGGCGTCGTGCGGATGTACGTCTGCGGGATGACCGTGTACGACTATTGTCACGTTGGCCACGCGCGGGTGATGGTCGTGTTCGACATCGTGCAGCGCTGGTTGCGCACGCTCGGCTACGACGTGACCTACGTGCGCAACATCACCGACATCGACGACAAGATCATCCGTCGCGCGGTCGAGAACGGCGAGACCATCAAGTCGCTGACCGACCGCTTCATCGCCGCGCTGCACGAAGATGCGGACGCGCTCGGCATCGCGCGTCCCGACATCGAACCGCGCGCGACCGATTTCATTCCGCAGATGCTCGGCATGATCGAGAAGCTGGAAGCGAACGGCTACGCGTATCAGGCGAGCGACGGCGACGTCAACTACGCGGTACGCAAATTCGCGGGCTACGGCAAGCTCTCGGGCAAGTCGCTCGAAGACCTGCGCGCGGGCGAACGCGTCGCCGCGAACGATGCGAAGCAGGATCCGCTCGACTTCGTGCTGTGGAAGAAAGCGAAGCCCGAGGAACCCGCCGACACCGGCTGGGATTCGAAGTACGGGCGCGGCCGTCCGGGCTGGCATATCGAGTGTTCGGCGATGGGCTGCACGCTGCTTGGCGAACAGTTCGACATTCATGGCGGCGGCCAGGATCTGCAGTTTCCGCACCACGAAAACGAGATCGCGCAGAGCGAGGCCGCGACCGGTCAAACATTCGTGAATTACTGGATGCACAACGGCTACGTACAGATCGACAATGAGAAGATGTCGAAGTCGTTGAATAATTTTTTTACGATTCGGGAAGTGCTGGCGCAGTACGATGCAGAGGTCGTGCGTTTCTTCATCGCGCGCGCTCACTATCGTTCGCCGCTGAACTACAGCGACGTGCACATCGACGACGCGCGCAATGCACTCACGCGTCTGTACACGGCGCTGAAGGACGTGACGCCCGACACCATTGAACTCGACTGGAACGAGGCGCATGCGCAGCGTTTCCAGGCGGCGATGAACGACGACTTCAATACGCCGGTAGCGGTAGCGGTGCTGTTCGAGCTGGCCACTGAAGTCAACCGCACGCGCGACCCCGCGCTGGCCCGTCAGTTGCGTGCACTTGGCGCGGTGCTCGGGTTGCTCGGGCGTGAGCCGCGTGCCTATCTGCAGCAGGCAGCGGGTGCTGCAGCCGAAGGCGCGCTCGAGGCCGCCGCGATCGAAGAGAAGATCGCCGCGCGCGTCGCCGCCAAGAAGGCAAAGGACTATGCGGCAGCAGACCGGATCCGGGCCGAATTGCTCGAAGCCGGCGTTGCCCTTGAAGACAAACCCGGCGGGTTGACCGAGTGGCGGCGCGTGTGAGCGCACCTCGTACTTCCCTCTGATCGACTCGCCAGGCAGGAGGCAGGATGGCAACGGCCACGAAGACGCCGGCTAAACGCGCGACGTCTCAAACCAGTGCGGCAGCCGCGGCGTCGGCTGCAGCGGGTAAGCCGACGCGCGCGGCGACTCGCGCGGGCAGCGGTGCGGTAGAGAAAGCGTCGTCGAAAGCGGACGGCGCGGCGAAAACCGGTACGGCCGCGGCGAAGAAGAGCGCGGTCAAACGCTCGCTCAATGGCGCGGGCGGCGCGGCTGCGCATGCGCCCGTCGCGAAGCGCGCGAAGACGGCATCGTCGGCGCGGGAGAAGAGCAATGGCGCCACGCCAGCGGACAAAGCCGCCGCCGAGCTTGCCGGCGCCGTGCCGGAGCTCGCGCGCGACACCCACGCGGGTGAAGTCGTGCGCAAGACGCGCGTGTCGGCCACGGCGGCGAGCGCAGCCAGCGCGAGCGGCGAGGCGGGCGGCACCAGCGCGCTTGCGAGCGAAGTGGCGGTGCCGGTGCAGATCGGCGGTCTCGCGCCCGAGGTCACGCGTCCCGCGTATTGGGACAAGGCCTGCGCGGACCTCGTCAAGCGCGATCGTATTCTGAAGAAACTGATTCCGAAATTCGGCCCGGTGCATCTGCTGAGCCGTGGCGATCCGTTCGTCACGCTCGCGCGCTCGGTGGTCGGCCAGCAGATTTCCGTCGCCTCCGCGCAAGCGGTGTGGGCGAAGGTCGAAGCCGCGTGCCCGAAGCTCGTGCCGCAACAGTTCATCAAGCTTGGTATCGAGAAGCTGACCGCGTGCGGGCTGTCCAAACGCAAGGCCGAATACGTGCTCGATCTCGCGCGGCATTTCGTGTCGGGCGCGTTGCATGTCGGCAAGTGGACCTCGATGGACGACGAGGCGGTGATCGCCGAACTCACGCAGATTCGCGGCATCGGCCGCTGGACCGCGGAGATGTTCCTGATCTTCAATCTGTCGCGTCCCGACGTGCTGCCGCTCGACGACCTCGGCCTGATCCGCGCGATCAGCGTCAACTATTTCAGCGGCGAACCCGTCACGCGCAGCGAAGCGCGCGAGGTCGCGGCGAACTGGGAGCCGTGGCGCACCGTCGCGACCTGGTATATGTGGCGTAGTCTCGATCCGTTGCCGGGCGACTACTGAATAGAACAGGAAACAGAATTGTTTCGAAAACTATCGTCTGTTTGACATCGATAGTTGAGAAATGGTTTTGACATCGGTCCGCGCGGTTAGAATACGCGCTGCCCGGTAAGTCCAAGGATTACAACCAATGAAGACCACGTTTCTGGATTTCGAACAGCCGATCGCTGAACTCGAAGCGAAGATCGAAGAATTGCGCTTCGTGCAGGACGATTCGGCCGTCGATATTTCGGAAGAGATCGAGCGGCTGTCGAAGAAGAGCCAGCAGCTCACCAAAGATCTGTACGCGAACCTCACGCCGTGGCAGGTTTCGCAAATCGCCCGTCATCCGCAGCGTCCGTACACGTTCGATTACGTGAGCGAGCTGTTCACCGACTTCCATGAACTGCATGGCGACCGCAACTTCGCGGACGATCTGTCGATCGTCGGCGGTCTCGCGCGTTTCAATGGCCAGGCCTGTATGGTGATCGGTCATCAGAAGGGCCGCGACACCAAGGAGCGCGCGCTGCGCAACTTCGGCATGCCGCGTCCGGAAGGCTATCGCAAGGCCGAACGTCTGATGCGTCTGGCCGAGAAATTCGGTCTGCCGATCTTCACGTTCATCGACACGCCGGGCGCCTATCCCGGCATCGGGGCGGAAGAGCGTGGCCAGTCCGAAGCGATCGGCCGCAATCTGTACGTGATGGCCGAGCTGAAGACGCCGCTGATCGCGACGATCATCGGCGAAGGCGGTTCGGGCGGCGCACTTGCCATCGCGGTTGCCGACAACGTGCTGATGCTGCAATTCTCGACCTACTCGGTGATTTCGCCGGAAGGCTGCGCGTCGATTCTGTGGAAGAGCGCCGCGAAGGCGCCGGAAGCGGCCGAAGCGCTGGGCCTGACCGCGCATCGTCTGAAGGCGCTCGGTCTGATCGACAAGATCGTCAACGAGCCGCTCGGCGGCGCGCATCGCGATCCGAAGGGCATGGCCGCGATGCTGCGTCGTGCGCTCTCCGACTCGCTGCGTCAGTTCCAGGGCATGAGCACCAACGACCTGCGCGAACGCCGTTTCGAACGGCTGATGGCGTACGGCAAATTCAAGGAAACGACGCCGGGCGCTTAAGCTCGCGCGCGTTCTCCCGCCTTCTGGTCCACCAGCGCACCCCGCGCTCACGACGTGACCTCCACCGCTGATTCGCCCGCCGAGCGCCTCGTCATCGAGGCGCTCGGCGTGGCGTTGGCCGCGCTCGATGCGCGAGATCCGCACGCACGCATTGCGGTCGCCTTCAGCGGCGGCGTCGATTCGAGCGTGCTGCTCGATGCGGCGGTGCGCGTTGCGGGAGCGTCGCGGGTGATTGCGCTACACGTGCATCACGGCTTGAGTCCGCACGCCGACGCGTGGCTCGCGCATTGCGAGGCGTTTGCGCGCGAGCGTGGCGTCGCGTTCGACGCGCGGCAGGTCGAGGTTGCGCGCGCGAGCGGCGTGAGCATCGAGGCGGCTGCGCGCGACGCGCGTTATCGTGCGCTCGATGCGATGTGCGCGGCGCACGGCATTCGCACACTGTGGCTCGCGCAGCATGCCGACGATCAGGCCGAGACCGTGCTCCTGCAATTGCTGCGCGGCGCGGGGCTGGCCGGGTTGGCCGCGATGGCGCCCGAGTTTCTCGCGGCCGGTGCGACGGCAACGCGGGTGCGGCCGCTTCTGCATCTGTTGCGCGCGCAACTCGAGCACTACGCTGGCGCCCGTCAGTTGCGCTGGATCGACGACGAATCGAACGCGGATACGCGCTATGCGCGCAATGCGCTGCGGCATCAGGTGATGCCGGCGCTCGCGGTGCACTTTCCCGGTTTTCGCGATGCGCTCGCGCGCACGGCCGTGCATGCGGCGTCGGCGCAGCGTCTGCTCGACACGCTCGCGCGTGCCGATCTGGACAGCGCATCGCGCGACGAAGGGCGCGCACTCGAACAACACGTATTGCTCGCACTCGACGACGACCGCGCACTGAACCTGCTGCGCTACTGGATGCGCACGCTGGGTTTCGTCGCGGCGTCGAGCGCGCGTCTCGCCGATGCGCTGCGGCAGTTGCGCGAAGTCGGCGCGGGGCAGGACGGTCATCGTCTGCGCATCGATCATGCGGGGCATGCGCTGCGTAGCTATCGCGGCCTCGTCTATTGGGAAGCGGGCGACAGCAGCGAGCCCGCCGACGAAACCGCGCTCGTCGAACGTGAGGTCAGCGAACTCGCGTGGCAGGGCGAAGCGGTATGGCGTTTGCCGCAGTGGCGCGGCACGTTCGTGTTCGCGGTGGTGGAGGGTGAGGCGGCTTCCGCTGCTGCCGATGCTTCGAACGAAGCGCATGACGCGCACGAAGCGCGCGAATCGACGCACGAACCGAAGAATGACGCAGCGCGTCCCGTCGCGTTGCTCGACACGATTCCGCTCAGCGTTCTGCAACGCGCAGTACTTCGCGCGCGAGCACGCCGCGGCGGCGAGCGCATGCGCACGGGCTCGCCGGATGCGCCGAGCCGCACGCTGAAGAATCTGTTCCAGGAGCGCGGCATTCCCGTGTGGAAACGCGACGTGCCGCTGCTGTACGTCGGCGACGAATTGCTGTTCGTGCCACTGATCGGCGTGAATCGCGCGACCGTGAACGATGTGCCGTCGAGCGCCGAGGCACGCGTGAAAATTCTCTGGCGCGACGATCTGCTGATCGCCTGACCGTCCGGTCGGACAGTCTCGCCGCACGTACGGACAACGACGAAAATCACGAAATAGGGCACAAATCAGCGGGAAATAAGGCCTTTGCGGGCCCGATTTGACGCATTTGAACGCTTGTTGCGGCTTGTCTTTTTGCGCCTAATCAGGTACTTTAGCTCGTTTGCCCGACCCGATTTCGTCATCGCTGGTGTGCTATCGGTCGTGATGCCGGTTGGCGAGCGTGATCCGTCGTTGCCGTTCCATTCCGATCAGCCATCAGCGATCTCATCCCGGGCAAATCCGCGCGTGCTGCACGCGCGCTGCATCTGCGCCGTCACACACTTCGCCGCCGTTCACAAGACGTTGCGTCCCTGTGCTTCCCGTGCGGTCGTCTCCAGCGCGCCAGCGCGGTTTCTCCTCCAGTTCAGAACGACAATGGCACTCATCGTACACAAATACGGCGGCACCTCGATGGGCTCGGTCGAGCGCATCAAGAACGTCGCCAGGCGCGTCGCGAAATGGCACAAGGCTGGCCACAAGATGGTCGTCGTGCCCTCGGCAATGTCCGGCGAAACCAATCGCCTGCTTGGCCTCGCGAAAGAAATTACGTCCCAGCCGAGCCCGCGTGAACTCGACATGATCGCCGCCACCGGCGAGCAGGCGAGCTCGGGCCTTCTCGCGATCGCCCTGCAGGACGCAGGTGTCGACGCGGTCAGCTATGCCGGCTGGCAAGTACCGGTCAAGACGGATAGCGCGTTCACGAAAGCGCGCATCAGCGAAATCGACGGCGAGCGCGTGCTGCGCGATCTCGACGCCGGCAAGGTGGTGGTGATCACCGGCTTCCAGGGCATCGACCCGGACGGCAACATCACCACGCTCGGCCGTGGCGGCTCGGATACGTCGGCGGTGGCGGTTGCGGCCGCGCTGAAGGCCGACGAGTGCCTGATCTACACGGACGTCGACGGTGTGTATACGACGGACCCGCGCGTGGTCGAAGAAGCGCGTCGGCTCGATCGCGTGACGTTCGAAGAAATGCTGGAAATGGCCAGCCTGGGTTCGAAGGTGCTGCAGATCCGCTCGGTGGAGTTCGCCGGCAAATATCAGGTGAAGACGCGCGTGCTGTCGAGCCTGACCGATCCGCTCATCCCGCTCGAGACTGAAATGAAGTCCGGCACCCTGATTACTTTTGAAGAAGACGAGACCATGGAAAAAGCAGTCATCTCGGGCATCGCGTTCCAGCGCGACGAAGCTCGTATCGCCGTGATGGGTGTGCCCGACAAGCCGGGCATCGCGTATCAGATTCTCGGCCCGGTGGCGGACGCGAATATCGACGTCGACATGATCATCCAGAACCAGAGCGTCGAGGGCAAGACGGCGTTCACGTTCACGGTCGGCCGCGGCGACTACGCACGCGCAATGGAGATTCTCACGGGCCAGGTGAAGGGTCATGTGCAGGCCGAACAGGTGCTGGGCGACCCGAAGGTGTCGAAGGTCTCGGTGGTCGGCGTCGGCATGCGTTCGCACGTTGGCATCGCGAGCACGATGTTCCGCACGCTGTCGGAAGAGGGCATCAACATCCAGATGATCTCCACCTCCGAAATCAAGATTTCGGTGTTGATCGACGAAAAGTACATGGAGCTCGCGGTGCGCGCGCTGCATAAGGCCTTCGAACTCGATCAGGCGTAAATAGCAGCAAAAACGGGGCGCTCGAGAGCGCCCCGTTTGTTTTATGGCGTTCATGTGAACGAATTGCGTCGCCAATCCCATTATTGGCAGAAAAAATGTTCGTTAGACGTTGACCTTATCCGCTTGGCCCGCTATTATCTTGGCTTCGTTGCACTGACTCCCTGTGCAACAGAAAGTTTGGGAGACGTGGCCGAGAGGTCGAAGGCACTCCCCTGCTAAGGGAGCATCTGGGCCAAAACCTGGATCGAGGGTTCGAATCCCTCCGTCTCCGCCAGAAGTGGTAGAGAGAACCCCGCAGAGTCTAGGCTCTGCGGGGTTTTTGTTTTTCCGGCCGTCTACCGGCCTTTCCTCCTTTTTTCCCATTCCCCCTTTCCACCGACCACGATGCCTCGTGGGGCTTCGTTGTGTGTATTCGCATCGAAGGCCAGAGTGCGGTAGGGCGCCTGTGTGCATCGCTTTCTCGTGGTTTCGCGTCGTTTCGTGCTGCTTCGAGCGTTGTCGGGGACGCGTGCACGCGCAGGGTAATGCAGTTCGCTGAAGGTGTGTGGGATTGTTCTGGGGCTGCGTGGCCAGCAACCGGTCGATGCGCTATCGGCCCATGCGGGACTGTTCACGGTGAGTGAGCTCGCGGCGACTTGTGCCCATGCGATCCAGCCGGCTGCGCCCCCGTCCCCACCCAATAGATAGGTATCCAAATTAAGATAACGTCGCTGCCTACCATTGTCGATTCGTGGACGCGATGGCGCGGCAACGGCGCCGTCATCGCTTCCCTTCGATCCGCGCTCGTTGGGCAGCGGTTGCGCTGATGTGTGTCTGGCTGCCCAGCGGAGATCGGGGCGAGACGATGCGTCTCATGCGGTATCTGTTCCGCGCCATAAGCGTTGCCGCGAGGCCTTCGTCATAGCGGGAGATTGCACCGCCAGCGGCTGCATATCGGATGATTTGCGCTGGGGCGCTTTTTATTCAGCTATCGGTGCATACCGACTGGACGGCATATTCAGAATAAATACTTTATAAAGCAGTATGGGAAATGAATAAAATATTTATAAAAATTTGGATGCGTTATTTTAAGATGTAATGTAAATTCGATCTAGAACTAAAACATGTAACACATTGTTTCGGTTAAAATATGATTGTTAATCAAGTATTAACAATCATTAACAATGATTTCGACTTTATACTATTTATCTTCGGCGCAAGTGCCGTCGACAATACGCGCTAATAAGATAATTGAATTGCGCGGCCCGTACGTAATGTTAATTGCGCGGGAAAAATAAAATCCGCGTAAAGTTTTATGCTGATTGAGTGGTTCTATCTCATATTTGAATATTGGAAAAAAATTTTCTATTTATTTGGAAAATCTGATTTTTAAGTGGGGGAATGTGCCGATTCGGCGCAACGCTCAGAAAATCAGTTTTTGAGATGTAGTAGGGGTAGATAACCATTGTCTGGAGGTGGGTTTTGCTTACTAAGATTGCGATCGCTGACGGAAATTCCATTCTGCGAATAGGAATGCGGTGTATTTTTGGAAGGCAGGCTGGCTTGAGAGTGGTTGGTGAGGCAGAAAATTCCACGGCAATTATGGAATTACTTCGAGAGAAAGAAGTCGACGTGCTGTTGAGCGATTTCGAAATTCCCGGAAAGGTCTATCGGGACGGCAGTTCGCTGATGGCGCTACTGCGCCGGACTCATCCATCCACCAAAGTCATCTTTGTCACCACGCTGACCAATCCTCTGCTTCTGAGGGCGGTTGTTAAATCGCGGGCTCATGGCGTATTGCTGAAAAACGACTCGCCGGAAGAGGTGATTAGTGCGGTGCGCTCCGTTTCGCGCGGCCAATTCCATATTTCGCCGTCGGTGCGCCGTATCACCGGTATTAACCATAGCGAGGAATTCGATGCTGGAAAGGTGGGGAATCTCTCCGCGCGGGAAGGCGAAGTTTTGCGTCTATACGTGAGCGGGATGAGTATCAGCGAAATCGCCGCATTAAGCCACCGCAGTCTTCAGACTGTGAGCACCCAGCGCAAGCAGGGTATGAAGAAGCTTGGATTTACCAATGACCGCGAGCTGTTTGAATACATGCTGCCGTCCAGAGGCTAGTTTCGGAAAGCGTTTGCCGGCAATTCATCTATTTGCCGATGCAGAGCGTAACATCGTTAGATCGATTTAATAAATTATCAGTTCCAGGCATCCTTAAAAATAGTAGTAAGTAGATGCCAACTAATTTGGGATACATCTAATATTTTTGCTGGCATGACTTAGGTCATCCGAAGTATCAGTGCGCGCTGATGTTTTTGATTTTAAATCGATGTTTTAGATTTGCGTTTTATTCAATAGGACAAAAATGAAACTTACACGTTCACTCGCATTTGCAGCGATCGCAGCAGCAGTTGGCTTCCCGGCAGCATCGTACGCAGCAGACGGCACGATCACGTTCAACGGCAACATCACCGCGCAGACCTGCACGATCAGCGGCAATGGCGGCGGCCCGAACTTCACGGTGACCCTGCCGACGGTTTCGACCTCCGCGCTGAGCGCTGACGGTTCGACGGCTGGCCGTACGCCGTTCAACATCGCGCTGACCAACTGCTCGCCGGATTCGGGCACCGCACTGACGTACTTCGAGCCGGGCGCAACGGTCGACACGGCAACGGGTCGCCTGCTGAACGCAACGGGTAGCGCAAGCAACGTCGAAATCGGCCTGCTGAACCAGGACTACAGCTCGATCCAGCTGGGCGCGGCACAAACGTCGCAGAACTCCCAGTCGGCAACGATCTCGGGCGGCGCGGCTACCCTCGACTACTTCGCGCAATACGTCGCGACGGGCGGCGCAGCAGGCGCAGGTTCGGTCAACACGACCACGCTCTACTCGATCGTTTATCAGTAAGCAGTACGGAGCAGTTCATAAGCCGTACGTGATGTAGTGAGGCAACGGCCGGCGTCCCTCGGGCGCCGGCCGTTGTTCGGGGATATCAGCGGCATGCCGGCCGAGCCGGTTGAGCCGGGTTAGCGGGGCGTCAAGATGGCGGTACGAAAAAATTTGCTGGCGGCGGCGGCCGCTTTGTCGTTGTGTTCGGGCATCGCCCACGCGAGTGTCGTCGTAAATGGTACGCGTCTGGTGTATGACGCGAGCGACCGCGAAATTACAGTCAAGCTGGACAACGTCGGCAGCGGTCCGGCGCTCGTGCAGGTCTGGCTCGATACCGGCGATCCCAAGTCGTTGCCGGACGAGGTGCAGGTGCCGTTCACGATGTCGCCGCCGTTGTTCCGGCTCGATCAGAAGAAAGGGCAAAGCGTGCGTCTGATCTATACGCAGGACCCGATGCCGCAAGACAAGGAGTCGCTGTTCTGGCTCAACGTCCTCGAGGTGCCGCCCACGACCGCGTCGGCGGACACCGTCGATCGCAACATGCTGCGTCTCGCGTTCCGTTCGCGTATCAAACTGTTCTTCCGTCCGGATGGTCTGCCCGGCCGCGCGGATGAAGCACCCGCGAAAATCAGCTGGAAGTTCGTGCCGAAAAAAGAAGGCGGCGGCTATGTGCTCGAGGCCACCAATCCGACGCCGTATCACGTGACGTTCACGCAGGTCGTCGCCAAGGCGGGCGCCGGCACGTGGACCGACGACAAGGGCGGCATGGTCGATCCGGGTGCGACGCACGACTACGACGTCGGCAATGTTGCGTCGCTGCCGAGCGCGCCGTTGCAGGTCGACTACAAGTTCCTGAACGACTATGGCGCGGGCATAGCCGGCAAGTATCAGCCGGGACGGCAGTCGCAGGCCGATGAAGCGCCGGCAGCAGCGGCCACGGCGGCATCCCAGCCGCAGGCGCAGTCCGGGCAGCAGCCCGCACCGGCGCGCGCCGCGCAGCCGTAAGCGCTACCCCACGGCAACATCTATTCGATGCCACGACCCTCGCGGTCGCGGCACTCGCCCGAGTCATCGCGCGTCGCGGGAAGCCCGCGTCCAGCGTCTAAAGAGCGGTATTCATGCGTATCAGACAACCGGATCAACTGGTCCATGGCGCGGGCAGAGTACCCGCGCAGAGACATAGCCACTTCGCGATCCTCGGAGCGTTGGCGGCCTGGTCGGCCGTCGCGCACGGCCAGTCTTCGACGGTCGCGCAGGTTCAGTTCGACGATCAGTTCCTGATGAAGCCGAAAAACCAGAGCGTCGACGTATCGCGCTTTGAGCACGGCAATCCGGTGGTGCCCGGCGAATATACGGTCGACCTCTATGTGAACGGCGACTGGGTCGGCCACCCGGCGGTGAACTTTCGCACGCAGCAAGGCGCCGATAGCGCGACGCCGTGCTTCGATAAATCGCTCGTCGCGCGTCTCGGCCTGAATCAGAGCCGACTGTCCGATCAGGCTCGCGCGGTGCTGGCGGGTTCGAGCGAATGTATGAACCTCGGCGAGATCGTCGACGGTGCGTCGGCGTCGTTCGACATGTCCGATCTGCGCCTCGACGTGAGCGTGCCGCAGGCGTCGCTCACGCGCAATCCGCAAGGGTATGTGAGCCCCGAGTTCTGGGACGAGGGGGTGCCGTCCGCCACGCTCGCCTATAACTTCAATTCGTTCCGCGTGACCGGCTCCGGTTACGGCAGCACGCAGAGCTACCTCGGCCTGAACAGCGGCGTCAATATCGGTAGCTGGCATCTGCGGCAGAATTCGGCGATCACGTTCCAGTCGCACGGGCCGCATTCGTATCAGAACATCGCGACGTACCTGCAGCACGATCTGCCCAGTATCACCAGCCAGCTGACGCTCGGCGACGCGTTTACCGACGGCGCGGTGTTCGACAGCATCGGCATTCGCGGTGTGCAGATCGGTACCGACGACCGCATGCGTCCCGACTCGCAGCGCGGTTACGCGCCGGTGATTCGCGGCGTCGCGCTGACCAATGCGCGCGTGACGGTCACGCAGAACGGCAACCGCCTCTACGAGACCACGGTCGCGCCTGGCGCGTTCGAAATCGACGATCTGTACGCGACCGGCTACGGCGGTAACCTGCTCGTGACCGTGACCGAGGCCGACGGTACCCAGCGCAGCTTCACGGTGCCGTATGCATCGGTCGTGCAATTGCTGCGTCCGGGCATCTCGCGTTTTAACTTCGTGCTCGGCCAGATTCGCGACGCGGAACTCAACGGTCACCCGAACGTTCTGCAGGGCACGTACCAGTACGGCGTCAACAACCTGATCACCGGTTACGCCGGCGTGATCGCCGCGCAAGGCTATGCGGCGGGACTGGTCGGTGCCGCGTTCAACACGCCGATCGGCGCGGTCGCGCTCGACGTCACCCAGGCGAACGCGAGCATTCGCGGCGCGGGCAATACCTCGGGTCAGAGCTTGCGGATCAGCTACAGCAAGCTGGTGTCGGCCACTGATACCAACTTCTCGGTCGCCGCCTATCGCTATTCGTCGAGCGGCTTCTGGGCGCTGCGCGATGCGATGCTCGCGCGCGCGGAGGTGGCCGCGGGGCAGACGGCGAACGCGATCGACCGCCAGCGCAACCAGGTTCAGTTGACGATGAACCAGGGGCTGGGCGAAGGGCGCGGTAACGCCTACGTGATCGGCTCGACGCTCAGCTACTGGAACCGCTCGGGCACGACCACGCAGTTCCAGATCGGCTACAACAACATCCTGCGCGCGCTCGGCACCAGCTTCAGCTACAACCTGTCGCTGTCGCGCCAACGCGACACGATCAGCGGCCAGATGAACAATCAGGTGTTCCTGAGCGTGTCGGTGCCGCTCGGCAAGTCGCAGCACGCGCCAACGCTCGTCACCAGCTTCGCGCACGACAACGTCAGCGGCTCGTCCGAACAGGCGATGCTCACCGGTACCGCGGGCGAGGACAACAACGTCAGCTACGGCGTGACGGTGAACAACTCGGTGGGCTCGACGGTCGGCGGCGTCAATGGTCAGTACCGCAGTCCGTACGCGACGTTCCTCGGCAGCGCGAGCACCGGTTCGGGCTACTCGCAACTGTCGGGCGGCGTGTCGGGCGCGGTGGTCGCGCATCCGGGCGGCTTCACGTTCGCGAACGATCTCGGCGACACGGTCGGCGTGGTCGAGGCGAAGAACGGCTACGGCGCACGCGTGACCAATTTCACGGGTGTGCGTATCGATCCGCGCGGCTATGCGGTGATTCCGTATCTGATGCCGTACCGCATGAACATGATCGACATCGATCCGAAGGGCTTGCCGCTCGACGTCGAATTCAAGTCGACCACGCAGCAGATCACGCCGCGCGCGAACTCGGTCGTGATGATTCACTTCGACACGGTCACCGGTCGTGCCGCGGTGATCACCGCGCACCGTCCGAACGGCGCGACGCTGCCGTTCGGTGCGAACGTGGTCGACGAAAAGGGCAACAGCGTCGGCGTGATCGGTCAGGGCAGCCGTATTTTCGTGCGCGGCATCGCGGACGAAGGGGCGCTGACCGTGAAGTGGGGCGATGCTGCCGACGAGCAGTGTCTGCTGCACTACAAGTTGCCGCCGCGCGAGCAGGACAAGGGCATGTTCACGCGTGCCGAGGCAGTGTGCGACGTGGGTGGCGCGGGCACGGTGACGACGCCGGTGGCGGCGCCTGACGTGCAGGTGCAGCCGCAATCCGGGCAGCAGATGGAGCAGCAACCGCAGCAAGTGCAGCCGCAGCAGCAGGTTCAGCCGCAACAGATGCAGCCGCAGCAGCCCGCGCAACAGCAACAGGTGCAACCGCAGCAGCAGGTTCAACCGCAGCAGCCCGAGCGGCAATCGTTCGCACCGAGCGCGCAGAGCTGGGGGACGAACATGGCCGCGGCGAACATCGCGCTGGCCGCGCGGATCTCGACGCCGGGTCACCCGCATTTCGACGACATGGACGTGGACGCCGACACGGGCGACACCGCTCCCACCTACCTGCATTGAAACCGCACCGCGCGCGTCGATGCATCCGATCAACCCTGAAAAGGTATCGCTCAATTGAAAGCACGCAATCTACTGACTGTTTCGCTGCTCGCACTGTCCGCGCTGCCCGCATTGTCGGCGCACGCACAGATGGTGCGCTCGATCGGCATCGCAAGAAATCCCGCCGTCGCGGCGGCGGATCGCGCGCAGGGTTCGTGGCGCAACCGCAATGTCACGAGCGGCGTGGCCGCGAGTCCGTCCGGCGCGTCGTCGACCCAGGCGAACGCTGGTGGCAACGGCAATCGCGGCGGCGCGGGCGTCGGCTTCGTGCCGCTGCCGACCACGCGCTGAACCAACGGCCCGCGAAAGCGCCGGCAATGCGCGTGAGCGCAATGGCGGCGCGTTGTTTTTTGGTGACGCCCCGACTCCGATGCGCGTTCTGCTTCAACCGGTCACCGCAAGGAACCTTATGAAACTCTTCTCCAGATTTTTCCCTTCGACAGAGCTCGTGTCGAAACTGCTGATCCCGGTGCTCATGCTGATCGGCGCGACGTTGCTGCCGGGCCTCGCTCACGCGCAGTGTACGCAGGGCTCGGGCGGCGCGCCCAGTCTGATGATCTCGGTCCCGTCACCGATCACCATTCCGCGCGATGCGCCGGTGGGCACCGTGATCGGTCAGGGCACCGCAACGGTGACGTTCAATACCGCGTCGCCGTTCGGCGTGTATTGCTCGGCGGCGGCCACGCTCGTCTACACGAACCTGCAGGGCGCCAGTTCGTCCGGCACCAGCAACGTGATGCCGATCGGCTCGACGGGGATCGGCTATTCGCTGCAGGCGAGCGGCTCGTACTACTCGGCCGGCACGATCTCCCTGCCGGCCACGTTTTTCCAGCCGTCGGCGTGTAGCCAGACGGCGGGCGGCAAATGCTATGCGTACCTTGGACCGACCATCACGATGCGACTGATCAAGCTGTCGCCGCTCGTGAGCAGCCAGACGATTCCGTCAGGGCAGTACTTTACGGCGACGGTCGGCGGTCTCAGCGCGGGCACGGTTTCACTCGCGAATGCGGTGAATATCACCAATCAGACCTGTACCGTGACGACGCCTTCAATCTCGGTTTCGTTGGGAAGCGTGCCGATCAATCAATTCGGTGCGGTGGGATCGGGGTCGACTACCATACCATTTCAGATCGGTTTGAATTGCTCGGGCGTTGCCACCAGTTATTACATTACCTTTACGGATAGTAATAATCCTGGGAATAATACGAATTCATTGTCATTGACTTCGGATTCGAGTGCGACGGGCGTTGGAATTCAGATCCTGAACGGCGGCAATCCCGTTTCTTATGGCCCGGATTCGTCGGTGGCGGGCAATCTGAATCAGATATTCCTCGGGACCAGCACGGGCACGGGCTCTGTCGTGACTCTGCCGTTCGGCGGACGCTATGTGAAAACCAATGGCACGATGACTCCCGGCAGCGCCAATGGGGTCGCGACATTCACGATGTCATATCAATAAAAATACCATCGTTATTAGAATTTATTCGATCTTTTATTTCAAGATAATCGAGAATCGCATGATTGTTCTATGTCAAATTTGATTAAGCGTATTGCATTAAATAAAATTAATTTGGCATAATTTGCGGGTCGTCTTCTTTCGGGGTTTATTGAAGGCGACAATTTTTTTAATTTTGAAAAATAGGATTGAAAATGCAACAAGTCGATCGTAACGAACTCGCAAAGGCCAACGTCGCAGGCGGTTGCTGCAAGAGCAGCTGCTCCACGGACACCAGCTGCTCGACGAACACGGGTTCGACGGGCGGCACGGGTGGTAACCCGCTGCCGTCGGCGTAACCGTCGGTAGTCAGTTAGTCGTGCGCGCGAGTGGTCCATGGACCGCTCGCGCGCGTCGTCATATTGGGGACCGCAGATGAGCGCCTTTTCGTCACGATTGCGCAGCCGGATACGCTATGCGAAGTATCGTTGCCGACGCGCGTTGATGTCGCGTATTCCGGCGTCGATGCTGGAGCCGCTCGCAACGGTCGGCTCGCGAGCCGGCAGCGTCGTCAGCGCCAGGTCGCGCGCGAACGGCGCGGTGCGCGTGGAACTCGCGCGCGATGTGCCCGGTGTTGCGCCGCGCGAGGCACGCCGTGCGAGCACGGGCCGCGCACTCGAGCATCTGATCGATCAGCGCATCTATTTCGGGCGGCGCGTGCGCGGCGTCGAGCATTGGCCGGAACTGCAGCAGGTTGCCGCGAAGCTCGCCGAACAGATCACGCGGCTCAAACAGGCGCGACCCGGCTGTCCGGTCATCGTGTCGCCGTTTCACTACGTGTCGCAGTACGCGAACATCTACGTCATCGACGAACTGCGCGCGCAGCTCGCACTCAAGTCGATCGCCGTCGTGTCGGGCATGCCGAGAAATCTCTACGGCGACGACCACGCGCAGATTCCCGGCGTGAAAGTGCTGTACACCTACGACGACGATAACCGCGGCGGCCTTGGCCTGCGCGTCGTGCGTTCGCTGAAGCGCGACGGCGTGCTGGTGCTGTTTGCCGACGTGCCGCCATTCACGATGCACCGCTATCCGATGGAGACGATCGGCGTCGAGATGTTCGGCCGCGCGGCGCGAATTCATCACGGCGTGTTCCGGCTCGGCGCACCGCTCGACGCGATGCTGCTGCCGTTCTACCTGACCTTCGAGCACGGCCGCTTCGATGCCGAGCTATTCGAACCGCTGCCGCTTGCCGCCGCCGATGCGCCGCAACGGCTGGCCGGATGCATCGAAACGGCGCTCGGCGCCAATTACGCGCGCTGGCTCGCGGCCGGGCATCCGTCGATGTACGCGTTCGCGCCGGCCCGCTAGGGCAGTTCACGCGCGTACCCGTCTTCACCCGCTTCACCGGCCGCTTTCACCCGCCGTTACCCGTCACTACTCGCCGCTATCCGACGCTTGCCCGCCGTTGGCGTTGCACCGCCGGACAGCAGAACCGCTATAGAAAATCAGGCATGCCAATCATTGCGGCATGTTAGTCATCGATGGAATCGAACCAACTTCCGCAGTTCAAGGACGTGCCCTGGCGCTGGATCGCCTATGTGACGTCCGCGCTCGTCATCATCGCGATCGCCTTTGCGTTCCTGCACGAAATCGAATTGAAGCAGGACGTGCAGAGCGAAATCGTGTCGCCCGCCGAGGTCAAGATCCAGGGGCTGAGCGGACTCGTGTCCGCGATCTACGTGCAGCCGTCCGAGCATGTGAAAGCGGGCGAGCCGCTGTTTCAGCTCAAGCGCGATCTGTCGCTCGCCAGTAACGGCGTGCAGCGGCCCGTCTACGACGAGCGCATGCGCGATGACCAGTTGCGCACCTCCGAGGCGCAGTACGCGCAGCGCCGCTCGTCGTTGAGCGCGCAGATCGCGGCGGCGGCGCAAACGCTGCAAAGCCGGCACGCGGAGATGGCCGCGCTCGGCGAACAGATCACGCAAAACCGCGCGCTCGTCGACGAATCCGACCGCAAGCTCGCGCGCCTGAAGTCGGTGTCCGACTACGTGACGGCCGACCGCATCGAGCAGGCGAGCGCCGACGTGCATCAGGGCAAGGTGGTGGTCGCGCAAGGGCTCGCGCGGCAGCAGCAACTGCTCGGCGACGTCGCCACCCTGCAGAGCTCGCAGACCGACCTGCAGGCGCAACTGAAGGAACTCGACGCGCAACACGCGCGCGATCTGCAGGACATCCGGCTGCGCTTCGAGCAGCTTCGCCAGGACGCGACGATCTCCGCGCCGCAGGCCGGCGTGGTGACGTTTTCGAATCTGGTGCCGGGCCGCTCGCTCGCCGCGGACGACGTCGCGCTCGTGATCGGCACACGCGAAGGCGGCCCGTTGCGCGCCGCGTTGCGTATTCCGTCGCGTCAGCGCGGCTTTGTGCGCGAGGGCGACGTGGTGCGGCTGAAGTTCGACGCGTTTCCGTACGAACGCTTCGGCACCTACGAGGCGCGCATCGATTCGATTTCGGGCACCACGGTGCAGACGCAGATCTCGCCGGACAGCGCGTCGGACGCGAAGGCCAGCGAAGGCGGCGACTACATGGCGTGGGCGACGCTCGCCGGCGATACGTTCGTGTTCGAGCAGCATCGCTTCAAGATTTTGCCTGGCATGCGCGCGACCGCGAGCATCGTCGTCGAGCGCAGGACGATCGCCGAATGGGTGCTCGCACCGCTGTTTCGCATGTTGAGAGGTTAAGGTGCGCACGATCTATCAGAATGAAGTCGCCGAATGCGGCTACGCGTGTCTCGCGATGGTGCTGTCGCACCTGGGCCGCGCAACCGAAGTGCGCGAGCTGTCCGCGTTCCGGCCGATCTCGGCGAACGGGCTCACGTTGATGGACCTGTACGACGTCGCGGCCGAATTCGGTCTCGCGGTGCAGGCGTATCGCTTCGACGTCGGCGATCTGCACGAGGTCGCGCGCGGCTCGATCATCCACTTCGGCGGCGCGCACTTCGTCGTGTTCGACAAAGTGCGGCGCGGCTACGTGCATATCATCGATCCGGCCAGCGGCCGTCGGCGCGTGTCGCTCGACACCTTCGCCGCGAACGTGTCCGGCTATCTACTCCAATGCTCGCCGACCCCGCAATTGCCGCGTATCCGCGCGAAATCGGGCGTACCGGCGGCGCTGGCCCGGGTTCGCGCGAGCAACCCGCAGCTGCTCGCGCAGATCGCGAAGGTGCTGTTCGTCGCGCTCGGCAGTCAGTTCGCGATTCTGGCGATGCCGTATCTCGGCAATCTCGTGCTCGACTACGTGGTCGCCACCGACAACCTGAATCTGCTGAACCTGCTCGTGCTGACGTTCGCGAGTCTGTTCGCGGTGGGTGCGTTGAGCCAGTACGTGCAGGCGCGCCTCGTCGAGGTGCTGAACAGCCGCACGCAGATCGGCATGACCGAAGGACTGCTCGGCCATCTGCTGCGCAATCCGTTGCCGTGGTTCGAGAAGCGCAACGTCGGCGATCTGTTCGCGCGGCTCAAGGCGCAGGACGAGATCAACACCTATGCGACCCGCACCGCGGTGTCGCTGTACGTCGATATCGCGGTCGGGCTGCTCGCGTTCGCGTTGATGCTGCTGCAAAGCGCGCTGCTGACCGCGGTCGCGGTGGGCATTTTCGCGTTCTACGTGGCGGTCGCGTTCGCGCTGTTCGTGCGTATGCGCGACACGCACGCGCTGGTGATGGAGCGCTCCGCGCAATGCGACGACGCGTTGATCGAGACGATCCGCGCGGCTTCGCTGATCAAACTGTCGCAGGGCGAGACGCGTCGTACCGCGCTGTTTATGACGAAGTACCGCGACTTCATCGCCGCGACGCTGAAAAGCAATGAGCTCGGCAGCCTGCGCGACGCGATCCTGAAGCTCGTCGATTACGCGGACATGATCGTGATCACGTGGCTCGCCGCGCATCTGATGCTGACGGGCGAGATTTCGGTCGGCGTGTTCTATTCGTTTCTGATCTACAAGTCGCTGCTGTCGGAGCGGCTCGCGCGCTCGATCAACGCGATGTTCGGTTACTTCATGCTGAGCGTGCCGGTGGCGCGCGTCGACGACATCGTCAAATGCGACAGCGAACGCTATACGCCGCCTGAAGACATGCAGCGCGCGGTCGAGGTGCGCGAGTTCCACGACATCTCGATTCGCGGCGTGACGTTCCGCTACGGCGTGTCGGACCAGCCGGTGCTGAAGAATGCGAATCTGGAGATTCGTAAGGGCGACAAGATCGTGATCACCGGGCCTTCGGGCAGCGGCAAATCCACGCTGTTCAAGCTGCTCGCGGCGGCCGAGCCGCTGCAGGAAGGGCAGATGATGCTCAACGGCATCGCGTGGCCGAACCTCACGGTCGACGAAATCCGCCGCCATGCCACGCATATGCGGCAGGGCGACATCATCCTGCACGGCTCGATCGCGGACAACATTTCGCTGTTCGCGGGCAGCATCGACGAGGCGCGCATTCACCAGCTGCTCGACGAGGTCGGTCTGCTCGACGACGTGATGCGCCTGCCGATGCGCACGCGCACCATCATCAGCGACACCATCGCCAATATTTCGGCGGGGCAGCGCCAGCGTCTGCTGCTGGCGCGCGCGTTGTACCAGCGGCGCGAACTGCTGCTGCTCGACGAGCCGACCTCCAACCTCGATCCCGACTCGGTGCGCCGCATCGTCGGCTTGCTGCTGCGGCTCGACTGCACGGTCGTGGTGATTACGCACGACATGTCGCTCGCGGCCGCGTTCGAGCGACGCTACCGGCTGACCGATGGCGAGCTGGTGCGCGAAGCGGGCGGACAGGCACATGAAGAAGCGAACGCAGAAGTGAACAAAGAAGCAAACGCAGCAACCCCCCACGACGTGAGCACCGCCGATGAATAAGCGCAACCGCATGATGCCGATTCTCGCGGCCTGGTGCGTCGGCGCGGCGCATGTCGCGCACGCGGCGCCACTCGATCTGATGACGGTCGTCGATCAGGCGGTCGGCCACGACGCCGATCTCGCCGCGGCCGAAGCCGGCTACGAAGCCGCGAAGCAGGCGGTGCCGATCGCGCGCGCCGCGCTGCTGCCGAGGCTCGACGGCGGCTGGGGACGCGGCTACAACCGTATCGCCAATCAGGGTTATGTGCCGGTCTCGTACTGGCAGAGCGGCTGGACCGTGAGCCTGTCGCAGCCGCTGTTCGACTGGGCGCGCTGGAGCAGCTACAAGCAGGCCGATTTCACTGAAGCGCACGGCGCGGTCGCCTATGCCAGCGCACAGCAGGACACGATTCTGCGCGCCGCGCAGGCGTACTTCGACGAACTGGCCGCCGAGGACGAACTGAAGCGCGCGAACGACTATCAGGCCGCGATCGGCCAGCAACTCGACGAACTGAACCGCCGCCGCGCGGCCGGCGACGCGACGCTGATCGATCTGCGCGAAGCCGATGCGATCGGCCAGCAGGCGCAGTTGCAGCAACTCGACGCGACGAGCGCGCTGAATCTGAAGCAGCAGGCACTCGCACTGGTGACGGGGCAGCCGTTCACGCCGCTCGCGCGCCTCGCCGACACGCCGGTGCGTCCGCGGCTCGATCCCGCCGACGTCGACAGCTGGGTCGGGCAGGCCACCACGCAAGGCTATGCGGTGCAGTTGAAGCAGCTCGACTGGCAGATCGCGAAGCTCGACGTCAGCAAGGCGCGCGCCGCGCACTATCCGGTCGTGAACCTGCAGGCCGGCTATACGCCGGCGGGCGCGGCCTCGGGCTATGCGCGTCCGACCACCACCACGACGGCGATGCTGACCGTCACGATTCCGCTCTTTGCCGGCGGCGAAATCCAGGCGCGTCTGCGCGAATCGTACGCGCAGCGGGATCAGGCGCAGGACGCGGTCGATTCCGCCGCGCGCCAGGCCGGCGCGTCCGCGCGCGATGCCTATACGCGCTTCACCGCCGGACTCACGCGCGTCGATCTGCTCGGGCGTCTTACGCAAACTTCGCGCGATGCGCTCGCGGCGACGCGTATCGGCTATCGCGTCGGTAGCCGCACCAGCACCGACGTGCTGCGCGCGACCGACACGCTGTACACGAACCAGCGTGACCTGCTGCGCGCGCGCTACGACACGATCCTCGCGTTGCTGCAATTGAAGGCGCAGACGGCGGCGTTGAACATCGACGAAGTGGCGGCGGTGAATTCGCAACTCGCGATTGCCGCGGCGGGGACTTCAGCGCCGGCATCGCAATCCGGCAATAGTGGAACGGTATCGGTAAAGCCGAAAAAATAAAGCGTCGATAAAACTGCGGAAAAATATTTTTCTGATTATCTTGAAATTAATTCCTATTTTCATTGAAATTATCATTCAATTCATGAAATTGTAAATAGGATAAAAGTAAGAAAATTGCCTGGTGGAACCGGTGCTGTCTGAAAAACGACCTGACGTATATAGGACAAAGCTTGATAGGATGGATTTCTAGCGAAATGAGAGCGTTAGACCGCATTTGTCGTGAATACTGATATCAATAAAAAAATCGTATATCTAAGAGTCCGGAAATTCGATCTCTGAATTAAATTCAGCGGGTCTGATTCTTATCGATTATTTTGCGATTTATTAGAATAAGGAATTGATCATGCGTGACATTGCGGTAGTGGGGATGGCCGGTCGTTTTCCAGGCGGTCTCGATAATGTGGATTTGCTGGTGCAGGCATTGCGCGCGCGCACCGTGACCGCCGAGACGGTGCCGGCGGATCGTTGGGATGCGGGCCGCTACTACGCGTCCGACGAAAACGCGAAGGGCAAGGCGTACGTCGACAAGGCGAACTTTCTCAGGCAGGACGTGCGTTCGATGGACGCCGAGTTCTTCGATCTGCCGCCGCGCGTCGCGGAGAACATCGATCCGCAGCAGCGCCTGCTGCTCGAACTGATCTGGGAAGCGTTCGAGAACGCCGGGCTCGACCTGCCCGCGCATGCGGGCCGCAAGGTCGGCGTGTACGTCGGCGGCTTCATGCTCGATCACATGGTGACGCTGATGCAGGTGTCGAACCGTACGCGTCACAACGCGAACACGGCGGCCGGCATGATGATGACGATGCTGGCGAACCGCCTGTCGCACGCGTTCGATCTGCGCGGGCCGAGCCTGTCGATCGACACCGCCTGCTCGTCGTCGCTGGTCGCGTTCAGCTACGCGTGCCGCGACATCTGGAACGGCGACTGCGAGATGGCGGTGGTCGGCGGCGCGAACGTGATGACGCGCCCCGAGTACCCGATCGGGATGAGCAAGGGGCATTTCCTGTCGCGCGACGGCCAGTGCAAGTCGTTCGACGCGCGCGGCGACGGTTACGGCCGCGCCGAAGGCGGCGGCATCGTGCTGCTGAAGACGCTCGAGCGCGCGCTTGCCGACGGCGACACGATTCTCGCGACCGTCGCGGGCGCGGGCGTCAACTCGGACGGCCGCACGCCGGGCATCTCGATGCCGAGCGAGGAAGCGCAAAGCGCGCTGATTCGTGAGGTTTCCGAACGATTCAACATCGACACGCGCAACGTGCGCTACGTCGAATGCCACGGCACCGGCACGGCGGTCGGCGATCCGATCGAAGCGGCGTCGATCGGCTCCGTGTACGGCACCGACCGTCACGGCGACGACCGGGTGGTGCTCGGCTCGATCAAGAGCAACATCGGCCACATGGAGGCCGGCGCGGGCATCGTCGGCGTGATCAAGGCGGTGCTGTCGCTGATGCATCGCGAGGCATTCCAGCTCGGCAATCTGCAAACGCCGCATCCGGGCATCGCGTTCGACGAACTCGGCGTGCGTCTCGCCGACGCGCCGATTAAGCTCGCGCAGCCGGGCGAATCGTTCCTCGTCGCGGTCAACTCGTTCGGCTACGGCGGCACCAATGCGCACGTGGTGCTGCGCTCGGCGCCCGATCACGCGAACACGCCGGCCGCCAACGACGCGACCGCCAACGTGGCTCATGAGGCCGCTCATGCCGCGGCCACGCCGCCGCGTCCGGCGAATTTCCCGCTCTATCTGCCGCTGTCCGCGCGCAGCCCGGCCGCACTGAAGGCGCTCGCGCAGCGCTATCACGACGCGCTCGGCGCGCCGCAGACCGATGTGACCGATCTGCTGCATTCGGCCGCGCTGCGTCGCGCGCCGCTCAGCCAGCGCGCGGTCGCGCTCGGCGCGAACAAGAACGAACTGCGCGCGGCGCTCAACGCGCTCGTGCAGGGCGATAAGTCGGATCAGGTCGTGAGCGGCCAGCAGGTCATCAGCGCGCTCGAAAAGCCGGTGTGGGTATTCAGCGGCATGGGCCCGCAATGGTGGGCGATGGGCCAGGAGCTGTATCGCGACGAGCCGCTGTATCGCGCGGCCGTCGATGCGGCGGACCAGATTTTCCAGCGCATCTCGGGCTTTTCGATTCTCGCCGAAATGCTCAGGAGCGAAGCCGATTCGCAGATCACGAAGACGATCTACGCGCAGCCGGCCAACTTCATGGTGCAGTGGGGCATCGTCGCGGTGCTGCGCGCGGCCGGCATCGAGCCGGGCGCGGTGGTCGGCCATAGCGTCGGCGAGGTCGCGGCGGCGGCGGTGAGCGGCGCGCTGAGTCTCGAAGACGCATTGCGCGTGAGCTACGAGCGCAGCCGTCTGCAGGCGCTGACCGCCGGCACCGGCAGCATGCTCGCGGTCGGTATCGGCCGTGAAGCGATCGCGCCGTTGCTCGAGCCGTTTGCCGGTCGCGTCGAAATCGCCGCGGCCAACGGGCCGAACACGCTGACGCTGTCGGGCGAAACCGCTGCGATCCAGGCGCTCGCGGCCGAGCTGTCCACGCGCGAAGTGTTCAATCGCGTGCTGAACGTCGAGGTGCCGTACCACAGCTATCTGATGGAGCCGATTCTCGCCGAGCTGATCGCGTCGCTCGGCACGATCGTTCCGCGCGAGCCGACGCTGCCGGTCTACTCGACCGTCACCGGCCGCCTGATGCAGGGGCCGTCGTTCGGCGCCGAATACTGGGCGCGCAACGTGCGCGAACCGGTCGCATTCGCCGACTCGGTGCAGTCGCTCGTCGACGCGGGCTTCGCGACCTTCGTCGAGGTCGGCCCGCATCCGGTGCTGTCGAGCGCGATGCGCGATTGCGTGAAGGCGCGCGCGAAGGAGATTCGCCTCGTCGAAACGCTGCGGCGTAGCGAAGTCGAGCGCACCCGTTTGTATCGCGCGGTGGCTCAGGTGTTCGCAAGCGGTTGCACGATCGACTGGCGCGCGCTGAACGGCGCGGGCCGCTTCACCGCGCTGCCGAACTATCCGTGGCAGCGCGAGCGTTCGTGGCTCGAAACCGACCGCGCGGTGTATCAGCGTATCAGCCCGACCGACCGGCCGATGCTCGGCTGCGAGCAATACCCGGCAACGGGCGTGTGGGTCAACGATCTCGAACACGAAGGCCTCGCGTATCTGAAGGATCACATCGTCTCGGGCACCGCGATCATGCCGGCTGCCGGCTACGTCGAGACGCTGCTCGAAATGGCCGCGTTGCTGCATCCGGAAGCACCGGGCTGGCGCGTCGAAAACGTCGAGATTCGCGCGCCGCTGGTGATTGCCGGCGACCGTGCGATCGACTACGTGTCGAGCTACGACCGCGACACGCGCCGTGCGGCGATTCGCAGCGTCGAGAGCGGCAAGACTGGTGAAGGTCAGTTGCACCTGACGGCGAGCGTCGGCGCGTTGAGCGCGGCCGAAGCACATCGTGTCGATCTGGCCGCGTGGCGTGCCGCGCTGTCGGTCGAGCAACCGGCGGCCGAGTTCTATCGCCAGCTTGCGCGCATCGGTCTGCAGTACGGCCCGGCTTTCCAGGCGGTCAAGGCGTTGCATCGCGCACCGCAAGGCGGCCGCGTGCTGGCGCTGATCGAGCGCGACGCATCGCTGCGCAGCGACGGTTATCACGCGCAGCCGGTGATGCTCGACGCGTGCTTCCAGGTGCTCGTCGGTCTGCTCGGCGATAACGAATCGACGTTCCTGCCGACCGGCTTCAAGGAACTGCGTCTGCTGGCCGCAGCGCTGCCCGCGCGCTACTGGTGCGAGGCCGTGCAGGTGAAGGTCACGCCGCAACACATCGACGCGGACCTGACGATCGTCGACGACGCCGGCACGGTGCTCGCGGTGATTCGCGGCATGCGCGTGACCGCGTCGTCGGCGAAGGTCGCGCGGACCGACAACTTCGGCGATCCGGTCAAGCTGCAGATGGTGCGCTACGAATGGAACGACGCCGGCAGTCTGTCCGAGCCGAAGCGACTCGGTCACTGGCTGATGGTTGAAGATCCGGCCGCCGCCGCGCTGACAGGTCGCGTCGTCGACGGGCTGGAGGCCTTCGGCGCGCGAGTCTGTGCGCGCCTGCAGGCGGGCTCGGGCTTTAACGTTGACGGCGTGCGCATCACCGCGCTTGCCGATTCCGCCGACGACATCGCGAAAGCGCTCGCCGCCGCCGGTCCGCTCGATGGCGTGATCTTCGCGCACGGCGCCCACGCCGCGCTCGACGCGGCCGATCCGACCGCCACCGAAGCCTTGCTGTTCATGCTTGGCGTTACGAAGCAACTGGCCGCGTTGCCGGTCGCGCAACGACCGCGTGCCTACGTGCTGACGCGCAACGCGGTCAGCGTGGGCGAGGGTGCGGGTCAGGAGGCTGCAGTCGAGCCCGCGCAAACCGCGCTCAATGGTTTCGCGCGTGTCGCGTTCAACGAAATCGAAGGGATGCGCTTTAGCACCGTCGACATTCCGGCCGCCGCGAGCGAGGACGATCTCGACGCCGCGATTCTCGAACTGGTGTGCGATGCCGACGAAGACGAAGTCGCAATCCGTCGCGGCCGCCGCTTCTTCAGCCGTCTGGAAGCGAAGCCGTCGCTCACCGCGCCGCGTATCGAAGCGCGGCCGTTGACCGCCGAGCGCGCGGTGCAGGTGCGCGGCGTCGCCGAGCACGAGGAAAAGGACAGCGCGGGCAGCGTCAAGCTGATCGAGACGCTGCGCGCGCCGCTCGCGGACGACGACATCGAACTGCGCATCGAACGCGTTGCGTTGACGATGCGGGCACTGCGCGGCTCGGGCGGCGCAGGTGCCTCGGGTGCCGACACGCTCGACCAGGACTTCGTCGAAGTGCTCGCCACCGTCAATACGGTGGGCGCGAACGTCACCGATCTGCGCGTGGGACAGCGCGTCTACGGTCTCGCACCGGCCGATTTCGCGAGCCATATTCGCGGCCCGCGCTCGGCCTTCCATCTGGTCGAGCTGCCTGACGCGATGCTCGCGAAGGCCGCCTCCGACGCCAGTTCGGCCGCCGCGCTGCTGCTGGTCGCGGTGCGCGAAGCGGTGGCCGAGCGCATCGTCGAGCAGGCCGATCTGGGCCGCGACGCCCGCGTGCTGGTCACCGACGACGAACTCGGTCTCGCGGTGCACGCAGCACTGCGCCGACGCGATATCGCGGCGACGCTGTTCGCGAGCCCGACGCGCGCCGCGCATCCGGCCAACCCGGCGGGCAGCAACGTGGTCGCCGCGCTGGCTGCCACGAACGCCGCGCTCGAAAACGCGGTCGCCGATCTCACCGCGGGCCGCGGCTTCGATGCGATCGTCGCGCCGCTGAACGCCTGGGCCGACAGCTTCGGCTGGCACGCGCTCGCCGCGGGCGGCGTGCTGATCGATACCGACGCACGCACCCGGCCGTTCACGGTGCCGTCGCAGGCGGCGTCGATCGTACGTGCCGATCTCGCGGTGCTCACGCAACGCGCCGAGCGTTTCGCGACGGCGCTGCGTCATGCGGTCGAGCGCGCGGGCCACGGCGAATTCACGCCGGCCGACAGCCTGTCGGTGTCGATCGTCGATCTCGCGAGCCGCAAGCTCGCGCTGCCGGACGCGGACATTCCGCTGATCGTCAGCTTCGACGACGAGCGCACGCCGTTGCAGATGCACGTGCACGAGGCCATCACGTTCCGTCCGGATGCGAGCTATCTGGTGACGGGCGGCCTCGGCGGCTTCGGTCAGAAGACCGCGCGCTGGCTGGTCGACCATGGCGCGCGTCATCTGGTGCTGGCTGGTCGTAGCGGTATCGATACGCCGGAGCGCAGCGCGTTCGTCGCCGATCTGCGCGAGCGTGGTGCCCACGTTGCGTTCGTCAAGTGCGATTTCGCGCGGGCCGGCGAGGTGCAGGATCTGTTCGCGACGCTCGCGAGCGCGGCCGCGCCGCTGCGTGGCGTGTTCCACTCGGCGGCCGTGATCATCGACGAGCCGATCGTCGAACTCGATCCGGACAATCTGCTCGCGGTGATGCGCAGCAAGGCTGAAAGCGCGCGTCTGCTGCACGAAGCCACGCGCAACCTGGAGCTCGATCACTTCGTGCTCTATTCGTCGATCGCGAACCTGGTCGGCAATAGCCGTCAGGCGAGCTACGTCGCCGCCAACGGCTTCCTCGACGGTCTCGCATGGCATCGCCGCGCGCAGGGGCTGCCGGCCACCAGCATCAACTGGGGGGCGATTGCCGATGTCGGCGTGGTCACGCGCGACGAGAAGCTCGAACAGTTCATGCGCTACATGGGGCTGCGCGGTATGCAGTCGGCCGAAGGCCTGCACTGGCTCGAACGCGCGATGCTGCGCGAAGTCACGCAGCTCGGCATCACGCTGATCACGAGCTGGGCCGATTGGGGCCGCTATGAAACGCTGGCCGCGCAGTCGTCGCGCTATGTCGATCTGATTGCCGCCGACACCAGCGCGGACGCCGATCCGGGCGCGGTGCTGCGCACCGAGCTGGCCGAGGTGCCGGCCGCCGATCGCTTCACGGTGCTCGCGAGCCTCGTGGCGTCGCTGATCGCCGACGAACTGGAGACCGCGCCCGAAGCGATTCCGGTCGACCGCCCGATCCTCGATCTCGGCGTCGACTCGCTGATGGCGACCGAAATCCAGTCGCTGCTCAACCGCAATCTCGGCATCAGCGTGTCGGTGCTGGAGATCCTCGACGACCTGACTGTGCGCGCGATCGTCGACAAGACGCTCACCGCGTTCGGCTGGGGCGAGGCGGGCGGCGCCGGCGAGCCGACGGCCTCGGCCGCAAAGGTCGCGTGATGCGGATGCAGGCTTACGTCAACACCATCAAGGAGATTTGCCGATGAGTTCCATCTCGCACATCGAACGTCTACGCGCGAAGCTGCTCGGCAAGACCGGCACCGGCGACGCCGCCACGGCCGGCGGCGACGCGCCCGCGCCGCGTGCCGCCGCGGCGAAGGTCGCGGTCGGCCCGGAGCACTACGACTTCGCGCGCTTCCCCGAACTGCGCGAGTACACCAATACGCGCTGGTACTACGACAAGCAGGGCTACGAGTGGAACATGTTCCGCGAGCACGTCGGGCTGGTCAGCGCCGAGGTCGAGGTTGCCGGACGGAAGATGATCAACTTCTCTTCGTACAACTACCTGAACCTGTCGGGCGACCCGCGCGTGCAGGCGGCCGCGAAACAGGCGATCGACAGCTACGGCACCTCGACCGGTTCGGGCCGCATCATCATGGGCGAGATTCCGGTGTTCGGCGAGTTCGAGCGCGAACTCGCGGAGATGCTCGGCGTCGAGGATGCGGTGCTCGGCGTCAGCGGCTACGGCACCAACGTCGCGGCGATCGGTTATATCGCGCGTAAGCAGGATCTCGTGCTGTACGACGAGCTCGTGCACAACAGCATGCTGGTTGGCGCGAAGCTGAGCGGCGCGCGCCGCTTCGCATTCGCGCACAACGATTGCGACGCGCTGGAGCGCTTGCTCGCCGAGCATCGCGGCAGCTACGAGCGCGTGCTGATCCTCACCGAGGGCGTCTTCAGCATGGACGGCGATATCCCCGATATCCCGCGGCTGATCGACATCAAGAAGCGCTATCACGCGCTGCTGATGGTCGACGAAGCGCATTCGATGGGCGTGATCGGGCCGCGCGGGCGCGGCGTGGTCGATCACTTCGGGCTCGACCCGGCGGACATCGACATTCACTACGCGTCGATGAGCAAGGCGTTTGCGACGGTCGGCGGCTATATCGCCGGGCGCCGCGAGCTGATCACGATGCTCAAGCACTACGCGCCGGGGCTCGGGCTCTATATCGCGTCGCCGATGCCGGCTAACGCGGCGGCCGGACTCGCCGCGCTGCGCATCATGCGCGACGAGCCGGAGCGTGCGCGTCGGGTGATCGACAGCTCGAACTACTTCCGCGAGCAGGCGCGCGCGGCCGGTCTCGATACCGGCTTCAGCGAAGGCTCGGCGGTGATTCCGGTGATGTTGCCGGACGGCGAGAAGGCACTCTGGATGGCCGCGCGCATGTTCGACAACAACGTGTTCACGTTCCCGATGATCTTCCCGGTCGTGCCGCGCGATGCCGCGCGTCTGCGCTTCTTCATCAACTCGGCGCATACGCGCGAGCACATCGACCGCACGATCCGCCTGCTGGTCGAACTGAAGGCCGCGGCGCCGGCGAGCAGGGGGCTCTTTTGAAGCAGATCCGCATTGACGGCTTCGGGCCGCCGGCGCAGGTCGCGCGCTGCTGCGAGGTCGCGGCGCCCGGCGCGCCGTCCGCGTGGGAGGTGCTGGTCGACGTCGAAGCGTGCGCGGTGAATCTCGCCGATCTCGCGCGGATCGCCGGTCGCTACGGCGAGTTGCCGAAGCTGCCGGCGACGCCGGGCCTCGAAGCGGCGGGGCGCATCGCCGCGTGTGGCGCGTCGGTGCGCGATCTCGCGGTCGGCGACCGGGTGATCCTGATCGCCAACGACAACTGGTGCCAGCAGCGGCGGGTGCCGGCGTCGCTGGTGTTCAAGGTCGCGCCGGAGCTCGACCCGCTGCAACTGGTGACGCTGAAGGTCGGCGCGTGCACCGCGCTCGAACTGGTGCGCCGCGAGGCGGCGCTCGAACGCGGCGGCTGGATCGTGCAGACCGCGCCGCTGTCGAGCGTCGGTCGCGCGGTGATGCAGATCGCGCGCCACGAAGGCTTGCGCACGCTGAACATCGTGCGCCGGCCCGACGCGATCGAACAGGTGCTGGCGGCGGGCGGCGACGTCGCGCTCGAAGACGGACCGGAACTCGCGCAGGCCGCGCGCGCGGCGACCGGCGGCGCGCCGCTTCCGATCGCATTCGACGCGGTCGGCGGCGACGGCGTCGCGCGGGTCGCGGCGCTGCTCGACGCGGGCGGCACGATCGTCAACTACGGGATGTTGTCGGGCCGGCCGATCCAGTTCGCGTGCGACGACGCGATTTTCCGCGGCATCAGCGTGAAGGGCTTCTGGCTCACGAAGCTGCTGTCGCGGATGACGCATGCGCAACGCGACGCGCTGATCGCCGAGGCGGTCGAACTCGTGCGCGCGGGCGTGCTGCATACCGAGGTCGCCGCGACCTATCCGCTCGACGCGATCGGCAAGGCGTTGCGTCATGCGGAGGAAGCGGGGCGGCAGGGCAAGGTGTATCTGCTGCCGAACGGTGCGCCGGCTTCGGTGGCCGCGTCCGTTTAACCGCGCCTGGGTCAGTCCACTGACGACCCCGCGCCACTTCATCAAACAATCAGGATATCTATGAGAACCGATTTGCAGGAGCCCGCGTTGCCGCACGTGGAGGACCCACCTTTCGCGCCGACGCACGCGAGCGTCGTGCGGCTGAAGGGCGTCAGCCGGACCTATGGCGAGGTGCACGCGCTGGCCGCCATCGATCTCGACGTCGCGGCGGGCGAGATGCTCGCGATCGTCGGGCCGTCCGGCAGCGGCAAGACCACGCTGCTGAATCTGATCGGCCTGCTCGACAAACCATCGACGGGCGAGATCGAAGTGCTCGGCGAGCCGACCTCGCGTCTCACGTCGACCGGTTACGCACGACGCCGCCAGGAATTGATCGGCTTCGTGTTCCAGAGCTACAACCTGATCCCGGTGCTGAGCGCGCTCGACAACGTGCTGTTGCCGCTGCGCCTCGCCGGCCGCACGAGCGCCGCGCAGAGCGCGCGGGCTCGTGAGCTGCTCGACGAAGTCGGCCTCGGCGGCCATCACCACAAGCGTCCCGAGCAGATGAGCGGCGGCCAGCGGCAGCGCGTCGCGATCGCGCGTGCGCTGATCGCGCAACCGCAACTGGTGATCGCCGACGAACCGACCGCGAGCCTCGACAGCGAAAACACCCACGCGGCGATGCAGCTGTTCCAGCGCCTGAACCGCACGCACGGCGTGACTTTCGTGTTCTCGACGCACGACGAGCGCGCGTTGCGCTATATGACCCGGTGCGTGCGTCTGAGCGACGGCCAGCTTCCCGCAGGAGATTCCCACTGATGCACGCGCTCCTTCTCGCACTCAAGAACGTATTTCGCAATCGCCGCCGCAGCTTCGTCACGCTCGCGGCGATCGCGTTCGGCCTGACCGCGATCAATCTGTTCAGCGGCTACATTTCCAACGTCTACAGCGGGCTCGAACAGCAGGCAGTGATGGGCGAACGTCTCGGACACCTGACGATCTTCCGGCGCGGCTTCCTGCTCGAAGGCAAGCTCGATCCGAAGCGCTATCTGTTCTCGCCGGACGACACTCGCAAGATCGAAGCGCTGATCCACAGCGAACCGGGCGCGAAGCTGGTGTCGCCGCGGCTGTCGCTGAACGGGCTGATCTCGAACGGCGAAGCATCGACGATCTTCATCGGCGAAGGCATCGTGCCGCAGCATAACGACATGCTCGGCGCCGGCGAAGCCGACGACGCGGGCGGCCGTCTCGATCCGAAGCACGACGCGGGCGTCGCGGTGTCGTCGGATCTCGCGAAGCTGCTGAACCTGAAGAAGGGCGATACGTTCAGCCTGCTCGCCTCGACGATGGACGGCCAGGCGAACGCGGTGGACGCGGACGTGGTCGACATCTTCAACACCGGCAGCGCCGGCACCAACGACAAGTACGTGCTCACCACGCTCGCGCTCGCGCAGACGCTGATGAACACGCAGTCGGTGGAACGCTTCGTCGTGCTGCTCGACGATGCCCGGCTGACCGACCAGGTGCGCAACGATCTCGCGCGCAAGCTGGCCGACGCGGGTTTCGGCGTCGAGATCAAGACGTGGCAGGAACTCTCGAGCTTCTACACCCAGGTCCGTCAGCTGTTCGACATGATCTTCTCGTTCATCGCGAGCATCGTGCTGGTGATTTCGGCGATGAGCGTCGCGAACACGATGTCGATGGCGGTGGTCGAACGTACCCGCGAAATCGGCACGCTGCGCGCGCTCGGGCTGACGAACGCGGGCGTGGTCAAGCTGTTCTCGCTCGAAGGGCTGTGGATCGCGCTGCTCGGCTGCGTGGCCGGCTTCGTGATTACCGTGATCGCGGCGTTGGCGATCAACGCGTCGGGGATCGGTTATATCCCGCCGAATTCGTCGTATCGCGTGTTGCTGCAGGTCGATCTCGACTGGCTGCGCATGACGGCGATCGCGCTCGCGGTGATCTTTTTCGCGGTGCTGTGCGCGGCCTGGCCGGCCTGGCGCGCAACCCGCATCGAGGTGGTCGACGCATTGAGTTTCGTCTGACGGTCGATCGATGTTTCCTTTTTCTTTGTCAGGTATCCAGAACATGCAACGTCTCAAACCCGTTAAATTTCTGAGCGCGTCGCTGCTCGTTGTCAGCGCGATGTTGTCGATTCATGCGGTTGCGGCGGACACGCCGAACGCGACCGAGATCGTCGCGGCGAGCGATCGCGCACGCGGCGGCGGCCTGAACGGCGTGCAATGGACGATCGATATCACCGGCCAGGACTCGAACGGCCCGATCGACAAACGCACGTACGTGGTGCGCGCGAGCGGCGACGACAGTCTCGCGCAGGCCACCTATCCGCCGCGCGAGGCGGGCAGCCGGCTGCTGCAGAACGGCCGCAGCATGTGGTTCGGCAAGGCGACGCTGACCAAGCCCGTGTCGATCTCGACGCGACAGAAGATGGTGGGCCCGGCGTCGAACGGCGACATCGCGTCGACCAACTACGCGAAGGACTACGACGCGACGATCCTGCGTACCGAGTCGGTGAACGGCGAGGACGCGTACGTGATCAACCTCGTCGCGAAGAGCAAGTTCGTCACCTATGACCGGATCGTCTACTACGTGTCGGTGGCGCGTCATGTGCCGCTGAAGGCGGAGTTCTACACGGTGTCCGGCAAGCTCTTCAAGACCGCGCAGTTCGAGATCGGCAACAAGCTCGATATCGACGGCAGCACGCAGCCGTTCGTCAGCAAGATGAGCATTCAGGACACGATCGACCGCTCGAATTACTCGGTGCTGCAGTACTCGGACGTGAAGACGCGCAAGTACGCCGCCGACACGTTCACGCTCGACGCGTTGAATCGTCCGTGACGGCGGGTTAGCGAGGTGATGCGTCGAAAAGCGAAGGGCCGGGCGCGTCGCGCGTCCGGCGAAACGGCGACGTTCGCGCTGCGCATGCTGCCGCTCGCGGTGCTCGGCTGGGCCGCGGCGATGGTGTCCGGCTCGGCTCGGGCCGCCGACGAGCACAGCGACGAATCGTCGAACTGGCTGTCGTTCGGCTATAACGTCCAGGCGTTGGGCTACGGCACGGGGACCGTGCTCAACAAGGAATCGCTCGTCAATCCGGGCAACCAGATTGCGAAAGTGCCTGAAATCGAGGGGCAAATCGATCCGCGGATCGATCTGACGCTGAAGGCCGGGCCGTGCTACGCGCAGTTGAAACCGCGTGGCTTTTTCGTCTGGCAGGGCAGCACGCCAGGCGAGAATCCGCGTACCTCGACCGACGGCTACCTGAACGAAGGCAGGCTGTCGTGCCGGATGCCGGGCGGCGTCACCGCGGAAGTGGGGCGTGGCGTGCTGCTATGGGGCAGCTCGATTCTGCTGTCGCCGAGCAATCCGTTTTTCGCGGAGACGGGCAAGACCAATCCGGTCAATGAAATGCTCGGGCGCGACTACGCGCGCGTGAGCGCGCAGCTGTCGTCCGCATGGAGCGTCGAGGCGATCGGCAATTTCCACGTCGATACACGCGATACGACGAAGGCCTATTTTTCGCCGGTCACGGCGCTCAAGGTCAACTGGACCGGCGAGGCGGTCAGCGCGAGCGCGCTCGCTTCGCATCGCGACGACGGCGTGAACCGGCTCGGCGCATACGGCACGTGGACCGTATCCGATGCGCTGCTGCTGTACGGCGACGGCTCGCTCGGCCAGGGCCGCAGCGCGCTCTTCGCGGAGCCGCAAGCCGGCGCGCCGGCGGGCTGGACGTTCGTGCAGAACCAGACGCGCGACAAGTCGTTGCGCGCGAGCGCGCTGCTGGGCGGCAGCTATACGCTGGCGTCCGGCTGGACCCAGACGCTGGAGCTGCTCTACAACGGCGACGGTTATTCGAGCGGCGAACGGCGCGCGTATCAGTCGGCGATTCAGGCCGCGAACGGCGCGCTTGGGATGGGCAACATCGCGGCGGCGGGTGTGCTGGGGCAGGCGCTCAATCCGCAGCAGAGTTTGCTCGGACGCCGCTACGCGCTGCTGCAACTGGGGCGCACGGACCTGTTCAACAAGCTCGACGTGACGCTGCGCTATACCCAGGCGTTCGATGCGCCGCGCGGCGGCAACGCGGCGGTGTCGCTGAATTACAAGGTGACGCCGAACGCGGAACTGTTTGCGTTCGCGCAGTGGAACGTCGGCAACTCGCAGTCGGAGTTCGTGCAGGTCGCGCGCTTTTCGATGATGAGCGGGCTGCACTACTACTGGAACTGACGGAACGGAGCGGCGGGGGATTGGAAGCTGAGGTGAGCTTCAATGAAGCTGAGCGCGTCTCGCGGCCGTGGCCCCGAGACGCGCTCATATTCCGGCACGATGCGGTGCTTGCGCTTCTTCAGAACGCGTGCCGCAGCCCGACCATACCGACGAACTGCGACGGCCCCGACGACGGCGTCGTGTTCTGCGAATCGCCGACTACCGCGACGGCGTCCGCGATGCTCACGCCGCTGCCCGCCGCGATCAGCGACTTGCCGCTCGCGCGCTGATACGCTTCGAGCGCATACAGCGTGGTGCGTGCCGACACGTTGTAGGTCTGTTCGAGCGAGATCTGGTGATAGTGCGCCGGATCGCTGATGCCGTTCGCCTTGCTCGCCTGCGTGAAGCTATAGCCGCCGCCGATCGTCACGGCCGGCGAGAACTTGTAGGTCGCGATCGCGCCGTAGGTGTTGAACACGGCCTTGTCGAAGAACAGCGAGCCGTGGCCCGGCGCGTACTGCACGTTCGAATAGTTCAACCCCACCATCAGATCACGCCAGATGTAGCGACCCGCCGCGGCGAACAGCTGCGCGCTGCGCGCGCTCGCATAGCCGTTGTTGACCGGCGAGTTGATCGCGAAGGTGCCGAGCGCGGCGCTCGTCGCGATGTCCTTCAGCTTCACGTAGCCTGCCGCGAGCGACACCGGCTGGTAGTCGTAGCGCAGCGCCGCGCTGAACACGCCGCCATTCGCGACGCTGCCCGGCACGCCGCCGAGACCGTATTGCGCGCTCGCTTGCAGACCAGCGATCACCGGCGATAGATAGGTGATCGAATTATTGAAGCGCAGCGTCGTGTCGAGCGCGTCGATATCGCCGGGGTGGGCGCCGGTAGCACCGGTCAATACGCCGGTCGGTCCGAGCGCGCCGACCATCTGGAAGTAGGGCGTGTACTGACGGCCGAGCGTGACGGTGCCGTAGCGGTCGTTGGCGAGGCCGACATAGGCCTGGCGATTGAACAGGTAGCCCGCGCTGCTTTGCGCGCCGGTCAGCGAATTGAAGCCGCTTTCGAGCCGGAAGATCGCTTTCGTGCCGCCGCCGAGATCTTCGGAGCCGAGGAAGCCGAACTTGCTCGCCTGCAGGTTGCCCTGGCTCATGTAGAAGTTCGAGTGGCCCTTCTGGTTGCTCACATAGGCGAACGCGTTGTCGACGACGCCGTACAGCGTGACGCTGCTTTGCGCCGACGCGCTGGCCGACCATGCGGCGCCGGCCAGCGGCAGGCAGCAGAGGACGAACGCGCGGCTGCGCGCGCGCTGGGTGGTTTTCATGATGGTGATGTCTCCGGGGGTGAGCGGCCCGGTTTTCCGGGCCGATACGGCTTATTGTTCGGTGCCTCGTAGGGTGCTTTGTAGGGGGCTTGGTAGCGAGTCCTGCTACTTCGATGTGTTGCCGCGTGCTGCTTTATTGCTTCACTGCGCCAGCGCGATCGTCAGGCAGCGCCAGCCGTCGGCGCTGTGATCGTCGACAAGCGTGCCGGTCTCGCAGACGATCGCGCGCGTTTCGTGCTGCGGCACGAACACGCGGACCTGCGGTTGCGCGTGCGGCATCCAGCGCGGACGTTCGAGCGTGACCCGCAATGTGTCGGCGTCGCCGCGCAGCACGACGTTCCAGCGACCTTGCGCGCCGTCGCGCCAGGCTTCGCTCTCGCCGTCGTCCTCGATCGAGCCGCCTTGCGCGACACCGTCGCCCGCATACGGCACCGCGATGAACGCGCGCTCGTCGGCGGGGCGGCCGAAGTGCTGTTCGGCGACGTTCAGCGGCACCACGCTGCCTTCGCGCAGCAGGAACACCGGGCGCTCGAACGGCGCGGGCAACGTGACGCTCTGGCCGCCGTCGAACGCTTCGCCGCTCCAGTACGAGACCCAGCGCGAGCCGGCCGGCAGATAGACCTCGCGCGTGCTCTGGCCCGGATCGACGACCGGCGCGACCAGCAGCGACGAGCCGAGCATCATGTCGTCGCCGTCGACGAGGCAGCGCGGATCGTGCGGAAACTCCGCGAACAGCGGCCGCAGCACCGGCTCGTACGCGCTATGCGATTGCCACAGCAACTCGTACAGATACGGAATCAACCGGTAGCGCAGCTTGATGAGGTCTGCCACCTGCTGCGTGACTTCGGGGTACATCCACGGTTCGTTGACGGTGCCGTCGTCGTTCCACGAGTGAATCGAAAAGCGCGGCAGGAAGATGCCGAACGCGACCCAGCGCGCGAACAGCTCCGGTCCCGGCGCCGGACCGGAGAAGCCGCCGATGTCGTGGCCGCTGTTCGACACGCCCGACATCGCGAGCCCGAGGCCCATCTTCAGATTGAAGCGCAGCGTTTCCCACGACGTGTAGTTGTCGCCCGACCACGTCTGCACGTAGCGGTGCATGCCGACGCCGCCCGAGCGCGACACGAGGAACGGGCGCGTTTGCGGCGCGTATTCGCGCTGTGCGTCGCGCGACGCACGCATCATCAGTTGCGTTTGCAGCACCTTCGCCTGCTGCGCGGGATACGGCTTGCCGAAGCCGCGCGCGATCGCGTCCGGCGTCCAGATCTCGAACTCGTTGTTGTCGTTCCACGTGGCCGCCATCCCGTACTGGAGCAGCGCATCCTTCACGCGCGCTTTCCACCAGTCGATCGTGGCCGGATTCGTGAAGTCGAGATACGCGCCGACTTCGTCCCAGAACTGCACCCACGCGGGGTCGCCATCTGCTGCTTCGATCAGCAGGCCGGCTTGCGCGACTTCGTCGAAGGCCGGATGGTCCTGCAGCAGACACGGCTTGATGTTCGGGCACAGGCGCACGCCGTGATCGAGGTAGCCCTGCACGAAGCCTTTGATGTCCGGAAACTTCTCGTGATTCCAGTTGAACACGTAGCGCTTCGGTCCGATCGACGTATAGCCCGACGACAGATGGAACGAATCGCACAGGATGTCGTGTTCGCGGCAGCGCTCGATGAATTCGCCCATCTGCTGCTGCGCGTTCGGCGCGTCGGTGTAGCTCATCGTCGAGCCGGAGTAGCCGAGGCCCCACTTCGGCATCCACGCGGGGCGGCCGGTGAGCCACGTGAAGCGACGCACCGCATGCAGCGGCGAGCCGGCCGACGCGATGAAGTAGTAGTCGAGATCGCCGTGCTCGGCGATGAAGTGGCGGTAGTGGCCGTGATAGTTATCGAGCTCGCGGCCCATGTCGAAGCGGCAGTCGGCGAGCGTGTCGTAGAAGAGGCCAAAGCCCGTCGACGTCTGCGGCTGCCACGTCACGTAGAACGGGATGTGCTTGTAGAGCGGGTCGGTGGTGCGCGCGTTGTAGCCCATCGCGTCGATGTTGCGCATCTCGTAGCTTTGCTGCGCGCGATCGAGCGAGCCGGCGCGTTCGCCGAGGCCCACAACCATTTCGTCGCGGCGACGCTCGACGTAGTGATAGACACGCGAGTCCCACCAGCCGAAGTTGTACGCCTGGGTCTTGCGGTCGCTCATCACGCGCTGCCACGCGCCGCCGTGCAGGATGTCCCACGAACAGGCGCCACCTTCGAGCGCGACGCTCACGCGCACGCGCGCCGTTTCGATCACGACGTGGCCAGCCGCTTCGGTCACCGTGAACGGCGGCGGTGTGAAGCCGCTCAGGTCGCGGCGCTCGCGGCCTTCGAGCGGCACGTCGTCGGTGCCGGGCGCGATCGCCCACGTGCGCGGGCCGCGCGTTTCGCCGTCCGGCAGCACCAGCACGCGGATGATGTCCTCGGCGAGCACGAACAGCTCGATGCGGCAATCCTGCTGCGCGCTCAGCACGACCGGGTTGGCCGCGGATTGGCCCGCGCGCGACGACAGCGCGAAGCGCGGCGGATGTTTGAGATTGATCGGTGAAGGCATGATGAGTCTTTCGTAGGAGGTCACGCAGCCGTGCTGCTGGCGTTGAGATCGGCGCGGCGCGCGCGACCGTGGCGCGGCACGCCGCGCATCAGGAAGATCAGGAGTGTGGCGCCGATGATGTCGAACGCGCCGAGCGCGCCGAACAGCGGCGTATAGCCGATCGAATCGGCGAGCGCGCCGACCATCAGCGAGAAACCGAGGCCGCCGATCCACGCGGCCATCCCCGCGAAGCCGGCGACGGTGCCGACTTCGCCCGGATCGAACACGTCGGCGGCGAGCGTGTTGACGAGCGCCGAGATCATCTGGTGCGCGAAGCCGCCCACGCAGAAGAGCGCGATGGCCTGATAGGGCGATGCAACGAGACCGATCGACGCCGGGCCGAGCATCATCAGCGCGCCGAGCACGACGCCTGAGATGCGCGACCAGATCAGCGGCACGCGAAAACGCTTCATCAGGAACGGCGACAGATAGCCGCCGAACAGCCCGCCCAGGTCGGCGGCGAGAAACGGCAGCCACGCGAACATCGCGATCTGCTTCAGATCCATATGCCGTTGCGTGGCGAGGTAGAGCGGAATCCAGAAGCTGAACGTTTGCCACGCCGGTTCGGCGAAAAAGCGCGCCTGCGCGATCGCCCAGAAGCGGCGCGTGCGCAGCACTTCGCGCACGCTCGCGCGGCGTGCGGCCGGCGGCGCCTGGCCTTCGACGATCGCGGTGCGCTCGGCGTCGCTCACGCGTTTATGTTCGGCGGGCGAGCGGTACAGCACGTACCACGCGGCGGCCCAGAAGAAGCCGAGCGCGCCGGTCACCGCGAACGCGCTCTGCCAGCCGTAGCGCAGCGACAGAAACACGACGAGCGGCGGCGCGAGCAGCGAGCCGAGCGAGGTGCCCGCATTGAAGTAGCCGACCGCGACCGATTTCTCGCGATCGGGAAACCATTCGGCGACCACCTTCATGCCGGCCGGAATCGCCACCGCTTCGGAGAGCCCCATGAAGCCGCGCAGCGCCGCGAGTGAAAACCAGCTGCCGGCGAAACCGTGGAACACGCCCGTCAGCGACCACAGGCAGGCGAACAGCGCGAAACCGAGCCGCAGGCCGATCAGGTCGATGATCAGGCCGCACACCGGCTGCATCACCGTGTAGCCGACCTGAAACGCGCCGACGACATACGAGTATTGCCGCGTGCTCATGTGCAGCAGCTTCATCAGCTCGGGCGCCATCACGCCGAGCGCGTTGCGCGACAGATAGTTGACGATCGTCCCCACGCACACGAGGGCGATGATCCACCAGCGCAATCCCTTGATCGTTTTCAAAATAGTCTCCGTGGCGTATCCCGGTTAGCGTTTGGCGAAGAGAAACTCGAGATGCGCGAATTCGAACATTTTTGGTTTTTCCAGCGGAAGTCATCCTACCACTTGGGATGTCGTCCGATATCAGGGAAAACCATGACAAATTCCTCTGTGTTGGTTGATTTAACGGGGAAATTTGATAGTGTCTAGCGGAGGTTATCGATGTGATCGGATGACTTGTCGGCGAAATAGTGGGAGTGAATTTTCTTTCGAACATGAAAATGTTCGTTTGTGCGAAGTGGTGATCGGCACGGCCGGCGGCTCGCGAGGCGCTGACGAACGGCGGCGCGCGGTAACGGTCGTTTCGACCGTTTTTAACGGAGGCCTGTCCGATGTAACCAGACGTTACGGTGCGGCCAGGTGAGCGATCTTCCGCATCAGTTCTTACAAAGTTGAAATACGTGCGCTGCTGCGTTGCGCTATATTTCCGCCAACAAAACATTCCTACCAAGGGTGAATCAATGAAGTCCACTCGTCTTGTTGCGCTTTTGCTCGGGGTGTCGACGTTGGCTGCATCGGGGGCAGCGATGGCCGGTCTGAACGTCGGCGTCAATATCGGCATTCCCGCGCCGGTCTACGTCGCACCGGCTCCGGTCTATGCACCGCCGCCGCCTCCGCCGCCGCCCGTCGTCTATCAGCCGGCGCCCGTGTACTACGGCGGTCCGCAAGTCGTGATCGGCTGGCATGGCGACCGTTACTGGGACGGCCATCGCTACTGGGCCCGCGACGACTGGTATCGCCACCACCCGCCGGGCCGCGGCAACTACGCGCGCGACCATTACGACAATCGTCGCGGCTGGCATTAAGAGTCAGAGCGTCGCTCGCGACGCGCGCGACATGCGGCGCTGGAATGCGCCGCAAGTGCGCCGCAGCGAAAAAACCGCCCCACGGGGCGGTTTTTGTTTGTGCCGAAGCGTTGACGCGTGAGCTTGCCGGTGACGCATTTCGTCGCACCGACAGGGCGGGGCGAGCGGATTAATTGGGTAGAATCCCCTCACATCGCCACTGCCTCTTCACCAGCACGACCTCTATGATCATTGGCTCGCGACGGGTTTCAACCACGGCTGCACCTCGACACAGCGTGATCCATCGACCCTTGCGCGCCGCGCTGGCCGCCACGCTCGCCACCGCGTTGTCCACCTTGCTGGCCTGCGCGAGTCTGCTGGCCTCGCTGCCCGCGCACGCGGCGCATGCGATCGCGCAATACGGCGAGCCGAAATACCCGGCGGGCTTCGCGCACTTCGACTACGTGAATCCCGACGCGCCCAAGGGCGGCACGCTGGTGCTCGCGAACCCGAGCCGTCTGACGAGCTTCGACAAGTTCAACCCGTTCACGCTGCGCGGCAACGCGGCGCCGGGACTCGAGCTGATGTTCGAGAGCCTCGCGGTCGGCAGCGCCGACGAAGTCGCGACGGTGTACGGGCTGCTCGCCGACGACATCGTCGTCGCGCCCGATGGCCTGTCGGTCACGTTCCACATCAATCCGCGCGCGCGCTTTTCGAACGGCGACCCCGTCACCGCCGACGACGTCAAGTTCTCGCTCGACACGCTGAAAAGCCCGCGGGCCGCGCCGCAATACGCATCGATTTTCAGCGGGATCAAGCGCGCGGTCGTCGTCGATCCGCGCACGGTGCGCTTCGAGTTCGTCGAGCGCAATCGCGAACTGCCGCTGCTCGCGGGCAGCATGCCGGTGTTCTCGCGCAAGTGGGGCATGAAGCCCGACGGCAGCCGCATTCCGTTCGACCAGCTCGCGTTCGAAAAGCCGATCGGCAGCGGTCCGTATCTGATCGAGAGCTACGACAACGGCCGCAACATCGCCTTCAAACGCGACCCGAATTACTGGGGCGCCGAACTGCCGGTGCGCGTCGGCATGAACAACTTCGACCGCATCGTCTACAAACTGTATGCCGATAACGTCGCGCGGCTCGAGGCGTTCAAGGCCGGCGAGTACGACGCGCTGGTCGAGTACATCGCGCGCAACTGGGTGCGGCGCGACGTCGGCAAGAAGTTCGACAGCGGTGAGCTGATCAAGCGCGTCTTCCCGCAGCACAACGGCACCGGCATGCAGGGCTTCATCCTGAACACGCGTCGGCCGCTCTTTCAGGACGTGCGCGTGCGCCGCGCCCTCGATCTCGCGCTGGACTTCCAGTGGCTGAACCGGCAGCTGTTCTTCAATCAGTACACGCGCATCGACAGCTATTTCGCCAACACCGAATGGCAGGCGAAGGGGCTGCCGTCGCCGGGCGAACTCGCGCTGCTCGAACCGTTTCGCGGACAACTCGACCCGGCCGTATTCGGCGCGCTGCCGAAGCAGCCCGACACCGATCCGCCCGGTTCGCTGCGCGCCAATCTGCTGCAGGCGCGCGATCTGTTGCAGCAGGCCGGCTGGACCTATCGCGACGGCGCGTTGCGCAACGACAAGGGCGAGCCGTTCCGCTTCGAGATTCTCGACGATTCCGGCTCGGCCGGCGCGATGGAGCCGATTGTCGCGACCTTTACGCGCAATCTGCAGAAGCTCGGCATCACCGCGACGTTTCGCGCCGCCGATTACGCGGTCTATCAGAAGCGGCTCGATGCCTTCGATTTCGACGTGACGACGATTCGCATGCCCGACGTGCAGGTACCCGGTCAGGAGCAGGTCAATCGCTTCGGCAGCAAGGCCGCGGACACGCCCGGTTCGGACAACGCGATCGGCGTGAAGTCGCCGGCGGTCGATGCGGTGCTCAACGCGCTCGTGCATGCGCAGACGCGCGAGCAGTTGTCCGACGCCGCGCATGCGCTCGACCGTCTGCTGATGCATGGCTACTATGTGGTGCCGCACTGGTACAGCGGCACGCATCGGGTCGCGTTCAAGCGCGGACTCGCGTGGCCGAAAACCTTGCCGCTGTACTATGGCGCGGAAGGCTGGATCACGTCGATGTGGTGGTACGAAGCGCCGGATGCATCGACGCCGGCCGCGGGTAAGGTGCCAAATAAGGCGCCAAAATCGTAGCGATGTTGGCGCACTAAACGACACCGCGCGACACCGCGCCGATGCCATGTTGCTGCATAGCCCGCTCATCGACGATTCACGACTAACCCTCGCTCACGCCAACGCCTTCGCACCGGAACACCGCCTATGTGGAGCTACATCCTCAAACGTCTGCTGCTGATGATCCCGACGCTGCTCGGCGTGCTGACGCTGACTTTCGCCGTGATCCAGTTCGTGCCGGGCGGTCCCGTCGAACAGATGCAGCACGAACTGCGCAAGGGCGCCGAAGGCGCGTCGCCGTTCGGCCTGCGCGCGCATAGCGGCGTCGACGCGCAACAGCTCGCGCAACTGAAGCAGCTGTACGGTTTCGACAAACCGCCGCTCGAACGCTATGTGCTGATGCTCAAGCGTTTCGCGAGCTTCGACCTCGGCCAGAGCTATTTCCGTCATCAGAGCGTGTGGTCGCTGATCGTCTCGAAGCTGCCGGTGTCGATCAGTATCGGCTTATGGACGTTCTTTCTCACCTATCTGATATCGGTGCCGCTCGGCATTGCGAAGGCGGTGCGCAACGGCTCGCACTTCGACATCGCGACGAGTCTGATCGTGCTGATCGGCTACGCGATTCCCGGCTTCGTGCTCGGCGTGCTGCTGCTCGTGCTGTTCGGCGGCGGCACGTTCCTGCAGCTGTTTCCGCTGCGCAACCTCACGTCGGATAACTGGGACCAGCTGAGCGTGGCCGGCAAGATCCTCGACTATCTGTGGCATATCACGCTGCCGGTTACCGCGTCGGTGGTCGGCAGCTTCGCGGTCGTCACGATGCTGACCAAGAACGCGTTTCTCGACGAGATCCGCAAGCAGTACGTGCTGACCGCGCGCGCGAAGGGGTTGTCGGAAAAACGCGTGCTGTGGAAGCACGTGTTCCGCAATGCGCTGCTGCCGCTGATCGTCGGTTTTCCGGCCGCGTTTATCGGCGCGTTCTTCACCGGCAGTCTGCTGATCGAAACGCTGTTTTCGCTCGACGGCCTCGGGCTGCTGTCGTATGAATCGGTGATGCGGCGCGACTATCCGGTCGTGCTCGGCACGCTGTATGTGTTCACGCTGATCGGTCTCGTGACCAAGCTGATCTCCGACCTGTGCTACGTGTGGGTCGATCCCCGCATCCAATTCGAACAACTGGAGCGCTGATGAATCGAGCCCGCCTTTCCGCCGATGCGGCGGCGCGCACCGAACCCGCGCGCGCGCTGGTGTCGCCGACGCCCGCGCGCCGTGTATGGCTGCGCTTTCGCCAGCAGCGGCTTGGCTACTGGAGCCTGATCGTGTTCGTGGTCGCGTTCGCGGCGAGCCTCGCGGCGCCGCTGTGGTCGAACGACAAACCGCTGGTGGTGCGCTACGACGGCCACCTGTATTTCCCGCTGTTCAAGGACTACGCGGAGACCACCTTCGGCGGCGACTTCCCGACGCCGGCCGACTATCTCGATCCGTATATCAAGCATCGTTTCGACGCGCCGGGCAACTTCGCGCTGTATCCGCCGAACCGTTACTACTACGACACGCTGAACTATTTCTCGAAGGTGCCGAATCCGGCGCCGCCGTCGCGCGAGAACTGGCTCGGCACCGACGACCGCGGCCGCGATCTGTTCGCGCGGCTGCTCTACGGCTTTCGCGTGTCGGTGGAGTTCGGTCTCGTGCTGACGTTCATCGGCACGATTCTCGGCATTGCGGCGGGTGCCGTGCAAGGTTACTTCGGAGGGCGAACCGATATCATCGGGCAGCGGTTGATCGAAATCTGGAGCGCGATGCCCGAGCTGTATCTGCTGATCATCTTCTCGGCGATCTTCGAGCCGGGTTTCATTCTGCTGATCGTGCTGCTGTCGCTATTCGGCTGGATCGGCCTGTCCGATTACGTGCGCGCGGAATTTTTGCGCAATCGCCAGCAGGACTATGTGCGCGCCGCGCGCGCGATGGGGCTGTCGAACTGGCAGATCATGTGGCGCCACGTGCTGCCTAACAGCCTGACGCCGGTGATCACGTTTCTGCCGTTCCGCATGAGCGGCTCGATCCTCGCGCTGACGAGCCTCGACTTTCTCGGTCTCGGCGTGCCGCCGCCGACGCCGAGCCTTGGCGAACTGCTCGCGCAAGGCAAGGCGAATCTCGACGCGTGGTGGATCTCGATGTCGACGTTCGGCGTGCTGGTCGCGATGCTATTGCTGCTGACCTTTATGGGCGACGCGCTGCGCAATGCGCTCGACACGCGCATCTCCGATGCGATGCGCGCGGGAGGCAATCAATGAGCGCGGCATCGCATATCACGCAGACGAATCAGCCGAAACAACAGCGTACGGACGCGCCGCTGCTCGAACTCGACCACCTGCACGTCACGTTCGGCGACACGGTCGCGGTGAACGACGTTTCGCTCGCGATCGCGCGCGGCGAGCGGGTCGCGCTGGTCGGCGAATCCGGCTCGGGCAAGAGCGTGACCGCGCTGTCGGTGCTGCGCCTGCTCAGCGATGCGCAGGTGAGCGGTGCGATCCGCTTCGACGGCGAGGATCTGCTCGCGAAGAGCGAACGACAGATGCGCGGCCTGCGCGGCTCGGACATCGCGATGATCTTCCAGGAGCCGATGACCGCGCTCAACCCGCTGTATACAGTCGGCGACCAGATTGCCGAGACCATCGTCACGCACGACGGCGTGAGCGTGCACGAAGCGGCGAAGCGCGCGGTCGAATTGCTCGCGCGCACCGGCATCACCGAGCCGGGCCAGCGCGTGAACAGCTATCCGCATCAGCTGTCGGGCGGCCAGCGCCAGCGCGCGATGATCGCGATGGCGCTCGCGTGCCGGCCGCGTCTGTTGCTCGCCGACGAACCGACCACCGCGCTCGACGTGACGATCCGCGCGCAGATCGTCGAGTTGCTGCTCGAACTGCAGCGCGACGAAGCGCAAAAGCGCGGCATGGCGGTGCTGCTGATCACGCACGACCTGAATCTGGTACGCCACTTCGCGCAGCGCGTCGCGGTGATGGAGCGCGGCGTGCTGGTCGAGACCGGGCTGGTCGAACAGGTGTTCGAGACGCCGAGCCATCCTTATACGCAGCGCCTGCTCGCGAGCCGGCCACAGCGTACGGTCGTGCCGGTGCTGCCGATTGCTCCGGTATTGCTCGAAGCGCGCGATGTGTCGGTGGACTTCAGGACGAAGCTGCCGGGCCTGCGCGGCTGGTTCAACGCGGGGCGGTTTCGCGCGGTCGAACAGGCGAGCGTGTCGGTGCGGCAGGGCGAGACGCTCGGCATCGTCGGCGAATCGGGCTCGGGCAAGTCGACGCTCGCGATGGCGTTGCTCGGTCTGCAACGCATCGCGCACGGCGAGATCGAGTTTCAGGGCAGGGCGCTCGGCAGCTATCGCGGCACCGAAAAGACCGCGTTGCGCTCGAACATGCAGGTCGTCTTTCAGGATCCTTTTAGTTCACTTTCGCCGCGGCAGACGATCGAACGGATCGTCGGCGAGGGGCTCGCGCTGCATCGGCCGCAGATGAGCCGCGAGGCGCGCCGCGACAAGGTGCTCGCGGTGCTGCGCGAAGTCGGCATCGACCGGACCGCGCTGTATCGCTATCCGCACGAGTTTTCCGGCGGCCAGCGTCAGCGCATCGCGATCGCCCGCGCGCTGGTGCTGGAGCCGCGCGTGCTGATCCTCGACGAACCGACCAGCGCGCTCGACGTATCGATCCAGCAGCAGGTGCTCAAACTGCTGACCGGTTTGCAGCACAAATACAATCTCGGCTTCGTATTTATTAGCCACGACCTGGAGGTGATCGGGGCGATGGCGCACCGTGTCGTGGTGATGCAAAACGGATCGATCGTCGAAGCCGGGGAGGTCGAGAAGATTTTTGCGATGCCGTCGCATCCTTACACACGAAAGCTGCTGAAAGCGGCGCTTGATCGTTGATTTTTCACCCATTCACCAATTGGGTGCTCATCTCGATTGATTTTTTCTATTCCTTTTGACACACAAATACTTACTGGCTAGTATCGAGCAAACTTTTTTTCGCAGTCCACTGATTTTCAGGCAAAAACTTCCGACCAATGCAGCACAGAACCCTTACCCAGGCTTGCACGCGCGTCGTCGCCGGGATGTTCATTGGCGTCTTGATGGCAGCAGCTCCCGGCGCGTTCGCCGACGAAGTAAGCAGTTTCAATCAAAATGCCTCGTATTCGACCAACTCCGGGTCGAATTCTCTCTCCCTCTCCACTGCCCAAACCCCGGCTGCCGACAGCGATAGCGGCGGCGCGAGGTCGTTTCTTTCCGGCATGGCCGGCAAGGCTGGCGACGTGGTGGTCGGCGCGCTGAACATGATTGGCGTGCGCTACCGGTGGGGCGGTAATACGCCGGATTCCGGGCTCGATTGCAGCGGTTTCGTGCGCTACGTGTTCCAGGACACGCTGGGCCTCGCGCTGCCGCGTCGCGCTGAGGAAATGAGCCGGATGGGCGAGAAGGTGCGCGTGAGCGAGCTGAAGCCGGGCGATCTGGTCTTTTTCAATACGATGCGCCGTACGTTCTCGCACGTTGGCATCTATATCGGCGACAACAAGTTCGTGCACTCGCCGTCCACGGGCAGCACGATCCGCGTCGACGACATGGATGACGGCTACTGGGAAAAGCGTTTCACCGGCGCGCGCCGGATCGAGGCCTCGTATCAGGCCGACGATCTGCGCAAGCGCGTGAACGCGACGATCGGCGGGAATAACTGATTCCGGTCTGATATCGCGACGCGATAGCGACAAAAAAAGCCTGCTTCATCGAAGCAGGCTTTTTGTATTGGGCGTCCGTATTTTTGCGATGCGGATGCGGTGTGACGTGGTGTGAAGTGACCGTGGGCTGCCGCAGCGAAAATACCACAGCGACACAGCAGGAAACGCAGCACCATGCGCACGCGGCCCGTTTCCCGTCGCCTGAGCGACTTACGCCCCCATCCGCCGCGCGGTCAGCTTGCGCTGCAACTCCGGCATCATCCGCGCGACCGCTTCCTCGCCGGCGAGAATCGCCGCATTGCGCTGCGAGAAGTCGCTGCCGCTCATCGCCGCGAGATTCGGCCGGATCACGACGTCGGCGTACTTGTCGAGCTCGTAGGCCTTGATGGTCTGGCCCATGATCGTGAAGGTCTGCATCAGCACGTCGAACGAACTGCTGGTCACGCCGGTTTCCGGGCGCTGCGAGATATCGACCGCGATCACGAAATCCGCGCCCATCTTGCGCGCGAACGAGGCCGGCACCGGGCTCACGAGACCGCCATCCACATACTCGTGGCCGCCGATCTTCACCGGCTCGAAAATCGACGGCACGCTGCACGACGCGCGCACCGCAATGCCGGTATTACCGCGCTGGAACAGGATCGGCTGACCGGTTTGCAGGTCGGTCGCGACGACGCCGAGCGGCTTGGCCATTTTCTCGATCGGACGGTTGCTCAGCGTGGTGTTCAGATAGTTTTGCAGCGCCACGCCTTGCAGCAGGCCGCGCGTGCGGAACGGCATTGCCCAGTCGCTGATCGAGGCTTCGTCCATCGAAAGCGCGAGCTTGTTCAGCGCGAAGCCGTTCATGCCCGACGCGTACAGCGCGCCGACCACGGAGCCCGCGCTGGTACCGACGACGAGATCGATCTGGATGTTGCGCGCCTCGAGCGCCTTGATCACGCCGATGTGCGCGAAGCCGCGCGCGGCGCCGCCGCCGAGCGCGAGCGCGACGCGCACCGGCTTCTGCGGCGCTTTTTCAGGCGGAGGCGTGGTGGGCGTGGCCGTGATCGGCGCGCCGTCGAGTTTGCCGCCGGTCGTGGTGCAGGCGGCGAGCATCGCGGAGGCGGCGGCCAGCGAGAAGTGGCGGCGGCTCAAACGGGGGGATGAGCCGGGTGACGAGGGTGGTGACGAGGGTTTCAACGAATTCTCCAGCAACGGCGCGGGCGACGCAGTCGGCGTCGCGCGGACCGCGATCAGGCCGAGGTCAAACGAAACGGATCGCCGGCGGCGATTCCGCGCGCCGGGGCCGGTGTCCGGTCGAGGTTCGACCCGAGCCTTGCCGCAGCGCGCGCACATCATAAAGCAAAGGTTCGGCTCGCACGCCCGGCTGTAATGAAACGTTGCAGAGGAAGTATTCGATACGGCCGGAGCCCGTGCGACGCTTTTGCGAGACGATTGCGCGGCTCGGCACGTGCGTAGGCATGGGCTCGGCCCTATGCGATAAAGCATGAGCGTCGTGAAGCTGCTCGTCCCGCTTGCGTGCCGGTCGCGGCAGATGTGCTCCAGCGTGTGCGTCCGGAGTTTGCGGCAATTCGTCGTGCCGGAATGAGCAGGCGAGTGCCGTCGATGCGCTCCTGCCGTCTCTCGTCGATGCCGCGCCAGCATCGTTTGTCGATGCGTCCCAAGCCATTGTCCCAGGCCATTCGGACGAGGGCGGCAACCCGCGTGCGAAAGGTATAATTCGGCTCTTGCACTTATTTCCCTCGTGTCCATGCGCGGCCTCGCGCGCAGCATGGGCACGCTTCGCTGCCGCGCTTCGCGGACCTGTCGGTCCGGGCGCCGGCGCCTGTTTTCCGAGTAACCGCTAATGACCACCTCCGTTCGTACCCGTTTCGCACCGAGTCCCACCGGCTTCATCCACCTGGGCAACATCCGCTCCGCGCTGTATCCGTGGGCGTTCGCGCGCAAGATGAAAGGGACCTTCGTGCTGCGGGTCGAGGACACCGACCTCGAGCGCTCGTCGACCGAATCGGTCGACGCGATTCTCGAAGGCATGGCATGGCTCGGCCTCGATTACGACGAAGGCCCGTTCTACCAGATGCAGCGAATGGACCGTTATCGCGAAGTGCTCAAGCAGATGCAGGACGCGGGGCTCGTCTACCCGTGCTACATGTCGACCGAAGAACTCGACGCACTGCGCGAGCGCCAGCGCGAAGCGGGCGAAAAGCCGCGTTACGACGGCACGTGGCGCCCGGAGCCGGGCAAGGTGCTGCCGCAGCCGCCCGAAGGCGTGAAGCCGGTGCTGCGCTTTCGCAATCCGTTCTCCGGCGTAGTCGCATGGGACGACGCGGTCAAAGGCCGGATCGAAATCTCGAACGAAGAACTCGACGACCTCGTGATCGCGCGCCCGGACGGCACGCCGACGTATAACTTCTGCGTGGTCGTCGACGATCTCGACATGCGCATTACGCACGTGATTCGCGGCGACGATCACGTGAACAACACACCGCGCCAGATCAACATCCTGCGTGCGCTCGGCGGCGAGCCGCCGGTTTATGCGCACCTGCCGACCGTGCTGAACGAGCAGGGCGAGAAGATGAGCAAGCGCCACGGCGCGATGAGCGTGATGGGTTATCGCGACGCGGGCTTCCTGCCGGAAGCGGTCGTCAACTATCTGGCGCGCCTCGGCTGGTCGCATGGCGACGCGGAGATTTTCACGCGCGAGCAGTTCGTCGAATGGTTCGACCTCGAGCATCTCGGCAAGTCGCCGGCGCAGTATGACCACGACAAGCTGAACTGGCTCAACGCGCACTACATCAAGGAAGCGGACAACGCGCGCCTCGCCGAACTGGCGAAGCCGTTCTTTGCCGAGCTCGACATCGACGCGGCCACGCTCGCACAAGGCGCGGATCTGGTAGCGGTGGTGGGCCTGATGAAGGATCGCGCGTCGACGGTGAAGGAGATCGCGCAGAACGCCGCGATGTTCTATCGCACGCCGGCACCGGATGCCGAGTCGATTGCGCAGCACGTGACCGATGCGGTTCGTCCGGCGCTCGCCGAACTGGCCGCCGCGCTGAAGACGGTGGAGTGGAGCAAGGAAGCGATCGCTGCCGCATTGAAGGCGACGCTCGGCGCGCACAAGCTGAAGATGCCGCAACTGGCTATGCCGGTGCGTCTGCTGGTGGCGGGCACGACGCATACGCCGTCGATCGACAGCGTGCTGATGCTGTTCGGTCGCGATGTCGTGGTTAGCCGGATCGAAAAAGCGCTCGGCTAACCGGAGCATTCTGGAGTGCGCTCATGCGTGTGTTGATAGATGATTCACGCACGCATGAGAGGGTTTGCGTGTGGTCTGAAAAAATTCGCATGTAATTGCTCAAAGGGTATTTACAAAGCGCAAATCGCCCTCTAGAATCTCGTTTCTCTGATGTGCACGGGGGTATAGCTCAGCTGGGAGAGCGCTTGCATGGCATGCAAGAGGTCAGCGGTTCGATCCCGCTTACCTCCACCAACAGCAGAGTAAAGTGGTTGCGAAGTCTGGAAGTTGTAGTAAAAAAGACTTCACAAATCACTAAAATGTAGTTAAAATAGCGGTCTTCGCAGTTGGCGGTAAAACAACTCAGCGAATTAACTGAAAAGTTAGCGCAAAGTTGAAATAAGTCAGAAGCGAATAAAGACGGATCTGAAAAGATTTTGTCCCCTTCGTCTAGAGGCCTAGGACATCACCCTTTCACGGTGAGTACAGGGGTTCGAATCCCCTAGGGGACGCCAAACATCGGCGTTGCTTTAGTGTTCCGGTTAAATTCGGTTGGCAGTAAAGTGGTGCGGCTTGCAGAGAATTAACCGACGCTCGCAAGCAAGGGTGTAAAGACTGGAGTGGTAGTTCAGTCGGTTAGAATACCGGCCTGTCACGCCGGGGGTCGCGGGTTCGAGTCCCGTCCACTCCGCCAGACAAAGCCCGTTCATTCAAATCTGAACGGGCTTTTTCATTAAAGGTGTAAGCAGTACGTAGTCCCCTTCGTCTAGAGGCCTAGGACATCACCCTTTCACGGTGAGTACAGGGGTTCGAATCCCCTAGGGGACGCCAAAACATCGGCGTCGTTTGGTTGGAAGTTTGAACGGTGCAGCAGGTAAGCGGAATGACACCGCAAGCCGCGGTGCTAAATCTGGAGCGGTAGTTCAGTTGGTTAGAATACCGGCCTGTCACGCCGGGGGTCGCGGGTTCGAGTCCCGTCCGCTCCGCCAGATTTGAGAAAGCCCACTTCGAAAGAAGTGGGCTTTTTTTATTTCTGTCGCGCTTATTTCATGGTCCTGCGCGCTGCACGGTTTGTGCGTGCCCGTGGCGGAAGGCTCGGGACAAACAGCCATTGCCAGCGCGCGCGGGCTGCTTTACCGTTGATCCGGTTCATCCTCGTGGTTCCGCCATGTTCGATCCCACCGAAGCGCCGTCACCGTTCCATCTGCGCATGGCCAGCATGGACGATTTCGAGTTCGCCGAAGCGCTGACGCGCAATAACATGGGTGGCTACTATCGCCGTCATCATCTGATGTGGCGCAGCGATCTGTTTCTCGGCAGCTGGCGCGAGTCGGAGAATTTTATTCTCGAAGTGGATGGCGTGCCGATGGGCGTGCTGCGCATCACGGAAGAGGGCGATTCGCTGCATATCCGTGACGTGCAAATTGCCGATGGATATCGGCGGCTCGGCGCGGGGACCTTTCTGCTCGATATCTCGCATCAATGGGCGCGTGAACGCGGGCTGCACGAACTGCAACTGCGCGTGTTCGTCGACAATCCCGCGGCGCGGCTGTATCAGCGCAAGGGATACAGGCTCGCCGGGCCGAGGCTCGCGCAGCTCGGGGCGATCCGTCATCTGGCACGGCGAGTGTGAGGTGAACTGGCGGTGCGCCGATGGCGGCCGCTTCACGTCATGACTGGCATGAGCTACGCGTCATAACGCTGCCGTCATTTAGCGCCCGGCAATATCCGCCGCATCCGCGCGCTCATCCCGCGTCGTTTCCTCATCCGTTTGCCCGGCATCGGGTTCGCCGTTTTCCGCGCGATGCTCGGCACCGCGCTCGATGAACGCCCGCGGACTCGCGCCGAACGCGCGCCGGAACATCGCCGAAAACGCACTCTGGCTCCGATAGCCCAATTCCTGCGCCACATGCGACAGCGGTCGCCCCTGGCTCAGCAGCGGAATCGCGCGCGCGAGAATCGCCTGCTGACGCCATTGCGAAAAACTCACGCCAAGCTCCTGACGGAACAGGCGCGCGATCGTGCGCGTGCTCGCACCGACCGTCGATGCCCATTGTTCGAGCGATTCGCCATGCGTCGGGTCCGCGATCACCGCCTCGCAGAGTGCGCGCAAGCGCTTTTCCCTGGGCATCGGTACCGAAAGCGGCAGCGGCTCGGAGCGTGTCAGTTCATCGAGCGCGAGCGCGCCGAGCAAGCGCTCGCGCGCGGCGGACAGCCCGGCGATATCGAGCGCGGCAATCACTTCGCGCAGCAGGTTCGACACCTCGACCACGCGCGGCGTATCGAGCCCGGCCGGCACCGTGCTCTCGGTGATGTAGAGCGTGCGCAGATAGGCATCCTCGACGGCGACCACCTCGTGCGTCACGTGCGGCGGCAACCAGATCGCGCGCGACGGCGGCACCATCCACGTAGTGCCGGTCGTCGCGACCCGCAGCACGCCGCGCGACGCGTACGCGACCTGCGCCCACGCATGCGTATGCCGCGCGATGTGCGAACCGGCTGGCATCGGCCGCGAGCGCACGCGGATCGGGTGCGTGTCGTTCGGCGCGAACTCGGGCGGAATGTCGGCGAGGCGGATGCGGCTCGGCAGTTCGGAGTCGGCGGACGAAGTCATGGTGGTCAAGCTCGGTCGAGGTCGCAGCGTGTGGCGTCGTGACGTGACTTTATGTGACCTCACGTTGCGCACAGCGGCGGGCGGCTGCGCCGATTCACCGGCGCGGGTTCCAACCATTGTAGAGGCTGATGTGACCGACGGACGACCGTTGCATAATGTGTCGGTTGCCCAAGCCCCCAACCACCGTTGATTCAGGAGACCCTACGACGATGCAGACCGTCTTTGTCTACGGCACGCTGCGTGCCGGTGAAGCGAACGACATCAGCGAAGCCGCCGCGCGTAACGACGTCCCCGCGCCGAACCTGCTCGGTACCGCGAGCGTGCGCGGCCATCTGTTCGACTTCGGCGATTATCCGGGCCTTGTCGTCGATGAAGCCGGCATCGACGTGCACGGCGACGTCTATGAAATCGACGACGCGCTCGTTGCGGTGCTCGACGAAATCGAAGCCGTGTACCCGGGCGTCGAGGACCGTTTCCTCGCGCGCGAGGTGATGGTGAAAGTGGACGGCAGCGTCGTCAACTGCCGCTTCTATCCGGTCGCGCCGGGCGCGGTCAAGGGGCTGCCTGAAATCCGCTCGGGCGATTGGGTCGCGCATCGGCGTACGCGCTGAGCGGCTGTCCGCACCGCGCGTTCCTGTGCGCATGCATTCGTGCACGCGCGCATTCGCGTGTGCGACGTGCGCTGCGACGCGAAGAATACGAACGGACAGACACAAAGCGACAGACACAAAGCGCCGCACGCGACCAGCAACAAAAAACGGCGCGCCAGGAGCCAACCCGGCGCGCCGTCGTTCAGACCGAAGCGATCACGAGATCATGCGATCACGCGATTAGCGCCGCCGCAAGCAGCCGGCCGCGCGCTCCACCGCGCTCAGATCTCCTCATAGAGCGGCAGCGTCAGAAAATCGGTGAACTGCTCGGCGGTCGACATCTGCTCGAAAATCTGCGCGGCACGCTCGTACGGCTTCGCGTTGCCGCCGACCGTCTGCCTGACCTTGTCGAGTTCCTGCGCCGCCAGCTCGCGCACCAGTTCCACCGTGACCTTGCGGCCGTCGTCGAGCTTGCCCTTCGGCGAGCGGATCCACTGCCACACCTGCGAGCGCGAAATTTCGGCGGTCGCCGCGTCTTCCATCAGGTTGTGAATCGGCACGCAGCCATTGCCCGTGAGCCACGAGCCGAGGTAGTGAATGCCGACGTTGATGTTGTTGCGCAGACCGGCTTCGGTGATCGGCGTTTCCGGACGGAAGTCGAGCAGGTCGGTCGCGGCGACGAGCACGTCGTCGCGTTGCTTGCCGATCTGGTTCTGCCGGTCGCCGAGCACCTTGACGAACTCTTCCATCGCGATCGGCACGAGTCCCGGATGCGCGACCCAGCCGCCGTCGTAGCCGTCGCCGGCGTCGCGCGCCTTGTCCGAGCGCACGCCGGCCATTGCCTTGTCGTTCGCAGCCGCATCGTTCTTGATCGGAATCAGCGCGCTCATGCCGCCGATTGCCGGCGCGTTGCGGCGATGGCAGGTCTTCAGCAGCAGCAATGCGTACGCGCGCATGAACGGCGAGGTCATCGTGATCTGCGAACGGTCGGCGAGGCAGAAGTCGCGGTCGGTCTTGAACTTCTTGATCGCCGAGAAGATGTAATCCCAGCGGCCCGCGTTTAGGCCCGAGCTGTGTTCGCGCAGCTCGTACAGGATCTCGTCCATTTCGAACGCGGCGACGATCGTCTCGATCAGCACCGTCGCGCGAATCGTGCCGCGCGGCACGCCGACCGCTTCCTGCGCGGCGACGAAGATGTCGTTCCACAGACGCGCTTCGAGATGGCTTTCCATCTTCGGCAGATAGAAGTACGGGCCCGAGCCGCGCGCGATCAGTTCCTTCGCGTTGTGCACCATGAACAGCGCGAAATCGAAGATGCCGCCCGACACGCGCTTGCCGTCGACCTTCACGTGCTTCTCATCGAGATGCCAGCCGCGCGGACGCACGATCAGCGTCGCGGTCCTGTCGTTGAGCCTGTACGACTTGCCGTTCTGTTCGAGCGAGATCGTGCGGCGCACCGCGTCCTTCAGATTGATATGGCCGGTGATCTGGTTGTCCCAGCTCGGCGCATTCGAATCCTCGAAGTCGGTCATGTAGGAATCCGCGCCCGAGTTCAGCGCGTTGATGATCATCTTGCGCTCGACGGGGCCGGTGATCTCGACGCGGCGGCATTGCAGATCCTGCGGCAGCGGGGCGATTTTCCAGTCGCCTTCGCGCACGCTCTTCGTGGCGGCGAGGAAGTCGGGGCGCTCGCCCGCATCGAGTCGCTTCGTGCGCTCGACGCGCGCCTGCAGCAACTGCTGGCGACGCGGCTCGAACGTGCGATGCAGCGCGGCGACGAGTTCCAGCGCCTCGCGCGTGAGGATTGCTTCAAAGCCGGGCTTGATCTCGCCGGTGATTTCCATGCCTTGCGGCAGCGACAGCGAATGAGCCATGTTTTCTCCTTGGTCGGTCAGATTGCAGAAATGCGAAGGTTGAAAAAGTTGAGGTGGACGGATGCAGTGAGTACCTTCATGCGCGCGGGCTGGCGCGTTTGCGGTTGCCACTGCCGGAAGTTCTGGTTTGACGGCTGGCGCTCGAGCGCGCCGACGCGGACGCCGATGCCGTGAGCGTCTGTAGAAAGGCCACCAGATCGTTCATGCCGCGGCCGGTGCCGTGCGGCGTGACGCCGAGTTCCTCGACGGGCAGGTTCTGCCGGTTCAGCCAGAACGTTGTGAAGCCGAACCACGTCGCGCCCGCCACGTCCCAACCGTTCGACGACACGAACACGATTTCGCGCGCGGCGGCGCCGAACGCCGCGGGGCCGAGCGCATAGGCGGCAGGTGAGGGCTTGTATGCGCGCACGGCATCGACGGACAGCACGTGATCGAACAGCGCGCTCATGCCCGCGCTTTTGATCGCGATATCGAGCATCTGCGGATTGCCGTTCGACAGGATCGCGAGCCCGATGCACGCAGGGGCGACTGTGTCGGTGGTATTGGAGGTTTCGATAGCCGCGGCGGTATCGCGCAACGCGCGCAGCACCGGCACGGCGTCCGGAAACGCGGACAGGCACGCGTATTCGTCCATCAGACGCTTTTCGGCCGCACGGCCGAGCGTGAGCTGCAGTTTTTTCGCGGCGAAACGCAGCGCGTCGAGCGTGATGTCCCAGAACGGGCGGTAGTGCTCGCCGGGCGCGTCGGGGCGTGCGGCGAGCGTGCGCAGTTGCGTGTATTCGATCTGCTTCTGACGCCACAACTGCGACAGCGCGTCGCCGTGGCCGGGGAATAACTGCTCCGCGGCGGCGACCACCGAATGCACGTCGAAGAGCGTGCCGTAGGCGTCGAAAATCACTGCTCGCGGGAAAGGTGTCGTTGTGGCCGACATAGCCGTGCGCTCCATTTCAGAGGTCGGGATCGATTGTATTGGTGACTATAGGTACTAAGAAATAGGCTAAAGATCACTTGATCTTTTACTTTCATATACCTAATCTCACAGCCACTCTCACTTTTGCGCCGGGTTCAGCCATTGGCGCGGCGCGCATCGTTCATGGACCGTTTCAAGCAGATCGAGACCTTCGCGACCGTCGCGGCCAAGGGCAGCCTGTCGGCGGCGGCGCTCGCCGAGGGTGTCGCACCCGCGATCATCGGCCGACGCATCGACGCGCTGGAGGAGCGCCTCGGCGTCAAGCTGCTGGTGCGCACCACCCGCAAGATCACGCTGACCTTCGAAGGCTCGGCGTTTCTCGAAGACTGCCAGCGCATCATTCACGATATGCAGAACGCCGAGGCGAGCGTGTCGGCGGGCGGCGTGAAGGCGAGCGGCCATCTGCGGCTGTCGGCGCCGGCCGGCTTCGGGCGCCGGCATGTCGCGCCGCTGGTGCCGGCGTTCACGGTCGCGCATCCGGACGTGTCGATCACGCTCGATCTGTCCGATCGCCTCGTCGATCTGGTCAACGAAGGCTTCGATTGCGCGGTGCGGCTCGGCGAGTTGCCCGATTCGTCGCTGGTGTCGCTGAAGCTCGCGGAAAACCGTCGCGTGTGCGTCGCGTCGCCCGCGTATCTGAGCCGGCGCGGTGCGCCGCACAGCCTCGCCGATCTCGCGCGCCACAACTGCCTCGCGCTCGGCGCGAGCGCGAACCAGCAACGCGGCTGGATGTTCCAGCAGGACGGCAAGGTCGTGTCGATCAAGGTGTCCGGCACGATGGAGTGTTCGGACGGCGCGGTGCTGCACGAATGGTGTCTGGCCGGGCACGGGCTCGCATGGCGCTCGTGGTGGGAAGTCGGCGCGGAGATCGCGGCGGGTCGCCTCGTCACCGTGCTCGACGAATTCGCCGCGCCGCCGATCGGCATTCACGCGGTGTTTCCGCAGCGCCGTCATCTGCCGTTGCGGGTGCGGCTGTTTCTGGACTTTCTCAAGCATACGTACGGCGAACCGGGTTACTGGGATTGAACGAAGCGATCCGCGCACGCAGCGCCCGGTGGCGTTCATCCGCGCTGCGCGCGCCAATGCGACCCGAGACGATTCGACGCGGCCCGAAGCGGCCCGAAGCGGCCCGGAAGCGCCCAAAGCGGCCCCGAAGCGCGAAACGGCCGCTCGAACCGGCAAAATGCGCAAACCGCACGACACGCGCGCTGCGCCATCCATCGCCGATCCCGACGCAACCGCTTTCCGATCCCTACCCACATCCGCACGCACTACAATCGATGCGAGCGGCCTGCACGCTGGGCTTCGTTGAACGCTGACGCCGCGCTGCGCGCAGCCGGCGACGGAGGACGTCATGTTCACGCACATCCTGGTTCCGACCGATGGTTCAGACCTGTCACGCAAGGCAATAGCGGGCGCGATCGATCTCGCGCAAGCCGTCGGCGCGCGCATCACCGCGTACGCCTGTCTGCCGCAATATCCGTACTCGCCGTTCTCCGACGTGGCGGTCGAGCCGCCCGGCGAATTCCTGCAGCGCAGCGAACGCGAGGCGCGCGTGCATCTGCGCGAGGTGGAGTTCGCCGCGCACCGTGTCGGCGTGAGCGTCGAGAGTCGCACCAGCGTGCATCCATCGCCGTATCTCGGCATCATCGAGGCGGCCGAGCAGGGCGGCTGCGACGTGATCTTCATGGCCTCGCACGGGCGGCGCGGGCTCGGCAGCCTGCTGATCGGCAGCGAAACGCAGCGCGTGCTCACCCATACGAAAATTCCGGTGATCGTGTATCGCTGAAACGGCGGAACGTGCGGAAAAAGCGGCGTGCCGGCAGACGCACGCGCGTCGTGCCATGACGCGAAGTCGAAAAAAAACGCGCCGGCGGCAAGGCCGGCGCGTTCAGGTTTGCCGCCCGCCAGTGGCGTGCGGACTTCTCTCAGACCCCGGCCGTCGGCGCTCGCCCGAAGACTCCCGCCAATCCGGGACGGCGCGGTCCTCCCTGAATCGGCGGCGCTCTGACGGCGCCGCTCGACGTTCTGCCAGTCGTTCCTGCGATCAGGCCGCGGGGCCGCGAGGCCCAGCCGGTTGATCTCAGGCGACCTTCTTGTCGAAGAACTGTTCGTCTTCCGTCGAACCGTGCAGCGCAGTCGTCGAAGCTTCGCGCTCGACCGTCTGCGTCACCGCGTCGAAGTAGCCGGTGCCGACTTCGCGCTGATGCTTCACCGCGGTGAAGCCCTTTTCGGCTGCCGCGAATTCCGCCTGCTGCATTTCGACGAAGGCGGTCATCTGATTGCGTGCATAGCCGTGCGCGAGGTTGAACATCGAGTAGTTCAGCGCGTGGAAGCCGGCCAGCGTGATGAACTGGAACTTGTAGCCCATCGCGCCGAGTTCGCGCTGGAACTTCGCGATCGTTGCGTCGTCGAGGTTCTTCTTCCAGTTGAACGACGGCGAGCAGTTGTACGACAGCAGCTGATCCGGGTACTCCTTATGGATCGCGTCGGCGAATTTCTTCGCGAACTCGAGGTCCGGCTTGCCGGTTTCGCACCAGATCATGTCGGCGTACGGCGCATACGCGAGACCGCGCGAGATTGCCTGCTCGAGACCCGGCTTGGTGCGGAAGAAGCCTTCGACGGTGCGCTCGCCGGTCAGGAACGGGCGGTCGTTGTCGTCGATGTCCGAGGTCACGAGGTCGGCGGCTTCCGCGTCGGTACGGGCGAGCAGCACGGTCGGCGTACCGCAGACGTCGGCGGCCAGACGCGCAGCGGTCAGCTTGGCGACGGCTTCGCGGGTCGGCACCAGCACCTTGCCGCCCATGTGGCCGCACTTCTTCACCGATGCGAGCTGATCTTCGAAGTGCACGCCCGATGCGCCCGCTTCGATCATCGCCTTCATCAGTTCGAACGCGTTCAGCACGCCGCCGAAACCGGCTTCCGCGTCGGCCACGATCGGCGCGAAGTAGTCCACGTAGCCTTCGTCGCCCGGGTTCTTGCCTTCCGACCACTGGATCTGGTCAGCGCGCGTCAGCGTGTTGTTGATGCGCTTCACCACGAGCGGCACCGAGTTGGCCGGGTACAGCGACTGGTCCGGGTACATTTCGCCGGCGACGTTCGCATCGCCCGCCACCTGCCAGCCCGACAGATAGATCGCCTTGAGACCGGCCTTCACCTGCTGCATCGCCTGATTGCCGGTCAACGCGCCGAGCGAGTTCACGAACGGCTCGTTGTTCACGGCGGCCCACAGCTTTTCCGCGCCGCGCTTGGCGAGCGTGTGTTCGGTTTGCAGCGAGCCGCGCAGACGCACCACGTCTTCAGCCGAATAGGTGCGCTTGACGCCTTTCCAGCGCGGATCGGTTTCCCATTGTTGTTTGAGCTGCTGCGCTTGCTGTTCGCGGGTCATGGTCATGATGTGCTCCTTCTATGCCAGTTATGAGGGATGGGTGACTCTGTCTTCTCGAAGCGTGGGTCCCGTCGGGGCGTTCTGTTTCGTGAAGTCTTATATAAGAGTCTAGGCAAATCGATGGACCCGCAATAGACACCGCCAAAGCTTTTTCAAATATTTATTTTGCTATCGAATCAATAGGTTAATTTTCTCATTTCGCAATGAGAAACGATGTTTTCCATCCTGCAATTGGCTTCTTGTGCCTTGCAACATGGCTTTTTACGAGGCAAAAAATTTTTTTACATCGTGAAATTTGGGGCGGCTGCCGGGGTGGGGCGAGTACGGACGAAAAAAAACCGGCGCCTGAGCACCGGTTTTTTTGCGACTGGCGGACGGCGCGAAGCCGTCCGGGTCTGTTATTGCAGCGAGATTACAGCAACGAAGCGCGTTGACCGCGCTTTAACCGCCCTTAAGCCGTTCTTAGCTGCCGCGGCGCGCCGTACGCGGACCGTCGTTGCGGCGAGCACCGTAGCCGCCGTCGCGCGAGCCGTAGCCGTCGCGGGAGCCGCCATAGCCTTCACGCGAACCGCCGTGGCCTTCACGCGAACCGTAACCGTCGCGCGAACCGCCGGCCGGCTTGTTGCCCCAGCTGTTGCCGTTGCCGTTGCCATTGCCGCCACCGTTGCCGCTGCGCGCCCCGTAGCCGCCCGGCTTGCCCGAACCGTTGCCGAAGCGACGGCCACCGTTACCGCCCGGACGACCGCGGCCGCCGAAGCCAGGACGGCCATTGCCCGAAGGCGGCGCCTTGCGCGGCTCGAAGCCTTCGACGACGTTGACCGGCAGCGGCGTGCGCACGAAGCGCTCGATGCGCTTCAGCGCGCCTTGTTCCGCGTGATGCACGAGGCTCACCGCGACGCCCGAGCGGCCCGCGCGGCCGGTACGGCCGATACGGTGCACGTAGTCTTCGGCGAACTTCGGCAGGTCGTAGTTGAACACGTGCGTGATGCCCGGGATGTCGATACCGCGAGCGGCGACGTCGGTCGCGACCAGCACGCGCACGCGGCGCTCGCGCAGCGCGCGGATCGTGCGGTTACGCGCGCCTTGCGGCAGGTCGCCGTGCAGCGCGGCCGATTCGAAACCGGCGTCGGCCAGACGGCCCGCGAGTTGGTCGGCGTCCATCTTGGTGGCCGTGAAGACGATGGCCTGGTCGAGGCCTTCGGCGCGCAGCAGATGGTCGAGCAGACGATCCTTGTGATCGCGGTCGTCGACGTAGTGAACGGTTTGCGCGATGTTGGTGCGCTGTTCCATACGCTGGACGATCTCGATACGCTCCGGATCCTTCAGCAGACGGCCGGTCAGCGAGCCGATCTTGCCGTCGAGCGTGGCCGAGAACAGCATGGTCTGACGCGTAGCCGGCGTTTCGGCGACGATCGTGTCGATGTCGTCGATGAAGCCCATGTCGAGCATGCGGTCGGCTTCGTCGAGCACGAGGATCTGCAGTTGCGACAGATCGATGCGGCCGCGCTCGAGGTGGTCGATCAGACGACCCGGCGTGGCAACGAGAATTTCGGGGTTCTTCGCCAGCAGCATCAGCTGTTGGCCATAGGCGACGCCGCCGAGAATGCTGACGGTGCGCAGGCGCTTCAGGTGCTTGCCGTAGGTTGCCGCGGCGGTCGTGACCTGCATCGCGAGTTCGCGGGTCGGGGTCAGCACCAGCATGGTCGGACGTGCGACCGGCTGCGGGCGGCGGCCACGGCCACCGTCGGCCGGACGCGGCTCGCGCGGCTGGCTCGTCTGCGTCTTTTGCAGCTGCGAGAAACGTTCGATTGCCGGCAGCATGAAGGCGGCGGTCTTGCCCGAACCGGTCGGGCTCGAAACCAGCAGGTCGCGGCCGGCGATACCGGCCGGCACCGCGCGCTGCTGCACGGGCGTCGGGTGTTCGTAACCAGCAGCGGTCAGCGCGGAGACGACGTCCGCGGACAGACCGAGCGACGCGAAAGTCGGCTTGGCGTCAGCCTGGGCTTCGGCCGGCGCGGCATTGGCCGTGGCGGCGAGGCCGAGTGCTTCGTCGGCGATGGCGTTCAACGGGCTGCTGGGGGTGTTGCTCGAAGTCATGTGAATCCTTGAAGACGATCCTGGGGAGGTTCGTGGAATAAAAACGTCAACGCCAATCGGCATACCCAAGTCGTCGGATTCAGCGAGCAAAGAAGCAGCGAGCAAATCGAAAAACGGGGGCAACTCGCGACAATGAAGGCGAGTTTCTAGTTAGAAGCTGTATCGGATGCGACATGTCAACATGACAAGCCGCCAGCCTGGGACGTGAGCCCGTAGGGGGCTAGGCAGAAGGGGACAGGTTCTAAACTGGATTGGAGCAAACGCTATGAAACGCTTTGCCGCGAGGCCAGCCATGAAAACTGGGCAAAGCAGTGAAGCGCAGGCGGCATTATATCGGGATTTGCTGCACTGCGCCACTGTTAGGGCGCGTCCGATGGAAAAAAGTGCCGGAATGGTGAAGTCGGGGAGACGGCGGCAACTCGGGGCCGCCGTCTCTGAACTGCCGCCGTCCCAGGTATCCTGGCTACGCGCGAGGCGGTGTGGGCGTTTCAGCGCAGTCGCGTGGTAAGCGGCGGCTCGGAGGCAGCCGCGCGACCTTAGGCCGCGGCGCCGCTCTTCAGCGATTCGACGAGTTCGACGTATTGCTGCTTCGCAGCGTCCTGCGCGGTGCCCTTGAGCGCGGCCCACGCATCGTATTTGTATTTACCGACGATGTCGGTGAAGCCCGGCTTGTCGCCGTGCACGTCGCCTTCGCTGGCCTGCTTGAAGAGCGCGTACAGACGCAGGAGCGTTAGATTGCCCGGGCGCTCCGGCAACTGCTTGACGTCTTCCTGGGCTTGCGCGAACTGGGTGTTGAGATCGGTCATGGTCGTTTGACCCGCGAGGCGGGATGGGATGGATTGGCCGAAAATCATAACAATGGAGCGCCGTCGCCGGGCAGAGGGCTTATTCCAAACAGCGTCGGTCGTGAGGTCCGGGCGAGGTTCCGCGGCAGGTTCGTGCGTGCTATCGCGAGCGTTGCTGTGAACCATCCGTGAAGCATTCGCGAACCATCCACGCATCATTCAGGCAGGACCGCAAACCACCATCCGCACGCACGGCGCCGATTACAATACCGTCCATGACTCAAATCGTGCTCCTTGCCCTCGATACATCGACCGAATTCTGTTCGGCGGCGCTATTGTCCGTGCCCGTCGATACCACCGGTCAGCCCACCGCCGAACCCCGCATCTGGGTGCGCCACGAACAGACCGGCGCGGTGTCCAGCACGCGTTTGCTGCCCGCGATCGGCGAACTGTTCGACGAAGCCGGCCTCACGTTGGCCGATTGCGATGCGATCGCGTTCGGCGCCGGTCCCGGTTCGTTCACCGGTCTGCGCACCGCGACCGGCGTCGCCCAGGGGCTGGCGTTCGGCCTGAATCTGCCGGTCGTGCCGATCGGCACATTGCTCGTGTGCGCGGAGAGCGCCCGCCTGCGCGATCCGTCGACGACACGCGTGCTCGCCGCGCTCGACGCACGCATGGACGAAATCTATTGGGCCGACTACGCGTGGGACGAGGCGGCGAGCGAGTGGCGCACGGTGCGGAGCGCATCGCTCGATGCGCCGCAGCGGCTCGTATTGCCCGACGTGCCGTTCACGCTGGCCGGCAACGCGGCCGCCGCGTTCGGCGAACGGCTGCCGGCGAGCGCGGCGGCGCGCAGCATCGACGGCGAGGCGCTGCCGCATGCGGGGCCGCTCGCGTACGCGGCGCTGCGCGCGTTTCGCGCGGGTCGCACGGTGCCGGCCGATCAGGCTGCGCCAGAATATGTGCGCGACAAGGTCGCGCAAACCACCGCCGAGCGCATGGCTGACAAAGCCGCGAAAGCGGCTGGTGCGGCCGGTGCAGCTAGTGCCGAGCAGCCCGCGAAGCAGGCGCTCGACGGTGCTTCGCCACATGCATCCAACGACGAGGCGCGTCGATGAGCGGCGTTCTGCTCGCGGATCGCTATATGTCGCCGATGACCGAAAGCGACCTGGACGACGTCGCGGCGATCGAGAAGCTCGCGTATGAGTTTCCATGGAGCCGCGGCAATTTCGGCGATTCGCTGCGCAACGGCTATTTCGGCGTCTGTCTGCGGCACGTGACGGGTTCGCTGATCGGCTATTGCGTGCTGATGCCGGTGGTCGACGAAATGCATCTGTTGAATCTGTGCGTCGCACCGACGGCGCAAGGCGCGGGCGCGGGTCTCGCGCTGCTGCGCGAGGCGGTGCGCATCACGCACGCCGAAAAACTCGACGGGCTGCTGCTCGAAGTGCGGCCGTCGAATCATCGGGCGATCCGGTTGTACGAACGCTTCGGCTTCGCGACGATCGGCCGGCGCAAGAACTATTATCCGGCGCGACATCGCGGCCGGGAGGACGCGATCGTAATGCGTCTGTCGTTTGCCATGGAGGGCGCAGATGGCGCTGCATGAATCGGTGCTCGAGGAATTCGGTCTCGCGCCGCTGTGGGTGCGTCGCGGGATGGCGACGCGAGGGGACGAACAAGGTGCCGCAACCGAGGCGCGGCCGGATCAGGCGCAGGAGGTGGTGACGCGGGAGGGGACTCGGGCTGGGGGGCGGGCAGCTGCTCAGGAAGTTGCGCGTGAACCCGCTGCGCATGGAGCCGCACAAGAAACCGCTTACGCCGTGGCGCGCGTGGAGGACCGGTCGCCGGTCGGGACGGCTGCGGAGTCCGCGCATGACGAGCGCCGCATGCCGGCTCGCGACGATGCGGCGATCACGAACGACGCCCGCAATCGGCTCGACGCCCGAACGGACAATCACGCCACGCGCACTCAACAAGCGCAGGAGCCGCAGCACGAATCCGCACCGCACGACCCGCAACCCGCGCAACCGCGCGCGGCGCAGGCATCTACTCAAGCGCCGGCACCCGAGCGCCTCTCCGAACCCCCCACCTTCGATCTCCCGCCCGACGACGATTTCGCGTGGTTCGACGACCCTGGTGCGCCCGCGCCGGCACCCGCCGAAGCACGCCGCGCCGCGCCCGCGCTGCCGTCCGTTCAGACGCTCGACTGGGATGCGCTCGCCGCGCGTGTCGCCGGTTGCGAAGCATGCCGGTTGTGCGAGAAGCGCACCAACACCGTGTTCGGCGTCGGCGATCGCGAGGCCGACTGGATGCTGGTCGGCGAAGCACCTGGCGAGAACGAGGACCGTCAGGGCGAGCCGTTCGTCGGTCAGGCCGGCAAGCTGCTCGACAACATGCTGCATTCGCTCGCCCTTGCGCGCGGCACCAACGTCTACATCGCCAACGTGATCAAGTGCCGGCCGCCCGGCAACCGCAATCCGCAGCCCGACGAGGTCGCGCGTTGCGAGCCGTATCTGCAGCGCCAGGTGGCGCTCGTGAAGCCGAAGCTGATCGTCGCGCTTGGCCGTTTCGCCGCGCAGAGCCTGTTGAAGACCGAAGCGAGTATTTCGTCGCTGCGTGGCCGCGTGCATGCGTACGAGGGCGTACCGGTGATCGTCACGTATCACCCCGCCTATCTGCTGCGCAGCCTGCCCGACAAGTCGAAGGCCTGGGTGGATCTGTGCCTTGCGCGCGATACGTGGCTGGCGAACGGCGGCGCGCCGTCGAACGAAGCAAAGTGATGACGCCCGATGGGTCGGCGGCGCGTGCTATCGCCGCGTCTGCCGACAACGATATGCTGCACCGCACGCTTCAGGGCACGTCTCAAAGCACGTCTCAAGGCACGTCTCAAGGCACGTCTCAAGGCACGTCTCAAGGCACGTCTCAAGGCACGTCTCAAGGCACGTCTCAAGGCACGTCTCAAGGCACGTCTCAAGGCACGTCTCAAGGCACGCCACCCGCCAGCGGCGATCCACTGCGCGACCCCGCCGTGCGCGATCTCGCGTGGCTGCTCTTCAGTCCCGATCTGTTGCGCCCGCAACCTCCGACGGGCGTGCTCGCGCAGCCGTTCGACACGCCCCAGGAGCGTCAGGCCACCATCGACTGGCTGTACGCGCTCGACGCCAAACCCGACCCGTTGCATCGAGACCTCGCGGCGACCCGCATCACGCGTCTGGGCCGCTACGCCGAACGGCTGCTCGGCTTCTTCCTGCAACACGGCCCGGCCACGCAATTGATCGCGGCCGGCGTGCCGTTGCGGCACGCCGGCATCACGCTCGGCGAATGCGATTTCCTCGTGCAGACCCGGCAAGGCGCGCGGTTGCATTGGGAGCTGGCGGTCAAGTGTTATCTGCACGCGGGCGACATCAGCGAAACGGGTGGCGCGTGCGGCACAGCGGATTCAGTCGCGCCGCGTCTCGCCGATTACGTCGGCCCCAATCTGAAGGATCGTTTCGATCTGAAGCTTGCGCATCTGCTCGATCATCAGTTGCCGTTGAGCGCGCGCGACGAGTTCGCGTCGACCGGCTATGCGGGCGCATGGACGCCGCAGATGTTCGTCAAAGGCTGGTTGTTTTACCGGCAGCGCGCAGAGGAGAGCGGGCCGATCGGCATGCCGGCGGACCCGCCCGAACTCGATCCGGCGCACGGTCGCGGCTGGTGGGTCACGCGTCGCGACTGGCCGGCGTTCGCGGCGCGCCAGGCGGCCGAGCGGGCGGACCGGTGGCGCGCGCTGCCACGGCTCGAATGGCTTGCGCGGCGGCATGACAGGCGGGGAAAAGAGAGCGGAGAGATCGAGGGTACGGTGGAGGGCGCGGCGGCTACGTCGTACGTCGATGCGCACACACTTGCCGTGCAGACCGCGGATCAACCCGGCCCGACGATGGTGGCTGCTTTCGTCGAAAGCGATGCCGGCGATCTGTTCGAGCACTCGCGCGGTTTTATCGTGCCGGACGACTGGCCCGAGCACGCGCGGCGTTATGCGAGGCAGTAACGCCGCCAGCAGTAACACCCCGGCAGTAACGCCTCAACAACGCCCGTTACTGCCCAATACCGCCGTTCACCACCACCGATAAAAATGATGCACCGGCCCGACGCCGCTACCGACGTCGAGCCGATCGCTCGCTTGCAGCGCGCCGGTCAGATATGTCTTCGCATCGGCCACCGCGCTCGCCAGATCGCCGCGCTGCGGAATCAGCGCCGCAATCGCCGACGACAACGTGCAGCCCGTCCCATGCGTATTCTTCACCGGCACGCGCGGGCCGCCCAGACGCAGCGTGCCGCTGTCCTGCACCAGCCAGTCGGGACTATCGGCCGCGCTCAGATGGCCGCCTTTCATCAGCACCGCGCGCGCGCCGAGCGCACGCAACGCCTCGCCCTGTTCGACCATGCCGGCTTCGTCGGTGGCGGGTTGCGTGCCGAGCAGCGCCGCCGCTTCCGGCAGATTCGGCGTCAGCAGATCGGCGAGCGGCAGCAGTTCGTCGCGCACCGCCGCGACCGCGTCGGGCAACAGCAGCGCGTGATTGCTCTTCGAGATCATCACCGTGTCGAGCACGATGTGCTTCGGCCGATGACGGCGCAGCGCATCGGCGACCGCGCGCGCGATCGGCGCATTCGCGAGCATGCCGATCTTCACCGCGTCGATGCGGATGTCGTCGAATACCGCGTCGAGCTGCGCGGTGATGAAGCCCGGGTCCGGCGCGTGAATCGCGCTCACGCCGCGGGTGTTCTGCGCGGTCAGCGCGGTGATCACGCTCGCGCCATAGGCGCCGAGCGCCGAGAAAGCCTTCAGGTCGGCCTGGATGCCGGCGCCGCCGCCGGAATCGGAACCGGCGATGGTCAGCACGTTGGGAATCGGTTGGGTCATGGTCAAGCGAGGAAGAAGGAGGGCGCGCGCAAATTGACTACGGACGGGTACGGGCAGGATGCGGATTGAATGCGAGCCGAATGTGGGCTGAATGTGAAGCGCAAACGGCCCGAGCGCGGATTCGTCGCAGCCAGGCTTGCGGCGGATCAAAACTCCGCGCACCGACCCGATTGCCGCCGACAGCGATCCGGCCGCTCCCCAGTGCTTTACGTCAGTGCTTCACTTCGCCGATCAGCGCGACCGAGTCGAACGCGCGCTGGTTCGCCTGGTGGCGCCGCATCACGAACCACATCATCAGGCACACGAAGGTGCCGAACAGCACGATCACCGCGGTGACCGGCACGTCGAGCCACACCAGCACCGCGTACAGGCACAGCATCACCAGCACGGAGAGATTTTCGTTGAAATTCTGCACGGCGATCGAATGGCCCGCCGACAGCAGCACGTGCCCGCGATGCTGCAGCAGCGCGTTCATCGGCACGACGAAGAAGCCCGACAACCCGCCCACGAGCATCAGGAAGATATACGCGAAAATCAGATAGCCCGGCATATGCATGCGGCCGAAGTAGACGCCCCAGTGCGCGGGGAACAGGTCGCGCGTATAGAACGCCATCAGCATCACCGCGATACCCATCATGATGCCGACCGGCAGCACCGACAGCGACTTCTTCAGCGGCACGCGCGAGGCCGCGAAAATCGCGCCGACCGCGACGCCGACCGCCACCACCGCCTGCAGGATCGCGGCCTCGGACAGCGACATGCCGAGCGACACCTCGGCCCACTTCAACACGATGAATTGCAGCGTCGCGCCGGCGCCCCAGAACAGCGTCGTCACCGCGAGCGAAATCTGCCCGAGCTTGTCGCGCCACAGCACGAGGAAGCAGTCGGCGAAATCGGTGATCAGGCGGATCGGGCCGTGCTCCTGTTTCGGATAGCGCGCGCCGGTGTCGGGAATACGCAGATTGAACAGCGCGGCGATCACGTAAATACCCATGATGATGAGCATCGCGGCTTCGGCCGGTGTGTTCACGGTGGGGATGTGCATGTGCAGGATCGGCGCGGCGATATGCGGGCTGATCAGCGCGCCGCCGAGCACGGTGCCGAGAATGATCGAGCCGACGGTGGTGCCTTCGATCCAGCCGTTCGCGGCGACTAGCCGGTCAGGCGGCAACAGCTCGGTGAGAATGCCGTATTTGGCGGGCGAGTAGGCCGCCGCGCCGAAGCCGACGATGCCGTACGCGATCAGCGGATGCGCGCCGATCAGCATCGTGATGCAGCCGACGACCTTGATGGTATTGGTGACGAACATCACGCGTCCTTTCGGACGGGAGTCGGCGAAGGCGCCGACGAAGGCGGCCAGAACGACGTACGACAGCACAAAGAACAGCTTGAGCAGCGGCGTCATCCAGTTCGGAGCGTGAAGATCTTTCAGCAGTGCGATAGCAGCGATCAGAAGCGCATTGTCGGCCAGCGACGAAAAAAACTGCGCGGCCATGATGGTGTAAAAACCTTTTTTCATCTGATGCGATGCTGTCCTCGCTGCGGTCTGTCCGCCCCGGCCGTTTGCAATGCGTCCGGGCTTATGCCGATCGAAATGGGTTGTGCGCACGGCTTTATATCATGAAAATAGCTGGATTCGGACTAGCAGAATCCTTGATCGCACCGCCCAGCGGGCCGCAGAGCGTCGAAAACGCTCTGTAAGCCGCTGATTCGCAAGTGTCTTTACGAAAAAATCCCATGCCGCGCCCCCTTTCAGCCACGATTCATACCGCCGCACTCGCCAATAACCTCGCCGTCGCCCGGCGTTATGCGCCAAAGTCGAAAATCTGGGCCGTCGTCAAGGCGAATGCGTATGGGCATGGCCTCGCGCGCGCGTTTCCGGGCTTGCGCGCTACCGACGGCTTTGGCTTGCTTGACCTCGAAGAAGCGGTGAAGTTGCGTGAATTGGGCTGGGCGGGACCGATTCTTCTGCTGGAAGGTTTTTTCCGTCCGACCGACATCGATGTGATAGATCGTTACAGCCTGAGCACCGCGCTGCATTCGGACGAACAGTTGCGCATGCTCGAAATGGCGCGTCTGTCCAAACCGGTCAATATTCAGTTGAAGATGAACACCGGTATGAACCGGCTCGGCTACACGGTCGAAAAATTCCGTGCCGCCTGGGAGCGCGCGCGCGCGTGTCAGGGCGTCGGCCAGATCACGCTGATGACCCATTTCTCCGACGCCGACGGCGAGCGCGGCATCGCGCATCAGATGGCGGCGTTCGAGCGCGGCGCGCAAGGCATTGCCGGCACGCGTAGCCTCGCGAACTCGGCGGCGACGCTGTGGCATCCGGAAGCGCACTTCGACTGGGTGCGCCCCGGCATCATCCTGTACGGCGCGTCGCCGTCGGGCGTGACGGCCGCGATCGCGGGCACCGGCCTGCAACCGGCGATGACGCTCGCCTCCGAGCTGATCGCCGTGCAAACGCTCAGCGAAGGCAGCTCGGTCGGCTACGGTTCGACGTATACCGCGCGCGGTGCGATGCGCATCGGCGTGGTCGCGTGCGGCTATGCGGACGGCTATCCGCGCGTCGCGCCGGAAGGCACGCCGGTGATCGTCGACGGGGTGCGCACGCGGATCGTCGGGCGCGTGTCGATGGACATGCTGACCGTCGACCTCACGCCGGTGCCGACCGCCAACGTCGGCTCGCGCGTCGAGCTGTGGGGCGCCACGCTGCCCATCGACGACGTCGCGCAGGCCTGCGGCACCATCGGCTACGAGCTGATGTGCGCGGTCGCGCAGCGTGTGCCGGTTCGCGCGGAGTAACGCGTGGCGAAATCGAAGACGTTGTACGTTTGCAGTGAGTGCGGCGGTCAGTCGCCGAAGTGGTCCGGTCAATGCCCGTCGTGCCAGGCATGGAATACGCTGGTCGAATCGGTCGCCGAGGGGCCGGCCACGCATCGTTTCCAGTCGCTCGCGAAGAGCACGCCGGTGCGGCGCCTCGCCGACATCGAAGCGTCGGACGTGCCGCGCTTTACCACCGGCGTCAGCGAGTTCGACCGCGTGCTCGGCGGCGGTCTCGTGCCGGGCGGCGTGGTGCTGATCGGCGGCGATCCGGGCATCGGTAAATCGACGCTGCTGTTGCAGTCGCTCGCGGAAATCGCCGCGGACAGACGCGCGCTCTATATCAGCGGCGAGGAATCGGGCGCGCAGATTGCGTTGCGCGCGCAACGGCTGTCGCTGCTCGAACCCGGCTCGAAGGCGAGTGAGCTGCAACTGCTCGCGGAAATCCAGCTCGAAAAAATCCAGGCGACGATCGCCGGGCAACGCCCCGACGTCGCGGTGATCGACTCGATCCAGACCGTCTATTCCGACGCACTCACGTCCGCGCCTGGCTCGGTCGCGCAGGTGCGCGAATGCGCGGCGCAACTCACGCGTATCGCCAAGCAGTCGGGCACGACGATCATCATGGTCGGCCACGTGACGAAGGAGGGCGCGCTCGCGGGTCCGCGCGTGCTCGAACATATCGTCGATACGGTGCTGTATTTCGAGGGCGATACGCACTCGTCGTACCGTCTGGTGCGCGCGATCAAGAACCGCTTCGGTGCGGTCAACGAACTCGGCGTATTCGCGATGACCGAGCGCGGCCTGCGCGGCGTCGCGAATCCGTCGGCGCTGTTTTTGTCGCAGCACGAGCAGTCGGTGCCGGGTTCGTGCGTGCTGGTCACGCAGGAGGGCACGCGGCCGCTGCTGGTCGAAGTGCAGGCGCTCGTCGATTCGGCCAACGCGCCGAATCCGCGACGCCTCGCGGTCGGCCTCGAACAGAACCGGCTCGCGATGCTGCTCGCGGTGCTGCACCGGCATGCGGGCATCGCCTGTTTCGATCAGGACGTGTTCCTGAACGCGGTGGGCGGCGTGAAGATTTCCGAGCCCGCCGCCGACCTCGCGGTGCTGCTCGCGATCCATTCGTCGATGCGCAACAAGCCGCTGCCGAAGGGGCTCGTGGTGTTCGGCGAAGTCGGGCTGGCCGGCGAGATCCGGCCGTCGCCGCGCGGTCAGGAGCGCCTGAAGGAGGCGGCCAAGCTCGGCTTCTCGGTCGCGGTGATTCCAAAGGCCAATGCGCCGAAACAGCCAATCGAAGGCTTACAGGTCGTTGCGGTCGAACGCATCGAGCAGGCGATCGATCGGGTCCGCTCTCTCGAATAGACGGGCTTGTCCCGGTGGTAGGGCGTGCCGGAGGCACGCCATGTCCCGTAATGCCCGGTAAATATCTCCATATTGGCTGTAACCTGGCCGCCATACCTTTTTTCTAAGCTGTCACGCTATGCATCCCCTTTGATGCCCGAAAAAGGATCGCGCTTTGAAACAGTCATATGAAATCGCGGCCGAGCGTCCTATTCAGGTGCGCGGCTGCCGGGTCTCCGCACCGATTCATCAGCCTTGGGGCGGTGCCTGCCGGATCGTCGAGTGGATCGACACGGCGGGGCAGATCTCGCGGCGGGTGGTGGCCGAAGACGTGACGGCCGCCGAGGTGCGTGCGACGATCAGCCGCCATGTGGAAGGCCGCAAACACTTCCTGTACGACGACGAGAAATCGCCGCGCCAGACGTTGCCGAGGCAGTCGGTGGTGCGGCGTTGAGCTGATGGGTCGTTGAGTCGATCGTGGCGGGTGAGTCCGCGCCGGGATGTTTTCGGCTCAGGCCGGTTGCTGCCAACTCCGGTCACTCCAAGCCAGATGAAATCCGCTGAGGCCAGCTGACACCCTCGGCGGCTAGGTAGAGGCCGCCGCCCACACGCCGCCACCACGCTGCGCGCGCTAACCCCCCGAGCTGTTCCGATCCCCGTAGTGACTTTCATCCGCCGCATCGGCGCCGTCACTCGCCGCCGCGTACGCCTGCGGATTGAACAGCGGATGCCGCGCCGCTTCGGCCGGCGTCAACACCGGCGACACGCAGCAGTCGAGCGCTTCGAGCGATTCCACCCATTCGGCGAGCGTGCGTGTGCCGATCACATCGGCTACCTCCCGAATCAGCGCCTGCGCATCCGGCCCGCCGATTGCCTGTCCCAGACTCCAGTGACGCGTGGCCCATTCGGGCCGGTCGAGCGCCATGCACAGCGTTTCCCAGAACTTCAATTCCAGCGCCCCGACCGCGAGCCAGCGATGATCGCTCGTGCGATAGAGGTTGTAGCAGGGCACCCCGCCGTTGAGCAGCCCGGCTCCGGCCGGCGGCGCGGCGCCGTCGTTCGCGAGCGAGACCTGCGCGACGACGTTGTGCGCGTGGCTCGTGTGCGTCATCGATACATCGACGAAGCGGCCCTCGCCACCGCGCGCGACGCGCCACAGCGCGGCGAGGATCTGCGTGACCGCGGCGAGCGCGCCGCCGAGCAGATCGGCAATCTGGAAATTGGGCAGGATCGGCGCGCCGTCGCGGTCCGCCAGTTGATCGAGCACGCCCGCATAGCCGATGTAGTTCAGATCGTGGCCCGCGTGGTCGGCGAACGGGCCGCTCGCGCCGTAGCCGCTGATCGCGCAATAGACGAGTCGCGGATTGGCGGCGCGCAGCGTGTCGTAACCGAGGCCGAGCCGTTCCATCACGCCGGGCCGGAAGCTCTCGATCAGCACGTCCGCTTCCGCGGCGAGCGCGCGCAGCACGTTGCGGCCCGCGTCGGTTTTGAGGTCGAGGCGCGTCTCGCGCTTGCCGCGATTGACCATCCGGTAGAACGCGCCGGGCCGGCCCGCGACGCGGTCGCTCGACGACTGCATCATCGTGCGCGTCGGGTCGCCCGCGCCGGGCGCTTCGATTTTCAGCACGTCGGCGCCGAGTTCGGCGAGCCGCAGCGCGGCGACCGGGCCCGGCAGCAAACGCGTGAGATCGAGCACGCGCAGCCCTTGCAACGCGGGCGGCGTGGTGGGTGCGGTTGGCGCGGTTGGTGTAGAGGCCGCCGCCGCTGCGGAAAATGACGCCGACGATGAGTTCGCGAATGACAAAGCCAGGCTCCCTTGGTTGCCGGCGCGGCCCGGCCATAGCGTGTCGCCAGATGCCGCTAGCCGATCTGTTCGAGTTCCTCGTGCGTCTCGAGCCATTCGGCTTCGAGGGTGTCGAGGCGCGCGTTCACGTCTGCCTGACGGCGGATCGCCTCCGTCAGCTTGCTCTTCTGCTCGGGTTCGTAGCTCGTGGGATCGGCGACGAAGGCATCGAGCGTCGCTTTCTCCGCGTTGAGCGCGTCCATTTCCTTTTCGATCTTCGTGATGCGGCTTTGCAGCGGCTTCTTCAGATGCGCGAGCTTCTGGCGCGTCTCCGCTTCGAGGCGACGCTGTTCCTTGCGGTTCACGTTGCCGTCGGCGCCGTTCATCGCGTTTGCGCCGCCGGATGCTGCATCGCCCGCGCCGGACGCGTTCGCCTTCAGCGCCGCGCGCTGTTCGGCCGCATGCTGCAGCAGCCAGTCGCGATAGTCGTCGAGATCGCCGTCGAATTCCTGCAGACGATGCTTGGCGACCAGCATGAATTGATCGGTGGTCGCGCGCAGCAGATGGCGGTCGTGCGATACCAGGATCAGCGTGCCTTCGAACTGCGCGAGCGCCATCGTCAGCGCGTGACGCGTTTCGAGGTCGAGGTGGTTGGTCGGTTCGTCGAGCAGCAGCAGGTTCGGCTTCTGCCAGATGATCAGCGCGAGCGCGAGGCGCGCCTTTTCGCCGCCCGAGAACGGTGCGATCTTCGCGGTGGCCATGTCGCCGGAGAAGTTGAAGCTGCCGAGGAAGTCGCGCAGCTCCTGCTCGCGCGTATCCGGCGCGAGGCGCGCGAGATGCTGCAGCGGCGTATCGTCCGGGCGCAGCGTTTCGAGCTGATGCTGCGCGAAGTAGCCGATACGCAGCCCCTTGCCTTCGCGCACGTGGCCGGAGAGCGCTTCGAGCGTGCCCGCGAGTGTCTTGATCAGCGTCGACTTGCCCTGGCCGTTCGCGCCGAGCAGACCGATGCGCTGACCGTTCTGGATCGACAGCATCACGCGCTCGACGATCGGGATCTCGCTGCCGTCTTCGGCGCGATAACCGCAGCGCACGTCCTCCATCACCATCATAGGATTCGGCGCCGAATCGGGCGTGCGGAACTCGAACGTGAACGGCGACGCGACGTGCGCGGGCGCGATCAGCTCCATTTTCTCGAGCGCCTTCACGCGGCTTTGCGCCTGCCGCGCCTTGGTGGCCTGCGCCTTGAAGCGGTTGATGTAGCTCTGCAGATGCGCGACCGTGCGTTGCTGCTTCTCGTACGCGCTCTGTTGCAGCGCGATCTGCTGCGCGCGCAGCACTTCGAACTGCGAGTAGTTGCCGCCGTAACGCTTGATCTGCTGGTTCTCGAGATGCAGCGTGACGTTGCAGACGGAATCGAGAAACTCGCGGTCGTGCGAGATCACGATCAGCGTGCCGGCATAGCGATTGAGCCAGTCTTCGAGCCAGACGATCGCGTCGAGGTCGAGGTGGTTGGTCGGTTCGTCGAGCAGCAGCAGATCGGAGCGGCACATCAGCGCCTGCGCGAGATTCAGGCGCATGCGCCAGCCGCCCGAGAAGCTCGTGACCGGCTCGCGCGTTTGATCCAGCGTGAAGCCCAGGCCGAGCAGCAGCGCTTCGGCGCGTGCCGGCGCGGTGTAGCCGTCGGCATCGGCGAAGGCCGCGTGCGCTTCGGCTTCGGCCGCGCCATCGTGCGCCGCGGACGCCGCGGCGATGCGCGCCTCGATGTCGCGCAATGCGGCGTCGCCGTCGAGCGTGTAGGCGAGGGCGGTTTTATCGACGGCGGGAGTTTCCTGCGCGACGTGCGCGATGCGCCAGGTCGGCGGGATCGAGAAATCGCCGCCGTCCGCGTGCAACTCGCCGAGTAGCACGGCGAACAGCGTCGACTTGCCCGCGCCGTTGGCCCCGACAAGGCCAGCTTTTTCGCCGGGGTTCAGGGTAAACGTGGTGTTGTCGAAAAGCGGCTTGGTGCCGCGCGCGAGGCTGAACTGATTGAAGCGGATCACGACGTGGCCGGCTGAAGAAAACCGCTATTTTAGACTGTGCGGCGCGTCGTCGGGCGCGCACCTCGGATAGCGCCGTCTGTCGCCCCGGGAGCAGTCGCCATCGGCCATCCGGACGACTGTATCGGCGCGGCTTTTGGCATAGACTGACGGCTTTCACGGAGGGTACATGACATCGATCTATTCGTTTTCGGCGCGCACGCTCGGCGGCGAGGAAGTGAGTCTCGCGAAGTATGAGGGCAAGGTTCTGCTGATCGTCAACACCGCGAGCGAATGCGGATTCACGCCGCAATACGCGGGCTTGCAGAAGCTCTACGAAGCGTACGCGGCGCGCGGGCTCGCGGTGCTCGGCTTTCCGTGCAACCAGTTCGGCAAGCAGGAGCCGGGCGACGCCGCGCAGATCGGCAGCTTCTGCGAGAAGAACTACGGCGTGACGTTTCCGATGTTCGACAAGGTCGACGTGAACGGCGCGAACGCGCATCCGCTGTTCCGCTATCTGACCGGCGAAGCGCCGGGGCTGCTCGGGCTCGAAGCGATCAAGTGGAATTTCACGAAGTTCCTGATCGGTCGCGACGGCAACGTCGTCAAGCGCTATGCGCCGCTGACCAAGCCCGAGGCGATCGTCGCGGATATCGAAGCGCAACTGTGACGGCTGTCGCGTCGCCTGCTTTAACGCTCGCGCGCGGCCATCAAAGAATCGGCGAGAACAGTCGCGCGACGTGCATCAGCATGCGCCGCCACGCGCTCGCCTTGCGGTACTCGTCGCGATTGATTTCGAGCGACGCGGCGAAATCGTCGAGCAGCATCGTTTCGACTTCGAGCGCGAAGCCTTGGTCGACGGTCAGCACCATGATCTCGAAGTTCAGGCGGAACGAGCGGTTGTCGAGATTGGCGCTGCCGATCGCGGCCGCGACGCTGTCGATCAGCACTACCTTCTGGTGCAGAAACCCCGGCTGGTAGCGGAAGATGCGGATGCCCGCGCGTAGCGAGTCGTACGCATAGAGCTTCGACGCGGCGAACACCACGAGGTGATCGCGCCGGCTCGGAATCAGGATGCGCACGTCGACGCCGCGCAGCACCGCAAGCCGCAGCGCCGCGAACACGGCTTCGTCGGGCACGAGGTAGGGCGTCGTGATCCAGATGCGTTCGCGTGCCGCGTTGATCGCTTCGACGAAAAAGAGCGAGCAGGTTTCCTGCTTGTCGGCCGGGCCGCTCGGCAACACGAGGCAGTGCATGGTGCCGGTGGCGGTTTCGGTGGCTGATTGGGTGGCCGTGTGGGCGGACGCTTCGGCGGGCGCTTCTGCGGTGGTTTGGGCCGCGGCTTCGGCGCGAGCCTCTGCGGTGGTCTGGGCCGAGGCTTCGGTGAGCGTTTCGGCGGTGGTCCGGGTCGCTGCCTCGGCGGTGGTTTTCGCGAGCGGTTCCACGGCTACCTGGGCGGCTATTTCCGTGAGCGTTCTGGCCGCCGCTTCGGTGGCCGCTTCTGCGGATGCATCGGCCGTGACGCCGGCGCTGTGCGGGGCCGTCTGGTCGCCCGAAGCCGCCGCCACCGCCACGTCGAGCTCGGGCAACTGCTGCGTCGCCCAATACCAGTCCTCGATGAACACGAACTGGATGCTCGTGACCGCCGGGCCGCGCACCTCGATATGCGTATCGCGCCACGGCGACAGCGGCGGCTTCGCGCCCAGATATTCGACGCCGACGTTATGACCGCCGACGAACGCGCGCTCGCCGTCGACCGACACGATCTTGCGGTGATTGCGGAAGTTCAGCTGCAGGCGGTTGACGAAGCGGCGGTTGGTCGCGAACGGATGCACCTCGACGCCGGCCGTGCGTAGCGCCGCGATGTAGCGATGCGGCAGATCGAAGCTGCCGATGCTGTCGTACAGGAAGTACACGCGCACGCCCTCGCGTGCCTTCGCGATCAGCGCATCCTTCAGCATGTCGCCGAGCGCGTCGTCGCGCACGATAAAAAACTGCACGATCACGTAATGGCGTGCGTGTTCGATCGCGTCGAGGATCGCCGTGAAGGTCGCGGTGCCGTTGACCAGCGTGCGCACGGTATTGCCGGGCAGGAACGGCATGCCGCCGAGACGCGTCAGCGAGCGCACGAGGCGCGTGCCGAGCTGCTGCGTCGGCAGTCCCGCCGACGACGCCTGGGTGTCCCATTCGCGAGGATGCGCGCGCGAGCGCAGCAGATCGTTTTCGACGCGGCGCGCATCCGCGTAACCGGCGAACTTGCTGCGGCCGAGGAACAGGTAGGGGATCAGCGTCAGATAAGGCATCGCGACCAGCGACACGGCCCACGCAATCGCGCCCTGCGAGGTGCGGGTATGGAGAATCGCGTGGCCGGCCGCGACGATGCCGAGAATATGGACAAGGGCAACCAGCGGGCCGACATAAAGCAGGTCGAATTGCATAAGCTCGCGAAAGTTGGCGAAGCGCGGTGGTTCAGGATGCGTCGGCGCAGCGCGCGGGCGCGCCGTGTTCGAGGCGAACGCGCGGGTAGTCGGCCTGGAAACCCGCCGGGCAACCGCTTCGGGGCGCTGCCCTCAGGTTGCTACTTCAGGCCGCCGCCTCGGAGCAGACGGCACGCTGCCGCCCATCTGCCGCGCCTGTACTTATACCAGTCTGCCGGCCTGCGCGAGTTGTGCCGGACTTCGCGTCCGAAACCGTGCCCGCAACCCCACCTGAACCCGCGCTCCAGAACCGGACTTCAACCGCGTTTGAAGCCCGGTTTGAAATCATGCACGCGATCATGCCCGAGATCGCGTTTCAAGCCGCGTGCGCAACGGCACGCTTCGATACAGCACGTGGCGCTCGCGCAACCGGCCGGCTCCAGCGCCAACCGACCACGCGAGCGCCGCGCGATTCACCCAGACAGCATGGCAGACTCAGACCGGCAAGTCCCTGGCCTGGATCAGGAACACGTTGTCGTCGCCGGCGCTCGTCGGCAGCCAGATCAGATCGAGGCCGCCGAATGCCGCCTCGACGTGTTCGCGCTCGTTGCCGATCTCGACGACGAGCACGCCGTCGTCGGTCAACCAGTTGCGCGCGTCGGCGATGATCCGGCGCACGATGTCCATGCCGTCCGTGCCGCCCGCGAGCGCCATCTCCGGTTCGTGCTTGTATTCGGCCGGCAGCTCCTGCATCGACGTGGCGTTCACGTACGGCGGATTGCTGAGGATCACGTCGTAGCGACGCTCGGCGAGCGGCGCGTACAGATCGCCTTCGAACAGCGCGATCCGGTCGTCGAGGTGGTAGTCCATCACGTTGCGCGTCGCGACTTCGAGCGCGGGCGCGGACAGGTCGACCGCGTCGACGTCGGCGTTCTGGAACGCATGCGCGGCGAGAATCGCGAGGCAGCCGGAGCCGGTGCACAGTTCGAGCACCGCGCCGACCTGCTCGGGATCCTCGACGTACGGCTGCAGTCCGTCCTGCAGCAGTTCGCCGATGAACGAACGCGGCACGATCACGCGCTCGTCGACGTGGAAGCGATAGCCGTGCATCCACGCTTCCTGCGTGATGTACGCGGCCGGCACGCGCTCGGCCGCGCGTCGCTCGATCACCTTCAGCACCGCGTCGATTTCGGCGGCGGTGAGGCGCGCGTCGAGGAACGGGTCGAGCAGGTCGAGCGGCAGATGCAGCGTATGCAGGAGCAGATAGGCGGCTTCGTCGTAGGCATTGGCCGAGCCGTGGCCGAACGACAGTTTGGCTTCATTGAAGCGCGACACCGCGTAACGCAGCAGGTCGCGAACGGTGGAAAACGGAAGCGTCATTGCAAGGAGTCCCGGTCAGGCAATCAGTTGTTCGAGCACGCGGCGATACACGTTTTTCAGCGGCTCGATATGGGCGACTTCGATATGTTCGTCGATCTTGTGGATGCTCGCGTTCAGCGGACCGAACTCGATCACCTGTTCGCAGATGCGCGCGATAAAGCGGCCATCCGACGTGCCGCCGGTGGTCGACAGTTCGGTATCGACGCCGGTTTCGTCCTTGATCGCTTTCGCGAGCGCGCTCGACAGCTCGCCGCGCGGCGTCAGGAACGGCAGGCCACCGACGATCCACTTGAGATCGTATTCGAGGCCGTGTTTGTCGAGGATCGCATGCACGCGCTGCTGCAGGCCTTCCACCGTGCTCGCGGTCGAGAAGCGGAAGTTGAACATCACGTCCGCGTGGCCGGGGATCACGTTGGTCGCGCCGGTGCCGCTGTGGATGTTCGACACCTGCCAAGTGGTCGGCGGGAAGTATTCGTTGCCGTCGTCCCAGCGCTCGGCGACGAGTTCCGCGAGCGCGGGCGCGAGCAGATGCACCGGATTTTTCGCCAGATGCGGATACGCGATATGGCCTTGCACGCCCTTGACGATCAGCTTGCCCGTCAGCGAGCCGCGCCGGCCGTTCTTGACCATGTCGCCGAAACGCTCGCTCGACGTCGGTTCGCCGACGATGCAATAGTCCATCCGCTCGTTGCGCGCCTGTAGCGCTTCGACGACCTTGATGGTGCCGTCGGTCGCCGGGCCTTCCTCGTCGCTCGTGATCAGGAACGCGATCGAGCCGCGGTGTTCGGGGTGCGTGGCGACGAATTCCTCGCTCGCGACCACGAAGCCGGCGATCGATGCCTTCATGTCCGCCGCGCCGCGGCCGTACAGCTTGCCGTCGCGCTGGGTCGGCTCGAACGGCGCCGAGTGCCATTGTTCGAGCGGGCCGGTCGGCACCACGTCGGTGTGGCCGGCGAACGCGAGCAGCTTGCCGCGCGTGCCGTCGACGCCGCGCTTGACGGCCCACAGGTTGGTCACGCCGTTGGATTCGATCGTCTCGTGCTCGAAGCCGAGCGCGGCCAGGCGTGCGATCAGCAGATGCTGGCAATGCTGGTCGTCGGGCGTGACGGACGCGCGCGCGATCAGTTGTTCGGTAAGGGCGAGGGTGCCGGACATGGATTCAATACAAGCCACTTTGAAATGAAAAAATGCCGGCTCGCGGTGATGCACCGCAGCCGGCAACAGCCTTTGAACGACGCGGCGTGGGGCCGCGCGTCTTGCTACCTTTTTGTTACTTTCCTGCTGCCTGTTCGACGGCGCGGGTTCCGGCGCGCTAGTTACAGCATGCCGGACGGCCCGTGTCGCGGCCGGTCTTACGTGTCGTGCCGTCCTCGCCCCGAAGCGCGTGAACGGCGCGGCCTATTACGCAAACAGCGCCGCGTAGTCGTCCGCGGAAAAACCGAGCGACTTCACGCGGCCGTTGACCACCAGCACCGGCCGCTTGATCACCGACGGCTTGTGGATCATCAGCGCGATCGCGCCCGACTGCGTTTCGGCGGCCGCCTTCATGTCGTCGGACAGACCGCGCCACGTGGTGCCGCGGCGGTTCAGCAGCGCGTCGAGCTTCACGTCCTTCAGCCAGTCCTGCACCAGCGGCTCGGTCACGCCGGCCTTCTTGAAGTCATGAAACTCGAACTCGACGCCGTGCTCTTCCAGCCACACGCGCGCTTTCTTCACGGTGTCGCAGTTCGGGATGCCGTAGACGACGGTTTTGGTGCCGCGCGCCATCAGTCGCCTCGCAGCAGCTCGTTCAGGCCGACCTTCGCGCGGGTCCTGGCGTCGACCTTCTTGACGATGACCGCGCAGTACAGGCTGTGCGAGCCGTCCTTCGACGGCAGGTTGCCGGCCACCACGACCGAGCCCGCCGGAATGCGGCCGTACGTGACTTCGCCGGTTTCGCGATCGTAAATCCTGGTGCTCTGGCCGAGGTACACGCCCATCGAAATGACCGAGTTCTCTTCGACGATCACGCCTTCGACCACTTCCGAACGCGCGCCGATGAAGCAGTTGTCTTCGATGATGACCGGGTTCGCCTGCAGCGGCTCCAGCACGCCGCCGATGCCCACGCCGCCGGACAGGTGCACGTTCTTGCCGATCTGCGCGCACGAGCCGACGGTCGCCCACGTGTCGACCATCGTGCCTTCGTCGACGTAGGCGCCGATGTTGGTGTACGACGGCATCAGCACGACGTTCTTTGCGATGAACGAGCCGCGGCGCGCGATGGCCGGCGGCACCACGCGGAAACCGCCCGCGGCGAAGTCTTCAGCGGTGTAGTTCGCGAACTTCGACGGCACCTTGTCGTAGAACTGGCTGTAGCCGCCGGCCGGCATCGGCGCGTTGTCCTCGAGGCGGAACGACAGCAGCACGGCCTTCTTCAGCCACTGGTTGACGACCCAGTCGCCGTCCTTCTTTTCGGCGACGCGCAGCGCGCCTTTGTCGAGTTGCTCGATCGCGTGAGCGACGGCTTCGCGCACTTCGGCCGGTGCGGCCTTCGGCGACAGCTCGGCGCGGTTGTCCCAGGCGGTGTCGATGATGCTCTGAAGTTGTTGCGACATATGCGTGATTTTCTGAAGAGTTGAAGTCTGAAGAGGGAGTGCGGCGCGGCTCGATCGAGGTCCGGCCGCGTCCGCTTGAGCCCGTTTGATACTAGGCGCCGAGCGAGCGGCAAAAATCGACGATCCGCTGCGCGCCTTGCGTGCATTCGTCGACGTCGGCGACGAGCGCGAGGCGCACGAAATTGCGGCCGGGGTTCACGCCGTGCGCGGTGCGCGCGAGGAACGAGCCGGGCAGAACCGTCACATTATAGTCGGCGTAGAGGCGCTGGGCGAACTCGGTGTCCGTGAGGCCGGTGCGCTCGACGTTGGCCCACAGGTAGAACGCGGCGTCCGGCAGACGCACGTCGAGCACCTCCGCGAGCATCGGCGTGACGGTCGTGAACTTCTGCAGATACTTCGCGCGGTTCTCGCGCACGTGCGTCTCGTCGCTCCACGCGACGACGCTCGCGCCCTGGAATACGGTCGAGAGCGCCGTGCCATGGTACGTGCGATACAGGAGAAATGCCTTGAGGATCCCGGCGTCGCCGGCGACGAAGCCCGAGCGCATGCCCGGCACGTTCGAGCGCTTCGACAGGCTGGAGAGCATCACCAGACGCTCGAAGCCGCGGCCGAGTTTGTGCGCCGCTTCGAGGCCGCCGAGCGGGGGATTCGCTTCGTCGAAATAGATTTCCGAGTAGCACTCGTCCGACGCGATCACGAAGCCGTAGCGGTCCGACAGCGCGAACAGCTCGCGCCAGTCGTCGAGCGTGAGCACCGCGCCGGTCGGGTTGCCGGGCGAGCACACATACAGCAATTGGGTGCGTGCCCACACGTCGGCGGGCACCGCCGAGTAGTCGCACGCGAAGTTGCGCGCCGGGTCGCTGTTGACGAAGTACGGCTGGGCGCCGCCGAGCAGCGCCGCGCCTTCGTAGATTTGGTAGAACGGGTTCGGACAGAGTACGATCGCAGGCTGCCCGCTGGGGTTGGCCGCCGTGTTGCCGTCAGCATCGCGGCGCGGATTCAGCACCGTCTGCGCGAGCGCGAACAGCGCCTCGCGCGAGCCCGCGACCGGCAGCACCTCGGTGGCTGGATCGAGCGGCGGCAGGTTGTAGCGCCGCGACACCCACTTCGCGATCGACTCGCGCAGCGGCGCCGAGCCGAGCGTGGCCGGATAGGTGGCGAGGCCGCCGAGCGAATCGACGACGGCGTCGCGGATCAGCGGCGGGGTCGGATGTTTCGGCTCGCCGATGCCGAAGCTGATATGCGCAAGGCCGGCCGGCGGCGTGACGTCCTTGAAAAGCACGCGCAGCTTTTCGAACGGATAGGACTGAAGGGAGTCGAGTAGCGGATTCACGGACGAAATGGCCTGATCGGAATGGACGCGGACGGAGGTGGGACAGCGGGGCACGCGCGCTGGCGGGCTGCGTGAGACGGCGTTTGACGGTGTGTCTATAACGACGCTCATGCGCGCGACGCACAAACCGGCGACGGGCCGGCCAGCAGCGGCGAACGGACGATTATAGCGTGGCATGCCCGCCGCGCGGCGGCCAGCGGCGGAGGTCGGGGTTCCGGGCGGCGCGGCGGTGGGCGGCGTAGCAGAAAAAACGCGCAACCATCCGGTTCGAGACGCGCAGCCGTCCGCAACCACGCGGTTCGCACACAAAAATATTCAGGAGCAGCAATGTACGTAGTCGTGCCGGCGCTCGCCGGCCAGAACCGGCGCAAGCGCGCCGTCGATGTCGCCCCCCGGAGCCTCGCCCGATGACCCACTGGCTTCGCAACGGCTGGCCGACGCTCGCGATCATGCTGGGCGCGTCGGTGTGGGGGATCGTCTGGTATCCGCTGCGCATGCTCCACGCGCTCGGCGTGACCGGCACGGCGGCGAGCGCGCTCACGAGCGCCACCGGCTGCCTGTTCGTGCTGCTGGTGCGGCGCCGCGCTCTGAAGACCGTGCGCTGGCACTGGCTGCTGCCGGCGCTCGCCGTGGCCGCCGGCGTGACGAACCTCGGCTTCGTGTGGGGCGCGATTCACGGTCAGGTGATGCGCGTGCTGCTGCTGTTCTATCTGACGCCCGCGTGGACCGCGCTGTTCGCGCATTTCATCCTGCACGAGCGGCTCACGTGGTCGGGCGCGGCGCTTGCGGCGCTGTCGCTGGCCGGCGCGATGACGATGCTGTGGTCGCCGCAGCTCGGCATCCCGGTGCCCGGTAATCTGGCCGAATGGGCCGGGCTCGCCGGCGGCATGGGCTTCGCGATGAGCAACGTGCTGATCCTGAAGACGAGCCGCGTGCTGCCGGAGATGAGGCCGGAAATGCGCACCGCCACGGTGTTCGGCGGCGCGGCGCTGCTGGGCGGGCTTGCGTCGCTGTTCGAGCCGATGTCCGCGCCGCCCGTCGGCGCGCATCTGGGCACGGCGGCGCTGCTGGTGCTCGGCCTCGGGCTGCTGCTCGCGTCGAACAATATGCTGGTGCAGTACGGGCTCGCGCATGTGCCGGCCAATCGCGCGTCGATCATCATGCTGTTCGAGCTGGTGGTGACGGCGTTATCGGCGTGGCTGTTCGCCGGCGAGGTGCCGGGCCCGCGCGAATGGGCCGGCGGCGCGTGCATCGTGCTGGCGTCGGCGCTGTCGAGCTGGGTGCATCGTACGAAGACGGCGCCGCCCGATCCGGCCATCGAAGACCTCGGCGCGCCCGGCGGTCAGGGTGGTCAAGGCGATGATGATGGACGCGGGCGCGCAAACGGGCACGGCGGCGAGCGCCGCAACGATCGGGATGGCGACGACGGCGGCCACAGCAGCGGGGCTCCGCGTGGTGACCTGAGTGACCGCATGAACGATCGCCTGAGCGACACCATGAACGACCACCCGAACGACCACCCGAACGACCACCCGAACGACCACCCGAACGACCACCCGAACGACCACCCGAACGATGGCCTGACGGGCGACCCGAAGGGCGGCAAGAATCGCCCACGCGCGATGGTATGATTCCCCCTCATTAGCCGGCGCGCGCAGTTGCGTGTGCCTGGCGCCCCAAATCGCGAAGGCTCGCGAGGTTGCGTGGGGCCGTCCCGCCGCGGCGGAGAACGACTGGCGCAACCTCGCGAGCCACCTATCTCACTTTCTTTTCCAACAGCGAAATCGCCGTGCGTCTCACCTCGATCAAACTCGCTGGCTTCAAATCCTTCGTCGATCCCACGCATTTCCAGGTCCCCGGCCAGTTGGTCGGCGTGGTCGGACCGAACGGGTGCGGCAAATCCAACATCATCGACGCGGTGCGCTGGGTGCTCGGCGAATCGCGCGCCTCCGAGTTGCGCGGCGAGTCGATGCAGGACGTGATCTTCAACGGCTCGACCGCCCGCAAGCCGGGCAGCCGCGCGAGCGTCGAACTGGTGTTCGACAACGCGGACGGCCGCGCCGCCGGCCAGTGGGGCCAGTATGCGGAGATCGCCGTGAAGCGCGTGCTGACGCGCGACGGCACCTCCAGCTACTACATCAACAATCTGCCGGCGCGGCGCCGCGACATCCAGGACATCTTCCTCGGCACCGGTCTCGGGCCGCGCGCGTACGCGATCATCGGGCAGGGCATGATCGCGCGCCTGATCGAGGCGAAGCCGGAAGAGCTGCGCGTGTTCCTCGAAGAAGCCGCCGGCGTGTCGAAGTACAAGGAACGCCGTCGCGAGACCGAGAACCGTCTGCACGACACGCGCGAGAACCTGACGCGCGTCGAGGACATCGTCCGCGAACTCGGGGCGAATCTCGAAAAGCTGGAAGCGCAGGCGGTCGTCGCGACGCGTTATCGCGAGCTGCAGAGCGACGGCGAAGAGAAGCAGCGTCTGCTGTGGCTGTTGCGCAAGAACGAGGCGGGCAGCGAGCAGCAACGCCAGCAGCGCGCGATCGAACAGGCGCAGATCGACCTCGAAGCGCAGACCGCGAAGCTGCGCGAAGTCGAGGCGGAACTCGAAACGCTGCGGGTCGCGCATTACTCGGCCAGCGACGCCATGCAGGGCGCGCAAGGCGCGCTCTACGAGGCGAACGCGGAAGTGAGCCGGCTCGAGGCGGAGATCCGCTTCATCGTCGAATCGCGTAACCGCGTGCAGGCGCAGATCGCCGCGTTGACCGCGCAGCGCGAGCAGTGGCAATCGCAGGCCGACAAGGCACAGGACGATATCGCCGACGCCGAGGAGCAACTGGCGGTCGCTGAAGAAAAAGCCGTGCTGGCCGAAGAGGACGCGGCCGCGAAGCACGACGCGCTGCCCGCGCTCGAAGCGCGCTGGCGCGACGCGCAGGCCGAGCTGAACGCCGAGCGTGGCGGCATCGCGCAGACCGAGCAGGCGCTGAAGCTCGAAGCCGCGCATCAGCGCAATGCCGATCAGCAACTGCAGCAGCTGCAGCAGCGCCAGGAGCGGTTGAAATCGGAAGCGGGCGGGCTCGATGCGCCCGACGAAGCGCAGCTCGAAGAGTTGCGCATGCAGCTCGCCGAACACGAAGAGATTCTGCAGGACGCGCAGGGACGTCTCGCCGATGCGCAGGAAGCGTTGCCGCGGCTCGATGGCGAGCGCCGCGCCGCGCAGGAACGCGTGCAGGCGGAAAGCGCGCAGATCCATCAGCTCGACGCGCGTCTCGCCGCGTTGAAGCAGTTGCAGGAAAACGTCCAGACCGAGGGCAAGATCCAGCCGTGGCTCGACAAGCACGAACTGGGCAGCTTGCCGCGTCTGTGGAAGAAGCTGCACGTCGAGGCCGGTTGGGAAACCGCGCTCGAAGCGGTGCTGCGCGAGCGCCTTGCCGCGCTCGAAGTATCGAATCTCGACTGGGTCAAGGCATTCGCGACCGACGCGCCGCCCGCCAAGCTCGCGTTCTACGCGCCGCCGGCGGCCGGTCAGGCACCGGCCGCGGGTGCGCTGCGCTCGCTGCTGTCGCTGGTGCGCATCGAGGATGCGGGCATTCGCGCGGTGCTCAACGACTGGCTCGGCCTCGCGTTCGTCGCCGACGATCTGCAGCAGGCGCTGTCGATGCGCTCGCAGTTGCCCGAAGGCGGTGCGTTCGTGGTCAAGGCGGGCCACGTGGTCACGCGCGTCGGCGTGCAGCTGTATGCGGCCGATTCCGAGCAGGCCGGCATGCTCGCGCGTCAGCAGGAAATCGAAAACCTCGGCCGTCAGGTGCGCGCGCAGGCGTTGCTCGCCGACGAGGCGAAGGCCACGGCGATTCGCGCCGAAGCCGCGCATACGCAGGCCGCCCAGGCGCTCGCCGAAATGCGCCAGCAGGCCGAGCGCGCGACGCAGCGCGTACACGCCTTGCAGATGGACGTGCTGAAGCTGACCCAGGCGCACGAGCGTTACACGCAGCGCAGCACGCAGATTCGCGAGGAACTCGAAGAAATCGCCGCGCAGGTCGAGGAGCAGCGCGCGCTGCGCGCCGAATCGGAAGCGAATTTCGAGCGCCACGACGGCGAGCTCGCCGAATTGCAGGCGCGTTTCGAAGATCATCAACTGGCGTTCGAAGCGCTCGACGAAGAGCTGACGACCGCCCGCGGCGGCGCGCGCGATCTCGATCGCGCCGCCACCGACGCGCGTTTCGCCGCGCGCAACATGGCGAACCGCATCGACGAGCTGAAGCGCAGCATCCAGGTCGCGCACGAGCAGAGCGAGCGCGTCGCGGGCTCACTCGAAGACGCGCGCGCCGAACTCGAAACGATCAACGAGCAGACCGCGCACACGGGCCTGCAGGACGCGCTCGACATTCGCACCGCGAAGGAAGAAGCGCTGCGCGCCGCGCGCGTCGAACTCGACGACCTGACCGCGAAGCTGCGCTCGGCCGACGAAACGCGTCTGACCGCCGAGCGTGCGTTGCAGCCGTTGCGCGACCGCATCAACGAATTGCAGCTGAAGGAGCAGGCCGCGCGGTTGAGCGGCGAGCAGTTCATCGAGCAACTGGAAGCGGCGGGCATCGACGAAGCCGAATTGCAGGCGAAGCTGACGCCGGACATGAAGCCGTCGTACCTGCAAGGCGAAGTCACGCGCATCAACAACGCAATCGTCGCGCTCGGTCCGGTCAACATGGCCGCGCTCGACGAGTTGAAGGCCGCGACCGAGCGCAAGAGCTTCCTCGATGCGCAATCGGCCGACCTGACGAGCGCGATCGAAACGCTCGAAGACGCGATCCGCAAGATCGACGCCGAAACGCGCACGCTGCTGCAAAGCACGTTCGATGAAGTGAACCGTCATTTCGGCGAACTGTTCCCGCGTCTCTTTGGTGGCGGCCAGGCGAAGCTGATCATGACCGGCGAAGAAATCCTCGACGCCGGCGTGCAGGTGATGGCGCAGCCGCCGGGCAAGAAGAATTCGACGATTCACCTGTTGTCGGGCGGCGAAAAAGCGCTGACCGCGACCGCGCTGGTGTTCGCGATGTTCCAGCTGAATCCGGCGCCGTTCTGTCTGCTCGACGAAGTGGACGCGCCGCTCGACGACGCCAACACCGAACGTTTCGCGAATCTGGTTCGGGCGATGTCGGACAAAACCCAGTTCCTGTTCATCTCGCACAACAAGATCGCGATGGAAATGGCGCAGCAGCTGATCGGTGTGACGATGCAGGAGCAGGGCGTGTCGCGGATCGTCGCGGTCGACATGGAAACGGCGGCCGGTTTCGCCCAGAATATCGTTTAAGTTAAAGCCTTCGCGGGCGTCCGCGTTCAGCGCGGCGGCTTGAGTCGCAAGCCGCGCGATACGCGAAGCGGATGCAGGCCCGCGCGAATAGAAGAATTGCTGATGGAGCATGCATGGACGAGTTGACACTCGGTTTGATCGGCGCGGGTGCCGTGGTGGTCGGGGGCGTGGTCGTGTACAACGCGTGGCAGGGCGCGAAGGTGCGCCGCAAGATGCCACGGCCCATGCCGGCCGAGACCGCTGAAAGCTTTGCGCGGGACGAGCATGAGGAGCAGAGCCCATTCATCGAACCGGCTCGCCCGACTCCGCGGCGCGAGCCGACCGTGAACGCCGACGCGGCGGCCGAGCAGAGCGCCGCGCGGGTCGAGCCGACCTTCGGCGCTGCCGCGCCGCTCGATACGCCGGCCGATATCCAGGCCGAGACGACCACGCCGAACGGCTATCCGGTTGGCGAAGAAGTGCCGCAGAGCCACGCGGGGGCTGCGGGCGAGGGCGAACCGGAACACGTCACCGCGCACGAGGGCGACGGTGAGCGGCCGGCCGCTGAGGCTGCAGACAAGGCCACGAACAAACCGGCGTCCGTCGAGCAGGAGCGCGTCGAGCCGATTCTGCCGGCCGCGACGACGATTTCGTCGGCGCCGCCGGCCATCGTCGATCGTCGTATCGACTGCATCGTGCCGGTTCGGTTGAACGGCCCGGTAGCCGGCGACAAGGTGATTCCGCTCGCGCAGCGGCTGCGTCGCGCGGGCAGCAAGCCGGTGCATATCGAAGGCAAGCCGGAGGGCGGCGGCGCGTGGGAGTTGCTGCAGAACGGCACGCGCTACGAGGAGCTCCGCGCGGCCGCGCAGCTCGCGAACCGCAGCGGCGCGTTGAACGAGCTCGAATTCTCCGAATTCGTGACCGGCGTGCAGCAGTTCGCCGACGCGCTCGACGCGGCGCCCGAGTTTCCCGACATGCTCGAAACCGTCGCGATGGCGCGCGAACTCGACGGCTTTGCCGCGCAGTGCGACGCGCAACTGTCGATCAACGTGCTGTCCGACGGCGCGCCGTGGTCGGCCAATTACGTGCAGGCGATCGCGTCGCAGGACGGCCTGCTGCTGTCGCGCGACGGCACGCGCTTCGTCAAGCTCGACTCGCGCCAGAGCCCGGTATTCATGCTGCAGTTCGGCGACACCAACTTCCTGCGCGACGACCTCACGTACAAGGGCGGCGAAATGATTACGCTGGTGCTCGATGTGCCGGTCGCCGACGAAGACATCCTGCCGTTCCGCCTGATGTGCGATTACGCAAAGTCGCTCGCCGAGCGCATCGGCGGACGCGTGGTCGACGACGGCCGTCGGCCGCTGCCGGAAAGCGCGCTGCTCGCGATCGAAAAACAGTTGATGACGCTGTACGCGAAGCTCGAACAGGCCGGCATTCCGGCGGGCTCGCCGGCCACGCGGCGCCTGTTCAGCCAGTAAGTTTTTTCGGCGTTCAACGCGTTCTGTCGACGGCCGCACGATGTGCGGCCGTCGTCGTTTCCGGCATTGCATGGCGTTGCCTCGCCGCCGCGCGCGGATGAGTCGGGAGCGAGTTGAAGCATCTCCGAAGCCCCCGAAGTCTCCCCCAAAGCCCCCATTCGGCCGATGTAAAGGGGCACGCTTCCTGCGATAATCCGATGTCTGACTTTTACCTTGAAGAAGCTTCCGACAGCATGGCCCGAACCCCCGTCCCTCCTTCCGAAACCAGCGCGCCGGCCGAGCGGGCCGTGTGGCTGCGCGCGGAACTCGAACGCGCGAACTACGCGTATTACGTGCTCGATCAGCCGGACCTGCCGGATGCCGAATACGACAAGCTGTTCAAGGAGCTGGAGCGCATCGAGGCCGAGCATCCGGACCTGATCGTGCCGGATTCGCCGACCCAGCGCGTCGGCGGCGAAGCGGCGAGCGGTTTCGAGCCGGTCGTGCACGATCAGCCGATGCTGTCGCTGAACAACGGTTTCGCCGATGAAGACATCGTCGCGTTCGACAAGCGCGTCGGCGACGCGCTCGGCAAGAACGCGAGCGAGCCGGCGGAGCCGGTTGCGCATGCACCCGTTGAATACGCGGCCGAGCTCAAGTTCGACGGCCTCGCGATCTCGCTGCGCTACGTCGACGGCGTGTTCGTGCAGGCGTCCACGCGCGGCGACGGTACGACCGGCGAGAACGTCACCGAAAACGTCCGCACCATCCGTTCGATTCCGCTGAAACTGAAGGGTAAGCGTGTGCCGCACGTGCTCGACGTGCGTGGCGAAGTGCTGATGTTCAAGCGTGATTTCGAGCGCCTGAATGAACGCCAGCGCGCCGCCGAGCAACGCGAATTCGCGAATCCGCGTAACGCGGCGGCCGGCAGCCTGCGCCAGCTCGATTCGAAGATCACCGCGCAGCGGCCGCTGTCGTTTTTCGCGTATGGAATCGGCGTGCTCGAAGGCATCGAGATGCCCGCCACGCATAGCGAACTGCTCGACTGGTACAAGGAGATGGGCTTGCCGGTCAACGGCGAGCGGGCGGTTGTGCAGGGCGCCGAAGGGCTGCTCGGCTTTTTCCGCGCGGTCGGCGAGAAACGCGACGCGCTGCCGTACGACATCGACGGCGTGGTCTACAAGGTCAACCGGCGCGACGAGCAGGAGACGCTCGGCTTCGTGTCGCGCGCGCCGCGCTTTGCGCTCGCGCACAAATTCCCCGCCCAGGAAGCGCTGACGAAGCTCATCGCGATCGACGTGCAGGTCGGGCGCACCGGCGCGATCACGCCGGTTGCGCGGCTCGAGCCGGTGTTCGTCGGCGGCGCGACGGTCACGAACGCGACGCTGCATAACGAAGACGAAGTGCGCCGCAAGGACATCCGCATCGGCGATACGGTAATCGTGCGGCGCGCCGGCGACGTGATTCCCGAGGTGGTCGGCGCACTGCTCGACCGCCGTCCGGCCGATGCGCGCGAATTCGTGATGCCGACGCAATGCCCGGTGTGCGGCTCGTCGATCGAACGTTTGCCCGATGAGGCGATCGCGCGCTGTACCGGCGGCCTCTTCTGTCCGGCGCAGCGCAAGCAGGCGCTGTGGCACTTCGCGCAGCGGCGCGCGCTCGATATCGACGGCCTCGGCGAAAAGATTATCGATCAACTGGTCGAGCAGAATCTGGTGCGCACGCCGGCCGATCTGTTCAACCTCGGTTTCGCGACGCTCGCGGAACTCGACCGCTTCGCCGACAAGTCCGCGCAAAATCTGCTCGATTCGCTCGAAAAGGCCAAGCACACCACGCTCGGGCGTTTCATTTACGCGCTCGGCATCCGTCATGTCGGCGAGTCGACCGCGAAGGATCTGGCGAAGCATTTCGGTTCGCTGACGCCGATCATGGACGCGTCGATCGAGGAACTGCTGGAGGTCAACGACGTCGGGCCGGTGGTCGCCGAATCGCTCCATCAGTTCTTCGCGGAAGAGCACAACCGCACGGTGATCGAGCAACTGCGCGCGCCGGGCAAGGTCACGTGGCCGGAAGGACCGCCCGCGCCGAAGGCGCCGCAGGGCGTGCTGGCCGGTCAGACGGTGGTGCTGACCGGCACGCTGCCGAACCTGTCGCGCGACGACGCGAAGGCGATGCTCGAGGCGGCCGGCGCCAAGGTCGCGGGGTCGGTATCGAAGAAAACCAGCTACGTGGTGGCCGGCGCCGACGCGGGCAGCAAGCTCGCGAAGGCCGAGGAACTCGGCATCCCCGTACTCGACGAAGATGGTATGCGCAAGCTCCTGGAGGGGCATTCATGATTCACGACATTCTGAAGATGGGCGATCCGCGCCTTTTGCGAATCGCCGAGCCGGTCGATCACTTCGACACTCCCGAGCTGCACGAGCTCGTGAAGGATATGTTCGAGACGATGCATCACGCGAACGGCGCGGGGCTCGCGGCGCCGCAGATCGGCGTCGATCTGCAGGTGGTGATCTTCGGTTTCGGTGCGAACGAGCGCTATCCGGATGCGCCGCCGGTGCCGGAAACGGTGCTGATCAACCCGACCATCACGCCGGTGTCGCAGGACATGGAAGAGGGCTGGGAGGGCTGTCTGTCGGTGCCGGGACTGCGCGGCGCGGTCAGCCGTTTTTCGATGATCCGCTATCACGGCTTCGATCAGTTCGGCAATCCGATCGAGCGGGTCGCCGAGGGTTTTCATGCGCGCGTCGTGCAGCATGAATGCGATCACCTGATCGGCAAGCTGTACCCGATGCGGATCACGGATTTTTCGACGTTCGGCTTTACCGAGATCCTGTTCCCGGACCTCGATCCGAATAGCGACGATTGAGCGGATCACGTGTGCGCTCGACGCTGGCTGAAGGTAGCCGCGTCGGGTGGCTCCCGGCGGCTCCGGCGACGTTGCCAGCTTCCGCGGCCAATAAAAAACCCACGCCTGTGCGTGGGTTTTTTATTTCCTCGCTGCGCCGGCTGATGACGAGCCGGCGCGGCAAGCGGCATCAGAACGCTTCGTCTTCCGACAGATAGCGCCACTGGCCCGGCGGCAGCGCGCCGAGCGCGATGCGGCCCATGCGCACGCGCTTCAGACCCACCACTTCGAGGCCGACCAGTTCGCACATGCGGCGAATCTGGCGCTTGCGGCCTTCGCGCAGCACGAAACGCAACTGCTCGCCGTTCTGCCAGTTGACCTGGGCGGGCTTGAGCTGGACGTCGTCGAGCATCAGGCCGTGACACAGCAACGCGAGCTTTTCGGCCGGGAAATGGCTTTCGACGTCGACGTTGTGCTCGCCATAGGCGACCCGCACCAGGTATTCCTTGTCGACTTCCGAATGGCCGCCGATCAGCTGCTTCGCGATGCGGCCGTCCTGCGTGAGTACCAGCAGGCCCGTCGAATCGATGTCCAGACGTCCGGCCGGTGCGAGTTGACGCAGATGCGAGACCGCGAAGCGGATGCCCGAGTGGTCGCCTTCCCAGCGGTTTTCCGGCGTGACGAGCGTGATGGCCGGCTGATAGCCGTCTTCCGCCTGGCCCGACACGAGACCGACCGGCTTGTGGATCAGCACCGTCACCTGGCTCGACTGCGCCGCTTCGGCGGCGGGATCGATGTCGATGCGCTGGTCCGGGAAGACCTTGGTGCCGAGCGTATCGACGCGCTCGCCGTCGACCATCACCCAGCCTTTTTCGATCCACTCGTCGGCTTCGCGGCGCGAGCACAGGCCGAGCTTGGACATCAGCTTCGACAGACGCAGCATGCCGGGCGCGTCTTCGTGGTCGCGGCGCGGACGCGGGGTGTCTAGCGTCGTATCGGACGCTTCGTCGCGTGCCGAGGCGGCGTGCGGTTTGGCGGCGCGGGCCGGACGGTCGTCGCCGAAGCGGCGGGCGTTGGCCGACGGTGCCTTGTCGAAGCTACGGGCCTGGCGTTCGGCGCGGTCGCTGCGATCGGTGCCGCGTGCTGTGCGTTCGCTGCGTTCGTCGCGCGGTGCGCGTGCTGGACGCTCGGAGCGCTCGGCGTAGCCGCCCTTTACCGGCTTCGAGAAGCTGCGTTCGCCACGCTCGCCTTCGAAACGGCGCGGACCGCCTTCGCTGCGTGCGCCTCGGTCGGCACCGAACGGGCGACGTTCGCCGTCGTCGCGGCGCGGCGGGCGGTCACCAAAGCTACGCGGTGCGCGTTCGCCACGCTCCGAATTGCCTTCGAAGCGACGCGGTGCGCGTTCCGAGCGTTCGCCGTCGTCGCGGCGCGGCGGGCGGTCACCAAAGCTACGCGGTGCGCGTTCGCCACGCTCCGAATTGCCTTCGAAACGGCGGGGCGCGCGTTCCGAGCGCTCGCCGGTTTCACGGCGCGGAGGGCGGTCACCCAAACTGCGCGGTGCGCGTTCGCCGCGTTCTGAATTGCCTTCGAAACGGCGGGGCGCGCGTTCCGAGCGTTCGCCGGTTTCACGGCGCGGAGGGCGGTCACCAAAGCTGCGCGGTGCACGCTCGCCGCGCTCCGAATTGCCTTCGAAACGACGCGGTGCACGCTCCGAGCGCTCGCCGTCGTCGCGACGCGGCGGGCGGTCACCAAAGCTGCGCGGTGCACGTTCGCCGCGTTCCGAATTGCCTTCGAAACGACGCGGTGCGCGTTCCGAGCGCTCGCCGTCGTCACGGCGCGGCGGACGGTCGCCGAAACTGCGCGGTGCACGCTCGCCACGTTCCGAATTACCTTCGAAACGACGGGGTGCGCGTTCCGAGCGTTCGCCGTCGTCGCGACGCGGCGGGCGGTCACCAAAGCTACGCGGTGCGCGTTCGCCACGCTCCGAATTGCCTTCGAAGCGACGCGGCGCGCGCTGCTCCGACCGTTCACCGTCATCTCGACGCGGCGGGCGGTCACCAAAACTACGCGGTGCACGTTCGCCACGCTCCGCATTCCCTTCAAACCGACGCGGCGCACGCTCCGACCGCTCGCCGGTTTCACGACGCGGCGGCCGATCACCAAAACTGCGCGGAGCCCGTTCGTCGCCATCGCGCCGGAAACCGCGTTCGCCACGCTCGCCCGCACCTTCGACGCGACGGGGCGCGCCCGAGGCGCCCGCGCCCCGTTCGCGCCCGAACGTCCCTTCGGCACGCGGCGCACGCGTACCCGCGCCCGCCGGTTTCGTGCCGGCCGGCCGCTTCGCGCCACCTCCACGCGCCGCTCCGGACTCCGCCGCGGGCTTCGGGCGCGTCGGCTTACGCGCGGACGCGCTGCCGGAGCGGACAGGGGCGCGTTCGGACGATGCCGGCCGCGGATGCTTGGCTGTTAATTTGATTCGCATGAAATCTCACACTGCGATCGCGCGCAGCAGTTCCGTTTCGACCTGAATTTGCAGGCGATTGTCCGACAGGCTGTGTCCCTCGAGCAGGAACACGTCCTCGACGCGTTCGCCGAGCGTATTGATCCGCGCCGAAGCGACGCCGACCCGATGCTCGGCCAGCACGCGCGCGATCGAATAAAGAAGGCCCGGCCGGTCGTTCGCCGACACGGACAGGATGTAGTATTGGCCGCGCTCGTCGGCCCGCAGGTCGACGCGCGGCGTAATCGGGAAGGTGCGCGACAGCCGCGACAGCCGGCCCTTCGACGGACCCGGCAGCAGCGTGCCGTGGCCCGTGAGCCGCGCGGTCAGCTCCTGCTCGACCAGATTGGCGATGTCGCGGTAGTGCACGTCCTCTTCGGTATGCGTGACGAGGAAGTTGTCGAGCGCGTAGCCGTGACGCGTCGTGCTGACGCGCGCATCGAGCACCGACAGCCCGTTGCGATCGAAATACGCGCAGATGCCCGCGAACAGATCCGGTTGATCCTTCACGTAGACGAGCACCTGCAACGCCTCGCCGATCGGCGACGGCCGCGCGCGCACGAGCGGCGTGGGCGTTTCGACGTGGCGGTACAGCACGCGCGTCTGCCACGCGATATCCGCCGCGTCGTGGCGCAGGAAGTAGCCGACGTCGAGCTTGTCCCACAGCGCCTGCTGCGCGCCTTCCGGCACGGTTTCCAGCCGCAGTAGCGCGAGCGCTTCTTCCTGGCGGGTTTTCAGCTCCGAATGGGCATCGGGCCGTGCGCCGCCGAGCACGGCGAGCGTCGCGCGGTACAGGTCTTCGAGCAGCTTGCCTTTCCACGTGTTCCAGACCTTCGGGCTGGTACCGCGGATGTCGGCCACCGTCAGCAGGTAGAGCGCGGTCAGGCGACGCTCGGTGCCGACCAGCTCGGCAAAGCGCTTGATCACTTCGGGGTCGCTCGTGTCCTGCTTTTGCGCGACCTGGCTCATGGTCAGATGCTGCTGCACGAGCCACACGACCAGATCGCCGTCCTCGCCGTCGATACCATGCTGCCGGCAGAAACGGCGCGCGTCGGCCATGCCCAGCGTGGAATGATCGCCGCCGCGGCCTTTCGCGATGTCGTGAAACAGCGCGGCCACGTAGAGCACCCACGGCCGGTCGAAATTCACGATCAGCTGGCTGCAGAACGGATATTCGTGCGTGTGCTCGGCGACCGCGAAGCGGCGCAGATTGCGCAGCACCATCAGGATGTGCTGGTCGACCGTGTAGACGTGATACAGGTCGTGCTGCATCTGCCCGACGATGCGCCGGAAATTCAGCAGATAACGCCCGAGCACGCTCGTCTGGTTCATCAGCCGGAAGGCGTGCGTGATGCCGGCCGGCTGCTTCAGGATTTCCATGAAGAGCCGACGGTTTTCCGGATCGCGGCGCCAGTGCTGGTCCATCACGTCGCGCGCGTTGTAGATCGCCCGCAGCGTGCGCGCCGACAACCCCTTCACGCCGGGCGTGCGCTCGTACAGCAGGAACGCTTCGAGGATCGCATTCGGCTCGCGCTGGAACACGTCGTCGGAGGCGATTTCGAGCATGCCCTGTTTTTCGACGAAGCGGTCCGACAGCACGCGCGTGATGCCGCTCGTGTTCGGAAAGAGCTGCGCCTCGATGTTCTGGATCAGGATCGTCGCGAGTTGCGTGACGGCCTTCGCGGACCAGTAGTAGCGGCGCATCAGCTGCTCGCTCGCGCGCTTCGTCGCGGTGGGCTTGTAGCCGAAGCTCTCGGCGACCGGCGTCTGCAGGTCGAACACCAGAATGTCCTGGCGCCGGCCCGCGAGCACGTGCAGCCGCGCGCGCAGCGACTTCAGGAAGCCTTCGTTGCGGCGCAGCTCGCTCGCCTCACGCTCGGTGATGAGCCCGCGCGCCTCGAGTTCGCGCCAGCTGCTGCCGAAATCGGCCGCCTGGGTGATCCACAGGATCAGCTGCAAGTCGCGCAGCCCGCCCGGGCTTTCCTTGATGTTCGGTTCGAGCGCGTACGGCGTGTCCTGAAACTTCGCGTGGCGTTGGCGCATTTCGAGCACCTTCGCCTGGAAGAACGCTTTCGGATCGAGCGCGTCGCGGTAGCGTCGCTCGAAATCGTCGAACAGCGCGGCGCTGCCGGTGATGCGCCGCGCTTCGAGCAGCGAGGTGCGCACGGTGACGTCGTTGGCCGCTTCCTCGAGGCATTGCGACACGCTGCGCACGCTGCTGCCGAGTTCCAGCCCGAGATCCCACGCGAGGCTGATGAAGCGCTCGATGCGCGCCTCCAGATGCTCGAGCCGCGCGTCGGGCAGCAGCACCAGAATGTCGATGTCGGAGTGCGGCGCGAGTTCGCCGCGCCCATAGCCGCCGACCGCGACGAGTGCCAGCTCGTCGGGCAGCTCGCAGGTGTCCCACGCGGCGCGCAGCGAATGATCGGTGGCGCGCGCGAGCGCGCCCATCAGCCCGTCGACGTTGGTGGCGGTGCGAAAGCGTTCCAGCAACTGGGCTTTGGCCACTTTGTAGTCCGCCTTGAGCGACGTGGCGTGGGATGGGGCGACGGCTGGAACGCTACTCATTGGCGGGCGCGGGCGGGCGATGAAGTCGGAGTGGGCTCAGGCGGTGACCGCGCCAGTAGGCAGATGCGCGGCCGGACGCGCGGGCGTGCCGGCCGAGACGGTCAGCACGTCGTAGCCGGTTTCCGTGACGAGCACCGTGTGCTCCCACTGCGCGGACAGGCTGCGGTCCCTGGTCTTGACGGTCCACTGGTCGGGCATCGTGCGGATGTCGCGGCGGCCGGCGTTGATCATCGGCTCGATCGTGAAGATCATGCCGGCCTGCAGTTCGAGCCCGGTGCCGGGGCGGCCGTAGTGCAGGATCTGCGGGTCTTCGTGGAACACGGTGCCGATGCCGTGGCCGCAATACTCGCGCACCACGCTGTAGCCGAGGCCTTCGGCATGCTTCTGGATCGCATAGCCGATGTCGCCGAGATGCGCGCCGGGGCGCACCTGGTCGATGCCGAGCCACATGCATTCGAAGGTGGCCTGCACGAGGCGCTTCGCCATGATCGAGCCTTCGCCGACGATGAACATGCGGCTCGTGTCGCCGAAATAGCCTTCCTTGATGACGGTGATGTCGATATTCAGCGCGTCGCCGTTTTTCAGCGCCTTGTCGCCGGGAATACCGTGGCAGATCACGTCGTTGACGGAAATGCAGGTTGCCTTCGGGTAGGGCGGGTAGCCGGGCGGCTGATAATTGAGCGGCGCCGGGACCGTGCCCTGTTCCTTGAGCATGTACTCGTGGCACAGGCGGTCGAGTTCGCCGGTCGTGACGCCGGCCTTGACGAACGGCGTGATGTAGTCGAGCACCTCGCTCGCGAGCCGGCAGGCGACGCGCATCATCGCGATGTCGTGGTCGTTTTTGATCGTGATAGCCATGGTTTCCTCAGAAGCCTCGCTGGATAAGGCTTTCAGGGTGGTGCGGTGGCCGCGCGGATGGGTCTGGCCGGGCAGTTTGCCGGCAATTTCGCTGGCGACTCCGTCCCGTGCGGCGGAATCGTGACATTTTACAGCAGCGGGGCCGGAGTCGTTGGGTTGGATAGGGTGCTGGCAGGCCAAAAGACGCCAAAGCCGCGACTTCGCGGCTGCATTGGCGAGCTTAAGGTCGGTGGGGGCGATAGTCCGGGCAGGTTGAGTCACGCGGTAGTCACGTGCTATACTCTTCGGCTAAGTCGATCTTGTCCGCTTTTTATTGCGCAAATGCATGAAGAGCGGGGCAAAGCGGCTTCTCGCGGCCCTTCGGTTGTCTGGTCGCGAGGTGGAAAGCAGTTCAGGCAGCCAATTCGCAAGCCGGCGCACCCAGGGTGTCGACACGCTCCAGTCAGTAATGCGGCTGGGAGCGGCCGATACGGCAGCCGGCTTAAGACCCAACCCTCGTGGAGAATTTCATGGCAGTTACGATGCGTCAAATGCTGGAAGCAGGTGTCCACTTCGGTCACCAGACCCGCTTCTGGAACCCGAAGATGGCTCCGTTCATTTTCGGTCACCGCAACAAGATTCACATCATCAACCTCGAAAAGACGCTGCCGATGTACAACGACGCGCTGAAGTACGCGCGTCAGCTGGCATCGAACCGTGGCACGATCCTGTTCGTCGGCACGAAGCGTCAGTCGCGTGACACGATCGCCCAGGAAGCGCAGCGCGCCGGTATGCCGTTCGTGAACGCACGCTGGCTCGGCGGCATGCTGACCAACTTCAAGACGCTGAAGGTTTCGATCAAGCGCCTGAAGGACATGGAAGCAGCGCTGGAAGCCGGTGAAACCGAGCGCATGAGCAAGAAGGAAGCGCTGCTGTTCGAACGCGAAATGGCCAAGCTGCAGAAGTCGATCGGCGGCGTGAAGGACATGGGCGGCATTCCGGACGCAATCTTCGTCGTCGACGTCGGCTACCACAAGATTGCCGTGACCGAAGCGAACAAGCTCGGCATTCCGGTCATCGCCGTGGTCGATACGAACCACTCGCCGGAAGGTGTGGACTACGTGATCCCGGGTAACGATGACGCCAGCAAGGCCGTCGCTCTGTACGCGGCTGGCGTGGCCGACGCGATCCTCGAAGGCCGTGCGAACGCGGTCAACGAAGTGGTCCAGGCTGCACGCGGCGGCGACGGCGACGAGTTCGTCGAGGTCAACTCGGAAGCGTAAGGCTGCCCAGTGTCCGGCATAAAAGGGGGCTTTCTACAGGCCCCCTTTTTTTAAGTCGCGACGCTTGTAGCAGCAAATGGTGTAACAGGCATCTGGCAAGGTGCTTGCCGGGCGGCGCCAGCAGGGTCGTCCGCAAAAAATACGCGAAAACGCTGAAACGAATTCCTGCCGCCGGCATCGAAGTGCGGGCGGCGTGTGACAGACAGAACCCAAGGAGCAAATGATGGCGGCAATTACCGCAAGCATGGTTGCAGAACTGCGCGCGAAGACCGACGCGCCGATGATGGAATGCAAGAAGGCGCTGACGGAAGCCGACGGCGATCTGGCGCGCGCTGAAGAACTGCTGCGCGTGAAGCTCGGCAACAAGGCGAGCAAGGCGGCATCGCGCGTGACGGCTGAAGGCGTCGTCGCATCGTTCATCGGCGGCAACGCTGGTTCGCTCGTCGAACTGAACTGCGAAACCGACTTCGTTTCGAAGAACGACGACTTCCTCGCATTTTCGAAGACGGTCGCCGAACTCGTCGCGACGCAAAACCCGGCTGACGTCGCCGCGCTGTCGGCACTGCCGCTCGACGGTTCGACCGTCGACGCAGTGCGTCTCGCGCTGGTCGGCAAGATCGGTGAAAACATCTCGATCCGCCGTTTCGAGCGCTTCGAGACCGCGAACAAGCTGGCAGCGTACCTGCACGGCACGCGTATCGGCGTGCTGGTCGAGTACACCGGCGCGGACGAGCAGGTCGGCAAGGACGTGGCGATGCACATCGCTGCAATGAAGCCGGTTTCGCTGTCGTCGAACGACGTGCCGGCGGACCTGATCGCCAAGGAACGCAGCATCGCTGAACAGAAGGCTGCCGAATCGGGCAAGCCGGCTGAAATCGTCGCGAAGATGGTCGACGGCAGCGTGCAGAAGTACCTGAAGGAAGTGTCGCTGCTGAATCAGACGTTCGTTAAGAACGACAAGCAGACGATCGAACAGATGCTGAAGGCGGCGAACTCGAGCGTGCAGAAGTTCGCACTGTTCGTGGTCGGCGAAGGCATCGAGAAGAAGCAGGACGACTTCGCAGCGGAAGTGGCCGCCCAGGTCGCTGCTGCAAAGCAACAATAAGCATTACCTAAGCTTCATAGCCGTACCGTTGCACCCGCGGCGAGGCAAGACCTCGCCGCGCTCGGCAGCACCGCAAGGCCGCGCACGGGTTGACCCTCGCCGCGCGGCCGCCGTTGGCGGACCCCGAGGGTTCGCCAATCTGGCGGCGCTTGCCCGAATCAGCATTTCACCCCTACATTAGTCCCTTGTTGTTGCCCTGTTCTGCGCGATCTGGATACCCCTATGCCCACTGCCTATAAACGCGTCCTGCTCAAACTCTCCGGTGAAGCTCTGATGGGCGACGATGCCTTCGGCATCAATCGCGCGACCATCGAACGAATGGTGGCGGACGTGGCCGAAGTGGTCCGTCTTGGAACGCAGCTGGCCGTGGTGATCGGCGGCGGCAATATTTTCCGCGGCGTCGCGGGCGGCGCAGCGGGTATGGACCGCGCGACGGCCGACTACATGGGCATGCTGGCCACGATGATGAACGCGCTGGCGCTGCAGGACGCGATGCGCCACGCCGGCATCGAGGCGCGCGTGCAATCGGCGCTGCGCATGGACCAGGTGGTCGAGCCGTACATCCGGCCCCGCGCGATCCGCCAGCTCGAGGAAGGCAAGGTCGTGATTTTCGCGGCCGGCACCGGCAACCCGTTCTTCACGACCGACACCGCAGCCGCGTTGCGCGGCTCGGAAATCGGCGCGGAAGTGGTGCTGAAGGCGACCAAGGTGGACGGCGTCTATTCGGCCGATCCGAAGAAGGATCCGAGCGCGACCCGTTACACCACGATCAGCTTCGACGAGGCGATCGGTCGCAATCTGCAGGTGATGGACGCGACGGCTTTCGCGCTGTGCCGCGACCAGAAGCTGCCGATCCGCGTGTTTTCGATCGTCAAGCCGGGTGCGCTCAAGCGCATCGTGCAAGGTGAGGACGAGGGCACCCTCGTCCACGTGTAAACTGTCGTTTGCATTACGTGGGCTTTGACGCGAGCCCCGGGTCGCCGCATTGCGCGTGCCGGGCGGCTCGCACCGTTTAGAAGGTTCGGAGGTTAAAAAATGTCTGTGGCTGATATCAGGAAGGGCGCTGAGCAGAAAATGCAGCGCTCGATCGACGCGTTCAAGAACGACCTGTCGAAGATCCGTACGGGCCGTGCTCATACGGGCCTGCTCGACCATATCCAGTGCGACTACTACGGTTCGCCGGTGCCGATTTCGCAGGTCGCGAACCTCACGCTGATCGACGCGCGCACGATCGGCGTGCAGCCGTGGGAAAAGAAGATGGTCCAGGTCGTCGAAAAGGCGATCCGCGAGTCGGACCTCGGTCTGAACCCGGCCACCCACGGCGACGTGATCCGCGTGCCGATGCCCGCGCTGACCGAAGAACGCCGCCGCGAGCTGACCAAGGTCGTGCGCAGCGAAGCCGAAACGGCGAAGGTGGCCGTGCGCAATCTGCGCCGCGACGCCAACGAGCAACTGAAGAAGCTCGTCAAGGACAAGGAAATTTCGGAAGACGACGAGCGCCGTGCCGGTGACGACGTCCAGAAGCTGACGGACAAGTTCGTCGCCGAAATCGACAAGCTCGTCGTGACGAAAGAAGCCGAGATCATGACGGTCTGAGGCCGTTTGGCTCAGCCCTTTCGGATTTCCACTTCTTTACTGGCATTACTGTCCCGACGGCCATGACCTATACCAGCTCAACCGTGCGCGTGCCTGAAGTCGCCGCGGTGCCGCGACATATCGCGATCATCATGGACGGCAACGGCCGTTGGGCCACCCAGCGGCGTCTGCCGCGCGTGGCGGGCCATACGCGCGGCGTCGACGCGGTGCGGGCGGCCGTCGAGGCGTGCGCGCGGCGCGGCGTCGAATATCTGACGCTGTTTGCGTTCAGCTCGGAAAACTGGCGCCGTCCGAACGAGGAGGTGTCGTTCCTGATGCGCCTCTTCGTTACCGCGCTCGAGCGCGAGATCGGCAAGCTCCACGCGAACGGCATCCGTTTGCGCGTGGTCGGCGATCTCGAGCGCTTCGACGCGAAGATCCGCGACCTGATCAAGCGCGCGGAAACCAAGACCGCGCGCAACACCCGTCTCACGCTGACCATCGCCGCGAACTACGGCGGTCGCTGGGACATCATGCAGGCTACCCGCAAGCTCGTCGAACAGTCGGTGGCGGCCGGCAAGCCGGTCGAAGTCAATGAGGACGCGTTCGCCGAGCATCTGTCGATGGCCTACGCGCCCGAGCCGGATCTGTTCATCCGCACCGGCGGCGAGCGGCGCGTCAGCAACTTCCTGCTGTGGCAGCTCGCTTACACCGAGTTCTATTTCACCGACACGTTCTGGCCGGATTTCGACGCCGACGCGCTCGGTCATGCCATCGCTTCGTACGCCGAGCGGGAACGCCGTTTCGGCCGCACCAGTGCTCAGCTCGAGCCGCAATCGCAAAACGTCGATTCGCTTCCATGCTAAAGACCCGTGTCATCACGGCGATCGTCCTGTTGGCAGTGCTGCTGCCTGTCACGCTGTTCGCGCCGATCGGCGGGTTCGGCGCGCTGATCGCTTTCGTCGTCGTGTTCGCCGCGTGGGAGTGGGCGCGCCTGCTCAAGCTGGGCGGCGCCGGTCCGGTGGTGTACGCGCTCGTCGCGGCGCTCGCGCTGGTCGCCAGCACGCGCGTGGGCATCGGCACCGCGTCGGCCCGGCCGTTCTTTCAGGCGGCGGCGATTTTCTGGGTGATCGCCGGTCCGTTCGTGCTGCTGCGCAAGCCCGTGCTCGCGCAAGGCGCGTGGCGCGCCTTTCTGTTTCTTGCCGGCATCGTCGGTTTCGTCGCCTGCTGGCATGCTCTCGTTGCCGCGCGCATGCAGGGTGTGCCGTTCGTGCTGTCGCTGCTCCTGTTGGTATGGCTCGCCGATATCGGCGCATACTTCTCGGGGAAAGCGTTTGGCAAGCACAAGCTGGCGCCCGCCATCAGTCCGGGTAAAACCTGGGAAGGCGCGGTCGGCGGCTGGCTGCTGGTGATGATCGTCGCGGCGGCGGCGGTCTTTTTGCACGCGTTCGAGCCAACCCTGTATTCTGCGCTGCTAGCGCAACTGGGCGCGGCGCGCACGGTGCTCGCGCTGACCCTGCTGGTGGCCTTCAGCGTGGTCGGCGATCTGTTCGAATCGATGTTGAAACGCCAGGCCGGCGTCAAAGACTCGAGCGGCCTGTTGCCGGGACACGGCGGCGTGCTCGACCGCATCGACGCATTGTTGCCGGTGCTGCCGCTCGCGATGCTGCTGCTCGGCTAGAGAAAGAGATATGCAAAAACGTCTGACATTGCTCGGTTCCACGGGCTCGATTGGAGACAGCACGCTCGACGTCGTCGCGCGCCATCCCGAGCGTTTCTCAATTTACGCGCTGACCGCGCATCGCAACGGCGAGAAACTCGTCGAGCAATGCCTGCGCTTCGCCCCCGAAGTGGCGGTGGTCGGCGACGCCGACACGGCCGCGCAGGTCGCCGCGAAGCTGCGCGAAGCCGGTAGCCGGACCGAGGTCACGTACGGGCCGCAAGCGCTGGTTGACGTCGCAAAGAGCGACGGCTGCGACACGGTGGTCGCGGCGATCGTCGGCGCGGCAGGCCTGGCGCCGAGTCTCGCCGCCGCGCGCGCGGGCAAGCGTATTCTGCTCGCGAACAAGGAAGCGCTGGTGATGTCCGGCGCGATCTTCATGGACGCGGTGCGCGACCACGACGCGGTACTGCTGCCGGTCGACAGCGAACACAACGCGATTTTCCAGTGCCTGCCGCGCGAAGCGTCGCTGCACGGCGGTGTGTCGAAGATCATCCTGACCGCGTCGGGCGGCCCGTTCCGCACTCGCGAACCGGCCACGCTCGTCGACGTGACGCCGGAAGAGGCCTGCAAGCATCCGAACTGGGTGATGGGCCGCAAGATTTCGGTCGACTCGGCGACGATGATGAACAAGGGCCTCGAGGTGATCGAGGCGCACTGGCTCTTCGATCTGCCCGGCGAGCGCATCGACGTGCTGATTCATCCGCAGAGCGTGATCCATTCGCTGGTGTCGTACGCGGACGGCTCGGTGCTCGCGCAGCTCGGCAATCCCGACATGCGCACGCCGATCGCGCACGCGCTTGCGTTCCCGGATCGTGTCGATTCCGGCGTCGCGCAGCTCGATCTTGCCGAGATCGCGTCGCTGTCGTTCGAGAAACCCGATTACGCGCGCTTCCCGTGCCTCGCGCTCGCGATGAAGGCGCTCGCCGAAGGCGGCGTCGCCAGCGCGGCGCTCAATGCCGCGAACGAAATCGCGGTTGAGGCGTTCCTCTCCCGGCGCATTGGCTTCATGGCGATCGCCGAGGTAGTCGACTCGGTGCTCAACGCATTGCCGAACCGTAGCGCGCATGCGCTCGACGATGTCATCGAGGCGGACGCCGCCGCGCGCCGTGCCGCGACCGAGTTGATCGCGCGTCTGCCCGACGGCGCCCGTCGCACGGAACGCGCCGTCCAGTGAGGCGCCTATGAACCTGCTGATCGAACTGCTCGCTTTCGCGGTTGCGATTGGAGTGCTCGTGGTGGTCCACGAGTACGGGCACTATAGCGTCGCGCGTCTGTGCGGCGTGAAGGTGCTGCGCTTTTCGATCGGCTTCGGCAAGCCGCTCCTGCAATGGGTCAGCCCGAAAACGGGCACCGAGTGGACGGTTGCGGCGCTGCCACTCGGCGGCTACGTGAAGATGCTCGACGAGCGCGAGACCGGCACGGGGTCGATTCCGGCCGCGGATCTGCCGCATGCGTTCAACCGTCAGTCGGTGTGGCGGCGCTTCGCGATCGTCGCGGCCGGCCCGGTCGCCAACTTCCTGCTTGCTATCGTGCTGTTCGCGCTCGTGTTCGCGACCGGCGTGAGCGAGCCGGCAGCCGTGATCGCGACGCCGGCGCCGAACACGCCGGCCGCCCAGGCTGGCTTCGAGGGCGGCGAGACGATCGTCGGCGTGCGCACTGGCCATAGCGATGAGACCGAGCCGGTGCGCTCGTGGTCGGATCTGCGCTGGAAGCTGCTCGGCGCCACGTTCGATCAGCAACGCGTCGTGCTCGCCGCGAAGGACGCGCACGGCATCTCCGATTTCCCGATGGACCTGCGCGGCCTCGCCGAGAAGGACGTCGACGACGACCTGATGGCGCGCCTCGGCTTCGAGCCCGGTGGCGGCAAGCTGACGGTGGCGGGCGTGCAGGCGGGCAGCGCGGCGCAGCAGGCGGGTCTCGTCGCGGGTGACCGGCTGCGCGCGATCAACGGTACGCCGACCGATAATGCCGCGGCCTTCATCAGCTATGTAAAATCGCACGCCGGCGTGCCGGTCACGCTGCAGGTGGAGCGCGGCGGTCGCGGCGGCCATACGGCGGGCGCGCTCGAACAGATCACGCTCGTGCCGCAATTGCAGCGCGACGCGGCAACCGGCCAGCAGATTGGCCGTATCGGTGCGGAGCTGGCGACCCAGGTGCCATCGATCGATGTGCGCTACGGGCCGATCGAAAGCCTGCGGCTGGGCGCGCGCCGCACGTGGGATCTGGCGGTGTACTCGGTACGCATGTTCGGCCGGATGATCGTCGGCGAGGCATCGCTGAAGAATCTGTCCGGTCCGGTGACCATCGCCGACTACGCGGGAAAGAGCGCACGTCTGGGTCCCGCGGCGTTCCTGTCGTTCCTGGCCCTTGTCAGCATTAGCCTCGGCGTGCTGAACCTCTTACCAATTCCGGTATTGGACGGGGGTCATCTGTTATATTATTTGGTTGAAGCTGTGACCGGTAAGGTTGTCTCCGATCGCTGGCAACTTGTTTTTCAGAGGGCGGGTCTCGCCTGCATCGTCGCGTTGTCGGCGATTGCGCTGTTCAACGATCTGGCTCGTTTAATCCATTTTTAAAGTGTCCGGCGGCGTTCACGAGGGCGACCGCCTGGCCTGATGCAGCTATACACACTGGGGAAGCACGTTGTTCAAACCTCATCGCTTTGGTCCAAAGACGGTTATAGCCGCGGCGTTCGCCGCGCATGGGCTGGTTGCTCACGCAACGACGCCCTTCGTGGTGCAAGACATTCGCATTGAGGGATTGCAACGCGTCGAACCGGGCACCGTGTTCGCGTATCTGCCCATCAAGCAAGGCGACACCTTTTCCGACGACAAGGCGTCCGAAGCGATTCGCGCGCTGTATGCGACGGGCTTCTTCAACGACGTCAAGATCGCGACCGAAGGCAGCGTGGTCGTCGTGCAGGTGCAGGAGCGTCCGGCCATCGGCACGATCGACTTCTCCGGCATCCACGAATTCGACAAGGACAACCTGACCAAGGCGCTGCGCGCGGTCGGGCTGTCGCAAGGCCGTTATTACGACAAGGCGCTCGTCGACAAGGCCGAGCAGGAACTGAAACGTCAGTACCTGACGCGCGGCTACTACGCGGCCGAAGTCACCACGACCATCACGCCGATCGACCGTAACCGCGTCGGTATCCTGTTCTCGGTGGCCGAAGGTCCGAGCGCGAAGATTCGCCAGATCAACTTCATCGGCAACAAGACCTTCAGCACCGGCACGCTGCGCGACGAAATGCAGCTGTCCACGCCGAACTGGTTCTCGTGGTACACGAAGAACGACCTGTACGCGAAAGACAAGCTCACCGGCGACCTCGAGAACGTCCGCTCGTACTACCTGAATCGCGGCTACCTCGAGTTCAACATCGAGTCGACCCAGGTGTCGATCTCGCCGGACAAGAAGGACATGTACCTGACGGTCACGCTGCATGAAGGCGAGCCGTACACAATTTCTAACATCCGTCTCGCCGGCAATCTGCTCGACCGCGAAGCGGAGCTGAAGAAGCTCGTCAAGATCAAGCCGGGCGATCGTTTCTCGGCCGAAAAGCTGCAGGCCACAACGAAGGCGATCGTCGACAAGCTCGGCGAATACGGCTATGCGTTCGCGACCGTCAACGCGCAGCCGCAGATCGACCAGAACAACCACACGGTCGACCTCACGCTGCAGGTCGATCCGAGCCGGCGCGTCTATGTGCGCCGCATCAACGTGGTCGGCAATACGCGTACGCGCGACGAAGTGGTGCGCCGCGAAATGCGCCAGCTCGAAAGCTCGTGGTTCGACTCGAACCGCCTGTCGCTGTCGAAGGACCGTATCAACCGTCTCGGCTACTTCACCGACGTCGACGTGACCACCATCCCGGTGGAAGGCACGCCCGACCAGGTCGACATCGACGTGAAGGTCGCGGAAAAGCCGACCGGCGCGATCACGCTGGGCGCCGGTTTCTCGTCGACGGACAAGGTGGTGCTGTCCGCGGGTATTTCGCAGGACAACGTGTTCGGTTCGGGCACGAGCCTCGCGGTGAACATCAATACCGCGAAGACGTACCGCACGCTGACGGTCACCCAGGTCGACCCGTACTTCACGGTGGACGGCATCAAGCGGATTACCGACGTCTACTACCGTACATACCAGCCGCTGTATTACTCGACGGATTCGAGCTTCAAGATCGTCACGCTGGGCGCCGACCTGAAGTTCGGCATCCCGTTCTCCGAAGTCGACACGGTGTTTTTTGGCGTGGGCTTCGAGCAGAACCAGCTGGACGTCGATGCGAACACGCCGGCAAGCTACATCGACTACGTGCACGAGTTCGGCCGCATCTCGAACAACGTGCCGCTGACGGTGGGCTGGTCGCGCGACGCGCGTGACAGCGCGCTGGTGCCGAGCCGCGGTTACTTCACGCAGGCGAACGCCGAATACGGCACGCCGATCGGCGGCACGCAGTACTACAAGGCCGACATCAACGCGCAGTACTATTATTCGTTCGCGCGCGGCTTCGTGCTGGGCTTCAACTTCCAGGGCGGCTACGGTAACGGCCTAGGCGGCAAACCGTATCCGATCTTCAAGAACTACTTCGCCGGCGGTATCGGCTCGGTGCGTGGCTATGAACCGAGCTCGCTGGGTCCGCGCGACGCGAAGACGGGCGACCCGATCGGCGGTTCGAAGCTGCTGGTTGGTAACATCGAGCTCACGTTCCCGCTGCCGGGCACCGGCTACGACCGCACGCTGCGTGTGTTCACGTTCCTCGACGCCGGTAACGTGTGGGGTACGGAAGGTAACAGCATCGGCGCGAACGGCCTGCGTTACGGCTACGGTGTCGGTCTCGCGTGGATTTCGCCGATCGGCCCGCTCAAGCTGAGCCTTGGTTTCCCGCTCGTCAAGCACACCGGCGACCAGTATCAGAAGTTCCAGTTCCAGATCGGGACGGCGTTCTGATCGGGGCGGCCGGCTGCGGCACAGAGCCCGGCCAAACTACAGTATCGAGAGGATGACTTTGCTAACCGGTATGTTTTCGAAACGTGTAGCGTGCGCATTGGCGCTGGCAATGACTCTGGGAGTCGGGGTGGCGCATGCGCAGGAGGCGAGAATCGCCGCGGTGAATTCCGACCGCATCCTGCGCGAATCGGCCGCGGCGAAGGCCGCGCAGCTGAAGCTCGAGGCCGAATTCGCGAAGCGCGACAAGGACCTCGCGGACATGGCGCAGAAGCTCAAGTCGATGTCCGATGGGCTCGACAAGAGCGGTGCGTCGCTGTCGGCGGCGGATCGCGCGCAGAAGCAGCGCGACCTGTCGCAGCTCGATTCGGACTTCCAGCGCAAGCAGCGCGAGTTTCGCGAAGACCTGAACCAGCGCCGCAACGAGGAACTGGCCGCGGTGCTCGATCGCGCGAACAAGGTCATCAAGCAGATCGCGGAAACGCAGCACTATGACCTGATCGTGCAGGAAGCCGTGTACGTGAGTCCGCGCATCGACATCACCGATCAGGTGTTGAAGGCGCTGGCGGCTTCGGGTAACTGATTCGCGTAACTAAGGCAGCGCACCAAGGCGGCGCACGGTCGCCCGCCGCGCGTGGGCGCGCCCTCGCAACGATTGAATGGGACCGGAGCCCGTGCTTTGCACTCGTTCCGGTCGACATGGGAGACAGGATAGGCATGGCATTTACGCTCGAGGACATCGTTCAGCGGTTCGGCGGTGAAGTAGTCGGTGACGGTTCGCAGCGCGTGGGCAGTCTCGCGCCGCTCGACCAGGCAGGCCCGGACCAGTTGGCGTTCCTCGCCAATCCGAAGTATCTGTCGCAGGTCGAAACGACCCGCGCGGGCGCGGTGCTGATCAGCGCCGCCGACCTCGCCAAGCTTGCCTCGCGCGAAGGTCGCAATTTCATCGTCACGCCGAATCCCTACGCTTACTTTGCGCGCATCGCGCAAACCTTCATCGATCTCGCCGCGCCGAAAGCCGTGCCCGGCGTGCATCCGAGCGCAACCATCGACCCGTCCGCGCAGATCGCCGCGAGCGCGGTGATCGGCCCGCGCGTCACCGTCGAGGCGGGCGCCGTGATCGGCGAACACGTGCGGCTCGACGCTAACGTGGTGATTGGCCGCGGCACGCGCGTCGGCGCGAACGCGCATCTGTATCCGAACGTTACCGTGTATCACGGCTGCAAGCTCGGCGAACGCGTGATCGTGCATGCGGGCGCCGTGATCGGCTCGGACGGCTTCGGCTTTGCGCCGGATTTCGTCGGCGAAGGCGACGCGCGCACCGGCAGCTGGGTGAAGATTCCGCAGGTCGGCGGCGTGTCGATCGCGAACGACGTCGAGATCGGCGCGAACACCACGATCGATCGCGGCGCGATGGCCGACACGATCATCGAGGAGTGCGTGAAGATCGACAACCTCGTGCAGATCGGCCACAACTGCAAGGTCGGCGCGTACACGGTGATCGCCGGTTGCGCGGGGATCGCGGGCAGCACGACGATCGGCCGTCACTGCATGATCGGTGGCGCGGTCGGCATCGCCGGACACGTGACGCTTGCCGATTACGTGATCGTCACCGCGAAGTCGGGCGTATCGAAATCGCTGCTGAAGCCCGGCATGTACACGAGCGCGTTCCCGGCCGTGAACCACGCGGACTGGAACAAAAGCGCCGCGCTGCTGCGCAATATCGACAAGCTGCGCGACCGCATCAAGGCGCTTGAAGCAGCCTCGGCGGACAAGGGCGGCAATGCGGTCGACGGCGCCGCCGGCCAATCCGCAAGCAACAAGATCTGACAGTTCTTACGGCGGCCCGCCGGCACCGCGTAAAATAGCGGGCGAGCATCATGAAGCAAGGCCGGTTGCCGTGACCGGGTGGCACGGCCGCCGGTCACGACGGGCGCCGGCCGTGCGCGTTTTCAACCCACCTGCACCAGCATCCGCAGTCATCATCGCGCAGTCAATGCGTGAGCAGAAACACCATGAGCACCGAAAAAATCAATCTCGACATTCATAAGATTCTCACGCTGCTGCCGCATCGTTATCCGATCCTGCTGGTCGACCGGGTGCTCGAACTCGAGCCGCACAAGAGCATCAAAGCGTTGAAGAACGTGTCGATCAATGAGCCGTATTTCCAGGGACACTTCCCGACGCGGCCGGTGATGCCTGGCGTGCTGATCCTCGAAGCGCTCGCGCAGACGGCGGCGCTGCTGACGTTCTCGGAAGAGCCGAGCGATCCGTCCAACACGCTGTACCTGTTCGTCGGTATCGACAATGCGCGCTTCAAGCGCGTGGTGGAGCCGGGCGACCAGCTGATCCTGAACTGCACGTTCGAGCGCCACATGCGCGGCATCTGGAAATTCAAGGCGCGCGCCGAAGTGGATGGCGTCGTCGCGGCGGAAGCCGATCTGATGTGCGCGGTGCGTCACACGGACAAAGACGCGTAAAGCCGACGTCCCGGCCACTTGCAGCGGCATGACGCGCGCGGTGAGCCCAGGCGCCGGGTCCAATCAGACAACGCAACAGAATCAGAAGCGAGGACGCATGAGCAGGATCCATCCCACTGCGATCATCGAACCGGGCGCGCAACTCGACGAATCCGTCGAAGTCGGACCGTACGCCGTGATCGGCGCACACGTGACGATCGGCGCGCGCAGCACGGTCGGGTCGCACAGCGTGATCGAAGGTCACACCACGATCGGCGAAGACAACCGCATCGGCCACTACGCATCGGTCGGCGGCCGTCCGCAGGACATGAAGTACAAGGACGAGCCGACCCGGCTCGTCATCGGCAGCCGCAACACGATCCGCGAGTTCACGACGATCCACACCGGCACGGTGCAGGACGCGGGCGTGACCACGCTCGGCGACGACAACTGGATCATGGCCTACGTGCACATCGGCCATGACTGCCACGTCGGCAACAACGTGATCCTGTCGAGCAACGCGCAGATGGCCGGCCACGTGACGATCGGCGACTACGCGATCGTCGGCGGCATGTCGGGCGTGCACCAGTTCGTGCGCATCGGCGCGCACTCGATGCTCGGCGGCGCATCGGCGCTCGTGCAGGACGTGCCGCCGTACGTGATCGCGGCGGGCAACAAGGCCGAGCCGCACGGTATCAACGTCGAGGGGTTGCGTCGCCGCGGCTTCTCGGCCGATGCGATCTCGGTGCTGCGCACCGCGTATCGCGTGCTGTACAAGAACGGCCTGTCGCTGGAAGAAGCGAAGGTGCAGCTGAAGGAACTCGGTGTGGCCGGCGGCGACGGCGACGCGCCGGTGCAGACGCTGCTCGCGTTCGTCGAAGCGTCGCAGCGCGGCATCATCCGCTAACCGATGACGTTGCAACCCAGTCCGCTGCGCGTCGCGATGGTGGCCGGCGAGCCGTCCGGCGACCTGCTCGCCGCGTCGCTGCTCGACGGCCTTGCCAGCCGGCTGCCGGCCGCCACGCAGTACTACGGCATCGGTGGTCCGCGCATGATCGCCACCGGCTTCGACGCCCACTGGCCGATGGACAAGCTCACGGTGCGCGGCTACGTCGAAGCGCTGCGGCACATTCCCGAAATCCTCGGCATTCGCAACGAACTGAAGCGCCAGCTGCTCGCGGAGCCGCCGTCGGTGTTCGTCGGCGTCGATGCGCCGGATTTCAACTTCGGCCTCGAGCACGCGCTGCGCGACGCCGGCATTCCGACCGTGCACTTCGTTTGCCCGTCCATCTGGGCGTGGCGCGGCGGCCGCATCAAGAAGATCGCGAAGGCGGTCGACCACATGCTGTGCGTGTTCCCGTTCGAAACCGAGCTGCTCGAAAAGGCGGGCGTCGCGGCGTCGTATGTCGGTCACCCCCTCGCCGATCAGATTCCGCTCGAACCCGACACGCTCGGCGCGCGCCGCACGCTCGGTCTCGCGGAAAGCGGTCCCGTGATCGCGGTGCTGCCGGGTAGCCGGCGTTCGGAGATCGATCTGATCGGCCCGACGTTTTTCGCGGCGATGGAAATGATGCAGCACCAGGAGCCGGGCGTGCGCTTCGTGATGCCGGCGGCGACGCCCGCGTTGCGCGCGCTGCTGCAGCCGCTCGTCGATGCGCATCCGGGACTCGCGCTGACCATCACCGAAGGCCAGTCGCAACTCGCGATGACCGCCGCCGACGCGATTCTCGTGAAGAGCGGCACCGTCACACTCGAAGCCGCGCTGCTGAAAAAGCCGATGGTGATCTCGTACAAGGTGCCCTGGCTGACCGGCCAGATCATGCGCCGCCAGGGCTATCTGCCGTACGTCGGTCTGCCGAATATTCTGGCTGGGCGTTTCGTGGTGCCGGAAATCCTGCAGCACTTCGCGACGCCGCAAGCGCTCGCCGAGGCGACGTTGAAACAGTTGCGCGACGAAGCGAACCGGCGCACGCTGAAGGAAATCTTCACGGAGATGCATCACGTGCTGAAGCAGAACACCGCACGGCGCGCGGCCGAAGTCGTGGCGAGCGTCGTCGAGCAGCGGGCGGGGCGGCCATGACCGCTGCGCGCGCACCGCGCCGCAAGACCGCGGCCGTGGTTCAGGTGACGACTCAGGCCGGCCTCGACTTCGAGAGCGCGGCCGACATCGTATGCGGCGTCGACGAAGCAGGGCGCGGGCCGTTGGCCGGCCCGGTGGTCGCGGCGGCGGTGATCTTCGATCCGACCAAACCGATGATTCGCGGTCTCGACGACTCGAAGGCGCTGAGCGCGAAAAAGCGCGAGGAGCTGTACGACAAGATTGTCGAGCGCGCGCTCGCGTACTGCATCGCGTCGGCGACCGTCGAGGAAATCGATTCGCTAAACATCCTGCACGCAACGATGCTCGCGATGAAACGCGCGGTCGAAGGTCTATCGGTCGTGCCGACGCTCGTGAAGGTCGACGGCAACCGCTGCCCGACGCTCAGCATCCGCAGCGAGGCGGTGATCGGCGGCGATGCGCTCGTGAAGAGCATCTCGGCAGCATCGATTCTCGCGAAGGTCACGCGTGACCGCATGCTGGTCGACCTGCATCAGGCCTTCCCGATGTACGGCTTCGATGCGCATTCCGGCTACGGCACGCCGCAGCACTTGGCGGCGCTGCGCGAGCATGGGCCGTGCGAGCATCATCGGCGCTCGTTCGCGCCGGTGCGTGAAGCGCATCTGCGCTTCGGCACAAGCGTGGTGCGGCCGGCGGCTGCGGCGATCGTCGTGGCCGATGCGCTGGTGGTCGAAGGCGCGGACGCGCTGCCCGACGCGCACGTATCGGGCGCAATCGACGCAACCGGTCTCGCGTAACGGGACCGCATGAGCGCGGTGCCCGCACGGTCCGCGCTCAGGTCTTGAAGCACCGCTCATTTCTTTTCCATTCTCATTGCCTTCGCTGCCTGTGAAAGCCATCACCTCGCGGGACAATCCGCTCTACAAGCGTCTGAAGGCACTGGCCGGCTCGACGCATCAACAGCGCCGCAGCGGTCATGCGTTGCTCGAAGGCTTTCACCTCGCGAGCGCGTATCTCGAGGTCGCCGGTCAGCCGGAATTGTGCGTCGTTACCGAGGGCGCGCTGCGCCATGACGAAGCACAGGCGATCGTCGCGCGGATCGACGCGCATCGACTCGTGACGTTGCCGGATGCGTTGTTCGGCCAGTTATCGAACGTCGTGCACGGGGTCGGCATTCTGCTGCTGGTCGAGAAGCTCGACGCCGCCTTGCCGGATCGAATCGCGCAAAACTGCCTCGTGCTCGACGGCGTGCAGGATGCGGGCAACGTCGGTTCGATTCTGCGCAGCGCGGCCGCCGCGGGTATCCAGCAGGTGTTCTGCGCGCCGGGCACCGCGTACGCGTGGTCGTCGAAGGTGCTGCGCTCGGGGATGGGCGCGCATTTCCTGCTGCAGATTCATGAGGATGTCGAGGCGGGCGCGTTGATCGAACGTCTCGCGGTGCCGATCGTCATCACCGATTCGCACGGCGCCGAGGCGATCTACGACTGCGACCTGAGCAGGCCGCTCGCGTGGGTGTTCGGCAATGAAGGGGCGGGGGTGTCGCAGATCTGGCGCGACGCGGTGTCGTTGCGGGTGACGATTCCGCAGCCGGGCGGCATGGAGTCGCTGAACGTGGCAGCCGCGGCGGCGGTCTGCGTGTTCGAACAGTGCCGGCAGCAGCGCGGGCGCAACGGTTAAAAACAGTCGAGGCGGTTGGCGTTGCGGACCCGCTGCGGGTCCGGCAACGCCTGGGGCGCTTCCCTCTGCGCCTCGCGCAGTGCTCATGCACTGCTCACGCAGAGCTCAATAAGACGGCCGGTCCAGCCTGATCTCCTGCAGGATCGTCGTCGCGATTTCTTCGATCGACTTGTGTGTCGACGACAGCCACTTGATCCCCTCGCGCCGCATCATCGTTTCCGCTTCGTTGATCTCATAGCGACAGTTTTCCGGCGCCGCGTATTTGCTGCCCGGGCGCCGCTCGTTGCGGATCTCCGAGAGCCGTTGCGGATCGATCGACAGGCCGAACATCTTCTGCCGGTGTTCGAGCAGCGGCGTCGGCAGCTTGCCGCGTTCGAAGTCCTCGGGAATCAACGGATAGTTCGCGGCCTTCACGCCGTACTGCATCGCCAGATAGAGGCTCGTCGGCGTCTTGCCGCTGCGCGACACGCCGACGAGGATCACGTCGGCATCCGCCAGATTGCGGTTCGACTGGCCATCGTCGTGCGCGAGCGAGAAATTGATCGCCTCGATCCGGTTCTTGTACTCCTCGGTGTCGGCGTTCTGGTGGCCGCGACCCATCGCGTGGCTCGACTTCAGTTCGAGCTCCTGCTCGAGCGGCTCGACGAAGGTCTGGAACATGTCGAGCACGAGCGCATTCGAGCCCTTGACGATCTGATTCGACGAACTATCGACGAGCGTCGTGAACACGATCGGGCGACGGCCGTCCTGGATGACCGACTCGTTGATCTTTTCGAGCGTCGCATAGGCCTTTTCGGTCGAGTCGACGAAAGGCACGCGAACCAGACGGAATTTCTGGTCGAACTGGGAGAGGATCGAGTGCGCGAAGGTTTCGGCAGTAATCCCGGTACCGTCGGAGACGATGAATACGGTGGGCGGCATCAGTGGGGCTGGAAACGTGAGCGCTGCCGTGCGCGTCAATCGACGCTTGAGCAAGGCAGGCTCGAATCAAACAGCGCTGCGGCGCTGCCGCGGTCCCGGAGTCTGACCGGAGACGGGCGGCGTCGACGCAGCGCGCCGTGCGCGCCACGTTCGCACCCGGAGGCGGCCGCGCCTCGCAAAAGCCCGCTGGCTGGGTCCGGGGCGCGATTCGAGGCGCAATTCTCGTCCGACTGCCACATTTCAGGAGTCGGCACGGTAGAATAGCGGCAACCTGTTGGATAAGCAATTGCAGGCGATTGGCGGCTAACTTGCCGCGAACGATCGTTCAACACCATGCTATTGGCCGCCAAAGTGCGCTGAATGTGGGGGATCGAACGGTAAATCCGGCCAATCGCATGATTTGTCCGGTGATTTACCGCGAGGCCGAAGCAGCGTGAGGCGGCCCGCCGCACGCGGCTTGCGGCTACGGCGATTGCTTATCTAACAGGTTGTGCAAGACACGGGGTCGAGCTTCCAATGGGCTGCCCGTGTTCAAGCCCACTTGCACAGTCGTGAATTTCTTTCACACTTAGGGGCTTGTATGACTAACGCAGTTACCGTCGCAAAGGACAAGGCGTATGTAGTTCCGTTCGAGCAGTTGCGGATGACCGACGTGGAAATCGTCGGCGGCAAGAACGCGTCGCTGGGCGAGATGATCAGCCAGCTCGCCGAAGCCGGCGTGCGCGTGCCGACCGGTTTCGCCACCACGGCGCTCGCTTTCCGCGACTTCCTGCAGCACAACAATTTGACCGAACGCATCGCCAAACGTCTCGAGACGCTCGACGTCGACGACGTGAAGGCGCTCGCCGAAGCGGGCAAGGAGATCCGTCAATGGATCGTCGACGCACCGATGCAGCCGCAGCTCGAGGCTGACATTCGTGCGGGTTTCGACACGCTGCAAAAGAGCTCGCCCGAAGAGCTGTCGTTTGCCGTGCGTTCGTCCGCGACCGCGGAAGACCTGCCCGACGCATCGTTCGCCGGTCAGCAGGAAAGCTATCTGAACGTGGTCGGCATCGAGGACGTGCTCGATCGCATGAAGCACGTGTTCGCGTCGCTGTACAACGACCGCGCTATCTCCTATCGCGTCCACAAGGGCTTCACGCATGCTGAAGTCGCGTTGTCGGCGGGCGTGCAGCGCATGGTGCGCTCGGACGTCGGCGCGGCAGGCGTGATGTTCACGCTGGACACCGAATCGGGCTTCAAGGACGCCGTCTTCATCACGTCGAGCTACGGCCTCGGCGAGACCGTCGTGCAGGGCGCGGTGAATCCGGACGAGTTCTACGTCTTCAAGACCACGCTCGCGCAGGGCAAGTACCCGATCATCCGCCGCTCGATCGGCTCGAAGCTGATCAAGATGGAATTCACGAAGGCCGGCGAGCAAGGCCGCGTGAAGACCGTCGACGTGCCGCACGAACAGCGCAACCGCTTCTCGATCACCGACGAAGACGTGATCGAACTGGCGAAGTACGCGGTCATCATCGAGAAGCACTACGAGCGTCCGATGGACATCGAGTGGGGCAAGGACGGCCGCGACGGCAAGATCTTCATCCTGCAGGCGCGTCCGGAAACCGTGAAGAGCCAGGGTGCGGGCAAGGCCGAGCAGCGCTTCAAGCTGAAGGGCCAGTCGAACGTGCTGACCACGGGCCGCGCGATCGGCCAGAAGATCGGCGCGGGTCCGGTGCGCGTGATTCACGATCCGTCGGAAATGGACCGTGTGCAGCCGGGCGACGTGCTGGTCGCCGACATGACCGACCCGAACTGGGAGCCGGTCATGAAGCGTGCGTCGGCGATCGTCACGAACCGTGGCGGCCGGACCTGCCACGCGGCGATCATCGCGCGTGAGCTGGGCGTGCCGGCGGTGGTCGGCTGCGGCGACGCGACCGACGTGCTGAAGGACGGCGCGCTCGTCACCGTGTCGTGCGCGGAAGGCGACGAAGGCAAGATCTACGACGGCCTGCTCGAAACCGAAGTCACCGAAGTGCAGCGCGGCGAACTGCCGCCGATTCCGGTGAAGATCATGATGAACGTCGGCAACCCGCAGCTCGCATTCGACTTCTCGCAACTGCCGAACGCAGGCGTGGGTCTCGCGCGTCTCGAGTTCATCATCAACAACAACATCGGCGTGCACCCGAAGGCGATTCTCGAGTACCCGAACATCGATCAGGACCTGAAGAAGGCAGTCGAAAGCGTTGCGCGCGGTCACGCGTCGCCGCGTGCGTTCTACGTCGACAAGCTGACCGAAGGGATCGCGACGATCGCGGCGGCGTTCTATCCGAAGCCCGTCATCGTGCGTCTGTCGGACTTCAAGTCGAACGAGTACAAGAAGCTGATCGGCGGTTCGCGCTATGAGCCGGACGAAGAAAACCCGATGCTCGGCTTCCGCGGCGCGTCGCGCTATATCGCGGAAGACTTCGCCGAGGCGTTCCAGATGGAATGCGTCGCGCTGAAGAAGGTGCGTGAAGAGATGGGCCTCGACAACGTCGAGATCATGGTGCCGTTCGTGCGTACGCTGAAGCAGGCGGAGCGCGTGGTCGGTCTGCTCGAGAAGTTCGGCCTGAAGCGCGGCGAGAAGGGCCTGCGCCTGATCATGATGTGCGAAGTGCCGTCGAACGCGATCCTTGCCGAAGAGTTCCTGCAATTCTTCGACGGCTTCTCGATCGGCTCGAACGACCTGACGCAGCTCACGCTGGGTCTGGACCGCGACTCGGGTATGGAACTGCTCGCCGTCGACTTCGACGAACGCGACCCGGCGGTCAAGTTCATGCTGAAGCGCGCGATCGAAACCTGCCTGCGCCTGGACAAGTACGTCGGTATCTGCGGCCAGGGCCCGTCCGATCATCCGGACTTCGCGCAATGGCTGACGGACGAAGGCATCAAGTCGATCTCGCTGAACCCCGACACGATCATCGAGACGTGGCAGCAACTGGCGAAGAAGCAGTAATCCACGAAGCCGTGCAGGCCGCGTTTCAGGCGGCATGCATAACGCGCAGTGCCGCAGGCGGGAAGTTCGTTGGAGCTTGCCGCATCGCGAGTTAAATGCACGGCTGCTTCGTGTCGTTGCTTCGTGCTATAAACACCCCGGTAGATCCGGGGTGTTTTGCTTTGTGGAGGTCGATGTGGCGCCTGGTGGACTGTTCTGGTGGATCGGGGCGGGTGTGCTTGTCGTGCTGGAGCTGATGAGCGGCACCTTCTATCTGTTGATGGTCGCGATCGGCTTCGTCGCGGCCGCGTTCGCACACATTGCCGGGGCCGCCGCCGACGTGCAGTTCGCGCTCGCGGCGGTAGTCGCGCTCGCGGCGGTCGTGCTGTTGCGGCGTTCGCGTTTCGGGCGCCGCAAGCGCGAGCAGGCGTCGCGCAATCCGGACGTCAATCTCGACATCGGCCAGACACTGAACGTGCCGGCCTGGCAGGAGCGCAAGGCGCGCGTCACCTATCGCGGCGCGGCGTGGGACGTCGAGCTGGCCGCGGGCGAACCCGAAGACGCGCAGCGTTACGAGATCAGGGAGTTGCGCGGCAGTTGCCTCGTGGTGGTCGCGAGCCGGCAGCCGAAGGCCGATGCGACCGCGATCTGACGATCCTGCCGTGGGGCGCAGGGCAATCTTCATGCATCTTCACGCACCTGCGCGCACCTTCATGCACTCGCGGCCCGGTCGTGCTTGCGCAAAGCGAAGCACAACGAAGCAAAAAGACTTAAGCTGAACAACGCAGGTCCGACCCACCTGTGCACAACTATTCGAATCAGAACCGGAGGGTAGCGTCATGGATTCAACCATCGTCGGGGCAGTGCTGCTGATCGTCGTGATCGTGCTGGCGGCGCAGACCATCAAGATCGTGCCGCAGCAGCATGCGTGGGTGCTCGAGCGGCTCGGTCGCTATCACGCGACGCTGACGCCGGGTTTGAGCTTCGCGTTTCCGTTCGTCGATCGGATCGCGTACAAGCATGTGCTGAAGGAAATTCCGCTCGAAGTGCCGAGCCAGGTCTGTATCACGCGCGACAACACGCAACTGCAGGTCGACGGCGTGCTGTACTTTCAGGTCACCGATCCGATGAAAGCGTCGTATGGGTCGAGCAACTTCGTGTTCGCGATCACGCAGCTGTCGCAGACCACGCTGCGCTCGGTGATCGGCAAACTGGAGCTGGACCGCACCTTCGAGGAGCGCGATTTCATCAACCACAGCATCGTGTCGGCGCTCGACGAAGCGGCCGCGAACTGGGGCGTGAAAGTGCTGCGCTACGAGATCAAGGACCTGACGCCGCCGAAAGAAATTCTCCACGCGATGCAGGCACAGATCACTGCCGAGCGCGAAAAACGCGCGCTGATCGCGGCGTCGGAAGGGCGCAAGCAGGAGCAGATCAATATCGCGTCGGGCGGCCGCGAGGCGGCGATCCAGAAGTCCGAAGGCGAGCGGCAGGCGGCGATCAACCAGGCGCAGGGGCAGGCCGCGGCGATTCTGGCGGTGGCCGAAGCCAACGCGCAGGCGATCCAGAAGATTGCGGCGGCGATCCAGTCGAACGGTGGGATGGACGCGGTGAACCTGAAAGTGGCCGAGCAATACGTGAATGCGTTCTCGAATCTGGCGAAGCAGGGCACGACGCTGATCGTGCCGGGCAATATGTCGGACCTGAGTTCGATGATCGCGTCGGCGCTGACGATCGTGAACAAAGGCAAGCCGGGGGCCGAAATCGTTCGAAGCGAGTCGCGCTAACCGGTCCGGTCGGGCGCAAGCGGCGCGCAGTCATGGCGCGCGCCGACGACACGTCTGAAAACGCGCGCCGAAGAGACGCACAAAATGCAATGGCCCGCACGTCATCAACGTGCGGGCCATTTTTTCTTGGCTGGACGAAGTCGGCCGCCGGGCGCGATGCGGGCTTACGTCGGCGAGCGCATCAGGCGCGCTTTCTCGCGCTCCCAGTCGCGTTTCTTCTCGGTCTCGCGCTTGTCGTGCATCTTCTTGCCCTTCGCGAGGCCGATCTCGCATTTGACGCGGCCGTTCTTGTAGTGAAAGTTCAGCGGCACGAGCGTATAGCCGCGCTGCTCGACCTTGCCGATCAGCTTGCTGATTTCCTCGCTATGCAGCAGCAGCTTGCGCGTGCGCACCGGGTCGGGATGGATGTGGGTCGACGCTTCGGGCAGCGGGCTGATGTGCGTGCCGATCAGGAACAGCTCGCCGTTGCGGATTACGACGTAGCCTTCCTTGATCTGGCCGCGCCCCGCGCGCAACGCCTTGACCTCCCATCCTTCGAGCACAAGTCCGGCTTCGTAGCGCTCCTCGACCGAGTAGTCGTAGAAGGCTTTTCTGTTGTCGATGATGCTCATGAATGGAAAGTGCCCGACTCGTTTAAAATCACGATTTTAGCAAAGCGGGCCAAGGAAAGCCCGTGGCGCTCGTCCACCCTCGCCACGCGCTGTTCAATTTATGGCAGATGTCCAGAAAACCGTGTTGATTCGCCATTCGGCGGAACAGATGTTCGACCTCGTCACCGACGTCGCTGATTATCCCAACTTCCTGCCGTGGTGCGGGGGCATCGACATTCGCCACCGGGACGACACCAGCATGGAGGCAAGGATCGATATCAACTTCAAGGGCATCAAGCAGCACTTCGCGACCCGAAACTCGATGGAGCGTCCCACGCGCATCGACATGGAATTCGCCGACGGCCCGTTCCGCAAATTCACCGGTTTCTGGCGCTTCACACCGCTGCGTGCCGACGCGTGCAAGATCGAATTCGCGCTGCACTACGAATTCACCAACATTCTGCTCGAGAAGATCATCGGGCCGGTGTTCAATCACATCGCCAACACCTTCGTCGAATCCTTCGTGAAGCGCGCCGATCAGCGCTATGGCAAAGCATGAGCGCGCGTCTGTCGGTTGAAGTCTGTTATGCGTTGCCCGACGGGCAGACGCTGATCGAGGTCGAATTGCCCGCCGGCGCGACGCTGCAACAGGCGCTCGACGCGAGCGGCATCCTGCAGCGCTTCCCGTCGATCGATCTGGCGGCGCAGAAAGTCGGCATCTTCGGCAAGCTGAAGCCGCTCGATACGGTGCTGGCCGATCATGACCGCGTCGAAATTTACCGGCCGCTGCTGGTGGACCCGAAGCTGTCGCGGCAGCGCCGCGTCGAGAAGACGCGCAAGGCGGGGTCGATCGAAGGGCGCCGCTGGCTGAACAAGGATTCACGCTAGGCGGCGCGACGAGGGCCGCGGCGGGGGGATTGCCGGCTAGCCGGAGCGTTTTGCCGCTACCGCACGCCACTCATGGCCGCATGCCAGGCCGCTCCGCACCCGCATTTGCCCCGCTTCCTGCATTTGATATCCCGCCCGCACTCCACGCCCCATCAAGGCGCCGGCACCTGCGCCTTATTCCCGATCGACGCCGCGCCCGACGAATCGTTGTCGGAATGCCGGCGCACCGACCAGCAAACGCCCGCCACCAGCAGCAGAATCGCCGCGAACTCCAGCGGACGCGGCAGGCGCTGGTCGTAAATGAACGCATAAAGCAGCGCGAACAGCGTTTCGAACACGATCATCTGACCGGACAGCGTGAGCGGCAGCCGCTTCGACGCGGCGTTCCACAGGCCGTTGCCGAGCCACGACGCGCCGATCGCGAGCACCAGGTTGAGCAGCCAGAACGTGTGCCAGCGCGCCTCGGCCAGCTCGCCCTGCGGGCCGCTCGCAGGCAGCAGCGCGATCACGAGCCACAGGGCGCCGCCGAGCGCGCCGGTGACGACGCCCCACAGCACTGACCACTCGTTGCCGCTGAAATGCGTCTGCCGCTGCAGGTAGCGCGCATTTTCGACTGCGAACCAGGTCCAGCAGATCAGCGCGCCGACCGCGCAGGCAACGCCGACCAGTCGCGTCGCGATGCTGACGGGCGTCGTGCCCGTCACGGTGAACACGTCGATATTGATGCAGACGATGCCCGCCATCACGGTGACGAGTGGCCACACGAGACGCGCGAGCGGCACTGCGCCGTGATCGCGTCGGCCGACGAGGGTAACCGTGACCGGCAGCACGCCGACGATCAGCGACGTGGGCGCGATGCCGATCAGGTGCACCGAGGCCGTCAGCAGCAGGTAATAGACGATGTTGCCGGCAAGCGCGAGCTTGACCAGCGCGATCAGATCCGCGCGGGTCAGCCGTCTGAGCAGCGAGCGGGCGATCGGCAGCGCGGCGACGAGCGACACGACGCCGTACATCGAGTAGCGGCCGGCGCTCATCAGCAGCGGCGAGAAGTCCGCCAGCACGCGCGGCACCAGAAAAACCATGCCCCACAAGGCCCCGGCCATTACCCCATATGCGACACCGCGCTGCATCGACTGCCCCTGCTGGAAAACTGGAATGGTCCGCACGATAGCGGTTTGCGGGCGGGGCGTCTTGTTCGATCCTGCATTCTGGCGGGGGAGGTGGGCGTGGGGTAAAGCGGTTGAGGGGCGGGCGGTTAGAGCGGTTTAGAGCGGTTTTGGTCAGGGTTTGGCGGGACTGCCGTGGCCAACCCAAGGCCGACAGCCTGTCACACCACCACGCCCGCCCCGCTTTTTGCCCACTTTCCGCGCCTTTGCCTGCGAACGCGCAAACGAAACCCGATCGAACCCGGCGCGAACAGGCAAGCGAAATCGGCGGCTGCGGAAACCCGAAAAAAATCGCCTGAAATTCGCTAAGCTGCTGTTCGTGCAGTGAAAACCGGGGTGGTATCGCGTATAATTCGCTTTTGCGCCTATAGGATTTGCCATGCGTCTGATCCAAACAGCACTCACGTTCGATGACGTGCTCCTCGTCCCGGCCTTCTCCGATGTTCTGCCGCGCGACACCAGCCTCAAGACCCGGCTGACCCGCAACATTTCCCTCAACATGCCGCTCGTGTCCGCCGCGATGGATACGGTGACGGAAGCACGTCTGGCCATCGCCATGGCGCAAATGGGCGGCGTCGGCATCATCCACAAGAACCTCACGCCGGCCGAGCAGGCGCGTGAAGTCGCGAAGGTCAAGCGTTTCGAGTCGGGCGTCGTGCGCGATCCGATCACGGTGCCGCCGCAAATGAAGGTGCGCGACGTGATCGCGCTGTCGCAGCAGCATGGCATTTCGGGCTTTCCGGTCGTCGAGGGCTCGCAGCTCGTCGGTATCGTGACGAACCGCGACCTGCGCTTCGAAGAGCGTCTGGACGAGCCGGTGCGCAGCATCATGACGCCGCGCGAGCGCCTCGTCACCGTCAAGGAAGGCACGCCGCTCGCCGAAGCGAAGGCGCTGATGCACAGCCACCGCCTCGAGCGCGTGCTGGTCGTCAACGACGCATTCGAACTGCGCGGCCTGATGACCGTTAAAGACATCACCAAGCAGACCGAGCACCCGGACGCGTGCAAGGACGAGCACGGCAAGCTGCGCGCGGGTGCGGCGGTCGGCGTCGGCGCGGACAACGAAGAGCGCGTCGAGCTGCTGGTGCAGGCGGGCGTGGACGTGATCGTCGTCGATACCGCGCACGGTCATAGCAAGGGCGTGCTCGAGCGCGTCAAGTGGGTCAAGCAGAACTTCCCGCACGTCGAAGTGATTGGCGGCAACATCGCCACGGCGGCTGCCGCCAAGGCGCTCGTCGAATACGGCGCGGATGGCGTCAAGGTCGGTATCGGCCCGGGCTCGATCTGCACGACGCGGATCGTCGCCGGCGTCGGCGTGCCGCAGGTCACCGCGATCTCCAACGTTTCCGACGCGCTGCGCGGCACCGGCGTGCCGGTGGTCGCCGACGGCGGCGTGCGCTTCTCGGGCGACGTCAGCAAGGCGCTGGCGGCAGGCGCGAGCGCGGTCATGATGGGCAGCATGTTCGCCGGCACCGAAGAGGCACCGGGCGAGGTGTTCCTGTACCAGGGCCGCCAGTACAAGTCGTACCGCGGCATGGGCTCGGTCGGCGCGATGAAGGACGGCGCCGCGGACCGCTACTTCCAGGACAACTCGGCGAATATCGACAAGCTGGTGCCGGAAGGCATCGAAGGTCGCGTCGCGTACAAGGGTTCGGTCAACGCGATCCTGTTCCAGCTGATCGGCGGTGTGCGCGCGAGCATGGGCTACTGCGGTTGCCGCACGATCGCCGAAATGAACGAGAAGGCCGAATTCGTGCAGATCACCGGTGCCGGCCTGCGCGAGTCGCACGTGCACGACGTGCAGATCACCAAGGAAGCACCCAACTACCACGTGGACTAAACGCCGATGAAGCCACTGCTGCGCGTTGTACTGATCCTGGATGCGTTGTTACTGCTGGCGTTCGGCCTGCTGTTCCTGCTGACGCCATGGACTTCGCTGTACGACGGGCTGCAGTTGGTGCAGACGCAGCCGGCGCTGGTCGGCCAGGCGTTCGGCGTCGCGCTGATAGGGCTCGCGTGGCTGGCGGTGCACGCGTCGTTCGACGGCGCGATGACCTCGACGGTCGCGAAGGTCGTCGGTCACGTGCACTGGCTGATCGGCGTGCTGATGCTGGTCTGGCTGCTTGGGCTGCGCACGCCGTCGCTGACCGGCTTCGGGCAGATCGTCTCGGTACTGGCCGGCGTCGTGCTGGTGGTGGTCGGGCTCGGCGGCGTGAGGCTGTCGGGCGCGGTGCGGCGGCGCGAGAAGGGGATCGTGGTCGATAAATCTTCTTCGAAAGCCGACAGGCAGGCTGACAAGCGTGCCGCGAAAGAAGCGCAGAAGGCGGCTGAAAAGCAGGCCGAGCAGGATAGGGCGCGCGAGCCGCGCGTCACGGCGGGCTTTCCGGTCTATCGCGCCGAGCCTGTGGTCGAGCCAGTCGTGCCGGTTGTACCGGTCACGCGGCCAGTCGATCCGGCTGCGAGCGCATCTGCTGCCTCTGCTTCCACCGTGCCGCATCATCCCGTCGCCGGCGAATCCGGTCTGAGCGAGTCGGAACGTGCCGCGCGCGCCGCGGCTGCTTCCGGCGATGTCCGCAACGACCCGTCCCGGCCGCCGTTTCATGGCTGACGCGTCGCGCGCCACGCCATCTGCCGAAGCTACCGGGTTTCGTTCGTGCGCGCCGCAGGCGGCTGGCCTGGGCGCCGACCACGCCCATCGCTTTACCGTGTTTGAGGTCGATGCCGCGCCGCGTTCGGCGCCGCTGACCGTTTTGAATTCAACGCCGCGCTTCGTGCGCGGCATTCCGTATCCGCTCACTTCTGATTCCGTCCGCTGCCATGCATGACAAGATCCTGATTCTCGACTTCGGTTCGCAAGTCACCCAACTGATTGCACGTCGCGTTCGCGAAGCCAACGTGTACTCGGAAATCCATCCGTACGACGTCGACGCGTCGTTCATTCGCGACTTCGCGCCGAAGGGCGTGATCCTCTCCGGCGGCCCGAGCTCGGTCACCGAAGAAGACACCCCGCGCGTGCCGCAGGCCGTGTTCGAACTCGGCGTGCCGGTGCTCGGCATCTGCTACGGCATGCAGGCGATGGCCCAGCAGCTCGGCGGCAAGGTCGACATCGGCCATCTGCGCGAATTCGGCTACGCCGAAGTGCGCGCGCGCAACCACACGAGCCTGCTCGAAGGCATCAGCGACTTCACCACGGCCGAAGGCCACGGCATGCTGAAGGTGTGGATGAGCCACGGCGACAAGGTGCTGGAAATGCCGCCCGGCTTTGCGCTGATGGCATCGACGGACGCGTGCCCGATCGCGGCGATGGCCGACGAACAGCGCCGCTTCTACGGCCTGCAATGGCACCCGGAAGTCACGCACACCGTGCAGGGCCGTGCGATGCTCGAGCGCTTCGTGCTGCAGATCTGCGGTGCGAAGGCCGACTGGGAAATGGGCCACTACATCGACGAAGCCGTCGCGAAGATTCGCGAGCAGGTCGGTAACGAGCACGTGATTCTGGGCCTGTCGGGCGGCGTGGATTCGTCGGTGGCGGCGGCGCTGCTGCATCGCGCGATTGGCGATCAGCTGACCTGCGTGTTCGTCGATCACGGCCTGCTGCGCCTGAACGAAGCCGAGCAGGTGATGTCGATGTTCGCGGATAACCTCGGCGTGAAGGTGATTCACGTCGACGCGAGCGAAGCGTTCATGTCGAAGCTCGCGGGCGTGACCGATCCGGAAGCGAAGCGCAAGATCATCGGCGCGGAATTCGTCGAAGTGTTCCAGACCGAAGCGGGCAAGCTGACCGATGCGAAGTGGCTTGCGCAAGGCACGATCTATCCGGACGTGATCGAATCGGCGGGCAAGGGCAAGAAGGCCGCGCAGACGATCAAGAGCCACCACAACGTCGGCGGCCTGCCGGAAACGCTGAACCTGAAGCTGCTCGAGCCGCTGCGCGAGCTGTTCAAGGACGAAGTGCGCGAACTCGGCGTGAAGCTCGGTCTGCCGCACTCGATGGTGTATCGCCATCCGTTCCCGGGCCCGGGTCTCGGCGTACGGATTCTCGGCGAAGTGAAGAGCGATTTCGCGGATCTGCTGCGTCGCGCGGATGCGATTTTCATCGAGACGCTGCGCGACACGATCGACAAGGAAACCGGCAAGTCGTGGTACGACCTGACGAGCCAGGCGTTCGCGGTGTTCCTGCCGGTGAAGAGCGTCGGCGTGATGGGCGATGGCCGCACCTACGAGTACGTCGTCGCGCTGCGCGCGGTGCAGACGCTCGACTTCATGACCGCGCATTGGGCGCATCTGCCGCATGAACTGCTGGGGCATGTGTCGAATCGGATCATTAACGAAGTGCGCGGCATCAATCGTGTCGTGTACGACATTTCGGGGAAGCCGCCGGCGACGATTGAGTGGGAGTGATCCGGCATAGCCTCATGCCGGCTCATGCGGAATCAAAAATCTTATAAAAACAAGGATATACGAGGATTTTTGTGGTTGTTTAGACTCACCCGATATCGCTGAATCTCAGAAGATTTGGTGGCACGGGTGAGGGCATGTTTTTCAGGGTGGCGCTGTCACGTTAAATTGGTTGAGACGCAATAGCGGAGAGGGCGCACGCCTGCTCAGAAAACGGACGGAACCTGGGTGGCCTCACTGAAACGATGCCCGTCGGCGAAGCGTGCGGCGAGCTGTTTGCGATAGAGTGAGGCGCGTAGCAGGCGTCGCTTGAGCGCGAAGTGCTGGCGGATCGGACCGGACCGAAGCTCGATAAGAAGACCGGCATGCGTTCGGGATCACGGAAGCCACGCATGCGTCGCTCGCGTTCGCGCGTGGGCTGATGACAGCAACGTGACAGTGCCCAACGCACAACAAGCTTGACCCGCACGTGCGAATGGCCACGTACGGGGCGAACGGCTTATCAGGCTGGGTAAGCCATATGTTTCTTCAAGATATTTGTCAGCCCTTCGTTCGGCGTGCATTGCTCACACGAGAAAGACGCGAGGATATGGTCGATCTGACTTTCCGGGAGCCCCTTGAACAGCTTCGCGTAAGCCGGCTGCATCAGGCCGCCCACGAAGAAGCACATCAGATTCTGGCTGAGGCAACGACGGGTGTAGGCCTGCGACTGCTCTTCATCACCAATCACGGCCTGAATCTGGTCGGCGAGTTGAACGGCGGCATCCTTGACGGGTGTCATTGGTAGCCAGTGCATCCAGTCGTCGGTCCCGAGCATTTCCTTCTTGCGGATCAGATCGCCAACGAGTTGCATGTATGGAGACGCCTGATCGAGCGTGAGCATGCCCATCACGCCGACGTCCTTGTAGTTCCATGTCGTCCAATGCGCGCCATGGCGTTCAAGAATCGCGATCTGGTCATCCATCGCGCGTAGCCGGTCAGGAATTTCGTGCGTTGCGCCGTTGTACGCGGAGCCGAATTCTCCTACCCATAGCGGCACACCGTGCCGTTGCGTGAAAACCGTGCCCTCGTGATCGAGGAATGCCCGCTCCTGGCGCGCGAGATCCCAATACTCTTCCGATTCTTCCGTCTTCGCGGACTGTGAGCGGATGACGCCAGGGTAGGAGCCGGGTCCGAACCCGCACGATGTGTAGTTGTGGCTGCTATAGACGAGATTGTCGGCAAACGGTGCGTCCATGCCCGCGAACAACAGTGAGTAGCAGTCGCCCTCGAGGAAGATGATGTGCTTCGGATCGATCTCGCGCACCGCGGTAACTGCCCGCCTGTAAAGCGCATTGAAACGCGGCCAGTCCGGTTGATAGTTCCTGTATATGTTCCACGGCACGTCTCCCCGGTAATTATTGACACAGGGTTCATTCATCAGGTTGTAGCCGGCGACTACGGCTTCGTCCCGATAGCGGCGCGCGAACTCCTGCCACAGCGCGACGAAGCGGTCCTGATAATGCGCGCTTTCCCAGAACAGGTTGATGCGCGAGGCGTTATCCGAGTGCCAATGGACGTTTTGCCAGCCCGCGACTGCGTGCAGATCCAGGATCACGTAAAGCCCGTGCCTCTCGCACCATTTGAGCACCTGATTCAGGCGGGCAAAGCCCTTTTCATTGTATTGAAAGGGTGCGCTCTCATCCTCGAAATGACGGAAGTTCAGCGGCAGGCGGACCACCGTCGCGCCCATACGCTTCAGGTAAATGACGTCGCTCTCGTTGAAGAAATGATCGAGCAGACGATCAAAAAAGAATTCCGCCCTGGCGGCGCCCAACACCGACTTCATCTCGGCACGGAGCGTATGTTCCGCCCCCGGGTAGCCGTTGATGAAGTCCTCCATATTCATCCAGCCGCCTGGACAGGTTCCGCGGAGGCGAACCTTGTCTCCGTTGGCATCGACGATCTGATTTCCGGTGACACTCAAAAACTGCATGTTCATTCTTTCCGTCAAGATGATGGGTGTAACTCCAAACGCTTACTGATCGATCGCTCTGACCGCGTCAGGCACGCCGCCCAGGTTTCCGAGGCGCACGCTGGAGGAATCGTTCTCGTCTTTTTTCATGCGAACGAGCGTCCACAGCACCGTGGCGCCAATCAGATCGAATACGGCCAGAAGAATGAAAATCGGTTTGTAGCCGACATGGCTGACCATCGCGCCAACGACCAACGTAAAACACAATTGCCCGATGGTGCTGACAGTGCCCGCACAACCCGCCACAGTAGCGACCTCGCTCTTGCGAAATAGATCGGTCGACATGGTGATAACCGTCACCGATAACGTCTGATGAGCGAAGCCACCCAGACAGAGCAGTGCGATGGCCGTCAGCGGGTGATCGACAAAGCCGACCAATGGCACCGGCAACATCATCAAGGCGCCGAAGGTGAACACGCAGCGCCGGGCGTTCACCACACTGATGCTGGTGTATTTGAGCAGTGCGCCGACGAGCATCCCGCCGAAAACGCTGCCGATATCTGCCGCGAGGAAGGGCAACCAGGCGAACAAGGCAATCTGCTTCAGATCCATATGCCGGACCGTGCTCAGATAGAGCGGCAGCCAGAAACTCAGCGTCACCCACGTCGGATCGGCGAGGAACCGCGGCAAGGCGATGCCCCAGAAATTGCGCCGGGTGATGATCGAGCGGATGGACGGTCGCGCGCCGCTCTCCTGGATATGCTCCTCCTGACCCGAACGGATGTAGTCCTTTTCGCGGGCGGAAAGAGCGCGATGCTTCTCGGGCGTGTCGTAGATCCACCACCAGAGGGCCAACCATGCGAAGCCGACACCCCCCGTGACCACGAACGCGAATTGCCAGTTCCAGAACAGGGTCGCCCAGACCACGAGCGGCGGCGCGAGCATCGAACCCAGCGATGCGCCAATGTTGTAGATGCCGCCGGCGAGACCGCGTTCCCGCGCGGGGAACCATTGCGAGGTCGCCTTCATGCCCGCAGGATGGATGGCCCCCTCGGGCAAGCCGAGAAGCCCTCGCATCAACGCGAGACCCTGCCAGGAATGGACCAGACCATGCCCCATCGTGATGACCGACCACGCGAGGCAGAACAGCGCAAAGCCCGTCTTCAGGCCGATCACGTCGATGACATAGCCGGTGAGTGGCTGAAGCGCATTCGTTGCGGTAAATGCGCTGAGCACATACGAGTATTGCTGCGCAGTCAGGTGCAACTGCGTGGTGAGCGTGGGCGCAGTGACCGCAAGCGTGCTTCGGGTCAGGAAATTCAGGCACGAACCTAACATGATGGTGCCGATGATCCACCATCTCAGACCGTAGATTTTTCGTGTCATATCGTCTCCGTCATTGTTTTCTAAACGTTACTGCACGGGCGCCGCGAAAGTTACGGCGCCTCCGATGCGACCGTCGACCCGAGGCTGCGACGCACTACGCGGGCAGCTGGCGATACGAGAAGTTCCGGAAGTCAGCGGGCTCGCGAAAGCCGAGCATGTCGTTGACCGAGATCCCGACAAACGCCCCCGTGAAACCGATCGGCGTCGCGTACTCGTCGCTCAGTTTGGTGAAGTCCTTTTCCACGCCGAGGTCGATCCATTCACTCTGCGTCGAGCGGTAGGAGAAGCGCAGTTTCCTGTCCTCGACACGAACCCGCAAACCGGTTTCGCCGCCCTCAGGCAGTACGGCAAGCCGGTTGTTGTACGCAAAGCTGCCGGCATCCATCTCCATGAAGGAGAGTATGTTTGTGCCGTCGTCGTCACGGGTGATGAACAGGTAGTAGAACGTGTTCTCGTCGTAACGGGCCATGAGTCCGGCCATATGCAAGTAAGACGTCGGCGAGAATTCGAGCGCCGTTTCGACTTCGAATTGCCAGTCACGAACGCGGCAAGCCAACAGGCTTTGATGGAATCGCGACGTGGGCGACTCCTGGCCCCGTATCCGCAGATAACCGGGGCGTTCGGCCAGACTGCACCAGGCGTCGCTGATCGGGGCGCGCAGACTCTGCAGTTCGAGCGGCAACGTCGCGTCCTGGTCGAAATCGGCACGCCAACTGCTATCGAGGTTTTGCTCGACGTCGGAGTCGATCGTGAAGGATTCGGGCGGCACCACACCTGCGCCGCTCAGGAAAGGCCAGCCGTCCCGCCAATCGATTCGCGCGATGCAGGTCTCCCGACCCAGCGGTGAACGTTTCGTCTGTGTATCGATTGGCCGGGAACCGAGGTACGTCATGAACCACTGGCCATTGGGCCCTTCGACCAGATTGCCGTGACCCGTTCGCTGGATGCGGCGATTCACGTCGCGCGAAGTCAGCATCGGCGTTTCGGGATGCAGCTCGTACGGACCGAAAATGTCGCGAGATCTGGACACGCAGGTGGCATGTGTATACCCCGTCCCGCCTTCCGCGGTGATGAGGTAATACCAGCCATCCTTTTTCAGCAAATGGGGCGCTTCGTAGATCTGACATTTCATGAAGTAATCGGTCTTCAGATTCGCGCCTCGATAGATCACGCGCTCTTCACCGATCAGTCTTCCCTGCTCCGCCGAGTACTCGCGCAAGATGATGCCCGCGAAGAGATCCTCGTGGATTCCCCGGAAATCGCGGCGAATGTACGCGAGCCACTTCTTGCCCGATTCGTCGTGAAACAGCGACGGGTCGTATCCGCCGGAGACCAGATGCGTCGGTTCCGACCACGGGCCGGTGATGTCCGGGGCGGTCACGACGTAGTTGTGCATGTCGCGCAGCGGCGAAATCTTCTGCTCGCCTTTCCACGCCTTCGTGTCGGTGTAGACGAGCCAGTAGAGGCCATCGTGATAAGACAAGGCCGGAGCCCAGATGCCGCCAGACGGCTGTTCCCCGATCAGGTTCAGTTGCGAAAGACGGTCGAGCGGGGTGGCCTTCAGTTCCCAATTGACGAAGTCTTTCGATTCGTAGATGAGAACGCCCGGATACCATTCGAACGTCGATACAGCGATGTACCACGCATCGTTGCCGCGACATATACAAGGGTCTGGATTGAAGCCGCGCAGAACGGGATTAAGAATAGTGCTCATTGATAGGATCTATTTCGACTGGCAGACGAGCTATTCGCGATTTCGGCCAGGTGTTGTTCCTGCGGCATCGCTTCGCTGGCTGCTTCGACGAACCGCGATTTTCAGCTCATCGATATTTTGTTATCGGTAACATTTCGAATTTAGCATGTCGGCCGGCGGCTGTTCAAGCACGAAGATGGGAGGGTATTCCCTTGGGGTGGCAGTTAGTTATGCTGCGTTTTCGGGTTCGCGCTGTGTCGACACAATGCGCAAGGCCCGTAGTGGTCTAATTTCCTCGGACAGGTCGATAGGGGGGCAATCCTGAATTGACGAGGAAAAGATGACAAGAAGCGCCGACAATTTGGGCAGTGTCGCAGCAAGGCACTGCGGTAGGATTCGCCTCTCCAACTACATGAAGACCGGAATGTGGAAGTCGAAGACGTCGTTGCCGCCCGGAATCGGCAAGGTACTCAAGCGCCTTCACTATCCGCTTGATGTAGTTTTGGTAGCCAACACCAATAAACGGCCTGTGGTCCACTCTGATCGCGGTGCGCACTATCGCTGGCCCGGATGGCTCTTACGGATGCGCGAGGCCAGCCTGGTTCGCTCGATGTCACGCAAAGGATGCTTCCACGCGACAGCGCTATCGCCACAGAACCGTCAAGGACATCCATGCGTCACATCGCCTCGAGGCACATCACTCAGCCTGCAATTCGCCCGACGCCTCCAGAATGCATTCCACAAAAAGCTGCGTGGCGGCCTCGCTCCTATCTGCCCGCCAGTGCGCGATGACTTCACCGAGCGGCTCAACCGCAGGCAAGGGCAGTATCCGCATGGTTCCGCGGACCGCATGACTCCTCGCGATCGAGATGGGCAGGACGGAAACGAAATCGCCGCGTTGCAGCAGCGACAGATTGAGCGTAAGCGAACTCGACTCGACGCTGCTCGTCGCAGGCACGATGCCGCGGGCGTCGAGTGCGGCGATCAACGTCGCGTAAGCGGGCGAGCCGTGTTGCGGCATAATCCAGCGGCATTCACGCAGATCTTCCCAGCCGGGCTGCCGCTCAGGCTCACCGAGCGGGTGCGCCGTGCCGACGACAAACACGAACGGGTCGCACAGCAAGGTCTCGTGCTTCACGGGGACTAGTGCGCTCGTCATCCGGTTGCGACCGATCGCGACGTCGAGATCTCCGTCTTCCAGCATCTTCAGTTGCCGGTCGAGGGTCGACTCGACGAACGAGAACGACGCGGCCGGCGCGCGTCGCAGGAATAGCTGGATTGCATTTGCAACCAGCGGATCGGGAACGGTCACGACCGCACCGACGCGCACATGTCCGCCCGTACCGGCAGCGAGGGCGATGACATCGCGCCGCGCCAGTTCCAGATGACGCAGCACTTCCCGCCCGCACGCAACGATCACCTTTCCGATCGCCGTCAACTCCAGCCTGTTGCCGGTCCGGCTAACGACAGCCACGCCAAGAGCCTCTTCGATCTCCGCAATCTGTTTGGAAATGGCGGGCTGGGTCACGTGAAATGCGTTCGCCACTCGCGTCACCTGGCCGAGATCCGCGAGCGACACAAGGATGCGCAAGTGCGGCAGCTTGAGTCCGGAACGAAAGAATCGCCCTATGGGATCCAGGTTTTGCATCAGCGTTTTCCCTTATTCGACATAACCGTTTGGTTATATGCTACGCCGAAAGAGTGATTTGCAGGGTGATGCGTGTGCCAGCTACTCTGGAGTCCGGCTGAGGGTCACGTGCGTACTGGTGTTGCGCCGGCAGGAAGCTGCATGACATTACAGGCGACGCATCGCAGGGTCGCCCACATCTAGGCGGCGCGTCAACGCGCAGGAGACAGCATGAGCAACAGGTCATTCGGCGAGGGCGGGTTCGCGGGCGTCACCCCTTCGATCCCACCATCTGCCGGGCTTTGCGCCACCAGTGACGCGTGGAACGATCAGCAACAGGCTGCGCTCTATCGCAAGCTCGCGCGCCACCTCCTGCCATTCCTGTTCCTGGCTTTCATGGTCGCGTATATCGATCGCGTCAACGTGAGCTTTGCGAGGTTGCAAATGCTCGGGGACCTGAAACTGAGCGATACGGCCTACGGTACCGGCGCCGGTATTTTCTTTCTGGGCTATTTCATTTTCGAAGTGCCGAGCAATCTGATTCTGAACCGCGTCGGCGCACGCCGCTGGATTGCGCGAATCATGATTACGTGGTCGATCGTGTCGGGTCTCACGATGTTCGTGAACAGTGCGACATCGTTCTATGTCATGCGTTTTCTGCTCGGCGTTGCGGAGGCCGGCTTTTTTCCGGGCATTGTTCTATATCTGTCGAACTGGTTTCCGTCGGCGCGTCGCGCGCAGATCATCGCGATGTTCATGACGGCAATTCCGGTTTCCGGAGCGGTTGGCGGCCCGCTTTCGGGTTGGGTCATGTCACGTCTGGATGGCATGAACGGTATCGGCGGCTGGAAATGGCTATTCCTCGTCGAGGGCGTAGGTTCACTGGCGGTCGGCATCGCGGCGCTCTTTCTGCTTTATGACCGGATCGAATCCGTGCGCTGGCTGGACGCGGACGAAAAGGCATTTCTTCGCGACGACCTCGCTCGTGATGCAGCCATTCGCGTCGAATATTCTGTCTGGCGCGCGTTACGCAGCTCTAGCGTCTGGATGCTGTGCCTCGCGTACTTCTGTATCGCGATGGGCAATTACGGGCTCGCATTCTGGATGCCGACCATCATCAAGGCGAGCGGCGTCGCCAGTGTTGGCAACATCGGCTGGCTCTCCGCGGTGCCCTCGCTGATCAGCGCGGTAGCGATGGTGCTGATCGCCCGCCATGCGGATCGCCGTAACGAGCGGCGCCGCCATGTCGCGGTCTGTTGCACGCTGGGCGCCGTTGGTTTGCTTGCATCGGTGCTGGGCGCCGCGAGCGTACCGGTCGCGCTGTTCGCGCTGGTGCTGGCGGCTATCGGAATCAACTCTATCGCGCCGGTTTTCTGGGGCATTCCGACGGCGCTGATCGGCGGCACCGGCGCGGCCGCGGCGATCGCTTTGATCAACTGTACCGGCAACCTTGCCGGCTTCGTCAGTCCGTTCATGGTCGGCTGGCTGTCCGATCTGAGCGGCGGCAAGCTATTGCCCGGGATGGGCACCATCACCGCGGCGCTACTCCTCGGCGCCGGTCTCGTGCTGCTGCTGCCGAGGCATCGCGAGGCCGGCGGCCGGCACGCTTTGAATCCAACGACACAATCCTGAAATCATTCCGTATGACACATTCCACATCCCCGGTGTGCATGATCACCGGCGCTGCAACGGGCATTGGCGCGGCGACCGCGTTGCGCTTCGCGCGTGCGGGCTGGTCGGTAGCGATCGGCAATTTCGACGCCAGCACGCAAGAGTCGGCGCTGGCCGTCGAAACGCAATGCCGCGCATCCGGTGCGGATACCCTGATTTTCGATGCCGACGTCAGCCGGGACGCGGACTGCCAACGCGCCGTCGATAGCGTCGCGACACGCTGGCGCCGTATCGATGCTCTGGTCAATTGCGCCGGGACGACGCGGGTCATTCCGCATCACGCGCTCGATGCGCTCGACGCAGCCGAATTCGAGCGGGTGTATCGCGTGAATACCATCGGCCTCTTTCAGATGACGTGCGCGGCCGCTCCGCTGTTGCGTGAGACCGCGACCCGTGAACGCAGCACGAGCGTTATCAACGTGTCGTCTCTGGCTGGCCTGAACGGCACGGGTTCGTCGATTGCCTATGCGGCTTCGAAGGGCGCCGTGAATACGATGACGCTCTCGCTGGCCCGTACGCTTGCGCCCCATGTGCGGGTCAACGCTATCGCGCCGGGTATGGTCGACGACGGCCTCCTTCGACGTTCGCTCGACACCGAAGCCTACGACGCGGTGCTTGACCGCATGCGCGCCAACGCGCCGCTCAAACGCGTGTCGCAACCTGCCGAAATGGCCGAGCTGGCGTGGTTTCTGGTCGCGCATGCGCCTGCGCTAACCGGTCAGGTCATCGCCGCTGAAAACGGCCTGTTGCTGACGGGTGTGTGAAATCGGTTCACGCGCCGGGCGTGTCTGGCACGTCGTCATTGAAGGCCGGCACATGCAAAGGAATGAGCCGCAATTGAAATCTACAACGAATGGAACGGGTCAATCATGGCAAGCCTGAACAAACATCGCTCACGTATGGTGACGGAGGGCGTGACGCGTGCGCCGCACCGCGCGTTTCTGCGCGCGACCGGATTGGACGACGCGGCGATGCAAAAGCCTTTCGTGGCGATCGTCGACACCTTCGGCGAGAACACGCCGTGCTCAATGTCGTTGAACCAGATATCGGATAACGTGCGGCTCGGCGTTGCCGCGGGCGGCGGCGTGCCGATTCGCGGCTCGGCGATTTCAGTATCCGACGGCACGTCCATGAATCACGCCGGCATGCGCATGAGCCTCGTGTCGCGCGAAGTGGTCGCCGATAGCGTCGAGCTTTTCGTGCGCGCTCATGGTTACGACGCGCTCGTCGGCGTCGCCGGCTGCGACAAGACCCTGCCTGGCATTCTGATGGGCATGGTGCGCGTGAATGTGCCCGGTGTATTCCTGTTTGGCGGCGCCATGCTTCCGGGCACCGCGCCCGCGGCCATACCGGGTAGCGCGAGCGCCGGTCTGCAGCGGCAGGCGACTATCCTGACGACGATCGAGGCTGTCGGTACGACTCAGCGGGGCGATCTCTCGCGTGAGCAACTCGATGAAATCGAGAAGCGTTGTGCGCCGACGGCGGGATCATGCCCGGGACAGTTCACGGCGAATACGATGGCGATGGTCGCGGAAACGCTCGGTCTCGCGCCGCTCGGTTCAGCGATGGTGCCAGCCGTGTACAGCGAACGTATCGCCATTGCGCGGCGCGCGGGCGAGACCGTGATGAACGCGTTAAAAGCAGGTGGACCTTTGCCGCGCGACCTGGTAACGCGTGAGAGTCTGGAAAACGCATGCGCGGCAGTGGCGGCGACGGGCGGCTCGACGAACGCCGCGCTGCATATACCGGCGATTGCACATGAGGCAGGTATCCGCTTCACGCTCGACGACGTCGAACGCGTGTTCGCCCGCATCCCGCTCATCGGCGATCTGCAGCCCGGCGGACGCTATCTCGCCCAGGACCTGTATCACGCAGGCGGTGTTCCGGCCGTACTCAATGCGTTGCTCGAAGGCGGCTATCTGCACGGCGACGTGCTGACGCTGGAGGGCGAACCCCTCGCGCAGGCACTCAAACGATTCGCCGGTCCGGATGGCGAAGTGGTGCGCGCCTGCGCTACTCCTATTTCGGACAATGGCGGGCTCGTGATCCTGCGCGGCAATCTCGCACCGGATGGTGCATGCCTGAAGATCGCCGGTCTAAAATCGCTGACTTTTTCGGGCACCGCGCGCATTTTCGAATGTGAGGAAGATTGCATGGCGGTTGTCGCCGCACGCGCTTACCGGGAGGGAGACGTGCTTGTGATTCGCAACGAAGGACCGAAGGGCGGTCCCGGTATGCGCGAAATGCTCAGTGTGACGGCCGCGATCTACGGGCAGGGGATGGGCGAAAAAGTGGCGCTGCTCACCGATGGTCGCTTTTCGGGTGCTACCCGTGGGATGTGTATCGGCTATGTGGGGCCCGAGGCGGTCGAAGGCGGCCCCATCGCGCTGCTACGCGAGGGGGATCTGATTCACATCGACGCGCGCAGCGGGATCCTGCGCGTGGAGTTGTCCGACGCCGAGCTGGACGCACGGCGTGCGCAAGTGCGCAGACCAGCGACAAAGCGACTGGCGGGAGTTCTGGAAAAGTATGCGGCGCTCGTCGGGCCCGCGCATCTGGGCGCTGTCACGCACTCGGGCAATCTCGACTGGCCTTACGACCCACGCACGCACGGAGACGAAGCATGAGCGCGCTGGACCAGCCGGGCGCTGCGTCGCACCGTATAGGCTTCTGCGGCCTCGGGCGCATGGGCTTGCCGATGGTCCATCGGCTCGTCGATGCAGGACATCGCGTGGCCATCTGGAACCGCTCGCCGGACAAAAGCGCGTTGGTGGAACAGGTGGCGCCATCGGCGACGATCGTGTGCCGGACGCCGGCCGAGGTGGCAGCGTCGAGTGAGGCGGTCATGCTTTGCCTGACCGACGGCACGGCAGTCGAAACGGTCGCGTTCGGCGACGATGGCCTCGCACACGGTGCCCGCCCGAACCTGAACATTGTCGATCATTCGACCATCGCACCATCGACGACGCGGCAGCTTGCCACGCGCTGGCGCGAATGCACGGGCGGCAACTGGATCGATGCGCCGGTGTCGGGAGGCACTACGGGAGCAGCTCAAGGGACGCTCGCCGTCATGGCCGGCGGCGACGCTGCTGCGATCCTCAGTCTGCGCGCCGTGGTTTCGGCCTATGCGGCGAGGGTTACGCGCATGGGCGACAGCGGTGCCGGTCAGGCGACCAAGCTGGCAAACCAGGCGATCGTCATGACGACCATCGCAGGGCTCGCGGAAGCGACGCGTCTCGCACGGCGTGCAGGTATCGACGGCGCCCGGATCCCCTTTGCGCTGAAGGGCGGCTGGGCCGATTCCGTTCTGCTGCAGACCCTGATGCCGCGAATGATTGATGCGCCGTCCGAAGCGAGTGGCACGATTCGCACGATGCTCAAGGATCTCGACGCGGTCAACGCGCTCGCGCACGAGCACGAGGTGACCCTTCCGGTCGCCGCTCTCGTGCGCGAACTGCTGGTGCGCGCAATCGCGCAGGGGCTTGGCGACGCGGACATCTCGCAAGTTGTGCGCGTCGAAATCGACTGACCATGCCGCGCCCGGAACAGCGGCTTGCGCGCTGCGGGGGACGCGTGCGGACGGTGTGTCGTATTCAGAAAAATTTCATGCAGGAGACACGATGCCAATCCTCGAATCGGACCGAATGGTCGACGCGCAGTACGAAGCCCTGACATCCAGCCAGTGGCGCCTGATTATTCTGGCGAGCCTTGGCGGCGCTCTGGAATTCTATGATTTTGTCGTGTACGGCGTGTTCGCCCAATACATCGGCCGCGCATTCTTTTCGATGCTCGACCCGTTGATGGCGCTTGTCATGTCCTTCGCCGTATTCGCAATCGGCTACCTGTCGCGACCGATCGGAGGTGCGGTTCTCAGCTGGTTCGGCGACCGGTATGGCCGTCGGCGCGTGTTTATCGTATCGGTGATCATTGTGTCGCTGTCGACGATCGGGATGGGTCTCGTGCCGACCTACGCGACCTGGGGTCTGGCGGCCACGGTGACGATGATCCTGCTGAGGCTGATTCAAGGCTTCTGTCTTGGCGGCGAATTGCCCGGGTCGATTACCTATGTCGTCGAATCGGTGCCGCGTCGCGCGGGATTCGTGTGCGGCATCGTGTTCTTTTGCGTGAATTCGGGCGTACTGCTTGCCGCGGCGGTCAATCTGGTCGTGCATATGATGCTGGCGCCGTCGGATGTGGCGGCTTACGGCTGGCGCATTGCGTTCATCTTCGGCGGTTTGATCGGCCTGTTCGGCTTCTGGCTGCGCCGCAAACTGGAGGAAACGCCGGAATTCGCCAGTATGAAAAACATGGCGTCGAAGCATCCGCTCGCCGAGTTGTTGCGCGAACACTGGCGCGCGGTGCTTCTGGGCATCGCTGCAACGGTTGCGACGGCCGGCTACAACGGCTTGCTGTTCGCGCATATGCCCGCCTATCTGGAAAAGGTGCTGCACTACGATCCGCGCAGCGTGGCGATCGGTCAGAACCTGGCGCTCGGGACCGCGTCGCTTGGCATCCTGCTGGTCGGACGCCTGGGAGACAGCGTGCCGCGTCGCCATCTGATGCGCGCAGGAGCGCTCCTGCTGATCCTGCTGAGCATGCCGTTCTATCATGCCGTGGTTGCACACAGCATGGATCTGACGGCGTTGATGTTGTTGGCGGGACTGGGGGCCGCTCTAACCAATGGCACCTTCGCCTGCATCATTGCCGACATGTTTCCGACGCGCGTTCGTTTCAGTGGTATTGCGATTGCATTCAACCTCGGCATGACAATTTTCAGTGGTCCTACGCCATTGGTGGCGACATGGCTGATCGGGAAGACTGGCGACCCCGCGTCGCCGGGGCTCCTCATGATTGCCTGCGCGGTCATCACATTCGCCGGAACCTTTGGATTCAAGGCGCTTAGCGGGCATATCGGACCGCGTGCCGCACTCTCTGTTTCCCGTTCATGACTCAACACTCTGCTGTCATACATGACCACAAACTGCGACGCGCTGCGAGTATCGGGGATCTGCGCGAACTCGCGCGTCGCCGGTTGCCGCGCATGGTATTCGATTACATCGACGGTGCCGCCGGGGAAGAAGATACAGCGCGACGCAACCAGGCCGCTTTTCAGCGTGTGTTGCTGAAACCGGAGGTCCTGATCGATGTATCCACGCGCTCGACCGCGACCCGTCTCTTCGGCCACGATGTTTCGATGCCGATTGTGGTCGGCCCCACCGGCCTGAACGGTGCGGCCTGGGAGAAGGGAGATCTGTGTCTGGCGAGGGCGGCCGCGCATGCGAACCTTCCCTTCGTGATGAGTACCGCCGCGACGGTGGGAATGCGCGAGATGGATGCGGCTGCCGGCCGGCTACGCTGGTTTCAACTCTACATGCTGAAGGACCGGGGGCTGGTACGGGAGTTTCTCCAGCAAATTGCCAGCTACCGTTTCAATGTGCTCGAGCTGACAGTCGATACCGCTGTCGGCGGGCGCCGCAACCGGGATATCCGCAACGGCTTTACCTTGCCGTTTCGCTGGACCGCCGCCAATCTGTTCGATAGCGCACGTCACTGGCGCTGGTCGTTGCAGATGGCCCGGCATGGCGTTCCGTCGCTTCAGGTGTTCGCGGATCTGCTCGGAAGCGCCGCGCGTGGGTCGACGATTTCGGAAGTCATGCAGCAGCAGATCAGTGCCTCATTTACCTGGAACGACATTGCGTGGCTGCGCGAGCAGTGGCAGGGCGTACTCGTGCTGAAGGGACTGGTCGCGCCGGAGCACGCGCGTCTCGCACGCAAGGTCGGAGTAGACGGCGCGGTGGTGTCGAATCATGGCGGACGTCAACTGGACGGCGCGGGGGCGACGATCGAGGCGCTGCCCGCGTTCAAGGAGTCGGCTACTGACGCCTTGACGGTGCTTATCGACAGCGGCATTCGGACGGGAGTCGATATTGCCAGGGCGCTCGCGCTGGGTGCGGATGGCGTGCAACTCGGGCGCGCCACGTTATATGGCCTTGCAGCAGGAGGCGAGGCTGGGGTGACACGCGCGCTGGAAATTCTCGGCCATGAGCTCGAATCGACGATGGCTTTGTGCGGCGCAAGAACCGTGACCGAGATGCGCGGACGATGCACGATGACCGACGCACGTCACGCTCTTTTCGAGGCGGAAACTGCATGACCCGAGTGTGGCGCCGTTAAAGCCGGTGAGACTGCAGGGCTGTATCTCGCAGCGCATCTGCCAGAAGTTGTGCGGCCGGAGTGAGGAAGTGGTCGTTGCGCGTGATGATGCCGAAGTCATCCATGGTGCAGGGAATGTCGAGCGGCAATGTCGCGATGACACCGGCAGCGGCATAGTAGTGCGCGACCTCGGCAGCGAGAATGGCCAGCATGTCGCTTTGTTCTATGAGGCGCGTGATGAGCATGATTGCCGACGTTTCCACGACGTTGGACGGCGGCCGGAGGCTTGCGCGCTGGAACATGAGATCGAAACGATGACGTAAGACACTGCCAACCGGCGGTACGATCCAGGCCGCCTTTTCGAGATGAGCGAGTGTGAGTTTTTTCGCTTCGAATAGTGGATGCCCAAGCCGCGCGACCGCGCACACGGTTTCATCCGCAAGCGGTTCGTAGAGAGAGGTCGCCTCACCCGTTCGGACAGACTTCTGAGATTTTTAAGTGGAACGTCCGGGGCAGTCATGCTGCCAATTTGATCGCAGGCAGCGTCGCGAAGCATGCCTCCTCCGGCGTGCGCTCTTCCAGACTCGAATGAGGTCGTCTCTGGTTGTACAGACTGATGTAATCGCCGATTGAGCGCCGGGCGTGGCTGACCGATTCATAGGCTTTCAGATACACCTCTTCATATTTCACGCTTCGCCACACGCGCTCGACGAACACATTGTCCCGCCAGGCACCTTTGCCGTCCATGGACAAGCGGATGCCCCGGCGGAGCACGGCCTCGGTGAACGCTGTCGCGGTGAACTGGCTGCCCTGGTCGGTATTGATGATCC
>NZ_JABBFZ010000010.1 GCF_012927125.1 Paraburkholderia antibiotica
CTGACTTCGGGAACGGCTACCCGAAGCGCGACTACGTGCGGCAAATGTGGGAGTCCGACTTCGATTTCCTCACGCGCATCTGGCGGGAATGGGGGCTCTACTACCTGTTCGACGGCATGACGCTTGTGCTGTGCGATTCGCCCGCCTCGCACAGGCAGCAAGACCATGCGTACGACCGCGTCCGCTATCGCGCAGTGGGGAGCCGGAATGTCGAAGAGGAGCACATCTACCGACTCGAGATGTCGCGGCGTATCACGAGCGGCAAGGTCCGTCTCGCCGATTACGACTACACGCGTCCGGGCGCATCGCTCGAGGGCGAATTCGCGAGCTACAGCGACAGTGCGCACGACGATATCGGACAGCGCGGCTGGGGCGAGTATGCTCAGCCGCTGGCTGGCGCCGGCGGATTGTCCGGTGAACGAAACAATTACGAGGATGAAGCCCGACACCTCGCTAGCGTGCGCGTCGATGCGATGCGCTGCCGGGGGCGGCGGCTGAAGGGACGCGGCAATCTTCGCGGACTGACGACGGGTAAGACGTTCTGGCTCGAAGAGCATCCACAGCGGGAAATCAATGCGGAGTATCTGGTCGTGTCGACGACGCTCGATATCCGCAATGCCGCGCAGAGCACAGAGTCACCTTCTCTCAATCCGCGCGATACCGATGACGACGACTCGCGCGATTGCATAACCGATTTCGTCCTGCAACCAGCCAATACGTTCTTCCGGAACAGACCGAAGAAGAAGCCACACTGCGCGAGCGAAACGGCGATCGTGGTGGCACCGCCGAACCAGCCGCTCTGGGTCGACGGTTACGCGCGCGTGAAGGTCCGCTTCGTGTGGGACCGCGAGAGCGCAAAAGACGAACACGCGAGCTGCTGGCTACGTGTGTCCTCGCCATGGCAGGGCAACGGATTCGGCGCGATCTGGCTGCCGCGCACCGGCCAGGAGGTCACGATCGGCTATCACGAAGGCGATCCGGACAAGCCGTACGTCTCGGACCGGATGGTCAACGCGTGGAATCAGCCGCCGTGGAAGCTGCCGGATAACCAGGCGCTGTCGGGCATGCTCAGTCGCGATCTCGCCGGCAGTCGCTCCAGTCACCTCGTACTCGACGACACACCAGGCCAGTTGCAGACACAACTCGCCAGCGATCACGCGCAGTCGCGCCTCGTACTCGGCTACAACACGCGCATCGTGCGCGAGGCGGGACGTCAGCAGGCACGCGGCATCGGCTGGGAACTGGCGACCGATGCATGGGGTGTCGCGCGCGCCGGCCAGGGCATGCTGATTACCACCGACGCGCGTGACGGCGCGAGCGCACCCGCGAAGGACATGGGCGAGACGGTGGCACGGCTCTCGCAGGCGCGCGATATCCATGAACGCGTCGCGGGTCTCGCGCGACAGCACGAAGCGCAGGAAGCGCGGACGGATCAGCGCGATGTGTCGAAGGCGATCCGTGCGCAGAACGACGCGATACGTGGGAGCGTGGCGAATGCGGAGCGGCCGTTTCCGGAGTTGCGCAGGCCGGACATGGTGCTCGCGAGCGCGGCCGGCATCGGTCTGGCCGCGGCAGAGAGTGCGCATGTCGCGAGTGGCGAACATATCGCGCTGACCGCGGGCGGACACGTCAGCGTCGCGGCGGTGAAAGCGCTGCTCGCGTCGGCGGTCGATGGCGTGCGGGTGTTTGCGCAGAACCTCGGCATCCGGCTGAAGGCAGCGTCGGGCAAGGTACAGATCGAAGCGCAACGCGACGACGTCGAGGTGATTGCGCAGCGTGTCGTGAACATCATCAGCCGAACCGGGTCGATCAATCTGATGGCGAGTCGGGAGATCGTGTTTCACGCGGGCAGCACGAGAGTGGTGATCGATGCGCAAGGCTATCGGGTCTATACCGAGGGCGAGCATCTCGTGCATGCGGCGAGTCATCGAGAGTTTGAGCCGGCGGCGTGGCCGGTCAGTATGCCGGTCACGACGGCGAAACCCGGCAGGCTCGCGGCGCATCATGTTCTGATCGAACACGATAGCGGCTACGCACTGGCGAACCAGCCGTATCGGATCACGCTCGACGATGGTCAGGTGATCTCGGGTGTGACCAATGCGCTCGGCGAAACGCGCGTCGTCAGTAGCAATGTGCCTGTATTCGCGACCGTCGAGTTATTGGCCGCGAGTGAGCCCGATAAGGTTATTGCGCTGAGTAAGGGCGTCGTTATCCGGGAAGCAGAACAGCCGTTTTTTGCCGGCGATGTACCGAACGCCGAAAAACGCAGTACCACGGTTGCCGGCAAGACCGTCGACACGCCGAGTCTGCGCGCGACGACAGAAAACAAGGCGCCTGAATTTGTTTCGTGCGATCCGATGAATTTCGGGCTGCGCTTTTATCACTTTATCGATGGTGCGAATGGGGCCGATGCGCCGGCGGGTATGTCGATGCGTAAGGATGTCGAGTATCCGGTGACGAAAGTCTATACGGCCGCGATAAAGGCTGCGTTGAAGGGAATTGATTGGGCGGGGGTGGGGTGGCCGTTGAGTGTGGAGTCGATAGAGATGATTCAGAACGCGGTTAAACAGCCACTCTATAACGCGCTAAGAACAGGGCCGTTTGGATTGTTTGGGGGCAATTCCTCGATTCCAGAAAATGGCGATGTCATGCCGAAAATTATGGTCGTCAATTCTGATCGAGCAGAACAGTACGATCTGCGACAGGACGTCAGCGCCGCATTTATGGGTCGAGACTGGCTTATTGTCGTCAATGCGAGAGAAATCGCACGCATTATCGAAGCCAGACACGAGTCAGATCTCTTGGGCAACCGCCTCAGGGCACTCGCCGATACGCTCTACCACGAAGCCCGTCATTGCCAGCAGTACTTCTGGATGCTTTCCTTGCTTCAGCATTTCCCGGATGACTACAAGGATCTGTCCGGTATTCAGCAGGTGTATACGTCGGTGATGTTTGAAAATGCATTCATAGCGGCTGGGAATACTCCGCTACCGGACGATCCTCGCGTTCACATCGGTTTACACAGGATGCTCGTATTTCACTACTACTGGCTGATTTCTTATATGCAGAAAAAACCAGGATGGGAATACGTGATGCGGGATATTTCACTTGCCGAGAAGAAGGTGTATGAACTTCTGAAGGTATCTCCAGAAGCAGCACAAAAAATGGCCCAATTCGAAACCGGCTACAGGAGTCAACTCCATGAAGAGGATGCCTACGCTTGTGCTGAAGTGGTTCAGGCTTACTGGCAGAACCCTCGCGATCCTCTCGTTCGCAATCCCGGCACATGCACAGCCCAGTACGCCGACGCTCTTAGGGCTGTCGGGGCAAGGAGCTAACGTGAAGCAGACCGTGACCGACGCACAGCGCCACATGGTGCTCAGCGTATTGATGACCGCTATGGCGATCCTGCGCGACGATCAACCGTTCAATCCCAAGCACACGGTTTTCGGCCGCAACTTTGCCGCAGAGCCTCTCTTCGGGAACGCGGTGGGTACTGAATATTCCTTCGAGAATCCAGCTTTTCCCAGTACGCAGATTACCTTGGTCGTAGCAGGCGACCCGACTGACCGCGCGGCCGAGCGTATGAGGGACACGCAGGTCCCGAGAGCTTTCGTGATCCGGTTCGATCCGATGATAACGGGAATCATGCGCTCGACTTTGGAAGACCTGTTCCCGCTCGACATCGGATACTGGGTCGATGGAAAAGGAAATCGGCAGTTCGGTAATGACATGGGCGCAGTACCGCCACAGGTCCGTGTGCATCACTATCGTTATCGTGCTTCGGCGCAGCCTGCGAGTCGGTTCCCCGTTGATGTCCAACTGGTATTCGGCGATCCAAAGCCACAGGCGGCAGGGGATGACGAACCTAAAACGCCGGTGCTGATGGATGTTCTCCTGACGCGTGACTACTTCAAACCAACGCCGGATCGGCGTCGATAGGGCACCGTGAGAAGCAGTCAACGCACAGGCGTTCGGCATGATGGAGTAGAGCACCGACATGCTATGTATGAGCTTTGCCTCTTCAGATATTTGCCTGGAGGCTGCACAAAAAAATGGCCCAATTCGAAACTGGCTACAGGAGTCAAACTCCATGACGAAGATGCTTACGCTTGCGCGGAAGTGGTTCAGGCTTACTGGCAGAACCCTCGCGATCCTCTGGTTCGCAATCCCGGCACATGCACAGCTCAGTACGCCGACGCTCTCAGAGCTGTCGGAGCAAGGAGCTAACATGAAACAGACCGTGACCGACGCCCGGCGCCACATGGTGCTCAGCGTATTGATGACCGCCATGGCGATCCTGCGCGACGATCAGCCGTTCGATCCTAAGCACACGGTTTTCGGCCGTAATTTCGCCGCACGTCCTCTTAGAGGTTCCATTGGCACGGAGTATTTATTCGAGAATCCCGCCTTTCCTCGTACGCAGATCATGTTGTATACAGTGGCCGATCCTGTCGATCACTCGGCCGATCGTACGGAAGTCAGGCAGGTTCCCACAACCTTTAGGATCTGGTTCAGTCCGTCGATATCGGGAGTCATGCGTTCGACTCTGGAGGATTTGTTTCCCCTTGATATCGGATATTGGATCGGCGGCACCGGCAACCGGTGGCCCGGCAATGACCTGGGAACAATGCCGCCGCAGGTTCTTCTGCATCATTATCGCTATCGTGCTTCGGCTCAGCCATGGAGCCGGTATCCCGTCGATGTTCAACTCGCTTTTGGCGATCCCGACCCGCAGGCTACGAGTGACGACGAACCCAAAACACCAGTCTTGCTAAGCGTTCTCCTGACGCGTGACTATTCCACATCAACGCCGGCTCAGCGTCGATAGGGTGCCGTGAGAAGCAGTCAACGCGCAGGCGTTCGGCATGATGGAGTAGAGCACCGGCATGCTGCGCATCGAGCTTTGCATCTTCAGATATTTACCTGGAGGCTGCACAGAAAAAGGCCCAATTCGAAACCGGCTACAGGAGTCAACTCCATGAAGAAGATGCCTACGCTTGCGCAGAAGTGGTTCGGGCTTATTGGAAGAACCCTCGCGATCCTCTCGTTCGCAATCCCGGCACATGCACAGCTCAGTACGCCGACGCTCTCAGGACAGTTGGAGCAAGGAGCTAACATGAAACAGACCGTGACCGACGCACAGCGCCACATGGTGCTCAGCGTATTAACGATGGCAATGGCGATCCTGCGCGACGATCAGCCGTTCGATCCTGAACACGTGATATTTGGCCGAAATTTTTCAGTGCGTCCTCTGAGAGGTTCAGTTGGCACGGAGTATTTATTCGAGAATTCGGCTTTTCCCGGCACGCTAATTACTGTATTCGCAGAGGCTGATCCAGCCGATCCCACAGCCGATCGCACAAAGGTCCGGCAAGTTCCCACTGCTTTCACGGTCTGGTTCAACTCGTCGATAAAGGGAATTCCTCGTTCAACCATCGAAGATCTGCTTCCGCTTGACATCGGATACTGGGTCGACTCTCATGGCAATCAGCAGCCCGGGAATGACATGGGAGCAGTGCCCCCACAGGTTCTTCTGCATGGTTATCGCTATCGTGCTTCGGCACTCCCAGCGAGTCAGTTTCCCGTGGATGTCGAACTAGCCTTCGGCGACCCTGACCCGCAGGCCACGGAAAAGAATGCTGTCAAAACACCGGTCTTGCTAGGCGCTATCCTGACGCGCAACTATTTCGAACTAACACCCAGGCAGCGCGAAAAGAACCCGCGGTGAGCAGAATCCCACCTTAATGCGCTCTCTGCATTCCCCACCTCGCCCCCCATTGTGTCCACCCGCGCAACAGTCAATTCCTCCCCGATGGCTTACCCGCAAGCGAACCGACTTCTAAACTGCCCCCATCGTCGCGGCTGTGTCAGCTCGCATCGAGCCATCTCTGGAGGTAGAAAATCATGAAATCGTTGATCGAAGCTGTCGTTATCGCCGCACTGATTGCCACGCCGCTCGCGACGTTCGCTCAATCGAATCAGACCCGCCAGCAGGAAATTCAGGCAACTCCACGCGCCGCTCAGGCTCAGCTCGACAAGACCGACCACCAGCCGTCATCCGCCGCCGTACGCGCCGCGACCCAGAACCAGGTAGCGCGCAACAGCGGCTACGGCGCACCGGCCAACGGTTCGTCGCAGACGGGCAGCCGAATGGAGACGACGGCGAGTTCCTATTCGGCGCCGGTGGTGAAGTACACGCGCTGAGGTGCGCGCGGCGCGCGGGTCGAAGCGCGGCCGCCTTCAAGTTGACTTGAACAGGAATGGCCTGCTTTCGCTGCCTGGTGAATGCAGGCCATTCGCGTCTTCGGCTACATCGCGTATAGCGCCCGCAATGGTCGCCTATCCTCCGCACGTTCCAGCTCATTGATTTGCGTCACCAGGCTTAACCACCGTTCATCCTGTTCGTCGTCGAGCCGCATTGCCCTTACAGCCCCAGTACGGGTAATCACTAGCCTCCGCACACCCCCCAGCCCGCTTTCCTCCCTTTGCCAGCGCCGTTTTCCCCGACTAAGCAAATTCCTATTGCCCCCGCAGATTTTGAATAACAAAGCGTAGCCGGCGGCACTTACACTGCATTCCGAACTCCTGTTGAGCGCCGGCCCCCGATCACGCGGCGACGCTCGACGCACAATTCATTTGGAGACCTTATGAAAGAATTGATGCTGGTCGGCACGGCCGCCAATCGTCCGAATGCCATTGGTTCGATGTACCGTTTGAGGCCCGGCGGCGAGTGGGAAAAGCTGACCGACTTCCCCGACGACGCGTCCGTACAGGCCATCACGCCGCATCCTGAACGTCCGGAGCTACTGTTCGCGGCAACGCGCAAGGGCGTCTATCGCTCGACCGACGGCGGCGATTCGTGGACGCGCCTGAACGTGACCGACGAGACGATCCAGTTCTGGAGCGTCGTGATTCATCCGACCCGTCCCGACACGCTGTTCGCGGCGGGTGGTCCCGTCAGCATCTATCGCAGCGACGACGGTGGCGACACGTGGCGCAAGTGCAAGGCCGACCATCCGGAACGCTTCAGGATTTCGTTCGGCGATTCGCGCGTGATGCGCATCGCGTTCCATCCGGTCAATCCCGACGTGATGTACGCGGTCGCGGAAATCAACGGCTTTCTCGTCAGCGAGGACGGCGGCGAAACGTGGCGCGGCGAAGCGCAAGGCCTGCTCGAACTCGCGAAACAGCCGTATCTGAAGAGCCGGATCGAAACCGACGACGACGCCGAAGGCGTGTTCGACGCCCATTCGGTCTGCACGACCAGCGCCGACCCGGACGCATTGTTCTATATCTGCCGCCTCGGCGTGTTCGAAAGCCGCGACAAGGGCAAGACCTTCCGCGATCTCGAAGTCGGCAAATTCGCGCCGTTCTCGTATGCACGCGATTGCCGCTTCGTTTGCAACGATCCGAAGAAGATGTACGCGTGCTTCAGCATTTCGTCGCGCAGCGAGGCAGGCGCGCTGTATGCAAGCGACGACCTCGGCAAGAACTGGTATCGCGCGGATTCGCAGGTGAATCCGTCGAGCACGATGCTCGGCTTCGGCGTGCATCCGACCGATCCGAACGGCGTAATCAGCGTCACGCGTGGCGGTCAGGTGTTCTTCACCACCGACGGCTGCCGCAACTGGACCGAAAAACCTCTTCCGCAAGGCGCAGGCGACGCGTTCTGCGCGGCGATGCTGTAAGCGAACGAAGGACGATCGAACCATGACAGAAAGACTCAACGGCGTAATCCGCGCGCTGCAAACCGGACGCCGTATCGCATTCACGTCGTTCATTCAGGCGGAAGTGGAATCGGCGGTCGCGTTTGCGCAGTCATCGAACGACGGCGTCGTGTTCGAACTCGAACACACGCCCTGGGATATCCGCGCGCTGCGCGAATCGATGCAGTTTCTGCTGCTGCGCGAGCGCATCGCGAAGGCGCAGTCGATTGCTTGCCAGATGACCCCGCTCGTGCGCATTCCGCCGAGCGGCAGCGAAATGAATCAGTGGTTCGCGAAGCAGGCACTCGATCTCGGCGCGTACGGCATTGTCTGGCCGCGCATCAGCACGCCGGAGGAGGCCTATAACGCGGTCGCCGCGTGCCGCTATCCGCGTCTGCAGAGCGCGCCGCTGTATGAGCCGGCCGGTTTGCGCGGCGATGCGCCGATGCCCGCCGCGCGTTACTGGGGCGTGTCGCAGCAGGAGTACTACCGCAAGGCCGACGTGTGGCCGCTCGCGCCGGACGGCGAAGTGCTGGTCGTGCTGATGATCGAGGACACGCGTGCAATCGAAAACCTCGAGGAGATCGTCAAGCAGGTGCAGGGCATTGGCGTGCTGCTGATCGGCGAGGGCGATCTGACTCAGGAGCTCGGCTGTCCGCGCCAGTACGACAACCCGGAACTGCTGCGCATGATGGATCACGTGCTCGAAGTGGGTAAGGCGTACGACATTCCTGTCGGCCATCCGCACGTGACGAACCAGAACGTGGGCCGCGTGATCGAGCAGGGTTACCGCTTCCTGATGACCTATCCGAAGCGCGATTTCTCGGCGCTCGACAAAGGCCTGCAACTGTCCGGCCGTGCAGCGGCTTGAAGCGAGGGGCGGAGGAATCATGACAACCAAACTGTCGATCGTGTTGGGGCCGCACGGCCAGGTGAGCGATCTGCGTGACGGCACAGTCGGCGTGCAGGGCTTTGGGCTGGAGTTCACCGAAAAGAAGCGCATGCCGGACGCCTATCGCGAGATGGCGCGCAGCCAGCCTTACGACATCTGCGAAATGGCGCCGACGTCCTATCTGATGGCGGTCGCGGCCGGTGCGCCGATTACCGCATTGGCGATTCCGATGACACGGCGCTTCCGGCATGCGGGGACGCAGCGGCTGCGTTCGTCGTCGATACGGAATCCGAAAGATCTGGAAGGGCGCAGCGTCGGCGTGCGAGCGTACTCGGTGACGGCGGCGGTCTGGACGCGCGGCATTTTCGCCGACGAATACGGCGTCGATCCGGACCGGATCACGTGGGTTACCGAAGAGGAGGAGAACGTGCAGAGCTTCGCGACGCCGTCGAACGTTAAGCGGCTCGCTGAAGGCGAATCGATCGCGGCGCTGATGAAGCGCGGCGAACTCGAAGCCGCATTCGGCGGACTGGCCGGCGCGGGCAACGATCTCGAAGACGAACTCGTCGAGATCGTCGACGACGCCGGTGCACGCGAGCGCGACTGGTTCGAGCGCACCGGTATCTATCCGCTGCACGGCATGATTGTGGTGCGCAACGACGTGCTCGAACGGCATCCGACACTGGCCGGCGCGCTGTTCGATGCTTTCACGCAGGCGAAGGTGAATTACCTCGAACGTATTCGCAACGGCACGGCCGACGGCGCGGAGGACAAGCGCTATCGCAAGTTGTCGGCATGGGTCGGCGATCCGCTGCCCTATGGTTTCGGCGAGAACGAGCCGTCGCTCGCGGCGCTGGTGCGCTACGCGTACCGGCAGAAACTGATTCCCGCCGAGCCGCCGTTGCACGCCGTATTCCACGATCCGCGCCGGACCAGCAGCACGGATCCCGTTCAACGCGAGGCGCTGGCCGCCGCGAATCGCTCATGAAGCAGCCCATGAATCAGCCCATGAAGCCGCAGATGAAAGAGACCGACATGACCCCGCTCACCGCGATGATGGGCACTTACAAAAAGACCGCGCCGCTGAAAGACGGCAGCGTGGCCTCGCCGCTCGTGCGGCTCGATTTCGCCGACGTCGACACCGCGCGGAAAGCGTTCAAGGACGTCGTGCGCGGCCTGAAGTTCGACGTCGCGGAACTCGCTGTCGTCACGTTCCTGCAAGCGTATGAAGCCGGTAAGCCTTACGTGATGTTGCCGTTCGTGATGAACGGCATGTTCCACCACAAGAGCATCCTGTGCCGCGCCGACGACGATCTGCAACCACAGAACCTTGCCGGCAAGACGGTCGCGATGCGCTCGTATCCGCAAACCACGCCGACTTGGGGGCGAGGCATTCTGTCCGACGAATACGGCGTCGAGCTCGACAAGGTGCGCTGGCTCACCCAGGAAGGCGCGCACGTCGCCGAGGCTCGCGACCCCGAGTTCGTCACGCGGATCGATTCGACGCTGAGCCTCGAAGACATGCTGCGCGCCGGCGAAGTCGACGCGATCATCGCGGGCGGGGCGTTGTCGGGCGATCCGGGAATTCGTACGCTGATCGCCGAGCCGAAGGAAGCCGCCGCGGCCGCGTATCGCCGCACGGGCGTCGTGCCGATCAATCACGTCGTGACGATTCGCAAGGAGATCGCGGAGACCCGGATTGACCTCGTGCGCGAAGTGTTCCATATGCTACTGAAGAGCCGTGAGGCGAGCGGCGAGTTGCCGCCCGCCGACGGCCCGGATTTGCAGCCGGTCGGTTTCGACGCGCTGCGTCCGGCACTCGAAACGGTCATCCGTTACGCGCATGAACAGAAGTTGATCTCGCGGCGTTATGCGGTCGAAGAACTGTACGGCAACGTCGGGAAAATTCTGGACTGACGACACGCGAGCGGACCGCGGACCGAACCGTCGTAATAGCAGGCTTGAACAGGAGACAACGGTGGCTTCACCGATTACAGGAATGGCATACGTCCGGCTCAGCGCACCGGATCTCGGCCGGATGCAGGCGTTTCTCGAAGATTTCGGCATGGTGCTCGCGCATCGCGACGCGAAGCGTCTTTATATGCGCGGCGTCAGTGATACGCCGTTTCTGCACGTGACCGAACTCGGCGAGCCCGGCGCGATCAGCTTCGGCTACGAGCTGAGCGAAGACGCCGACCTCGGCACGCTCGCGAAGCTGCCCGGCGCGCAAGGCGTCGAAACGCCGGATGCACCCGGCGGCGGCCGGCGCGTGCGGGTGCAGGACCCGAACGGCTTCTGGCTCGAACTCGTGACGGGCCGCGAACGCGTCGCGCCGCTGCCGCCGCGCGTGCTGGTGCGCGGCCCCGAAGGCGAAAGCCGCTCGCTTGGGCCGGCGCGGGTGGTGCGGATCGCGCACACCGCGTACGCGACGCCGAATCTCGCCGACACGATTGGCTGGTATCAGCGCACCTTCGGTCTGCTGCCGACCGACGAACTGTTCGTCGGCGACCAGAGCAACGTCATCGGTCAGTTCAATCGCGTCGATCGCGGCGACGAACTGGTTGATCACCACGTGATCTTCCTGCTGCGCGGCCAGCGCGCCGGCATGCATCACGTGTCGTATCAGGTCGAGGGCGTCGACGACATCTTCTTCGGCTACGACCACATGGCGCACCGTTCGCACGATCACGTGCGCGGCATCGGCCGGCATGCGCTCGGCAGCCAGATCTTCGACTACTGGATGAGCCCGTTCGAGCAGATGCACGAGCACTGGATCTCGCAGGAAAAGCTCAACGCGTCGAGCCGTTTCAACCGCATCCAGATCGGCGAGGGCATGAGTTACGACACCGGCGAAAAGCCGCCCGAGCGCTTCGTCAAGCAAGCCACGCAGATGGTCGCGTGGCCGGCGGATAGCGGCGCCTGATACGCGTGCTCTTGTCTCAAACAACACGGTAAATCACGATGATTATTGATTGTCACGGGCACTTCACGACAGTGCCGAAAACGCTGCACGAATGGCGGCGTCGTCAGCTCGAAAACGGCGGCGGCCTCTACGGCGCACCGCTCGACATCTCCGACGACGAACTGCGCGCCTCGCTCGAAAGCGGCCAGCTGAAAGCGCAACGCGAGCGCGGTCTCGACCTCACGCTGTTCTCGCCGATCGCGGGGCAGATGGGCCATCACCTCGGCACGCTCGAAAACAGCATCGAGTGGTCGCGCCTGAACAACGATCTGATTCATCGAGTCTGCGAGCTGTATCCCGAGAACTTCGCGGGCGTGTGCCAGTTGCCGCAATCGCCGGGGCAGGGGCTCGAAGCGTCGGCGGCGGAACTCGAACGCTGCGTGCTCGAATTGGGGTTCGTCGGCTGCAATCTGAATCCGGACCCGTCCGGCGGCTACTGGACCGACAAGCCGCTGACCGACCACATCTACTATCCGCTGTACGAGAAGATGGTCGAGCTCGACGTGCCGGCGATGATTCACGTGAGCAGCTCGTGCAATCCATGTTTCCATCACGTCGGCGCGCACTATCTGAACGGCGACACCACCGCGTTCATGCAACTGCTGCTCGCGCCGCAACTGTTCGAGGACTTTCCGACGCTGCGCTTCATCATCCCGCACGGCGGCGGCGCGGTGCCGTATCACTGGGGACGCTATCGCGGCCTCGCGCAGGACATGGGCTTCGAAACGCTCGACAAGGGCCTCCTGAACAACGTGTTCTTCGATACCTGCGTGTATCACCAGGCGGGCATCGATCTGCTGACGAAGGTGATTCCTCATCGCAACATCGTGTTCGGCTCGGAGATGATCGGCGCGGTGAAGGGTATCGATCCCGAGACCGGTCATCACTACGACGACACCGGCCGCTATATCGTCGCGACGCCGCATCTGACTGGCAACGATCGCCAGCAGGTGCTCGAAGGCAATGCGCTGACGCTCTATCCGCGCCTGAAGGAGCGTCTCGCGGCGCTCGCCGAAAAAGCGCAGTAGCCGCAATAAGCGCTGCTCGACGCAACGGGAAATAACGAAGTCAAAGAGGACACGTCATGGATTTGGGAATCGCCGGAAAGAAGGCACTGGTGTGCGCATCGTCGCGAGGCCTGGGGCTCGCGTGCGCGACCGCGCTGGCGCGTGAGGGCTGCGAAGTCTATATCAACGGCCGTCATCGCGACGCGCTGGAAACAGCAGCCGCGCAGATCGAAACGGTGGCGGGCCGGCGGCCGCACATCGTCGTCGCGGATCTGAACACGGAAGAAGGACGCGCCGCTCTGATCGACGCGTGCCCCGCGCCCGACATTCTGATCAACAACAACGCCGGCCCGGAGCCGGGCAAGATCGGCGACTGGAGTCGCGAGGAATGGCTCGGCGCGGTGGAAGGCAACATGCTCGCGCCGATCTTCCTGATCAAGGCCTTCGTGCCGGGCATGCGCGAGCGGCGCTTCGGCCGGATCATCAACATCACGTCGGCGATGGTCAAGTCGCCGAGCGCGATGATGGGTTTGTCCGCCGCCGTGCGCGCGGCGCTGACCGCGCTCAGCAAATCGGTGCAGCGCGACAGCGTGGTCGACAACGTGACGATCAACAACATGCTGCCGGAACGTTTCGACACCGACCGTCAGATCTTCATGGCCGAGCGCATGGTGAAGAAGGACGGCATCACGATGGCCGAAGCGAAGCAGCGCATTGCCGCGACGATCGCCGCGAAGCGGCTCGGCGATCCGAAGGAGTTCGGCGACGCGTGCGCATTTCTGTGCAGCGCGCAGGCTGGCTACATCTCGGGACAGAACCTGCAACTGGATGGCGGCTCGTATGCCGGCCTCGTCTAACGGAGAAGTGAAGTGAAATATTCCAGCTTTGAAATCGACGGACGCAGCACCTATGGCGTCGTGGTCGGCGACGGCGTCGTCGATCTCGGCAAGCGTTTCGGCCACGAATACGCGGACCTGAAGGCGCTGGTCGCCGCGGGCTTTCCGCAGCATGTCGCGGCCGCCGCAACCGGAGCCGCCGACTATGCGCTCGACCGTATCCGTTTTCTGCCGCCGATCGCGGCGCCCGTGCACATCTGGTGTCTCGCGCTGAATTACGCCGAGCATCACAACGAAGTGCAGAGCGCGGGGCGCGTGCAGGAACTGCCGAAATCGCCGGCGCTGTTCGCGCGTGCCGCCGATTCGCTGGTCGGTCATAACGAAGCGCTGCAGCATCCGGGCGTGAGCGAGCAGTTCGACTTCGAAGGCGAGCTGGTCGTCGTGATCGGCAAACCCGGTTACCGGATCGCGGCGGAGAATGCGTTCGAACACATCGCCGGCTTTACAATCATGAACGAAGGCAGCGTGCGCGACTGGCAATTCCATACGCGGCAGATCACGCCGGGGAAAAACTTCTACCGCAGCGGTTCGATCGGTCCGTGGATCGTGCCGCGTAGCGAGATCGAGGACGTCGACCAACTGCGCATCCGCACCACGCTGAACGGTCAGGTGATGCAGGACGAGTCCGTCAGCGCGATGATTCACAAGATTCCGCGTTTCATCGAATACGTGTCGACGATCGCGCCGCTGTATCCAGGCGATATTCTCGCGACCGGCACGCCGAGCGGCGTCGGTTTCTCGCGTACGCCGCCGGTGTTCATGAAACCGGGGGACGTGTGCGAGATTTCGATCGACAAAATCGGCACGCTGCGCAATACGGTGGCGCGCGGCTAGCGCGAGCTGCAAGAGCGGCGAGTGCGGCGAGTGCGGCGAGTGCGGCGCGCATGGCATGACGGTCCTTTCACCCAGTCAATCAATTTGAGCTAGTTGAATCAGGAATGGCGATGCGACGAATCGAGACCACGGCGTCCGAGAAAGACCTGCCCAGCATCTGGCAACTGCGGGTCTTCGAGACTGTCGCGCGCCATGAAAACGTCACCCAGGCGTCGCAGGAATTGCTGCGCTCGCAGCCGGCCACGACGTCGTGCGTCGCGGCGCTCGAAGGGATGCTCGGCGTCGCATTGTTCGAACGCTCGCCGACCGGCACGTATCTGACGCCGGTCGGCGTGGCGGCGCTGGTGCGCACGCGCAAGATCCTGCAATTCGCCGAGGAAGCCGCGCAACTGGTCGTGAGTACGCGCAAGGTGTCGCCGCTCGCGCTGGCCAGCAGCATCACGCGCACGCAGATGCGCTGCCTGATCGCGATCGAGGAGTGCGGCTCGTTTCGTGCGGCCGCGCGGATGCTCGGCATTACCGAAGCGTCGTTGCAGCGCGCGGCGCGCACGCTCGAACAGAATCTCGGTGGGCAGTTGTACCGGCATACGTCGTCGGGCATCAATACGACGGAGGTGGGCAGCGAATTCGCGCGACGCCTGAAGCTGGTGTCGAGCCAGATCGCGGCGCTTGCCGAAACCGTCACCACCTACGAGTTTCCGAAAGAGCGCACGGTCACCGTCGGCGTGCTGCTGCTCGATCCGACCATTCTGATCGTCAACGCGATCCGCTCGCTGTCCGCGCAGTTTCCCGATGCACGCGTGGTGGTGTTGAGCGGCACCTATGAAACGCTGCTCAACAAGCTGCTGCGCGGCGAGATCGATTTCATGCTGGGCTTGCTGAAACAGCCGGGCAAGGCGTTCGATTTCGTCGAGGAGCCGCTGTATCACGAGCGCTATTGCGTGGTCGCGAGCCGCGAGCATCCGCTGACCCGCCACAACGCGATCACTGTCGACGACCTGACGCGCTACCAGTGGGTGCTGCCGCCGAAGGGCTCGCCGCGCCGCGAAGCGTACGAGCACATCTTCGCCGAGACCACGCCGCCGCCGGCGAGCATCGAAACCTATTCGCTGTCGACGATCCGCATCACGCTGTACGACGCCGAAATGCTGACGGTGCTGAGCTGGACCGAGGTGCTGAGCGAGCGGCGCTTCGGCTTTATCGCGCCGTTGCCGGTGGACGTGCCGTGGGATGGACCGATCGTCGGCATTACGACGAAACGCGACTGGCGTCCGAACGACGTGCAGGCGGCGTTTCTGCATCATCTGAAGCGCAACGCGACGGCGATTGCGGGCGAATCGACGGTGGAACCGGAGAGTGCGGCGCGCGAAGCGGTGCCGAAGGCTGCTGTGCCGGAGCAGCCGTCTACCCGTTCCGTCAGGTCCGCCGAGGCCGCCGGGGCCGCGAAATCGCCGCGCAATCGCAAACCGGCTGCCCGCAAGGCGCGCGGCGCCTAAACCAGTACCGCTAGTGCGCATGGCGACTGATCGGTTCCATTCGAATCAATTAGTCATCCAAAGTAAAAAACGAAGGAGACAACGATGTTGCAAATCAACAGCGGGCGTAGCCCGTTCCAGGAGCAGACGACATTGTCCGGCAACCAGAAGCTGCTGCTTGGACTCGTCGGCGTCGGCAGCATGCTCGAATTCTGGGACGCTTATCTGATCGGTTTCATCATGGAGTACCTGATCAAGCCGTGGGGCCTCACGTACGGAATCATGGGCGCGGTGCTGCTGTCGTCGGTGCGGGCGCGATCGTCGGCGGCGTGGTGTGGGGCAGCATGGCGGATCGCTTCGGCCGCAAGCCGGTGTTCGTGCTGTCGCTGCTATTGCTCGCGGCGGCGAGCGTGGGCCTCGCATTCACGCCGGAACGCGGCTGGATCTATATGGCCGTGCTGCGCGTCGTGATCGGCTTCTGTACTGCCGGCTACTTCATCCAGATCGCGCTCGTGCACGAGTTCACGCCGCCACGGCGGCGCGGCATGCTGACCGGCATCGTTTCGGCGATCACGACAGGCGGTCTGCTGCTTGGCGCGTTCAGCGGCGCGTACGTGATCCCGGCGCTCGGCTGGCGCTGGACCTTCGCGCTCGGCGCCGCGCCGGCTGTGATCGCGCTGATCGGCGCCGCGTATATCCCCGAGTCGCCTCGCTGGCTGAGTCTGCAGGGACGCGACGCGGCCGCGCGTCGTTCGATTGCGTGGGCGCTTGGCAAGTCGTCGTTCGATGAGCAGCTCGACACGCCACAACCGGTCGCGTCGCGCGGCTGGTTCGAATTGCTGAGCTGTCCGCGCAGCGTGATCACGACGACGCTGATCAACATCGGGCTGATTGCGGGCTACTACGGCATCGTGCTGTGGGCGCCGACGCTGCTCGCGCAGATCCAGCAATTCACGCCTGCGCTCGCCGCGAAAACGATGATCGGCTTCGCCGTGCTCGGCATGCTCGCGCGTTTGTCGGCCGCGGGACTGGCGGATCGCATCGGCCGCCGCAAAACGGGCGGCTACTTTGCGATCGCGTCGGCCATTGCGTTGCTCGCGGCAGGTTATATCGGTCACGGCGACTGGCTCACGCCGTCGCTGTTCTGGGCGCCATTGCTGCTCGCGTTCATTTTCGCGGACGGCAGCTTCGCGGTGTGCGCCGCCTATTCGACCGAAATCTGGCCGTCGCGTCTGCGCGGCACCGGTTCGGGCTATGCGGGACTCGCCGGCTCGGTCGGCAAGATTCTCGGCCCGCTCGGCCTCGCGATGACGGCAGGATCGAACAACGTCGTGATGCCGTCGGCGACCATCGGCGTAATCGTGCCGGCATTCCAGTTTCTCGCGTTGTGCCTGCTCGTGTGCGGCGTCACGTATCTGACGATCGGCATCGAGGCGCGCGGCAAAGCGCTCGAATCGATGGATCACGCGGAAGAAGAAGCACGCGCGGCGAGCCATTCGCCCGAGTACAGCAAAAACGGATGACCCCGGCAGTTTTTCGATTGAGCCTGCAAAGCGTAAGCCCATAGACTGGTCCACAACCTGCAACACACCGAGCAACACTAGAGGGAACCGATGAAGAAACTGCGTGTGGGAATGATCGTGCCGTCGCTGAACACGATCGCCGAAGACGACTTTCGCGCCTATTGCCCGGATGGCGTCGCGTATCACGTGCATCGCATCAGGCTGCGCAAGGAAGCGGGGCGCGTGACGATGGAAAGCCTGACGCGCGCCTACCTCGAAGCGATCGACGAGGGGGGCTATCTGAAAGACCTGTCGCCCGATGCGATCGCCTTCAACTGCACCGGCGCGAGCGTCGCCAATGGTCAGGACTGCGATGCGAGGCTCGCGCAGCGCATGACACAAACGCTGGAGATTCCGTCGACCAACACGATGGTCGCGATCAAGGAGGCGCTAAGCGTGCTGAAGGCCGACGGCATTCTGCACGTGTGTCCGTTTAGCGACGAGTTCTCGCGCATCGAACGGCAATCGCTGCTCGATTCCGGCTTCAACGTGTTGCGCACGGTATCGCTCGGTTTCACCGATGCGAAAGTGGCCGCGCAGATGGAGCCCGCCGAAATCGCCGAGGTGGTGCGCAAGCAGGTGGACGGCGACACGCGCGCGGTGCTGCTGTCGTGCGCGAACGTGCGTGCGTTCGAAGCCGCCGACGAACTCGAACGCGGCCTCGATCTGCCGGTCGTCACCAGCAATCAGGCGATGCTGTGGTCGGTGCTGAACGCGGCGGGCTGGCGCGGCCAGATTCGCGGCGCGGGGCGGCTTTTCCAGACCGGCGGCTGAGGTACGCCGGCAAGCATCGACTCATATCGATCCACGCCGCTACGCTGCCGCTCCGTTCGTGACTCACACGATATTCAACCAAGAACTTCCATGCCGATCGTAGACGCACAAATCCACGCCTGGTCCAACGGTGTTTCGACCGGGCACCATCGACGCACGCCGATTACCGGCGACGTCCTCAAGGCCGAAATGGCGCAGGCTGGCGTCGACCGCGCGTTGCTGGTGCCGCCGCTGTGGGATCCCGACGGCAACGCCTATTCGTTGTCGCTCGCCGCGGCCGAACCGCAGCGCTTTGCGGTGATGGGGCTGCTCGACAGCCGCCTCGACAATCAGGACCGACTGTTGCGCGCGTGGCGCGAGCAGCCGAACATGCGCGCCATCCGCTTTCTGTTCAACACGAAGGAGCGTTTGCAGCCGCTCCTCGATGGCGAACTGGACCGGCTCTGGCCGATCGCCGAGGAAACCGGCCTAGTGGTCGCGCTGCTGGTGCCGAACGCGCTGCACGTGGTCGAGGACATCGCGCGTCGGCATCCGCGACTGAAGATCATCGTCGATCATCTCGGCGTGCCGCGCGGCGCGTCGGGACCGGGCGCGTTCGATCACCTGCCGGCGCTGCTCGCGCTCGCGGAGCATCGGAACGTGCATGTGAAGGCGGCGGGCGTCGGCGATTACGCGCTCGATCCGTACCCGTTCCGTTCGCTCGAAGCAACCCTGCGTCAGGTATTCGATGCATTCGGCGCCGAGCGGATCGTGTGGGCGAGCGAACTGTCGCGGCTGCACCATCCGTATCGCCAGTGCGTCACGCATTTCAGCGAGACGTTGGCGTGGCTGTCGGCGGCGAATCGAGAGCTGATCATGGGCGGCAATTTGTGCCGATTGCTCGAATGGGAGTGACGGGCTTAGGGCACGCACGAGTTCAATAAATGCATAACAAGTACAACAATCGAACGTTTTTCTCAGGAGACAAGCATGCTTTCCCCGGGCAGTTGGCCTTGCATCATCCTGCTGTATCTCTACGGCACCGTCGCGACGTCGCTCGTCACGCAGTCTGTCCCGGTGATCGGCGACATCGCGAAGTATTTCGGCCTGTCGCACGCTAGCGCGGGCTGGGTCATCTCGATCCCTTCGCTGATTACCGCGATCGCCGCCGTGTTCGGCGGCTGGCTGGTCGACCGGATCGGCGACAAGCGCGTGATTTTCGGTGGCTCGGTATTCGCGCTGGTCGGCAATCTGGTCGTGTTCGGCGCGCACGACGTCGGCACGCTGTTTTTTGGCCGCCTGCTGCAAGGCGTCGGCTATCTGTCGCTGACGGTCGGCGCGGTGACGCTGATCATGCGCACGACGACCGGCGCGCGCCGCAGCATCGCGCTCGGTTTGTGGACCTCGCACACGGCAGTGGGTATCGGTTTGACGCTGAGCATCGTCGCGCCGCTCGCGCAGCGCGGCGATCTGTGGCGTTGGGCATTTGGCGGCCACGCGATCCTGATGGCGGCGCTCGCGGGCGCGGTGGTGCTGTTGCCCGCCAGGCAGCCGAATCTGCAGAGCCGGCGACTCTCCGACATCTGGCTCGTGCTGAAGAGTCCGCGGCCGTATCGCGTCGCGCTGGCATCGGGGGCTTCCGCGTTTATCCAGACCGGCATCATGGCGGCGCTGACGGTTTATATGTCGCGGCGCTACGCGATTGCGATTCCGGCCGCAGCGGCGATCGGTACGCTCGCCGAGGTGTTCGTGGCGTGCGGCTGTCTGAGCGTCGGACATCTGCTGAAGGCGGGCGTGAATGGCGGCCGGCTCGCGATCGTCGGCGGCATCGTCATGCTGTGCGGCGGCGTTGCCTTGTATCTGCCGATGGTCGGACTCGTCGCCGCGATCGTCGCCGTGTGCGTGTTCTCGATCGGTATCGGCACCGTCAACGGCTATATCTGGACGCTGGTGCCGTCGTCGTCGCCGAGCGTCGGCACGCTGGGCGCGACGAGTGGAGTGGTCGCGCAGGCGACCTATCTCGGCGTGCTGCTCGGGCCGCCGGCCATCTTCGCGAGCTTCTACGAAGGCGGCTGGATGGTGCGCGTTGGGCTCGTCGTGATTGCTGTCGTGCTGCAACTCGCGCCGATTCTCGGCTGGGGACGCCCGGAAAATCTCGAAGAACGCCGGCATGCACCGGTGGAAGCGCTCGGACCGAACTGACCCGACTGACTTGAACACGGTACGCGAACGACATCGCAGTTCGCCGTTCGCAGGCCTCCTCGCGAGCCGTCACGCACGCTTCGCATAATCCGGTAGGTACAAAGCAATACGATGTCCGGGATCCACGACTTCTGAACACGTTGGGCAATCTATAAAAATTAGCGATACTAACTAAGGAGACATCATGAAGGTTTGGCGGTTGGCACGAAAGACGGCAATGTGCGCGGCATTGAGCGCGGTGGGTATCGGCTGTGCGCATGCGCAGAGCAGCGTCACGCTGTACGGGATCATTTCGACCGGTATCGAATACGTGAGCAACGTGAAGGGCTCGCACCTGTTCGCGCTCGCCAACGGCGGCATGATGCCGCCGCGTTTCGGCTTGCGCGGCGACGAAGACCTGGGCGGCGGCACGCATGCGATCTTCACGCTCGAAAACGGCTTCTCGATCACCAACGGCGCGATGCTCGGCGGCATGTTCGGCCGTCAGGCCTTCATCGGCCTGAGCAATCAGCGCTACGGTACGGTGACGATGGGCCGTCAATACGAGGAAATGACCAATAGCCTCTGGTGGGCGGAATCCGCGAATATTTTTGCCGGCTTTGGCGCGCATATCGGCGACAACGACAACATGTTCTTCACGAACCGCTTCAACAACTCGGTGCGCTACGTGTCGCCGACGTTCTCCGGGTTCACGTTCGCGGGCAGCTACGCGTTCTCGAACTCGACGCAGTTCTCGAACAACAACGGCTTCAGCGGCAGCGCGGTCTATGCGAACGGGCCGTTGAAGGCCGGCGTCGCGTTCACGCAGTTCAACCGGCGCAGCAACGCGACGCCGTCGAATCTGACGAGCGGCGCGGTCGATAGCACCGGCTGGGGTTTCAGCTCGCCGTTCGTGGTGAGCCCGACCGGTGCGGGCACCGACCAGCAGCGCATCCTCGGTGCGGGCGCGACCTACGATTTCGGCTTCTTCAACGTGCTCGCGAGCTATTCGAACGTGTTGTTCAACTATTCGGATTCGACGGGATTGCGCTTGCAGAACGGCGAGCTCGGCGTGTGGAAGCGTTTTACGCCGGCGTTGCAGATCGGCGTGTCGTACGTGTACACGGCCGGCGACTATTCCGGTGGCCGCTCGCCGCACTACAACCAGGTGACGCTCGCGACCGACTACCTGCTGTCGAAGCGCACTGACCTGTTCCTCACCGGCATCTATCAGCGCGCGAGCGGTCCGGGTGCGTATGCGCAGATCTATACGACGACGGCGTCGAGCAGCCAGTCGCAGACGCTGGTGCAGGCGGGGATCCGGCATCGGTTCTAAAGAGGGGTGTGTGAGGGCGGTCGACTTACGGCTGGTTTGATGCTGGAGCAGGGGGCTTATCGCAAGCGTCTCCTGTTCCAGTTGGTGGCTATGGCGGATTTTCAGGGAAGGCACGAGCCTAACGCCGGACAGCACGAAAATCGGCGCCGAAAGCTATTCGTCACACCTGTTACGCCATGTCGGCCCGCCGCCGAACCCCGCTCAAATCCGGATCAACACCGCGCCCACCGTCACCAGCGCACATGCCACGATGCGCCGCGCGGTCAGCTTCTCGCGCATGAAGATACAGCCGATCAGCACCGCGAAGATCGAACTCAACTCGCGCAGTGCGGACACCATCGCGATCGGCAGATAGCGATACGCCTCGATGATCAGGCAATACGCGCCCAGCGCGAGCACGCCGGACGCCACGCCTTTGAGCACCAGCGCGCGGCCGATGAACAGACCCTTCGCGCCGCCGCGCCAATGCCACGCAAGCAGGAACTGCGGGATGTTCCAGATCAGATAGACCCACATGATGTAGCTGAGCCCATTGCCCGCGACACGCGCGCCGATGCCGTCGACGATCGAGTATGCGGCGATGAAGAGGCCCGTCAGCAGCGCGAACGGCACGCTCTCGCCGGAAAAGCGCATGCCGCGCCGGAACGCGAGCGAGACGATGCCGCACGACACCAGCGCGACGCCGAACGCGGCGAGCGGCTTCAGCACTTCGCCGGCGAACACGAGCGCGCCGACGAACACCAGCATCGGCGACAGACCGCGCGCGATTGGATAGATCTGGCCGAAGTCGCCACTCCGGTACGCGCGGATCAGCGCGAGCAGATAGCCCCATTCGAGCACCGCCGACGCGGCGATATACGGCCACGCGGCCGGCGCGGGCAAGGGCAGCACCAGCACGCCGAGCGCGCTGACCGCGATGTACGGCATCGCCATCATGCCGAGCAGCCAGACGCGGTCCTCGGACAGATGCAGGAACGCGTTCCAGGTCGCGTGAAGCAGCGCGGAGAACAGCACCAGCAGGACGACAAAGGTTTCCATCGACAGCGGAATGATGCGAGAGGGCACGAGGGAAGGCCGCCGAAGCGGCCGCAAGCCCGTGATTATTCCAGCAGATCGCCGCGACGGCGGGATGGGCGACTAAAGCGAAGGGGCTTTATGTGGAGAAAAGCGGCGTTTTGAGGCGGGTAAAAATGGCCGCCTGAGGGGCGGGGAGTGTGCTGAAGCTTGCTTCAACTTCAGCTAAACCATGACTCGACGCAGCCAGAGGCGCGGCACAGAGCGACTACAGCGCGCCAGATGCGCTCACGAACGTCGCGTCCAAAACAAACGGGCGAAGCGCGATCACGCTTCACCCGTGCCGTTTTTTCAGCTTGACTACGTGGCCACTCCGCTTCGCTTAGCGTAGCCGCAGCCCCAGTCAGATCACCCGCTCCCGCAACCACGCCGAACCCAGATCGATCACCGTCACGACGACGATCACCATGATCATCACCGCGGCCGTCTGCGCATAGTTGAACGAGCGGATCGCTTCGTACAGCACCACGCCGATGCCGCCCGCACCGACCATGCCGACCACCATCGCCGAGCGCACGTTCGATTCGAAGCGGTAGAGCGCGTACGAGATCCACAGCGGCAGCACCTGCGGCAGCACCGCGTAGACGATTTCGTCGAGCCGCGTCGCACCGGTTGCGCGTACACCTTCGGCCGGGCGCGGATCGATCGCCTCGACGGCCTCGGCGAACAGCTTCGCGAGCACGCCGGTCGTGTGGACCCACAGCGCGAGCACGCCGGCGAACGGCCCGAGCCCGACCGCGACGATGAACAGCATCGCGAACACCATTTCGTTGATCGCGCGGCATGCGTCCATCAGGCGACGCATCGGCTGCACGATCCACTGCGGCGCGAGATTGTGCGCGGACATCAGGCCGCACGGCACCGCGCAAACGAGCGAGAGCGCGGTGCCCCAGATCGCGACCGCCAGCGTCACGTACATCTCGTGCACGTAGGTGCGCCATTCGGTGAAGTCGGGCGGGAAGAAGTCTTTCGCGAACTGGCCCATGTTCGCGGAATCGCTGAGCAGATCGAGCGGGCGCATGTCGGCGCCGTGCCATGCGCCGCCGAGCACGGCGAGCACCGCGACCCAGCCGACCAGCGAGCGCCAGCTGCGCTTGCCGGCGAGGTCCTGCGGTCGCGTCGCCGGCGCGGTGCCCGCGTTGCTCGCGCTTGCCGACGACGCGCTCAGATCGGCCGTGTTCATTGCTTCGACTGCGCGCTATTGAGTGCGCTCAGCTTCGCGTCGAGCGCGGCCAGTTGGGTCTTGCGGTCGTTGTCGGACAGATGCGCATCGCTTTCGATCTTCTGCTTCTGCTGGAACAGCACGATTTCGCGGATCGGCCGCAACTGCTGATCCGACGACGCCTCGAAGCCGCTGTACTCGGTGATGCCGGCCATCACCGCTTTCTCGTGCGGATCGGTCTTCGCGTAGTTCAGGAAGAACTTGCGCAGCTTGTCCTTGGTCGCCTGCGGCAGATCCTTGCGCCATACCAGCGGGTCGGACGGAATCAGCGGCGAAGTCCACAGCACGCGCACTTGCGCGTACTTGTCCGGGTGCTCGCGCTTGAGCGTTTCCATCATCATGCTGTTATTGGTTGCGATGTCGATCTTGTTGTTGACGACCGCGAGCAGATTCGCCTCGTGGCTCGACGGCAGCACGCTTTTGAACGACGTATTGACCGGCGTGTTGTGCTTCGCGAACAGGTAGTAGGCCGGCACCAGCGTGCCCGACGTCGAGTTCGGATCGCCGAAACCGAGCGTCAGGTCCTTCGTGTTCTTGAACACGTCGTCGAGCGTTTTGAAGCGGCTGTTCACATTGGTGATCAGCAGCGAGTAGTAGCCGCTATCGCCGTTCGCATGCTGAGCCTTCGCGAATACTTCGCCACCCGAACGATCGACCGCTTCGATCGCCGATGCGTTGCCGAAATAGCCGACCTGTACCTTGTTGAAACGCATGCCTTCGATAATGCCGGCGTAATCGGTCGCGAAGAACGCCTTCACGTTCAGGCCGGTCTGCTTTTTCATGTCTTCGATCAGCGGCTCCCAGCGTTGCTTGAGCACCACCGACGAGTCGGTCGAGATGACGCCGAGGTTGATGTCCTCGGCGTGGGCGGTGGCGACGCAGGCGAAAGCGGCCGCGCCGGCCGCGAGCGTGAACAGGGAGCGCAGGAATTTCATCGGTGAAGATCCGGTTGGGTGGGCGGAAAGAGCGAAGGAGGCGAGGTCGCGCGGAGGGAATCAGTTCGATGGTGCCGGTTCGAGCGCGAATGGGTAGTGGCTGACGGCGCTTGCCGCATCGCTGTGTGCATCGTGGCGGGCGGGCGTGTCGTGTGCGGTTTGAGGCGCGTGCGCATCGTGCGCGTCATGCGCGTCATGCGCGGCATGCGCGGCATGCGCGGCATCGTCGAGCAATTCGTGTGCATCGTCGCCGTAGAGCTTTTTCAGCAGCGGCGGCGTCAGCGTGCTGGATGGGCCGTCGTAGACCACCTTGCCGCGACGCAATGCGATCGTGCGTGGGCAGTACCGCATCGCGATGTCCACCTGATGCAGCGACACCAGCACGGTGATCCCATGGTCGCGGTTCAGCGCGCGCAGCATGTCCATCACGCGGCGCGACGATTCGGGGTCGAGCGACGCGATCGGCTCGTCCGCGAGCACGATGCGCGCACGTTGCACCAGCGCCCGCGCGAGTGCCGCGCGTTGCTGCTGACCGCCCGACAGATTGGCGGCGCGCTCACGTGCATGTTCGCCGATACCGACCTCGTTGAGCGCGGCAAGCGACAACGCCCGCTCCGCGCGCGGAAAACGGCCGCTCAAGCGTCGCCACCAAGGCAGTCGCGCGAGCGCGCCGATCAGCACGTTGGTTTCGACGGAGAGCCGGTTCACCAGATTGAACTGCTGGAATACGAAGCCGATATCGCGGCGAATGCTGCGCACCTCGCGGACGATGCGGCCATTCTGCTGGATCGGCCGACCGAGAATCTCGATCTGCGACGGCTGCGCATCCGACGCGGTAAAGCCCGCGATATGCCGCAGCAACGTCGATTTGCCCGAGCCCGAAGCGCCGATCAACGCGACCATCTCGCCGGGCGCGACGCGCAGATCGATTTCGTCGAGCGCTTTGCGGCCGTTGCCGAAAGTCTTGCTCAAACGCTCGATACGAATAGCTTCACGGATCGCTTCCATCTGTACCCTCTCGATGCATCCCGCCGCTGCCGGCATGTGTGGGGCTCATTCTAGGAAGCGTCTGTGACGGTTGAGTGAAGGCATCGCAACGTCTAGACGACTACATCTTTATGGCGGCCATCGCCGCGCAGTTTCATATGTCGTCAGGATGGCAAAACAAAGTCGCTTCGAAGTCAGTGCAAGCCCGCCGAAAGTCGGGAACGAATCGACGACGAATCAGCGACGCAAACGAAAATGACATACGTGTGACACGATTCGCGCGTTGGCACGGCGGCTCGCGCGTGCTGACCCATACCTGGGCTATAGTGCGTCATTCCCGTGCCGCTCCAATAATCCCGACACCCGGTCACGACGTCATGCCGACTCCTTTGAGCTTTCTGCCCGACAGTTTTGCGGAGTATGAAGATCTCATGTCGATCCTCGAGCACGGCAGCGCGAACTTCGAAATCCGCAGCGTCTGCGAGATTGCGGCGCGTGGGCGGCGTTTTGCGATCTACACCGCGAGTATCGGTTCGTCCGATCCGCTCGCGCCGGCCATCGGCTTTTTCGGCGGCATTCATGGGCTCGAACGGATCGGCTCGCAACTCGTGCTCGACTATATGCGCGCGCTGCTCGCGCGGCTCGAATGGGACGAACTGCTGGTGCGGCAATTGCAATCGATCCGGCTGATCTTCCTGCCCATCGCCAATCCCGGCGGCATGTGGGCATCGACCCGCGCGAATCCGAGCGGTGTCGACCTGATGCGCAACGCGCCGCAGGATGCGGACGCGCGCGTGCCGTTGCTTGCCGGCGGTCAGCGCGTCGGTGCATGGTTGCCGTGGTATCGCGGTCGCGCGGGCGAGCCGATGGAGCCGGAAGCCGCCGCGGTGTTACAAGTGGCCGAGACACAGCTGGCGTCGCGGCCGTTGAGCATCGCGCTCGATTGCCATTCCGGCTATGGCTGGAGCGACAGCATCTGGTTTCCGTACGCGCGAACGCGCAAGCAGATGCCGCATCTACCCGAAATGTATGTGCTCAAGAGCATGTTCGAGCGCGCGCATCCGCATCACGGCTATACGTTCGAACCGCAAAGCCACCAGTATCTGCTGCACGGCGACCTGTGGGACTACGCATACGACCGCGCGCCGGCACCGAACATCTTCCTGCCGATGACGCTCGAACTCGGCTCGTGGCTATGGATCAAGAAGAACCCGCGCCAACTGTTCTCGCGTCAGGGGATGTTCAATCCGGTCATGGAGCACCGCACCGCGCGCGTGCTGCGGCGCCACGCGAACCTGTTCGACTTTCTCGCGCGCGCGGCGTTTTCGTCGCAACGCTGGCTGCCGCAAGGCAACCGTCGCGAGCAGATGCTGCAAAGCGCGCTCGACCATTGGTATCGGCCGACGAGCGCGTGATGAGCACATGGATCCTGCTGCGCGGACTCACGCGCGAAACGTGGCACTGGGGGCGCTTGCCGCAGGCGCTGCGCGAAGCGTTGAACGATGACTCGTGCGCGGCCACGGCAAACGGCACGACGTGCCCGCGTTTGTTGCTACTCGATCTGCCCGGCAACGGCGAGTTCGCGCGCCGGCGCGCTCCTGCGACGGTCGCGGGCATGGTCGAGTGCGTGCGGCGCGCGGCGCAGCAAACGGGCGCGCCGGGGCCGTACAACGTGCTCGCGATGTCGCTCGGCGGAATGGTCGCGACCGACTGGGCGCAGCGGTATCCGGGCGAAATCGATCGGCTGGTGCTGATCAATACGAGCATGCGGCCGTTCAGCCTGCCGCACGAGCGGCTGCGGCCGTCGGCGTGGCCCGGGCTGCTTGGCGTCGCCGCGCATTGGAGCGATGCGGTCGATGTCGAGAGCGGCATCCATCGGCTCACCTGCAATAACGTCGAAACATTGGCCGCCGATATTGACGCATGGGTCGGGATTCGCCGCAGCGCGCCGGTGAGCCGGGCGAACGCGCTGCGCCAGCTATGGGCGGCCGCGCGCTTCAGCGTGGCGGCGGCCGCGCCGGCGTGTGGGCTGCTGATCCTGTCGTCGCGGGCGGACGGGCTGGTGAATCCGCGCTGTTCGGCGAAGCTGGCGGCGGCGTGGGGCGCCGCGCATCGCGAGCATCCATGGGCCGGCCACGATCTGCCGCACGACGATCCCACGTGGACCGTCGCACAGGTTCGCGCATGGCTCGGGCGCGGCGGCGAAGTGCCCGAGGCGGCGGCTGCGGTCGTGGCCAGAGCCACGCGCTGAAAGGCTCGCGAGCATTGCCGCGCTGCAGCGAGACACCGCGCGGCCGCGCATTTCCGTGTGTCGCCAATGACGTTGTCGCGGGTCAATCAGAGGGTATTACCTGACGACGACCTGACTGTGCAAAGGCCTCCGGAGCCCCGCAGCAGGCGCATAATTCCGGTTCAGAGGTTGCCTGCGAATCACGCCGATACTCACCATTGCCGTCAGCCAGGGGAGTCGATCATGCAAGCAAAGAACGAAGAAGCCGTCACGCACCTGCTGAACGATGTCATCGAATTTGCGCGAGGGCGCCTGCCCGAGCCGAGCTTCGACATCGTCGAACCCTTCCTGCGGCACTACTACGATTTCGTCGACGCGGGCGATCTGCAAAGCCGCTCGATTGCCGATCTGTATGGCGCAGCGCTCGCGCACTGGCAGACTGCGCAACGCTTCGTGCCGGGCGAGCAACGCCTGCGCGTCTACAACCCGATTCTTGAACAGCACGGTTGGCACTCCGATCACACGGTGATCGAGATCGTCAACGATGACATGCCGTTTCTGGTCGACTCGGTATCGATGGCCGTCAACCGCCAGGGGCTCGCGCTACATTCGGTCGTGCATCCGGTGTTTCGCATCTGGCGCGCGGCGGACGGCAGCATCGCGCGCGTGAGCCAGGGCGCCGAAGAGGCGGGCGATACGCGCTCGCATCTGACCTCGTGCATCCATTTCGAAGTCGATCGTTGCGGCGATGCGGCAAAACTCGACGCGTTGCGCGACGACATCGCGCGCGTGCTCGGCGACGTGCGCGCGGCGGTCGAGGACTGGCCGAAGGTGATCGAGCGCGCGAAGGAAACGATTCAGGACATGAAGGCGCGCGAGGCGAGTCCGGAAGGCGTCGAGGCGCGCGCGTTCCTCGAATGGATGGTCGCCGATCATTTCACGTTCCTCGGTCAGCGCGATTACGAGCTCGTGCAGCACGAAAACGGCTACGGTCTGCGCGCGGTGGCGGGCTCCGGGCTCGGCATTCTGCGCGACGCGCTGCGCCCGGTCGGCGCGGCGGAAATCACCGCGCTGCCGCCGGCGGCCGCGGAGATCATCGCCGGTTCGTCGCCGATCTTTCTGACCAAGGCCAATTCGCGCGCGACCGTGCATCGGCCGGGCTACCTCGACTACGTCGGCATCAAGCTGACCGGCGCGGACGGCAAGGTGCGCGGCGAGCGGCGCTTTATCGGCCTGTATACGTCGACCGCGTATTTCGTCTCGGCCGCGGAGATTCCGATTGTGCGGCGCAAGTGCGCGAACATCGTGCGGCGGGCCGCGTTTCTGCCCAAGGGGCATCTGGCGAAATCGCTGGTCACGGTGCTTGAAACCTATCCGCGCGACGAACTGTTCCAGGCCGACGAGGATCAGCTCTACGACACCGCGCTCGGCGTGCTGCGTTTGCAGGAGCATCAGCGCACGCGGCTGTTCGTGCGGCGCGATCGCTTCGACCGCTTCGTGTCGTGTCTGGTGTTCGTGCCGCGCGACAAGTACAACACCGATTTGCGCCAGCGTATCGCGAACCTGCTGGCCGATGCGTTCAACGGCGAGAACGTCGAATTCACACCGCTGCTGTCGGAGTCGACGCTCGCGCGTATTCATTTCGTTGTCCATGCCAAACCGGGCGGCATGCCGGGCGTCGATACGCGCGAGCTCGAAGCGCGGCTCGTGCAGGTTGCGCGCCGCTGGCAGGACGATCTCGCCGACGCACTGCTCGACGCATACGGCGAAGAGCAGGGCAACCGGCTGCTGCAGCATTACGGCGATTCGTTTCCGGCCGGCTATCGCGACGACTATCCGGCGCGCACGGCGGTGCGCGATATCGAACTGATCGAACGCGTGCAGGGCAGCGAACAGCTGGCGATGAATCTGTACCGGCCGATCGAATCGGGACCGCGCGCGTTCCGCTTCAAGGTGTATCGCGCGGGCCTGCCGATCGCGCTGTCGCGCAGTCTGCCGATGCTCGAACATCTGGGCGTGCGGGTCGACGAAGAGCGGCCGTATCTGATTGAAGCGCCCGGCGCGACGCCCGCCTGGATTCACGACTTCGGCCTCGAACTCGCGGACGATACCGAGTTCGACATCGAGCGCGTGAAAGACCTGTTCGAACAGGCGTTCGAGCAGGTGTGGAGCGGCACGATAGAAAGCGACGACTTTAACCGGCTGGTGTTGCGCGCGCAGTTGAACGCGCGCGAAGTGACGATACTGCGCGCGTACGCGAAGTACCTGCGCCAGGTCGGCTCGACCTTTAGCGACGCATATATCGAGCGCGCGGTGACCGGCAATCCGGCGATCGCGCGCATGCTCGTCGATCTGTTCATCGCGCGTTTCGATCCGGCGTTGGGCGATGCGCGTGAGCCGCGCGTCGACCGTTGTCTGGAGACGATCGACAGCGCGCTCGATCAGGTGCCGAATCTCGACGAAGACCGCATCCTGCGGCAATTCCTCGGCGTCATCAAGGCGACCAAACGCACCAACTACTACCGCTACGACGCCCAGGGAAAGCCGAAGCCGTACCTGTCGTTCAAGTTCGATCCGGCGCAGGTGCCCGGCTTGCCCGAACCGAAGCCGATGTTCGAGATCTGGGTGTATTCGCCGCGTGTCGAGGGTGTGCATCTGCGCGGCGGGCGCGTCGCGCGCGGCGGCTTGCGCTGGTCGGATCGGCGCGAAGATTTCCGCACTGAGGTGCTGGGGCTGATGAAGGCGCAGATGGTGAAGAACGTCGTGATCGTACCGGTCGGCTCGAAGGGCGGCTTCGTCGTCAAGAATCCGCCGCCGCAGAGCGAGCGCGATGCATGGATGCGTGAAGGTGTGGCGTGTTATCAGACTTTCCTGCGTGGGCTGCTCGACGTGACCGACAATCTGGCGGGCACCGACGTCGTGCCGCCACCCGACGTGGTGCGGCACGATCCCGACGATCCGTATCTGGTGGTCGCGGCCGACAAGGGCACCGCCACGTTCTCCGACTACGCGAACGCGATCTCGCAGGAATACGGCTTCTGGCTTGACGATGCGTTCGCATCGGGCGGCTCGGTCGGCTACGACCACAAGAAGATGGGCATCACCGCGCGCGGCGCGTGGGAGTCGGTCAAGCGGCACTTCCGCGAAATGGGCGTCGACACGCAGAGCGAGAACTTCACGGTGGTCGGCGTAGGCGATATGTCCGGCGATGTGTTCGGCAACGGCATGCTGCTGTCGCCGCATATCAAGCTGCTCGCCGCGTTCGATCATCGCCACATCTTCCTCGATCCGAGCCCCGATCCGGCCGCGAGCATGGCGGAGCGCGCGCGCCTTTTCACGCTCGACCGTTCGAGCTGGGCCGACTACGATCCGTCGCTGATCTCGGCGGGCGGCGGCGTGTTTGCGCGCAGCGCCAAGACGATTCCGCTGTCGAGCGCGGTGCAGTCGGTGCTCGGCATCAACGCGGCCGCGTTGTCGCCGGCCGAGTTGATGCGCGCGATCCTGCAGGCGCCGGTCGATCTGCTCTATAACGGTGGCATCGGTACGTATGTGAAGGCGAGCCGCGAAACGCACCTGCAGGTCGGCGATCGTGCGAACGACGCGATCCGCGTGAGCGGCGCCGATCTGCGCTGCAAGGTGGTGGCCGAGGGCGGCAATCTCGGCCTGACGCAACTCGGGCGTATCGAGTTCGCGCAACGCGGTGGCCGCATCAATACCGACGCGATCGATAATTCCGCGGGCGTCGATTGTTCGGATCACGAAGTCAACATCAAGATTCTGCTCGGGCTCGTGGTGGCCGACGGCGAGATGACCGAGAAGCAGCGCAATGCGTTGCTCGCCGAAATGACCGACGAGGTCGGTCTGCTGGTGCTGACGGACAACTACTATCAGACCCAGGCGTTGTCGATCGCGGGCCGTTATGGTGTTGAACTGCTCGATGCCGAAACGCGCCTGATGCGCTATCTGGAGCGCGCGGGGCGGCTCAATCGCGTGATCGAGTTTCTGCCGACCGACGAGGAAATTGCCGAACGCGCGGCCGCGAAACAGGGGCTCACCACACCTGAGCGCGCGGTGCTGCTCGCGTACAGCAAGATGTGGCTGTACGACGCGCTGCTCGAATCGTCGATGCCGGAAAATCCGCTCGTCAGCGACATGTTGATCGAGTACTTCCCGAAGCCGTTGCGGCAGCGCTTCCGCGAACCGATGCAACGGCATCCGCTGCGCCGCGAAATTCTCGCGACGTATCTGACCAACGCGCTCGTCAATCGCGTCGGCTGCGAGTTCGTGCATCGTCTGATGGAGGAGACCGATGCGCAGCCCGGCGACATCGTGCGTGCCTGCGTCATGGCGCGCGACGTGTTCGATCTCGATCAGATCTGGCGCAATATCGACGCGCTCGACAACCGCGTCCCTGACGATGTGCAGGCGCGCATGTTCGTCGAGGTCGCGCGGCTCGTCGAGCGCTCGGCGCTGTGGTTCCTGCGGCATCTGCAGTCGGGCGCGGCCGGCGACGACGTGACCGGTCTGCTCGCGCGCTGTCGCGACGCCGCGCAACGGCTCGCGCCGCAATGGCCGGCGTTGTTGCCGGCCGCCGATCTCGAAGCGCTGTCGGAGCGCCAGCGCGCGTTCGTCGATGCGGGTGTCGATAGCGATCTCGCCGTGCGGATCGCAAGCGGCGAAGTGTCGGCCGCGCTGCTCGATATCGCCGAAGTCGCATCGACGTGCGGGCGCAATCTCGAACAGGTGGCGGGTGTGTACTTCGAACTCGGCACCTTGCTGAATTACAGCTGGATCAGCGAACGCGCGGCTGCGTTGCCCGCGCCGACTCATTGGGACATGCTCGCGCGTGCATCGGCGCTCGCGGAACTCGCGCGGCTCAAGCGCGCGTTGACCACGAGCGCGCTGGCCGGCGCCAGCGATGCGTCGACGCCGGATACGCTGGTGCAGGCATGGCGCGAAAAACGCGCGGCGCAACTGGAGCGCTATACGCGCCTGCTAACCGATCTGCGCGCGACGGGCGGCGCGAGTCTTTCGGTGTTGCTGGTGGTGGTGCGGGAGATGGCGGCGCTGGAGCGGGCGTAGCGCATTCGCTGCCACACTCTGTAACGGATTGCGGCACGCGTGGTCGAAGTTGGCGGCCACGCGTGTCGTTGTCGTCCATAATACGGAGTCTTGCCGATTCTTTTGCCGGCTTTTTTGCCGGCCGGCAACGCCCAGTGTATTGACGGACACGCTCCCAAAGATGAAAGAAGAATCGCCGAAAGCCATTTTCTACGCACTCGCCGCGAACCTCGGCATCGCCATCTGCAAGTTCGCCGCGGCGACGTTCACCGGCTCCGGCGCGATGTTCGCCGAAGCGATTCACTCGACCGCCGACTGCGGCAATCAACTGTTGCTGCTATTCGGTCTGCGCGAGGCGCGCAAGCCGGTCAGTCCGTTGCATCCGATGGGCAGCGGCCGCGAAATCAATTTCTATTCGCTGCTGGTTGCGTTGCTACTGTTCTTTGTTGGCGGCGCGTTCTCGGTTTACGAGGGTGTGCATCGCGTGATTGCGCGCGAGCCGCTGCAGTATGCGTTCGTTGCGTTGACGGTGCTGGGCGTGTCGGTCGTGCTCGAATCGTTATCGTTGTGGGGCGCGCTCAAGGAAATCCGCAAGACCTATCCGGACAAGAGTCTGTGGCGCTGGTTTCGCGAGACGCGCGAATCCGATCTGCTGGTCGTGGCCGGCGAGGATATCGCCGCGCTATTCGGTCTCGCGATCGCATTCGTCGCGGTGCTGCTGACGATGATCACCGGCAATCCCGTCTACGATGCGCTCGGTTCCATCGGCGTGGGACTGTTGCTGATGGTGATCGCGTGGCTCGTCGCGCGCGAAGTGAAGTCGATGATCGTCGGCGAATCGGCGAGCCCGGAAGTGCGCAGCGCGATCGACGCGCATCTGCGTGCGCGTCCCGAGATTCGCAGCATCATCAACATGATTACGCTGCAATGGGGGCGTCACGTAGTCGTGGCCGTGCAGGCGGAGATGATCGACTACGCGAGCGGCCGCGCGATGGTGGATGCGATCAACGTAATCGAAGCCGATCTGCAGGCGACGTTTCCGCAAGTGCGCTGGGTGTTTTTCGAGCCTGACGTGCCGCGTAATTAAAGCAATTTTCCATTCACGACGGGCAGGGTAGATAGAACCCTGCCGCGTGTCTTTTCTTCTCGCCATGCCCCTTGCATGCGAGTTGCCCATGCGCCGAATGGCGCGTCAAAACCGCGTATTGCGTCGTGCATCGTGCGCGCTCCAGATCGATCAGTCCTGCCTTGACAGGCTCGAGCCCGGAACCTAGTATTCGTCCGGGAAGTGGTCATACGACTTCTTATTAGTCAGGCCACTTATCCAGATCACATATCAAATCCCCATAATGACGTGCGTCACATCGGAGCTTTCGATGAAAAAAATCGGCCGCGCATTTTCTTCCGTACTGCTTACTGGTTCCTGTCTGCTTGCTAGCACCGCTTACGCGCAAACCCTGGCGACCGGCGATAGCCGGACGGTGACGCAACCCAGCTATCCTACCGTCTGCACGACGCTTACCGCGCAGTTCTCGAGTTCGCAACGTGCATCGCCACCCAGCACCGACGACACGAGCCGCCTGCAATCCGCGTTGACCAGTTGCGCGGGCACGGGCGGCAGCGTGGTGCTGGCTTCGTCGGGATCGAACAATGCGTTCTATACCGGTAGTCTGACGATCAGCGGTGCCGGCATCGTCGTGAACTCGGGCGTCACGTTGTATGGCAACAATAGCTATTCGAGCAATGCGAACCTGCTGTCGTTCTCTGGCACGAATGCGTCGCTGATGGGGCCAGGCACCGTCGACGGTCGCGGCGACATCATCAGCGGCACGCCGCGGCTCGTGCAGGCGAGCAACATCACGAACTTCATCGTCTATAACGTCACGCTCGCTCAGGCGGCCCATCCGAATCTGTACGTCGAAGGCGGCAGCGGCTTTACCGCATGGAACGTGTCGATTCGCACGCCGGCCACGCGCGCGAATGCCGACGGTATCGACATCGACAGTCTGACCAATGCGACGGTCACCAATTCGGATATCGAAGCCGGTGACGATGGCGTCGCGATCAAGACCAACTCCGGCAATATTTCGAACGTCACCGTGTCGAGTACGAAGCTGCATGGCACGCATGGCCTGTCGGTCGGCAGCCTCGCGAAGAACACCGTGTCCAACATCCTGTTCAAGAACAACTACGTGTATGGCAACGATCTGAGCGGCACGGCGTCGACGGACGCGAACGCGATCAACGTGAAGGCCGATCCGTGTTCGCTGACGGTGGAGCAGGTCAGCTACGTCAATACCTGTATCACCAACGCGAAGCATCTGATCGTGCTCGACACGAATTACAGCAGTTGTAGCGGCAGCGGCAGTCCCACCTTGTCCAACATCATCGTCAATGGCGCGTATTCGACGGCGTCGGTGTCGGGTGCTTATACGAAGATCGACGGACGCAGTGCGAGCTATCCGGTGAACGCGTATCTGGCTAACGTGAGCCTCGATGCGACCGCGCAAAGCGGCGACCAGTATGCGAACGTCGGCTTGTATAACTCGAACGTCACGCCGTCCGGCACCGGCGTGACCACGTCGAGTTTCACGCTGAGCGGCAGCGTGCCGAGTTGTTCGTTCTAACGCCGGCATCACGCGGCGGATCGCGATGCGGAAAGGCGGATCATCGGCTTTTCCGCATCGTTCCATCAAGTCTGTCGAGCAAATTTTCTGAGCACAAACACATGCAGCCCGAGCGCGGGACCATGGCGATGAAGAGGCCGCACAAATGGTCGACGTTGCTTGGCGTGGCCGGCGCGGCGATCGTGGGTTTGTCGATCGGCGTAGTGTGTTTCCGGCACGCGGCGCCGGTAACGGCAAGCGCGACTATCGTCGCTCCGGATAGCGCAGGCAACGCGGCGAGTTCCGCGCCGGGTCACACGCTTGCCGCCGACGCCGATACGTCGCTGCACATCTGGCCGGGCAATGCGGGTCTCGCCAATGGGCTCGCGATGACGGATAGTCATCACCTGATCGTCAACGACGGCTTGCGCGATCTGATCGAATTCTTTCTGCTCGAACAATCGGACGACGATCGCACGGATCAACTGAAGCTATATCTACGGACGCGTCTTCGTCCTCCCGCCTCCGAAGAGGCCGTACAGATTGTCGAGCATTACGCGGCCTATATGAAAGCACACGACGATCTACTTGCCGCACAGAACCTGGATGCCCGCAACCTGAATGCCGCGAACGTCGACATCAATCGCATTGTTACATGGCGCCAGCAGCGCGATCAGTTGCGGCAACGGCTGTTAGGCGAGCAGGTCGTGCAGGCGTGGTATCAGAACGACGATTCGCAATTGACGCAGGCGATCGGCGAATGGCGGCAACGCGCAGCCGATGAGCAGGGTGCCACCGCGTCCGATCAACAGACGCGCTATCCGGTGCCGCACTGGCAGAACCCTAACGATGAAGCGCGGCACATCCAGTACCAACTCAGCATTCTCCAGAAAGCGGCGACGAGTTTCAGCGAATTGAGGCGCGAAGGACAGCATTGGGCCGAGCGTTATGCAAGCTACCAGCACGACGCTCAGACGCTGATTCGCGATGCGAATCTCAACGCGGCTCAACGCAACACGCAGCTTCAGACGTTGCGAGTGAAGCTGTTTCCAACGGAGGCCGAACGGGAGCGCGCGCGGGAAAGGGGACCGTGAGCGCTTCGACTGAGAAGGGTTGAGCGGCGTTGAGCGGCGCGGAAATGAAATCAGGCGAAATAGCGCGCGTCGAATCGAATCACGAGCCATTCCGCCTGTTCTGATCAGACGCACCGGATTCCAGTGCGTATCGAAGCGGTTATTTGAATCCCGTCACCGCATGCGGCACATACAACTCTTCCAGTCGCCGAATTTCTTCGTCGCTGAGCTTTAACGACAAAGCCGCAACCGCATCGTCGAGATGATGCAGCTTGGTCGCGCCGACGATCGGCGCGGTAATCGGCTTCTTCTGCAACACCCAGGCAAGCGCAACCTGCGCGCGCGGCACACCGCGTTCTTTCGCGATCTCGCTGACGCGCTCGACGATCTGCCGATCCGCATCCTGCGTATGCGCGTACAGCGTGCGGCCGAATTCATCGGTTTCCGAACGCGCGCTTTCGGTGTCCCAGTCGCGCGTCAGGCGTCCGCGTGCAAGTGGGCTCCACGGAATCACGCCGATACCTTCGCTTTCGCACAGCGGCAGCATTTCGCGTTCTTCCTCTCGATACAACAGGTTCACGTAGTTCTGCATCGTCACGAAGCGCGTCCAGCCGTTGCGTTCGGCGACATGCAGCGCTTTCGCAAACTGCCATGCGTACATCGACGATGCGCCGATATAGCGCGCCTTGCCGGCTTTTACGACATCGTGCAGCGCTTCCATCGTTTCTTCGATCGGCGTGCCGTAATCCCAGCGATGGATCTGGTACAGGTCCACGTAGTCGGTGCCGAGACGGCGCAAGCTGTGGTCGATTTCGGCCATGATCGCCTTGCGCGACAAACCGGCACCGTTCGGGCCCGGATGCATGCGGCTATTGACCTTGGTGGCCAGCACGATTTCGTCGCGCTTCGCAAAGTCCTTCAGCGCGCGACCGACGATTTCCTCGCTGGTGCCGTCGGAATAGACGTTGGCGGTATCGAAGAAATTGATGCCGTGATCGAGCGCCTGCTTGATGAATGGGCGCGCGGCTTCGTCGTCGAGCGACCAGGGGTGGGTGCCGCGAGAGGGCACGCCGTAGCTCATGCAGCCGAGACAAAGACGCGATACATCGAGACCGGTGCGGCCGAGTTTCACATAATCCATCGTGGTGCTCCAGTGGTGAAGTACACAAACACGCTGCGCGAATAGAGCTTTGGATTATAGGGAAACACCGGTAAGCGCGTCGGCGAACGCGCCATTGGCTTTCAATAACACTACGCCCGCGGAATGGAGCCGCGGGCGCATGACGGCGAAGGCCGTGACAGAAGGAGAGCGATCAGCGGAAGTAGTAATGGACGCCGACTGTGAAGCTGTTGTTGTTCCAGCGAGTGTCTTTCGCGTTCGCGTGGTCACCAGTCCATTCGGCCGTCACGCCCAAATTTTTTGTCGCGGCATATTCCACGCCGAGTCCCCAGTGCGGACGCGTAGAGGGCCAGTCAGCAGTGAAACCCACACGTGCGTAGGGCATGATTTTGCCGAACGGCACGCCGAGCTTTGCATCGAGACCGCCATCCTTGTACGTCGCAGAGCCATCATGCAGGTCGACGAAAGCTTCGGCGCCGAGCATAACGGATCCGATATCAACGCCATAGCCTGCGGTGAATCCTGGGAAGATCGTGGTGTGCGAAGGCTTATTGATCGCTCCCGATGCACTGGATACGTTTGCACCAAATTTGAAGCCCACGTAGGGGCCCGAGAACAAGCTTCCTGTGGTTGTCGGCGCGAGCGTGTTGGCATACACAGGGCTCATCGACGCAGTCAGACTTAAGACAAGTACGGGGAATAATTTTTTCATGCGACTTCTCGTTACTCACGGTAAAAAAGAACAGCAGGAGATTAACGATTCAGTACGCATATGGGCTGACATCGAGCCGCAATTCAGACGAGTTCGATGCGTCGCGACCTGTCACAAGTTTGCTATTGCTGGCTTCGCTAGGCAGACCGACGTTCTTTCGATTCAGTTCACGGATCAGGGGCCAGTCGCGCCTGCCGAATCGGCGATGCTCGCGAGCATGCACGCTGATATCAATGCGGTGTTCGGCGGTGGTGTCAACCTTGGGGCTGACGACCGCGCAAGGTCAGCTTGCGCAGTCGCTCACCGTCATCATTGGCGACTGGAACAGCGATGTGCTCGAAGTCGAAAACCAGTTTGACCCGGACATGGCGACCGGGCGCATGACGGCGAACGCCGCCATCGAGAGACGCTTAATGCTGCACAGGACGATACGGTGTCCACACGGGCGTGTCGGTATCCCAGTTGTCGAGTTCAGATGGGCTCATGATGTGCTCCTTGATAAAGAACTGCGTGGCCTGATTTGCAATCGGGATTTCTTATGGAAACCTGATCATTCAGGCAAGCACGCCGGTTGATGGTTTCGCATGATCGATTCGTTACTGGCCTTTTGCGACGCGCGTCACTTCACCGTTCGTGCCTTCCTGCAACGCGATTCGCTCGGCTTGCGTCTGACCGATCAGACCTTTGTCCGGATACGAGGTGCGATTGAGCGCGGGCAGCGAACCGTCGCGATACGCGGCGACGAGTTCCGCCTTGACTTCGGCGCGCGTCTTCGTGCTTGCACTTGCCGCCGGTTGCGTGTTGTAGGTGCCGGCGCGGCCAATGCCGCCGCCGCCTTCCGCAAATGCCGGTGCGCTAACGAGCAGCGAAAGAGCGAGGCCTGCCAACAGATTGCGTTTCATGATTCACTCCTGTCGATTCATTGGCAGCACGGGTGGTGCTGCGACAGGGTGAAATGTAGAGGCGGGCGTCGTGCGGATAAATGCCGCTTTTGCGAAATGAATTGTCGCGATTCCAGAACAATCGCGGGAAGGGCTTACCGAAGGGGCTTACGAAGGGACTTACTACGTGAGGCTCTCGAATCCCAGCCGCGGCATTGGCGCCGCGGCTGGAATTGAGTGTTTCAGTTTGCGTACCGGCATTCTCTCGCAGCGGCGCCGATGCACTTCACTCAGGCGACCCACTCGGACATCACCGGCGTGTCGAGCTTCGGCGCGGACTCGCGCTCCTCGAACGTGCGCTTCGTGCAGGTTGCGTCGAGACTGCAGCGGCCGCTCAGCAATGGGCAACGGTCGAACAGTTCGGCGATCCAGTCTACGAAAACCCGGACTTTCGGCGACAGGTGACGGCTGTGCGGATAGACGACCGAAATCGGCATCGGCAGCGGCTTCAACTCGGGCAGAACTTCGACGAGTTGGCCCGAGCGCAGATGCGGCAGCACCATGAAGAGCGCCGGCTGAATCAGGCCGAAGCCTTCGAGTCCGCAGGTCACGTAGGCATCGGCGTCGTTGACCGACACGATGCTCTTCATCTTCACTTCGATTTCTTTGCCGTCGACCATGAACGCCCAGTCGATCGTGCGTCCCGTGCGGCTCGAGAAGTAATTGACCGCTTTGTGATTGTCGAGATCGTCGAGCGACGCGGGCATGCCCGCGTGCTTGATGTACTCCGGCGCCGCGCAGGTCACGCCTTCGAACAGCCCGATGCGGCGCGCGACCAGCGACGAATCCTGCAACGCACCGACCCGCACCACGCAATCGACACCTTCCTGCAGCAGATCCACGGGACGATCGCTCAGCCCAAGTTGCAGATCGATGTCCGGATAGCGCGTGTGGAATTCGCACAGCGACGGAATCACGATCAGACGGCCGAGTGAGCCCGGCATGTCGATGCGCAGCTTGCCGTGCGGCTTCTTGTTGCCGCTCTGAAAACTTGCCTCGGTCTCTTCGACGTCCGCGAGGATGCGCACGCAGCGTTCGTAATACGCGGCGCCATCGGGCGTCAGCGACAGACGCCGGGTGGTCCGGTGCATCAGCCGCGTGCCGAGAAACGCTTCGAGGTTCTGAATAATCGTCGTGACGGACGCGCGCGGCAGGTCGAGCGTTTCCGCCGCGCGGGTAAAGCTGTTGGTGTCGACGACACGGGTGAACACTTGCATGGCCTGAAGCCGGTCCATTGCAAACCTCCAGAAGGGGCGGGTGCGTCAGCGGGAATGGAGTCCGCGGGAACAATCGCGAGCGCAATCGAAAAACGCGGTTGCAAGCCAGGCTGCAAGCACGATCGCGGCGGATTGTTCAGAGGCACCGAATTGTGTTGCCGGATTATAGGCATTTATTTGCGACTCTGCCGAACCCACAATTCGCACCATTGAAGTTCTATGCGCATTTGCGCGGCTCGACATGGATGCATTCAAATCGCCGTACCCGTTCGTTCCCGCCGGCACCGAAGCCGCGGACGCCGATGGCACGGCACTCGAAGTGACCGACGTGCGGATCGATGGGCACGCACAGGAAATTACCTTACGGGTGTACCGGCTCGTGAAGAAAACCGCACTGCCGGTATTGCTTTATTTCCACGGCGGCGGCTTTACGAAGGGCTCGATAGACCAGGCCGACTTCGCCGCGCGTTATTTCGCGGAACACTTACCGGCGCTGGTGGTGTCGGTCGGGTATTCGCTCGCGCCGCGCTTTCCGTTTCCGGCCGCGCCGGAAGACGCGCATCGCGCGGCGCTGTGGGTACAGACGCGCGCTCGTGCATTTGGCGGCAATAGCAGAAAAATCGGCGTCGCCGGACATGACGCGGGCGGCCAGTTGGCCAACTGTCTGGCGTTTATCGCCCGCGATCGCGGCGACGTGCAGATTGTCGCGCAGGCGCTGTTCGGGCCGATGCTCGATCCGAGCCTCACGCGGCTCGGCGACGAACAGCGGCTCGGCTCCGACATCACCGCGCGCGAATGCGCGGCGTGCTATCGCGCGTATCTGCCACAAGCGTCGCAGCGTCTGCATCCGTACGCGGCGCCGCTCGAATCGTGCCGGCTCGCGGGCCTGCCGGCCACGCTGATCGCGACCGCGCAGAACGACGTGCTGCACGTGGAAGCGGAGAAATACGCGAGCAACCTGATCGACGCGGGCGTGCAGACCCAGGTGGTGCGCTTTCCGAGCGTGTCGCACGCGGCGCTCGCCGACCATCCACCGGCGCTGCAGGAGGCGGTGCGTTTTTTCCAGTGGCGCTTCGACGCGCGCGCTCATCGATAAACAGAAATTCAATCAACGATACCGGGAGCTACACATGACTATCCTTCCTCTTTCCCGCCGCCGCGTGACGATCGCCGCGCTGGCCGTCCTCGTACTCGCCGGACTCGGCACGTTCGGCGCGATTCGCGTGGATGCGAGTTCGCCGGCCGCGCCGACCATCGTGCCGGAGGTCGACGTCGCGACCGTGATCCAGAAGACCATCACCGACTGGCAGAGCTATTCGGGCCGTCTCGAAGCGGTCGAAAAAGTGGATGTGCGTTCGCAGGTGCCGGGCACGATCGTGTCGGTGAACTTCAAGGACGGCGCGCTCGTGAAGAAGGGCGACACGCTGTTCGTGATCGATCCGCGTCCGTATGCGGCCGAGGTCGATCGCGCCGAAGCGCAGCTCGCGGCCGCGCAGGCGCGCACCGGTTACACGCAAAGCGACTGGGAACGCGCGCAACGGCTGATCGTCGACAACGCGATCGCCAAACGCGACTACGACGAGAAGCAGAACGCCGCGCGCGAGGCCAGCGCGAACCTGAAGGCCGCGCAAGCCGCGCTCGAAACCGCGAAGATCAATCTCGGCTACACGAAGATCGTCGCGCCGGTGGCGGGCCGCGTGTCGCGCGCGGAAATCACGGTGGGCAACGTAGTGTCGGCGGGCGCGAGCGCGGTGCCGTTGACCACGCTGGTGTCGGTGTCGCCGATCTACGCGTCGTTCGATGCCGACGAACAGACCTACCTGCAATACCTGAGCCGCGCGAAGGACGGCGGCAAGGTGCCGGTGCAACTCGGTCTCGCCGATGAAAGCGGCTACTCGCGCAGCGGCACGATCGAGTCGGTCGACAACCGTCTCGATACCTCGTCGGGCACGATCCGCGTGCGCGCGAAGTTCGACAACGACGACGGCGCGCTGATTCCAGGCCTCTATGCACGCGTCAAGGTAGGCGGCAGCGCGCCGCATCCGGCGCTGCTGATCGACGATGCCGCGGTCGGCACCGACCAGGACAAGAAGTTCGTGCTGGTGGTCGATCAGGGCAATCACGTCGTCTATCGCGAGATCACGACCGGTTCGATGCAAGGCAATCTGCGTGTCGTCAAGGAAGGCCTGAAGCCGGGCGACCGCATCGTCGTCAATGGCGTTCAGCGTGTGCGTCCTGGCGATGCGGTGCGCGCGCACATGGTGCCGATGACAACCGACCAGGACCCGAACAGCGCGCCGCTCGCGCAGTCGCGCGCGAAAGCCGCGGCGAATGCGAACAGCAACTCGTGAGCCGTAGCGCCTGCTCCAACCTCAAGAGCTTCCCATGAACATATCCAAATTCTTCATCGATCGCCCGATCTTTGCAGGCGTGCTGTCGGTATTGATCCTGCTCGGGGGCATCATCTCGCTGTTCAAGCTGCCCATTTCCGAGTACCCGGAAGTGGTGCCGCCGTCGGTCGTGGTGCACGCGCAGTATCCGGGCGCGAATCCGAAGGTGATCGCCGAAGCGGTCGCGGCGCCGCTCGAAGAGCAGATCAATGGCGTCGAGAACATGCTGTACATGCAGTCGCAGGCGAATAGCGACGGCAATCTGACGCTCACCGTCACGTTCAAGCTCGGCACCAACCCCGATCTCGCGACGCAACTCGTGCAGAACCGCGTGAACCAGGCGTTGCCGCGTCTGCCGGAAGACGTGCAGCGACTCGGCGTCACGACGATCAAGAGTTCGCCGACGCTGACGATGGTCGTGCACCTGATCTCGCCGAACGATCGCTACGACATGACGTATCTGCGCAATTACGCGCTGCTGAACGTGAAGGATCGGCTCGCGCGGATTCAGGGCGTCGGCGAAGTGCAGTTGTGGGGCTCGGGCGACTACGCGATGCGGATCTGGCTCGATCCGCAGAAAGTCGCGCAGCGCGGCCTTACCGCGACTGAAGTCGTCAACGCGATTCGCGAGCAGAACATCCAGGTGGCGGCCGGCGTGATAGGCGCATCGCCGTCGGTGCCGGGCACGCAGTTGCAGTTGTCGGTGAATGCGCGCGGCCGTTTGAAGACCGAGAGCGAATTCGGCGACATCATCGTGAAGACCGCGCCGGATGGCGGCGTCACGTATCTGCGCGACATCGCGCGGATCGAACTCGCGGCGTCGGAATACGGCCTGCGTTCGTTGCTCGACAACAAGCCGGCCGTCGCGCTCGCAATCAATCAGGCGCCGGGCGCGAACTCGCTCGCGATCTCCGAGCAGGTGCGCGCGGCGATGAAGGAGCTGGCCGTCGACATGCCGGCCGGCGTCGAATATCGGATCGTGTACGACCCGACTCAATTCGTGCGGTCGAGCATCGAGGCGGTGATTCACACGCTGCTCGAAGCGATCGCGCTGGTCGTGATCGTCGTGATCGTGTTCCTGCAGACGTGGCGCGCGTCGATCATTCCGTTGATCGCGGTGCCGGTGTCGATCGTCGGCACGTTCTCGCTGCTGCTGGCGTTCGGTTTCTCGATCAACGCGTTGTCGTTGTTCGGCATGGTGCTGGCGATCGGTATCGTCGTCGACGATGCGATCGTCGTGGTGGAGAACGTCGAGCGCAACATCGAAAGCGGGCTCAGTGCGCGCGATGCAACCTACAAGGCGATGCGCGAAGTGAGCGGGCCGATCATCGCGATCGCGCTGACGCTGGTCGCGGTGTTCGTGCCGCTCGCGTTCATGACGGGTCTCACCGGTCAGTTCTACAAGCAGTTCGCGATGACCATCGCGATCTCGACGGTGATCTCGGCGTTCAATTCGCTGACGCTGTCGCCGGCCTTGTCCGCGCTGCTGTTGCGCAGTCACGGCGAGAAGGAAGACTGGCTGACGCGCGTGATGAACCGTGTGCTCGGCGGCTTTTTCAAGCGCTTCAACAAGGTCTTTCATCGCGGCTCGGAAGCCTATGGTCGCGGCGTGACCGGCGTATTGCGTCGCAAGGGCGCGATGCTCGCGGTGTACGCGATTCTGGTCGGCGCAACGGTATTGATGGCGCGCATCGTGCCCGGCGGCTTCGTGCCCGCGCAGGACAAGGAGTATCTGATTGCGTTCACGCAATTGCCGAACGGCGCGTCGCTCGATCGCACCGAGAAGGTGATTCGCGAGATGAGTGCGATCGCGCTGAAGCAGCCGGGCGTCGAAAGCGCGGTGGCGTTCCCCGGTTTGTCGGTGAACGGCTTCACCAACAGTTCGAGTGCGGGCATCGTGTTCGTCACGCTGAAGCCGTTCAAGGAACGTGGCAGCAAAAAACTCTCGGCGGGCGCGATTGCCGGCGCGCTGAACCAGCAGTACGGCGCGATCAAGGATTCGTTCGTCGCGGTGTTTCCGCCGCCTCCGGTGCTCGGGCTCGGCACGCTCGGCGGCTTCAAGATGCAGCTGGAGGATCACGGCGCGCTCGGCTACGCGGAACTCAACAAGGCTGCCGAAGCGTTCGTGAAGCGCGCCGCGCAAACGCCTGAACTCGGGCCGACGTTCTCGAGCTATCAGATCAACGTGCCGCAACTGAACGTCGATCTGGATCGCGTGAAGGCGAAGCAGCTCGGCGTGCCCGTCACCGACGTGTTCGACACGATGCAGATCTATCTGGGCTCGCTGTACGTGAACGACTTCAACCGTTTCGGCCGCGTGTACCAGGTGCGGGTGCAGGCGGATGCGCCGTTCCGTCAACGCGCCGACGACATCCTGCAACTGAAGACGCGTAATGCGGCGGGCGACATGGTGCCGTTGTCGTCGCTCGTCACGGTGACGCCGACCTATGGACCGGAGATGGTGGTGCGCTACAACGGCTACACGGCGGCCGACATCAACGGCGGTCCGGCGCCGGGCTTCTCGTCGGGGCAGGCGCAGGCCGCGGCCGAACGCGTCGCCGCCGAAGTGCTGCCGCGCGGCGTGAAGCTCGAATGGACCGACCTCACGTATCAGCAGATTCTGGCCGGCAATGCGGGCATGTGGGTGTTCCCGATCAGCGTGCTGCTGGTGTTCCTCGTGCTCGCCGCGTTGTATGAAAGCCTGACGCTGCCGCTCGCGGTGATCCTGATCGTGCCGATGAGCGTGCTGTCCGCGCTGACCGGCGTGTGGCTGACCGGCGGCGACAACAACATCTTCACGCAGATCGGCTTGATGGTGCTGGTGGGGCTGTCGGCGAAAAACGCGATCCTGATCGTCGAATTCGCACGCGAACTCGAACACGACGGACGCTCGCCGCTGCAGGCCGCGATCGAGGCGAGCCGTCTGCGTCTGCGGCCGATTCTGATGACGTCGATCGCATTCATCATGGGCGTGGTGCCGCTGGTGCTGTCGAGTGGCGCGGGCTCGGAGATGCGTCACGCGATGGGTATCGCGGTGTTCTTCGGCATGCTCGGCGTCACGCTGTTCGGCCTGATGCTCACGCCGGTGTTCTATGTGGTGCTGCGAACGCTTGCGGGCGGCACGATTCACGTCGCGCAGAAGGACTCGCCGCGTTATGGCGCAGCGGTCACGGATGCGTGAAGGAGAAAACAACAATGAAACGCGATGAATTTCGCTTGATCTCCGGCTTCGTATCGATGCGCGGCTGGGGCCGGGCGGCCACGAGTGCCTTGCTGATGGCGTTGCTCGCCGCGTGCTCGGTGGAGCCGACCTATAAGCGACCCGACGTCGATACGCCGGCGGCGTTCAAGGAAGCGCCGGGCGTCACGGCGGCGACGGCGCAGCAAACCGGCACGTGGAAGTCCGCCGAACCGAACGACGACGCGCTGCGCGGCGCGTGGTGGAAAGTTTTCGGCGACTCGCAACTCGATGCGCTCGAAGACGAGGCCGCTGCCGCGAACCAGGATCTGAAAGCCGCGGCGGCGCGGGTGCAGCAGGCTCGCGCGGTTACCCAGGCCGCGAAGTCCGACTGGTTCCCGAAGCTCGACGCGGGCTTCGGTCCGACCCGCGAGCGTGCGTCGGCGGCCTCGCAATTCCAGCCGGATAGCGCGGGCGGCACGACCGGCACGATCTGGCGCGCGCAGGTTGGCGCGTCGTATGAGGCGGATCTGTTCGGGCGCGTCGGTTCGAACGTGAACGCGTCGCGCGCGGACGAGCAGCAGAGCGAGGCGCTGTTCCGCTCGGTGCAGTTGTCGTTGCAGGCCGACGTCGCGCAGAACTACTTCCAGCTGCGCGAGCTCGATACCGATCAGGATCTGTACCGCCGCACCGTCGCGTTGCGCGAGGACACGCTGAAACTCGTCGAACGTCGCTTCAGGGAAGGCGATATCAGCGAGCTGGATCTTTCGCGGGCCCGCAACGAACTCGCGAGTGCGCGTGCGGATGCGGTCGGCGTTGCGCGGCAACGGGCGGCGTCGGAGCATAGTCTCGCGATTCTGCTCGGCAAGCCGCCGGCGGATTTCTCGTTTGCGGAGGCGCCGCTCGCGCCGATGACGGTACGCGTGCCGGCCGGTTTGCCGTCGGCGCTGCTCGAACGGCGGCCCGATATTGCGGCGGCCGAGCGGGCGATGCAGGCGGCCAATGCGCGCGTCGGTCTCGCGAAGTCGGCGTTCTTCCCGAAGCTCGACATCACCGGTGCGTTCGGTTTCGAATCGGCGACGCTCGGCGATCTGTTCATGTGGTCGAGCCGCGCGTTCATCCTCGGTCCGTTCGCGGGCACCGCGCTGACCTTGCCGCTGTTCGACGGCGGTCGTCGCAAGGCCAACCTCGCGCAGGCGCGCTCGAAGTATGACGAGGACGTCGCGCAGTATCGTCAGCAGGTGCTGGTCGCGTTCCGCGAGGTCGAGGACAATCTCGCCGATCTGCGTCTGCTCGACGATCAGATGCGCGAGCAGAACAACGCGGTCGACGCTTCGCAACGGGCCGCGCATCTGTCGCGCACGCAGTACACCGAGGGCGCGGTCAGCTATCTCGACGTGATCGACGGCGAGCGGCAGGTGCTGCTGTCGCAATTGCAGGCGAGCCATCTGGCGGGCACGCAGGCGGTGGCGACCGTGAATCTGATTCGTGCGTTGGGTGGTGGTTGGGGTGAGGTGAGGGCGGAGGGTGGTGCGGCTGTCGGTGCGACTTCGGGGCCGGCCGAGGCTTCCGGTACTTCCGGCACGGCTGTGGCTACCGCTGTCACTTCACAGCCGACGGCTTCCGGCGCTATGGCGACCAGCACCGCATCGGCTTCAGCTTCGGCTTTGGCGGCTCAGCAGCAGATGGCGAAGCGCTAAGCATTCGCCCCGGCGGCTGAATTTCGCCACCCACCGGCAAGTACCATATCGACGCCGGGCCGCGCGCAAGCGCCGCCCGGCGTTTTTGCGTGGCCATCCCGTGCAAATCGTTTTTCGCGCTTTCCTTGTGCGAATCGCTTCGTAGACCCCATTCGCACGCCTCTCTATGATCGTCCGGATCAAGCCAACGACATCAGGGCAGGCCAGTGACTTTCGTGCATGACGGCATCGAGCAGATTCGCGAACAGCAGCCAACGCAGCCAACGCAGCAGGCGCAACCGACACGTGACCTGGCGGCATTGCTCGCCGCGTTGCGCGCGAACGCCGCGCAACGCGATCGCGACGGCGGCCACGCCGCCCAGGAAAAACAATGGATCGCCGACGCGGGGCTGCTGACGCTCGCGGTGCCGCGCGAATTCGGCGGCGCGGGCGCGCGCTGGTCCGCGATCTATGAGGTCGTGCGCGAACTGGCACGCGTCGACAGTGCGCTCGCGCATCTGCTCGGCTTCACGTGCCTGCAGGTGGTGAGCATCGATCTGTGGGGCAACCCGCGCCAACGTGAGCGTTATCTGCGCGGCACCGTCGAGCAGCGCTGGTGGTGGGGCAACGCGGTGAATCCGCTCGACACGCGACTCGTCGCCACCGCGACGCCGGACGGCGGCTATCTGCTCGACGGCCAGAAAGGCTTCTGCTCCGGCACGCGCGGCTCGCAGATGATGACCGTCTCCGCGCACGACGCGGCCACCGGCAAAACCGTGTTCGCCGCCGTGCCGACCACGCGCGACGGCATCGCCGTCCATGACGACTGGAATCCGATCGGCCAGCGCCAGACCGACAGCGGCAGCGTATCGTTCACGCGCGTGCGGATCGAGCCGCACGAACTGCTCGAACGGCCCGACACGCCGTATGCCAGTCTGCGCACGCTGATCTCGCAACTGGTGCTGACCAATCTGTTCGTCGGTCTTGCGCAGGGCGCGCTCGAAGAAGCGCGCGCCTATGTGAACGAGCACGGCCGGCCGTGGCTCAGTTCCGGTGTCGCCAGGGCCACCGACGATCCCTATCTGATCCAGCGTTTCGGCGAGATGCATCTGCAGACCGTCGCCGCCGAAGCGCTAGCCACGCGCGCCGCCCACGCACTCGACGACGCATGGCAGCAAGGCCCGTCGCTCGATGCGGAAACCCGCGCACGCGTCGCGCTCGCGACCTCGGAAGCGAAGATCGTCGCGCATCGCGCGGCACTCGACCTCGGCGAAAAGCTGTTCGACGCCTGCGGCGCCCGCGCGACTCACGCGCCGCTCGCGCTCGATCGCTTCTGGCGCAACGCGCGCGTGCACACGCTGCACGACCCGCTCGACTATCGCGTGCGCGACGTCGGCCGCTACGCGCTTTGCGGGACATTGCCGGAAGTTTCTTTGTACACTTGAGGCGGCTCGCGACGCCCGTCCCGGCGTCGTGTCGATTTCCCCCCGAGAGATTCCCGGCTTGCAGTTCAAACTACCGGCCACCGCCACCGCGCCGTTCTGCCCGTCCGAGGTCCAGGGCTCGGTCGCTGTCACGCCAGGCGCACCGTTCTGGAAGAAGATCCTGCAATTCGCAGGGCCTGGTCTGCTGATTTCGATCGGCTATATGGACCCGGGCAACTGGGCCACTGCAATCGAAGCCGGTTCGCGCTACGGCTACAGCCTGCTGTTCGTGGTACTGCTGTCGAGCCTCGCGGCGATGGCGCTGCAATGCCTGAGCATGCGGCTCGGCATCGTGACCGGACGCGATCTCGCGCAACTGTCGAGCGCGCGCTATTCACCGAACGTCGCGCGTGTGCAATGGCTGCTCGCGGAGCTGTCGATCATCGCCTGCGATCTGGCCGAGGTGCTCGGCGGCGCGCTCGCATTCCACCTGCTGTTCAACTGCTCGCTGACCACCGGCGTGCTGCTAACCGCGTTCGACACGCTGATCGTGCTCGGCCTGAAGGGCAAAAATTTCCGCGACCTCGAAGCGATCATGCTCGGGCTGATCGCGACGATCGGCGTTGGTTACATCATCGAGCTCGCGCTCGTGAAGCCGCACTGGCCGTCGGTCGCGCAGGGGCTGGTGCCGTCGTGGCAGGCGCTGAGCTCGCGCGAGCCGATGTATCTGGCGATCGGCATTCTGGGCGCGACGGTGATGCCGCATAACCTGTATCTGCATTCGTCGATCGTGCAGACCCGCGCGGTCAAGCGCGATCCGGCGAGCCTGCGTTCGGCGATCGGGCTGTCGCGCATCGACACGATCGCGTCGCTCGTGCTCGCCGCGCTGATCAACATGGCGATCCTGATTCTCGCCGCCGCCGCGTTTCATGCGACCGGCCACCACGAGGTCACGCAGATCGAGGACGCTTACCGGCTGCTCGCGCCGATCGTCGGCACCGGCTTCGCTGCGGTCCTGTTCGCGATCACGCTGCTCGCGTCGGGACAGAGTTCGACTTTCACCGGCACGGTCGCGGGGCAGGTCATCATGGAAGGCTTCCTGAAGATGAAGATTCCGTGCTGGCAGCGGCGCTTCATCACGCGCGCGCTGGCGCTGATTCCGGCGCTGATCGGCGTGCAGATGCTCGGCAACGGCGCGGTCGGCCAATTGCTGGTCGCGAGTCAGGTCGTGCTGAGTCTGCAATTGCCGTTCGCGCTTTATCCGCTGATCCGCATGACCAACGACCGCGCGCTGATGGGTGAATTCGCGAATACGCTGACCACGCGGCTGCTCGCGTGGACGCTGTTCGTCGCGATCAGCGCGGCGAATCTGTGGCTGGTCGCGCAGACGGTGGGGCTGGCTTGAGTCGGGCGGTTGGGCGGTAAGCGGCGTGCTCGATGCGGCGTGCGATCGGGCGTGTGACCAGGTGCGCTGCCTACCCGATGTACCGGTGTAGCAGGACGGTAGGCGCAGTTCGGAAGGCAAAAATCCGCGTGGTGCAGTTCACAGGCCGCGCGGATTTTTTTATGCGCGGCACGCCGGCGCACATAAAAGAAGCCCCGGCTGATAGCAACCGGGGCTTTTGATTGGCTTCGGTTTCGAATCGGGTTGGGCCCGTCGCGCGTCGGGCGAATCTGTTCGTTCAGGCGGCTTGCGCGACCTGCGCTGCTCCGAGCGCTTCCTGACGCGCTGCTGCTGCCTTCTTGGTCTTGCCGGCCCGCGACGGCGGCTGGCAGGCGCCGCACACGACGTTATGTTGCAGATCGTGCTTGTGCGCGACGAACTTGCCGGTGCAGCGGCAGCATTTGGTCAGTTGCAGGATGTCGGCGTCGAAGAAGCGCACGAGCGTCCATGCGCGCGTCAGATCGAGCACCGGTTCGGTTTCGCTGTGCTGGCAATGCTCCAGATACAGCCGATAACCCTTGGTCAGCGCATCCAGATGCGAGCAGCGCGCCTCGTTCTTCAGGAACAGATACGTGTTGTAGAACAGCGAAGCGTGAATGTTCGCGAGCCATGTCATGTACCAGTCCGCCGAAAACGGCAGCATGCCCTTGGGCGGCGACACGCCCTTGACCTCGCGATACAGGCGGATCATGCGGTCGCGCGAGAGCGTCAGTTCGCTTTCGAGCACCTGCATGCGGGCACCGAGCTCGATCAGCGCGATCGCGCGAAATACTTCCTGGGCGTCTTCGGTCAGGCTTCGCTTGAGCATTGCAGTTACCTCGATCAGGCAAATTGCTCGGCGGGCTGGCCTGCCAGCAGGATCGCCGTATGGGTCGGTGCGACTGCGGCGTGCTTCGCGGTTTGCGTCAACGCCGACAACATCGAGTGGTCGTTGAAGCGGAAGAAGCACAACAGCTGATCGGAAGAGGCCAGCTTGACGATCTGCGCGAGCGACAGCCCGGCAAGCAGATCGGCCAGTTCCGACGACAGTCCTAGCCGGAACATGCCGACCGGTTTGTCCTCACGCAACATACGTTGCGCGAGCATGATGTAAGACAAGTTGATCTCGCGGATTGAATCCAGCGTCTCGCTGCTACGGTCCATTTTCTCTGTTTCCGAAGCCCCGAATTACTAATGTCGGCTTTTCGCCTTATGTCTTTTGTGCCTCACCGGAAACGCAGCCCCCCGGCTACATGTTGCCGTCTGATACAGACAGCGAACTTTTGATACATCGCGTTACATTTCGTAACAGCTTGGGACGAATTGTATGAAGGGTAAAACCAGAAATCAATCCCTTGTCGCAAAAATGTCTCAAAAAAATGCATCACTTTTCGGTAAGTTTTTCATGGGGCTGTAATGAACGCTTTCGGCAGCATTTCTGACCGGTCGAGATTGCCCTCTAATCCTTAAAAACCTTTTCAATACGGGCGTTTAGAATAATTGTCTGAGCAAAGGAGTGGCGTTACTCTTATGCGCCGTAAATTTGTTTTGAATTAGAAATGAAAGGAAAAGACGCCCAATAAGCAGTAATAAATACTGACTTGACGAGGGTGGTGGGGGACGGATCGAAGGTGTAACGGGAGGATGCGGCCCCGGTTACAAACCGGGGCCGGAGACTGCAGTTGTAACGGCCGGGTCGGCCGCGGTAAGGCTTAGCAACCGGTCGAACGGATACGTTCGACTTCGAGGCCGAAGAGCGGGCGCAGACGCGTGCCGAGCACATTGCCGGCGAAGGCTGCGACGAGCCAGAGCCAGCCGTGCAAGCTGCCTGACACGATGCCGCTGAAATAGGCGCCGATATTACAACCGTACGCGAGACGGGCGCCGTAGCCCAGCATCAGGCCGCCGACCACCGCAGCGATCAGCGAGCGCGCCGGCACCTTCCAGATGGGCGCGTAACGGCCGGCGAGCGCGGCGGCGGTCATGGCGCCGAGCACGATGCCGAAGTCCATCACCGACGTGACGTCGTGCGACACCGGCGCGGCCAGCGAGCCCGCGTTCGCCTGCGTGGCCCAATACGGCCAGTTGGCGACGTCGACGCCGAGCGCGGCGAAGATCTTCGCGCCCCACAGCGCGAACGCCGAGGTGACGCCCCACGGCCGGCCCGACAACGCGAGCGTCGCGAAGTTGAGTAGAACGAGTGCGATCGCGCCGACGAAAAGCGGCCACGGGCCGTGCAGCCACGGCGACGCGTGCGGCTGGCGCGCCGGCTCGTTGACGAGACGGCCGTGACGGCGTCGTTCGACCAGCACGGTCAGCGCGGCGATCACGGCAAAGATCACCAGATTCAGCGCGATGGCCGGGCCGGCGCCGAGCGTCTTCACCATCGACAGCGGTTTCAGCGACGGCAGCGCGGTCCAGAACGGCATATGCGCGGTCGCGACGACCGAACCGACGATGAACGCCGCGAGCGTGACGAGCATGCGGGTGCTGCCGCCGCCGACTGTATACAGCGTGCCGGACGCGCAGCCGCCGCCCAGCTGCATGCCGATGCCGAACATGAACGCACCGACGAGCACCGACGTGCCGGCCGGCGCGACCAGCCCGGTCACCGGCGTGCCGAACAGCGAGCCGGCCGCGAGCGCCGGGAAGAACAGCAGCACGCCGAGCGCGAGCATCAGCATCTGCGCGCGCAGGCCCGCGCCGCGGCCGTCGGCGATGAAAACCCGCCACGCGGACGTAAAGCCGAACGCCGCGTGATACAGCGACATCCCGAGCAGCGCGCCGACGACATAGAGCGCCGCCTGGCGGCCGCTGACGGTTTGCGCGAGATAGATGGCGCCAAGCGCAATCAGGATGAGCGCGATGCCCAACGGTTTCGGGTTGATGTCGAAACGGCGCGGCACGCGCGGGAGCGAAGTGGAGAGGTCGGACATGAATAAGTTGACAGACAGGCGGCGGACAGATCGCCGCGAATCAAGGCCGTCTGGGCGACGACGGGAACTGTGCTGCGCGAGACTGAGGCAGCGCGACGCAGCGGCAAAAACTAACTTACCAAGATAGCATGGATCGCCGGTTCAGGCTCGGTAGCCCGGTTGTTGGCGGGGGTATCGGCTGGATCGGCTGGATCGGCCGGATCGGGCGCAGGTGGGAGCCGCGAGCGCAGGGCTGGCGCGACTGTGCGCCGGGAGCGTGGCCGGTGGTCTGACAACGCTGCCGCGCGAGCGGAAATGCGTCACGGACCGTTACAGGAACCGCGCCATCAGATCCTCGTCGTGGAAGATGCCGCCGACGTTCAACGAATCGATCTCGCAGCCATATTTGCGAAAGCCGAGCGACTCGTACAGCTTGCGCGCCGCCTCGTTGCGGCTGCCGACAGTCAGTTGCAACTGCCGCAAACCGTCGACCGTTGCCGCGCGCTCGATCAACCCACCAAGCAACGCCCGGCCGACGCCACGCCCGGCCGCCTCCGGCGCGACATACATGCCCACCACGTTGGCCTTGTGACGCTCTTTGTCGGCGGCGTGCCGCAGCAGTCCGACCATGCCGATCAGCGGTGCATCCGCCGACGCGTACGCGCCGAGCAGGAACCTGCCTTCCGCAATAGAGCCCTGCAAGGTCGCGTCGTGCTGCGCCGCGCCTTTTGCGAGCGCTTCTTCGTAGCTCTGGCCAAATGCCTCGGGATGCGCCTTCAAGCCGCGCAGACGAAGCTCGAAATAGGCGTCGCGGTCGGCGGGGCCGAGTTGACGGATCAGGACGGAGTCGGCGTTGATGGGCATAGGGTTTCGGTTTGCGGTGAGGTAGTTGGAGCGGTTCAAGCAGTTGAGGGGGGCTTGCTAACGGATCGCTGCGCCTGGCGTCGGCGTTGCGTATGGATCGCAAGCGGTGAAAACGCTCTGCACGGCAAGCTGACGATCACCGCTATCCGGCTTCGGCCCCGCCGTCGCCCCGTTCGCTAGCGGCAGCGAACTCACGCAGTGCTGTGGCGGTGTGCTGATCGGCCGGAAAAAACGCTTCGATTGCGAGTTCCGACAAGGTCACGTCGACCGGTGTGCCGAACACGGTCGTCGTGCTGAAAAACGACAGCACACCGATCGGCGTGCGCAGCCGCAAAGGCACGGCGACCTGATTGAAGCTGGCGTCGCCTGGGTCCGCGGTGTCCGCACCCGGTGGCGCGGGATACGCGGCGAGTTCGTCGCGCAGCGCGCTCAGCGTGTCGTCGCCGCTCACGTCGATCTGCCGCTGCAGCCGGGCGAGCACATGCTCGCGCCACGCATGCCAGTTGACGATCGACGCCGCAATGCCTCGCGGATGCAGACTCAGCCGCAGCGCGTTGACCGGCGGCGTCAGCAGTTCGGGACTCGCGCCGCTCAACAACGGGGCGAGCGCGTTGTTGGTGGCGACGATGGTCCAGTGCCGGTCGATCGCCAGCGCGGGGTAGGGCTCGTGTCCCTTGAGCACCAGCTCGACGGCTTCGCGCGCGGCGGCAAGCTGCGGATCGGAGAGCGGGCGTTCGCGAAAGAGCGGCGCGTAACCGGCGGCGACCAGCAGCGCATTGCGCGCGCGCAACGGTACCTCGAGCCGTTCGGCCAGATGCATGACCATTTCCCGGCTGGGCAACGCGCGGCCTGATTCAACGAAGCTTAGATGCCGCGTCGAAATATCGGCTTCCGTGGCGAGCAGCAACTGACTCATGCGACGCCGTTGCCGCCATTCGCGCAGCAGATCGCCAACTGTGCGACCGGCGGCCGGCGCGGGCGACGGAACCGTTTGTGCAAGTGAGAGTGTGTTCATGCCACCGATCATAGTCAAAGCGTGCGAGCAATCCATTACCTGGGAGGTAATGCCTTCGCGCTAGCCATTGCGCAGCTTCCGCGCACCCTGCATTACCTCGGAGAGACATTCGGCCGATGCGATGTACCGCACTGTCCGCGCACGTGCCTTCGACGTGCGCGGACCCGCTCAGGCGGCGACCGCGCTCAGCGGCACGGCGCTGAATTTCATGCCGAGCGCGTCCACCAGTTTGAGGATCGTTTCCATGCGCGGTTTGGAGCCAGGCGCGAGCGTCTTGTAGAGACTTTCGCGGCCGAGGCCCGCTGCCGCGGCGATGTTCGTAATGCCGCGAGCCTTGACGACGTCTGCGATGGCGGCGACCAGAAGATCGGAGTCGCCTTCGTCGAGCGCGGCGTTCAGGTATGCCGCGACCATTGCGTCGTTGTCCAGGTATTCCGATGCATCGAAGCGTGCGGTTTTGATCTTGCTCATGGCCGTTCCTTTCTGATATCTGCCCACATTGTTCCGGCATGTTCGATATCCGCCTGTTGCGTGGACTTGTCGCCCCCGCCGAGCAGCAGATACGTCATGCTTGCCTCGCGCGCGTAATAGACCCGATAACCCGGGCCGCAATCGATGCGCATCTCGAAGACGCCGTTTCCCAGCACTTTCACGTTGCCGAAAAGTCCGCGTTCCGCACGTCGTAGCCGCACAAGGATTTGCGCCTTCGCATGGACGTCGCGGAGTTTGCGAAGCCAAAGGTCGAACGCTTCAGTGCGGTTGATCGTGATGACGGGCGGGGTTTCGATGTGCTGCTTACTGTATCCCTTCGGATACGATCGTGCAAGCAAAAAAAGTGTCTTGATAATGCGGCCCAAAGCGATCCCTCCATCTGTTTCATGCCATCTCGCGCGCCGGCGTGCGCGGCTTCGATTGACCTCATGAGGTTAGCGATTCGAACGTCTGAAAACGATTCGGCCGGATGGCCTATTGCCTGGGGCCGTTAGCAAACCCGGCGAGGCGATGTAAAGAAGCAGCGCAAAGAAGCAGCGCGGCGAGATAGCACGACAAACTGCACAGCGAAAGCCGCACGCGTTCGCGCGATATCGCCTCCCTTTGCTTACCTCCCACGTAATCGACTCGACGCATGCGAGCGGCCAGACTGCATACCGAGCCCGCCGCATACGACGTGTGCAGCGCGAAGTGCTCAGTCCTGCCAATCAAGGAGTTTGAGATGAATGCGCATACCGATCTGATCGACCGTTATTTCGATGCATGGAACGAGACCGATGGCACGCGCCGTCGCGAGCTGATCGCGGCGACGTGGAGCGCCGACGCCGACTATCGCGATCCGCTGCTCGCGGGCACCGGCCACGACGGCATCGACGCGATGATTCGCGCGGTACATGAACGCTTTCCGCACCACACGTTTCGCCGCACCACCGACGTCGATGGCTTTGCGAATCGCCTGCGTTTTTCGTGGGCGCTGACGACGCCTTCGGGCGATGCGATCGTCAAGGGATCCGACTTCGGCGTGGTGGACGCGCATGGTCGCTTGCAGGCGGTCACCGGTTTTCTCGACGAAGCTCCCGGCACCGCCTGAGCCGTTCGATAGCCCCCGCGCGCCGCGCGTTTTTCACGGAGACGATCATGCGGAAGCCCGCTGTTTCCCGATTCATCGAGGCCGGCCGGACGGTGCTCGCGCTCACGCGCGTGTCCGTGGCGGTCGACGGGTTATCGAGCGCGATCGCCGGCTTTGCGTTGCTGGCCGGCGCGCGGGCGTTCATGTTTTTCGCGCTGCTCGGCTGGCGAGAGCCGGTGCTTGGCGGCGCGGGGCTCGTGCTGCTCGCGATGATCGGCTGGTTGCGCTGGCAGTGCGAGGCAGGCGTCGCGCCTGCTTCGCAGCAAGCGAGGTCCATGGTATTGCACGCGAGCGGTACGTTCGTGTATGACGACGGAACGCGTAGCGCACCGGCTTGTAACAGCGCGAGCCGCACGGAAGCCGGCAACACAGCTTGCTACAATCGATCGTCGCCATGCGCCTGATGTCGCGGTGGACATGTCAAGCCGACGTGCAAGGCGTGCGCGAACTCGCGGGCAACACGAACCGCAAACCCGCGCCGCGAACCACGAACCACGAAACATCCACGTCCCATCCACTCGCCAAATCCTCGACCGAATCACAAGGAGCCTCCGTGCTGAAGAATCTGGATCCGCTGCTGAATGCCGACATCCTGTATGCACTACGTTCGATGGGCCACGGCGACGAGCTCGTCATTTGCGACGCCAATTTTCCGGCCGGGTCGATCGCGCGCGATACCGTGCTCGGCAAGCCGCTGCGTCTCGATGGCGTGAGTTCACCGCGTGCGATTCGCGCGGTGTTGTCGGTGCTGCCGCTCGATACGTTCATCGATCACCCCGCGTCGCGCATGGAGGTGGTCGGCGAACCGCACACGATCCCGGCGGTGCAGCGCGAGGCGCAGGCCGAAGTCGACGCGGCGGAAGGGCGCAAGGTGCCGTTCGTGTCGATCGAACGCTTCGCGTTCTATGAGCGCGCGCGTCGCGCGTATTGCGTGATCGCGACCGGCGAGGAGCGCGGCTACGGCTGCTTCGTGTTCACGAAGGGCGTGCTGCTCGCGCCGGACGCGCCGCGCGCGTAGTTGCCTGGCGTCCGCATCGTTGGCTTCGCATCCGCACATCCGCATCGTTGTTTTTATCGTCACGGGCAGACCATGAGTTTCCAGCTAGACACCCTCGATCATCTCGTTCTGAACGTCGCGGACGTCGAGCTCAGCGCGGCCTGGTATGCGCGCGTGCTCGGCATGCGGCGTACCGAGTTCGAATCGCGTACCGGCACACGCGTGGCGATGACATACGGCAATCAGAAGATCAATCTGCGTCCCGTTTCGGCCGATACCGTCGCGTGGTTCACATCGCGCGAGCCGGTGCCGGGCAGCGCGGATCTGTGCTTCATAACCGCCGCGAGCCCGCACGACGTCAAGGCGCACTGGCTCGCCGAAGGCGTCGAGATCGAAGCGGGACCCGTGGAGCGCGACGGCGCGCGCGGCAAGATGACCTCGGTGTACTGCCGCGATCCGGACGGCAACCTGATCGAAGTCGCTACGTATCCGCTGGTCTGAGCGTCGCGTGTAGCGTGTGATGTGATGTTCTGTCGTCAGCGGCCGACGATTGCCACTGGCGTGGAGCGAAGCGGCGTACGGCCGTCGCACGAGCCGGACGCCGCGCGCGGGTGAGCGGAAGATGAGCGGAAGATGAGCGCAGACCGGAAGCTGCCCTGAAGTGAGCGGAAGGTGAGCCGGAATTGAGCGGGAGGCCGCTCCGGACGAGCTTGGAAAACGCGCCCATTGCACATATGCTCAGGGGCGAGGCGGGGAACTGCCGCAGCCCATCCGGGTCTGCTGCTTATTCAATATAGGAGCCCCCCATGTCGCGTCCCGTCGATTACGGCGTTATTTTCATCGCCCGTCTTGCGCTTTCGGTGCTGTTTCTGTGGGGTGGGGTGATGAAACTGCTGGGTTACGCGGGCTTCGTCGGCTACCTGCATTCGAAGGGCGTGCCGTTCGTGCAGATCGCCGCGCCGATCGCGACCGCGGTCGAAGTGCTCGGCGGCCTGCTGCTGGTGATCGGCTTCAAGGTCCGTCCGCTCGCGCTGATCATGGCTGCATACACGGTGGCGACGGCGGTGCTCGGTCACGACTTCTGGAACGTCGTCGACCCGAATGTACAGCACGACATGGTGATCCACTTCTGGAAAAACATCGGTATCGCGGGTGGCTTCCTGCTGCTGTTCGTGACTGGTGCGGGGCGTCTGAGCATCGACGGCGCGCGCGCGCCGCGCGGCGGCCTCGGCGGGCTTTGACGCGCCGTTTGGCGCAGCTTGCGCGGCCCGGTTCGCGGTCTATTTGTGGGCTATTTGTGGCCTATCCGTGGCTGATTTATTGCCCGCTTGCGACCAGGCACGCATTCCGCTTCGTTCTCGTTCTCGCGGGCTTCTTCCCCGCTTCGCGGCAATCAAGGGAGCACATAATGATTCAGAACTTCGAGCAGATGATTGGCGGCAAACTGACCCAGCTATGCGCGAGTCTCGGCGAAGGGCCGACGCCTCATCGTGTGATCATCAGTCTTGCCGATTCGGCGAAGACGCTGGTCGTGCTGGACGCGTCCGGATTCCTCGGTACGCTGAAGGCGGAAATCGAGGAACCGGAAAAAATGATCGCCGATGCGATCGCGAAAGCGCGCAACGAAGGGCTGATCGAACGCGCGGTCGACACGGGCGTGATTCAGGAGGCGTCGCTGTAGACGCGTCGGCGTTACCACGGCTCGCCGCGCGGTGATGGGCGGTTTGGCGGCCGGCGGTTTATCTGCAGCTTATTTGCGGTTCAACTGCGGTCTGGCTGCGGTTCAGCGGTTGCTCATCGGCAGCCGCTTGAGTGCCAGGCGGGAGCGCTCAGTCACTGGCGGCACGCGCGCCGCGCGCGGACACTGCCTCATGCGGCTCCGGATGCACGAGACACGCAAGCACAAGTCCCAGCGCCAATAGTCCCACCGAAATCGCGGTCGCGGCCTGCATGCCCGTCACGATCTGCGTGGCGGCCGCGCCGCCCGCCAGTGCGCCGAAGGCCGCCACGCCAACCGCGCCGCCCGCCTGGCGCGCGGTGTTCAGCACCGCCGACGCGGTCCCCGCCCGCTTCGCTTCGGTCGATGCGAGCACGGCGGTCGTCATCGCCGGTACGGCGAGGCCCATGCCCGACGGAATCAGCAGGAACGGCAGCAGCAGGCCGACCAGCGGCGTGCCGGCGTCGACGAAATGCAGCAGGCCATAGCCGAGCCCGGCGGTGATCGCGCCGAGGATCATCGGCACGCGCACACCGACGCGGCCGACCACCCAGCCGCTCGCCACGTTCGAAATCAGGAAGCCACCCGTCAACGGCAGAAACGCGAGGCCCGCCTGCAACGGCGTATAGCCGCGCACGCGCTGCAGATAAAGGCTCAGCACGAACACCATGCCGTAGTACGTCAGATTCACGCAGATGCCGAACAGCACCGCCGCGCTGAACGTGCGCGTGCCGAATAGCGACAGCGGCAGCATCGGTCGGGCGACGCGCGCTTCCACCAGTACAAACGCGCCCGCCGCCAGCAGCGCGACGATGAAGCCGCCGGCCACGAGCGGATGCGCGAGACCGAGCGGCCGCCATTCGATGACCGCGGCGACGAACGCGGTCAGCGCGACGATCGCGAGCGCCTGGCCGCCGAGGTCGATGCCGCGCGGCGGCGTCGCACTGGCCTGGCCGCGCGCGCCGGGCTGGGCGGCTGGCGGATGCGGGATCCACAGCAGCGTCGCTAGCAGGCCGGCCACGCAGATCGGCAGATTGACGAGGAAAATGCTGCGCCAGCCGAACGCGGCGATCAGCAGCCCGCCGGCCACCGGTCCCGCCGCGATCGAAATCGCGCCGGACGCGGTCCACAGTCCGACCGCGCGCGCCCGTAGCTTCGGCTCGTGACCGAACGACTGGTTGAGCAGCGCGAGCGAATTCGGCAGCATCGCGGCCGCGCCGATGCCCTGCGCGGCGCGCGCGGCGATCAGCATCGGCGCGTCGAGCGCGAGCCCGCACGCCAGCGACGTGAGCGCGAACAGCACGATCCCGCACGCGTACATGCGCCGCGCGCCGAAGCGGTCGCCGAGCGCGCCCGCCGACAGCATCAGCACCGCGAAGGCGAGTGTGTACGCATCGACGACCCATTGCAGGCCCGCGACGTTCGCCTGCAGGTCCGCGCCGATGCGCGGCAGCGCGATGTTGACGATCGTCACGTCCAGCTGTGTGACCACGAAGCCGACGCTGACGGTGGCGAGCACGCGACCGAGAGCGGGCGGGAAGGAGGAAGTGGAGGAGTTCATGGCTGCATCGTAACCTGCTGTCGCGGGCCATGTTTCGATGCGGCGTGAAGTGTCGATGTGCGACTCGTGGGTGTATTTAGCGGTTTGCGAAATCGCGGAGGGAGGGCACTGGTGTGGGCGTCGGCATCTACGCTAGCGCGGACGTCGGCAAGTCGCGAAGTCGCGCAAGTCGCGAAGTCGCGCAAGTCGCGCAAGTCGCGTGCGGCGTGCGAGGCGGCGACGGCGCACCGAGGCAGTGCGCCGTCGTAGACCACCAGCTTCGCCCCATCGCCGCATTCAAGGGGCGATGCCGTTCAGCCGCCCCGCTGCGCCTCGACGCCCCCCACCGCGATCCGACGAACAAACACCACCTCCCGAATCTACGCCCCTTACGGCGCCGCATCCTTGATAAACAGCGTCGTCAGCGCGCCCAATACGCAGATCGTCGCGACATACAGCGGCGCCGCGAGTGGATTCGACTTCATCAGCAGCGACACCACGATCGGCGTCAGACCGCCGAACACCGCATACGCGACGTTGTACGAAAACGAAATGCCGGAGAAGCGCACCGCCGGCGGAAACGCCCGCACCATCACCAGCGGAATCGCGCCGATCACGCCGACGAACAGCCCGGCCAGCGCGTAGAGCGGCAGCAGCGCGGAGGTATCGGCGGCGAGCTGGGTGAACAGCACGTAATAGGTCGCCGCGAGCGCCAGACCGCCGACGAAAATCGTGCGCCCCGCGCCGATGCGTCCGGCGATCGAGCCCGCCATCACGCAGCCGATCGTCAGGCACAGCGTCGCCAGACAGTTCGCGAGCAGCGCGGTGGCCGGCTCGATGTGGAACTGCTTTTGCAGCAGCGTCGGCGTCATCAGGATCACCACGACGATCGCCGCCGACAGCATCCACGTGAGCAGCATCGACACGACGACCGCGCGGCCGTGGTCGCGCAGCACGGCCTTGAGCGGCACCTCGGCGGCGATCGCCTTGCGCTGCTTGAGCTCGGCGAACACCGGCGTTTCGTGCAGCCAGCGGCGCAGATAGACCGAGAACATGCCGAACACGCCGCCGACGAGGAACGGAATCCGCCACGCGTACGCGGAAATGTCCGCTGCAGTGAAGTGTCGATTGACCGCCGACGCGATCAGCGAGCCGAGCAGGATGCCCGCGGTGAGGCCCGCCGTCAGCGTGCCGCACGCGTAGCCGACGTGGCGCTGCGGCACGTGCTCGGAGACGAACACCCACGCGCCCGGCACTTCGCCGCCGACCGCCGCGCCCTGCATCACGCGAAACAGCAGCAACAGCACCGGCGCCAGCACGCCGATGCTCGCGTAAGTGGGCATCAGGCCCATCAGCAGCGTCGGCACCGACATCAGCAGCACGCTCAGCGTGAACATGCGCTTGCGGCCGAACAGGTCGCCGAAGTGCGCCATCACGATGCCGCCGAGCGGCCGCGCCAGGTAACCGGCCGCGAAAATGCCGAAGGTCTGCACCTGACGCAGCCAGTCCGGCATCGCGGCCGGGAAGAACAACTGGCCGATCGCCGGCGCGAAAAACACGAAGATGATGAAGTCGTAGAACTCGAGAGCCCCGCCGAGCGCGGCGAGGCCGAGCGTCTTGTAATCGCTGTGCCCAAGCGGGCGTGGGGTGGCAGCCTGCGCTCCACCCAGATTGGTCGCTTGCATTGCTATGTCGTTTTAATGAAGGGAAAGCCACGCGCGGTACGCATGGACAGATGGCGGTCGTCGGGCGAGAAGTGTGGCAAGCGCTGGGTAGAGCACGGGACACCGGCGCGCCGTCCGGATAGGGCGGGCGCGCTGACGACAGAGGCCGGCGCGGATTTTACAGGATGCAAGCCGTGGCCTTTCCGTGATGCGTGGACGGATCGGGTAGCACGTCCACCGCCAGATAACGACGCAAATTAGGAGTGCTCTGATGGGAGAAAACCCGTTGTGGCTCCGAGAATGACGGGTCTGTCTTCGTCGAGAGTCCCGCCATGCGCGTTGCCGTCCTTCAGCATGACCCGGTCGTGCGTCAGTCGATTCAACAGGTTCTCGCGCGAGCGGGTCATTTCTGCTCGGCCTACGAGGACGGCGTCGCGATGTCGCGCTCGCTGTGCCATTCCACGATGGATCTGGTGATGCTCGACTGGCACGGCAAACGGCTCGCCGGCGCGGAACTGCTGCGCTCGGTGCGGCAGGTGGCCGGTGAGCGCCTGCCGGTCATGTTCGTGTCGAGCGACGCATCGGAGGAGCGTATGGTGCGCGCGCTGGCCGAGGGTGCCGACGACTACTTCGCGTTGCCGCTGCGGGCCGGCGAGTTTTGCGCGCGCGTCACGGCACTGCTGCGGCGCGCCTACCCGGAGCGCTTCGGCACGGCGGCGAGCTTCGACTGCGGCCCATACCATTTCGACCTCGTGCGGGCACGGGTCACGCTGCGCGGTGAGCGGGTGCGGCTGTCGCCCACGCAGTACCGCATCGCGGCGCTGTTCTTTTCGAACGTCGAGCGCGTGATGTCGCGCGATCACATCTTCGCGGCGGTGTGGGGCCACGAGCAGCCCGATCTGACGCGTACCGTCGACAGCCATGTGTCGAGGCTGCGTGGGTTGCTCGAGATCGAGCCGCGCAATGGCTTTCTGTTGCAGCCGGTTTATCGGAGCGGCTACCGGTTGTTGCGGTTCGACGAAGCACTGGCGCGCGGCAGTACGGGAGAGATGTGCTGAAATCCGCGCTGCATTCGCATCGAGGTCGCATCGGCGTGACGCCAAGGAGGGCTTCAGGATATGCGTAGGCATGTGTGATCAGAGGCGCTGCGCTCTCCGCGCAGGGTGGTTCGTCGGCCCGTACCGCTGTGCCGAAATAATCACAATCCGCGCGCATGCGCACCAAGACCCGCTAGCCCATGGTTCCTACCATGAGCGGCATGAAAACCCTCAACTTCATCGACTCGCATACCGGCGGTGAGCCCACCCGCCTCGTGGTGTCGGGCGGCCCGGAACTGGGCGGCGGCTCGCTCGCGCAACGGCTCGACGTTTTCCGCACGCGCTTCGACGACTGGCGCGCGGGCATCGTCACCGAGCCGCGTGGCTCGGATGTGGTGGTCGGCGCATTGCTGTGCGAGCCCGACGATCCGACTTGCGCGGCCGGCGTGATCTTCTTCAACAACGTCGGCTATCTCGGCATGTGCGGGCACGGCACGATCGGGCTTGTCGTGTCGCTCGCGCATCTGGGGCGCATCGGCCCGGGCCGTCATCGCATCGAGACACCGGTCGGCGTGGTCGAGGCGACGCTCAACGAAGACGGCGGCATCGCGGTGCGCAACGTGCCCGCGTATCGCTATCGCGCGGCGGTGCGTGTCGACGTGCCAGACTACGGGATCGTGACCGGCGACATCGGCTGGGGCGGCAACTGGTTTTTCCTCGTCGCCGAGCACGGGCAGGCGCTCGAAGCCGCGCGGATCGCCAGTCTCACCGCGTTCAGTTCGGCGCTGCGCGACGCGCTGATCGCGCAGAACATCACCGGCGCGAACGGCGCGCTGATCGACCATATCGAGCTGTTTGGACCCGGTTCGCGCGACGGGCTCGACAGCCGCAGCTTCGTGCTGTGCCCCGGCAGCGCGTACGACCGCTCGCCGTGCGGCACCGGCACGAGCGCGAAGGTCGCGTGTCTCGCGGCCGACGGCCAGCTCGCCGAGGGCGCGGTGTGGCGGCAGGAAAGCATCATCGGCAGCGTGTTCGAGGCGAGCTATCGCCACGCCGGTGACGGCGTTCACGTGATCCCGACCATTACCGGCCACGCGCACGTCATGGCCGAAGGGCGCCTCTGCTTCGACGCGCGCGATCCGTTCGCGTGGGGCATCCGCACGGCATGAGCGCGGACGCGCTGGTGATCGGTGCGGGCATCGTCGGCGCCGCGTGCGCGGCCGAGCTGGCCGCACTCGGCATGCGCGTCGACGTGCTTGACGCGCAGTGCATCGGCGGCGGCGCGACGGCGGCGGGCATGGGGCACCTCGTCGTGATGAACGACTCGCCCGCCGAATTCGCGCTGAGCCGCTACTCGCGCGATCTCTGGCTCGACCTTGCGCCGCGGCTGCGGACGCGCGACGCGTTCGCGCGCTGCGGCACGCTGTGGGTCGCGGCGGACGACGAGGAATGGCAGGCCGCGCGCGCGATGCAGGCGGCGTTCACCGCGCAAGGCGTCGCCGCACAACTGCTCGATGCCGGCGAGCTGCGCGCCTGCGAGCCGGCGCTCGCGCCATCGATGGCGGGCGGTTTGCGCGTCGAGCACGACAGCATTGTATATGCGCCGAGCGCCGCCGAATGGCTGCTCACGCAATCGCCGCACGCGGCACGCATTCGCGTGCGGCTCGGTGTGCCGGTTGCGGCGATCGGCGCGGGTGGCACCGGTGGCACGGGCAGTGCGAGTAGCATCACGCTGGCGAGCGGCGAGCAGTTGAGCGCCGCGCACGTGGTCGTCGCGAACGGACTCGGCGCCGCGCAATGGCTGCCGATGCTGCCGTTGCAGCCGAAGAAAGGCCACCTGCTGATCACCGACCGTTACCCTGGCCTGATCCGTCATCAACTGCTCGAACTCGGCTATATCAGGAGCGCGCATCACGCGAGCGGCATGTCAGTCGCATTCAACGTGCAGCCGCGCCCGACCGGGCAACTGCTGATCGGCTCGTCGCGTCAGTTCGACAGCACCGATCCCGCCGTCGAGATGGCCGTGCTCGCGCGGATGCTGCAACGCGCCGCGCGGTATCTGCCGGCGCTGCCGACGCTCAACGGCATTCGCGCATGGACCGGGTTTCGCGCGGCGTCGCCGGATGGCTTGCCGTTGATCGGGCCGGTGGGCGGCTTCATGCCCGAGGCAGCGGCGGGCGCGTCGCAGGGATCGGCGTGCGGCGGCGCGGGTGTCTGGCTCGCGGTCGGTCACGAAGGGCTCGGCGTGACCACCTCGCTCGCGACCGCGAAGCTGCTCGCCGCGCAGATCGCGGGACAGTCCGCGCCGATTCCGTTCGAGCCTTATCTACCGAGCCGTTTTGCCGGACAGGTGACCCATGACGCACGATGACGCGGCTCGCATCCGCCTGACGATCGACGGCCGCAGCGTCGAAGTGGACAGCGGCACGACCGTGGCCGCCGCGCTCGCGATGGCCGGCGTGAACGGCTCGCGGCGCTCGGTCGGCGGCGAGCCGCGCGCGCCGTTGTGTGGGATGGGCGTGTGTCAGGAGTGCCGCGTGACGATCGACGGCCACGCGCACACGCTCGCGTGTCAGACGCTGTGCCGGGAAGGCCAGCGTGTCGACACATCGAATGGGATGGTGGGCGTATGACCCGGTCCGTCGCGCAGCATTTCGATATCGTCGTGATCGGCGGCGGGCCGGCCGGGCTCCATGCCGCGCGGGCGGCCGCGCGCGCGGGCGCGTCGGTTCTGCTGATCGACGACAATCCGCGCGCCGGCGGGCAGATCTGGCGTCAGGGGCCGGCGTATCGACCATCCGCGCCGCTGCATGCGCTGCTTGCCGCGTTGCAGAGTCAGCCACGCGTTACGTACTGGCCGTCGACCCGCGTGATTGCGCCGCTCGGCCCGCAAGGCCTGCTGCTCGAATCGGCGGAACACGGCGGCGTGTCGATCGCCTACGAGCGACTGATTCTCGCGACCGGCGCGCGCGAACGGCTGCTGCCATTTCCCGGCTGGACGTTACCTGGGGTGACCGGCGTGGGCGCACTGCAGGTGCTGATCAAAGGCGGTCTGCCGGTGCGCGGCGAACGCATCGTGATCGCCGGCAGCGGGCCGCTGTTGATGGCCGCGCTCGCCACCGCGCGCGAGGCCGGCGCGCGCGTGATCGCGGTGGTCGAGCAGGCACCGATGGCCGAGGTCGCGCGTTTCGGCGCATCGTTGCTGCGCGAGCCCGCCAAGCTGCGCCAGGCGCTCGGCCTCACGCGCGGTTTCGCGGGACTGCGCTACTGGACTGGCAGCGTCGTGCGGCAAGCGCATGGAGTCGAACGTGTGCGCCAGGTGACGATCCGGCGCGGCACGCGCGATGTGACGCTCGATTGCGAGCGCGTCGCGTGCGGTTATGGACTGCTGCCGAACGTGACGCTCGCGCAGGCGCTTGGCTGCGCGATCAACGACGCGGGAGAAATCGTCGTCGATGCCGAACAGCGGACTTCGCTCGAGCGCGTGTATGCGGCGGGCGAGTGCACGGGCGTCGGCGGCGCGGAGCTCGCTTGCGCGGAGGGCGAGATCGCCGGGCTTGTGGCGAGCGGCGCGGGCGCTACGCAATCCACTGTGCAATCCGCCATGCAACCCGCGGCGCAACCTGTCGCGCAATCCGCCGCGCAATCCGCCGCGCAATCGGCGCTCTTCAAGCAACGCGCGCGCTGGCGACGCTTCGGCGCGCGGGTGGCGACGTCGTTTGCGTTGGGGGAGGCCGCCCGCACGCCGCCCGCCGACGCGACGCTGTTGTGCCGTTGCGAAGACGTCAGCGTTGGCGAGGTGCGGCGCTGCACCGACTGGCGCGACGCGAAGCTGCAAACTCGCTGTGGGATGGGCGCGTGTCAGGGGCGTATCTGCGGCGCGGCGGCCAACCTGTACTTCGGTTGGCCGGCCGCCACGCCGCGCCCGCCGTTCAGCCCGGCGCGGATCGATACGCTGATGAGCGTCGCCGGGACGGCGGTTGAGGTACCGGCCGAGACCGCCACCGAAACTCCTGTCTCCGAGTGACGACATGCGTTGCGCAGCACGGATTTTGACGGGCCTCGCGCGGCTCTATAATCGTTCGCACTCGATCGTACGTGCGCGCTGTCGACCCTCATCGGCCTGCATCGGTCCGCACGGGCCCGCACCCGCACGACGATCCGCGAATCCAGGCAACCGTCTTCAACCACGCACCGACCCACGGGATACGCATGATGAACACGCTGGCTCATCCGCTCGAATCGGACGATACGACGCTGTCCGGCATGCTGGCGCACTTCCGGCTGCTCGAGCCCGTGTTCGACGCGATGCCGGACGTGGTGTTCTTCGTGAAGGATGCCGATGCGCGTTATGCGCTCGTCAACCGCACGCTGGCGTCGCGCTGCGGTTTCAAGGAAAAGGCCGGACTGCTCGGCAAGACCGCCGAGGACGTATTCCCGCGCCGTTTCGGGCGCATCTATACCGCGCAGGACAAGGCGATCATCGGTGTCGGCAACGCGATGCTCGATCAGCTCGAATTGCACCTGTATCCGGGCCGCCAGCCGGGCTGGTGCCTGACCTGCAAGCAGCCGTTGCGCGATGCGAGCGGCAGGGTGGTCGGGCTCGCCGGCACGTCGCGCGATCTGAAAGCCGACGAAAGCAGCCATCCCGCCTATAGCCGGCTCGCGGCGGTCGTGCAGTCGATCCAGGAGAACTACGTGCAGCCGCTGAATCTGAAGCAACTGGCGGCGATGGCGGACATGTCGGTGGCGCAACTGGAGCGCTATTTTCACAAGGTGTTTCATCTGACACCGCGCCAGGTGCTGCTGAAAACGCGGCTCGACGCGGCGACCGCGCTGCTGGTGTCGAACGACAAGGTCACCGACGTGGCCGCGCGTTGCGGCTACACCGATCACAGCGCGTTCACGCGGCAATTCAAGGCGACGGTCGGCGTCACGCCGACCGAATACCGGATGCTGCTGCACGGCACGCTGCGTAACTGAGGGCGCTCGCTGTCTTATGGCTGGTCGCCGGCATCATTACTACGTGTACGTCGTCGCGCTCGACGATACGGTCTGGAACGAGGCGCGCTTTCGTCGCGCGAATCCCGATTACTGCTTTCAGAAGCCCTGTGTGTATGTGGGCATGACCGGGCTCGACCCGGACTTGCGCTTCGATCGCCACAAGGCCGGCATTCAGGCCAATCGCTATGTACGCGATTACGGCCTGCGCCTGCTGCCCGAGCTGTACGAAGTCTTCAACCCGATGCCTTATCGCGGCGCGCAGGACATGGAAGTGGAGCTGGCGATCGGGTTGCGCGAGGCGGGGTATGGGGTGTGGCAGGCGTGAGCGCACCCACGCGGGCGCCGTAAAAAAATGGCGCCGCAGACCTTCAGCCTGCGGCGCCATTCGTGTGATGCCAGGAGTGATACTACGGCGCGAACCTACAACGTCAATAACGCACCGTAGCTCGACAACCTGCTTACACCGACACGGTGTCGGCCACTTCCTTGAAGTCTTCGATCTTGTCGAAGTTCATGTACTGATAGATCTTGTCGCCATTGGCGTTCAGCACGCCCATGTCGGCCATGTACTCTTCCTTGGTCGGGATCTTGCCCAGACGCGAGCAGATCGCTGCCAGTTCCGCCGAGCCGAGATACACGTTGGTGTTCTTGCCCAGACGGTTCGGGAAGTTACGGGTCGACGTCGACATCACCGTCGCGCCTTCGCGCACCTGTGCCTGGTTACCCATGCACAGCGAGCAGCCCGGCATTTCGGTACGTGCGCCGGCCGTGCCGAATACGCCGTAGTGACCTTCTTCGGTCAACTGCTTCTGGTCCATCTTGGTCGGCGGAGCGACCCACAGTTTGACCGGAATGTCGCGCTTGCCTTCCAGCAGCTTCGACGCGGCACGGAAGTGACCGATGTTGGTCATGCACGAACCGATGAACACTTCGTCGATCTTGGCGCCAGCCACGTCCGACAGCGTCTTCACGTCGTCCGGATCGTTCGGGCAGGCCACGATCGGCTCGTGGATGTCGGCCAGATCGATCTCGATGACAGCCGCGTACTCGGCGTCCGCATCCGGTTGCAGCAGTTGCGGATCGGCCAGCCAGGCTTCCATCGCCTTGATACGGCGCTGCAGGCTGCGCGGGTCCTGGTAGCCCTGCGCGATCATCCACTTCAGCAGCGTGACGTTGCTGTTCAGGTACTCGATGATCGGTTCCTTGTTCAGGTGCACCGTGCAACCGGCAGCCGAACGCTCAGCCGACGCATCCGACAGCTCGAACGCTTGCTCGACCTTCAGATCGGGCAGGCCTTCGATTTCCAGAACGCGGCCGGAGAAGATGTTCTTCTTGCCTTGCTTGGCGACCGTCAGCGAGCCTTGCTTGATCGCCCACAGCGGGATTGCGTTGACGAGGTCACGCAGCGTGACGCCCGGCTGCATCTTGCCCTTGAAGCGAACCAGCACCGATTCCGGCATGTCCAGCGGCATCGTGCCGGTAGCGGCCGCGAAGGCGACCAGACCCGAACCGGCCGGGAAGCTGATGCCGATCGGGAAGCGGGTGTGCGAGTCGCCGCCGGTGCCGACGGTGTCGGGCAGCAGCATACGGTTCAGCCACGAGTGGATCACGCCGTCGCCCGGACGCAGCGCGATGCCGCCACGGTTGCTGATGAAATTCGGCAGCGTCTGGTGGGTCTTCACGTCCACCGGCTTCGGATAGGCGGCCGTGTGGCAGAACGACTGCATGACGAGATCGGCCGAGAAGCCGAGGCAGGCCAGATCCTTCAGTTCGTCGCGGGTCATCGGGCCCGTCGTATCTTGCGAGCCGACCGAGGTCATCTTCGGTTCGCAGTACGTGCCGGGGCGGATGCCCTGGCCTTCCGGCAGACCGCACGCGCGGCCGACCATCTTCTGCGCCAGTGAGAAGCCCTTGCCGCTGTTGGCCGGCTGCTGCGGCAGACGGAATAGCGTCGACGGCGCGAGGCCCAGCGCTTCACGCGCCTTGGCGGTCAGGCCACGGCCGATGATCAGCGGAATCCGGCCGCCGGCGCGCACTTCGTCGAACAGCACGTCGGACTTGACCTGGAACTCGGCGATCACGGCGCCGTTCTTCAGCGCACGGCCTTCGTACGGGCGCAGTTCGACCACGTCGCCCATTTCCATCTGCGACACGTCGAGTTCGATCGGCAGCGCGCCGGCGTCTTCCATCGTGTTGTAGAAGATCGGGGCGATCTTGCCGCCGAGGCACACGCCGCCGAAGCGCTTGTTCGGGATATAGGGGATGTCTTCGCCCGTGAACCACAGCACCGAGTTGGTGGCCGACTTGCGCGAGGAGCCGGTGCCGACCACGTCGCCCACGTAGGCGACCAGGTGGCCCTTTTCCTTCAGCGATTCGATGAACTTGACCGGGCCGCGCTTGCCGTCTTCTTCCGGCGTGATGCCGGGACGGGCGTTCTTCAGCATGGCCAGCGCGTGCAGCGGGATGTCCGGGCGGGTGGTCGCGTCCGGAGCCGGCGACAGGTCGTCGGTATTGGTTTCGCCGGTCACCTTGAAGACGGTGATGGTCAGGCTTTGCGGCACTTCCGGACGGCTCGTGAACCATTCGGCGTCGGCCCAGCTCTGCAGCACGGCCTTCGCGTTGGCGTTGCCCTTGTCGGCGAGTTCCTGGACGTCGTGGAACTGGTCGAACATCAGCAGGGTTTTCTTCAGCGCGTCAGCGGCGACGGTGCCCACTGCGGCGTCGGCCAGCAGCTCGATCAGCGGCTGGATGTTGTAGCCGCCCAGCATCGTGCCGAGCAATTCGGTGGCGCGCTCGCGCGAAATCAGCGCGCAGGCGGTTTCGCCTTTGGCGACGGCGGCGAGGAAGCCTGCCTTCACGCGAGCGGCTTCGTCCACGCCGGCCGGCACGCGGTTGGTGATCAGGTCGAGCAGGGTCTGCTCTTCGCCAGCGGGCGGATTGGTCAGGAGTTCGACCAGCTCGGCGGTTTGCTGAGCCGTCAGCGGCAGGGGAGGAATGCCGAGCGCGGCGCGGGCGGCCACGTGAGCACGAAAGTTTTCAAGCATGGGGGGACCTGCTGATGTGTGCGTTTCAGGGGGAAGTCTTTTACGGCACTCCGAGGTTGTGCCGGGCACTGCTCTGGGCGCAATTTTAATTGCAATACCGTTGCAAGGTCAAATGTCTTATGTCTTATATAAGAGTTAAAAAATGAAAACATCGAAAAATCATGGGGGTGGCGGCGTCGAGACGTCGCGCGCGTGCGGACGCTCGTCGCCGTCATTTTTCGCCGGGCGCGGCGCCGGACGTGAAAAACGACGGAAGCGTCCAGGATTGCTTCCCGCGCCGGCCGCGCCAATGGAAAGGGCCGCGCCAACGACAAGCGTCGGCGCGGCCCCGGAAAGATCTGGAAAGGGTTCGAGTGTCGGGCGTTGTTACTTTTTACTTGATGCCGAGCCCTCGCAATACCGCATTGCCTTGCTGAGTCAGCCGGATGTGCGGCGTGCCGGCGTCGTTCGAGATGGTCTCGACGAGACCGGCTTCGTAAAGCTGCGGAATTTCGGGTTTCGCCGAGGCGTCGATCGGCGCGTGCAGCAACAGCAGCAGCGTGGCCAGTTCGTGGTGGCTCAGCAGACGGCGCAGGATCGTGGGCCGCTTGGCCGGGGTTTCGTTGATATTCGGTTCGGGCTGGTTCATGGAGCGCACCTCGTGCGGGGACATGTCCGGGGCATCTTGCGGACGAAGTCTTAAACGATTCTTAAGACTCCATTATCCTGTAACACCGTGACATGAACGTTGCAGTGGATCAGATTCCGGCGCCCGGAACTTCGCCTTGATGCGCGATGAAGCCTTACGGGGCGCAGGTTTTGCCCGCCGATTCGATCCACAGGTTGCTGACATGACGCTTGCCCGCGTAGAAACGGTAAGTCGTCGCGCCGTTGTCGCTGCGTACCTTGACGATGTTCGAGTCGCCGAAATCGAGCATCTGACCCTGTGGGATCGAGGTCGACTTGAATGCGGCGTTATGCTGATTGGCTAGTTGGGTCAGGCAGGCCACTACGTCGTCGACGGAGCGCTGCGTCATCGTATCCGTGACGGGCTCGCCGGCATCGGGATCTTTCTGGAAATACGCGCAAGCGCTGAGCAGCAGCGGAAGGGACAGGACTACAGCGAACTTCTTCATGGCTCTCCTGACGTTGATTCGACGAGTCGGTGGAGGGTCCGGAGCTGGCGCCGCGCATTGCACGGGCGCGCCGGCCGCACCGCAAAACAGGCGCCATTATATCGAGACGGCGAACCTGTCCCGGACGGGACGCAGGTCGCGTGCCTGATCGTGGGCCTGAGCGCGTGCCGCGTGATGCCAATGCTCTGCCGCGGCTGCGCGGCTGCTTCAGATGACGCGAATCAACGGGGTGCGGCGCGGCCGTTTTCGGGGCCGCGCGCGTTTGGCCCAACGCTTCGGCCCACAACTTTCGAACTATTCAGTGGCGGCGCGGCAACGTTCGCCCCCTGGGCGCGCCGCACCCGCCCGTTATTTACGCCGCTGCGCCTGCGCCGCGAGCCGCACCGCCGCGTTGGCCGCGCCATAGCCGTCGTAACCGCCGCGTCGCTCGACGATTTCGAGGAAGAAGCGCTGGTCGAGCTGTTCCGTGTACGCGTGGAAGAACTCGCCGCCGCGCTCGTCGCGGTCGTAGAGGATGTTGTTCGCGCGCATCGCGTCGAGCAGCGTGTCGGACAGCGCGTAGCGGGCTTCGAGGTCGTCGTAGTAATTGCGTGGAATGCGCAGCACCGGCACGCCGTCGGCGACGAATTCGGGGATCGCGCTGAAGATGTCGCCGGTGCTGAACGCGACGTGGTTCAGGCCCGAGCCGTGATACGTGTGCAGCGCCTCGGCGACCGCCGTATGCCGGTCCATCGATGCATTGAGCACGATCCGCACCGAACCGTCCCGGCTACGCAGCGCGCGGCTACGCACGAGCCCGTAGGGATCGGGCACCAGCACGCCGGCTTCGGCCTGGAAGCCGAGCGCGGTGCGCAGGAACAGCACCCACGTATCGAGCGAATTCGCCGGTACGGACAGGCACACGTGATCGATGCGCGTGAGCGGCCCGACTTCGGTCGGCCCGTTGACGTCGGTCAGCACGAAATCGGCTTCGAATAGAGTCGGCTGATCCGGGCTTTCGTCGACGAAATAGTTGAGGCTGCTGTCGGGCGCCTGCACCGCGGGCAGCACCCGCTCGTTCGGGCCGATCTGGCCGGAGAACGGCGCGTAGCCGAAGCCGGCCGCGCGCTCGAACGCCTGGCTCGCGTCGTCGACGCGAAATGCCGACGCGCACAGCGACAAACCATGCTGCTGGAAAAACGCGTTCGCGAACGAATCCGGCTCGGCGTTCAGCACGATCGACGCCGCGCCGTGCTGATACAGCGTCACGTCTTTCGAGCGATGCTTGCCGGCCTGGCGAAAGCGCAGGCGGCTGAGCCAGTCGACGAGCTGCGCGCGGGTGGGGTGGTCGACCGCGAATTCGAGGAACTGATAGCCGACGTGCGCGGGCGCCGCGGGCGAGCGGTACAGCTCGCTCGCCGGTTGCGCCTGCGCCTGCGGTTGTTGCTGCTGTTGCTGTGTTTCGAGCAGCTCACGGGTCTGCTCCTCGAGGAACAGCAGCGAGCGATGACCGTCGGCGGCCGTGATCGTGGTCGGCGCGGCGCGAAAGCCGTCGTTGAAAATTTCCAGCGACAACGGGCCTTGATAGCCGGCTTTCACGACCTGCGCGGTGAAATTGGCGAGGTCGAAATCGCCCTGGCCCGGGAAGCACCGGTAGTGGCGGCTCCATTCGAGCACGTCCATCGCGAGCTTCGGCGCGTCGGCGATCTGCACGAACGCGATGCGCTCGCCTGGAATGTCGGCGATCGCATCGGGCGTGTCGTTCAGCGACAGCGTATGAAAGCTGTCGAGCACGAGCCCAAGGTTCGGATGGTTCACGGCGTCGACGAGCTTCCACGCGTGGCGGTAAGTCTTCACGTGCTTGCCCCACGCGAGCGCCTCGTAACCGGCGATCACGCCGGCCGCCTCGGCCGCGCGGGCCAGCGCGCCGAGCTGGTCGGTCATCAGCGCGTCGTCGCAGATCGTTTCCGGCGACACGTTGCTGCACACGAGGATGCGGTCGGTGCCGAGCTCGTGCATCACGTCGAACTTGCGCTTCGCGCGCTCCAGATTGCGTTCGAGCCGCTCGGGGCTGACGCCGTCGAAGTCGCGAAACGGCTGGAACAGCATGATCTTCAGGCCGAGGTCGTCGGCGATGCGGCGTACGTCGGCGGGCGATCCGTCGAAATACAGCAGGTCGTTCTCGAAGATTTCCACGCCTTCGAAGCCCGCCGCGCGGATCGCGCTCAGCTTCTCGACGAGGGTGCCGCTAATCGACACGGTGGCAATCGAACGTTGCATGAACGGCTCCTGCGTAAACGGACAAACGGGGTGAAAACGCGAGCGCACGAGGGTGGGAAGCGCCTGCCGGCGCCCTCCGACGGACTTGCTGCGATGCAGAAAATGGGCTACTTCGTTATGCAGTGCAACAAGACACGAGCCAGAATATCCCACACTAGCCGCGAGTTTCGATAGTCTATACAAACTAACTAGATGGTACAAATTCGTAGAAACCCCGAATGACGGCAATCGCGGATGCGCGCACACTTCGCTACGCGTCGAAGAACCGTCGCGGGTGCCGCGGTTCGCCGAGCACTTACTTTGCAGGAGTCGTTGTCATGAGCTTTGCCTCCGTACTGGTCCTGAACGGACCGAACCTCAATCTGCTCGGCACGCGCGAGCCGGCCATCTATGGCGCCGAAACGCTCGACGACGTCGCGAAGCTGTGCCGCGACGCGGGCGAACGACTCGACCTTGCGATCGACTTCTGCCAGTCGAACGCCGAGCATCAACTGATCGACTGGCTGCACGCGGCGCGCGCCAAGGTCGACGGCATCGTGATCAATCCGGCCGCGTACACGCATACGTCGGTGGCGATCGCCGACGCGCTGACGGCAATCGAGAAGCCCGTCATCGAAGTGCATATCTCGAACGTGCATCGGCGCGAAGCGTTCCGGCATCACTCGTACGTGTCGGCGGTGGCGGACGCGATCATCGTCGGTTGCGGCACGCAGGGCTATGTGCTGGCGCTCGAACGGATGGCGACGATTCTTAAGAATAGGGCGGTGAAATGAACACACAAGCGAACGTACAAGCGAACACTCAAACGAGTACTCAGGTGAACACCCGCGGCGACGCGCAGATCGGCGCGCTGGCGAATGCGCAGGCGAGCCTGCGGGCCACGCCCCACTCGTATCTGGTCGGCCTGATCGGCTCGGGCATCAGCGGCTCGCTGACGCCGGCGATGCACGAGGAAGAGGGCAGCAAGCTCGGTCTGCACTATGTGTACCGCCGTATCGATCTGGACGCGCAGAAGCTCGACGCGTCCGCGCTGCCGGAGTTGCTGACGGCGGCCGAACGGATGGGTTACAACGGCCTGAACATCACCTATCCGTGCAAGCAGGCGGTGATTCCACTGCTCGACGAACTGTCCGACGAAGCGCGCGCGCTCGGCGCGGTCAACACCGTGCTGTTCAAGGACGGCAAGCGCATCGGCCACAACACCGACTGTTCCGGTTTCACGCGCGCGTTCCAGCGCGGTCTGCCGGACGCGTCGCTGGAGCGTGTCGTACAGCTCGGCGCCGGCGGCGCGGGCGCGGCGGTCGCGCATGCGGCGCTGAGCATGGGCGCTCAGGCGCTGACGCTGTTCGACGTCGACGTGAGCCGCGCACAGTCGCTCGCCGATGAATTGCAGAAGCGCTTCCCGAACGCCAGGGTCAGCGCGGGCACCTCGCTCGCGGAATCGCTGGCCGCCGCGCAAGGGCTGATTCACGCGACGCCGACCGGCATGGCGAAGCTGCCGGGTCTGCCGCTGCCGGCCGAATTGCTGCATCGCGACCTGTGGGTCGCCGACATCGTCTATTTCCCGATCCGCACCGCGCTGCTGCAGGCGGCCGAGGCGCTCGGTTGCCGCACGCTGAGCGGCGGCGGCATGGCGGTCTACCAGGCGGTCGACGCGATGCGTATCTTCACCGGGCTCGAGCCGGACGCCGAGCGCGTGTACACCCATTTTCAATCGCTGTTGCAACGCTAACCGGCCGCGTAAAGACCGGCACACAAGCTGACCGAGGGGACAGTCACGACATGCCACAATCGATTCAATCCAGTTCCGCGGGCGCGCCCGCTCAGGACGGCAAGACGGTGAGCACCGCGCGCCGTTCGAAAGCCCGTTACAAGATCCTCGCGCTGCTCGCGGTCGGCACGATGATCAACTACCTCGACCGCACCGTGCTCGGGATCGCCGCGCCGCAGTTGACCAGGGAGCTCGGCATCAACGCCGCGCTGATGGGTCTGCTGTTCTCGGTGTTCTCGTGGAGCTACGTGGCCGCGCAGATTCCGGGCGGCCTGTTTCTCGACCGCTTCGGCAGCAAGCTCACGTACTTCCTGTCGATGACGTTCTGGTCGCTGTGCACGCTCGCGCAAGGTCTCGTGCACGGCGTGGGCGGGCTGTTCGCGTTCCGGCTCGGGCTGGGCGTGTCGGAAGCACCGTGCTTTCCGACCAATAGCCGGGTGGTCGCCACCTGGTTCCCGCAAAGCGAACGCGCGATGGCGACCGGCACCTACACGGTCGGCGAATACATCGGCCTCGCGTTTTTCAGCCCGTTCCTGTTCATGCTGATGGGCGCGTTTGGCTGGCGCTCGCTGTTCCTCGTGGTCGGCGGCGTGGGTATCGTGTTCGGCGTGATCTGGTGGCTGCTGTATCGCGAGCCGCACGATCATCCGTCGGCGAATCAGGAAGAGCTCGATTACATCGAGGCGGGCGGCGGTCTCACGCAGCGCAACAAGGACGCCGCGGGCGCGGCAGGTTCGGCTGCGCCGAAGAAGAGCGGCTTCGAATGGCGCACGATCGGCAAGCTGCTCAAGCATCGTCAGCTGACCGGCATCTGCCTCGGCCAGTTCGCCGGTAATTCGACGCTGGTGTTCTTCCTCACGTGGTTCCCGACCTATCTCGCCACCGAGCGTCATATGGCGTGGCTGAAGATCGGCTTCTTCGCGATCATGCCGTTTATCGCGGCGTCGGTCGGCGTGATGTTCGGCGGCGTGTTCTCCGACTGGCTGCTGCGTCGCGGCAAGTCGCCGAACGTTGCGCGCAAGCTGCCGATCATCGCCGGCCTGCTGCTCGCGTCGACGATCATTCTCGCCAACTATGTCGAGAGCAATGTGGTCGTGATCGCGATTCTGTCGGTGGCGTTCTTCGCGCAGGGGATGGCCGCGCTCGGCTGGACGCTGGTGTCCGATATCGCGCCGGAAGGGCTGCTCGGCGTGACCGGCGGCATCTTCAACTTCGCGGCGAATCTGGCGGGCATCATCACGCCGCTGGTGGTCGGCCTGATCGTGGCGGCGACCGGTTCGTTCGTCGGCGCGCTGGTGTTCATCGGCGTGATCGCGTTGATCGGCGCGCTGTCGTATATCTTCGTCGTCGGCGATATCAAGCGGATCGTGCTGGTCGATTAAGCACGGGAAGCGGTTCGGTCGAAACGGGACGTGGCGAAGGCCACGTCCCGTTCTTTCATGGTGCAGCCAGTTCGCCCGCGTGTTCAGATACTGAACGCGCAATTAACCGTGATGACCTGAAACGCGCCAGGAATAATCGCCGCGAAGCGCACCGGCATCATGATCCTCGCATCGCCGAAGTAAAAACCTTGCAAGCTGCCTTCGACCGGACGAGTCTTCAAAAAGTACAGCGCCGACGGTCCATACGGGCCATTGGTGACGACGAGATAAGGCGAAGACCAGACCTCAGAACCTTCCAGGGCAACAGCAGCGTCGTTTTGAAAAGGTGCCAGCCGGTCTTCATGACAGCAAAACATCAACGCAGATATGAAAGACGACCTGATACGGCTTCCGCAGATTGGCCAATACCTTGCCGAGTGGCAACTGGCGCAGATCCACGACGAGCCGGACGACCGACAGAATGGACATGGCCAGCGTGATTGGCCGTTGCACCCTTGACCGGGAACCCGTACGACTTGCTGAGATCTTTGAATTCATTTCGTCTTCGTTCGTCTATCGCGTCCGGATATCCACGCACTGCGCGGCGCTTGCGCGGGCATTCACGCCAACCTTGGGTCATCGGGAAGGCCAAAAGACGGGACATGGTCTGCCTCACGTTGCATGTCGCGATCCCGGGCTTTATGGTCACGCGGCCGACCGTTCCCGCGCCTATCGTCCATAACGATCCAGAACGCCTCCTTATTTATATGACGTCTTATAACAAAAAACATTTTAAGTAATAATTTCCGATATATAAGGTGGAAATTACTTTCATAAACTCAGTAGTATTGCGACGATATTCAATATTTGAGACCGAATTGGGAGTGAGAAGATCGATCTGGTAATAAAAAGTTATTTCTTCGTCAGTCAAGGGTAAACCATCTTGTATGACATCCCACCAATGAAGAGAATGCCTACAACATAATTTGGGGCATAACCTGAACGATTGGAGGGGACATGAAGACGGGATTGTTGGCGATTGCAGTGGCGTGTATGACGCTGGCAGGCTGCGGTGGTGGGGGGAGGTCGAACAGTAATACCGACGCGGCGGACGTGCCGGCATCGGCCACGCCCGCGACGCCGGATACGCCGGCGTCGTCGCCGGGCGCCAGCACGACATTCAACGTCGCGGACTTCGGCGCCAAAGGCGACGGCACGACCGACGACACCGCTGCAATCCAGAAAGCGCTCAATGCCGCGGGCGCCGCGAAGGGGACTGTCGTGTTTCCGCAAGGCACGTTCATGACCGGCGCGTTGTTCGTCGGCTCGAATACGACCGTGCAGATCGACGAAGGCGTGACGCTGAAGGCGATCCAGGCGCAGACGTGGTGGAACGTCGAAACCACCATCGCGTCGGGCGCGATGAACGGCTTCTACCCCGATGGCCTCGCGCTCTATCCGCAGGTGCCGACCCGCGTGCAGGGCATCGAAATGAACTGGGCGTCGGCGATCGTCAATGTTCGCAATGCCGACAACGTGACGATCACCGGCAAGGGCGTAATCGACGGCAACGGGCAATCGTGGTGGTCGCACTATTACGCCGACGGCACCTCGTTTCACTCGACGCTAGGCGTGGGTTGGGCGCTCAACTGGGACGAGCAGCGGCCGCGCGGCATCGAAACGTACAAGTCGACGAACGTCACGATCAAGGACGTGACCGTGCAGAACTCGCCGTTCTGGACCATCCACCTGTGCTATTCGGACCAGCTGCATCTGGACGGCGTCAAGGTCTACAACCTCCCGACCGCGGCGACCGGCATCATGCCGAGTACCGACGGTATCGATATGGACTCGTCGACCAACATCCTGGTGGAGAACGCGGACATCGTCGCCAACGACGACGGCTTCGTCATCAAGTCGGGACGCGACGGCGACGGGCTGCGCGTGAACAAGCCGACCGCGAACGTGGTGATCCGCAATTCCACGGTGCGCGCTGGCGCGACCGCCTTCACGATCGGCAGCGAAACGTCGGGCGGGGCGAACAACATCGAGGTGTCGAACATCCAGGTTTCGCCGCTGACCGGGCAGATCAACAGCAATGTCGGCTACAAGGCGGGCGGCCCGGCGGTCTACAGCGTGTTCGTGTTCAAGTCCGCGCCGACGCGCGGCGGCACGATGGAAAACGTCTATATCCACGACATCAACGTCGACGACGCGTACTACTTCATGCAGGGCAACGAGAACTGGCCGGCCGGCGGCACGGTGCCTGCGACGTTCGGCACGACCTACCTCGAACCGTCGTACTGGCCGTCGATTCTGGCAATGCCCGCGACCGCCTCGGACGGCTATCCGATCTTCCGCAACTTCCGGTTCGAGAACATCACGATGAAGCACGTCGAGAGCGCGGTGTTCGGCGTGGCGGGTTATACGATCGCGGGCGAAGCGGAGAAGGGACGGTTCACCAACTTCTCGTTCAACAACGTGAACATCTCGGCCGTCAAATCGTCGGGCACCTCGGTGGGCGCAGGGTCGATCGCCAATGCGGGGAACTGGACGTTCACCAACAGCACGATCAAGGACGTCTCCGGGGCGAATCTGGTGCCGACGCTGGCGGCCACGTCGAGCGGCGTCACCGGTTTGCCGGGGCAGTAAGCGCGGTAGAGGCGACGTCGAGAGCGAAGCGGCCGTAGCCGCTTCCCTTCAATCTTCCTTCTTCACGAACCGCAGGATCGCATCGACGATCATCGCGCGATGCCGCGCCCGCAGCCGCGGATGCGACGGGTCGCGCCCGAACGCGGTGCCGAAGGTATGGCGGTTGCCGACGCGATGAAAGCACAGCGAACTGATCATCAGATGCAGATCGATCGGATCGATGTCGCTACGGAACTGCCCGGCCGCGATGCCGCGCGCGAGCAGATCTTCGATCGTGTGGATGACGGTGACGTTGCGCCCCTTGAACGTCTTCACCTGTTCGACGTACTTCGCGCCATGGATGTTTTCGATCGTCACGAGGCGCACGAAGTCGCGCTGGCGGTCGTGGTAGTCGAACGTGAATTCGACCAGCGCGCGCATGCCCTCGATCGGGTCGAGTTCGCTGATGTGCAGATCCTGTTCGAGCGCACGGATGTCTCCATATACCTTTTCCAGCACCGCCTGGTACAACCCTTCCTTGCTGCCGAAGTAGTAGTACAGCATGCGCTTGGTGGTGTTCGTGCGTTCCGCGATCGCATCGACGCGCGCGCCGGCCAGTCCCATCGCGGAGAACTCCTGCGTCGCGACGTCGAGGATGTTGCGCTTCGTCTGCTCGGGATCGTACTTGCGCCGGGTGTCGATACGACGTGCGTCGACAGGCGGTGAGCCGGACACGATGCCGTTGGTATCAGGCTCGGCGGCCTTGCTTCCCTTTTTCATTGTGGATTCGAGCGGCGGTGACGGCGCATTCTAGCATGGCGAAACCCGCCTCCGGCGCGGCTTCTGGGCATGAACGGGCGGTCGGTGGGAGATTCTCGCGGCGGCCTCCGACGATGCCGCGCGCGACTTTTACGCGTGTCTTACGTGCGTCAGGCGCCAGGCCGGGTGGGCCGGGTCAATGGCGGCGCGCGGCGAACGCATCGCGCGTCTGCATCGCGGTGTAGGTCAGTTGCGCGGCGGCGAGGCCCAGCGCGCCGAAGGTGCGCGTGAGGCCGAAGCTCGCGAACGCGTCGGGCACCGGCCGCTCGCCGGAGATGGCCGCGGCGAGCAACTCGCCCGACACCGCTGTTGGCGCCATGCCGTGACCGCCGAAGCCGACTGCGTACCAGACGCCGTCGGTGCTGCGGCCGATCTGCGGCATCTTGTGACGCGCGTAGCTCATCAGGCCGCCCCATGCGTGTTCGATGCGCACGTCGCGCAGTTGCGGATAAACCTTCAGCAGATCCTGGCGCAGCAGTCGCGCGATCGCCTCGGGTTCGCGGTCGCGCACCGAGATGCGGCCGCCCCACAGGATGCGCGTGTCGGGCAGCGGCCGGTAGTAGTCGAATGCGAAGCGGGTGTCGTAGATCGCGGCGCGGGTGGCGATCGCGTCGTGCAGTTTCTCGCCGAGTGGTTCGGTCGCCATCACGTAGGTGGCGATCGGCAGCACCGCGCGTTCGACGCGCGCATACACGTTGCGCGCGTAGCCACCGCCCGCGAGCACGACGTGACGCGCGTCGAGCGCACCGTGCGGCGTTTGCACGACGAAGCCCGCGCCGTTGCGCTGCAGGCTCACGACCGGCGAGCCCTCGTGGATCGTCACGCCCGCGCGCGCGGCGGCCGCGGCGACGCCGAGTACGTATTTGAGCGGATGAAAGTGGAACGCGTTGCGCTCGAGCAGGCCGCCGTGATAGCGGCTCGTTTTCAGTTGCGACGCAAGCTCGGCGGCGGCGATCGGTTCCCAGTCGACGCCGAACGAGTCTCGCATCAGACGACGCTGGGCGTCGAGCCGCGCGGGTTCGTCGAACCAGTTGGCGAGGATCACGCCGGCGTCGGTGGCGTCGCAATCGATCCGGTAGCGCGCGATGCGCTGACGCATCAGATCGACGGCGTCGGTGGTCAGCGTATAGAGTTCGCGCGCGCGAACCGGGCCGAGCGTTTTCAGCAGATCCGCGCAATCGAGGCTGTAGCCGCCGAACACGAAGCCGCCGTTGCGTCCCGACGCGCCGAAGCCGACCTGCTGCGCTTCGAGCACGACGACATCTTCGATGCCGCGCTCGGCGAGTCCCAACGCGGTGGACAATCCCGCGAGCCCGCCGCCGACGATGCAGACGTGCGCCTCGCGTCGGCCGTTAAGCGGAGCATAGGTGGAGGGGCGGGTGACGGTGGCTTCGTAGAAACTTTGCATAAGGGCTCGGGCCTATGAAGAGCCCTTAGCGTAGCGGCAATCGCGTGTCGCCGTCCAGCCTTGCGCGCCGTTGCAAGCCCTTGCGCGGATGCGCGCGGTTTCGCATGGTTTCGCACGAAGCATCGATGCGCGGCGGCGGTTGCGTCACGGCATGTGGACGGCCAACCCCGCGACCAACCCCGCGACCAACCCCGCGACCAACCGCGCCACGCGGGCGCGGCTGTCTTTACTATGCATCGAGCGCTTCAGTGTCCCCAGCGCAGCACCAGCGGATCGAGCCGGCGCGCGATCTTCAGCAGCCCCTCGCGCGTCGCCGGATGCATCTGCGGCAACGGATGACGCACCGTGTCCGAGCGGATCACGCCGCCTTCCTTCATCAGCGCCTTGCACGATGCAAGGCCGCCCTGGCGGTTCTCGTAGTTGATCAGCGGCAGCCACTGCTGATAGTGCGCGGCGGCGGCCTCGGTGTCGCCGGCCGCGTACGCATCGACGATCAGGCGGATGCCGTCCGCGTAACCGCCACCTGTCATCGAGCCGGTCGCGCCCGCGTCGAGGTCGGCCATCAGCGTGATCGCTTCCTCGCCGTCCCACGGACCGACGATCGCGTCGCCGCCGAGTTCGATCAGCTCGCGCAGCTTGTTCGCGGCCTGCGGCGTTTCGATCTTGAAGTACGACACGTGTTCGATTTCGCGCGCCATGCGGGCGAGAAACGGCGCGGACAACGGCGTGCCGCTGACCGGCGCATCCTGGATCATGATCGGAATCCCGATCGCATCGGACACCGTACGATAGAACTCGTGAATGCCGCGCTCGCCGATGCGGATCGTCGCGCCGTGATACGGCGGCATCACCATCACCATCGCGGCGCCCGCGGCCTCGGCGGCGCGGCTGCGCTCGGCGCACTGGTACGAGCTGAAATGCGTGGTCGTGACGATCACCGGTACGCGGCCGGCGACGTGTTCGAGCGCGAGATGCATCAGCGTGTTGCGTTCGTCGTCCGACAGCGCGAACTGCTCGGAGAAGTTGGCGAGAATGCACAGGCCGTTCGAGCCGGCGTCGATCATGAAATCGAGGCAGCGCTTCTGGCCTTCGAGGTCGAGGCGGCCGGCGTCGTCGAAGATCGTCGGCACGACGGGGAAGACGCCGCGCAGCGCGGCTTGGTTTGTGGCCTGAGTGTTGGTTTGAGTCATGGCGATGAGGTCGTGGGTAATGAGTGTCTCCAGCGCCGACTATACGGCGGCCAGCCGCGCGGGTATATTGAATTGTTTCCATCCTGTGATCGCTTTTGCGACTCACCTTGCCGCGCTCCGCTGGTTCTCCACGGATTCATCGCGGCCTCACCAGGTTCACGCCCGCATGAAAGACACGCTGACCATCCTGCTCTCGAAGCTGCGCATGAAGCAACTGCATCTGCTAATCGCGCTCGACGACCACAAGTCGCTGCACAAGGCCGCCGGCGTGATGTCGATGACGCAATCGGCGGCGAGCAAGGCCTTGCAGGAACTCGAATCGATGCTCGACGCGCCGCTCTTCGAGCGCTCGAAGAGCGGCATGATTCCGAACCAGCTCGGCCATTGCGTGATCCGCTATGCGCGGGTCGTGACGACGGATCTCACCGCGCTCTGTCAGGACGTCGCCGAAATACGGTCGGGGCGCGGCGGCCGGCTCGCGGTCGGCGCGATCATGGGGGCGATTCCGGACTGCGTGGTGCCCGCGTTGAATCAGCTGCATGCGGCGCAGCCGGATCTGTCGATCGAAGTGCTGGAGGACACCAGCGCGCGGATGCTTGCGCAGCTCGACGATGGCCGGCTCGATCTGGTGGTGGGTCGTGCGGCGGTCGCGGCCGATCCGTCGAAGTATCAGTACCGGCCGCTCGGCGACGAGCCGCTGTCGGTGGTGGTCGGCTATTCGCACCCGCCGTTGCCGCGTCGCGAGATGACGCTGCGCGATCTGGCCGGGCATCGCTGGGTCACGTATCCGTCGCATATGCCGCTGCATGCGCTGCTCGAACGCGAGATGGATCTCGCCGGTCTCGACATGCCCGACAATCCGATTTCGACGGCGTCGACATTCGTGACGGTCGCGCTGCTGCAAAGCAGCGTCGAGCTGGTGTCACTGTTGCCGAGCGCGATTGCCGGGCCGTTCGTGCGGCACAAGATGCTGCGCGTCGTGCCGGTGCGGCTCAAGTCGCCGTCGCAGACGTTCGGCATCGTCACGCGCAAGGGCGGGGTGCTGTCGCCGCCGGCCGAACGGTTCATCGCGCTGCTGCGCGCGCGGACGAAAGCGTAGGCGAAAGAGGGGTGCCGCCAGGGGTTGCAGCCACGTCGGCAGAAACGAAAAACCGCCCGAAGCGGCGGTTTTGCGTGACGTGAAAGACGTTCAATATCTCATGCCAGTTCGCGTTTTGTCATCTTCCTCCGGTGGGTGTTGTAGCCGCGACACTGTCGGGTAAGTACGCCCCCAGAGCCGTTTGTCGTTCCGAGCTACACTGGTCCAAATGCAGTAAGCCGGGCTCCGTACCCCGGCGATCGCTCGGGGAGAGCAGCCATGAATCGGCCACCGCTTCGGTTTCCGCTTCGCGCAACCGGCACCGTGCCCGTCCGGAGCTGGCGTTGGCTCAAATGGGGGCTCGCCGCGTTCGTGCTGCTCGCGCTGGCGCTCCTCGCGCGCCTCGTGCAGATAGAAATCGAAACCTCGCGGCTGCAGGCCCGCTATCTTTCCGAACTGACTCGCGACTTGGGTTTTTCCGTCGCCGACGGTCCCAGTCATTCGATCCGTTTTCCGCAAGCCGACCACGGTCCCTACGACGCGCGGCTCGGCTATGCGCTGCTGCCCGCGATCCAGCAGCGTCTGTTGCAGCATGGCTTCGAGGTGAGTTCGCAGGCGCGCGATTCCGAACGCATGCTGTCGCTCGCCGATAACGGCCTTTTTCTGCCCTACGAGGAAAAAGATACCGCCGGCCTGCAACTGTTCGACGGCACCGGCGCGCCGCTTTTCAGCGCGCGGTTTCCGGGCCGCGCGTATGACAGTTTCGAGGCGATCCCGCCGGTCGTCGTGAACTCGCTGCTGTTTATCGAAGATCGCTATCTGCTCGATCCGAACCAGCCGAACCGCAATCCGGCGATCGACTGGGGCCGCTTGAGCCGCGCGCTCGCCGATCAGGGCGTGCGTCTGTTCAATCATCATCAGCCGGCGCCGGGTGGCAGCACACTGGCCACGCAGATCGAAAAATTCCGCCACTCGGCAGGCGGGCGCACCGCGACGCCGCCGGAAAAGTTGCGGCAGATCGCGTCCGCGTCGGTGCGCGCGTATCTGAACGGTCCGCAGACGCTGCCCGCGCGCCAGCAGATCGTCGTCCATTATCTGAACTCGGTGCCGCTCGCCGCGCAACCGGGCGTCGGCGAAATCAACGGTATCGGCGATGGCCTTTCCGCGTGGTACGGGCGCGATTTCCGCGAGACCAACCGGCTGCTGAAAGCGCCGTCGACCGATGCGAATCTGCCTGAGCAGGGCGTGGCGTTTCGTGAAGTGCTGTCGCTGATGATTGCGCAGCGCGCGCCGTCGTTTTTCCTGCAACGCGACTATCCGGAACTCGAACGGCTGACCGACAGCTATCTGCGCCTGCTCGCGAGCGGTGGCGTGATCACCGCGCAGTTGCGCGATGCGGCGCTGGCCGCGCACGTCGAGTTGCATCGCCGGTCGACGCGCGTGCAGGATCCCGACTCGTTCGTGTCGCGCAAGGCGGTGACATCGATGCGCTCGCATCTGCTCAACGCGCTCGGTGTGCGCAGCTTCTACGAACTCGACCGCCTCGACGTCGAGGCGCACGGCACGCTGAACAACGCGGTGCAGCAGGCGGTTTCCGAGCGGCTTGCCGCGGCCGCGACGCGCGACGGCGCGAAAGCCGCCGGCCTCGTCGGCTTCGAAATGCTGCGCGCGTCCGACGATCCGTCGCATATCGCGTACAGCTTCACGCTGTTCGAGCGGCATGGCGACGCGAACCTCGTGCGCGTGCAGACCGATAGCGTGAACCAGCCGTTCGACATCAATTCAGGCGCGCGTTTGAATCTTGGTTCGACCGCGAAACTGCGTACCGTGGTCACTTATCTGCAGATCGTCACCGATCTGCATACACGTTACGGACGCCTGAGCAATGCCGAACTGAAAGCGATCAAGCCCGATCCGAACGACCAGCTGACGCGTTGGTCGCTCGACTATCTACTGCATACGCGTGACCATGCATTGCAGCCGATGCTCGACGCGGCCGTCGAACGCAAATACTCGGCGAGCCCCGGCGAGACCTTCTACACGGGCGGCGGCGCGCAGACCTTCACGAACTTCGAGTCCGACGACAACAGCCGCATCCTGACCGTGCATCGCGCGTTCCAGCATTCGGTGAACCTCGTATTCGTGCGGCTGATGCGCGACATCGTTCACTACGAGATGGTGCAGACCACTGGCCCGTCGGCGCAATGGCTCGACGATCCGGCGACCCGCAAGCTGTATCTGATGCGTTTCGCCGATCAGGAAAGCCGCGTGTACATGAAGCGTTTCTACACGAAGTACCACGACAGGACGCCCGATCAGGCGATCACGTTGCTGCTGCTCGGGGTGCGCAAATCGCCGCCGAAAGTCGCGACGGTATTGCGCAGCGTCGCGCCGGACGAGTCGAATGCGTGGTTCAACAGGATGATGCGCGCGGCGCTGAAGAACACGCCGGCCGCTTCGATGCTCGACGACGAAGATCTCGCGAATCTGTACGACAAGTACGGAATCGACCGCTTCAATCTGAACGATCGCGGCTATATCTCGGGCGTACATCCACTCGAATTGTGGACGCTCAATTATCTGCGTTCGCATCCGGACGCGACGCTGGCGCAACTCGAAAGCGCAAGCGAGGCAGTGCGGCTGTCGACCTACTCGTGGCTCTTCAAGACCCGCTATCACGCGACGCAGGATCGTCGCATCAAGCGCATGGTCGAGTTGCGCGCGTACGACGCGATCGGCAAATCGTGGCAGGCGCTCGGTTATCCGTTCGCGAATCTGACGCCGTCGTATGCGGCCGCGATCGGCGCTTCCGGCGATCGGCCCGCGGCGCTCGCGCAACTGATCGGCGTGATCGCCAACGACGGCAACAAGGTGCCGACCGAAACGCTGACGCAGATCGATTTCGCGAAAGACACGCCGTACGAGACGCATTTCCGGCGCGCGGCGGTGGCGCCGCAGCAGCAGGTGTCGCCGGAAATCGCCGGCACCGTGCGGATGCTGTTGCGCGACGTGGTGACGGGCGGCACCGCGAAGCGTCTCGCGCAAGGCATGAGCTTCCCGAACGGCCAGACGCTCGACGTGTACGGCAAGACCGGCACCGGCGATCAACGCCTGAACATGTATGCGAAGGGCGCGCGGCTGATCGAATCGCGCAAGGTCAATCGCAGCGCGACCTTCGTATTCGCGCTCGGCGACCGTTTCTACGGCACGCTGACCGCGTGGGTGCACGAGCCGTATGCGTCGCATTACGAATTCACCAGCGCGCTGGCGGTGCAGTTGCTGAAATCGATGGCGCCGGCGTTGCAGCCGTTGCTCGACAAGCCGGTTGACCGGACCGTGGCGGCGCCGGCAGACATGACGCCGGGTGTGACCAAGGTGGCAACGGTAGCCGATCGCTAAGCGAAGTTAGTTCGCGATGCCAGGTAAATGGAAGGAGCGTAGAAGGAGCGTGAGACGGTTAGAACCTGAGAGACCTATCCAGCCGTACCCGCCTTACCTACAACGACACGCTCACCGCTCCTCATAACCGGCGTCCGCCGCGGGCTTCAGAAACAGCTCGTGCACCGGCGCGAAGTGCGCATACAGCGGCAGAATGGCGCCGCCCATCGCGCGGGCGTCGGCGCCGATCGCGCCTTCGAGCAGTTGCGGGCGCACCATGCCTTCCCATTCGAAGCGATCGAGCACCCGCTCGGCGCGGCGAATGATTTCGCGCAGCAGTTGCCGGTCGAGTTCGCCGTCGATCACGACCGCTTCGAGATCGAGCAGCGCGGCCGCATTGGTGAGCGCGGTCGCGATGGCGGGGCACGCGCTGTCGAGCCATTGTTCGGTGTGCCGCCACAACTCCGGCGCCAGCGCGCGATGATCGTGCGCGGCGGCGGCCGGCGCGCCGGCGTCGCTGAAGAGCTTTTCGAGCACGAAGCCCGAGGCCGCGTGCAGCAGTTGCCGCGCCGGTTTGCGCGCGCCGCCTTCGCGCAGCGGAATCGAGCCTACCGCGCCGGCGTTGTCGTGCGGGCCGCCATGCAGTCGCCCGTCGATCACGAGGCCGCCGCCTATAAACGTGCCGACGAACAGATACAGGAAGTTGTGGATGCCGCGGCCCTGGCCCATCACGAGTTCGGCGGCGCAGGCGGCGGTGGTGTCTTTCGTGAATTCGACGGGCAGGCCGGTCATTGCCGCGATGCGCGCGCGCAGATCGATCTCGTGCCACGCGTCGAGCGCGTCCGGCGGCGCGCCGAGAAAATCGCGCCAGCCGCCGAGCCACAGCGGCGCCGCGACCCCGACGCCGACCACCTTGGCGGCTTTCGCGCCGAGCGTCTGGTTCACGCGCGCGAGCCGGCTTTCGAGCGCGGGAAACAGTGTGCGCGGATCGGGATACGCATACTCGAACACATCGCGGCACACCACGTTGCCGGCGAAATCCATCGCCAGCACGTCGAGACTATGCCGCCCGACCTTGATGCCGATCGTGTAGGCACCGTCCGCGCGCAACGCGATCGGCACCGACGGTTGGCCGATCCGGCCGCGCACCCGCGCCTGCTTTTCGAGCAGACCGTCGTCGATCAGACGATCGACGATCATCGACACCGTCTGCATCGACAGACGCGTGAGGCGGCTCACCTCGGCTTTCGGCAGCGCGCCGTGCAGGCGGATCGTTTGCAGCACGATGCGCTCGTTGAACTGGCGCATGCCGACCTGGTTCGAGCCGACCGTGCGCTTGACGGGGCTGCGAGAGCGGGTGCCGGTTCTGGTCGTGTCCATCGTCATGTATCGGCCCCGCGGTTCGATGGGGCAGCGACGCAGCGACTCGACATGTGCGGCGACGTCATGCAATCGCCTTCACGTCGGCTTCCTTCGCGCCGGTCATGATCGCGACCGCCTCCGACATATGCACGTCCTTCGTGTTGACGAGCGCGGCGCGCCGGCCGAGCCGCTGGATGTGGATGCGATCCGCGACCTCGAAGACGTGCGGCATGTTGTGGCTGATCAGAATGACGGGCAACCCGCGCTCGCGCACGCGCCGGATCAACTCCAGCACCATGTTGCCTTCCTTCACGCCGAGCGCGGCAGTCGGTTCGTCGAGAATCACCACGTGGCGCGCAAACGCCGCGCTGCGTGCCACCGCGACGCCCTGGCGCTGACCGCCGGACAGCGTTTCGACCGCCTGACGCATCGAGCGGATGCCGATCTGCAGATCCTTCATATGCGCGGTCGCTTCCTCGAGCATGCGGCGCTTGTCGATCATCTTGAAGAGCGAACCGCGCCAGCCGGGCTTCAGCAGTTCGCGCGCGAGGAACAGATTTTCGGCGATGCTCATCGCCGGCGCGACCGCGAGTTCCTGGTAGACGGTTTCGATGCCTTGTGCACGCGCGTCGAGCGGGCTGCGGAATTTGACCGGCTTGCCGTCGAGCAGGATCTCGCCTTCGTCGGGCACGGTCGCGCCGGACAGCGCCTTGATCAACGACGATTTGCCCGCGCCGTTATCACCGATCACCGCGAGGATTTCACCGGGCAGCACTTCGAAATCGCAACCGTCGAGCGCGGTCACGTTGCCATAACGTTTGACGAGTCCGCGCGCCTGCAGAACCGGCAGCGCCGCAGAGGAGGTGGCAGTGGAGGTAGGGGTCGACATGACAGAGGTTCCTTGCTGAGCTTGCTCAATGAAGTGGCTCAATAGGCGGATTCAACGGCCGCGGTGCGAGAGTTTGTCCGCGGCGACTGCGAGAATCACGAGCATGCCGGTGATCAATACCTGGTAGACCGAAGAAACGCCGATCAACGTCAGGCCGTTACGGAACACGCCGACAATCAACGCACCCAGCAGCGTCCCGACGATCGAGCCGCGTCCGCCGAACAGACTGGTGCCGCCGAGCACTACCGCGGTGATACTGTCGAGATTTTCGGTTTGCCCCGCTTGTGGATCGCCGACGCCGGTACGCGACACCGACAGCAGCGCGGCGATCCCGTAGATCGCGCCGGCGAGCGTGTAGACGGTCAGCAGGATTCGTTGCGATGACAGACCCATCAGCCGCGCGGCTTCGGCGTTATTGCCGAGCGCGTACAGGTGCCGGCCGGGCACCGTGTCGCGCAGCACGAACCAGGTGGCCAGATACATCAGCAGCGTCAGCACGGTGCCGTAGGTGACTTCCGCCGGTCCGAGCCGGAACGTGTTGCCGAAGAACATGATCGCGTCGGGCAGGTTCGACACGCTTTCCGCGTTCGAATAGATCTGCGTCAGCGCAAACGCGATGTTCAGCGTGCCGAGGGTGACGATAAACGCGGGCAGGCGGATGCGTGTGATCAGCAGACCGTTCAGTAGACCGAATAACGTGCTCGCGCCGATGCCGCACAGAATCGCCAGAATCGGCGGCACGCCGAGCACGACCGCGAACTTGGTCATGATGATCGAGCCGAACGCCATCACCATGCCGCAGGACAGATCGATGCCGCCTGTCAGTACGATCAGCGTCTGGCCGATCGCGATGACCGCGACGACCATCGTCTGTTGCAGGATCAATGACAGATTCTGGAACGACAGAAAACGGTTGCTCTGCGAGATGAAGAACGCGCAGGCCAGCACCAGCGCGATCAGCGGTCCGGCTTCGGACAGCGATGGCAGGTGTTCGGCGAAAGAGTGGCGCGGCCGGCCGGCGGGCGCGGAAGGAGTCGACATGATGGCATTCCTCGATACATGAGCGTGACCGTGGCGATAAACACGGCGGTCACGCGGCAAATCCGATGGCGGCCCGTTGCGGCGGGCCGCCGTGCACGACGCGTTACTTGTTGCCCCAGCAGTTGTCGAGGCCGAACTTCGTATCCTTGCTGTCGATGCCGGACATCGGCTTGTCGGTGATCAGCGTGACGCCGGTGTCCTTGTAGCCGGAGACCTTCTTGCCGGTCTTCGCGTAGTCGACGCCGGCATTCACGCCGAGCGCGGCCATCTTCAGCGGATACTGCTGCGAGGTCGCCGCGATCGCGCCGGCCTTCACGTTGCGCACGCCTTCGCAGCCGCCGTCGATCGACACGATCATCACGCTCCTGTCCTTGCCGGCCGCCTTCAATGCGCGATACGCGCCGGCCGCGGCAGGTTCGTTGATCGTGTAGACGACGTTGATGTCGGGCGCTTTCTGCAGGCAGTTTTCCATCGCCGTCTGGCCCTTCGCCTGATCGCCGCGCGTGTCCTGACTGCAGACGATCGATGGATCGCCTTCCTTCACGCCGAAGCCTTCGAGAAAGCCGTTGTGGCGCAGCACGCCGACCGATACGCCGGGTGCGAGGTCGAGCGTCGCGATCTTCGCGGGCTTGCCGTTCAGCGCGGCCTTCGCGTATTTACCGATCAGCACGCCGGCCTTGAAGTTGTCGGTCGCGAAGAGGGCGTCGGTCGCGTCCTGCGGGTCGGTCGGCGTGTCGAGCGCAACCACCATCACGCCAGCCGCGCGCGCTTTTTTAATGCTCGGCACGATCGCCTTGGTGTCGCTCGGCGTGATCAGGATCGCTTTCGCGCCGGCCGTCATCATGTTTTCGATCGCGGTCACCTGGCTCGCGTTGTCGCCGTCGAACTTGCCGGCGGCCGTCATTAGCTTCGCACCGTCTTTCGACGCCTCGGCGTCCGCGCCCTGGCGCATCTTCACGAAGAACGGGTTTGTGTCGGTCTTCGTAATCAGACCGATGACGGGCTGGTCGGCCGCCTGACTCGCGCTCGCGCACCACAGCGCGGACGCCGCGACGCACATCGAGACGACTTTCCTGGCGACAGGATGCCTGCGGGAATTCAGATTCATGGGACGCTCCTCCGATGACGATGATCGCAATGACGTTATGGACTGCTAGGTAATAGCGTGAATTTGAAAGGACGTGAATTTGAAAGCTCGTAAAACTGAGTGACCGGATTGCCTGGGTAGATCGATCCGCCTAAATCACTTTGATTGATTTAGTACAGCAGGCGAACTAACAATCGTCAAGGCAGAAAATTGGATGGGAAATTGCCGTGCGAGAACACGCGCCAGGGCGTAGTGCCAGACGCGACAAGGCTTGCGCCGCGTGGTGCGGCGCAAGAGGAGGGCGCTGCGCTTCGGGAAAGCCCTGGCAGGACTGAAAGCAGTTTGAAGTCCGAACGATGCGTTTCGAGCGCTGGACAGGCCGGCGTTGCGAATGCGTTCAGCGCTTATTTAAAGCGTTCGGAACGAGGCGAACGGAAACGCGAAAACGGAAAACGCGGCCATCGGACGATGACCGCGAGTTGAGAGCGAGGGCGGATGCCGGCGTTCGAAACGCGCGCAGCGGATACGCCGATCTAGCGACGCTGCGCGAGCGTTTGCCGCCTCGTTTCAAGCTGCGTGATAACGCGTTGCAGCGCGCGCTCCGACGGTCCCAACGCGATTGCGAACTTGCAGCCGATCACATAACGCAGCTCGCCCTTTGCGGTGGTCAACTGGCGCGGCGCGACGATCTGCAGGTCCAGTTGCAGCGTGCCGAAGATGCCCATCTGCAACGCCACGTCGTGCAGCACGGTGCCGTTTGCGAGTTCGGCGAAGCGCGCGTCGGCGGTCTTCAATGCGACGCCGCCGAGCGACAGGTCCTGCAATTCGAGTCGGAACGTCGCGCCGTCTTCATAGCGGCCGCACGCGAGATACGGGTCGAGCACCGGCGTCTGCACGCGGAAGAACTCGCGACGTTGCACGTAGTAGAGCAGCGGCGGGAACGGTGCTTCGAATGCGGGCCGTCCTTCGAACGTGATGGCTTCGGCGCCGGCCGTCGTGAATTCGGTGCGGATGCCGCCGGGCAGGCTGCGGAACGTCAGTTGGCGCGCGACCGGCAGCACATGATTGTCGTCGGCGACGCTGCCCATGTCGAACACGAAGCGCGCGTTGCGCGAATCGACATCGAGTACTTGCGTGACGATTTGCCGGCCGCCGAATTCGACCGTCACGAAGTCCTGTCCCGTCATCAGATTGCGCAGGCAGACCGCGATTTGCAGCGGATGGCGTTGCGCGAAGGTATCGTCAATGTCGGTGTGGGCGTTGACGGTGTCGGGCAGTGTGTCGGCGATCATTCGAATATCCCTGCATGTAGTGGCTTTGGCCTGGCCGGTTAGGGAGCGCGGCGGCATGACTCGGATGCCGGCGCTCGGCTTTGTCACCGGTTATTTGCAGGGACCGTGCCAACTGCACGGAAAATCGGGGGCATGGCGCGCGAGCCCCGTGCGGCGGGCGTTTGAGCGGTGCCGTGCGAAACCGCACGGGCCGCGAAACGGCCGGTTGAAGCGTTCGCTACGTAACGTGCGCGCCGCTGTTACGGCCACATCGGCGGGTCACCGGGGTTCAACACGAAGGCGAACGCGAAGGCGTGTGCGCGGGTGGTCGAGGCGCGGCGGTCGAGGCACGCACCACCAGTTTTGGCTCGGACGAAATCCGCATCGGCACGGGAATCGGTTCGTCGCGCGCGCCGCGTCCGGCCTGCCCATACGACGACTCGATCAACTCGCGCAGCAACTCGACGGCGAGCCCGGCCACTTCGACGGTCGGCACGGCGACCGTGGTCAGCGCGGGCCGCGATTCGCGCGCGAGTTCGATGTCGGTGATGCCGATCACGGACAGATCGTCGGGCACGCGCAGGCCGAGATCCGCGGCCGCGTGCATCGCGCCGAGCGCGGGCAGGTCGTTGGTCGAGAAGATCGCGGTCAGTTGCGGATCGGCTTCGAGCATCGCGCGGGCCGCGACGTAGCCGCCATGAATCGTATCGACCGCATGCCGCACGCGATTCTTCGTCACGCCGGCCGCGCGCAGCGCGTCGACGAAACCCTCGTAGCGCGCCGCGTGAATGCCCGACGCCTTGCTGCCGACGATCGCGCCCATGCGCCGATGCCCGAGTTCGAGCAGATGCTGGCCGGCCAGTTCGCCGGCGAGCCGAAAATCGACCGCGACGCAGGGCAGTCCAGGCGGCTCGGCGGGCCGCTCCCACATACACAGCACGACCGGCGTGCCGCGTGCTTCGGTGGCGCGCAGATCGACGAAATCGAGGTTCGCGTTGGTCACGAGTACGCCTTCGGACAGCGTGCCCGCGATCTGGTCGAGGTAGGCACGGCCGGTCAGCGGGTCTTCGTTAGTATTGCAGATGATCACGAAGTGGCCGCTGGTGCGCGCCGCGCGTTCGACCGCGAGCGCGAACTCCGGATAGAACGGGTTGGCGATGCTCGACACCATCAACGCGAGCGTCGGCGCACGGCCTTCGGCGAGCGCGCGCGCGGCGAGGTGCGGCCGGTAGCCGAGCGCTTCGACCGCGTCGAGCACGCGCTGCCGGGTCGTCGCGCCGACGCGGCCGCGATTGCGCAATACGTTGGACACGGTGGCCGGCGTCACGCCGGCATGACGCGCGACTTCGCTGAGAGTGGGCATGGTGCTTTCAGTATTTGGGATGGTTGCCCGACATTTGCATCACGGCGCGAGGCACGGCAACATCTGTCGTCAAACCAACGTATAAACGATATCGGAGACAGACCGACCGATCGCTTGCGATCGATTTTTTCGGTCTCGCTGATTAAGCGCTTAATCTCCGACTTCGGGCCGATTAAATCACGGAGTCGATGCAATGGCGAGCATTTCGTTACGAGGCGTGCAAAAAGCGTATGGCGACGGGGCCGCGGTGATCCGCAACGTCGATCTCGACATCGGCGAGAACGAGTTCTGCGTATTCCTCGGGCCGTCCGGCTGTGGCAAGTCCACGTTGCTGCGCATGATCGCCGGACTCGAGGACGTGACGGACGGCGACCTGTCGATCGGCGGGCGCATCGTCAACGACGTACCGGCCGCGCAGCGCGGCGTCGCGATGGTGTTCCAGAGCTACGCGCTGTTTCCGCACATGACCGTGTTCGAGAACATGGCGTTCGGCCTGAAGCTCGCAAAAACCCCGAAGGACGAAATCGATCGCAAGGTGCGCGAGGCCGCGCGCATTCTGCAACTCGAGGCGCTGCTCGAGCGCAGGCCGAAGGCGCTCTCGGGCGGACAGCGGCAACGTGTTGCGATCGGCCGCGCGATCGTGCGCGAGCCCGGCGTGTTTCTGTTCGACGAACCGTTGTCGAATCTCGATGCGACGCTGCGCGGACAAACGCGCGTCGAAATCGCGCGCTTGCACAAGCAGTTCGCGAAGGCGAGCGTGGTCTACGTGACGCACGATCAGATTGAAGCGATGACGCTCGCCGACAAGATCGTGCTGCTGCATTCAGGCAAGGACACCGAGCGCTACGGCAGCATCGCGCAAATCGGCGCGCCGCTCGAGTTGTATCACCGCCCGAAAAGTCGTTTCGTGGCCGGCTTCATCGGCTCGCCGCGGATGAATTTCCTGCCGGGCAAAGTCGCTGCGCTCGACCCGCAAGGCGTGCTGGTCACGCTCGATCACACCGGCGAAACCGTGCGCGTGCCGGTCAGCGGCGCGGGTCTGCAAACGGCGCAGCCGGTCACGCTCGGCGTGCGTCCCGAACATCTGGAGTTCGCCGACGATGCACCGGCCACCGCTTCCGCCGGCACCGCCACGGACAGCGTGCTCACGCGCACCGTCTCGCTCGTCGAGCAACTCGGCGAGCACAGCTACGTACACCTCGATCAGCCCGGCGGCGCCGTGCTGATCGCGAAGGCGCCGGGCGTCACGCGGCTGGTGCCTGGCGCGCACGCGAGCCTGCGCGTGCCGTCGGCCGCCTGCCATCTGTTTACCGAGGACGGTTTCGCGGCGGCGTCGCTCGAATCCGTCGCACATTACGCTTGAAGAACATTGGGGACTGAGGATGCGTGTTGGAGTCTGCTATTACCCGGAACACTGGCCGGAATCGATGTGGGAAGACGACGCGCGCCGCATGAAGGCGCTCGGCATCGAACAGGTTCGGATTGCTGAATTTGCGTGGAGCCGCATCGAGCCGACGCCGGGCGAATACGATTGGGGCTGGCTCGATCGCGCGGTCGACGTGCTCGGCGCGGCGGGGCTGCAGGTTGTGATGTGCACGCCGACCGCGACGCCGCCGAAGTGGCTGATCGATCGTCACCCGGACATCCTGCCGGTCGGCGCCGACGGTCGCCCGCGCGCGTTCGGTTCGCGGCGCCACTATGACTTTTCGTCGCCCGCGTATTTCGAGGCGTCGCGGCGCATCTGCACGGCGGTGGCCGAGCGCTACGGCAAGCATCCGGCCGTCGCGTACTGGCAGACCGACAACGAATTCGGCTGCCATCACACGGTGGTCAGCTATTCGCCGGCCGCGCTCACGCGTTTTCGCGAGTGGCTCAAGGCGCGTTATCGCACGATCAACGCATTGAACGACGCGTGGGGCACGGTGTTCTGGAGCATGGAGTACCGCAGCTTCGACGAGATCGACGCTCCGGTCGCGACCGTGACCGAAGCACATCCGTCGCACCGGCTCGACTACCGGCGCTTCGCATCCGATGAAGTCGCGCGCTACAACCGCATGCAGGTCGAGATCATTCGCGCGCATTCGCCGGGCCGTCCGGTCGCGCACAACTTCATGCAGCTGTTCACCGAGTTCGATCACTACAAGGTCGCGGCCGATCTCGACGTGGCGACGTGGGACAGCTATCCGCTCGGCGCGCTCGAAGAGCAATGGTTCGCGCCCGACATCAAGGCGCGCTGGCTGCGCAGCGGTCATCCGGATTTCGCGTCGTTCAATCACGACGTGTATCGCGGCATGTCGAAGCTGCCGTTCTGGGTGATGGAGCAGCAGCCGGGGCCGGTGAACTGGGCGCAATGGAATCCGGCGCCGCTGCCGGGCATGGTGCGCTTGTGGAGCTGGGAGGCGTTCGCGCATGGCGCGGGCTGCGTGTCGTATTTCCGCTGGCGTCAGGCGCCGTTCGCGCAGGAGCAGATGCATGCGGGCCTCAATACGCCCGATAACCGGCTCGACGTGGGCGGCCAGGAAGCGTCGCAAGTGGTCGACGAAATCCGCACGGTGCTGGCCGCGAATGCCGACGCTAATGCGACGATCCGCTCGAAAGTCGCACTTGTCTACGACTATGAAGCGAAGTGGCTGTTCGAGATTCATCCGCAGGGCGCGGACTTTCACTATCCGCGTTTCACGTTCGAGTACTACTCGGCCTTGCGCGCGCTCGGACTCGACGTCGACGTCGTGCCGGTCGATGCATCCTTCGACGGTTACAGCCTGATCGTCGTGCCGCCGCTGCCGGTGGCGCCGGACGATTTTGCCGCGCGGCTCGCCCGTTCGGGCGCACAGGTGGTGCTCGGTCCGCGCACCGGTTCGAAGACGCGCGATCTGCGGATTCCGGCCAATCTGCCGCCGGGCGCGTTGAGTTCGGTGCTGCCGTTGCGCGTGTGGCGCGTCGAATCGATGCGGCCGAACGTGACGGAAGCGGTGACGCTCGACGATCAAAGCGGGGCTGAAGGCGTCGCGCGTCACTGGCGCGATTTCATCGACAGCGATGCCGCGACCGCGCTCGACGTGCGCGCGCGCTTCGCGGACGGCCATCCCGCCTACGTGCGAAGCGGTGCGTTCCACTATCTGGCCAGCCTGTTCGACGACGCATTGACGGTGCGCCTGTTCGCGCGGATCGCTGCGGAAGCGGGCGTGACAACCGAGGCGCTGGGCGATAGCGTGCGCATCAGTCGGCGCGGCGCGCTGACCTATGTATTCAATTACGGCGCCGATCCGTACACGCTCGATAACGTTGCCGACAACGCGTTCGTGGTTGGTTCGCGCGAGGTGGCGCCGCAAGGCGTTTCGATCTACCGTTCGTGACGCAGGTCCAGCCGCAGCAATTTCCACGCAGTAACGACAACGACGTATATAACCGGGAAATATAGGAGACAGTCAGAATGAAACTGAAACCACGCAAGATTCTGTTGGCGCTCGCGCTGGCCGCGGTCGCCGCGGGGACGTCCGTCGTCAGCACCGCGCAGGCGGGCACGCTCGCGCTGAACATCGCCTACAAGGGCGCAAGCCAGCGCGCGGTGTGGCAGCAGGTGGTCGACGAGTTCAAGAAGGCGCATCCCGGGATCGACGTGAAGGTGTCGTTCATCGACGAAGAAGCCTACAAGGTGCAGTTGCCGGGCTGGCTTTCGACTGTCGCGCCCGACGTGGTCAACTGGCACGACGGCGAACGGATGGCGTATTACGCGCAGCGCGGCCTGTTCGAGGATCTGAGCGGCGACTGGCAGAAGAACGGCTGGAACGACATGTATGCGTCGACGAAAGAGGCGTCGTCGTATAAGGGCAAGCAGTATGCGGCGCCGACTGTGTACTACTCGTGGGGGATGTTCTATCGCAAGGATCTGTTCGAGAAGGCCGGCATCAAGGGCGAGCCGAAAACGTGGGACGAGTTTCTCGATGCCGCGAAGAAGCTGAAAGCCGCGGGCATTACGCCGATCGCAGTGGCGGGCCGCGATGCGTGGACGCTCGCGGGCTGGTTCGATTATCTCGATCTGCGCCTGAACGGCAATGCGTTCCATCAGAAACTGATGGCCGGCGAGATTCCGTACACCGATCCGCGCGTGAAGAAGGTCTATACGACGTGGAAGCAGCTGATCGACGACGGCTACTTCATCAATAATTCGCTGTCCTACGATCTCGACGCGGTCCAGCCGTTCCTGTTCCAGGGCAAGGCCGGCATGATGCTGATGGGCACGTTCATCACGGCCGGCTTTCCGCAGAACGTGAAGCCGCAGATGGGCTACTTCCAGTTCCCGATCATCGACCCGAAGGTGCCGACCGCCGAGGATGGGCCGGTCGAATCGCTGCATATCCCGTCGAAAGCGAAGAACAAGGCAGACGCTCACACGTTCCTCGCATTCGTCGAGACGCCGGAGATCGGCGCGCAACTGGCGAAGGGGCTCGGCTCGCTGTCGGCGAACAGCAAATCGGCGGAACCCGACGATCCGATCTCGAAGATCGGCTTCCAGATCCTGTCGAATACGAAGGGCGGTATCGCGCAGTTCTACGATCGCGACATGACCAAGGAGATGGCCGACGAAGGGATGAAGGGGATGCAGCAGTTCATGTCCGATCCGTCGAAGATCGACGATATCCTCGCGCAGCTCGAGCAGACACGTCAGCGTATCTACAAGAAGTGAGGGCGTCGTTGTCGGTAAGCTTGTAGATAAGCGGTAGATGAGCGACGGCGGCCGCGAGGCCGCTGTCCATCGCGCCAGTTCGTGTTTCATCGCATTGGATTTGATTGACCGGATCGGGAGATTGATCGTGTCGCATTCCGTCAGCCGTCATAGCGTCGGCGGTCCTGTTGAACCCGGCGGATCGGGTGCGCTGCCAGGCGCGTCTGTCGCGCCGCGCCGGCGCGGTCCGACGCCGACCGCGCGGCGGCAGCGGCGCGCCGCGTTCCTGTTTCTCGCGCCGGCCTGCATCATGGTGGCCATCTACGTGGTGTGGCCGATTCTTTCGACGATCCGCCTGAGCTTTTTCAACTGGGACGGTATGACCGAGCCGAGCTTCATCGGTCTTGGCAACTACATCGAACTGTTCCAGACACCGACGTTCTATACGGCGCTGAAGAACAACCTGATCTGGCTCGTGCTGTTTCTGCTCGCGCCGCCGATGGGGCTCGCCGTTGCGCTGTATCTGAACCAGGCGGTGGTGGGCATTCGCATCGTCAAGTCGCTGTTTTTCGCGCCGTTCGTGCTGTCGGGCGTCGTGGTCGGGCTGATCTTTTCGTGGTTCTACGACCCGACCTTCGGCCTGCTCGCGCTGATTCTCGGCCACGGCGTGCCGGTGCTCGGCGATCCGCGCTATGCGACGTTCGGCATCGTGTTCGCGGCGCTGTGGCCGCAAACGGCGTACTGCATGATTCTTTATCTGACCGGACTGACCGCGCTGAACGCCGAGCAGATCGAAGCCGCGCGCATGGAAGGCGCGTGCGGCTGGTCGATGCTGTGGCATGTGATCCTGCCGCAACTGCGGCCCACCACGTTCATGGCGATCGTCGTTACGATCATCGGTGCATTGCGCAGCTTCGATCTGATTTCGGTGATGACGGGCGGCGGCCCATTCGAAAGCTCGACCGTGCTCGCGTTCTTCATGTACGACCAGGCGGTGAAGTACTACAGAATCGGCTATTCCGCGGCGATCGCCGTGGTGCTGTTCGCGATCATGCTGGTCTATATCGTCTACCACCTGCGGCGGATGCTGCGCACCGAGCAATAAGGAGCCGCTGATGTTTCCGATTCCGATCGACAAATGGAAGCCGGCCACGCGCCGCGTCTACAAACTGACGTTGCCGATTGCACTGCTGATCTGGCTGCTGCCGATGATCGCCGTGCTCGTCACGTCGGTGCGCTCGACCGAGGAGTTGAGCGAAGGCAATTACTGGGGATGGCCGCGGCACTTCGCGATGTTCGATAACTATCGCGAGGCCTTGACCACTTCGCCGATGCTGCATTACTTCTGGAATAGCGTGCTGATTACGGTGCCGTCGGTGGTGGGCTCGATCGCACTCGCGGCGATGGCGGGTTTTGCGCTGGCCATCTATCGCTTTCGCGGCAACTCGACTCTGTTCGCGACCTTCGTTGCGGGCAACTTCGTGCCGATCCAGGTGCTGATGATTCCGGTTCGCGATCTGTCGTTGCAACTCGGTCTGTTCAATACGGTGAGCGCGCTGATTCTGTTTCATGTGTCGTTTCAGACCGGCTTTTGCGCGCTGTTTCTGCGCAACTTCATCAAGCAGTTGCCGTTCGAACTGGTCGAGGCGGCGCGCATCGAAGGGGCAAACGAGTGGACGGTGTTCTTCAAAATCATCTTGCCGCTGATTCGTCCCGCGCTGGCGGCACTGACGATTCTCGTCTTCACGTTCGTATGGAACGACTATTTCTGGGCTTTGTGTCTGACCCAGGGCGACGATGCCGCGCCGATTACGGTGGGTGTGGCCGCGCTGAAAGGGCAGTGGACGACCGCGTGGAATCTGGTTTCGGCCGGATCGATTCTGGCGGCGTTGCCGTCGGTCGCGATGTTCTTCGCGATGCAGAAGCATTTCGTCGCGGGCCTGACGTTCGGGGCGACGAAGGGGTGATGCCGTTCGCGCTGTGATTTGTGATGCGCTGTAGAGAAGGGTTGCCCGTATAGACCGTATAGGCGGTTTATACGGGCTTTTTTTCGTGCTGGTTTTGAAATGACGCCTTCGAGCGGTTAAACGCTTCGATATGTGCGCGTGCACAGCAGGCTCGAAAATCGTGGCCCGTTCTCGAGACGAGTTGTGCTCGCCGATAGTGGATAGTGCCGCCGTCGTTTTACAGGCGCGTCTATCAGACAACTCCTTTTCAGGCACCTCAGTTGTCTTTTCGCACCTGTTGACACTAATTGACCACTCTGGAGAACCCCTCGAGATACCTTGTACAGGCTGGCAAATTAACCATGCCAGATGCATAAGACGAGGGGGTAAGCATGGTGTCGCGGCAAGATATATTGAACCGCATTTATGCGCGTGTTGGAGTCGATAAGAACTACGGGAAAAACGGGACGACTGGCGCAGTGACAGGCAAGGAAGAATGTCATCTTTGTCGCGTGACCTATTCGATATTCAAGCACTTCCCCGATGTGCGTAATGGGACGGTGATGAACGTCGAAACGGGTAATCTCATCCCGATCTCTACAGTTCGCTCGTATTCATCCGGTCACGAGATGGCCGAGGCGATGGGCACCGCATCGGCGTGTCGATGCGAGGGCTTGCTTGGGCAACGGTTTATTTTGCTGGATGCGCGGGGGAACGTAGCGTGCAATACGTATTACACAATCCGGTTGCCTGATAATCGTCTAATACACGGCACGACCGATGCCGAGGGGCGAACCCGACGATATCGGGCTAGGCACGCACAGTCTGTTCGAATCTATCTTGGGCACAGGGAGGCTTGATGCCTGACGCGCTTGGAACGGCAGTATTAACTACAGATCCGAATTCATGCGTGACTGTTCAATCAGGCAGGCTCTGCAAGCCTTGGCACGTTAGTCCGGAGGGATTATCCTTTACTGCCGTGTGGGAATCCGGAGTATTAAATGGTGTATTTCGGGGACGCCAGGTGACAGAGGGGTTCATCTTAAAGGCCTATCTGGATAACGCTGGAATTCCCACCATTGGATGCGGTCATCGCATTATCCCAGCCGATCATATTGAAGTGGGCCAGGTAATCAGCCTGGAACGTGCGAGAGAGTTCAGGCGACGCGATGTTGCTGAGGTTGAAAGACGCCTGAATGCCGGTATTCATGTTCTCCTGTTTCAATACGAATACGACGCTCTCGTGAGTATTGTATATAACAGTGGATCAGGACGTGGTGCGGATGAGATTATCCGAAAAATCAATATGGGAAATTATGATGATATGCATGAATTTATTCATGCATATCGAATTGGGGGAAATCGAGGCGTTGTAAATCGCCGTGTTGCCGAGGCGCGCCTTTTTCGTCCGGAGTTTACAATGCGTCGCATTAAAGTTAGGTTTTTTTGTTTAATTTTAGGGGTGCTATTTTCCTCTTTTGCAAGGGCAGATTCGAATTACGTTTTTTCAGTGGAAGACTCAAATTCTGATTGCTTGCAACATCTTGGAGGGGGGTATGGCGATGTCGAGTGCTATTCCGGATTGCAGAAAAAATTGATTTCCGATAGTGAAATTTTATATAAAAAACTACACGCAACCATACCAAAAGGGAATGTCCATGAAAAATTGCTGGCCGAATACATGGCAGCGCAAAATGCTTCTGTGAAATATTGCGAATTGCCGCGCAATGCCGGGGCGGGCTGGGAAACCAGGCACGATGGCTCCATGTTTCCGGTTTTGCAGGCACAATGTATTTACAATCTGCGCAAGGCACAAAACGAATTCTTAAAAACCTTGCTTGAGATGGCAGAATGGGATTAATGAATGCTGAAACTACATAGCCCGGATGAAAAATCGGGTAGTTGAGTGAATGCAGATAACTCGTTTTGCCTGGAGACATCAGAGGCGCTCCTCGGCCTGTGCCTTTTTGCCCTGCCTGAATAGGCGGGGATTTTCATTGCTTCCCGGGAGTGAGTGGAATTACTGACCTGCAGGCGATGGAATTACTTCATCAGGACTTGTGCGAGGTCGAGCGAATTGTCAATGGAGGAGTTCTTGTTATTCTGCATTTAGTTTGAATGTGAGACCATTGTCGATTTTTTATAACCGTAGAGATCGTAACGATGATTTTTTGTAATGATTAATGGTAGGCGCTACGACCGAGTTCCACAGAAGTTTGTGGAGTACTCAGTGGGGCATAGGCAACATCCATTGGGGTTGGTCAGCTGCCGTAATGCTTAGGGTCGGCTGTTTGCTACGGGGAATTATGATGCGGCTCACTAAGCTTGCGTTTGCTCTGGTACTAACGTGTGCCAATTTTTCTGCTTCGGCGGATGACAGTTGTGAAAAAAAATCGATCACTCGTGACGACTACTTGGCATGTACAAATGAAGACACAAAAAGAATTTTAAATGATGCTGAAAAGCTCTATGAAAATATTCGCGGGAAACTGAAGGGAAAAAGTCTAAAAGAACTCGATCGTAATCACGAATTATGGGATGAAAAATCGCAATCAGATTGCAAAATTTTCGGGATGGCATTCAATGATTGGACCGACAACTACATGCCTGACACCGATTTTCAAGTTGCAGCCTGTCTGGAGGATGCGGCTAAACAGAGGCTGGAGTTTTATGAGTGGTTGTCCTGTCCGGGAGATATGGAATCATCGGAGCATCCGGAGTGCTCAGTTCTCAAGAGGATTCTCGGGAAAGGTTAGAAATCGCTGTGTTGTCGTATAAGCAATCAGACAGACAAGACCCGCCGCTTCGAACCTGCGGTAATCCATCTCGCTCTCCCTCCCAGCTCTTCCTTCCCTGCCGGCCGAAGCCGGCAAGGAAGGCGTACACCACTATCAGGCCGGATCGGCGTACTTCAGCGTCCACGTGAACGTGCGGTTGGCACTGCCCGACAGCGCGAACGGCTGCGTCGTACACGCGAAATCGGAGTGCAACTGGCCGATCGGCGTGGTCGACAACGGGTTCGTCACGCCGTTCACGGTGTCGAATTGCGACAGTGCGCAACTGTCGAAACCGGTAGTGGCGTAATGAGTCGCGGGGCTATTCGCGTAGTTGACGGAGAAGCCGTCGCTATTCGCAGTCGTGTTCTGGAAATCCGCGAACGATGTGTAGTCTGTCTCGACCGCGAGATTGCCGGTCAACGTCGCCGAACTCAGCGTGTCGGTGCGCGTCATCGTGCCGTGGCTGAACGTCATCACCGTATGCACCTGCAGATCGAGATCCGTCGTGTAGGCGGCGTTCTTCGTCGCTTGCCGGAACTTCGCGGTGTCGAACGTGACGACTACCTGACCGTTGGTTTCCTGCACGTTCAGATTCTTGTAGTACGTGACCGGGATATAGGTCTTGCCGCTATACGTGACTTGCGGAATCAGCAGCGCATACGCCAGATCCGTCGTGCCGTACGCCAGATTGTCCGACGATGGCGCCGGGTAGTACGGCGTGAACGAGTTGTAGTCCGGCGCCTGACTCAGGTTCAGATTGATCACGCGCTGACCGTCGCGCACCGTGATCAGCGCCGCGCTATACGGATGGGCGGTATCGGTCGGCTGGTTGTACCAGGTCAGCGTGTAATGCGGCTTCGTGTCGAGATAGGCCTGCATGTCGGCATCGGACAGCGGTGCCTTGCCGTTGAAACCGAGCTTGTCCCACCACGCATTCACGTACATGTACTGGTGCAACAGGCTGAAGTTCTCGCCCATCACGCGAGGCTTGCCGCGATACGCGTCGGTGCCGCGGCCCTTCACCCACATGTTCACCGACGGCGTCGGCAGCGTCGGGTCGTACCAGAAGTTGCTAAAGCGTAGCGCCGACTTGTAGATGTACGTGTACGCGACTTTCATTTCCTGATCGGTCAGGATGCCGGCATTGGCGGCGGCGGTCAGCACTTCCATGAATGCCGAGTCGCCGTACGGGCCGATCGAGCGGCCATAGTTGAAGCCTTCGCCGTTGGTATTGAGCTGCGGAAGAATCAGATTGACCGAATTGCGCAGATACGATTTGAGCTCCGGCGTCAGGTTGGCCTGATTGCCCATTTCCAGCGTACGTTCGGTGACTTCGCCGATCAGCAGCGTGCTGTAACGGTCGTAGCGCGCCTGGTCGTAATAGGTCGTGTGCGTATTCGAGGCTTCGTCGGAGAAGCCGCCCGACGAGTCGTTGCGGATGTGTTTGGTGAGCGTGTACAGCAGCGCATCGCGCGCGTTCATCGTTGCCACGCTTGCGTCGGTGGTCGACGAGAACGTCGGGTTGCTCCAGCCGAGTTTCTGCCGCAGGCCGGCAATGCCGTACGACACCGCGTAGTAGTTCTGTGCGGTATTGAGCGACGCGACATCGATCGGCGTGCCGGTCGCCGGGCAGGTGTCGGTCTTGCCGCTCGCGTCGGCGCCGAACATGTCGCAGAAGGTCAGGCGGGCTTGCAGCGTCTTCAGCATCGCATCGCTGAACACTTCGTTCAGCATGCCGTGCGCCTGGAAGTTGTTCAGCGCGACCAGATAGTAGTACTCGCCCCAGGAGGTGTTGGCGTACGTGTAATTGGCGCCGCTCATCTGCGTCATCATCGCGGTCGTGATCTTCTGATACGTCGCCAGATAATCCGCGTAGGCCGGGTCACCTTTCGTTTTCATATCGATCAATATCCACGACAGGCCGAGCGCGAGTTTGCCGGGCAGGAATTTGTCGCCGGTATTCGTGTCGAGCACATGGACGGGGCTGCCATCGCCGAGATCCATGACGACCTGAGTGAAATCGGACGATTTCCGGATCAGATCGAACAGCGCTCGCATTTGCCCCATCATCGTGATCGGAATGCCTGCGTCCGGCGGCACGCTGGTGTCCGCCGCGCCATAGACGATACCGTGCAGCGAGATGGCGCCGTTTTTCGACGGATCGTCGGTGGAGGCGGGCGAACTTGTCGACGGCGAACTGGGGGAACTTGCCGTCGACGGCGAATCGTCGTGGGTACTGCCGCCGCAGGCGCTGAACAGCAGGGCGGTGGCGGCGCTGAGGGCAAATGCAAGCGTTGTTTTCTTCGATGAAAGCATTTTTGTCTCCAGATTTTTAATTAATGGCGGGGTGATTAATTTTTGCGATTTTTATGGCTATGTTTTTAACTCCTCTGGTAAAAATTGAATTGCGGTTGTTTTGAATGCATTCAATGTCACGATTCTCTTTGATATCAGTCGTCAGACAACAAAAAATCAACAGGCAAATGCTGCCCATAGAGAGCGTAGTTCCGTTCTCTAGCGCGGGTACTATTTATCCCTCTAAGGTCCTGTTTTTGAGCGTCTCCTGAGGCGAGTGTCGCTACGACGCAGTTTCGCTATTTGCGGATTTGCATCGGATTAACATCGTGTAAGTCGTAGGAAATCATATCTCAAAGAAGATTGCAAGCAGGGTGAAATGAGTCTGGCGGGCATGCAAACTTCATTAATCAGGTTCGGAGGGACTTCACCGACACTCCTGGAACAGGTGATTTATTCGATGATTTTGACGGCGAATATCGGATGGTTTTTCGATGTGAAGTTAGTTAGGGTGCCAAAGCATTTCGTGCCGCTAAGGCCGACGCATTGCTTTCGCCTGGATCGCGGCCGGCTTCGAAATCGATTACACGGTGGGCGTTTTCTTCTGGAAACGGTCGTTTAAGTTAAACGTTTTCCTTGCCGGTTAAGGGCTTGGATTCGGGCAAAAAATTAACTAGGAATCCTCCCTATCTGCGGCGCGGAACACGCCAATCTGCCGGTCGGATCGCGAGTCCGCCGCCCATCGGCTAAGATACGGCCCGCCATGCATTTTTTAGAACAGAAGGAGTGGTTTCAATGATCCAACCGAGCAACGTTTTCAAGGACAATCTTGCCCAGATGCCGGTGATCGACGGCATCGCGCGCCTCGATCTGGTCGACGGCAAGGGCGCCGTGGTTGCCAGTATCGAGAACAAGCCGGGCAAGCAGGGCTCGCTCGCGCTCTATAACTACCTGCGCGGCGCGTTCGCTACGCTGGATGCGAAGGCCGCCGAGCACGGCCTCGCGCTGTTCGCCGAGCACACGGCCGACGCGCGTAATCGTCCGGGCGCACACCCGAACGTCGACATCCTGCTCGCGATCGTCGCGGGCGGTGGGCCGCTGCGTATCGAGGCGGTACCGGCATCCTGAGTCCGGTCGAGGTTTTTCCGCCGCAGGTTAGACGTTTTCCTGCGGCCGCCGCGAATCCGGATGGCCCAATAAGTGGATTCGCGGCTCGTCGACACGCATTCTTCAGTAGAAACCCTTGTTTTTTCAAAGACATCGGATTGGCTTCAGATTCGGCTTCTATTCGGCGAATTGAAAAGCCCAGGGCGAGCGCACACTGGTTTCGTGTCATCGCGCCTTTCCGCCAGGAGCTTCAGATGTCTTCCCGCCACGCTAAACCCCGTCAGTTCGACGCCGAGTCGCCGGAATTCGCCGTTTCCGGTCCCGACGCCGACGTCATGCGCGACTTGCAGTACGGTTCCGAAGCGATCCTGCGTCTCGCGAGCGACGCGCATGCGGCTATTGCGCGCAGCGACGCGGCGGCAGCGGAGGCCGCGCGCCACTCGCTAGAAAAGCAATTGAAGCTGACCACCACGTTGATCGACACATTGCTGTTCGGCTCGCCCGAGCGGTCCGTGCTGCATTGATCACCCGCGCGGCAGCGGCATCACCGTATTAACCCGTAGTCCCGACGTTGTGGAAACTGACATGAGCGCTTTGACGGTAGTTCTTTGCATCTGGGCGATGGCTGCGCTTTGCGCGATCCTGTTCATCCGCGGCGCAAGCCCACGCGTCGAGCGCGAGCCGCAACCGTCGCGCGCCCGTCAGTCGCGCTATTCGATCGCCGAGTAAGCGGCGGGAGCAACGGGGTAACATGAGGTGCGCCGGCGCTGGCCGGGCGCACCGACGATGTTCCCACCGGAGGTTCTCGCATGGACACACATTCGATTCTCGGCATGCTGCATGCCGAAGAGGCTTTGCTGGTTTCCATCGTGCGGTCGCTGCCCGACGACATCAAGCGCAAAGTCGCCAACGACTTCCACGAGCAGGCGCTGCTCGCCGAAACCTCGCATCTGAATCCGACGACTCACCACGAAGCGAGCGATACATTCAGGACTCACGTTCGGCGTCTGTCGAACATGCTCGCTTCGTTGTCTTAACTAATTTTTCCTCACACCGGGGGCGGCTAATTTGCGCCGTCCTCGCGTCGACCTGGGCCGCTTGCGGCGCGAGCTATTAGGGGCAGCTTAAGCCTGACTTAAGAAAACGTCCCTAGGCTTGCCACCACCTTCATGCAGCGCTTCATGCAGAGTCTGGAAGCGCTGATTCAACGAAACCACCTCGTCGTGCGTGCCTTTCGCGCATGCGACGGTCGACATGCTGTCAATCAATGTCTCTATCTGTAGCTCGCATCCTGCCGGGGCGCGCCGGCAAGATCATTGTTGTGTGTGCAATGAGCTCGGTGTGCGCGGCGTATCTGCTGACTCATCAACGCGTCAAGCGTAACGACGAGGCAAACGTGTCGCTCGTCAGCAAGGACTCGACGGGGGCCGGCGCACGTGTGCCCAACGCGGCTTCGGCCCAGCCGGGTGCGGTGCCGCGCGATCCCGCCGCAGCGGCGCAGCAAGCCGCGCCGGCGCCGGCATTTACGGTCCGCAAGGCCGCGGTCAAGCGCACCTTCGCGGCGGCCGCGCAAAGCATGGGCGTCGACGCGGGCACCACCGCGATGCTCACGCGCGTCTTTCACGACGAACTCGATCTGTCGCGCGATCTGAAACCCGGCGATCAGCTCAGCGCGGTGTTCGACAATAGCGCCACCGACGGCAACACGAGCGACACCGCCAGCAAGGACGGCGTCGCGAGCGCTGACGCCGCCGGCGAACCTCTCGCGGTTCGCATCGTGCACGGCGCGACGACTCACGAAGTGTTCCTGCACAAAGATCTGCAAGGCAAGCCGTTCTATTACCTGAAAGACGGCACGAGCGCCGGGCCGGCATTCGAGCGCTATCCGCTCGATTTCACGCGTGTGTCGTCGGAATTCTCGTTGCGCCGTTTCGATCCGGTCGTGCATCGCTGGCAAAGTCACGACGGCGTCGATCTAGCCGCGCCGGTCGGCACGCCCGTGCGGGCGACCGCGCGCGGCGTGATCCGCTTTATCGGTCATCAGACCGGCTACGGCAAAGTGGTCATGATCCAGAACCCGCCGCCGTATTCGACGACCTTCGCGCATCTGTCGCGTTTCGCCAAAGGGTTGCGGCACGGTAGCCATGTGAAGCGCAATCAGGTGATCGGTTATGTCGGCACGACGGGTTGGGCGACCGGACCGCATCTGCATTACGAGGTGCACGTGAACAACGTGCCGCAAGATCCGTTGAAGGTCGAACTGCCGCAAAAAACCGCGCTACGTGCCGACGAATTGCAGCGTTTCGAGGCGCGTGTCGCGCAGTTGACCGCGCTGCTGTGAGCGGTTGCCGTCTCAGCTTTGCGACACGTGTGTCCGCATCAGGTAAGCACGACTTCGTCTGATCAGGTGCCGGCAATTCTGACCGATGCGGCGCGCAAACCTTTGCTGATCAGGATGGCCTCGGGTTTTCCCGCGCGAGTCGAATCGACGTCGGTGCTCGCGCATACGAGCGGTGTCGCGACTGCGCGGTGTCTCAATTCCGAGGCATCACGTACGATCGGGTTCGCGTGACGGTGACGCGATAGCGCCTGCGCAGTCTCTCATCCTTGTCCGGCAAGGCTTTGACCTGTCATGGCATAGCCATTGCAATAACTGGCTCACAAGAACTACACACGTTGCAGCCAGATACAGACGCAGTGAACAAATACTGACGGCAGCATGAGTCTTCGTGATTCGCGTTCGGGGAGGATGGCGCGTCTTGCGAGATGCGGCGGGGCCAACATAAAGCAGCTATCGACAATAACGACGACGCGAGCAGGCGATACGGCAGTAGGTATCGGCCGCTCGCGATCGCGATGGCGTAAAACGATGACCTCGCCAATTTTTCTGTCTTTGCGGACGGATTTGAATTTGCGGTTGTCTGGCGATCACAGTGTCTCGCCGATCAGCGCAAAGCCCGCTTGCGCGGCGGCCGGCAGACTGCGAAGATCACGCTAACGTTCCTGTTGTTGCCGAATCTCCGCTGTCCCCGACGTTTGCGACGCTTCGAGCCGAGCCGCTCGCATCGCGTAGGCTGTCACGCGAAGGCACGCGCGGGGAGCGTTCACTCTACGAATTTGCATCCGCTGCGCCGGGGAATTCCATGTTTGCGTCGAACCCGCTTCCCGCATTGCTGCACCACGCGAGCCTGTGGTTACAAGGCTATGCGCTCGTGCTGGTGATGATGGGCGTCGGTGCGTTGCTCGAGCGTCGCTGGCCGGCGGCCTTGCTGCAATCGCGCGCGGGACAGCGGCTGAATATGGCGTATGCGGGACTCTACGTGGCGCTGGCGGAAGCGGCCAGGCCGCTGACGGCGGCAGCGAGCGTGGCGATCGTCAATGCGTTCGGCGGCGGCATGGTGGTGCTGGTGTCGCGCGGGTGGGGCGCGCTCGCTTCGTTCGTGATCGTGCTGCTGACGATCGATTTCCTCGAATACGCGTTTCATCGCCTGCAGCACACGTGGCCCGTGTTGTGGAAGCTGCATTCGCTGCACCATAGCGCGGTGGATTTCAACGTGACGATCACGTTGCGGCATCACTGGCTGGAAGTACTGATCAAGGGCTGTCTGCTTTATCCGATCGTCGGCGTGCTGTTCAAGGTCGAGCCGTGGATCGTCGGCGCGACCTCGGTCGTGTTCATGTTCGGCAACTACTTCGCGCATCTTAATCTGCGCGTGGACCTCGGCCGCTACGTCACGTGGGTCAACAATCCGCAATATCACCGGCTGCATCACTCGATTCGCGCCGAGCACTTCAATCACAACTTCACGCAGTTATTGCCGCTCTGGGACCACGTGTTCGGCACGCGCTGGGTGCCGGCGAAACACGAGTGGCCCGCCACCGGTCTCGACGACGGCACACAGCCGCGCTCGTTGCTCGGGGCTTTCAGCTGGCCGTTAGGGCAGCACGCGACACGCGATGCGGTGCCCGCTCACAAGCCTGTCGCGGTGCTGGACAAGGAAGCGAAATAACGTCCGCTACGCGAGCTGTGTGCTGCGTACCGCCTTGCCGCCCAGCAGCGACACGATCAACGTCGCCATCACGAGTACGCACAACGCGATTCGCAAGCCCAGAAAGCCGGCGCCGAAACCGATCAGCGGCGGTCCGATCAGAAAGCCCGCGTAACCGGCCGTCGCCGCCATCGAAACGCCGATCGCGGGTGTTGCGGTCGACCGTCCCGCCGCGCTGAAAATCACCGGCACGATGTTCGCAAGCCCGATGCCGACCATCGCGAAGCCGACGCAGGCGGTCCACACCGTTGGCAGACTGAGCACCAGCGTCAGTCCGGCCAGCGCGATCAGGCCGCCGAGCGCGACGACCTTGCTCGACCCGAAGCGCCGCACCGATGCATCGCCGGCAATCCGGCAGGCCGCCATCGAGAACGCAAACGCCGAATAGCCGATCGCCGCGACGCTCGCTTCCTGGCTCAGCGTGGAGCGCAGATAGACGGCGCTCCAGTCGGCCACCGCGCCTTCGACGAGCATGCAGAGAAACGCGAGCATCGCCAGTTTCATCACGCCGCTGTCGGGCCATGCGAAGCCGCTCGAGGAGCCACCTGCTGTGGCCGTTACGCGTGGACCGATGTCGCGCAACGCCAGCACGGCCGCGAACATGATCAGGACTGCGATAAACAGATCGGGCGCCAGCAAGCCACCGACGACCCCCACGCCGCCTTTCTGCAACAGCGCGCCCGTCGCCGCGCCGAGCAGGCCGCCCGCACTCCACGCCGCATGAAACGACGACATGATCGGCGCGTGCCACCGCGTTTCGATCGCACTGGCATGGCCGTTCATCGATACGTCGAGCGCGCCGTTCGACGCGCCGAGCGCGAACAGCACGACGCAAAGCGTGAGCATACCGGGCGCGAGCGCGGGCAATGGCAGCGTAATCGCGAATGCCGCGCCGAGCAGCGCGGTCGCGCGACCGCTGCCGAAGCGCGGCGCGAGCCGCCCGGCGAGCGGCATCGCGACGATCGCGCCGAGCGCGAAACAGAACAATGCGAGCCCCAGCGATGCGTCGCTGAGCAGCAGGCTTTCCTTGATGCGCGGCACTTCGACCGCCCATGCGCCGATGCCGAAGCCGTTGGCGAGAAAAACGCCGAGCGTCGCGATGCGTTCCTTGACGAGCGAGTTCATGAGCGCGCCACCATCACGTTGTCGCAGACGGCTTTAAGGCTCGCGATACGCGCGGCCGGCACCTCGGCTTCGACGAACAGATAGTCGACCGCGCCGGCTGGCGCAACCGCGAACGGCGCGGCCGTCATCAGCTTTTCCGAGGTCAGCGCGATTGCGATCCGGCCGCTGGACTTGACCATCGCGCGTTTCAGTTCGGCATCCTCAGCGTCGAAGGCGGCGACCCCTTCGTCGGGATCGAACGCGCACGCGCCGAGAAAGCACAGGTCCGCGCGGATCTGCTGGATTTGCAGCAGCGCGGTTGCGCCGAGCGATCCGGCCGCGCCGCGCGCAATGCGCCCGCCGACGAGGATCACGTCGAAGCCGGGCCGGTTCAACAGGCGCGCGCCGGCTTCGGGCGAATTGGTGACGACGGTCAGGTCCGCGTCGTCGGGCAGCGCGTTGGCAATCGCGACGTTCGTCGAGCCGGCGTCGAGCAGGATGATCTGCTTCGGGCGCACGATCGACACCGCCGCCACCGCAAGCCGGGCCTTGCGATCGACGGCTTCGTGCATGCGGATGGCCGCGGGTTTATCGGCGGGCGAGATCAGCAGGGCGCCACCGTACACGCGCTTGCAATGGCCCTGTTCGGCGAGTTCGCGCAGATGGCGGCGCACTGTGTGCTCCGAGGTCTGCAACTCGGCGGCGAGCTCGGCGGCCAGCACGCGTCCGTGTGTGCGCAGCCGCTCCAGAATCAGCGCTTCGCGCTGCTCGGGCAGTAACCCGTCGATCGCTTCCTGCCGGCTTCGCTGCATGGTCGCTCCTTGCGTTCCCTGATAAATCGATCATAAACGAGCATAAAGTATCGTAAACGGTCAATCAAGGCAAGCAGGGCGGGATGACGGGCTGCGACGCCGCTGGTTGGCGCCTAACCGGCGCGTTTCGGCGTATTCCGCGTTGCCCGACCGAACACTAGCCAGTCGAGCAGCCATACCGCGACGAGTGTCGCGCCCATCAGCGGAAACACGATGCCGAGCAGCACGAGGCCGGTTTTCCAGCCGCGCATCGGCGGTGCGCCGCGTTCACGCGAGGGCGCGCCGAGCGCACGTTGCGGCCGCCGCTTCCACCACATCACGAAGCCCGTCACCGCGAGGGCGGCGAGGCCGAGCGAAATGAGCGCGCAGAGGACCTGGTTCGCAACGCCGAAATAGCGGCCCATATGCAAGGACGTGCCGTACGACACGGCCTTCGCAATCGCGCCATAGTCGCCGTAGCGGATGTCCTTCAGGATCGCGCCGCTGTACTGGTCGATATAGAGCGTGCGCTCATCCTTCGGATTGCCAGGGAAGTACGACACCGTGTAGACGCCGGTGGCGGAGTTCGGCAGCACGATGTTGTAGCCGTCGATGATGCCGAGCGACGCGGCGAGTTCGACGATATGCGCGAGCGAAAGCGGCTGTGCGGTGTTCAAAGCCGTGTCGGCGGAAGAGGGCACGGGCGCGTTGCTGGCCGCCCACGGCTTGAGCGGCAACGGCAGGTCGTCCATCACCATGCCGGGCATCGAATCCATGTCGGCATGATGGTGCCCGGTATGGTCCTTCGATGCGGCGGCGTGGTCCGCGTGCGCGCCGGGCATGACCGAGCGCAATGGCAGGCCGCCCCACGCGCCAGCCGGTGCGCCGAGATTTGTCGCGGTCGCGAATGCCTTGAACTGTTTGCCCCACGAGCCGGTCCACGGCAGGCCCGTCAGCACGAACGCGAGCGCGCCGAGCGCAAGCCAGATGCCGATCACCGCATGGAGGTTTTTCCATAGCGGCCGGCCCTTCAGCGTGAAGTGCGGCACCAGTGCGGCCCGCACGCCGGTTTTGCCGCGCGGCCACCACAGCGCGATGCCGGTGCCGAGCATCACGAGCGTCCAGCAGGCGGCCAATTCCATCAGCAACTCGCCGGGCTTGCCGAGCAGCAGCTTGCGATGAAGCATGCGATCCACCTGCATGAAGCGGCGCTCGACGCTCAGCGTGCCCAATAGCTCGCCGTTGTACGGATTCAGATAGACGCTCTGCTGTGTGCCGTCGGCGAGACGAAACACGAATTCGGCGCTGCGCTGCGGATCGCGATTGATGGCCGCGGTCGTCGCGGTGGCATCGGCCGGCATCGCCGCGCGGGCGCGGGCGAGCAACGCATTGTCGGGCAGCGTCTGTACCGCTTGCGGCGCGACGATCATCTGCTGCCGGTACAGCAGCGGCTCGATCTGCGGCTGGAAGCAGTACAGCGTGCCGGTAATCGCGAGCACCAGCAGAAAGGGCATCACGAAGAGGCCTGCGTAGAAATGCCAGCGCCACAGCGTGCGATAGCCTGGCTGCGCTGGGTTCGCGGCGCTGCCGTTGGTGGTGCTGTTAGCCGTGCCGTTAGCGGTGCCGGTCGTGGCATTGCTGTCGACGCGTGTGCGTTCGGCGGCTTGAGTCGTGGACATGAAATCCTCGTCGGGCAAGATTGGGTATTCGGTCGATGTGCGTGAGCGGAGTCACGGCGGGCTGGCGTCGCGTCTAGATGCGCAGCTTCGCTTCCATATAGAACGTTCGCCCCGGATACGGGTGATAGACGAAGTAGCGCGCGTCGAACAGGTTGTCGATGCCGACGCCGATTTCGCTGAGCTTCGTCGGCTTGAACGTGAACTTCGTATCGACCACGGTGTAGGTGCTCGTGCCGCCGAACACGTTGGGATTCGTGTCGGTATTGGTGAGTGTGTTGTACTGGCGTCCCGAGTAGCGTGCCGCGAGCGTCAGTGCCGCGCGTGCGTCGAAGTGATAGGTCGCGGCGAGATTCGCGCGCCACAACGGAATGCGATAAAAGTACTTGCCGACCGACGCCGGGTTCTGCGCATTCTCGAGAATCTTCGACTGCGTGTACGCGACGCTCGCGATCAGATCGAGGCCGTGCACGAACACGTTTTCGCCGGAATAACTCGTTTCGAAGCCGCGTGAGCGCACCTTGCCGATGTTCTGGAAGTTCGTCACGTTGGGAATCACGGTCGTGTCGGTCTGACTGAAGATCGTGTTCTTCACGTCGTCCTGAAACAGCGAGAAGCGGAACACGCCGTTCCAGTGCGCCCATTCGGCGCTAAGTTCTTTCGATAGCGCGTCTTCGGGCTGCAGATTCGGATTGTTGTTGACGATCGCGAAGCCGTTGATTTGCCCCTGGAACAACTCGCTGACGGTCGGGAAGCGATAGGCGCGCCCGATCGACGCGCGCAAGGTCAGATCGTCGTTGACGTCGAACGACAGCGACGCCTTCGGCGAAAAATGCTGCTGGCTTGCATCGCCGTATCTGAGCGTCGTGCCGGGCAGGGACTGCGTGCCGCCGTAGGCCTGCCAGTCTTCGTAACGCACGCCATAGACGAGTTTCCAGCGCGGCAGAAAACGCCATGCGTCCTGCGCGTAGAGCGCCTGGGTCTGGGTCTTGCCGCTGAACGCATTCGCGAACGAGGTCGCGGCGCCGTCGCGCCAGTTCAGCGTGTTGTAGCTTTCGTTGTCGAGAAAGTAGTTGTCGTAGTGATAGCCGAAGCTCAGCGCGTGATTGCCGAGTCCTGCCTGGCTGATGGCAGGGGTGTAGGTGGCGCGCAGATCGAGCGTCTTCCAGCCGGTGCCGTCGCCGAACAGCACGGTGCCCGGCCCGTTGCCGGGGCCGCCCGCATTCGCGGTGCGCGCGACGCTGTTGCCGATGTCGTAATACGAGGCGATCGCTTCGCCGTTCCAGCCGCTCGCGTTGCGCGTTTTCAGCGAGAGGCCATATAGCCAGTTCTCGCTATGCCCGAGGCTCGGCGCCATCGCGGCGGCCGGGATCGTGTAGTGATAGCCGCCGATCGACACGTTGCCGCTGTACACCGGGTTGCCGTCGGCATCGCGCAGGAACGTCGACGTCTCGCTGTTGTAGGTCTGGTGCCAGTAGCCGAGTGTGAACGCGCCTTGCAGCGTCGGCGTGAAGTCGTACTGCATCTTCAGCTTGAACTGATCCTGCACTGTGTGTTCGATGCCTTCGCCGTTCACACCGAGCACGGTGGTCGGCGTATTGGTCTGGTTGTTGTAGGTGTAGGCACCGCTGACGGGCGTGTCGCCGGGTTTTGCGGGCGTGCCCGATTGCGCGAGCGTGGCGAACTGCAGCGGCTGGCTCGTGTTCTCGAGATGATTGACGCCGAGCCTATACGAGAACTTGCCGATCCTATCGCCGATCGACGCGCTCGCTTCACTGCCGTTGAAATTGCGGTTCACGCCGAACAGGCTGAAGTGTTGCGTGAACGCCTTCACGTCGGCGTTCGCTTCGAACTGCTTCGGCATACGCGTGCTGATGAGCACCGTCGCGCCGAGCGAATTGCCCGGATACAGCGCGGAAAACGGCCCATAGATCACGTCGACCTGCTGGATTTCGTCGGGCGACACCATCGACCAGCGCGGCGGAAACGAATAACTGTTGCCAAGCAGATTGCTCAGCAGCAAACCGTCCGCATAGACGAGACCGCGCGCGCTCTGCGTATTGCTGGTGCCGCGTACCGCGATGATCGAATTCAGATCGCCGATAAAGCGTTTGCGTACCGCCAGATTCGGCATGTACTTCAGCACGTCTTCGGTATTGACGACGTTCCAGTTCGAGAACTGCTCGCGCGTGACGGTCTCGACCGACGCGGGCAGATTCGGATCGACCGCACGCGGCGCGGCGCTGGCGGTCGCGCTTGCATTGACGCTGACGGTGGGCAGCGTCGCATCGGGCGGCGTGTCGTCGGCTCGCGCGGGCGCGGCGGCGAAGATCGGCACGAGCGCCGGGATCAGTGCGGGCCAGCGGGCGGTGTGGCGCGCTTTCGTGGCGCGATTCATCGCGCGATCCGTTGCACGACGCACGGCGCGGCCGGCGCCGCGGCGGCCGTGACCCGGCAGCCTTCGCAGAGCGAAGTTGAACATGAGTGTTTCCTTGATGCATTGAACAGACGAGCGCGGACGGCGTCGCAATAGCGACGCGAGTGCGATCAGGACTGACGGCGATCAGGAAACGACAGGTGGGTCGCGTGGACGGCCCGACGGGAACGCGCCGAGCGGTGTGAAGCGGGTGGACAGCGTGGGCGGCGCGGTGCCGGCCAGCAGCAGCGCGGCCGGCGGCGCGACGGCGGCGACCGTCGGCATCGCGACATGATGTTGGAGCAGATGACAGTAGCCGCAGGCGCCGAAGGCGTCGTCGTGGCTCAGATGCACGGGGGCTGCATCGGTCTGTGCGAGCGCGCTCGTCTGGTCGGCCTGCTCGGCCTCATCGAAGCCGCCGGACCCGTGATGCGTCGAACAGAGCGCGGCGGTCGGCTCGTGCGCGAGGCTCGCTTCGAGCAACTGACTCACGAGCGGCGCGAACACGACCAGCCACATGGCGACGAGGCCAAGCCAGGCGGTCATGCGGTTGCGGGAGCGTGCGGTCATGATGGTCGAAAGAGAGACGGGGGCGATTCTAGCATTGCCGCGCGATCTTTTCTTTCGTGATGACAGGTATAGCGCCCGATTAGACGGCAAAAAGCCGCTTATTTCCGGGCGCTGCGCGCGGCGCGAATCGCTTAATCTGCGTTGTCGCGTAGCGTGCGGGCAGTGCGTCTGAATCTTGCGCCCGAGCTTTGCGCGTGAACCTTGTGATTCCCCGCGCCACGCAGCCCGACTCAAGACCCAAGCCCCACGATTCACGATTCACGACTTATGACGCTCATGCCCACGCTCGCTGCTTCGATCGACGACATCAACCGGCAGGCCGTGGCGCTATGTTCGGCCGGACGGTTCGCCGACGCGCTGCCGCTCGTCGCGCCGTTTCTCGACGATGACGCGCAGCCGCTCGACCGACGCGCGGACGCGTTGAACATTGCCGGCTGTTGCGCGTTCGCGTTGAGTCGCTGGGCGGACGCGGAGCACTACTGGCGACAGTGCCTGCTCCTGAAGCCCGCTTACGCCGACGTCTACGCGAGTCTCGCCGCGCTGCTGAGATCGCTCGGGCGCCTGTCGGCCGCGAAATCGCTGTATCGGCAACTGGTGCTGCTGCGTCCGCGCGATGCGCAAGCCCATCATCACCTCGGCAACGTGCTGTACGGACTAGGCTACCGGGGCGAAGCGGAGGCGTCGTATCGCACCGCCATCGAGATTCGTCCGGACTACGCAGAGGCGCACTACGGCCACGGTATCGTGCTGCGCGATCTGCGTCGTCCGCAGGAAGCCGAGGCGGCTTATCGTCGTGCGCTGCTCGGCCTGAACGGTTTCGCGGAAGTACACAACAACCACGGCAGCGTGTTGGTTGAGCTGGGGCGCCTCGCGGAAGCGGACGCTGCGTTTCGTCAGGCGTTGACGTTGAAGCCGCAGTATCCCGAGGCGCTCAACAACCTGGGCGGTGTGTTGAAGGCCACGCAGCGGCACGCCGAAGCGGAACTCGCCTGCCGCCTCGCGCTGGCGATTCGCGCGGATTACGCGGAAGCGCATCTGAATCTCGGTGCGGTCCTGATGGAACTCGAACGTACCGACGAGGCCGTGGCCGCTTATCGTGAAGCGTTGGTTCATCGCGCGGACTATGCGGAGGCGTACTACAACCTCGGCGTCGCACTGTTCAAACAGGAGCGTCTGGCGGAGGCCGAGCAGGCCTATCGCGACGCGATTCGCTGCCAGCCGGGGTTCACGCAGGCGCACAACAATCTCGGCTGCGTATTGCGCGTGCTCGACCGTTTTTCCGAAGCCGTCGACGCCTTCCAGCAGGCGCGCGAGCTCGCTCCTCAGTTCCCCGAAGCGCACGCGAACCTCGCCAACGCGCTCGCGCAACAGGGGCGCTCTGCCGAGGCCGAAAGCGCGTATCGCGAGGCCCTTGCGTTGCGGGCCGACTATGGCGACGCGCGTTTCGGACTGGCTGTGCTGCTGCTGGGTCTCGGCCGTTTCGACGAAGGCTGGCCGTTGTATGAATGCCGCTACGAACAGCCCGATTTCGTTCATCGGAAAACGAAGGCGATGCTTAGCTGTCCGCAATGGCAAGGCGAGCCGCTCACGGGTAAATCGGTACTGGTATGGCAGGAAGACGGCCTCGGCGACATGCTGCAATTCAGCCGCTATATCGCGGTGCTGAAGGCGCAGGGGGCTGCGCATATCGCGTTCGTGTGCGTGCCGATCCTGCATCGGTTGATGGTCGGCGTCGACGGTGTCGATGCGGTGTTCGATCACGGCGGGGGCCTCGCGCGCGCCGCGTCGTACGACTGCTGGACCAGTCCGTTGAGCGGGCCACTGCATCTGCGTACGACGCTCGACACGATTCCGCGCCCGGTGCAGCTGAAGCTCGACCCCGCGCTCCTTGAGCAGTGGCGCCCGGCGCTCGATGCGTTGCCGCCAGGACCCAGGATCGGCGTGGTCTGGAAGGGAAACGCGAAGCACCATAACGACGCGAATCGTTCGATCCCGTCGCTCGCCACGCTCGCGCCTCTCTGGCGGGTGCCGGGGCTGAACTTCGTGAGCCTGCAGAAAGGACAGGGCGAGGACGACGCGCGCAATCCGCCGGCCGCGCAACCGTTGCTCGATCTCGGCGCCCGCGTAACGGATTTCGCGGACAGCGCGGCGATCGTCGCGCAACTCGATCTGGTGATCTGCGTCGACACGTCGATCGGGCATCTGGCCGCGTCGCTCGGCAAGCCGTGCTGGGTGATGCTGCCCGAGCGGGATGTGGACTGGCGCTGGCTGCACGCGCGCGACGATTCGCCGTGGTATCCGTCCACGCTGCGGCTGTTCCGTCGTGGGCCGGGCGAGGAGTGGGCGGCGTCGGTCGAGCGCGTGCGGCAGGCTTGCGTCGAGCGATTCGGCGGTTTGCTATGACGTTGGCGTGATCTGCGCGTCGCCGCGCGGATCAGGCGTCGACCAGTGTCATCGAAAAACCATCCCATCCTTTCGAGCCGACGGTTTGCAGCGCGGTGGAGTCGAGCCGCGGATTCTGCGCGAGCTGCCGGAAAAACTCGTGCAAACCAATGACGTCGGGGTCGTCGCTAGCGCGGTCGGCGATCTGGCCGCGGCGAATCACGTTGTCGCCGACGATCAGCGTGCCAGGCCGACTCAGCAGCAGCGACAGACGCAGATACTCCGGATAGTTCTTCTTGTCCGCGTCGAGAAAAATCATGTCGAACGGTTCGACGCCTTCCACGACGAAGCGCTCGAGCGTCTGCGCCGCCGCGCCGATCACGACCGACGCGATGCCCGCGAGGCTCGCCCGTTCGAGATTGGCGCGAGCCACCGCTGCATTGTCCGGGTTGGCTTCGAGCGAAATCAGCTGACCGTCGGCCGGCAACGCACGCGCGAGCCAGATCGTGCTGTAGCCGCCGAGCGTGCCCACTTCGAGAATACGCCGCGCGCCGCGCAGCTTCGCGAGCAGATGCAGCAGCTTGCCCTGATTCGGCGCGACGTTGATCGCCGGCAGATTGGCCGCCGCGCTCGCTGCCAGCGCCGCGTCGAGTACAGCATCCGGTTCGAGCAGGTAGCTCGCCAGCAGATCGTCCATGGCGTTCCATTGTGGCTGGTTCATCGTCTTGTCCTTTTCATGGTCAATACGGTTCGTCTCTAACGTTTTAGCAGAAAAGCACGTTGCGTTGCCGATAAATAGATGCGATGAAAAGGCGGTGTAGTTCGTCGGCCATGTGCGCGTTGTTCGCTTTTACAATGAGTGCAGCCACATCGTGCAAGCGGCCGGTAAGCCGTCGGCAAGATGCGCGGCGATGCGGGCGTGCCCGCCTATCTGGTCAGCCGCGTTGCCGAACATGGCCGGCGGCGCGCGGCGGAAATGCGTGAGGTGTCGCAGACGCTGCGCGAGGCCGGCATCACGCCGTTCATGAGCGACGCGTCCGCGCGTCTGCAGGACGGCGTCGTGGATGCGATGGAGGCGGGTGGTATCGATTACGGCACGCTGTCCACGCCATTCGACTGGCGGGCGTTTTTCGACAGCCTGCCGGACCCGGAAAAAGATCGTTAAGCGAACTAATCAACTCGTCAGCCAACGCGACCCGGCCGCGCCGATGCTCACGGTACGCGTCACGTCGACCACCGACAGCCGGATCGCATCGATCAACGCGCGCGCGGCCGGCGACGGCGTACCCGCCGCGCGCAGGGTCAGGCCGATGTCGCGCCGCGTATTGTGCAGCGGCACGTCGAGCACCACCAGTTGGCCGGAGCGGATCTCATGATGCAATTGCTGCGCCGACAGCGCCGCGGCCATATCGGTGCCGAGCAGCAGTCCGCGAATCACCGCGAGGTCGGCGGTTTCGACCGTCGGCAGCGGCGGCTTCACCTTCAGCCGCTTGAATTGCGCTTCGAATAGCGCGCGCGCCGGCGCATTGCTGCGCGGCAGGATCCATTGCGCGTCGCGCAGACCCATGATGGTGAGCTCGGGCGTCTGCGCAAGCGGATGCCCCTGGCGCACCAGCACCACCATGTCTTCCGACATCAGCCGCTCGTTTTTCAGGCCGCTCGTCGCGTCGTTGTCACGCAGCGCGCCGAGAATGAAGTCGATGTCGCCGGCGCGCAGACTCGCGACGAGCGTCTCGTACGCGCTTTCGTCGGTGACGACGCGCACGCCGGGATTCGCCGACGTCATTCGCGCGATCGCTTTCGGCAGCAGCAGCGTGCGGCCGAGCGGCAGCGCACCGACCGTCACCGAGCCCTGAATCTTGCCGTGCAGCGCGGCGATATCGTCGGGCACGTGGCGCAGTTCGTTCAACGCGCGGCGTACGTGCAGCAGAAACGTTTCGCCTTCGGTCGTCAGCAGAATGCCGCGCGGGCTACGATGAAACAGACTCAGGCCCGAGCCGCTTTCGAGGACGCGAATCGCGGTGCTGACCGCGGGCTGGCTGATGCCGAAGGTCTTCGCCGCGCTCGGCATATGTCGATGCCGCGCGAGCGCCGCGAACAGTTGCAGCCGCCGTGTGTTGAGCAGATAGGCGGGCAACGCGCCTTCCGCGACGGGGCGGCGGCGCGCCTGGCGCGCGGCGCACCATTGCGCGAGTTCTTCGAGTTCCGCGAAGATGCGCTCGCAGCGATGCAGCACCGCGCGGCCGACCGGTGTTGGCAGCATCCCCGAAGGACCGCGATCGAATAGCGGCTCGCCGAGCGCCGCTTCAAGTTCCTGCACCGAACGCGTGACCGCCGATTGCGCGCGAAACAGTGCCGCGGCCGCGCGGGTCGCGCTGCCCATGTCGGCGACGAGGCGGAACGCGCGCAGATGCGCGAGATTGAGCAGGTCCTTGCTGCTCACCGATAACGGCGCGCGGGTAGGCGCGTGGCCGGCTTCGGCGGACACGAGATCGTTGCTCATGCCGCGCCCGCGATCAGATGCAACGACGGCAGCGACAGATTCAGGCTTTCCTTCGAGATATGCGTGTGCTCCCTCATCAACGCATCGACGCGCGCGCCTTCGCCTTTTTTCAGCGCGTCGACGATCGCATGATGCTGGCGATGCGCGTACATCAGCATCATGAATTGACGCTCGCGCGCGGATTCGTCGAACGCGATCGTGAACGGCGAAACGAACGGCACCTTGTCGTTCAGACTCAGCGCGGCGCTGACTGCCTGGTTCTGTGCGGCCTCGACGATCAGCGCGTGGAAGCGGCCGTTGAGCTCCGCGTAGCGCACGTCGTCGCCTTGCCGCAGATGCTTTTGCGCGAAGATCTCGTCGCCTTCGCGCAGACATTCGTCGAGCGCGGCGGCGAGTGCAGGGCTCACGCCTTTCTCGGCGACCGAGCGCGCGGCGAGTCCTTCGAGCACGCCGCGCACGTCGATCGCGTTGAGCACGTCGCGCACGCTGAAGCGGCGCACCACGTAGCCGCGCGATCCCGACCGGTCGAGCAGACCTTCCGACGACAGCACGCTGAGCGCATACCGCAGCGGCGTGCGCGACACGCCGAGCCATTGCGCGAGCTGCGCCTCGACGAGTCGCTGACCGGGCGACAGTTCGCCCGAGAGTATCTTTTCGCGTAACGTCTGGACAATCGCTTGCTGGGTCGTCTCGTTCATCGTCGTGTCACTCTTCGGAAGCACCGAAGTATAGCCACGTGCGCAACGCCATACCAAGACTAAAAAAGTGCGTTGCGAGTTGTTTTCCGGGCCATCTGTTTTATTTATCGATGGCGAGTGTGGGATGATGCGGCGCGAGGCCTGCCACACAGGCTTGGGATACCGAGAAAGCCAGGCGTAGCGCGGTTCGCGGCGCGCGGCATCAACCCATGCTGCGCCGCTCGACGGGGTTTTCACCCATGACCCCGACGCTAACTGAGGTTTACCCGTACTTCCGGTATCGCGGCACAATTCCTATCTTTGTATCCCAACACGGTCGCGCCGGCTCGCGCCGCAAAAGCGCCGACCCATCCGATTGGCACGCAGCACGAAGTGACAGAAGAGAACGAATATGGCAAGGATCATTGGTGGTATCGGCACCTCCCACGTACCCACGATCGGGTTGGCGTACGACAAGGGTAAGCAGAACGAGCCGGCGTGGGCGCCGCTCTTCAAAGGCTACGAGCCGGTGGCGAAATGGCTCGACGAGCAGAAGCCCGACGTGATGGTGATGTTCTACAACGACCACGCGAACAGCTTCTTCTTCGACTGCTATCCGACCTTCGCGCTCGGCGTGTCGCCGAATCACGAATTCGCCGACGAAGGCGCGGGCAAGCGTCCGCTGCCGGACATCGCCGGTCATCCGGATCTGGCGATCCATATCGTCGAGCAACTGGTTGCCGACGAATTCGATCTGACCGTGTTCCAGGACCGTCCGCTCGATCACGGCGTCAACTCGCCGCTGTCGCTGATGCTGCCGCATCAGGGCGGCTGGCCGCTGTCGCTGGTGCCGCTCGAAGTCAACGTGCTGCAGTATCCGCTGCCTACCGCGAATCGCTGCTACCGGCTCGGCCAGGCGCTGCGTCGCGCGATCGAATCGTTCGAGCAGGATCTGAAAGTCGTGGTGGTCGGCACGGGCGGGCTGTCGCATCAGGTGCACGGCGAGCGCAGCGGCTTTAACAACACCGAATGGGACATGGAGTTCCTCGACCTGATCGTCAACGACCCCGAGCGTCTCGCCGCGATGAAGCACGTCGACTACGTGCGCCTCGGCGGCGCGGAGAGCGTCGAAACGATCATGTGGCTGGCCATGCGCGGCGCGCTCGGCAACAAGGTCCGCGAACTGCATCGCAACTACTATCTCGCGACCAGCACTGCAATGGCCGTGACGATCTATGAAGAAGAGGTAGCGTAATGAATCCGCAACTGGTTGGCGTCGAAGAATTGACGGGCACCTATCCGTTCGATATTCGCCAGAGCATGAAGGCGATGCGCATGAACCGCTTTTTCTGGCAGATGCGCGAAGCGTCGGCCCGCGCGCTGTGGCTCGAAAACCGTACCGCCTCTTACGATGCGGCGAAGCTCACGCCGGAAGAACGCACGCTGGTCGACAACGTCGACTGGATCGGCATGATCCGTTATGGCGTGTGCTTCTTCGTGCTCGAGAAGTTCGCGCGCGTGGTGAAGATCACCAATCTCGGCATGTACGCAAGCATGCGCGGTGAAACGCTCGAAGCGTTTCTGAAGACGCGCAAGGTGCCCGAGGCCGTTTAATCGTCGTTGGTCATTAGTTGTCACGCTAGTTGTCACGCCTGCCGGTCGAACCGGCAGGCTGTCGCTCCAGTAGCACGTCTCGATAGAACCATAAAAGAAGATCCCGGAGCCCGATTCTTTTCGAGCGCAATCCGGGGCAATAAAAATCCTGTTCTGAAACAACGCGCGGCGTGCCCGCGCAAATCTCGCATGGTCCGCCGCAATGGCGGCTAATCCGCTATGAAGTCCATTTTGAGGAGAGAAGGGATGGTCAGCAAGTTTGGTATGAGCGAGGCAGATCTGAACCGGCGCATGGAAACCGTGAATTCCGCGGCACCCGGTCGTGGCGCGACGTTTCGCGCCGGGGCGATCGGCGGTTTGATCGGTGCGGTGGTGATCTGGATTTACGAAGCACTCGTGTGGGTCGACGCGCAGCATCTGATGCCGCTCGCGGGCATTCCGCGCAATGCGACGGGTCTCGTGTTCGGCAAGGGCGTGCAGGAATCGCTGGGCATCTGGGCGTATATCGTCGGCACGGGGATTCATTTCGTGTTCGCGATCGCGTGGGGTGTGCTGTTCGCCGCGATCTGGCCGTACTTCCGGCGGCGCGGCTATGAGGCGACGCTGGTCGCGCTGTTCTATGCGGTATTCGCGTGGATCGTCATGCACATCGCGATCATGATCGCGTCGAGCAATCATCCGGATTATTTCGACCCGGCGGTGATTATCGGCGGGTTCATGTCGCATCTCTTCTTTACCGTGCCGCTCGCGTTGACGGTCAAGCGGTTGCTGGCAAATCAGCGGGAGACCGGGGACATGAGATTCGCGGGAGCCTGAGAGAAAGTACCCGGTCGTGCAATGACATGATCGTGGAGGGTGGTATCGGAAAGCCGGGTCCGTTTGGACCCGGCTTTTTTCGTTTGATGATCGTATGCGTGGGCAGTCGGAACAGGCATCGAATCGGGCCGTCGTTTATTCAAATGGTTTTGCTTTAGCGGCAAGCAGAGAACCCGACTTGGTGCAATAGGGAAACTCGCGTTGTCGAGCGGCGTTTAAGTGGCCACGGGGATAAAACGCGCAGAAAAAGCGGCGTCGCTGCCGCCTGCTGACGGGCAAAAAGAATTGGCCTCCGATGGCGTCGCGGGTCCGTTGCGACGAGCACTCCCATTCGGCAAATTTGACTCTCAGGGTTTTTCCCGGCGCGCTTCGGGCCGCAGTGTCAGCGGTGCGCTACACCGCTCATTTTTAAAGAAAAAAGAATGCCGACGTCAGAGGAATGTGCTAGAAAATAACCATTGCACGGGCACGAGAAATGGCGGCACGGGGCAAGTAAATTTTTCGGCTTTCAAAACTCTTAATCGGCCGCGAGGTGGATCATGAGAACAAAAACGCTTCTGGGGATCGGGGTGACGACGGTCGCCTCGGCGCTGACGCTGCAATGTTATCCAGCGTGGGCCGATGGACCCGAAGCCGCATACGCGTCCGAGGACGAGGTGCCGTCCGGCTCGCTCAGTCCGAACGAGTATCAGGTCAACGCGGACGGCATGAAGGAAGATCCGAAAGCGAAAATGTCCGACGTGGCCCGCGCGTATCGCAATGGCTATATCAATCGCGGCAAACAGGATCAGGCGGATTATCAGGCGATGATCGACGCGCACAATCACGGTCAACGGCAGCCGGCGAAGACCGATGTCGCGCGAGTGGACGTGCCGCCGCTGCCGGCCGGCGTCCCCGAAGACGACAACTCGAAGTACACGAACATTCCGCCGCAGCCGCGCCAGTACGCGCAGCGTCAGGTGCCGCAACCGCCGCCTCAGCAGGCCTATCAACAGCCTTACCAGCAGGCGTATCAGCAGCCGCAATATGCGCAGCCGGCGATGCCGATGCAATACCAGCAGGCGCCGGCTTATGCGCAGATGCAGCAGATGCAACCCGTCTATGCCGACACTCAGCCGATGTACGTGCGGCAGGACTATGCGCCGCCGCCCATGCAATACGTGCCGGTTTACCCGCAGGCGCAATACGAGGAAATGCCGGTCGTCGAAACGGTGATGCAGCCGGCGGCGCCGGTTGCGTATCAGGTTTATCGGCCGCCGGTTTATTGGGCGCAGCCGCGTATGTACGCGTATCGGGCGCCGGTTGTCAGCTACCGGATGTGGCGCTGATATAGCGCGAAGTCGCGGCGGCGTCGCGGAACGGGCGCCGCGGCGGATGCGCGCTTATCTTCCCGTTTATCGAGTGGTCAATTTAAAGCGGATCGGCCCGGCATCTTCATGCCGGGCCGATTGCATTAGGTCGTCTGTATTGGATTGCGCAGGATTGCCAGGCGCGCGTGGCTTTAGTGGCCGCCGGCACCTCGGGTGCGCACGCTCAGGCGGTTATTCACGTGCCGGACGCCGCGCACCGATCTGGCGGCGTTGCTGGCCCGCTGGACCTGCGCGCGGTGCGGCACCCAGCCGGTCAGCGTGACGACGCCGTGACGCACCTGGACGTGAATACCGGTGGAATGCAGATTCGGCGTGCGCGTGAGCGCGCGGCGTACCTCGCGCGCCAGTTCGTTATCCGATCGGTTTCGAATCGGTGCGGCCGCGATCGTCGGGTTGTGCGCGGCCGCTTCGGCCGGCATGCCGCCATGATCTTGCGCGTTCGCGCAGGGTGCCGCGCCGATTGCGATGAACGTTGCAGCAATTGCAGTGGTGATTTTCGCGCCGGGTATTCTCACGCCTGCTCCTGTGCCGAATGGGCCGATAGTGCGGGTTATGCCTGTTATGCCGATAGTCGAGCCTTGCACCCGCGCGGCGGCGTTAGCGCATCATGCCGCGGATGCGGTCGACATGATCGTCGAGTCGCGCGACGGAATCGGCGAGAAACTTGGCGCGCGCGTCGAGATGGAAAACCGCCAGCGTCACGACCAGAATCACGATCGCCGCCGGAATTACCACCGCCGCGAGCCATTCGGGCCGGATACCGCCCGCCGCGCCGCAGATCGAGCCGGCCGGAAAATTCGCCGCGGCCATGCCAGTGTAGTGCATCCCGGTGATCGCGACGCCCATGATCAGCGCGGTGCCGATGCGTTTGTACGCCACGTACTTGCGCTCCGCCGAGCGCAGCGTATAGGCGCTCCACAGCGCAACCGTCGACGCGGCAATCGCAATCACGATCGATGCGACGAGAAGCACCGGATCATAGTGAATCGCGGGCGTCATCAGCATCGCGGCCATGCCGACGTAATGCATGCTGGCAATGCCGAGCCCCATCAACACGCCGCCGGCGAAGAGCCGGAATACGCCGAGACGCTTGCGCGTGACGATCTGCAACGCGAACCACGAAACCAGTACGGCAATGAGCAGCGAGTAGACCGTTACCCGTAAGTCGTAGCCGATCGGAATGCTCAGCGAGAACGACAGCATGCCGATGAAGTGCATCGACCAGATGCCGACGCCCATCGCCAGGGCGCCGCCGGCCAGCCAGATCTGCCGCGTTCGCGCGTAGGCGAGCAGGGAAATCCGGTCGGCGAGATCGAGTGCGGTGTAAGAGGCGAGGGTCGCGATCAGCACGGAGATGGCGACCAGCCACAGGTTGTAGGTGCTTTGCATAGTCGATGGCGTTTGAGCGCTCGTTTAATGATTTATCGGCCGCTTCGCACGGATTTTTCGCTAGCGACGCCAACATGGAATCCGGCCTTGCACGCCGCTTTGGCCGAGGCGGTCGTGTCTTCACTGCATGCTTTTTCCTTGCCGTCGCGCCAGGCAATGCATGGTGCGGCCGGCATCGATGAGCGGCGAAAACGGTGTCGCTGGAAGCCCGTCCCCGGGGCGATTCGACCGCCGTTCTGTTCGCCGCGTCGTCGATGCGGACTCGACTACGAAAAGGCACCGCCGAGTGTAGTACAGGTCGGTCAAATGTTAATTGACGAATTGAAGCATTAAAAAGGCTTTTTTTCCGAATTGATGCGGGTTGAATTTTTAAAAGACGCGATCGATGTGGAAGAATGTCAGTCGTTGCTTAAAAGAGGTGATGAAAGCGCGCGGATATGTCCTCGTTCCTGGCGTGTCGCGGGTGCGATACGATGATGTCCCCTCATCGTTTTCAATCGCGGTGCGGATACGGTAGGTGCGCAGCGGTTGTGTGCGCAGCCGTCGTCGGCCGCCGAAGGACGTTTATGCATTCGAATCTTTCCATTCGCGATGGCAATGCCGCTGAATTGGCCGAACTTGGCCAACTGCTGGTCAAGGTCTATGCCGCGTTGCCCGGATTCCCGAAACCCGACGAACAGCCGGCCTATTACGACGTGCTCGCCAATATCGGTCGCTTTACCGAGAAGCCGGGCGTGCGCGTGCTCGTGGCGCTAGCGGAATCGAATGAGCTGGTTGGCGGAGTCGTTTATTTCGCCGATATGGCGCAATACGGATCGGGCGGAACGGCGACCTCGGTGAAGAACGCTTCCGGCATCCGCCTGCTCGGCGTCGATCCCGAGTGCCGCGGCAAAGGCGTGGGCAAGGCGCTGACGCTGGCGTGCATCGAGCTGGCGCGTCAAAGCGGCCATGCCGAAGTGATTCTGCACACGACGAAGGCGATGCAATCGGCTTGGGCGATGTATGAAAGGCTGGGCTTTGTGCGTTCGGAAGATCTGGACTTCTTCCAGCAGGAACTGGCGGTACATGGGTTCAGGTTGAAGTTGAGCGACGGGGCAGAGCGGGCGTGATCGCGCGAGATCGGGCGTGCCGTTGAGCGGCGGAAGAAATCTTCCCGCCACGCAAACCCACGTTGAGCGCTGCCCGGAGCCTGTATGATGGCGGGCTCGCGTTCCCGGCGAAGCCGCGCCAACTGCCGCGGCCATCGGGCGCCCATGCATTCATTTACGATGACCCAGAGGAAGACCGCCATGACGGCTGCAGCGCAATTCGACCAGGTTTCCGTTGTCAAACGAGCCAATGTGTACTTCGACGGCAAGTGCGTGTCGCACACCGTGCTGTTCGCCGACGGCACGCGCAAGACGCTCGGCGTGATCCTGCCGGGCACGCTCAACTTCGGCACCGACGCGCCGGAGCTGATGGAAGTGCAGGCAGGCAAGTGCCGCATCCGTCTCGATGGTAGCGACGAATGGAAGACCTATGGCGCGGGCGAGTCGTTCTCGGTGCCGGGCAAGAGCCGCTTCGATATCGACGTGGTCGAAACGCTCGATTACGTTTGCAGCTATCTGTAAGCGGTATCAGGCGCGCGTGGCGGGATTGACTTCCGTCGCACGCGCCGGTGGCGGTCGGGTCCACCAGCTTCGGAAGTCGCGCAGGCGGCAATCCGTTCCGCTACACGACGCGAAGTTCTTCATCCTCCCCAGTGACGCTGTCCGCCGTCACACCCAGGCGCTCGTACAGCTGCGCCCACCCCTGCGGCGTCACCTGCACCGCGCGCGAAGAGGCGGAGCGCCGCACCCAGCCGTTATCGCACAGCGTCGTCAGCAACTGCGTGCCCAGCGGTCTCGCCAGATGATGCTGCCGCTCCGTCCAGTCGAGGCATTGTCGGGCGATGCCATGCTTGCCCGGCCGTAGCGCCGCGACATCGATACCCAGTTCGCTGAACCACTGCGCGCCGCGCTGCGTGACTTCGAAGCGCTTGTCTTCCTGAGACGTGAGTAAATCCCGCTGCACCAACTGGTGCGTAATCGCGATGCCGATCTGGCCGGCGAGGTGGTCGTAGCAACAACGCGCGAAACGCAACTTCTGCGCGTCGCGTCCGCGCGGTTTGAGGCGCGTGGGCGCTTTTGCGCCGATGGCCGCGAGGTTTTCGAGCAGCGTCGCCACCTGCGCGTCCGCAAGACGGTAGTAGCGATGGCGTCCTTCTTTCTCGACCGTGAGCAGGCCGCCGTCGAGCAGTTTGGCGAGGTGGCTGCTCGCCGTTTGCGCGGTCACGCCGGCCGCGTAGGCGAGTTCGCCGGCAGGCAGCGCGCGACCGTCGGCGAGCGCCATCAGCATCGCCGCGCGCGCCGCGTCGGCGATCAGGAACGCGGTGGCGGAGACTTGCGGTTGAACGTCCATGTCTGTCTCCCGGGAATGTACGGACAGACTAACCGAATCGGGCGACCGCATGGTTCGACGCGTGTCGAAGCATTCAAGCGACTTCGCCGCCCGCTGAGCACGCACACGCAGCGGCGCTCAACCGCTTTGCAGCGATAACACACAGGCATTCGCGAGCGCATGCGTCAGATAGGTGCTCAAAACCGGCCACCCGCCCCGTTTTGCTTCGATAACGAACACCGTCGCCAGCACCACCGCGCCCAGCAGAATGGCTATAACCGCACGATCGGTATAACCATGCATGAGCGTGAACAGTACGATCGATCCGGCCGCCGCCACTCGCCACGACAGATGAAAGACGCCGTGCATCAGTCGAATGGGCAGCCACTGTCCGACGATCGTCTCGAGGAACGGCATCAGCATGACGATAAAGAAGAACCGAACCGCTATCGATTGATGCGCGAGCGGGTTCGGATGGGGCACGGGCGGGCCCCATAGCGCGTACTCGGCGAAGATCAGCACGATTTGCCCGACGAACATGATTGCCGCGCCGCCGACGATCAGCGCCCAGCGGGGCGCGTCGGTCCAGGTTCTTTTTGTCAAAGCCGAAAGCGCGTGCAAGAGAACTCCATGAGCTAATGGCACGATCCCGCCGATTCCAGCCGATGCGCGATATTCCGCCGGAAATCGTCCGCCGAAATCCTTCGCCGAAAAAAGAACCCGCGCTTACTCCGTGCTCTCCGTGCCTTCCGCCTGTTCCGCCACGATCTGCTCGATCGCCTGCACGAACTGTTCGACCGGCTGGCCGCCCGTCACCAGATAGCGGCGGTTGAACACGATCGACGGTACCGATTGCAGGCCCATCGCCTGATTGTTCTTTTCGGCTTCGCGCACCTCGTCGGCATACTGGCCGCTCGTCAGCACGTCGCGCGCTTCGGCGGCGTCGAGCCCGACCGACTGCGCCGCTTCGACCAGCACGTCGTGATTGCTCGGGTTCTTGCCGTCGGAGTGATACGCGCGCAGCAGCGCAAGCTTCAGCGGCAGCTGCGTGCCTTTCAGACCTGCCCAATGCAGCAGGCGGTGCGCGTCGAACGTGTTATAGGTTCGTGTGCGCGGGCCGAAATTGAAGCCGACGCTCGCGCCGCGTTCGCGGATCATCGCCTGCGTTTCGGCGATCTGCTCGGCCGTGCGGCCGTATTTCTTGCCGAGATAAGCGACGATGTCCTCGCCGTCCGGTCCCATCTCCGGATTCAGTTCGAACGGATGCACGACGATCTGCGCGTCGACGCTATCCTCGAGCCGCGCGAGCGCGAGTTGCAGCGACGAGAGGCCAATCGCGCACCATGGGCACGCGATGTCCGAGACGAAATCGATGGTGAGCTGCTGTTTCATGGCGGTCCCTGACGGAATTGAAATGCAATGCGCCCGGCTGGATACGGGCGCAACGAATAGCGTTAGCGTAACGTGAATCGCGCGCCCGTGCAGGGATGCCGAATTTGACCGCAAGAGCCGGAGTGTTTTCGCGCTGCCGCACTCGTACACTGGAGTCTGCTGAAAAATGAAGCGTACGTGCGGAAACGCACGTGCGCCGCCGCGAGAACGACAGCGCCACCCAACCGACGATGACCTCACACTCCACCGCAACCTCCACGCTTGCCCCAGCACCCACGCCGACGATCGCGCAACGCGTCGACGCGCTCGACTGGCGCCGGGTCGAACACGACCTCGACCAGTACGGCTGCTCGGCTATTGCGCAACTGCTCACGCCGCGCGAATGCGACGCGCTCGTCGCGCTCTATCCGCGCGATGAGCTTTACCGCAGCCGCATCGTGATGGCACGCCACGGCTTCGGCCGCGGCGAGTACAAGTACTTCGCGTATCCGCTGCCATCGCCGATCGACGCATTGCGCGGCGCGTTCTATCCGCACCTCGTGCCGGTCGCGAACCGCTGGAATCGCGCGATGGATATCGACGTGCGTTATCCACCGGACCACGCCGATTTCCTGCGACGCTGCCACGACGCGGGCCAGTTGCGCCCGACGCCGCTGATCCTGCAATACGGCGAGGGCGATTACAACTGCCTGCATCAGGACCTGTACGGCGAGCACGTGTTTCCGCTGCAGGTCGCGATTCTGCTCTCGGCGCCGGGCCGCGATTTCAGCGGTGGCGAGTTTGTAATGACCGAGCAGCGTCCGCGCATGCAGTCGCGTGCCGAGGTTGTGCCGCTTGCGCAGGGCGATGCGGTCGTATTTACCGTCAACAGCCGGCCGGTGCAGGGCACGCGTGGTCCGTATCGGGTGAATCTGCGGCATGGCGTGAGCCGGCTGCGTTCGGGGCATCGGCATACGGTGGGGATCATCTTTCACGACGCGTCCTGACGGTTGCCGTGCGGCGTTGGCCGCTAGAGGAAGAGCGGGAAAGCCGGATGAAAGGCGCGCGCGTCGACACGTGTTGCTAAACCGCGAGACTGCGCCGCGAGACTTCGAGCGTTCGTGAAACGAGACGGCTGTGTTGCCGTACCGGCACTTTGGCATCGGCCTGGCGCACCGTATAGTGGGCGCAAGGAGAATGCAGTGATGAGCGATACGATTCGTTTGGATGGCCGCGTGTTGTACCTGTCGCAAGACCCGACGGTGATCGAGGCCCAGCTGGCCGGCCGGAATTTCACGCGCGCGACGGCAGGGCTGCTGCGCGACAACGTGTCGACGGACGAGATCACGCCCGTCACCGTGATGCTGACTTACGACGAGCGCCTCGGCCAGTATCCGTATGTCGGCTTCAAGGCGGGCGAGCGTCAGCCGATCGGCCGCAACGCGGTGAAGGACGGCGGCTTTCGCGTGACGGTGGCGGGCAAGCGCTACGGCAAGGGTTCGTCGCGCGAATCGAGCCCGCTCGCCGAGTTGTCGGCGGGCATCCGGCTGATCGTCGCGGAGAGCTTCGAGCGCATCTATCAGCAGAATTGCGACAACATCGGCATTCTGACCACCACCGATTTCTCGGTGCTCGACCGCCTGCTGGCCGGCGAAGAAGTGCCGATCGACGAATTCCTCAAAGGTCGCGACGCGCTCACGCAGCAGATCATCCGCAGCGGTGGTCTGCTCGCGTACAGCCGTAGCGTGGACTGGCCCGCGCCTGGTCAACAGCGTGTGGATTCGGCGGCGGCCACGGAGAATCGCGGTGCAAATCGCGGCGCAGTTAGCGCCGAGCCGAAGACGCTGGTCGAAAAGATCATCGAGCGTCATCTGCATCCGGGTGTCGCGAGCGCGCAGCGCGGTGAAGGCGTGTTTATCGCCGCCGACTGGCGCTTCAGCCACGACTATTTCACCGGCATGTGCGCGCACCTGATGCATCGCGCGTTCGGCAAGCCTGCGCCGTTGCATGCGCCCGATCACATCATCGCGTTCCAGGATCACCTGGTGCTCGCGCCGCAGAGCATTCCGCACGTGCGCGACGGTTTGCTGCCGGGTGTCGCGAATCTGATGGAAGGGCACACGTCGTTCTCGCGCGACTATCCGGTGCGCTCGCATGGCGCGCTCGACAACGCGCCCGGCTCCGAAGGCATCTGCCATGCGCTGATGGCCGAGCAGTATGCGCTGCCGGGGCAGGTTGCGTGCGGCACCGATTCGCACACGCCGCATTCGGGCGCGCTTGGCTGCCTCGCGTTCGGCGCGGGCGCGACCGAAATCGCCAATAGCTGGGTCACGGGCTACGTGCGCTGCAAGGTGCCCGAGACGCTGCGCATCGAGATCGATGGCCGCCTGCGCGACGGCGTCACCGCGAAGGATGTGGTGTTGCATCTGCTGCAGATGGACGCGATCCGCTCGGGCGGCGCGATCGGTCTCGTGTTCGAATACGGCGGCGCGGCGGTGCGCGCGATGTCGATCGACGAACGCGCGACGCTGACCAACATGGTCGCCGAACTCGGCGGTTTCACCGGCATCGTCGAACCGGACGAGCGCACGGCGGCGTTCCTGAAGGAGCGACGCGACGTCGATTTCGTGCTGGAAGACTGGATGAAAAGCGATGCGGGCGCGACCTATCGCGACACGATCCGTATCGACGCGAACGCGATCGAACCGATGCTCGCGCGTCCGGGCGACCCCGGCAACGGCGTGCCGGCGCCGCAACTGGACGAGGACGTCGCGATCGATATCGCGTACGGCGGCTCGTGCACCGCGGGCAAGCGCGAGGACTTCGATTTCTATCACGAGGTGCTGAGCTGGGGCGTCGAGCATGGCATTCGTGTGCCCGACGGGACGCGTCTGTATCTGCAATTCGGCACGATGGCGGTGCGTGCGTATTGCGAGGAGCAGGGCTATCTGCCGATGTTCGAGCGTGCCGGCGTGACGCTCGTGATGCCGGGCTGCGGTTCGTGCGCGAACTGCGGACCGGGGCAGTCGGCCGAGTCGAAAGACGTGACGATCAGCGCGATCAACCGCAATTTCCCGGGCCGTTCGGGTCCGGGCGACGTGTGGCTCGCGAGTCCGTACACGGTCGCGGCGAGCGCGCTGGCCGGAAAAATCACCACGTTCGAACAATTGAAGCGCACGCACGGCTAGAATGCTGGCCGGACTCCGGCCCGGCAGTATCGTGGCGCGTGCGACGCGCGATTATCCGCAAGGCCGGCATCGAACCGGCTACGGCGCGCGACGCGTGTTGCCGTGAAAGCATCCAGCCAGGAGACACAACATGGTATCCCCCAATCAGGTGGAGTCCGTCGCGCGCAGCGACGACAACACGGCGCGTTCCACGAGCGCGCCAGTCGGCACAGCGCCTCACGCGGCGCATGCCGCCCCGCTCGACGCCGGCAGCATCTCGGCACGCCTCGACCGGCTGCCCGCTACGCGCTCCATCTGGAAGCTGGTGGTGCTGCTGAGCCTCGGCTTCTTCTTCGAACTCTACGATCTGCTGTACTCCGGCTACGTCGCGCCGGGCCTCGTGAAGAGCGGCATTTTGACCGCGACCACGCACGGCCTGTTCGGCTCGACCGGCGTCGCGAGCTTTATTGCCGCGCTGTTCAGCGGCCTCTTTATCGGCACGATCGCGTGCGGCTTTCTCGCCGATCGCTTCGGGCGGCGCGCGGTCTTCACGTATTCGCTGCTGTGGTACACGGCGGCCAACGTCGTGATGGCGTTCCAGGAAACCGCAACAGGCCTTAATTTCTGGCGTTTTATCGCGGGTGTCGGTATCGGCGTCGAGCTGGTGACGATCGGCACGTATATCTCCGAACTGGTGCCGAAGCAGATTCGCGGTCGCGCGTTCGCGTGCGAGCAGGCGGTCGGCTTCACCGCGGTGCCGGTGGTCGCGTTTCTGTCGTGGCTGCTGGTGCCGCGCACGCTGTTCGGTCTCGACGGCTGGCGTTGGGTCGTGCTGATCGGCGCGCACGGTGCGCTGTTCGTGTGGTGGATTCGCCGCGAGTTGCCGGAAAGCCCGCGCTGGCTCGCGCAACAGGGACGTCTCGCCGACGCCGATCGCGTGATGTGCGCGCTCGAAGCGAAAGTGCGCAGCGAATACGGCCGTGAATTGCCGCCGCCCGCACCGCCGGCGCCGATCGCGCCGCGCGGCCGCTTTCGCGACATGTGGGTGCCGCCGTATCGCAGCCGCACGCTGATGATGACGATCTTCAACATCTTCCAGACCGTCGGCTTCTACGGCTTCGCGAACTGGGTGCCGACGCTCCTGATCAAGCAGGGCATCACGATCACGACGAGCCTGATGTATTCGAGCGTGATCGCGCTGGCCGCGCCGATTGGGCCGATCATTGGCCTCTTTATCGGCGACCGCTTCGAGCGCAAGACGGTGATCGTCGTGATGGCCGGCGTGAATATCGTGTGTGGGTTGTGGTTCAGTCAGGCGTCGGGCGCGGTGCTGCTGGTGAGTCTCGGCGTGTGTCTGACGCTGGCCGGCAATATCATTTCGTACAGCTATCACGCGTATCAGACGGAGCTTTTCCCGACCAGCATTCGGGCGCGAGCTGTCGGCTTCGTTTATTCATGGAGCCGCTTTTCGGCGATTTTCACGGCGTTTCTGATTGCTGAAGTATTGAAGCAATTCGGCACGGCGGGTGTGTTTGTGTTTATCGCCGGGTCGATGTTGATTGTCATGCTGGCCATTGGTTTGATGGGGCCGCGGACGAAGGGGCTCGAGCTGGAGAGGATTTCCAGCTAGCGGGAGTGACGGGTGTTCCTTGGGGGGAATTTGCCGACACGCTTCGTTCATACCTGCTTGCCCGGAGATCTCGACGAGTTACTTCGCGAACTGCCCGGGCACTTCGGTCATGCGACTTAGCGAAACACGATCGAGGTCTATTCGCCTGCCGGATTGGCGTTGAATCTGGGGGGCGAATAGGCCCGTGCTTCCGAGTAGGGCGGCGAGTGGGTGGTGCCCACGACACTCGCTACCTTTATCTCGCGCAACTGCATGCGAAGCCGAATCGATAGGGAGGTGACTCACAGTGGCTGCTGTGGATTATCTCCTGCATAGGATCAATTGAGTTTCCAATAAACCCCTGATTCTGGACGATTTACGAAAATGAGCCGGTGGTAAGCCCTATCTTTCAAGATTCGGATTAGTCCACTATTGGCGGCCGAGGCGAGTGGATATCGTTTGTCAGTACAGCTTCTGACAAAGGATCCTCTATGCTGACCCAGCATCGCGATATTACCGATCAAGAATGGCAGCGTGTAATGAAACTCCTGCCCGAACTTCGTCCGCGTACCGAGCTGCGTGGACGGCCACAAGCCGATACGCGCTCAGTACTTAACGGAGTACTTTGGGTTATATATAGCGGCGCTGTGTGGTCGGCCATGCCGCGCCGTTATCCCGCCTATCAAACCTGCCATCGGCGATTCAAGAACTGGTATGACAAAGGGGTGCTCAGCCTCGTGATGGTCGAACTATTCGGTGAAGCGGGCGCGGAGTTGTACGACACGATCAAGATGCGTATGCGCAATCCCGTGATCTTTACGGAGAGGTCGCTCGCAGGCAGAAGGGTGCCCAACGTGTCGAGTCAGCCACCGTTCGTATCGGCGACATCGGTGGTCGTGCCGTCTCAGTCATTTAATCATCGCCCTGCGTTTCGTCGGGAAGCCTAAGTACCGCAGTTTGCGACGTTAGGTGTGACGAATGAATCGCCGCGAGAGGACGTTCTCACGCGGATTCAGTTCACACGCTTCACCGGTCAGTCAGCGCCTCCACGACCTCGACGATGACTGTGTCCCACTCGCCCGGCTTGGGCTGCCGGAACAGGCGCATGGTGCGTGGATACCATGGAGAATCGGCGCGCTCGTGTAGCCAGTGCCAGTCGCAGTCGAAATTTAGAGGCAGCCAGCACGGCTTACCTAACGCGCCGGCGAGATGTGCGACCGACGTATCTGTCGTTACCACCAGATCGAGGTTACACACGAGCGCTGCCGTATCGGCGAAATCTTCGATGTCTCCCATAACGGCGTGACTAATCTGCGTCAGCTTCTGGCCGTTTCGCTCGTCGCCGCCGGTTTCCGGCGGGGCAGCGAGGGTGCACTACGGCAGGACAGGCTGCTGACGTGCTTTGTGGGTGGCGGATAGATGTCGCAGATCCTGTGTCATCCTGTCGAGTACCGGCTCCCACTGCGCGAATTCTTGCTGACGGTATAGCGTCGAAGTCGGATACCACGGACTGTCGGTCCGCTCTAGCAGCCAGGGCCAGTGCGGGTTGACGTCGAGTAGTACCCACGTGCGCTGGCCGATCGCGCCGCTCAGATGAGCGACCGACGTGCAGACCGTAATGACGAGATCCAGCGAGTCAATAAACGCAGCCGTATGGTCGAACGTTGCGAAGCTCGCAGTCGGGTCGATGAGATCGAGGCCTGCCTCCCTCGCGGCCGAGACGTCTGCGATGGCCCCGGGTTGCAGCGAATAAAAGGCCACGTCCCGCAGGTTGCCGAAATGGGCTGCGTAGCGTTCCCAACCCACACGCCGGAACGCGTTGCGCTGATGCGCCAGGCTCCCGGTCCACGCGAGTCCGACCTTCAGGCGCGGCTCGGACGCTAGCTTTGCGCGCCAGTCATCGCGCAGCGCTGGGTCGGTCGCGAGCCATGGGCCGGTCGCCTGGATTGTCGTTTCGTCGAGATTGAGTACGAGGGGCACGCTCATCAATGGAAGCTCGTAGTCGCAGGCCGGCAGCGATTCGATTCCCCCGCCAGCCGTATAGCCATCGACATACTGGCCGAGACTGCGGACAAGCAGGTTGCCTGCCAGAGGGAACGAGTTCCATATGATCCGGCCGCCTTGTGCGTGCACGCGCTCGGCCAGCATAGGGATGAAACGGCAAAACTGAAAAAGATCGCCGAAACCCTGTTCACCCCACAAGAACAGCGTCTTGCCCGCGAGCGATTCGCCCTTCCATCGCGGTACGGGAAATAGGGGGCGTGCGCTGCGCAGTTCCGATGCTCCCAGCCAGCGTGCCTCGAAGCCCGGCCAGCCTTCCGGGTAGCGACCTCGCTGTAGGTGCAGGACGCTCTGGTTGAAACGATATGTCGCGTTGTCAGGGTCGAGGATGCGCGCTCTCGTTGCGTAATGGTCGGCTTCGTCCCAGCGTTGTGCCTCCTTTAGCGTGAGCGACAGGTTGTTCGCCGCGGCCGCATGGTCAGGATCCAGATGCAGGGCTCGCTCGCCCGCGGCGAGCGCTCCATCGAGATCGAGTCGATCGCGCCTCGCGTTGACAAGATTGACCCAGGCATTGGTGTCGAGAGGATTCGCCTCAACCGCTTTTTCCAGTAATAAAAAGGATTCCTGCAGATCTCCGTGCGACATGCGGATGGCTGCCGCCAGGTTATTGAGGAGCTGCGGATATTCAGGGGCTATGGCCAGCGCCCGGCGGTAAGCAACGGTGGCCTGTGCATGGCGACCAGCCGACTGCAGGGCATACCCCAATCCAAAATGAAGTTCCGGCGCATCATGGCCGAGTAGCACTGCTACCTCACCGAGTTCGATCGAGAGTCCGGCCTGGCCTGCGCGGATTAACTCATCCATCAGTCTGACGATCGCCGACGTGCCGGTGTCGTGCAGATACGCAGCTGCCTTCAGCCAGATGGACATTGCTTCGGATTGACCACTATTCCTGGCCGCCACCGCATGCCTCAAAAACGTGACGAAGTGCGAGGGGAGGTGAGATTCGACGGGACGTAGATCCTGCATGGTGGTTTGACCGAGATGACGATGTGGCACGCCAGCAGTGTGGAGTCGACGACTGTTGGCAATGAGATGTTTCGAATCCTAAATGGTTTACCGGTTATTCAGCAAAGCTGCCGGGCATTTTCCAGACAGGTTCGATTCTCGTGATTCTGGCCGACGCGTATTCTGACGGCGGTCGACCTATTCAGGTCTCTATGTGGCCTCTTGTCGCATTCAGGTCCGCCAGAGCAAAGACGGGGAAGTCGCGAATCATCGATGACCATCGCTGGTGGAGTGCGTGAAGCGGGTAGCCTGCCGCGATGGAATATACAAATGAATTACGACGTTGATGCAATCTCAAGTGAAGAATATCAGCGGTGTCTTGAGCGATTTTCGGCGGGCGAATACGCGGCAGCCGAACGTGGATTCCGCGCTCTGCTCGACAAATTCCCTGATTTTCCCGAAGCCTGGTACCACCTGAGCCTTCTCCGTTCGTTCCAGAAGGATACGCACGGAGCGGAAGTCGCGTTGAGGGAGGCGCTAGCGCGTGCCCCTCAACTGGCGCACGCGCATAACAATCTTGGGCGTCTGTTGATGGACTCCGATCGCTTCGAAGAGGCCGAGATGGAGTTTCGCGCTGCCATTGCGTATGGTCCGAGCGTCGTGGAGGCGCACTATAACCTTGGCTTGCTGTTGCTCCGCGCGAATCGCCTCGTCGAAGCGGAGGCCTGCCTGAGTCAGGCTATTTCGCTGCGACCAGACTTTGCTGCGGCATATACCAATCTAGGTGCCCTATTTCTCTGCGATAGGCGTCTCGATCAGGCCCAGAGGTGTCTGATCAGGGCGATTGAGTTGAGTCCTGACTCTGCGGCGGCTCACCTGACGCTCGGCTCGGCGCTTCTGGCCGCCGATCGGGTTGGCGAAGCAATCGAGCGTCTGCAGTGCGGCTTGAGACTCGACCCCGATCATGTTTCGGGAAGGCATCTGATGAATCTGGCGCTGCAACGCGCGGGACAACAGGAAGAAACGGGTGCGCCAGATCTGGGCGCGCCGTCTGGAGTCCCTTCTCGCCGTCGTCAATACCGCCGTAAAAAGGAGCGCGTTTAAATGACTCTGCAGCGCATCGAGACGACAACTACTGTCGCGCCGGAAGCCGAAGTGGGTCCAGCGCATGAGAAGTCGCCTGGCGGTCCCGCTCCAGATGTCGCGGCATTTAACGCTGCCGCGCTTCGTTGCATCGCCGATACTCGTTTCTCCGAGGCGCGCGCTCTGCTGGCGCAGGCGCTCGAGATCCAGCCTTCCGATCCTGTAACGCAGTGCAATCTCGGCTTGCTGTTTGCGCATGAGGGTGAGGTCCGGCTTGCGCAGCAGCACTACAGAATGGCGCAGACGCTTGCGCCTGATCTCGTTGAAGCCTATTTCAACAGTGCCGTGCTTCATCATCGTTGCTCGGAGTTTGACGCTGCGGAGGCCGCCTATCTGCGAGCGCGGGCGCTTCGGCCATTCCATCCGGAGATCAGCTTCTGCCTCGGCACGCTTTACCGGGAAATCGGTCGAAACGAAGATGCGGCATGCGCATATCGCCGCGCTATCGAGCTCCGGAACGATTACCCCGAATCCCATCACGATCTGGGCGTCCTGCTGATGAATGGGGGAGCGCTGAGTGAAGCAGAACAGTGCTTTCGCGATGCGCTCAACCTGAGCCCCGGATATGCCGACGCACTTTACAACCTTGCACTTGTACACGGGCTGACCGGGCGACACGCGCAAGCAGCGGAGCTCTTGCGGAGTGCCCACGCCGTTGCGCCGAATCGATCGGACATTTGCAACAATCTCGCGATGGTGCTGATGTGCGAACGCGACACGCAGGAGGAAGCGGAGGCGTTGCTGCATGATCTGATCAAGCGTGAGCCGGAGCACCCGGAGGCTCACGCGAACCTCGGTTGCCTGCTGCGGCAGAAGGGCAACGTCGCCGAAGCTGAATCCATGTTGCGCCGGGCACTGAAGCTGCGCCCCGAGGCCGCTGAACTGGAGGAGCAACTGGGTCTGCTGTTGCAGGAGACAGGGCGTTTTCAGGCCGCAGAGGAGGCCTATCGTCGAGCGCTGAAGCTGCGCCCGGGGCTGGTTAGCGCACAACAATACCTGGACAAACTTACCGGAAGCGTGTCCTGATGAGAGGCAATCCCGGCCAGTTAATTATTTCAGTTCTCCTATGCTGAACTTCCGGAAGATGAAAAATTTCGTCGTGCTCGGCGGCGGAACTGCGGGTTGGTTTGCTGCGTTCGAATTGCGGCGACTGTTTGGGGCCGGGGTGTCGGTGACGGTGGTCGAGTCACCGCGCGTCGGCGCGATTGGCGTTGGCGAAGGCGGAATTCTGAATTTCCCGGCGGCGCTCGTCGGACGTTACGGAATCGATCTCGATGCTTTTCTTGAAGGCACTGGCGCGGTGTTCAAGCTGGGGTTTGAATACATCGGGTGGAACAATGGCCGTGACGACGACGTTTTTTATCATCTGTTTCACTCGTTGCCAACAGAAGGCGACGGGAGGGTAATCGACGGTATTGCCCCGTACTGGTCAATGTTGGCGGCGCATGGTATCGGCATCCACCACGCAATTTACTCGCTGCCTTTCGTGCTTGCGAACGCTTCGCAGCGTGAAGTACGGTCGGCGTGCGAGGCATCTGGCGGATTGATGCCATGGTCACTTCACTTCGACGCTCATCGGGTGAGTGCATGGCTGAAACTGGCTGGGATGGCGCGCCAGATTGAAACGCATGTCGGCAACGTGGTCGAACTGGTACGGGATGCGGAGAGTGGCCATGTGCATGGATTGCGATTCGAAGGTGAGGAGCGCACCATGCCATGCGATTTCCTGATCGATGCGTCGGGCTTCGCTCGTATTGCGTTGCAAAAGGCGATGGGCATGCAGTTTCGCTCGTTCACCGATTGCATGATTCTGGATCGCGCGATTCCGTTCTATATTCCCCATCCTCGTGCCAATCCGCACCTCGTCACGAGTGCGCTCGCGATGAATGCCGGCTGGATGTGGCAGATCCCCGTGCGTGAGCGGGTCGGGTGCGGCTATGTTTATTCGAGCGCGCATCTCAGCGAGGATGAAGCGCTGGCGGAGATCGAAACCCGACTCGGACACGAGATTGAGCCGATGCCTACATTGCGTTTCCACGCAGGCCATTTTCCGGAGGTTTGGGTCGGAAACGTGATGGCGGTGGGGCTTGCATCGGGTTTCATTGAGCCGCTCGAAGCGACCTCAATTGGGCAGATGCTTGGCCAGCTTGTGATGTTCGGCGAGACAGTCGCCCAAAGCCAGGGCGTAGTACCGCAATCGACCATCTCGACGTTCAATCATCGCAATCTTCTCGATTGGGACGGGATACGCGATTTCCTGTGCCTGCACTACGATGTGCGACGCCGTGATACGCCGTTCTGGCGTGACGTGGCCTCGCGCCCGTTGCCGACAAGCTATACCGATCTCAAGGCGGCATGGCAGCTTCGCACGCCGCGTCCGGTAGACTTTAATGCCTATCGAGCGGGGCATGTGCTGCACTTCGATGCTACGAGTTGGTTCTCAGTCGGCCAGGGTGTTGGAGTAGTGCCTCAGGCGGCAGCGCAAGCTGATCTGGGTATGCTGCCACGCGAAGTCGTGCGATTCGCCGAGGCATTTCTCGATAGCGTGCGAATTCGAAACGCTGCGACGATGCATATGTAAGGCGAGCTTTGTCTTTGCGTTGCCGGGCGAGTGACGGGTAAAGCAAGGCGGCAGTTCTACGCGATAACCTTCTCCGTAGTTTTCGAGAAATAATAGTTAGTACTGCAGTTGGAGCAGAGATAGAGGGATCTGACGGCTGCCGGCTGTAGCTCCCGATCATGCTTTTACTCCAGGTCAGCACAAACGCGTCGTCCGTTTGATACCCTTCCAGTCGCTCGTTCTTGATCCATTCATTGCACAGCAGCTTCTGTCCGCCGATTCAGCCTGCCTTTCTCTTTCCGGTAGAGAAGCACACTAACGCCCCAACGGCTTCGACTTCCCAGTGATCTTTCCCAGTAAGAACAGGTCCATGGGGTGGGTCCCCAGATAGGTGATGTGACATCGTCTCTGCCTGTGCCTACGGGTTGTTATGGGCGATAAAGTCCACAGCACTCCAAGTCGTGTTCAGTACTTTTTCCTGGGGACACGGTCCAATCATGTTGATCGGTTATACGACGGGCTCGTTTGGCTGATTGGTCAAATAGTGCAAAAAAGAGGGGGGGTAATTTCAGACCGGTTCGATTCTCGCGAGTTTGGGCAGCGCGTATTCTGATGTCAGTTGGTCTAGCTGGTTAGTTTTTTGTCGACCTCTCGGTCGCATCCCTATCGGCCAGAGCGAAGACGAAGGATTGGCTGCTTATCGGTGACCAGCCGGTGGTGGGGTAGATGAAAAATTGCGCTTCTGTTTTATCTGCCAACGTACAGCTTCTGTTCTCCCTCGTCAGGATCGTTCAGGTGCGGCTCGAGCATGACCGGCGATTCATGGCCTTGGCAATATGCCTGGCGACCATGACCTGAAGTTTCAATTATTGGTGTCGTTTCGAGGATCGTGATTACTGTTGCTTGCCGATTTTGTCTGAAAAATTAGGCATTCTAATTGGTAATTTTCCGTATTTGTCGATTCGATATATGGAAATGCGCGCCAGATTTTATTTTTATAAAAATATTTATTTTTTTAATTTTTAAAAATCTTGATTATCTCGAAAAATGGCGTCCGTGAAAAATTTCAATCAAATCATTTCTGCCGTAGTAATCGGTTGACTTGGGAGTGGAATGACTGAACAGCTCTTTGGTGGTTAAAAAGCCTTCCGTGTTTGGCGCGTTATTCCAGCCGGGGGAGTGTGCTGGCGCGTTGCCTTGCTGGGTTGTCGGTGTTGTGAGTGCGTAGCCAAGGGTCTGTATGCCTTGATACAGGTGGAAGCCGGGTGGCCGACTCCGGGATTCGTCTGCTATTCGGTGACAGGAGTCACCGGTAGGCCCAATATTTCAAGAAACAGAATGAACAAAAGTTACCGTAGTATCTACAACGAAACGCTTGGCACGTGGGTTGCCGTAAGTGAGATTGAAACCGCGAGAGGCAAGAAGAACCGCTCAAAAGTGGTTTCTGGCACAACCATCGGACGAGCGCTGCTTGCTGTATCTCTTGCTGGGGGCGTCTATATAAGCGACATAGCTCCCACGATGGCGGCTGTCGCTGTGGCAGGCTCGACGAACAACTCGGCGGATAGTACCGGGACTGTCACCACTAACGGCAATACGCTAAGCGCATCGTTCACCGGCGTAGCACTGGCGGGCAGTGCGGCGTGCGGGATGCTGACTCCGGCGAACGGCAGCAGTGTGTCGTCAATGATCTACGGTAGCGATTCGATGTACACCGATGGTCTGTACGGCTTTGGTGCGCAGACGACCGCAGTCGGGACCGCAACGGCTACCAACGCCGGTGACGGTGTGACGACCGGCAACACGACAGGATTCCTTACTACGTCGTCGGCGGCGCAAACCATCGGAAATGTCGCTTTGTCCGCCACATCGACGAATGCGGCAGGCAAAAGTGCGAACATTCTGGCGTATGGTCTGAACTCGCTTGCGACCGGATGCGGCTCGCAAGCAACGGGGATGGGCGCCACGGCAATGGGGTGGGGCGCTGTTGCTTCGGGTGCCGGAGCGGCCGCGCTCGGCATCAATAGCACCGCGTCGGGGCAGGGCTCGTTCGCGTACGGCACCTACGCGACCGCATCCGGCACTGATACGATCGCCATGGGCACGCTGGCCACGGCGGCCGGTACGAGCGGCATTGCGATCGGCGCGTCCTCGAACGTCACCAGCGATGCGATTTCGGGCATCGCGATTGGTCAGGCGGCGACCGCAAGTGGCGCGTACGGGATCGCGGAAGGTGATAGCAGCGTTGCGGGCGCGACGGGTCAGAACGTGGTAATCGGTTCGGCTGCGACCACCGCGAACGGTGGGTCGTCGACGGGTGGCGCGGTGGCAGTCGGCCGGGCACAGACCGCTACGGGTGATGGCGCGGTTGCGCTCGGCAGTTCGAACGTGGCGACGGGGCAAGGAACCATCGCACTCGGTAATAACGTGACCGCGACGGCCGATGGAGCGATCGCTCTCGGCAACGGCACGACCAATACCGCAACGGACGCAGTCGCGATCGGCAGCGGCGCGAATGCGCAAGGCAGCAATAGCGTAGCGATCGGCGCCGGTAGCACGACGAGCGCAACAGTGCCGGCAACGACGGCCTATCTGACCGGCACGACCGCGGCAGGTGAGGTGTCGGTCGGCAATGACACGACGCTGCGTCGCGTCACGAACGTGGCCGACGGCTCGGCACAGCAGGACGCGGTAACCGTCCACCAGCTGAGCACCAGCGACAGCAGCCTGTCCACGGCGATCGCTTCTGTTTCCACCGGGCTTTCCACGACCAACTCCAGCATGACGGTGCTCTCGATCTCCACGTCGAGCGGCATCGTTTCGCTTGACGCGAGCCTGTCCACGACGAATAGCTCGATCGACGCGTTGAACGCGTCGACGTCGTCTGGAATCAGCGGACTGACGACGAGCCTGTCGACAACGAATAGCAATCTCATGGCGGTGTCCGCGTCCGCGTCGAGCGGCATGACGAGCCTGAGCTCGGGGCTGAGTTCGACGAACGTCAGCCTGAGCACCCTGTCGATGTCGACGGCAACTGGCCTGTCGACGACGAACAGCTCGCTCACCTCGCTGTCGACCACCACGGGTGCGAGCCTCTCCACGTTGACCGCGAGCCTGAGTTCGACGAACAGCTCGCTCACCGATCTGTCCAGCTCCACCTCCAGCACCTTCTCGACCACGACCGACGCCATCACGAGCCTGTCCATGTCGTCGTCGAACTCTATCGCGGCGACCAACAGCTCGTTGTCGGCGCTGTCGCTGTCCACCTCGACCGGTCTCAACACACTCAGCACGTCGATCCAGGACCTCTCCGATTCGGCATCCACCAGCATTGCAGGGCTGAATACCAGCATCAGTTCGACGAATTCGAGCATGGCCGTGCTGTCGACGACCACGGCGACCAGCGTCGATTCGCTGTCGACGGGCGTAACGTCGGTCTCGACCACCGTGAGCGCGCTGTCGGGCAGCCTGTCGACGACGGCGAGCAGTCTGATTTCGTTGTCGGTTTCCGCATCGACGTCGATCGCGCCGTTGTCGACGACGCTCGACGGCTTGACTACGCAGGTCTCGACCAGCGTCGCCTCGATTTCCTCCGGCATGGACACGCTTTCGATGTCCACGTCGAACGCGACGAACGCGCTCAACACCAACGTCACGAATCTGTCGAACTCGACGTCGTCGGGTATCGCGTCGTTGTCGACCGCGCTCGACTCGACCGATAATTCGGTTGCGAGCCTCTCGGTGTCGAGCTCGACCGGCATCGGCGCGCTGTCGACGACGATGGCGACGCTTTCCACGGGTGTCGATTCGCTGTCCACCGGTCTCGATTCGACCACCAGCGCGCTTTCGAGCGTGTCGTCTTCCGCGTCGACGAGCCTCGGCTCGCTGTCGACCGGTCTCGCCGGCGTGTCGAGCGGCGTCGCGAGCGTGTCGCAGTCCATGTCGGTCGGCTATGCGTCGCTGTCGACCAGCGTCGATAGCCTCTCGACGTCGACGTCGACCAGCCTCGCCGATACCGACACCAACATCGCGAACCTTTCGTCTTCGACTTCCACGGGCATTTCGTCGCTGTCGACGAGCCTGTCGTCGGCGATCAGCAATGTGTCGAGCCTGTCGGTTTCCGGTTCGACCAGCGTCACGTCGTTGTCGACAGCGCTGAGCACGACCGACAGCAATGTGTTCAGCCTGTCGGTCTCCAGCTCGACGGGTCTCACGTCGCTTTCGACGGGTCTGTCGACGACGACGAGCGACCTGTTCAGCCTGTCGAACTCCACGTCGACCAGCGTCATGTCGCTGTCGACCAGCGTCGACAGCCTGTCCGGTTCGACGTCGACCAGCATCGCAACGATCGACACGGGCATCAGCAGCCTGTCGGTGGGTATCTCGACCACCAACAGCAGCATCTCGAGCGTGTCCTCGTCGCTCACGACGACCAACAGCAATCTGGCGAGCCTGTCGTCGTCGACTTCAAGCGGAATCGATCTGCTGACGACGGGTCTGTCCACGACGAACAGCAATATCGCGAGCGTGTCCACGTCGGCGTCGACGAGCGCCGCGTCGCTGCTGCAAAGCGTGTCGACGACCAACAGCAATCTCGCGAGTCTGTCGGGTTCGACCTCGACCAGCGTCGCATCGCTGTCGTCGGGACTTTCCACCGCGACCACCAGTATCGGCTCGCTGTCTACCGGCATCGACTCGCTGTCGATGTCCACGTCGACGGGTCTCACGACGCTGTCGACCGGGCTCGATTCGACCAACAGCAGCGTCAATGCGTTGTCGCTTTCCGCATCGACGGGCCTGGCTTCGCTGTCGGGCAGCATCTCGACGGTCGCCGACAACGTCACGTCGCTGTCGAGCGGTCTCGTCACGACCGATAGCAGCATTGCATCGCTGTCCACCAGTGTCGACACGACCAATAACACGATCACGAGCCTGTCCGCGTCGGCTTCGACCAGTACCGATGCGCTGACGACCAGCCTGTCCGCGACCACCAGCAACCTCAGCAGCCTGTCGGCTTCGAGCTCCGCGGGTATCGCGTCGCTGTCGAGCGGTCTCGACACCACGAACAGCAGCCTGACCGGCCTGTCGGTTTCGACGGCCGCGAACGTGACTTCTCTGTCGACGGGCCTCGTGGGCGCGACGAGCAGCATCACGTCTCTATCGACGGGTGTCGATTCGCTTTCGACCAGCCTCGACACGACCGCAAGCACGCTGTCGAGCGTGTCGGCATCGGCGTCGACCAGCGTGGGCTCGCTGTCGGCTGGCCTCTCCACGACGAATAGCACGGTCGCGAGCCTGTCGGTTTCGAATTCGACGGGCGTTGCATCGCTGTCGACCAGCGTCGACACGTTGACGAGCGATCTCAGCGGCTTGTCCACCTCCACCGCGGCCAACGTGAGTTCGTTGTCGACGGGTCTGGTCGGTGCGACGAGCAGCATCACGTCGCTGTCGAGCGGTCTGGATACGGCGGTGGCGTCCGCGTCGACCGGCATCGCGTCGTTGTCGAGCGGGCTCGACACGACGAACAGTACGCTCACGAGCGTATCGGCGTCGACGTCGGCGGGCGTCGGCTCGCTGTCGACGGGCCTCACGGCAACGAACAGCAGCGTCGCGGCTCTGTCGGCTTCCGCCTCGACGAGCGCGGCATCGTTGTCGACGGGTCTCGACGCGGTTGGCAGCAACATCTCGACTCTGTCGACGTCCACCGCGTCGAGCGTGAATTCGCTGTCGACCAGCGTCGCCGGTGCGGCTAGCGGTATCGTGTCGCTCTCGAGCGGCCTCGATACGGCGACGACGTCGGCGTCGACCGGCATCGCATCGCTGTCGACCAACCTCGTCACGACGAACAGCACGCTCGTGAGCGTGTCGACGTCGGCGTCGGCGGGCGTCGCGTCGTTGTCGACGGGCCTCGGTTCGACCAATAGCACGCTCGCAAGCGTGTCTTCTTCCGCATCGACGACGGCCTCGTCGCTGTCGACGGGTCTCGATACGGCCAACAGCACGGTGTCGAGCGTGTCGGTGTCGACCTCGACGAGCGTCGATTCGCTGTCGACGGGTCTGTCGACGACGAACAGCAATATCGCCAGCGTGTCGGTATCGGCTTCGACCGGTGCGGCGTCGCTGTCGACCGCGCTCGACACGACCAGCAGCAACCTGACGAGCCTGTCCTCGTCGACCTCGACGGGCATCGATTCGCTGTCGACGGGCCTCACGGGTGTGGCGAGCAACGTCACGTCGCTGTCGGCGGGTATCGACACGGTGTCGAACTCGGTGTCGACCGGCATGACGTCGCTGTCGTCGGGCATCGATACGACCAACAGCACGGTGGCGAACCTGTCGGTGTCGGCCTCGACCGGCCTGACGTCGCTGTCGACCGGTCTCGATACGACGACGAGCAATCTGACGAGCGTGTCGGTCTCGGCTTCGGCGGGCATCTCGTCGCTGTCGACGTCGATTGACACGACCAACAGCAATCTGACGAGCGTGTCGGTGTCGACTTCGAGCGGCGTGAAGTCGCTGTCGACCGGTGTCGCGAGCCTGTCGGCGTCGGCCTCGACGACGCTGTCGACGGCGTCGGACAACATCGATAGCCTGTCGACGGGTCTGGCGACGACGGACAGCACGGTCTCGACGCTGTCGACGAATCTGGACACGACCAACAGCAATCTGGCGAGCGTGTCGAGTTCGGCGTCGAGCGGCGTGAGCTCGCTGTCGAGCGCGGTATCGACGACGACGAGCAGCATTGCGAGCCTGTCGGTGTCGAGCTCGACGGGGATGTCGTCGCTGTCGACGACGCTCGACACGACCAATAGCAACCTGACGAGCCTGTCGTCGTCCACCTCGACCGGCATGAACTCGCTGTCGACCAGCGTGACGGGGCTGTCCGCTTCGATGTCGAGCGGCGTGTCCACGGTGCTGAGCAACATCGACAGCCTGTCCAGCGGCCTGTCGACGACCGGCAGCACGGTCGCATCGCTGTCCACGTCGCTCGATACGACCAACAGCGACCTCGCCAGCGTGTCCGTTTCGGCTTCCAGCGGCGTGAGCTCGCTGTCGAGCGGCTTGTCGACGACGAACAGCAATATCGCGAGTGTGTCGGTGTCGGCCTCGACCGGTGTGGCATCGCTGTCGACGGGTCTCGACACGACCAACAGCAACGTGGCGAGCCTGTCCGCCTCCAGCTCGACGAGCGTGTCGTCGCTGTCGACGGGGTTGGCAAGCGCGGCGAGCAGCGTCACGTCGCTGTCGGCGGGTATCGACACGGTGTCGAACTCGGTGTCGACCGGCATGACGTCGTTGTCGTCGGGCATCGACGCGACCAACAGCACGGTGGCGAACCTGTCGGTGTCCGCATCGACCGGCATGGCCTCGTTGTCCACGGTCATCGATACGACCAACAGCACGTTGGCCGTCGTGTCGGGTTCGGCTTCGACGAGCGTTCTGTCGCTGTCCACGGGCATCGATAGTCTGTCGACGTCCAACTCGACCGGCATCGCGTCGCTGTCGACGGGTCTCGATACGGCCAACAGCACGGTGTCGAGCCTGTCGGTGTCGACCTCGACGAGCGTCGATTCGCTGTCGACGGGTCTGTCGACGACGAACAGCAATATCGCCAGCGTGTCGGTGTCGGCCTCGACCGGTGCGGCCTCGCTGTCGACCGCGCTCGACACGACCAGCAGCAACCTGACGAGCCTGTCGTCGTCCACTTCGACGGGCATCGATTCGCTGTCGACGGGCCTCACGGGTGTGGCGAGCAGCGTCACGTCGCTGTCGGCGGGTATCGACACGGTGTCGAACTCGGTGTCGACCGGCATGACGTCGCTGTCGAGCGGCATCGATACGACCAACAGCACGGTGGGGAGCCTCTCGGTGTCGGCCTCGACCGGCCTGACGTCGCTGTCGACCGGTCTCGATACGACGACCAGCAACCTGACGAGCGTGTCGGTCTCGGCATCGGCGGGCATCTCGTCGCTGTCGACGTCGATCGACACGACCAATAGCAATCTGACGAGCGTGTCGGTGTCGACTTCGAGCGGCGTGAAGTCGCTGTCGACCGGTGTCGCGAGCCTGTCAGCGTCGGCCTCGACGACGCTGTCGACGGCGTCGGACAACATCGATAGCCTGTCGACGGGTCTGGCGACGACCGACAGCACGGTCTCGACGCTGTCGACGAATCTGGACACGACCAACAGCAATCTGGCGAGCGTGTCGACGTCGGCGTCGAGCGGTGTGAGCTCGCTGTCGAGCGCGGTATCGACGACGACGAGCAGCATTGCGAGCCTGTCGGTGTCGAGCTCGACGGGGATGTCGTCGCTGTCGACGACGCTCGACACGACCAACAGCAACCTGACGAGCCTGTCGTCGTCCACCTCGACCGGCATGAACTCGCTGTCGACCAGCCTGTCGACGGCAACGACGAATGTCGCGTCGCTGTCTTCCGGCCTCGAAACGGCGTCGTTGTCCGCCTCGACGGGCATTGCGTCGGTATCGAGCGGTCTGTCGACGACGGACAGCACGGTGGCGAGCCTGTCGGTGTCGACGTCGACCAGTGTCGGTTCGCTGTCGAGCGGGCTGTCCACGACGAACAGCAACCTATCGAGCGTGTCGGTGTCGGCCTCGACCGGTTTGGCATCGCTGTCGACGGGACTCGACACGACCTCCAGCAACCTGACGAGCCTCTCGGCATCCACGTCGACGAGCGTCAATTCGCTGTCGAGCGGCTTGTCGACCACGACCAGCAACGTCGCGAGTCTGTCGGCGTCCAGTTCGACTGGCCTCCTGTCGCTGTCGACGGGTCTCGACACGGTAAGCAGCGATCTCACCGAACTGTCCGGCTCCACGTCGGTCGGCATGACCTCGCTGTCGAGCGGTTTGTCGACGACGGACAGCAAGCTGACGAATCTGTCGGTCTCCAGTTCGACGGGTCTGTCTTCGCTGTCGAGCGGTTTGTCGACCACGACCAGCACCATCACCAGCCTGTCCGCATCGACGTCGGCCGGTGTCACGTCGCTGTCGAGCGGTCTGTCGACCACTGACAGCAATCTCGCGAGCCTGTCGGTCTCCAGCTCGGCGGGTGTCGCATCGCTGTCGACGGGTCTCGACGCGACCAACAGCAACCTGACGAGTCTGTCGACGTCCACCTCGACCGGCGTGACCTCGCTGTCGACCGGCCTCGCCAGCACCAGCAGCACGCTGGCCAGCGTGTCGGCCTCCACGTCGACCGGAATCGACTCGCTGTCGACCGGCCTGTCGACGACCGGCAGCACCATCACGAGCCTGTCCGCCTCGACCTCGAGCGGTATCACGTCGCTGTCGACCGGTCTGGCCGGCGCGACGAGCAGCGTCGACTCGCTGTCCACCGGATTGAACTCGGTCTCGGCCTCGGCTTCGACGGGTGTTGCGTCGCTGTCGTCCGGGTTGTCGAGCACGAACAATGCGCTGACGAACGTGTCGGTTTCCGCCTCCGCGGGCATCAACTCGCTGTCGACCGGCCTGTCGGGCGCCGATAGCGCGGTGGCCAGCCTGTCGGTCTCGGGATCGACGAGCCTGTCGTCGTTGTCGACCGGTCTGTCGACGGCGACGAACAACATCGCGAGCCTGTCCACGTCGACCTCGACCGGCCTCAGCTCCGTGTCGACCAGCTTGTCGTCGGCCACCAGCAACATCGCGGATCTGTCGGTGGGCCAGGCGAGCCTCTCGGTCTCCGCGTCGGCGGGTATCGCGGGTCTGACGACCGATCTGTCGACGACCAACAGCACGCTGTCGAGCATGTCGTATTCGGCGTCGACCGGACTCGTGTCGCTGTCGGCCGGTTTGTCGACGGCTAACAGCGATATCGGCAGTCTGTCGGTGTCCACGTCGACGGGGCAGGCTTCGCTGTCGAGCGGGTTGAGCACGACGAACAGCACGGTTGCCAGCTTGTCGGTGTCGAGTTCGACGGGCGTCGCGTCGCTGTCGACGGCACTGTCGACGACCGACAGCAACGTGTTCAGCCTGTCGGTGTCGGCTTCGACCGGAATCGATTCGCTGTCGACAGGTATGTCGACCACGTCGAGCGATCTGTACAGCATGTCCGCATCGACGTCGACGGGGGTCTCGTCGCTGTCCAGCGGTCTGTTCTCGACGGTCAGCACGGTAAGCAGCCTGTCCACGGCGACGCTCGGCAACGTGAATTCGTTGTCGACGATGCTGTCGACGCTGTCGGCTTCGTCGTCGACGAGCATCAGCACGCTGTGGACGGGTGTGACTTCGCTGTCCACCGGCTTCGGTGTGTTGTCCACGACGGTCGTCAACCTGTCGAGTTCGGCATCGACCGGCATCTCGTCGCTGTCGACCAGCCTCGACTCCACGAACTCGGGCATTGCCAGCGTATCGACGTCGGCTTCGAGCGGTATCTCGTCGCTGTCGAGCAGCCTGTCGAGCACGAACAGCAACATGACCAGCCTGTCGACCTCGACTTCGGTCGGTATCGCGTCGGTATCGACGAGCCTCGACTCGGTGTCGGCTTCGACGTCCACGGGCATCGACTCGCTGTCGACGTCGGCGTCGAGCGGTATCGCCGCACTGTCGAGCGGCCTGTCCACGACCGATAGCACGGTCGCCAGCCTGTCGAGCTCGACTTCGTCCGGCGTGAGTTCGCTGTCGACCACGTTCAATTCGCTCTCCAGCGGTTTGTCGACCACGGATAGCACGGTCGCGAGCCTGTCGTCGTCGACCTCGACGGGTATCGATTCGCTGTCGACGAGCGTCGACACGCTGTCCACCGGCTTGTCGACCACCAACAGCAACGTGGCCGATCTGTCGACTTCGACCTCCACCGGTATGAGTTCGCTGTCGACCAGTGTGGATTCGCTGTCGAGCGGTTTGTCGACGACGAACAGCAACCTGACCAGCCTGTCGACCTCCGTGTCGACGAGCATCGACTATGTGGTCGGCGGCGTTACCTCGCTGTCGAGCGGCATGAGTTCGTTGTCGGCGTCGGCCTCGACGGGCGTCAACTCGCTGTCGACGGCGCTCGATCAGGTTTCGGCGTCGACCTCGACCAGCACCGCGTCGCTGTCCACCTCGACTTCGGCGAGCGTGAGTTCGTTGTCGACCAGCGTGAATTCGCTGTCGACGGGTGTGAGCTCGTTGTCGACCGGCCTGTCTACGACGAATTCGACGGTCGCTTCGCTGTCGACCACGATCGAACCGGTAGTCAGCCAGATCAGTACCGCCGCCAGCAGCGGCAACCTGTTCAGCGGTACGCAGGTGGGCGGTATGAACACCAACGGCACGGTGCAGACACGCGGGCAAAGCGGCGTTGCCGTGACCAACGTGGTGGCCGCGGGTTGCTCGTCGGTGTCGGGTATCGACGCGACCGGCACGGGTCTGTGTTCGACGGCTAGCGCCGACGGTGCGACGGCCTACGGCTCGAATGCGGTGGCGAGCGCGGAGAACACGACTGCCATCGGTTTCCGTGCGGCGGCGACCTACGTGGGGGCCGTGGCGATTGGTTACAACGCACGGGCGGTTGCGGATCCGACGGTCGCGATTGGCGCGAACTCGCTGGCATCCGGCAACAACTCGGTCGCTCTCGGCGCGTCGGCGTCGGCTGTCGGTTCGAACTCGGTGGCGTTGGGCGCCGGCTCGGTTGCAACGCAGGACAACACGGTGTCCGTCGGCTCGCAGGGTAGCGAGCGCCGGATCACGAACGTGGCGGATGGCGTGAATGCGACCGACGCTGTCAACGTCGGCCAGTTGAACAGGGCGGTGGGCAGCGTCCAGAACCAGATCAACGACGTCGCTCGTAACGCGTACTCGGGTGTGGCCGCGGCTACCGCGCTGTCGATGATTCCGGAGGTCGATATGAACAAGAACTTCTCGTTCGGTATCGGCACGGCGAACTACTCGGGCTACCAGGCTGTGGCGTTTGGCAGTACTGCACGTATCACGCAGAACATCAAGGTCAAGGGTGGCGTGGCGATCAGCGCAGGCAAGACCGCCGTGGGCGCCGGTGCGGCGTACCAACGATGATGAACGAGCTTAGTGCAAATTCCATGCGTGCCGGTCGGATCGCTCCGACCGGAGCACCGGCCGACCCATCGATTGCAGCGAAGGCGTTTGCTGTTTCCTTTGAGTACGAAACAGAATGAATAAGAATTACCGCAGTATTTATAACGAGACGCTTGGCGCGTGGGTGGCGGTCAGCGAGATCGACACCGCGCGCGGCAAGAAAAGTCGTTCGAAATCCGTAGCCGGGCCGGCGCTCGGGCGAGCTGTATTGGCCATGTCTGTGGCTGGGGTGCTGTCCGGCGGGGCACTGGATCCGGCCTACGCCGGTCTTGTAACCGGCAACGCTGCAAAGCTTGGGGACTCCGCTTACAGTAGCGACACGGCTGTCGTCAGCTATCACTATTATCAGGGTAACTCCACGGCATCTATTGGTGGTGTTGCACTTGCCGGGGCGGTGGACTGCGGCATGTTGGTGCCCTACGGCACCACCGTCACGTCCTCCACCACCAACGGGGTCGGTATTACCAATTCTGTCGCAGCGACGTCGGCGACGATTTATGGTACCAACTCGTCTTATAAAGGGGGGCTGTACGGATTTGGTGCGCAGACGAGCGTGGCGAATTACGGCACGTCGTCGAACGCCGGTACCGGAAATAGCGGGATCACGCCGACGTGGACGGCCGCGGGGACCGTTTCCGGTAACTTGCTCGCGTACACGGGTTCGAATGGCTCATCGAACGCTAGCACCGGTACTGGCACGAATACCACCAATCTGGGCAATATTGTTGCAACCAGCATCAATACGCTTGCCACCGGATGCGGCTCCCAGGCTACCGGCCTGGGTTCGACCGCGCTCGGCTGGGGTGCCGCAGCGTCGGGTACCGGGGCCCTTTCCATGGGGATCAATTCGACGGCGTCTGGCCAGGGCTCATTCGCTTTCGGCGCCTGGTCGACCGCGTCGGGCACGGATTCCCTCGCGATGGGTGCGTTGACGACCGCCGCCTCGACGGGTGCTATCGCATTGGGTTCCGCTACGAATGTGGGTACAGGTGTGGCGTCGGGTATTGCGATCGGCAATCTCGCCACCGTAAGTGGTGCCTACGGGATCGCACAGGGCGACAGCTCGGTAGCGGGTGCCACTGGCCAGAACGTTGCGATCGGCAACAGTGCGTCGGCCACGGCAGGCACCGGCGCGGGTGGTGCAGTTGCGCTCGGCTCGATGACCAATGCGACCGGCGATGGCGCACTCGCGATAGGCAGGAGCGGCACCGCCGTCGGTACGGCCGCGATGGCGCTGGGCAATGCCTCCTCGGCGACCGGCGACGGCGCGATCGCGATGGGCAATACCGCGGTGGCGAACGGCACGAACGCGGTGGCTATCGGTAACGGTGCGAGCGCCCAGTACGATGGCAGCGTCGCGATCGGCGCGGGTTCCACGACGGCCGGCAGCGCATCCGCTGCGCTCGGTTACGGGACCAGCACGACGGCAAGCGGCGAAGTGTCGTTTGGCGCGGCGGGCAATCTCCGAAGGTTGACCAACGTGGCGGACGGCGCCGACCCGCAGGATGTCGCGACCGTTGCGCAGTTGAGCACCGTTGTGAGTGCGCTGGAGCCGGGGGTGGCTTCGATTTCCACCGCGGGGAGTACGCTCGCCGCAAATCTGACCAGCCTGTCGACGTCAGCATCGACCGGTCTCGATACGATCGGCCAGGGCATTACCGGCGCGAACAGCACCGTCTCGTCGCTGTCGTCGTCGGCATCGACGTCCATCGCAGGGCTCAATACGAGCCTGTCCACGACGAATAGCAACCTCACGGTCCTGACGACGTCGATGTCGAGCGGTATCGACGCGCTGGGGACGAGCCTGTCCACGACGGGTAGCGATCTCGACGCGTTGTCGTCCTCGACGGCAAGCAACCTGTCGAGCACGAACAGCACGCTGAGCGCGCTGTCGAATTCGGCGTCCACCGGCCTGATCACGCTGTCGACGAGCATGAGCGTTGCGAACAGCACGTTCCAATCGCTGTCGGTGTCGACAGCGGACCGCTTCGTGACCGCCAACAGTTCGATCTCCTCGCTATCGCTGTCGACGTCGAATGCATTGACCTCGACCAATAGCAGTCTGAGCACGTTGTCGGATACGACCACCTCGACCATGGCCTCGCTCAGCAACAGCGCGACCAGCGTCAGCGGCTCGGTCTCGACGGGTCTCGACATGCTCACGACGAGTATGAGCACCACGTCTTCGTCGCTGCGCGTGCTGTCGCTGTCGACGTCGGATGCGATCGGTTCGATGTCGACGACCCTGTCGTCGCTCGATACCAATCTCACGCCGAGCCTGTCGACTCTGTCGGCGGGTGTTTCGTCGCTGACGGCGTCGACGTCGACCAACATCGCGTCGGTGTCGACGGGTATCGATTCGATCAGCACGTCGGCATCCACGAACATTGCCAGCGTTTCGACCGCCCAGAGCTCGCTGTCCACTGCCGCGTCGACGGCGTTCTCGTCGATCGCGTCGAACGTAACCGGTCTGTCGACGTCCACCTCGACGGGCCTCGCGTCGCTGTCCACCGGCATCGCGTCGACCAACAACGATCTCAAGGTGATGTCGTCGTCGATCTCCAGCGGCCTGACTTCGGTGTCGTCGAGCGAGTCTTCGCTGTCCACCAGCATGACGTCGCTGTCGACGGGCATCGATACGGCGAACAGCACGATCTCGACGATGGCTTCGTCTGTGTCGGGCAACGAGGCTTCGCTGTCGTCGGTACTCGGCTCGACCCAGAGCAATCTTGCCGACCTGTCGACCTCTGGCGCGACGGGCATGGCGGCGTTGTCGGGCACACTCAATACGATTTCCAGCTCGGCATCCAGCGGTCTTGCGAGCTATAGCGTGGCCGTCGGCGTCCTGTCGGCGTCGGCATCGAGCAGCTTCGTGACGATGGCAAGCGGGCTCACGCGCACGAACAGCTACCTCGATAGCCTGTCGGCATCGCTGTCGACCGGCAACGACTGGTTGGCGTCGTCGATGAGCACGATGGACAGCAACGTCGCGGATCTCTCGAGCTCCAGCTCGACGGCGGTGTCCAACACGTCGGCAAGTCTGTCGGTGGCCGGCAGCGTCTATTCGGACCTCTCGGCGACGACCGCGAGCGGTCTTGCTTCACTTTCGACGGGGCTCGACGGGTTGGCCGCTTCGGCATCCACCAGTTTCGCCAACGAGACGACCGGCGTCGCGAGCGTTTCCACGAGCTTGTCCGCGGCGAACAGCTCGGTCGACGGTCTGTCCACGTCGCTCGATTCGACCAATAGCCAGATCGCAAGTTGGGCCGATTCGGCTTCGAGCGGCTTGAGTACGCTCTCGACGGGCCTGCAGTCGGCCGACAGCTCGATTGTGGCTTTGGCGGTCTCGGCCTCCACGAGCTCGGCGCAGCTTTCCACGAGTCTCGATACGGCCAACAGCAACCTCACGGTACTCGGCAGTTCCGCGAGCACCAGCGTCGCGCAACTGACGACAGGACTCTCGTCGGTCACGAGCAGCGCACTTTCGCTTTCCACGGGGATCAACACGCTGTCGACGTCGGAGTCGACCGGCTTGAGCAATCTGTCTGCCGGGCTTGCGACGGTGGGCAGCAATCTGGCAAACACGACGACCCAGGTGTCGAGCGGCATCGCGGGCACCTCCACCGGACTGGCCAATGCGGCGAATAGCGTGGCGTCGCTCTCCTCGGGCCTGTCGACGGCGGACAGCAACGTAAGCGCGTTGTCCACGTCGTTCGACGGTACGAATTCGACGGTGTCGAGCCTTTCGTCGACGATGTCGGGCAACCTTGCGTCGATTTCCAGCAGCCTCTCGACGACGGGCACGGCGCTCGCCAGCCTGTCGGCGACCAGCAGCGCTGGGATCGGATCGCTGTCGAGCGGCGTTGCTGCCGCGGGCAGCACGGTGACCAGTCTGTCGGTGTCGACCTCCGGTACGGTCTCGCTCCTGTCTACACAGCTTGCCGGCGTCGCCAGCAGCACGACGTCGTTGTCGACCGGTATCGACGGACTGTCGACCAGTCTCGACACGACGAATTCGTCGCTCCTGAGCGTGTCCGCCTCGACGGCGGGCTCGATGAGCGCGGTATCGACGGGCCTCGTAACCACCGGCAGCACGCTCGACAATCTCGCTTCGACGAGCGCGGCGGCCGCGGCATCGCTGTCGACCTCGCTCGGTACGGTGGGAAGCAACTTCACGAGCGTCTCGACGTCGACCGCGTCGGCGGTTGCTTCGTTGTCGAGCGGCCTCGTTGGGACGGCAAGCGGCGTCACGTCGCTGTCGGTCGGGCTCGATACGTTCTCGGGCAGCACGTCGACTGGCGTCGGTTCGCTTTCGACGGTCCTTCTGGCAACGGGTAATGCATTGAACAGCATGTCCGCTTCGGCATCGACGGGTCTTGGTTCGCTGTCGACCGGCGTCGCATCGGCCAACAGCGCGTTGGCCAGCGTGTCGCAATTCAGCTCGACGAGCACGGCGTCGCTGTCGAGTTCGCTCGAGGGTTCGACTGGTGCCGTTTCCGACCTGTCGGCCTCCACGTCGAGCAGCGTGGGTTCGCTGTCCACGTCGCTCGCGGGTACGGCTTCCGGCATCGATTCGCTGTCGACCGGGATCAGCAGTCTGTCCACCTCCACGTCGACCGGTCTGTCGTCGCTTGCTACCGGCGCCAGCACGCTTGGCGGCGCGGTTGCACAGATGTCGACTTCGCTGTCGGGCAGCTTGAGCACGGCGGCTTCGGGGCTCGCGACGACGAGCAACAATGTCGCGCTGCTGTCGGGCTCGACTTCGGCGAGCTTCGGATCGCTGTCGACGGGCATCGATGCGCTGACGTCGACGGCGACGAGCGTCGCGGCGACGGCATCGACGGGTCTTGCGTCGCTGTCGACGGGCGCGACGACTGCCGGCAGCACGCTGGCGAGCGTCTCGACGTCGGCGGCATTGGCGGTTACGTCGCTGTCGAGCGGCATCGCGGATGCGGGCAACACGCTCGCTCGCCTGTCGGTGTCCAGCGCGGCGGATCTGACGTCGCTGTCGACCACGCTTTCCGGCGCGACGAGCAGCCTGAGCTCGCAGTCGAACAGTCTGGATGCGCTTTCGGGTAGCGCGTCGGTCGGCTTGAGCTCGCTCTCCAGCGGACTGTCGACGACGAACAGCAACGTGGCGGGCCTCGTGGTCACGACTTCGTCGGGTATCGCTTCGATGACGAGCGGCCTGTCGACGGTGAACAGCGGCATTGCGGACCTGGGCGTGGCGGCGTCGACGGGCATGACGTCGATCGGCACGCAACTGTCGACCACGGATAGCGCGCTGGCGGGGCTGGAAGTGTCGGGCTCGACGAGCCTGAGTTCGCTGTCGAGCGCGATGGGCGATATGTCCGCGACGATCGGCGCGAGCCTGTCGACGGTGAGCTCGAACGTATCGAGCCTGTCGACGGCGATGGGCACGACCAATAGCAATGTGTCGTCGCTGTCGACGAACCTGCAGACGGCGGCGAGCAATGTGGCGTCGTTGTCGGTATCGGCGTCGACGGGGCTGGTCTCGGTGTCGACGGCGATGGCGGGAGCGGACAGCACGGTGTCGAGCCTGTCGACGTCGACGGACGCGGGTCTCGTGTCGCTGAGTACCGGCGCAAGCACGACCGCCAGCGGCCTGACGAGCCTGTCCACCGCCACGGTGGCCGGCCTCAGCTCGCTGTCGACGAGCGTTGCCGATCTGGCCGCGACCTCCAGCCAGCAGCTTGCGCTCATGACGGGCAACGCCGATGGCGTGTCGGCCAGCCTGTCGAGCACCAACCTCGGTGCCGCGCTGTTGTCGGCCGGCCTCGATACGACGGCCAGCCGCGTCGCGAGTCTCTCGACCACGACGATGACGGATATGTCGTCGCTGTCGAGCGGGGTGGCGGGCGCCACCAGCAATCTGGCGAGTCTGTCTTCGACGGTAGCGGTCGACGTCACCTCGTTGTCGACCGGCATCGCCGGTACGGGCAGCACGCTGGATAGCCTGTCGGTGTCGAGTGCGGCGGACGTGACGTCGCTGGCCACGACGCTGGCGGGGACGACGAGCAGCATTACGTCGTTGTCGAGCGGTCTGGATACGCTCTCAGGCAGCGCCTCGGTCGGCTTGAGCTCGCTGTCCAGCGGGCTGTCCACGACGGGCAGCAACGTCGCGGACCTCGCGGGCACGACTTCGTCGGGTCTGTCTTCGCTGACGGGCAGCGTGTCGAGCGCGGCGAGCAACGTCGCGAGCTTGTCGGTGTCCACGTCGGTTGGCGTGACGTCGCTGTCGACTGCGCTGAATTCGTTGTCCGCATCCGGGTCGACGGGACTTGCTTCGCTGTCGACGGGCGTCGATGCGCTGACGTCGACGGCGACGAGCGTCGCGGCGACGGCATCGACGGGTCTTGCGTCGCTGTCGACGGGCGCGACGACTGCCGGCAGCACGCTGGCGAGCGTCTCGACGTCGGCGGCATTGGCGGTTACGTCGCTGTCGAGCGGCATCGCGGATGCGGGCAACACGCTCGCTCGCCTGTCGGTGTCCAGCGCGGCGGATCTGACGTCGCTGTCGACCACGCTTTCCGGCGCGACGAGCAGCCTGAGCTCGCAGTCGAGCAGTCTGGATGCGCTTTCGGGTAGCGCGTCGGTCGGCTTGAGCTCGCTCTCCAGCGGACTGTCGACGACGAACAGCAACGTGGCGGGCCTCGTGGTCACGACTTCGTCGGGTATCGCTTCGATGACGAGCGGCCTGTCGACGGTGAACAGCGGCATTGCGGACCTGGGCGTGGCGGCGTCGACGGGCATGACGTCGATCGGCACGCAACTGTCGACCACGGATAGCGCGCTGGCGGGGCTGGAAGTGTCGGGCTCGACGAGCCTGAGTTCGCTGTCGAGCGCGATGGGCGATATGTCCGCGACGATCGGCGCGAGCCTGTCGACGGTGAGCTCGAACGTATCGAGCCTGTCGACGGCGATGGGCACGACCAATAGCAATGTGTCGTCGCTGTCGACGAACCTGCAGACGGCGGCGAGCAATGTGGCGTCGCTGTCGGTATCGGCGTCGACGGGTCTGGTCTCGGTGTCGACGGCGATGGCGGGAGCGGACAGCACGGTGTCGAGCCTGTCGACGTCGACGGACGCGGGTCTCGTGTCGCTGAGTACTGGCGCAAGCACGACCGCCAGCGGCCTGACGAGCCTGTCCACCGCCACGGTAGTCGGCCTCAGCTCGCTGTCGACCGGTACGTCGTCGCTCGCGAGCGCGGTAGGCTCGCTGTCGTCCGGTCTCGACGGCTTCTCGACCTCGATGTCGACGGGTGTCTCGTCGCTTGCGGTGGGCCTCGGCGCGACGCAGAACAATGTGGCGAACCTCGTGACGTCCTCGTCCACGGCACTCGCTCCGCTGTCCACGGATCTCGCCGACGTTGAAAGTACGCTTTCGAGCGTATCGAGCGAGACGTCGACCGGCATTGCCGCACTGTCCGGCAGCCTGTCGACCACCGGCAGCACGCTCGGCGATCTGGCGGTATCGGGTTCCACGAGCCTGGCGTCGCTGTCGTCCGGCATCGCGACGAACGGCAGCAAGATCGCGAGCCTGTCGGGTTCGCTATCGACCGGAATCGGTTCGCTGTCGACTTCGCTCGGTTCCGCAACGAGCTCGATGACGAACCTGTCGGTCTCGACGGCGAGCGGCTTCAGTTCGCTATCGAGCGGCGTGTCGTCGACGAACAGCACCGCTGCAAGTCTTTCCGTTTCGACTCTCGCGGGCCTTTCCGCGTTGTCGACCGGTCTTGCCGCGGCCACTGACGATACGCAGTCCCTGGCGGATTCGACGTTGTCGGGCATGAGCTCTCTGTCGTCCGGGCTTTCGACGACGACGAGCACCGTGGCGTCGTTGTCCGTGTCGGGCTCGACGAGCCTGACGTCGATGTCGAGCGAACTCTCGAGCGTGGGCAGCACGTTGACGAGCCTGTCGGCTTCTACCCTCGGCGACGTGAATTCGTTGTCGAGCGGCCTCGCCGCGGTGACGAACGATCTCGGCAATATGTCGGCATCCAGCTCGACCAGTCTCGCCTCGTTGTCCTCGGGGCTGGTTGGTCAGCAGGGCGCGCTCGGCAGCCTCTCCACGGGGTCGTCCGAAAGCGTGGCGTCGCTGTCGACCGGTATCTCCGGCACGATCAGCAACCTGACCACGCTGTCGACGGGGCTCGATACGCTCAGCGGCTCGACCTCGACCGGCTTCGCATCGCTTTCGAGTGGTTTCGACTCGACGAGCAGCGCGCTCGACACACTCGACGCATCCACGTCGACGGGCCTGCAGTCGTTGAGCACGAGCCTCTCGACCGTGAACACGACCGTTGCCGGACTGTCGACCACGCTGGTGGACGGTGTCGCTTCGCTGTCGTCGGGTCTGTCGACGGTAGGCGACGTGTACACGAGCATGTCCGGGTCCGCGACCGTTGGCCTGGCGCAGGCGAGCGCAAGTGTGTCGAGCGTCACGAGCGCGGTGTCGTCGCTGTCCACGAGCATGGACCTGTTGTCGACTTCGACGTCGACCGGCCTCGCGCAACTGTCGACCGGCCTGTCGACGACGAACAGCAATGTCGCCAGCATCTCGACGTCGTTCTCCACGGGTGCCGACCTGGTGACCGCGGCGCTTTCGACTACCCAGAGCAGCTTTGCCGGACTCTCGGCTTCGGTGTCCACGGGAGCCGGATCGCTGTCGTCGGGGCTGTCGACCACCCAGAGCACGGTCGCCAATCTCGATGTCTCGACCTCGGCCGGCCTCAGTTCGATTTCGAGCAGCGTGTCGACGGTCGTCGGCGCGGTGTCGAGCCTCGAGTCGTCTTCGTCGACCGCCGTCACGTCGCTTTCTACCGCGCTGGTCGGTGAGCAAAGCAGCGTCTATAGCCTGTCGAGCGCAACGTCGGTTTCGCTGTCGTCGCTCTCCACCGGTATCTCGACGGTAGACGGGGCCATCGACAGTCTGTCGACGTCCACGTCGACGAGCCTCGCTTCTGTGTCCACCGGCGCGGGGGATCTGTCGACTTCGACGTCGACGGGTATCAGCGATCTGTCGAGCAGTCTCGCGTCGCTCTCGACCAGCATGGGCGATCTGTCGACGACGACAACGACGCTGTCGGCGTCGATGTCGGGTGGCATTGCGTCGCTGTCGGTCGGCATGATCACGGCTACCACGACGCTCAGTACGGTGGGGAGTTCGATTTCCACCGGAGCGAGTCTGCTTGCAAGCGGAATCGATACGGCCAACAGCACGTTGACGACACTGTCGGGTTCCAGTTCGACCGGTCTCGCGTCGTTGTCCACGAGCGTGAGCACGTTTGCGGATTCGGCGTCCACGAGCCTGAGTACGCTCGGTACGTCGACTTCGACCGGCCTCGCATCGCTTTCGAGCGGCCTGTCCACGACCGACAGCACGGTGGCGAGTCTGTCCGTCGCGGCGTCGAGCAGCTTGAGCACGTTGTCGTCGAACGCCGATTCGTTGTCGTCCAGCATGTCGACCACGAATTCGACCATTGCCGACCTGTCGTCGTCCACGTCGTCGGGCCTTGCTTCGCTGTCGACTGCGGTCGACTCGGTATCGAGTGGTCTCGGCACGACGGATAGCACGGTCGCGAGTTTGTCGACGGCGACATCGAGCGGCTTCAGTTCGCTGTCGACGGGGCTGGATTCCGTGTCCACCGGCATTACGTCCACGGATAGCGCGATTGCCAGCCTGTCGAGTTCTGTCACGTTCGACGCGAGCGGCATGGCGGTCGATGTCGATTCGTTGTCGACGGCGTTTGGTATGACGAACAGTTCGATCTCGACTGGTCTGGCGTCGGTATCGGCGGGTGTCGGTTCGTTGTCGACCTCGAGTTCCACGGCGATCGAGGATCTCGCGGGATCGGCGTCGACCAGCCTCGGTTCGATCTCGACGAGCGTATCGACGCTGGGCATGGACATTTTGTCGCTGTCGACAGGTCTTTCCACGACGAACTCGACGGTAGCGACTCTGTCTACTTCTGTAGAACCCCTTACTACCCAGGTGGAAGCTGCAGCAGCACAAGGTGGAACTGTTGTGGGCACGCTGATCGGCGCGGCCAACAGCAACGGTACGGTTCAGACCCAGGGTCATAGCGGCACGACGGTGAGCAATGTCGATGCCGCCAGCTGTTCGTCGGTATCGGGCGTCGATGCTACGGGTACGGGCTTGTGCGCAACCGCCACGGGCGATGGTGCAACCGCATACGGCTCGAATGCCGCGGCTACCGCGGAAGATACGACGGCGATCGGTTTCCGTGCGTCGTCGACTTACGCGGGTTCGGTGGCAATTGGCTACAACGCGCAGGCAACTGCCGACCCGACTGTTGCAGTCGGTGCGAACTCCCGGGCCTCCGGCGACAATTCGGTCGCGCTCGGTGCGGGTGCCGTTGCAACGGGGGCGAATTCGGTCGCGCTTGGTGCGGGTTCGGTCGCGAACGAGAGCAACACGGTATCCGTGGGCGATTCGGGTAGCGAACGGCGAATCACGAACGTCGCTGCCGGTACGGACGACACTGACGCGATCAACATGAGCCAGCTCAACGCTGTCACCGGCGGGGTCAATAGCGCGATGCAGAGTATCGGCCGGAATGCGTACTCGGGTGTTGCATCGGCTGTGGCACTGTCGATGATCCCGGGTGTCGACGCCGACAAGTCGATGTCGATCGGGGTTGGCGCAGGCAGCTACGCCGGGTATCACGCGTTAGCAGTCGGCGTGACGATGCGCGTTACGCAAAACATCGGTATGAAGGTGGGTGTCGGCGTCTCGACCAATAACAAGAACGTGGGTATAGGTATGACGTACACGTATTAACGTACGTCGCGCTACGGGGTAAGGGTGCCGCGGGCCTGTTTCAACGAAGCTGGTCCGCGGCATTAGTATGTCAATCGGGAAGGAATCAATGCGTATCGGAATTTCCGTTCTTAGTCATCAGGGGCAGAATATCTGGGAAAATGGCCTAGGGCAGAACACTATATTTATTGCACAGGCGTTTCAACGTCTCCCATTTGTGCAATCGGTCGTACTAATCGATGTTGGCAGTGAAGGTCAATTGCCGGCTGATGTAGACCACGTAGCGCCGGGGCTCAGCATCGTCACACAGCAGCAGGCCACCGACAAAGTCGACGTGATCGTCGAGATGGCCGGGGCGCTGGACAATGCGTGGCTCGACCTGATGCGCGCGCGCGGCCGCAAGGTCGTCTACTACTGCTGTGGTCAGCCTTATGTCGGACTCGTGGAGCCGGCCGTGTTCAATCGGCCGGTCCATTCGTCACGTCCGGATCGTTGTGACGAAATCTGGGTGCTGCCGAAAGACGAGGCATGCGTTCCGATGATGCGAACGTTGCATCGCTGTCCGGTGCATGTGGTGCCGTATGTGTGGCATCAGCAGTTTCTTGAAAAGCGTATCCGTGAAGTTGCGGCACACGGTTTTCATTATGGCTACGAGGCCGCTCGCGAAGCGCGCCAAAGCGCGGGTGGTGGATTGCGCGTCGCAATCTTCGAACCGAACATCTCGGTCGTGAAGACGTCGAGCATACCCATGCTGGTGTGTGATGAGGCTTACCGGGCGGAGCGTGACAGCGTCGCCGCGATGCACGTGCTTAATACGTTGCATATCAAGGACCACGTCACGATGCTGCATCTGGCTAATTCGCTTGATCTGGTGCGGGAGCATCACGCAACCTTCCACGGACGGCACGACATCGTCGGCTTTATGGCACAGCATGCCGACGCGGTCGTCGCGCATCAATGGTGCAACGATCAGAATTACAGTTACCTGGACGTACTGTATGGCGACTACCCGCTGATCCACAACTCGCCGTGGCTCGCGGAGATGGGCGCGGGTTACTACTACGAAGGCTTCGACGCGAAGCAGGGTGGGGAAGAGTTGCTTGGCGCCTCGCGCCATCATGATGAGCAACTCCAGACGTACCGTGAACGGGCCCGCACTGTTTTCGACAAGGTCGATCCATTTGGGGAGGCCAATCTTGCTCAGTATGCCGCACGACTTCAGAGTCTTGCGGGCTCGAACGGTGTGGGGACCTGAGGCATGAAGAATTCAAACGTTGCAAAGAAAAAGGCTGATACGAAGGGGCGGCGCCAGAATCTGAAAGTGGGCGTGTCGCTTTTTGTGCGTAAGGGACAGCAGTCCCTGTGGGAAAACGGCATTTTCCAGAACTGCCTGTTTCTCGTGATGTTGCTCAAGCAGGTGCCGTCGATCGGCGAGGTGTACCTGGTGGTGGGCGGGGGCGGCGGAGACGTCGAGGACGCAAAGAATTTCATCGAGGATTCGCCTGCTCCTCTGATCGATCTGAACGATGCGATGAACCAGCTCGATCTGATGATCGAAATGAGCGCGCAGTTGAATCGCGAGTGGATCGTATCGTTTCGGGAGCGTGGCGGGCGCGTGATTTCCATGCGAGTCGGGAACGACTATGTGATCGATATCGAGCGAATGGTCTTCGACCGCCAGCAGGCGCTTTTGATTAGTGCCGCGCCGTATGACGAAATCTGGACGCTGCCCGAGTACGAACGCACATGCATGCCGTACTACCGCAGCGCCATGCGCGCGCCGGTGCGTCTGATGCCGCATCTGTGGAGTCCCGTCGTGCTCGAGCGGGCTGCCACCGCACTCCCGGACGGCGAGTCGTTTGGCTACAAGCCGGGGCGTCCTCGCTGGCGCGCGGGCGTTTTTGAGCCAAACATCTGTATGGTGAAGACGAGCCAGATTCCGATGCTGTGCTGCGAAAATGCACATCGGGAGAATGCGGATGTACTGGAGCACGTGTGGGTTTACAACACGGTGGGCGTCAAGGAGCATGCCGGCTTCTTCGCATTCGCACGGAGCCTCGACATTGTGAAGCACGGAATTGCGTCTTTCGAGGGGCGTTTTCCGTTCTGGCAGGTCATGTCGAAATATGTCGACGTCGTGGTGACTCACCAGTGGGAGAACGCACAAAACTACGTCTACTACGAAGCACTGTATGGTGGCTACCCGCTGATTCACAACTCGCATCTGATCGGCGATTGCGGCTACCGCTATCACGACTTCGATTGCGAAGAAGGAGGCGGCATGCTATTGCACGCGTTCAACATGCACGATCTCAACCTCGATGCATACCGGCGTAAAGCGGGCGCGTTTTTGAAGACATTGGATCCTTTGAATGCGGCCAACGTGAAAATCTACGGCGACGCGATCGACGCGGTATTCGATAGAGGCGAACGATGACCGGAAAACTGCGTGTCGGAATTACGATCGGCCTGGGCCAGCCCGACGAAACGCTCTGGAACAACGGCATCAAGCAGAACGCCGTGTTTCTCGCCGAGGCGTTGCGCCACTGCCCGAATGTCGAGAGCACCGTGCTCGTGAATACCACGGGCGTGCCGATCACCGCGGCACTTCCGTGGGATCAAACGCGCTGGCCCGTATTGTCATTCGACGACGCGAAGGACAATCTGGACATTCTGATCGAGCTCGGTGGTCAGACGGATCCCGTGCGTACGGCGTATTTGAAGGAACGCGGTACTCGTCTCGTTTCGTATTGCTGCGGGTTCGAATACATCCATGCTGCCGAAGCAATGATGTTCGGCAAGAAGATGTGGGACGGCAACCTCTTCGTGAACCAGCGTTATGACGCGCTCTGGTTTATTCCACAGGTGGCGGGTAATACGCAGTCGTATCTCGAGGTAATGAGACGCGTGCCCGGTCAGGTGGTGCCGTTCGTGTGGAGCCCGGTGTTTCTGGCGGAGCGCTCACGCAACTTTCCGGACGAGGGGCAATATCGGCCTCGCCAAGGTCCGCGTAGGCTCACGGTCATGGAGCCGAACATCAATATTGTGAAGTTCTGTCTGTATCCGATATTGATAGCGGAGCTCGTTTACCGGGATCGTCCGACGGACATTGAATTGCTGCAGGTCGCCAATGCGTTTCCGATGGCACAGACGAATCGCGACTTTATTGCGCTCATGAACCACCTCGATATTGTCCGCGGGGGAAAGGCGTTGTTTACGGGCCGGCACGACACGCCAACGTTTCTGGCAACCAATACAGATATCGTGCTTTCTCACCAGATGGAGAATCCACTTAACTATTTTTACCTGGAGGTGTGCTGGCAAGGGTACCCGCTCATCCACAACGCGACGCTGTGTGATGACCTCGGCTATTACTACTCTGGCAACGATGCAGAGGCGGGGGCGCAACGGCTGAACGAAGTCATCGATTCTCACGACGAGAATGCCGTGTCATACCGTGACGGACAGCGTGCGATGATCCAGCGCTACTTGCCAGATAACAAGGATGTTGTCTCGACCTATAGTGCGTTGCTGGAAAACCTGATGAAAGCGCCGCTACGCTAAAGTTCCGATTCTGTATCGCCATTTGTCTGCGTCACTGCTAAACAGGCAGGTATTAATTTGTTTGTTGATCTAGATACTATGAATATAAAATTTTCTATTGCTGCGCTTATGGTTGTGTCGACGTCCTTGATCTCGGGATGTTCAATCTACTCGGATCCAATGCAAGTCACCACGCAAGTTTCTACTGCGAGCGGCATGCAATATCACGTCAAATGTGGCGGCATTTTGGGCTCGTCGTCCGTTTGTGCGCGGCAGATGCAGAAGATATGTGGCGACCACCGGATACAGCAACTGGAAGTCGGGGACTCCAAAGATCCCGGATTTGCATCGGGAGATGATCCGCGCAGCGTGACGTTCATGTGTATTGCTTCGAACGGCAGCGCCGCGGGTGGGAAGGAGACGCATACCCAGTAAGCGTTAGCCAGTCGGCTTATTGGTTCTTTCCGTTCATCGGATACGCGGATAACGCCTGGAACAGTCCAGTCATTCCGCTTGAGTAAGTTTGTTTATCATTGTCTGAGCGATTAATGAAGACTGTTCTGTATGCGAGCCGGCGTGGCTTGATTCGTCTTTTGTGGAGTCTTCTGGCCATATCGGCGTCCGTGGCGACGGTGCATGCGCAAAGTATCCTCGCGCCTACCGCCGCCACACCTGAGCACCGGAATCCGCTGGTGCTTGCCGCTGGTAACGTCGGCGTACGCCAATGTCTACCGGCACTGAATTCGCTATCGGAATTCGGTGTACGCGACGCGCGTAACAGCGATGTATTGCTCGATTGGGATCATCGCAGGCCAAACGGCGCTGCGGTGTTCTCTCTACTCGGTCTGGAGGCGCGTACGGCCGGCAATGGGGTCATGTCGATCGTGGCCGTGCCCGAAGCCGATGGCTCGTGTTCGGCATCCGCCGAACGGATTTCTGTTGAACCCAAGTCTTGTAAGGCGGTTGCCGAAGCGGAGTTGCGCGGATTTCAGGCGACACAGCTGTTGCCTCATATGACTGTCTACGCCAAGCAGCAGGAACCTGGATCGACTATTTCGCTGGTAGAAACATCCGGAAGCTGTCTGATGATCCGGCGTTTTGTGAAATATTCGGCAGGATGGACTGCGGCAGGCGCAATCGATACTGCGAAATAAACCTACCCGGGGTGTCTGGTTTCACGGATCGCGTTAGTCATGGGGGACGTTCCTGATTGCTTCAGTTTGTCGCCACTTGACTAAATCTTGGTCTTGGTGCGAACTCTGAGCCGTTCCGCGACTTGTGAACGACAAGCGGCAGATGCTGTTCTAGCCGTTCGTTTTTCGGATTTTTGCCAGCAGATAGATCAGCCCCTAATTGGGACTGCCATGGCGAAGTTCGGATAGTGGACGCTGTTTGCACAGTGTCGTATGCGCGAAATGCTCATGGCCGGGCGCACTGCGCCGGCCAGGCAGATCTTTATGGGAAGATGGTCCGGCTCTCTGGATGAGTTTCGCGAGTACGCAATTCTCTGAGCCGGACGCGACAGCACAAGCCGCTTAGGCAGGCTTTAGCCACTCAGTCCGATTTCGAAGGCAAATCGAAACAGGTCGGCGTCGCGTGTAATCCCCAGTTTTTGCATCGCGCTACTTTTTTGAGTGCTGACCGTTTGTTTGGTGACATTCAGCTGTCGGGAAATTTCCCCGCTGGATAAACCCGAAACATACAGTCGAACAACTTCTTCTTCACGAGGTGATAGCGTTCGCTTGTTTGATTTTTCCGAAGAAAATCGCGTAAATACGGAGTCCTGTCCGCTTTCCGTACCGGGGAAATAGGTGGAGCCTGCATATACCGCATGAATTGCCGAAATCAAATGGTCTAATCGGCCACTTTTACTGACGACAGACTGGATTCCGATTTTCGCGATCTCTCGCACGATTGCGGGATTGTCCATCGACGTGAACACGACAATTCGTAGCGCTGGGTAACGCAGTCTCAAATCGGAAAGCAGTGCCAAGCCTTCACCCTGCGGGCCTCCTGGCATGAAGTAATCCGTAACCAGGACATCGCAGTGCACGTGATCAAGCAATTGGAAAGTTGCGTTGGAATCCTGCGCTACTCCTACGATATTCAGAATACCGGCCGAATTAATCGCATATTTCATTCCGGAGAGCACTGCAGGATGGTCGTCAGCTAACATGAGATCAATTTTCACGGTAAGCCCCTTTAATCCAAGAGTTTGATATAGGTTAACTATCAATGCTTAAGCTTCAATTAAATTGTAAATTTTTTTAACTTTTTTTAAGAATTTAAATAATTGAAGCTGCGGCAATATGCCATGGGGGGATTTATTGAAGGAGGGAGAGTCACTTAGGGGCGTCGTGATTCCACGTACGCGGCGACGAAGTGGGGCGGTGCTATACGTGAGCTCGAACTGGTGATCTTCGTGATGGCGGCACTCGAAATGTGTGCCGGTGGACCCATCACATTGTTCTGGTAGACATACTTGGATTGGCAGGCGCTAATCGATTTCTACGCCGAATGGTTTCAAGTAATCGATTGCAAACAGACAGGCACGGCGCCGATGCTCCTAACGAGAAGTATCGATGTCTTGACCGGTATTGCTGGAGATGTAATGGCGATCAAAGGCAAAAACGTAGCTGCACATCAATGAGCAGGGAAGGTATGACCCGTGGGGATCCCCATGCGCTCGTCTTGCTGCAGGTCATTTCTCACGAGTGGCGAAACAAATCAGCGTCGCTCACGATACCAAGCTTTTTCATCGCAGCGATCTTCTGTGAGCTGATGGTCTTCTTGCTACGATTTAGTTTTTCCGCGATTTCACCAACTCGCATTCCAGAGGTGTAAAGCCGAATCACTTCAGCTTCGCGTTTCGAAAGCTGAGTCAGCGACGTACTCATGCTACCCTCAGCCAAATCGGTGACGATCTCCGGATAGGAAGGGTAATAAATGGTGTGCGCATAGACCGCATGTATTGCGGAAATCAGGTGGCCAATATTGTCCGTTTTTCGGAGATAAGAATGTACACCGAGTCGTGCAACCTCGCGCACGATAGTGGGATTATCGTGCATCGACAGCGTAACGATTTTTATATTCGGATAGCGCCGCCGTAAATAAGACAGCATCGAAAAACCGTCACCATACGCACCGTCAGACATTGAGTAGTCGGTGACAAGAACATCGCAGCTTGTCGTTTCAAGGAGTTTTACGATTTCGCTTGAGTTCTGTGCGGCGCCTATAACATCAATTGTATTTACTGAATCCAGTGAATATCTGATGCCAGCCAGAACTGCTGGATGATCGTCCGCTATCACGACCTTGATTGACATGGTGAGTTCCAGATGGTGCTGTTTCTAAGATTGCCGGATGGAGTATAGCGGCAATCATAAAATATTATATGAAAAAAGACTAATTTTGACATTAGTTGATAATTCTCCTGTTGTGGATATCAAGTTGTTGGTAAAAAAGTTTAGATATTTGATTTTATTAAGGACTGGACAGGAGGCGATGACCTGCCTGGCGATTTTCGGACCAGCTGAAACTTGAGAGAATGGCTTCCAACGGAGAAATGGAAGTCATGAAGAAGAGCCGATTCACGGAAGAACAGATGGTCACGATGCTGCGCGAGGCGGACAGGACGTCGGTCGCGGAGGTATCGAAGAAATAAGCGACCAGACGATCTACAACTGGCGCCAGCACTTTGGCGGCATGGATGCGGCCGATGTCAAGCGACTGAAGCATCTGGAGCAGGAGAATGCCCGGCTCAAGAAGATGCTGGCCGAACGGGATCTCGAACTGGATGTGATGAAGGAGATCAACGCAAAAAATGTATGGTCCGCCCTGGTTTTGCAAGCGGGCACTGACGAACGAAGCAGTTTGCGTAAATGTATCCGGCCTCTCGCAAGTCAGCCGCTTTTGGCGGCAAGGCCATGATGGGATATGCGCGCTCGGTTCCCAATAACTGGACCGGCCACGAAGGCCGCTTTTTTGGACCGGGCTTACCGAACGCCGTTGCACTGTTTCGTCATCAATTACTCGTCTGCAAACTTTGAAGAGAGTGCGGCTACCTACAAGATACGTGGCTGCCGCAGGTAGAAGGTTCCTTGTCGCGTGAGAATGGTCCACGCGATACGTGCAAGCTTATTGGCAAGCGCGACTATTACCTTGTTCCTGTGTATGCCCTTCGCCTCCATGTCGGAAATCCAAACCCCAAGATGATCTTTGGTCCGATCGAGATGCAGCACACATGCGCGCGCACCATGGATCAATAGCTTACGAAGGTAGGGGTTGCCCCGCTTGGTAATGCCGAGCAGGTGCTGCTTGCCTCCGGTAGAAAACTCCCGGGGAACAAGACCGAGCCACGCAGCAAAATTACGCCCCGACTTGAACTGGGTACCGCTGCCGGAGAAAGCTGTAATGGCGGTTGCTGTCAGGTGAGCGATTCCTGGTATGGATGTTAGCCGCGTTGCAACATCGTCTGCTCCGGCGATAGCTTCGATCTGGCGTCGTAGTTGCAACAGGCGCGCCTCGATTGACCGATACTCTTGCCATAACTCCTGCAAAAGTTCACGCATGGCAGTCGTCAATCCGTTGGTCTCGTCAGACAGGATGTTCGGGATATCGCGCACGAAGTACGCAGCTCCTGCGCCGATAGTCAGGCCATATTCAAGCAGGAAAGCACGAGACTGATTGATGACGGCAGTCTTGCTGGACACCAGTCGCTGCCGGACACGATGCAGCGCCTGCAGATCTAACTGGGCTTCGGTCTTTGGCTGCGTAAAACGCATGGTGGGGCGTGAAATTGCTTCTGCGATCGCTTCTGCGTCGACGATATCAGTCTTGTTGGACTTGACGAACGGTTTGACGAATTGCGCAGGCACGATACGAACCTGATGCTCCTGGCCAACAGCCTTGCGCGCCAACCAGTTACTGCCGGGGCAAGCCTCCATACCAATGATCGTCGGAGAGGCGCGGGCAAGGAGTTCAAGTAACCGTTCTCGGTTGAAGCGGCCTTTGAACACGGGCTTGCCGTTATCATCGAGACCGACGACATGGAAAACGGATTTCCCGATGTCTATGCCCATGCGGGCGATTGAAGTCGTGCTACGTTGACTCATGACACACCTCCGGGGGTGAGGATCGGCGTCAGCGTCGATTATGCCCCTGTGGGAAGGGCGGACCATCCTATTAGTGGTGAGCGCGTGCGCGCGACGCCAGCAGGTTGCCTATGCGAGGACACGGGGCCTGTCGGAACGACGAGCGTGCGCGCTGATGCTGGTGGCAAGATCAGCGTTGCGTTACCAGTCGAAGCTGGCTGAGCGGGATGCTCCGGTGAGGGCGGCCATGTGTGTGCTGTCGGCGCAGTATCCGCGCTACGGCTACCGTCGCATCCAGATTTTTCTGGAACGGCAGGGCTACCCGATGAGCGCCGACCGTGCATGGCGACTGTGGAGGCTCGCCGGATTGCAGGTGCCGCGCAAGCGTCCGCGTCGGCGTGTGTCGGTTCGTCGACCCCGGCCAACACCAGCCACGGCAGCACGACACGTCTGGGCTTACGATTTCGTGTTCGATGGATGCGCCAACGGTCAGCAGTTGAAGTGCCTGACGGTGATCGATGAATACACGCGCGAATGTCTGGCCATCGATGTTGCCGGGTCGATTCGCTCAGGGCGGGTAATCGAAGTGCTGTCGCAATTGATCAGCCTGCATGGCACACCGCGTTACCTGCGCTCGGACAACGGCCCGGAGTTTGTGTCTCGCGCTATCTTGAAGTGGGCCGCACAGAACGGAATGGACATGGCGCTCAGCGATCCCGGCAAGCCGTGGCAGAACGGTACAGACGAGAGCTTCAATGGCAGGTTCCGTGACGAATGTCTGAGCCTGGAATGGTTCCGCTCACGGGTCGAAGCCAAAGTCGTGATTGAGCAGTGGCGGCGCCATTACAATGCGATTCGGCCGCATTCCGCGCTGGACTACCTGACACCCAACGAGTTTAAGCAACGGTATGGTTCAACTGAAGCAACCGAGGCCGTTCTCCAAGATTGAACCGGTCCGAAGAAATCAGGCAGGTCAGCGAGGCATTAAAATAGAGTTCCTTGGGAAGATGGCGCGTGAAATCTGTGCCAGAGATAACCAGATCTGGTGGGCGTTCTGTGGAGGTTGATGCGAGGCCCGAAGAGAGTGGGTTGATCGTTACAATGTTGTTGTGCAAATTTCCATCAAAGTTCACCAGGATTCAAGTCCAGTGTCGTGAGACGTTACGGAATCCAGATCACGATACTAAATGAACGAAGAATGCGTGGATGCTTGCCGTAATGGTAGTCGAAGGTCGAATAAGTTCTGGTAGAGGGTCCGGTGATTATTGATGCAGGCACACCGAGCCTGCACGAAAACTCAATCACCGGAGCCTGGAAATAAGGAAGCTAAGATTACACTGCAGGTTAGGCTCGACTGTTCGGATTAGCCTGTAACCAGCAATCATTCATCGGAAATATCAGATTCGCCCTGGTCCGTGACAGGAGGAGTGGACGACTCGGGGGCATTTAATCCGACTTCGAAAGAAAATTGAAAAAGGTCTGCGTCGCGCGTGATGCCAAGTTTGCGCATCGCACTGGCTTTTTGCGAACTGACCGTTTGCTTGGTTATTTTCAAACGACGCCCAATTTCCTTCCCAGGGAGCCCGGCGACATATAAGCGAACGACTTCCTTTTCTCGAGGGGAGAGCACTTCTTTGTCTGATTTTTCCAATGAAATTCGCATAAGCGTAGCGTCTTGCTTGCCTTCCGGGTCAGGGAAGTAGACGGCACCGGCGTATACTGCGTGAATCGCGGAGACTAACCGGTCCAAACGGTCTTTCTTGCTGATAATCGATTGAATGCCAATTCTGGCTATTTCACGAGCGATCGCTGGATTTTCTATCACCGAGAATACGATAATACGTAGATCGGGATAACGCCGTCGCAGATTGGAAAGCATCGCCATTCCATCTTCGCGCGTACAGTCAGGCATAGAATAATCAGTGACAAGCACATCGCAGTGAACTTTCTCAAGCAATTGAACAAGCTCATCAGGATTTTGCGCTACTCCGGAAATATTCAAGACGCTGCTTGAACCGATTATGAACTTCATGCCTGCGATCAGTGCCGGATGATCATCAGCCAACACGACATCAATTTTCATGCTGTACGCCTCATTCTTCGTTTCATCTAGGGGTTAAATTATCGTCATATCTCTGCGATATGAAGTTGGCAGTTGTCTTGAGACGTGCGATCTGGAAAATGGCACGAAATTCAAGCGATAAAAGCTATGCCAGATCAAATTTTCAGAGAACAAAGCACTGACATTTGCCTGAATGCCGAAGATATTTTGTTTTTTATAAAATATGAGACACTATATCTGGAAGTTATTTGTCTACGGATAAATTGGCCATTTGTCAATTTATTCGGGGGCTCGGATCAATTTATCCATGTACTATTACCGTCAAAATTTTTCGCTGGATCTTTGGAAAGTTGCAATGCTTCGATTGGGGCAAATGATTGATGCCCATGGAGAATGCAAAAAAAATCAACCATATTTCCGATCCTCAATTTTTTCAACGCACTAACCTTTTGGGTGCTGATTGTCTGTTTGGATCGATTCAACTGTTTTGCGATTTCTCCGGTTGGGACGCCGTACGCATGCAAAGATAGAACCTGTAATTCCCGTTGAGATAATTTGCTTCGAAATTTTTCTTTAGATTCGGTTGAAATTACTGCGATGCAAAGTTTTTGAGGATCATCATACTTGTGAACAACCGAGTAGACTCCAATATTTGACAATAAATCCAGCAGATTAGGATCGTCTACTATGGTGAATACAATGATTTTCAGATCTGGAAATTTCTGACGAAGAAATAATATGAAAGAAAATCCATCCTCGTAACTCCCTCCGGGCATCACATAGTCTGTGATCAATACGTCGCATGGTGCGCGCGTAAGTGTTTCAACTATGCCGTCAGAGTTTCGAGCTGTGTCAACTACTTCTACCGAATTGTATCTATCTAAAATATGAATAATGCCTAACAGCACTGCGGGATGATCGTCGGCGACCACAACACGAATACTCACTGTCCAAACTCCGACTCGTTCTGAACGCGTGCCCAACGCACTCGCTCGATATTAAGAATTTACAAAAATGTCCTCTCCATGTTTGTCGAACTTGTCCGTAATTGTCGATGTCAATGTCGAATTTATCCTAAAAGACGAGATCAACGATGGGATGATAGTTTTCTTGCCGCCGTCAGCACTGACTCAGGGGCAGTAATAGAAATCAAGGTATAGGCAAGACGGGGATCGGTGATGGGAAGATAGCGCGACTAACTGGCTTGTCGCTCGATACGGTGTGCAGCTATTTGAGCGATGAGCAGGCGGTGGGTTACAGGTAACGTGAGCCACACTCGACGAAGTTCAATCCGTTCAGGGAGCATGTTGCTTCCGCGCGCGCGCAGGATCCGATGACGGTGTTGCATCGGACGCTGTAAGAGGCGGGCTACGAAGGAGACGTCAGGTTGATCGAGGAACTCCCGGCGCCGTACAAAGGCCACGATGTGAGGCCGGTGGGGCGGTTGAGACACCGCCGTGAACAAACAGATTTAAACCGACGTCACGGTCGTCCGCCGTGACTGTGTGTCGTTATTGGCGTTGGGCGCGGATGCTGGGATGCAACCAGGCTGTGCTATTGCCCCCGGCGAAGCGTTCATCTCTTCGGTGGCATATCCGGGTACATGCCTGCTCGATTACGCGAAGTCCGTGACTGTCGAGTGCGATGCGTTCGGCGATGGCGAGCATCGATGACACATCCAACTGCCTGTTGTGGCAAACGCCTACGGATTCACAGCGACAGTCCACCCAAGGCCACGGGGAAGGTCGAACGCTTCAACCGCCATCTGACGGCGGGTTTCATGGAGCGGCTCGCGGCCATGCTCAAACAGTGGCGTTGAAGCTGACCATCGAACGTGCCGACGCGCGCATCGGCCATTGGCTCGCGGAAGTCGCCAACATGTACGCGCATTCCTCCCTATGCGAGCGTCCCGTTGTGAGGCCGGCACTGGAGCCAGCAGCGCTATTGCTATTGCTCCACTCCACGCCGGCAACAAACGTCGGCCAACGGACTGCGCCTTCGAGGCTGCGTCGCGTGCCGTAGCGAGCGCTCCTTCGGCGTTCGCATGTGATGCGTGACGCGCGACTGGAGGTCGCGGTATGACGTCACGCTCGACTCGGATGGTGCTTACGAAGTAGTGCCGGGAACAAAAATGATGCGCCGATTCGCGAAACGCCCTCGCGCCGTTGCGTTGCTCGCTATAGGGCGGGAGATACCATAACCTTTTGCGTCAAGAGACGCCGCTGCTACGCCTCTCTCGACGAGGAACGTGCGAACCGCCGCGGCGCGTTTCGCTGAGAGATCAAGATTTGCCTTCGGATCACCCACATTGTCCGTAAAGGATTCGATAGTTAGAGCTATCGTTTGCCCGCGTGCGGCGCACGCCTTGAGTACCCGTGCCGTTTCGCTGAGGTTGTCAGTTGCCGACTGAGGTATGTGGCCGCTCCCGCGCGCGAAATCGACGACCTGAATATTGAGCACCCGGTCGATGGAGTCGCAATTGCCTGTCGTGGGCAGATTTTCGATTCCAGTCTTGAATGCCGCGGTCGAAGATGAAACGGCTTTGGCCGCATCGAAAATGCCAACGTTGTACCTGGGGCCGAACATGGCCCGAATGCGTGGGACCCAGTGAGCGTCGGCTTGGGCTGCGGCTCCACCAAGTTCGATATTGCGATCGTTAATGGTCATGTCCGAGCGCGCGATGCGCATCAGGGGAACAAGCGCCTCACTGTGTGCAATCCAGTCCGCCGACGACTTTGTATCAACAACGATGTCGGCCGTATAGTGTCCGCTCCCCAATCCACGGTTCAAAATCTGACGCAGACGGTTTTCCTCGCTGCCACTGGTTACGGTTGCATAAACGTTCGCTACTCCCGTCCTGCCTACGCCAAATCCAAAGCGGGCATGATGTGGCTTATCTGGAGCGGCCCCGTTCGATGCGAACGACAAGGCGGTTGATCCGCTTGCGGACGCTGATGTTGACGGTGACGGCGAACTCGTCGCCACGGGACCCGCTACGACCGCTTCGGAAGCCACCGAAGTGGTTGTACTGACATCCGCCGTCATTGGCGACGACGTGCCCGCCGACCCCGTGACTTCTTTCTGTGAGGTATTCGACGTGGTCTCGCGCGGAACCGGTTTCTGAATGGAAGTGGTGTTATTGAGTTCCACTGCGGACTGCGACCGCTGTGCATAGTAAAGCCCACAGGCAATAGCCGAAGCGCCGCCGGCAACCACAAGAAGCCCCGCTATTACCTTTCGCTTTATCCGAGGCGGGGCGGTACGCGTTAATACGGCACTGTCCACCGGCTCTTCGCACTTTGTCTCCTCGGCTTTTTTTGTCTCTTCAGCTCTCTTCAGATTCCCTGAGAGAACACGCAACTGAGCCGGAATCGTGTCGCAGAACTCGATCGCGCTATCGAAGTGCAGCGTGCTGGCGAGCGCGTCGGAAAACTCCGATTGGATCGAAGGCCATTGAGCAGCAAGCAGTAGAGGCAGTGCACTTGAAGAACCCTGTTCGATCAGGATATGGCGCTTGAGCACACCCGACAACGTGGCGACGATAACGCCGGTCATTGCATATGCCGCCTGAGTCGGGATCCCCGAGGTAGATGCGACAAAATCACTCAGTTCCCAAGGCGTGACGGACATGGCATCGCGAACGAACGACTGACCACGCTCTTCAAGCGATTTGAGACCGGCAGTCGTTGATGCGATTTCGGCGAGTTCGCCGTCGATTCGTGCGTTGACCTGTGCGGACATAAGTGCAGCGAACAAATTCTCAACCGCTCCCGGCATTGAACCGGCCACCATTAGCGCTGACACCAGTGCAGGCGCTGCGCGATCGATGACGGACTTGAGGATGTCGGCTGATAAGCCAAATCGGACAGACAGTTGACCCAGCACGGGCTGCGAAAAAACGGATTGGAGTGCCTTGACGAGATCAATGTGCTTCATCGAATGAGTGGTGCTTTCTTCCTGATTAATGCTTCGCAACGCGGTGGCCGTCCTTGTCCTCGATCCGTTCGAGTCGGAGAGGAGAAACTGAAGAGAACTTCGCAATCTATCAGATGACCTGAAACGGATTGGTCAATATTTGTCAGGTATGACATGGCAGCGCCGGGCTATTGGCTAAAGCGTCTTTAGCAATCAACGACTTATGAAATAAGCTTTAAACGAGTGTATTTTCGGACTAGTCGCTAATTTTTTTGCGACACAAAGACGAATAATATTCTGGGTATCGGTGGCGCGCTGATGAGCAGGAAGACCCACCCAGCAACGTGGTGGAGTAAGACCATCTGCGCAAATGAGACCATGTAGGGAGAGACCTTCACTGTCGGCATGCCAGAACAATTATCAGACTACGATCAGCGATTCTCCACGACCAGGGCTACTAAAGAGTTCATTCGGTACCAGATTCTTAAAAAATTCGGACAATTTCAGACGTTCACCAACACACAGGTTTTCCTATAGGTCGTGTACTAATGCGGCATCCGCGATCATTAGATGTTGATCCGATTGCACAGCAAATCTACGCTAGAATGCGCACCGGGGAGTTGCAGGTATACCGTTTCAGATGAGTGACCACAGATCGAAGACGACTCTGCCATGACGCCATGGCGCCATGATGTGCGCGTCGCTTCTGCCTCAGCGAGACTTTCTATACACGTAGTGAAGTCAGTGACACTGAATCGGGCAATCGTCGTCAATCGTATTTGAATGGAATCGCGGAAGATCCGGTACATGCATCGTAGTAGCTCAGCAGGAGCGGGGCGTCCTGTATCGAATCAGATCTACGTGACAACCGGTCAACACATGGGTTATCGCGACATCCCGACCTTCTTCTGTTTCGCCAGCAACGCTTTAGTTGATCAGTAATACATAGGAAACGGAGAGTCTTCTGTCTGGAAGATCGGCCTGCAAGGCTACCGGATTCGGAGCCGCACTTGTCGCGCTGGGCATCCAGATGATCACGCAATTCTGACCTTGAAGGCAGGTGCGAAACTGTTTTACAGGCTGCCGCATGATTTGCGAAATGCGAGCATGTCTACCTAAAAACTTTGGAGTGGAGTTACAGCACATGGAAGCACGAACCAGCATCGCTGGAGAATATGGGAATTACGCCAGTATGAGAGGTCATCAATGGGAGCAGGCTGCCCCGTTGCCTCAATCCGGTCAGGCCAGCGCCTTCGAAATCATGGCCCGACAGGCGCAAGAGGAGGTAGAGGCACTTGCGGAAAAAATCGCGCAGCTTGAGACAGGAATTACGGAGGCACGTGTCGAACAACACGTTGCGAAAAGGAAAGCGGAAGGGTTGGTCCGGCTGATTGCCGAACTGCGGGAAGCAAGAATAACTGCTCAACCCATCGCCGAGCCCGAGATAGTCGGGAAACAGGAGGCGGCCGATGCGACACCTGTGAACGTCGATCGTCCGCGCCGTGGCATGCGGTTCATCCTATGGTTGGTCATCGTCGGATTCTGCTTTGCAGCACTGGCTCTGGGTACGTATTACCTGAATATACCCGGCACGCTTGCTGACCATATTCCGGTGCTGAGACCTATTGTTGGTCTGAAGTGAGTCTGCTTGAACCGGATGGAATTCGCGCTGTCTGGCAGATGGGCGGAACACGCCCAAGCCCATCAATCCCGGCGAGACTGGCATGAAGTGACCGCATAGGGCCAGAGGATCAAAAGCCCTCGGCCCCATGCCGTTTAGATCCGTACAGGCTGCAGCCTGATCGGAATGCGCAATCTATTCGCCTGTTCAATAGCGGACAGGATCATGAATCAGCATGGGATCGGTGCTTCGCAGCATGCTTGCCGAAAGTGCGTCCACTCTGCGCAGAGCGGTCGGCCTTCTTTCCGCGATTTTTTGCGTGTGATTTCCCAGGAACCAATTTCGAATGATCGCCGGTACAACTCGTCGCACTCTTCCTGCATCTCGAAGCCGGTTTGCTGTGATGCGGCTTCGTACCTTCCTGTTTTAACTGCTGGGCAGTCATCCATTGTTCGGAATACGATGCATTGGCGTGAGCTGCAAAAGCAATCAGAACGCTGAGTGCCAGGCTATTAAAAAAACAACGATTCTTCATGTGATCTGGTACTTCTTTCTGTTAAAAATCAATAATCTCTTCGACGTGGCCTAACGGCGCCCGTTAAGGGGCACGATTGCGATTGACGATCTGCTCGACACGCATGCGCCCGGGTGACTCGAAATACGTCCCAAAGCGGACCAGCCCGGCCTTTTTCAGGTGGCAGACCATCGTGAAGCTCGCGAGTAGCCCGGGATCCGGATTGTCATTGATCTCGATTCCGACCGAGCGCAGGCGTGGCTCGAACTTCAGCAGCGTGCTTTCCATCTGGTTGCGAAGATCATTGACCGAAGAGGGCAGGTTTCGATACACCTCTGTGAGATCCGGTAACCCGTAGTCGGGAACGTGCTTGAGTGCTCCTGCGCGCGTGTTGAGAATGCGACGGATGCTGGCCTGGACACTCAGAATCTCGAGCGTGTTGTCATCGTGATCTTCAAGCGCATCGCCATCGACGTGGCCGAGCAGCATGTCATACAGAGACGGTCCCGCGGGCATGGTGTCGTTCCTCTCAGGCGACCGGCTCTACCGCTATGTCCGCGGCAACCGGCATGTCGCGGTCGAAGAAGTCGATTGTCAGTCCGCCCTCCGCCGAACTGGACAGGATAATTTTTGCTGGTGTCGTACCGCTGGCCAGGCGCGTCAGCAGTTCGCGCGAAATCGCGGGGAGGATGCGCTGATTGAGGAACGCGTCGACGTTACGCGCGCCGGATTCCCGTGCGAGGCACAACTCCGCCATCGCGGCGATCAACGAATCGTCGCAAACCAGCTCGACGTCATGTTGCTGGCGCAGTCGTTCGGCGACCTTCTCCAGTTTCAGACGCACGATGTCGGCAAGCGCCGCCGCGTCGAGCGGTCGGTAGACGAGGGGCTGGAACCGCGCTAGCAGAGCAGGCTGGAAGTGAGTGACCAGTTGTGGATGGATGGCCTCAAGGAGCGCTGCCTGGGCGATATCCGGATTGTCGGTTGTGACTTCGTCAATAGTCGCGCTGCCGAGATTTGACGTCATCAGGATCACGCAGTTGCGGAAGTCTATCTCGCGTCCTTCGCCATCACGCATGGTGCCGCGATCGAATACCTGGTAGAAGATGTCCAGTACGTCGCGATGAGCCTTCTCGACTTCGTCGAGCAGCACGACGCTATACGGGCGTTGGCGAACCGCTTCCGTGAGGATGCCGCCACGGCCATAACCGACGTAGCCCGGAGGCGCTCCTTTGAGTTGCGAGACGCTGTGCGACTCCTGGTATTCCGACATGTTGATCGTGGTCAACGCCGCCTCGCCGCCAAAGAGCAGGTCGGCCAGCGCCAGCGCGGTCTCGGTCTTTCCAACGCCGGAGGGGCCTGCCAACAGGAATACACCAAGCGGCGCATGCTCGTTTTTCAGGCCCGCCTTCGCGGTGCGCAAGCTTTCCGCGAGCGTGGCTAGCGCATCGTGTTGGGCGACTACACGCGTGGCGAGTTGTGTCTCCAGGGTCAGCAGGCCGTTCAGTTCATCTTCGAGGAGATTGCCGACCGGCACGCCGGTCCATTCGGCGACCACGCGTGCGATCGCCCGGGCATCCACATCGGCGAAGATTAACGGTGTCTTGTTCTGCGCGTGTTCGAGTGCTTCACGTGTTGTCGCCAGCGCGGCGCAGCCGTCCGCTAATCCGGCATCACGCTGCTGCAGTAGCGACTGCACGAGGGCGAGCTCCTGTTCATAGCGTTGCTGCAATGTCCCCATCCGGGATTGGGCTTCGGTCAACGCCGTGTCGAGCGCGGCTCGTCGCGCTTTGACGTCGTTGATGCCGGCTCGCGCGTCGTCTTCTATCGTGCTCAGTTCGAGTTCGATGGCCGCGACTGAAGCTCTTGCGCGCTGCAGTTCCGCCGGCGGCGATTCGAGCCCCATACGCACGCGTGCCGCGGCCGTGTCGATCACGTCGACTGCCTTGTCCGGCAACTGGCGCGCGGGAATATACCGGCGTGAGAGTGTGACCGCGGCCACCAGTGCTTCATCGCGGATGTGCACATTGTGATACTTCGCATAGCGGCCTTTCAGGCCTCGCAACATCAGACAGGCCGCGTCGTCGTCCGGTTCGTCGACCTTGATCATCTGGAAGCGCCGCTCGAGCGCGGCATCGCGCTCGAAATATTCCTTGTACTCCGACCACGTCGTTGCCGCGATCGTGCGCAATTCGCCGCGCGCAAGCGCCGGCTTGAGCAGGTTGGCCGCGTCGGCGCCGCCGGCCGAATTGCCCGCGCCGATCAGCGTGTGGGCTTCATCGATGAAGAGCAGGGTAGGCGTGCTCGAGGTTTGCACCTCGTCGATCACATTCTTCAGGCGCTGCTCGAATTCACCTTTTACGCCCGCGCCTGCCTGCAGCAGACCCAGATCGAGCGTGAGAATCCGGACATTGCGGATCACGTTCGGCACGCTCCCTTCGGCCACGCGAAGAGCAAGGCCCTCGACAAGCGCGGTTTTGCCCACACCCGGCTCACCCACGAGGATCGGGTTGTTTTTCCTGCGGCGCGCGAGCACGTCGACCATCTGCTGGATCTCGCGATCGCGACCGAACACCGGATCGATCTTTCCCTCGCGTGCCTTCGCCGTGATGTCAATCGCGAAGCGGGCGAGCGCTTCGCCTTCCACGTCAGGTTGGGTCGTCTGAACCGTTTTTCTCACAGACGTTGCCGCGGCCGCGCCGGTTTGCGTGACAGTCGATTCTTCCTGTACCGACGTCGGCTCTTCGGCCGGGTTCTCGCATGTGCGTTGTCCGAGTCGCGGCAACTGACGCTGGATCTGTGCGCTGCTGAGCGTCAGGAGTTGCCATGTCTTCGGCGTGCGAAGGACATGCGGCGCATCGACGATTGCCTGCAGGACATGCCCGGAACGGATGGTCGGATTGTCGCTATCGGCGGACGAATGAAACCAGGCTTCCTGCAGGACGTGGGCCAGTTGCTGGGAGAGGCTGGGGCGACCACGCAGGTTACGCGGCGTGTGATCGATGGATGCGAGCAGAGCATCCCAGAGCGCGTCCACGTCGAGATCATAGTGGTTCAGGAGAGCAGGGATATCGCCGTCCCCAGCCTCGATCAGTTTGAGCAGCCAGTGTTCGACCGAAATCTCGTCCGCGAGCCGCGTTTGGCACAGGTTTGCCGCTGCTTCCAGCGCCGTCGCGCAGTGTGGGTTGAGCCGACGCAGCAGTTGGCTGGTGTCGCGCGGGGATGTGCTTCGGTCGTTGTGCATGGGCAGGTTCGGTCAATTCGCATGTCTAAATAAGGGCGAGCCGCCAGGAGCGGCTGCCCCATGCAATTAAATAGGCCAGTCCGCAAGGGTTATCGAGCGGGCTGGCAAAGGACGGCCAGCACTTGCAAAAGTGGGCAGTCCTTCAGACCACGGATAATCAGGAACGCTCGTTCCAGGTGTCCTTGTGGATGATGTTGCCGTCCTTGTACGACCACGTGATCGTTTCGTAGCGCAGCTCGACTTCCTCGAGGTGGTTGTGCCTTTCGTAGTCGGGATCCTTGATGTCGAGCATCTTCGGACGCACCGCGACAACCTTCACGTTATCGAGCTTGGTGTTGAAGTACTCCTTCTCCTTACCGGCGTCGTCGATCTTGTACCACTTGATCTCCGCCGACTTGAGCGTCTGGCCGCTCGTCACCGCCTTGTACAGATACGGCGTCGACGCGTCGGTTTCCTTGACCAGCTTGATCGGCGCGTGCACGCGAGTACCGGTCAGCTTGCCGGTGTTCCCGTCGGTCGGAATGTGCAGGCTGTGATCGAATGAGGTGATCTCGATGCTACCTTCGCGGTTCTGGACGGTGACCGACCCCTTGATGTCCGCACCACCATCGTCTTTGAGCCACATGTATGACGGAATTGCCATTTATATTCACTCCCTATTGTTTACAGCAAGAATTGCCCGGAACCAGGTGCCGGGCGTTACAACCCCAAAGCCAGGCGCTCCAGGGAACCAAAACGTTTTAGCGCGGCGTTGTGCCGGTACTTGCCGGCAGATCCGTCTTCTGAAGGGGTGTTGGTGCATCGGGCACCAGCGTGATTTCCACGCGGCGATTTTTTGCCCGCCCTTCGTCCGTGTCGTTGCCGGCGATGGGGCGTGTATCGCCAAAGCCTTGAATAGCAAACTGCGTCGATGCAATGCCGGAAGCTTCAATCAGCCAGTCGCGCACTGCTTCGGCGCGCGCAGTCGACAGCTTCAGGTTGCTCTCCGGTTCACCGACGTTGTCGGTATAACCGGCCACGAGGATTCGCTTGTCGGGATGCAGCTTGATCATTTCGAGCGCGTTGACCATCACCCGGGTCGAGCCGTCCTTGAGCTGTGCGCGACCGCTGTCAAAGAGCGACATGCTGTCAAGCGTCACGACCGACGGCGGCGGCGGTGGGGGTTGATAGGACGCGATGGCACGGTCGAGCACGGGAATCAGCCCGGCACCCCGGTACATGCCGAACGAAAGCCGCAACGGCACGCCCGTGCGCTGATATTCAAGGAGCCTGTCCCGGTCGGCGACGATCGCCTTGAGCGCATCCTGCCGCGCGGCATCGTGATTCGCCGGAATCGTCGCGAAGCGCTCAAGGTCTGCCCCGATGTGATCCAGAAGCGCATGGTTGTTCCGGCCGGCCGCCCAGAACGCGAGCATGGCGACGCACCCTGCGATACCCAGCACGTGTGCGAGCGCGCGCAGCCGCGGCGAAACCCACAGCCTGAGCGGGGCGGCTTCAACAATAGCTTGTGGCAACGGCCATGGAGCGGGTGTTGCATCCATGATGGGTGGCGTCAGCCGGGTGCGCAGGGATATCGCCGCCTTCCACGCACTTTGTCCGGTGTCCTGCGGACCGCAATTGATCCAGCCGATCCCATGCAGATTCCACCGTGCAGCCGGATGATGCCGGTCGTGGAGCGGCCCGATGACGGCACGCTGAGTCCAGTCGACCAGCGCAGCAAGTTCGGCTGCTCGCCATGCGGATGTGCTTCCGTCTTCCGATTTCCATACGGTGCGCTCGGCCGCGCGAACCACGGCCTCGAATCGTGCGGCATCCTCGAAGGGTGTCGCGCTGGAGACGCCGTACCAGCGCGCAGTCAGAGTCTGCTGATCGGGAGCGCCGAGCCGCTGGTAGATCGCAACATAGCCTGGCAGGCGTGTTCCGATGAGTTTTGATGCGTCACTCGCCGCCTGACGGATCAACCTCAGTTTCTGGCCAAGCGCGTCGTCGTCGCCATATGCCGCTGGAGTGAGCGTCAGCACGACCCCTTCCGGCGCGCGCCCGTCGCGCCATCGCCGCACGGCAACAGCAATGCGCGGCAGGTTCTGCGGACTGACGATTCGTAGCCAGATTGCGCCTTCGCCTACCCACGCAAGCTGTTCGCATCCTTCCCGGTCGAAAATCTCTGCCAGGCCGTCGCCGGTCACGAGGAAAACAGGCATACGCGTGCGCATGCTCGCGGGAAGGTCCGCTGTCGTGCTGCCCAGCGCTGCCATGACCGCCTGCTGTTCGTCCTGACGTTCCCGTACTTGCCATGTCCTGAACAGGATGAATACCGTACCCAGTACAAACGCACCGGCGGCAATCCACCATGCAAGTACCCGGTCGACGGGCAACACCGCGAGCGCAAGCGCGACGATCAGCACGGTCGTCACCCCAACCACGCTTCGGTGAGGGTAACCTCCATGGAAAATCTGCCGTGAGGTTCGAGAGGCCGCGAGCATCAGGTTTTCGCCGACAGCAGATGGGAGACCTGCAGATCAAGGCCTTGCCCGATCACCACAAAGACAATGGCGCCGGCCGCGCACGCGAGTCCGGCGAGCGCCCACGGCGAGAGCCGGTAGAGCCAGTCGAAGCGATGCGTACGCGCTGCATCGACGATCAGTTCCGAATCTTCTGAAGGAGCGAGTTTCTCGAGCCGCTCATTGAGCGACCGGACGATGGTCGCGCGCTGGGATGCGCCTTCGCGGGCATATTTCCCCACGAATCCGAGACCCAGTACGGCCGCATAACACTCGAGCAGTTCCACGTTGGGCGTTGCTTCGCGCATGCGTGCGGCGAGACGGCTGTACACCTGTTCGCCTGCGTCGTGCTCACCGTATCGTTCCACCTGCAACGGCGTCGCTTCCCAAAGGGGACGGCTCGCTGCCGGAAGGTGGGCGAGAACGGTTTCGTCGAGCAGGCCGCATTGCATGTAGATTGCGTCGCGTTCGACATCGGTCGGTACCTTGCGCGCGGTCAGGGCCGACGCAAAATCATCGATCAGTTTGCGGCACTGTACCCGCAGATTCCCGACGTCGTTTGTCGTAGCGCCCTGTGCGAGCTGCGAGATTTCGAGCGCGGTGTCGCGAAGCAACGCGCAAAGCGGTAACTGGCGGTGGATTGTCATTTATCAACCTGCGATGTCAGCACTGCGTAGAGCTCGAGCGACGCATCGGAAACGTTTGCTGGCAGATAGATCTGGCAGGTGCGTGCGGCGAGCATCGCTGCGAACACGGGGTCTTTCGAGTCGAGCGCGAAATACTGGTTCTCGAGCCGCACCGGAATGGCCGCGGGTACACGCTGCACCGCGTGAAGCGGCACGGCGGGGAGCGCTGAATTGACGATATGGGCGATATCGTCCGGTGCGCCAATCTTGCACAGTCGCGGAATCACTTCGGCCAGCTGGAAAGCCGGCATCGATGCATTGACCGACAGGTACCAGTCGGCTCCGTCAAGCAGACGATCGTCGTGGATGTGCCCACTCCAGTACGTCGGACCTTTCTTCAGTAGTCCGATTGGAACGACACGCGACGGAATGACGGCGTTGAGCAGTTCGCGAATGAGATCTTCCAGCTTCGAGAAAACCTCGTCCTGGCGTTCATGCTCGTAAGCAGGGATCTCGGCGAGGTTGACACGTGTCGAGAAGGTCATCAGCGCACCAGTGAGTTGCGCCAGTACATGATAGAGCCGCTCCGGCGGCTGGTACGGGTGACTCGCGAGAAAACGCAGTTCGGGCCACTGCGTATTCAGGCAATGGAGAAGCCAGTAAAGGGAGACGTCCGCTACGCCGAATTCGGCAACGTCATCGATCCGTTCGCTGCGGCGTGCAGCCAGTGCCATGCTTTTCGCGTGGAGGATATCGGCGATGCGCGAGACCCGTTCCTCGTGACGTCGGTGACCAGAAAGCGCGAGGCAGGGCGGTACCCAGTCGTGGTCCACCTCGAATACGCCGCGCTGACCACGCACGAGGCGCAGAATCGGGCAGACGATGTAATCCGCGTGAGACTCGAAATCGAACAGCAACTGGAGCGAATGGCGCTCGACAGCCAGTTCCGCGTCCATCGTGCCGAGCAGATCCGGCACTTCCACGAATTCACGGAAATAGCGTCTTGGGCGCGAGACCGTTTCCTCATCGGCGCGGCAGTTGTTTCCGAGCGCATCGAACAGCGGGAGCCCGACGTACACGATCACATTCTGAACGTGCGAACCGACATCGCGGGCAAGATCACGTGCGGGCGGCAGCACATCGGCGATTGATGTGTCGATGGGCGTGCCATCTCCGAAGCGCAACTTGAGGCCGGCGAGTTTCACGCGTCCATTGAGCAATAGCTCCTCGTCCAGACGGACATCCAGTACACCCCACGGTTCGGCAACCGCGAGCGGGACGAATTGTTGCTGAGCGAATTGCCACCACAGGCCCTGCTGCTGGAAGTGATGCGGCGACAGCACAGTGCCGTCCTGCCAGAGCGGTTTATATGTCCGCATATTCTTTTTGCCCGATAAGGTTTGCTGAACATCAGTGGGGCCGGATTTTAAACACAATCTGTCACATCTCGTCCAGTACTTAATGTTGAATGCATAAATTAGATATAAAAACGAGTCGGCTGAATTTTGCCTCAACCTTCGAAAGTTTGATAAATCGCAACACGGTATGGGCTTATGTGTGTTCTATTGCTTAAGCCTTGTGCAGAAGGGGTTTCGAGACTTCTTAATACAAAACATAATTATGATTGTCAATTAGACAAATCTGAACTTAACTTTAAATGACATTTAATAAATTATCAAAATCAAATCCCCTTTGACGAATTGAGAAATACAAGTTCTAATGCACCCCGAATTTGGCAGGCGAACGATATTGCCTGCCTGAAAAGAGTTAGCGGGAGTGTGCATGGGACTGCTATTGGCCTGTAATACGTGACGGCCACGGACGGTTCCGGTACCTGCTGCGCCTACCGGGCGGCGTCAGCTACGGTGGGTTCGATTGACCACTTATGGGGATAGGTATGGCTGACAGCTTCCAGAAAGAAATTCCATCGAGCAGGATCAACATTTCCGTCGACCTGCATACCGGCGGTGCGCAGAAGAAGGTCGAACTGCCTCTGAAACTGCTTGTGGCAGGGGACTTCAGTGCAGGTAAGGCGACGGGCTCACTCGCAGAGCGCAAGAAGGTGTCGATCAACAAGAACAACTTTGACAGCGTCCTCGCCGATTTCAATCCTGAACTGAAGATCGGTGCGGAAAACACGCTCGCTGGCGATGGGACGGAACTCCCTGTCAAGCTGAATTTCCGGGCGATGAAGGATTTCGAGCCGGAGCAGGTTGCCCGCCAGATCCCCCAACTGCAAGCTCTGCTTGCGATGCGCAATTTGCTGCGCGACCTCAAATCCAACCTGCTCGACAACGGCACTTTCCGTCGCGAATTCGAGAAGGTCCTGAAGGACTCGGCGTTGTCGGCGCAACTGCGCGAAGAACTGTCGCAGATCGCAACGGCAGCAATGCGCCCTGAAGGTCATGCCTGATTCGAAGGCTAAAACAGACCTTCACCGCATCACGAATCTCTCTGGCCGCAACGTGGCCGACAGGACATCATATGGAACACAACGAATCCCAGCAGCAGTCGGGTGTACACGAAAGCATCGTACTGCACGCCCCCGAAGCAGACCATAACAGCGTCTATCAGGCACTGTGCGAAAAGATCAATCTCGAGCCGGTGCGCGAAGCACGGCCGCTCGAGGCATTCCAGAATGGCGACCTGCTTTCCGAGTCGTCGGCAGCCGAGCGTATCGCGCGCGGCATGAGTGCATTCCTTGAACTGGTCGGCAAGGGTGGCAAGCCGGTCGAGCGACTGGACAAGTCGCTGCTCGACTTCCACATCGGGCAGCTCGACGAGCAGATCAGCCGGCAGCTCGACGCGGTCATGCATCACCCCGAATTTCAGGCCATCGAGGCGCGTTGGCGTGGCGTGAAGTTCAACGTCGACCGAATCGATTTCCGCCGCAATGTCCGCGTCGAAATGCTCGATCTGTCGAAGGCCGACCTCCTGCGCGATTTCGAGGATTGCGCCGAAATCATCCAGAGCGGTCTTTATCGTCACACCTACATCGACGAATACGATACGCCGGGCGGCCAGCCCATCAGCGCGCTGATCTCCGACTACGAGTTCACGAACTCGCCGCAGGATGTCGCGCTTCTTCGCAACATCTCGAAGGTGGCCGCCGCCGCGCACATGCCGTTCATCGGCTCCGTCGGTCCGAAGTTCTTCGGCAAGAAGACGATGGAAGAAGTGGCTGCGATCCAGGATATCGGCAATTATTTCGATCGCGCCGAGTACATCAAGTGGAAAAGCTTCCGCGATACCGATGACGCACGCTACGTCGGCCTGACGATGCCGCGCGTGCTCGGCCGTCTGCCGTATGGCCCGGACACGACGCCGGTGCGCAGCTTCAACTACCAGGAAGAGGTCAAAGGTCCGGACCACGAGAAGTACCTGTGGGTCAACGCGTCGTTTGCGTTTTCCGCGAATATGGCCCGCAGCTTCATGGATAACGGCTGGTGTGTCCAGGTGCGTGGGCCGCAGGCGGGCGGCAAGGTCGAAGACTTGCCGGTTCACCTGTATGACCTCGGCACAGGTGTTCAGCCGAAGATCCCGACCGAAGTACTGATTCCGGAGACGCGCGAGTTCGAGTTCGCCAACCTCGGCTTCATCCCGCTGTCGTTCTATAAGAATCATGACTATGCGTGCTTCTTCTCGGCCAATTCGGCCCAGAAGCCGGCGCTGTACGAGACCAGGGAGGCGACGGCCAACAGCCGTATCAACGCGCGTCTGCCGTACATCTTCCTGCTCTCGCGGATTGCGCATTACCTGAAGCTGATCCAGCGCGAGAACATCGGTACGACCAAGGATCGTCGCGTTCTGGAACTCGAACTGAACAACTGGATCAAGGGCCTCGTGACCGAGATGAAGGACCCCGGCGACGAGCTTCAGGCTTCGCATCCGCTGCGTGAGGCCAAGGTCATGGTCGAGGATATCGAGGACAACCCGGGCTTCTTCCGCGTCAAGCTCTTCATCATTCCGCACTTCCAGATCGAAGGTATGGACATCGGCCTGTCGCTGGTGTCGCAGATGCCCAAGGCAAAAAACTAAGGGATGGGTCGTGCTGTGCAAACGGTCGCCCTTGCGAGGGCGACCGTTTGCGATCTGTATCGGAGTCATCCACCGTCCACCGGGCAGTCGATCCCGATCGGGTGCCTGGTGGCGGTATGAATGGTTGAAATCGCAGGCTCTTTCGTTGAAGAACTCTGTGCATCACACATAAGTAAGGAACTGGATCAATGTCACATGTGCAAGGCTATCGCCGCCCGTCGTTTGCTTTTATCGCTGCGTCGTGGTGCGCATTGCTGGCCGGTGTTATCGCGTATCTCGTTGGACTATGGAACGCGAACATGCAGCTCAACGAGAAAGGCTATTACTTCGCGGTGCTTGTGCTAACCCTTTTTGCCGCGGTCTCTATTCAGAAGAGCGTTCGTGACCGGCTGGAGGGCATTCCTGTGACGGGTCTCTACTATGGCATCACGTGGGCGGCACTGTTGACGAGCATCGGGCTGCTTTGCATTGGATTGTTCAACGCGTCGTTCACGCTGAGTGAAAAAGGGTTCTACGGAATGTCGTTCGCTCTGAGTGCTTTCGCAGCCATCGCCGTGCAGAAAAATACTCGAGATCTTGACGCGGTGAGATCGGCCTATGCGAGCGTTGACGTTCTGGTTGATACACGGGACAGGGACAACGCCGCTGCCTAGTCTCCTCCCCGGTTGCGGTGGGAGCGTCGTGTACGAGCAGTACGAAGTGACTGTTTTCGCTTCGCGCGCGAAGTATCGCCCGATGTAGGTCGGGCATGTGTGCGTGGCAGCAGGTTTAATGGAAGGGGTTAAGGTGGGCGTCAACGAAGCAATTGGATCCCTGAAGAGGGATGGCCTGCAGGCCTATCATCTTGATGTCGTCGGCAGCAAGTTCGCGCCGGGTTTCGACGTCGTTGATTTTGCCGGTGTGGAGGAGGCAGGTGCGCCCACGACCTTCAGGATGAAGCTGACCCACCGGGTCGCGGATCTGCCGGTAGACGATATCCTGACGAAGACGGCTGTGTTTTCCATCCGGCCGCCCACCTTTGCCGGTGTGGTGCTGCCTGCCGGCCCCGGCCGGCAGTTTCAGGGTGTCATTACCCAGTTCAACCAGCTTTCCAGCAGTAAAGACGAGACGACCTACGAGGCGGTGCTCGAGTCACGCATTGCGCTGCTGAAGAACGTCAAGCGTTGCCGCATCTTTCTGGGGCAAACGGATCCGGAAATTATCGAGCAGATTTTCCGGGAGCACGAGTTCGGCGCAGGCACCAGCGATTTCGAATTTACGCTGCGCCGCGACTATCCGAAGCGCGACTTCGTGATGCAATGGAACGAGACGGACCTCGATTTCTTTACCCGTCTTGCGCGCCGCTCCGGTATCTGGTTTGTGATTCGCCAGGGCGAATACGGCGAAGTGACGCACTTCGGCGATGACTTTACGCACTACGAGCGCAGCGACACATTCGTGGCGCCTTTCAGGCCGACCTCCGGTCTTGAAAGCACAGGTGCCGAGTCGGTCGAGAAGTTCGAGACCCGCACGAAGACGATCGCTCAGGCCGTCACTGTACGCCACTACAACCATCGCAAGGCGCCACAGCCTATTGATGGGGAAGCCAACGCCGCGCCGGACGATAAGACCACTTGGGGCACGCCTGACGTCTGGGCAGCCGGACACCTGAGCGACGATCAGGCTGAGTGGGAAGCCCAGTTGCGGCATGAAGCACTGCTGTGCGAAAAGATCGTTTATACGGGCGAGGGTAACGTGCTTTGCGTTGCGCCCGGACGCGTATTTCGATTCACCAATCGGGCACTGCCCGAGGCCGAGTACGGTCAGTTGGTCACGCGTGTCGAACATGCTGGTTCGCGCGACAAGACGTACCACAACACCTATACGGCGATCCCGTCGCATCTGATTTACCGTATGCCGCTGCTTGAGGAGGCGTGGCCGAAAATCCACGGCACCATTAGTGGGCGTATTACGTCGCCGGATCGATATAAGTACAGCTACGTCAACAAAGAAGGCCACTACATGGTCTTGTTCGACTTCGACCGCGAAGAGCGTACGGGAGGGTTGACGAGTTGTTGGATGCGGATCGCAAAACCATTTGCAGGCCCTAGGACTACCGGACATCATTTCCCGGCGCTGGATGGCTCGGGCGTCGAAGTGGCCTTCGAGAACGGTAATCCGGATTTTCCGTATATCGCTCACGTGATGCACGACAGCGTGAATCCCGATGTGATCACGAGCGACGATCGCTGGATGACGCGCAACGTTATTCGCACGCAGTCGAACAATACCCTTCAGATGGAAGACTTCGAAGGGGAAGAGCACATCAAGCTTGCGACCGAGGGTGGGGGTAAAAGTCAGCTTAATCTTGGGAATATCGTCAACGCCGGCCGTGACAAACGGGGTAGCGGGGCGGAGTTGCGTAGCGACGATCATGTAGCCGTTCGCGGTGGTAAGGGCGTATTCGTCTCTGCCGACAACCAGCCAATGGCCTCGGGCAAACAACTCGAGATGCGCGCTGCAGAGGCTCTGCTTCAGCAGGCCATCGAGCAAATGCAGGCCGTTTCGGATACAGCCAAATCCGCCAACGCATATGCTGCGGAGGTAGAAAAGCAGCGGGACCTGCTGAACGAAACACTCAAAGGGCTTAGGCAAGCAGGCATCCTGCTAAGCGCACCTGCCGGTATGGGCCTTGTCTCCGGTGACCATCTCCAGGTTAGCGCCTCCAAAAACCTCATCGCAACAGCCGGTGGCAACGCCGACATTGGTATCCTGCGAAAGCTGACAGTGGCTGTTGGCGACGCCATATCGCTTTTCGCCCAGAAACTCGGAATCAAAATCTTCGCTTCTCAAGGGAAGGTGGAAATCCAGGCACAGGGCGACGAAATGTCCCTTGGTTCGCTCAAAGATCTCACCGTCACTAGCACAAATGGCCGGGTGGTTATATCTGCATCCAAGGAAGTCTGGATCGGTTCCGGTGGGTCCTATATCAAGATTACCGGTAGCGGCATCGAGAACGTATCGCCTGGTGACATTCTCGAGCGTTGCGCGTTCTGGGATACCGTCGAACCCGCCTCGGAAACTCTGCCTTTGCCGCAGTTCCCACGGACGACCTGCAAGAGTTGCCTCATCGATGCGATGCGCCAAGGTTCACCCGGCGTCCACACCAGCTAGGAGCGTCAAGTGTATCGCTATATTCTGTTCGACTCGAGTCAGCATATGCGCTTTTCCAGTCGGCTTGACCGACTGGGGGCGCAATACGTCTCACTGTTCGATGGTCATCCGGAAGAACCATTCCGTGACATTGCACCGCTCCTGATCGACGTGACAGTCGACTGCGACATCACACAATCTGTGCTTGACGAGACGACTCGAATCGGCCTCCTGAAGCCCTGCGTTAGCACCCTGGATTCGACGAAATCTCTCGAGGAGCTCGGCGAGCATCTCCGGAAATTTCACCTATTCGAAATGTCAGGTGGCAAATTGATGGTGATGCGCTGGTATGACACTCGCATTCTTCCGACGTTGATGAGCGTTCTGAACCCTCAGCAGGCAGCCACTTTTACGCGCGGCATCACGGCGTGGAAGATCTATGACCGGGTCGGCGTAGTTGAGGAGCAGCAGATGCCAAATAGCAGCGGCGTGCAGTCTCTCGAACCTATTCCGCTCACATTTGACTTGGCGCAGGAGCAAGCGCTATTCGACGCAGCGGAACCCGACCTGTTGATCTACGAGCTTCGGCGCAACATCAGGGCAGAGATAGATCGTGTACCGCGCGACATCTTGCATCCATTCATCAGCAGTCAGTTGCAGAGAGCACGGGAATATGGGCTAACGGATAGGGCTGACCAGCTTCAACTGATGATTTTCGCTCTTTCCACTTCAGGCAATTACGTTGAGTTTCCGGGCATCTCGGATCGCCTGAAGGCGGGTTTCGCCAACAGTCAAGAACTTTTTCAGCAATGGATAGAGAAACTTCCACAGGAAGCCTGGGCCGCGGGACAGCCTCTTTGGGCGATAAGTGCGAAGGTCGCAGAAAACTCCAACGGCCGGAACGCAAGCGACGCATCGCACCGACTCTAGCGACGTCAGCAAAAAGAGCCTTCGGGGTGCTTGCTTACGTTGGCGCTTCTTCGGTGGTCAGCTTCGTTGTGCTCAACGTCCTCGTTGTATTCGGTATCGATGGAGCTTACCGTCGCATATGCACGGAAGGCGATATGAGCGCGGGGATGGTTATCTTCCTCGCACTTGTACTCGTTGCCACTGTACCGATATCGGTACTAACGGGTTGCGCAATTGCTTCTTTGAGGCCGTGGGTGACGTGGAAGCGACTGGGTTATGGCGTGGCGTCGTTATTGATATCTATCGGAGTGGTGTATGTGGCGAGCTATGCTGGGGCAGTACTCACTCATGCGCAACTGCGATCCTGTGCATCGAAGTGGACACTTGTTGTTCCGGTCGACAGGAACCGTCTTGCGACTTAGGAATTTTGAACTCCAAGACCTATGGAAATGGTAGTGCTGTGACTCGATAGGTTTGGCCGTAGTTTCGCCAACCCGGAATACGACATCTTTGAAATTGAACTAAGGGAAATCAAAACGATGACTTTGTTACGAGCGGCCGCCAAAATTTTCGCCTTGATTCTGTTTTCTATTGCACTATCCAGTTGCCAGGCGAAAAGCGACACGATTGGGCTAGATGTTACTGGTTATAACCACACTGACAAAGATATCGGATTCTATTCCGTTAATGGACAAGGTGGCTCCTTCGTTGCCAGGCATGGTCAAGGCGGATCTGCATGCTGTGTTTCTATTCCTGAAAAATATATACCGGGGATGACGGTAACCCTCAGATGGGGCGGAGAGGAAATCGGAAAGGAACAGGAGAGAGTGGTATCCGTTCCGCCCTATACGGCTGATACTGCAGGTCATATCGCCGTACATTTTCTGAAGAATGGAGATATAGAGGTTTTCGTAACAATGTACTACCCGGAAAACGCTAACTATCCCCTAAAAGGCAGCGCAGCAAAGTTGTGAACCGACTACAAGGATTGCACGATGACATCAGCGGTAATTCCCGATCCAATGCCTGCAGAGGGCTACCGAAAGCTCTCACCGCAAGAAATGATGCGACGACAACGCGCGCTGACTTGTATCCGAAGCAGAGAGACGGCGCAATGCCAGGGACAGGTCTATGTAACGCTATTTTTCGATGGGACCGGCAACAATAAAGATGACAAAGAGGGAGGGAGCAAAACTCAGAAGGAGCGCTGGAAGCATAGCAACGTTGCCAGGCTGTTCGATGCTGCGATGGTCGACAATCCAAATGGCTTTTTCCCCTACTACATCGCTGGCGTGGGTACCCCATTTCCAGACGTCGGCGACACAGACGGTGGCAAGACGCTCGGCGCGCCTCTAGGATTGGGTTCCGGTCACATGGGGGCCGACCGAATCAATTGGGCAATAACAAGAGTCTATAACGCGGTTCATCACTACCTGACCGGGTCAGATCTTTTCAGCGGCCCAAGCGCAAAGACGATTGTCAGGAACATGAGTTCCGCCGTCGGTGCGCTTTCATTTGAGGCGGCCTACCGGAAGATGGTCCTGCAGACATGGGAAAAGAAGCTGGCGGCAGTCGTAAAAAGCAGTCAGCGCAAGGTGACCCAAATCAACTTGGCCGTCTTCGGATTTTCACGTGGATCGGCTGAAGCAAGAGCGTTTGCCAACTGGTTCACCGACATCGTTAAGCAGAATGATGGTGGGTTTGAGCTGGCTGGTATATCTGTACGTTTCTATTTTCTTGGAATCTTTGACACCGTTGCTTCAGTTGGAACGCCAAATCTCGTTTCGGGTTGGGATGGTCATATGGCGTGGGCCGATGGGGTGATGGCCATCCCGGCTACCGTCGAACAATGCGTTCACTATGTAGCACTTCACGAGCAACGCGCATGTTTTCCAGCGGAGGCGGCGAGCAACGTCAAACAGATAGTTTACCCCGGCATGCATTCCGACGTGGGTGGTGGCTACTTGCCAACGGAACAGGGAAAACTTGCTCAATGTTCGCAGATTCCTTTGAATGACATGCACTTCGAGGCGATACGTGCTGGCGTGCCATTAATGTCGATCGATGAGATCAATTCGCATGGTGACCTGAAGACGGCTTTCGATATTCCTAAGGAACTCACGGCTGCGTATAACCAGTTCTGGACGGCCTGCGGTCTTGCGTCAGGCGGAAGACTTCGCGATATCGTACGCCAACACACCCACCAATATGTCCAATGGCGGGGCGGGATGCTTGTAGCTGGAAAGGGGCTGTCAACGCGCCGCTTCTTCCGGGATTCTAACGACGTAGACCGAGGGCAGTTGCGCAAAGCGGAGGATGATCTGGAGGGCCAGGTTAAGAGACTACGCTTGCAAATTGATGCGGAGAATATTCCGCAGAGCCAGATTGATAATACTGGACTCGTTGGCTTGTACGGTGGCACCCCGAAGGTAAAGCCAGTCGATGCGGTGACTCGCAGTTTGCTCGCGGAACTCGACAAGCATGCGACCTTGCCTCAGGCCGTAACTGACTTTTTTGACGACTATGTCCACGATTCTCGGGCTGGTTTTACTTCTATTCCGATTTCCGGGCTGGAACCATCGGACATTACTGGCGGCTACCTTAGATACAGAAATATTTACCAGAACGAGCGTCTGACAGCTAATGTCGCATCGATACCACTGCAGTCTTCGTCTGGTGCCGATTTGGATGCCGACAATCAGACGATGGTGGCCTGATCACATTGTGAGGCGAGTTCGTTGCTATGAAAAATTTCGTACGACTCGGCGATAGCACTGATCACGGAGGAAAAGTGATCACAGCATCAAAGAAGATACGCATGCGTGGTCGATTCGTGGCGAGAAAGGGTGATGAAGTCACCTGCCCGAAGCATCCCGATGTCCGTCCCAATCTGATAACAGAAGGGGATGCCAAAGCGAACGACAATGGAATCCCACTTGCGAGAGATGGCCATCACGCGATGTGCGGCTGCCGGCTGATATCTAGCTTGGGTTGAAGATGCCGATTGAGCTACCACCGTTGCGCGACGACCAAACGCCACCGGTACCACCCAATGTATTTGTCTGGGGCGGTGTCGGCTTGCTGCTCGCCGCACTTGGAATGGCATTGTCGGTTGCGACGTGGCCCCACGGAAAATCGACCTCTGATCCTTGGTTTTGGGTCCAGACGATTGTTCTTCCTTTAATGTCCGCGGGTTTCGTCTTTGGCCTACGGTGGCTCTTCTACGGTCAGCAAGCCTCGTTGCATGAAGCGGACGAGGAAACGGACACGGGCGATAGGGCGGAGACGATCAGGTTCGGCCAGGAACCTCTTGCGATTATTGGACTGGCTTACCTGACAGCGATGGGAAGCGGCAACGTTGGCGCTCGTATCGCAGGAGGTGAACGAGCACTCCGATCGCAACAATCGCAGACAACAGGTGCAACACGGCGCCGAACTCAGCTGGATATCCTTGACGGTACAGACGGCTTCGAGCGGTTTAAGTTGTGCTTGTCAGAAGTGATGCGTGGTGTTCGAAGCGAAATACAGAACGTGCCATCGAATATACCGCTCCACGTGTATATGCAAGTGCCGGAGGTGTTGTCTGATGAAGAAGTCCTGGAGGCCTGGCGGGCGAGCACAAAGGCGCTCGGGATCACGCTGGCTGAGCCGATTCGCCTTGTAAAAGAAGACGGCTTGATGACTATCGATGAATGGCTCGATATTCGCGGTGGCCCTCTGCTGGAGAAGTTCGCGCTTTTCGTCGCAGTGGAAATCTCTGGCGACGCTTCGCCAAACCATTCGGAAGCCGCTGCGGCGATGGTGATGACGTGGTCACCACTTGCTGAGCGTATGCATCTGGATGTGATCGCGAAACTGCATAGACCAGTGGATGCGCGGGAAGTGCCGGCGGTTGACGATATGTCTGAGACCTTGCTCTGGGGAAATGCTGAGGCGAAGGAAGTTCTTGATATGTGGCAAGCGGGCCTCGCCGACGGTGACGATGACGTTCTGTCTAAAGCGGCGTCCGATCTTGGACTCGCGCTGGTGGAAGCAGATGAGCCAGCCGGGGTCCGCGATTTAGATGTGGCATTGGGGAATACCGGTGAAGCTGCAGGTTGGCTCGCCGTTGCACTTGCAGCTGAACGGGCGAGCGAGGCGGGAACGCCGCAGCTTGTCTGTACCCGACAAGGCAATATTCGCATGGCTGTGGTTCGAGCGGCGGAGAAAACAAATCAAGCGGAACAGACTGGATGAAGAACAAGAAGGTATTGGGATACTGGATTGTCGTTGGAACGATGACAATCGGGCTGGCTATAACCGCCCTATTTAAGGGCGAGTCGATCAATCCCTCGTCGACAGTCCGTGTGCTTGCTGTATTGCTTGCCGGTGCAGTTTTGCTCTTGATTCAGAGCGCACTCGCATGGGCATGGAGGCTATTTTCCAAGCTTGCACCGATGAGGAAGCCGGACCGATATGCTCGCGATCCTGCTGCTCGCATGGTGTCGACGGAAAATCGGGATTGGGACTTGGAACTTGCACAGGACCTGCGTACCCGCTATGGCCGGAGATGGCGCTATTTCCCGCCGTGGGTGCTCGTCTCTGGCGACGACCGGCTCGTCGCGAATCAGTTACCGGTCCTGGAAAAAAAGCAGTGGTGTGCGACTAATGATGTCGTTGTTCTTTGGGCACCACAAAGCAAAAGTGGTTTGCCAGACGAAGCGTGGTTAATCAAGTTGCGCAAACTTCGCGGCCGGAGGCCGGTTGATGCCATTGCACTCATCATCGACGGAAGGAACGATCTCTCTGCGTTGTCGCGCCGTACAGCATTTCTCGGGTCATTGTTTTTGGGCATCTCACGCATGTTGCGTTTTTCGGCGCCCGTATATCTGGTTGCAGATTCAGGCATAAAGGCGCTGGACAAAGAAGTCCTGGAGCCGGTGGGTTGCCTTCTCCCAAGGAAATACGACGACTGCGCAACTGTAGACGCTCTAAGAACGCTGAGCAAAAATTTGGCGATTACGGGAACAAAGCGTTTGGTCGAAGACCGGCGACTCCATTACCTCGCTGGGCTGTCGGTTCAGATTGAGTACCGTTGCAAGGCGCTAACCGATCTCATGACTGCGTTGTCGACTTCAGTTCGAAATTCGCTGAACATTCGCGGTTTGTGGTTTTTGCCTGCAGCTGCAGAACAGGTCACTGCAGATCCAGAGGCAAACGCGTTGACCGGCCTCTGGAGTGAAATCGGTAAGTGCGGTATCAAGGACGGTGGTCGCCGCACAGGTTGGCACCCTAGCTCGATCTGCGCTTCGGTGGTTGCTATCCTGGCATGCATCTGGATCATCGGCCTATTCATCTCCGGCGGATCCAACACCCGCGAACTCATCTACGCAAACCAGTTAGCCCGACAACAGGCATCGGCGCCCGATGCCCGCACAGGGCTGCACGCACTACTTGACGTCCAGCACGATATCGAGCGCTTCGAATATCGCGCGTCGGCAGGCGCGCCATGGTATTCACGCTTCGGCCTGAACCGCGATAAATCGATTCTCGCAGGGCTCTGGCACACCTACACGCCGGCGAGCCGGCATCTGCTCGTCTCACCGACACAGCAGGGACTTGAATCCTCGTTGAGCAACGTAGCCGCAATGCGCACAGATATTTCGGACGACGCAACCAGCAAACAGGCGCTCGCCGGGCGCAAGACGCTTCGCACCTACCTGATGCTGGCAGAGCCGAAGCGCGCCGACGCGAAGGTGATGGTGCCTGAGCTCACGTGGAACTGGATCACGAAGGCCAGCCTCAGCGTTGGCGAACGGCAGGACCTGGCGCACCAGTTTTTCCCGTTCTTCGCGCAGCATCTCGCGGCTCACCCTGAATGGGCGATCCAGCCCCGAACCGATCTCGTGAACAACACGCGACAGGTGCTGCTCGCGCTGATCGGCACGAGCAACTCGACGGATACGATCTATCACTCGATCCTCGACGCGGCGACCGGCAAGTACGGCGACCAGACATTAGCCACACTGCTGGCGGGAACCGATGCGCGCGGACTGTTCCGCACGGGCGCCACGGTGCCGGGCGTCTACACACGGCAAGCCTGGGACGGCCAGATCTCGCAAGCCATCGACGAAGCAGCCCAACGCCAGAACGTCACATCCGACTGGGTACTGAACGCATCTGCAAGTGCACAGCCAGCACAATCTGTCGATGAGATTCGCAAGGCACTACGCGACATGTATTTCGACGAATACAGCAGGCAGTGGCAGGCATTCGCCAATTCGATCCAGTGGGTGACCGCGACCACGCTGCCGGGGATCGCCGAACAGCTACGTCTCTTCGCCGATTCCCGCCAGTCGCCGATGATCGCCTTGATGAAGGCATTCGAATATCAGGGCCGGGCAGGCGAGAGCACGACGTCTCTCTCCGATACGCTCGTCGCAAAAGCGCAAAGCCTGATGGGCGGCCGTGCTTACGCTGGAGCCGTGCAGGGCGCCGCGCAAGCCGTCATTCCGGCAGCTCCGCTGGATGCGTCCTTCGGGCCTGTCCTGCGTCTTGTCAGCGCTGCCCAGCCGCAAGGCAAGGTAGCCGACTCGAACATCAGCCTGCAGCGCTACCTCGACGCCGTGACCACACTGCGCCTGAAGATCGAGGCGATGACCAACAGCGGCAGCATGGACGACCAGGCGAAGCGGATCGCACAGGCCCAATTCCAGGGCAAGAGTTCCGAACTGTCGGACACCCGCACCTATGCAAGCCTCGTCGCCGCAAGCCTTGGCGAACAGTGGTCCGGCCTCGGCGACGCGCTCTTCCTGCGTCCCGTCGACCAGGCCATGCAGGCGGTCATGCAACCGGCTCAGGCGAGCCTGAACGATGCATGGCGGCAGACCATTGTCGAGCCGTGGGCGCGCGCATTCCAGGGCCGCTATCCGTTCGCCTCCAGCGATGACGACGCGTCGTTTCCGGAGCTCGTGCGTTTCCTGCGCGATCAGACCGGCCTCGTTCCCGCGTTCATCAACCAGCAACTCGCGGGCGCGCTCGAACTGCACGGCGATCAATGGGTCCCGGGCAGTGCGGCCACGGGACTGCGGTTCGATCCGGCCTTCCTGAGGGCGATCAATGTGCTGCAGGGCATCGCATCGCATATGCTCGCTTCCGGCGCCGCGCAGTACCGCTTCGACCTGATGCCGCAACCGGGCGCCGACGTGACGGAAACACAGATCACCGTCGACGGTCAGACGATGAAATACCTGAACTCGGCCGATCGCTGGCAGCCGTTCGTCTGGCCGGGCAACGACCTGCTCGTCACCGGCACACGACTCGAATGGCAGACGGCGCAGTCGGGGCTCAACAAGGGTTTCGAGAAGCAGGGGCGCTGGGCTTTCGTGCGCATGCTGGCGTCGGCCAACGTCGAACCGCTCTCGGATACGCGATACAAGCTGACCTGGATGGCCACACCCGGCCCAGTGCCCACTCCAAATGCAGCCGCTGCTGCGGCAAACCCGGCTTCGGCCGCGACCCCCACGATGGCAAGCGACCCGACGACGCTGATGGCGAAAGTGCCTGAAACAGCGGTGCCGAAGAACGTGACGCATCCGCTTACCTACGTGATGCGCACCGATGCGGGCAAGGGGCCGCTGGAACTGCTTGCACTGCGCGGCTTCTCGATGCCGACGAAAATCTTCCAGCCGGCGGCGGCATCGAATGCGGCGGCGATGAAAAACGCGGGACCGCCGCCGCTGCCGGCGTCGGCGGTCGCTGCCGCCCGTCATGCGGCGATTTCACTTCCGCACGGCGCCGTGCCTTCTAGCGAGTAAAAGCGCGAATAAATACGCGGATAAACATGTTTGCAAATTTCATCAAGCAACTCTTCGACGCGCGCAATCCCGACGATCTCGCGCGTGAACGGTTCGGTGCCTGGGAAGACTGGCTGAAGCCACTCCCGTCCGACGATGGGCGGGGCGTAGGCCGCGATCCCGGATACGACGACGCTTTCATCACCGTCAAGGAAGAGATCGGCAAGCTTTCCGATATCGACGATGCGCTGATCGTCCAGTCCTGCAGACAGATGCTTGGCGAGGTCGGCAAGGATCTGCGCCTTGCAGGCTACTACGTGTTCGCACGCGTTCGCCAGGATGGCGCGGCAGGTCTGGCGGACGGTCTCGAACTGATCGCCGCACTCGTCGACCGTTTCGGTCATGCGCTGCTGCCGGGTCGTGACGAAGCGAAGCGTTCGGCGATCGAATGGGTCGCCACGGCACGCGTACTGGAGCAGCTCGACCGCCACGGCGAGTTCACGCCGGCCGAGCTCGAGCGGGCGATGGCGGCATTGAATCTGCTGATCGGTAAAACCGCGGAATGGCCCGAGGCGGGCCGCCCGAACCTTCAGGCGCTGGTATCCCGTTTCGAAGGCGGCGAAGACGTCGTGCGGCCGGTGACGGAAAGCTCGATGGCAATCCCGGGCGGATCGGGCTCGCTCTCCACTGGCGGCACGACCATCGCCTCGACACGCGACGCGCTCGAGTGCGCGCGCACGCTGGCCAGGTATCTGCGCGACGACGAGCACGGCTATCTGCCCGCGGCGCGCCTCGTGCGCTGCATGCGCTGGGATACCGTTCACGAAGTACCGCCGGCCGACGCGCAGGGCCGCACACGCCTCGCGCCACCGCGCGCCGAGCTGCGCCAGCAGTTCAAACGACTTGTCCTGCAGAAGCAGTGGCCGGAACTGCTCGAGCGCGTCGAAGGCGCGTACATGGAAGGCGTCAATCATCTGTGGCTCGACCTGCAGTACTACCAGCATGTCGCGCTCGATCATGCCGGGTCGCCGTACACGGAATGGCGGGACATCCTGAGGACCGACTTCGCACTGTTCCTCGAGCGCATGCCGGGCATCCAGCGGCTCGCCTTCAACGACGGCACGCCCTTCGCCGACGACTCGACGCTCGAATGGATTGCCAGTCATGCGGTCGTGCGCAACCTCGAACAGGGCGAGGCGCTCGCCGCGTTGCCGGTGTCCACCGACGATGAAGACGGTGCGGTGGCGAACTGGCAGGAAATGGAAGCGCAGGCGCGAGAACTCGCTCAGTCGCAGGGTATCGAGGCGGCTTTTGCGTGGATCGATGCACTACCCGGAATCCGCACCGACCGCCAGCGTTACCTGCAACGCTGGGTGATGGCGCGCGTGGCCGATCACGTCGGACGCGCCGACATCGGCCTGCGCCTGCTGGCCGAACTGGATGCGGGCGCCCCGCAGTTCCGCCTCGCCGGATGGGAGCCTTCGCTGACCTTCGAGGTCAAGCACCATCTGTTCAGGACCCTCAAGGCATCCATGAACCGCAAGGATGCCGATAAAGCGGCCATTACCCGCCAGATCGACAAGCTCAGCCATGAAATGACGGTGCTCGATCCGGCGCGAGCCATCGCTGTTCTGTAAAAAGTACCCCAGGAAAATCAGATGGACGACGATTCCACGCTGCGCTATTACGAGTCCGAGATGCGCTACCTGACCGAGGCCGGTCGGGAGTTTGCGAAAGCCCACCCGGACCGCGCACGGATGCTCAACCTCGAACGCGTGGGCGAGCGCGACCCGTACGTCGAGCGGCTGTTCGAAGGCTTCGCTTTTCTGATCGGCCGCCTGCGCGAGAAGCTCGATGACGAACTGCCGGAAATCACCGAATCGCTGGTGAGTCTGCTGTGGCCGCACTACCTGCGCACGCTCCCCTCGCTTTCCATCCTCGAACTCGTACCCGACTTCGGCACGCTGCAGAAACGCGAGACGATTCCGGCGGATATCGAAGTGCGCTCCGATCCGATCGGACCCGAAGCCACCCGCTGCACCTACCGCACGACGTGGCCGGTGGACCTGCTGCCGCTGCAACTGAAGTCGGCCAGTGCCGGCATGCGGGAAGACGGGCGCTCGACCATTCGCCTGACGTTCCAGCTCGAAGTGCAGTCGCGGCAGAACACGCTCAGCGTTCCTCACCTGCGGCTTTATCTGAACGCCGATCGCCCGGTTGCTACCGCGTTGCATCTGGCGCTGACGCGTCACGTCGACGAGATCCTGTTGCGGCTGCCTGACATCGGCAATGAAGTGCGCGCCGGCGCTCCGCGTTCGCTGCCTGACGCGTACTTCGCGACGGCCGGATTCGCGGCCGACGAGCGCTTGTGGCCGAAGCCGGACAATGCCTTCGGCGGCTACCAGTTGCTGCTCGAATATTTCAGCTTTCCCGAGAAATTCCTGTTCGTCGATCTTCACGGCATCGATCTCGCGGCACTCGCGCCGAGCGTGACCGAGTTCGAGATCGAGGTGGTGCTTAACCAGACCTATCCGTCCGATCTGCGCTTTTCGGAAAAGAACATCCGGCTGTTCTGCACGCCGATCATCAACCTGTTCCGTATGGACGCCGAACCGGTTCGGGTCGACCATCACGCGACGTCCTATGTCGTGCGGCCGCGGCTGCGTCACGGCGAGCACGTCGAAACCTACTCGGTCGACGCGGTGGACGCGCACGACCACGCAACGGGCGACCGCGTCGAATACGTGCCGTTCGCGAGCTTCAGGCATCGCGGCGGCATGCTCAGGCACGAAGCACCCGAGCGCTACTACCATACGCGCGTCCAGCAGGGCGTGAAGGGGCTGTACGAAACATGGCTCGTGCTGGGCGGCCACGCGTGGGACAACGCGGAGGAATTGCCGCGCGAAACACTGTCGCTGCGTGTCACCGGCACGAACGGCATGCTGCCTCGAAAGGGTCTGCGCGAAGCCGGGATCAACGAAATGGGCAAGGGCATCTCGAACGTCGCGCGCGTTCGCAATCTCGTGTCGCCGACGCTGCCGCTGCACCCGCCGAAAGGCGATCGCTACCAGTGGCGCATCCTCTCCCACCTCAGTCCGAATTACCTGTCCCTGCTCGATGCGGAAATCCTGCGCGGCACGCTCGCGCTTTACGACTGGACCAACGGCGAGATGAACCGGCGGCGCCTCGACGGTATCCAGAAGGTCACCCGCAAGGGCCTGCGCAAGGTCATGCAGGGTGCAGTGGAGCGGGGCACGCTGATCGAGGTGACGCTCGATAGTCACGCGTTTGCCGGCGAGGGCGACATGATGCTGTTCGGCGAAATGCTGCACCGCTTTTTCGAGCTCTATGCCGACGTGAATCATTTCACGCAACTCGTGATCGTTAGTCTCCCCGCGCAGGAACGCATCGAGTGGCCGGCCAGCAAGTCGGACAGGGCACCGCTATGAGCGGGATGGATGCGTTGAGGGTCCGCAGGCCAAGGCTTGCGCCACTGGTTCGCGCGCTGCTGTCCGCGGCGCCGCGCATGAATGTGTTCCAGTTGCTGCGTCTGCTCGAATTGCAGACGCCGGGAAGACCCGGCTTCGGGACACAGGACACGCCGGAGCATGAGCCGGTGCGCTTCCAGCCGCGCGCGCGAGTGGGCTTCCCCGGGTCCGAAGTTGCAGGCGTGGTATTCGATGACGAGGATGAGGATGCGCCGCCATCCGTGCAGACCACGTTCCTCGGCCTCTATGGCGTGGATGCGGCGATGCCGCCGCACCTGATCGATGACATCGTGCTGCGCAAGGAAGGGCACGAGAAGGTGACGGCTTTTCTCGACATCTTCAACCATCGGATCGTCACGCTTCTCTATCGCGCGTGGCTCAAGTATCACTACCCGGTCAGTTTCCGCGCCGGCGGCACCGACGCGATATCGAAGTATCTGTTGTCTCTGGCGGGACTGGGCATTGGAGACCCGGCCGGCAAATCGGGGCTGGCACCGTCGCGGCTTCTCGCGCTGGTGGGGCTCTTCATGCAGCGCACGCGTCCGGCCGAGGGCGTGGTCGGCGTGGTGAGCCATCTGCTCAATGGCGCGGTCGTCACGGTGCGCGAGTTCCACGCGCAGTGGATTCCTGTCGGGCATCGGCAGGGGCTGACCGCAAGGCCGCGTGCGCGCAAAGCCAACGGTCCTGCCGTGAGCGGCCTGGGCGATGGCCACGTGCTCGGTTCTCGCGTACTGGACCGGTCGCAGGCGATCCTCGTGACGATCCGGCCGGTCGACACCGCGCAGGCGCATGCGCTGCTCCCGGGCGAGGTGCTCCACGAGGATCTGATGCGGCTGGTGGGCCTCTATCTCGGCGACAAGGCCGACGCGATATTGCGCATGGAAATTCCGGCTTCCGCTGCGCCCACCCTGTCCCTGACGGCTGGGGCCGCGCCGGCCGGCGTGCATCGGCCGCGTCTCGCCTGGACCGCGCTGCTGGCACCCGCGGCCGACCAGACGGTAACGATCAATCTGGGTCGCTACGACTCGCTGAACTTACTGAATTCATGAATCAAGGAAGAACCTTGCGGATATTTCCTATCGTGGCCGCAGCAGGCCTGTGCGTCATCCTGTCCGCGTGCGGCGCATGGCAATCCGTGTCGGACGGCACGGCGAATGCATACAACGCGGTGTTTCACAAGACGGTCAAGACGCTCAATATCGATCTGAGCGCGCGTTCAGCGCTCAACAGTACGTCGGGGACCCAGCCGTTTTCGGTTGCCGTCCGGATCTACCAGCTCAAGGAGCGGAAAGGGCTGGAGGCAGCGTCCTACTACGATCTCCTGGACAACGACCGCACGGTACTTGCGCAGGATCTTCAGGATATGACCAGCGTCATCCTGACTCCGGGAGGCGCGGTGAATGTCACGCAGCCGATGAAAACCGATACGCAGTATGTCGCGGTGGTGGCGTTCTTCAGGGACCCGACGGACGGGATAACCTGGCGTCGCGTGTTCTCGAAGAAGAGCCTGTCGGCGGACGAGCCGCTCAAGCTCGAACTGGTCGGCAATGATCTCGTGGCCGCCGGCGATACGCCGAAGACGCGGCCCGCCCAGTGAGAATCGCGAGTCTGTTCGTGATGCCGGGCGCGGGGCCGCGTACTGATGGTCTCGAACTCGAGACCCTCTCCGTGTAGCGGCATCGGCTTGCGGGAGGGCCGAGGCGGGCGGATGCGGGTAGAGGCAGGCGGGCGCCGCTGCCGGCGCCTGACGCGGCGATGAACCCGGGCAAGACGCGTGTGAGCATTCCTGCCAATCCCGCTGAACGCAAACGCCATTGCCGAAGCCCGGCGGCGCTGCCTAGACTGGCGTCACATTCACTGGACGCCCTATGTGCACATCCTCTTCTTCGCCGGCTGCCGTGCCCGACACTCGACGCGCGCCGCTTGCCGGCGTGCGCATCCTCGATCTGACACGGCTGCTGCCGGGGCCGGTCTGCACGCTGCATCTGGCCGACCTCGGCGCGGACGTGATCAAGATCGAGGACACCGGCGTGGGCGATTACGCGGCCGAGTCCGTGCGCAGTCTCGTGAACCGCAACAAGCGCGGCATCCGCCTCGACCTGAAGCAGGCCGACGGCGTCGCGACGCTGCTGCGTCTGTGCGAGCAGGCCGACGTGTTGATCGAGAGCTTTCGGCCCGGCGTGATGGAGCGGCTGGGCGTGGGCTATGACGCGGTGAAGGCGCGCAATCCTCGTCTCGTCTATTGCAGTCTGACCGGCTACGGGCAAACCGGTCCGTATCGCGACGCGCCCGGTCACGACATGAACTATGGCGGCTTGAGCGGCGTCGCCGATCAGATCGGTTCGCGCGATGCGGCGCCCGCGTTGTCGAACGTGCCGGTGGCAGACCTGTTGGGCGGCTCGATGACCGCGGTGATGGGCATTCTCGCCGCGCTGTTCGATGCCGCGCGCACCGGCGTGGGTCGCCATGTCGACGTCGCGATCGCCGACGGCGTGCTCGCGCACGCGGTGATTCCACTGGCCGCTGTCAACACGGCCGGACGGGCGCAGCCGGTGGGCACCGCGAAGCTGACCGGCGCGCTGCCGTGCTATGCGATGTACGCGACCGCCGATGGTCAATACCTTGCGGTGGCGGCGCTGGAGAAAAAGTTCTGGGACCGCTTCTGCGCATTGATTGGCCGCGAAGATTTGCAGGCTTCGCACATGCCGCGCGATGCGGCCGACGCGGAGCGCGTGCGCGCCGACGTGCAGCGACTCGTCGGTGCGCAGCCGCTCGCGTGGTGGACGCAGACCCTGTCCGGCAGCGACTGCTGCGTGAGCCCGGTGTTGAAGCTCGAAGACGCGCTGACCAACGAGCAGTTCGTCGCGCGCGGCATGGTGTTGCCGCAAGCGGAGAGCGGCAACGCGCGGCAATTCGCGTGTCCGGTCAAGATGAGCGGCTTCGAATTCGCGGTGCGCTATCCGTCGCCGCAACGCGGTGAACATACCGACCAAGTGTTGCTCGCGGCCGGCTTCCGCACGGAGGAGATCGACGCATTGCGCAAGGCCGAAGCGATCGGCTGAGGCGATCGGCTGAACGCAGCGAGCTCCGCCGCTACGCGTTGCGCCTGTCTGCTATCGTGGCGAATCCGGCCGTCGGCGCCGGTGCGCAACGACCACGGCGGAGCGTCAATCCCGTCATGCCCAGTCGTGCACCGGGGCCGCGGCATTCAGATCGAGCGAGATTATCGACGGTGGCGCAGCACACGATTTCCATTCTCCAGGTCGACCAGATTCTGCAAGGCGCGCGCCGGCAGAACCTCGCGGTGGACACGATCCTGCGTCGCGCCGGCATCGCGCCGGAGCTGCTCGACTCGCCGCTCGCGCGCGTCACGCAGGCGCAGTATGCGGCGCTGATCCGTGCGCTGCGCCGTGCGACTCGCGACGAAATCTGGGGGCTGTGCAGCCGTCCATTGCGGCCCGGCACGTTCGTGCAACTATGCCGCCTGCTGATCCACTGCCGCACGCTCGGCGACGCGCTGCGCGGCGGCTTCGAGTTTCTTCATCTGATGCTCGACGACGCGGTGCCGCGCCTCGTCGTCGAACGGGGCATCGCATCGGTGCGCTGGGTGCCGCGCGGCGAACGCGACTCGCGTCTTGCCTACGCGGACCGCACGTTCTGCTTCTTTACATATGGACTCGCGTCGTGGCTGGTCGCGCGGCGCATTCCGGTGCAGGAACTGATGTACCGGCCTATCGATGCCGGTTGCAGCAGCGACGCCGAGCGTCTGTTCAAGGCGCCGGTGAATTACGGCCACCCGTGGGTCGGTTTTCGCTTCGAGGCGCGCTGGCTCGATCTGCCGGTCGTGCAGACGCCGCAGAGTCTCGGCGAATTTCTGCATCACGCGCCCGCGAGTCTGCTGATCAAGTATCGCGATCAAAGCAGTTTGAGCGAACGCATTCGCCGTCAATTGCGCCGACATCTGGCGGGCAATATGCCGTCGCTCGAAGCGGTCAGCGAATCGTTGTCGCTGACGCCGCAGACGCTGCGTCGCCATCTGCGCGAAGAGGGGCAGAGCTTTCAGGCGATCAAGGACGAGTTGCGGCGCGACGCCGCGCTCGAATATCTGTCGCAGCCCGAGCTGACCTTGCTCGATATCGCGAGCCGGCTCGGGTTTTCGGAGGCGAGTACGTTTCATCGCGCGTTCAAGGGATGGACGGGGCTTGCGCCGGGACTTTACCGGCAGACGCGCCTGCAGGGTGGCGAGCCGGTTGCGGGTCGAGGCTGCGGCTGAATCGTTTTGCCGTTCGCGTGGCCCTCGTGCGATCCTTGTGCGGACCACTCCGTGCGCTCGTTCATCGCCTCCACATCATTGCCTTCCTCACCGCGCGCGTCCATCGCATCCTCTCGCTAGCAACTTGATACTTTTTGCCAATCGTTTTGTTCCAAAGCGCGATTGGCAGCGTCGCGCGCGCATCGCACACTGAGTCTCACCGCATCGGCGTAACAGTAGCGTTCGCCGTCGCGGGCGCAGGTCAGTCCATCTTGCGACTCCATCGTCGAACAGGAACGAACTCATGACCCAGATGAAAAGAGCCGTGCATGTCGTCGGTGTCGGCATGATTCCCTTCACCAAGCCAGGCGCGAGCGATCCTTATCACGTGATGGGCGCGCGCGCCGCGCAACTCGCACTCGACGACGCCGCGCTCGATTACGCCGAAATCCAGCAAGCGTACGTCGGCTACGTGTACGGCGATTCCACCGCCGGCCAGGCGGCGCTCTACGGTGTCGGCCTGACCGGCATTCCGGTCTTCAACGTCAACAACAACTGCTCGACCGGCTCCAGCGCATTGTTCCTCGCGCGCCAGGCCGTCGAGAGCGGCATGGTCGAATGCGCGCTCGCGCTCGGCTTCGAGCAGATGGTGCCGGGCGCGCTGAAGGGAGCGTACGACGACCGGCCGTCGCCGATGGCGCGCTTCGTCGACGCGATGACCGCGCACCAGGATTATCGTCAGGACGCGCCGCGCGCCGCGCAGTTTTTTGGCGGCGCGGGGCTCGACTACATGAAGAAGCACGGCATTCGCGCCGACACGTTCGGCCGCATCTCGGTGAAGGCGCGCCAGCACGCGGCGCGCAATCCGCTCGCGGTGTTCCGTCAGACGCTGACGCTCGACGAGGTGATGGCATCGCCCGCCGTGTTCGGTCCGCTGACGCGTTTCCAATGCTGCCCGCCCACGTGCGGCGCGGCTGCGGCGATCGTCTGTTCGGCCGACTTCGCGCGCCACCACAAGCTCGACATGCGCGTGACGATTGCCGCGCAGGCGATGACCACCGACACGCGCAGCACCTTCGACAGCGACGACATGTGCAGGGTGGTCGGCTACGACATGACGGTGGCTGCATCGAAGCAGGTCTACGAGGCGGCCGGCATCGGCCCCGAAGATCTTGACGTGGTCGAGCTGCACGACTGCTTCAGCGCCAACGAACTGATCACCTACGAAGCGCTCGGCCTCACGCCCGAGGGCACGGCCGAACGTTTCATCCTCGATGGCGATAACACTTACGGCGGGCGTGTCGTCACCAATCCGTCGGGCGGGCTGCTGTCGAAGGGGCATCCGCTCGGCGCGACCGGTCTCGCGCAATGCGCGGAGCTGGTGTGGCAACTGCGCGGCGATGCGGAGCAGCGTCAGGTGGAAGGGGCGCGGCTCGCACTGCAACATAACCTGGGGTTGGGCGGCGCGTGCGTCGTCACGCTGTACCAGGCCGCGCAAGGGAGCCGCCGATGATCGACCGACGTTTTATCGGCCACGAACTGGCGCCGTTCAGCGTGCCGGTCGAAGCAGGGCGGCTGCGCTTCTTCGCGAAGGCGACCGGTCAGCGCGATCCGGTCTACAGCGACGAAGCCGTCGCGCGCGCGGCCGGCCATCCGCATCTGCCTGTGCCACCGACTTTCCTGTTCTGCCTGGAGATGGAAGCGCCGAATCCGGCCGCGATCCGCGAACTGCTCGGCATGGACTTCCGCAATCTGCTGCACGGCGAGCAAGGCTTCACGTATCACGCGCTCGCGTATGCGGGCGATACGCTGACCTTCCGCCAGCGTATCGACGATATCTACGACAAGAAGGGCGGCGCGCTCGAATTCGTCGTGCGCAAGACCGAGGTCAGCAACCAGCACGGCGAGCGCGTGGCCGAACTGCGCTGCGTGACGGTAATTCGTCATCCTGAGGAACTGATATGAGCGCACCTTATGCCGAAGCCAGCGCGCTGAAGGTCGGCGACGCGCTGCCGTCGTTCGAGACCGAGCCGCTTTCGCGCCTGACGCTCGCGCTCTATTGCGGCGCGTCGGGCGACCACAATCCGATCCACGTCGACAGCGATTTCGCGCGCGCGGCCGGGGTGCCGGACGTGTTCGTGCACGGCATGCTGTCGATGGCGTGGCTCGGCCGGCTGATGACCAACTGGGTGCCGCAGTCCGCGCTGCGCGAACTGAGCGTGCGCTTCGTTGCGATCACGCGGGTCGGCGAGCGCATCACCTGCGCTGGTCGCGTGACAGGATGGCAGGAACATGCGGGCGAACGCTGTGCGCGCGTCGAGATCACGACCACCAACCAGCACGGTGAACCGCGCCTGAGCGGCGAAGCACTGGTCGCGCTCGGCCGTCATGGATCGAATGATCCGATCAAATAACTCAGGATACCGACATGAATCGCAAACTCGAAGGTAAGGTCGCGCTCGTTTCCGGTTCCGGCCGCGGCATCGGCCGCGAAATCGCCCGTAAGCTCGCGAGCGAAGGTGCGCGCGTGGTCGTCAACGATCTCGACGCGGCGCCGGCCGAACAGACCGTCGCCGACATTCGCGCGGCCGGTGGCGAGGCCGTTGCGTGTGCCGGCAGCGTGACCGACGCGGGCTTCGCCGAGCGTTTCGTCGCGACCGCGCTGGAAAGCTTCGGCGGTCTCGACATCATCGTCAACAACGCTGGCTATACGTGGGACAACGTCGTGCAGAAGATGAGCGACGAGCAATGGGACGCGATTCTCGCGGTCCACCTCACGGCGCCGTTCCGGATCCTGCGCGCGGCCTCCGGCTTTATTCGCGAAGCGGCGAAGCGCGAAATGGAAGCAGGTACGCCGGTGTTTCGCAAGGTCGTGAACATTTCGTCGACCTCGGGCGTGTACGGCAACGCGGGTCAGGCGAACTACGCGGCCGCGAAGGCCGGCATCAACGGCCTCACGCGTGCGATGGCGAAGGAGTGGGGCCGCTACAAGGTCAACGTGAACAGCGTCGCATTCGGGCTCATCATGACGCGCCTGACCGAAGCGTCGGCCGATGCGGACGCGAGCATCGATATCGCCGGTCAGCAGATCAAGGTCGGCGTGAACCCGCAGGTGCTGAAGAATGCCGAAGCGAGCATTCCGCTCGGTCGCGGCGGCACGCCCGAGGAAGCGGCGGGCGCGGTCTACATGTTCTGCATTCCCGAGTCCAACTACGTCAGCGGCCAGGTGCTGGTCTGCGGCGGCGGTCGACCCTGAACGCGGGAGTCCCATGGAAAACGTACTGACTTTCCCGCGCACGGTGTTTCGCGACGATCACGAGATGTTTCGCAGCACCGTGCGGCGCTTTATCGAACGCGAGTGCAAGCCGCGTCAGAGCCAGTGGGATCGCGACGGCAAGGTCGATCGCGAAACGTGGCTGAAGGCGGGGCGCGAAGGGTTGCTGTGCACGTCGATCGATCCCGAATGGGGCGGCGCGGGCGGCGACTTCGGCCACTGCGCGGTGTTGCAGGAAGAGCTCGCGTATGCGGGCATCAGCGGGCCGGGCTTCAATCTGCATTCGGACATCATCGCGCCGTACTTGCAGCGTCTCGGCACCGACGAACAGAAGCGCCGCTGGCTGCCGGGCTGCGCGAGCGGCGCGACGATTCTCGCCATCGCGATGAGCGAGCCCGGCGCGGGCAGCGACCTGAAGGCGATCCGCACGACCGCGCGACGCGACGGCGACGAATACGTGATCAACGGCGCGAAGACCTTCATCTCGAACGGTCTGAATTGCGACCTCGTCGTGGTGGTCGCGAAGACCGAGCCGGAACTCGGCGCGAAGGGCGTGTCGCTACTGGTGGTCGAAGCCGAACGCGCGGGTTTTCGCCGTGGCCGCAAGCTCGACAAGATGGGCCAGCAGGCGGCCGACACCGCCGAGCTGTTCTTCGACGACGTGCGCGTGCCGGTCGCCAATCTGCTCGGCGAGGAAAACCAGGGCTTCGGCTATCTGATGCAGGAGCTGGCGCAGGAGCGCTTCACGATTGCGATTGCCGCTGCCGCGAAGCTCGAAGCGATGCTCGACGAAACCATCCGCTACACGAAAGAGCGCATCGTGTTCGGCAAGCCGCTGTTCGACATGCAGAATACGCGCTTCAGGCTCGCCGAGATCAAGACCCGCGCGACCGCGATGCGCATGATGGTCGACCAGTATCTCGGCGAGCATATGCGCCGCAAGCTGAGCGTGCAGGAGGCTGCGATCGCGAAGCTGTATTGCACCGAGGAACTCGGCCGCGCGCTCGACGAACTGCTGCAGCTGTACGGCGGCTACGGCTACATGATGGAGTATCCGATCTGCCGGGCCTTCGTGGACTCGCGCGTGAATCGCATCTACGGCGGTACCAGCGAGGTGATGAAGGAGGTCATTTCGCGCAGTCTCTGAGGGCGTAAGGTCACGCGTTGCTCCGCCCGGCCGCATCCAGAATAAGCATGGAGAAGACAGACGACATGCCGTACGTACATCACCGTTTCTGGCCCAAGGGCCTGCCGCACGCGATCCGGATTCCGCAGGTCTCGTTGACGCATTACCTCGAAGTCGCGGCTGCGCGTTTCCCCGACAAGCCCGCGATCGTCTTCGGTGGCAACGCGCTCACTTATGCGCGGCTGCGCGAGCGTGTCGATGCGCTTGCCGGTTATCTGCGCGAATGCGTCGGCGTGCAGCCCGGCGACCGGGTGCTGCTGTTGAGCCAGAACTGTCCGCAATTCACCACCGCTTACTACGGCATCATGCGTGCGGGCGCGGTGGTCGTGCCGGTCAACGCGATGAGCACGACGGCGGAGTTGCGCTACTTCATCGACAACAGCGGCGCGCGCGTGGCGATCTGTGCGCAGGAGCTGCTGTCGCAATTGCAGCCGCTGGTGGCCGATGAATCCGGGCTGGCGAGCGTGCTGGTCTACGCGTATAGCGACGCGCTCGCCGCGAGGGATGAAGACAATGACGACGGCGAGCGCGACGCGCTGCCCGAGGTCGTGCGTGCGCCGCGCGAGGCACTGACGGCAACGGGACTCGTGGACTTCGAAGCGGCGCTCGCACGCGGGCTTGCGCCGCCGTCCTCGCTCCCCGCCGCCGACGACCTGTGCGTGCTGCCCTATACGTCGGGCACGACCGGCAATCCGAAGGGCTGCATGCACACGCATGCGACGATGCTGGCTTCGTCGGTGGCATCGCAATTGTGGCGCGGTTTTCACGCGGAGTCGGTGTTTCTCGCAGTGGCGCCGCTGTTTCATATGCTCGGCATGCAGAACGCGATGAATCTGCCGATCACGCTCGGCGCCACCGTCGTGATGATGCCACGCTGGAATCCGGCGCTCGCCGCGCGTCTGATCGAGCGGCATCGCGTGTCGGTGTGGGCGGCCGCGCCGGCCATGTTGATCGATTTCTTCGCGATGCCCGACGCGCAGCAGCGCGATCTGCACAGTCTCGCGGTGCTTTCCGGCGGCGGCGCGGCGATGCCGGAATCGGTCGCGGCGATGCTGCAAACGCGTTTCGGCATCGTCTATAACGAAGCGTATGGCTTGACCGAGACCGCGTCGTTTCTGCATGCGAATCCGCTGCTGCGCGCGAAGCGGCAGTGCCTCGGCGTGCCGACCCAGAGTGTGGAGTCGCGCGTGGTCGATCCCGTCACGCTCGAAGAGTTGCCGCCCGGTGAGCTCGGCGAACTGGTCACGCATGGGCCGCAGGTGATGCGCGGCTATTGGCGCGATCCCGGCGCGGATCGCGCGGCGTTTTTCGAACGCGACGGCAAGCGCTTTTTTCGCACCGGCGATCTGGTGGCGGTCGACGAGGACGGCTACTTCTTCATGCGCGACCGGCTCAAGCGGATGATCAACGCATCCGGCTACAAGGTCTGGCCGGCCGAGGTCGAGAATGCGATGTACGGGCATCCGGCGGTGCACGAGGCGTGCGTGATCGGCGTGGCCGATCCGCGCGCCGGCGAGACCGTGAAGGCGCTGATCGTGCTGAAGCCGGAGTTTCACGGCCAGGTGTCGGAGCAGCAGATCATCGACTGGAGCCGCGAGCATATGGCGGTGTACAAGGCGCCGCGGATCGTCGAGTTTCTCGAACGGCTGCCGAAATCGGGCACCGGCAAGATTCTCTGGCGCGAGTTGCAGGACGCGCACCGCAACGTGCCCTCGCGTTAATTCGCGTAACGCTACTTTATCGGAACAAACAGGAGACGCGATGTCGATCGATCACTATCAGGACGCGACGGTGTTCGTCGCGGGCGGCAGCAGCGGCATCAACCTCGGGATTGCGAAGGCGTTTGCCGAACGCGGCGCGCGCGTGGCGATCGCCAGCCGCTCGGCCGAGCGCGTGCAAACGGCGGTGCGGGAGTTGCAATCGCTTGGCACGCAGGCATTGGGCTTTTCCGCCGACGTGCGCGATGCCGATGCGATCGCCGCCGCGCTCGCGCAGGCGCACGACGCGTTCGGCCCGATCGACGTGCTGGTGTCCGGCGCGGCCGGCAACTTCGTCGCACCGGCGCTCGGCATGTCGGCGCGCGGCTTTCGCACGGTGGTCGATATCGATCTGAACGGCACGTTTCATGTGCTGCGTGCCGCGCACGAGTATCTGCGCAAGCCCGGCGCGTCGGTGCTGAATATTTCGGCTTCCCAGGCATTCAATCCGACGCCGTATCAGGCGCACGTGTGCGCGGCGAAGGCCGGCGTCGACATGCTGACGCGCGTGCTGGCGATGGAGTGGGGCGTCGACGGCATTCGCGTGAATTCGATCGTGCCCGGACCGATCGCCGACACCGAAGGCGTGCGCCGGCTCGTGCCGACGCCGGAGGCGCGCGCGAAGATGGAGGCGTTGATTCCGCTGCGGCGCTTCGGTTCGACCGACGAAGTCGCGGACCTCGCGTTGTTCCTGAGTTCGCCGCGCGCGCGTTTTATTACCGGCACGGTGATTCCGGTCGACGGCGGCATCTCACTGACCGGCAGCCGCGACCTGAGCGCGGCGCTGACCTGGTGATCCCACGGAGTCCACTGAACTTGCGACGCCTGACGGTCGCTCAGAACAACTGTCGTTGCCCCGACATCAGCGTCGTGAAATCGTCGCGCAGCAAAGGCAGAATCGCATCGGCGACCGGCTGCAATTGCCGCGTCAGATAGTGCTCGTAGTCGATCGCCGAGCGCAGCGTTTCGAGCGGTTCGGGGCCGGCGACCGTGATCACGTAGCTGATCCAGCCGCCGTTCTGATATTGCAGTGGCCGTCCCTGCTGGCGATTGAATTCGTCGGCGACGCGCGCCGCGCGCACGTGCGGTGGCACGTTGCGCTCGTAGGCGTCGAGCGGCCGGCGCAACTGCTTGCGATAGACGAGCTGATCGTCGAGCCGACCCGCGAGCGTGTCGCGCACATAGTCGCGCACGTAGTCCTGATACGGCTGCTGGCGAAAGATGCGTCCGTATAACTCCTGCTGGAACTGCTGCGCGAGCGGCGTCCAGTCGGTGCGCACGGTTTCGAGCCCCTTGTAGACGACGTCCTCGCTGCCGTCGGGCAGCACCGTGAGACCCGCATAGCGTTTCTTGCTGCCTTCCTCGGCGCCGCGCACGGTTGGCATGAAAAAGCGCCGATAGTGCCGCTCGAATTGCAGTTCGAGCGCGCTATCGAGCCCGAAGCGCGCGCGCAGTTTGTCTTGCCACGCCGCGTTGATATGGTCGACAAGCGCGTGGCCGATACGCGCGGCGTCGTCTTCGTTATGCGCATGCTTGAGCCACACGAAGGTCGAATCGGTGTCGCCGTAGATCACCTCGTAGCCTTGCGCTTCGATCAGCTCGCGCGTCGTATGCATGATCTCGTGGCCGCGCATCGTGATCGACGACGCGAGCCGCGGATCGAAGAAGCGGCAGCCGGTCGAGCCGAGCACGCCGTAGAACGCGTTCATAATGATTTTCAGTGCCTGCGACAGCGGCTTGTTGTGCTCGCGCTTGGCCGCCTCGCGCGCCTGCCACACCTGCGCGACGACCGACGGCAGACAGTGGCGCGTGCGCGAGAAACGCGCGCCGAGAAAGCCGGGCACCGAGTGTTCGTCGTCGGGGTGCAGCATGCCGTCGACGAGTCCCATCGGGTCGATCAGAAAGGTGCGGATGATCGACGGATAGAGGCTCTTGTAGTCGAGCACCAGCACCGAATCGTAGAGGCCGGGGCGCGAGTCCATCACGAAGCCGCCAGGGCTCGCCGCGCCGGCGACGTCGCCTAGATTCGGCGCGACGTAGCCCAGCCGATGCATGCGCGGCATGTACAGATGCGTGAACGCCGCGACCGAACCGCCGCTGCGATCGGCGGCGAGACCGGTGACGGTTGCGCGCGCGAGCAGGAAGCGCAGCAGTTCGGTCTTCTCGAAGATGCGGGTGACGAGCTCGCAGTCCTTCAGGTTGTAGCGCGCGAGTTCGGGCTTGTCTTCGTCGAAGCGGCGCTGGATTTCATCCATGCGCTGATACGGATTGTCGATCGCCTTGCCTTCGCCCAGCACCGAGCGCGACACGTATTCGAGGCTGAACGACGGAAAGCTCCACGTCGCCGAGCGTAGCGCCTCGATGCCGTCGATAATCAGCCGGCCCGCCGCGCCCGCGAAAAAGTGATTGCGCGTGACGCCATGCTCGCGCCACTCCATCAGCGCGCCGCCACGGCCGATACGCAACGGCACGCGATACTGCTCGGCATGCTGCTGCAACACCTTCAGATCGAACTGCACCAGATTCCAGCCGATGATCGCATCGGGGTCGTGCCGCTCCATCCACGCGACGAATTTTTTCAGCAGTTCGGCACGGGTTTCGCAGTAGTCGAGTTTGAAATCGAGGGCGTTCGCTTTGGCAACGTCGCCATTCGGCGGCCCGAGCATGTAGACCTGCCGCTCGCCGCAACCTTCGAGCGCGATCGAATACAGTTCGGCGCGCGCGCTGGTTTCGATGTCGAGCGACACCAGCTTCAGCGGCGGACGATAGTCGTTGGCCGGCTTCAATTCTCCATTGAGTAGCGAGCCGTTCGGTTGCGGCTCGCCGCCGAAGGACACCGGCGCGGTGATGAAGCGCTCCATCATGTAGCGCTCGGGCGGCTGGATATCGGCTTCGTAGACGTCGACGCCGCCTTCTTTCAGGCGCTTTTCGTAGGCCTTGAGCTGACGGTATGGCGGGCAGTAGAGGCCCAGCACCGGGCGATGCTGGAAGTCGCGCAGGTCGAGCGGGCGCAGATCGAGCGGCGCGTCGCGTCGCAGGATCGTTTCGGCGCGCTCGCGATGCTCGGCCGGAATGAACGCGACCGACGGCTGCGGGCGCAAACGGAGGTGGCGCGGCCCGTTGTCGGTCGCCAGCCAGAACTCGATTTCGGTGCCGGCGGGCGTGTCCCGCCAATGTCGGGTCAGAATGAAACCCTGCTCGAATTCAGTCAACTTCCACCTTTGGGCCTGCGTGATTACCTGGCGCGATTTTAACGCGGTGGGCGAGGTTGGCTGTAGCGGGCGATGGGCGGTGAACCGGGCAGCGTAAAGCCGTTATGGATGTCCGGTGTTATTGGAATGAATGAAGTGCTTCCACGTAAGTTATTCGAGTAAGTCGGGTTTTAAAAATAAGCAGAATAACGAGGAATGTCTGATGCGAACGGGGAGGTAATGTCAAAGAAGAAATTCAGGTTAATTCCGCCACAAATTCATTGATCGATGATCAAAAAGCCTGGATTATGCTTTTTGATTAAATGGAGTCGCGGATAATATGGATGTGCCGCCCTGTGACGAATAAAGAATGACAAGCTCGTGACTTCGCGAAACGCTAAAAATGGTTGCGTGTGGTATCGAGATTCCCACGCGATGACGGATCGCCGGCGTACGGCTGCATGGAGAGGGAGGCTTGCAGCATGTCAGTGAGTACGTAAAGAGAACGCGGCAGTGAAGCGTCTTTTTATAGTTAACCCTGAAACACATCAAGCTTGCATTTTGCAAACTTCAGCCTAAATTTATCTTTGTTCAGGATGGGAATTAAATTATTCGAGTATTTTATTCGTGCTGATCTCTGGATCTTCGATTAGGTCGATTCTCTATTTATTGCCTCGAAGCGGAAATGTATTCAATCCGCCCGGATGGCAGACCTGCGTCCGGCGCACAAACCCGAAGCGATTTCAGCGCATTGCGGTTCATTAGTCTCATTTGCAGATATGCCTACCTACGATTCCAGACAGCTCGAGGGGCAATGGCTCCACGCGCATGAAGAGGATGCCGACGACTGCTCCGTTTTTCGTCCAGGCGGAACGCCGCTCGGGCCATCGCGTGGACGGTCGGCATACGAGTTTCACGCCGATGGTCGCGTGAGCGTCAGCGGCCCGGGGCCCGACGACCGCAGGCGTGCGGTCGAGGGCAGTTACGCGCTCGCTCCCGACGGCACGCTGACTATCAAGGTGGCGGGCCGCGCGGACGAGGTCATGCAGGTGCAATCCCTCGATTCAGATCGCTTAGTCGTGAAACGTTGAACGCTGTTTCTCTCAACCCAGGGAGATCGATATGGCCACCCGTCCTTCAACGCCCGGGAACAATCATCAGCCGCCCCAACAGCGCACTTGCGGCACCATGCAAGTGCACCAGCGGCTCATGCAAACCGATCCGGGCTATGTGCGCAATCGCGTCGCCAGCGAGAATTTTCATCACCTCGCGAGGATCGGACTCGCGTCGGTGAGCCGCACGGGCGTCACGCAGATTCCCGTGGTCGTGCACGTCGTGTACAACACCGACGCGCAGAATATCTCGGATGCGCAGATCCACAGTCAGATCGATGTGCTGAACCGGGACTACCGCAAGAAGAATGCGGATGCCGGCTCGGTACCGGCCGCGTTTCAGCCGCTCGCCGCGGATTGCCGGATCGAGTTCGCGCTCGCGAGCACCGATCCCGGCGGCGCTGCCACCAACGGCATCACGCGCACGAAGACCAGTTCGACCGGCTTCACCGACGACGACAAGGTGAAAGCCGCCTCGACCGGCGGCGCGGACGCATGGCCTGCCACCAAATATCTGAACTTGTGGGTCTGTCCGCTCGATGGCGGTCTGCTGGGCTACGCGCAATTTCCGGGCGGCCCCGCCGCCACCGATGGCGTGGTGATTCTCTACACGGCGTTCGGCACGCTCGGCGCGGCGGCTGCGCCGTTCGATCTGGGGCGAACGGCCTCGCATGAAATCGGCCACTGGCTGAATCTTCGCCACATCTGGGGCGACGACGGCAATGGCTGCAACGGTAGCGATTTCGTCGACGACACGCCCAATCAGGCCGGCCCGAACTTCGGCAAGCCCGCGTTTCCGCACGTCACGTGCAGTAACGGCCCCAACGGCGACATGTTCATGAACTATATGGATTACGTCGACGACGCGGCCATGTTCATGTTCACCGCGGACCAGGTGCAGCGCATGCAGGCGTGCCTCGACGGCGACCGGAGCAGCGTGGGCACCACCGTTTCGACCACGCCGATCCAGGACCTCCATCCGACGGTGGTGACGACCGACGTGCATCCGACCTTGCCGTCGCGCGATCAGTTTCCCACCATCGCGACGCAGGATCATCCCACGGTGGTGACGAAGGATCTTCATCCCACGGTGGCGACGCTCGATCATCTGCCGACCATTGCATCGCTCGATCAGCCAGGCGGTTCGCTCAAGTTCATCGACGAGCCGAAGAATCCGCTGTCCGATAAACCGCCGATTGTCGACCAGCAGAAGAATCCGGCTTCCGACAACCCGTTTACGCCGCAGGGTCCGGTGGATCCCGGCGTGGCGTTCACGCCGGGCGGCTTCTCGCAGGGCATCGGTGGACGAACGGCGGCGCCGTTCGTGCTGTCGACGCCGCATCATTCGATGGCCTGGACGCAGAGCCACCAGGATATCGCGCGAGCCGCGGTCAGCAGCCTGGAGCAGCGCCTGACTCAAGGCCAGCAGTGGCTCGATCAGTACTACGCGCTCGCGGCGGCGGGGCGGGTGACGACGGGCGACCAGCAACTTGCGCAACAGGTGTGGTGGGAGTATCAGCAGACGCTGCGCGAGTACGGGCAGTACTTTGGCCAGGCAAGCTAGCCGCGATCGCACGCCGATGATCCTGATCCTGTCCACGCCGCGCGACGAACATGCTCAGGTCGTCATGGCGGAACTGATGAAGCTCGACGCCCCCGCGATGCTGCTCGATCTGAGCGACTATCCGCAGCGATCGAGCTTTTCGATGAAATACGAGCGACATGGCCTCGCGCTCGAACTGGGCTGCAGCGAAGGCGGACTCGATCTCGACGACTGCGGCGCCGTCTGGTGGCGGCGTCCGCAGTGGCCCGAGATCAGCACGGCCATCGTGCGCGATACGCACCGCAATTTCGCCGTCAACGAATGCACGGAAGCCCTGCACGGGCTGTGGCAATCGCTCGACGCGCGCTGGATCAACGAACCGGCGCGCGATCTCTTCGCGCAGCGCAAGTCGTACCAGCTCAAGGTCGCGCAGACGGTGGGACTGGAAGTGCCCGATACGCTCATCACCAACTGTCCCGATGCGGTGCGCGAATTCGTCATGCGTCAGGGCATGGGCAACGTGATCTTCAAATCGTTCTCGGCCACCGAAGCCGAATGGCGCGAGACCCGGCTATTGCGCGAAGAGGAGATGGGCGTCATCGACAATGTGCGCTACACGCCGGTGATTTTTCAGCGGTATATCGAGGCCGATGTCGATTTGCGCATTACCGTCGTGGGGGATGAGATTTTCGCGGCGGCGATTCACTCGCAGCAGACGAGCTATAAGGTCGACTTCCGCATGGATATCGCCCATGCGCGTATCGAGGCTGTGAGCTTGCCACCCGACGTCGCGCGACGTCTGCTCGACCTGATGCGGTATCTGGGTCTCGTCTACGGTGCGATCGACATGCGTCGCACACCTGACGGTCGCTATGTGTTTCTCGAGGTGAACCCGGCCGGGCAATGGCTGTTTACCGAATTGCCGGCGGGGTTGCCGATCTCGTGCGCCATCGCGCGGAAGTTGCGCGAGTTCGATGCGTGAGGATGGGGCGAGGAGCGTGAGGACGGCGCGCGATGCTGACGGTGGGCGATCCGGCAAAGTGCCTTCCTGATCGCCCGTTGTTTAAGTCCTTTTTTGCCGCTTTCGCCGCTTTCGCTGCTGCCCCAATCCTCACTGTTCCGCGGATGAACCGCCTCGCGGAAATGCCGCTCAGTTCAGCTTGAGAAGCTCGCGAGCCTGGGCTGCGGTTGCGACCGGGCGATCGTATTCCTTGCAAAGTTCGACGACCTGGCGCACCAGCGCGGCATTGGACGGCGCGAGCGTGTTCTTGTCCAGGCGCACGTTGTCCTCGAGACCGGTGCGGCAGTGGCCGCCGAGTTCGAGCGACCAGCGGGCCATCGTCAGCTGATTGCGGCCGATGCCGGCGCCGGTCCACGTTGCATCGGGCGCAAGGCGCTTGAGCGTGCGAACGTAGAACTCGAGCACTTCGCGATCGACCGGCATCGCGTTCTTGATGCCCATCACAAACTGGATGTGCAGGGGACCGACGATCGCGCCCGCTGCCTGCATGGCCGCGGCCTGGAAGATCATCGACAGATCGAAGGCCTCGATCTCGGGCTTGATGCCGTAGGCTTTCATTTCGGCTGCAAGCCAGTCGACCAGGTCCGGAGGATTGTCATAGACGCGCGTCGGGAAATTGACCGAGCCGGTTGCCAGCGATGCCATGTCGGGCCGCAGCGAGAGCATCGCGCCGCGTTCGTTGCCGGCGCCGGAGCGACCGCCGGTGGACACCTGTGTGATCATGCCCGGCGCGTGCTTGCGAATGCCTTCCAGCACGAGGGCGAAACGATCGGGATTGGAGGTGGGCGTCTCGTCGTCGTTGCGCACGTGAAGATGAACGAGGGTCGCGCCGGCTTCGAATGCTTCCTGGGTCGATTCCACCTGCTCGTTCACCGTGATCGGCACAGCCGGATTGTCTTTCTTGCGGGGCAGCGATCCGGTGATCGCGACAGAAATGATGCAAGGGTTTTGCATGCTGGATCTCAGTAGATTAGGTAGGGGGACGGAGTATTGGGGTGGCTCCCGGGGCGCCCGGGTTTACCGGGGCACCGGATAGGCGATCTGTGCACTGGGTTGGCGCTGTCATCGTTCGTATGGGTCGGCAACTCGCATGCATCGTAGGGGCGGCTGACCAGCTTCGTCCAATACTGATTAGGTCTGCAATGATGCCGATGGAGTATCGAGTGTACCTCGGTGCGTTGATGTTCGAGCGGCTGAAACAGGTCACTGGGTTTGATCAGGGTCTTCCATTAGGGGTTGTTGTTTAAGGGGACCTGTCGTTCGCCGAATGGCCTGGGGAGGGTGGGTGATAGCTCGTGGTTGACTATTGTGAGCGGTGGGCGTTTTGTCAGCGATGCTGAAGAGCAGCGGCTTTTTACGTATGACCATTTGCGAAGGAGTCATCGCACTAATCAAACGTCCGCTCATTGCATCGTAGGCGGGGCTACTTGTGGGACTGAACTACGGGAGGTAAGGCTTGATGTTCGCGAGCGCGCGAGCAACGTATTCTTCCTTCTCTCCGACTGGTGGGCGGGATCGAGCTTGATCTGTGCCATCAGTGCCGCATCGTTGACGATCGTTGCCGGATGGTTGTTAGGCTGGATGCGGCGGGTGGAGGGGGGGTGATTTTTTTGGGGGCGATAGATATGGATCGATCCAACGCAGCCATAGCATCGATATTCTCCTACGGCCCAAGTGCGGCCGAAGCAGTCGATCATCGCGAAATGTCTCGCGTAGTTGAACGTCGTTGAAGCATCAAATTCGAAGGAAAGTGCGACGACTTGAGGAGGGTGCCTATGGGACGCAGGCTAGTTACCACTGCTCTGGTTGCAATCCCGCTTACAGGTTGCTACCAGGGCGAAACTTATTCCTCATGATATGCCTCGCCCACGAAATGACGGATAGGTCCCGGCTTATTGCCGCTTCTTGA
>NZ_JABBFZ010000011.1 GCF_012927125.1 Paraburkholderia antibiotica
TCATCAACGCATTCGGGAAGTAGTGCGACCTGCTTGCGGTCTTCGCCTTCAACGAATCGCTTCATGAGTCACCCGGTCTCAGTGCGTTGATTCAGTTTAGGCGATCAATGCGTTTTCACACACTCTGGGTCGAACTGGGCCGTTCGCCTTCATTGAGTAGAAGTCACCCAGAGGACCGCTTCGCGTCGATCCCAGCCTCCCGACAAAGCAAAGCCGCAATCCCGACGTCCAGGTCTCCATTGGAACGATCTCTGGTAGCGCTCATTGCGGCCCTTCACTGACAGACCAGCTCACCGCCGAGACATGAGGCGCAAGCGCGAGTTCGCCTACCAGTACCTCCAGTTGCTCATCCTGTTGCTGGGGCGCAAACACCACGGCATTCACTTCAACCTGCGCGCTGCTCTTCAAAGCGTGGCTCTCCAGGCTCTGGAGCGAGAGTCCGTTGGCGTCCAGACGTTGCAGCAGCGTGGCTCGAACGAGTGCTTCCTGTTGCGACTGGGTAACCACTTCGATGATGTAATAGCACTCGTTTCTCGGTTCAACTGGAGCGTGCCGATATATAAATCGTGCTAACGGCGGTAGTGCGAGATTACATAGGATGATCAGCAAAGCTGCGATGAGGGCTGTGGCGAGGAAGCCGCTGCCGGCGATCACACCCACCGCTCCCGTACCCCAGACTGTCGCCGCTGTGCTTAGTCCGCGCACGCTGAGACCGTCACGAATGATGACGCCTGCGCCAAGGAAGCCGATACCGGAGACAACCGGCGCTGCCATCCGCACGACCTGTCCCTCCTCTCCAAGCAGGAATGGCAGTGTAGTGAAGGTGGCCGCGCCCAGTGAGACGAGTGCATGGGTGGCAATACCTGTGAAACGCTGCCTTGATTGCCGCTCCATGCCGATCAAGGCACCGAGCGCAACGGCTGCCAGCAAATCATGGATTATTTCCGGGTGCATGTCGTTCTACTCAAAGCTCCGCGAATCAGCCTCGATGGTACCTGGTTTTTCTCGCGATGAGCGCTGCCGTCAGCAGGACGATGCCGCCGCCAACTTCGACGTAAAGGAAATGTTCGAGGGCCACGAAGGCTTTGCGCGCGATGCGCAATGGATGGGAGAGGATATCGGAGGACAGATTCTGTGACATGGGCGTGTCAGTCCTGCGGCCGGACCAGCGCAGATGACCTGCCCCGCCGCAACACGCGGCTGACGCCCCTGGATGATTTCCCCTTACGTTGCGTGCCAGGCTACGGACATCCTGGCTGTGCGGCCCAGGCCGGGCACGTTGGTGTGGACGGGGGGACGATTGCGGGCCTTTGACGCCTTGCAGTCGTCACTCCTGCTAGCGCGAACTGCGACTTGCTGCAAGTTGCAGCAGGCAAATTGAATTTCCGAGACAATCGGTCTAATATCGCGATATGGACACGCCCACAGCTAAACCTCGCCGAGGTCGCCCGCCGAAAGACCCCAGGGTTCACGGCGCAACGCGCGCGACTTTAATCCGCGCCGGCATGGCTCTACTCACGGAGCAAACCTTCGCCGCGACGGGCCTCGATACGATCCTCAAACGGGTTGGGATTCCCAAAGGCTCGTTCTATCACTACTTCGAAAGCAAGGAAGCCTTCGGCCGCGAGCTGATGACCGCCTACGACGAGTACTTTTGCTCGAAGCTCGATCACTGGCTTCTCGATGACACTCGCCCTGCCCTCGAACGCCTTGCCACTTTCGTCGACGATGCGAAGGACGGTATGGCACGTCACGGTTTTACGCGGGGCTGCCTGATTGGTAACCTCGGCGTGGAGGTCGACATGCTGCCCAGCGATTTCCGTGCGTCGCTCGAGCGCATCTTCGAAGGCTGGCAGGCTCGCGTGGCCGCGTGCCTGCGCGAGGCCCAGATCGAAGGCACGATCGCGCCAAACGCCGATCTGGCCGCGCTTTCAGAGTGCTTCTGGATCGGTTGGGAAGGCGCCGTTCTTCGCGCGCGACTGGTGCGTAGCGCCGCGCCCCTCGAAAAATTCTTCCACGGATTTATCACAGGCTTGCCGCTTATATCGCAGCGGTAGGCCCTCCTCCTGAGCAGTCGTCTTTCATCCTTTTTCAGCGAGACGAAACATGTTTAAAGCCATTCTGGTTACCAAGGACTCCGACACATATTCGGCTCACGTTACCGAGCTCGACGATGATCGTCTGCCGGACGGTGACGTGCTGATCGACGTGCAATACAGCACGCTCAACTACAAGGACGGCCTTGCCATCACCGGAAAAGGCCCGGTAGTGCGAAGCTTTCCGATGGTGCCGGGCATCGACCTCGCCGGCACCGTAGCTAAAAGTTCGCATCCGCGATATTCGGTCGGAGATGCCGTCGTGCTTAATGGTTGGGGTGTCGGCGAGCAGCATTGGGGCGGCCTCGCACAGCGGGCGCGTCTTAACGGTGACTGGCTGATTCCACTGCCCACAGGCCTCACGCTACGTCAGACGATGGCGGTAGGCACCGCCGGTTACACGGCAATGCTCTGCATCCTCGCGCTCGAACGTTACGGCATCCACGCAGACCGCGGCGAAGTACTCGTGACCGGGGCGAGTGGTGGCGTCGGCAGCTTTGCCATCACGCTACTCGCGCGACGCGGCTACCGTGTCGTGGCATCGACAGGAAAGCTCGAAGAAGCCGACTATCTGAAACAACTGGGCGCGGTGGAAGTTATCGACCGTGCATCCCTGGGGGCTCCCGGCAAACCACTCCAGAAGGAACGCTGGGCAGCGGCCGTCGATTCGGTGGGCGGCCATACGCTCGCGAACGTTTGCGCGAGCCTGCGTGCCGATGGCGCTGTCGCCGCTTGCGGTCTCGCACAAGGTATGGACCTTCCGGCCACGGTCGCGCCTTTCATCCTGCGTGGTGTGAGCCTGCTCGGCGTCAACAGTGTGACGCGTCCGTTCGAAGAACGTCAACGCGCATGGCAAGCGCTCGCCGAGACACTCGACCTCGCCGACCTCGACACCATCACACGAGAAATCGGCCTTGCAGAAGCCATTCCCGCAGCAAGCGATCTGTTCGCGGGGCGTGTGCGCGGACGGATCGTCGTCGATGTAAACCGTTGATAAACGCGGGGCGACGCCTAAGCGGGCACCTCGCCACGCCGTCATCCGAATTCGCGTCCCGAGAAATCAGGGTCGATCACGGGACGCGAATCGGCAAGCGCCGACAGCGGCACCGACACGAGCGATTCATCCGGCACGTCTGCCACGTTATCGATTGACCAGTTCGCGCGGGAAACACAGCGCGAGGCACCCGCCGACGAACATGAAACCTGCCAGCATGACCATGCTTGCGGTAGGCGTTCCGGTAAGTTCGCGCAACCATCCCACAGCGTAAGGCCCGACGAAACCGGCCACATTCCCCATCGCATTCACGAGCGCAATGCCCGCGGCAGCGCCGGCACCCGCGAGGATCGCGGTCGGGAAACACCAGAAAAGCGGGAGCGTCGTCAGAATGCCCGCGGTGGCGAGCGATAGCGCGATCATCGCCAGCGTCGTGTCGTGCGACCACGCGACGGCAAGAAGCAGCGCGACCGCGCCGCAGAGCGCGGGCGCCGCCGTATGCCACCGACGCTCCCGGCGCAGGTCGGCACTCCGCGCTACACCGAGCATCATCACGACGGCAGTGAATGCCGGAATCATCGACAGCACGCCGATGATCCACGGATCCACCACGCCGGCGCCCTTGATCAGCGTCGGCAGCCAGAACCCCACGCCATACATGCCCATCACGAAGCAAAAGTGCATCGCGCAGATCAGCCAGATGCGCGCATCCGTCATGACCGCGCCGAAAGTCAGGCTCTCCTTGCCGGCGTTATCGATCTCGACGTTGCGCTCGAGCAGCGCCTTTTCGTCGTCGGACAGCCATTTGGCTTTGCCGATTCGATCGTCCAGACACAGCAGCACCAGCACGCCAACCGCAATCGAAGGCAAGCCCTCGAGCAGAAACAACCACTGCCAGCCATGCCAGCCGTGAACACCGTCGAAAGTCTTGAGGATGTAGCCGGAGAGCGGTCCGCCAATCATGCCGGACAGAGGAACGGCAACGATAAAACGCGATGTCATACGCGCACGACGATGCGCGGGAAACCAGCACGTCAGATAAACGATGATGCCGGGAAAGAACCCCGCTTCCGCGACGCCGAGCGCAAAACGCATGATGTAAAACCAGGTCGGCGACGAGACGAACATCGTGAGGCACGAAATGAGTCCCCACGTCACCATGATGCGGGCAATCCAGATACGCGCGCCAACCCGGTGAAGAATCAGGTTGCTCGGAATTTCAAACAGAAAGTAGCCGAGAAAGAAGACTCCGGCGCCGAAGCCATACACGGCATCCGACAATTGCAGGTCGCTCGCCATCGGCAGTTTGGCAAAACCGACATTGACGCGATCGAGATACGCGACGACATAACATAGCAACAGCAGCGGCACCAGCCGCCAGGCAACCTTACGGTAGGTTGCTTCCTCGAAGCCGCTCTCGCCGGCGCGCAAGCCTGTGCGCACAGGCGATACGGGACTGGAAAAAGGCTCTCCTTGCAATGCCATCGACGCGTCTCCAAAGGAGGACCCTCGTGTGGGATCCTTTAATAGGTGGTCTGTCGTGAAGCTATTGCCGGATTCTATGCTTGCCGTTCGTTAAACCACTCTTCCGAATGTCGAATCCATTCATCCAAAGACCGAATGAATCCGCGAGCCGACGTGCGAACACGGGGCATAGGCGCCGCAAACGGAATTCACAACGTCATTTCCCATCAATTGGAATATCAGAAACCTCACCATCCAATTCAGCTACGCGTAAATTCGGTCCGATATATGTCCGCCTAGTCAGCGTTTTATGCTCGTCGCGTGCCTTTGATTAATTTTGCGATTCACCCGGCATTTAAGCGGGTATCGAGCGATAAATGACTGCGTCACGCGTGAAATCGTCATATATACTCGCCTCGATCTCCCTGCGATATACGAGGTCGTGCAAAGATTCGACGCCTTGGAATTAGCTATACATAACCTCCAATTAATCCCTCCTGCGCATACGAGACGACGCCGCCCTTCAAAACGGTGCCGATGACGCAGGAAGCCGCTTGCGGTCAATAGCGGCTCACAATATTTAGGATGACATATGTTTATCTATCGAAGGAGCAGTTACGTTGTTTTCTCCTTGAGTGCCGTATTGGCCGTCACGTTAACGGCGTGCGATAGCGGCGCCGGCAGCGTGGCCGGCAGCGTAGCGCATGCGCATGCCGCTATCGTTACGTCGAATACGCCAGACTTCGGGTCCAATGTCGTCGTGTTCGATTCGAGCATGTCGAGTGCATCGATTCAATCGCAACTCGATGCCGCGTTCAATTCGCAATTGCTCAGTTCCACCGCGCAATTCGGTTCGCAACGTTATGCATTTCTGTTCAAGCCCGGCACGTATAACAATATCAATGCGAATGTCGGGTTCTATACGTCGGTTGCCGGACTGGGACAGAATCCGGACGACACGAATATCAACGGCTCAGTCACCGTGGATAGCGGATGGAATTACGGCGACCAGTCGAACGCGACGCAGAATTTCTGGCGCTCGCTGGAGAACGTGGCCGTCACGCCGAGCAATGGCACCGATCGTTGGGCGGTGTCGCAAGCCGCGCCGATGCGCCGCGTGCACATCAAGGGCAACCTGACGCTCGGCCCGTCCAATCAGGGCGACGGGCAAGGCTACGCAAGCGGCGGCTATCTCGCCGACAGCGCGGTCGACGGCACCGTCACCTCCGGTTCGCAACAACAGTGGTACACGCGTGACAGCTCGATCGGAGGATGGTCGAACGGCGTCTGGAACATGGTGTTCTCGGGTGTCAACGGTGCGCCGGCGCAATCGTTCCCGGCCACGTGGAATGCCGCGCCGCCCTACACCACGCTCGCCACCACGCCGGTATCGCGCGACAAGCCTTATCTGTACATCGACGCGTCGGGTAACTATCACGTCTTCGTCCCCGCGCTGCGCACTGGCGCGAGCGGCGCGTCGTGGGCATCGGGGTCGACGGCGGGCACGTCGCTTCCGATGAGCCAGTTCTATGTCGCGCATCCGACGGATACCGCCGAGACGCTGAACGCCGCGCTGCAGCAGGGGCTGAATCTGTTCTTCACGCCCGGCACCTATCACCTCGACCAGCCGCTTGCGATCACGAACGCTAACACCGTGGTACTGGGCATCGGCTTTCCCACGCTCACGCCCGATAACGGCGTGAACGCGATGACGGTAGCTGACGTGGATGGCGTCAGAATCGCCGGCCTGCTGTTCGACGCAGGTTCGGTGAATAGCGACACGCTGCTGACTATCGGCGCTACCGGTTCGTCGACGAGCCATGCGGCCAACCCGACCAGCGTGCAGGACGTGTACTTCCGCATCGGCGGCGCGCAGGCGGGCAAGGCGACCAACAGCCTGGTCGTGAACAGCAGCGACGCGCTGATCGACGACATCTGGGCATGGCGTGCCGACCACGGCTCCGCGCCGACCGGCTGGACCGTGAACACCGCCGACACCGGTCTGATCGTCAACGGCGCGAACGTGCTGGCTACGGGTTTGTTCGTCGAGCACTATCAGAAGTACAACGTGGTCTGGAACGGCCAGAACGGCAAGACGATCTTCTTCCAGAACGAGTTGCCCTACGACGTGCCCGATCAGGCGTCATGGATGAGCAGCGCCGGCAATGGTTACGCGGCGTACAAGGTGGCGGACGGCGTGACGACGCACGAAACCTGGGGGATGGGCAGCTATTGCTATTTCAACGTCAACCCCGCGGTCAACGCGCTGCACGGCTTCGAAGTCCCGCAAACGGCCGGCGTGAAACTGCATGACACGCTTACCGTATCGCTCGGCGGCGTGGGCACCATCTCGCACGTGATCAACACCACGGGCGCGGCGGCGACCGGCACGTCGACGATTCCGGTTAATGTGGTCAGTTATCCTTAAGCGCTGAAGGCTGGGCACGAGATTCCGGACGGTGCCGGGGATCGTGCCGGTGCGCAGCGCAATCGATCAGGGGATTGCGCTGCACTACTCTATATCTGCGATTCATCTACGCGGCGAACTGAGCGACCATAGCGAAAACGTGGTCGACCGAACACACATCCACATCATGTTTCAATTCCCTGACAACCCCTCTTCTGTCAGGACGCGCTGCACCGCTGGCCTATCCCTGACGCGTTCGTACCACGCCTGAAGATGACGATGCGAGCTGAAGTCAACGTTCGCGTTGTATACAGACTTCATCCATGTCGCCTTGCCCCAACCCGTCAGCGTGAACAGATAGGCATCTGCGATAGTGAAATCGTCTCCCATTAAAAACTGCCGGCCAGATAGCTGCTGATTAATCCACTCGTACCTGCTTTCGAGCTTTGGCCTGGCGGTATCAACCCATTTGCCCGCTGCCACGGCATAGAGCAACGGGATGAAGCCTTTATGAACTTCGGAAGTCAGAAAGTTGAGCCATTCGAGCAATCGATAACGGCCCATCGTGCCGTAAGCAGGTGCCAACCGTGTCTCCGGACGCTGGTCGGCAAGATACTGCGCGATGACCGGCCCCTCACGGAGAAACGTGCCATCGTCCAACTGCAAGAGCGGTACGTAGCCCAGTTCGGCAAGGTCGTAATAGCTGGTTCCGTCCTCCAATAAATGCTTGCGGGCATCGACTTTGATGGTCCTCGCATTCAATCCGGTTTCCTGCAAAACGATACAAATTGCCTGCGAGCAACTACCCGGTGCGTGATATAGCTTCAATGTACTTTCCTCATGATCGAAAACGTGTGTGCACCACCGTTATGGCGCGGAGGATAATATCGCCGAGCAGGGATAAAAAGAGAAGAAGGCAGAAGTTTGTGATATAGGTACAAAAAATATACTTAAACGGGAAACAAATAATGAAGAGAAGTGCGACAGGATGTTCAGTTGAAGAGGCAATGCGCTTGCTAGGCGGTCGCTGGCGTCTGCTGCTAGTGTCTTATTTGCTTGACGGACCGAAGCGGTTTAATGATCTGCGCCGGGACGTTCCCGGAATATCACAACGCATGTTGACGCTTGATTTGCGAGCCCTGGAACAGGTCGGCCTGGTCCAACGGACAATATTCGCCGAGGTACCCGCAAGAGTGGAGTACCAGCTTACTGACGATGGAGAGCGCCTCAAACCCGTGGTCGAGGTCATGCGCGACTTCGGGCTTTGGCTTAAGACTCGCATTGAAGCGGAACCTGAAAATCCGGAACTCACAGCCGTCGAGAAGGCACAAGAAGTGGTGCTTCCGAGCGATGCGTGATATCCGGCATGAACAGGATACTTGTCAGCGGCTGCCTCACTGGCTCGCCAGCTTGCCTGTGCGTTACGACGGCTGCACTAAAACGCTCACAAGCGCACTACTACAAGTTTGGCGCGACAAATGTGTACATCGCAACATGCAATCGAAGGCTGTCGCCATGCAACTGAGCAGGACGCTTTGGGGCTCGGTGCCGCGAGAGAGAAGCTGTGTGATTGCACACCCTCAGCCATTTCGAAGTCTGTTTCACGTCGAGAACTGGCGCACACCCGCTTTTTCAAAAAAAACTAATGACATCTCTTCGACAACGCCGTATGTGGATTAGGCCGTAATTATAATAATATCCACCCTCACAATAAATATTAAATCAGAAATTATCATGACCAAACAGAACAACTCGAATAATTTTCGTATAGCAAAACGCAACTTTGAAAAAGATTTAAAAAAAGTAGCTAATCTAAGAATCCTATACTCAACGACGAAAAAATTACTGGACGACAATTTTGATCAGTGTATAGGCACATTGAAATCGTCACTTGCCCAAACCCAATGTTACACAATCATATCGGCAATAGAAGAGATGGTCGAAACGACTTTGATCTGCCTATCGGATCAGCGCTTCACCACCGCGGAGGTTTTATCCAGAGTCATACTTGAGCACAGTGTAAACCTTATCTACATAATTTCTGAAAATCCTAAGTATCGAGCACGTTCGTTTCTGCGGGCACATTTTGAAAATGCACATTCCCGTGCGAAGAAGTGGCATGAGTATGCCATTTCCCAGAAAAACAAAAACGCAATCGATGATGCCGCTGCACGCATGGAATATCTTCAGAGAATCAAGAAGGTTGTAGGAGGAATCAATAACGCGGAAGCATGGCCTGATGCCCGACGACGCTTTCAATCGATAGGGGCCGAACACTTTTATCACGATGTCTTTGCACCGGCGTCCGACTCGATTCATACATTGGGAGAGGACTCGTTCAACAATTGGATTTCTGGACCCATGAATAAGGAATACGATCACGATCTTGCCCTGGCAGTGGTGCATGCCGAGAAAGGTTCGTATGCGGTCTACATGAGCACAAATGCGTTGGCCTTCTATGCAGAAATAGTAAGAAATTTAATCGAAAATTCAGGTAATGACCAAGCCCTTCAATGTGCGCTACATCTCGCTGACAGCTTCAGCAAACTTATCTCGGACTTCACTACATTGCATACCGCAACTATAGATAACGACGATAAGCTTGCGAACCAGACCTAGCCGACGAATCAACCTCATCTGCTGTGTTCATGTGCCCCGAAAATCCGATCGTTCGCGGATCTTTACGAGGCACCGAACGACCGTTCCATGAAAGACGACGGATGCGCCGTATCGGGTCAAGGCAGCTATGGGTCGACTACGAAAGCACCCGAATTAAGCCAAGGGCGTCTCGCAGCGATAGCGACCCAAGCTCCGAAGTCAGCCGAAAAGTGCCCCTCACACTCCAAACGCAACGTCCAACACCGACAACGTACTCCTTGAAGCCCTTTTCTCCCGTCAATTGCCATGGTCCGCGTTCAGTCATCGCAAAGCGTGGATTCACTCACAGCGCCCTCCTAGATGAGGCCATCGAGTGGATCTGTGCCGGCATCAGGCGCTATGACGAAAACCGCGCGAGACACACGCGGCTTTTTCGCACCCTCACCCCTTCGAATACAACCCCAACGTACTCGCATGCAAGCGCGCGAGCCCAAGCAACGCATCCGTATACGGCGTAGCAACCCGCGTCAATTGCCCTAACTCGCGCACCGCGGCCACCAGCGCATCGAGCTCCACCGCCTTACCCGCCTGCACGTCCTGCAACATCGACGTCTTCATCGCGCCGAGCTTCAGCGTCACCGCGTGACGATCCTCCGGCGCCTGATCGATCGGAATGCCGAAGCGCGCGCCGATCTCCTTCGCCTCCAGCATGATGTGCGTGACGAAGCCGCGCACGAGTTCATCGCCGAGGATCTTGTCGGTCGTCGCGCCGGTGATCGCGCTGACCGGGTTCATCGTCATGTTGCCCCACAGCTTGTACCAGACGTCGCGCTGGATCTGCGCCGACATCGTCGCGTTGAAGCCGGCCGCCTGCAGCAGCGCGGCGAGCCGTTCGACGCGCTCGCCCGGTTTGCCCGACGCCTCGCCGACGATCAATCCGTTACCCTGGTGATGGCGGATCACACCAGGCGAGTCGATCAGGCAACTCGCATGCACGACGCAGCCAACGGTCTTCGCGGTCGGAATCGCCGCGGCGATCGCGCCGTCCGGGTCGATGGTCTTCAGACGCTGGCCGGCAAACTCGCCGTCGAGGCCGTCGCAGAACCACCACGGCACGCCGTTCATCGCGGTCAGCACGATCGTCTCAGGCCCAAGCAGCGGCTTGACGTGCGCGGCCACCGCCGCCATCGCCGGCCCCTTGACGGCGACCACGACGAGGTCCTGTGCGCCGAGGTCGGCCGGCTTGTCGCTGGCCTTGACCTGCTCGGCGTAGATCACGCCGCCTTCGATCAACCGCAAGCCGTGCTGGCGCACCGCGTCGAGCGTCGCGCCGCGCGCGACCACGCTCACCTCGTGCCCCGCCTGCGCGAGCTTCACTCCCATCCAGCCGCCGATCGCACCGGCGCCGTAGATCGCTACTTTCATCGCTTCAATCCTTGCTCATTTTCTGCGTCCGCTGCTGTGTTCATCACCGCGTTCGTCACCACGTTCGCGCTTTCACACTCCGCCCAAGCCATTCTATTCAATCACTGCCGATAACTCGCATCGATCCGATCGACCCGCCGCACCAGCGCATCGAACACATCCTGCCCGGCGCCATGACGCGGATCGAATTGCAGCGAATCGCGCGAGCAGCGAATCGCGACCTCCTCCGGCACCGGCCGCGCGCGGCCCATCGAGAACGTCGCCATCTGGATTTCGCACGCGCGATTCAGCGTCCACAGAATCGCGAAGGTCTGCGCCAACGTGTGGCCCCACGCGAGCAGGCCGTGATTGCGCAGGATCACCGCCTGTTTGTCGCCGATATGCGCGAGCAGGCGCGGCCCCTCTTCCGCATGAATCGTGATGCCCTCGAAGTCGTGATACGCGATCCGGTCATGCAATTGCGCGCTATAGAAGTTGGTCTGCTGCAAACCGTCTTCGAGGCAGGCCACCGCGACGCCCGCCGTCGTATGCGTATGCATCACGCAGTGCGCGTCGGGTAGTCCCTCGTGAATCGCCGCATGCACGACGAAGCCGGCCGGATTCACCGGATACGGCGAGCCGTCGAGCACGCGCCCGTGCGCATCGATCTTCACCAGATTGCTCGCGGTCACTTCGCTGTAGTGCAGCCCGAACGGGTTGATCAGGAAATGCCGCTCGTCGCCGGCGACGCTCGCGGGCACACGCAACGTGATGTGGTTGTAGATCATCTCGGTCCAGCCGAGCAGATCGAAGATCCGGTAGCACGCGGCGAGTTGCACGCGCGCCTGCCATTCGTCCGGATGCATCGCGGCGGAGCCGGACGCGCTGGCCGGTTGCGCTTCGAGGGTCGTGGCCGTCATCGGTGTCTCCATGATTGTTGTCGTGGCGGCGCGGTCGCGCGCCGCTCATTCGTGTGCCATGCCGTCATGCACGGCGGCTCGACTGCCCGACTCCTTGCGTCAGGCGCCCGACACCACCGCCGCGATCGACGACGCAACATAGTCCGCGTTCCGCGCATTCAGACCGGCGACGCACATTCGCCCCGAGCGCAGCACGTACACCGCGTACTCGTTGCGCAGTCGCTCGACCTGGCTTTCGCTCAGCCCGGTGTAGGTGAACATGCCGCGCTGCGCGACGTAGCGCGTGCGCATCACGTCGTCGACGCGACCTTCGAGGCCCGCGTAAATCACGTTGCGCATCGCCAGAATGCGCTCGCGCATCGCGCCGAGTTCGGTCTCCCACGACGCGCGCAGCGTCGCGTCGGCCAGCACGTTGGCGACGAGCCGCGCGCCGTGCGTCGGCGGATTGCTGTAGTTCGCACGCACCGCCGACATCAGCTGACCAGCCACGCGTGCGGCTTCGTCGGCGCTCTTGCAGACCACGCTCAACGCGCCGACGCGCTCGCCATACAGCGAGAAATTCTTCGAGAACGAATTCGCGACGATCAGCGGCACGTTCGCATCGGCGAGCAGGCGCACCGGCGCAGCGTCTTCTTCGAGGCCCGCGCCGAAACCCTGGTAGGCCATGTCGACGAATGCGATCAGCTTGCGGCGCTGCAAAACCGGCACCAGCTCAGCCCATTGCGCCGGGCTCAGATCGACGCCGGTCGGGTTGTGGCAGCACGCGTGCAGCAGCACGACGCTCTTTTCCGGCAGCGTATCGAGCGCGGCGAGCATCTCGGCGAAACGCAGGCCGCCGGTTTGCGGGTCGTAGTACGGATAGGTGTTGACCGTCAGGCCCGCGGCCTCGAACACGACGCGATGGTTCTCCCAGCTCGGGTCGCTGATCCGCATCTGCGAGCCCGGGAAATAGCGCTTCAGGAAATCGGCGCCGACCTTCAGCGCGCCCGAGCCGCCGAGCGTTTGCAGCGTCGCGATCCGGCCTTCGGCGCGCGCCGCGCTGTTCGCGCCGAACACCAGCGCCTGCGCGGTGTCGCGGTACAGCGGCAGACCGGCCATCGGCAGATACGAGCGCGGGCCGATCGCCTCGAGCAGCGCGGTCTCGGCGCGGCGCACCGCGTCGATCACCGGCAGCTTGCCGGCGTCGTCGAAATAGATGCCGATGCTCAGGTTGACCTTGTTCGGCCGAGGGTCCAGCTGGAAGTCTTCGTTCAGGCTCAGAATCGGGTCGCCCGGATAGGCGGGAATATGGTCGAACATGACGGGTCCTTGAAGGCGGCCTCGGAGGGCCTGGGGTAGCGGGCTGGCCGCGCGGCGCGCGAGCCCGCGTGAGCGACCTGACGCGCGCCGGCGGCGCACGGCCGGGCAAAGCTGAAGTCTAAGCGGGTTTGCCGGGCTACGTCGACCGCTACGAGTGTCGTTGCTGCGGGCGCCGCGCACAATCAACCGATTTTTCACGATTCGTAAGTTTTTCTTTAGAATCGATCGTATGCCACTCACCCGCGTCACGATCCGCCAATTCGAAGCGTTTCTCGCCATCGTCGATCTGCATAGTATCGGCGCGGCGGCGCAGCGGCTCGGGCTGACTTCGTCGGCGGTCAGCCAGCTGCTGGCGGAGCTGGAAACCGAGCTCGGCTTTCGCCTGTTCGACCGCACCACGCGACGTGTCGCGCTCTCCAGCGCCGGGCAGGATTTTCTGGCGTCGGCCGAATCGGTGCTGCGTCACGTGCGCGCGGCCGCCCAATCCGCCGACGATATCCGCAACCGCGCGGCCGGCATCGTGCGGGTCGGTGCGCCGCTCGTGATCGCGTCGACCGCGCTGCCCGCGGCGATCGCCGACTATGCGCGCGACAAACCGAAGGTCGTCGTGCGCATCTGCGATACCGTGGTCGAGCAACTGGTGGAACGTGTGGAGAGCGGCGACATCGATCTGGCGATCGGCCCGGACCGTCAAAGCGGTGCGCGCGTGCGCTGCGATCGGGCGTTCGCGAGCCCGTGGGTGATGTGGTGCGCGGCTACCCATCCGCTCGCCTCGCGACGCCGCGTGCAATGGCAGCATCTGCGCGACGTGCCGATCGTCGCGACCGGCCGCGATCACGAGCGCGCGGTCGACCAGATGCTCGCGAACCTGCCGCTCGAAGCCCGCATCATCCCGGTCGATGTCGTCGATAACGTGACGACCGCGTTCGGCCTCGCCGCGCAAGGGCTCGCGGTCACGCTCGCGCCGGCCTACGTCGCGCCGCTCGCGCGCACGTTCGGGCTGGTGATGAAACGTATCGTCGATCCGGAAACGATTCGCGCGGTCTGCGTCTACCGCTCGACCGAACGCACGCTGTCGCCGTCCGCCGACGGCTTCGCGGACTTCGTGATGCCGTGGCTGAAACGCTGGGACCGGGACACGCAGACCGACGCGCGGAGCAAGCGGGATTGATGCGCGGCGGCAGGCTGAACGTGAAACGGAGCCGCCGCGGTGGATGCAACCGGCTCTGAAACCGGCGATGAAACGGCACGCGAATCAAGCGTGTTGAAGCGCGCTTTAACGCGCTATTCGAAACCACACGAAACCGAACACCCGCGAAACCTCAAGAAACGCCGGCCCAACCCAAACCACTACGGCTGCATACACAGCGCGAACAATTGCCGCTGATTCGAAATCCCGAGCCGCGCATACGCGCGTTTCTGATAAGTGATCACGCTCGCCGGCTTCACGCCCATGCACGCGGCGATCTCGACGGCGCTCGCACCTTCGAGCGTGCCGCGCAGCACGTCGAGTTCGCGCGGCGTCAACGCCGGACATACGCGCCGCACACGCGCGAGCATCGCCACGGCCGCGCCCTGCTGATGCTGCCCATTCAACGCGTAATGGCCTGTGGCCGCATGCGCGAACAGCGGCGCGACGCTTTCGATCCGCTCCAGCTCGCCCGCCTCGAACACGCCGTGCGCGCGGTCGCGATACAGGTTGATCGACAGCCACACGCTGTCCATCGGCTGCATCAGCAGCGACAGCCGGTCCGACACGTTCGGCTGCGCGTAGCAGGCCGCGCGATACGCTTCGTTTTCGATTTCGTCGCCGCGCTGCTGATGCAGCACCAGCGCGTTGCGCGCGGGCGGCTGAGCGTTGTGGCGGGTATCGCCGATAATCGCGCGATTGCCGTCCAGCGCATAGAAATGGGTGGCGTAGCGCTCGGCGACGTCGCGCAGAAAACGCCCGCCGCGATGATCGGCCGCCGACACCGTGCGCGGCCGCGCGCCGAATTCGTACGCGAAGATCGTGCACTGCGAAACCGGCAGCGACAGCGCTTCGCCAACCGTCTGCAGAATGCTCGCGGCGAGCGCATCGGCGTCCGGCTGCGAGATCGCCATGACGAGATCGGCGGCGAGCGCGGTGCTGATCTGTCCGCTGCGCTGGGGTGAGGCGAGACGCCAGGAACGCATGATGGGTGCCGGTTGCGCTGCGTGAAATGGGTGGACCCAAGCGTAGCACAGCGCGCGGCGCCGCCATCGCCACCGACCTCCGCCTACCTCCGGGTAAACGCGCCCCGCGAGCCGCGTTGCAACGTCACCGTGCGCGGCAATGCGATCGTAAACGTCGTGCCCGCAGCCTCGCTCGATTCGACGCTGACCTCGCCGCCATGCATGCGCGCGATCTCCTGCACGATATGCAGACCGAGCCCGAGCCCTTCGCGCGAACGCGCTCCGCTGCCGTTCGAGCCGAACGCCTTGAACAGATGCGGAAACACCTCGGCCGGAATCTCGCCGCGATTGGACACCTTGAGCCGCACGACCTCCTCCGCGTCGCCGTCGACGTCGACACCGATATCGCCTTCCGGCGCGCCATGATGCAGCGCATTGCCGATGAGATTCGACACCGCCTGCCAGATCAGGTCCGTATCCCACGCGCCCGTGCTGTTGCCCGAGCAGGTGAACACGATCCGCTTGCCGCTCTTCTGCGACGCGAATTCGTCAATCACGGAACGGCACAGCGTCGCCAGTTCGATCGAGCGCGGCTGCAACGGCAAGCGTCCACCCTGCAGGCGCGCGAGATTCAGCAGTTGATCGACCATCCGTGCCATGCGCAGCGAGCTGTTCTTCACGCGCGTGGCGACGGTCGCGGCCTGCTCGTCGGTGGCGGTACGCATCAAATATTCCGCCGACGCCAGTACCGCGCCAAGCGGCGTGCGCAGATCGTGGCTGAGCACCGCCATCAGCATCTCGTTCGCTTCGAGCATCTGGCGCGTCGTCACCAGTTGCGCGGCGAGCTGGCGCTTCTGCTGTTCGAGTTGCACGAATACGTCGACCTTCGATTGCAGGATGCGCGGATCGAACGGCTTGTACAGGAAGTCGACCGCGCCCGCCTCGTAGCCGCGAAACGTGCGCGACGCGTCCTGCGCGGTCGCAGTCAGGAAGATGATCGGCACGTGCGAGGTGCGCGGGCTGCCGCGCATCAGCGCGGCCAGTTCGAAGCCGTTCATGCCGGGCATGTTGACGTCGAGAATCGCCAGCGCGACTTCATGCTTGAGCAGCAGATCGAGCGCGGCGGTGCCGGAGTCGGCGACCAGCACGGTGACGTCGGGGCGCGTAAGCAGCGCTTCGAGCGCGGTGATGTTGTGGACGATGTCGTCGACGATCAGGATGTTGACAGGTGAGTTCGTCATTGCATCGAATCAGGGAGAAGTCGGCAGCGCGGCAAGGTGCGCGGCCAGGGTTTCGGGATTGTAGATGGCATCGGCCGCGCCGCGCACGATCGCCGCTCGCGGCATTTCCGGCGAGCCGGCGCTCTCCGGCGTCTGCACCCACGCGGTACCGCCGAATGCGCGCACGCGTTCGAGGCCAAACGCGCCGTCGTCGTTGGCGCCGGACAGCAGGATCGCGAGCAGCCGCTCGCGGTACACGGCGGCAGCCGACTCGAACAGCACGTCGATCGACGGCCGCGAGAAGCGCACCGCCGCATCGGTGGACAGCGCGACCGTGCGATCCACCTCGACCAGCATGTGATAGCCGGGCGGCGCGACCAGCACGCGCCCCGGCACGATCGGTTCGCCCGCGTCCGGTTCGAGCAGCGGCAGCGCGCAGCGATGCGCGAGCGCGGGCACCAGATAGCTCGGCGAATCGGCCGGCAGATGCATGACGATCATCACGGCCGCCGCGAAGCGCGCGGGCAACGCGAGCAGCAGCACGCCGAGCGCGTCGATGCCGCCCGCCGACGCGCCGATCACGACGAGGTCGTAGCCGCGCGGCACGGTGGGCGCTTCGGCGTCGGTATCGGTATGGATATCGGCAGCCGGCGGGGTCGAAGGCGGATCGATCGGGCGTGACATGGCGCTACCGCTTCTGATAGATGCGTTCGGCCGCGCGAAACTCGTCGAACGCTTCGTAATGACGGGAAAAACGCAGGCTTTCCTTGCTGCCCAACCCAAGAAAGCCACGCCGCACCAGCGCGTTTTCGAATAGCCCCAACGCGCGATCCTGCAAGCCGCGATCGAAATAGATCAGCACGTTGCGGCACGACACCAGATGCGCTTCGAGAAACACTTCGTCGGTGGACAGGCTGTGATCGGCGAACACCACGCGCTCTTTCAGCGAACCGGCAAAGCGCGCGCCGCCATACGCCGCATGATAGTAGTCCGATAGCGACCGCGTGCCGCCGGCCGCCAGGTAGTTCTGCGTAAAGCCCTGAATCCGCTCCAGCGAGTAAATGCCCGATTCGGCGCGCGCGAGCGCGTCGGGGTTGATGTCGGTCGCGTAGAACAGCGTGCGCTCGGTGAGGCCCTCTTCGTCGAACAGGATCTTCAGCGACCACAGCTCTTCGCCGGTGCTGCAACCGGCGACCCATACCTTGATCGACGGATAGGTGCGCAGCCGCGGCAGCACGTGCTCGCGCAGCGCGAGAAAATATGAAGGATCGCGAAACATGTCGCTGACCTGCACGGTCAGGTACTGGAACAGCCGCGAGAACTGCTCGCCGTCGCGCATGATGCGGTCCTGCAGTTGCGACAGCGTCTGCAGGCCGAACTCGTCGAGCGCCTGCGTCAGGCGGCGGCGTAGCGACGACATCGCGTAGTGGCGAAAGTCGTGCTGATACTTCAGATAAATCGCGTCGAGCAGCAGCTTCAACTCGATGTCGAAGTCGCTCATGCGCTGCGGTACGTCGAAAGCCGATCGGCTCATCGCGGTTCCCGGTTCCGTTGTTTCTTCCGCCTCTGTATTCATTTTCACTGCCCCCGCGTGCGCGTTCGCCCGCCGTCCCGTCAACGCTGCCGCAACCAGACGCGGCACAGCGCGACCAGCTTGTCGACGTCGATCGGCTTCGATACGTAGTCGTCGGCGCCCGCCTCAAGACAGCGCGTGCGGTCGTTCGCCATCGCCTTCGCCGTCAGCGCGATGATCGGCAGATGCGCGAAGCGTGGATTGCGACGGATCTCGCCCATCGCGGTCAGGCCGTCCATCTCCGGCATCATTACGTCCATCAGCACGAGGTGCACGTCGGGACCGTTTTCGAGTTCGTCGAGCGCCTCGCGGCCGTTACGCGCGATCAGCAGCTTCGCGCCGAGCGGCTCCAGCACATGCGACAGCGCGAAGATGTTGCGCACGTCGTCTTCGGCGAGCAGGATCGTGCGGCCCTCGAACGCATTGTCGCGCTGCCGCACGGTACGCAGCATGCGTTGCTGCTCCGGCGCGAGCGACGACTCGACGCTATGCAAAAACAGCGTGACTTCGTCGAGCAGCCGCTCCGGCGACTTCGCGCCCTTGATGATGATCGACTTCGAATAGCGGCGCAGCCGGTGCTCTTCGTCGTCGGACAGCATGCGGCCGGTGTAGACGATCACCGGCAGCGACGCGTGCGCGGTGTTCGCGGCGAGGCGTTCGAGCAGATCGTAGCCGGTGCCGTCGGGCAGCGCGAGGTCGGTGACCACGCAGTCGAAGCTCAACGCCTCCAACCGTTCGAACGCGTCGGCGAGCGTCGCGACCGCGACGATCTCGGTGTTGTCGCTTTGCAGCAGCGCGCGGATGCTCTCGCGCATCGGCGCGTCGTCCTCGATCACCAGCACGCGTTTGAGCCGCTGTTGCAGGCGCGCTTCAAGGCGGCGGATCGCGGCTTCCATCGTCGAGCGCGCGGTCGGCTTCAGCGTGTAGCCGATCGCGCCGAGGTGCAGCGCCTTGTCCGCGTGGTCGGTGGCCGACACGATATGGATCGGAATATGACGCGTCAGCGGATCGTTCTTCAGCCATTCGAGCACGGTGAGGCCCGAGCGGTCCGGCAGGCCGATGTCGAGCAGCACCGCGGCCGGCCGCATGTCGCGCACCAGCGCGAGGCCGCTCGCGGCGTCGCTCGCGTGTACGAAGTCGAAGTCGAGTTCGTGCACGAGGTCGCGCAGAATTTCGGCGAACGCGAGATCGTCTTCGACCGCGACGATCAGGCGGCCGGCGCGGGTGCGCTGGTCGCGGTCGTCGGGAATCGATGCGGCAGCGGGTTTGGCTGGTTCGGCGCTGTCGGTCGGCGGGGACGTTGGGGTCGCGGCTGTCGCTATGACCGATACGCCGTTCACGGGCGAGAGCGCCGTGGCCGGTACAGGCTCCGCTGGAGCGCGCATTAACGGAGCCTCGGCCGCGCTCATTGCGCCGCTTGTCGAGTCGCTCATTGCACTGCTTATCGCACCACTCATCGCCCCGCCGTCGCTGGCGGCCGGCACGTCACGCGCCGCCAGCGCATCGCGCGGCAGCCACAGCGTAAACACGCTGCCCTTGCCCACTTCGCTCGCCACCGTGATACGCCCGCCGAGCAGCCGCGCCAGCTCGCGCGAAATCGACAGTCCCAGTCCGCTGCCGCCGTATTGCCGGCTCGTCGAACCGTCGGCCTGCTGGAACGCCTCGAAGATCATCTCCAGCTTGTCGGGCGCGATGCCGATGCCCGAATCGCGCACGTCGAAGCGAAGCGCGTCATCGCCGACCGGCGCCACCGCGAGCGTCACTTCGCCGTGCTCGGTGAACTTCAACGCGTTCGACAACAGGTTGCGCAGAATCTGCGTGAGCCGCTGCGCGTCGGTGACGAACGTATCCGGCGTGCCCGGCAAGCTGTCGAACGCGAGCCGCAACCGCCGCGTCGCGGCGAGCGGCCGGAACATGTCCTCCAGCGACTGCAGCGTCGCGTCGAGCGATACCGTTTCGGCTTCGACCGTCAGTTGCCCCGCTTCGACCTTCGACAGATCGAGGATGTCGTTGATCAGCACCAGCAGATCGCTGTTCGAGGCGTAGATCGTCTCCGCGTAGCGCACCTGCTCGTCGGTCAGATTGCCGCCGCGGTTCTGCTGCAGCAGCTTCGCGAGAATCAGCGAGCTGTTCAGCGGCGTGCGCAATTCGTGCGACATGTTGGCGAGGAACTCGGACTTATAGCGGCTCGACTGTTCGAGGCGCTCCGCATTGGCCGCGAGATCGTTCTGCGCGCGCAGCAGATCCGACTTCTGCCGCTCCAGCCGTTGCGCGTATTCCTCGAGCTGCACGTTGGTCTGTTCGAGTTCGGCCTGCTGCGCTTCGAGACGCCGCTGCGAGTCCAGCAGCGCGCGGCCGCGTTCTTCGAGCCCTTCGTTGGAGACGCGCAATTCTTCCTGCTGGACCTGCAGCTCCTCGTTCAACTGCTGCGTCTCGGCAAGCACGTCCTGCAGACGCTCGCGATACAGCGCCGCCTCGACGAAATCGCCCATGCTGTTGCGGATCAGCTCGATCAGTTCTTCGTCGCGCGGCATCACGTCGCGCAGAAAGCCCATTTCGACGACCCCGTTCACCTGGCCGTCGTTGTCGAGCGGTGCGATCAGCAGATTGCGCGGCGCGCTTTTGCCGGTGGCCGACGCGACCTGCACATAGTGCTCGGGCACCTCGCGCAGCACCATCGTGCGGCGCGAGCGCGCGGCCTGACCGATCAGCGTCTCGCCGTCCTCGAAACTGAGCGCCGCGCCCTGCTCGCTTTCGCGGCTGAAGCCGTAAGTCGCGACGCGCCGCAGCGTGCCGTGCTGCCGGTCGCGCACGTAGAGCACGGCCACCACGACGTCCAGATACTGGGCCAGAAATTCGAGCATCGCGCGACCGACCAGTTGCGGGCTCGTCTGCCCGACTACCTTCTCCGCGAGCAACCGTTGGCCGGAGCGCAACCAGACCTGCTGTTGCAGCTTGCCGGTCTGTTCGGCCTGCTGACGCAGCGCGGCGTCGTAAGTCTCCGACAGGCCCAGCAACTCGCGACGCCCGCGCCATGCAAGCAGCCCGCTGACGATGAGGCTAAACAGCAGGAACGCGCCGACCAGTGTCGCCGTGACACCGCGCGTCGCTTCGGCGCGCTGCTGGCGCAGGCGCAATTCGACGTCGAGAAAATCGTCGAATTCGCGACGGATTTCGTCGAACTCGACCTTGCCACGCCCGGTCGCGATCGCGCTTTCGTAGTCCTGATTGCGCCGGCGTGCGTCGATGATCTCTTCGGCGAAACGGCTCCAGCGCTGCTGCAGCGCCTGAATCTGCTTGAGCCGCTCGACTTGCGGCGGGTTGTCGGCGACGAGCTTCTGCAGCGCGTCGAGCTGCGCCCTGAACTTCGGGCCGCCGTTTTCATACGGCGCGAGGAAGCTTTCGTCGGCGGTGATCAGGAAGCCGCGCATCGACGACTCGCGATCCACCGCGAGGCGCAGCATTTCGTTGGCGTTGCCGATCACGCGCTCGGAATGCTCGGCCCAGTTCATCGTCGATACGAGGTAGGCGATCAGCCCGACGAACAGCGCCATCGTGACGAGGCCGACGCCGAGAGGCAGCGCGAGATTGCGGCGCAGGATGCGGCGAAAACGCAGTTGATCGACGGCCGGCGCGGCGGTCATTTTTTCTGTTTTCGGCATGGTGAATCGGGTCGATGCGGAATATTTTTCGGATTGACGTGCGGTGGTTTTCATCGCGACACGGCCGCCGTCATCATACAAGCACGAGGTTCATCTTGAAAATGGATGCGCTCGCGCCGAGGCTTGCTGCATATGGCCGCGCGCGGAACCGGCGGGCTCGCGCGAGGGTTTGTCCGGGGCGTCGTCAAGCGCAAAAAAACTGGCCGGTTCGTACCGGCCAGGTGTGTTCACCGAGCGCTTGCGCGGCGCGCCGCGGTACTGCGCTCACCGCGTGCAGCGCCGTCGCAACCGGTGCGTTGGTCCGCTCATGCAGCACCGCTCATGCAGCACCGCTTATGCAGGACCACTTACGCCGGCACCGATTCGGCCTGCGCCGCGCGCGACCACACGCGATGCTGCTCGGCCGCCGCGATAAAAGCCTTCAGCACGTCGGCGGATTGCTGATCGTCGCCGGTCGCGACGCCATCCGCATGGTCCGGTAACTGCGCGGCGGTGAGCACGTCGCGCCCCGCGCCGAGCGCGGCGATCGCCTTCAGATGCTTGAACGCCTCGAGCACGAAATGCCGCGCGTCGCCCGATTGCGCGAGCGTCTTCGCCCCCTTCGCACCGCCGACGACGATCACCCCATCGAACATGATCGACGGCAGCCCGGCGATCGTCGCGTCCGGCGCGAGGCCGTCGATTTCCGCGAGCGTCGGCGCGATCAGCATCGGCACCGCGCCTTCGCCGCCCAGCGCCTGCTGCAACTGCCTGATCGCGGCGCCATCGGAACCGGGCGCGGCGAGCAGCGCGATCTTGCAGGTCTTGATGCCGGGCTTGACGCGGTTCATCAGACTCAATGCGGGCGAACTCTTCGGCCCGACCAGCTTCGCGGTGCCCTTCTTCGGCGCCGGCAGCCCCAACCCTTCGGCGACCGTGGCGGCGAGATCCGCGTCGAAGTTCGCGAGGATCTCGTTGACGACGCGCGCGCGAATCTCGGGCTTCGTGACCTTCCCCAGCTCGAACTGATAAGCCGCCGCGATATGGTCTTTCTCGGGCTGCGACATGCTGTTGTAGAACAGCGCGGCCTGCGAGAAGTGATCGGCGAACGACTCGCTGCGCACGCGAATCTTCGTGCCGTCGACGCGCTCCTGATAGCTTTCGAAGCCACCGTCCTCGGCGGCCGGGTCGGTTTCCTTCGGCCAGCCGTCGTTCAGCGAGTTCGGTTCGTACGACGCCTGACCGACGTGAATCGCCTGCCGATGCATCGCGTCGCGCTGATTGTTCACATACGGGCAGACCGGCCGGTTGATCGGAATCTCGTGGAAATTCGGGCCGCCGAGCCGGCTGATCTGCGTATCCGTGTACGAGAACAGCCGCCCCTGCAACAGCGGATCGTTGCTGAAATCGATGCCCGGCACCACATGACCCGGATGAAACGCCACCTGCTCGGTCTCGGCGAAGAAGTTGTCCGGATTGCGATTGAGCGTCATCTTGCCGATGATTTTCACCGGCACCCGCTCCTCCGGAATCAGCTTGGTCGGATCGAGCAGATCGAAGTCGAACTTGTGCTCGTCCGCTTCCTCGACGATCTGCACGCCGAGTTCAAACTCGGGATAGTCGCCGCGCTCGATCGCGTCCCACAGATCGCGCCGATGAAAATCCGGGTCCTTGCCCGCGAGCTTCTGCGCCTCATCCCACAGCAGCGAATACGAACCGAGCACCGGCCGCCAGTGAAACTTGACGAAGCGGGCCTGGCCCTTCGCGTTGACGAAGCGGAACGTGTGGATGCCGAAGCCCTCCATCGTGCGCAGACTACGCGGAATCGCGCGGTCCGACATCGTCCACAGCACCATGTGCGCCGATTCGGGGACCAGCGAAACGAAGTCCCAGAACGTGTCGTGCGCGGAACCGCCGGTCGGCATTTCGTTCGGCGCCTCCGGTTTCACCGCGTGCACGAAGTCCGGAAACTTGATCGCATCCTGAATGAAGAACACCGGCATGTTGTTGCCGACCAGATCGTAATTGCCTTCCTGCGTGTAGAACTTGACCGCGAAGCCGCGCACGTCGCGCACGGTGTCGGCCGAACCGCGCGGTCCCTGCACGGTCGAGAAGCGCACGTAGACCGGCGTTTCGACCGCCGGGTCCTGCAGGAACGCGGCCTTGGTGTACTCGCGCATCGATTCATACACCTTGAAGATGCCATGCGCGGCCGAGCCGCGCGCATGCACGATGCGCTCGGGAATCCGCTCGTGGTCAAAGTGCGTGATCTTTTCACGCATGATGAAATCTTCGAGCAGCGACGGGCCGCGCGGACCCGCGCGCAGCGTGTTCTGGTTGTCGGCGATCTTCACGCCCTGATTGGTGCGCAGCGCTTCGCCTTGCGGGCTGACGCGATTGCGTTCGAGATCGCGCGACTTGGGATCGTTCGTCGGGTTCGTCCCGGCCGACCGGGCGGCGGCCTTCTGGGTATTCGCTTTACCTGCCATGGGGATACACTCCTTGGTTCCTTTGTTCGAGGGCGCGGGCGCGTGCTCACTCGTACTCATCGAGGCAGCAAGCGATATACCCATGCCGCGGGTTCGTGGTTGCGTCGATGCGGGCGGGGACGAGGTGGGGAATGCAGCGGCGTTGCGGAGGGAAGGCGGTGCGAGCGGCGGGAGTAGTGAAAAAGACAGTGGGAAGAAAAGACGCAAGCCCTGGGCGCGGCGCTTGCCGCGCCGCCCCGCTGGGTGCAGCGGGCACCTCAGGAAGGTCACCCGACAAGCGAGCCCAACCGCCGCGCTTCCGAAGCGGCCCCGCATGCCGCTTCAGAAATGCCGCGTCAGAACCGGTAATTGATCGACACATCGGCGACGCCGGTCGCGCGGCTCCGGACGATCGGACTATTGCCCGCGCTACCGACCAGTTGCTCGAACGCGCCATCGGCGGTCGCGAACCAGTGCTTGTTGAACAGCCAGATCGCGCTGACGCCAAAGCCCACCGATTTGAAACCGGCGCTCGCGTGGTACTGCGAATACTGCGAGTGCGCGGCCTGCTCCTGATTGACGCCGAACCAGCTGTTCATGTACTTCGAATTCGCGAGCGTCACGTTCGGTCCGGCGAACCAGAAGAATTGCTTCGAGCTGCCAGGCATCGGCAGATACGCGCCGATGTCGCCGATCCAGCCGTTCGAGCCGCCGAAATAGCGGCGAATGTCCGCGCGCACGACCAGCGGAAAGTTCTTCGACACTACGTATTCGCCCGATAGCTTCAGGCCCGGCGCCACGTTGATGTTGCCGAGGCCGTCGAGCTCCTGCGGGTCGTCGCGCGCGCGTCGGCCGAGATCGTAGACGGCCGCGAGACTCATGCGCCAGTTCTGGCCCTGCGCGAAGTTGACGCCGAAGCCCTCGCCGCTCGACAGAAAGAACAGATCCTTGTAGCGCACGTCGATGCTCGGGCCGCCCACCACGTGATAGCGGTCCGAGCCTTCGAAGCGCGGCTGGAACGACGCCGCCGCGCCGAGGCGCACCTGCCAGTCGGGGATGTTCGGCTGCCACATCTTCTGCAGCGGTATGCCCACCGAGTACTGCCATTCGCCGAGCGGCGACGGCGTCTGCGCTTGTGCCGCGTTCGGCATCCACGCCATCCCGCCAAGAGCCGCGACGACCAGCGAAGTCGCCGCGATGCCGGTTTGTTGGTGGCGAGGCGTCGCGCCCCGCTTCTTTCTACGGCCGATCCACACCAGAAGCCTCCGATCCCGCAGTCGCGAGGAGCTTATGTGCCCGTTAATGTTCCCGCCCGGGGTCCAGCGCGGACCCAGAAAGCTCGAGCGAGCGCCGCGCTACTACTGACGGCGTGTAATTTTTCCAGTAAGACGACGCGCGCCGCCTGGCCTGAGTGAAGCATCGCGAGTCCACGTGGCTCCAGAGCCGCGGCGAGCCGGTTCACGGCTTGCACGAACGCTGCGATGCGCGATACGGCGAAAACGCGCGACGACGGCAAGCTGATTCGCAAGATATGCGCCAAGTCTGTGGAGGTTTGATGACGGCGAGCCGCAGCGGTGCGACTGCACCGCCGCATCGCCGAAAACCTGGAGCCGGAAAGAGCGCGCGAAGACGCGACGCTACTGCGCCGCGTCGACCAGCACAGGTTTGTCGCGATATAGATGAGGGAACAGACGCTTCAGACTGGCAACTTTCGGCATGTCGTTGATCGCGATATAAGCCGAATCCGGATGCAGCGTCAGGTAATTCTGGTGATACGACTCGGCCGGATAGAAACCCCTGTACGGCTCGGTCTTCGTGACGATCGGTGCCGGGAACGCATGCGACCGGTCGAGTTGCGCGATATAGCCTTGTGCGACGCGCCGCTGCGTGTCGTTCAACGGAAACACCGCCGAGCGGTATTGCGTGCCGCTGTCGGGCCCCTGGCGGTTGAGTTCGGTCGGGTCGTGAATCACCGAGAAATAGACCTGCAACAGTTGGCCGTAGGTGACCCGGGCGGGATCGAAGGTCACCTGCACCGATTCCGCGTGGCCGGTCTCGCCGCCGCTGACGATCTCGTAGCCGGCGGTCTCGCGCGTGCCGCCGGAATAACCGGACACGGCCTTCGTGACGCCGCGCACGTGCTGGAACACGCCCTGCACGCCCCAGAAGCAGCCGCCGGCGAACACCGCCGTCTCCTCGTGCGCGGTGCTCGCGGCAAGCGGTTCGTCGAGCGCGGGTGGGGCGATCACGACCGCCGTTTCCGCCGATGCCGCCAGCGGTTGGGTGAGCAGGAAGGTCAGTAGGCTCGCGGTGATGCTGATGCTGATGCGGAGTGGCCGTCGATTGGTTGTGGGGCGTGGGTGCGTCGCGGGGTGGGCTGGGGAAATGGGATGGTTTGGCTTGGCCGCATTGGCCAGGTTTACCGCATTGGCCGCATTGGCCGCGTTAGTAGCGCTAGTAGCGCTAGTAGCGTTGGCGGCGTTGGTGAGCTTCCCGGCATGGAGACCGGCGTGAGGACCATCGCCGTTTTCCGAACCGTCTTTAGTGCCGCGTTCATAACCGCGACGGGCACCCTTGCGTTCGCCGATGTTCATCCCGCACCTCCTCATTCAAGCCACGCTCGGGGCGGCGTCGATCCGCCTCGCGCTACGGCGGCCGCCTGACCGCGAAGCCGCACGCGAGCATGCATGGCGCCGCACAACGTCGCCCGGCGACCGCTCCACGAGCGAACCCGCCGCCGCTCCGCTCATGACAGCATGCGCGTTTTCCGCTCCGCTTGCGCGGCCTACAGCGGAAATTTCGTCGTCGACAGGATTTCCTTCAGCACCATGAACGAGCGGATCTGCCGCACGCCCGGCAGATACAGCAGTTGCTCGGCGTGCAGACGATTGAAGCTGTCGCTGTCGCGCGTGCGGATCACCATGAAATAGTCGAACTCGCCGGTCACGACGTGGCACTCCATGCAGCCCGCGACGTTCTGCGCGGCCTTCTCGAACTCGGCGAACGACTCCGGCGTCGAGCGATCGAGCACCACGCCAATGATCACCAACATGCCCGCGCCCGCCGCCTTCGGATCGAGCAACGCGACCACGCCGCGAATCAGCCCCGACGCCTTGAGCCGTTCGACGCGCCGCAGACAGGCCGGCGCGCTCAGCTTCACCCTGGCCGCGAGCGCGACGTTCGAAATCGATGCATCGGTTTGCAATTGCCGCAGGATCGCGCGGTCGATGCGGTCGAGCGTGGGCTGGGTGGCAGCCGAAGCGTTGGCCGTGGACGCAGCCGGGGCCGGCTGCGTAGACGGCGCCGACCGGCTTGCGGTCTTGCCGGCTGCCCCGGTTCTGGCGGTAGTTTTACCGGTACGCGTCGTTCCAACTTTAACCGTGCGAACTTTTATTGTGCTCATAGGCTGATAAGCAAACTTTTCTTAAAAGAAGGTCACAATTTATTTTCCAAACGTATGCGTTGGTATTTTTTTTCGCAAGCTCATTTCTCTCGGTTTTTTCTACCATGAAGCCACCGAATTCACCACCATGGAGCCGCGATGAACCTGCAACGATTCCCCCGCTACCCGCTCACCTTCGGCCCGACGCCGATCCAGCCGCTCAAGCGCCTGAGCGAACACCTCGGCGGCAAGGTGCAGCTGTATGCGAAACGCGAGGACTGCAATAGCGGCTTCGCGTTCGGCGGCAACAAGACCCGCAAGCTCGAATATCTGATCCCCGATGCGCTCGCGCAGGGCTGCGACACACTGGTGTCGATCGGCGGCATCCAGTCGAACCAGACGCGCCAGGTCGCGGCGGTCGCCGCGCATCTGGGTCTGAAGTGCGTGCTCGTGCAGGAGAACTGGGTCAACTACTCGGACGCGGTGTACGACCGCGTCGGCAATATCCAGATGTCGCGCATGATGGGCGCCGACGTGCGGCTCGTGCCGGACGGTTTCGACATCGGCTTTCGCAAAAGCTGGGAGGACGCGCTCGAAAGCGTGCGCGCGGCCGGCGGCAAACCGTATGCGATTCCGGCCGGCTGCTCCGATCATCCGTTGGGCGGGCTCGGTTTCGTCGGCTTCGCGGAGGAAGTGCGGCAGCAGGAGGCCGAGCTCGGCTTCCAGTTCGACTACATCGTCGTGTGTTCGGTGACGGGCAGCACGCAGGCAGGCATGATCGTCGGCTTTGCGGCGGACGGCCGCGCGGAGCGCGTGATCGGTATCGATGCATCGGCGAAACCCGCGCAAACGCGCGAGCAGATCATGCGGATCGCGAAGCACACCGCGGAGAGCGTCGACCTCGGCCGCGACATCACTGCGCGCGACGTCGTGCTCGACGAGCGTTACGGCGGCCCGGAATACGGCCTGCCGAACGACGGCACGCTCGAAGCGATCCGCCTGTGCGCGAGGCTCGAAGGCGTGCTGACCGATCCGGTCTACGAGGGCAAATCGATGCACGGCATGATCGAGAAGGTGCGCAACGGCGAGTTTCCGGAAGGCTCGCGCGTGCTGTATGCGCACCTGGGCGGCGTGCCGGCGCTGAGCGCGTATAGCTTTATTTTCCGCGACGGCTGATGGGTATTCGGCGGGCTGGCCGCCCGAGCAACTTGGGCAACTTGGGCGGCTAGCAAATTGGGCCGCTCACCCCGCCCTCACCCCGCCAGCTTCCGCAGATGCTTGCGCAGAAACTCGACAAACGCCCGGATCGTCACCGAACTCTGCCGATGCTGCGGGTACACCGCATAGACACCCGTCGCCGTCGGCAGGAACGCTTCGAGCACGGGCACCAGTTGCCCGCTCTGCAGCGCAGCAGCGACGATAAAATCAGGAAGCCGAACGATGCCGAGCCCCTCGACGGCGGCGTCGCGAATCAGATCGCCGTTATTGGCGCGCAACGGTCCGCGTACCTCGACGCTCTTCACCGCGCCGTCGATCCTGAACTCCCAGCTCACCGCGCCGCCATGGCCGTACAGCAGGCACTCGTGCTTCGCGAGGTCGGCCGGCACGCTCGGCGTGCCGTGCCGCCGCAGATAGGCGGGACTGCAACACGCGACCATCCGCACGTCGATCAGCTTCTGCGCGATCAGCGACGAATCCGCCAGCGTGCCGATGCGAATCGCCATGTCGAAGCCCTCGCCGATCACGTCGACCGCGCGGTCGCTCAGCTCCATATCGAAGCGCACGTCGCGGTGCTCGCGCAGGAACGACGCGACGAGCGGCGACAGATGCATCATGCCGAACGACATCGGCGCACTCACGCGCAGTAGCCCGCGCGGCCCGGCGCGGCGCAGCGACATCGCCTGCTCGGCATCCTCGACCTCGCCGAGGATGCGCTTCGCGCGCTCGTAGAACTCCTGGCCGAGATCGGTCACGGCCAGCTTGCGCGTATTGCGGATCAGCAACTGCACGCCGAGCGCTTCCTCGAGCGCCATCACCCGACGGCTGACGAACTGCTTGGACAGCGACAGACGATTCGCCGCGGCGGTGAAGTTATGGGCGTCGACAGTCGCGACGAAGATGCGCATATCATCGAGCTGCATGCGGTTTGTCCACTCCAATGTGACAGTGTTTTCATTTTATCATCGATTATAGCCATCTGAATTGACCTACACTGTCGTTCATGGATCGCAGCCAAACATCTGGCCCGGATCGAAGACAACATCCAAGGAGAAAAGCATGCTCGAAATCAGACACGCCAACCAACGTGGCCGCGCGGAACATGGCTGGCTCAGCTCGCGTCACACGTTTTCGTTCGCGAATTACCACGATCCGAAGCAGAACGGCTTCTCCGACCTGCTGGTGATCAACGACGACCGTGTCGCGCCCGCGCAAGGCTTCGGCAAGCATCCGCATCGCGACATGGAGATTTTTTCGTACGTGCTCGAAGGCGCGCTCGAACACAAGGACACGATGGGCACCGGCTCGGTGATCGTACCGGGCGACATCCAGTTGATGAGCGCGGGCACGGGCGTCGCGCACAGCGAATACAACCACTCGAAGAACGAGCCGGTGCACTTCCTGCAGATCTGGATCGCGCCGGCACGGCAAGGCACGGCGCCGCGCTATCAGCAGCAGCATTTCAGCGCGAACGACAAGCGCGGCGTGTTGCGGCTCGTGCTGTCGCCGGACGCCGCGGACGGTTCGCTGCAGTTGCAGCAGGATGCGCGGGTGTATGCGGGCCTGTTCGACGGCGCCGAAACCGCACGACTCGAACTCGCCAGCGATCGCTACGCGTATGTCCACGTGGCACGCGGCACCATCACGGTGAACGGCGTCGAGCTGGGCGAAGGCGACGGCGCGCGGGTGCGCGGCGAAGAAGCGCTGACGTTCTCGCAAGGTCACGACGCGGAAGTGCTGGTGTTCGATCTGCGTAATATCGAAACCTCGGCGTTGTGGGGTTAAGCAGGTCGATGAGCGGATCGAAGCGAATCGATAAGCCCGTCGAATAAACGCGTGAATCACGCGCGTTCGTAAATGGAAAAAGCCACCCGTATTGGGTGGCTTTTTTTATGCGGCGTCGCTCGCCGCATGACGCACGCTGCAAAGCAGCCCGCACCGCAAATAAAAAACGGCGGCCCACAGGCCGCCGCTCTACCACTCACAACATCGAACTACCCGAACGCGTCAGACCACCGCTTCGGCGACCGTCTCGCTCTCTTCGTCCGCGCTGTTGCGGATCAGATGATCGAACGCGGAAAGCGATGCCTTCGCGCCTTCACCGACCGCGATCACGATCTGCTTGTACGGCACCGTGGTCACGTCGCCGGCGGCGAACACGCCCGGTACCGACGTCGCGCCGCGTGCATCGACGACGATCTCGCCGTGCTTCGACAACTCAATCGTGCCCTTCAGCCATTCGGTGTTCGGCACCAGACCGATCTGCACGAACACGCCTTCGAGTTCGACCTTCTTCACTTCGCCCGACGCGAGATCCTTGTACACCAGACCGTTGACCTTCTTGCCGTCGCCGGTGATTTCGGTGGTCTGCGCCTGGGTGACGATCTTCACGTTCGGCAGGCTGCGCAGCTTGCGTTGCAGCACTTCGTCGGCACGCAGCGTGGCGCCGAATTCGAGCAGCGTCACTTCGCGCACGAGACCCGCGAGATCGATCGCCGCCTCGACGCCCGAGTTGCCGCCGCCGATCACCGCGACGCGCTTGCCCTTGAACAGCGGGCCGTCGCAGTGCGGGCAGTACGCAACACCGTGATTGCGGTATTCGCGCTCGCCCGGCACGTTGATTTCGCGCCAGCGCGCGCCGGTCGCGAGGATGATCGTCTTCGCCTTCAGCACCGCGCCGTTGGCCAGACGCACTTCGTTGATGCGGCCGGGAATCAGCGCTTCGGCGCGCTGCACGTCCATGATGTCGACGTCATAGGCCTTCACGTGCTGTTCGAGCGCGGTCGCGAACTTCGGTCCTTCGGTTTCCTGCACCGACACGAAGTTTTCGATCGCGAGCGTGTCGAGCACCTGACCGCCGAAGCGCTCGGCGACGACACCCGTTGCAATCCCCTTGCGCGCCGAGTAGATCGCCGCCGCCGCGCCCGCCGGGCCACCGCCGACGATCAGCGTGTCGAACACCGGCTTGTTCTCGAGTTCCTTCGCAGCGCGCGCACCGGCGTTGGTGTCGAGCTTCGCGAGGATTTCCTTCACGCTGCTGCGGCCCTGGCCGAACATTTCGCCGTTCAGGAACATCATCGGCACCGCCATGATCTGGCGCGCTTCGACTTCGTTCTGGAACAGCGCGCCGTCGATCGCGACGTGACGGATGCGCGGATTGATCAGCGCCATCACGTTCAGCGCCTGCACGACTTCCGGGCAGTTCTGGCACGACAGCGAGAAATACGTTTCGAACTGATAGTCGCCGTCGAGACTGCGGATCTGTTCGATCACCGCGTCGTCGAGTTTGACCGGATGGCCACCCGTCTGCAGCAACGCGAGGACGAGCGACGTGAATTCATGACCCATCGGAATGCCGGCAAAACGGATGCCGCTTGCCTTGCCCGCCTCTCCGATCGAAAACGACGGCTTGCGCTCGTCGTCGCCGCGACGCTCGATCACCGTGACGCGCTCCGACAACGTCGCGATGTCGTTGAGCAAGGCCAGCAGTTCCTGCGACTTCGCGCTGTCGTCGACCGATGCGACGAGTTCGATAGGCCTGCTAACTTTTTCGAGGTACGTTTTCAGTTGAGTCTTGAGATTGGCGTCAAGCATGGCGTTGCGATTCCGTGACGAGGGGTGTGGAGTTCCCGGCCCCGCATGCGTCAGATACAACGTGTGCGGCCCGGGGACGCGCGACGCGCCGTAGCGGCGGTTCGCGCGGTGATGCGCCGGGAAGAATCCCGGCCAGATGCAGACTACGAATGCAGCCTGAGCTGCACGAACCTTAGATCTTGCCGATCAGGTCCAGCGACGGGGTCAGCGTTTCTGCGCCCGGCGTCCACTTGGCGGGGCACACTTCACCCGGGTGCTTGGCGATGTATTGCGCAGCCTGAACCTTGCGCAGCAGTTCGCCAGCGTCACGGCCGATGCCGTTGTCGTGGATTTCGCACAGCTTGATTTCGCCTTCCGGGTTGATCACGAACGTGCCGCGCAGTGCCAGACCTTCTTCTTCGATCAGCACGTCGAAGTTGCGCGAGATGGCAAGCGTCGGGTCAGCCAGCATCGGGTACTTGATCTTCTGGATCGTGTCCGACGTGTCGTGCCATGCCTTGTGCGTGAAGTGCGTGTCGGTCGACACGCTGTAGATTTCGACGCCCAGCTTCTTGAACTCGTCGTAACGATCGGCCAGGTCGCCCAGTTCGGTCGGGCACACGAAGGTGAAGTCAGCCGGGTAGAACACGAAAACCGACCACTTGCCCTTCAGGTCTTCTTCCGTGACGGTCTTGAAATCGCCATTGACGTAAGCCTGTGCCTTGAACGGTTTGACTTGACTGTTGATGATCGGCATTTGCTGAATCCTCTTTGTGAGTGGTTGGGAAGTAGAGCGAGTATGTCAGACTACACTTAATAGGTAAAGCGGATTGTGTTAATGAGATTGATAGTCTGTCACTATTTATTTTACCGGTGCAGACTATCGAGTGTCATTGGGGGGCGTTTCAGTCCTTCTTCAATCCTTCAGAAGTCGCCACAACGTGGTTCGGCCGATGCCGAGTGCGCGGCTCGCGGCGGCACGATTGCCGCCTGCCTGGTCGAGGGCGCGCAGTACGTCCTCGCGGGTAGGAGTGGCACGCGGCGCCGTGCTGCCCGGCGCGGCGACTTCAGGCGGCGCGATAGCCGGAGCCACCGCAGCTGTCGCGATAGCGATCCCGAGCCGACCGAACTCGGGAAACACCGCCAGCCAGTCTGGCAACGCAGTGATGGTCGAGTTCCCTGCCAGTTCGTCGAAATTGTCCGACGGATCGTGACCGATGCCGCTGACGTAGATCACCGCGCGCACGAGCAGATTTTCCAGTTCGCGGACATTGCCCGGCCATGCGTATTGCTCGAACAGCGGATCGAGCAACGCGAGCACCCGTGCCGACGCCGCCGCCGATACCCCGTACTGCAACGCGCTGCGTCCCAGCAGGTGCCGCGCCAGCGGCGCGATGTCGGCGCGGCGTTCGCGCAGCGGCGGCAATTTTATCTGAAGCAGATTCAATCGAAAATACAGGTCCGCGCGGAACGCGCCCTGCTCGACGAGCGCCGGCAGGTCGCGATGCGTGGCCGCGATCACGCGTACGTCGACCGGGGTCGCGCGGCTCGCGCCGAGCTTCATCACCTCGCGCTCCTGCAGCACGCGCAATAGCCGGCTTTGCAGCGCGGCCGGCATTTCGCCGATTTCATCGAGAAAGATCGTGCCGGTGTGGGCAATTTCGAACAGCCCCGGCTTGCCGCCGCGCCGCGCGCCGGTGAACGCCCCTTCCTCGTGGCCGAACAGCTCGCTTTCGATCAACCCCTCCGGCAGCGCCGCGCAGTTGAACGCGACGAACGGATTGCCGCGCCGCCGGCTCGCGTTGTGGATCCCCTGCGCAACCAGTTCCTTGCCGGTGCCGCTTTCGCCGGAGAGCAGCACGGTCGCGTCGTGCGCGGCGCCGGCGCGGGCGAGCCGGCGCACCCGCGCGAGCGCCGGCGATGCGCCGATCAGGTCATCGAGCTGATGACGCGCGACCAGATGCCTCGGCCGCTGACTCGTGCGCAGCGAGTGGTCGATCCGCTGCGCGACGAGCGCGTCCTGAGCGGTCACGACGAAACCGGCGCGCGCGCCCTGCTCGACGATTGGCACACAATTGACGATGAGCGCGCGCCCGCCGATCTGCTCGACGCGCTCGTCGACCGGCTGGTCGGCGGCACGCGCCTCGCGCAGCAGCGGCGCGAGTGCGCGGGCCACCTGCTCGGGCAGTTCGGCTGCGGCTTCGGCATCGCGCGACACTTCGCTCGCAGCCCCCAAACCTAGCAGTTCCAGCATCGCCGGATTGACGGCTTCGAGCTGGCCGGCTTCGTCGAAAGCGGCGACGCCGTCGCGTAGATGCGCGACGATCCGGTTCAGGCGCACGCGCTTCGATTCCTTCTGGCGGCTCACGCGCGCCAGTTCGACGGAGCGCTCGAACGCCTCCTCGACCGCGGCGAGCGAATACAGGAACACGCTCTCCATGCCCGCCTGCTGCGCCAGATCGCAGGCCATGCCGGCCCCGACGACCACCCGGCAGCCTTGCGCCGCGAGCTGGTCGACCGCGAGCCGCACTTCGTCGATCGAACGATACGCACGCTGTCGCAGGTCGACATTGAGCAGCGGCCCGAGGTCGGCCAGTTCGTGCGCGATCGCCTCGTGCAGCACGAGGCCGATGCGCGCGCCGGGCCACGTGGCGGTGGCACGCGTGAGCGCGCTCAGCACGTCGAAGCCGTTCACCTTGACCATCACGACCGGCACGCTGAGGTTCTCGCGCAGATACGCGCCGTTCGAACCGGCGGACAGCACGACGTCGACCGAACCCGCGTCCACATAGGCTTGCAGCGCGGCGACCGCCGCGCCGTAGCCTTCCCGGACGGTGAAGAATTTCGCGCGCCCGGCGTAGCGCGGCGCGACCGCCTCGCAAAGCGACTGCAGCCGGCTGATACTGACGAGTGCGACGCCGGGACGGCCGGCATCGGCGGGCGCGATCGGATTCGCGACGAACGGGTTGAACGTGGACACGGCGGCTCTCCTCGGCTGAAACGTTCCACGGAACGTTTCATGAAACGTTTCACCGATTGTGCCACGAACACACACGCCGAGCCGATTGCGCGCAAGCCGTTGATCTCTTGGAATAACCGACCACCCGCGCGCGCGACACCGCCAATGGCACGCTTCCTGCAAAATGACGCCCGCGCTTCACCACCGACTTTCCTTCAGGAGACCCGCATCATGACCACCACTTCCGCCACCCGCCGCGCCGCGTTCCGCGCCAAGGTCAACCAGCGTCAGGGCCTGCTCGTGCCCGGCGCGTTCAATGCGATGAGCGCGCGCGTGATCGAGGACGCCGGTTTCGAGGCGGTCTACATCACCGGCGCGGGCGTCACCAATATGTCGCTCGGGCTGCCGGACCTCGGCTTCATCGGCCTCGCGGAAGTCGCCGAGCACACCGCGCGGATCCGCGACGCGGTCGCGCTGCCGCTGATCGTCGATGCCGACACCGGCTTCGGCAACGCGCTGAACGTCCGCCAGACCGTGCGCGTGCTCGAGCGCAGCGGCGCCGACGTGATCCAGTTCGAAGACCAGGTGATGCCGAAGAAATGCGGCCACTTCTCGGGCAAGGAAGTCGTCGCGACGAGCGAGATGGTCGGCAAGATCCGCGCGGCCGTCGATGCGCGCGAAGACGCGAACCTGCAGATCATGGCGCGCACCGACGCGGCGGCGGTCCACGGCATCGAGGACGCGATCGAGCGCGGCCATCGCTTCATCGAGGCAGGCGCCGACATCCTGTTCATCGAGGCGACCGAATCATTGGCCGACATCGAGCGGCTGCCGGGGCTGTTCGACGTGCCGCAGCTGATCAACATCGTGATCGGCGGCAAGACGCCGGTGCAGTCGCGCGACGCGCTCGGCAAGCTCGGCTACGGCATCGTGCTGTACGCGAACGCGGCGCTGCAAGGCGCGGTGCTCGGCATGCAGCGCGCGCTCGGCACGCTGCAAAGCAACGGCCGCCTCGACGAGGACGCGACGATCGTCGCGCCGTTCAGCGAGCGCCAGCGACTCGTCAACAAGCCGCTGTACGACCGGCTGGACAAGGAATACGCGGCGAAGGATTGAGCGGCGGGCGCGCATGCGTCGTCGCTGCGACGCCGGGGTGTCGCCGCTGCCTCCCCGGTGTGTCGCCATTTATTGCGTTACGATTCGGGGCTGGCCCACGGGCCAGCCCCAACGCAATCGAAAGGTAGTCGCCAGCTCATGAAGTCGATCTTCTCGCGCGCATCGCGCCGGCATGTCGGTGCCGATGCCACGCCCACTCCGGTCCATTCCGCGCGCATCCCGATGCGCCGCCCCGCGGAGCTCGCCCAATGAGCACCGGCACTACCCGCAACGCGCACGTCGGCTGGCTGCCGTACATCGTCGCGGCCACCTTCTTCATGGAGTATCTCGACACCACGGTGATCGCCACCGCGCTGCCGCAGATGGCGCACTCGTTCGGCGTCGGCCCGAACAGCCTGAGCCTCGGCATGACCGCCTACATGCTGGCGCTCGCGATCTTCATTCCGGCGAGCGGCTGGGTCGCCGACCGCTGCGGCGCGCGCACCGTGTTCGTCAGCGCGATCGGTGTGTTCACGGTGGCGTCGATCCTCTGCGGGCTGTCGCAGAACGTGACCGAATTCACCGCCGCGCGGCTGCTGCAAGGCATCGGCGGCGCGATGATGGTGCCGGTCGGGCGTCTGATCGTGGTCCGCAGCACCGAGAAGAGCCGCATGATGCAGGCCATCTCGACGATCACCTGGCCGGCCATCGCGGCGCCGGTGGTCGGCCCGCCGATCGGCGGCTTCATCACGACCTATGCGTCGTGGCGCTGGATCTTTCTGCTGAACGTGCCGTTCGGCCTCGCGGCGATCGCGGTGGCACTCGCGATCGTGCCGAACCTGCGCGGCACCGAACGCAAGCCGCTCGACGTCGTCGGCCTGCTGCTGAGCGGCGTCGCGCTGACCGCGATCCTGTACGGCGCGGAACTCGCGAGCCAGCCGGCCACCAATCCGTGGCTCGCGGGCGCGGTCGTGCTGGGCGGTCTGACGGTCGGCGCGATCGCGTTCCTGCACGCGAAACATCATCCGTATCCGCTCGTCGACGTGTCGACGCTGAAAGTGCCGACGTTCTCGGTGACGGTCATCACCGGCTCGTTCACGCGCATCGGCATCGGCGCGGTGCCGTACCTGATGCCGCTGCTGTTCCAGGTCGGCTTCGGGCTGTCGGCATTCCGCTCGGGCCTGCTGCTGCTCGCGAGCGCGCTCGGCAACCTCGGCATGAAGGCGCTGACCACGCGCATCCTGCAGCGCTACGGCTTCCGGATGGTGTCGATCGTCGACGTGACGATTGCCGGCGTGTTCATCATCGCGTGCGGGCTGCTGACGCCGAACGTGCCGCTCGCGCTGATCCTGTTCGTGGTGTTCGTGTACGGCGTCGCGCGCTCGATGCAGTTCTCGACGCTCGCCACCCTCGCCTACGCCGACATCCCGCAGCCGCAGATGAGCGGCGCCAGCACGCTGTGGAGCGCGGCCGCGCAGATGACGATCGGCCTCGGCATCGCGTTCGGCGCGGTGTCGCTGCGCGTCGCGGCGCTGATCAACGGCGAAACCAGCGGCCACGTGTTCACGCTCGACGATTTCCGCCTCGCGTTCCTGTTCGCCGGCGTGCTGACGCTGCTGTCGGTGCTCGGCTATATGGGGCTCGCGCGCAACGCCGGACAGAGCATCGGCGGCGGCTCGCGCGGTAGCGAAAACACGGCGAAGGGCTGAGCTATACATAGGCCTGCCTTTGGGCTTTGGGCTTTGGGCTTTGGGCTTTGGGCTTTGGGCTTTGGGCTTTGGGCTTTGGGCTTTGGGCTTTGGGCTTTGGGCTTTGGGCTTTGGGCCGACCATGGTTCAGCTTACGCAGCGCGGCTCATGCCGCGCTTCATGCACAAACCCCGCGCAGCGAGCCGCGCCCACCAGAAGGACACGCGATGCCAGCAAACGCACTGACGTTTTCGACCGACCGCGACGCACTCGATCTCGACATGGTCTACGCGTTCCTGTCGCAGGAAACCGCGTGGGCGCAGGGCATGCCGCGCGACACCTTCGAGCGGGCCGTCGCCGGTTCGCTGTGTTTCGGCGCCTATCTCGACGGCAAGCAGATCGCGTTCGCACGCGTGATCACCGATCAGGCCACCTTCGCGTATCTCTGCGACGTATTCGTGCTGCCCGCGCAGCGCGGCAAAGGCTATGCGTCCGCGTTGCTCGGCCATATTTTCGCGAGCCCGGCGCTGCGCGGGTTGCGCCGGATCGTGCTGGTCACGACCGACGCGCATCGCGTGTATGTGCCGCACGGGTTCACGTCGCTGGCGAATCCGGAGCGGTATATGGAATTGCATCGGCCGGACGTTTATAAAACGACGGCCTGATCGCGCGGCACCCGGCGCGCGGCACTCAAGGCGCGGCAACCAGCACGCGGCCCGCACATTCGTCACCGCCAGCCCAGCCCAGCCGCACCGGCCCACCCACGCCACCCACGCCACCTCTCCTCACCCGTACGCGCGCTCGCGCAGCCACTTCGTCATGATCCACTTATCGCCCGCGAGTACCGGCGCGCCGCCGTGCAGCGTCATCGGATCGAGTTGCTGCCGGCCGTTCATATAGCGGAAATAGACCGCGCCGCCCGCGCGCGCGACCACCGACAGTCCCGCCGCCGGAAAGATCGTCGCGCCGCCATCGGCGACGTCGTTCAGATAGATCACCAGCGTCGCGACGCGCTGGCCGCCCTGTGCGGTATGCACCGCGCTGCCCGGCTGGTCGGGCGCGAAGTAGTCGAAATGCGGGCTGTATTCGCCGCTGCGGCCGTAATGCAGCACCTGCAGACCCTCGCCGTTTTCGACCGGCCAGTTGGTCAGGCTCGCGATGCGCCGCTCGATCCGCCCGATCAACGCATCCTCGTCGCGCCGGTACCAGACGCCCTCGCTGGTGCGGCTGCGAATCACGTCCTCGCCGCCGGTCGTGGGATTGACGGTGGTCGAGCGTTGCAGCCGATGCCGCGAACGCTCGATCAGCTCATCGCATTCGTCGGACGACAGCACGTCGGCGAACACGATCAGTTGCGGACGCTCGCAGCGCAGCAGCACGCGCACGTCGCGGTCGTACGCGCGGATCAGGTTGCCGCGCGCGACCGGCGCGGCGTCGTAACGGTAGGCGTCCTGCGTGAGATCCGGCGTCTGGACGTTCGATGCAGCCGCGGCAGCGGTCACGGCCGGTTGCGGGTGCGTCCGGCGTCGGCCGAACGCGTGGTGGACAGCGACGCGGGCGGTGTCGGCGGGAAAACCGGACTGCACCATCACGTCGATCATCGAAGCCGGTGTGCAGCCTCGCGCGACGTTGCTGCTCAACCACTCTTCCCAGGCGGCATCGACGGCTTGCATGGCGTTCCCCATGGCTCGGCCCGGCGGCATGCCGGCGCGCATGACCTTCGATCATAGCGCGTGAGCTACGGCGGCTCCGGCCACCACGTAGCCATCGCGCGAAAGCCGCTGCGCTGGCCGCTGTTCGCCCCGCCTGCTGCCCCGCTGTTCGTCCCGCTGTTCGTCCCGCTGTTCGTCCCGCTTTTCGCCCCAATACGCCGCCCCGCTACGCATCGCGCCCGACCGGCCTACTCCCGATTCAACTGCCCGCGATACATCAGCAAGCCGCGCCGCGCCTGCTGTCTGAGCAGGCGCCGCACGAACGGCGACCAGCCGAGCAGCGTCCCGCGCAGGCCCATCGCCTGACGCATCCACAGCCACAGATCGAAGTGGTCGCGATGCTCGACGATCAGCCCATCGCGGAACACGAAACGCGCGTCGATCCGGTTGACCACGTCGCGGCCGGTCTGGCTGAAACGGTAGCGCGCGACCCATTGCGCACGGCCGCTGCGATCGTCGGCCTCGATGCCGTCGAAGCTCAGCGAGAAGTCCTGCGCGTGCTTGACGAGCATGCGCCACATGTCGCGCGCTTCGTCGCCGATCAGCTCGCCGAAGGCGGGATCGCTGAATACGACGTTGTCGGCATAGCAGCCGACCATGGTCTCGGCGTCGCGCCGCTGGAAGGCGCTGTAGAAACGTTCGATCAGCTGGGCGTTGGGGTGGCGGTCGGTATCGCTCATGAATTGGGTGTCGTGCGTTGCGGGAGCGTGGTCTGCGCCGCTCCGGAAAGGCGGCCCGCGCGGACGATGCGGCGGGCATCGCGCACACGATATCGGAAAACTGGCCGGATGGGTAAGGCCCGTCGGCCTGCACGGCAGCACGCGGCAACACGCAGCCGGTCTTTCGTTATATCCTGTTGGATATTACGGTAGGCGTTGCCCCTTGAACGGCGCGGCGCCACGAGCCGGCAACGAAGCAGCAGGAGCCATCAGCGGTGCGCAGTCGATCCACCTTGTCAGCCCTCGGGCCGCGCGCGGCGAACGAGATTTCGTCGGCCATCGTCGCGGTCAGGTCGACGTCCGGGCGCGGCCGCGCCGAGTCGATTCGCGACGTCGTCGATGCCTATCGGCGCCTGTACGGCAGCGTGCAGCGCTTCGTGACGATGCTGAGCGGCGACCAGTTGAGCTTCAAGTCGATCGGCACGTCGGGCTCGCATTCGCTGAACCAGTTGTTGTCGATGCTTGCCGAACAGGCGCGCGGCACCGCATTCGCGCGGCTGCGCGAGCTGAAGGCGACGATCGAGGAAGCGCGTCTCGCCGAGCCGCTGCGCGACACGATCTTCTCCGACGCGTTCAGCAACGATCCGCCCGCGCTGCGCCGGGTCGTCGCGGAACTCGAACGGCTCGATGCCGCGATGGTCGGGCTGTGCGTCGCGCACGTGCTGGAGCAGCACGCGCGGCCGGCCGGTGAAACGGCGTGGGATGCGCAACGTGGGGCGGATCGGACGGCTGGGCCCGCCGCTGCGAATGCAACGGGTACCACGGATACCGCGCATGCCACGAATGCGGAACGTACCGAGCCAGGAAGCGCACACGCCGAACCGACGCTCGCGCGTGCCGCCGACTGATGCACAACACCTGACGAACGCCACCTGACGCACCACGCCAACGCATCACGGACTAACTCACCGACCGCACCTCACCGCCGATGAACGCATTTTTCCGCCCACCGCTATATCCACGCCAATACATCGCAGGCACGGTGCGCGTGACGAGCGCATGCCGCGCCGGCGTTCGACACGATTGACCCGAACCGGATTCGAGACCTCCATGCACACGCCCCCGTTTCCTCTTGCCCAGTCGTCGCGTCTGAAGCTAACGGACGACGCGCTGACGAGCGCCGGCATCCGTACGCACGACGCCTGCTGCTCGCCCGCCAAGGCGGCGCCGGCGCTCAACGCGAAACGGCGCGCGCGCCTGTCCGAACTCGACGCCCATCTGCACTGCTCGATCATCGGTACCTGCCTGAACACGCATGAATTGCGCAAGCTGGTGCCGAAATTCGCAGACCTCGACCGCCGCGACGCGAGCGACCTCGAGATTCACCACACCGCGGTGGAACTCGCGATCGCCGGCGGCCCCGGCGCGAAGGCGCTGCACAAGCTGCTCGACGACCGCTACGCCGCGGCAGTCCGCCGTTTCGACAAGGCCGCCGATGACGCCGAGCTGCTAAAGCTATGGGACGAGGCGCTGAAGAACGGCGACATCCCGCCGGCCTACTGGGCGCTGATGACGCATCCGTTCGCGACGATGCCGGTGCGCCAGAAAGCATTCGGCGAATTGCACATGCTGTCGCATCTGGTCGGCGCGGCCAATCGCGCGGATATCCGTCGGCTGGTCGCGCTGGAGGAAGAAAACGCCGCGCTGAAGGAAAAGATCGAGCGGCAGCAGAGCCGCCTGCAACAGGTGAGCGTCGCGCGCGATGCAGCGATCGCGGCGCTCAACGAACAGATCGCGCAACTGAACGCGCAGCTCGCACGCCCGTTGCCCGCCGATGCGGCCGGTCTCGCGACCGAAGTGCAGCAACTGCGCGAGTGGCTCGAGGTCGCCGATCAGCGCGTCGCGCTGCATACGAGCCGTCGTGAGGCGGCCGAACAGCGCATGCAGCAGGAACAGGACGCGGCGACCGCGCTGCGCCGCAGCCGCGATCAGGCGCTCGCGCAACTGAAACTGGTGCAGAGCGAATGCGACGCGCTGGAACGCGCAACCGTCGACGCCGCCAACGGCACGGGCGGCACGACCGGCATGGGCGGTGTCAACGGCACCGGCCCGCGTCGCGCGAGTCTCGACGGCGTGCAGGGCAAGCGGATCGTCTATGTGGGTGGCCGGCCGGGTTCGAACGCCGCGCTCAAGCGTCTGGTGGAGGCGGCCGGCGGAGAACTCGTCGTGCACGACGGCGGCGTCGAAGATCGCAAGGGATTGCTCGCGGCCGCGTTGCCGGGCGCGGATATCGTCGTGTTTCCGGTCGATTGCGTCGATCACGATTCGATGAATACGCTCAAGCGGATCTGCGAGCGTCATGCGATCGACTATCACCCGCTGCGCACCGCGAGCGTGGCGAGCTTCGTCGAACTGATCGCGCGGCTGCATCCCGAGCATGTCGCGCAGCTTCGCGACGCGCCAGCTTCGGCGTTCTGCTTGCGGCACGGTTGACGGGCGCCACGCACTGAGCGAGCCGTCGGCCCACCCGGCTCCTTCAGCCCCTTAGCCCCTCACGCGCGGATCAGCTTCATCAGCTCGGCGATCTGCTTCGCGCAGCTTCGCCGCGCCTCTTCCTCGACGTCGCGATACAGCCGGATGATGGTTTCGCCGACCGGCGTCAGCGTGCAACCGCCGCCGCTCTGACCACCCTGCTCCGAATGCGTGGCCGGCGACTTCAGCGAGCGGTTCAGCTCGTCGATCAACAACCATGCGCGCCGGTACGACATGTCGAGACTGCGCGCCGCCGCCGAGATCGAACCGTATTCGCGCACCGCTTCGAGCAGATCGACTTTGCCTGGTCCAAGCGCGACCGCATCGCCATGACGGATGCGCATTCTGAAACGCACTTCGGGACGCGTCCGGGTGGTTTTCGCCGCCGGTGCGGCGCGGGTTTTCGCGGGTTTTGCGGTGTCGGCCATGCGCGCAAGCATACACGAACGGGTGTGCGCTGCCACCTGCCCGCGCGCGTCAGCGGGGCGACGGAAAGCAGTAGCCGTAGTCTTCACAGCCGGGGCAACCGGGCGCGGGCCCGGGCGGCAGGCCCAGCGAAAACGCGGTTTGCGCGGCGAGGAATTTCTTCCAGCGCAGGTTATCGACGTTCAGCGCGACCAGCGCCGGGAAATAGCGTGTGAGCATCCACGTGACTTCGTCGCGGCCCGCGAGGCCGAGGTCGCGCCACAGATGATCCGGGCGCAGGCACGCGTGCGCGATGATCGTCGCGAGGCAACGCGCGTCGTCGATGTGGACTGCGCCGTCGACGTTGGCCATCAGCAGCGCGCGAAGTGCATCGACGAAGCCGACGTGTTCGCCCGGCATCACCGGCAGCGGCAACGCGGCAAGCGGCGCGCGATCGAAATGCCGCGCGCGCAACGCATGCCATTCGTTCACGTGCAGGCCGAGCAACGCGAGTTCGGCGCGGGCGTCGCGCGCGGCGATCAGTTTGGCGAACAGCCGCGTGTCGGCGCTATCGATGCTCTCCGCTTGCGTGGCTATCGCAAGCCATGCGCGCATACGCTCGGCTTGCTGCGGATCGGCGGGCCACTCGGGCCATGCGGGCCATTCGGGCCCCGGCAACGCCGACGCAGCGCTGCCGCGCGCGACGGCTGCCGGGTCGTCATCATGATCGCGATCGCGGGATTTCATCGTGGCGCGCGCGGATGGATCGTCGGACATGGGCAGGCCCCGCCGGAAAGTCAGTCAAAGAAAGTGAATCAAACCTCATGCGCTTGCGCTCGTTCGCGAACCTCGGCCAGCGACATATCCACCAGCAGCCGCCCCGAATCGAACACCGTCACCAGCGCGTCGTCCCACTCGCCCGCCACCGTGTGCTCGTCCCACGCGACCGGCAACGTCACCGTTCGATATTCGCCGGTGCGGCGATGGCGCAACAGCGTGAGCCGTCCTTTCATCGAACGCTTGCCGTGGTCCGTGACCGGGTCCTTCGATACGTCGTGCCATTCTTCGCCGAGTCGGATCGCTGAGCACTTCATCGCGAAGCGCTGGGTGTCGCGATTGATCTGCTGCAGCAGCGCGCCGCCCATGCCGAACACGATGTTGTCGGCGGCAAAACCGGCCTCGTCCATCGCGGCGAGAATCGCGGCGATCGAGTCCGGATTCACGCCGTCGCCCTGGATCACCCGTACGTTGTTCAGCACGCGCCGACCCTTGCCATTCGCCGCCGAGCCGAACGATGCATCGAGCGCATGCAGCGTCTGCAGCACGATCGTGCGCGGATCGCCGGAGTCCGGGCGAATCACCAGCGTGCCGCCCGAGTCGAGCACCGCCTGCTTGAGCTCGCCGCCCCAGGCATCGAGCGCGGCGAACAGATCGTAGGAGTCCGACACGACCGACACGATCGCGCCCGGCTTGCTGAAGCGCTCGATCATGTTGCGATACGCGTCGACTTCACGCTCGCGGCCCCACGACGTGATCGTGCTGTGCTCGGCGGCCGGCACCGAGAACGCGGCCATGTCGTCGTTGTAGTAATGATTCGCCGCGATCACGCCGAGCACCGTATCCGAGCCCATGAAGCTGACCAGATGCGCCGCCCCGCCGATCGCCGCCGACTCCGCGCTCGACACGCCACGCGCGCCGAAATCGTGCAGCTTGAACGGCAGTTGCGAAAGATCGTCGCTGCTCCTGAGCAACGCCGCGCGAATCAGCTGACGCAGATGCCAGCTTTGCGTCGCGACGGTGATCGGATACCAGACGCGCAACAGCATCGTCTCCAGATACGACGCGAGCCAGAACACCTGCGGATCGTCGCATTCGACGGTGACGAGCACGTTGTGGGTCGGTACCACCGAGCCTTCGGGCACCGCGCGAATCCGCACCGGCAGATAGCCGCCGTATTGCTCGACGACATGGCGCCAGCCCGCCTCGTTGAACGGCTCGCCATGCACGCCGAAGAACGCGCGGGCCTGCGCGATCATCGGTTCGGTGATCGGGCGACACAGATATTCCTTCAGCAGCATCTGCAGGCCGAAGAACAGCGTGCGCTCGTAGCGTCCGCCGCGCGATTCGATGTATGAAAACATCGCCGACGCTTCCGGCGGGTATTGCAGATAGTGCGATGCCTTGTACGAATCCGTGTTCAGAATCGGATTGGAGAGGATCGACGCAAGGTTGCTGAAACCCTGCGCGTCTTGCATGGACGGTGCTGCGCTCACGTGACTGTCTCGCTGGAGTGCCCGGATGGATCGCGGACGGTGCGCGAATGGTTTGGATGGGCCGGAGGCTGACGTCCCGGCCCCGCACCGTCAGAATACCCCGGGAATGACCCTGAACTTCACCTTACTCCGGTACGCACGGTAGCGCTCGTCGTCGCACAGCAGCTTCTCCTCGCGCAGGATGCGCCCCACCTGCAGCGCGAACTGGCAGCCGTAGACGATCATGTTCTGAATGCCGAAGTTCACCAGCAGAAAGCCGAGGTCGAGCAGGAAGTAGCCGAGGTACATCGGATGCCGCACGAAGCGGTAAGCACCGCCTGACACCACGCCGCGATTCGCCGGCAGGATGCCGAACGAACGGCGCAGCGATGCCTTCGCGAACAGCTCCCAGAAAATCCCGAACAGCTGCAACGCGGCGCCGGCCGTTTCGGGAATCAGTTGAATGCCGGGCGAGAGCCGCACCGCAAGGAAATAGAAAGTGCCGCCGACCGCGCAGATAAACGCGAACGGCGTCCAGTCGCGCCGGCTCGGCACGCGCGAGAACAGCGATAACCCGACCGTCACGCACGCGCCGACCACCAGCAGCACAAGGGTGATGCGCGTCGGGTCCGCGAGCCAGCGTTTGATCGCGCCGTACGCGAACAGGCTCAGCAGCGTTGCCGCCGCCACGCGCGTGAGAATTTCCACCAATGCGTCGCGCAACGGCAGTGTCCCGGGCGCGGGTTCATCGCGAGCGGCGGGTTGGGTCGGCGCTTTGGTGTCTGCTTTGGTGTCTGTTATGGAGTGGGATGCAGCATCGGTAACGACATCGGCGACATCAGGTCTGGCAGCGGGGTTCGGTGCGGCCGCGCGGTCCGCGCGTTCCGACTCCCCCGGCGAATCGATTCCGGTCATTGAAAACTCGCTTCGACATGCGAATTATTTTTCTACCCGGCGCCGTGGATGGAGGGCGACCGCGCCGGTCTCTCAGTTGTCGGAGCGTAGCAGTCGCGCCGGGCGCTGTCCACAGCGGCCGACGCCGGCAAGGGCATGCCACGGCATGTCATGGCGATCCACGACGAATGCGTCGCGTCGGCGACACATCGGCCGCGATGCCGCGCTCACACGCCGGGTTTCAGTTGCGGCGGCAGATTCGGCCAGGTCTCGAGCAGCCGCCCGAGCACGCTCTTGCGGCGCTCGGCGCCGGCCGGCCACAGCATCTTCGCGAGCAGGTCGATGCCTTGCGCGAGTGCGCTGTCGCGCGCGGACGTGACGACCGGCACGCCGCGGCTCAGCGCGTCGTTCACGTGCAGGTCGTCGCGCGGCAGTTGATGCGCGACCTTCGCGCCGAGCGTGCGTTCGAGCATCGGCAGATTGATCTGCGCGTTCTTGTCGTACTGGTTGACGATGACCCGTACCTTGCTCGCCGGATGCCCCAGTTCGCGGAAGATGTCGAGCATGCGCCGCGCGCCGTGCAGATACAGCGGGTTTTGCCGCACGACCATGCAGATCGCGTCGCTGTAGTCGAGCGCGCGGATCGTCAACGGATTGACACTCTGGCCGACGTCGATCAGCACCGCATCGTAGCGCTCGCGCACCAGCGTCAGCATGCGCTCGAGTTGCGCCGGCAACAGCTCGGCGGCCTTCAGCGGATCGCCGGCGCCGGCCAGCAAATCGAGGTTCGCGCGCACATGCATCGCGCAGGCATCGAACAGCGCCGCGTCGAGCGGCTCGTTGCGCGAGCACAGATCGGCCAGCGTCATCGGCGGCGGACGGTTGGCCATCAGCAGGCTCGCGTCGGCGAACTGCTGGCTCAGGTCGATCAGCAGCACGCGCCGCTCACGCTGCGCGGCGAGCGCGCAGGCCAGGTTGACCGCGATTAGTGTGGTGCCGCTGCCGCCCTTGCTCGACGCGAGCGCCACCACCCGGCCGCAGCGCGGTTCGGACTCGCGACGTCGCGCGTCGAGCTGGGTCAGCGCGTCGGCGATGGCCTGTGCATCGAGCGGCCAGCCGAGCACGTGCCGCACGCCGACGCGCAATGCCGCGCCGATCAGCGCGGTGGACGGCGCCGGCGTCACCAGCATGCAACTGAGCGCCGGCGCGCAGGCGAGCGTTTCCTCGATGCCGCCGAGGCCGCGCACATTCAGATCGGCATCGTCGACGATCAGCAGGTCGGCATTGCGGATCGCCCGCGCCTGCGCGCGCAGTTGCCGGACCGAGCCGTACGCGGTGCGCAGCCGGTAACGCACGCCGCTGTCTTCGAGTCGCTGGACGATGCACTGCGCGTTATCGATGCTGGCGGCAATCAGGAAAATGTCGATCATGGCGGGTCCACGGCGCGCGGCAGCGCGGTCATCGTGAGGCGAAAGCCGTCGGGCGGGCGCGCTCGGGTGGAGCGTGCCCGTTGGCTGGCGGGTCAGTCGTCGGCGCCGAAGTCGGTGTCCTGACCGGAATCGGGCGAAGAATCATCGGTGGCTACGTCCGTTTCGCGTCGGCGCTGCATCGGCAGGTCGTACAGCGCATCGCGCAACACGTCGCGTTGGATCTCCGCCTGGGCGTTGCGCCTGAGCGTGTCGGCCACCACCAGCGTCAGCAGATCGACCGACGCGGCCGCCGACTGCCCAAAGAAGCGCGCCCCCGATGTCGCAGGACAGCGACGGTAGATCAGCGCCGGTGTGTTCGTCATGGTGTCTGTCGCCGTGCGCGTATCAGCCGGCGCGCTCGCGGTACCCGGCACCACAGCCGCGCGTGCGGCGGCCGGTTTATAGATCGGTTGTTTCATGACACCCCCTATCGGGCAGGATCGCGCCGGACTTCGGCCTGTCCTGCCGCTCAACTGCCACCCCAACTGCCAGCCAGGTCGCCGTGCCCATGCCAATGCACGGACACGGCACCCGGTTCACCTCGTACATTTGTCCCTCTATGGAGACTGTGGCCTCTCTCCTCGCTTCCTCGCGCCAGCTGGTCCTGGTCCGGCGCGGCCCCTTTCATTGCTTCGGTGCGTCGTTCGCAAACGTTGTCGACGCGTCACCTGTTGTTATCGCCATCCTGTTCGCGTCCATCCGGACCAAAAGGCGAAAAGGAAAAACGGCGAAGTCGATGCCTGTTGTCGTCCGGTAACGAATGCCGATTTTGCCGCTCGCCATTCAACCGGGTTGTCCGTTTTATCCGACGTGTAAATAACCAGGCCCCGCCGCGCACCCGCAAACACCTAATGGCTTCCCCGACCATGTCCGCGAGTGATCTGTATTGCCGCCGGTCTTTTTCTTAATGCTGGTTTCCCCGTACCACCGACCTGACGACAAAATGTTTTTTCTGCGTCGAGCTTATTGCAACGGTTATGCCAAGCCGTAGGTGGAACGCCGCGAAACCCGTCGCAGCCATGTGCGAGCGCGCCATCCGCAACGCTTCGGACTCGACGCCGTCGACGTACGCACGCGACGCATCGCGCATTGATTCGTTCGTGACACGTCAATCCCCGCCAACCGGCGCGCCGTGGCGCCATTCGCCGCCCCACGGCGCAGCCGCGAGCGCGCCGCGCCGTCCGCTCGGGCAAGGCTTGCGCGATGCATCCCGGTCTGTCCGATACGGAGCCTGCCCGGCAAAATCCTCGCAAACGCGCCTGCCGGATTTGTCGCACGAGTGAAACACCGCAATTCGGCACCGGCCGCATTCCGTCGTGGGTTAACTCGTGGCCGAATGCGATGCAATGTGCGATGCCTCGCATAACCGGGCTTGACCGTTTTTTCATTAGTGGTGCATGCCAATTCAATAACGAAAAATCGATTGTTTATCCATATTTGTTTGTATGGCGCTTCCACGCGCTTTCGCTTATCGTTAAGCCATACGCCAATCAGAGCGTCTGTATCAGGTCAACGAGGCAACCCACGGTTCAAGTGGTTTTCACGATTCGGGGATAAAGTCGCCGGGCAGTTTCAGCAATGAACGCTATTGCGTCGCCATTGCGTAATGGGCCCGTCATGTCACGCGTTGCGGTTCGTGCCGCGCGCACCCTGTTTCGCGTATCGCCGCTGCCGTGACCATGTCGCAGCCGGCTTGCCGCAAGCAGGTCCGCGCGTTGCGGCATAACACCAGGCTCGAATCCGCGCGAGCGGACCGGGCTCAGCCGGTTGGCCGAAGGCGGCCCGCCGGCCGCCCGTCTGTCCAGTACGTCGCACCGCAGTCCTGAAGCATCGAACCCGGGGGAACCATGACTACGACTTGCACGCCTGCCGACACGGAGCGCACCGTTCTTTACGTCGCGAATGCGCCCGACCAGAAACTCGTCGAGTTTCTGGCCGCCTCGGGCTGGCAAGCCGTGCACGCGAAAAGCACGGCGGTCGCCGAACGCATGATCGAACGCGACAACATCAAGGTCGGTCTCGTTCAGTTACCCGAAACCTGCACGTCGCAGCAGCTTTCCGCGCTCGCGCTGTGCATGCGGCGCGTCGAAACCAACTGGGTCGCGCAGATCGTGCCGGGCCAGACCGACAACGAACTGGTCAGCCGCTTCATCCTCGATTACTGCTTCGATTTCGTCACCCAGCCGTGGCTCAACGAACGGCTGGTGTTCGCGCTCGGTCATGCACATGGCCTGTCGAGCCTGCATCAGCCGCGCGTCGCGCCGGAGCCGTCGCTCGGCCGGCACGGCATGGTCGGACAATGCGAACCGATGCAGCAGCTCTACCGCCGCATCGACAAATGCGGCGTGACCGACGCGCCGGTGTTCATCGCCGGCGAGTCGGGCACCGGCAAGGAATTGACCGCCCGTGCGATTCACGACCGTTCGCGGCGCGCGGGGCGGCAGTTCGTCGCGATCAATTGCGCGGCGATTCCGCCGAGCCTGCTGCAGGCCGAGCTGTTCGGCCACGAACGCGGCGCGTTCACCGGCGCGTTGCAACGCAAGATCGGTCGCATCGAAAGCGCGCACGAAGGCACGCTGTTTCTCGACGAAATCGGCGACATGCCGCATGAATGCCAGGCGGTGCTGCTGCGCTTCCTGCAGGAAGGCACGATTGAGCGGCTTGGCGGCAACGGGCCGATCAATGTCGACGTGCGCGTGATTTCGGCGACCCACGTCGATCTGGACCGCGCGGTCGAAGACGGGCGCTTTCGCTCCGACCTCTATCACCGGCTGTGCGTGCTGCGCCTCGTCGAGCCGCCGCTGCGCGAGCGCGGCGGCGACATCAAGCTGCTCGCCAACTACGCGCTCAGCATGTACAAGCAGGACGGTGCACGCAAACTGCGCGGACTGTCGAGCGACGCGATCGTCGCGATGTCGAACTATCCGTGGCCCGGCAACGTGCGCGAGTTGATCAACTGCGTGCGCCGCGCGATCGTGATGAGCGAGGGCCGCTTCATCACCGCGAGCGATCTCGGCTTACCGGAAGCCGACAACGGGCCGGCCGTCACGCTCGCCGAAATCCGCAGCAAGGCCGAAAAGGATGCGATCGAGCATGCGCTGCTGCGGCATGGCTACAAGCTGTCCGACGCGGCGGCCGAGCTCGGCATTTCGCGCGCCACGCTGTACCGGCTGATGCACGCGAACCGGCTGCATCAGGAACCGGCAGCGAGCCGTGCGGCGAACGGCGGTGCCGATGCCGACGACGAAGCGGAGCGGCATGCGTCGTCATCGGTGGTTTGAAGGCCGTTGAATGATTTTTTAGTAGTTTTTAACGGCTGTTTAGTGGATCGCGGGCGTGGCGGGAAAGGTGCGAACGCGGCGTGTCATGCGTGGCGTGACGTAATGGCCCGCGGAGGTGGCGGTCCCGCCACGTGTACACGCCGCGTCTTCGCGTCTCCTGTTCATGCGGCGCCCACTGCGTCATGCCTGTCTGCTTCACGCGGTCTGCCTCACCTCAGCCAGCCCCCGCGCCCGCCTGACCGCGCAACGCAACCTCGCTTTCACTCGCCAATCCCGCCCCGCACATGCCGGCCCCAGGCCGGCTTTGTGCTACCTTCGACGAGTCTGCCGGCCGTCATCGGCTATCCTCACGGCTTGACTATCATGTCCGGCCGGCCTGTCGCGCGGCCCTGTCGCCCATTTATCGGCGCGCCGCCGCAGGAACTTGTGCGCGCCGCCTCCTGTCGGTCCTGGGTCGCGGCGCCAAAACGGTGCCACCTTCCGGCACAATTTTCCGCATTCGCCTGATCCCGCTTTACACCCTATGCAAAAACTATTGCGTGTCTGGTTCTTCGTTCTTCTGCTCGCCGGCGCGGCCTCCGCTGTTGCCGCGGCACCGCCGGCTTCGCCGGCGACGCCCGCCTCCGCTCCCGCCACGCTGACACCCGAGCAGGCCCGCGAGGCGCTCTCCGTGCTCAACGACCCGAAGCGCCGCGCGCAAGTCGCCGACACCCTGCAGGCAATTGCCGCCGCCGGTGCCCTGAGCGCGCCGCCCGCTTCCGCGCCGACCGCCGCTTCGGCGCCCGCGCCGGCGAGCGGCGTCGCGGCGCTGGTGCCGGATGCGCTGAAATCCAATGGCCTCGCATCGCAGATCGCGCGTCAGGGCGCGCACTGGGCCGGCTATCTCGCGACCTCGCTGCGCGGCTCGGTCGCCGCGCTGCTCGACGTCGCGTCGGTGCGCGCGTGGTGGAACTGGCAGTTCGCCAATCCGCATGCGCGCGCGGTGCTGTTCAAGGTGCTGTGGTCGCTGCTCGCCGCGCTGATTCCCGCGTTGGTGATCGAATGGCTTGTGCGACGGCTGCTGCGGCGCGCGTATCTGGCGATCGCCGCGCGCCGCGAGCTCGCGTTGCAGGACGAGCTGGACGACGACTCGACCTCGACCTCGACGTCGTCGACGCCGCCCGCCTCGCCGGCCTTGTCTACCCCGCCGGTGGATCGTCCGATAACCAGCACGCCGCCGCTGCCACCCGGGGCCGCGCTGCCGCCCGTCCTCGAAGCGGAAGCGCAGGCCGTCGCGACCGGCCCGGCCGCGCCCTACGACGCGCACCTCGCGACGCCGTCCGAGAAAGGCCGCGCGATCGAAGCCGAAGGCAAGCGCAACGCGACCCATCACTGGACACTGCTGCAGCGCCTGCCGCGCGCGTTGCTGATCACGCTGGTGCGGCTCGTGCCGCTCGCGGTGTTCGTCGGCGCGGCGAGCGCACTGATGTCGGTGTTTACCGACAACGGCACGCCGCAGGATCGCGCGCTCGATTCGCTGATCGACATCTACGTGTTCTGCCGCTGCGTCGTGATCGTCGGCGCGTTCCTCCTGCAGCCGAGCGCGCCGCGTCTGCGGCTGCTGCGCATGAGCGACGCGTGGGCGGCTTACGTGCTCAACTGGATCGCGCGGATCGTCAGCGTGGTCGGCGCCGGCGTCGCGCTCGCCGAAATCGCGCAGGCGCTCGGCATGAACGACGCCGCGCATCTCGCGCTCCTGAAGGTGGTCGCGCTCGCCGGTCACGTGATGATCTCGATCCTCGTGCTGCAATGCGCGACGCCGGTCGGCAACCGGATCCGCAAGCGCTTCTCGGCGCACGAATCTCTGCAGATGTTCGGCAACGCGCTCGCGGATGCCTGGGCGTGGGTCACGGCGGCGATCGTGATGGCGCTGTGGTTCGTGTGGGCGTTCGACGTGCAGAACGGCTACCACGCGCTCGTGAATATCGGCGGTATGACGCTCGCGATTCTGGTCGGCTCGCGGCTCGTGTCGATCGTCGTGTTCGGTGCGCTCGCGCGCCTCTTCCATGTGCAAGACGATGAATCGCGCTCGCTCGTGCATCAGCACGCGTACCGCTACTATCCGCTGCTACGCCGCGTGATCGGCTGGATCATCGGCATCGTCACCGCGCTCGCGCTGCTGCAGGCGTGGGGCGTCAACGTGATCGACCTGTTCCGCACCGGCACGATCGGCCACCGGCTTGCGTCGGCGCTCGCGACCATCGGCGTGGCCGCGGTGGTCGCGCTGATCGTCTGGGAGGTCGTCAACGTGGCGGCCGAACGGCGCCTCGACAACTGGACGAACCGCGGCGACCTGATGCGCGCCGCGCGGCTGCGCACGCTGATGCCGATGCTGCGCAGCGCGCTCTTCTGCGTGATCGCGCTGGTGGTCGTGCTGACCGGCCTGAGCGAACTCGGCGTGAACATCGGGCCGCTGCTCGCGGGCGCCAGTATCTTCGGCGTCGCACTCGGCTTCGGCTCGCAGAAGCTGGTGCAGGACTTCATCACCGGCATATTCCTGCTGATGGAAAACGCGATGCAGGTCGGCGACTGGGTCACGCTCGCGGGCGTGTCGGGCACCGTCGAATATCTGTCGATCCGCACGGTGCGGCTGCGCGGCAGCGACGGCTCGCTGTTCACGGTGCCGTTCAGCTCGGTGTCGACGGTCAACAATACCAATCGCGGGCTCGGCAACGCCGCGGTGCGCGTGAACATCGTGTTCGGCCAGGACGTCGAGCGCGCGATCGACACGCTCAAGGAAATCGGCGTGTCGCTGCGCGAGGACGACAAGTACAAGGACGGCATCCTGTCGGACTTCGCGTTCTGGGGTGTCGATGCGGTCGACGGTTCGGCGATCACGCTGGCCGGTCAGATGCAATGCCGCGACACCTCGCGCTGGGGCGTGCAGCGCGAATTCAATCGACGCATCGTCGAGCGCTTCAGCGAACGCGGCATCGAGATCGCGAATCCGCAACGTCATCTGCTCACGTGGGACCCGGCGAGCAAGGCCAAGGTCGATTCCACCGTACCGCGCGTGCCGCTGCATCCGCAAGCACACCCGCAGGCAAGCGGCGACGCGCACAAGGGCGACGCGCCGGTCGACGATCAGATCCCGGTCGACCCGAGTCCGGCCGGCGGCCCCGGCTCGCCGGGCAATCCGGGCTCGACGTCGCCGCACGTTTGAGCGGTGGGCGATTCGCTTCGCCGCTGTTTGTCGGCGAAGCGCGCCGCCCTAGTCCACCTGCCACCAGCGCGGCAACAAGCGCCGCACCTCGGACCGCCGATAACGGTCGTCGATCAGATGCACGACGCCGCGATCGTCTTCGGTGCGGATCACCCGGCCCGCCGCCTGCACGACTTTCTGCAAGCCCGGGTACAGGTACGTGTAGTCGTAGCCGTTGCCGAAGCGCGCGTCGAGCGTGCGGCGCATCTGCTCGTTGATGTCGTTGACCTGCGGCAGCCCGAGCGTCGCGATGAACGCGCCGATCAGTTGCTGCCCGGTCAGATCGACGCCCTCCGAAAACGCGCCGCCCAGCACCGCGAAACCGATCCCCTGCCGCATGGTTCTGAAACGCGCGAGAAACGCATCGCGCGCGGCTTCGTCCATGCCCGGCTCCTGCGTCCACACCGGCAAGTCCGGATGCCGCTCGCGCAGCAGCGCGACCACCTGCTGCAGATAATCGAAACTGCTCAGGAACCCCAGGTAGTTGCCGGGCTGCGTGTCGTACTGCCGCGCGATCAACTCGACGATCGGTGCGAGCGAACGCTCGCGGTCGCGCCAGCGCGTCGAGACATGAGCGGCGACGCGCACCTGCAATTGCTCCGCGCGAAACGGTCCGTCGACGTCGAGCCACCGCGTGTCGTCGGCGAGACCGAGCGTGTCGCGATAGAAATGCCGGGGATTGAACGTGCCGGAGAACATCACCGTGGTGCGCGCGGCCGCATAGCGCGGCGCGAGGAACGGCGCCGGGATCACGTTGCGCACGCAGAGTGTTGCGCTGGTTTTGTCGCGCGGCGCGTAACGGTCGGTGCTCAGGGTGATGTCGAACAGCGAGTGTTCGCCGAACTGCTCGGCAAGCGCGACGAAATGCATCGCGTCGAAGAAGAAGCGCAGCGCGTGTTCGTCGATCGACAGCGGCGCGTCGGCCAGTTGATCCGTGACCGCGCCGATCAGATTCTGCGCGGCCGACAGCAGCTTGCCCGGCACCTCCGTCAGCACCTGATAGCGTGCCGTCTGCGCGCGCTTGAGTGCGTTCCATTCGCGCTGCAGGCGTTCGAGCGGCTTGCGCAGCGTCGCCGGCGCACTCTTGCGCGCGAGCCTGAACGCGGTTTGATCGAGCGACGCGCTGTACATGCGCCGCGCGCGTTCGAGCAGGTTGTGCGCTTCGTCGACCAGCACGCCGACGCGCCACTGATTGATCTGCGTGAGCGCGTACAGCATCGCGCTGCCGTCGTAGTAGTAGTTGTAATCGCCGACCACCACGTCGGCCCAGCGCGCCAACTCCTGCGCCAGATAGTACGGACAGACCTCGTGCGCGAGCGCCGCCTCGCGCACCGCCGCGCGATCGAGCCGCGAGGTCGCCAACGCGCTCGCGCGCGCCGCGTCGAGACGGTCGTAAAAGCCGCGCGCAAGCGGACAGGACTCGCCGTTGCAGGCCTTGTCGGGATGCTCGCAGGCTTTGTCGCGCGCGACCAGCTCCAGCGTTCTGAGTGGCAACGACGTCGTGCTACGGTGCAGCGTGTCGATCGCGTCGAGCGCGAGCGCGCGGCCCGGCGTCTTCGCGGTCAGAAAGAACACCCGGTCGAGACGATCTTCGCCGCACGCCTTCAGCAACGGGAAAATCGTCGCGACGGTTTTGCCGATGCCGGTGGGCGCCTGCGCCATCAGCGGCGTGCCATCGCGCGCCGCGCGATAGACCGCCACCGCGAGTTCGCGCTGCCCACGCCGGAACTGTCCATGCGGAAACGACAATGCGGCTAGCGCCGCGTTGCGCGCGGCGCGATGCGCGTCTTCCTGCACCGCCCAATCGAGAAACCGTTCGCACTGTTCGACGAAAAAGATTTCGAGCTCGCGCGCGTCGTGCTGCTGCGTCAGCACCGTTTCCTTCTGACTGCCGATATCGAAGTACACGAGCGCGACCGTCAGTTCGGCGAGCCCGCGCGCACGGCACAGCAGATGTCCATACACGAGCGCCTGCGCCCAATGCAGCGCCCGATGGTTCGCCGGCATGCGCGCGAGGTCGCCGCGATACGTCTTCACTTCTTCGAGCCGGTTCGCAATCGGATCGTAGCCATCCGCGCGGCCGCGCACCGTCAGACTGCGATGCGTGCCGCTCAGCGCAAGCTCGGTTTCATAGCCGCTCGCGCGTCGGCCGGCCACCATCTGATGACCGGCGATGCCCTCGAGCGACGTCGGCGCGGGCGTAAAGCGCAGATCGAGATCGCCGCGCCGCGCGGTGAATTCGCACATCGCGCGCACCGCTACTACATAGCTCATGCGGTACGCTCCGTTTCGGCGGACGTATCGAGGTGTACGTCGACATCTGTGTCTGGATTCGCTTCGGTTTCCTGATCATGTCCGGCCCAGCGCACATCGACCACCCGTACCGGCATCCCATGCTGCGCGCAGTACGAAAGCCAGCGGATCTGGTTGTCCTGCAGGCGATCGCCCGGACCTTTCACCTCGATCAATTCATAGCGACGCTCGGCCGGCCAGAAGCGGATCAGGTCGGGCAAGCCCGAACGGTTGCCGCGAATGTCGCGCAACAGGCGCTCGAACCAGAGCTTCAGATGCGCGGCAGGCAGACAGTCGAGCGCGAGCGCGACGAGTTCCGGGCTCAGCAGTCCCCAGAACACGAACGGCGACTGCATGCCGGCCTTGTCACGCAGATGCCGCAGAATCGTCTCGCGATAGACGCCGCTATCGAGTTGCGCGAGACAGACGGCGAACTGCGCGGCGCGGCGCGCATGAAAATCCGGCGCATGCAGATCGGCCGGTCCGCGCTGGAACGGATGGAAAAACGCGCCGGGCAGCGCCGCGAACACGGGCTCCCAGCACAGCAGCCCGAACAGCGAATTGATCAGCGCATTCTCGACGTAATGCACGGGCGCCGTCTCGCTGCCGAGATAATCGCGCACCACGTATTCGACGGCGAGCGGCGCGTCGGGCTTCGGCAGCACCAGCGTGCTGCGCTGGACCGGCCGCGCGGCTACCGCCCGCGCTACCGGCTCGCCGCATTTGCGCCGCAAGCGCGGCAACATCCGCGCAACCCGTTGCGCCTCCTCCTCGCTCTCTGGCGTGGCGGCTGCCTGCGCCGCGAGCGCGAACGCGTCGTCGCAACGTTCGCTACGTTCGAGTACGCGTATGCGCCGATGCCGCGCACCGGGCCACGCACACGCTTCGTAGACCGCGAGCGCCGTACTCCATTGCTGACGGCGCTCGCAATCCTGGCCGATACCGAACAGCAGCTTCGCGCGACGCGTTTCGAGCCACGGGTTCGCGGTGTCGATCGCGCGAACGGTGGCGATCAGTTCGTGCAGCGCGGACGCATCGTCGTCGCGAGGTAGCCAGTCGAGCGCTTCGCGGCACGCGTGCAGCGCGAGATACACATCGACGTCCACGCGTTGCTGGAACGCGCGTGACGACGGCTCGAACGCGACCTTCTCATACTGGAACACGCCGAGATCGGCGAGCACGAACTCCGACCAGTCCTGCTGCAGGTTGCCGAAGAACATCAGCCGCAGACGCTCGCAAAGCGGTGCAATCGCGACGTGCAGTACGTGGTCGGTCGTGGCCGAATGCCATTGGGCGAGCGAGCGCGGCGCGCATGCGGTTTTGTCGTCGCTTCCGCTTTCGTTTTCGCTTTCATGCAACGCCCGTAGCGTCGCCAGCAACTCCGGCTTACGTAATGCCTTCGCGCCGGCGATTCGCGCGATGTCGGCGGCGAAGATCTCCAGCAATTGCGCGCGGGTGCTGAGCGCGAACAGTTCGTCGAGGGAAAGTAGCGGCCCGGTGTCGATCCAGCCGTACGACGCCAGCGGCAGCGCGGCCTGCAACGGACAACCTATTTCATCGTAGACGAGACGGCTCGCACGAAACAGCGTGCCCTGACGCATCAGCATGCGCACCAGCAGCGCGCGCGAGGCCTGCGGCAAAGCCGCGAAACGCGTCAGAAATGCGAGCTCCTGGTCGTCGAGCAGATCGTCGTAACGCGCGGCGAGCCATTCAAGCGCGCGCTCGAAATTGGCCAGATAGTAAGGGACGTCAGAGCGAGGGACGTCAGAGCGGAACGCTGGGCGAGCATCGGTTGCCACGGGCTTTTGCAGGACCTGTATGTTTATACAGTGATGATAGCAAAGTCCGGCGCGGCGACCGACGGTGCGGCTATCGCAGCAACGCGCCGCCATGGCGCGCTGCCGCTATTGGTATTGCCGTCTGGTCATCGTGAGATCGCGCAGAGTGGCGAGCGCGGTGTGAGCGAACAGAAAGTCCGTTGCGGTTTTCATCGAAGGGAGTCTCTGCGCTGGGAAGAACGCCCGCTCACTGCCAGACGAATACCTGCGGGTAGTGATCGGAGCCGCTCGGCGCACGCGTTTCCTGCCGATAGACGAAGTTGTCGGCATTGGTGATTGCGTAGTCGAGAATGCCGCCGCTTTCCTGCGTCGCGCGCGTGCCGCGTTTGATGCGACCGGCCGGCGGCCCGTCGAAATCGATCGCGGTCGGATCGGCATTGAAGTCGCCGACGCAGGCCCACGTGCCGCCCAACGCAGAGATCTGCGCGATCTGCGCGTTATTCCATGCGCAGGTATCGGTTAGCGTGACCGTGCCGAATACCGGCGGACTGTGAATCGAATAGATCGTGATCGGCGTACCCGAATCCGGATTCGCAACCGTCAACCACGGCAGCGAACGCGGATTATTCGGTGCAAAACCATTGGCCACGGCCGGCGCCATGATCCCGCTCGCACTAATGCCGATATTGCTGAGCACCGCGAGACTGCCCTGCCCCCACACATTTTCCCAATACACGCATTCCATGAATCCATAGCCCAGAACCAGATTACCGGTATAACCGATAATCGAACCATCGCCGCCCATGATCGGCGCACGGCCTTGCAAATGCTCGGCCAGCGATCCGCATTCCTGCAGGCAGATAATATTGGCACCGGTCGATTGCGCGACCTGATTGATCGACGGCACATTGACTGCGCCCCGCATATTCCACGTAGCAATGATCATCTTCTCCCTCCTGTGACGGACACGAAAGCGCCGTTTCTCGCGGGCATGCAAGCCGGCAAGCTTCATGAACGACTCAGGACGCGCGCTGTGAACGTAATCCGCGGAAAGAAAAATGCTTTGCCATTCGTAATCCACTTGTCAGAAAACCCGCCATAGCGGATAAAAATTAATTCCCATCGAATTTTTTACCAATGCAGATCGAATAAAAATAAGTTTGTGAAACGCTATTACGTCGAATAAATATTTCAATGAAAAATGCATGACCGCTTCATGCGAATAGGACCTTCGACTCGTATGATGAATAGTTCACAGAACGTCGCTTCGAACGTTCAACGTGTTTCGCGAGAAGAAAACGACGGGGGGCAAATTGGAATCACACCGCACTGCAAAAGCCACAACAGATGAAACCCTGGCGCTCGCGACTCGTCATGCCGTGCTGCAACGCTCGAGACTCTTTCGCGACATGCCCGAGTCGCTGATTCACCATGTGGCGACGCACGTCGTCGAACGACGTCTGCGCGACGGCGAAGCGCTTTTCCTGAAGCACGATCCCGACGATTTCGTCGCGCTGGTGGTGGTCGGCCGCATGTACACGTGGCTGTACGGGCCCGACGGACGCGAGCTGATTATCGACAGCGCAGAGCCCGGCGAAGTAGTCGGCGAAACCGCACTGGTCGAGCCGAACCGGCGCGAGGCAGCGGCCTTCGCCTGCGGGCCGACGCGGCTTCTTCTGCTGTCGCGCAGCCATTTTCCGCAACTCACGAACGAACCGGTGTTTATCCAGCGGCTGCTCATGCTTCTGTGCGACAAGGTCCGCAAAGCAGCCGCGTTTATCGAATCGGCCTGTCTGCACCGGCTCGAATCGCGTCTCGCGCGCTATCTGGTCACGGCCGTCGATCGCTACGGTCGCCCGGAATTCGGCGGTGTCGTCGTGCCGTTGCCGCCGAGTCAAAGCAACCTCGCGGCGATGATCAATGCCAGCCGGCCGAAACTCAACGCGCAATTGCAGACGTGGCGCCGCAACGGGCTCGTCAGCTGGACGCGCGATTCGCTACTGATTGCCGATGTCGAGCAACTGCGTTCGGTCGCGCTGATTCCCGCCGGACGGTAACGCCGCTATTGGGCGTAGCCGCGCGATATGAATTGGCTGCCGCGCGCGGCACGCTTTAGCAACTCGACTTCACGTGTATTACGCGTAATTGAAGCTGAAGCGCACTTCAGGTATGGAAGGCACTTCAGACAAAGCAGCGTTTGTACACGACGCAAGCCGTGCGCAAACGCTGCCAACTCCTGACGCCTGCTTTTCTGCCGTTTGCCGGCCGTTTGTATACCGTTCCCGCGCGCGTCAGATCGCGCTGGTCGGCGGACGCAATGCGTTCAGCACCGTGAGCAGGCTGGTCAGATTGTCCGAGACGCCGGTTTGCGCGACCTTTTCGGTGGCGCCCGCGGCGGCCGTCGTGTCGAGCGTGTAGACCTGCATCACGCCCTGGTTCGCAGCGGCTTGCGACAGCGTGTTCTGCTGTTGCTGCGCGGACACCGAGTTCTCGAACAGGATGCCGGTGGAGTGCGCCATCGTCTGATACAGCGAACCCATCGCCATTGCCGGCGCTTCGGCGACGACCTTGACGTTCGATTGCGTCACCGCATCGGTGATCTGGCTATTGACTGAAGTGGGAAATGCCATTGCCATGCTCCTCTATCGGATTGAGTTACGTCGGACCGCCGATACCGCGAGGCGTGCCCGTTTGCGTGCTCGGTTGCCTGCCCATTTACGCGCGCGTTTAGCGGCGCAAACCGCCGAACGCGTTGAAAATGGTCAGCAGGCTCGTCAGGTTGTCGGCGACGCCGGTCTGCGCGACCTTTTCCGTCGCGCCGGCGGCGGCCGTCGTGTCGAGGCTGTAGATCTGCATCACGCCCTGGTTGGTCGCGGCCTGCGTCAGCGTGTTCTGCTGCTGTTGCGCGGACACCGAATTCTCGAACAGAATGCCGGTCGAGTGCGCCATCGTCTGGTACAGCGAGCCCATCGCCATCGCCGGTGCCTCGCCGACGACCTTCACGTTGGACTGCGTGACTGCATCGGTCACCTGATCATTGACTGAAGTAGGAAATGCCATGGTCTGACTCCTTTGCGTGGTGCGTGGCGGTTGCCTCGCGGGTTACATGAACGTCCTGTGGCGGACTCTGTGAATCGTGTATATGGCGTGTCTGGTGTATCTGTTAGCGGCGGCTGATTCATGCCGAAGCGTGCGTCGCTTCAGCGCATTTCAGCGCATCACGGGCGGTGCAGTGCCTTGTGCGGGCAGCGTTTGCGTCGCGGTGGTGGGCAGCGGCGCGGATGGCACCGACGCTTGAGCCGACGTTTGCTCGGACCGATGGCCCGCTTGCTGCGCTACCTGCTGTGCTGCCTGGTGCTGGTTGAGCACCGCCGCGAGTTGCCGCTGCAGCGGACCGAAATGCCGCTCGAAACATTGATCGACCTCGCTCTTGATCAGATTCGCGAGGCGGTCGGCGATTTGCGGTAGCATCATCTGTGCGCTCGGCGGCGCGGCACTGGCAGCAAGGTTCAACGACGACGGTCGCAAGTCGTTCAGCGAACGTGCCGCCTCGACGACTTTCAGAATCGCCTGTTCCTCGCTCTCGTATGCCTGAAGCGCGTGCGCGGCCGTACCTTGCAGCTTCTGCAGCACCTCGCGTATCGCAGTCTCGGAGCGCTGCTTCACTTCGCTGACCGCCTGCGCGGCCTGCTGGCGAACCTTCGCGGCGGGATCGGCGACACTTTGCACGGCCTGCGCATTTTCCGCCGGCGCGTTCCTGTTCCAGTCACGCTGGAACTGATCCAGTTCGGCGATCTCCGCCGGCGTAAGGCGGCGCTTCAGCCAGTTCTCCGCAAGCGCCCGCAACGTGGCGGAGACTTCTGCTTCGATATCGCTCATCAGTATTCCTTGTCAAATTGCCGGCATGCCCGCACTTGCGAATCCGCGCACGGCATGTCGGAGATTCGCTCCTACGACGCCTGGCTGGCTTTTCTGTTGGCGAGCGTCGCGCTGTAGCGTGCAATGCTCTGATCGATCTTGTCGATCGCGAAGCTCGCCGACTCCGCCTCGATCGCGCCCGCGGCCGCCGCGACCGCCGCCGCGGCAGCCATCAGCAGATCGGTGGCGAGCGCGCCGAGCGCATCTTCCGCCGCGGCCGGCAGATTTTCCTTCGCGATGTCTTCGGTCATCTTCTTCAGCAGCACCGCCTGACTCGCGAGCGCGAGCTTGCTGACGCCGTCGAAATAGTTCGCCGCCGATTGCGCGACGAGACCGGACGCCTGGCTGATCATCATGTCGGGCGCCGTCGAAATCTGCGACGCCGCGTAGCTCGCCGTTTCCGCGTTGCTCAATTGCACCGCTTGCACGATCTGGCTATTCAATGCGTCGGTCGGCGTAGAGGCGGCGGATTGCTGCGCGAGAGACTGCGCGCGCATCGTCGATAAAGGCGTTTGCGGCGGCGTGCCTGACGATTGCGGTGCGCTGTCGATCTGCGTCGGCGATGTGGTAGATGCGGTGGCGCCTGGTGCCGCTGCCGTCGTCTCCGAAGTTGAAGCGCCGGCCTGTGGCGTGGAAGTCGAATCTGAAGCTGAAGCCGAGGTCGATGCGGAAGCAGCCGGCGACGTCGACGTGGCATCACTCGCAGCAGGCGGCGGTGTCGTCGCCGCTACCCCGGCCGTCGAAGCCGACGCGCTAGCCGACGACGGCACCGCGCTCGCACTCCCGGTCGGTTGAGCCAGCCTGGTGAACATGTCCCAGAGTGCCATGAACGAACTCTCCTGTCGGATGGCGTGAAATCGGAACTGCCGCGAATTACGTGCTCTTCTCGCCGATCGACATGATCAGCGACACTGCCTTCGATACCACCGCCGTCGAAATCTGATTCAACGATTGCTGGCTATGCACCGCGTTCTGCAGCGACAGCCCCGCCGAATGACTGGCCACCTGGTACAGCGCCGCGATCGCCTGGGCCGGCGCCTCGGCCACGACCTTGACGTTGGTCTGCGTCACGGCATCCGTGATCTGCGCGTTGACTGCGGTTGAATCCGCCATGGAATACTCCTTGAGGGGACGATGAGTTCGAGGGTCAGCAGATCGATGAACGTCTCAGCCGCACACTCGTGAAGCCGTGACGCGTTTTTTCTGCGGACCGTCCGCTGCCTTGCGCAGTTTCTTGCGCAATAGCTCGACGCGTTTGCGCGCGAGTACTTCGCTGATATGCAATTCGGTTGCAATACCCGCGTACGACAGCTCCTGCTCGAATTTCAGCGCGAATAGCAGACGCTCCTGCGCCGACAGATCGTCGAGCGCGTTCGCAATCAGCGAGAGCCCCTCGCCCAGTTCGATCGTCTGCGTGGGCGACGGCGCGGTCGTGGCGAGCGTCGCGAAGTGATCCATGTCGAATTCGTCGCAATAGAAGATCACGCGCGCTTCGCGACCGACCTGCCGCACCCGGTCGACGAACACATGATTCAGTACCACAAACATAAAGCCTTCCGGATTGCGGATACGCTCGGGCATGCGGCGCATGTAGAGCAGTGCTTTGAGCGCCGTGTCGGCCAGCAATTCGTCGGCGGCTTCGGCATCACCGCGCACGAGCTTGCGGGCACGCCGCGTCAATTGAGGACGCACGTTGCGCCACGCTCGCTCGAATGTCGCGTTGGTCGTGCCGATATCCGCGCGTCGATCTTGCGGAGGGGGAAATGGGATCGGGAATTCGAGGTCCATCGCATCCTCACAGAGTTGATGCCCGTGAGCTTGGCGACAGACGCGAACGATGGCTGTTACTTAGGTGACAACGACAACGTGCAGCGCCGCGGACCATGCGACCTGCATTGATTCTTTCTTACGCTGGGTTAACTGGCTTTAAAAACGCGCTCTATGCCGCGAAAATTCAGGCGCGCAATTCATTCGATCGCGAAGATTGAAGCGATCGTGCGTCACGTGTGGCGAGGTAACGTGAAATGAAGCGGCGTGTCATAAAGAAGATGAAATGCGAAACGGCTCGACGCGATGTGTCGCGCGTCGAGCCGTTTACCCGCTTTGCATAGCGGCACTGCACGACACACATCACGGCGCGAGCCATACGACCGTCAGCGAACGCACACCTTGTGCGCCGCGAATCAGCACGCCTTCGATATCGGCGGTCGCGGAAGGACCGGTGACGAGCGCCGCGTAGCGCGCACCATGAAAATCGTCGCGGCGATAAACGTCCTGCAATCCATCGAGCAGTTGCACCGGATCGAGCAGCACGACCAGATGCTGAACGATGTAGCCCAATGCATTGACCACGTATTCGCGTTCGCTGAACCACACCGAGCCGGTTTCGGCAACGCCGAAACGCGCGCGCACCACCCCGACATCGACGTCCTGCAGCGACGCGGGCTCGGTGTCCGGTGAAAGCGCCCGCGTGCCCGCTACCTCCGGCACGCTCGACGCAATCGACGCGTTCGCGCCGAACCGCGCACGGATCAACTCCGCGACGTCGTTCGAACTCGTCGCGTCGACGCAGGCACCGCCCATTGTCTGCAACGCCGCGGTAAAGCGTGCTCGCAGATCACCGCCGGGCGCGGCGAACAACGGCACGTCCGGACGCGGCCGCGCCGCCGGCTGCGCGGCGCGCACCTTCGCGAGAAAAGCCTCACGCGTTGTCATCGCCGCCTCCACGATTCTTTTTGTACCACGCATGAAAAGTCATCTTCGGCGCTTCGGGCAACTCGCGTTGCCGCCCCCAGATATTGAGCGGGTTATACAGCACGAAATTCGGCAGACGCCGCAACGCACCGCCCATCGACGCCACCGTCGCGCGATACAAGGTCGGACTCGCGAGCAATCGCCCCGCCATCTTCAGGACTTCCTGCTTCACGAACGGCACTTCGTGCTGTTCGGCAATCACCGCGCGCCATTTATAGATCTGCTCGTGGATATTGATCTTCACCGGACACACGTTCGTGCAACTGCCGTTGAGCGTCGACGCAAACGGCAACGCGCTATAACGCTTCAGATCGAAAGTCGGATTGATGATCGCGCCGATCGGTCCCGAGTAGGTGCCGCCATACGACAGCCCGCCGCTGCGTCGATAGACCGGACAGGTATTCATGCACGCGCCGCAGCGAATACATTTGAGCGAGTACCAGAAGTCTTCCATCGCGAGCCGTTCCGAGCGGCCGTGATCGACGAGAATGAAATGCATCTCGGTGCCCGGACGCGGCACACGAAAATGTGACGTGTACTGCGTGATCGGCGACCCCAATGCGCTACGCGACAGCATGCGCACGAAGACGCCGAGATCCGACACTTTCGGAATCAGCTTCTCGATGCCGATCGACGCGATATGCAGCGGCGGCACGTTCGCCGAAAGATCGGCATTGCCCTCGTTCGTACACACGACGACCGTGCCCGTCTCCGCCACCGCGAAATTGCAGCCTGTCATGCCGGCGGTTTTCTCGCGCACGAAATACGGGCGCGTATTCATCCGCTGGCTTTCCGCCAGATAGTGAATGTCGCTATTGTCCGGATCGGTGCCGATGGTCCGGCCGAACAGTTCGGCCACGTCCGCGCGCAGCTTGTGCACGGCGGGCACGACCATATGGCTCGGGTCCTGATGATCGAGTTGCTGGATGCGTTCGCCCAGGTCCGTTTCCATCACCGTGATACCGCGCGGTTCGAGATATTCGCGCATCCGGCATTCGTCGGTCAGCATCGACTTGCTTTTCACCAGCGTGGTCATGCCACGCTCGGACATCAGCCGATGCACGATCGCGTTGTGCTCTTCGGCGGTCGCGGCCCAATGCACGACCACGCCGTTGGCCTCGGCCGCCGACGCGAACTGGTCGAGGTAGTCGGCCAGATGCGACAGCGTATGTTCCTTGATCCCGGAAGCCAGCACGCGCAGCGTTTCCCATTCGGCGATGCCGTGCGCCTGCGCGTCGCGCTTCTCGCGCAAATCCCACAGACGCCGGTCGTGAAACGCAACGTGCTCGGTCTTTTCGATGAACGCACCGGCCGCTTTCGCGTGATCGATGCGCGGTTCGCGTCGGCTCATGCGCGCGCTCCATTGAGAACCTGCGCGATATGAATGAAACGCGCGTCGGCCTTCATGCGTTCCGCGCAGCCTTGCTGGTGCATCAGGCACGACATGTCGCCGGAAACGATATATTCGGCGCCCGCGCCCAGATGGTCGCGCACCTTGTCCTGGCCCATGCGCACCGACACCGCCTCTTCGGTCACCGAGAAAGTGCCGCCAAAACCGCAACATTCGTCGGGTCTCGCGGGCTTCACGAACTCGATGCCCTTCACGCCTTCGAGCAAGGTCTTCGGTTTCGAAAACGCTGTACCCGCGATTTCCGACGCCGACGCTTCCTTCAGATGACGCAGCGCGCTGCAACTGGTGTGCAGACCGACGCGATGCGGAAACTCGGCCCACGGAAATTCGCGCGCGCCGACCACGTCGTGCAGAAACTCGACCAGCTCATACGCGCTCGCGCGCACCTTTTTCACCTCGTCGGTCTGCTCGAGCGCGGTCAGATGTTCCCGCACATGATGAATGCAGCTCGCCGACGGACCGACGATATAGTCGTAGCCGGCGAAATTGCGCGCGAACAGCCGTTCGGTCGCGGCCGCGTCCGCATGCGCGCCGCTATTAGCCATCGGCTGACCGCAGCAGGTTTGCTGCTGCGGATAATCGACCTCGATGCCGAAGCGCTCGAGCAGTTCGAGCGTCGCGATACCGACTTCGGGGTAGAACGCGTCGATGAAACACGGGATGAACAGCGCGACTTTCATAGGCTCTGACGGGAAAACGGCGGCGGGGACAAGACCAGCCCAGGTATTTCGAACATTTTGGCCATGCTGGCCAGTCTGGTCATGTTGGTCTGACCAAGACTATAGAAAAGTCCGCAAAGGGTGTCAATGCGGCGTCAGCCGGTATCAAACTCGGCGCCAACCCAGGCGCCGCGACGGACCGGCCTCAGGAACTCACCGTCGCCGACGGTTTTGCGGCCTCGTCCTTGTAAAGCTCGCGCACGAAGGCCAGATGGCGTTCGGCGGCCTTGCGCGCCTTCGGTGCATCGCGTGCGATCACGGCGTCGTAAATGGCTTGATGCTGGGTCAGCAACTGCTTTTCCATCGCGTCGTCGTAGTCGATCAGCCGATGATATTGGCGCATGCCTTCGCGGATCAGCGTATGAATGCCGTGCATCACATGCGCCAACGCGACATTATGCGTCGAGTCGGCAATCGCGAGATGAAACGCGGCGTCGAGTTCGGCCAGGTTTGTCCGGTCGCCCGACAGCGAAGCCGTCTTCAACGCATCGAATGCCGCGCCGATTTTCTTCAGGTCTTTCGCCGTCGCGCGCTGCGCGGCGTAAACCGTCGAAATCGCTTCGAGCCCCTGGCGCAGTTCGAGAATATCGGCGCTGGTACGCGGATTTTGCAGCAGCAGTTTGGCCAGCGGTTTCGAAATGATCGGCGCGGTGACATCGACGACAGTAAAACCGCCCCGCCCCGAGGTCTCGATGTAGCCATCCGCTTCGAGCCGGATCAGCGCCTCGCGCAGCGACGGCCGCGACACGCCGAGTTGCGCCGCGAGATCGCGCTCGGCCGGCAAGCGGTCGCCGGGCATCAACGTGCCTTCCGCGATCAGTTGCTTGATCTGGTCGGACACCACGTCGGAAATACGCTTGCGCGCGAAGGACGGGATCGGGGTGAATGGCATAGGCAGCAAGCGATGAAGCCGGTTGACGAAGCGGGCGTAAAAACAAAAGTCGTAGAAGCCGCGCGGCTCTTCCACAGTGCGTGGATTATACCGTTCGCCTCCTATCAGCCGATCGCGTGCAGACCTTCCCGGCTCAGTGCGGTGCCGCCGTATAGAAGCTCGCCAGATCGCGCCGGAGCGCATGCAGCGCCGCGTCGTCGAGATAGACCATGTGGCCGGTCGGGTAGTAGGCGATCCGCACGTTGCCGCGCAGCGGCGGGTCGAGGCCGAGATGCGCGAGCGCGTATTCGGTCGCGTAGAACGGCGTGGCCAGATCGAAATAGCCGTTCAACGACATCACGCGCAACTGCGGATTCTGCCGCATCGCTTCGGCGAGATCGCCGCCCGCATACGGCAATTGCAGATGCTCGCCCCACCATTCGCGATGTTTCCAGTCCCACTGCCTCAACGCGTCGTCATTGAAGACCCGGTAGCGGTCCGTCGGCGTGTAGTGCAGATCTTCCGCAAGATGCCGATGCAACGCTGCATTGAAGGCCTTCGACACACTGCTCACCGACGCATCGAAGTCGGGACGTTCGGACGCGTCGTCGAAATCGATGCCTTCGAACCGCCCATCGTAACGGCCCACGCTGCGCGACTGATCGCGCAACAACTCGCTGCGAAAACGCGACGGATAAAGCCGCAGACGGTTGCGCTTGACGAAGCCCACGTCGAGCCCGGTGAAGTAGGCTATGCGCGCGGCAATCGCGTCGCGTTGCTCGTCGGGCAGCGCATCGCCCTGCGCGAGCGCCTGCACATAGGGTCCGCGCGCGAACGCCCGCGCTTCGTCGAGAAAGGCCGGCAGGTCGACAGGCTTTGGCGTGATCCTGTCGTGATACCACGCGATCGCCGCAAAGCTCGGCAGATAACTTTCGCTCTCGAAGTCGGAGCCCGGCGAGAACGCCGCGGAATTGAGTACCGACGACAACAGGATCACGCCGTTCAGCGCGACGTCGTTCTGCCCCAACGCGTAGGCAAGCATCGCCGCGCGCGCGGTGCCATACGATTCGCCGAACAGATACTTCGGCGAATTCCAGCGCTGATTGAGCGTCAGATAGCGGTCGATGAATTGCGCGAATGCGTTGACGTCCTGGTCGACGCCCCAGAAGTCCTTGCCGGTGCCGTGGCCGACCGGTCTCGACAGGCCCGCGCCGACCGCGTCGATAAACACGAGGTCGGTGATGTCGAGCAGGCTGTCGGGGTTGTCGTCGAGCGTGTACGGCGCGGGCGGCGTGCTCGCGGGGCTCGCGGTGCGCACGCGCTTCGGGCCGACCGAGCCCATCAACAGGAACACGCTGCCGGCGCCAGGGCCGCCGTTGAACAGGAAGGTGACCGGACGCGTCGCCGGTGTTTTTGTCGGCACGGTGTAAGCAACGTAGAACACGCTCGCGTTGGCCGCGCCGTTCTTGTCGTGCAGCAGCAGATTGCCGGCGGTCGCGATGTAGTCGAACTTGCGGCCGTTCAGGCGGATCGAATGCGTGGTGACGCTGGTGGCTTCCGGCGGAACCGGCAGCATGGGCGTGGCGGTATTGTTGCCATGCGGCGGCTTGTCCGGGGCGACGGAGGCGTCCCTGGCGTCCTTCATGTCCGCTGCGTTCGATGCTGCCTGCGTGTCGGCACGCGGCGCCGCGTGCGGACGCGGTCGGTTCGAAGTATCGGCGGGCAAAGTATGCGCGTCGGTGCCCAGTTCGCGAGAGGCTGCAGTAGCGTCGGATGCCGCGCCTTCCGCACTCGCCGCCGTGGACGGATCGACAGGCTGCGCGGCCAGACCCGCCTCACTCAACGACGCCAGACTGACCATGCAAAGCGACACAGTCAACGTCGCCGTCAGCGATCTGCACAACGAGGCACGGAAGCGAAGGATCATGAAGTTTTCCGTCACGAGTCGAAACGCGCTGGCGCCCCATTGCCCAGCGTCGGGAATCTGTCCGGCGCTCGATTCTTGACGCAAGTTCGCCCGACGTCAACCGTCGACCGTCGTCGCGTTCAAGATTACAAATCGCTTGTCCCAAGACGATGTCGCGAGCCGGGCCGGGTCATTCGCGCGACCTGATTCGAATGTTGCGAACTACTGATTAACGTTCGGTACCTCGTGCGAGCGAATGCATGACTGGCGAGATCGTCATGACCGCGTCAGCTTCGCGCCATCCGGTTTGCGTAAGCTAGGTTCCGTTAACAGAGGGAACCCGAGCCACCCTCCCGGAGCGTGCAATGGAATCCTTTCCGCTGTTCATCGTCGGCTCGCCGCGGTCGGGAACGACCTTTCTCTGCTCGGTGCTGAACGCGCATCCGCTCATTCAACTCACCAACGAAGGCCGGGTCTTTACGCTACTGAAAGACTTTCTGGAGGTCGGCTGCAAGCGTCCCGATCTGCTCGGCGAATCCTGTCGCGATCGTTTCACCGCCTTCAGTCGCCGCACGCTCGGCCCGTGGGTCGAACGCTTCTATCGCGAGGAGTTGCAACTGGGCGCGCCGATCTGGGGCGACAAGCATCCGTCCTATGCGGACCCGACCGTGCTGTCCGGGCGCATCGGCTCGATCGAGCGGCTGCCGCGCTCCGGTTCCTGTCTGCATCTGATTCGCGAATTGCTGCCGCGGGCGCGCTTCATTCATATCCATCGCGATCCGCGCCATGTAGCCAATTCGTTGCTGCATAAACGCTGGACGGGCTCGATCGAGGACGGCATTCGCGTGTGGGGGCAATACGTCGGCGAGATCAACGCATTCTTCGAAGAAATGCCGGCGGAAACAACGCTGACCGTTTCGTATCGCACGGTGATCGAAGCACCGCACGCGACGGCGACACGCATCGGCCACTTTCTCGGTCTCGCCGATGCGTCGCCGATCAGCGACTTTCTGATCTCGCAGCGCGTCGCGCCGACGCCGTTCAGCGATCCGGTGACCGACATCGGCGATCTCTATCTGATTGCCGATACGGCAGCGAGCGACGACGGACTGCTAGCGTTGGCGGAAACGGAGGCGCGCCGGCTTGGTTATGCAGCGGCGTGAGGTGAAAAAAGCGGTAAGAACTGCGATGAATAGCGAAGCGAATACCTGAGATAAAGCGCCCGAGGTGACCGCACGAAGCGGCCACCTCGAACAGCGTTGCCCGGCTATCACCGCCCGAGCAACACTGCCTGAAGCGCTCAAGCGGCGCTCAAGCAGCCGTCAAGCCACGCTCAAACGTCGGCGTAGTCGATGCCGGTCAATACGCCCAAGTGCGCGACCGTCGTGAAGTGCCCTTCGCGTTTCGTATCGATGTCCAGCTCGCGCACGTTGCCGCCCAGGTCGGTGACGAACGCGCGACGTCCGCGCCGGTCGAGCGACACGCCGATCCCTTCCTTCAGTTCACGCGCGAGCACCTCGTGGCCCACGAGCCCCTCCGCGGTGATCTGCGCGCGATTCAGCGTGTTGCCGTCATGCGTATCGTCGCCGCGATCGGTCCAGTACAGCATGCCGTCGCGGTGATCGATGTCGAGATCGATCGGCTCGGGCAGCCCCGCCAGCAGACATTCGAGGTCGGGCCGCGCATCGGGCGACGCACCGGCCGGCAGTTCGAGGCCGGCTCTGAAGATGCGGCCCTCGCCCGCATCCGGCGCGCCCTTCTGGGTCCAGTAGAGGTGTCCGTTCGGCTTGTCGAGCGCGATGCCGACGCAATGGCGGGTCGCGTCGCGCGTGTCCTGCGGGAAATTGCCGGTGCGCACAAGCTCCGTCACCTCGGTGCCGTCCATGCGCGCGCGCATCACGCGCATGCCTTCGCGATCGCACCAGTACAGAAAGCCGCCTTCCTTGTCCAACGCGATTTCCTTCGGCGTGCCGGCGACACCCTGCGGCACCAGCACACGATGCTCGCTGCCGTCGAGCTTCGCGCTCTCGATCGTGCCGTCGTTCGGCGGCACGGCGCCGCTAACCGGATCGCCGTCGATCAGGTGAATGCCCGTGCCCATGTTGGTCCAGTACACCGTCTGCTTCTCGGCATCGACCTTGATGCCGTCGGGCGTACGCGTCAGATTCGCAACGATCACCTCGTGCGAACCGTCCGGCCACAGCGCGATGATCGCCGGTGGACGTGCCTGCAGGACATACAACGTGCCGCCATTCTCGGTAGCCACAATAAGTACCCTCCATCTGATCGTCGGAATGTCGTCGGACTGCCTGAGCCTATCCGTGGACTCGCCACAACGCAGGCAGCGCCCGACAGCCTACCTCAGGTTGCGTGAGAACTTCGTGAAAGAGTGCAAGGGTCCAGCGGCCAGGCGCGCACGGGCCGGCGACCGTCAGGGTGACAGCGGGCGACGCGCCGGCCCGCCGATGCCGCGCATCGCCACGACGGCGCCGTGCGTTTATCCGCCCGTGCCCGCGCCCGCCCCCTCGCGCAGCCCCGCCACGAACGCCGCGATCCGCTCGCATGCATCGATCAGCCGGTCCTCGTCCACCACCAGCCCCAACCGCACGAAGCCCTTCGCGGTGTCCCCGAACGCACTCGCGTCGAGCACCGACACGCCCTTCGCGCGAAACAGCTGCCAGGTGAAATCGACGGTATCGAGGCCGGTGCCGCTGACGTCGACCATCATGAACATGCCGGCTTCGGGCAACAGACAACGCAAGCCCGCCACGCGATGCAGCCGCTCGAACACCACGTCGCGCCGCCGCCGGTAAATCTCGCGAATCGGCGCGACGATGTCCGCCTTGTTCTGCAAGGCGGTCAACGCGGCCTGCTGGACAAAGCCCGGCAAGCCGTACAGCATCGCGAGCGCGAGCCGGCTCATATGCTCGATCAGCGTCGTGGGCCCGATCGCCCAGCCGACGCGCCAGCCGGCCATCGCATGCGACTTCGACAGACTGCCGAGCGTCACCGTGCGCCCGGCCATGCCAGGCAGCGACGCGATGCTCACATGCTCGCGCTCGAACGTCAGTTCCGCATAAACCTCGTCGGACACCACCCACAGGTCGTGCTCGCACGCGAGTCGCGCGATGCGTTCGAGATCGGCGCGCGGCATCACGACGCCGGTCGGATTGCAGGGCGTCGCGAAGAAAATCGCCTTCGTGCGCGGCGTGAGCGCCGCTTCGAACGCGTCGCAATCGAGGTGAAACGCGCGCGCCGGATCGACCGGCACCGCGACGAGCGTCGCGCCCGCCGCGCGCACGCAAGCCTCGTAGGTCAGGTACATCGGCTCGGGGACGATCACTTCGTCGCCCGCTTCGAGCAGGCACAGCGACACCGCGAACACGCCGTTCTGCGCGCCCGCGGTCAGCACCACGTTGGCGGCACTCACGTCGCGGCCGGTCGCGCGCGCGTGAGCGGCCGCGATTGCCTCGCGCAGCGGTTCGCGGCCGGCGATCGCGGTGTAATGCGTATCGCCGGCGCGCAACGCGTCGATCGCGCGTTCGACGATCGGCGCGGGCGTCGAGAATTCCGGATCGCCGACGCTCAGCACGATCACGTCTTCGCCGTTAGCGGCCGCCTGGGTCGCGACCCGATGAATTTCCCACGCCGACGTGCGCCGCCCCTGCAGCCGCTCGACCAGACTCGAATACTTCATTGCGCTCACCCGTGATGTTGATCCGCTCTGTTGTTCCGCCGTGCGATGCCCGTGCACGATTTCCATGCGACCCGCCAATGTAATGGCGCGCCGGCGAAACGTCCAGATACGAAAAAGGGCCATGCGAGCGGACAGCCTCGCATGGCCCTTTGCATATTGTCACGGCATCAATGTCGCGGACTTCCGGATATCGTGATCGTGTGAGTATCCGGTAAGATTCGGCACCGCTACCCAATCCCGCTCATGCGCAAACTCATCGCGACTTTCGCCGCATCGATCATCACGCTAACAGGCTGCGTAACAGGCTACTCACAGCCGCTTCATCCCGATACCACGATTGATTGCATGCTCAAGGCGCCTGCGTACCCCGCGCTATCGAGAAAGCAAGGTGAAACGGGCACGGCCGCCGTGAAGGCCACGGTCGATGAAGCCGGCCGCTTCATCAGCGTCGTCATCGCGCAGAGCAGCGGTTTCCCGAGGTTGGACGAAGCCGCATTAGCCGCGATGCGCGCATCGACCTGCCAGCCGCTTTATCACGGTGGCGAGCGAGTTCCATTCTCGTTCACACAACCCTATCACTTCGCGATCCGCGCTGAGTCGCCGCCTCACCCGCAGTAGTGTCTGGCTCGGACCGCGCTAGCGACATGGGATCGAAGCGGCCTACAGCTGCCGCCGCAACTCCGCTGGCGGCACCTTCATCAGATGCCGGTATTTCGCCACCGTGCGTCGCGCGACCAGCACGCCCTGATCGGCGAGCATCTTCGCGAGCGTGACGTCCGACAGCGGATCGCGCGTATTCTCAGCCGCGATCATTTCCTTCAGCAGCGCGCGCACCGCGGCCGCCGAACAGGTGCCGCCGCTTTCAGTGCCGAGTTCGCGCGGGAAGAAGTGCTTGAATTCGAAAATACCGCGCGGCGTCGCCATATATTTGTTGCCGGTGGCGCGCGAGATCGTCGATTCATGCAGACCGAGTTCGTCGGCGACATCGCGCAGCACCATCGGCTTCAGCGCGATTTCGCCGTACTGGAAGAAAGCCTTCTGATGCGCGACGATGCATTCGGCCACGCGTTGAATCGTATCGAAGCGCTGCTGCGCGTTGCGGATCAGCCAGCGCGCCTCCTGCAGTTGCTGCGCGAGCGGCGAACGGCTCGCGCCGGCCGACTGCGCGAACAGCTGCGCGTACATCCGGTGGATCCGCGCACGCGGCTGCACCGCCGGATTGATCGACACGACCCACTTGTTGCGCACCTGACGCACGATCACGTCGGGCACCACGTAGTTGTCCTCGGCGCGGCCGTAACAATTGCCCGGCTTCGGATCGAGCTTGCGCACGAGCGCGCAGGCCACACGCAATTCGTCGGCGCTGCAGCCGATCTGCTTTTGCAACTCGGCCTGCTCGCGGCGCGCGAGACGTTCGAGATGATGTTCGACGATCTGCAACGCGACCTCGCGGCCGGGCGTATCGTCCGGCAACGCGTGGAGCTGCAGCGACAGACACTCAGACAGCGAGCGCGCGCCGAGCCCCGGACGATCGAGCGATTGCACGAGGCGCAAGGCCACCAGCAGGTCTTCTTCGCTCAACGCGGGTTCGAGATCGACGCTGTCGGCGAGATCGGCCAGCGACTGACGCAGATAGCCATCGTCGTCGAGCGCCTCGATGATGAAGCGGGCCACCGCGCGATCGCGATCGTCGAGGCGATACAGACGCAACGCATCGTGCAGTTGCTCACGCAAGGTCGGCTGCGAGCGCGCCCATTCGGCCGGGTCGCTGCCGTCCGTGTCGCTGTTCTGGCGGCTTGAATTGCGTGAACCGTAGTCGCCGGAAAAATCGGCGGGCATGTCGTCCGATGCGCTGCTTTCAAGCATATCGCCGGCAGCGCTTTCAGCAGGCAGGGTTTCGGGCTCGGCCGCGGCCAGCGTGTCGGTGGCGGGCAGCGCGCCTGTGTCTTCGCCCGGCGACGTGGTGGCGAGCGCAACGTCTTCCGTGTCGGAGGAGTCGTATTCGAGGAACGGATTCGTATCGAGCGCTGTGCGCAACTCCTGCTGAAACTCGAGCGACGACAACTGCAACAGACGCACCGATTGCTGAAGACGCGGTGTCAGTGCAAGAGACTGCCTTGTGCGTAGTTCGATGGAAGGCATTGAAGTGGATCCCGTTCGTTGGTAGCTAGTGGCTGAATATCAGTCGAGTTCAGTCTCTTAAAGCAACGGTCGTACCAACTCACGCAACGCGCTGTTTTAGTTACGCTTTGTTTATTCGGGCGGCCTCTCTAGAGGGCCTCGCGTCGCCGGTTTTTACAATTGACGCGCAATTTCCGGTCCCTTTCTTCACACTTCTTGCAACGTACCGCGTGACCTCTGCCGCGCCTCTTCCAGAGCGATTCGTCAGTTCAAAAACCCCGCCCATCGCGCGATTCACGATCCGCGGCGAGGTAGGCGGCCGCGCCGGGCACGAGGCTTGCGGAATGGTGCCGTGTGGACGGACGTCGGCCTGTGCGGCAACTCCGTGTGGCGACTCACACAGCGACAGCGTCGCCGCATCGCTGCACGAAGCCGACGTCCAGTGTCGAGAAACGGACCCCGACGGTACCGTAGCGGCAACGACCCCACGTGTGTCATCAGCGGTTTCGACCGCGATCGGCCACCGGCAACAAGACCGCCATTTTCATCAACACCCGAAGGAGAAACCATGAAGACGATCCAGCTTCTGAAGACCGCAGGCAGCATCGCTGTCGTTGCATTCGCACTGAATGCCACCGCGCAGACCACGGCCCCGGCACCGTCCGCTTCGTCGGAAAGCGTCGGCCAGCATATCGACGACGGCACCATCACGACGAAGGTCAAGGCGGATCTGCTGGCCGCGAAGAACGTCAAGTCGACGCATATCCACGTGAAGACCCGCAAGGGCGTGGTGTGGCTCACCGGTTCGGTGCCGTCGGCCGACGACAAGTCGGCGGCGCAAGAAGTCGTGCAGAACGTGAAGGGCGTCGACAGCGTGAAGAACCATCTGAAGATCGCGGCCGAATAAACGCGGGCGTTCGGTTCGTACCGATCGCAGCTGATGGAAAGAAAAGAGCCAGCAATGTGAACTGCACCCCAAAAGTTGGACGCCGATCCAACCTTTGGGGTGCAGTTCACATTTCACGGCGCTTTTTTGGGTGAGTCTCTTCGTTTGAACGGAATCTCCGTTTCCGAACGCTATGACGAGTCTCTCTCAGACTGAATCTATTCGGCCATCTCTTCAACCGAATCTTCCATCTGAAGACCCGCACCTTCCGGCACGGGTCTTCGTCTTCAATCTTTGCCTTCTTATTTGCCTTCTTAACGCCTCATCGCCGCATACTGATCGCGTAGATCGCGCACGCGATCATGCGTTTGCAGCACGCCCTGGTACTGACGCTCGACGATTGCCCGCACGTCCGCCGGCAGATCTTTTTCGAGCGCGTCGTGATAGCGCTTCTTCGCAACGTCCTCGCCCTTCTCGCACTCGGCGAGAATCGCGTGATCGCTACGATCCGTGACGGCCGACTTCACGTCGACCCAGCCGCGATGCAACGCGCCGCTCATGCTGCCGCCGCTTTCCGGCTTGCCGCCGAGTGCCTGCACGGCGTCCTGCAACTCGCGCGCGCCGCGCGAACAGTCCTCGGCAGTCGAGCGAAACATCGTCTTCAACTGTTCGTCGTGCGCATCCTCGGCCGCCTTGAGAAAGCCCTTCTCGCCATCCTTCGACGTTTCGACCAGATCGTTCAATACGGAAACAACGTTCGTAGCCATTCAATACCTCCAAGGGTTTCGTTTATCGCGGAAGTCCGCCGCACGAGGCCTGTTCCGGCATCGCGACGAAGTGCTTCGATGCAATGCTCTGAAGCGCGGCGGAGTTCGTCGATGAAGCCGCATGAGTCGTGCCCGGCGTGGTCGCGAATTAACCGCTTTGCGCCACACACGCGACGTGGGTAATCACGGGTAATCCTGTCCACGACCATGTCAAAGCGCGCAATCGCACACCGCAAAATTATTCGTCTGGCGGCCGGAAAAGCCCACTACGATGTCGACGCAATGGCATAGCGATTGCTTGATTAGTCCGTTCGAATCGAAAGACGCATGTTTTCGACGCGCCGCGACGGGTATCGACGAAGTGAATACGTTCGAACCACGATCGCAGGCTATAACGACAGGGAGAATTGCCATGAAGAAAACGGCCAGCATGAAGTTTCTCGCGATGGTCGCTATCGTGACATCCGCCACCGTGCTGCAGATTCGCGAGCACGTCGCGCCGCCCGACACGGCGCACACCGATAACGCGGCCGCGATGTCGGATTGCGAACGAATTCGGGACGGCTTCGCGCCCGCTGCTTGCGAACGCTCGAAGGATCAGCGACAGGTCGAGCAACAGCAGCCGGACGCACGGTTAGGAGTACAACCCGCGCATGGTGCGCGGCAGATCTGGGTGTAGCGGTAGCGGCATCGCGCGGTCAAATAGCCCGCAAGTAGTCCGCAAAAAAAGAAGGCCCGACGATGATCGGGCCTTCCTTTTTTCTGCCTTGTTGCGGGGGCGGCGATTCCGCTGCGTCACGTTAGCGATCCGCTACCGTCGCGTGCAACCCTGCAAGCAACCCTGCGCGTCCCCCATCAAACACGCTTCTCCGCGAACTCGTTAAGCGGCTCCGGCGTCCGGGTCGGATCGAAGTCGGCCCAGCGCCCCTGCTGCCATCGCCCCGTCGCCTTTTCGATCGACACGCCGCCGGCTTCGCGCAACACCCGCGCGGCATCGAGCTGATTATCCGGTGACACATGCGCGGCAACCAGCACGCCGGAATCGCGAATCTCTTCATGAAATGGTGTGCGATGCCCAGACTTGCCGTGCTCATGCGTGTGCGACATCGCGCCGACCAGCGACCCGACATACGCGCCCACGCCGGCCGCGATCACCGACACCAGCAGCGGCGCGGAAAACGCCGCGAAAATCCCAACGCCGACGATCGCGCCCGCGACCGCGCCGATCGTCACGCCGAGACCTGCGCCTTTCGGCGCCTCGCGCGCGGCCGGATCGGTACTGACGTCGCCGCCGAGCGGAAAGCGCGCGTGCTGGCCGCGCGGATTGACGAAAAACAGCGTGACGTCCTCTTCGACGAAACCTGCGTTGAACAGCTTCTGCGCCGCGCTTTCCGCAGCGGGGAAAGTGGTGAAGCGTGCTGCGACGATGAGTGACATAGGGCCTCCTTATCGTTCGTTGACTGGCGTTCGCGGACCATGCCATCGCTTCTTCGGCGCGCTCTCGTCACGTCATGACTTCATGACGTCGTACGGCTACGCTCAGCGCGTAGCGCGTATCGCGACATGCAGCGGCGGCGCTATGCCGTAGCACCGCGATCCGGTTCCATGCCTTCCACTCTGAACAGTCCGCTATGCAACACTACGCCTTCTCCGTTGTTCAGGTCGAGCGCTTCCGCGCAGACCGAGCGGATGCGCTGACGGCCCTTGTCGAACGCGGCCATCAACGCCGCTTCGAGCGCGGAGTCGGCGCCGAAATGATCCTCCAGCGCCTCGGCTGTGATCGCGCACACCACCGCTTCGCCGTCCACGCGCGCGAGGAAACGCACTGTCAGATTGGCGCCGTCGAAGTCGGGCTTGTCGTCGGGAAAATTGATCTGCATAAGAGAATCCTCATAGGCAGGCCGCGGCAGAATCGCGTTCATGACGAGCCCTTTATCGTGCCGGCGAGTTGCTGCGCCATCTCGAGGTGATGCTTGATGGTCGGCAGTGCTTTCTGGGCGGCGGCCTTCAACTGCGCGTCGGTGCCGCTCGCGCTTTGCTGCGTGAACAGATCGACGGCGCGCTGATGGGCTTCCACGCCGATCTGCTCGACGTAGGCCTGATCGAATTCACTGCCCTTGAGCGTCTGCAGCTTGCCGACCAGCGCGGAATCTTCCGACGGCGTCGGCTTGAAGCCCTTCTTCGCCACCAGCGCCGCCATTTCGTGCGACAGCTTCGTATGGTCGGCAATCATCTGCTGGGCGAACTTCTTCACATGCGGATCGTTCGAGTTTTTCAGCGCGACCTTGCTCGCGGCAATTTCGGTGGCATCGGCCTTCGACGCGTCGAGCACGAACTGCTGATCCGCCGGCGACAGCTTTGTGGCGCTCACTGGCGCGGCGCTCGCGGGTGCATCGCTTGCTTGCGCGCGGGCCGTGCCGACGGCCGCCGCGCTCAAGCCGAACGCGGCCAGCGCGGTGGTCAGCACTTGTAGGGAATACCGGAATTTCATGCATTTTCTCCCTATGAATTGGCTAAAACCGACGAGTCCTGATGAGGCTCCATGAACCCGCTCCGCTCACGCCGCCTTACGCTTCGACAGCTGCGCAATCAGCGTCCGGTTGAACGCGGGCAAATCGTCGGGCTTGCGGCTCGAAATCAGATCGCCGTCCTCGACCACTTCACGATCGACCCACGTGCCGCCCGCATTCCGGATGTCGTCCTGCAGACTGGGCCAGCTCGTCACCGTGCGTCCCTTGACGATGCCCGCCGACACCGGCAGCCACGTGCCGTGGCAGATCACCGCGATCGGCTTCTTCGCCTGATCGGCGGCTTTGACGAAAGCCTGCGCCTGCGGCAACAACCGGATCGCGTCGCCATTGACGACTCCGCCCGGCAACACGACCGCGTCGTAATCGTCGGGGCGGGCCTGGTCGAGCGTCGCGTCGACGTCGACCGCATCGCCCTTGTCGACGTGTTTGAAGCCCTGGATCTTGCCGGCCTTCGCCGAGATCACATGAACCGTCGCGCCCGCGTCGACGAGCGCGCGTTTCGGTTCGACCAGCTCCGCCTGTTCGAAACCGTCTACCGCGAGGACCGCGACCTTGCAGCCCTTCAGGACGTCCTTCAATGCGTCAGTCATGCATGCTCTCCTGTGTGCGACGCCGACTCTGGCCAACGTGCGATGGCGACGCGCAATGCGTTGGCAGTTGCGCATCCAGCGGAGCCGGCGCCGTCCTTAAGATTGGGGGAACGCAAAACCTGTGCCCAGTTTTCGCACGAGGTTCGCGCTGATCCGAGCGCGCCGCCGCGATGTTCAGCACGGCGCTCAGACGTTCGTTTCGTCTTCGCCCTCACCTTCGTCTTCGTCGGCACCCGGCGATTCCAATGGATCGATGACGCGGTCCACGTCGATATCGCGGTCGAAGTCCAACGTCGAATCGCCATCGGCCGCGGCGCGCTCGCCGGTGCCGCTGCGATCGGTATCGCTGCCGAGTTCGGCGTCGCCGGTTTCGAGCGCGTGATTGTCGAGTTCCGAATCGACGTCGAACTCATGACGCTTCGCGCCGGCGACATCGCTGCCGCTATCGGACGAATCGCTGGGTCCAAGCGCGCCGGTCGTGCCGGCTGTCTGCCTGACGGTCTGCCCGCCCGGTTGCGGCTCTTCGTCGGGATTCAATGTGCTGCTCATCGTGGCCCCCTCATCGGTTAGTGATGCCGGTTAGTGATGCCGGTTGGTGATGTCGATACTCGCGCAAGGACCGTTCCGCTTCGCTGTATCCAACAACGAACTGGCCCACGCGAACCAGGGCGTCAGGCACTGCCCTTGCTTTTTGCCGATCCATCACAGCCCGCGCGCCGCTGCCTGTTGCGGCGTACCGAACCCCGCTTGAAACTTCTACCGGCAACGATGGCTACCGCAACCCACACCACGCCCGCTCCACGCAAACGCGCCGCCGCGAACGGCAACGGCCATGGCCACGCCGACGCCGAACCGATGCCGCCCGGCCTGCGTCACGCCGACGACAGCAAGGCGGGCTACACCCGCAAGCGCGCGAAGACAGGCTTCACCTATTTCGACGCGACCGGCAAGCGCATCGTCGACGCCGCCGTGATTCAGCGCATCGACTCGCTCGCGATTCCGCCCGCCTACGAAGACGTCTGGATTTGCCCCGATGCGCGCGGTCATTTGCAGGCGACCGGCCGCGACGCGCGCGGGCGCAAGCAGTATCGCTATCACTCGCGCTGGCGCGAAACGCGCGATGCCGACAAGTACCAGCGCATGGCCGAGTTCGGCCGCGCGCTGCCGAAGATTCGCGCACGCGTCGCCCGCGATCTGAAGCTGCGCGGCATGCCGGGCGACAAGGTGATCGCCGCGGTGGTCCGGTTGCTCGACACGACGCTAATTCGCATCGGCAGTGCCGAATACGCGCGCGACAACCAGTCGTACGGCCTGACGACACTGCGCAAGAAGCACGTGAAAATCGAAGCCGGCCAACTGCGCTTCCAGTTTCGCGGCAAGAGCGGCATCGAGCACGACGTGAGCGTCGACGATCCGCGTATCCGGCGTATCGTGCGGCGCTGCGCCGAACTGCCGGGCCACGACCTGTTCCAGTATCTCGACGAAGACGGCACACGCCGCACGGTCGGCTCGGCCGACATCAACGATTACCTGCGCCGTGCGAGCGGCGCGGACTTCACCGCAAAGGACTATCGAACGTGGGCCGGCAGCGTGTTCGCGCTCGCGGCATTGCGCAAGCTCGTGTGCGGCAGCGCGGCCGACGCGCGCCGCCATCTGGTTGCGATCGTCAAAGAAGTCGCGACGCTGCTGCGCAATACACCGGCTGTGTGCCGGCGCTGCTACATTCACCCGGAGATCATCGGCGCGTTCGAGGCCGCCGAATTGCAGAGCCTCATACCGGGCTCGCCGCGACGCGGACTGAAGGTGGACGAGGTCGCGTTGACGACGTTGCTCGCTCAGGCGGCAAAGCGCGCGAAAAAGCGCGCGCTGCGACTCGCGCGCGAAGACACCGGTAACGGCCGCATGCCGTCGTCCTCGGTCGATAGCGGCATCGACCGTTCGTTGACGGGCTTGCTGAAGAAGTCGCGCGCGGTGCGTCGGAAAGCCGGGGCCGCCCAGGCGCCCTGCTCGCGCCGTACGCTGTAGTCGGCCTGGTCAGCCTCTAAACCTCTTCCTCGAACGCCGCCATCGCGAGCCGGACGTCGCGCTCGCCGTCGCGTATCCCGGCCCGCATCTCGGCCCGTCTCTCCGCCGCCATTGCATACGCGTCTCCCCCACGGCATTCTCCGTTGATGCACACGCGCCGCGATCGGCGGCGTTGCACGCGCTCGCATCGATCCGGCCTTACTGCCCCTTGGTATCGCTGCTCGCGTCGGCGCCGGGCGTGTTCGTCGAATCGGTCGCCGGCCTCTTCGATTTCGACTTCGATACGTGATGGTGCTGGTTCGTCATCGCCCCGCCGGTGGCCCCCGGTGCATTCGACGCGGGCTCGTTGCCCGCCGTCGGTGCCGCGGTTGCCGCGCCATGCGCGTTGCCCGAGCCGGTTCCGCCATTGCCGTTGCCGCCGCCCGCCTGCGCGAACGCGGCGCCCGACACCGCGACACACGCCGCGACCAGCCATGCTTTCGAATACGTAGTGCTCATTGAAGCTCTCCCTGAAGTGAGGATGATGAGATGACATCGTGCGTTGCCGCGCCCGCTGGCACCGCTCTCATAGATCATCGAGCAAGGGCTATGCCGCACGAAACCGAACGAAACGCGCTCCGTGCGAGGACTGATTCTCCCGCGATTGACTTCGCGAACGCCGCGTCGCCCCGTTCATGCACGGCAGCCCCTCGCTGACCGGCGAAAGAATTTCAAACGCGCTCGCATCCTTTACGCAAGCGGAGCGGTGTTTCGTCGCGGTGTTTCTTCGGTCGGGTCGCGCCGCCTGCTTCAATCTCGCCACGCGGACGCACGGCGGTGGATGGAACGGCCGTTGCTGAAGCAGCGATACCCTCAATCGTTCAGGAGTTCCATCATGGTCACCCCCACTCAGACGCAAGGCGCGAATATCGTCGGCAAAGGCGCCGCCACCGCCGAAGGTCCCGGCCCGGATGTGATGGCCGCGTCGACTCTCGACGGCAACAAGGTCGTCAGCAGCGACGGCGAATCCATCGGCAAGATCAAGGACATCATGCTCGACGTACGCTCGGGCCGCGTCGCGTATGCGGTGCTGTCGAGCGGCGGCTTTCTCGGCATCGGCGACAAACTGCTCGCGATTCCATGGAATGCGCTGACGCTCGATACGGAGGAGAAATGCTTCGTGCTGGGCATGACGGCCGAACGCGTGAAGAACGCGCCGGGATTCGATAAGGACCACTGGCCATCGATGGCGGACCAGACCTGGGCCACAACCGTGCATCAGTACTACGGCAGCGAACCGTACTGGGGCAGCGACGTCTATACGCGCCGCGACGATCTCGGCGTCGGCACGATCGAACCCGGCGCGTCGGATGCGCCCGAGGCAGGCGGCGTCAAGCTCTGAGCGCCACCTGAGCACCGGCAGTGCGGCCGGCCCCGCCCCATCAGCAGCACAGGAGCAACGCCATGGCGACCCGCAAGCGCACCAGCAGATCGAAACACCCCGCCTCGCGCGGCAAGTCGGGACGGCCGCCGCGTCAGCGGCATGCCCAGGCGCATGCCGCTCGTCGCGCGAAAAGCGCCAAGTCCGCCAGGACTAACGGCACGCAAAAATGGTCGCATCACGTGATGGAAACGAGCGACGCGATGGACATCGAGAAGGACGTGTTCAAAACCGGCAGCGCGGAGTCCATCGCGCGATCGTTGAAGCATTCGTCGACTGCGAGCCGGCGCCGCAAGGGCACGCCGTTTCAGTCGGCGATGTCGATGCTCAATTTCTACATCAACCGGGCGGGCAGAAACCTGCCGAAGGAGCGCCGCGACACCTTGCAGCAGGCCAAGCGCAAGCTGCGCGAAGCGTTTGGGCGCGAGCCGCGCTGAGGCCTAGGATTGGGGCTGCCAGCGCAACCAGGAGCATGAATAAAACCGCGAATATAAAAGACCCGGCACCGCCGGGTCTTTTATCATGCCCCGTCGAATCGACCTCAGACCCCGCTGCCGCCCACGGTCCGTTGACTCTTCCACTGCCCCTGCTGCACTTCGAACAGCGTATACGGCGGCTTGATCAGATCTCCATGCGGATCGAACGCGATCTTGCCCGTCACGCCCGTAACGTTCACCTTCGGAAACGCCGCGACGATCTTCGCGCGATCGAGCGAGTCCGCCTGCTGAATCGCCTGAATCATCGCAAGCGCGGCATCGTACGCGAACGGCGCATACAGTTCGACATCCTGATTGAAGCGCGCCTTGTAGCGCTTGCCGAACTCCTGCGCGGCCGGCAATTTGTCGAGCGCCGGTCCCGGTTCGAGATCGCGCGTGCCCTCGCCCGCATTGCCCGCGATCTGCAGGAACGCGTTACTCTTCAGCGCGCCCGCGCCAAACAGTTGCGCGGGCATGCCGAGCGAGCGCATCTGTTTGACCAGCATCGCGCCCTGCTCGTCGAGCCCGCCGAAGAAAATCAGGTCGACGTTTTTCTGCTTCAGCGAAGTGAGAATCGCGCGCAGGTCGACGGCCTTGTCGTTCGTGAACTCGCGATCGACGACATTGCCGTTCGCCTGCTTCGCGCCTTTCTCGAACGCATCGGCGAGGCCCTGGCCGAACGCGGTGCGATCGTCGATGATGCCGATGCGCTTGGCCTTCAACTGCTGCACCGCGAACTCGCCCGCGATCACGCCGCCCACACCATCGTGGCCCATCGTGCGAAACACGTTGGTGAAACCCTGCGCGGTGAGAGCCGGATTCGTCGAACCCGGCGTGATCATCGCGACGTTCGCCGTGTGATACACCGCCGAAGCCGGAATGCTGCAGCCCGAGTTGTAATGGCCGATCACGCCGACCACGCCGTCGTCGACGAGCTTCTGCGCGACCTGGATTGCGATGCGCGGATCGGCCTGATCGTCCTGTACGTCGAGCACGTATTTGACGGGCTTGCCGCCGATCGTCGGATGCTTCGCGTTCGTTTCGTCGACGGCCAGTTGCGCGCCGTTCTGCAGATCCTTGCCGACGCGGGCGACCGGCCCCGTCAGCGGTCCGACGAAACCGATCTTGACGACTTGCGGCTCGGCACCGTACGACGGCGCATGCGCGCACAACACCCCAAGGGCCAGTGCGACAACCAGGTTTCTGCGTTTCATGATGTCCGTCCTCTTCCGTACAGCGGTTGCGGTGATTAAAAACGACGCGGGCTATAAGGCGCGAGATCGACTGGCGGCGCGCGTCCCGTCACCAGATCGGCGACGATGCTGCCCGTCACGCCGCCCAGCGTGACGCCCAGATGCTGATGACCGAACGCGTAGACGACGCGCGGCGAAGCGCTCGACACGCCGACGACCGGCAAGCCGTCGGGCAGGCTCGGCCGGAAGCCGAGCCAGTGGCTGTCCGGTCGCGGCAATGGCGGCAGCGCCTCGCGCGCCGAGCGCGTAATCAGTTCGAGCAACGCGGCGTTGCGCTGCGCGCCATAGCCACCGAGTTCGACCGTGCCCGCCGCGCGGATGCCGCCGTCCATCGGCACCATGTAAAAGCCGCGCTCGGCCCAGCCGCATGGCCGCGAGATCAACGCCGACGTGCCCGGAAAGCGCACGTGATAACCGCGCTCGGTATCGAGCGGCACGCGGTCGCCGCATTGGCGCGCGAAGCGGCCCGAGAACGCGCCCGCGCAGACCACCACCTGCGCGGCGTCATGGCTGCGGCCCGCCTCGTCGACGATGCGCACGCCGCTGGCGCCCGGCGCGAGCGTACGAACCGCGACGCGCTCGTGCATCAGACCGCGAGCCAGCAGCGCCGCGTGCAACGCCTGCAGAAAGCCGCGCGGATCGCTGAGAAACCAGCTGTCGTTGAACAGGGTGCCGTGCGCGAAGATCGGCGCGAGATTCGGTTCGAGCGCGGCGATGCCGGCGCGATCGACGTTCTCGAAGCGCACGCCGAGCGAGCGCCGCAACGCGAGCGACGCCTGCGCCGCGTCGAACGATGCGGCATCCGAATACAGGTACAAACATTCGCGCGGCCGCACGAAATGCGACAGGTCGTCGGTCGCGAGCATCTCGCGATAACCGTCGAACGCGCGCGACAGCAGGCTCGCGAGCGAGCGCGCGCTGTGCTCGTAGCGGCGCGGCGTCGACGCCCACAGAAAGCGCGCGAGCCACGGCGCGAGTTGCGGCAGATAACGCCAGCGAATGCGCAGCGGACTGGTCGGCGAAAGCAGGAAGCGCGGCAGGTTGCGAAACACGTCCGGGTTGTTCACCGGAATGCAGCCGTAGTTCGCGAAGGTGCCGGCGTTGCCGTACGAGGTGGCCTCGCCCGGACCCAAGGCGTCGAAGAGCGTGACGCGGTGACCGTCGCGCATCAGCCAGTAGGCGCTCGACAGCCCGACGAACCCCGCGCCCAGCACGGCGACCTCGCTCATCGCGTCCGCCGTCCGGCCACGCTGGCCGGGCGACCCGAACCCAGGCCGGATGTGTCGGCCGGCACACGCTTGCGCCACTGATCCATTACCTCTGTCACAGCCGTCCCTCCTGTACTACAGTTCGGGGTCGCTTTCCGATGCACCACCACACAAAACTTGCTTTAATACTCACACAAAGTTTTTTTGTGTGCAATTAATACGCCTTTGTATGGCCCCAGGACTTTCCCCGAGCGAACGCTTCCGGCACTCCACATCGCCGGACAATTGCTTGCCGCAAGGCGGAAAAAGCAGTTTAGTATTGGCGATATGTACGCGGACGTCGCGTGTCACTGCTTGATCCTGTACTGTCGAACGAGTTTTTGTATGGAGATTTTCGCTGGATGAAGACCGCAATTGACCACACAAACGGTGAAGACATACTCCAGACAAAGGGCCGTCAGCCGACTTATCTCGAAGTGTCGCGCAGCCTCGAGCAAAAGGTCCGCAGCGGGCTCTACCCGCCGGGCAGCCGCCTGCCGCCGCAGCGCGAGCTTGCGCTGGAGCTGGGTCTGAATGTGTCGACCGTATCGCGCGCGTACAAGGAGTTGCAGGCGCGCGGGCTGATCGTCGCAAGCAAGCGGCGCGGTTCGATCGTCACCGGCGGCGCGATGCCCGCCGTGCACGCGCGCGGCGACGGCACCGCGACAAGCGGCAACGCGGACCCGCATGCGCTGATCGATCTGACCGTCAACCGGCCGGCCACCGGCGAATTCCTTACGCAGCTCGCACGGACGATGGCGCAGATCGCGCACGATCCGCGCTACCCCGAAACCCAGGAATATCAGCCGCCGCAAGGCCCCGAATGGGCTCGCGCGGCGGGCGCGCAATGGCTTGCCGCGCCGGGATTCACGCCCAGTGCGGACAGCGTGGTCGTCACGAGCGGCGCGCAACATGGTCTGTATGCGGTGCTCAGCAGTCTGATGGGCCACGACGGCGTGATTCTGTCCGACCAGTTGACCTACTACGGCCTGAAGGCGCTCGCGCCGGTGTTTCAGTTCGAACTGGTCGGCATTCCGAGCGACGATGACGGCCTGCTGCCCGAGCGCCTCGAGGAGGTATGCCGGCAACGTCGCGTGAAGGCGATTTTCACGGTGCCGAATCTGCAGAACCCGACCGTCGTCACGATGAGCCTCGCGCGCCGCTCGGCGCTCGCCGACATCGCGCGCCGGCATCACATCGTGATCATCGAGGACGACGTCTACGGCCCGCTGCTGCAGGCGCGTCTACCGACGATCGCCAGCCTGTGCCCCGAGTTGACCTTCCATATCACGTCGACCTCGAAGATTCTCGCGCCGGGCCTGCGTATCGGCTATCTGCACACGCCGCCGCACGGCGCCGCGCTCGCCGCGGAAGCCGTGCGCACGACCGCCTGGATGCCCGCGCCGCTGTCCACGCTGATCGCGACGCGCTGGATCGAGGACGGCACCGCGCGGACGATCCTCGACGCACAACGCGCCGAACTGCGCGTGCGTCAGCAGATCGCGCGCGAACTGTTGCCCGCCGAGCATCTGAAAAGCGACCCCGCGTGCATGTTCGTGTGGTTGCGCGTGCCACCGCCGTGGCGCTCGGACGACTTCGCGGCCAATGCGCTCGCGCGCGGCGTCAACACGATGCCGGCGTCCGCCTTCGCGGTCGATCGCTCGACAGTCGAGCATGGCGTGCGCATCAATCTCGCCTGTGCGGCGTCGCGCGAAGAGTTGACGCGCGGCCTGCAAATTCTCGCGCACACGCTGCGCGACCGGCCGCGTGCGCTGTTCGGCACGATCTAGACGGCGGCGAAGCAACGCGTGAAGTAGCGCGCGAAGCAACGCGCGGAGTCGCTAGAATACGGCACGCTCATGCTGCCGCTACGTGCCTCGTTTCCATGACTCCCTCCGACGATTCCCGCCCCTCCTCGCGCACCCGCGCCGCCGATGCGCTATTCGCCTTCCTGAAGTCACTGCCGCTCGGCGACCGGCTGATCGAAGGCGGCTTCATGGCCGTGCAGGCGGTGGCGGGCGCGAGCCTCGCGTTCGGCATCGGTCGCGCGCTGCATACCGAGCAGGCGTTCTGGGCCGCGATCACCGCGATCGCGGTCAGCCAGCACAGCTATGTCGATACCCGCAAGCTGTCGCGCGATCAGTTCATCGGCGCGATGGTCGGCGGGATTTGCGGGCTGATCGGCACGCTCGCGGGTGGCGGCCATTTCGCGGCCTATGCGGCAACGGTGGCTATCGCGATCCTGATCTGCTGGGTCGTCAACGTCGGCAGCGCGGCGCGCCTCGGCGGCATCACCGCGACGATCATGTTGCTCGTGCCGGGCATCGGCCCCGCGTGGGACAAGGCGTTCCTGCGGCTCGCCGAGGTGACGCTCGGCACCGTGTGCGCGCTGCTGATTGCGCGGCTGATGGCGTCAATCGAAAGGCGCGCGTTCAGCAAGGCCGAGCCGCCTAAATGACGGCACGTCGTTTGTTTCGGTGGGCCACCGCTGTCATTCATCACCCGCACCATCACCCGCGCATGCGCGCCGACTTTTAATCAGCGATCCGAATCATCGTCCGCTTGCGTGCGACGCCGGTAACGTCCCGGCGTTACGCCGACGCTTTGCGCGAACGCCTTGCCAAACGCCGCTTCCGATTGATACCCGACCATCTCGCCGATCTCCGCCGCGCTGCGCTGTGTGCGCAACAGCAGATCGCCGGCGATCGTCATGCGGATCTGCGTGAGAAAGTCCATCACGGTCACGCCGGCGCGCTCGTTGAAATGCCGCGCGTAAGTCGCGCGCGACATCGCCACGCGCTCGCCGAGTTCGGCGATCGTCCATGCGCGTTCGGGCGCGTCGAGCATCGCCTGCACCGACGCGCCGAGCCGCGCGTCGGTCAGCAGCGCGAGCACGCCGGCGCTATTCGCATTGCGCTCGCCATGCACGCGCAACGCGATTGCGAACAGCGCATGGCTCAATGCGGTGACGATTGCGAGCGCGCCCGGCTGACGCCGCTCCGCTTCGCCGCGCATCAGCGCGATCAGCGTCTGCAACGCATCGAGCGTATGCGCGCCGCCCAGCGACACGTGCAAAGGATCGGGTAACGCGTTCAGCAGTAACGCCGACGAACCGGGCGCATAGACGAAGCGGCCGCATAGCAGATCGACGTCGGCGTGAATGGCATGAACGGCCGACGCGTCGCCTTCAGCGCGATCGTTGCGCCGCAGCGGCAGCATGCCGTCGTGCCCGAGTTGCAACGGCAAGCCGCCCGCCGAGCGCTTCACGTCGCGCACGCGATGCGCGGCACCACGTGGAAACAGCATGAAGTCGCCGGCCTGCAATTCCAGTTGCGCGCCGCCGACCGTTTCGATCACGCAGGCGCCATCGAGCACCAGGTGAAACGGCGCGATACCCGCTTCCAGCGGCGCGTGATCGATATCGAAAGCGCCCGACAGCAGACAGCGAAGATCGAGGCTCGCTTGTGGCCGGGCAAGGTCGATCAGGCGGCTGAGCGTATCCATGAGACGTTCGCGCTAGAAGTTGAGTCGAACGAGTATTCAGGATATCGCGGCCGCGCGCAATACTGCTTTCACGACGCCGGCACTCGCCAGCGCGCAACGAAACCAAGGAGCACAGCCATGTTGAACTGGATCGATTACCGCAAGGAACTGTTCGGCCGTATCGGCGAAATGTCGAAGCTCGCGCCGGACAGCGTGAAGGCCTATCAGGCGATGTCGGGTGCCGGTCAGAAGACCGATCTGCTCGGCGCGAAAACGCGCGAGCTGATTGCGCTCGCGGTGGCGGTCAGCCTGCGTTGCGATGGTTGTATCACCGTGCACACGGCCGAGGCGCTGAAGCACGGCGCGACGCGCGAGGAAATCGCCGAAGCGCTCGGCGTCGCGATGGCGATCAATGCGGGCGCGACGCTCGTTTATTCGGCACGCACGCTCGATGCGGTCGCCGCGCATACGCAAGCTTCGCTGTAAGGCGCTGCTGCAAGCCCTTCTGTAAGCCTCTCTGCAAGCTTCCCTGTAAGCCGCGTCGATGATGAGTCGCGGCAATCTGTAAGCCTCCACTCGTCTTTACGCACCGCATGACCGGACAGTATCCGGCCATGCGGCGCGCGTCTTTTCACTGAAGCGATTAATCACCGCGAACCGCTCGTCGACACGGCGCCGCTATCGCAACGTTCGCAATAGTTAGAGCAGTGCCGCCGCGCGGCACACACAGCGCGACGCTGCCGCCAAACCTTCGGATACGAACCATCGAGCGTCCCAACATTTATCGCGCGACGCCTATAAAGATTTTTCGAGCCGTGCCGATACGCCAGTCATTGCAGTGCGTGCCGACCGCCGCAAGCGGCTTCGACACCAGCCAGGACACTGTTGAGTTGCCGCGTTGTGGCGTCGCGGTTCATGCCCGTATTCATGCCCGTACGTCACTGCACTCGAAAGCGCAGCCTTCATCAAAACTGGATCGTCGTCCGCAAGCCGAGCACCGCTTCGTTTCCGATGCGCCGGGATGCATCGTTCGGATCGGGAATACCGCCGCCCGGACGCCAGAAATATTGAAAGTCCGCTTGCAGCAGCCACCACGGCGCGACCTGGTATTGATAGGTAGCCTCGAGCACCGTCTCCGAACTGCGCGACGGATAGCCGGGCGTGTAAAACGCCTGCGCGTTCGCGAGATTCCGCGCGTGCGAGCCGATCTTCGCGTAACCGAGCGCGAGTCCGACCACGTCGTTGTCGCGCCCCTTGAACGGCGCATGGAGCGTCACGCCCGCATTCACGCCGAGGTCCACGAGATTGCGATCGCCCGGCGCGCCCATGATGCGTGCGAACACACCCAGCGATCGCGGACTGTCGGGGCCCGCGCGCCACACCATCTGATCGGCGACCGCGTAGAAGCTGTAGCTGCCCCGATGACTCGCCGGCATGCCGTTGCTCGCCGGACTCGCCAGCGAGAGTCCGTTCGTATCGACGTTCTGATCGTCAAAGCGGTTGCTGTTGTACCAGAACCCGAGCTTGTACGTGCCGGGCAAGCCGCCCGGTTTCGGATCGGACGGATTAGAAGAATTGGGCGACGGCTCGTTGATCGCGTACTGCACTTCGCCGATTACAAGCGCGCCGTTGCCGAGAGTGAAGTTCGTGCCGTTCGCATTGAGCCTCTGCGGATCGCCGATGCCCGGCGCCGGATTGCCGTCGAATACGCCGCCCAGCACGCTCACCCCATTCGCGAACGATGCCCGCGCGCGCACGCCGAGCGACGATAGCGGATAGGCCGGACCGCCCGCGGGCAGATCGACGGATGGCAGCACCGGCCAGCCGAAAGTCGCGTTCATGAAGGTGGCCGCGTTCTCGCTGACCATGAACTCCTGATCGAGACTCTGCTGACCGATTTTCACGTCGACGTTGCCGAGCGACTGCTGATACCACAACTCCCACAGACGGGTCGTCGCCCCGGCTTCGATCCCGCTCGCGGTTTGCAGCGTCTGCAGATTTCTCGCGGTGAGGCTGGTGCCATGAATCTGCAGCCCGGAGACGTTGAAGGTGCCACCCGGCAAACCAAAAGCCTTGTGCGTATCGACGACGAGCCCGAACTGCGTCAAGCCCTGATACGCGCCGCCACGGCTCGTGCCGCCCGACACGTTGCCCATGTATTCGCTGGTTTCCTGCAGATCGAACGTAACACCGTAATTACCGAGCCACGGACGCAGTCCGCCCATATCGCCGAGCAGGGTCGAGCGCTCCCACAAGCCGGTCGGTGCGACGGCGGTTTGCTCGGCGGGCGCAGCGTTGTCCGGGGCGGCTGAAGATGTCGACGCATTCGATGCATTCGATGCGCCCGTTGCCGGCTCCGTGGCCGGTGGTGTCGCTTGAGCCGGCACGGCTTCGTCGACGGTCTGCGCGAACGCGCAAGGAACAAGGCCGAGAGACAGCGCCGCGCTCACGGTAATCGGACCACCGGTGCCGAACAGTCTGCGTTTACGGATATTTTTCATGATGTATCGGGGGTCCCGGTTGTACGCGGAGGGGCTCGCTCCGCTGTTATGTCGCAGACGCACATTGCAGAGGTGTCTTCACGCTGTCGCCGGCACGCGCAAACCTGCAGTTGTGCGAAACATCCCGCGCACGGCAAACGCCATGCGCAAGCGCAACCGTCCCTGCATCGGACGTGCAGATGACGAACAGAAAATGAGGAAGCGTGCGACTGACAAACCGGCCGCACTGGCCGGTTGAATTGAAGCGCGCTAACCCGACTGGGGCGAGTTAGCGGCGAAGGAGCAAACCTGCGGCGACTATCTCGCGATCATGTTGCCGGCGCTGGCCGGCATCGGACTTCCACTGCCTGAACATGCGTCCATGGGACGACTCCTTCGATACGTTGGGGCGGATTGTATTGACTTTGTCCGCATCAGTGCAAGTAAAAAGCACATCAGAACGATCGACCCGTCGCGTTGCACTGCGTCACACTGCGCCGCGTTGCGTCGATCCCGACACCCAGCCAGGCCCGATGGAAAGCCGTATCGCTCGCGATAACTATCCACGTCTTTGCGCGAATCGTCGTCGATCACGCTTGGCTCTGCTTAACGAATATGGCAAATAGGGTTGACTTCCCGTTTTTACCGAGTCTAGAATTCGCCGGTCTTATCAATTGGGGCTAACGCCTTGGACTCCTGTAGTAGTCAACCTTCGAACAGTTTCACTGCCTGACCGGCAGAACGTCCGCGCCCCCTTCCCTCGCGCCGCCGTTCCGCCAGCAGGCAGAACGGTGCGCGCCGTAGTTCATCTCCTCGTGCACCTCGATCATCAGCGCCATGCGGACGCGGCCTTTGCTCGCCCGCACGGTATGCCCTCGCGAGCCTTCGGGTTTGCGGCCGTCGCTCGCCGTTGTCCCACGTTTTATCGCGGACCCGAACAAGCCCGGTAGAACTACGCTGCACGCCTGCGCGCAGCCCACCCCGACGAGGAGCCGACATGCCCGACAGTGACAGTTGTTGCTTATGCCCATCCCTTTCAGTCTTACCGAAGGAAAGCACGTAGCACCCTGACGCCGCGCCCAGCGTGCGACGCCTGAATGTCTGCTGGCTTTCCGCTTGCGCGTCACGCACGACGCGCGGAGAAACGCCATGAATTTCGCTCTGCTTCTGTCTCATCTGCCGAATACCCACGAGTCGCGCGCTCACTACGAGTCGCTGCTGTCGCTCGACCCCGTCCGACCGAATCGTCTTGCCGCCTTCTGGCGTCGCCTCGGATCGCTGTTCTCCTAAGTTCTGCCAGGCTTTCGCCACGTATCGGCGCCGCGATCGAAAGATCGTGGTGCCGCCCCCTCACGGCCGACGTTTGCCGAACCCGCTCTTTCATTACCTGTATTTCGTCATGTTCCACCTCAACGCCCCGACGCGAATCGATCTATCTGCCGGTCTTCGGCCTACCCGCGCGAATGCGCTACACGCAACCCGTCACGTCCCAGGAGCTTACTGATGGAGTTCGGTTTCAACCTGAACCGCACCGCCAATGCATCGGCCGCACGGCTGCTGCCGAACGGATGGGATTTCGTCGCCTTTCCGTTGATCCTTTGTCTGATCGCAATGGCGTCGATCGGTTTTCATCAAACGCTTGCGCCGATGTCGACGCTCGACACGCAAGCGATCTCGCTCGATCCGGTCAACCTGCCCGGCTACGCGATGCGCACCACGCTGCGCATGCTCGCGGCGATGATCGCGTCGCTCGTCTTCACGCTCGTGTACGGTACGCTCGCGGCCAAAAGCCGGCGTGCCGGACTCGTGCTGGTGCCGATTCTCGACATCCTGCAGTCGGTGCCGGTGCTCGGCTACATCTCGTTTACCGTCACGTTCTTTCTCGCGATGTTTCCGGGCCGCGTGCTCGGCGCCGAATTCGCGGCGATCTTCGCAATCTTCACGAGCCAGGCGTGGAACATGACGTTCAGTTTCTACCAGTCGCTGCGTACGGTGCCGCGCGATCTGGACGAAGTGTCGCGCGGTTTTCATCTGACCTCGTGGCAGCGCTTCTGGAAGCTCGAAGTACCGTTCTCGATGCCCGGCCTGATCTGGAACATGATGATGTCGATGTCGGGCGGCTGGTTCTTCGTCGTTGCATCGGAAGCGATTACGGTCGGCAATCATACGTTCGCGCTGCCGGGCATCGGCGCGTATCTCGCGCAGGCGATCTCGGAGCAGAACCTGCACGCAATCGGCTGGGTCATTCTGACGATGACGGTCGTGATCCTCGCGTACGACCAGTTGCTGTTCCGCCCGCTCGTCGCGTGGGCCGACAAGTTCCGCATGGAGACCACCAGTTCGGGCAACGCGCCGCAATCGTGGCTGCTCGACATGATGCGGCGCACGCGTCTGATTCACCGGCTGCTGACGCCGGCCGGCTGGATGCTCGCGGCGCTGGCACGCATGCCCTTGCGCGCACCTTCTTTACTCGTGCCGTTCGCGAACGTCCGGCGCGACAGCCCGCCGCGCAGCGAGAAATCGACGCGCATCGGCGACATCGTGTGGGGCACGCTCGTGTTCGCGCTGACGCTCTACGTGATCTATCTCGTGGTCGGCTATGTGCGCACCGGCGTCACGCTCGACGAGGTCGGACACGTGCTTGGGCTTGGGCTCATCACGCTGCTGCGCGTGGTGGTGCTGATCGTCATTTCGTCTCTGATCTGGGTGCCGGTCGGCGTGCTGATCGGATTGCGGCCGGCGCTCGCCGAGAAAGTGCAGCCGCTCGCGCAGTTTCTCGCCGCGTTCCCCGCGAACCTGCTGTTCCCGGTGTTCGTGATCGTGATCGTGCGCTTTCATCTGAACCCGGACATCTGGCTGTCGCCGCTGATCGTGCTCGGCACCCAGTGGTACATCCTGTTCAACGTGATCGCGGGCGCGACCGCCTATCCGAACGACTACCGCGAGGCGGCCACCAACTTCCGCATCCGCGGCTGGCAGTGGTGGCGTCAGGTGATGCTGCCGGGCGTCTTCCCCTATTACGTGACCGGTGCGATCACCGCGTCGGGCGGTGCGTGGAATGCGAGCATCGTGTCCGAGTTCGTCCAGTGGGGCGATACCAGGGTAGTCGCGCACGGTCTCGGCGCCTATATCGCGGAGACCACCGAGGCCGGCAACTTCCCGAAGATCATTCTCGGCGTCGCCGTGATGTCGCTCTTCGTCACGCTGTTCAACCGCATGCTGTGGCGCCCGCTGTATGCCTTTGCCGAATCCCGGCTCCGACTCGACCAGGAGTGAACCCATGCAAGACATTATTCAAACCATTCCCGCCGAGCTGACCCAGTCGTCCCCGCGTAAGCGCGCGCAGGTGCTGAACATCGAGCACGTGTGCCGCGGTTTCGATAAAAACCAGAGCGATCTGCTGGTGCTCGACGACGTCAATCTGACGCTGCACGAAGGCGAAATCGTCGGATTGCTCGGCCGTTCGGGCTCGGGCAAGTCGACGCTGTTGCGCATCATCGCCGGTCTGATCCGGCCGACGAGCGGCCACGTGACGTACCGGGGCAAGCCGCTCGACGGCCCCGCCGAAGGCGTCGCGATGGTGTTCCAGACCTTCGCGCTGTTCCCGTGGCTGACCGTGCTGCAGAACGTCGAAGCCGGCCTCGAAGCGCTCGGCGTCGATCCCGACACGCGCCGCAAACGCGCGCTCGCGGCGATCGACCTGATCGGCCTCGACGGTTTCGAAAACGCGTATCCGCGCGAACTGTCGGGCGGCATGCGCCAGCGCGTCGGCTTTGCGCGCGCGCTGGTCGTCGACCCGACCATCCTGCTGATGGACGAGCCGTTCTCCGCGCTCGACGTGCTCACCGCCGAGACGCTGCGCACCGATCTGCTCGACCTGTGGAACCAGGACCGCATGCCGATCAAGTCGGTGCTGATCGTCACGCACAACATCGAGGAAGCGGTATTCATGTGCGACCGCATTCTGGTGCTGTCGTCGAACCCAGGGCGCGTGGTGGCCGAAATCGAGGTGCCGTTCAAGCATCCGCGCAACCGGCTCGACCCGGTCTTCCGCGCGCTCGTCGACGACATCTACGCGAAGATGACCGCGCGTCCCACCGGCGCCGCGGCGAAGCGCGAACTCGAGCCTGGCAGCTGGCTACCGAACGTATCGACCAATCTGATGGCCGGCCTGATCGAAACGCTCGCCGACGCGCCGTACAACGGCCGCGCCGACATGCCCGAGATCGCGCGTTCGCTGCGGCTCGAAGTCGACGAATTGTTCCCGATCGCCGAAATGCTGCAGTACCTCGGCTTCGCGGAGATCCGCGAGGGCGACGTGTTCCTCACGCCGCCCGCGCATCGCTTCGCCGAAGGCAGCACGCAGGAACGCAAGTTGATGTTCGCCGGTCATCTGCTGCAGAACGTGCCGCTCGCCGCGCGAATCAGGAAGGTGCTGAACGAGCGGCCGGGACATCGCGCGCCTCGCGTGCGCTTCGAGCAGGAACTCGAAGACCTGCTGTCCGACAGCGTGGCCGAGGAAACGCTCGATGCGGTGATCGACTGGGGCCGTTACGCGGAAGTGTTTTCGTACAATGACAAGACCGAGACGTTCAGCCTCGCAGACGTCGAAACCTGAGCGAGTGCCGGCGCGCTGCCGCCGGCATTTGCTCGCCCTCTCTCGCGCTACCGCTGCGTCCCATGCCGCACGTCGGCAAGCTGCTGCCGACGCGGCTCGCCCTGCCGCTCCAGCATCCAGCCCGGATACTCGGACGGCAGCCTGCTCACTTCCGCGAGCTTCGCGAGTTCGTCGGCATTGAGCGTCACCTTGGTCGCCGCGATGTTGTCGTCGAGCTGCTCGACTTTCTTCGCGCCCACGATCACCGTGCTGACGACAGGTTGATGCAGCAGCCACGCCAACGCGATCTGCGCGACCGAGACGTTTTTCGCGGCGGCGATCTCGCGCATCGTGTCGATGCAGTCGTACGCGCCACATATCTGCGTCAGCAGATCGTTCGCTTTTTCCTTTGCCGCTCGTATCCTCATGCAACTGCCGGCTGTAAGGGTATTAGTTCAGAACCCGCCCTCCGTAAATCCATTCGATGCTTCCGTAGGGCGCGATGCGGTTTAGGCTATCCAACATCGCTCTGCCACCAGCCTCATTTCCTTTCACGAATCTGGCATAAGCTCCGCCGTAAAACAACGCTTCTCCGAATGCCTCCTGCTGATCCGCCCCGGACATCGCAGCAATAATCTTCGCCACCTCTCTAATCGTGTCTTCGCCCTGCCACATGCGCAGCAAGGCTCCATAGTGCCCTTTGTCGTGCGTTGCGTAGTATGTCGCCTCCTGTTCGAGGACAGGATTCGCTAGCGATGAATCCTTCGCTCTTGCCATGATGTACCGGTAAACCAGACTCCTGTATGCGTAGAAGCTCGGACCTTCAAGCACGGACTGCGCGTCAACCAGCGTGTTGATGGCTTCCCGCCATTGCTCCAACTGCATATAGGCGAAGGTTGCTGTTATGAATCCCTCGGTATAGGTACTCAATGCGGACGCGCGTTGTATGGTCGGTTGTTCGTTTGCAAACTTGCGCGTGCGCTCAAGCTCCGGTGCCAATAAGTTCAGCGCGCCTTGGGGATTGTTAAGGTTAAACAGAATGCCGGCCTTGGTAGCAATCAGATCCTTGCTCTTCGATGGATCGAGTATGTCCAACGCGTGGTCGATTACGATAAGCGCCTCGTCGGACCTGCCAAGAGAGTCGAGTGCGGCCGCTTCGCGCTGCATTGCAAACGCCTTATCCGAAGGGGAAACGGCAGCGGCCTCATCTTTTCGGGCATCATCCAGATTGTGCTCGTGATGGGTTTTGAGAAAATTGCCTGCCGTATTCGCCTGCAACGCTCCTTGTTTCGGCGGAGTACATTGAAGAGGCTGAGTTTCTACCGCGGCCAATTTCGCCGGATTTGTGATGTCCGACACTCTTTGCGAGCAGCTTTGAGTGCCGTTAAACACAAACTCCACGAGATACGTTCTGGCTTTTTCCGGTGTGAACGTAGTCACCAGAGGTCCGCAATAGGGGTATCGAGTATCCGGCGACCCATCGGGCGTCGATGCCCCCGTGAGTCCTTTCACCTGAATGGGCGTTCCTGGTTTGAGTATCTGCTCACGCGACACTTCCGTGCGATCAATGCCCTTATTAAACGACTCGGTCATTCTCGCGATCCAGGGCAGCAGAACATCGCGGCCGCTATCGAATACCTTTCCGACAGGTTGAAATCCGGCACATTGAGTGGCTGACTCACTTGTCCAGTACATCACACCCATTGGCATACCCTTTGAACGGAATATCAGCTTCGCATCGTCAGCGTTGCTGGAAAGTGCGGATTCTCGATCGGCTGCGGGTACTTGCGGCACGACAGTGCCTGCTGCGGTGCTCGCCGTGCTGTGATGCTGATGCGCACAACCGGAAAGCAGTAATGCCACACCGGAGAGGATCATGGCGGCAAAAATTGAACGGTGATTTTGCATGGAGGAGTATGGGATAGTGCTGACTGAAATATGTACCTAATCCATTCACTAAAGAATGGTAACGCAAATGCATAGCCCAGAATGTTCAACGCGATCGGGCTTACATTTTGAATGTGCGAGCGTTTTTCCTACGACTACCCCTGTCAGTGGCAAAGTGACCTGTTACCTCCAGAAAGCCGCGTAGCTGGCTTGGCGAATTGCTGTTGACCTGGTTAAGAATGATTCGCGCCGACTGCCTCGGCAGCAGGTTTGCATTGCCGTTGATCTGACCGGCCTGCTGTGTCTGGACGATGGTCGGCGAATTGTTCAGGATGGCGCCAGCCTTCGGCACGACGAACTGCGAATAGCTATTCTGGGATACACCCGCTCCGCTCGGCCGGTTAATGTTCACCTGGTCAATACCATTCGCGGTCTGGATCACTGTCGGCGCATGCGCGCCTGCTGCCGTGACCTGCAACCATCGGGGGAGCCACGCCAAACGCCAGCAACGCCGCGTGCCGCATTGAAAATAGCGAGAGGTGTCGCAGGAGGTGTGTGGCGCAACGGTGAACGATGGCTTCACCGCAATCTGTTTTTCCTGCCGCAGTCGCGGTTTCCGCAAATGCCACGAGCATGCCCCGGCATCGGCTGTAGATCAGCCGAAACGTATTCGCATTCATTTTTTGCCTGGTTGTTTTCTTTGAACGGCGGGAAGGTAGCCTACGCAATGAAAGCAAATCGCAAATAAATGTCAATTTGGTAGAACGAAACAACATTTGTACATAAATCAAAAATTTCCGGTAGACAGACTCGGTTGCAGCCATGACTGAAATAATATGCAGAGCGAATATTCAGGGCAGAGCCCGCCAGGAACGCGCCGTTTGGACAGGCGAAAACGACACGGAAAGAGGAAGAAAAGCGGCTATCGCCGGCAACCGTGCGGCACCGTCAACCACCATCGGAGCGCTCTGCACATCTGCCCTGTGCCGGCCGTGACAATAGCGACGCCCGAATCAATGAATTCGGAGAATCTTGCCCATGAATTCAACGATGAAAAACGTTCAGCAAAAATTGCCTTCGTACGCCAAATCCCCGAAAACCTGCGAGACTAAACACTCCTGCGCGACCACCAGCGACTGCGGCCAAGCCCCCGCGCGCCCCACCCGCCACGCCGCGCCCCACTGGATATCGCACGCGCCGCCCCCACTTACACGAGCATGACTTCGGCCAGGACATCCGCCTCACTCGACGCGCCGCCGCGCTCGCGAAAGGCTCGCACCACCGCGAGCACCACGAGCGCCACGCGCCCCGCACGCACCGCCACGCCAGCTTCGCCGCCGGCCCCGCACGCGCTCGACGGCTTCCATCCGGCCGTCGCCGGCTGGTTCCGCAAGACCTTCGATTCCCCGACCAGCGCGCAAGCCGCCGCGTGGCCGCAGATCCGCCGCGGCCGCTCGACGCTGGTCGCCGCGCCGACCGGCTCCGGCAAGACGCTGACCGCGTTCCTGTCCGCGCTCAACGACCTCGTATCGCAAGGGCTTGCCAACGGCGGCGGGTTGCCCGACGCCACGCTCGTCGTCTATGTGTCGCCGCTCAAGGCGCTCTCCAACGACATCCGCCTGAACCTGCAATTGCCGCTGCAAGGCATCGCCGCCGAACTCGACGCGCTCGGCCTGCCGCCGCTCGAAATCCGCACCGCCGTGCGCACCGGCGACACCACGCAGCAGGAGCGCAACGCGCTGAAAAAGCGCGCGCCGCACATCCTCGTGACGACGCCGGAGTCGCTCTACGTGCTGCTCGGCTCGGACTCGGGCCGGCGCATGCTGGCGACGGCGCGCACGGTGATCGTCGATGAAATTCATGCGCTCGCCGGCAGCAAGCGCGGCAGTCATCTCGCGCTGAGCCTCGAACGGCTCGATGCGCTGTGCGGGCAGCGCCTGCCGCGTATCGGTCTGTCGGCGACGCAAAAGCCGATCGACGCGGTCGCGCGGTTTCTGGTCGGCGGCGCGGCGATCGACAGCGATGCGCCGGCCGACTGCGCAGTGATCGACGTCGGCCATGTCCGCGCGCGCGACCTCGCGCTCGACATCCCGCCGGTGCCCCTCGAAGCGGTGATGGCCAACGAAGTGTGGGAACGCGTCTACGACCGCCTTGCCGAACTGGTCGCGCAACATCGCACGACGCTGGTGTTCGTCAACACGCGCCGCATGGCCGAGCGCGCCGCGCGTCATCTGACCGAGCGGCTCGGCAAGGACGCGGTCGCCGCGCATCACGGCAGCCTCGCGAAGGAACATCGCTTCGACGCCGAGCAGCGCCTGAAACGCGGTGAATTGCGCGTGCTGATCGCGACGGCATCGCTGGAACTCGGCATCGATATCGGCGACGTCGACCTCGTCTGCCAGATGGGTTCGCCGCGCGCGATCGCGCCGTTTCTGCAGCGCGTCGGCCGCTCGGGGCATCACGTCGGCGGCATGCCGAAGGGGCGGCTCTTTCCCGCCTCGCGCGACGATCTGCTCGAATGCGCGGCGCTGCTCGATTGCGTGCGGCGCGGCGAACTGGACGCGCTGCGCATCCCGCGCGCGCCGCTCGACGTGCTCGCGCAGCAGATCGTCGCGGAGGTATCGAGCGCGGAGTGGAGCGAGGACGCGCTGTTCGACATGATGCGGCGTGCGGCGCCCTACGCGGAGCTGTCGCGCGAGCAGTACGACGCGGTGCTGCGCATGCTCGCCGAGGGTTACACGAGCCGCCACGGGCCGCGTGCCGCCTACCTGCATCGCGACGCGGTCAGCGGCACGCTACGCGGCCGGCGCGGCGGCAAGCTGGTCGCGGTGACGTCGGGCGGCACGATTCCGGAGAACGCCGATTACGCGGTCGTGCTCGAACCGCAGGCCCTCCAGATCGGCACCGTCAACGAGGATTTCGCGGTCGAGAGTCTGGCCGGCGACGTGTTCCAGCTCGGCAACGCGTCGTACCGGATTCTGCGCATCGAGAGCGGGCGCGTGCGCGTCGAGGATGCGCAGGGGCAGCCGCCGAACATTCCGTTCTGGCTCGGCGAAGCGCCGGGGCGCAGCGACGAATTGTCGTTCGCGGTCGCGCGGCTGCGCGAACAGGTCGCGGCGTTGTTGGGTGAGCCGGAAGCGTGCGCGCCGACCGCCGCCGCCCCTCGCCTCGATCACGCGATCGGGTGGCTCGTCGAACACCTGTCGCTCGACGAAGCCGCCGCGCGGCAGATCGTTGACTATCTGGCGCGTGCCCGCGCGGCGCTCGGCGTATTGCCGACGCAGAGCACGCTGGTCATGGAACGTTTTTTCGACGAATCCGGCGGCACGCAGCTGGTGATCCACTCGCCGTTCGGCAGTCGCGTGAACCGTGCGTGGGGTCTCGCGCTGCGCAAGCGTTTCTGCCGCAGCTTCAACTTCGAGTTGCAGGCGGCCGCCACCGAAGACGCGATCGTGCTGTCGCTGACCGGCAGCCACTCGTTCGTGCTCGACGACGTCTGGCGCTATCTGCACTCGAACAGCGCCGAACATCTGTTGATCCAGGCGCTGCTCGACGCGCCGCTGTTCGGCGTGCGCTGGCGCTGGAACGCGACCACCGCGCTCGGCCTGCCGCGCTACACCGGCGGACGCAAGACCGCGCCGCAACTGCAACGGATGCGCAGCGAAGATCTGCTCGCGAGCGTGTTTCCGGACCAGGCCGCGTGCCTGGAGAACATCGTCGGTGAACGCGAGGTGCCAAGCCATCCCTTAGTTGACCAGACCATCGACGACTGCCTGCACGACGCGATGGACAGCGAACGCTGGCTCGCGCTGCTACGTCGCATCGAGCGCGGCGACGTGCGGCTGGTGGCGCGCGATCTGCCGGCGCCGTCGCCGCTCGCCGCCGAAATCCTCACCGCCAAGCCGTATGCGTATCTCGACGACGCGCCGATCGAGGAGCGCCGGACCCAGGCGGTGCTGAACCGTCGCTGGACCGATCCGGCAAGCACCGACGATCTCGGCGCGCTCGACGCCGACGCGATCGACAGCGTGCGCGACGAAGCGTGGCCGCAGGCGCGCAACGCCGACGAAATGCACGAAGCGCTGACCGGCCTGGCGTGCATTACCGAAGCCGAGGCGCGCGAGCACGAAGGCTGGCCGATGCTGCTTGCGGATCTGGCGAAGGCCGGACGCGCGACACGGCTGACGCTCGCTGAGGGCACTCACGCTAGTTCCACCGTCAAAGCAAACGCCAAAGCGGAGGCAAACGCGAACACAAACGCCGGCTCCAAAGCAAACGCCGGCGCAACCAAAAACGCAAGCCCCATCGCAACCCACGCCGCCAACGCCCCCGCCCTCTGGCTGCCCGTCGAGCGCCTCACCTGCTTCGCAGCGCTCTACCCCGCGATCCCGCGCAACCACTACGTACCGCAATTGAACCCGCCGAAGGGCTACACCGACAGCTGGAGCGCCGACGACGCGCTCGTCGACGTATTGCGCGCGCGCCTGACCGGCTTCGGCCCGTTATCGGTCGACGCGATCGCCCGACCGCTCGGCCTGCCCGCCGGCCAGATCGAACAGGCGCTCGTCCGGCTCGAAGCCGAAGGCTATCTGTTGCGCGGCCGTTTCACGCCGCACACGAGCGCCGAGGAATGGTGCGAGCGCCACCTGCTCGCGCGCATTCATCGCTACACGGTGAAGCGTCTACGACGCGAGATCGAGCCGGTCGAGCGCCACGACTTCATGCGCTTCCTGTTCGAGTGGCAACATCTGACGCCCGCGACACGCGCCGAAGGCCGCGACGCGCTAGCCGCCGCGCTCGCCCAGCTCGAAGGCTTCCAGGCTGCGGCCGGCGCGTGGGAGGAAGACATCCTGCCCGCGCGTGTGCTCGCGTATGCGAATAGTTCGCTCGACGAACTATGCCGCGCCGGCAAGATCGTCTGGACCCGTCTGACCGAGCGCACGCGCGGCGTCGCCGGACCGGTGCGCAGCACGCCGATCGTGCTGTTGCCGCGCGCGCAGTTGCGGGCATGGCGCGCGCTGCTCGATCCGGCGCGACAGATCGAGTTGTCGGCGCTCGCGCAAAGTGTGTACGACACGCTCGCGCAACATGGCGCGATGTTCTTCGATGAACTGCTCGCCGAAGTTCGCGTGCTGCGCATGGAACTCGAAAACGCGCTCGGCGAACTGGTCGCGGCCGGGCTCGCGAATTCCGACAGCTTCGCTGGCCTGCGCGCGTTGCTCAAACCGGTCGCCAAACGCAACGCGTTCGGCGGCAGCCGACGCGCGCGTCCAAGCGCGCTGATCGGCGGCATGGACGATGCGGGCCGCTGGGCACTGGTGAACCGCCCCGCTGCTGCAGCGTCGGAAAACATGCCCGCGCGACACCAGCCACCACCCGAGGTGCTCGAGCACGTCGCGATGACCTTGCTGCGCCGCTACGGCGTCGTGTTCTGGCGCGTGCTCGAACGCGAAGCCGAATGGCTGCCGCCGTGGCGCGATCTGCTGCGGGTACTGCAACGGCTCGAAGCGCGCGGCGTGATCCGCGGCGGACGTTTCATCAATGGACTGGCTGGCGAGCAGTTCGCGCTGCCCGAGGCGATTCCGCTACTGCGCGAGGTGCGGCGGCAGGCGAACGACGGTGCGTTGATCTGCGTCGCGGGCACCGATCCGCTGAACCTCGCGGGCACGTTGCTGATCGGCGACAAGGTGCCGGCCGTCGCGGGAAACCGCGTGCTGTACCGCGACGGCGTAGTCGCGGCGACGCTGGTGGCCGGCAAGTTCTGGTTCGACGCGACGCTCGACGCCGATCCGGCCGGCCGCGAACGGGCTCGTGCGCTGCTGGCGCGCCGGTTCTAGCCGACGCTCGCCGCATCGAATCACGTTGGACCGCAGCGCCTCCCACCGGGCCACATCAGGCCACCTGCGACAGGGTCGCCGCGGCGTCGGGTTTTGTTCCTGATAGGCCTCCAGCACACGGCCGCGTCGACCGTTAACCAACGTTAATGTTTCTTCGCTTGAACTGTGGCGCTTCGATACAATGGGGCAAATTCAATTTGGTATGAGGAAGACTGTCTGCCGCCGCCTGCCACGAAGCGGGCTACCGGCACACTGCCCGGGGACTTCATGAGCGACCAGCAACAAGACCAGGTGCTTCACGCGCGGTTCGGCACGAGCAGCCCATGCTGGCGTCTGTCAGCGGGCAGCGACACGCTCGAACTTGCCGCGACAAGTGCTCAGGCTGCCTGCGTCGCGCTTGCCCTCACTTCCGAACAGGCGTCGCAGGTGCGCCAGCTGAGCGGCGTCACCTCGCACGTCGTGATCGACGTACAACTGGACGGCGCATCGCTGCGCCTGCATCTGGTCGGCAAGAAGCTCGACCGCGAGCGCTGGGGCGGCACCGCGTCGGCCCACGGCGACACCGAATCGGTCGCCCGTGCGTTGCTGCACGGCCTCTCGTTCGCCGAGCAGGTGGTTTCCGAGGTGAACTCGGTCGTCGTGATCGTCGACCGGCATGGACGGATCCAGCGCTTTAACCGGCTCGCCGAGGAACTGACCGGCCTGAAGGAAGAAGACATCATCGGCCGCAGCGTGTGGACGCTGTTTGTTCCGTCCGACGGCGAGGCGCCTTCGAACCAGGCGAGCGCGGGCTTCTTCAATCGCGGCGAACCCTACGAGATCGAACGGCGCATCAGAACGGTGCATGGCGAGCGCCTGTTCCTGTTTCGCAACAAGTTCGTTCGCGGTGGTGGCGGCGGCAGCGAAGACCAGTTCCTGATCTGCTCGGGCACCGACATCACCGAACAACGCCTCGCGCAGGAACGGCTGATCGAGCAGGCCGCCACCGACCCGCTGACCGGCCTCGCAAATCGCCACGCGATCCAGGAGCGGATCCAGATCGCGATCGAACAGGCCGCGCCGGGCGAAACGGTCGGCATCCTGTTTCTCGATCTCGACAACTTCAAGAAGGTCAACGATCACTACGGCCACGTGTTCGGCGACCGGCTGATCTGCGACGTCTCCGACGCGATCCGCAGTTGCCTGAATCCGGGCGACTCACTCGCGCGCCTGGGCGGCGACGAATTCATCGTGCTCGCGGCCAAGGGCACCGCGCACCAGCTCGAAAACACCGCGCAACGCATTCTCGAGCGCATGCGCGTGCCGTTCGCGGTCGGGCTCGTCGAGGTCTACACCGGCTGCTCGATCGGCATCGCGTGTTCGCCGGAACATGGCGACAGCCTCGAATCGCTGATCCGCTCGGCCGATACCGCGATGTACGTCGCCAAGGACGAAGGCAAGCGCACGCATCGCGTGTTCTCGCCAGATATGAACCGCCGCGTCGCCGAATTCATGTGGCTCGACACGAACCTGCGCCGCGGTCTCGACGAAGGCCAGCTCGCGCTGTATTACCAGCCGAAGCTGAACCTCGCGACCGGCACCGTGCAAGGCGCGGAAGCACTGGTGCGCTGGAATTCGCCCGAACGCGGGCTGATCATGCCGGTCGAGTTCATCCGCTATGCTGAGGAATCCGGATTGATCGGCGTGCTCGGCCGTTGGGTGATGGAAACCGCCGCGAGCCAGGCGGCACGCTGGAAAGCCGCCGGCTACAACCTGCGCATCGCGATCAACGTGTCGGCACGGCAGCTCACCGATACCGCCGTTGTCCGCCACTTCGCCGAGGCGTTGCAGCACGCGAACCTCGATCCCTGCCTCGTCGACCTCGAACTGACCGAAAGCTGCCTGATCGAAAACGAAGCCGCCGCGATCGAGCTGATCAAGCAGTTCCGCCGGCTCGGCGCGCAGGTGCATCTGGACGACTTCGGCACCGGCTATTCGTCGCTCTCGCAACTCGGCCGTATCCCGCTCGACGTGATCAAGCTCGACCGCAGTTTCGTGCGCTCGATCCATGCCGACATGAAGGCGCAGGCGCTGGTACGCTCGATGGTCGCGGTCGCCCAGGAACTGGACTTCCAGGTGGTCGCCGAAGGGATCGAGACCGAAGCGGAAGAAGCCTTCATGAAGGGACTCGGCGTCGACTACGTGCAGGGCTTCCTGTACGGCAAGCCGATGCCCGCCGCCGAATTCGAACGCTGGCTGCTCGATCGGCGCAAGCTCAGGCTGATCGCCTGAGCCTTTCCCGCTGCCCTTCTTTTCTCGTCACCTCTAGCGGCGGGCGTCAGCGCAGCCGCGCCCCCCAGTCGCTCACCGCCGCCTCGCTCATCCCGACCTCGCGCGCCGCCGTGTGGATCTGCGCCCACGTGGCTGCATCGACCGGAATGCCGTCGGCTTCGCGCTGCGCGCGCGTCACGCGCTCCGGCTCGCCCGGCTCGTAGATGCGCTCGCTGCTCGCCGCGAGCGGCGAGGCCTTGACCCATGCGAGAAACGCGTCGGCTTCCGCCTGCGCGTCGGGGGCGTCGAACGCGGCGGGATCGATGATCACCGACAGCATGCAGTTGATGATCGCGTGCGTCGTGCCGAGCGTGTCCGCGTGCGTGGTGAAGCCGCCCGACAGCGCGCCGCCGAAAATCTCGCACATCGCCGCGAGCCCGAAACCCTTGTGTCCGCCGAACGGCGTCAACGAGCCGAACGGCGCTTCGTGCATCACCTTCGGTTCGAGCGTCGGCATGCCCTCGTGATCGATCAGCGCACCCGGCGGCGTGTGCTTGCCCTGGTTGTACGCGACGCGGGTTTTGCCGAACGCGATCGTGCTGGTCGCGAAGTCGAGCACGAGCGGCGGCTTGCCGGGACGCGGATAGGCGGCGCAGAACGGATTCGTGCCGATGCGACGGTCCGCGCCGCCGTACGGCGCGACGAGCGGGTCGCCCGCCACGTTGACGAAATGGAACGACACGAGGCCCGCGCGCGCGCACTGCTCGGCCCAATGACCGATGCGGCCGATATGATGCGCGCCGCGCAGGCCGACCGCGCAGATGCCGATCTGCCGCGCACGCTCGATGCCGCGCTCCATCGCCTCGAACGCGATCACCTGACCGAAGCCCTTGCCACCCTCGACGGTCAGCACCGCGCCCGCATCCTTCACGACGTCGGCGTGCCGGTTCAGTTGCAGTTGCCGGTCGGCCAGCGATTCGACATAGCGCGGAATCATGCCGACGCCATGCGAGTCGTGACCGGTCAGATTCGCGGCCACGAGGTGATCGGCCACCAGCTCGGCCTCGCGCGGCGTGCTGCCCGCCTGCTCCCAGATCGCCTTCACGTAGGCATGCAGTTGATCGGCCGGAATCCGGGGCGTGGAGGCTTGGGCAGTGGCGTGGTCGGTCATGCGGCGTGTCGGTGTGGGTGTGGGTCGAAGGGAGAAAATGGCGTGGTGAGCAGGCGGCGGCGCGGCTCGGGTATCTGACTCGGGTATCTGACTCAGATACGTTCAGATACGTACCCGAGGTAGCCGCATCCGCCGCGCGGACTCATGCAGCAAAATCAGGCAGTGGATGCGGGCAGCGCCCGACCCACTACCCGTGGGCACAGATGAAACTCAGGGCGCCGAAGCAATCACTTCGGCCACCGCGGCCGTCAGCTTCTTGCCGTACGGCACGTGGAGGAATTCGTTCGGCCCGTGCGCGTTCGACTTCGGTCCGAGCACCCCGCACACCATGAACTGCGACTTCGGGAAGCCCGCCTTCAGCACGTTCATCAACGGAATCGTGCCGCCGAGGCCCATGTACGCGGCATCGGCGCCGAAGTGCTGGCGCGATGCATCGTTCAACGCGGTAGCGAGCCACGGCGCCACTTCCGGCGCGTTCCAGCCGCTCGCCGCGCCGGCGTCCGGCTTGAACGTCACCTTCGCGTTGTACGGCGGATCGAATTCGAGCAGCGCCTTCAGTTCGGCGACGGCCTTGTCCGCTTCGATCGTCGGCGGCAGACGCAGCGACAGCTTGAACGCGGTGCGCGGCCGCAGCACGTTGCCGGCGTCGGCGAGCGCGGGCAAACCAGCCGCGCCCGTGACCGACAACGACGGCCGCCACGTCGAATTGAGCAGCGCCTCGCGCGGATCGGTGGTGGTGGGCAACACCTGACGGCCATCCTGGCCACACGCCCACGGCATCTTCTTCCAGACGTCGTCGCCGAGGATACGCGCGGCGGCCTCGGCTTCGCGCAGACGGTCGGCCGGCACCGGGCAATGGAAGCCCTTCGGCAGCAGCGTGCCGTTCGCCGCATCTTCGAGACGATCGAACAGCTGCCGCATGATGCGGAAGCTCGACGGCACGATGCCGCCGTAGACGCCCGAGTGAATACCTTCGTCGAGCACCTGCACTTCCAGATCGCCGCCGACGAGACCGCGCAGCGACGTGGTCAGCCACAGCTGGTCGTAATTGCCCGCGCCCGAGTCGAGACACACGACCAGCCCGACCTTGCCGAGCCGCTCGCGCAACGCGTCGACGTACGGCAGCAGATCGTAGCTGCCCGACTCCTCGCAGGTCTCGATCAGACCGACGCAGCGCGGACGCTCGACGCCCTGCGCATCGAGCGCGGCCAGCGCCGTCAGACTCGCGTAGATCGCGTAACCGTCGTCCGCGCCGCCGCGGCCGTACAACTTGCCGTCCTCGAGCTTCGGCGTCCACGGCCCGAGGTCGTTGCGCCAGCCGTCGAACTCCGGCTGCTTGTCGAGGTGGCCGTACAGCACGATGGTTTCATCGCAACCCGAGCGCGTCGCGGCGGTTTCGAAGAAGATCACCGGCGTGCGGCCGGGCAGACGGATCACTTCGAGCTTCAAACCGCGCACCGGCTGCTGCTCGGCCCATTGCGCGGCGTCCGTGATCACCCGCTCCAGATAGCCGTGCCTCGCCCAGTCGGGATCGAACGCCGGGCTTTTGGCCGGCACCGCGATGTAGTCGGTCAGCGCGGGCACGATCTCGTCGTTCCACTTGCGCTCGACGAACTCGCGCAGCGTGTCCGGGTTCAGGCGTTGGGCCTGCAGGGTCGTATCGTCGGTGCTCATGATGGGTCCGTGTCGGGGCTGTTCAATGAAACGATCATGATAGTCCCGATGCGCGCCGGGCTGAACCCCTTGGGGCGTGTCACAGCAATTGGGAACGGTCGGCAGTAGCGCGGACCGCGCGAGCCGCGGAGCACGGTACGGGCTGCGCGAAGCCGTCATTCGCGCGACAATCCCCTTACATGCATCGTGCATCAGGGAGTGGGGATGAGGGATAACGTGGCCATGCAGGCTGTCGCCGCGGTATGTGCGCTGGCGTTGTATTTCCTGCCGGCGATTCTCGCGGACCGGCGCAAGCGTCGCGACGTGCTGACGCTTGCGCTGTTCAACGCGTGCCTCGGCTGGACCGGGCTGGGCTGGGCGCTCGCGCTGTACTGGGCGTTGCAGCCGAATCCGCCGGAGAGCATCGCGACCGACGTGGTGAAGAAACGCAAGCTGCTGAGCATGCGGGCGTTTTCGTCGGCGCTGATGTCGCGTGTGCAGCGGCGCGAAACTACGCGCGATCGGCCGGGACACTGACCCGATCGAGCGATGCGGATACTGTCTGTGGGGACAAGCTGCTCGGCGCACACGCCGGGCAGCGCAACCGAAGCAATGAGACGATGCAATAACACGAAGCGATGACGCGGCCGTTTTACCGAGTCCGTACTACGTCGTTCAGACGATGTCACTGTTCACGCGGCAAACTCGCGTGAATAGGCTTGAAACCAGATGTTCTTCCCGAACCCGCACGAGCGCATTCGGCGCCCGTCAGGCCGCGCGCCCAATCCGACTCCACTGCACGGAGCCAGCCGGAATCGAACGCGGTTCGGCGCGCACGCTATGTGGCGCAAAGATTTCGCGACGCAGTTCGCCGTGTTCGTCGAACCACTCGCAGATCAGCCAGTCACCGGGATTGAGCGCAACCGGCCCCGCATACGTCACCGTCATGCGCGAGCCCCCGTCCTTCAGCTTGACGACGTCTCCGATGTTGAAAGCGGGCGGTGTCTCGAATCCATCAATGGCAGCGGTCAGCATTATGAATCCCCCATATCCAGCGTTATTAAGTCATTGAACCGACCTTTATCGATAGCGACCTACCGAAAGAACCCTCTAAAAGTTAAGAGAGATTAACAATTGAATTTAAACGCAGCAAGCGCTTTTTATTGGTACCGTTTTCAGCACAACAGAAATTCGCGCGCACCGCGTTTAGTTCCCTTGTGAGCTACGGAAATCCGAAAATACGTGAGGATTACCCTATGTGCGTCAACACACAAACGCAACACTTACTGCTAGCGGGTTTGCGGCCCGGTAGAAAATTCAAGCCGCATTCGTCATATTAGAAACGGTGACGCAACGCCGCATAAACCTGATTTACCCGCTGGCAGATTGATGTAAATCAGAATCACCTGTGAATGTCCGACTCACCGGTAAATCCAGCAGCCACGCATTCAGCCTTTCTTTCAAAGCAGCCGATTTTTACTGGTAACCAGTTAGTGAAAACGATTACCACAGCGGGATTTTCAAACTGCCCGCGCGAGCGCACGTTGTACCGCCTGCTGATGACGCACGAGCAGCACGCTCAAACCGATGCAAACGAACATCAGCGCCGCGTTGATACCGAGGCTCAACTGGAACGCCTGCGCGTAAGACGCGGCGGCCGTGCTGCCGCCCAGCGCGCCGAAAAACGCGCCGCTGATTGCCGCTGTGCCGAACGCCGAACCGATCTGCAACGTCGACGACACCACGCCCGACGCCAGCCCCGCCTTTTCCGGCACGACCTCCTGCAACGCGATACGCATGATCGACGGCAGCAGCAGACCGTGCCCGACGCCCGCGATCACGAGCCCGCAATAGAACGGCAGATCGGGCGTAGCGGCTTGCGTCGTGGACCAGCCGGTTACCATGAAGCCGAGCGTCATCATCGAGAAACCGAGCGTCAGCACGTGCGCGCCGATGCGCCTGACGACCGCCGGCGAAGTCAGCGGCCCGATCACGAAGCCGAGCGCGAACGGCATGATCGCGATGCCCGAGGCGAGCGGCGTCCAGTGCAGACCGGTCTGCAGAAAGATGCCGTAGGTCAGGAAGAACGCGCTGTTGCAGTAGAACAGGAACGCCAGCAGAAGACCGAGCGCGAACGCGCGATTGCGGAACAGTTGCAGATCGACGAGCGGATAACCACCGCCGCGCTCGACGCGCCGCTCCGTGGCGACGAACCACGCGAACACCGGCACCGCGAGCGCGAACATCGCGAACGTCCAGGCCGGCCAGCCGGCCTCGCGGCCATGCGTCATCGGATAGATGACGAGCAGCAGCACCGCCGACAGCAGCGCGACGCCCTTCAGATCGACGCCGGCGCGCGTCGCCGGCTGGTTCTCCGGCACGAACTTCCACGTGCCGATAAACGCGGCGATGCCGACCGGAATGTTGATCAGGAAGATCGCGCGCCAGTCGAGCCCGAACGGGTGATACGTGATCAGCGCGCCGCCGCCGAGCTGTCCGACGATCGACGACAACCCGAACACGAAGCCATACAGACTCATCACGCGTGTCTGCTGATGCAACGGCACGACCGCGCGGATCGTCGCGAGCACCTGCGGCGCCATCACCGCCGCCGCGATGCCCTGCACGATGCGCGAAATCACGAGCATCTGGCCGCTGGTCGCGAAGCCGCACAACGCCGAGGCGATCACGAAGCCCGCCATCCCCGTCATGAACATCCGGCGACGGCCGAACAGATCGCCGAGACGACCGCCCGTGATCAGCAGTACCGCATACGCCGACGCGTAGGCCGACACGACGAGCTGCAATTGCGCGTCGCTCGCGTTCAGGCCAGTGCGGATCGACGGCAGCGCGAGATTGACGATGAAGTAATCGAGCGGCGCGAGGAAGGCGCCGACGAACAGCACCGCCAGCGCGACTGCCTGACGCTCGAAATGCGGCGCTTTGGCGTGGGCCTGGGCGCTCGCCGCCATGCCCGCGAGCGCCGGCGTCGGACAGGTCACGGCGTTGGCGGGACAAGCGGGGGCTCCGCCCCATGCCGCCGCAGCGGACTTGATCGCTTCGCTTTTCATGACTAATCGTTCAACAATTAGTTAAAAAATAAGCGGCGGCGCGGCATGCGCCGACGCTACCTCCGTACAGCCTCGACGCTAGACCAGCGCGCGCATCGCCACATCGACGATGCCGGTCAGCGCGTCTTCTTCATGCGCGACCCGCCCCATCACCCGCAAGCCCTGCATCACGCAGAGCAGGAAATCGCCGACGGCCTGTTCGTCGAGCGTCGAATCGAAAGCGCCGCTCGCCTGGCCGCGGATCACCGCCGCCGCGAGCAGGGTCGCCATGCGTCGCTGGATCGCGGCGACGCGCGTACGCAATAGCTCGTCGCCAGGCTGCATTTCCAGCGTGGTGTTGGTGATGAAGCAGCTACGCCGGCCGCTCAGCGCGCACGACACCCGCGCGTAGTGCAGCAGCGCGTCGCGCAGCGCCTGCTCGGGCTCCACGGAATTGCTCAGACGCTGCGCGAGCCGGGCGACCGCGCCCTCCGCGTAATGATCGAGTGCGGCGAGCATGATGCCGTGCTTGTCGCCGAACACGCCATACAGACTGCCGCGCAACAAGCCGGTGGCCTTGCACAGATCGTCGATCGACGTCGCGTGGTAGCCGTGATCCCAGAACACCTGGCTCGCGTTCGTCAGCACGGTGTCGGTATCGAACTCGCGCGGACGGCCGCGCACACAGATGTCGCCGGCTTTTTTCGCGGTTTGCCTTGAATGACTCAATTGCGCTGATCCTGGGTTGCCTGATTGCCTGGTACTTGTAGCCGAAGTTGCCAACGCTGCCAAAGTGCTGTGGCTCACTGCGAGCGCCCAGCTTCTTGGGCTGGATATTATGACTGGCCGTTCAATAAATCAAGAAAGTCGCGCGGTACGCGCATCGCTCGTGGGGTTATTGGCTGGTTATTGGGGTTATTGGGTCATTGCGCCTCTGCCGCCACAAAAAAGCCGGCGCAGAGCGTGGCCGCCCTTCGCCGACTGCGTCGTTGCGCGGGCGCGCAGCGTCAGGTTTCGAGCTTCGCGTCCATCGTGATCGTCGCGTTCAGCACCTTCGACACCGGGCACCCCGCCTTCGCGTCGGCGGTCGCCTTGTCGAACGCGGCCTTGTCGCCGCCGGGGATTTTCACGTTCACGTCGAGATGCACCGCGGTGATCGCAAAGCCGCCGCCGTCCTTGTCGAGCGTGACGGTGGCCGTGGTGCCGATCCGCTCGGGCGTGATGCCGGCCTTGCCCAGCTCCGCCGACAACGCCATCGAGAAACACCCCGCGTGCGCGGCCGCGATCAGCTCTTCCGGATTCGTGCCGATGCCGTCCGCGAAGCGCGTCGCGAACGAATACTGGGTGTCCTTGAGGACGCCGCTGTCGGTGGAAATCGAGCCTTTGCCGTTTTGCAGGCCGCCTTGCCAGACTGCCGATGCCTTGCGCTTCATCGCTCTCTCCTGTTGATGCCCTACCGCCTGCGTCCGACGACCGAAGCTGATGCCCGCCGCGGCGGTCCCGCCCGGATCGGTCCGTGCGCGGGCATCGGTCGCGGGGCGCCGTGCGGCCGATGGGCACGGGCGTGGACCGGGTTTCATCATAGGCGCTTCAGATGCCTGCGTCGTGACGGCACGATGAAACGCTTACAGCTATTACCGCAATAGTCATCTCGAATATTTTCAAAAAAAGAAACAATCTTTCTTGAAAAAGCCACTTTTTTGCGGACCTCATCAGAAATAGACTGTTTTCAACGGACCGGCAAACGTGATTCACACCGATCCACTCAACAATCGAAATTTGGAGGTCATCATGAAATCGCTTCTTTCCGCAGTCGTCGTCGCATCTGCCCTTATCGTTCCGGCTGTGTCGTTCGCCCAGCAGGCCAACGCGCCGGTGTCCCGCGCTCAAGTGCGCGCCGAACTGGTTGCCGCGCAAAAAGCGGGCCTCGTGTACCAGAACGACACCGAGTATCCGAAGGCCGTGCCGCAAGGCGCGATGGTCGTCGCCGCGGCGCAGGGTTCGCAGGATGTCGGCGGCGTGAAGGCCAGCGCGTCGGACGCGGGTGCGCCGCAGTCGGTGCAGCAACGGATCTTCTCGACGTATCGTGGCAACTAAGCACGATAACTGCACGCGATAACCAGGCGCAGTAACCACTCGCAGTAAGCAGAAAGTAGTACGGCCGCGCGGTTGGCGGCCTGCAGTGGAAGGCAGTTCGATGTTGTAGTTGTTGCTGCAGCAAGTAAAAAGCCCCGGTTGCGATATTCGCAACCGGGGCTTTTATTGAGTCAACGCGTGGCGTTGTCCTGCAGCTGCGGGACGTGTTAAGCGGACGCCATACGGAGCACCACACTCTCCGCTCGCGCGTCAAACCTCACTCGGCAAACGGCAGGCTCTCCTGCCCCAACGCGCGCATGTCGAACACGTTCAGCGTCATCGCGACGAGCGCGTAATAGCCAAGCAGGCCGACCAGGTTGATCACCACCTGATGCCCGAAACGCTCGACCGTCTTCGCATACGTCGCATCCGACACGCGCTTCGTCTCGTACAGCTCGCTCGCGAAGTCGTAGATCAGCGCGTCGTCGGCGTCCGCGAAATCGGGGCGCTGGCCCTGGCGGATCGTCTCGGCATCCGCTTCGCCGACACCCGCCTCCAGCGCGATCGGATAGTGGATGTACCACTCGGCCTGCGCCTGCCAGCGCGATGCGGTCACCAGGATCGCGAGTTCCGACAAACGCAGCGGCAAGCCGGTCTGATAGCGGCAAAACGCGCCCAGACGCTGCGCGTGTTGCGCCAGTTGCGGGCTGTGAATCCAGCCGAGAAACGGCCCGTTCAGGTTGCCGCGCGGGCCGGTCAGGATTTCGTCGAGCACCGCTTTCTGCTCGGGCGTGGCGGTGGACATCTCGAAGTGAGGCAAACGCTCGGTCATCATCGTTCTCGCTAAGGGCTGGATTCGGATCTTAAACGGCGGCGAGCGACGCGCCGATCGCATCGGTCAGACGGCTCACGATCTCGTCGATATCGCGCTCGGTGCAGATGAACGGCGGCGCGAGCAGCACATGATCGCCGCTCTTGCCGTCGACGGTGCCACCCATCGGATACACCATCAGGCCGCGCGCGAACGCCTCGCGCTTGATCGCCGCGTGCAGCTTCAGTTTCGCATCGAACGGCTCTTTCGTCGTGCGATCCTTCACCAGTTCGACGCCGACGAAGAGGCCGCGCCCGCGCACGTCGCCGATATGCGGATGCTGCGCGTAGTGCTCGCGCAGCCGGCTGCGCAACTGCTCGCCGCGCGCCTGCACGTTCGGCAGCAGCCTGTCTTCGGCGATCACGCGTTGCACTTCGAGCGCGGCCGCGCAGGCCGTCGCGTGACCGATGTAGGTATGGCCGTGCTGAAAGAAGCCCGACCCACCGACGATGGTCTGGTAGATGCGGTCGCTCACGAGCGTCGCGCCGATCGGCTGATAGCCGGCGCCGAGCCCCTTCGCGATCGTCAGGATGTCCGGCGCGACGCCGTCTTCTTCGCACGCGAACAGATAGCCGGTGCGGCCCATGCCCGACATGATCTCGTCGAGAATCAGCAGGACCCCGTAACGATCGCAGACCGCGCGGATCTTGCGGAAATACTCGCGCACCGGCGGCACCGCGCCGGCCGTCGCGCCCACCACCGTTTCCGCGACGAATGCGGCGACCGTATCCGCGCCGAGTTCGAGGATCTTCTGTTCGAGTTCGTCAGCGAGACGCTGCGCGAACGCTTCTTCAGTTTCGTCGGCGCGCTGCTCGCGATACGCGTAGCACGGGCTCACGTGATGCGCTTCGATCAGGATCGGCAGGAACGGCTCGCGACGCCAGGCATTGCCGCCGATCGCCAGCGCGCCGAGCGTGTTGCCGTGATAACTCTGCCGCCGCGCGATGAAATGACGGCGCTGCGTCTCGCCCTTTTCGACAAAATACTGCCGCGCGAGCTTCAGCGCGGCCTCGATCGCCTCCGAGCCGCCCGACACGAAGTACACATGTTCGAGCCCCGCTGGCGCGGCGGCGACGAGCCGCTCGGCCAGTTCCTCGGCCGGCGCGGTCGTGAAGAACGACGTGTGCGCGTACGGCAGTTGCTGCGCCTGACGCTTGATCGCGTCGATCACGCGCTGATTGCTATGGCCAAGGCACGAAACCGCCGCGCCGCCCGACGCGTCGATATAACGCTTGCCGGTCGAATCGATGATTTCGATGCCGTCGCCCGCGACGGCCACCGGCAGGGTTTGCTTCGGAGAACGATGGAAAACGGTGGACATGGTGTTCAGTTCCTGGTGGTTTCGGCGTGGGGTCGAACGCGAGCGTCGGGGGTCGCGCGGGCGATAAAGGTGTCGAACGCGCATTGGCCATGACGATAGGCTTTCATCGATACGCCCGCGTCGCTAATGTCGAAGAGTGCGGTGGCGAGCGTATTTTCGTCGTCGGGATCGTGCGGGTCGTCGCGATAGATCGGCAAACCGGACGGCGCGCGGTCGTGCAGCACGTCGAGCAACGCCGAGGCCGGCAGCGCACCGTTGCCGGCCAGCGCGGGCAGCAACGCATTCACGCGCAATTGCCGGTCGCGCGACGACTCGGTGACGATTTGCGCCTCCGCTTCGCAGCCCGGATGAATCATGTGATTCGCGTGGCCGGCGCGTTTTTCCACCTGTTGCACCGAGCAGCGCCGGGCGCTCGCTTCGACGCTGAAGAGCCGCGCGTCGCCCGCGCAGCCGAGCGTGTGATGAAAGCCGCTCGCCGCCGGCACGTCGCGCAGGATCTGCAATGCCGCGTCGAGCGACGTGGCACCGAGCACCGCGCGCGCGAGGATCATGCGCGGCACGCCGGCAGCCGGTGTGCGGATGCGTAGATTGTTGATGGCTTGCACGAGCCCGGCCCGGTTCGCCGCGAACGTATGCCCCGGCAGCGAGCCGGGATAGTAGAAGCTGACGAAGCCGGGCCGGCCGTTTGGCTGGACCTCGACCACCGCGCAGCGCTCGCGTAGAAACGGGTCGCCATCTTCGTTGTGGGCGATGAAACGGGTGTCGCCTTCGATCGCCGCGAGCGTCGTGCAGCCGTCGGGCGCGTTGTGGATCAGCTCGCCGCGGCAGTTCCACAGAAACACGTCTTCGGCGGGCCAGCCGATGCCGGCCGCGATACCGTCGAGCTCGGCAACCAGCGCCGGAAAATGTGCGCGCGCCGCGTCGCGCAATGCCTGCACGAACGGCTCGCCGCGCCAGCGCCGCACCGCCTGCCACGCCGCGCTCTGCGCCATGTACTCGGCAAACACCGGCCGCGCGATTTCGCCGAGCTGGAGGCCGATCTCATACGGCTCGCCACTGATCTGAAAAACCTTGAATTCCTGCTTCGATGCCACGGGCGTACCATCTTCAACATTCGGTACGTATTTATACGTCAATACAACATTTGTTGTCAAATAAAGTTGAGCGACACCAGATGGAGCATGGGCCGTGCTCCCTTCGCTTCATGCGTGCCTGATGGCGGGAAATCGACGGGAAAAGAAAGCGCTGGCGGGCGTTCGGTTCAGGGCACGTATGCGCCCTTCGTATGCAGCGATTGCTCGGCAAGCGCGAGCTGCTCGACCGCGTCCGCGCCTTCGAGCGCGAGCAGATGCGCGACCAGCGCCTCGGCGATCGCGGTGGCGGCCACCAGCGACGGGAAGAACGACGGGCTTTCGTGCGAAAAAATCAGCACTTTCTCGGCGTTCAGCGCGATCGGCGACACCGCGCTGTCGGTGATCGCGATCAGCTTGCTGCCTTTTTCGAGCGCGGCCTCGGCGACGCGCGCCGCTTCGACCGAATACGGAGCGAAGCTGATCACGATAGTCGCGCTGTCGCGCTCGATCGTGCGCAACTGCATTTCGAGCGTGCCGGCCTCGCCGTTGAGCAGCGACACCGACGGACGGAACAGCCGGTAGCCGTACACGAGCCCGAAGGCGACCGAGTAACACGAGCGAAAGCCGGCGACGTGCACGTGCGGCGCGCGCCGCAACACCCGCGCGGCCTCGACGATCACGCGACCGTTATGCGCGGCGGTCGCGTCGAGATTGTGCTGCTGCGCGACGAGCAGATCGTTGGCGAGCGCGTCCTTCGATTTGACCAGCGAGCGCGCGCGGCTCGTCAGCGGTTCGGGCCGCGTGCGCACGCGCGCGACGAACAGGTTGCGCAGTTCGTTCCAGCCGGGAAAGCCGAGTTGCTGCGACAGCCGCACCAGCGAAGCCGGCTGCACCTGCGCGCGCTCGGCGACCTTGCGCATCGACGACACCGCGACCTCGTCGGGATGATCGAGCAGGAAGCCCGCGCCCATCTGGAACTGCGGGCTCAGTTCGGAGAAGCGCGCCCGGATCAGGGCGACGAGCTGGTCGAAGCTGTCTGGCATGGGAGGGAACTGCGGTGGTGAACGATGACAACAAATGTTACCACTGGGTGGGCGCGCTCAACGGGAGCTGCGTCCCGGGTCGTCTCCAACAGGCATGCCCTCACCGCCCATGCTCACCGCCGGTCCTTGCCCGTCTTCGTGGCGACATGGCCGCTGCGCGCGCTGCCCCGCCTGCGCCACACGAACGACGTCACGAATCCCACCGCGACAAGCAGCGCAATCAGGAGACCCATGCCCATGCCGGTCATCGCGTGGGAGACGTCGACCGGGGATGCCGCGACAGCACCGGATGCCGCGGCCGTCGCGGATGCGTCCTGCGTCACCGGCTGCGGCAGCGCCACGCCGGCCGCGCTCCCTTGTCGTACCAGCGATGCCTCCGACGTCGGCGCAGCCACGACCGGCTGGGACGCCACGAGCGGCGGCGCGTCCGGATTCGGGCCGACGGGCGCCATCGCGGTATCCGACATCGCGCCGGGCGCCGCTGCCTGAGGCTGGACGATGAGCGAGCCGGCCATCGTCTTCCATTGCGCAAAGACACCATCGATGCAATGGACGTCGACGCACGCGTTGCGCGCCTGCCGCCACCGAGCCAGTTGGGCCGACGAGAGTCGACCGCTGTTTAGCAACGTCTGTTGCTGCGCGAAGATGTCGTCGTATTCGTTGCTCAGAATCGCGTGATCGCAGATGACCCGCTCGGCGGGTTGGCGCGTGGTCGCGCATTGAAGATCGCTCGCCCATGCGCCGCCTGAAATCGACGCCGTCATGGCTAGCAGCAAGACCAAACCTGTTCGTACCGGACGCACCCGTCCTCCTTGAATGTGCATATCGTGATTCGTGATCGAACGCTGGCGATAAGGTCCGTGCGGGTCCATGCGGGTCTGTGCTGCACCGCATGGAGGCCGCGCTTACGGACATTTACCGGTTGCGTAGCAGAGCGCGTGCCCGTTCAAGCGCGAGTCGCGCCGAAAGCTGCCCCGACCTGGCTTGCGCTCACCGGACAACCATCGGGCCTGGGCACCACGATGTAGCCACCCAGGTCGTCGCCATAGGCCACGACGCGGTTCTCGAGCAGATAGCGCGCGGCCAACGCACAGAGCGCCGCGTCGACATCGTCGATAGATCCGAGCGATGCCGCGTCGATCCCTTCCCGTTTGAGGATTTCGCGGCGCTGGGTTCCTTTTTTCTTCGCGGATGCCTGCTTCGTACCGAGGAACGCACAGGTTATCGCGTGCGGAAACGTTTCGAAGCACACGCGACCCGCGCGCGTCCCGCCATTTGCGAAAAGCGCGAAGTGTTCGGCAAAGACGTCGTACACACGCTCGCCGTTGAACATCCAGCCGTAAAAGCCGCTTGTGCTGGCTAGCGCCCGTTCGCGATGCGGCGTGGCAAACGAAAAGATTTTTTGTTCCGCCAGCACCTTCTCGGCGCGTCTTCCGACGTCACCGCTACGCCATCGGCATGGCGCGTCGACGCCCACCGCCGTGACGTCGTATTCGCGGCATATCTCAAGCATTTGCTCCGGCGTTGCCTTGCGCAGATTGCGCACGATCTCGGTGCCTCGCAGGATCACCAGATGATTCCGCTTGCGCTCTCCGCCGACGTCAATGCCCGCTACGGTGGGTGGTGGCTTCATGGTGTCCTTCCGCTTTTTACCCACATCTGGCAGCCGTCGCGCCGGCGCTTGAGCTCTCGCCCAAAGCTTTGCGCTCACACAGTTTTCTTCATTAGGGCCGCACGAAGACGAAAAACTTTGCACGTGCAAAGTTTTTCGATCAAATCAGGTTTTGGCCGTCCTGGACCCAGCTTACGCATCGCCGCCGGCACTCCCGCCCCCGCCAACCCCGCAAAACTCAAAGCAACGCCACCACCCTGACATCCCCCTGCTCCGCCGACGCCACCACCTTCTCGCCGATCCGGCGGAACGTGATCGACACCGACGCATCGCCGACCCGCAGATCGCTGACCTCGAGCCAGTCGATACCCTCGGGCAGCATCGGCTGTTCGATCACCACCTCGCGCCGCTCGGCGTCGATCGTGATGCCGAGGCATGCCTCAAGCATCATGAACGGTGAACCGGCCGCCCACGCCTGCGGCAGACACGCGACCGGATAGGCGGTGGGCGGCTCGCCGCGCCGGCGCGGGAACCCGCAGAACAGCTCCGGCAGACGCATGTCGAAATTGACTGCCGCCTGGAACAGCGCCTGCAGCAACCGCACCGCCGACGCCTTGCCGCCGTAGCGCGACAGGCCGCGCGCGCACAGCGCGTTGTCGTGCGGCCAGACCGACCCGTTGTGGTACGCCATCGGATTGAAGCGCGCCTGGCTCGCGGCCAGCGTGCGCACGCCCCAGCCGGTATGGAACAGCGTCGAGTCGAGCGCGCGCACCACCGCCTCGCCGCGCTCGCGCGTCGGCAGACCGAAGGCCAGCAGGTGCCCCGCGTTCGATGCCATCACGCGGCACAGTTCGCCGTGTCCGTCGAGCGCGATGCCGTAGAAGCCGGCCTCGTCCATCCAGTACTTTTCCTCGACGCAGCGGCGGATCTTCTTCGCGCGTTCCGCGTATTGCGCGGCCGCGTCGCGCAGACCGCGCAGCTTCGAGAACCGCGCCATCGTGTCGAACGCGGCGCTCGCGTAAGCCTGCACTTCGACGAGCGCGATCGGGCCGTCGGGGAAGCGGCCGTCGGCGTGGAACACCGAATCGTGACTGTCTTTCCAGCCCTGATTCGCGAGGCCGCCGTCCGACTCGCGCTGATAGTCGAGCAGGCCGAAGCGGTTTTTATCGCACACGCCCGCGACCCAGCCGGCCGCGCTCTCGAGCGCCGGCCACAGTTCGTCGACGAGCGAGGTGTCGCCGGTGCGGGCCACATAGGCGCCCGCCAGCACGATAAAGAGCGGCGTGGTGTCGACGCCGCCGTAGTACAGCGCGAACGGCACCTCGCCGGCCGCGGCCATTTCGCCCTTGCGCATCTCGTGCATGATCTTGCCGGGCGCGGCATCGCGGAACGGCGAATTCTCGTGCGCCTGATGGTCGGCGAGAAAACGCAGCACGCCCGCGGCCAGATGCGGCTGCAACCACAGCGTCTGCAACGACGTGATCACCGCATCGCGGCCGAATGGCGTCGAAAACCACGGGATGCCGGCGTACGGATACGGGCCGGTGGCGAGGTCGGTGGTCAGCAGACTCAGGTCCGCGAACGAGCGGTCGATCCATGCGTTGAACAACGGATTGCTGGTGCGCATGCGCGCGCTCGCGCGGCGGCGCTCGCGCATCACGAGGTGGGCATCGACCAGCGCGGCACGCACCGCCGAGCGGCCGACGCGCGGACGCTCCGCGTCGATCTGCGACATGTGCGCTTCGCTTTGCGCATGCATCGGTTGCGCCACATCGGCGCCGGGCTTGCCGCTCATCGGCACCACGTGCACCGCCACCGACAGATAGATCGACACGCATGCCTGCGCCGGCAGCTTGATCGTGTAATCGGCGCGGTCGGCGAACAGCTTGTCCGGCTGCGGCGAGAACGCGATCTGCACGTTGCGCGCCACATCGTCGAGACCGATATAGCCGAGCAGCACCTCCTGATTCTCGACGCGCGCCGGCTCGACGTGACCCTGCTTGTCACGCTTCAGGCCGCGCACTTCGAACATGTCGCGGAAGTCGCTGGCAAACGAAATGGACAGCGGCACGATCGCGTCGCTGGTGCCATAGTTGGTCAGCTCGATCGCCTCGTTGAGCACGGTGCCCGACAGCACGCGCACGCGCTCGACGTGAATCACGCCTTCGGGGGTGCTATTGCCGCCGAGCGGCGGCAGCGGACGATTGGTCAGATGCGCGGTGAACGACGTGTTGTCGCTGCTGACGCTGCCCGACAGCAGCGACGGCGCGCGGCCGCCGAAGGTCAGGCGCAGTTGCGACAGCACGCGTGTGTCGTTGACGAACAGGCCATCGTCGTGGCCGGTGATATCGCCGAGCGGATCGTTGACGATGAACGTATCGCCCGACTTGAGCACGTGCTGCGCGGCGCTCGCGACGTTGAGGTTTTCTGTCGGGATGAAAACGCCGTCCTGCTCGGCCTCGCGATGATCGACGCCGCCCGAATGGGTCAGCCCGCCGAGGGCTTCTGGCTGCTGTGTCAAGGTCGCTCCTATGGTTCGATTCGCTGCTGCGTTCAGTTGGCACGTCGGGGCTCGCCCCACTGGGCGGTCTCATCCGATTGTAGAGGGTCCGTGCGGGGCCTGTGCGCATGAGACGAACTTATCGCGGCCGAGTTTCGACTTTTTTGTGCCGATTTTTTACGGCGCTTTCAATGGCACAGGACCTGCAGGGCCACGCGCGGTGTCTCGGGCACCGCGTGGACCGCGCCAAAAGAAAAGACCCACGGCCTTGTGGGCCGTGGGTCCGGGCGCATCGACCGAGGTAGTCGACACGCGCGTTGCTCGACGCGTGGATAGCGCGTCGATGAACGGGGGTGAACGGGGGTGAACGGGTTATGAAGCTCCGGTGAGCGTTCGGGCGAGCGTTTTAACGCTTCGCGAGCGGCTTCGCTTCGCGCAACGTCTCGCCGACGAACAGCTGACGCGGACGTCCGATCTTCTGTTCCGGATCGGCGATCATTTCATTCCACTGCGCGATCCAGCCGATCGTGCGCGCCATCGCGAAGATGCACGTGAACATCGACGTCGGAATACCCAGCGCGCGCTGCACGATGCCCGAGTAGAAGTCGACGTTCGGGTACAGCTTGCGCGACACGAAGTAGTCGTCTTCGAGCGCGATCTTTTCGAGCGCCATCGCGAGCTTGAACAGCGGGTCGTCGTGCAGGCCCAGTTCGTTCAGCACTTCGTAGCACGTCTCGCGCATCAGCTTCGCGCGCGGATCGTAGTTCTTGTACACGCGGTGACCGAAGCCCATCAGCTTCACGCCCGAGTTCTTGTCCTTCACCTTCGCGATGAATTCGGGGATGTTGTCGACCGAGCCGATTTCTTCCAGCATGTTCAGCGCGGCTTCGTTCGCGCCGCCGTGCGCCGGGCCCCACAGACACGCGATACCGGCCGCGATACACGCGAACGGATTCGCGCCCGACGAACCGGCCAGACGCACGGTCGAGGTCGACGCGTTCTGCTCATGGTCCGCGTGCAGGATCAGGATACGGTCGAGCGCGCGCACCAGCACGTCGTTGACCTTGTACTCCTCGGCCGGATTCGAGAACATCATGTGCATGAAGTTCGCGCTGTACGACAGGTCGTTCTTCGGATAAACGAACGGTTGACCGACGCTGTACTTGTAGGCCATCGCGACGAGCGTGGGCAGCTTCGCGATCATACGGATCGCCGATACCTCGCGATGCTGCGGGTTCGTGATGTCGAGCGAGTCGTGATAGAACGCCGACAGCGCGCCGACCGCGGCAACGAGGATCGCCATCGGATGCGCGTCGCGACGGAAACCGCGGAAGAAGAAGTGCATCTGCTCGTGCACCATCGTGTGCTGCTTGACGGTATCGACGAACTCTTTCTTCTCGGCCGCGCTCGGCAGTTCGCCCTTCAGCAGCAGGTAGCAGGTTTCGAGGAAGTCGGCGTTCTGCGCGAGGTTGTCGATCGGATAGCCGCGGTACAGCAGCTCGCCCTTGTCGCCGTCGATATACGTGATTTCGGAGTTGCACGACGCCGTCGACATGAAGCCCGGATCGTACGTGAATTTACCGGTCTGGCCGTACAGCTTGCGAATGTCGATGACGTCCGGGCCTAGCGTGCCCTGATAGATCGGCAGATCGATGGTCTGGTCGCTGTCGGAGAAGCTCAGCGTTGCGTGTGACTTCGAGTTCATCTACATCTTCCTTTTGCTTGATACCGCACACGTGCCGGCATGCTGAAGGTCGTCCAGCGAGGCGCGACTGCAGCGCTCTCGAACAGGTACGGGCATGCTCAGGCTCCGGTCCGCATTCTACGGGCCGCGGCGTGGTTGATTGCGGCGATGGATTGCAACAATCCATCTCGACGCCAGCAACACTCGTTGCCATGCGGTCGTCAAACACCGCATTCGCGCGGCCCTCCCGCCGCGCCCGCACCTATCACCGGCAAAATGAAAGTCGAACGAAAGGCGAAGCAACAGACGCAACAATGTTTTGCTGCCGGCACACTGCGCCGGCTCGCGGGCATCTGCGATACTCAATCCGTGTATCGATGCTTGCGGCCCGCTATCTGTTCGACGCGGGCTTTTTTAATCGACTAAAAAAGCAGGAATAACCATGAACGCCTCTCTCGAAACGCTGTTCCCGGATCACATCCATAGCGAAGACAACACCGTCACCGCGCTCAATCATCAGGACATCGTCGTCGCGTTGTCGGCGGCGCTGAAAACGCAGGACGTCGCGGTGCTGCACATGCTCTACCCGCGTACCGACGCGCGCACGCATCGCAGTCTCGATACGCTCGTGAACGTGTTGCACGGCCATGGTCTGCACGAAGTCGCGGATCTGCTCGCGCAGGAAGCGCACTATCTGCTGTTCAGGGATCCGGTGAAGGCATGGAAGGTCTTCCATGAAATCCGCAACGACTCGCTCGCGATCGGCGTGCATCTGTACTATCACGGGCTCGTCGGTGAAGCGGCCGAGCGCGCGCTCGACGCGGACGCGCATCGCAAGGACTGAACGTCGAGGCCTGGCTCGACGGCGGGTCGGCGGCGCGCGAGCGTCGTCGATCGCGCCGATTGGCGCCATCGTGCGCACTATCACACTACATTTCAGCGCGCGTTCGTCGCCTGAATAAACTCGTCGACGTAGCGGTTGAACGCCGACGGATGCGCGAGGTTCATCCCGTGCGACGCGCCGCGCACCGTTTCGCGGTGCGCATCCGGCAACCACGACTGCAACGCGGTCACAGTACGTCGGAACATCTCCGGACTTTTCTCGCCATCGATCAACAGCACCGGAGCACGCACGTCCACGGCATCCTCGGGAACATACGCGGGCAGCGGGTCGCGAAATTGCCGCGCGAGCGTGTGCGCGTTATCGGTCGCCATGCGGCGAAAACCGGCCGTGCTCATCGCCCAGAAGCCGGGGCGGCTCACCGAATCGACGAATAGTTGCAGGCCCGCTTCCACCTCGCCCGCCTCGATCAGTTGCGCCGCTTTCGCGCGCAACGCGTTGACCGTTTCCGGCAGACTCGCGGGCGGACGTCCGGCGATCTGCAGCGGACCGCCCGGATCGGCGAGCGTCAGCGTGCGCACGCGGTCGGGATGGCGTCGCGCGCAATGATAGGCAACGCAGCCGCCACGCGAATGCCCAACCACGTGCGCGGGCCCCGCGCCGAAACGATCGATGAATTCCGCGACTTCATCCGCGTGCTCGCTCCAGCTGAACGGCAGATCCGTCGCGCTGTCGGTCACCGGCCAGTAATGCGTGAGGCTCACCGCGACGCAGCGATAGCGCTTCGACAGACCCGCGAGTTGCGGCTGCCAGTAGCGGTAATCGCACAGCGAGCCGTGCACGAACAGCAGCAGTTCACCGTCGCCTGCCTCGACGTAGGGCATGCGCAAGCCGCTGCGCAGTTCGATGAATGAAGGCGACGGCGTCACGGCCGACGCGGGCAAAGCGGAAACGGATTGATTCACGGGTGGTTCACGGACAGCACGGCCGCGACACGCGGATGCGTGCGGCGCCGGCAAAGGCATTGGAGAATAGTGTCGGCGTCCGTGAAAGTGGGACGCGGGCGGGTATTTTCACACAAGCGGTCACGTCAGCGCCGGCAACACTCAGGAGCGGCGTGGAAAGCAACAAGCCGTACACGTATGCGTCACTACGCGGTCCCACGGATCTCCTGGCAGGCGCCGCCCGCCCCTCACTCGTACCCGGCGTCCTCGACCCATCCCGCCGCGGCTGCCGCACCCGCGCCACGCACCGCGCAGGTCAGCGGCTCATCGGCGACGCGCACGTCGAGGCCAATTTCATCGCTTAAACGCCGGCCCAGATTGCCGAGCAGCGCACCGCCGCCGGTCAGCACGATGCCGTTGTGCGCGATGTCCGTCACCAGCTCGGCGGGCGCCATTTCGAGCCCGCGCTTCACCGCGCCGATCACCTGGCGCAGCGGCCCCTCGATCGCTTCGGCGATATCGTGGTTGCTCAGCTGCACTGTGCGCGGCAGGCCGTCGTCGACGCTGCGGCCGGTCGCGTTCATCTGTTCGAGCGGCACGTCGTGCGCGGCCGAGCCGATGGTCTTCTTCACGTGCTCGGCGGTCTGCTCGCCCAGCAGCACGCCATACAGATTGCGCACATAGCCGACGATCGCCGCATCGAAATTGTCGCCGCCGACGCGCACCGAGCCGCTATACGCGGTACCGCCAAGCGCGATCACGCCGACCTCGGTGGTGCCGCCGCCGATGTCGACCACCATCGAGCCGGTTGCTTCGCGCACCGGCAGTCCCGCGCCGAGCGCCGCCGCGAGCGATTCGCCGATCAGGCTGACCTTCCACGCGCCGGCCGCTTCGGCGGCTTCGCGGATCGCGCGACGCTCCAGCTGGGTCGCGGCGGCCGGAACGCACAGCGTGAACGCGGCGCGCCGGCTGAACAGCGAACGCGGCCGCGCCATGTCGACGAATTGCCGGATCATCTGTTCGGCGGCGGAGAAATTGGCGATCACACCGTGGCGCAGCGGCCGCACCGCCTCGAGATTGAGCGGCGCGCGACCGAGTAGCTGGCGCGCCTCGGTGCCGACCGCGGCAATGCGCTTCGGCCCGGTCGCAGGCTCTTTTTCGAAGCACACGACGGACGGCTGGTTCAGCACGATGCCGCCGTCGTCGGTATAGATAAGGGTGTTGGCAGTGCCGAGATCCACCGCCACGGAATGACGGAACAGGCGCTCGAAAAGCGGGTAATGCGGCGTCGGTCTGGCCATAAGCAGGCTCTGATATGTCGTTATCCGCCGTCTCGGGCGGTCAAAAATGCGCCCCCGGTACCCCAATCCGCGCGGCATGCCCAACCGGGCACTGCGCTTTCCACGCGGCGGAGGTGATTTTCAAGCTATTTACCCTATGACGGCAAGCGGCCCGGAATCTTTAGGGGGACTTTCTATTAGCGTTGTGTCAATCGCGCGACACCGCGCCGAGCGTGCGCTCCAGCGCATCGCGGCCAAGCGCGACGCCATCGGCGGTGATCGTATGGCCGACGCCGGGCAGCACGTAGGCATCGACCGGATAACCGGCGTTGCTGAGCGCGTTCGCCGCGTGTTCGAGCTCGCGCACCGGAATCACCTCGTCGTCCTCGCCGTGGATCAGCGTGAGCGGCGTCGCGCGATTGGCCGACGCGAGCGGCGACGCCAGCCGCCCCGAATACGCGACCACGGCCGCCGCGCCTTCCGTGCTCGACGCGACGTGATGCAGCGCCATGATCGAACCTTGCGAAAAGCCGACGAGCGCGAGCCGTGCGAAAGACAGCTGCCAGTGCGCGAGTTCGGCGTCGAGCACGCGAAGCAGCGCCGGATAAGCGCCGGCGACGCGCGCTTCGCGGTTCGCCTCGTTGACGTCGCGCAGGCTGAACCATTGACGGCCGCCGAAGCCGCCGTCGAACGGATCGGTGCCGTCGAGCGACACGAAGGCCGTGTTGGGCAGATCCTCGCTCCAGATGTCGGCGAGCGGCATCAGATCGCGCGCATTGCTGCCGACGCCGTGCATCAGCACGACGAGGCTCGTCGCGGGCGTGTTCTGCGGCGCGCGGCGCCAGCCGTGTTCGAATTGCTGCCAGCTCATGGTGAGGTCCTTTTGCGTGGATTCGGGATCCGCGGCCTACGTCGCCTGGTGAGTTGCAAGGTGGCGTGGCTGCTGTCGTGGCTAGCTCCGCTAGCGTGGTTGTTATGTTTTGCGCCGCTTGCGGCTGCAAAAACAGCAAAATTATTGGTAATGCATAACATCGGCGGCCCGTGGCCACCTCAGCCGCGAGCATACGCCGCGCGCCGCATTTGTGCTTCGTTCTGTGACCGTTAGTGACATTTCGCACGCCCCACGCAGCCCCGCGAACGTCCCAAGCCGAATGCAGGTATGCTTTTGCGATCATCCGACGGACCCGCCGCCGCATGGCTCTTCCCGTCCGCCGCACGGCCCGCGCGCGATGCGCGCTCGCCGTCCGTCCGCTTCATCGGCTACACCTGCGCGGCCGCGCCACATCGGCCGCAGCGTACCCGGAGAACCCGCTTGAGCCAGCCCAACGCCGCGTCCGCCGCCGCGCCGCCGCCCCAGCCGCCTTCCGAACCTCCCGCGCCGCCCTCGGCGCCTGCCGGTCCACCGCCGCTCGAAGGCGGCAAGCTGGTCCTCGCGACCATCGCGGTCGCGCTGGCGACGTTCATGAACGTGCTGGATACGTCGATCGCGAACGTCGCGATTCCGACGATTTCGGGCAACCTCGGCGTCTCGGTCGACGAAGGCACGTGGGTCATCACCGTGTTCGCGGCCGCCAACGCGGTGGCGATTCCGCTGACCGGCTGGCTCACGCAGCGCATCGGCCAGGTGAAGCTGTTCGTCGGCGCGATTCTCGCGTTTACGCTCGCCTCCTGGCTGTGCGGCGTCGCACCGACGCTGCCGATCCTGCTGGTCGCGCGGGTTTTCCAGGGCGCGGTGGCCGGGCCGCTGATTCCGCTGTCGCAGGCGATCCTGCTCGGGTCGTATCCGAAGGAGAAGTCGTCGACCGCGCTCGCGCTGTGGGCGATGACCGCCACCGTCGGCCCGATCGCGGGCCCGGCGCTCGGCGGCTGGATCACGGATAGCTACAGCTGGTCGTGGATCTTCTACATCAACATCCCGGTCGGCCTGTTCGCGGCCAGCGTCACGTGGATGATCTACCGCACCCGCGAATCGCCGACCCGCAAGCCACCGATCGACGTGGTCGGCCTCGGGCTGCTGATCGCGTGGGTCGCGTCGCTGCAGATCATGCTCGACAAGGGCAAGGACCTCGACTGGTTCTCGTCGCCGGTCATTTCGATTCTGGGTCTCGTCGCGCTGATCAGCTTCGCGTTTTTCCTTGTGTGGGAGCTGACCGAGGAACATCCGATCGTCGATCTGCGCCTGTTCAAACAGCGCAATTTTCTCGGCGGCACGATTGCGATTTCGGTTGCGTACGGCGTGTTTTTCGGCAATCTCGTGCTGCTGCCGCAATGGATGCAGGAATATCTGAACTACCGCTCGGTCGATGCCGGTCTCGTCACCGCGCCGCTCGGCATCTTCGCGATCATTCTCGCGCCGGTACTGGGCCGCATCATGCCGCGCTCGGACGCGCGCGTGATCGCAACGCTCGCGTTCGTCGGCTTCGCGATCGTGTTCTACATGCGCTCGAAGTACGTGATCGAGATCGACACCTGGCACCTCGTGCTGCCGACGCTACTGCAAGGCATTCCGATGGCGCTGTTTTTCGTGCCACTGACGGCGATCATCCTGTCCGGCCAGCCGCAGCACCGGATTCCAGCGGCGGCGGGTTTGTCCAATTTCGTGCGCGTGTTCTGCGGCGCGGTCGGCACGTCGATCGCGGGCACCGCATGGAACAACCGCACGATACTGCATCACGCGCGACTCACCGAGCAGGCCTCCGTGAACAACCCGGCGTTCACGCAACAGATCGATACGACGCAATCGCTGTTGAATATGAACGCTCAGTCGGCGCGAGCGCTGTTCGATTTCACGGTGAACACGCAGGCCGCGATGATGGGGTTGAACGATATCTTCTTCGTCTCGGCGATTATTTTTGTTTTGATTATTCCGTTGATCTGGATTACGCGGCCAGTGAAGGGAGGGGGTGGGGGGCCGGATGCGGCGGGGGCTCATTAAAGGTTTTTTTGTTTATTCTGGATTTTGTTTTGTTTGTTCTGGCTTTTTGGCCTTTCCTTGATTTGCTTTCGGTCTATTAGCGTTGCCCCTGTGCGGGGCGGCACCTACTTTCTTTGCTGCTGCAAAGAAAGTAGGCAAAGAAAGCAGCTTCACACCGCCAACTCTTAAGTGGGTCCCCTGGCTTGCAAGAGGTAGTGGTGCATCTGGAATCCGTGCCCTCGCACACTCCCCGTCAATGACAAGGCAGTCATCCTTCCGGCGACGCTGCGCGCGCCGAAGCCCTGCTCACAAACCATCGGTCTTTTTGGCATATCGCCACGGCGCAAAACCCGGTCCAGTCCTTCGGGTTTCGGCATACCGTGAAAGCACACGCCTTGATTTCGCCATCTGTCTTTTGGGCACCTGGCCGAGGCGCAGCCGACGGCCCCCACAGAGCAACCAGCCCCCACTGGTTTCCCAGGCAGCCCCGTCCACGACGCACGCAGTGCGGAGTGGGAAGCATGATGGCTTTGTCACTAACGGGGAATGTGCGAGGTGACTGATTCCAGATGCACCACTACCCGTGGTTAACCGAGGTGCCCGCTTAAGAATTAGCGGTGTGAAGCTGCTTTCTTTGCCTACTTTCTTTGCAGCAGCAAAGAAAGTAGGTGCCGCCCCGCACAGGGGCAACACTAATAGACCAATAACAAATCATGGAAAGGCCAACAAAATCCAGAACAACAAGAAAAGGCCAAATCAACCAGAACAACGAAAAACCTTCAGCGAAAATACCGCGCTGGTGTCTCCCCAAACGCCTCCCGAAACACCGCAATAAACGAAGAAACATCGCTATACCCCACCCCAAGCGCCACCTGCGTCACGCTCTCCCCCGCACCGAGATGCTCGAGCGCAGCAAGCAACCGCAACTGCTGTCGCCACTGCCCAAAAGTCTGCCCGGTCTCTCTTGCGAACAAACGCGCGGCCGTGCGCGCGGTCACGCCGGCCGCGGCGGCCAGTTCTTCGAGTATCAGCGATTGAGCGGGATTCTCTCCAAGCACCTCGGCAATCCGCTGCGCGCGCGGATCGCGTGGCCAGTTCAGCCCGAGCGGCGCGCCCGGCAGTATCGCGACGCGATCCAGCAACACCTGCAGCAGACGATGCGCGGGTTCATCGAATGGGCGATCGAGTGGAAAGTCGGCAGCAGCGGCGAGCAGTGCCTGCGTGAGCGTGTCCGGAATCAGCGCGCCGGTTTGCGCGGGTAATGGCGGGAAGCGTGAGGGCACGGCATCGGCAGCGGGCTCCGCAGACGAAGCAACCCTCTCGACATACAGCGAATAGAACCGCACCGGCCGCCGCGCATGCAGACAGTGCAGCGTATTCGCGACGAGCCACAGCGCGCGCGCCGGCGGCACGACCCAGCGACTCGCTTCGGTACGCACCGTCAGCACGCCGTCGCTCACATGAATCAGCCGCGCGCGCCGATACGCGCGCCACGGCTCGTCCAGCGCCGGATGGCGCTCGCCGACCACGAAGACCGCTGGCTCGATACCATCCGGATCGAAGGCTTCCATCATGGCGCCCGCTCTCACGCGAAACGTCCGCGAAGGCAGCAAGATTAGCACGGCGCGCAGGCCTCATTCCGGATGGACCAGCCGCGCCCGAACAGCCGCCGCGACCTCCTACCCGCCCCGTGTCACCAACTGCTCCAACACGGTCCGATACCCGGTCGTTCCCACCATCCGCTCGTTCACGCCGTCCTCGAAATCGATCCACCCGGCGTTAAAGCCGTCGAGCATCTCGATACGCGGCGCGGGCCATGCCGTGCCCTGCGCCTGAAAGCGCGCCTCCCACTGCTCGCGCGGAATCGGCTGCGCGTCGACCGGCCGCTCGAGCACGTCGGCGAGCAGCGCCGCGATCTCGCGCTGCGTATAACGCCGCGGCCCCTCGATTTCGATCACGCGCCGCCCTTGCCATGATTGCGCCAGCGTCTGCGCGACCACGCGACCGATATCCGCGGTCGCGACCATCGGATACGCGCGATCGAGTGGCTGCAGAAAGCTCGGCATCGCGCCCATGTCGCGTGCCGGCGCGATGTCCCACAACGCGTTTTCCATGAACCAGGCGGGGCGCAGGATCGCGGTCGGCAGCGCAAACGGCAGCGTCGCCAACGCCTCTTCGAGAATATGCACCTGGGTGATCAATCCCAGCCCCGTGTCGCGCTGCCCACCCACCGACGACAACGCCGCCACCCTGCCCGGACGCGCTTTCGTCAACGCCTCCTTCAGTACGGCCGCCGCCGCGTGCGCGCCCGGATACCCCGGCTGCGGCGCGAAGTCTGGCGCGAGCATCACGAACACGCCGTCAGCGCCGCTGAACGCAGCGCTCAACGCGTCGGCGTCGTCGAACGATGCGATCGCAATCTCCGCGCCGCGTGCCCGCCATGGCGCGGCCTTGCTCCCGTCGCGCAACACCGCTCGCACCGCGTGCCCCGCATCCAGTAACGCGCGAGCCGCTGCGCCGCCCACCTGCCCTGTCACACCGGTAATTGCAAACATCTTCGCTCTCTCCTCGATGACGGCGGATGCCGTGTCGGAGAACATTCTCGGCGTTACGCGACAATTTCACGAGAGCATGAATGTCATTTCATTAATGCTGAAATGACATTCACTGCTCATCCCCGCAGCGTCGCAATCGGGTTGCTTGCGCAACGCCCGAAAAGCTCGCCGACGCTCAATACACGTGTGCAATCTATCTCTCTTGCACGAGTGGATATTACTGTATACACTGCAATTCAATCGTGATCCGCAGTGTACGAGCATGTGCGTTTACCCGGATCATGCCATCGATATGCCCGCCTGGGCCCAATGCGAACGGCAATCCATCTATGAGTTACCTCGGCTATCCCGACAACGTTCCGTTACCCGAGCGTTCACCCGAGACAATCTCCTACTGGGAGGGCGCGGATAGAGGCGAATTGTGGTTCAGGCGCTGCACTTCGTGCGCCAAACCTCATCACTATCCCCGTGCGCTCTGCCCGTTCTGCTTTGCAGCAGACCCGGCATGGGAGCGCGCTGCAGGGCACGGAACCCTCTATTCCTTCAGTGTTACCGGCCGGCCCGAGCAGCCGTACGTGATTGCCTACGTCAAGCTGGCCGAGGGTCCGATCATGATGACCAATATCGTCAACTGCGATCCCAACACGCTTTTCATTGGGCAGTCGGTCGTTCTCGCCAGCAGCCCTGCGGAAGGTGGTCCGCCGATTCCCATGTTTCAGCCCGCGTAACCGGGACTCGAACGTACACATGCCTGATACCTGACCGGCACGAATATCGCGGCCGGCACAACCAAAAAATAGTACGTCATATAGGAGATCTGAAATGCGAGTCATCACCCAACTTCCCCACCGCGATCTGCGCGAAGTACAAACGTTCGCGAGGAAGATGGAAGATTGCAGTATGGACAGTGTCGTGGCACTGGAAAATCAACACAACCCGTATCTGCCTCTGGCTGCTGCTGCACTGGTCACGAACAAAATCCAGCTCGGTACAGCAGTCGCGATGGCATTTCCGCGCGCGCCGGTCATCACGGCAATGGAAGCATGGGACATTCACGCCGCTTCGAACGGCCGCATGTTCCTCGGCCTCGGACCGCAGGTGAAGCCGCACAACGAACGCCGTTATGGCATCGCGTGGTCGGAACCGGCACCGCGTCTGCGCGACTACGTGGATGCCACGCGTGCAATCTGGCGTTGCTGGGAAAACGGCGGCGGTGCGGATCCGACCGAACCGCTCAACTTCAAGAGCGAGACGTATAACCTGTCGCTGATGACGCCGAACTTCTCGCCGGAACCCACCGGCCTGAACATGCCCCCGATCGCGATTTCGGCGATCGGCCCGAAGATGCTGACGCTGGCTGCCGAGCGCTGCGACGGTGTGCGCCTGCACCCGTTCTCCAGCCGTCAATACCTCGAAGAAGTCAGCAACAGGATCCTCAACGATAGCTTCGCGGCGACAGGCCGTGACCGTTCGAACTTCGAGCTCGTGACCGGCGGTTTTATCGCCACGGGCCCGACGAAGGAAGCCATGCTCGAAATGCGCGAATACGTTCGTTTCCGTATCGCGTTCTACTGCTCGACGAAGGCTTACGCAAACGTCCACGCGATGCACGGCCTCGAAGAACTCCGCGAAAAGCTCGTGCCGTACGCACGTGCCGGCCGCTGGGACGAAATGGCGGCGTGCATTCCCGATGAACTGATCGACATCTTCGCCGTCTGCGGTACGTATGACACCATCGCGGAACAGCTTGAAGATCATTACTCGGGCCTTGGCGATACGATCTATTTGCCGACGCACAACAACTGCCCGATTCCGGACGACAAGCTCGCTCGTGTGGTCGAAAAACTCCAGGCGATTCCCATGAAATTCAAGGGCTATCGCAACGGTACCGATTGGACGACGAAACCGGAACCGCTGCCGCAGCGTGGCGCGCCGGAAGCACCGGCAGCCTGACGATGGAAACGTCCTCTCTTGCCGACGTTCGCGTTCTGGAGATCGGCGAACTACCTGCGGGGGCGTTGTGCGCCCGCCTTTTCGCCGATTTCGGCGCTGATGTACTCAAACTGGAACGCCCTGAAGGTGATCGGGGGCGTCATGTCGCGCCGCTGATCGATATCGGCGGTGGTCGTCAGGAAGGTGCCTATTTCTCGTTCCTGAATGTGCGTAAGCGCAGCGCCTTGCTCGAGCGCGAAGCACTATCGGGTCTGCTCGCAGAGACCGATGTTCTGGTCGATTCCCTGTCGCCATCCGAGCGTGCGGAACTCGGCATCGATCACGCGGAGTTGCAGGCGCAGTATCCGCAACTCGTTATCGCGGCCATTAGCTGGTTTGGCGACTCGGGGCCCTATAGCACCTTTGCGGGTTCCGACGCGGTGGTTCGTGCCCTTGCGGGTGGAACTCAACTTGTCGGGCCCGTGGAGGGCCCTCCGGTGCCTTTGCACGACTATCAGACGAGCAACGTCGGCGGTCTTACCGCATTCATTGCCGCGATGGCCTCGATCGGGCACCTGGAGCGTCGTGGCCGCCGGCTTGAGTTGCCTGTTCTCGATGCGGCTATCGCGTTGGCCGACTATAACGTTGCGTTGGCATGGGCGGCGGATTCCAAAGATCGTCGCTGGGGCGTCAGTCGTTTCTCGCCCAACTACCCGCTTGGCATCTACAAGTGCAAGGAAGGCTGGATCGGTGTGACGGTGGTGACGCCGGTGCAGTGGCGTGGTTTCTGTTCTCTGCTTGGTGTCGACGATCTGGGCCGCGACCCGCGATTCGTCGAACGCACCGGCCGCCTCAATAACGCGGACGAACTGGAAGCGCGATTCAAGGACCGCTTCCTCGAAAAGACCGCCGACGAATGGTTCCAGCTGGCGCTCGCCCAGATGCTTCCCATGGTGGTTGTGCCGGGCATGGATGAACTGCTGGTGTCGCCGGAATTCAACCGGCGCAACGCATTCGAAACCGTTCGGCACGGGTCATGCACACACGAGCAGCCCGCGTCACCTCTCCGACTTCAGCGTACCCCGCCCTTGCGTGGCGGCGACGTACCGCTCGCAGGCAATGATCCCGCGCAATGGCGTACCGCTTCCCGGCAGACTCCGGCATTAGCCGTCGGCCCCGCGCGGGCTCCGCTGGATGGCATTCGCATTGTCGATCTGTCGATGGGTTGGGCGGGTCCTCTGGCAACCCGCCATTTTGCCGAACTCGGCGCCGAGGTGATCAAGGTCGAGGCGACCCAGTACCCAGACTGGTGGCGCGGCGTTGACGATCGTCCCGTCGTTTTCGAAAAACGACTTTACGAAAAGAGTTCGTACTTCAATGTACTCAGTCGCAGCAAGAAAGGTATTACGCTCGATCTGACTACCGAAGAAGGACGGCGACTGGTCAAGGATCTGATCCGCGATGCCGACATCGTGATCGACAACTACTCCGCCGGCGTGCTTCCCAAGTTGGGGCTCGACTACGATCAACTGCGCGAAGTCAACCCGGAGCTGATCATGTTGTCCATGCCGGCGTTCGGAACGGATGGACCATGGCGCGAATGCCGTGCCTATGGCTCGACCCTCGAACAGGCGTCCGGATTGCCGAGCGTAGCAGGAAGACCGGAGGACCCGCCGTCGCTGGTTCATATTGCATACGGCGATCCGATTGGCGGGCTGCATGCCGCATCGGCGTTGCTGGTTGCCCTTCATCACAAGCTTCGTACCGGCAAGGGTCAACGCATCATCCTGTCGCAAGTCGAATGCATGCTCACGATGGTCGCCCCGTGGGTCATCGAGCAATCGGCAAACGGAAGCGTCAAGCGTATGGGAACCCGTCATCCGCAGCATGCTCCCCATGGCATGTATCGCTGCGCCGGGGAAGATGCATGGTTGATGGTTGCCATTACCAGCGACGCTCAATGGCTCGACCTGTGTGCGGTCATCGATCGCCCCGATCTCGCGGGCGATGCCACCTTGTCTACTGCAGCGGGCCGCAGAGAGGCACACGAGCGAATCGACGCGGCGATCAACGCGTGGACGGGTTCGCGCACGCATGAAGATGCGATGGAAGAACTGCAATCGCGTGGCGTACCCGCAGGCGTGAGCCGACCGCCTGTGGAAATGCTGAAAGACCGCCACCTGATTGCACGTGATTTCTGGCAATACCTGGAGCGCGAATTCTCCGGTACGCAACCTCAGCCTTCGCCACCCTATAAGGATTCGCTTGGCGCATTGCCTGCCTTGAAACCTTCGCCGCTTCTGGGCCAATTCAATCAGGAAATCCTGGGTGGCTTGCTTGGCCTGTCCGATGCGCAGCTCAAAGCTCTCTCTGAGAAGGGAATAATCGGCAATCGCGCAGTGCCGCCGGAATTGCGCAAATCCCGCGCAGCCAGGGGGAGCCAGGTATCGACGGCCTGATAGCCATTTTTTAGCGTCGAAGTCGGTGTGCGGCAATCGCTATCGGGCTGTTACCACGAGATCACGATTGCCCTGTTTTCTAAATATAATTGGAGACATGTCGTGTACAAAGTTGCCTCTCGATTCAACGGACTATCTGTACTGGGCAAGCTGCTGTTGTCCGCGATCGCAGGAACGGTTGCCCTGTCGGCTTCGGCAGAGGACTATCCTTCGCGTCCTATTACGCTGGTCGTTCCTTTCTCCGCCGGCGGCAGTACGGATATTCAGGCCCGCATCGTTGCGAAAGGCCTGACCGAAAAACTTCACCAGACGGTTATCGTTGAAAACAAACCGGGTGCGGCGGGGGAAATTGGCGCGAACTTCGTCGCCCATGCCAATCCTGATGGCTACACGATCCTGTTCGCCAGCATCTCGTCGCTGGTCGTCGAACCTATCGTCAATCGCCAGGCGGGCTTCGATCCGCTGAAAAACTTTGCCCCTGTCAGTATCGCGACCGACATGCCATTTCTCATGGTGGTCAACTGCGATAAGGGCGTGAAAGACCTGAACCAGCTGATTAGCGGCGCCAAAGCGAAACCTGGCGTGCTCAACTACTCGTCCTGGGGTTATGGCAGTGCCGGTAACCTGTTGGCGGAAATGTTCAAGCTTTCGACAAACCTCGATATTGCGCACATCCCGTTCAAGGGAGAGAGTCCGGCTCTGATGAGCCTTCTGGCTGGCGACGTCACCACGATGTTTACCACGCCCGTGAACATGCCGTACATCACCAGTCATCGCATCTGCCCGCTGGCCGTGACGGGCGCACAGCGCCTGACCAAGCTTCCCGACGTCAAGACGTTCAGTGAACAAGGTGTGAAGGGCATGGACCTGAACATCTGGTTTGGCATCGTGGCGCCGGCAAAGACCCCTGCTCCTATCGTGGCAAAACTGCAAAGCGCGGTCGTCGATGTCGTGAAGAGCCCGGCATTCACACGTGCAATCGATCCGCTGGGTGTCACCGCCGTCGGCAGCACGCCTGCTGCGTTCGTCACACGTATTCAATCGGATCAGGCGCTCATCACCTCGATTAATGAGCACGGGCATATCAAAGAGTAAGCGTATGACGACCCTCTCTTTTTGCACCGTCGAACAGCAAGGTCCGATTTTCATCGTTACCATCAACCGGCCTGAAGTTCGCAATGCGTTGCATCGTCCGGCCAGCCTGGAACTCGATGAGGTTTTCAACCGCTTCGCGGCCGACCCCACAGCGTGGATTGCTGTCGTCACAGGTGCGGGTGACAAGGCATTCTGCGCTGGCAACGATCTGAAGTATCAGGCGGCAGGCAACGATACAACGTGGCCCGCCTCCGGCTTCGGCGGTCTAACCGGGCGTTTCGATCTGAACAAGCCCGTGATCGCTGCCGTGAACGGTCTGGCTCTGGGCGGAGGCTTTGAGATCGCGCTGGCCTGCGATCTTATCATTGCCGACGAGCATGCCGAATTCGCGTTGCCAGAACCGCATGTCGGTCTCGCGGCAACGGCGGGCGGTCTCCTGCGTCTGCCGCAGCAAATTGGCATGAAGCGCGCCATGGACATCATTCTGACCGGTCGCCGGGTAACGGCCGCGGAGGGCCGTGAGCTTGGATTCGTCAACGAGGTCGCGCCTGCCGGTGAAGTGCTGGATACCGCACTCGCCTGGGCGCGTCGCATCCTTGCCGGATCTCCGATGGCGATTCGGGCGGCTAAAGCGCTCGCGCGTCAGGGGATGGCGGAACCTTCGCTCGAGCTCAGCTATCCGCTACAAAAGCAGTTGCCCGCCGTGGCCGCGCTGTACGCCAGCGCGGACAAAATCGAAGGCCCCAAGGCCTTTGCGGAAAAGCGCAAGCCGGTCTGGCAAGGGTGCTGAGGACAATCATGGCGTTTCAATGCATCGGGATCGTAGGCGGTGGATCGATGGGAGCCGGCATCGCACAACTGTGTGCGGAAGCCGGCTTCCAGGTGCGACTGTGTGCCGATGACGAGAAAGCGGTTGCGATCGCCCATCAGATGCTGGCTCGCAAAGTCGGGAAAGGCAAGATCACGCAGGAGGCGGCGAATGCAGCCGCCGACGCGATCAGGCACGTGGCGTCTCTCAGTGCGCTAACCGGTTGCGATCTTGTGATCGAAACCCAGCTGGCCGACCGTGAAACCACGCAAGACACGCTGAGCAAACTCGAACGTGTGCTGGCACCTGAGGCCGTGATCGCCCTGAATACTTCGGCACATCCGGTCAGCGTTCTCGCGCGTCATGTGGAGTACCCGCAGCGTATCGCGGGTCTGCACTTCTTTGAGCCTGCTCCGCTGATGCGCGTCGTCGAGGTTATTCCCGGTCTGCGCACTGCCCCGGAGCTTGTCCCCCAGCTTTCAGGGTTCGTTACCGGGTTGGGTCATCAGGCCGTTGTTGTCCGCGACTCGCCGGGTTTCGTGGTCAATCATATCGGACGAGCGTTGCTGACCGAAGGTGCCCGCATCGTTGCGGAGAACATTGCTACGCCTGAGGTCGTCGATGAGGTCGCAAGAAAACAGTTGGGTCTGAGAATGGGCCCGTTCGAACTGCTCGACCTTATCGGCTTGAATATCAGTCTGCCGGTAATGGAGCAGCTGCATTCCGATTTCCGTCACGAGCCGCGACTTCGTCCGCCTGCCTTCCTTGCGATCAGAGTCGCGGCCGGCCTTCATGGACGAACGACAGGGAGCAGTTTCTATACCTCCTCCATTTCCGGTGGTGAGCAATCAGAATCAGCAGCGACGAGTGAGAAGAAATCCTCGCCCGCGTCGAATTCATGGCCCAGCGTATGGATTGATCATTCGGATTCCGATCTTTATCAGAAGGTCCTGGAATATCTTCAGCCGACCGGTGTAAAGCTGGATCGGTCGGATGTCCCCGATTCCGGCAGCCTGTGCCTGATTACCCCAGTCGGTATGGATGCGACCAGCTATATCGTCGCGCATGGCCTCAATCCCCAGCGCACGATTGCTGTCGATGCCGCCAGTGGTTTGGACTCCGTTGCAGTGCTGATGGCAGCCCCCGGATTGCCGGCCGATGTGAAAGAAACCGCACTGTCCATGTTTGAACTCGCCGGCTCCGCAGTCTGGATTGCCGACAGCCCAGGTTTCATCGGTCAACGCATGTTGGCGGCTCTGGTGAATCTTGCATGCGATGTCGCTCAACAAAACGTGGCGGCTCCACGTGAGCTCGATCGTCTCGTCCGAACTGCCCTGGGCTATCCCTATGGTCCGCTCGAATGGGGCGACAGGTTTGGAGCATGCCGCATATTGAATGTACTTCGCGCGCAACTGAAAGATGGAGATCCACGCGATCGCCCTACCCCGTGGTTGCGTCGGCGCGCTGAACTCGGACTCTCACTTTTCACTCCGGACTAGATAGCATGGCGGCTTCTTCTCTTTCGTTATTCGCTTTATCCGGACTGCCGCATGTGCAAGCTGGAGACGATCTCTGTTCGCTTCTGATGAAATCTCTCGAGCAGAATGAGCTTCGTCTGTGCGACGGCGATGTCCTGGTTCTCGCACAGAAGATTGTGTCCAAATCCGAAGGCCGATCCGTTCGGCTGGACAGCGTTAGACCTTCAGAGCAGGCATTCAGATTCGCGCAGGAGACGGGCAAGGATCCTCGTCTAGTGGAGTTGGTGCTCCAGGAGTCGAAAGAGGTTTTACGGCATCGCCGCGATGTGATGATCGTCGAACACAATCTGGGCTTCGTCATGGCCAATGCTGGAATCGACATGTCGAACGTCGAACAGGCGAACGGAGAAGTAGCGCTGCTGCTGCCGGTCGATCCCGACGGCTCCTGCGCCGCGATCCGTCAAGCGTTGAAGGACCGGCTCGGAGTGGATATCGGTGTGGTCATCAACGATAGCCACGGCCGTGCGTGGCGTACCGGTACGGTGGGGGTCGCTATTGGTGTTTCCGGGCTTCCCGCGCTGCTGGACCGACGCGGCGCCCCGGATCTGTTCAATCGCCCGCTTCTGATTACCGAAATCGGCCTCGCGGATGAAATCGCCGCGGCGGCGTCCATTCTCATGGGCGCAGCCGACGAAGGCACACCCGCTGTCGTTGTGCGCGGCGTTCCGGCACCACGCAGAGAGGGCAATGCGAAGGAGCTTGTGCGCCCTCGCCATATGGATATGTTCCGGTAATCGCCATGGTGAACGAGACACCCTGGTTATTGATTCCAATGCGATCGTTCGCACAGGGAAAGAGCCGGCTAGCCGACTTTCTGGACGCTCAGGAACGTGTAGCGCTCAATACACTCCTGTTAGACCACATGCTGGCGGTGGCAGATCATTGGCCAGGACTGGACCGCACGGTGGTTGTCAGTCCCTGTCCCGAGGTTCTCGAGGCTTCACGCAGAACGGGTGCCCGTGTATTGCGACAGCCTTGCCTGCGTGGCTTGAATGAACGCAGTAGCGAGACGCTCAATATGGCGTTGTCCATCGCGAGGCGGTCCGTCTGGGACTGGGGTGCACGAGACCTGATCATCTCTTCCTGCGACCTGCCTGCTGTTTGCAGTGAAGATTTCCGCCGACTCCGGGATTACGGCCAAGGGCGCGGGAAATCCATCAGCGCCGTACTCGCCAGCAATCGCGAAGGACGAGGAACGAATGCGCTGTATCTGCCGGCGGCGCAAGGCAGCTCATCGTTTTCGTTTCGGCAATTTCCCTTCTGCTTTGGCGAAGAAAGCGCACGCAGGCATGCAGAAGCGGCGAATCGTCTCGGCCTGCCTTTTACACGCGTCGCTATTCCCGGTCTGGCATTCGATATCGATACCCCGGATGATCTTGTCGTCTGGTCACAAAACGATCCCACTTTCTCATGACCGATCTCAACCACCCTTTCACCGCTCCGCCCGATTTCGAACTGGTTCAACGCGGGGGCGCTTTCTTTGCCCACCTGGCGCCGGTGTATAAGCGCGTAGATGGCGATACGATTGTGCTGGGGCTTACCATTGGTCCACAACATGCGAATGCGCATGGCAACGCTCACGGCGGCATGCTGATGACGCTAGCGGATGGGGCACTGCACGATACGGTGATCAGGACGCTCGATCCGGCTACCACACAGATCGTCACCGTCAACATGTCGAGTGACTTCCTGTCGGCAGCACGCACCGGAGATTGGCTCGAAGCACACACGGAAGTCCATCGCCAGGGACGGACATTGAGTTTTGCGGAGTGTCTGCTGAAGGTTGGGGATCGACGCGTACTTCGCGCAAGCGCGACGTTTGCTCACGTCGCCAAGCGCTGACTTGTCAGAGTGGGACTCGCTGGTTAAGCCCCACTCCGCAATCAATCGAAGTCGCTACCGGCAAATCGCGATGTACTCAGGATACGGCTCAATCGCTGCTGGAATGCTGTGGCAATCGAGGCACGGGCAACGGATTCCGCCGCGTCAGGATCGCGCTTCTCCAGCGCTTCAATCAACTGTGTATGCTGTTTTGTCCACTCTTCCGCGGTGTTGGGCAAGTCCAGCGTTGATTGACCGAGCAGGAGCATCGCTTCGTGAATCGTGCGAAGCATGCGCAACAGATATCGATTGTGCGCGCAGCGATAGAGCGTGCCGTGAAACAGCTTGTTGTTTTCTGCCAGATCCTCGGGATCCGTCAATTGGGAATGGCGTTCGAGAATCTTTCGCAGTATGGCCAGTTCTACTTCCGATGCATGTTGAGCCGCATGCCGTGCCGCCGTACCTTCCAGAATCTCGCGCATGGCAAAGAGTTCGCCAATCGCCCGCTGATCGAGCTCGGCCACGATCAATCCGCGCGAACCGTCACTGCGGACCAGGCCTTGCTGTTCCATACGAGCCAAGGCTTCGCGAACCGGGGTGCGGCTCAGTCCGACCTGAGCGGCAAGATCCGTTTCGCGCAGACGTGTGCCACCAGGAAGATCTCCACGCTCGATTGCGCGAATCAGTATGTTGTAAGCGCGTTCCCCACTCGGCAGATCGGACATCTCATCCTCACCGACCGCCAGTGAAGAGACGGCTTCACTGCCCGCTGCTTTAGGGCGTTTGCGCGTCACGGGTTTTCGATTGCTGCTCGTCATGATGAAAAAGTGCTTATGTATTTTGTAAGACAGCCCACTGGCTCGCGGCGCCAGGACTAACCGTCGCCGGCTCAACGAAGAGGCCGCATTCCCGGATCCAATCCTTTCGTACCGCTTAATTGGGTTTCGATCCTGCCTATCGTGCGTATGGTAACAGGATGTTCCGGATTGCACGGAGGGTCAATGTTCAAGAAACTGCGTTGATTATATTGTATACATAAATTAACAATAACGAATCATGTTGATCGTGTGTTCTCGCATGTATACACTTGGGTGCAGTTATGTTCATCATGGAATGGAGACCGTACCCCGTGACGTATAAAATCCCCCAACAGATAGAGTCCTTCCTGTGCGGCGAATGGCAAGCCGGTGCGGGCGCCGGATACCGACTGCAAGACAAGTTCTCGACCTCTGACGTAGCCATCATCAAGGCTGCTGACAAAGCGCAGGTTCAGGCTGCAGTCGCCCATGCAGGCGTAGCCCGCAAGTCCGTACCAGGTCCGCATGCCCGCGGTGAAATTCTCGAGCGCGCAGCAAAGGCTGTGGAAGCCCGTCGCGCGGTATTCGCAACGGTCCTGTGTATCGAGGCTGGATTCACGGACGTCGATGCACAGAACGAGATTACCCGTTGCGTGCAGACGCTTCAGCTGTGCGCGGAAGAAGCACGCCGTTTTTGCGGCGAGATGATCCCTCTCGAAGGTGCTCCGGGTCAGGCGGGTCGGCTGGCCTTCACGCTTCGCCGTCCGCTGGGTACCGTTGTCGCCATCACTCCGTTCAATTCGCCGCTGAATACGGTTGCGCACAAGGTTGGCCCCGCGTTCGCTGCCGGCAATGCGGTGATCCTCAAGCCTTCACGGCTTACCCCATTCAGCTCCAACGTACTTGTTGAAGCGCTGCTCGAAGCCGGTATGCCCAAGGGTATGATCGCGCTCCTGCACGGCGGCGCCGACGTCGCGAACTGGCTCCTGGACGAGCGCGATACGCACTTCGTGGCCTTCACGGGATCGACTGACGTTGGCCGCAGCATTCAGGGCCGTCTGGGTCTTCGCCGATCGCAAATGGAACTGGGCAGCATCGCTCACGTCGTTATCGATGAAAGTGCGGATGTGGTGCGTGCAGTGCCGCGCATTGTGGGCGCCGGCTTCCGCAAGGCCGGTCAAGTCTGCACGTCCACGCAAATCCTGCTGGTGCACCGGAGCCGCGTTGAAGAAGTCACGAAGCTGATGAGCCAACAGGTCAAGGCTTTGGGCTTCGGCGACCCCACATCCCAGCATACGATCGTCGGGCCGATGATTAGCGAAGGCGAAGCCCGGCGGGTCCAGGCATGGATCGAAGAGGCGGTTTCGCAGGGCGCGCAGGCGATCGTTAGGGGTGAGCGCAAACGCAGCGTGGTGGCGCCCACGATTCTGGTCGATACGACGCCGGAAATGAAAGTCCGCTCGCAGGAGGTTTTCGGTCCCGTGTTGTCCATTGTCCCTTTCGACAGCTTTGACGATGCGCTGGAACAGGTCAACCGGACGCCTTATGGGCTCGCCGCGGGCGTGTTCACGAACTCGCTGGAAAACGGTTTCAAGGCCGCGCGCCTGCTCGAGGTTGGTTCGGTTCATATCAACGAAGCCTCGTCCTCGCGTGCGGACGTCATGCCGTTCGGCGGCTGCAAGGACAGTGGCTTCGGCAAGGAAGGTCCCGCCGCCGCGGTGCGTGAAATGAGCGAAGAGCGATTGATTACGATCGCCAACGCCACGGCCTGAAGGAGGACTTATGAACGTCCCTTCCCTATACGCCTGTCCTACCAAGATCTACATGGGTAGAAACGCCCTCGGCAAGATCGAGGACGCGATCCAGGAATTCGCATGCGACCGCCTGTTCATCGCCATCGATGACGCGTTGCTGAAGAGCGCACTGTTCGAACGCATCACCACGCTGCTGAACAGCAAAGGCATTGCGTTCGAAGTCTTCTCCGGTATCGAGCCTGATCCGAGTGCCAACACGGTTGCCCGTGCATTCGACGTCGCGCAGAAGCTCGACGCGCAAGCTGTGCTGGCCATTGGCGGCGGCTCCACGATGGACGTGGCGAAGGCCGTTGCCATTCTCGCAACCAACGGCGGCCGTATTCACGACTACGAGGGCATCGACAAATTCAAACGTCGTCCGTTGCCCCGTATTGCGATTCCGACGACCGCGGGGACCGGCTCCGAAGTCTCCGGTTCGTGCGTCATCACCGATACCGAACAGAATCGCAAGATGTCGATTCGTCATGCTCTGTTCAACCCGGCGGACATTGCGATTCTCGACCCGCTAGCCGTTTCCACGGTGCCCGCGCACGTCGCTGCGCATTCGGGTATCGATGCGTTCGTCCACGCGTTCGAAAGCTATATCTCGCTGCAGGCCAACCCGATCACCGACGCGCTGAATCTGTACGCTATCGAATTGCTGTCACGCAATCTGCGTCCATTCGTGGCTCAGCGTACCAACGAAGATGCGGCGCTGGCGATGCTATGCGGCTCCACGCTGGCCGGCATGACATTCGGTATCACGGGCCTCGGCAACGTGCACTGTATGGCTCGTTTTGTCGGCACGGAGTTGCATCTGTCGCACGGTCTCTCGAACGCACTGTGCCTGCCCACGGTCGCGGAGTTTAATCTCGCGGCCTCGCCTGCGCGTTTTGCCCGCATCGCTCTGGCCATGGGGTGCAACGTGCAGGGCCGCACCGAACTGGAAGCCGCACGGGATGCCGTGCAGGCGATTCGCGACTTGTGCATGGACCTGGGAATCCCCCCAACCCTTCGCGAAGTGGGGGCCAAAGAGGAGATGCTGGAACCGCTGGCACGACTGGCGGCGGATGCTGGCTACAATCGCTGGAACCCGCGTCATACGACGTTCAACGATTTCCTTCGTCTGTTCAGGCAAGCTTACTGATGCGTCTGCTGGAGACTTGAAGGCGCAATACTGAAGCCCCGAAACAAAACGGCCTGTACAACCGATAGGGTGTACAGGCCATTCTTATTGGCTACCGCATTACTATGACTGTCGCGTGAGATCGACCGCTGCTCTGGCAACCGCTATCTGTCGTTCGGCGTTTGACATCAGTATGGGCATCACGTGCGCCTTGATCCCCAGGTCTTCGATTTCCGGCTGCAGTGCCGCATCGCGCTCATCGATAATCAGCACGTCAATCAAGCCCTGGTAATGACGGGCGATCTCGACAGAGGTGGCCGGCAACCCTCGCTCAACCATCATCTTCCCTAGCGGCCCCTTGACCGATGCGCCACCGATGATAGGCGACACCGCAACGGACTTGACCTTGCGATGTCGAATCGTCGTATCCACGTCTCGCAGCGCGCAAATGGGGCTGATACTCAACCACGGGTTCGACGGGCAGAAAATAATGCCCGACAGATCCGGCGCCTTCAGCGCGCCAGCAAAGACAGGGCTCGGGCACGCGGTCTGAATGCCGTCCAGCCGAAGACCGTTGAACTTCGGTACGCAACGATGACGAACGAAGTAGTCCTGAAAGGCGAGTTCGCCAACGTCGGTTTGCACATAGGTTCGCACGCGGTGATCGCTCATGGGGACAACTCGATGTTTAACCCCTAGCGCCGCGTATAGCTCCGCGGTGACTTCCGAGAGTGTCGCCCCCGATCGCAACCGCGAAGTCCGCTGAAGGTGCGTGGCCAGATCCAGATCGCCGAGCTGGAACCAGGTCTCGCCGCCCAGTTCGGCCAGCGCGTTCAGGCACCGTCGACTATCGCCGGCAACGCCCCACCCTTGCACGTTATCGTGCCTGCCCGACATCGTGTACATCACGCTGTCGAGGTCTGGACTGATCGATAACCCCAGATGCTCGAAATCATCGCCCGTATTGACTACGACGGTCAGTCCCGATGGCTCGACCACGCTGGCCAGACCGACTGCAAGCCTCGCGCCCCCTACGCCACCAGCCAGGGCCAATATCATATAAGGATTCCTTATTCAGGCAGGCCCGTGATGCGAAGTCCGGCACCCGGGATCTTGTACGCCATGTTGATCGAGATCAGGATCGACGTCAGCGCTTCAGCCGCGGCCGAATTGCAGATCGGACCGGCATGAATGCCACGCAACCCCAGGTCCTTGATCAGACCGATAACCCGGGTGCGGGCTTCCACATCGTTTCCGCAAACGAGAACGTCGCAATCAAGCTCGTGTTCCAGATCCTTCAGGTGATGCGCCGACACGTTCTGGAATGCGGACACAACGCGTACGCCATCGCCCAGAAGATCCTGAATCGCGGCGACGGCCGAGCCCGCGGCCGGCAACTGCACGCGGTTGACTTTCGGCGGCATCAACGGCACCGTGGCATCGATCAGGATTTTGCCGTCGAGGCAATCGCGGACTTCTTCGACCGTTGCCGTTTGCGCCGTATAGGGCACCGTCAGCACGACCGTGTCGGCAGCAATCGCGGCCTCGCGATTGGACGCCCACTCGATGGCCTCGCGGCCAAGCGCGGCGTTGAGCTCGGCGACTCTAGCCACCGCCCGATCCGGACTACGTGAGCCCAGAATCACACGATGCCCGGCACGCGCCCAGCGCAAGGCCAGACCGCTGCCTTCCGCACCCGTGCCGCCCAGTACGGCGATAGTGATTTTTTCGTTAGAAACGTTCGAAGACAGCTGAGTCATTAAACCTGCTCCAGAATGATCTGATTCGGACGCTTGCGCGCCGGGGTTTGTTGCATAGCGTCGAGTTCGGGCGCGTCGTAGGACGCACGCACCTGGTTCTGGTCAGGCGTGCCGTAGAGCGTATTGCGCTGGCGCGACTGACGACCCACCGAGGCAATCAATGCTTCCATTTGCCTCGGCTTGTATTCCTGACCGTGCTCCGTTCCTGCGGCCCGCGAAATGCTTTCGTTCATCAGCGTGCCGCCCATGTCGTTAGCGCCGGACTGGAGCGCCATACGCATCCCCTCCTCACCGAGCTTGACCCAGGACACCTGAATATTCGGAATCAGCGGGTGCAGGGCCAGTCGCGCGACGGCATGAATCAGGATCGACTCACGGTACGTCGGGCCCGAGCGGGCAAGACCCTTGCGATACATCGGGGCCTCCATGTGAACGAACGGGAGCGGCACAAGCTCGGTGATCCCAGCCGTGCGCGCCTGCAGTTCACGCAACAGCATCAGATGGCGAGCGACGTGATGGGAATACTCCACGTGGCCGAACATGATCGTGGAGGTGGTTTTCAATCCGACCCGATGCGCGGCCTCGATGACCGCAAGCCATTCCGCAGTCTTCAGCTTGTCGGGACAGATCTGCGCGCGCACGTCGTCGGAGAGAATTTCGGCCGCGGTACCGGGCAGCGATCCCAACCCGGCATCACGCAAACGTTCGAGGAAGCGTTCGATCGACATGCCCAGCGTAGCCGCACCGTGCGTAACTTCGAGCGGCGAGAATGCGTGCACGTGAATGCCCGGCACCGCTTCTTTGGCTGCGCGCACGAAGGCCAGATAGTTTTCACCGGTGTAGCCCGGATGAATGCCCCCCTGCATACAGACCTCGGTGCCCCCTCGCGCCCAGGCTTCCCGTGTGCGCCGGGCCACTTCATCCAGGCTCAGGTCGTAGGCGGGTCCGCGAAGATCGTCGTGTCCCTTGCCCTTCGAGAACGCGCAAAACGTGCAGCGATGGTGACACACGTTGGTGTAGTTGATATTGCGGGTAACGACGTATGCAACCGTATCCCCAACGGTACGCCGGCGCAGCTCGTCGGCGGCCGCGCAGATGATGCCCACGTCCGGACCGCGAGCCCGCAGCAGCGTGAGCACGTCGGCTTCGGTAATCGCTCCGTCCTCGGCACGTTTGATCGCCTCGCGCACCGCGGTGGTTTTGGTGCCCGGCAGCCCGATCAGCGGCGGCGTGACCGCATCGGCAAGTCCAGGAGACCACGTATCGGTTCGTGCCAGACCGTCCGCATCCGTTGCATGACGCAACGTCGGCTGAATCGACTTGTCGACCCAACGCCCCATATCGCGGACATACGACGGATACACAGCCGTACGTTCGACCAGCGTTTTCCCACCCCGCGCCGTCCCGATGCGCAAGGCGGTCAGCGCCGGCCACGGTGCTTCCGGATTCACGTGATCGATCGTGACCGGCGACACGCCACCCCAATCGTTGATACCGGCCTCGATAAGGCGCGGATACTCGTCGGGTGACAGATTGGGCGGGGCCTGCAGATTCATTTCCGGACCCAGAATCAAACGCGCGCAGGCGATGGTCCACATGAGGTCCTCAAGATCGGGCTCGGCCATGCCCGCGCACTTCGTTGCGGCCTTGGCGCGGAAATTCTGCACGATGACTTCCTGAACGTGCCCGAACTGCCGATGAAGTTCGCGAATCGCAAACAGCGAATCCAGCCGTTCCTGACGCGTCTCGCCGATCCCGATCAGAATGCCGGTCGTGAATGGCACCTGCGCTTCTCCCGCCGCCTTGAGCGTTGCCAGCCGTACCGCCGGATCCTTGTCAGGGGAGCCGAAATGTACGCCACCCCGCTCACACAGCCGTTCAGACGTGCTTTCAAGCATCACGCCCTGCGATACGGATACAGCGCGAAGTCGTTCGATATCCTCCCGCGTCATCACCCCTGGATTCACGTGAGGCAGCAACTTCGTTTCCTTGCGTACCCGATCGCACATCGCGATCAGGTAATCGATAGTCGTTGCGTATCCCATTGCATCCAGCGCTTCGCGGGCAGCGCGATGTCGCAACTCCGGCTTGTCCCCCAACGTAAATAGCGCTTCCGCACACCCGGCAGCCTCCCCGGCCCGGGCAATTTTCAGGACCTCGTCAGGCGACAGGTAGGCCGGGATTCCGGCTGACGGCGATTTTGCAAACGTGCAGTAATGGCAGACGTCCCGGCAGAGCTGTGTGAGCGGGATAAATACTTTGCGCGAGTACGTCATCAGACCGGCATGGCCCTGATCACGCATCTTTGCGGCCGCAGACAACAACTCGTTAAGAGGGGTATCTAGAAGGGTCTGCGCTGTCCATGGGGGCGTAGCAGTCTGGATCATCTCGCTTGTCTCGCTCTTGTTCAATATATATGGATATCAGTGTATACGTGCTAATACAATAGCGTATCTAATGCTAAACTTCCAGCGAGATCTCATCCTGAAGGACGCACTCTCCCTATGTATATCGTTGGCGCTTACGAACATCCCACACGGAAAGCCGTAGACAAGTCGATTGCCCAACTGCACGCGGAATCCGCCGCAGGGGCGCTCAAGGACGCGGGGCTTACGAAAGATGACATCGACGGTTACTTTTGTGCCGGCGATGCGCCGGGTCTGGGTCCGCTATCGCTGGCCGATTACATGGGCCTGAAAAACCTGCGGCATCTGGATTCCACGGAAACGGGCGGCTCGTCCTATCTGATCCATGTTGCTCACGCGGTAGAGGCGATCGCGGCTGGCAAGTGCAACGTTGCGCTCATCACGCTCGCGGGAAGGCCTCGTGCCGAGGGCATGGCAACCGGAACCGCACCGCGTATCTACAACGCAGCAGCACCAGACGTCCCTTTTGAATTCCCCTATGGTCCGACTACCGCGAACCTGTACGCCATGTGCGCAATGCGCCACATGTATCAGTTCGGCACCACCAGCGAACAGCTCGCATGGATCAAGGTCGCAGCCTCGCATCACGCGCAGTGGAATGAGCATGCAATGCTGCGCAAAGTCGTGACCGTTGAAGACGTGTTGAATTCACCGATGGTCGCCAGTCCCCTGCATCGTCTGGACTGCTGCGTGATTAGCGATGGCGGTGGTGCCCTGATCGTGACCCGCCCGGAAATTGCGAAAAAACTCGACCGGCCTCTCGTGAAGGTCAGGGGTACTGGAGAATCCGCGAAGCACTCGATGGGTGGCGAAATCGATCTCACCTACTCCGGCGCGGCTATCTCCGGGCCGATCGCTTTCGAACAGGCTGGGGTCACGCCTGCAGATATCAAATACGCGTCCATTTACGATAGTTTTACTATCACGGTGCTTATTCAACTGGAAGATCTCGGCTTCTGCAGGAAAGGCGAAGGCGGAAAGTTCGTGATGGACGGCAATCTGATCTCGGGTGTCGGGAAATTGCCCTTCAACACCGATGGCGGCGGCCTGTGCAACAACCATCCGGCAAATCGCGGCGGTATGACGAAAGTAATCGAAGCGGTTCGCCAGTTACGGGGTGAAGCACATCCCAACGTACAGGTACCGAATTGCGATCTGGCTCTGGCCCAAGGTACGGGTGGTCAGTTGGGTAGCCGGCATGGCAGTGCCACCCTTATCCTCGAGCGCGAATAGGAGCCTCAATTTTCAGCATTAGTTGGCATGACGGGAATTAACTATAAAACAATAACGCGTGCGGCCTGTTTGATTGCAATACGCCACACGCAGTTACGTTAATACATTGGAGATGGAGTTCATCGAATGAAATCGAATTCTGCTTCGAAAAAGGATTACTACGGCGGAATCCTGCTGCTGATTACCGGCTTATCCGTAGTGATTGCAGGTTCGCAGTATAAGCTCGGCTCCCTGACCCGGATGGGCGCCGGCTTTTTCCCTGTTGCGATTGGCGCGCTGCTGGCGTTGACAGGTTTGCTGATCGCAGCACAGGGGCTTCGATCCAGAAAGGCTCCGGAATCAGCCGCGCCGGCTGGACATGGACCGACCGGCATGCCGGACCTGCGAGGCTGCGCATGCATTATTCTGGGCATACTCGCATTCCTGCTCTTCGGCACCTATGGCGGTCTGATACCCGCCACTTTCGCAATCGTATTCATCAGCGCTCTCGGCGACCGAAGCAACACACTGATTTCCGCGTTCGCAGCAGCTCTCGCGATGTGTGTCGTTGCTTATATCGTTTTCTCGTACGCTCTGCAATTGCAATTGCAGCCATTCCAGTGGGGAAGATGAGTCATGGAATCACTAGCGATACATAATCTCATATACGGTTTCAGCGTGGCGCTGCAACCCAATAATCTCGCATGGTCGTTCTTTGGCGTCATTATCGGCAACCTGATCGGCGTGCTGCCGGGGATGGGAGCGCTGTCAGCTATTTCTATCCTGATGCCGCTCACGTATGTGCTGAACCCTGTGGCAGGCATCCTCATGCTCGCGGGCATTTTCTATGGATCACAATACGGCGGTGCAATCGGCGCCATCCTGTTGAATCTGCCCTCGCATCCACCCCATGCGGTAACTTGCCTGGACGGTTATCCGATGACACGGGCAGGTAAAGGGGCCACGGCACTTGGCATTACGATGTTCTGTTCGTTCTTTGCCGCCTCGGTTGGCATCGTAGTGATGATTCTCGCCTCGCCACTGCTTACGCGTGTCGCGCTCGATTTCGGACCAACGGAGCTGTTTTCGATCATGCTTTTCGGCCTGCTTGCCGGCGCCATGATGGCACGCGGTTCGGCGCTCAAAGGCGTAGGCATGACGCTGTTTGGCATTCTCTGCGGGATCATTGGGACCGACCCGAATACCGGCGTGTATCGCTTTACGTTTGGCTTAACCAATCTTAATGACGGGCTCGAACTCGTTGCGGTCGCTATGGGCCTGTTCGGCGTTGCAGACTTCCTGCTCAACGTGAATCGTATCCAGCCCATTGTTCATAACACGAAGATCCGGTTGCGGGATATGCGCCCCAGTCGTTCGGAGATGAAACAGGCGTTCTGGCCAATGGTTCGCGGAACGACGATTGGTACGCTTTTCGGTGCGATGCCTGGCACGGGACCCACTATTACGACATTCCTCGCCTACGCATTCGAGCGAAAAATTTCCAAAAATCCTGATTCATTCGGTACGGGAAATATCGCAGGCGTCGCCGCGCCAGAAGCATCCGCCCACGCCAAGACCCAGGTGGATTTCATTCCGACCATGAGTCTTGGCATTCCGGGTGACGCTGTCATGGCACTGATCCTCGGAGCACTGCTGATTCAGGGAATTTCTCCGGGACCGCAACTGATCTCCGACCACCCTGATATTTTCTGGGGTCTCATTGCGTCATTCTGGATTGGCAATGTATTGCTGATCGTGCTGAATGTGCCGTTGATCGGCGTATGGGTAAAGCTGCTGCGTATCCCCTATCGCCTCATGTTCCCTTGTGCGATGTTCTTTATCTGTGTCGGCGTGTTCAGCACACAAAACAACCTTTTTCAGATCTGGGAAGTGCTGGCGTTCGGCGTGATTGGTGCACTGGCCATGGGTCTTGGATTTCCCGTCGCCCCAATCCTGCTTGGGTTTGTCCTGGGGCCGATGATCGAAGAGAATTTCAGGCGTGCGTTGTTGCTCTCCAGAGGTGACATGAACATCTTCCTGCAACGACCGATCAGCGCGGTATTTGTCGGGTTATGTGCGCTGCTGCTACTCGGCACCGCGTATTCGTCGTTAAGAACCAGACGCAATGCCCGATCACGTCTTTCTGGTCCGGTGAACCAGTAGAATTCAGGCGATCTACGAACGACGCTCCTCAACGTGCTGATGCGGGAGGGCGTCGTCCAGCGACAGATCAGCCCTCCCATCAGCGGTCCGCGCTCTGTCCGTCGAAGCCCTGATCGACAGCACACGCCAGGTACATCGCATCGGTTGATGCCCTGCTCACGTGTGCGCTCGCCATACGATGACGCTAGCAGGTCAAGCCTCGCCGGTGCTCATTACGAAGCACCCTGCAAACGATCCACTGTTGTTTCATAGTTCACGCAATGGATAAGGCCCGGTTTTACCCCGCGAATAGGGAGCGATCTCGTTAGTCGTAGGAAACGTGGCGGCAGCTAGTCACCGCTCGCGGCCATAAGGACATCCAACAATGTCAAGCGTTCTGCCAAGAAGGTGGAATCAGAGCTTCACCATCGCGAAACTCCGGCAAAAGGTGCACGTAGTTCATGTTATCGAACGTGTTCCTAGGCACATGCTCGAACACTATCATCTGAAACTGAGTATCGTACTCGTCATTCATCCGCTTAACGAAGTGGTCGAGCAACTTGAACGCAATCGCAACTTTTTCGCTATCGCTATTCGTGAGAATGACATTATCGTTCGCCTTGTCGTCTGGATAGTACGGACGGCTAGGCTGGTCGATGATGAGGAAGCTGGGGACGAAGGGCGACCTATGGCTTATCGCGACCTCATGGAGCGCCAAAAACTGCAAGAGGTGCAAGAACATGTGATTGGAACTGCTGCCAACGTTCTCCAAAAGGCTTGAACGTGGCTTGCGCAGTCGCAATCGCTTTTCTTTGTAGACGAATTCTGTCTGGTAGGTCGCGTAATTTGCGAGCGCGTTCTCGGTGTCAGTGAGCAGTTCCTGCGCGATTTCGTTAATCAGCGAAATGACAGAGGCACGCGTCTCATCGACATCCCTGACTTCGATTTTGTCGATTTGCTCTTGAAGGTCGTCCGTTTGCAAGATGGGCATTTCGGCAAAAGCAACTGGGGCCACCGCATCGTATGCGGAGAAACGCCCCTTGGCCTCGCCCACGAATAGCCATTTTTCCCTCTCCGACGCAAAGGACATCGGCTCTCGAGGTAGTCCGGTGATTTCACGCTCTAGTTTGTCGCGCTCTTCACGAAGAGAAAGAACCATCGTCGTAATCTGACCATCTACCGGATGCTTCTTCGCGGTCGATTTTTTTACTGCGAGCAAATCAGCTTTAAGGCTGCTTATCAGCTCGTCAAATATTTCCGATTTAACGATAGTAGGAGCCTGCTTGATGAGCTGCTCGATAGGCAGCAAACTGTCTTCCGCGTTCTTCAGCGTATCTTTGTACGCGCGGTATTCCGACGTAAACTGCTCCAGTTGACGGAGCCGGCGCTCAACGGAGAACAGCTCTGCGCTGGCCTCGGCATAACGGTCCAAGGCGCGTCCGGTGTCGACCGACGCCGCCTCGGCAATTGCACGTCTGACAACATCTCGCGAAATTGTGGAAGTATTCCCGCTGAAAATTCCGTACTCAGCAGCCTTAACGGCAATCTGGCGCAATTCGTTGTCGAACTCGTCTTTGCCCGAGGTCAACTGAGCACTTTTTTTCTCCGCCCGTTGCAACTGCTTCTCAAGATACTCTTTCTGCTCGCGGGCAGCCATATTCGCGAGATCGTCGATGCCGAGCGCCATGTCGAATATGCGCGGCAACGCCTCACGATACCGGTCTTCCGTCTGCTTGTCGAAGAAGACTTTACTGTTTGTGATGATGTCTTCAGAGATAGTGTTGAAGAGGAAGAAATAACGAAACGATACCTTCGAGTTTGCCTTCAGCGCCTTACCGCCGTACGCGACTGTCACCCTCTCGTCAATGTTGAACTCGCCCTCAAGTATCGTACGAATGTCGTCCTCCCTCGTGTTCGCCTCTGGGACCTCGGGTACAACACCAGTCGAAGAAAAATAGTAGTCGTTGGAGACGTGGTTCCCCCGAGGACTTCTGCGAGCAATCGCGTAGGTCTTGTCATTCACGTAGAACTTCAGCCCGTACCACGCTACGTTCTCGTTTATGATGCTATCGGGTAGCTTGTGCGAACTGGCGAGAAAGCAATAGTCAATAATGTCGAGCAGTGCACTCTTACCGGTGTGACTTCCACCAGATAGTACGTTTACTCGGTTTCGAACGAATTCGAGACTACGACGCTCGCCGTTCTTCGACCACAAAGTGATGGAGTCAAAGCCGAAATTCAAAGCTGCACCCTAAAGTTCAAATATAGTTCGTCAACCGGACTTTCCAGTACAGCCGCGATATGACTAGATGCCTTCGCGATTCGCTGTGCCCGATGCCCAAAGCTCTTGTCGATGTTCAATGGTTGTAACAAGATGAGCCCGCCGTCAAATTTCACGTAGCCAGCTTCCACAATCAACTGGATTGCGTTCACCGTCACAGCAAGACCTTCTTGAAAGCGTAAATTGAAGTTTGCAAATAGGTCTGGTTTGTTTGCTACTAGGGCTGCAGCTTCGCGTATCGCGACGTTGCCTCTGCCCATATATCGCACGGTCGCTTCATGCATAACGAGTGGCATTACAAGAAGCGCTCTGGCGACACTCATTTTCTTGGCATGCGCGAGAACCGCCATCAATGCAGTCGCGCAGACCCCCACATTGTTATATCCAACCCATCGCCTAGACATCGTTCTCCCAATCTCTGTGCCAGCCAATGCGGCCGATGTCTGAGAGGTAGTAGAGTTCACCATTACTAAACCTTATATCGAGGTTCGTTTCGCTCAATATGAAACGCTCGCGTCTCAACGCTTTCAACAACTCTCTCGCTGAGGCGGCAAGTTCTTGCAAATTTGCGCCTTCTTTGAACGAACCTTCAAACTCATTTTCCCATTGAGCGAACACATCGTCGTGGAACTCTTCTACTTCGTCGCTGATGATGTCGCCTAGCTGGACCCAACGTTCGAGGTTTCGCGATGCTCGGACCTTGTGCTCTGTGTACTTTACCGCCTGCTCATTGTCGGACGGCGCAAGGGCCTCGATTTCTAACAGTCGTTTAATGAATCTCTGCGCAAAGATGTCTTCAGGCAAATCTGGCTCAAATTTGTAGTAGACCAGTTTTTTGCTTCGCGCATCATCAAATATTTTCGCGTAACGAGAGGCAAATTCTTCGAAACTTATTTTGACACTCTGCCCACTCTTCACCGCGATAAAATTATCACTTCTGATTCTGGAGTCCAGACGCTCGAATACCGCATCAATTTTCTCCGCGTCGATGATTTTTTCCCGGATTGAGCGTTTTACGCGGCCGATGATGTCGTCGCATTCAAGCTCAAAGCGAAGTTGCTCAAAGAAGACCTTCCGCACAGACAAGTCCAGTTCTGCAACAGCCTCGATGTACTTCTTCAGACCTGCGTCCTGAGTCTTGTTTGCAAGATAATCGATGTGCGCTCGCAGCGGCTCGAAATCACCGTCGCCCGTTTGATAATCGAGGATTAGCTGGAGAAAATTGTTTGATTTGCTGTGCGATTTGTTTGAAACCAGATGAAATTCCGTCTTGTCGACGAACTTCAGCTGCTCGGCGATTTCCTTACGCCCGTCAACCTTATCGCTGATGACTTGCGACCAGTTGTATAGAGTCTTCCATAAGTCTGCATCAAGCTCGGACAGCGCTATCGAAGCGCCAGCCTTGTTGGTTTGAACTGTGTGCTTGACCTGGAAAAGGATATTGAAATCGGCGTCGAGTTCGGTATGAACGTCGTCTTTGATTTCAAGCCCAACGGATTGGCCTGCCCCAAGATTCAAGATGCGATGGAGGAAATAATAGTATTGGTAGTCAAAGCCAATGCTCGTATCTCCCGCGCCGGTCTTTTCAGTAAAGCTTTTTTCTTCTGCCACGTGCAGGGTCCAGTTCTTTTGCCAACTATGCACATCGCCACCACATCGCATCTAACGAGCATATTTTTGATGGCATACCCGGAACTAACTCTTCCGCAGCGACGAAAGCCGTTAGTTGCCTGATGATACTGCTTTCAGTAGATTTTGCGTGGTGTTTGAAGCAGCGATGAAGCTTTTACTGGCGACTCTCCGGACTGAGCCACTGATAGATAGATGAAGACAGAGACTGGCTGGGCGATAGCGCCCGATTGCACGCGAGTGGGTGAAAGGAAGAGTGTTCCAGCACTGAATGGCTGCTTTGCTTAGAAGCACGCCCAAAGCTCCAAGAGCCTGACCACCAACTCAAAGGCGAAAAGCGGCGCTTCAAGCGCGTTAGGCGGCAAGCACTGGTGTGGCCCCATATTTCCAAACAACGAAGATGCGCGTCCGAGCTCCGTTGCGCGCTCAATCCACCCTTCACTTCGACGCAATCAAAATCACGTTTCAATAGAAAAAATAGCAAAAAACTGTGCCATGCACACCGAAAATTGCGGCTCCCCCACACTTTGGCGTCTCCGAAACGCATTTTTTGCGTTCCCGAAGACTTTGGCGCCCACCCGCCAATCTCAAAAAAGAGTTTGACAGACTATCTTTAGATATATATCTTTAGACACATCTTACGACACTCACGGGAGTCTCCCAGATGCGTCATCCTCATCGTTTTTCCGGTCCGCGCGGCGCGCACGACCGTTTCCACGGCGGCTTCGATCATCCGTCCCTACGCGCGCTGTGGCATGCGTTCATGCGGTATCACCCGGCGCGCAGCCAGCGCGGCATGGACTTCGAGCGCGCCGCAAGCGCGTCAGCCGCCTCCAACACCGCGCGCGCCCAGTCCACTCAGGATTCGCGAGACTGGCATGACCGCGCGCAGCGCCGCCATCACGGCCACGGCCACCCCCACTTTCACGACCACACCCAAGACCGCCACGCCACCGGCCGCCATCACGATTCCCGCTTCGGCGGGCGCGGAGGACGCTTCGGCGGCGGCCCCGGCGGCCTGGGCGGGTTCGGCGGCGACGGCGACGGTTTTCCGCGCGGCCGCAAATTCAGTTCCGACGATCTGCAACTGCTGCTGCTCTCGCTGATCGACACGCAGCCGAGTCACGGCTACGAGCTGATCAAGGCGCTGGAGGCGCGCTCGAACGGCTTCTACACGCCGAGCCCCGGCATGGTCTATCCGGCGCTCACGTATCTGGAAGAACTCGGCTACGTGAGCGTGCAGCTCGAAGGCAACCGCAAGCGCTATGCGCTGTCAGACGCGGGCCGCGAGTATCTGGCCGCGAACCGCGAGCGCGTCGAGCTGATGTTTGCGAGACTCACGCATATCGCGCGCAAGATGGATTCGGTGCGCCGCGCGTTTGCCGGCGAGGAGCCGGCCGACGTCAGCGAAGGCGGCTGGTTGCCCGAGCTGAACGAAGCGCGCCGCACGCTGAAGAACGCGCTGCTGCGCCGCGACAGCGCACCCGCCGACGAGCAGCGCCGCATCGCCGCGATCCTGATGCGCGCGGCGCGCGAAATCGAAGGCGACAGCGCCGGCAACACCCCCAACGATGACAGCAAAACCGCCGCCTGAGCGCGCCCTCCGCGCCCCTCGCGCCTCATCGAACCGAACAAGGAGTACGACCTCATGCCGAGTCAGGACAATCATCGACCCGACCTCGCCGTGCATCGCGTGCGGCATCCGCTGAAATTCCGTCTGCTGCAAGTCACGCAGGTGCGCGCGCTGACGCCGCATCTGATTCTCGTCACCTTCACCGGCGACGATCTGCACGACTTCGTGTCGGCATCGTTCGACGACCACATCAAGGTGTTTTTCCCCGAACCCGGCGCCGACAAGCCGACGCTGCCGCAAGCCGGTCCCGACGGTCCGGTGTTCCCCGAAGGCAAGCGACCGACCGCGCGCGATTTCACGCCGCGCCGTTTCGATCGCGACGCGCGCGAGCTCGACATCGAGTTCGCGCTGCACGAAGCCGGCCCCGCGGCAACGTGGGCCGCGCAGGCGAAGGTCGGGCAGTATCTGGGCATCGGCGGTCCGCGTGGCTCGCTGGTGATTCCGACCGGCTTCGACTGGCATCTGCTGATCGGCGACGACACCGCGCTGCCGGCGATCGCGCGCCGCCTCGAAGAACTGCCAGCCGGCGCGCGCGTCGCCGCGGTGATCGAAGTGGCCGATCCGTCGGCACGCATCGAGTTTTCGACGCGCGCCGAACTGCACCTCGTCTGGTGCTATCGCGATGCCGCCACAGAGGAATCGGTCGACGCACCGGCCCGCGGCGCGGCGCTGTTGCAGGCGGTGCGCGAAACCTATGTGCCCGAACAGGGCGAAGGTTACGTGTGGGCCGCCGGCGAAGCCGCGACGATCCGCGCGGTGCGCCAGCATCTGTGCGGCGAGCGCGGCATCGACAAAACGCGGATTCGCGCGGCGAGCTACTGGAAACAGGGTGCGGTGGCGGTCCACGAAAACATCGAGGATTAAGCGTTAAACGCGCGCGTCGGGGTACTCGGCGTGCGCGAACGCAGCGACGCGCATCGACGTACTTCGAACAACAGGAAGGGAACACAACCGATGTACTCCATCACCCCGCGACACGAGCAACGTCTGCTCTGGCTGCTCGCGCTCACGCAGTTCACGATCATCATGGACTTCATGGTGATGATGCCGCTCGGCCCGCAGATCATGCACGCGTTCGGCATCGCGCCGGCCGCGTTCGCGACAGCCGTGTCCGCGTATTCGTGGTGCTCGGGCCTGTCCGGCCTGTTCGCCGCGACCTATATCGACCGCTTCGACCGACGCCGTCTGCTGCTCACCATCTACGCGCTGTTCGCGCTGTCGAACCTCGCCTGCGCGCTCGCGTCGAGCTTCGCGCTGCTGCTGGCCGCGCGCGCGTTCGCCGGCATCACCGGCGGCGTGCTCGGCTCGGTCATCATGGCGATCGTCGGCGACGTGATCCCGGTGCAGCGGCGCGGCGCCGCGACCGGCACGATCATGACCGCGTTCTCGCTCGCGGCGATTGCCGGCGTGCCGGCCGGCGTGATGCTCGGCGCGCAGTTCGGCTGGGCCGCGCCGTTCTTCCTGCTGGTCGCGCTGTCGCTGCTGGTGTGGGTCGCGGGCGCGCAACTGGTGCCGTCGCTGGCCGCGCATCTGAACCGGCAACAACCGCCGCTTGCCGAAGTGCTGCCCGAGTTGTGGCGACTGCTGACGAAGCCGCGCCATCTGAACGCGTTTGCGCTGACGTTCATGATGATGATCGCGCACATGCTGGTGATTCCGTTCATCTCGCCGATGCTGGTCGCCAATCACGGCGTCGCGCCGCGGCAGCTGTCGTGGCTCTACATGGCGGGCGGCGCGGCGACCTTCTTCACGTCGCGCTATGTGGGCCGACTCGCCGACCGCTTCGGCACGCAGCGCGTGTTCCGCTGCGCGGCGCTGGTGTCGTTGGTGCCGGTGCTGTTCGTCACGCATCTGCCGGATCTGCCGTTCTATGCGCTGGTGCTGTTCTTTTCCTGCTTCCTCGTCGTGATGAACGGCCGCATGGTGCCGATGCAGGCGCTCCTGACCACGGTCCCCGAGCCCGCGCGGCGCGGCGCGTTTCTCAGCGCGAACAGCGCGTTGCAGGCGCTCGGCACCGGCACGGGCGCATGGCTCGGCGGGCTGATGCTGGGGACCTCGACGACGGGACGCATCGTCGGTTATGGAACCGTCGGGTGGGTCGCGGTGGCGGTCGCGTTCGCGGCGGTGCTGTGGGTGTCGCGCGTGAAAAGCGCGCCGCGCGATGCGGCGGCGGCAGGTGTGGCGAACGTGGCGGGGGTCACGGAGACGGCGGAACTGGCGAACGTGACGAGCGCCACAGGCGACGCTGCACGACACACCAACGCCAACACCGAAGCCGGCGCGGGCGCGGGCGCCAGCAAAAGCGACGCGCCAGCCCTCACGCAGACTCACGCGAGAGACGGCACTCCGGCCATCGCGCCTAACGCGAACGACGTTCTCAGCGCCATGAACGGCAACCCCAACATCGCCCGCGAAGGTTAGTGCTTCGAATCAACGCGCGCGGCGGCCCCCTTCGAACAACCGCCGCGCGTCGATCCGCGTCACCCCTCCTCGTCCGTATGCCCGGTCAACGCGCGCCGCGCCGCTTCACCCTGCTCGTGCGACGCCGAGTAGAACACCTTCGCGCGGCCGAGCACGATCTTCAGCGTCGCGATGACCGGCACCGCGAGAAAAATCCCAGCGACGCCGCCCAACTGATCGCCGGCGAGCAGACCGACGATCACGAGGAACGGGCTGACCTCGACGCCTTCGCTCATCAGATACGGATTGAGCACGTAGTCCTGGAACATCCGGTACAGCGCGAAGAAAATCACCAGCCACAGCAGATGCGGAAAGCCGCTGAACAACGCGACGACCAGTGTGACCGCGATCGCGGCGAGCGGCCCCGCGAACGGCACGAATTCGAGCAGGCCCGCGCCAACCGCGAGCAGAAACGAGTACGGCACGCCGAATAGCGAAAACGCGATGCCGTAACAGAACAGCGTCGCCAGCGACAGAAACAGCAGCGCGCGCACGTACTTCGACAGCAGCACGTTCACGTCGTCGACGATCTCGCTCCACAGCACCCGATGCCGCTTCGACAGCAGCGCGAGAAACGCGTCGCGCATCTGCGCACCGTCCTTGATCAGCAGAAAGCTGAGGATCGGGATCAACACCAGATAGATCAGATTGCTGGCCGCGTGCACGACGCCGAGGCCGAGGCTGCGCGCCATCGGCACCGCGTTGTCGGAACCGGTCTCGATCTGGCTGCGCACGAAATCGGCGATCCGTTCGCGCAGCGGTTCGAGAAAATGCGGCAACGGCAGCCGGTTCGGCACGTCGCTGCGCATCAGCGTCGGCAATTGCGTGAGCAGACGCGTCGCCTGATCCTGCAACTGCACGCCGAACAGCGAGCCCACTACCGCGATCACCGCGACCACCACGACGAACACCAGCGCGATCGACGCCACGCGCGGCACGCGACGCGGCCGCACACGCTCGACGAGCTGCACCATCGGATAGATCAGATAGCTGAAGAACACCGCGAACACGATCACCAGCACGGTGGTCGACGCGATATAGATGATGAAGAACAGCAGTGCAATCAGAAACGCGGTCCAGACTTTCCTGGCCGTACCGACGTCGAATCCCAGCATGAAGCGTCCTCGTAACGGCGATGCGCGGGCGCGCATCGGGGCGTGCTGCGTGAGTTGCGTGCCACCTGCTGCGTCCTGCGGCTGCAACCTCCTGGAGGTCGCATGGTCGCATAAGTTTCACGACAGCAGCGCAGGCTCATGCGCGACCGGCGGCGTGCGTGATTTCACGCTCGTATTGCACCGCTGCGCGCGTCACGTGCCGACCATGTGCCGACCATGTGCCAAGCGCACGCGCTCACGCGATGCGGTTGAATTTACACGTTCGCGATGACACGCATCGGACAGCGTAAAGACTACCGCTTCAACTGCTCCCGCACCGCATCGGCCGCTTCGCCGACCTTCACCTGCATCCGGCCGGCGAGCTTTTCCGCCGCGCCCTCGGCCTGCTTCACGCGATTGCGCGTGACCTTGCCGATCGCTTCCTTGACCGAGCCCTTCAGCTCCTTCGCGGTCCCTTCCATCCGGTTCTTGTCCATGGTGCTTTCCTCGTGGGTTTGACTGTGGAGTTGCCTGCTGGCACTGCAACGAGACAGCAAACGGACGGCGCGGCGCGCCGTTTTATCGCGCGGACCGCACGTGATATGCGATCCGCGTCCAAGCAACCCCATTCTGGTAGCACGTCCCGTTCCCGGTCATCCACTAGCCTACGCGAAGCTTCGCGCCATTCGAACCCTCGGCGCCATGTCAATTCGCCGGATTGCGTCACTCCTGCCCGCTCCCTCTGCTACTACGCCTGCGCCGTCTGCACGCTACCGAGCCGCGCGAGCGGATGCGCGTCGATCGTCCAGGGCGAACTCAGAAAGTGCCGCACGCGCTCGGGCCGCACGGCGGCGAGCGTGGCCGGCGACCAGCGCGGCTGACGGTCCCGGTCGAGCAACTGCGCGCGCACGCCTTCGCGGAAATCGCCGTCTTCGATCGCGCGCTTCACGATGCCGAGCTCCATACGAAAACATTCGGCCAGCGTCATCTGCCGGCCGCGCAGCAGCGCTTCGCGCGTCACGTACAGCATCGTCGGTGAAGAGGCGGTGAGCGCGTCGTGCGTCGTTTGCAGCCATTGCCGCAGTTCGCGCGACGAGTCGCGTTCGAGGTCCTGGCGCAGCGTCGCGACGATCCGCTCGACGCCCGAGCGCCGATCGAAGTGACGCAGGATCAGCTGCGTCAGCGCGCCCAGCGGCGCATGCGGCACGATATTGCACGGCGGCTCGAACACCGCGCGCAACGCGTCGAGCCGGTCGCCGTCGTGCGACATGCGCTGCAGGCGCTCTTCGAAACTGGCGAGCCAGTCGGCCGGCACGCACAGATCGGCCAGTTGCAGCCGCACCGCGTCGGCGCCGGACAGCGTCGCGCCGGTCAGGCCGACGTACAGCGCATGCTCGACCGGCATCGCGTTCAGAAAACGACTCGCGCCGACGTCGGGCACGAAACCGATGCGCGTCTCCGGCATCGCGATGCGGCTGTGCTCGGTGACGATACGCAGCCGCGCGCCCTGCCCCAGCCCCATGCCGCCGCCCATCGTCATGCCGTCGAGCAGCGCGACGACCGGCTTCGGAAACGTGTGCAGCGCGTAATCGAGCCGGTATTCGTCGACGAAAAACGCAAGCCAGCGCGGATCGTTCTGGCTCGCCAGCCGATGCACCTCGCGCACATCGCCGCCCGCGCAAAAGCCCTTGTCGCCCGCGCCCTTCAGCACCAGCGCGACGATCCCCCTATCGGGGCGGCAATGTTCGACCAGCACCGCCAGCTCGCGCACCATCGCGTGCGACAGCGCATTGAGCGCGGCCGGCCGGTTCAGCGTGATGATCGCGACGCGATTGACGACGCGAAACAGGATTTCGCGTTCGGCTTCGGCGTGGGTTGCAGTGCTGGTTGCGGTGCTCGTTGCGGTGCTCGTTGCGCCGTTCGTCGCGGCGCTTGTTGTAGCGCTAGCTGCAGCGCCCTTTGCACCGTTCATCGCCGGATCCACCTCGGCATCCCCGCCGCCGCCCGCTTCGACCACAACGCTTTGCAAAGCGCTCATCGCTACGCCTCCTGCTGAAGGTTGCCCACCTGCCAGCGCGGCGCGCGCTTTTCGAGGAACGCGTTCACGCCCTCGCGCTGATCGGCGCCGTCGAACAGATCGACGAAACGTTCGCGTTCGAGCGCAAGCGCCGCCGCGCGCGGCACGCCATGCCGCGCCTGATGAATCAGCGTCTTGCTGAAGCCGACCGCCTGCGGGCTCAGACCGACGACGCGCCGCGCCATCGTCAGCGCCGCCTCGCGCGCGGCGCCGCGCTCCACCACCTCCTCGACCAGACCGATACGCAACGCGGTCGCCGCATCGACGCGCTCGCCGGTCAGAATCATCCGCTTGGCCCAGCCTTCGCCGACCAGCCACGGCAGCGTTTGCGTGCCGCAGCCGCACGGCAGCAGGCCAACCGCGGTCTCGGGCAAGGCCAGCACCGCATGCTGCTCGGCGATGCGGATATCGCACGCGAGCGCGCATTCGAGACCGCCGCCCATCGCATAGCCGTTGAGCGCGGCGATCACGACGGGCCGCGCATTCTGCAGCGTTTCGAACGCCGCGCCGAAACGCGCCGCCGCGACGCGCGCCACTTCGCGATTGCCGTCGGCGAACGCATTCAGATCGGCGCCGGCGCTGAAAAACTTCGGGCCGTCGCCGGTGATGACGAGCGCACGCACGCGCGCATCGGCATTCAGTTGCTCGACGGTGCGCTGCAGTTGCAGCAGACCATCGGGCGTGAACGCGTTGGCGGGTGGGCGCTTCAGCGTGATCAGCACGACGGCGCCGTCGTGCGCGTAGTCGAGGTCGATCATCGCGCACCGCCTTTATCGCCTTTATCGCCCTTGTCGGACGCAGCGTCTGCAGCGCCCTCGCGCCGATACAGCTTGATCACCGCCGAGAAATCCAGCCGTCCCGCGCCGTTCGTGCTCATCGTTTGATAAAGCTGCTGCGCGAGCGCGCCGAGATAGACCGGTTGACGCGCGCCACGCGCGGCATCGGTGGCGAGGCCGAGGTCTTTCAGCATCAGGTCGGTGCCGAAGCCGCCGCTGTAGCCGCGCGCGGCCGGCGCGGTGTCGATCACGCCCGGCATCGGGTTGTAGGTGTCCGAACTCCAGCAGCGCCCGGTCGACGTATTGATGATGCCGCCGAGCACCTTCGTGTCGATGCCGAGCGCCTCGCCGAGCGCCATTGCCTCCGCGACGCCCGCCATCGAAATGCCGAGCACGAGGTTGTTGCAGATCTTCGCGACCTGCCCCGTGCCGGTGTCGCCGCAATGCACGATGTTCTTGCCCATCGCGAGCAGCACCGGCTTCACCTGCTCGTACGCGCTCGCGCTGCCGCCGACCATGAAGGTCAGCGTGCCCGCCGCCGCGCCGCCGGTGCCGCCGGACACCGGCGCATCGACGAACGGGTTGCCATGCTGTGCCGCGAGTTCGGCGCACGCCTTCACGCTGACGGGATCGATCGTGCTCGAATCGATGATCGGCACGCCTCGCGCGATGCCGGCGAGAACACCGTCGTCCGCGCTGAGCACGCTACGCACGTGCGCGGCGGCGGGCAGCATCGTAATCACACATTCGACATCGCTCGCGGCCGCCTTCGGCGAGCCGGCCGCCTGCGCGCCCGCTTCGACGAGCGCGCGCACGGCCGCTTCGCTGAGGTCGAATACGTTGAGCGCGTGGCCCGCCTTCAGCAGGTTCAGCGCCATCGGCGCGCCCATATTGCCGAGTCCGATAAAGCCTATTTTCATGGTGTCGTCTCCGGGTTCGCTACGCTGCGAGGGTTCGTGCGAATGCCGTTCAGCGCAGCCGGATCGTCGTGTTGACGCCGTCGCTGACGGCGTCGTCGTCGAACCAGCGCGCGGTGACCGTCTTCGTTTGCGTGTAGAACTGCACGACCTGCTTGCCGTACGGGCCGAGATCGCCGAGCTTCGAGCCGCGCGAGCCGGTGAAGCTGAAAAACGGCACCGGCACCGGAATCGGAATGTTGATGCCGACCTGGCCGATATCGATCTCGCTCTGGAACTTGCGCGCCGCCGCGCCGCTTTGCGTGAACAGGCCGACGCCGTTGCCGAACGGGTTGGCGTTGACGAGCGCGATCGCGTCGTCGAGCGTCGCGACGCTCAGCACCGTCAGCACCGGCCCGAAAATTTCGGTGCGATAGATTTCCATGTCGGTCGTCACGTCGCTGAACACCGTCGGGCCGATGAAGTTGCCCTGCTCGTAGCCGGCCACGCTGACGTCGCGGCCGTCGAGCGCGAGCGTCGCGCCTTCCTTCACGCCCGCGTCGATCAGGCCGAGAATGCGCTGCTTCGCGGCACGCGACACCACCGGCCCGACGTCGGTGCCCGGTTCGTGGCCGGCGTTGACCTTCAGCGTCTTCGCCTTCGCGATCAGCTCGGGCAGCCACTCGCTCGCGGCGCCGACCAGCACCGCCACCGAGGTCGCCATGCAGCGCTGCCCGGCCGCGCCGAACGCGGCGCCGGCGAGCGCGTTGAGGGTCTGCTCGCGATTCGCGTCGGGCAGCACGACCGCGTGATTCTTCGCGCCCATCATCGATTGCACGCGCTTGCCGTGCTCGCCGCCGAGGCGATACACGTGCGTGCCGACCGCCGTCGAGCCGACGAACGAAATCGCCTTCACCAGCTCATGCGAGCAGAGCGAGTCGACCACTTCCTTGCCGCCGTGCACGACGTTCAGCACGCCCTTCGGCACGCCGGCTTCGAGCGCGAGTTCGACCAGTTGCATCGTCGACAGCGGGTCCTGCTCGGACGGCTTCAGCACGAACGTGTTGCCGCACACGAGCGCCATCGGAAACATCCACAGCGGGATCATCGCGGGGAAGTTGAACGGCGTGATGCCGGCGCACACGCCGAGCGGCTGGCGGATCGTGTAGGTATCCACCCCGCCGGCGACGTTCTCGGCGAACTCGCCCTGCTGCAACGTGCCGATCGAGCACGCGTGCTCGACTACTTCGAGACCGCGGAAAATATCGCCCTCGGCATCGGGAATCGTCTTGCCCTGCTCGGCCGACAGCGTCTTCGCGATGCGCGGCATCTGCTCGCGAATCAGCGCCTGGTACTTCAGCATGATGCGCATGCGCGCGCCGATCGGCGTGTCCTTCCACGTGGCGAACGCCGCATGCGCGCTGCGCACCGCCGCGTCGACTTCGGCGACGGTCGCAAACGGCACGCGCGCGAGCACCGCCTGGGTGGCCGGATTGACGATGTCACGCCATTCGGTCGTGCGCGATTCGACGAACTCGCCGTTGATCAGCAGCTTGACGGTGGCGACGCCGCCGGCAACGTCGCGGCCGGTCTCGTTCGAAGCGATGGTGCTCATGCTGAAACTCCTGTGCGATGGCCGCGCGGCGGCCGGACAGATGGGAGAAAAAAGCGGTGGGCCTGCCGCCGCGGAGCCGATACGGAGTCGACGCGAAGCCAGTGCAAAGCACGACTGCGCAACGGCCGATTCGCTCAAACAGACCCTGAAACACGGGGGAAAACGCTCAGCGCAGATCCGGAAAATCTTCTTCCCAGTACTCGTCGGGCAGACGCGCGGGCTCGGCCGCGCGCTCCATTTCGCGGCGCCGCAATTCGACGCGGCGGATCTTGCCGGAGATCGTCTTCGGCAGTTCACTGAATTGCAGGCGCCGAATCCGTTTGTACGGCGCGAGCTTTTCGCGCGAAAACGCGAACACCGCGCGCGCCAGTTCGGGGCCCGCCTCGTAGCCCTGGCGCACGGTGACGAACGCCTTCGGCACCGACAGGCGTAGCGCGTCGGCGCTCGGCACGACCGCCGCTTCGCCGATCGCCTCGTGCTCGATCAGCACGCTTTCGAGTTCGAACGGACTCAACCGATAGTCGGACGATTTGAACACGTCGTCCGCGCGGCCGACGTACACGTAGTAGCCGTCGTCGCGGCGCAGCGCGACATCCGACGTGCGATAGAAGCCGTTGCGCATCGCCTGTTCCGTGGCCTTCGCGTTGTTCGCGTAGCCGGTCATCAGACCGAGCGGGCGCGCGTCGCCGAGCGGCAGCGCGATTTCGCCTTCGCCGACTGCCTGATCGTCGGCATCGAGCAGCTCGATCCGGTAGCCCGGCAGCGGACGCCCCATCGAGCCGGCCACGACCGGCTGGCCCGGCGGGTTGCCGATCTGGCAGGTGGTTTCGGTCTGGCCGTAGCCGTCGCGAATCGTGATGCCCCACGCGTGCTTCACGCGCTCGATGATCTCCGGATTCAGCGGCTCGCCCGCACCGACGATCTCGCGCAGCTTGACCGGATAGTCGGTCAAGCGCTCCTGCACCAGCATCCTCCACACCGTCGGCGGCGCACACAGCGTGGTCACGTTGAAGCGCACCAGCGCGGCGAGCGTGTCTTTCGGCACGAAGCGCGCGAAGTTGAACACGAACACGCAGGCCTGCGCGTTCCATGGCGCGAAGAAGCAGCTCCATGCGTGCTTGGCCCAGCCCGGCGAGCTGATGTTCCAGTGGATGTCGCCGGGTTGCAGGCCGATCCAGTACATCGTCGATAGATGCCCGACCGGATAGCTCTGATGGGTATGCTCGACGAGCTTCGGCTTCGACGTGGTGCCGGACGTGAAGTACAGCAGCATCGGATCGCTCGCGCGGGTCACGCCATCCGGCGTGAAGTCCGGCGACGCCGCGTACGCGGCCGCCAGATCGATCCAGCCGTCGCGCGATGCGCCGACCGAGAAGCGCGTGAGCGGCACGTCGAGCGTATCGAACTTGACCAGTTCCGCGCTATCGACCACCGCGAATTTCGCGCCGCCGATCTGCACGCGGTCGCGCACGTCATCGGCCGATAGCTGCGTGGTGGCGGGCAGCCCGATTGCGCCGAGCTTCATCGCGGCGAGCATCACGTCCCACAGTTCGACGCGATTGGGGAGCATCAGCAGCACGCGATCGCCGCGGCCGACGCCCGCGCCGCGCAGAAAGTTCGCCACCCGCGACGAACGCTCGGACATCTGCGCGTACGACAGACGCAGCCCCTCGCCCGACGGATCGTCGACGAGCCAGAGCGCGGGGTTGTGGTTATCGCGCGCGATCGCGTCGAAGTAGTCGAGCGCCCAGTTGAACTCGTCGAGTGCCGGCCACGCGAACTCCTTGTACGCGCGGTCGTAGTCGGTCCGATGGCGCACCAGCAGATCGCGCGCGTCGAGAAAGGCTTTCGCTGCAGTCATCGTCGTCTCCTGTGGATGGCGCGCTGGGCGCTCGTTTTTTTGCCGCTGACGTGGCCGGGCTTGCCGGCATCCTGCCCGAACGAGGCAGGCGGCCCGGCTATTGTGCTCTCAAACATGCGCTCAAATCCGACGCGCGGACGCTACAACGCGCGACGAACCGCGCGGCGCTCAGACATGCCGGGCAATCACCATCCGCTGCACTTCGCTCGTGCCTTCGTAAATCTGCGTGATGCGTGCATCGCGATAGTGCCGCTCCACCGCGTAGTCCTGCAGATAACCGTAGCCGCCGTGAATCTGGATCGCGTTCGAGCAGATCTCCTCGGCCAGTTCCGACGCGAACAGCTTCGCCTGCGACGCCTCCGACAGACACGGCCGCCCCGCCGAGCGCAGCCGCGCCGCATGATGCACGAGCAGGCGCGCGGCATTCAGGCGTGTCGCCATGTCGGCGAGCATGTTGGCGATGCTCTGGTGGTCCTTCAGCGGCTTGCCGAACTGCTCGCGCTCGGTGGCATAGGCGCGCGCGGCATCGAACGCGGCGCGCGCGATGCCGACCGCCTGCGCGGCGATGCCGATGCGCCCGCCTTCGAGATTCGACAGCGCGATGCGCAGCCCGTCGCCCGGCTCGCCGAGCAGATTGGCTTCGGGCACCGCGCAATCGACGAGCGAGATCGGGCAGGTATCGGACGCGCGAATGCCGAGCTTGTGTTCGGGCCGGCCGACCTCGAAGCCCGGCGTCGCGGTCGGCACGATGAACGCGGACAGGCCGCGCTTGCCGCGCTCCGGATCGGTGACCGCGAACACGATCGCGAGACCGGCGCGCGCACCGTTGGTCACGAACTGCTTGCTACCGTTCAGCACCCACTGGCCGTCGCGCCGCACCGCGCGGGTGCGCAGATTATTCGCCTCGGAGCCAGCCTGCGGTTCGGTCAGGCAGAACGCGCCGATCGTGCGGCCGGTCGCGAGGTCGTGCAGATAGCGGTCCTTCTGCGCGTCGCTGCCGAAGTTCAGGATCGGCCCGCAGCCGACCGAGTTGTGCACGCTCATCAGCGTCGCGCAGGCGGCGCAGCCGGCCGCGATCTCCTCGAGCGCGAGCGCATAGGCGACGTAGTCGGTGTACGAGCCGCCCCACTCGGCCGGCACGATCATGCCGAGAAAACCCAGCTCGCCCATCTGCGCGACCACGCCGGCGGGCAGTTGCGCGTCGCGGTCCCATTGCGCCGCGTGCGGCGCGAGGCAATCGGTGGCGAAGTCGCGCGCGGCATCGCGGATCATCCGTTGTTCGTCGGTGTAGAAACTGTCCATGACTGCGTCCTGTTCCGTGGCGAAGCGCCGTGCTGCAATGGCTCCATACAGCAAGTGTAGGCAAGCGGGCCGCGTCGCTCGATGCTCGCTGCGATCAATCGTGTTGAGCGCATTTGCCATACTGCTACTATGTGCGTTCATCGCAGCCCATGATTTCCGTGGGTTTTGCGAATCCAGAACAACGGAAGCCGCCTCATGATGAGCGCTTTTGCCAGATCGAGCGCACCCGTATGAAACCCGCACGAAACCCGTATGAAAAGCGATAAAGGCACGATCTCCGTCAGTCTGGTCGAGGAAACGCTCGCGCTCGCGAAGGCACGCGGGCTCGACGCGCGAGCGCTCGCCGAAGCGGCCGGCATCGCCGCGCCGATGCTCGCGTCGCCGAAAAGCCGCGTGTCGTCCGCACAATACGGCGCGCTGTGGGCCGCGATCGCCCGCGCACTCGACGACGAATTCTTCGGCCAGGATTCGCATCCGATGAAAAGCGGCAGCTTCATCGCGATGACACAGATGGCGCTCGGCGCACGCAACGGCGCGCAGGCGCTGACGCGCGCGGTCGGCTTCATGCGGCTCGTGCTCGACGACCTCGGCGCGACCGTCGAAACGACGCCGCAGCGCGTGCGGCTGCGCTACGTCGAACGACACGGCGCGAGCGCGCCGGCCATGTTCGCGTACGCGACGTATTTCATCCTCGTCTATGGGCTCGTGTGCTGGCTGGTCGGCCGGCGCATTCCGCTGCGCGAGGCGCGTTTTCGCTGCGCCGCGCCGCCCGCCGCGCACGAATACCGGCTGATGTTCTGCGACGACATGCAGTTCGGGCAGGCCGACTCGTACGTCGATCTTGAGCCCGCGTTTCTCGAACTGCCGGTGATCCAGACCGCGCGCTCGGCGCGCACTTTTTTGCGCGACGCGCCCGGCAGCTTCATCGTCAAATATCGCAATCCGGGCTCGCTTGCCGCGCGCGTGCGCCGGACGCTGCGCGCGCTGCCGATGGCGAACTGGCCCGCCGCCGATCAGATGGCCGCGCGCCTGCACGTTGCCGAAGCGACGATGCGGCGGCATCTGAAGCAGGAAGGCCACACGTATCAATCGATCAAGGACGCGCTGCGCCGCGACATCGCGATCGCCGAATTGCAGCGCACGCAACGCACGATCGCCGACATCGCGAACGCGGTCGGCTTTGCGGAGCCGAGCGCGTTTCATCGCGCGTTTCGTAAATGGACCGGTATGCGGCCGGCCGACTATCGTCCGGGGCGGGTGGCTCAAGCGACGACGACGGCGACGATGGCGGTGACGGTGACGGCGGACCGGGCGGACCCGGCCGGGCGGGCCGATCGCACGCGTCGCGTCGAATCGGACTAAGCTTTAAGCGGCATCCGGCCAGCCTTGATCGAGGTAGCGGCCCGTGGCCGCCGGTCTCGAGCCGGTGGACACAGCGGCCATCGGCGATGAACACGACTTCGCGTTTCCCGCTCCGGCAGTCCGGTCCGCGCAGACCGCTTATCCGCGGTGATGTCGTGGGCCGTTTGATGCGCGGCATCGCCGTGCTCGGCATGCTGTTGGCGTGCGGCTTCGCGGTGGGTAGCTTCGCGGTACGCGAAATGGCCGCGCCGGTCTTGTCGCCGTCGCTTTCGTCGCTTTCGTCGCTCGGGCCGATCGCGGCGGCGAACGCGGCCACAGCCACCACCGATCCCTCTTCCGCCAGCCTCGCGGCCGCCACCGCGAACAGCGTGGTCGTGATCGCGGTGAACGGCGCGATCGGGCCGGGCAGCGCCGATTTCATCGTGCGCAGTCTGCAACGTGCGGCGAGCCAGCATGCGCAGCTCGCGGTGCTGCAACTCGATACGCCGGGCGGCCTCGATACGTCGATGCGGCAGATCATCAAGGCGATCCTCGGCTCGCCGGTGCCGGTCGCCACCTTCATCGCGCCGAGCGGCGCGCGCGCCGCGAGCGCCGGCACCTACATCGTCTACGCGAGCCACATCGCGGCGATGGCGCCCGGCACCAATCTCGGCGCGGCGACGCCGATTCAGGTGGGTATCGGCGGTAACGAACCGGGCGGCGCAGGCGGTGCTGGTAACGCAGGCGGCGGCGCGCCAGGGCTGCCGGATCCGCGCACGCTGCCGGGTGGCGCGGCGGGCTCGTCGGCCGGGCCGTCCGTTGCGCCGTCAGCCGCGCCGTCCGTTGCACCAACCGCGGCACCGGCCACCGCGCCAGTCGCTGCACCCACTGCGGCAACCGCACCCGCCACTGCGCCAGCCACCGCACCAACCGCCACGCCAACCACCACGCCAATCGCCACCACGCCTTCGGCCGCACAAGCCACCGCGCCCGCCGCCAGCACCCTCCCGCTCGACGCCCAATCGACCGAACTGCGCAAGCAGGTCCACGACGCCGCCGCCTACATCCGCGGCCTCGCGCAGCTGCGCGGGCGCAACGCCGACTGGGCCGAGCGCGCGGTCCGCGAAGCGGTCAGCCTGTCGGACGAGGAAGCGCTCGCGCAGCACGTCATCGAGGTGGTCGCGCGCGACGTCCCCGACCTGCTGCGCCAGCTCGACGGCCGCACGCTGACGACGAGCGCCGGCGCGGTCACGCTGCACACCGCCCACGCGCCGCTCGTCATGCTCGAACCCGACTGGCGCAGCCGCTTTCTCGCCGTCATCACCGATCCGAGCGTCGCGCTGATCCTGCTGATGCTCGGCATGTACGGCCTGTTCTTCGAGTTCGCCAACCCGGGCTTCGTGCTGCCCGGCGTGGTCGGCGCGATCAGCCTGCTGCTCGGCCTGTTCGCGATGCAGATGCTGCCCGTCAGCTACGTCGGCCTCGGGCTGATCTTTCTCGGCATCGCGTTTCTGATCGGCGAGGCGTTTCTGCCGACCTTCGGCTCGCTCGGCTTCGGCGGCGTGGTCGCGTTCGTGATCGGCGCGACGATGCTGATGGACACCGACGTGCCCGGCTACGGCATCCCGCTGCCGCTGATCGCCGCGGTGGTCGTGTTCAGCGTCGCGTTCGTGCTCGGCGTATCGCGGCTCGCGCTGCGCGCGCGCAGGCGACCGGTCGTGACCGGTTCGGAAGCGCTGATCGGCTGCGTCGGCGTGGTGCTGGACGGCGGCTTGCTGCCCGAATCCGAAGCCGAAGCCGCGGCGGGAGGCTCGCTGGCGGGCTGGGCACGCGTGCATGGCGAACGCTGGCGCGTGTCGAGCCACGCACCAGCCGCCGCCGGCCAGACCGTGCGCGTGACCGCGCGGCACGGCCTGACGCTGACCGTGGTGCCGGTGCCGCCCGTCAATGCGCCGGACGCCCGGCAAGGAGAACGCTCATGATCGGTTTCACATTCGGCTTCAGCAGCATCCTGATCCTGCTGGTGGCCGCGCTGATTGCATCGTCGGTGCGGATTTTTCGCGAATACGAGCGCGGCGTCGTGTTCATGCTCGGGCGCTTCTGGAAGGTCAAGGGACCCGGACTCGTGCTGATCATTCCGGTCGTGCAGCAGGCGGTGCGGATGGACCTGCGCACCGTCGTGTTCGACGTGCCGCCGCAGGACGTGATCACGCGCGACAACGTGTCGGTGAAGGTCAACGCCGTTGTGTATTTCCGCGTGGTCGATCCGGAGAAAGCGGTGATCCAGGTCGCCAAATACTTCGAGGCGACCAGCCAGCTCGCGCAAACCACGCTGCGCGCGGTGCTGGGCAAGCATGAGCTCGACCAGTTGCTGTCGGAGCGCGAGCAGCTGAACGCGGACATCCAGAAGGTGCTCGATGCGCAGACCGACGCGTGGGGAATCAAGGTATCGATCGTCGAGATCAAGCACGTCGACATCAACGAAACGATGATCCGCGCGATCGCGCGTCAGGCCGAAGCCGAGCGCGAGCGGCGCGCGAAGGTGATCCACGCGGAAGGCGAACTACAGGCGTCGAAACAGCTGCTGGAAGCCGCGCAGACGCTCGCTCAACAGCCACAGGCGATGCAGTTGCGCTATCTGCAGACGCTGACCACGATCGCCGCCGACAAGAACTCGACGATCGTGTTTCCGCTGCCGATCGATCTGGTGAGCGCGGTGATTGAGCGCTTCGGCAAGCCGTCCGTGCCGTGAGCTGAGCGGACGGGCCATCGAAAAGGGCGAAAAAGGCAAAAAGGGCGGCAGGTGATGCCAGACTGGCGTCCATCGTCGCCGATTTACGACGAATCTACGCAGATCCGCTGCGATTCGCGTCGCCGCGGGAATATCGCCTGTCGCTACGCGGTAGGCCACCGGTAGAAATGGTGCATTGCTTGCTGTCGCCTTACTGGGCGCGCACCGAAAAATTACAATCCCGGGCTGTTTTTTTACCGCTCCTTAGGAGCCTGTCATGAGAACGTTGTCCCAACTTGCCCTCGGCGCGCTGCTCGTCGCCGCGAGCATGAGCATTACGAGCCCCGTCTACGCGCAAGCCTCCATGCAGTCCAACGATCCGTCCGCGCCGAAGACGCGCGAACAGGTTCGCGCCGACCTCATTGAATGGCGCGCCGCCGGCTTCGATCCGTCCAACTGGATCGACTATCCGCACAACGCGCTGGCCGCGGGCCGCATCGTCGCGGAACGTCGCGCGCAGCAGGCGGCGGGCGCCGCGACGCAGTAAGCGGTTGCGAGCGGCTTCGTTTCGGTTGTCGGAGCGAGGATGCCGCCTGTGGGGCGGTAGGGGGTAGTTTGTGGCCCGTGTTGTCTGGAACATGGCTTCGGGCCGCGCTTTAAGCCGCGCTTCATGCCAGGCTTGCGGCCTTTGCCAGCCGTTTTTGCCAGCCGTTTTTGCCAGCCACCGCCACTTGAGCAGCCAGCCGGCCCCCACCGCACAGGGTAACGGCGTCGAGCCGGGCCGCGCCCCATGAGTGCCCTCCTTTCCCGCTACGCTCCCCGCTTTATCCCGCGCCAAATCCGCCCACCACGCCGCGGCGAGGTATCATCCCGTCCCTTCGATACCCCCACTGCCGGAAACCGCACCATGCCAATCTGGGTCGATGCCGACGCCTGCCCGGCCGTCGTCAAGGACATGCTCTATCGCGCGGCACGCCGGACCGGCATGCCGCTGACACTGGTCGCCAACACCTTCCTGCGCGTGCCGCCGTCGCCGCTGATCCGCGCGATCCAGGTGCCGGCCGGCTTCGACGCCGCCGATCAGCTGATCGTCGAGCGCGCCGCCGCGGGCGATCTCGTGATTACCGCCGACATCCCGCTCGCCGCCCAGGTACTGGCCAAACACGCGCACGCGCTCGATCCGCGCGGCAACTGGTTCACGCCCGGCACGATCGAGGAGCGGCTGCGAATGCGCTCGATGCTCGATCAGTTGCGCTCGAGCGGCGTCGATACCGGCGGCCCCTCCGCTTATAGCCCGCGCGACGGCAAGAGCTTCGCGGGCGAGCTGGATCGCTGGCTCGCGCGTCAGCCACCGCGCAGTGATGCGCCGACGCCACACCCGGACGACGAACCGCCCGTCTGACGGGCCTCGACACGTGGCGGGAGGCGTCGCGAGCGCCGGGCCGCCGGCATTCGTGTCTACAATTCCGCCGTAACGTCGGCACGCCGGCGCGCGCCGCGCATTCGCGTTGACACCGGGCTGCCGGGCCACCAACCACCCGGCCACAGCCCCAGCGCGCCGCCTGGCCCAACCCGAATCACCCAACACAACAACACCACACTTCCCGAACGACGAGAGAGAAAAACCGCCACATGGACTCGATAAAACGCTACTTCGGCTTCGATGCCGTCGGCACCAACCTGCGCACCGAAGTGCTCGCCGGGGTGACCACCTTCCTGACGATGGCCTACATCATCTTCGTCAACCCGGCGATTCTCGGCGACGCCGGCATGCCGAAGGGTTCGGTGTTCGTCGCGACCTGTCTGGTGGCGGCGCTGGCGTCGCTGATCATGGGTCTGTACGCGAACTACCCGATCGCGCTCGCGCCCGGCATGGGCCTGAACGCGTATTTCGCGTACACGGTCGTGAAGGGCATGGGCTACACGTGGGAAGCGGCGCTCGGCGCGGTGTTCATCTCCGGCTGCCTGTTCCTGATCGTCACGCTGTTCCGCGTGCGCGAGGTGATCGTCAAGGGCATTCCGCACTCGATCCGGATCGCGATCACCGGCGGTATCGGCCTCTTTCTGGCGATCATTTCGCTGAAGTCGGCCGGCATCGTGGTCGGCAATCCGGCCACGCTCGTCACGCTCGGCAATCTGCACGATCCGCACGTAGTGCTCGCCGCGATCGGCTTTTTCGGCATCGTCACACTCGACTACCTGCGGGTGCGCGGCGCGATCCTGATCGGCATCGTCGGCGTCACGGTGCTGAGCTTTTTCTTCGGCGGCAACGAGTTTCACGGCATTGTGTCCGCGCCGCCGTCGATCGCGCCGACGCTGTTCCAGCTCGACATCAAGACCGCGCTGTCGACCGGCATCCTGAACGTCGTGCTGGTGTTCTTCCTCGTCGAACTGTTCGACGCGACCGGCACGCTGATGGGCGTCGCGAACCGCGCGGGGCTGCTGGTCGAAGGCAAGATGCACCGGCTGAACCGCGCGCTGCTCGCGGACAGCACCGCGATCCTCGCCGGCTCGATGCTCGGCACCTCGTCGACGACCGCGTATATCGAAAGCGCGTCCGGCGTGCAGGCCGGCGGGCGCACCGGCGTGACCGCGATCACCGTCGCGGTGCTGTTCGTCGCGGCGCTGTTTTTTGCGCCGCTCGCCGAAGTCGTGCCGCCGTACGCGACCGCGCCGGCGCTGCTCTACGTGTCGTGCCTGATGCTGCGCGAAATGCTCGACCTGCCGTGGGACGACGCCACCGAAGTCGTGCCGGCCGCGCTGACCGCGCTGCTGATGCCGTTCACCTACTCGATCGCCAACGGCGTCGCGTTCGGCTTCATCTCGTACGCGGGCCTCAAGCTGCTGACCGGCCAGGCGCGTCAGGTGAAGCTGGTCGTGTGGATCATCGCGGCGATTTTCCTGTTCCGCTATTTCTATCTCGGCAGCGAGTAAGGCTGCCGACGAGGACCAGGGCAGCGCGGGGCGCGCCGTACGCAAGCAGCACACAGCAGCACACAGCAGCACACGAGCGGCGCGCAGGCGGCAAACCAGGCGGCAATTGAGCGCAGATCAACGAGAGTGCTTCGGCAGTGCCCGCTTCGCGCGGGCACCGTTTATCATCCGACGATTCGCCACGCGATCGAGCCAGCCACAGGAGCCCCGCATGTCCTCATACGACCACACGACGGACCGTTACACGAAGCCCGCGATCTTCTTTCACTGGGTCATCTTTCTGCTGGTCGCGCTCGCCTATCTGGCGATCGAAATCCGCGGCCCGCGCGGCTCCGACAGCCGCACGTTCTGGACCGGCGTGCACTTCTGGGCCGGCACGCTGGTGCTCGGCCTGTCGGTGTTGCGGGTTCTCTAGAGACTGTGGGCCGGCGCACCGCAAGAACTGGAGAGCAACCGGCTGCTCGCTTTCCTCGCGCGCGGCGCGCATCTTTCGCTGTACGTCTTCATCATCGTGCAGCCGCTGCTCGGCATGCTGATGGTCAATGCCGGCGGCCGGCCGGTGTCGCTCGCGTGGACCAATATCAGCTTCACGCTGGTCGGCGCGGATTCGATCGCGCGGCCGCTACTGAAGGACGCGCACGAACTGCTCGGCAACGTGTTTTATTGGGTGATCGGCCTGCACGCGCTCGCGGCCATCGCGCATCACGTGATCTTCAAGGATCGGACGCTGCGACGGATGATCTGACGCGATTGCGTCAGTTTCAGTTGCGCCAGTTCGCCTCGTAAAAGCGCACATAGCCGCTTCGGAGCACGACGCACTGCGCGCGTGTCTCCGACAACAACCGACGCGTGGCCGCCTCGATGCGAGCCCGATGCGCGTCGAACGCGACGACCATGTCCTCCAGCCGGGGCGACGCGGCGCCGAAGTGGTCTTCGAGCGCTTCCGCGGTGATCATGCACTCCACCCTCTGTCCGTCGATCATCGCCGGAAACGCCAGGGTAAGTTCGCGCCCTGAATATTCAGGGGCTTCGTTCGGGAAAAGGATCTGCATGGGAATCACCTGGAAGAATGCCGCGCATGGTGAAGCGGGGTAAGGTGCGCGCCGGTTGCATCGTGTCGCGTCCGCCGCTCGTTCCTCCTTGTCCCATGCAGTCGACGCGGGCCGTCACCTCGCGCGGAATCGCCGGTTCGCGCCGCGCGCAGATGAATTGATTTACTTTAGACGAGTTCGGGCAAGGCGCAAGCTTTCCCTGCGTTTCCCTGTATTTCGTCGCAGGTGGCCCTGATCTGGCGCATGTTGCAGCGCGATATCGGAACGATGGCCGATCCCATGTAAAGTGTCGGTCACCCAGCTTTTCATCGATCCCGATGTCCGATCCCACCCGCCCGCCCGTGGTTCGCGTCGAGCCGCTCGGTCTGAGCTTCGAGGCGCCCGATTCGCTGACGATCCTCGAAGCCGCCGGCTTCGCGAATCTGCGTCTGCCGCGCTCGTGCCGCAACGGGACTTGCCGCACGTGTTTGTGCCGGATGACGGCCGGACGCGTGCGTTACACGATCGAATGGCCGGGGGTGAGTCGTGAGGAAAAGGCTGATGGCTATATCCTGCCGTGTGTGGCGATCGCCGAAACCGACGTGGTGATCGACGTGCCGGATGCGCTCGAATTGCCGGCTCGGTGAGCGTCGGCGCGCAAGCCTGAGCGCTCGGAGCGCCCCGCCCGACGCTGGCGTTCAAGCGCGTCGTATCAACGCCCGTTGCCCATCGCGCGGGAGATCTTCTTATCCGTGTTGTACTGGCTCAGCGCGTACACCGACCAGATCGCGGCCGGCACCCAGCCGATCAGCGTCACCTGCAGAATCAGGCAGATGATGCCCGCGAACGGACGGCCGATCGTGAAGAACTGCAGCTACGGCAGAAGGATGGCAAGCAACAGACGCATTCCGGGTTCCTGTTCGGATGGTTGAGGCAGTAGCGTGCGTTAAGTCGCGGAGGGCGCTTCTGCCTCGTTAATGACGAAAATGATGACGGAAATAATGACGGAAATAATGAGGTCAATCAGGCGGGCGTATCGAGCGGTGCGAAGCGCGGCACCTTCGCGCCGTCCACCTCGATCAGCTCGAAAAACACCGTCGACGGGCGGGTCCAGATCGTACCATTGGCTGCTTTGTAGACGATCATCGTGACCGTCGGATCGGATTCGAGCGTGGCCTCGCAGACCAGTTCGTAAATGCCGCCTTTGTAGTGTCGATAACGCACGGTAGGGATCCTTAATCTGTCTTCAGTGCTGTCTTCAGTGGGTACTCATATTGGGCGCGATCGACGCATTTGCAAGCGCGCCCGAACCTCAGCCACCCTCTTTCATCTGTTTCAGGATCTTGTAGACGGTCGCGCGGCCCATCGTCAGCACGGCGGCCACGTAGTTCGCCGAGCTGCGGCCGCGAAACGCGCCCTGCGCGTGCAGCGCCTCGACGATTTCGCGCTTGTGCTCGCGCGTCAGCGCATTGATGCCGATCTGCCGCTCGCGCAGCCACGTGTGCAGATACGTGTTGATGCGGTCCTGCCAGTCGTCGCGGAACAGATCTTCGCCGGGCGCGTCGCTCATCGTGCCGCCCTTGATGAACAGATCGAGCGTCGAGCGCACGTCCTCGAACACCGCGATGTTGAAGTTCACGCACAGCATGCCGGCCGGCTTGCCGTCGTCGTCGAACAGGATGTTGCTCACGCAGCGCATGCGGCGACCGTCCCAGTTCAGTTTCTCGTACGGACCGATAGTCTGGCCGCGCGCCGCGAACAGCGCGTCGTCGAGCACCGACGGCGCACCGACCTCGAGCCGCGACAGATTGTTCGCCAGATACGCGATGGTCTGGTCGCGCAGATCGTGAATCACCACTTCGGCGCACGGATAGAGCAGCGCGGCGATGCCGTCGGCGATCGGCGCGTAGCGCTTCAGCAGCAGGTCTTTGACAGGAGACACGTTCGGATTGCGCATGGAAAGGATGCGGGGTTCGAAGGAGGCGACGGCGCCGCGCCGGGTTGCATGACGACGCCCGCCACGCAGGCGAGGCAACGCCGGAACGCACGCGGGTCCGCGCTCAGGAACTCGCCATTGTAGCGACCTCGGGCAGGCGTCGCGATCATGGACGATCGCGGGCACAGCGACGCTCGGCGCGGGCGCTCACGAACGGGCCCCTCCGCGGACTGCCGCGCCCACGCTCACGCTCACGCTGACGGTGACGCTGACGGTAACGCGCCGCAAGGCGCTGCCCCGCGAGGCCACACGTCAGCCCACAACACCGCGCAACAATTTTGTCCGCCTCGCGAGGCGATTTTTTTCATGCGATAACCGTTCATCCAACCGAACGGAGTCCACCGATGGCCACACTCGAAGCGCTTCGCGCCGTGCTCGACGACACGCGCACGCCGGAGATCATTCGCAACCACATCATCGACTCGCTGCAATACGCGCTGCGCAATTACGGCCAGATGTTTACGGCGAAGGAAATCGAATGGCTGGCCAACTGGGACGATGCGCGTCTGCCGCTGGCGGCCGCGCGCGAATTGCAGAAGCGCGTCGCCGACATTTCGCGATGAAGGCCGGACGGAATGCCGCCCCGGCTCGATTTGGCCTGATCCGCGCTATCGGGGGGCGCGTCGCGGCCTCGGCCAAACCCGCTAAAGCCCCGATGGGCGGGCGTCTCAGCCGGGCATGGTAGTTGCCACTATCCAATTCGCCCCGTTTCAGGCATCATAGTGAAATAGTTGCAGTTCGCACCCATATAGCACTGGCAGCACCAGGCAGTCTCAAACCGGCATCTCCGCGCCACCCCCGACAGTTCGACCGCCACTTTCCGGCGATCCCGTCACTCCGGCAATGCGCCGCCTGCATTCGCCGTCGCGAGTAGCACACCGAGCGGTTCAGCTTCTTCCGTCCGATGCGCGCGAATTCCGCGCCGCTTCAGCATTTTCGGTCGAACCCGTGCCTGGCGCGCGACCGCTCGAGCCATTGTCATTGAGTCCGCCGGGCCACGCAGGCCTGTGCCAACCCTTTTTCATTGCGGCGCGCCCATCGGTGCTGCGCCGCCGGTCCACGTCGTCGCGTTGCCGCGACCGACCCGCGCGCTGCGGCAGACAACGCGCACCGCGACACGCGGACCATGCATACAGGACACGTATTTTGATGAATTCAGCAGTCAAGACCTATAAGGGCTACGAAATTCACCCGCTCGTTTATCCGCGCCGCCCCCCCGGCGCCGAGACGAGCCGCAATCCGGGCGCCGGTTACGACGCGTCGGTGCGCATCTGCCGCGTCGGCGCGAATCCGGCGGCCGATGGCCGGGTGTTCCGCCTGCAGTACATGTTTCCGTTCGACGGCATGGGCAAGGCGCGCATCGCGTGCATGGCGCATGCGGAGCGGCTGATCGACGGCCAGGTGAACGGTCAGTCCGTCGCCGATCTTTGAGCGCGTCATCGGCACATCACCAACGTCGTGCAGCGTACGTTTCGAGCCCTCGGAGCAGCGCCGCACAAACACTGAAATAACGGCTGCGCCGCCCGGTTCGCCGGCGGCCGGCAACCCCTTTATCCCATCGACCAGGAGTTATGCATGGCGAAAGAAGAACTGCTTGAACTTGACGGCATCGTCGACGAAGTGCTTCCGGATAGCCGCTACCGCGTGACGCTCGACAACGGCGTCGTTGTCGGCGCCTATGCGTCCGGACGCATGCGCAAGAACCATATCCGTATTCTCGCGGGCGATCGCGTGACGCTCGAAATGTCGGTCTACGACCTGACCAAAGGACGGATCAACTTCCGTCACAAGGACGAGCGCCCGAGCGGCGGACCGCGCCCGGCATCGCAGGGGCAGCGCCGGCGCTAAGCCGCGGCAACGGCAGTGGCGCGACATGGCAGACCTGCGTGTCGCGCTAAACCCCATCGCGCTAAACCCCAAACACCGCCGCCCAATCCCCGTCGTCGGCGCTGTTGCGCATCTGCTCCACCACCCGCTCCTCCAGTTCGGCCAGATGCTCCCGCATCGCCGCTAACGCGCACGGCAAGTCGCCCGCATCGAGTGCCTCGATGAGGCGCGCGTGCTCGTCGGCCGAGCAGCTCGATCCCTTCGACGGATCGAACAGCGCCTTGTACAACTCCGTCTTCGCGACCAGTTGCCCGACAAGGCCGAGCAATTCGGTGCCGCCCGCCAGTTCCGTCAACAGCACGTGAAACTGGCCGGCGAGACGCACGGATTCGTCGATCGCACCCGCGCGCAACGCCTTTTCCTCGCTACGCACGTGCGCGCGCAGCCGCCGTTTGTGCGCGGCGCTCAACGCGCCGCACAGCGCCGCGACGATCCCCGCCTCGACAATCTGGCGCGCCCGATACACCTGACGAACATCCACCTCCGACGGCGACGGCACGAACGCGCCGCGATTCGCCGCGAGCACGAGCTTGCCCTCGTAGCCTAGCCGCGCGAGCACCTTGCGCAGCGCCCCGCGCGTGCAGCCGAATGCGGCCGCGAGATCGCGCTCGACCAGTTGCGCGCCCGGCCGCAACCGCCCTTGCAGCAAAGCGGCGGTAATCGACGCGTAAATACGCTCTTCGATGCTGGGCGTGGCAGGAGCGTCACGCGGCGTGGAAACGGCGGACGCGGTTTCAACGGAAGACGCGGTTTCGCCAGAGCCGGAGCCAGAGCCGGAGCCGGAGCCGGAACTGCAGGACGACGAAGCGGGAGAACGCGGGGAACGCGTAGCCATGAGTCAAATGCCGACAAAGATAAGGAAAGAACGGGACGAAACAACGCCGCAGCATTCTAGCGATGGCCACACGCAGACGCCAATTCGCCGCATTGCGTCATCGCTTATACCGAAGATTCCCGAAAATGGTTAACCATTTTAATCTATTATGGTCGACCAGAACGCGCCTTTGAACACAACTTTTCCCGGCTCGAGATCTTCGTGAATTCGCCCACCAGCACCACTTCGCCCCGCCCATCCACGAACCACGCCCGTACCGCGCTGACCCGGCACGACGTCGTGTGGCTCGCGGCGATCGTCGTGATCGGCATCAATCTGCGGCCGCTGCTGACCTCGATCAGCCCGTTGATGACGACGATTCGCGGCGCCACCGGACTCAGCTTCTACGGCGCGTCGCTGCTGACCAGTCTGCCGGTCGTCGCGATGGGTGTCGGTGCCTTCGGCGCGGCGGCGCTCACGCGCAGCATCGGCGAAACGCGTGGCGTCGCGCTCGGCCTCTGCGCGATCGCGCTGGCCTGCGCGGCGCGCTGGTTCGCGTCGAGCGGCTTCACGCTGCTGGCGACCGCGTTGCTCGCGGGCGCCGGCGTCGCCGCGATCCAGGCGCTGCTGCCCACCGTCATCAAGCAGCGCTTTCCCACCCGCGTGCCGCTCGCGATGGGCGTGTTCTCCGCGTCGATCATGGGCGGCGGCGGCCTTGGCGCGAGCCTGAGCCCGTGGGTCAGCCAGACGCTGCAGTCGTGGCATGCGGGGCTCGCGGTGTGGGCGTTGCCGGCTTGTGGCGCGCTCGCATGCTGGTGGTTATTGACGCGCCGGCCTGTCGTCGAGCCGGCTGCGCACACCGCCCAGGCTGCGAGTCATTCAGCCGCCACACTCACGCCGACGCCCACGTTCTCGCCGTGGCGCACACGGCGCGCATGGACGCTCGGTCTGTACTTCGGCATCGTCAACGGCGGCTATACGAGTCTCGTCGCGTGGTTGCCGGCGTTCTATCAGCAGCGCGGCGCGAGCGTCGCGGCGAGCGGCTCGCTGCTTGCCGCGATGACCGTGTTCCAGGCCGCCTCGGCGTTGCTGCTGCCGCTCGCCGCCGCATCGTTTCGCGATCGACGGCCATGGCTGCTGCTCGGACTCGCCGCGCAACTGGCCGGCGTGCTCGGCCTGATCGCGCTACCCGATGCCGCGCCGCTGCTGTGGGTCGGCGCTGCGGGCGCGGGACTCGGCGGCGTGTTTTCGCTGACGCTCGTGACCGCGATGGATCACTCGGCCGATCATCGCATCGCCGGTCAGCTGGTCGCGTTCACGCAGGGCGTCGGCTTTATCGTCGCCGCGATCGCGCCGCTCGTGGCCGGCATCGTGCGTGGCTGGAGCGGCGGCTTCGTCGCCGCGTGGGTCATGCTCGCGGTGTGCATCGCCGCGATGATGGCGGTCACGTTGCTGTTGTCGCCGCGGAGTTATTCGCGGTGGCTTTGAAAGCGACTCAAATCACTTTTTGAGCCCTTTTTAACGGTGTTTTGTGAAGCGCAGACGGCGTCGACCGGGAGGCGCTTTCAGCAGCTTCAGCAGCTTCAGTAGTTTCAGCAACTTCAGCGTCGAGCCCCGTGATGCGCCGCATCGGTGCATCGCGCGTCAATGCTCCCGGATGCCCCGTGCCGGTGCAGCGCGCGGAACGCGAGCGCAACGCACCGCTTCCCGGCGCTTCACCAGCGCTTTGCCAGCGCTTTGCCAATCCGTCCTACTCCCGCCTGCGGGAAACCCACTCAAACCGCCAAATCCCCGCTAAATCCAACACGATTCTCGCGCACCGCCTTGCACGCACACTAAAGCAAACCCAACACCGCAGCGCATGGCATACCCATTGCTTTAAAGGTAGCCAGTCGTCCCCACCCCCTACTCCATGCTGCGTGTTCTCCTCGTCACCGACACCGACAAACCCATCGGCGATCTGCGCGATGCCCTCGCCAGGCTCGGCTGCGACATGCTCGCCGGCACCGCGACGCCGCAGGCGCTGCATCGCGCGGTGCGGGACGAGCGGCCCGACGTGATCATCATCGACACCGAGTCGCCGTCGCGCGACACGCTCGAACAGCTCGCCGTGATGCACGCGACCGCGCCGCGCCCCGTGCTGATGTTCAGCCACGACGCCAATCAGCAGTTGATTCGCGACGCCGTCAACGCGGGCGTCACCGCGTATCTGGTCGAAGGCCTCGCCAGCGAACGGCTCGCGCCGATCCTCGAAGTCGCGCTCGCGCGCTTCGCACAGGAGTCGCAATTACGCGAGCGGCTCGCACAGGCCGAGAACGAACTCGCCGAACGCAAGCTGATCGATCGCGCGAAACGTCTGCTGATGGACCAGCAGAAACTCACCGAACCCGCCGCCTACGCCAGCCTGCGCAAACGCGCGATGAACCAGGGCGTCAAACTCGCCGAGGTCGCGCGCGCGATCGTCGCGTCGGCCGGCTCGCTCAAATGATGCGCTCATGAATCCAGCCACTTCCGACACCGCGCCGGCCCCGGCGGCGCCCGAAAAGACCCACCTGCGGCTCGGCTTCGTCGCGCTCGCCGACGCCGCGCCGCTCGTCGCCGCCAAGCTGCTCGAATTCGGCCACGCGCACGGGCTTACGCTCGAACTGTGTCGCCAGCCTTCGTGGGCCGCCGTGCGCGACAAGCTGCTCTCCGGCGATCTCGACGCCGCGCATACGCTATACGGCCTCGTGTACGGCGTGCAGCTCGGCCTCGGCGCCCCGCGCACCGATATGGCCGTGCTGATGGTGCTGAACCGCAACGGCCAGGCGATCACGCTATCGAACCGGCTCGCGGATGCGCTGACCAAAGCGGCCGAATCCACCGCATCGAGCGGCGCCACAAACGGCAGCGAATGCAGCCCATTGCGCGCCGCGCTCGCGACGCTCGGCCGCAAGCCGGTATTCGCGCACACGTTCCCGACCGGCACGCACGCGATGTGGCTGAACTACTGGTTAGCCGCGCAAGGTGTCGATCCGTTGCGCGATATCGACAGCGTCGCGATTCCGCCGCCGCAGATGGTCGCCGCGCTCGCGCAAGAGCGGCTCGACGGCCTGTGCGTCGGCGAACCGTGGAATGCGATGGCCGAAGCGCACGGCGTCGGCCGAACGATCGCTTATACGAGCGAGGTGTGGCCCGAGCATCCGGAGAAAGTGCTCGCGTGCCGGCGCGATTTCGTCGACACGCATCCACACTCGGCACGCGCGCTCGTGCGGACCGTGCTCGAAGCGTGCCGCTGGCTCGACGGCGCCGGGCATCGCGACGAGATCGCGCGCTGGCTCGCGCGGCCCGATTACATCGACATCGATGAAGGATTGATTGCGGCGCGGCTCGGCGATCGTATGGACACGGCGAATACGCGCCGCCTGCCGATGCGCTTCTTCGATAACGGCGCGGTCAACTATCCGCATCCGTTCGAAGGCGCGTGGTTTCTCACGCAGTTCGAGCGCTGGGGGATGATCGATGCACGCCGCGACTACGAGGACATCGCCGCGCGCATCAACCAGACGCAGGTGTATCGCGAAGCCGCGGCGAGTATGAACGTGGACGTACCGCGCGAGGACGTGACACGCGAGCTGATCGACGGCGAGCGGTGGGGCGACGCTTCGCTGTCCGCCGCTTACGCACGGCGGTTTGCGATCAGACGGTAAGCGCGTCGGCGCTATCGATGGTCATGCGCGGCCCACGCATTGTTCGTGGGCCGCACGCGGACAGTCGGCCGTGCAATAACCGAAGCCTAGAAGTTGTACTTGTCGATATTGCTCGCATCGAAGGTGGTCGGCGGTCCGAGAATGATTTCGCCTTGCGCGCCGATCGTGCGCTTGCCGAGCTTGCCGGCGTCGAATGTTTCGCCCTCCTTACCGCTAATCTTGCCCGACGCGAGCGCCGCCGCGGCGTACGCCGCGAGGTAGCCGAGCTGGTTCGGATCCCACAACTGGAACGCGGTCACCGTGCCGTTCTTCACGAATGCGCGCATCTGGTTCGGCGTGCCGAGCCCCGTCACCGCGACCTTGCCCTTGCTCGACGACGACGAGATATAGCGCGCCGCCGCCGCGATGCCGACCGTGGTCGGCGCGACGATCGCCTTCAGGTTGGGATAGGCCTGCAACAGACCCTGCGTTTCGACGAAGGACTTCTGGTCGTCGTCGTTACCGTACGCGATCTTGACCAGCTTGATCTTCGAATACTCGGGCTTTTTCAGCTCCTCCTGCATCCACTTGATCCAGGTGTTCTGATTGGTCGCGTTCGGCGTCGCCGACAGAATCGCGAACTCGCCCTCACCGCCCATCAGCTTCGAGACCAGTTGCACCTGTCCCCGGCCAATGCCTTCCGCGTTCGCCTGATTGACGAACAGTTGACGACCCTCGGGCGCGGTATCGGAATCGAACGTGACGACCTTGATACCCTGGCCCATCGCCTTCTTCAGATACGGCACGACCGCGTTCGCATCGTTCGCGGCGATCACGATCGCGTCCTGGTGCTGCGTGATCAGTGTGTTGATGTACGAGACCTGCGACGACGCGCCCGCATCCGACGGCCCCACCACCTTACCCACGCCGCCGAACTCCTTGATCGCGGCCATGCCGCCGTCGTCGGCGATCACTTCGTACGGGTTGTTGATCTGCTTCGGGATGAACGCGATCTTCAGGCCGCTTTTCAGGTCCGCGGCGAATGCACCGCTGCAGCTGATCGCGAGCAATGTGGCGCACAACGCCGCCGCACCGGTATGACGTAGAGGTTTGAACATGAAGTGTCTCCTGCGTTGTTGTTGGACAGAAAGTGGTCCGGGTTATCGGTCGTGGGGAGCTTCGAACAAACGTGGCCAACTAAGGTGGCCAACTAGGGCATCGGCGACGCCGATGCGGCCGCCGACTTCGCGATGAAACGCCGGTCGCGCGCCGCCCGCCAGCGCGCGACGAGATTCGGAATCAGCACCGACGCGAGCAGCAATACGCCCGTGACGATGGTCAGCGTTTCGCTCGACACATCGTCGAGCGTCAACGCATTCTTCAGTACTCCGATGATCAGCAGCGACAGCAGCACGCCGACCATCGAACCGCGTCCGCCGAAAATGCTGACGCCGCCGAACAGCACCGCCGCGATCACCGACAGCTCGAAGCCCTCGCCGTTATCGCCGCGCGCGCTGGTAAAGCGCAGCGTATAGACGATGCCCGCGAGCGCGCTGACGAGCCCCGACAGCACGAACAGGCGCAGTCGGATCTTCGCGACCTCGATGCCGGAGAACGCGGCGGCGGTCGGATTCGCGCCGATCGCATACAGGCTGCGGCCGAACGCGGTGGCCTGCAGCAACACGGTGAACAGCACGGCCGCGACGATCACGATCACGAACGGCAACGGAATGAAGGTGGCCCCCAACGTGTTCATGCCGAACGCCGTGTACGCGGCCGGAAAATCCGCGACCGCCTGATCGCCGAGCAGCACGTACGCGAGACCGCGAAACAGCGCGAGCGTACCGATCGTGACCGCGAGCGACGGCAGGTTCAGCTTGACGATCACGAGTCCGTTCAGCAGCCCCGCCAGCGCGCCCGCAATCAGTACCAGCACGATCACGACCGGCATCGGCAGCCCCATATGCCACAGCACGCCCATCAGTGCGCTCGACGCGCCGAGCACCGACGCAACCGACAGATCGATTTCGGCGGCGACGATGATGAGCGTCATCGGCAGCGCCATCAACGCGATCTCGGTCAGATCGGCGAATACGTTGCTCAGGTTCGCGCCGGTCAGGAACACCGGCGACAACCAGCGTCCGAGCCCGAGCGACACGATCAGCACGACCACCAGCAACGCCTCCCATTGCAGCGGCGTTTCGCGTTTGCGCGTGAGTAGCGCGGAATCGGGTTTAGCCATGATCGCGTTTCCTCATCATGCGTTTGGCGACGGAGCGCGCCAGCAAGGTATCGGCGGCAATCGCGGCGACGATCAGCGCGCCCTGGATCGCCTGCTCCCAGAACGGCGACACGTGCAGCACGACGAGCGCGATGCTGATTACACCGAGCACCAGCGCGCCGAGCGTCGCGCCGAGAATCGTGCCGACGCCGCCCGTAATCGCGACGCTGCCGACCACTGCCGCCGCGACGACCTGCAACTCGATACCCTTCGCGGTGCTCGCATCGACGGTGCCGAAGCGCGCGAGCCACAACGCGCCCGCGAAGCCCGCAATCGCGCCGGACAACAGAAAACCCGACATCACGCGCCGCTCGACGTTCACGCCGGCGAGCCGCGCGGCCTCCGGGTTCGAACCGATCGCGTAATGCTCGCGGCCGCCGCGAAACTGCTTCAGATACACCGACAGTCCCACCAGCACGACAACCGCGATCAGCGCGAGCGTCGGGATGCCGAGCAGCGTGCCGGTCGCGAGCCGCGAATACGCGTCGGGCAAACTGGTCGCGTTGATCTGCCCGCCGTGTACCCACGCATAGTCGGCGCCGCGAAAAATATAGAGCGTCGACAGCGTCGCGACCAGCGACGGCACGCGCCCGACCGCCACCAGCAACGCATTGATGCCGCCGGCGACGAGCCCGAGCGCGAGCCCCGCCGCCAGCGCGACCACCACCGGCATGTGCGGGAACGCCACGTAGAGACTGCCGACCGCATATGCGCTGATGCCGACCGTCGAGCCGACCGACAGATCGATATGCCGCATCAGGATCACGACGGTCATACCCGCTGTCAGCAGGCTGATGATCGACACGTTCAGCAGCACGTCGCGCAGATTCTGCAGGTTCAGGAACTGCGGCTTCGCGAGCCCGGTGCCGACCACCAGCAAGATCAGGACGACGAACAACGTGGTCTCGCGGCTCTTCGCGAGGTTCGCGACGAGGCCGCCCGACGACGTGCCCGAGCGTTTTTCCAGCGACTGCCGAACCGGCGCGGAATGAATCGAATGGCGCATCATGCTGCACGTCCCAACGGTGGAAGCCCCTGACCGAGCGCGGCGCCCATGATGCGCTCCTCGTTCGCATCGGCGCGCGCGATGTCCGCGCTGATCCGGCCTTCGTGCATCACCAGCACGCGGTCGGCCATGCCGAGCACTTCGGGCAACTCGCTCGAAATCATCAGCACGGCCATGCCGTCGCGCACCAGTTCGGCGAGCGCGCTATACACCTCGGCTTTCGCGCCGACGTCGATGCCGCGCGTCGGTTCGTCGATGATCAGCACTTTCGGGCCGGTCGCGAGCCACTTGCCGAGCACGACCTTCTGCTGGTTGCCGCCCGACAGCGTGCCGACCGGCGCGTTCGGATCGCCGGCCTTCAGGCGCAAACGCGTGCCCCACTGACTGGCGAGCTGCGTTTCGCTGCGCGTCGAGATCAGCCCATGCCGCACGAGCCGGCCGAGTACCGTCATCGACGCATTGCGGGCGATGCTCAGCTCCAGCGCCAGCCCTTGCTGACGACGATCCTCCGGCACCAGCGCAAGCCCCGCGCGCACCGCCGCCGCGGGCTTGCCGGTGGCGAGCCGCTGGCCGGCGAGCCACACTTCGCCCGCGTCGAGCGGATCGATACCGAAGATCGCGCGAGCGACTTCACTGCGTCCCGCACCGACGAGGCCCGCGAGCGCGACGATCTCGCCCGCGCGCACGTCGAACGAAATATCCTTGAATACGCCGACGCGCGTCAGGCCACGCACCGACAGGCGCACATCGCCCGGCACGCAATCGGCCTTCGGATAGAACGATTCCAGATCGCGGCCGACCATCTTCGCGACGATCGCGTCGGTGCTCAGGTCGGCGGTCAACGCGTCGAACACTTTCGCGCCGTCGCGCATGATCGTCACGCGCTGCGTCAGCGCGAATACTTCGTCGAGCCGGTGCGTGATGAACAGAATCGCGACGTCGCGCTCGCGCAGCTTGCGTACGATCGCGAAGAGCCGCTCGACTTCGGGCAAGGACAACGCGGCGGTCGGTTCGTCCATGATCAGCACGCTCGCGTTCAGCGACAACGCCTTGGCGATTTCGATCACCTGCTGATCCGCGATCGACAGCCCACGCACCAGTTGATCCGCGCGCAACTCGACGCCGAGCGACGCGAGCAGCCCGTCCACCTCGCGATGCATCGCATCGTATTGAATGCGGCCGAAGCGGTCGACCGGTTGCCGGCCCATGAAGATGTTCTCGGCAATCGACAGATCGAAGAACAGCGTCGGTTCCTGATAGATCACCGCGAGCCCGGCGTCGCGCGCTTCGGCGGGCGTCGCGAAGCGGCGTGGCGCGCCGTTCACCAGCAGTTCGCCGGCATCGGGCTGATGCACGCCGGCGAGAATCTTCACGAGCGTCGACTTGCCCGCGCCGTTCTCGCCGAGCAGCGCATGCACCTCGCCCGGCCACAGCACAAGGTCGCCGTCGGAGAGCGCACGCACCCGGCCGAAGGACTTGCTCGCGTGCCGCAATTCGAGTCGCGGCACCGCGGATGTGGATTGCTGCACTGCGTGTCTCCTGTGTTGCTGATGCGATTGCCGGTGCCTTATCAAAGCGATGCGCTGCTGCGCTACCGCCTCAGATCCGGTAACAACGTTCGGCATTGCCGCGAAACAGCGCGGCTTTCTCGGCCTCGCTCGCGTCCGCGACGATTGCCGCATACGCGCGCCACAAATCCGTGTACGTGCCGAACAGGCGATCGACCGGAAAGTTCGACGCGAACATCGCGCGCTCGACGCCGAACGCATCGATCGTTTCGAGCACGTAGGGCCGCAGGCTTTCGACGCTCCAGCGATGATCGAACATCGCGAGACCGCTGATCTTCACCGCGACGTTCGCGCAGGCCGCGAGCGTGCGCATCCCGTCGCGCCACGCGCGATACCCGGCAACGCTATTGCGGTCGACGAACATGCCCGCATGATTGACGATGAAAAGCGTGTCCGCATGCGCGCGCGCGAGCGCGGCCGCCTCCTCCATCTGCGACGGATACAGCTGCAGATCGAACGACAGGTCGTGCCGACGCAGCAACGCGAAATGCTCGCGCCATTGCGGTTCGCGCATGAAATGCCGGCCGACGTAATCGTAGAGTTTGCTGTCGTGGACGTTGAGGATCTGGCGGATGCCGCGCGTATTCGCGAACGACGCGTGCGCTTCGAGCAGCGCCGGCGCATTGGCCGCCGACAGGTCCACCGCCGCGACGATCGCGTTCGGCATGCCGCGCGAGCCGTCGCCATCGGCGATCGATTGCAACCAGCGGGTTTCCTCGACCGGATCGGCGGGATCGTGATTCGCCTCGACGTGCACGAGTTTCAGCACGTCGATGTCGCCGGCTTCGCCGAGCAGATCGTCGAGCAGGTAGTTATGTTTCAGATCGCGCGCGTCGCCGACGAACGACACGCCCGGGTTTTCCAGCCACGGATAACGATGGGTGTTCAGATCCCACAGATGGATATGCGAATCGACAACCTGCATTCGGCACCTTCGTCGGATGAAAAGCGTTGCGAGGTTTGGACGTGGGCATCAACCCGATCAACCTGGCGAACCCAGATGAAACACCGGGTCGAGCGGCTGCGAGAGCGGCGTATGGTCCGGCGCGGTCTGCATGATGTCGGCCATGTAATCCCACCATTTGCGCATCACGTCGAGTTGCGGCAACTGGTCCATCGTGTGATCGCTGCTGCGCGCGAGTACCGCGAACAGATGGTGCGTGTCCGGATCGAAGAAAATCCGGTAGTCGCGCACGCCCGCGTGATGCAATGCGTCAACGAGTTCGGGCCAGATCTGCGCATGACGCCGCTCGTATTCCTCGCGCATGCCGGGGTTGAGCACCATCCGGAAAGCGATTGTCTCCATTGCGGCCTGTCTCCGATCCGATGCAACGGGTTGCCGTAGTATTGCGGCGCCTCGTCGGGGAGGCGTCTGGAACGACTATAATTCCTGCGTCGATAGCATCTCAATCCGTTGTTGGGATTGGGCGATCCACAAACCGAATCGCATTGGCACTCTCACCCCGCATTCGCACCTGGCACCATGAGCCAATATTCCGCCGCCGTCGCCCTCGTCAATCGGCTCAAATTCAAGCACCTCGCGCTACTCGTCGCGCTCGACGACACCCGCAATCTTCATCAGGCCGCCGAGGCCGTCAACGTCGCGCAACCGAGCGCGAGCCGCATGCTCGGCGACATCGAGGAAGCGTTCGGCTTCCTGCTATTCGAGCGCAACGCGCGCGGCATGACACCCACACCGCTCGGCGTCGTCACGCTCGCTTACGCGCGCCGCGCGCTCGCCGAACTGACGCGCTTCGCCGAAGACCTCGAGGTCAAACGGCGCGGCGGTCATGGCCAGTTGACCGTCGGCGCGATCATGGGCGCCGCGCCCGATCTGCTGGCAATGTCGGTCGCGACGCTCAAGACCGAAAGCCCGCTGCTCAACGTGCGCATCCTCGGCGAAACCAGCGACCAGGTCGTGCAATTGCTGCATCGCCGCGAGATCGATCTCGCGCTCGGGCGCCTGACCAATCCGCTGCAACACAACGACTTCAGCTTCGAGCCGCTCGCGCGCGAAACACTGCTGCTGGTCGTGCGCGCCGTGCATCCGCTCGCGCGGCGCGCGCGGATCACACTGCGCGAACTGGTCGATTGGCCGTGGGTCGCGCAACCGGTCACCAGTCCGGCGCGCGTGCTGTTCGAGGAAGAACTTGCCCGCGCGGGACTCGCGACGCCGGTCAATCTGACCGAATGCGCGTCGATCTTCGCGACGCTGCAATTGCTCGAAAACTACGATGCGGTGGCGATGCTGCCGGAGTCGGTCGTGCGCGATCATCTGCGCGGCGGACTGCTCGTCGCGTTGCCGCTCGAAATCGGCAAGAGCCTCGCGGGCTTCGGCATCCTCACGCGCAAGGAAGAGCCGCTCGCCGAACCGGCACTGCGTTTCATCGAACTGCTGCGCGGCTTCTCGCGCAATCTCGGCCGCGATACTGCACTCGACACCACGGTCGACTCTTCCCATCCAACCGATACGCTGGGCACGCCTGCCGCGATCAGTTAAGCCGAGCATCGCGCGGCATCCTTGATGCCCGCGCCGCTTATTGCAGATTCACGAACAGCCCACCGTCGACCAGCAACGCCGCACCCGTCACGTAGCGCGCAAGATCGGACGCCAGAAACACCACGCAATCGGCGACGTCCTCCGGACGACCGAGCCGGCCGAGCGGAATGCGCTTCTCGAAGTAGGCTTTCTTTTCCGCGTCGGCGAGATCTTCGGCATTGAGGTCGGTCGCGATCGTGCCCGGCATCACCGAATTGCAGCGGATGCCGAACGGCCCCAATGCAATCGCACACGATTGCATCAGCGAATGCACACCGGCCTTGGTCGGCGTGTAATGCGTTTGCATGCCGCCGCCCACCAACGCGCTGATCGAACTCGTCGCGACAATCGCACCGCCACTGCCCTGCTGTTTCATCTGCTGCGCGGCGGCTTGAGTGACATAGAACGCGCCGTTCAGATTCACCGCGACGGTCGCTTCGAGCACATCGGGTGGCATGTCGAGAAACGCGTGAAACGGACAGATGCCGGCATTGCTCGCGAGCACGTCGAGCTTGCCGAACGCGTCGACGGTGCGGCGCACCAGTTGCTGGCCTGTGTCGCGCGCGGCGACGTTGCCTTCCACCGCGATCACGCGCCGCCCGAGCGCTTCGATTTCGCCGACTACTTCCTCCACCGCCGAGCGGCGTCCATAGGATGCGTCGTTATCGCCCCAGTAGTTGATCGCCACGTCCGCGCCCTCGCGCGCGCACGCAACCGCGATCGCACGGCCGATGCCGCGCGAACCGCCGGTGACGATCACGACCTTGTCCTTGAGCAGCACGTCAGTCTCCTTTGTGTCGGTTCCCGTTACGCCAGCGCGTCCCGCATCTCCTCTCTGCCGGACACGGGCGACGCGTTCAATGCTGATACGGCCGCACCAGCGAGCATTCCGGATTGAGCCGCACGCCGAAGCCCGGCGTCTCCGGCACCTTCATCCGTCCATTGACGGGCACCGGTTCGTCGAGCAGCAACGGGTTGAACATCGGTACGACCTGATCGGCATTCGGCGCCATCATCAGGAATTCGGAGAACGGCGAATTGTGGCGCGTGACGACGAAGTGATAGCTGTACACCGACGAACCGTGCGGCACCACCATCACATTGTGCGCATCGGCGAGCGCCGAAATCTTGATCAGCTCGGTGATGCCGCCGCACCAGCCGACGTCCGGCTGGATCAGATCGCAGCACTGCATTTCCAGCAGCATCCTGAAGCCCCAGCGCGTCGCCTCGTGCTCGCCGGTCGACACCATCATGCCGCGCGGCACGTTGCGGCGCAGTTCGGCGTAACCCCAGTAATCGTCGGGCGGCAAACACTCTTCAATCCACTTCAGGCCGGATTCGTGCGCGCCATGCGCGAGCCGCGTCGCGTAACGCACGTCGAGGCTCATCCAGCAGTCGTACATCAGCCAGAAGTCCTTGCCGACACGCGACCGCATGTCGGCAAGCTTGTCGAGGTTCTGCCTGAGACCCGCTTCGCCTTCCGCGGGACCATGCTGCAACGGCAGCTTGCCGCCGATAAAGCCCATCTGCTTCGCCAGATCGGGCCGCGCGCCGGTGGCATAAAACTCCAGCTCGTCGCGCACCGGTCCGCCCAATAGTTGATACACGGGCTCCTTGCGCACCTTCGCGAGCAGATCCCACAGCGCGAGATCGACGCCGGAAATCGTATTGAGCACGATGCCTTTTCGCCCGTAATACAGCGTCGCGAAGTACATCTGGTCCCACATCTTCTCGATGTCGGTCACCAGTTGCCCTTCGAGAAAACGCGCCAGATGTTTCTCGACGATGAACGCACCGATCTCGCCGCCGGTCGTCACCGCAAAGCCAACGGTGCCGTCGCTCGCCTCGATCTCGACGACCAGCGTGCCGAGCACGTTGATGCCGAACGACTGGCGGCTCTGGCGATACTCGGGATAACGCGCCATCGGCGTGGCGATGTGATCGTCGATCCAGTGTCCGCCGGCCTGGTCGTGATAGTCCGCACCACCGCCGCGAACGATGAAGGCACGCACGTGCCGGATGGTAGGCATGGCCATGAAAGGGCTCCGTGAGGGATGCGTGAAGAATGCGTCGGAGCAGCGTCCGACGCTGCAATGCACGCGCAATGCGAGTATGGCGCGCGCTCAGTAGGTCGCGCGGCCGCCGGACAGGTCGAACACCGAAGCGGTGCTGAATGCGCAATCTTCGGAACACAGCCACAGGATCAGCGAGGCCGCTTCTTCCGGCAGCAGGAAACGATTCATCGGAATCTTCGACAGCATGTAGTCGATGTGCTGCTGCGACATCGAATCGAAGATTTCGGTTTTGGCCGCGGCCGGCGTGACCGCGTTGACGAGAATGTTTTTCGTCGCGAGTTCCTTGCCGAGCGATTTGGTCAGCCCGATCAAACCCGCTTTCGATGCACTGTAGTGCGAAGCATTCGGATTGCCCTCCTTGCCCGCCACCGACGCGATATTGACGATGCGCCCATAACCTTGTTTGAGCATCTGCGGCACCACCGCACGACAGGTCAGATACGGGCCGATCAGGTTCACGTCGATCACGCGGCGCCACAGATCGGGGTCCAGTTCCCACGTGGTGCCGTTGCCGCCGGTGATGCCCGCGCAGTTGATCAGCGCGTCGATCGAGCCGTGCTCCGCGACGGTTTGCGCGGCCGCCTGCGCGACCGCGGCTTCGTCGGTCAATTCGACGGTGACGGCGCTGACCTTGCCGAGTTCGGCCAGTTCGCGCTGGCTGCGCGCGAGGCGTTCGCTATCGACGTCCCACAGCGCGACCGACGCGCCCGAGCGCAACGCCCGCTGTGCGACCGCGTAGCCGATACCGCGCGCGCCGCCGGTGATGACGACCGCGCGCCCCTCCAGATCGATCCGATTCATTGCTGTGCTCCTGTGGGCGGCCCGTGCGGCGCGCCCTCGAGTTGTCGTGTATCGCTGCTGTCCGTATTCGACGGTTCAATCAAATATACGGGCGACGCGATGCGCCAACAATTCGACTATTGAAGAGAGTGATAGCAAAAGTGGATCGAGGGGTTCGGCGTCGTTTTCCGCGAGCGTTACTCGTCGGCGGAAACGAACAGCATCGAGATATAAAGAATGGTCGACACGACGATGATGCCCACGCCGATCATGACCTTGGTGCGGTCGAAGTAAAGACCGCCATTGATCACCACGCCGATGCCGGCGACCGCCGACAACGTACCGAACGCCGCGAGGCCGACGTGGATCTTGCTGCGAATCAGCTTCCTGCGCTCCGCCTGGTCAGTGGATTGCGCTTGCTTCGGTTCCATTTCCGGCTCCTTCGCGAGTGGCGCGCCGACCGCGCGGACAGTGTGGCGGCGCATGGCGTCGTTCAGCCCGATGTGCCGGACGACGCCATACGTCCCGATACGCTTCAGCGTACTTTATTTAACATCCCTTAACGAATCCGTCCGAGCCGGTTACTTGGCCTGTGCGTCGTCGCGCGACACCGAAGCCGCCGCGGCCGAGACGAATACCGCGCGTACCGAATCGCCGACCTTCAGTTGATCCAGCGCGATTTCCGGCGACACGTCCAGCGTTTCCGTACGCGTCGGGCCGCGCAGCGTGATCGTGCGATTCTTGCGATCGATATTGCGCACCGTCGCCACCACTTCGACGCGCCGCGCCGATGCCACGACGCCGTTGGCGGCCGGCTGCGTGACCTGGGTGTCGAGCCGCTTGCGGATGCCATGCGCGGCGAGTTTGTCGACGCCGATCAGCGCGGCCTTCTTGTACGCGATCGTCACGAGATCGCCGATATGCAGCTTGCTCACGTCCGCGGCCTGCGGATTCACGTCGAACGTTTCCGTGCCGCCTTCCGGGCCGAGCAGCGTCACGCTGTTCGTGGTCGGATCGATCGCCACGACGCGCGCCTGCACATGCAGCAACGCGGCCGCGCCGACCGCCTGCGGCTCCGACATGGCCGCGCCTTGCTGCGCGAGCGCGGGCCCTGCTGTCACGGCAACCAGCGCGAGCGCCATCGTAATGGCCTTCATGCGCGCGAACCCCGAACCCGATGTATTGCAAGCCATGACATTCTCCTTTTGATTACGTCGTTGGTACGGCAAATCCCTGCCTGTCGCGCCGTCATTAAAAATGCGGGCGAACGGCGAATCGCTTTTATCGAATTCGAATAGTCACAATGAAAAAATCGTGAAAAGCCCGGCCCTTCGGCTTCAATACGACCGATAAGCGGACTTCTGGCGGATGATGACGCATGCGGAACCGCGCTGCCTGGCGCGCCTGCTTTTCGCAGGCATCAGCGGGTGGGTGGACGGCCAGTCATAACAGCTTCCTCGCAAGGATAGGGATTACCGCATGGCCCATTTAAGCCGGCCCGGAAATTGACACGTTATGACTATCTGAACTGTGTGGGGATGCTAACAAACGCGTAAAAGAATGGCAAGGCAACGCCCGACGCGCGTCATTCGGTCGTCATTGCGCCGTTATTCGCCAATTGACAGACTTCGTCGTTGTAAAACGCCCGCGGTTTTACGATTGGCCCGGCATCGAATAACGCGTATCGAGCGAAGACTACGGCGGGCATCGCCATGCGTCGCTATGCCTCGTTTTGCCTGCTGCGCTTTGGCGTTTCATCCACACGCGCCTCCACTTCGCCCCGCTCCCCGAGATTGTCACGGCCGGACTCGCCCGCCGCGAGCCGCAGATACGCGGCCGCGAGACGCCGCAAATCGTCTTCGGAGGCGTCTTCGATACCGATCAGCGAATTGTTCGCATGACGATGCGACGCCAGCAATTCGTTGAGCTTCAGATGCACCGCGACGCTGTCCTTGTTCTGACTCTGCTGGATCATGAACACCATCAGGAACGTGATGATCGTGGTGCCCGTATTGATGACCAGCTGCCAGCCGTCGGAGAAATGAAACAGCGGCCCGGAAACCGCCCAGACGAACACCGTGATCACCGCGATGCCAAACGCCACCGGCGAACCGGCGAGCCGTGTCACCGAGCTGGCGAACGAGTCGAATGCGCGCGTTACCGGATGCCGGGCCGCATAGGCGGGGCTCGACGTATCCGGCACGGTATCGAGGCTGTTCGCGGACGAATCTGACGGTGCGTCGTTGCGCATGGCGGTCTCCATCGGCCTGGCTTCGTCTCGCAGGCGAGCACATTGCGTGCCGAGGTGCATGAGTGCACCGCGCCGGTCCACGGAACCCGTTTGACGGGCAACCTGAAGCAATGCAATTGATGCAGTCCGGGTGCATTAAAAATTGCGACGTCGATTTCGAATTTCCGGGAACGCCGTGTGAATCGTCATTGCGAACGATAAGCGAAAACCCCTAATGGTTCACACGGTGCGCTAGCACGCATTTCGCATCGGCAAATACAAAAAATTGTCGTCAATCACCCGGATACTTCGAATACCGCTTTATTCGCCGCACGCAACTGCCGTAAAGCCAGGTGAAGGTAGCTGGAAGCGCGCGCAACCTGCCCTGCCAATCAGGCACAGGGTTTGCTGAAGCCCGCGTCAGCTTTGAGCGCAAATTCATTCGTTATTAAAGGATCCACCTATGATTACCGCCCGTCCCTGCACCGCCGCCTGTGTGATCGACGGCCGCCTCGTCACGCTGACTTTTTATCCGGACAACGGCGCCTTGCGCATTGCCGATCCGTCCGGCGTGTGTCTGAGAGAGACGCGCTGGCACGGCTCGTGGCGCGCGTTGCTCGATGAATTCCGCGGCTATTACGAAGCAGCCGAAGCCAATGAAACCACTCGCGGCGTCGACGCTCTGGTCGCACGGCTCGGCGAGCCCGCCGGCCATGCGCCTCGCGAACTGGCGCTCGCGTGAAAAGAGAAGAATGGCGAAATGCGCGGCGCGATCGTTGCACCCGGTGCAATCCGGTGTAACGACGCGCCGCGCCCGCTCATGAAACGGTCATTGACCGAAATACACCTTGCATTGGGTGCCGACCGCGCATGACTGGCCGCGTTTGCCGCCCGCCTCCGACTGTCCCGCGGCCACCCCGCCATACGATGCATTTTGCACCGCCTGTTCGCGCGGCTGCCAGGACTGACCGAACGACACGTCGGTCGTAGCCTGCGCCGATTCGTTCGCATTCATTTGCATCATCGCGCGGCCAGACGTGCCGGCATCCGGCTGGCTGCCCACCTCCGCGGCACTGGCCGTTCTCGGCGCGAGAAGCAGCACGGCGCAAGCGGCAATCGTCAATACACGTACTTTCATTTCCGGACTCCTCGAATCCGGCGCAGCAGTTTTCGTCCTCCAGAACAATTGATCCGCGAAGAGCCAAATCCAGATTGCCCTTGGGAGCGGGGAACGGGTCGATGCCAATGCGCCACTGCCGCGACGGGTCATCGAACTAAACGGATAAAGAATTGTTCACGCTCGCCACGGGAACTCAGCGGGCGCGCGCGATCAATCGTCTGCATTGCGCAGCTCTTTTCGTAGTTCTTTTATAGTTCGCCTACCCGGGAATTCAATCCGAAGCTTCCAAAGGGTGTGGTCAAATGCCCACACCGTTCGATAAACCGCATTCGTGGGCAAAATCAGCATGAACAAAACGTGCTTTGCGCGCGCATTGCGTTATGATGTCGCTATAACGCACAAGAAGCGGCGCCCGCACACCGGTGAAAGGCCGGTGCAAGACGGAAAGCGTGGAGAAAGTCCAGCCATTCGCATTCATTGAATCGAGACACATTTTCCCAGTGAACGTCAGGTCTACCGACCTCGTTCGCCGCGCCGTGACATGCTGAAATATTTGCAGATTGAGACACTCAGTTTGATGGTCGGATTTTCAGGCGGCCGCCGTTGACGCAGGCCGAATTGCAATTCAGGGAGCAACGTTTTTTAACGCGGCTCGTGGCATTCCCTTCACTCGACAACCCCATCGCGGGCCGGCCCTATCCAGTTGGGCTCGATGCTTCGCAGCTTTTTTCTGCAATATGTCATTGACAGAAGCAGCACGTTTTAGAAGGACGAATATCTTATGGACGAACGGAAGCGAGATAGCATGATTGCGTATCTCCGCCATCGTATGGAAGAGTTTGGCATCAAACCAGAAGACCTTGCCGCTGCGCTCGCATCCGAGTCGCTGGCCAAAAAGGCCGAACGCTATCGCAGTGCAACTGGAGACAGTTGGGACGGCAATGGTGAAATGCCGCAATGGCTAAAACAGGCCATTAGCGCAGGCCAGACCATCGAGCATTTCGAATTGGCGGAAAAAACGGTGCCCGTTCCGCAACCGAAAAAGCAGATCGACTGGTCGAACGATCCGTTCGCCGGCACGCGGCTTGCGCGTCCGGACAGCCGCTAGGTGCAGGCCGCCGCGTCCGACGGCGCCGACGCCACGGCAGCGGCATCAAAATGAGCCGGCGTGGCGCGCACCGGTTTTGTGCCGCCACCTGCCACACTCATCACGTTTGCCGCATTAACAGCGTGAATGGCACTGATGGAATTCACCGCATCGATGGTATTCGCCGCCTCGCCCGCATGAGCGGAATTCGCGGCATGCGCCCCATATTGCGGTAGCTCGATAAACGCGCTGACCTGCCGCACGATTTGCCAGAACGTCTTGTCGAATAGACGCGCCAGTTCGTCTGCACCCATATGAGTGCCCACGAGCGGATCGGCAATCGTCCAATCCAGAAACAGCGGCTCGCCCGGAAATGCAGGCGCATACAGTGCACCGGCGAATTCGTCGAGCGCGATTACGACGTCCATGCGTGGCGCCCATTCGCCGGTGAATTCGAGCCAGCTTTTCGGGCTCAATATGGCGCGCCGGGAAATGCCGGGCTGCAATTGAGCGAGTGCCAATGGGTGAATTCGCGCGGCCGGTTCAGAACCTGCGCTGAAAGCGTCGAACCGGTGTCCCGCCAGTTCGCGCAGCAAGGCTTCGGCCATGATGCTGCGGATTGAATTGTCGCGGCAAAGAAACAGTACCTTATATTTTCTGGTCACACTTTCCCCGTACCGATGTTTTTATCTGGTCTCTGGCCGGCATTCTGCCGAGCCAGTCTTGCGCCCCCGTGACATTACGGCGTCTTTATTATTTGCGCCACGGGATTCGCACCAGGCATCTCGATTCACGGGCACAAGGTACAGCACACTGCGAACGACACGCAGTGTACCAGTGCCGGGCCGTGTCTTTCATTAGGCTGTCAATATTTGATCGATCACACGACACCGCCGACACCGCCGTCGCCCTGTCGCGCCGGCACGATGCGATTGGACGCATCGCTGCCGGTCGCTGCGGGCAGCGGCTCGGCAGGCGTCATCTCGAACGAGGTCGCCGCGGGCGGCGTCTGGATCGACTGCACGCCTTTGGCAATTGCGGGCGCCGCGACGTAAGGGATAAACGCCGCGATCGCGACTACAGCGATATAGGTGAGGAACATGGCCGTCGTACCTCTAACGAAGAACTGCGGTGAAGAACTGCGGGACGGATTATGTGGAGGTCGGGAAAAGCCGAGGGATTTGCGAAAGCAGACTGCCAACCGACGAGCGGGACGAGCGCGGACACCACGCCGCCGCGCGCTTCACGCCCGCGTTCGAATGGCGCGGAGTGATGAATGTGCTATTGATTTTAGGAGCGCCGCAACGTCCGCTAAAGGCCGGACTCCCGACCAAATCGGTCGACGTCTATCGTCTGGCGGACAGGCGGGTATTCGTCACACGCATCTAGCAGGCACCACACGCGCGCGACAAAACAACGGACCGCTAACGACGCGCTACGTCAGAACTTCAGGCTGTTCAGAAACTGTAGCCAGAGGCTGTTGAGCGCGTTCGCCGGATGCATGTCGCTCGCGGATTCGTCGCGTTTTGCGTGATGCGTGTGCTGCGGATGCGAAGCCTCGGAGTGAGCGCGTTGGTCAGCTGAATGAGTCGACGAATGAGCCGCATGCTTCGACTCGGTAGCGGTTTTCTCCGCTGTCTCGACCGTTTCCTCTCCGGCGGCCTCTTCCGCTTTTGCGTTTTTCGCTGCCTTGCGCGCGTGTTGCGCTTTTTTTGCGGCCTCGGCTTCTTCGCGGCGAGCCGCCTGCAATGCCGCAACGCTATCCGCAATCTGCGCCGCGCGCCGCGGTTCGCATTGACGTCCGAGCAGCACGCCGAACAATACGTCGCGATTGTGACCTTCGTCGGCAAAGCGGATCGCGATCGACACCATCTCCGCGTACGCCGCTTCATCGACCGCGCGCGCCGCCGCCTCACGCTTCGAGCGGGCACGCTGCCCACGCGACAGTTGCGCTTCCCACGCGCTCATCTGCTCGGCGTAGACCGTGTCGTAGACCTTGCGTTGCTCAGCATCGGAGAGGATCGCGTACGCGTCCTTGATTTCCTGGAACGCGGCGCGCGCCACGTCTTCGGCGCCGTGGTTGCGGTCGGGATGCCACTTCATCGCGGCTTTCCGGTAGGCCCGCTTGATTTCTTCGTCGGTGGCGTGCGCGGGCACGCCGAGCGTGTCATACAGGGTTGCCATGCTGGGCTCGATTTTGCGGGGAATCCATGCGGGCATCGTAGCATGCAAAAAGCGGCTTCCTTGTGAAGCGGCCAGCGGAACGCCCGCATGCCCCGGCATCGCCGTGAAGCAATCGCGACGAACGCACGACGAAAGCGTGACGCAAGGCTCGCGCGACAGCGGCACAAGCACAGCAAAAAAAGCCTCGCCACTTGCGCGGCGAGGCCGAGTCCCATGTCAAAGGAGATGTCATGGAGGAGACGAACCCATCATAACGTCGGACTCACTCGCACCCAACCAACGGTTCGCCATATGCTTATCGACCGCCCGTTCACGTGTATTGCAGCGACCGCGCAGTTATATCGTTAGAACAAAAAGTCGCTTAGCCGCGCGGCGAGCGGTCATTAAGATGACACTTCAAGGTCCGGCTCGCCCAGCGCGGTCCACGCGCCGATCCATGCGCCGTTTCACCGGCGCTCCGCGCGAGCCGCAAAACAAGCCGCAAATCGAAGGAGCATTTCGTTGAGCAGATCCGATCATTCCCGCCGACCGCTCGTGGTCGGCATTGGCGGCACGACGCGCGCGGCCTCGTCGACCGAACGCGCGCTCGCTTTTGCGTTGCGCGGCGCCGAAGCCGCCGGCGCGCGCACCCTTCTGTTCGGCGGCAGTTTTCTGCATAGCCTGCCGCACTACGCGCCGGAACAACCGGCACGTACCGACGCCCAGCTCGAACTGATCGAAGCCGTACGTCGCGCGGACGCGGTGATCATCGCGACGCCCGGCTATCACGGAGGCGTATCGGGCCTCGTGAAAAACGCGCTGGATACGCTCGAAGAGTTGCGCGCCGACGAACGCCCGTATCTCGACGGCCGCGCGGTCGGCTGCATCGTCACCGCTTATGGCTGGCAGGCGGCGGGCTCGGTGCTGACGTCGCTGCGTTCGATCGCGCATGCGTTGCGCGGCTGGCCGACGCCGTTCGGCGCCGGCATCAATACGCTGGAAACGCGCTTCGATAGCGCCGACAGTTGCTCCGATCCGAAGGTCATCGAACAACTGGCGACCGTCGGCCGGCAAGCGGCGCAATTCGCGCTGGCGTTTAATACCGGCGCCGATGCCGCGCTCGCCGCCACGCTCGATGCGCAGCACAACCCGATCGCGTCGACACATTCGGCTGCGAGCCATGCGGCCACTCAAAGCGCCGCCGCCGACGCGACCTCCTCGCGTGTGCTACAGGCCGTGTGAACGGCTCTGCTCGAAGCGCCGCGACGCACCGCTGTGCCGCGGCGTCACGACAGCGCCACCACGACCGCGCACCGCCTCGCGCGGCCTGACGCTTCGCGCACACCGTGCGCCACATAACAGACACCGCGCAACAGGCTGCCGGATAGTGTCCGAACACAGCGACTTTGATCCGATCCGGGCCCGCGATTATCACTCCCGCCCCGCGCTGATTTGCTTACCACGAAAGATTGGTTCACCCGCTGCGCAGCGCCCCCTACGCTAGACCCTGCCTGCCGCTTCAGAAACTATCGGCACCGACAGAGCGGCACGGCACGCGCTGGTTTTCCGCACAACGCATGTGGGCACACCGACAAGTCAAGATCATGAACTCACACCTCCGCTACAAGGGCTACGAAGTCGAAGCGGCGACGCAACTGCTGCCCAATGGATTGTTTGCCGCGAACCTGACTATCGAGGAAAGCAACGCGAACACGCGCAAAGCGTATTCGTTCGACGCGCTCGATTACTTCTTCGACGAAGAACATGCGCTCGCCTATGCATCCGACTGGGGACGCATGTGGATCGACAATCGTCAGTGAATCCCCCGCAAGCTCACCCGCGCGCGCATCGGTAGCGATTACGGCACGCGCGGCGTGCACCGGTCAATTCGCCTTCCGCGTCGACGACCCGCTCCGCGCCGCCGCTGTTGAGCCGCGCCCGGCATCCCCTTGCAGACGGTTGTGCCAGAATAGACGAAGCTCTGTATTCGCCCTGTTCACGCGTGACCTGTCCGCCAGCTCAACGGATGCCGCCGAAACGCCCACACCGACTCTTCGCGCCGTGTCCTCGCACCGTCTTCATCCCGCGTGAAGACAGACTGCGGATTCGGGCGTGCATCCTGCCGCCAGGCACGCACCCAACCCTACGGAGACGCCGCTCATGAGCTGGACCGTCGACGCACAACTCGCGCTAAGCGCGACGCAAGCGGTCGAAGCGCTGCAGTCCGGCCGCCTCAAGGCCACCGACTACGTCGCCACGCTGCTCGCGCGCGCCGCCGCGCTCACGCATCTGAACGCGCTCACCACGCTCGACCTCGACGGCGCGCTCGCCGCCGCGCGACGCTTCGACGCGTTGCCCGCGGCCACCAAAGCGCGCCTGCCGCTTGCCGGCCTGCCGATCGTCGTCAAGGACAACATCAACACCGCGGGTTTGCCCACCTCGGCGGGCACGCCCGCGCTCGAAGGCTTCGTGCCGGCGTCCAACGCGCCGTCCGTGCAACGGCTCGTCGATGCAGGCGCGATCGTGCTCGGCAAGGCCAACATGCACGAGCTCGCGTTCGGTATCACCAGCACGAACTTCGCCGCGCATGCGGGACCGGTACGCAATCCGTACGATCCTTCGCTGATCCCGGGCGGCTCGTCCGGCGGCACGGCCGTCGCGATCGCCGCGCGCATCGCCCCCGCCGGACTCGGCACCGACACCGGCGGCTCGACGCGCATTCCCGCCGCGCTGACGGGCACCGCGGGCCTGCGTCCGTCGGTCGGCAACGGCGGCGCCGAGCGGCGCTATCACGACCCCGACGCAGTCGTGCCGATCAGCCATACGCGCGATACCGTCGGCCCGATGGCACGCAACGTCGCCGATCTGGCGCTGCTCGACGGCGTGATCAGCGGCGCCGGCGCGCTGCCCGCGGTCGCGCTCGACGGCCTGCGCATCGGGCTTCCCGCACCGCTATGGGATGGGCTCGAACGACAGGTCGAAGCCGTGGCCCGCGCGGCGTTGCAGACACTCGAAGCGGCGGGCGTCACGTTCGTGCCGGTCGCGATGGACGAACTCGAGCATCTGAACGGAATGGTCGGCGGCCCGATCGCGGTTCACGAAGCGCTCGATGACGTGCGCGCGTGGCTGGTCGCGAATCGGGCGCCGGTGCAAACCGTCGCCGAACTGGCCGCGCGCATTGCCAGTCCTGACGTGCGTGCGATCTACGACGATGTACTCGCCGACGTGCTCGGCCCGCACTACAGCGCGGCGCTCACCCACTGGCGACCACGCCTGCAAAGCTACGTCGCCGCAACCTTCGCGGATGCGCAACTCGACGCGCTGCTGTTTCCGACCACGCGACTCGTCGCGGTGCCGATCGACGATCTGATCGGCTCGTCGACGGTCAAGATCGACGGCGGCCCGCCAATCGATACGATGGAAGCGTTCCTGCGCAATACCGATCCGGCCAGCACCGCCGGCCTTCCGGGGCTTTCGCTGCCGGCCGGCATGAGTCAAAGCGGCTTACCCGTCGGACTCGAACTGGACGGGCCGCCCGGTTCGGACAGGCGACTACTGGCGATCGGCGTCGCGTTCGAACAGGTGCTGGGCGCATTGCCGGCGCCTGTGTTGTGACTCTTCCATTGATACGTTTTCCTGAACATCCCCCCAAGTGACGATGACGACAGCCGCCACCGCCCGTTTTCCCGCTCGCCTCGCAAGCCGCTTCTTCTGTCTGACCGCCGCGTTCGCGGTCGCCCTCACCACAACGTCGTGCGCGCGCCTCGCGAGCGTCGACTCCAACGCGCTGTGGAAGATCGTCGACGTACGTTGCGTGCCGTCGCAGGAGGCCACCGGCACGCCCGGCCAGTGCGAAACCGTCGATCTCGACAAACGCTACGTGATCCTGAAGGATATTCTCGGGCGCTCGCAATATCTGCTGATGCCGACCGACCGCATCACCGGCATCGAAAGTCCGCTGATACTCGCGCCCGACGCGAAGGACTACTGGCGCGACGCGTGGGATTCACGCCATTACGTGCAGCGCGCGGTCAAGCGCGAGCTGCACGACAATCAGCTTGGCCTCGAAATCAACTCCGAATATCGACGCTCGCAAAATCAGCTGCATATCCATATCGACTGCATGCGCCGCGAGATTAGCACCGCGCTCGCGGATCATGCGCAGGATGCGCCTGGCGAATGGCGCTGGACGACACTCGACGGCCGGCGCTACCGGATCATGCGCGTGAGTTCGATCAGCGGCGTCGACAGCCCGTTCCGGATCGTCGCGCGCGACAATCCCAATCCCGCGACGATGTCCACGCAAACGATCCTCGTGACCGCCGCCGGGCCGTCCGCCGAGAAAGACGGCTGGTTGATCGTCAACAGCGGCATCGACGTCGACGGCGGCACCGGCACCGCCGAAGGTCTGCTCGATCACGCGTGCCGCGTCGCCGACGACCATTGAACGTGAGCGGCGCCGCACGCGCTATCCACGATTGCGTGGATGCATTGCTCAATAAAATGGTTCGGGCGCGCGGCGTGGCCCCGTACGATCGGTCTGAATCTGTATTCGGACCGGTTTTACGATGGCGATCTATCTCGACGATACCCAGCGCAACGACATCGCCCGTCTCGCCGCAAGCTGGACGTGGCGCACGCAATGGCCGACATGGACGCTGATCGTCGCGATCTACGGCGGCTGGTTCGGCGTCGCGACGCATGCGCGCACCCTCGGTTTGCCCGCGACGACACTACTGCTCGCGGTATTCGGCGCGTGGTACATGTCGTTGCAGCATGAACTGCTGCACGGTCATCCCACACGTTCTCCATTCATCAATGCGCTGCTCGGCTTTGCGCCGCTGGCGGTGTGGTTTCCTTATCGGCTCTATCGCGACTCGCATCTTCGCCATCACGACGATGCCCATCTGACGCAACCCGGCAGCGACCCCGAAAGTTATTTCGTCAGTGCGACTGACTGGCAGCGTGCCGGTACCGCAATGCGTGCGCTGCTGATGTTTCGCAATACGTTGATCGGACGATTGCTGATTGGGCCGGCGTTTTCAATCGCGGCGACCGGCGCGCAGGCACTGACCAGAATCGGCGCCGGCGATTGGCGCGACGTCCCCGCGTGGCTTGCGCATCTCGCCGCGTTGGCAGCGCTCACCGCGTGGTTGCAGCAGGCTTGTGGAATACCGGCGTGGGCTTTTATCGTCGGTGCGGGATATGGCGCGTTGGCGCTGGCGTCGGTGCGCTCGTTTCACGAGCATCGGGTCGCGCCGGTGGCCGCGCATCGCACGGTGATCAATGAAGCGGGATGGGGATGGCGGCTGCTGTTTCTGAACAACAACTATCATCTGGTTCATCATGACTTGCCGCAGGTGCCGTGGTTTGCGCTTCGCAAAGTCTATGAGAGGTCCCGCCCGCAATACATAGCACGCTCAGGAGGCTTTCTGGTCCAGGGTTACAGCGAATGGGTCACACGCTGGGGACTCGCTGCAGTGACGCATCCGGCGGCGAGCGGTGCAATCGGTGCAATCGGTACTTCCGGCGAAGGCTCAGGAACTCCGCCAGCTTCCACCCGTTTTGCGGGCAAATTGCAGGCAGAATTTGGCAAGGATTGTAGTTACGCTCTCGGCCAAGGGGACCAAAAGTAGAATAAATCACGCGCTCGCCAGACATTCCCGAATCGTGCCGGGCGCACGCTGTGCATGCGTCTGATGCACTTTGACGCCATTCCTGATCGCAATCATCTCAGCAAGAATAGACACCGCAATCTCCGACGGCGTGCGAGCGCCAAGATGCAGGCCAACTGGACCGTGCAACCGACCGATCTGCTCGTCTGTCAGATCAAACAATCGCAGCCGCTCGCGACGCCGTAAATCATTGGCTCTCGAACCGATTGCGCCCACATAGAAAGCCGACGACTTGAGTGCTTCGAGCAGCGCCATATCGTCGAGTTTCGGATCGTGAGTGAGTGCGACCACAGCCATATTCGGGTCTGGACTGAGCTCGATGACCGTGTCGTCCGGCATCGTCGTTCTAAATTCCACCCCTGGCACGTTCGATTCGGCTGCATACTCGACGCGCGGATCGCACACTATGACGTGATAGCCGATCGCCTGCGCCATCGTCGACAGATATTCGGTCAGTTGCCCCGCGCCGATGATCAGCAAGCGCTCACGCGAACCGTGTAGCGTCATCAGCGTCTGCCCGTCGAACTCCACCCGCGAGGCCACACCCGAAGGCATCAGCGCTACCGTTCCGGTCTCCAGATCCAATCGTCGCAGCACCAGACGATCGCGTTCGATTGCTTCGAGCAAATCGGCCAGCCGTGAGCGTGAAGTCACGGGCTCCAGCACAAGCGTGATGGTTCCGCCGCACGGCAGCCCAAAGCGCGTCGCCTCTTCCGCATTTGCCCCGTACACGACGACCTCTGGCCGTAACGCCGGAAGCCGACCGGCACGCGCCCGTTCGATCAACTCGTCCTCGATACAGCCGCCCGACACGGCCCCTTTCACTCGACCGTCCCGGTCAATCAGAAGCAGAGATCCAGGCGGCCGTGGCGCGGAGCCCCAGGTGCGCACAACGACAACAAGCGTAGCCTGTCTTCGTTGCGCGCTCCACTCGACCGCCGTGCTCAGAACATCAAGATCTGCGCTCTCCATTGCTCTGCTCACTTCGGAATCCTACTTCAGATATTCCTTCAGCCAGTTGACGCAGTCCTGCGACTCCTGAACAGGCCATAGAACCCGAACCGTGCTGTCTCCGCGCTGCACCTCGATAAATATGTCAGTAGGAAATCGATGCAATTCGCCAGAATTGCCACCATTTCCGGCTCCAGAAAACAGGCGCCGCCACCACGATCCACCCGTTGCCGGCGGTATCTGATGAACATACCCCGGATGTGCTCCAGTCGTGGACGATGCCGTTGCCGACGCTTCACGATTCGCCCCGGCAGCCGACCTCATGACACCATTGACCTGTCGCGTGGAATCCGCCGTATCGAGCGCTTGAGGTGCACCCGCAACGGCGCGGGCATTCAGATTCGCACCGAACTCCTCCCACATCCGGTCGGCCTTGGTCTTCATTACCGTCAGTCCGAAGGCTCCCAGACGGCCGAACACGTCGACGCTGATCTTCATCGCCAACTCGGTCCTATCGTCGGACAGTTCGGTCAACGTCAACTCGCTCGACTGTTTCAACGAACTTCCAATCGACGAGTCCTCTCCCGTCCCCTCGCTCTTCAGATAATACGGAGGCCGCGTTTCCAGTATCACGGTCCTGATCCTGAACCTCGCGGCAATAAACGAAATCTTGACCTTTACGTTCGCAAGGTACTCGACGTCGCTAACGACTTCCACGGATTCCGTTCCAGGAACGCATCCCGCCATGACATTCGGATCGAGTAGCAAACTCCACACCTTCTCGATGGGCGCATCGATCACCACCTTCTTTTCAAATTCCACGAATCTTCTCCCCTGCGATCAGGATCGATTTGACTATGCCCACATAGCCGGTGCAGCGACACAGATTGCCATTGAGACCCTCCCTGACCTGCTCTTCGGTTGGGTTGGGATTGTCGTTCAACAGCGCGCACGCTGTCATGAGAAAGCCCGGCGTACAGTACCCGCATTGCAAGCCGCCGTGCTCCATGAATGCCGTCTGCAGCGGATGAAGCGCCTCACCATCCGCCAGTCCTTCCACCGTCGTTATTTCACGACCGTGCGCCTGTCGCGCCAGCATCAGACACGATTTGACGGCCTCGCCGTCCAGCAGAACCGTACAGGCACCACACACGCCCGTTTCGCACCCTCGCTTCGTGCCGGTCAAATGAAGATCGTCACGGATAAGATCGGACAGCAATCGACGCGACGGAATCTCCAGGCTGGTGGATTGACCGTTGACAACAACGTTGATCGACGTTTTGCTCATGATGCATGCACCTCTTCCACAGCGGGGTGTGTAAATAATCCTTCGAGCGTCCGCCGGCCAATTACCCTGATCATCTCCCGTCGATATTCTCCCGATCCGCGGAAGTCCGAAATCGGTTCGATGTCGCTCGCGAGAATGTGTGCGGCTTCGGCCGCTACCTCGGCCGTCAGTGGCTGGCCCGCCAGAAACGACTCACAGCGATGAACGCGCGTGGGAACCGGCGTCGACGCACCGATCACGATTCGCGCTTCCTCACAGACCGATCCAGACTGCCGGATCGTACACGCGACGTTGAGAAGCGGACGGTGTTCCGCAGCTGTCCGAAGGTATCGCACATGCCGACCGGCGGTGAACGTGGGCGGCGGCACGCGTATCGCCGTGACCATTTCGTCAGGCGCCAGCGCAGTGGTGTAGTAGTCGACGAGAAACTCTTCAATCGGCAACTCGCGTTGCCTGTCGACTCCTTCAAGGACCACGTATGCACCTAGCGCCATCAGACAGCTGGGTGGATCGGTTGCCGGGTCCGCATAACAGAGATTCCCGCCGATCGTCCCCTGGTTCCGGACCTGGGGATTCGCCACGTGCGAAGCCATCTCGGACAACATCGGAAACTTCTCGCGAATTAACGCGGAACGTGCAACTTCCGCGTGAAGGGTCAGCGCTCCGATGACAAGTCCCCGGTGTTCGTCATAAGACACCCCGCGGAGTCTTCGCAGCCCGGCCAGCGAGACGAGATACTTCGGCGTCAGCATACGTTGACGCATTGCCAGCATGAGTGCCGTCCCACCCGCGAGCATTCGACATTCGTCACCATAATCGGCCAGCATCCTGCACGCCTCCTGCACGGATGTCGGTTCGAGGTATTCAAATTCGCGCATGTTACGACTCCACCTTGGCGAATTGAGCCTTGGTCAGCGCGGCGAGGGCCGCCAGTACTTTTTCGGGTGTGATAGGCAGGCTGTTGATCCGGACGCCGACCGCATCGAATACAGCATTCGCAATCGCACCGGCGCCCGGAACGATCGCGGTTTCACTCGCGCCTTTGGCGCCATACGGACCATTGGGATCGTTGGACTCGACGATGCCCGAGCGGATATCGGGAAGCGAATCGGAAGTCGGCATGGTGTAATCCGCGAAGTTGCCATTCAATAGCTGACAGTTCTGATACTGGAGATGCTCGTACAAGGTCCAACCAATGCTCTGCGCCACCGCGCCGCAACTTTGCCCGTGTACAGCGAGTGGATTCAATGCCTTGCCGCAGTCATCGGAAACAAAAGTATCCACGACGATGACCTTGCCGGTTTCCATATCCACTTCAACTTCCACAGCCTGTGCTGCAAACGAGTACGCGGGGGCGACATTTCCATACTGGCTGGAGCTCGCCATCACCGTGGACGGATCGTGCGTTGCCGTTACCTGAAGACCTTCGCCGCCCTGTCGATAGATGTAGATACGCGCGAGCTCTGCATATGAGAAACCCTTGCCTTCCACGTCCGAGGTGCCGGCGTTTCCTGCGAAAATCCTGCCGTCGGCAAATTGCAATCCGTCGACCGGTACATTGAGTTTCCCGGAGGCAACGCTCATCAACTTCGCCAGCATTTCCCTGGAGGCTTTAATCGCCGCAGGTCCGGCGATCATCGTGACGCGTGATGCAATGGAGCCCAAGCCATACGGCGCCGTGTCGGTATCCGGCGGCATGACGGTGACATGCGAGAGCGGTATTGCAAGCTCATGCGAGCAGATTTGCGCGAGCATCGTATAGGCCCCTTGCCCCATGTCGGCTTCGCCCGTGAATAGATGAACGCGACCGTCTTCACTCATCTTGAGAGTCACGGTCGATCCATCCCAGTCACCCATGGAGCGATTGCCACTCACGTGAATCGCGGCACCCATACCGATACCGCGACGCCGGATTCCTGTTCCCTTGTTGCGCGCACGTTTTGCGTCCCACCCCGTCTCGTCACGAATCTGCTTCAGGCAGTCCGACAGTCCGCTACTGCCGACCTCGAAGCCGTGGACTGTCACGTCCCCCGCTTTGACCGCATTACGAAGATGCAGATCGATCGGGTCCATGCCGATCATGTCGGCAAGGACATCCAGATGACTATTGACGCAAAACGTCATCTGAGGGCCGCCAAACCCTCGAAATGCGCCTCTCGGAGGACAATTCGTATAAACCAGTTTTGCGTTTGCCCTGACATTTTTTAGCGTGCCATGCATGTTGTCGCTGCGCATGACGGACACCTGCAGTACTTCCGGCGCAAGTCCCGCGTAGGCACCGCATTCAGCGATAATGCGCACGTCCTTGGCAACGATAACGCCATTCCTGTCGACGCCCATCTTCAGCCAGATGCGTTCCGGAACACTCGCGCGCGCCCCCTGAAAGTCGTCCAGCCGGCTGTTCAGAAATCTGACCGGCCGCCGGGTCTTTGTCGCTACCCACGCGCAAATAAGGCTGTTGCATTCTTCAACCGTCTTGCCTCCGAATCCGCCTCCGGTTGTCGCCTGAACAACCCGAATGGTCGAGGCTGGACGATCCAGTGCTTCGGCGAAACGCATGCGCTGCAGAAACGGGGTCTGGGTCGGCGTCCACACACTGAGACGACCGTCTGCGCCCTGCCACGCGACCGTCGCCATCGGTTCAAGGTATCCCGGATATTGCGAATGAGTCTCGTACGTCTGCTCGTAGACGGCAACTGCCGTTTCGAACGCCGCGTCAACGTCGCCTCTGACGATATCGTATTCGTGCGCGATATTTCCCGAACCGTGGTGTACTTCGATGGTACCCGGCAACAACGCGTGGTCGGGATTCAACACCGCGGGCAATTCCTCGTACTCGATCTGTATGCAATCGATCGCCTCGCGCGCCGTGTCTTCGTCGACAGCCGCGACGGCCACTACCTCTTCGCCAATGAACCGCACCTTTCCCGTCGCCAGAATGCGATGCTCTTTATGAGCAACGCCCGAAAGCCGAGTGGGCGTATCCTCTCCAGTCAGCACAAGGTGAACGCCGGGTAGCGCACGGGCCGCCTCTGTTTCGATGCGAACAATGCGTGCATGGGCGTAGGGACTGCGAATCACCTTCAGATGTAACATCCCGGGCATCTTGAGATCGCCGCCATAAATGGCGCGACCTAACACCTTGTCCCGCGCGGTGACTTGCGGCGTATCGCGTCCAATCGTGGAATGTTCCATTACTGCTCCTTCGAATATGGTATCGATGATCTGATAGCATTTTTCCTCATTACACGAGGGACCTCAGCACTCACGCGACCGGTTAGATAGTCTGCGTCAACGCGATTCGGGTCAAGTCTGGACGCCGGCCCCCTTAGACTCGCGGCCCCTCCATAAGACGTCACAACCTGCCCATATCCGCCAGCGATCTACGATGCGAGAATCACGCGATAACAGCCCGATTCAAATTATCGCGCAACCAGACAGCGCTAGAAATGCGTGACCATACCCGCCACAAACCCCACTTGCGAGCCCCCGAAATTCGGGTTCGTTCGGGTATTTGCCGGACCGCTCAATGGATCGTCGTTCCGGTTTGCCCCATACGGATCGCTATAGCCGTCGTCAAGCCCGATATTGGAGGTCTTGCTGTTCGTTACGAGACTAACCTCGGAATAAAGGTAAGTGCGCTTGGATAGCGAGTAGGTTCCGCCCAGCGTCCACAGATTTGCATTACCGTTCCCGTGGTTTGCATTCGTATGATAGACCGCGGCCATCACCGCTGCGGCGGGAGTGATGTTCCAGCGTGCGCCGATCCATTCCTGATCAACCGCCGTTGGCAACCCCGTTCCCTCCTTCAGAGTGGTGGGCGCGGCACCCGTATTGGCGAAATAACCTTCGGCGGATGCCTGCGGTGCGCTCAGATGCTGGAACCCGCCGTACATCGTCACCGGGCCGATGTTGTACGTACCGCCAGCCAGAATCGATCGCGAATTCTGATAAACATTATCGAACTGGCCGCTGGCACTTCGGATTTCGTCATAAATCACCAGCAAGTACGCTGGACCGTGCTGATACGACAGCTCGATGCCGTCCGAACGCCCCTGAGGACCGTACAGTTGACCGGGCCCACTGCCTGGATTTCCCGAGTTGAAACTCGTGTTATTGGTTAGATCGTATTGCCCCTTGACGGTCAGACCGTGCCAGGTTGGCGTCTTGTATTCGAGAGTGTTCGACGCGTAAGTCCAGTTCCGACCGCGCACCAGCGTCGAAACGCCGAAGATGTTCATTAACTGCGGGTCAGTACTAAAACTGTCGTTCTGAAGCTCGTACCCGCCGATGCGGCCCGCTCTAAACGTCCCCCACACGGGATTCGTCACCCCGATCACGGCTTCACGACAGAAGATGCCACAACCCAGCGCACCGTTCGTTGAGCTGAACCCTGATTCCAGCTGGAAGATCACGCTGGTTCCGCCGCCAAGGTCCTCGGTCCCGCGCAGCCCCCAGCGAGAAGGAACAAGATCGCCCGATTCCATGCTGACAATATGTCCGTTAGGCGTGTTGCCCAGATATTGCACGCCGGTGTCGATAATGCCGTAAATCGTGACGCTGTTCTGCGCACTCGCGGTGCACGGTAGCAAGATCAGCGACACGATCAGGGGCACTAATGCAGAACTTTTTTTCATGACGCGTCTCCTCCTGAAGCCAATACAAAATTTATTTTCATAAAATTTCGTCGCATCTATTTTTTATTTAAATATCCTAAATATGCAGACGGCTATGACATCGACTACCATCATCCGAATTTGGGGTGAACGAGACTACCTCTTGAGCGCACCCGCTTCGACCATCAGGTTGCCGGTCTAAACCTCAAGTCCGGGAATTGCACATTCGATATTCAGTTGGACTTCGCCGCAGCGGAATGACGCGGATTGGGATAAGGCAATAGTGCTGCCAACACCGTCGCAAGAACCAGACTGATTGCCATCCAGTACAAAGTCATCGTGACATCGGTGCTCCTGCTGCGCATCACGCCAATCAGCCAGGGGCCAAGCAGACCGGAAAGACTACTGATGGCATTGATCAATGCCATACCGCCAGCAGCGCCTGCTCCTGCGAGAAAAGTCGGGGGAATGGTCCAGAAAACCCCGAGGGATCCGGTAAGACCGATCGTGGCCAGGCAGATGAAGGCATAAGACAGCCCCGGCATTCCCGATACCAGCCCACTACCAAACATCCCGATCACACCGATTGCGAGGGCGCCTGCCAGGTGCCAGCGCCGCTCGAGCGTACGGTCCGAATGCTTGGCGTTGACAATCATTGCGATGGCTCCCAGCGCAAACGGAAACGAACTAACGAATCCGATCTCGATGAGTGGCAGTTGAGTCATCTGATTGATCACCTGGGGCATCCACGTCGATATGCCGAAGAAGGCGATACCGGTACAGAAATACAGCAGCCCCATCGCCCAGACGATTGGCTTGGTGAGCGCCTCGCGGATACTCGACGTCCCATGGCTTGCGGCCTCGCCGGCCGTTTTGGCCATTTCGCCGACAAGCCATTTCCGCTGTATGTTCGACAACCACGATGCCTCAGCGGGTCGATCGACGAGGTAGAAGCGTGCAATCACGCCAAGAATTGCACCCAGCGCGCCTTCCAGCAGCATCATCCAACGCCAGCCGAGAAATCCGCCCGTATCGTTGAAGCGTGACATCAGGAATGAACAGAGCGGTCCACCAACAATGAGCGATACGATGCATGCAACGTAGACGACACTGATGGGCTTACCAAGATGTTTGGCGGGGAACCACAGCCCCAGGTAATACATGATTGCCGGCAGCAACCCTGCTTCGACGGAACCCAGCAATACTCGCGCAATATCCAGCTGCAACGGCGTTCGCACGAATGCCGTTCCGATCAATACGAGACCCCACATGAAAAGAATTCTGGCAAGCCAGAGCCTCGCGCCGAAGCGATGCATGAAGATGTTGCTCGGTACTTCGAATATGATATATCCGACATAGAAGATCCCTGCGGCAAAGCCGAATGCTTCCGGTCCGAGCCCCAGATCGTGATTCATCTGCAGGGCAGCAACACCGATACTCGCCCGATCGAGGTAGTTGATGAACCACGCGATGAATAGAATCGGTACGAGCTTCCAGGTAATCTGCTTGATGGTCTGCTGCTCGACCTCCACCATCTCGATGTCGGAAAAATTCGTCTTTCCTCTCGGCAAAGTGCTTTCGCCGCCCAGCGTCAACGGTGACGCCGGCACATCCGTCTCTTTCATTTACAGTCTCCTAATTAGAATGTCTAGCCATGTATTTCGATGGAGATGCAGAAATATTTATCCGACTTCAAACAGCCAAATTCGGGCATGACGACCCCGGCTCGCTTTTACGGCTCTTGTGCATAGCGTCTCAGCGCTGGAAATCAAACCGACGGCAGCTGTCGCACATGGCTCACATGCCCCCTTCTGTGAGACCCGATTGCTCATGGCAATCCGCCTGCTACCCGTCAACTGCCGCCGGAGATTGGCCGCGGCAGCACCTATCCAGACTGCATTGACGCAATATTGCCACAAGTGACAATTAAATCAAACAGTATCCGCCTGGGGAAAACACCGCCTCGCCGATCGACGCCGACCGGCGTTTTCATTCGTATGAAAGTACGGACCGTATGCCCACGTTGCCGCGGATCAGCTCACAGACATGCGGGCGACGCATAACGCCCGTTAGCGTAGAGAAGCGGCAATTCCGGCGTATCCGGATCCGCAGTCAGGATGGACTCGCAAACGCCGACGAAGATGTCGTGCGTACCATATGAAAACACCGAGGCAACCTTGCAGAACACGTTGGATTGCGCGTCAACGAGGAATGGCGAGCCGGTTCGATCGGCCTGCCACGAACCGGTCGTGAATTTTTCCGCCGGATTGTCGACCTTACGACCGAATGCATTGGAGACGTCGAGATGTTGTGTGCCCAGGATGTTCACGCAGAACATCTCGGCGTCACAAAGCGCCGCATGAAAAGACGCCGTGCGGTTGACACAAACCAGCAACGACGGAGGTTCCAGACATAGCGACGTAACCGCCGTGGCGGTCATTCCATGCCAAACACCGGACTTCTGGCAGGTCACGATATTGACTGACGCCGCGAGGCGCCTCATTGCGTGACGAAAATCGTCTTGAAGTATGAGCTGCATTGCGGAGACTACCTCCAAAGTTTTCGTTGGGGCGTGAGGAACGTTTCACCGCAACCCGGCTTGTACGAGCAGCGGCAACACTTCTGTCCGGAAGCGCTCCATGCCCTCGACCCACCGCGGCCACGTCAAAATGATGCCGTCGAAACCCGCGTTGTGAAGAACTTCAAGGCCATCCGCAATGCGGTTTGCAGCGCCGATAAGCGGATAACCACACCATCCGGCGATGAAATGCTGCTTGACGAACTCATACGCCTGAGGAGGCAGATTCCTGGACGTCATACCCATCACCGTGGTCATATTGTTCACGCCCTCCCAATCGCCCAGTTCGTGGACACAATGGTTCCACAGGCGCTGCGCGTCTTCATCGGTATCGCCGTGGAATACATAGGCGTTGCTCCAAACCTGGATCTCCCGCCCGTACACTTCGCGAGCGAAGTTCTTGTACGTCTCGACTTTTTTTCGCAGTTTCTCGGGGTCGTGACTATCGAGTGGCACGAAGGCTACATCGCAATGCTTCGCGGCAAAATGGCGTCCGCGTTCGGATCCTGCCGCATTCATCAGCGCCGGATAAGGGCGCTGGATCGGCTTTGGAGAGAGCTCAGCCTGTTTCAGCTTGAAATAGCGGCCTTCAAAATCAAATGGCTCGTCTTCCTGCCACAGGCGCTTGACGATTTCGACCCACTCCTCGGCGAGCTCGTAGCGAGCCTCGTGCTCCATTTCCGGAAGACCGAACATCTGCAGCTCGGGAGTGAACCAGCCCGTCACGAGATTCAACGTGAAGCGTCCATTGCCGATGTGATCGATTGTCGCGGCCTGCTTGGCGGCAAACAATGGATGCACAGTCGAAAGATGTGAAGTCGCGAATACACTCGACTGCCGGGTCGACGCGGTAACTCCCGCTGCCCACGAATACCCCTCGAAACCGGAGCCGTTGAAGTTCGTGTCGCCACCGAATCCCTTCCAACGCCCGACGGGCACAATGGCTTCAAACTCCATATCGTCGGCGAGGCGCGCCAGTTCGAGGGTTATCGGCCATTCGGCTTTCAGGAGACCCGTCATGCTGGACATGGTCCCTCCGCCGCTCAGATTCGTCGAAAACGTTCCAAGCTTGAGCTTTCGAGTACTGCTGAAAATGGGGTTGTTACTGTTGCGCAGCGCTTCCAGGCGCTCTTCATGCTGCTTCATCACGTCTCCCTGTTTCTGTAGTGGCTACAATTTTCAACTCACGCGAAAATGCCCGATGAACAGACCGTTTCTCCCCGGCATGCCGGCGACCACCAGATCGTCATCGAACAACCGGCTTGCATGTACGAACATCACGCTCACTCGCCGTGGCCAGTGTTTCAGCAGCCTCGCCGCAACACCGTCTCCTTGCAACAGTTCTGCTCACCGGATCGTGAATCTATTCTTGCGTTGCCTCCCCAAGCGAACAACTACTCCAAAACTCAAAGCAGAGGCTGATCGTCTCGACGTCGTCAGTTTTTCTGACAAGCAAAACATCTGTGTATGAGGAAACGATTGGACAAACAGAAAGTGGCGACCGGTGGATTGAGAATGTCGCAAACCTGAATTCCAGCGCCGGCAAGCGAGCAACCGCATCGCTGTCAAGCTCGAACATAGATAGACAAAAGGGGCGCGCCACCGGCATGCCCGATACTCGCGGCTGGGATGGCACTTCAGGACCGAGGGAAAACCCCGTAGCGGAGCCGACGTACGATCCACTAATATTTCCACATATGGAAATATTGCGTTTCTGAGCCTCCCGATCTCATCGACCGAAGAGTCGAGGAGTACGGTGTCGCCTCCGCGAGCGAACGCCATTTTCCCAGATCGTCTCGAGCCGTCATACAACGTTAGGCATCCTATTCTCCTGCGGCCCCGGTTCCGGCCCGGCGATCAATCGGCAGGTTCTCAGTACCGGGTCAACAAGACGATTTCATCATACTCACGCGCGGCAACTTAAGGTTCCAGTCAGGCCCGCGCCGTGCATAGCGAGCGAGGTATCCCGATTGGATCCAGTAAGTGATGTGCTTTCCGACCTGAGAGCCGACAGGGTTGTGACCGGCCGCTTCTCTCTCGCCGCGCCCTGGGCATTCAGGAAATCGGCAGTGACAGGTGCGCCTTTTCGCATCTGCGTGGGCAACCCATTCTTCATTGTTCTTCAAGGTATGAAGCCTGTTCGTGTCGAACCGGACGACTTCATTCTGCTTCCGCATGGTCATGAACACGTCATGTGCTCGTCGCTGGAAGTGGCACCCATATCGTTCGATACGTTGATGAGCAACAACGGGATACAGCCTCGCTTCGACATGCCGCTTTCATTCTCGATTAGCGGGCCGGGAGTCATCAGCGAACTATATACGGGCATCATCGTATTTCGCGATCTTGAGCGTAATCCGTTTCTTTCGATGCTGCCGCCACTCATTCATATCCGGGCGGGAGACACGGCCATTGCGCCATGGTTGCTCAATACGCTCACGAGCTTCATTCAGGAATCGATGGCGGCCCAACCCGGATGGTCCATTGCCGCCGCAAGGCTTGCCGACATCCTGTTCGTTCATCTGCTACGCGCCCAATTGCTGAATGCCGGCCGATCGAATAAAGGATGGCTGCGCGGTATGGCCGACTGGCAGATCGGAAAAGCCATGGCCATGATTCATCGCGATCCGCGCAGGGAGTGGGATGTCGCCAGCCTCGCAACGGAAGCGGGCATGTCACGCTCACGGTTTAGTGCACGCTTCGTTCAACTGGTTGGTGAAACGCCCATTGCACACCTGACCGCCTACAGGATGTATCTTGCCGCGGGACAACTCATGCTCGGCAAACGCCGGCTTGTCGAGGTGGCCGAAAGCGTCGGCTACTCGTCGGATAAGGCGTTCAATCGCGCATTCCGGCGCTGGTCAGGACTGCCACCCAGAACTTATGCACGCTCGGCGCCAGACCTGTTTGATCTGGAACGACGTGAGGTATCGCAAAGCAGGAATGCATGACTTAGGCCCCTCCTCCCGATCCACCAACCGGTTCGTCCCGGCACTCGCGCACGCCCCTGACGGAACCGATGTAATCGCCACTTCCTGACACGAGATCAAGCCGCAAAAAGGTGCGCCTATGTGGCTGCAATCAGATACGACGACGGCACCTTCTACACACCCATAGGCGAACTGACTCAGCCCCCATGACATCGACTCATCGCGCCTGACTCACGCGGGCAATCAATTCCGCAGCGGAGAAGTTCAAAAAAGCCTTATCCGAATACTTGCACTCACCCGAACCGGTGCGATAGCGACCGCGTGTCGCCCTCCTGAACCGGCATATAATTGGAGTCCGACCATCGATGCTCCTGCCGATAGCGCTTACCCACCATGCCACACAAATCCACGCCTTCGAAGAAAGTTTCGCCGAAACAAAAGCCCCGCCGAGTAAGCGGCCGGCCGTTGGCCGATGAAGCAGTAGGACGGCAAGCGATACTCGACAGCACAATTCGTCTGCTCAAAACACGCACGCCCGAACAGTTGAGTGTGCTTGAGGTCGCAGGCGCCGCTGGAGTCACTCGCACGCTGGTTCGCTACTATTTTTCGGACCTTAGCGGGTTACTCAGGGAAGTGACTGAGCTTCTGATGCGTCAATTGCAGGACCGCATGGAAGTCGTAATGAGACTGCAGGGCACCGTGTATGAGCGCGTGCATCAACGGCTACTGCTTCGGCTTGAGTTCATGCGCGAGCATCCGCACTTCGAGCGATTGGCACTCTCGGAAATTTACTATGGAGAGAACGCGGACGACAAAGATCCGGCCGATACTCCGTTGCAACGGATCACACGGCGCGGCCTGGAGTTAACCAGTATGCTTCTCGCCGATTCGCCCGCTTCTACAATTGACCCCCGCTTTCTCCATCTGGCCATTCTCAGCGTTTCGGCGTTCATCCCGATTGCGCAGCCTCTTCTCGCCACACTGTTCGGTGAAGGTCCCGACGCCGATCGTCAGGTTGACGACTACCTCCGGTTCATCTCGCATGTGCTAGCTGACAAGATTCAGCAAGCCGACGAAGTCAACTCCTAGATACGCAAGTCCGTCCGTTAGCAGATCGAAGTTGACGTAGACGGACTGCGGCACTAGACTGATTTTTATTGCCACTTGTGGAAATTAAAGTTAGCCTAGCGTTGCACCCGCCCCTTATGGAAGCGGTACTTCAGGAGGAAATCCATGCAAATCGAAAACATAACTCCCTGCATTGGGTCGGAAATTACCGGCATTGATCTGTCCGATCCGTCGCAAGTCGAAACACACGCAGCCGCTCTCCGCGCGATTCTGGCTGAACGCCAGGTCATCTTCTTCCGTGATCAGGAGTTGAGCCCTGCAGCTCAGGTCCGCGTTGCGCAAGTCTTCGGCAAGATTGAGCCGGTTTCATCGACGTTTCCCGCGCACCCGGATGAACCTCATGTAGAACTGCTCATCAGCCAGGGAACCCGGACTGGAACGGATATCTGGCACGCGGACCTGACGTGGCAAACCTCGCCTCCAGCAGGAGCGTGCTTATATGCGGTGGACGTTCCCGAAACCGGGGGCGACACGATGTGGGCAAGTATGACCGCGGCTTTCGATTCTCTCGACAAGAACATGCAGTCGTATCTGCGCACACTGAGAGCCACTCACAACTGGGAGGCCCCTGCGTTGAGTGACAATCTGGCGCGACGTGATCCGACCGGCGGGCTTTATCGGGCAGCTCGCGAAAAATACGTGCCGATTGAGCAGCCTGTCGTGCTGGAACACCCAACAACCGGTAAGCCCGTGGTCTTCGTCAACGCGCTCTATACCACACATATTCGAGGTGTGACGAACGACGAAAGCTCCGCGCTCATTGCTCTTCTCAGTGGGCTCGCCAAGGTGCCTGAGTGGCAGGTTCGATTCCGTTGGCGAAAGGGCTCCGTCGCTGTATGGGACAACATTGCCACACAACATTATGCGGTGAACGACTACCATCCCGCAGCCCGCAGAATGCACCGCGTTGCGATTCGCAGAGAATGAAGGGATTCGGCTCTTTTGAATGACAACAAGCGACGGGGTCCTGATTATCAGGAATATGTCTCACTGGCCAGCCCGCTCAGAAAAACAATGAACCCGGCTAGCCTGCGATATCGGGCCTCGCGTTTCACCGTGTTGCAATACGCGCATGACTGTAACCATCGACATCGTCATCTACCCGGGATTCAAGATGCTCGAGGCGATCGGCCCTCTCAGCGTCTTCAATGCCGCCAATCTTCATCTGGAACGACGAGGGCAAAGCGGCCGTTACGACGTGAAGATCGCGTCGGTAAGCCGCGGCGAGATCGGGTCGGACATCGGCGTCTCGCTACCTGCCACGAAAGCGCTGGACCTGCTCTCGGTACCGCACACGGCAATTATCGTGGGCGCACCACGGATCGAGCAGGCTCTGGAAGACACGCCGCAAATCGCCGCGTGGGTCAAATTGGCCGCACAGCGGATGACGCGAACGGCGGCCCTCTGCTCCGGCACATTCTTCCTTGCCGAGGCAGGGCTGCTTGACGGCAAACGTGCGACGACGCACTGGGCCGTCGCCAACTCGCTGCAAGAGCGATACCCGTCGGTACATGTCGACGTCGATTGCATTTTTGTCGGTGAGGGCTGCCTCTGGACGTCGGCGGGTGTCACTGCCGGCATCGATCTCGCGCTGGCTTTCGTCGAAGAAGATTTTGGATTGGACATTGCGCTGGACGTCGCGCGCGACCTTGTTGTCTATCTCAAGCGTCCCGGCGGACAGTCGCAGTTCAGCTTGCAGCTAGCCAGTCAGGCCACTTCTCATGCCGGAATTCGCGGTCTGCAGAACTGGCTGCTTGCCAACATCGACAAACCGATCGACGCAGCGGAGATGGCCGCGCGTCTTTCCATGAGTGTGCGCAACTTCAACCGCATCTTTCGGCGTGAAACGGGAACCACGCCTTCGGATTTCCTGGAACGAGGTCGCGTCGAAGCTGCAAGGCGTATGTTGGAAGAAGGAAATCTGCCGTCGAAGACCATTGCTGCAAAAGCTGGCCTTGGAGGGTACGAAGCCATGAGAAACGCGTTCCGAAGGGTACTCGGTGTGACGCCCAACGCATATCGTGAACGCTTTGGCCGCCGTCGCGCCACTGCTTGCGACAGCACCGAGCGACGGCAGTAACGCCTTTCTCACGGCAAGAAAGGCGCAACCCGACTTTGGATGATCACACCGACGGAGTTATCCCGGGCATCGGTATAAAGCCCGGCAATTGCTTCACGCGCTCGAGCCAGCGCAGAATGTTCGGGTAAGGTGCGAGTGCGATGCCGCCCTCGCCGGCCAGGGCCGTATACGGGAAGCACGCAATGTCCGCGATTGTCGGATGATCAAGTTCGAGCCAGTCGCGATCGGCTAGATGATCATCCAGGATTCTGAAGACGCGATTGGCTCCCGTCTGCAATTTTTCGAGGTCCAGCGGATAGTGCAGGATTTTCACGAGCCGCGCACCCGCTGCGTTCATTATTTCACCTCCCCCGGTTGAAAGCCACTGTGCGATCTTGCCTTGCGACGCCGCGTCGGCCGGAAACCAGGTATGACTCCCGTCGTACTTTCCTGCGAGGTAGACAAGGATAGCCTGCGCATCACGCAGCCAAAGATCGTCATCTTCGAAAACCGGAATCTCGCCGAATGGGTTCAGCGCCGTATATTTCGGCGTCTTGTGTTCCTTATTCACGAAGTCCACATTCTCCTTCTGATACTCGATACCCAGGATATTCAGAAACAGACGGATTTTGTAGCAACTTCCTGACAACTCGAAATCGTAGAGTTTGATCATTGGATATTCTCCATGTAGAGGTGGGTAATGAACTGCGGCTGAAAATTGCTCCCAGGCGGGCGACGCTCATCTGCACGTGCCCGCTGAAATGGATGTGACGTCGTGAAATGACACCTAAATGAGGATGCTGGCGTGATGCGCAATCTGGCCGCCAATCGTCGTCTGGATGAAGTAGTACCCATGGTCATAGCCGGTGTGGCGACGCAGCATTAACGCCTGGCCTGCTTCGGCACAGGTTTTTTCAAACACATCCAGACACAGTTCGGTTGCGAGAAATGGATCGTCGAGGCCTTGATCAATCCAGATTGGGGATCTGAGGCAACAGGTAGCCGATGCGACCAGCTCGCTCGCGTCGTACTGCTTCCACGTTTCGCGGTTCTCGCCGAGATAGCCGCCAAACGCCTTCTCGCCCCACGGGCAACGCATCGGCGCGGCAATCGGCGCGAACGCCGACACCGATCGATAGATCTCCGGGTTGCGCAGCGCGAGCACCAACGCGCCATGCCCGCCCATCGAATGACCAAAGATGCCGAGACGCGCGCCGTCGACCGGCAGATTCGCGAGCACCGTCTCGCGCAGTTCGTCGCGCACGTACGAGTACATGCGGTAGTTGCGAGCCCACGGCGCCTGCGTCGCGTCGACGTAAAAACCCGCGCCAACGCCGAAGTCCCACGCGTCGCTTTCGCCCGGCACGTTCGCGCCGCGCGGGCTCGTGTCCGGCGCGATCAGCGCGATGCCGTGCCGCGCCGCGAAGCGCTGCGCGCCGGCCTTGATCGCAAACGTCTCCTCGGTGCACGTGAGGCCCGCGAGATAGAACAACGCGGGTACCTTCGCGCCGGACTGCGACGCCTGCGGCGGCAGGTACA
>NZ_JABBFZ010000012.1 GCF_012927125.1 Paraburkholderia antibiotica
TTATATCCATTACTACAACCACGAACGCATCAGGCTCAAGTTGAAAGGCCTGAGTCCCGTGCAATACAGGACCCAGGCCTCGCGTACCGTTTAATCTCTAACCGTCCAACTTCGCGGGGTCAGTTCAAACCTCGCCGCTTTTTTTATTGCAGGCTGCCCCAGCGTGCGACCGCCGGTTCGGCCGTCGCCCATTTCCAGCCCTTGTCCTGCTGGCAGGCGGCCGCCGTGAACCACCTCACGGGTGCGTCAGGGCCGTCGCCGTCCTTGACCGAGAACACGAATTCCTTGCACAGCACGAGTGACGAGCTGACCGCGCGGGTCACGCGTATCTCGCCGTGGCCGTTCTCGATCGGCAACGTATGCTTGACCGACCACGGCTTCGTCTCGCCGACCGCCATCGTGCCGGCCAGCGCCGCCATCAGATCCTGCTGATCCTTGTGCATGCTGCGCATGTAGCGGGCGATGGCTTCGTCGGTTGCGGCTTGCACCGCGACGCCGACGCCGAGCGCGACGGCCGGATTGCTGGTGACGATGCCGGACGCGACGCCCGCGGCCGCGCCGCTTGCCGCGCCGATCGACGAGCAGCCGCTCGTCAGCAGGCTCGCGCCGACGCACAGCGCGCCGGCGGCGAGAAGCCGCAGACGATTGCCGCAGACGGATGAGTTGCGTAAGCGCGCGCCACGCTGCTTTGACTCAGGCGAAGCACACGGCGTCGACTCGGACGAAGCTTGCGATGAAGCCCGAAGTGAAGCGACGCGCGCGATCATTGCAGCGCGCCCCAGCGCTCGGTGGCGGGTTCGGCCGAGGCCCAGCGCCAGTCCTTGCCGTCACGGCAGATCGATGCGATGTAGAAGGCGCTGCTGGCCGGCACGTCGCGCTTCGCTTCCTGGTCGACGGAGAAGACGATCTCCTTGCAGTCGAGCGCGCCGGTGCTGATCAGACGGCTGACCGTCACGCGACCGTGTTCGTCGTCTTCGATCGGGAACGAGTGGACGATGCTCCAGGGGGCCACCGCGCCGATTTCGAGCGGACCGGCCGCCTGCGCGATGCTGTTCTGTGTGTTGCGATGGACCACGCGCTCGGAGTACTGCACGCCGGCGCGCGCCGCGGCGACCGCGCCGAGACCGATACCGGTCGCGACGGCCGCATTGCTGGTGACCTTGGTCGCAACCGCGGCACCCGCGATACCGGCGCCTGCTACCGCGCCTTCCGAATACAGCGAGCTACAACCGCTCAATGCCGACGATACCGCCAGCGCGAGCGCGATGAGCGCCGTTGCGTGAGGGCGTTTGCTTGCGACAACGGTTTTCGCGTTGCCGGCCCACACCATGTTCTTTTGCATTTCTCTTGTCCCTGCCGTACAGGTGCCATCGATCACGCGCGCGGAGCATGTGAACGGGAGGCACGTCGTTCAATACGCTGCCGCATTGTGCAGGATGCGTTTTGTAATTGGCACTGGGAAAATGCAAGAAATTGCAAAACAGCGTGCGGGGTGCAAGATTTTCTGAATGAGATCGGAAATATTTTGCCTGGTTATCCCAGGTAATTTGCGAATGAGACAAATTTTCCGTCAGAGTTGTTCGAATTAGAGAGGGTGTAGCGAAACGACGCCCCGACGAGCTTCGGTGCACGCGTGCGGCGGCAGCATGATGCGCGGTGAAAACAAGGGGTGAAATGATACGGTGCGAAAGACGCAATAATGCACGACGCGGATGAGGCGGCGTGTACGACGCCGCGCATCTGGAGGGAATGCCGCGAGCCGCAATCGTGGATCAGCGGCGCGCGGCACTACGCCATCGAGAGACCGCTATTGCTCCGCGTCGTCTTCGCCGCTCCCGTCGCCGTACGCGCTCAAGCGGTTGTACAGCGTTTTCAGGCTCACGCCGAGCGCTTTCGCCGCGCGTCGTTTGTCGCCGCCGCAATATTTGAGCGTGCCGAGAATGATCTGCTTCTGCGCGTCGGCGAGCGGCGTGCCGATCCATACGCTCATCGCGTCGCCCTGCGTGACCGCCTTCTTGACCCGCGACGCGAGATGCGGATGCGGCAACTCGACCGTCTTCTCCGCAAGAATGAACGCGCGATACACCGCGTTCTTCAGTTCGCGCACGTTGCCGGGCCACGACCACGCGCGCAGCGTTTCGATCGAGCGCTTGCTGAAGCTCTTGTTCGTGCCTTCCTGCTGATTCAGTTGCATCAGGAAGTATTGCGCGAGCAGTTCGCGATCGCTCTCGCGCTCGCGCAGCGGTGGCGCGCGCAGCGGAAAAACCGCGAGCCGGTACATCAGGTCTTCGCGCAAGCCGTTTTCCTTCACGGCCACTGCGGGGTCGCGATTGGTCGCGGCGATCACGCGCACGTTGCCGCTGATCAGCTCGTTGCCGCCGACCCGATAGAACGTGCCGGTTTCGAGCGCGCGCAACAGTTTGACCTGGCGCACCGGCGCCATTTCGGTGATTTCGTCGAGAAACAGCGTGCCGCCGTTCGCATGCTCGAAGTAGCCGATGCGGCCTTGTACCGCGCCGGTGAAGCTGCCTTTCTCGTGGCCGAACAGTTCGGCCTCGATCAGTTCGTCGGGAATCGCGCCGCAATTCACGGCGACGAATGCGCTGTCCTTGCGGCTGCTGCGCTCGTGAATCGTGCGGGCGATCAGCTCCTTGCCGGTGCCCGATTCACCGATGATCAGCGCGGTCGCGTCGGTATCGGCGACGCGCTCGATCTGCTCGTACAGATCCAGCATCACCGGCGACGAGCCGAACAGCAAGCCGTACGATTTCAGTCCCGCGACGCCGTCCGCGACGCGCTGCTTCGCTTGTGACGAAGCATTGCCGCCAGCGGAAACGGTGGGCGAGTCCAGATCGATTGACGCCATAAACGGGGAGTCCTGTGCAAATGAAGTTCGTGCTGCGGCGCGCAGGCCTTGAACGTAATGAACGCAAATGGCCAGATACAGCCACTATCTCACAAACATCGATTTAACCACTTCGACACTGTTTCCGGCAATCGATGCGGCGCCGCACGAAATAGCTCTGCGCCCGATCGGTCGAAAAGTGCCCAAATAGTGCCTGTTTCAGTGTGCTTGGACGGTAAATTTACCGGGCACGTGCTTTGCATCATTGACCGACTCATCCAATCGTGCGAGCTTTTGGCCGGCAGCCGCTAGCAAGGTGCGAGGCAGCCGGCGACGGGCGCATGCGTTATCCAGCGACGCACGCATACCGCGAAGTCCGCACGAACGCCGACCTGGACGAGGAGTGAACGATGACCGATACCACGCAACAACTTGCACTCGGCGGCCAGAAAATTGTCGAGGATCTCCGGGTGCTGTTGAAAGATTCCGAGGAAATGCTGCGGCTTGCCGCCAACGTGCCGGGGGAGGGCGTCGACGCGTTGCGCAGCCGCCTCGGCACGCACGTGGAAACGCTGCAGTCGACGCTCGGCGACGCGCAACGCAATGCCCAGCGCCGCTATCGCGAGGCGACGGTGACGACCGAGCGCTACGTGCGTCACAACCCGTGGCGCTCGTTGGCACTCGCGGCGGGCACCGGCTTTCTGCTTGGCGTGCTGGTCGCGCGTTAGGGGCATTAAGTTAAGTTAGGTCCAGGCTCGGCGGTTTCTGATGAGTTTCGGCACGGTTTCGTCGCGTTTGCGTGGATCGACGTCGTCGTGCGGCGCAGTGCACGACACTCGCAATGCATGACCTTTACACCGCACGCCTCGCATCCCCGACTCAAGTAAAGGAGTTCACGATGGCACGACCCACAATTGGCATCTTCGGCGCGTTGATGGCGCTTGGCGGCTTTCTGGCGGTTCGCTACGTGCAGCACAAACGCAGTGGGCAATTTTCCGCCGCGCGTGACCTGAGCCGCTGGGAGAACGAGGGCGGCGCGGTGGCCTCTCCGGCGCCGAGGGCGGAGGAGGTCGCGCCGGCCACGCAAAGTACCAACGGTTCGGGACAGATGAATGGCGAAGGCCACGCGTGGCCGTTTCCGCGCGGCTGACGCGGCCGCCTGGTCAGTGTTACGGCCGGATTTTCCGGTCAGCACGCGCACGCCGGCGCGCGCGCGTTTTCGCCCTGTGCCGTCGGCCGCAGATTGTCGGGCGACGCCTGGAAGTGCTTGTTAAATGCGTGCTATAAAGTCGTATAATGGTTAAATAAACAACAATGAGGCGGTAATTTCTGCGATTTGCCGTGTAATTGTTGCAATTTTTTGCGAAATAAATGACCGGCGCGACTTGACGTGTGTAGCCGGCGGTCTTTGCCGCATGCCCGCTCGCATGCGTCGCTTATTTCCTACCCACGCTTGCAGGCTTTCGAAACGCGATGCCACATGTACTGATTGTCGATGACGACGCGGGTACCCGCGAGGCGCTTTCCGCCATCATCGGGGAAGACGGACTGACCACCGCCACTGCGGGCGATCTGCGCGAAGCACGGATTCAACTGGTCCGGCAGATGCCGGATGTCGTTTTCACCGACCTCAAGCTGCCCGATGGCAGCGGGGTCGATCTGTTCGAAGATCTCGATCCGCGCTCCGGCGTCGAGTTCATTGTGATCACCGGCCACGCGACGGTGGAGTCGGCGGTGAGCGCGCTGAAAATGGGCGCGGCCGACTACCTCGTGAAGCCGATCAACATGCAGCGCGTGAAGGCGATCCTGTCGCGCCTGCCGCGCGCCGGCGACCTGAAGGCCGAGATCGGCACGCTGCGCGGCGAGTTGCGCCGCATGGGCCGCTTCGGTCTGATGCTGGGCAATTCGCCGGCAATGCAGGAGGTCTACGACCAGATCAGCCGGGTCGCGCCGACGGCGGCGTCGGTCATGCTGGTCGGCGAATCGGGCACCGGCAAGGAAGTCGCCGCGCAGACGCTGCACGAGTTGAGCCTGCGCCGCAAGCACGCGTTCCTCGCGGTCAACTGCGGCGCGATCTCGCCGAACCTGATCGAATCGGAGATGTTCGGCCACGAGCGCGGCTCGTTTACCGGCGCCGACAGGCAGCACAAAGGTTATTTCGAGCGCGCGAACGGCGGCACGCTGTTCCTCGACGAAATCACGGAAATGCCGATCGAGCTGCAGGTAAAACTGCTGCGCGTACTCGAGACCGGCATGTTCATGCGCGTTGGCACGACGAAGGAAATCGAAACCGACGTGCGTCTGATCGCGGCGACCAATCGCGATCCGGAGCAGGCGGTGCTCGAAGGCAAGCTGCGGCTCGATTTGTACCATCGGTTGAACGTGTTTCCGATCAGCCTGCCGCCGCTGCGCGATCGCGGCAAGGATGTCGAGCTGCTCGCGCAGGCGTTCCTCGATGAACTGAACGAGCGTCATGGCACGAAGAAGCATTTCCCGGCCGCGGTGAAGGAGATGCTGCTGACGTATCCGTGGCCCGGCAACGTGCGCGAGTTGAAGAACTACGTGCAGCGCGCGCACATCATGTCGAGCGCGGATTCGGATAACACCGCCACCGTGCCATTGCAGATCTCGTTGTCGAAGCCGGCCGCCGGCACCGCGATCACGATTCCGTTCGGCACCTCGCTCGCAGAGGCCGACCGTCAACTGATTCTGGCAACGCTCGAGCAGTGCGGCGGCGTGAAGACGCGCGCCGCGGAGATCCTCGGCATCAGCCTGAAGACGCTGTACAACCGTCTCGTCGAATACGGCAACGATGCGCGCGAAGACGGCGACTCCGCCGACGAATCGCGCGCGTTAGGCGGCGCGGACGCCTGAGTGACACGCGGCCGCATCGGTGGCCGCTGTCGCTGTATGACCTACGGCCGCCGCGCTCTTCGCTCGGTGCCTTCAGGCAAACCGACGCCATCAGCGCGCGCACCTGGTTGTCGGACCGCCCGCATTGCCGGGCGGTCCCCGCACAACGGCACATGCCTTGCTGCGTTCGAGAAGAACGTAAAACGAGGTCACCGAGATGCCGCACAACGCTGCCGTTCCCGTGTCGTTCCCGCTACACGCTCACCGGCCCGAGCCGGTCGAGCCGCCCACCACGCCTCCTCCCGCGCCGCCGAATCCGGCCGAGCCCGATACGGTTCCCGGCCCGTCGCCCGATCCGATCGAACCCATCGAACCGTTGACGCCGCCGATCGGCGATCCGCCGCCACAGCCCACGCAAACTCCGCAAGCTGGCGCGTCCCGTCCGCCGTCGATGCGGTGCTGAAAGCAGGGTTGAAAGTACCGAATCAAGGGCAGCTTCGAGGCATGACGACGTCATTCCGGGCACGTCATTCCGCGCGCTTTCCTCGCTGCAATCACCGTCGCACCGCCCCGGAGCCGTTGCCCCAAAACCGGGCGGCGAATTTATGTACTTGTTACAAAGCCGGCGCATCTTTTACCGGCAATTTACCGTTGCGCCCCCTAGACTGTATGGATGCCGCAACAGGCGGCACGCTTCCTCCGGAGGCATTGACCATGAGACATCCCGCATTGCGACGTTCCGCCCGGCATTCGAAGCGCGGCCCCCGGCCGGCCGACGTGCAGACTGAGCCGGCGGAGTCGCCGGACCCGGCGGCGCAGAACCGGATTGCGCCGCATACGCCACCGGACGGCGAGCACAACCAGGGCGGGGTGCGTCAGGAAGGGCTCGAATACCAGCGTGATCTGGGCTCCGAGCAGGACGCCTGAGGGCCGTCGAGCGCGGCGAGACAGCTGTCGCGTGCTCGACGGTCGGTAAAGAAAACTTCCGGCTTCGTCCTGTCAGGCAGAAAAAATTTCTTCGCGGTTTCTTGACGCCGCGTGGTTTTACTCGTCCGTCACATCTGCATACAACTTTATTTCTTGCATCTCTAAATTCGGCACGCGACTTGCATGCACCGTTTTGGCACATATCCGCATACAACGAAACAATGGAGCACTAATGAGCAGATTGATCGTGGTATCGAATCGTGTCGCACCGATTCAGGAAGCGCGCCCGGCGGCGGGCGGCCTTGCGATCGGCGTACTGGACGCGCTGAAGGAGACCGGTGGCGTCTGGTTCGGCTGGAGCGGCGAAACCGTCAGCGAACCGTCCGCGCCCGTGATCGAGAAGCAGGGCAACGTGACGTACGCGACGGTGGGCCTGACCAAGCGCGACTACGATCAGTACTACCGCGGCTTTTCGAACACGACGTTGTGGCCGACCTTCCACTACCGCAACGACCTGTCGCGCTACGATCGTGAGGATTACGCGGGATATCAGCGCGTCAACGCGACGCTCGCGAAGCAGTTGAAAGAGCTGCTGAAGCCCGACGACATCATCTGGGTACACGACTACCATCTGCTGCCGTTCGCGCGTTGCCTGCGCGAGCTCGGCGTAAAAAACCCGATCGGCTTTTTCCTGCACATTCCGTTTCCGGTGCCCGAAGTGCTGCGCACGATTCCGCCGCACGAGGAACTCGTCAAGGCGATGTGCAGCTACGACGTGATCGGTTTTCAGACCGAGGCGGACCGCCAGTCGTTCGTCGACTATATCGAGCGCGGCCAGCACGGCACGTCGAGCGAAGACGGCATGGTGCACGCGTATAACCGCTTCCTGAAAGTCGGCGCGTATCCGATCGGCATCTATCCGGACGCGATCGCGAAGGCCGCCGAGCAGTTCACCGACCGCAAGCCGGTGAAGAGCCTGCGCGACGGCATGCGCGGGCGCAAATTGATCATGAGCGTCGACCGGCTCGATTATTCGAAGGGACTGGTCGAGCGCTTCCAGGCATTCGAGCGGCTGTTGCAGAACGCGCCGGGCTGGCACGGCCGGGTGTCGCTGGTGCAGATCGCGCCGCCGACACGCGCCGACGTGCAGACCTATCAGCGTATCCGTCAGACACTCGAAGGCGAGGCGGGCCGTATCAACGGCCGGTTCGCGCAGCTCGACTGGACACCGATCCAGTATCTGAACCGCAAGTACGAACGCAATCTGCTGATGGCGCTGTTCCGGCAGTCGCAGGTCGGCTACGTGACGCCGTTGCGCGACGGCATGAATCTCGTCGCGAAGGAGTATGTCGCGTCGCAGGATCCGGCCGATCCGGGCGTGCTGGTGCTGTCGCAATTCGCGGGCGCGGCCGAGCAGTTGCCGGGCGCGCTGGTCGTCAATCCGTTCGATCTGTCGCAGATGGCCGAAGCGCTCGAGCGCGCGCTATCGATGCCGCTCGCCGAACGTCAGGCGCGCCACGCGGACATGATGAAGCCGATGCGGGAGAACAACCTGTCGGTGTGGCGCGATACGTTCCTCGACGATCTGCGCCACGTCGCGACCGCTTCTTCGGTGACGGCCAAAGCGGTAAAGCTCGCTGACGTGACGGCATCGTCCTGAGCGGACGGACGCTGCCCGCGTGGGCGGGCGGCGTGCATGTCGATCACGTCCCGAGGTGCGGCGGCAGGGAAGATCGGAGAACGAAGCAAATAGATTCGCAGCGGGCTCAAAGCAGAAGGGCGCGCATCGCGTCGTGCGATGCGCGCCCTTTTGCGTGTGGGACGTGTGGGGCTTGCGCGGTGGATGCGTCTGTTCGCGCGGCGGTCCGCGCCGAATGCATGAGCGCGAATGCACGTACAAGCCCGGATACAAACGCAGGTACAAGCGCACATGTAAGCGCACCTGCCGGCCCATCTAAAGGCGACACAAGCGCAAACGCCAATACGCCCTCAAGCCGGCTGCGCGGCCTTCTGCGTGACCCGCATCGTGCTGACGACCGCCGCGACCGCCGCGAACCCCGCGGCCACATACAGCGCGATGATCGTGCCGTTCTGCGGCGCGACGCCGAAGATCAGCGCGACCAGCGCCGCGCCGAGCGTCTGGCCGGTCAGGCGCGCGGTGCCGAGCATGCCGCTCGCGCCGCCGCTGCGCTCGCGCGGCGCCGAAGATAGCATCGTGCGATTGTTCGGCGACTGGAAGATGCCGAAGCCCGCGCCGCACAGCGCCATGCGCCACGCGATCTGCAGCGGATCCGGGTGCGGGCCGAGCGTCGCGAGCAGCAGCAGACCGGCCGTCAACGCCGCGAGGCCGATGCCGCCGAGCCAGCCCGCCGACACCTTGTCCGACAGCACGCCGGAAATCGGCGCGGCGAGGATGATGATCGCGGGCCACGGCGTCATCAGCAGACCGGTTTCGACCTGCGACATGCCGAGGTTTTCCTGCAGCATGAACGGCAACGACACGAAGGCCAGCATCTGCGCGCAGAACGAACACACCGACGTGCCGATCGACAGCGCGAACACCGGAATGCGCAGCAGATCGATCGGCAGCAGCGGCGCGGTTTGCGTGAGCTGACGGCGCACGAAGAAGTAGCCGATTACGAGCGCGCCGAGCGCTTCGAGCGTCACGTAGCCGAAGCGCTCGCCGTGGCCGAGGCCGTCGACCGCGAAAATCAGCAGGCCGAACACGAGCGCGTTCATCACCGCGCTCAGATAGTCGTACGGCGATTCGTGGCCGGGGTTCATCGGCAGCGCCTTGAAGCCGCCGACGATCGCCGCGATCCCGATCGGCACGTTGATCGCGAACAGCCACGGCCACGACGCGACCGCGAGCACGCCGGAGGCCACCGTCGGCCCGACCGCCGACGACACCGCCACCACCATCGCGTTGATCGCGACGCCGCGCCCGAGTTGCGAAGGCGGGTAGATCATGCGTACGAGCGCGGTGTTCACGCTCATGATGCCGGCCGCGCCGAAGCCCTGCACCACGCGGGCGAGCGCGAGCGCCGGCAGCGAGGTGGATAGCGCGCAGCCGAACGACGCCACCGTGAACAGGATCAGCCCGGACAGATAGATGCGCCGGTAGCCGATGCGGTCGCCGAGCGATGCGAGCGGCAACAGCGAGATCGTGATCGCGAGCTGGTACGCGTTGACGACCCAGATCGACGCGGCGGCGCTGGCGTTGAGATTGCGGGCGATGGTCGGCAGCGCGACGTTGGCGATCGCGCTGTCGAGCACCGCGAGCGTCAACGCGAGCGCGATCACGAGCATCGCCCAGTAGCGTTGGGGAACCGGCAGGCCGACGTCGGCGTGTTCGAACGAAGAAGCGGCGGACGACGCGGAGCCGGTCTTACGCGAGGGTTGTGCGTGCATCGATTATTCGAGTTGTAGTGGGGCGGCGCGGATGGGTTGGCCGTTGCGTTTCGCGCCGGGCGTCCGCGTTGCCGGGACGCCAGCGCCGCATGCCGATGTTATTTGAGTTCGTAGAGGCCCGTGTGGGTCGTCGAGTCGATTTCGTTCAGGTGCGTCATGAAGCGCGCGATCGCGTTGGTGGTTTCCGCGCTTATCGGCAGATGCGGCACCTTCAGCGCATGCAGCCGGAAGATGTAGCGATGCGTGCGGTCGCCGCGCGGCGGCGCGGCGCCGCCGAAGCCGACCGTACCGTAGTCGTTGCGCACCTGCAGCGCGCCTTGCGGCAGCAGCGAACCGTCCGCCTTGCCGGCGTTACGCGGTAGCGAGCGCACATCGGCCGGAATGTTGACGACGACCCAGTGCCAGAAGCCACTGCCGGTCGGCGCGTCGGGATCGTGGACGGTCAGCGCGAAGCTTTGCGTATCGGCGGGCGGCGCTTCCCATTGCAGCGATGGCGAGATGTTTTCGCCGTCGCTGCCGAACGCCTTGTCGTTGTATTCCTGGGCTTTCGGCATGAAGCCGTTGGTGGGAAAGTCGTCGGACCAGAGACGGAAGTCAGCCATGATGTGCCTCCCTTGTTGATTGGTTCTGGGATCGTTGGAGCAAGCGATGGCGCGGCGGCCGGATGGCCGGGGCGCATGCAACGGCACGCCGGATGGCAGCGGGACGGGCCGCGAAAACATCTGAAAAACAGCCCGGAAAGTACTGTGCGGTTCATCTCGAAAGCGCTCCGGGTTAGCTTGTCGAGTGTAGCACCAGCGGTCGCGAGACTCGCGCGAGCCGCACAGCGACGCGTGGTTTTCGGCGTGGGTTCTAGCTGCGTTCCTCGAACTGGGGCGCGTCGCTTTTCAGCCAGTCGACAAGCCGTTCGATCACGCCCGCGATATCGCGATTCGCACCGCGCAAAGCGCATTCCCACACCACCGCGACCCGCCAGCCGCTCGCCAGCAGCGCGGCGCGCACCTTGTCGTCGTTGCTGCGATTGCGGCCGATCTTGTCGCGCCAGAACTCGGGGCGCGTTTGCGGCCACTTGAACAGATGGCAGTCGTGACCGTGCCAGAAACAGCCGTGCACCAGCACGACCGCGCGATAACGCGGCAGCACGATGTCGGGACGGCCGGGCAGGTCGCGCGCGTCGAGCCGGAAGCGGAAGCCCTGCCGATGCAGCAGGCTGCGGATCAGAATCTCCGGCTTGGTGTTGCGGCCGCGAATGCCGGACATCATGCGGCTGCGGGTCGCGCTATCGACGATATCGACCATCGTCAGCGGGCGAACGCAGTGCGCGCGGTGAGTGGGCTACGTGGGCCACGTGATAGGGCGGGGCGCTTAGGCATGGAGCGGTTGCGGGCGTTTCGAGGCATCGCGGGTCGGTTGGGCGAGCAGGATTTGCACGTGCGGGAGCATGATACGCGCCACTTCGCGCATCACCGGCATCACGACGCTGTTGCCGAACTGACGGTACGCCTGGGTATCGCTGACCGGAATCCGGAAGGTGTCGGGAAAGCCCATCAGGCGCGCGCATTCGCGCGGCGTCAGGCGCCGTGGCCGCAGCGCCTCGCCCTGATAGACGAGAATTTCGGAGCCGTCCTTGTGATAGCGCGCCGACAAGGTACGCGTGACGCTATCCGGATACGCCATGCCGAAACCGAAACCGTTGCCCGCCGCGCGATGCTTGGCCGCGTAGTGCTGCAGATAGGCCCACAGCTTTGGGGTGAGCGTGTACTTCGGCTGCACGCAGCGCGCGGCATGGTCGAAGAAACGATCGTGGTCCCACGGCAGCACCGGTTCGCTGCCGTCGGTGCGATGCAGGATCGAGCCGAGCCGCGGACCGTGCTCGGGCAGGCGCAGATCGTCCCACGTGAACTCTGTCTTGCCGCGAAAGCCGACGATGATGATGCGCTCGCGATGCTGCGGCGTGAAATGCTGGCCGTCGATCACGCGGTAATGCACTTCGTAGCCGAGTTCGTCGCGCAGCGTTTGCAGGATCACGTCGAAGGTGCGGCCCTTGTCGTGCGACAGCAGGTTCTTGACGTTTTCGAGCAGGAACGCGGCGGGGCGCTTCTCGGCGATGATCCGCGCGACATCGAAAAAGAGCGTGCCCTGGGTCGTGCATTCGAAGCCGTGCGGCCGGCCCAGCGCGTTTTTCTTGCTGACGCCCGCGATCGAGAACGGCTGACACGGAAAGCCGCCGAGTAGCACGTCGTGGTTCGGCACCTCGTCGGCGGGAAACGTAACGATGTCGCCGATCAGCGCATGGCCGTCGCCGCCCGGATAGTTGTCGCAATAGGTGCGGGTCGAGAACTCGTTCCACTCGCTGGTCAACACGCACTCGCCGCCGTGCGCCTCGAAGCCCATGCGGATGCCGCCGATTCCCGCGAACAGATCGATGAAGCGAAACGACGCCGCGTCGCCCGCTGAGTTCGCCGCTCGCGCGCCTTGTCGCAGCAAGTCGCGCAGCGCGGGCTCCAGCATCGCCGGACAAGGCGTCTCGCCTTTTTCCCAGCGACGTATCGTCTTGATGTCCTTGCCGACGTGCGCGGCGATTTCGCGTTGGGTGAAGCGGGCGCGCGCCTGCTTAAGCAGGTCGAGCGAGGCGGCGAGGGTCACGTGGCGTCCTTGCTGGGAATTTTTGCGGACATTATGACCTAAGGTCGTCCCATTTCCCTATTTTTACCGGTGTCGGAACCCGATTTTTCTCGCGCTTGTTGCGTTGCCGCCTCGTCGCGTTCGTCGACATGGAAATTGGGTTGTCATGAGTCGGCGTGTAGGCTTGTCGCGTGACGCCGGTTCCCTGCGTTGCGATGTGTGTTTGAGGCCGCGACCTTGTGCGCGGCTTTTTTTTCGCGCGTGTGTTTGGCGCAGGTGAGGGCGGGGCTTGAGCGAGGGGGATGCCTGGGCGGAGCGGCGCTGGTAAGGCGTAAGCGTGGGCGATGTGCGCGCAGGTGTTGTTTGCGTTTGCGGGATGCAGGCAGGGGCGTGTCGGTCGTGCCGGCCGGTTGATGCCGGGCGCGGTGGCTTCTTTGCGTCGGCGGTTCAACTGGCGCGACGACGGGGCCCGAGTTGCGCACGAACGGCCCGGAGGCGGGGGTATGCGCCGGTTGTCGTTGGCGTGGGTGACGCATAGACGGACGCGTCGGTTTCCCGGCCAGGGCTCAGGCCTGAGGCTTCAGGCCGAATGCAGCGTCTCGACTGCGCAAGCCGGCTGAAACGGCGCGGCGACGGCCGGCGCGAAGCGCTCCCATTCCGGCTGCGGTGTGGCTTCGAAGTGGGCGAGTTGCAGCAGCAGACCGTCGACTTTGCACAGTTGCGCGTGACTGAGGTGACCGGCGTCGAGCAGCGCGTTCAGACGCCTGCGCCAATAGGCGGGCGGCAGGATCGGGCCGCCGAAGTCGCCACGCAACGACACGTGCATGACGCGCGCGATATGCGCGATGTCCCGATCGATCAACGCAGCCTGCGATGATCCCGAAAGCGTAGCGAGCATGTGGTCCATGGCCCCTCCCTGAGCGTTTTTACGGCGGCGCGCGGCAAGACTTTAGGGCTGTCGATGAAAATTTTTCGCGATCGCTTGCCTATATCGACCGCTGCGCAGCGCGCCACGCGGGGTCGGTCGTCGGGCATAGCCGTTGCTGTGTCCGGATACCGGTGGAATGCCACGCCGGCATTTCGGTTGATCGCAAATAAAGGAGTCCAGCATGAACAAGGATCAGGTGAAGGGCGTCGGTGAGCAGATCAAGGGCAAGGTGAACGAGGCCGTCGGCAAGGCCACGAACGACCCCGCGAAGGAACTGAAGGGCGATTTGCAGCAAGGCGCCGGCAAGGTGCAGAAGGCCTATGGCGATGCGAAGGAAGACGCCAAGGATCAGGCCAAGCGCCACAACCCGTAAGACCCTCGCGCGCCCGTTCGGCGTAGTTTGTCGTAACGGCATAGGCGTCGCGCATGCCGCGGCGCCTTTTCTGTTTTCGTGCGGCGTGGGCGTTTAGAGCGCATGTTGTCCCGTCATGGGAGTTGAGGCCTCAGTGGCCGCGACCGCGACGCGAGTGCGAATTCGCCTGGGAGTAACCCGTGCTTGCGATGATGACCGTTCCGCGCGCGCGGCGACGCCTTTAGACTTGGCGCATCCGATCAGGAGATGGCGCCAGATGACACCCGAAAAAATACTTTCGATGTTCGAACGGCAGTACCTGGAAGGCAAGGCGCCGCCCGATCTCGAGGCGACCTGCGCGGGCTTTGCGACATGGCTCGCGGCGGCGTGGGAACTGCTCGACGGCAACGAGAAGACGCTGCTGCTGACGGTCGGCGCGACGTTGTGGCGCGAAGGTTTCAACGCACGGGCGGGGACGACGACGAAAGATTTGTGGTGATCCCGACTGCGAGCGTGGTCGGCAGCGCAGGGGGGAAGAAGGGATGAACGCGCGGCGCTCGTAAGCGCTTCGCGTGGCCGCGCACGCGGCGCGCCGAGTCGGTTTATATTGGGCGGTCCTGCACACACACTCTTTCTCGCCGAGGCGACCCGAACCCATGACCGAACTGTCCGCGCGTTTGTCCACTTTCCCGATCACGAAAAAATGGCCGGCCGAGCATCCGGACCGCATCCAGCTCTATTCGCTGCCGACGCCCAACGGCGTCAAGGTTTCGATCATGCTCGAGGAAACCGGCTTGCCGTACGAGCCGCATCTGGTGCGCTTCGATACCGACGACCAGATGACGCCCGAGTTTCTGTCGCTGAACCCGAACAACAAGATTCCGGCGATCCTCGACCCGAACGGACCGGACGGCAAACCGCTGCCGCTGTTCGAATCGGGCGCGATCCTGATCTATCTCGCCGACAAGAGCGGCCAGCTGATTCCGCGCGACGCCGCCGGCCGCTACGAAACGATCCAGTGGGTGATGTTCCAGATGGGCGGCATCGGACCGATGTTCGGCCAGGTCGGCTTCTTCCACAAATTCGCTGGCAAGGACTACGAGGACAAACGGCCGCGCGATCGCTACATCGCCGAGTCGAAGCGGCTGCTCGGCGTGCTCGAACAGCGGCTCGCGGGACGCGCGTGGGTGATGGGCGATCAGTACACGATCGCCGATATCGCGATCTTCCCGTGGGTGCGCAATCTGGTGGGCTTCTACGAAGCGGGCGAACTGGTCGGCATTCAGGACTTCCCGAACGTGCAGCGCGTGCTGGCGGCGTTCGTCGAGCGTCCGGCGGTGGCGCGGGGGGTGAATATTCCGAAGCGGGCGGGGTGAGAATTGGGCATCTGAGCGCCGGCATGGCTTACGTAGTGTTGTAGCGAAGGCGAAGCGATCATGGCTGGTTATCCGGCCTGCTTCGCCGACCGGTAAGCCGATGCACGAGCGCTCTCGCTCGTCGTGCACGGCGCTTTGGCGGGACGCTTTATTTCTCCGCTAGTTTTTCTCTTCCCCTTCACATTGAGCGCATTCGTTCGTACACGGATTCAGGGGCAGGGCGCGGGTGCTCTCGGAACGCTTCGGCGAATGAAGCGCTCGCGGATGTCTCTTCGGTTCTAGTCGGTTAGGACGAGTGCGCGGCGGTATCGATGAGATCGATGCCTGGGATTCCCAATCTGTTTCGCCCGTCGTTCGGAGCCGGCGACACGTGAAAGGGCGTTCGCGACATGAGCAGCTTCGACGATGCATTTACCGCGCTGATCGGCAATGAGGGCGGATATTCGAACAATCCGCGCGACCCTGGCGGCGAAACGATGTGGGGCATCACGGCGCGCGTCGCCCGCGCCAACGGCTATGCCGGCGCGATGAAGGCGTTGCCTCTGCAAACGGCCAAGGCCATCGCAAAACGCGAGTATTGGGACCCTCTTTGTCTCGACCAGTTCGATGCGCGGATCGCTTTCCAGATGTTCGATGCGAACTACAACGGCGGTCCGACCGTGCGTTGGGCGCAGCAGGCGAGCGGCGTGCCCGTCGACGGCAAAATCAGCCCGCGTACCATCGATGCAATCAGGGCAACCGATCCCGTCGAATTCTGTCTGCGTTTCCTCGCATACCGGCTGAAGTATCTGACCGGGCTCAGGGCGTGGCCGACTTTCGGTCGCGGCTGGTCCGGCCGTATCGCCTCGAACATGCTGAAGGGGGGAAGCTGACATGGATCAGAAGACACTCGGCGCGGAGCTGGCAAAGCTGGGGTTGCCGCTGCTCGGAGCAGCGTTGCCCGTGGCTGGCGGCATGGCTTTGGGCGCGGCGCTGGCGTCGACGATCGATGCGCCGTCGGCGCAGCCCGACGATATTCTCGCAACCCTGAACGGCAATGCGCAGGCATTGGCGCAGGCAAAGCAGTTCGAGCTCACGCATCAGCAGGCGATGCTCAAGCTCACGATGGATGCGCAGACGGCACTATTGCGGGCCGAGGCGAGCGACCAGCAGGATGCGCGGCAGAGGGCGGTGTCGCTCGACGCGCTGTGGTGGATCGCGGCGCTCGTGCTCATCACGTTCGCGGTGATCATGGCGGCGGTGCTGGTCGGATCGTGGCGGCTGCTGCAATGGGGAATTACGATCAAGGATGTGTCGGCGGTCGCGGCAATTTCGGGGCTGGTTGGGTCGATCGTCGGATATGTCGCGGCGAATGCGCATACGGTGATCAACTTTCTTTTCGGCGGATCGATGGGTAACGAAAAGAATTCGGCCGCGCTGGCGGAGAGCGTGCGAACGTCGACGCAGGCACTCGCGATGGGGAATGGCGCAAATTGGAGATTGGGTAGGGCGACGATGGCGGCGCGGCCGGCTGTGGTGGAGGATGCGGTTGGCGATGCCGATGTGGCGGCGACGGTGGTCGAGCAGGAGTATGGGCTGGCGCCGGGTGGGCAGGGGGAGGTTTATCGGGGGAGTTGAGGGAGAGGGGAATTTCGATTCTTATGTCGCCACGTGCGCGCCTAAATCTCCGGTGAACCTACGAATGCGATTCCCGTACGGCCGAACAGCGTCGGATTGTTCACGGCATGCAGCCACTGTGACGCGCTGAAAGAGATCGCTGCGCGTCTATCATCGCCTTCCGAAACAGGATGCAGCGATTATCCGATCACGCTGCCTTGGGATGCCTCTCATCTTTCGTATCTTGGAAGGCCAGCTTTTCGTCGACTTTCCGATCGAGGTTTGCCACGCGCTCGATCAATTCCTTGAGCCTTACATTACCGTCGACGGCTTCCAGATAAATGGCCCGAAACATCCTGTCTGCGGTCTTTGGAATCTTGCCCTTCTTTTCCCATAGGGCGACAGTTTGCTGCGACCGGACGCGGACAACAAAAAGCCCCGCAGCACAACGCACACGGGGCTTTTTCTGGGCAATCTTGAGAGTAGCCGGGAAGCTATCTGGTCCCCCTGACAGGAATCGAACCTGTATCTAGCGCTTAGGAGGCACTTGTTCTATCCATTGAACTACAGGGAGAGGACCGAACCGGACAAATCCGCGGGGGCCAGGATAAAAGCCCAGATTCACCAGCGAGCGCAGAGTATATCAAACCCGCTTGAGCAAAAGGAGGGCCAAGGAAGCTGGAGAACGGGCCTGCAAGCCCACGCCACCGATCACCCGCCCCACCCATCGAAACCCCACAAAAAACAAACGGCCCGACAGACATCGCCTGCCAGGCCGCGCAAATCAGACTACCCCACCGTCTAACGATCTAACGACGACAATCGCCGCTCAAAACTCCACCACCGCGAACTCCGCTTTACCCACGTCGCACAGCGGGCAGCGCCAGTCGTCCGGAATGGCCGCGAAGCGCGTGCCCGGCGCAATGCCTTCTTCGGGCAGGCCTTCTTCCTCGTTGTAGATCCAGCCGCAAATCAGGCAGACCCAGCTCTTGTATTCAGTCACTTCGATTACATCACTCACGACACACACTCTCTCTTCAATGCAATGGCCGGCTCGGTCTGCCCCTTTTTGGGGCAGTGCGGCGACCTGCAATATTACCGGAATTTGTCAAATGCACTTTGAATCGCCGAGGCGACGCCGTTCCAGCGCCCCGTCAGGCGCTCACGCCCAACGCAGTCCCGGACGAGGCTCGTCACACACAGCGTGTATGCTTTGATTCGCACCTCGTTTATTAGACAAGCCCGTCGCGCGCGTCGCAGGCTTTGCGACGATCGGTCTCAGCCGGGCGTGTTGGCGGGCTCGCTTAGCAAGCTTGTGTTCCCAAAGGAGAAAACGATGTTGAAAAACAAATGGTTGGCTGGCATCGCGGCGGCAGGTCTGATCGCCATGTCGGGCGCGGCGCAGGCCGCGAGCGTGTCTTTCGTGCAGCCGGCGGACGGTGCTACCGTCAGCAATCCGGTGCACGTCGTGTTCGGTCTCGACGGCATGAAGATCGCCCCGGCCGGCACGATGACCGAGGGCACCGGCCATCATCATCTGCTGATCGACGGCAAGCCGCTGCCGAAGGGCGAGGTCATCCCCGCGAACGACAAGTCGCTCCACTTCGGCAAAGGCCAGACCGAAACCGACCTGACGCTGCCGCCGGGCGACCACACGCTGACGCTGCAATTCGGCGACGGCGCGCATCGTTCGTATGGGCCGGAACTGAGCAAGACGATCACCGTGCACGTGAAGTGACGTAGCCACTGTTCGCACAAGCGGGGCGGGCGCAAGCGCGTCGCCGGCCCCACGAGCCCCGCCAGCAACACCCCCCTCATCCCGCCAAAGCACCGAGCCTCCCCCGCGCGCCCGGTACAATGGGCAGTTCCGACTCATCGCCGTCTTCTCCCATTCCCATGTCGCTTTACACCATTACCGGAGCGCAGCTGGCGTTCGGTCACGTCGCGTTGCTCGACCACGCGGATTTCTCGCTCGAAGCGGGCGAGCGCGTCGGCCTGATCGGGCGCAACGGCGCGGGCAAGTCGTCGCTGCTGAAAATCGTCGCCGATCTGGCCAGGCCGGACGACGGCCTCGTCACGCGTCAGCAGAGTCTGACCACGGTCTACGTGCCGCAGGAGCCCGAGTTCAATCCCGACGACACCGTGTTCGACGCGGTCGCCGCCGGTCTGACCCAGGCGCGCGCGCTGCTCGACGAATACGACGCGGTCGCGCATCAGCTCGCCGACACGCCCGAGGGCGCCGAGCACGACGCGCTGCTCGCGCGTATGAACACGCTGCAATCGTCGCTGGATGCGACGGATGCATGGAACTGGAGCACGCGCGTCGCGACCACGCTGCAGCAGATCGGCCTGAACGGCGAGGCGCGCGTCGGTTCGCTGTCGGGCGGGATGCAGAAGCGCGCCGCGCTCGCGCGCGCGCTCGTCGTGCAGCCGGACGTGCTGCTGCTCGACGAGCCGACCAACCACCTCGACTTCGACGGCATCCGCTGGCTCGAAGATCTGCTGGTGTCGCTGCGCGCGGGGCTGCTGTTCATCACGCACGATCGCGCGTTTCTCGACCGCGTCGCGACGCGCATCGTCGAACTCGATCGCGGGCGGCTGCTCTCGTATCCGGGCAATTTCTCCGCGTACCAGACGCGCAAGGCGCAGCAACTGGAAGTCGAGCGCATCGAGAACGAGAAGTTCGACAAACTGCTCGCGCAGGAAGAAGTGTGGATCCGCAAGGGCGTGGAGGCGCGCCGTACGCGCAGCGTCGGCCGGATCGCGCGGCTCGTCGAGATGCGTAACGAGCGCGCCGAGCGTCGCAACGTGCAGGGCAACGTGAAGCTCGACGTCGGCCAGGGCGAGAAGTCCGGCAAGATCGTCGCAGAACTGACCGACGTGACGAAGCGCTATGGCGAGCGCACGGTGGTCGACCGTTTCACCGCGACGGTGATGCGCGGCGACAAGATCGGCTTCATCGGGCCGAACGGCGCGGGCAAGACCACGCTGCTCAAACTGATTCTCGGCGAACTCGCGCCGGACGAAGGCAATGTGCGCGTCGGCACCAATCTGCAGGTCGCGTATTTCGACCAGATGCGCGCGGCGCTCGATCTGGAGAAGAGCCTCGCCGACACGATCAGCCCCGGCAGCGAATGGGTCGAAGTCAACGGCCAGAAGAAGCACGTGATGAGCTATCTCGGCGACTTCCTGTTCGCGCCGGAGCGCGCGCGTTCGCCGGTCAAGTCGCTATCGGGCGGCGAGCGCAACCGCCTGCTGCTCGCGCGTCTGTTCGCGCGGCCGGCCAACGTGCTGGTGCTCGACGAACCGACCAACGACCTCGACATCCCGACGCTCGAACTGCTCGAAGAGTTGCTGATCGAGTATGACGGCACGGTGCTGCTCGTCAGCCACGACCGCGCGTTTCTCGACAACGTGGCGACGTCGGTAATCGCGTCGGAGGGCGGCGGCAAGTGGCGCGAATACGTCGGCGGCTTCACGGACTGGCAGATTCAGCGCGATCGCTCGGAACAACTCGCGCTCGACGCGCAGAAGGACGCCGGCAAGGATGCGCCGAAAGAAGCCGCGCCGAAAGACAGCGCGACCGGCCGCAACGCGCAGCGCACGATCAAGCTGTCGTTCAAGGAGCAGCGCGAACTGGAGGCGCTGCCGAAGAAGATCGCCGACCTCGAAACCGAGCAGAAGTCGATCGGCGCGCTGCTCGAAGACGGCTCGGTGTTCGCGAAGGATGCCCGCGAGGGCGCGCGTCTGACCGAGCGCTATGCCGAGATCGACGAGGAGTTGATGCTCGCGCTGGAGCGGTGGGACGAGCTGGAAAATCGCGTCAAGTAATGGGCGTCGGGCATTGCGGCGCGGTTTGTCCATGCGTCGCAATGCATGCTTGCTCGGAGCAAGTTCGAGTCGAGCGGCTCAAGCGACTCAAGCGGGCAGTGATCTGAACGGCCTACGCAACCCAGTCAGTCCGGGCGGTTCAAGCGGCGTAGGCAGCCCAGACGGGCTACGCCGCCCAAACAGCCTGGGCGGCACAAAAAGAAACAGAAAACGCCGCCTTGCCTCAATTGTTTCCTGCGTCTATCAACGCGTGCCATGCCACGAACATCGCGCCTGCGCACGCTCGTGCGGTTTCGCCTACGCAGGCGATGCGACGGCGCATCGCGCGCGTAAGCCGGCCTCGCGCCGCGGTCTTCAAATGCCCGCCGCGCCTTGTCCAGACGGCCAATTCCCGCAGGGGTCAATTGCCGCCGTGATCGAAATCAGTACAATACCCCGCGAACAGGCTTCCCCAGCGGGCTCTGCGGCCGCGTCCCGCTCGCGAGTTCGCCGCCGGGAAGCCGTGCGACAAAACAGCTTGCCCGCACTGCGGGCATCTCACCTAACTCTGTTGTTTCGTTTCGCTTTTTTTGAAAACTCAACGCTTTGTCCACGGACCTGTCCACAGGACCTGTGGACAACGACGAACCGACGCACCGAGTCAATCATGTCTACGAAAAAGCCAAACGCCGCCTATAGCGAAGCGTCGATCAAGGTGTTGAAGGGTCTGGAGCCGGTCAAGCAACGGCCCGGCATGTACACCCGCACCGAAAATCCCCTGCACATCATCCAGGAAGTCATCGATAACGCGTCGGACGAAGCCCTTGGCGGCTACGGCCGGCAAATCACCGTCACGTTGCACGCGGACCATTCGGTCTCGGTCGAGGACGACGGTCGCGGCATTCCGTTCGGCCTGCATCCGGAAGAAGGCGTGCCGGTCGTCGAAATCGTTTTCACGCGCCTGCACGCGGGCGGCAAGTTCGATAAAGCCGCCGGCGGCGCCTACACGTTCTCGGGCGGTCTGCACGGTGTCGGCGTATCGGTCACCAACGCGCTGTCCACGCGCCTCGACGTCACCGTGTGGCGCGACGGCAAGATCGCCGAACTGAGTTTCGCGCACGGCGACGTCGCGAAACCGCTCGAAGTACGAGCGGCTGCGAAGGGCGACAAGAAATCCGGCACGCGCGTGACCGCGTGGGCCGATCCGAAATACTTCGACTCGCCAAACCTGCCGCTCGGCGAATTGCAGCGTCTGCTGCGCTCGAAGGCGGTGCTGCTGCCGGGCGTCGAAGTTACGCTCGTCAACGAGAAAACCGGCGAGCAGCAAAGCTGGAAATACGAAGACGGTCTGCGCGGCTATCTGCTCGAAGGCATGAACGGCAGCGATCTGCTGATCCCGCTGTTCGAGGGCGAGCGCTACGCGGAAAGCTCGCGCGCGAGCGAAGAGACCTTCGCCGAGGGCGAGGGCGCCGCATGGGTGGTCGCGTGGAGCGAGGAAGGGCCGCTCACACGCGAGTCGTACGTGAACCTGATTCCGACGCCCGCGGGCGGCACGCACGAGTCGGGTTTGCGCGACGGCCTGTTCCAGGCGGTCAAGAGCTTCGTCGAGTTGCACAATCTGCAGCCGAAGGGCGTGAAGCTGCTCGCCGAAGACGTGTTCGCGCGCGTGTCGTTCGTGCTGTCGGCGAAGGTGCTCGATCCGCAGTTTCAAGGGCAGATCAAGGAGCGTCTGAATAGCCGCGATGCGGTGAAGCTGGTGTCGTCGTTCGCGCGGCCGGCGCTCGAATTGTGGCTGAACCAGCACGTCGAGCACGGCAAGAAACTCGCGGACCTCGTGATCAAGCAGGCGCAGGCGCGTACGCGCGCGGGCCAGAAGGTCGAAAAGCGCAAGAGTTCGGGCGTGGCCGTGCTGCCGGGCAAGCTGACCGATTGCGAATCGACGGAAATCGCGCGCAATGAGCTCTTCCTCGTCGAGGGCGACTCGGCGGGCGGCTCCGCGAAGATGGGCCGCGACAAGGAGTACCAGGCAATCCTGCCGCTGCGCGGCAAGGTGTTGAATACGTGGGAAACCGAGCGCGATCGCCTGTTTGCCAACAACGAAGTGCACGACATCTCGGTGGCGATCGGCGTCGATCCGCATAGCCCGGACGACACCGTCGATCTGTCGAATCTGCGCTACGGCAAGATCTGCATTCTGTCGGACGCGGACGTCGACGGCTCGCACATCCAGGTGCTGCTGCTCACGCTGTTCTTCAAGCATTTCCCGCAGCTGATCGAGCGCGGTCATGTGTGCGTCGCGCGCCCGCCGCTGTTTCGCGTCGACGCGCCGGCGCGTGGCAAGAAGCCCGCGCAGAAGCTGTATGCGCTCGACGAGGGCGAACTCGAAGCGATTCTCGACAAGCTGCGCAAGGACGGTGTGCGCGACAGCCAGTGGTCGATCAGCCGCTTCAAGGGCCTCGGCGAAATGAGCGCGGAACAGCTGTGGGACACGACGATGAATCCCGACACGCGCCGTTTGCAACCGGTTGCACTCGGCGAGCTGGACTACGACGCCACCGTCGCGCGCATGACGATGCTGATGGGCAAGGGCGAAGCGGCGTCGCGCCGCAGCTGGCTCGAAGAAAAGGGCAACGAAGTGGAAGCGGATATCTGAGCGCGCAACACGCGCGCCATGCCCGCAGACGACACTTCAAGCCAAACACGGATACGGAATCTAGATGGACGACGATAACTCTCTCGACCTTTTCAACGAGCCGCCGCCGGACGGCGACGTGCTGACGCTCGGCAACTACGCGGAGCGCGCGTACCTCGAGTACGCGGTCAGCGTGGTCAAGGGCCGCGCGCTGCCGGACGTCTGCGACGGCCAGAAGCCGGTGCAGCGCCGCATCCTGTTCGCGATGAACGAGATGGGCCTCGGCGACAACGCGAAGCCGGTCAAGTCGGCGCGCGTGGTCGGCGACGTGCTCGGTAAGTACCACCCGCACGGCGACCAGTCCGCGTACGACGCACTCGTGCGTCTCGCGCAGGACTTTTCGATGCGCTATCCGCTGATCGACGGTCAGGGCAACTTCGGCTCGCGCGACGGCGACGGCGCGGCGGCGATGCGCTACACCGAAGCGCGTCTGACGCCGATCGCGAAGCTGCTGCTCGACGAGATCGATCAGGGCACCGTCGATTTCATGCCGAACTACGACGGCTCGTTCGAGGAGCCGAAGGTGCTGCCCGCGCGTCTGCCGTTCGTGCTGCTGAATGGCGCGTCGGGTATCGCGGTCGGTCTCGCGACGGAAATTCCGTCGCACAACCTGCGCGAAGTCGCGGGTGCGGCGGTCGCGCTGATCCGCAATCCGAAGCTCACGCACGCGGAATTGATGCAGCTGGTGCCGGGTCCGGATTTCCCGGGCGGCGGCCAGATCATTTCGAGCGAAGCGGAAATCGCCGCCGCGTACGAAACCGGCCGCGGCAGCCTGAAGGTGCGCGCGCGCTGGAAGATCGAGGAACTCGCGCGCGGCCAGTGGCAGCTCGTGATCACCGAACTGCCGCCAAACACGGCCGCGCAGAAGGTGCTCGAGGAAATCGAGGAACAGACCAATCCGAAGATCAAGCTCGGCAAGAAGGCGCTGACGCCCGAGCAGTTGCAGACCAAACAGACGCTGCTCGCGCTCGTCGACGCGGTGCGCGACGAATCGGGCAAGGACGCGCCGGTGCGTCTCGTGTTCGAGCCGAAGTCGAGCCGCATCGATCAGACCGAGTTCGTCAACACGCTGCTCGCGCATACGAGCCTCGAATCGAACGCGCCGCTGAACATGGTGATGGTCGGCGGCGACGGCCGGCCGCGTCAGAAGGGCCTCGGCGAAATCCTGCACGAGTGGATCGCGTTCCGCTTCACGACGGTCACGCGCCGCACGCGGCATCGTCTGTCGAAGGTCGACGACCGGATCCATATTCTCGAAGGCCGGATGATCGTCTTCCTGAATATCGACGAAGTCATCCGCATCATTCGCGAATCGGACGAGCCGAAGGTCGCGCTGATGGCCGCCTTCGGTCTGTCCGAGCGCCAGGCCGAAGATATTCTGGAAATCCGTCTGCGTCAGTTGGCGCGGCTCGAGAAGATCAAGATCGAGAAGGAGCTGGCCGAACTGCGCGACGAGAAGGCGAAGCTCGAAGAACTGCTCGGCAGCGAATCGGCGATGAAGCGCCTGCTGATCAAGGAAATCGATGCCGACGCGAAGCAGTACGGCGACGAGCGCCGCACGCTGATCCAGCAGGAAAAGCGCGCGACCTTCGAAGCGCGCGTGGTCGACGAACCGGTCACGGTGGTGGTGTCGCAGAAAGGCTGGGTGCGCGCGCTGAAGGGCCACGGGCTCGACGCGGCCGGCTTCACCTTCAAGGCCGGCGACGGCCTGTACGCGGCGTTCCAATGCCGCACGCCGGACACGCTGATCGCGTGGGGCAGCAATGGTCGCGTTTATTCGGTCTCAGTCGCGCAACTGCCGGGCGGGCGCGGCGACGGTGTGCCGGTCACGTCGCTGATCGAACTCGAATCGGGCAGCCATCTGATGCACTACTACGCGGCGTCGGCGGATCAGGCGCTGCTGCTCGCATCGAGCAACGGTTTCGGCTTTATCGCGAAGGTCGGCGACATGGTGAGCCGCGTGAAGGCCGGCAAGTCGTTCATGACGATCGACGCAGGCGCCGCGCCGCTCGCGCCGATGCCGATGTTGCCGGATGCGGCGCAGGTCGCGTGTCTGTCGTCGGGCGGGCGTCTGCTGGTGTTTGGCCTCGACGAGATGAAGACGCTGTCGGGCGGCGGGCGTGGCGTCACGCTGATGGCGCTCGACGACAAGGAGACGCTCGCGCAGGCGCTCGCGATCAGCAAGGCCGGCGTGATGCTGATCGGCACGCGCCGTGGCGGCCGCGTCGACGAAGAGAAGCTCGCCGGTGCCGATCTTGCTGCGCATGTCGGCAAGCGTGCCCGCAAGGGACGCGCGCCTGAGAGCAAGATGAAGCTCGACGGCATGCGTCCGATCCTGCCGGCCTGATTCGCGTCATTTTTGACAAAATTTGACGCTGTAAAACGGCGTGCGCCTGCTAGCATGCGGGGCGCTCGCCGGTTGTCGCAAAAAAGTCTGTCGCGAAGAAGGGGTAGGGCAACAAGAGGTAACAAGAGGCAACAGCGGGGAGCGACGGGCGTCGCGGCGAGGTAGTCGGGCCGCGATCAGAACGACAAAAATACGGCGCGATACCGCCGGATATCCGGAACTGCATGCACAGCGCATGGTCGAACGCGCTCAGTAGCCGCTGGCAAAGTGTGCTGAACGGTGCGGCGTCGGGAGAGGAAAACTATATGGGCAAGGCTATCGAGGTCGCGCTTTTTCTGCATCTGCTCGGGGTGGCGGTGTGGGTGGGCGGCATGGTGTTCGCGCATTTCTGTCTGCGCCCGGCGCTCGGCGATCTGTCGCCGCAGTTGCGCCTGCCGTTGTGGGAGTCGGTATTCGGCCGCTTCTTCAACTGGGTCGGCGTTTCGGTGCTGGTGATCCTGATTAGCGGCGGCTTTCTGCTGATGCAATTCGGCGGCGGTCACGCGAGCTGGCCGCTGCATGCGATGGCCGGCCTCGGCATCGTGATGATGCTGATCTTCGGGCATATCCGCTTCGCGGTCTTTCCGCGCATCCGTCGCGCGGTGCAGGCCCAGAAGTGGCCCGACGGCGCGCAGGCAGTTGGTACGGTGCGTCGCCTGGTGCTGATCAATCTGGTGCTTGGCGTCGTGACGATCGGCGTCGCGGTGCTGTCGCGCGGGTTCTGATTTTCGGCGTCATTCAGCGGGCGCGTTGCGGGTCTTACGAGGCTCGCAACTCAACTCAATACGTCACGCTTCGTCATGCCTGGTTATGCGCTCGCGCCATACGCGAGCCACAACCCGCACACCGCCGCTACCGTTCCATACACGACGTACACCGGCACCTTCAGCTTCGCGAAACATATCGCGGAAAATAGCGCGGTCAGCAGATAGACCGGCTGCCACGGCACATGCGCGGCAATGCGCAGCACGGCCACCGCGAGAAACGCGGTCGTGACCGCGCGCAGAATCCTCATCCCATGCTCGAAACGCGGGTTCGCTTTCAACTGGTGCAGATGCCGCTGCGCGAGCACCACCAGACAGCCCGACGGCACGAATAGCGCGAGCGTCGCAATCAACGCGCCCACCCAGCCATCGATCAGATAACCGAAGAACGGCACCACGTTCAGCAGCGGTCCGGGCGACAGCGGCGATAGCGAAAACGCGAGCGTAAAGTCGTTGTCCGACACGCCGACCGCGGGCGTGACGAACAGCGTCTTCAGTACCGGCAACGCCGAGAAGCCGCCGCCGAACAGCGTCATGCCCGCGCCGGCGAGGCGCGGCCACAGCAGCGCGAGTTCATAACGATGCGGCAACGGCAGCGCGAACAGCAGGAGCAGCACGCCGAGCGCGGCCAGCAGCCGATAGTCGCCGCGCGCGAGCGATACGTTGAGCCGCGTGTCGCGCGCCGGGCTCACGACCCAGCCGGCGCCGAACGCCGCGCCGAGCATCAGCACGTAGGCCGCCGCGCTGTGCGCGTAGAAGAGCGCAATGCAGCCGAGCACCGTCGCCGTCCATTCGAGCTTGCCGCGCACGAGCGCGCGCGTCTGCTTGTACCAGGTGACCGCGATCAGCGTCGCGAGCACGACGCTGAAGTGATGCAGCAGGGTTTGCGACGCGATCGCATGCACGAGCGGCGTGCGGTAGAAGATCGCGAACAGCGTCATCAGCATGAAGAAGGGCAGCACGCTCGCGATGCCCGCGATCCATGCGCCGGCGCGTCCGCGCAGCGCATGCCCGAGCTGTACGGCGACGTTGCAGCCCACCGGTCCTGGCACCATCCACGCCAACGCGATCAGATCCGAAAACGCGACGCGCGACAACCGTCCCTCGCGCTCGACGTAGTGATGCTCGAGTTGCGCCATCAGCGCGAGGCCGCCCCACGACAGCGCGGACAGGCCGAGCACCACCCGGAACAGCGTCCATAGCGGTTCCCGTTGCCCATGTCTGGCCGCCTCCTCACTCGTGATGGTCTGCATGGCGACACGATGGCCCGGCGTGCGGGCGCTGGTCCTTAATTGTTGGTGCTCGACACGCTACTGGTGTTGTCGGTTTCGTGCGCGGCACGGCGTGCTTCGACGTTGGCGTGATTCACGCCGCAGACCCCGAAGCGCTCGAGCAGCGCCGGGATCGCTTCGACCGGTACCGGCCGCGAGAACAGGAAGCCCTGTGCCTCGATATGACCGAGCGCGGCCAGCCACGCGATCTGTTCCTCGGTTTCCGTGCCTTCGACCACCACCGTCAGCCCGAGCGAACGCGCCAGATTGACGATCGCGGTGACCATCACGCAGACGCTGCGGTCGCCCGGAATCGCCTGGACGAACGAGCGGTCCACCTTCAGCGTATCGACGGAGAAGCGGTTCAGATACGACAGCGACGAATAGCCGGTGCCGAAGTCGTCGAGCGCAATGCGCACGCCGAGGCGCTTGAGCGCGAAGATTTTTTCGGAGACGAGTTCGGGATATTCCATCATCGTCGTCTCGGTGATTTCGAGTTCGAGACGGCGCGCGGAAATACCGGTTTCCTCGATCGCGTGTGAGATCGTTTCGAACAGATCGCCGCGCCAGAACTGCACCGCCGAAATATTCACCGCGAGCGACAGCGTGTCGTAGCCCTGTTGCTGCCACTGCGCGAGCTGGCGACAGGCGGTCTCGATCACGAAGTCGCCGATCGGCACGATGAGCCCGGTCGATTCGGCGACCGGAATGAATTCGTTGGCCGGAATCAACCCATGCTGCGGATGGTTCCAGCGCACCAGCGCCTCGAAGCCGGTGATGCAGCGTAGCGTCAGATCGATCTTCGGCTGATAGGCGAGGAACAGCTGCCCTTCGGCGAGCGCGACGCGCAACTGCTGCTCCCACTTCATCAGATGGTCCGCGCGATGCGACAGGTGCGGCGAATAGAACTGGTAGCAGTTCTTGCCGGCGTCCTTCGCGCTGTACATCGCGAGATCGGCCTTCTTTAGCAGATCGATTTCGCTTTCGTTCGCGACCGAATACAGCGCGATGCCGATGCTCGCATGCAGCACGAACGAGCTGCCGCGCACTTCGAACGGCTTCGAGAACGCTTCGCCAGCGGCTTCGGCGAGCGTGACCGCGCGCTTCTCGACGTCGTCGCCCTTGATCACGACGACGAACTCGTCGCCGCCGATGCGCGAGAGCGTGCCGCCGTCGCCGACCGCCGCCGCGAGCCGCGACGCGGTCATTTGCAGCACGATGTCGCCGGCGTTGTGACCGAGCGTGTCATTGACGGTCTTGAAGTTGTCGAGGTCGATGAAGAGGATCGCGAGGCGGCCGAGGTTGGCCGGTTGCCCGACGTCGTGGCGCAACGCCTGCAACGTCGCATAGCGATTGCGCAGGCCGGTCAGCAGATCGTATTCGACGAGATGCGTCATCTCGCGTTCGCGGCCGAGCAGCTTGCCGATCAGCCCGGTCGCGACGCCGAAGAAGCTCAGCATCGCGAGCGAGATGAAGCCCGCCATCAGCAGATAGACGTTGCGCGTGTGGTTGTAGTCGGCGAATTCTTCGGCCTGCGAAAGACCGACGAGCACGCCGAGCGGATAGCCGTCGATGTGCCGGTACGAGACGATGCGCGTGACGTTGTCGATCGAATCGACGTAGGTGCCTGACACATGCTCCGAGGTCGGATAGGTGCCGCTCGCGGTGAATGTGCTGTTCGCCTTGTCCGTGTTGCCGGTACGCCGCGCGAGCACGGTGCCGTTGTCGGAGATCACCGCGATCACGCCTTCGCGGCCGATCGCGGCGTTGTTGTAGAAGTCGGAGGTGAAATAGCTCGGGTCTTCGGACACCACGACGACGCCCGCGAAGGAGCCGTCCGGATGATTGAGGCGCCGCGTCATCTGCAGCGTCCAGTGACCGGACACGCGGCCGAGCACCGGCTTGCTGATGTACAGCTGGTCGTCGTTTTCGTGCTCGTGGACCTTGAAGTGCTCGCGGTCGGACAGGTCGATGTGCTTCGGATTGAGTTCGGCGGTGTTGGCGATCAGTTGGCCGTGTTCGTCGATCAGCGATACCTGCACCAGCGTCTCGCTTTGCACGACGCCTTTTTCGACGGTACTCGCGAGATCGAAACGGTTCGGGGTCTTCTCGAACTCGTATTTGACGAAACGCGTGATCTGATCGACCTGGTGAATCGCCTTGATCGTGTGCTGTTCGAGCGCGGCGGAAAGAATGGCGGACGAAGCCATCGCCTCGCGGTACGTCGCTTCCTTTTCTACCGATAGCCGCGCGAAGATCACCGTCCACAGCAAGATCAGGACCAGGATGCCGAGCGCGGGAATGACGAGCAACGCCCGTCGGCGCGTGATCACCGGATCGCGGCGCGGTTTGGCTTCGCGCGGGTCGGAGAAACGCGATTGACTCATTGGGCGGCCCGGGGCTCGGTGCGGGCCGTTTGCAAACGCACGGGCATCGACTGCGCGGAATGGATGGATCGCTGCATGGTGACCAACGTGCCAAAGCTGCTGCGCAGGAGGAGAGGATGTGGCGCCGCGCCTGACCGTCCACAGGTCATCGGGTACGTTTCGATATTACTGAATGACATTCGATTAAGGAAGAGGCCGGGCATGGGGTATACGCGGGCGCGGCGAGCCCGTCGATGCGTTAGATACGAACGTCATGGCGCGGGTTTTCATCCGGGCGTGGAGCGCTTATTTCCTCGAACATTTCATCGGGTACGGCGCGCTGTGCGGCGACGCTCAGGCAATCCGGCCGTTATGAATTCGGAGAACCAGGTAAAGCGGCGCAGCGAACATGCATTGATCATGCATCGATGGTGCGCACACGTTGAGGCTTTTTGTGGATTAACGCGGCGAGATGCGGCAACGCTTATGCAAACCCGTTTATGCAAACCCGCGCATGCAATCCCACTTACGCCAGCCGACAAGTCCCGTCGACGATCGTCACCGTGGGCCCGCCGATCCAGATCTTGCCGCGCGCATCGTCGTAGTGCACCGACACGTCGCCCGCGCGTCCCAGCGCGGTGCCCTGACGCGCGGTGTAGCGCTCGCCGGGGCGTCGCTGCTGCAGGTTCAGCAGACCGGCCAGCGCGGCATTGGCGCTGCCCGTCACCGGGTCCTCGCCGACGCCGAAACCGCCGCCCGCCATCAGGCAGCGAATCTCGAAGGTGGCGGGGCCGTCGGCGTCGTGCGGACCGTAGACGGCGAGGCCGTGGGTGTCGACCGAATGCGCGAGTTCGGCGAGCGCCGCGGCATCCGGTTCGAGTTCGAGACACGCGCGTGCCGACGTGAGGCGCACGACGAGCCACGGCGCGCCGTTATCGACCGCGCACGGCGGCGCGCTGAAATCGATCGCGCGGCTACGCAAAGCCGTAGCCAGCGCATCGTAACGATCTTCGGCGAGCGGCGTGACGCGCGCGGGCGGCGCGGCGAAGGCCCAGGCGCTGGGCGTGCTGTCGGCGCCGGCGAGTGCTTCGAGTTCAACGAGCCCCACGCCGCACTGCTGGAGCAGCTTGCCGGCCTGCTTCGGCTGGTAGCCGCTTTCGAGCAGCGCATGGGCGGTGCCGAGCGTCGGATGACCGGCGAACGGCAGCTCGCCGCCCGGCGTGAAGATGCGCACGCGATAGTCGGCGGCGGCGTCGGTCGGCTTCAGCAGGAAGGTGGTTTCGGACAGATTGGTCCAGCGCGCGATGGCCAGCATCTGCGCGGCATCGAGTGCGTCGGCGTCGAATATGACGGCGAGCGGGTTGCCTTTGAACGGCGTCGACGTGAACACGTCGACCTGTTTGAAACGGACGTGGTGAGCGGACATCGGCATCGGCATGACTCGGCGCGTTCGGACGTTGAAGTGATTCGCGGATTCTATCCGCGTCCGCGCGGGCGAGCCACCGTGACAATCAAACAAAACGCGCCGCCGGTGCGGAACACCAGGCGGCGCGTCGGTCGGGCGATGCGGCGTGAATCGCGTGCGAATCCCGCGCCTATGCGGGCTGGATTGTCACGCGAATCGACGCTTATTCGACTTCGGCGATCAGCTCGATCTCGACGCACGCGCCGAGCGGAATCTGTGCGACGCCGAACGCCGAGCGCGCATGCTTGCCGCGCTCGCCGAACACGTCGGCGATCAGTTCGGACGCGCCGTTGGTGACCAGATGCTGTTCGGTGAAGTCGAGCGTCGAGTTGACGAGGCTCATCAGCTTGACGATGCGCTTGACGCGATTCAGGTCGCCCACGTGCGTGTGCAGCGTGGCGAGCAGGTCGATCGCGATCGAGCGCGCGGCCGTCTTGCCTTCGTCGGTGCCCATCGTCGCGCCGAGCTTGCCGACCCACACCTTGCCGTCCTTCTTCGCGATGTGGCCGGACAGGTACACCGTGTTGCCGCTTTGCGCGCTCATCACATAGGCGGCTGCGGGCGCGCCGGCCGACGGCAGTTCGATGCCGAGTTCCTTGAGCTTGTCGTACACATTGGCCTGGGTCATGTCGTGTCTCCGTTCAGAGTGTGAATGCTGTTAATGCAGAGCGTTAACGTGTCGCTCACGCAGAGCGTTAATGCGGGCGGGGCGAAGTCCGCCCGCAACGCGCGTGCACACTTCGCCCCGATGTCGATGCGGCTTACGCCGCTCAGATCTTCGCGCGCACGAGTGCCGCGAGACGCTCGACGCCTTCGTCGATTTTAGCCGGCGGCACCGTGACGAACGACAGACGCAGCGTGTTGTGCTGCGCTTCGTTCGCGAAGAACGGACCGCCCGGCACGAACGCGACGTTCTGCGCGACCGCTTCCTCGAGCAGCTTCATGCTGTCGATCTGCGCGGGCAGATTCACCCAGATGAACATGCCGCCTTCCGGACGGTTCCAGCTCACGCCTTCGGGCATGAAGCGTTCGAGCGCGGCGAGCATCGCTTCGCACTGGTTGCGATACAGCTCGCGGATGGTCGGCACGTGCGTGTCGAGGAAGCCGTCCTTGATCACTTCGTGCACGATGCGCTGCGTGAAGCTCGGCGTGTGCAGGTCGGTGGCCTGCTTGGCCTGCACGAGTTTGAAGATCAGCTCTTCGGGCGCGATGATGAAGCCGACGCGCAGACCCGGTGCGAGCACCTTCGAGAACGAGCCGAGATAGACGATGTGATCGGGCGCCATCGACAGCATCGTCGGCAGCGGTTCGCCCGCGTAGTCGAGCGCGCCGTACGGATCGTCCTCGATCACCGGGAACGGCGCGGTCTTCGCGAATTCGGCGAGTGCGCGGCGGCGTTCGACCGGCAGACGGCGGCCGGTCGGATTCTGGAAGTTCGGCTGCGCGTACAGCAGGCGCGCGCCCTTGGTCAGTTCCGGCGTGAGGCCCGCGGGGATCAGGCCCTGCTCGTCGGTCGGCACCTGCACGTAGCGCGGCTCGTACATCGAGAACGATTGCAGCGCGCCGAGGTAGGTCGGCGTTTCCACCAGCACCGGGCTATCCGGGCACACGAGCACCTTGCCGAGCAGATCGAGCGCCTGTTGCGAGCCGGTCGTGATCAGCACCTGCGACGCGCGGATCTGCGCGCCGCCCGTCGAGTAGCGTTGCGCGATCCATTCGCGCAGCGGCAGATAGCCTTCGGTCGCGCTGTACTGCAGCGCCGCGGCGGGCGAGTCGCGCAGGATGCGGTCGGCCGCGTCGCGCATTTGCTGGGCCGGGAAAGTCGCCGGCGAGGGCAGGCCGCCAGCAAACGAAATGACTTCGGGCCGTTCCGTTACCTTCAGGATCTCGCGGATCGCCGAGCTCGTGAGCTTGCGTGCGCGTTCGGACAATTGCCACGTGGGGGCTTTCAGGTCGCTTTGGTCCATGATCTCCTCTACTGGTATTTCTGGAACCGGTCAAAACTTCGATTATCGCGCGAGTCGGCAACGGTTGCCGATGGGGGCTAGCTGTCTGCCGACTCGCGCGCTGCTTATTTGAGGGTCCGCGGACCCTCGGGTGTTTCGAATTCGGCGACGAGCGCCGGGGCGCCGTCGGTTGATTGCACGTCGAGCAGGTGCGCGGCGCCGAGCCAGCGCAACTGTTCGCCGATCAGCTCCGCTTGCGGATGGACGGCCTTCAGCGCCTTCAGCGCGAGATTCGTCGGCGCGAGCGATTGCGACGGCTGGCGCGTCGAATCCCACTGGATCAGCGATGGCAGCACGCCGTCGCCGGCGCCTTGCCAGGCGGGGAATGCGCCGTCGTCGGGCACGGACAGGCCCCACGTGAAATCGCCGCGCGTCATCGGCACGATCGGCGCGATACGCTGCGGGTACTGCGCCTGCCACGTCGCCAGATGCTTCGGTCGCTCGACGCGCGCAACCCAATGCGACAGATACGGCCCGTTTTCGAGCCGCGCGTGCGTGGCGGGGTCGTCGAGCGCAAAGAGACGCGGCCGTGCGCTGTTGCCGTCCGCCGCTGCCTGCGGATCGATCGCGATCACCTCCAGATAGACGCCGCCCCACAGGCCCAGCAGGCGATTGTGGGTGCGCATCAACGGATGCGCGCCGCCGCCGGCCGGCGCGACGCCGAGCGCATCGGCGACGTACTGGACGCCGTCGTCGAGGGTGCGCGCGGAAATCACGAGGTGATCGAGACTGAGCGAATGAGCGGTCAGGGCTGTCATGGCGGATCGACGGAAAACGCTGTTCTGCGGGGAGACCGGTGCGCGCCATGCGTAAAGGCTGCGCTGCCGGGGCCGTAAGCATAACCGTTTGCCGGATCGGCGGGCCATGCGGGTGGTTGGCGGACCATGGTTTTGTGCGCTCTGTAACGTTTTTGCAAGTTTTTTGCGCTGTTTTTGCGCGAACTTTGCATTGCGTCGCCACCCAGTGTGGGTTCCAATGTAACGGTCGCGACCAGCACAGTAACGGTACAATCGGCGCGATACTGTTCGGTACAGTTGGAGCCCGTCATGTCCGTCCCGCTTGCGCAGATTCCCGCCCCGCACGACACCGCGTCGCTGACGCTGGTCGAACAGCTGGTCCAATGGGCGCGCCGCCGCATCGAGGAGCGCGTGTTCCGCCCCGGCATGCGGATGCCGTCGATCCGCAACCTCGCGCTCGACAAAGGCGTGTCGCGCTTCACGGTGGTCGAGGCGTACGAACGGCTCGTCGCGCAGGGTTTCCTGGAGTCGCGGCGCGGCTCCGGCTTCTACGTGCGCGAGCGCCAGGGCGGGGTGGCCACGGTGACGGAACTGCATCCGCGCGCAGAGACGTCGCCCGCGCCGGCCCATATCGACGTCGTCTGGCTGCTGCGCAATATGCTGCACACCGGCGCGCGGCCCGAGCGCAGTCCGGGCCTCGGCTATCTGCCGGCGCGCTGGCTCGACGGCGACCTGATTACCAACGCGCTGCGCACGCTCGGCCGGCAAAGCGGGGCGCAGATGCTCGGCATCGGTACCGCGCAGGGTTTTTTGCCGCTGCGCCAGCAACTGCAGACGCGGCTCGAAGAGCTGGAAATCGGTGCGTCGCCGGACCAGATCGTGATGGTGTCGGGCATCACCCAGGCGATCGACCTGATCTCGCGCCTCTACGTGAAGCCGGGCGATGCGGTGATCGTCGGCGATCCGGCGTGGTTCCAGATGTTCGGCTGCTTCGCGTCGCAGGGCGCGCGGCTCGTCGGCATGCCGTACACGCCCGACGGCCCCGATCTCGACGCGCTCGAAGCGCTGGTGCAGGAATGGCGCCCGAAGATGCTGGTGATCAATTCGGTGCTGCAGAACCCGACCGGCACGTCGCTCACCGCCGCGCAGGCGTTTCGTATCCTGCGGCTCGCCGAGGCGTACGACTTCATCGTCGTCGAGGACGATATCTACGGCGACCTGTGCCCGCCGGGCTATCCGGGCACGCGGCTCGCGAGCCTCGACCAGTTGAAGCGCGTGATCTACCTCGGCAGCTTTTCGAAGACGCTCGCGCCGAATCTGCGCGTCGGTTTTATCGCGTGCGCGCCGGAGGTCGCGATGGTGGTTAGCAATCAGAAGATGCTGGTCGGCATGACGAGCCCCGAGCTCAACGAACGCGTGATCTACAAGATCCTGACCGAGGGCCATTACCGGCGACACGTCGAGCGCATCCGCGCGCGGCTCGACGGGGTGCGCGAGAAGACCGTGCGGATGATCGAGAAGACCGGCATGAAGCTGTTTCTGACGCCCACCGCCGGCATGTTCCTGTGGGCCGACACCGGCGTCGACGCCAGCGCGCTCGCCGCGGCCGGTCACGAAGCGGGTTTCCTGCTGACGCCGGGCGGCCTGTTTTCGCCGCAGCAATCGCCGAGCACGTGGATGCGTTTTAACATCGCCAATTGCGGCGACCCGGAACTGCCGGCGTTTTTGAGCCGCTATCTGGACGGCGTCGCGCGGCGCGCCTCTTGAAACCGCGGCGGAGCGTCCCTATTTACGCGGACGATCCGGCGCGGCCAGGCCATCAGGCTCAATCACGCTCACCGTGGCCCGAACGACCGTTCGCGGCCGCCGACCCCCATTCGCAACAGAGAGGAATCCGACCGTGGCACAAGAAACCATGAGCTTCCAGGCAGAAGTGAAACAGCTTCTGCAACTGATGATCCATTCGCTGTACAGCAACAAGGAAATCTTTCTGCGCGAGCTGATCTCGAACGCGTCGGACGCGGCCGACAAGCTGCGCTTCGAAGCGATCGAAAACAGCGCGCTGTACGAGAACGATCCGAACCTGCGCATCCGCGTGTCGTTCGACAAGGCCGCGCGCACCGTCACGCTCGACGACAACGGCATCGGCATGAGCCGCGACGAAGCGATCGCGAACCTCGGCACGATCGCGCGTTCGGGCACGAAGGAATTCTTCGGCAAGCTGTCGGGCGACCAGCAGAAGGACGCGGCGCTGATCGGCCAGTTCGGCGTGGGTTTCTACTCGGGCTTTATCGTCGCGGACAAGATCACCGTCGAGACGCGCCGTGCCGGTTTGCCGGCTTCGGAAGGCGTGCGCTGGGAAAGCGCGGGCGAGGGCGACTTCGCGGTCGAGAGAATCGAGCGCGCCGCGCGCGGCACGACGATCACGCTGCACCTGCGTGCCGATGAAGACGAGCTGCTGTCGTCGCATCGTCTGAAGTCGATCATCCAGAAGTACTCGGACCACGTCGCGCTGCCGATCCTGATGCAGAAGGAAGAGTGGGACGCGGAAAAGAGCGAGATGGTCACGAAGGACGAGGACGAGACCGTCAACCAGGCAAGCGCGCTGTGGACCCGCTCGAAGAACGACATCACCGACGAGCAGTACAAGCAGTTTTATCAGCACATCTCGCACGACCATCAGGAGCCGCTGACGTGGACGCATAACCGCGTCGAAGGCCGCAGCGAATACACGCAGTTGCTGTACGTGCCCGCGCACGCGCCGTTCGATCTGTGGAATCGCGAGCAGCGCGGCGGCCTGAAGCTGTACGTGAAGCGCGTGTTCATCATGGACGACGCCGAGCAACTGCTGCCCACGTACCTGCGTTTCGTGAAGGGCGTGGTCGATTCGGCCGATCTGCCGCTGAACGTGTCGCGTGAAATACTCCAGGAAAGCCGCGACGTGAAGGCGATCCGCGAAGGCGTGACGAAGCGCGCGCTGTCGATGCTCGAAGAGCTGGCGAACTCGGAGAACGAAGCCGAGCGCGAAAAGTACGCGGGCTTCTGGACGGAATTCGGCCAGGTGCTGAAGGAAGGCATCGGCGAAGACTTCGGCAATCGCGAGCGCATCGCGAAGCTCGTGCGCTTTGCGTCGACGCATACGGGTACGGCCGAGCAGAGCGTGTCGCTGGCGGACTACGTCGCGCGCATGAAACCCGAGCAGACGAAGATCTACTACGTGACCGCCGATACGTGGCAGGCCGCGGCGAACAGCCCGCACCTCGAAGTGTTCCGCAAGAAGGGCGTCGAGGTGCTGCTGCTGACCGATCGCGTCGATGAGTGGATGCTGTCGTATCTGAACGAATTCGACGGCAAGCCGCTGCAGAGCGTCGCGCGCGGCGACCTCGATCTGGGCGCGCTGAACGACGAAGAAAAAGCGGCGCAGGAAAAGGTCGGCGAAGAGTTCAAGCCGCTCGTCGAGAAGATGAAGGAAGCGCTGAAGGACAAGGCGAAGGACGTGCGTCTGACGTTCCGCCTGACCGATTCGCCGTCGTGCCTCGTCGCCGACGACAACGAAATGAGCGGCTACCTGCAGCGTATGCTGAAGGCGGCCGGCCAGCAGGCACCGGACTTCCATCCGATTCTCGAAGTGAACCCGGAGCACGCGCTGGTGAAGGGCCTGCATGCGGCTAGCGCGAATTTCGACGATTGGTGCCATCTGTTGTTCGACCAGGCGCTGCTGGCCGAAGGCGGTGCGCTGGAAGATCCGGCGAGCTTCGTGAAGCGCACCAATGCGCTGCTGCTGTCGCGCGGCTGAGTTGGCGTGGCGGGTTTGCGATTTAGGCGGGGCGCGTCGTTGGGTTGATGATGCGTGTCGCTGTGGTTGAAAAAATGCGCTGCTTCGGCAGCGCATTTTTTTTGCGCCTGCTTAGGGCGAGGGTTTGACGGCGTTGGTTTGCTTGTACCTTAGGGCAAGACAGCGGGGGTGTCCGCTCAGGCCTGACAAATCGCGCCGCTATAATCCGACACCATGCCTATCCGTTTCGATCCCGCCGACGTGCACTGGCGCGTCGCGCCGTTACCCGGCTTCAGCGCCGCACAGAAAGACTGGCTGACCCGCGGCGGTTCATTGACCGCGCATCTGCGCACGCTCGGCGCGGTCGTGGTGCGCGTGACGCGCGAGACCGTCGCGTTGCCGTGGCCGGACGAAGCCGCCGCGCTAGGACTGGCGCCGCGCGCGCCGGTGTGGGTGCGCGAGGTGGTGCTGTCGGTCGATGGCGTGCCGTTCGTCGCCGCGCACAGCGTGACGCCGCGCGCGGCGAGCGTGGGCGTGTGGCAGGCGACGCGGCGGCTGCGCACGCGGCCGCTCGCCGAACTGCTTTACAGCGATAGCAGCGTTGCGCGTTCGGCGCTGGTGAGTCGCAGGGTGGGGGCGCGGCATCCGTTGTATCGGCTGGCCGTGCGTGAAGTCGGCGCCGAGGTTGTGCATGCCCCGCACGTGTTCGTCGCGCGACGCTCGGTGTTCGGGCGGCATGGCGCGCCGTTGATGGTGACGGAGTGCATGTTGCCGGCGTTGTGGGAGCGTGTGGAGACGCCTGCTGCTTTGAAAACGTTGGGAGCGGCGGGTAGTCGCACTTCATGCGGCGGCGTCGGACATGCAATGCATACAGCCTATGCGCGCCAGCGCGAGCATGGCCGATCATTCTCCCGATGCCGCGACGAAGGGCGCTGCTCATGACATTCAAGCGTTGCTTTCCTCCCGTCGTCGATGCACATACGCGCGTGTTGATTCTGGGTAGCTTGCCGGGCGAGGTGTCGTTGGCTCACGGGCAGTACTACGCGCATAAGCAGAACAAGTTCTTCCATTTGGTCGGTGACATAATCGAACAGGACCTGGTCGCGATGGATTACCCAACGCGCCTCAATACCTTGCTTGAAAATCACATCGGTCTATGGGACGTTGTGCAAGAAGCGCAGCGCACCGGTAGTCTGGACAGTCGCATTCGCAATCATGCCAGTAACGATCTGAATGTTCTGATCGAAACGTTGCCGAATCTGGTGGCCATTGCATTCAACGGCGGGACGGCTGAGAAGATTGGGATGCGGGCGTTGGGTGAAACGGCGGACCGATATCGGATCGTCCGCCTACCGTCGAGTAGTCCTGCGTACGCGGTGGTTTCGTATCAGGCGAAGCTGGCAGGGTGGCGTGTGCTGCGGGAGTATTTGGCAGCTTGATGCGATGAGTTTACTTCCTGTGTCTGTTTGATGCGTCGAAGGTTTAGCGACTACAGACGACCCGGAGCGGCCCTTCGGCATTATTGCTAGCGGACAGTCGATAGGCCGATCCGCGTGGCCTGGGCCTGAACATACCTGATCGTGTCGGCATAGCTGAGTAGCAACTCGCCGTCGCAACTAAGGCCGTAAATCCAGTAGCTCGTTAGCGAGCGCGAAATCGGCAGCAGTTCCAAATCAACCTTGTGGCAGGTTAGTAACCGTGGCAGCGTCGCGCCGTAAGCCCCAGTGTCGGTCACGTAAAGCGACTTTCCGCGATAGATGGGAAACGTGACAAACGTTGCCAAAGCGACTTGGCCGTCATCAAATTGAATCTCGACATGGGGCATATGGTCCGATACGTGCGTCACGTGTCCGGCGGCGTGCGTCAGTTCTCGCTCAGACTTTGCCGTGAACATCCTGTAGTCAGACTGATTGTCCGAATGGCGGATGAGTACAGCACCGGCAATCGAGCAAGCGCCCAACACTAAAATTGCAGCGACCTTCACCGCTTTGCCCAAACGATCCCCCTTCGTAATAGACGTTCGCATTCGGCATCGAAATCGAACCACAGAATTGTCGACGATTCGTGCGGCGGTGTCGAAAGTCTCAAAGTGGCCGAATTCAGCCCGTGTAACGGGAGGCTTGATGGTGGAGTTTGACCACTTACCAACCGCCAAACAATCGGTCGAGCGCGGGAATAATCTCATCCTGCCGATAAAGCAGCGACGTAACAGGTTTGCTTAATTCGCTTCGTGGAATCGCACCAAGCGTTGGCGTATCCAGCATGCACTCGACGCCTTCGATCGTGAAAACAGGAATTAGGTCAGGCGGGAGTGGGACTGGAGCGAAGCTGTCCAACCGTCGCAACGGGATAACAACACGTGTTGCCAGGCCGGACAAGTGATTTCCCTGGACATCGACAACGTAAGGTACGGCCGGCCGCAGGCTGGGATTGGGGAATACGTCGAAACGAGCCATCAGAAGGTCCGATATTGAGCGAGCGGCAGGCCATCGCGCTCAACCATCTCGTTATAGGCCTCGATGAAGCCAGCGTACTTGATCGCCCACTGGCGATCCTTCTCCGCTTGAACGGCCTGCCGAAGTGCCCGCTCGCAGGTCTGCGAGAAATTGATCCCTAATTCCTTGGCATCCTTGTAGACATCTTCTGGCAGGCTAATGTTTGTGGCCCGGCGTGGGGCCACATCAGAGACGGGGTGGCGCATGATACCTATCCTTATGTGGGTATTCATGCGCATTGTATTCCACATAACAGCGTTTATCTGCTGCTCTCCGGCAAGTCGTTGGCGGGTGGTGGTTTTCGGCACAACCGGGTCTAGATTGAGGCCTTCCGGATGTCAAATTGACTAAAACACCAATCAGTTCTGGCATCTTCTCGGCGCAGTGCTCGGTGAATCGTCTCTACACGAGTTGCCTTACGAGCAGCGTTCACGGCATCGGCATTTGGGACGTGCTCGATGCCTGCCATCGACAAGGCAGTCTCGATTCGGCGATCCGCAACGCGCAGCCGAATGACTTCGATTTGTTGCGCGAGCATGCGCCACTGCTAAAAAAGGTCTGCTTCAACGGCAAGACAGCGGGGCGGTTTGCGCCGGTGATCGGCGCGGCGGGGTATGACACGCTCGTGCTGCCTTCGTCGAGTCCGGCGAATGCGATGCTGTCGTTTGAGCAGAAGCTGCTGGTTTGGCGCGAGATTCAGTCTTGACGTCGGAGTGCACTGGCTGCCAACGTCGATCGTTCGTTTGCCCAGGTCGGTCGGTTTAACGGCGCATTACTGCGTTAAACCGATTGAGAATGCTCACTGCGGCTTACTGCGCGGCTGTGGGCATCTCCCGGGCGTAGATCTGGCTCACTTCGAAGTAGGCAGTTTGAGAATGTCCGCTGCCGTCCGTCGCCTCTATCGCATCGTAGTGAGCGTTGCCCTTTGTGATCAGGCTTTGCTTGACGGCGCGCCAGCCTTTTTCGTGCATCCATGCATATTCTTCGGAGATGGCCGCAACATGGATCGCAGACTCGGGAGTCAATCCATTACCACTATGGGCAATATCCTGAGCAATCCCGAACAGATAAAGCCGCATTCTGGATTGCGCATCGATATCTCCGGACTTTCCGAGCAAAAAGCTATACGTGGAAATGACATCGAAAATGGGCACGTCCTGTATCGGCCGGATTTTCTCGATTTCCCTGATTTTCGATAGCGCTCCGGCCACGTCGCCTTGTTGTTGAAGTCGCATGGCTTCACGTTCCGAACTTGCGCACAATTGAATTAACGCGGGGTAGTCGAAGCTCGTGTCGGTCAAAAATTTGAGGCGTTGTGCGTGTGCATCGTTTAATGCGGCCTGATATCGGCTGTTTTGCGGGTTGATCGGCAGCGGATCGAATACGTTGATTTTTGCGCTGTTGAGCGAGGCCAGCAGCCGCGGACTAAATAAGAAATAAGCGACGGTCGACTGATTGCCTGTGGCCGGGCCGGCGTAGGTGATCGCCTGCAGGTTTGCATCATGGTAGGGATAGGCACGCACATTGGAGAGCTGCGCGGATTGGGCGTGAATCCATTCGCTCACTTCCTCGATCGTGATGACTCGCACGGGGTCGTCCGGCGTGGCGCCGCTTCCCGAATGCTTCTGTAAGATTTCCGCCATCGCAGCCGCTCGCGCACGACAGGCTTCGGCGTCGTTCGGTTGGTTCAGCTTTGCATAGAGTCCCGCGCATAGCGTCTGGACGTCATAGCTCGGAAATCTTGTCAGAGGCGCGTACTTTTCCAGAACGCTAAGCCGGGCGATTGCTTCCGGGTCGTTTCCCGCACGATCGAGCGCCACGGAATCCTTGAGCGCTGCCTGAATTTCATGCGACAACCTCTGTGGATCGATCTTGTCGTCCTGAGCAAATTCCTGTCTCTGCGCCTGCAATTGATCGACGATTGCGGTCGTCGGTTCGGCGGATACATGGACGGAAATGGCCACACAGAATAAGCCGATCAGTCGTTTCATCCCAAGCATGAAGCCCCCGGTGCGTAATGCATATTTTGAGCAAATTTTTGAACAACAAAAGATCGCGCGGAGGATAGCAGAGTCAGGCAAAGTTGTGATTGTGAGATGGCTCATGGGTGATGCCTGCTGCAAGCAGGTTCGCGCCAGTATCGTTCTGTGTCACACGGGGCGGGATGACCCCGGGCAATTTTCCGGAGTCTCCCATCCCGGACGAGGCCGAGTAGACGCCCGCGATGCCTTAATCGGTGACCCTGCGGGCTGCCATCCAGGTGCCCATGTCGCCCGGATGACGGCACGACGCCGCTCCGGCGAATTCCCACCCACAGCGCCGCGCAGCGCCTCGGCACGGACGGAATGCCCTGCTGCTTCTCCCCCAGCCCAAAAATGAGGCAGAATCCAAGGAGTGCCGCCCGCTCGGCGACGCGTATCGTTTGTGTCATCAAGTTGTCGCTTCCTGATCGACGTTTGTGCATCCTGCCCGGATCACGCGTGCGAGATGCCTTTCAACTGCCTGCCCAGAGCCTAGCAATGACGACCCAGCAACCGACCATCATCTACACCCTCACCGACGAGGCCCCGCTGCTCGCGACCAGCGCGTTCCTGCCGATCATCCGGACCTTCACCGCGCCGGCCGGCGTCCAGGTCGAGACCAGCGACATTTCGGTCGCGGGCCGTATCCTCGGCGAGTTCCCCGAGTTCCTGACCGAAGCGCAGCGCGTGCCCGACAACCTCGCGGCCCTCGGGCGCCTGACGCTGCTGCCCGACACCAACATCATCAAGCTGCCGAACATCAGCGCGTCGGTGCATCAGCTGACCAGCGCGATCAAGGAGTTGCAGTCGAAGGGCTACAAGCTGCCCGAGTATCCGGAAGATCCGAAGACCGACGTCGAGAAGGACATCCGCCAGCGCTACTCGAAGTGTCTCGGCAGCGCGGTGAACCCGGTGCTACGCGAAGGCAACTCGGACCGTCGCGCGCCCGCCGCGGTGAAGAACTACGCGCGCAAGCATCCGCATAGCATGTCCGAATGGAGCATGGCGTCGCGCACGCACGTCGCGCACATGCGCCACGGCGACTTCTATCACGGCGAAAAGTCGATGACGCTCGATCACGCGCGCGACGTGAAGATGGAGCTCGTCACGGCGAGCGGCAAGACGATCGTGCTGAAGCCGAAGGTCGCGCTGCAGGACGGCGAGATTATCGACAGCATGTTCATGAGCCGCAAAGCGCTGCTCGACTTCTATGAAGAGCAGATGGAAGACGCGCGCAAGACCGGCATGATGCTGTCGCTGCACGTGAAGGCGACCATGATGAAGGTCTCGCACCCCATCGTGTTCGGTCACGCGGTGCGGGTCTTCTACAAGGACGCGTTCGAGAAGCACGGCAAGCTGTTCGACGAACTTGGCGTGAACGTCAACAACGGTCTCGTCAATCTGTACGAGAAGCTGGAAACGCTGCCGGAATCGAAGCGTGAAGAAGTGATCCGCGATCTGCACGCGTGCCATGAGCATCGTCCGGAACTGGCGATGGTCGATTCGGCGAAGGGCATCTCGAACCTGCATGCGCCGAACGACGTGATCGTCGATGCGTCGATGCCGGCGATGATCCGCCTCGGCGGCAAGATGTGGGGTGCCGACGGCCGCCCGAAGGACACCAAGGCGGTAATCCCGGAGAGCACCTTCGCGCGTATCTATCAGGAGATGATCAACTTCTGCAAGACCAACGGCGCGTTCGACCCGGTCACGATGGGCTCGGTGCCGAACGTCGGCCTGATGGCGCAGAAGGCCGAGGAGTACGGCTCGCACGACAAGACCTTCGAAATCGCGGAAGACGGCGAGGCGCGCATCGTCGACCTGGCCACCGGCGAAGTGCTGCTCACGCAGCACGTCGAGGAAGGCGATATCTGGCGTATGTGTCAGGTGAAGGACGCGGCGATCCGCGACTGGGTCAAGCTCGCGGTCACGCGCGTGCGCAACTCGGGCACGCCGGCGGTGTTCTGGCTCGACCCGTATCGTCCGCACGAAGCGGAGCTGATCAAGAAAGTCGAGACCTATCTGAAGGACTACGACACGACCGGCCTCGACATCCAGATCATGTCGCAGGTGCGCGCGATGCGTTATACGCTCGAGCGCGTGGTGCGCGGGCTCGACACGATCTCGGTCACCGGCAACATCCTGCGCGACTATCTGACCGATCTGTTCCCGATCATGGAGCTGGGCACCAGCGCGAAGATGCTCTCCATCGTACCGTTGATGGCAGGCGGCGGCATGTACGAGACGGGCGCGGGCGGCTCGGCGCCGAAGCACGTGAAGCAGCTCGTCGAAGAGAACCATCTGCGCTGGGACTCGCTCGGCGAATTCCTCGCGCTTGCGGTGTCGCTCGAAGAACTGGGCATCAAGACCGGCAACAACAAGGCCAAGATTCTCGCGAAGACGCTCGATACCGCGACCGGCAAGCTGCTCGACAACAACCGCAGCCCGAAGCCGAAGACCGGCGAACTCGACAATCGCGGCAGTCAGTTCTATCTGGCGATGTACTGGGCGCAGGAGCTGGCCGCGCAGACCGACGACGCCGAGCTGGCCGCGCGCTTCAAGTCGCTCGCCACGCATCTGACGGCCAACGAGCAGGTGATCCTCGCGGAACTGGCGGCGGTGCAGGGTCAGCCGGCGGACATCGGCGGCTATTACAAGCCGGACTTCGAGAAGCTCGACGATGTGATGCGCCCGAGCCGCACGCTCAACGAGGCGCTGGCGGCGGCGCGCGAGGCGTAAGCGTAACCGGTAGCAGGCCGAAATGAAGTGAAGAGAAGCCGCCCGCGTAATGCGGGCGGTTTTTTTGTGGGCCGCGCATTCGGGGCCGGTGCCGACGTCGAATGCTATGCTCTCGGTCGTTCAGAAATTGCGCGTCCAGCGCGACCTCCAGAAATCCACACATGACGAAACTGATCAAGCGCGCTTCGGCTGAAGCGCGTGCATTCCGTAACCGCGACGACGCCGATGCCATCGGCGGCAAACAGAAGAATGCACAAAAAGCCGGCCGCAAGGCGAACCTCGATACCAACGCCGACCTCCACGACGCGCCGCAAATCGAAGTGCCGCGCAAGCCGCGTTTCGCCCCGGTGACGTTCTCCGAAGAAGGCGGCGTGCGCTTTCTGCATTTCGGCACGGAATGGGTGCAGGGCGCGATGCGCCTGCGCAAGCCCGATCACATCGAACTCGAATACGCGCAGCAGATGATGGCCTGGCTGCTGTTTCTCGAAACGCCGAAGCGCATCGTGCAGCTCGGTCTCGGCGCGGCGGCGCTGACCAAGTTCGTGCATCGCTTCCTGAAGGACGCGAAGGTCGAGGCCGTCGAGGTGAACCCGGCGGTGGTGGTGGCCGCGCGCACGATGTTCGAACTGCCGCACGACGACGCGCGTCTGACCGTCCACGAAACCGACGCATGGGACTTCGTCAACGATCGCGCGAACCACGGCACGATCGGCGCGCTGCAGATCGACATCTACGATGCGACCGCACGCGGTCCGGTGCTCGACAGCGTCGGCTTCTACCGTGCGGCGCGCGCGTGTCTGACCGATGCGGGCATCGTTACGGTGAACCTGTTCGGCGATCATCCGAGCTTCGTGCGCAACATGAAGCGCCTGAACGAAGCGTTCGACGGCCGCGTCGTCGCGTTGCCCGAAGTGCACGACGGTAACCGCATCGCGATCGCGTTCTCGGGCCCCGCGCTCGATGTGCCGTTCGCCGCGCTCGATGCGCGCGCGAAGCTGATCGAAGCCGAACTCGGCCTGCCGGCGCGCAAGTGGATCAAGGGGCTGCGCGAATCGACCGGGCAGACGGGCGACGCGTTCGCGATCTGACGCACGCCGTTCGCTACTTCGCTGAAGCGGTGCATCGGCACGGCTTCAGCGAACCGGCGCAAAAGCGGCGGGGCCTCTGCATCGGCAGAACCCGCCGGCCAGTTCTCCGGGCAAGCAGGTTCGGCTTCACGAGCGACGAACGGCATCTCACGCCCGAGCCTCTTCAACGCATTCACGCGTCCGTAGCACTCCGCACTTTTTTCCAGGCTGCAATTCTTGCCGCCTGCGCATCGCGGCCTCGAATCACATTCCTAAACGCACGTCCCAATGCGATCCCAGACTCTGGTCGACGCGCTGCGTTAAAGCCGTGACTCCCTTGCCACACCTTGTTGTGCCTCGGGTCGTCCCTGCTTGACCGGGCGTTCGCCACTCCTATACTCTTTCGAAGCTTTCGGGGCGCCCGTGGCTAACTGCGGGCCGACCACCCGCTAGAGTTCCACCTCCCGTCGACCACGGGCAGATAAATTCAAAATAGGAAACAGGAGACGTCATGGCTCACGACGCCGACGTGAAGAAAGCCAGCAAGCACTGGCTGTGGCTATTGCTGCTACCCTGGATCGCGATGATCTGGGTACCGTCCTACAACCGGATCGAGCCGCAGCTGTTCGATTTCCCGTTCTTCTACTGGTATCAGCTGCTGTGGGTGCTGCTCAGCGCGGTCATCACGGCACTGGTCTATTTCAAGACCAAATCCCGCTATACGGGTCGTTCGAACGGGGGCGCGCAATAATGAACCCCATTGCAACTTTCGTCTTCGTTCTGTTCTTCATCGGCGTCACGATCCTCGGCTTCGTCGCGGCCCACTGGCGGCGCGGCGATCTCGCCCATCTGGAAGAGTGGGGCCTCGGCGGCCGGCGCTTCGGCACGATCGTCACGTGGTTCCTGCTCGGCGGCGACCTGTACACCGCGTACACGTTCATCGCGGTGCCGGCGCTGGTGTTCGGTGCGGGCGCAACCGGTTTCTTCGCGTTGCCGTACACGATCCTGATCTATCCGTTCGCGTTCGTCGTGTTCCCGAAGCTGTGGAGCATCGCGAAGAAGCACGGCTACGTGACCTCGGCCGACTTCGTGTCGGCGCGCTACGGTAGCCGCATGCTCGCGCTCGCGATTGCCGTGACCGGCATCGTCGCGACGATGCCGTACATCGCGCTGCAGCTGGTCGGTATCGAAGTGGTGATCGGCGCACTCGGTTTCGACACGACGGGCTTCGTCGGCGATCTGCCGCTGATCATCGCGTTCGCGATTCTCGCGGCCTACACGTACACGTCGGGCCTGCGCGCGCCGGCGATGATCGCGGTGGTCAAGGACATCCTGATCTACGTGACGATCTTCGCGGCGATCATCGTGATTCCGCCGCAGCTGGGCGGCTTCGGCCACATCTTCGGCGCGGTGCCGCCGGCCAAGCTGCTGCTGAAGTCGCCGGACGTGTCGAGCCTGAACGGCTATAGCGCGTACGCGACGTTGGCGGTGGGTTCGGCGCTCGCGCTGTTCCTGTATCCGCACTCGATCACCGCGGTGCTGTCGTCGAAATCGGGCAACACGATCCGCCGCAATATGGCGTTGCTGCCGGCGTACTCGCTGGTGCTCGGTCTGCTCGCGCTGCTCGGCTTCATGGCGCTCGCGGCCGGCGTGAAGGACATGCCGGAGTTCGCACCGTACTTCAAGGCCTTCGGCCCGAACTTCGCGGTGCCGGCGCTGTTCCTGCACTTCTTCCCGTCGTGGTTCGTCGGCGTCGCGTTCGCGGCGATCGGTATCGGCGCGCTGGTGCCGGCGGCGATCATGTCGATCGCGGCGGCGAACCTGTACACGCGTAACGTGCACAAGGAGTTCGTCAACCGCAACATGACGCACGAGCAGGAGACCAACGTTGCCAAGCTGGTGTCGCTGATCGTCAAGGTCGGCGCGGTCGCGTTCATTCTCGGCTTGCCGCTCACGTACGCGATCCAGTTGCAGCTGCTCGGCGGGATCTGGATCATCCAGACGCTGCCGGCGATCGTGCTCGGTCTGTACACGCGCGTGCTCGACTACCGCGGTCTGCTGGCCGGCTGGGCAGCGGGCATCGTGACCGGCACATGGATGGCGATTTCGCTGAAACTGGCGGGTTCGATCTTCACGATCCACCTGTTCGGCATGGCGGTTCCGGGCTATGCGGCGGTGTGGGCGCTGATCGTGAACCTCGTGGTGTCGGTCGTCGTGAGCATGCTGGTGCGCGCGCTCGGCATGCAGCGCGGCGAAGACCGCACGCGTCCGGAAGACTATCTGGACGTGGTCGAAGGCTAAGCCGGTCGCTTCACGTTTCTTTGACCATGCAGCGCCCGCGAACGAAAGTTTCGCGGGCGTTTGTACTTGTGGGGCACTCCAGGGCAGGATAGCGAAACCGTCCTTTCACGCGTTCGCCGCGCGTCGCCATGGCTGCTGCCGACCCTCCCACCGCGATTCGTCGCCGCACCGCGCTTGGCCGGATGGTGCGCGCGGTCACGTCGCCGTATTACCGCTACCGGCACGCGAAGGTGCTGCACAGCCTGCGCGTCGGGCTGGCGATGATCGTGTCGATTCTCGCGACCACCGGCATCGATATTCCGCACGGCATCTGGTCGTCGGTGACGCTGCTGGTTGTGATCGGCGGCTTGCAGCATCACGGCAATATCCGCCAGAAGGCGGCCGAGCGCGCGGCCGGCACGTTGCTCGGCGCATCGATCGGCCTCGTACTGATCATGCAGCAGAACCTGATCGGCTCGCTGCCGCTCACCTATGGGCTGGAGGCGATCATCGCGGCGATCTGCGCGTGGTTCGCGATCGGCTCGGCCGGCTATGTCGGGCTGCTGACCGCGATCACGATGTGCATCGTCGCGGGTCACGGCGACAACCTGATCGACGTCGGCCTGTGGCGCACGCTGAACGTGCTGATCGGCATCGTGATCGCGCTGGCGTTCTCGTTTGTGTTTCCGCTGCACGCAACCTACTCGTGGCGCTACGGGCTCGCGACTAATCTGCGCGAATGCGCGGACATCTACGCGCGGCTGCTCGACGGCGAAACGATCGACGAGGAAGAGCAGGTCAAACGCTTCCTGCAGATCAACAAGCGGCTCGTGCAACTGCGCGCGCTGATGCCGTCGGTGGCGAAGGAAATCGACGTGCCGCAGACGAGGCTCGAAGAGATCCAGCGGTTGCATCGCTCGGTGCTGAGTTCGCTCGAACTGCTCGCGACCGGCCCGCTGATGAATGCCGACGCGGCCGCGCGCAGCGCTTACGCCGCGCACTGCGGCGCCGAGGTCCGCGTGGTGCGGGCGATTCTGCTGTCGACAGCGCGGGGGCTGCGCTTCGGTCACCCGACGCGCCTGCGCATTCCTGCGGCGACGCTGCTTGCCGCCGCGCATGGCGATGTGGCTGCCGCGTTGCCGTCAGAGTGGCAGGGGCCGTACTGGCTCGGCCAGCGATTGGCCGAGCAGGTGGACCGGCTGCGCGCGCTGTTGCTCGACACCGAACCGAATTGGAATATCGAACGGCACGCGCGCAGCCCGCGCAATGGCTGGGTAAGCTGAACCCGCAACCGCAACGCGCGTCAGGCGTCCTCGGGCACGCCCACCATCCACGAGAGGCCGAAGCGGTCCACGACCATGCCGAAACCTTTGCTCCAGAAGGTCGGCTGGAACGGGAACATCACGTGGCCGCCGTCGGCTAGCGCGTTGAAATATTTCTCGGCGGACGGGGCGTCGTCGGCGGTGAGAGACAGGCTGAAGCCGTTCATCGAACCGCCCGCAGGGTCGCACGTGCCGTCGGAGGCCATCCAGACCGTCGAGCCCTGCCGGATCGACGCATGCATGATCTTGTCGGCGAGTTCGGGACGCGGCGGGTTGTGCGCGTCCGGCGGCGCCTCCTTGTAGAGCATCTTGAAGGTCACCTGGGCGCCGAGCTTGTCGGTGTAGTAGTCGAGCGCTTCCTGGCAGCGGCCGTTGAAAAATACGTAGGGCTGAACGTACATGATCGTCTCCTGGGGGCGGTCGTTGAACCGGCGCCGTTTGTTTTCCGGCGGGCGTCGGTGGGAGGGCGTGGAGACGATTGTAGGCGCGTAGTGGGCGGGATTTGTGACGGTGGGGTGGAGAGGGGCGGTATGGCTGGGTCTTGTCGGGACTGTGGTTCTGGCGGGGCTGGCTCGGAGTGATGGGGCGCGGCTGGTCCTGGTTTGGGTTGATCCGGCGCGCTTCGCGATGCGTAGCCATCGGGAGTAAGAGGTGACGTAGCCGAGCCGAAGCCTTAAATGTAGAAACTTGGGCCAGACCGCATAGACGATGTCAGATCGTCGGGCTCTGTTCGGCCAGTTGCAGACGTTCAACGCCAGCATCTGGATTGTTGACAATCAACGGTTCAATTCCAGGGAGGCCGTCGGACATCCGTGCTGGCCACGATCGTTTCGCCTCGGAAATCAGTCAAGTCCACTGGAGTATCGAAATCGCCTCCCGCATTTCGTAGGCCAGAGTTTTCATCAGCTCGGCGGCAGGCATCGCACGAGACAACCCGGCGCCTTGACCAGCCCAATGCGCCGCATACCGGGTACTACCCGCAGCGGTCGCCGCCGCATGCAACCGCTTGCCGGCATCGTAGGCGATGGGGTAATCCGGGACGGGTGGCCTGCCTGGATCGTTGCCCAGTTCCGTGAACCGATTCTGGATGGCTCTGGCGCGTCGCCCTGAAATAGCCGATGTGAGTACGGTGCGTGTGTCCGGTCTACCGAGCGCTTCGCGAAAAGCCGCACTTGCAGCAGATTCCGGTGCGCCTATGAATGCGGTGCCCAGCACGGCCGCATGCGAGCCGAGGGCGAGCGCGGCGGCAATGCCAAACCCGTCCATGATGCCGCCCGCAGCAATGACGGGTAATCGGGTCTGCGACACCGCCTGTGACACCAGCGTAAGCGTGCTGAATTCATCGTCATCGGCATCCGGATTGAATGATCCGCGATGCCCACCGGCTTCGATCCCCTGAACGATAACTGCGTCGATCCCGGCGTGTTCGATCTGACGCACTTCATTCAGTGTCGTTGCGTTCGCGAGCAGAAAAATTCCCGCGCCATGCAGGGCCGCTATTCGCTCCTCAGAAGGCAGTCCGAAATGAAAGCTGACAATGGGCGGCCGCTCCCGCAGCAGCATCTCCAGCATTGCGTCGTCGTCGACGAAGCTCGGGTAAATCTCCGCGAGTGCATCAGGCGGCTCAACACCGAATTCGACAAAGTGCGGCTTAAGGTAATCAAGCCAGATAGCTTCGCGGACGCGATTGGGTCTGGCCCGACGATGAACAAACAAGTTTACATTGAACGGCTTTTCGGTTAGCGCCCGCAGTTCGCGGATCGATGTGCGGGCACTTTCGACGTTCATCGCGCCGATTGCCAAGGAACCCAAGCCCCCCGCATTCGATACCGCAGCGGCTAACGCCGGCGTACCGATGCCCGCCATCGGCGCCAGAATGACGGGGATCTCGATACGCAATCTGGCGAGCAGATTTGGCTTGCCGATGGACTTCATATTGTTCGCCTCCCGGCGCGCCGACTATATTTGAAAGGTAACGATGAGCGGATCAACCAGTCGTCGGGCGTCGACTACGACGAAGCGGCAAGTCGACGGGCGCGGCGCCGCAAATAGAGGTTGTTGAAAATGAGCGCGGCTCCGGTCATGCATGCGCCGACGACCTGCGCGCGTCCCGGCACAACCCCGGTCAGCGCCGACACGACGAATGTTGTAAGTGGCAATATGTCCATGAACAGTACGCCGTTGAGGGGAGTGAGAATCCTGTTTCCCATATTCCAGAACAGAATCGCGCAGAAGCCCGCGATAGGTCCCATGTACAGCAGGTGCGGGACGATCGAACGCAATGCTGCCGAGGATGGCACCGGTACGACGTGAAGCGCGAAGAGCAGGATGTTGAGACCGATGATCGTGGTCAGTCCGAGCCAGGTCGTCATCGTTGTGTACTTGAGTGCGGACCATCGTTTGAAACGAGACGCACTGAAGGTATAGATCACCCAGCACAGCGCCCCTACTACGATAAGGGCATTAGCCGAGTAGTGCTGTGGCTCGTGCAGCACGGCGGCAATATCCCCCTTTGTGACCACCAGAGAAACGCCCGCGAACGACATCAGGATGAACAGGAACGAGTACAGAGGTGGCGAGCTCCTACGCACGACAGAGTTCACGAGCAACCCCATCATCGGCTGGGTCGCCATCATGATCGACGCGGTTAGCGCTCCTTCGCGCCCAGCCAGTTGCTGCCCCAGAAAAACAAAGGATCCGAATCCGCAGAAGCCGATCGACCCCAGCAGCCAGGCGAGAACCATCGATTCTCCGTTCGGGCGGAGTGCTCCCTTCCCTTCCTTTATCAGCAGTAGCGCGAAAAAGGCAATGCCGGCAACGAGGTATCGGAGCGACGTAAAGGTAAATGGATCGATGTGGACGAGGGCATCGGTCATGACGGGAAACATGATGCCCATCAGGATCGTTGCCACGACACATAGCAACACGCCCTTCCAGTAGCCTTCATGACCAGCAATGCCAGCCACCGATCCGACACGAGGGGGCGAAGATGCGACTGGCAATTCGATTGGTTTATTCAAGACTGTTCGTTCCAAAAATAAGGAAAAATTTTCAGACCAGCGCTCGCATCGCCATATTGACGATCAATACGAGTTCTTTTTCGCTCACATTCACCTTCCCCAGTACGCGCATTCCCTGGATCATACAGAGCAGATAGTTAGCGACTTCCTGTTCATCGAGATCTGGATTGAATTCACCGGTCTGCTGCCCTCGAACCACTGCAGCGGCCAGGTGCGAGGAGATCCGGCGAAGCGTCGTCTCGATATGGGGGCGTAAAGCCTCATCGGCGGGCAGCAACTCGATCGCTGCATTCGTGATCAGGCATCCATGCCGCCCCGAGAGTTGGGCTGCGACTTGAGTGTAATGAAGCAATGCTCCCCGGAGCGCCTCACGCGGCGGCAACTTCGCCTGCAAACGCTCTTTTAGCCGTGCAATCGCACCTTCTGCATAACGATCGAACGCCGCGACAAGAAGCCCATGCTTGTCGCCAAACGTACTGTAGAGACTTGCGCGAAAGAGGCCTGTCGACGTGCATAACGACTCGATTGACGTTGCGTGATAGCCCTGCTCCCAAAAGACACGGCCCGCAATCTCCGTTACTTCGTCGATATCGAATTCACGAGGTCGCCCACGTTCAGACGTGAGCTTGGAAGCACTGGCGGATGTAGATAACCGTTTCATGATGGCGTTGATATTAGGACTGTTCGTTCCACAAATCAAGCATTCTAGATAGCCGCGCGCCGAATGGGATCAATGTCGCTTTCTGGTCAGAAGGTGGTTGACGACTGCGGAGTCGCAGTCTCTCGTGGGTGGTTTGCGCTGGGATGCGGCGCCACGTGCGTTCGCCCCGAAAGAAAGTCTCGGTCGGGGCGTAGCCGATCCCATTCGGTTGTCCAGGAGTATCGAGAGCAAGCACCGAGCTCGTCCGACCGCTTTGCGGAAAGCTGACTGTCTCAAACGGGTCCAGAGTGTGTGAAAACCCATCGATCGCCTAAACTGAATCAACGCACTGAGACCGGGTGACTCATGAAGCGATTCGTTGAAGGCGATGACCGCAAGCAGGTCGCGCTACTTCCCGAATGCGTCGATGACTACATTGGACAGGACAATCCGGTCAGGGTCATAGACGCCTTCGTCGACGAGTTGGACCTGGCGGATCTGGGATTCAACGGTACCACGCCAGCGATCACGGGGCGCCCGTCCTATCACCCAGGCGTGATGCTCAAGATCTATATCTACGGCTACCTGAACCGGATACCCTCCAGCCGGCGGCTCGAGCGTGAGTGTCAGCGCAACGTCGAGCTGATGTGGCTAACGGGACGTCTGGCTCCGGACTTCAAGAAAATTGCCGACTTTCGCCGTGACAGCGGCGCAGCCATTCGCAACGTATGCCGGCGTTTCGTGGAGCTGTGTCGCGGGCTGAAACTTCTGACGACCGACATGGTGGCAATTGACGGCAGCAAGTTCAAGGCATCAAACAGCCGCGACAGGAACTACACAGCAAGCAAGATCGACAAGCGTCAGAAGCAGATCGAGGAAAGCGTGCAGCGATATCTCGACCTGATTGAAACCGCCGACCGCACCAGCCCTACCGGATTTGATGTAAAAACCGTCCGGCTCTACGAGAAGATCGCCGTGCTGCGCCAGCAGATGCGTGAGCTTAAGCAGATCAGCAGGCAGCTAGAAAAGCAGCCGGACAAGCAACTGTCTATGACGGATCCGGATGCACGGTCGATGGCAACAAGTGGAAGAGGCTCCGGCATAGTGGGCTACAACGTCCAGACAGCAGTGGACACGAAACATCATCTGATCGTTGAACACGAAGTAACCAACGTCGGCAACGATCATGGGCAACTCAGCAAAATGGCGCTGTCGGCGAAGCACGCGATGGGCAGATCGAAGCTGAAGGTTGTTGCTGACCGGGGTTACTTCAGCGGCCCGGAGATAAGGGCGTGCGATCTGAACGACGTCAGCGCGTATGTTCCCAAGCCGCTCACGTCAGCATCCCGGAAGAAAGGTCTGTTCACGAAGGCCGACTTCGTCTACGTGGCAAAAAGTGACGTGTATCGATGCCCTGCTGGCGAGCGGGCAATCCATCGATTTACAACCGTCGAACATGACATGAATCTACGGGTCTACTGGCCGAGTGCCTGCCCGCGTTGCCATCTGAAGGAACAATGTTCAACAAGTGACTATCGTCGTATTCGACGGTGGGAACACGAAAACGCGCTGGAAGCCATGCAGCGTCGGCTTGACCGGAGGCCCGACGCAATGACGATCCGCCGAAGTACAGTCGAGCATGTGTTCGGGACGCTGAAGCACTGGATGGGGCCCGCCCACTTCCTGACCCGGACGCTCAAACGCGTGAGTACCGAGATGAGCCTGAACGTGCTTGCCTACAACCTGAAGCGGGTCATGAAAATACTTGGCGTCGCAGGGACGTTAAAGGCCATGACAGCAATCAGAAGCTAAGCCCCGAGGGGCTTTGTTGGGCTCGCGATGCCAGAATAGTGCAAACTCGTCGCATCGAACTCGATCGACCTGATTTGCAATCGAGCGCTTCGCCGCGAAAACGGCGTTTCCACACGGTCTGGGTCGACCTCGGACCTTCGCTGTCGCCAGTAACTGCTGCCGGTGTATAGATCAACAATTTCGAGGACCAAGGACAGCGGAACGCGAAGACTTTGATGTCGATTCTTGGGGCGAGCGCGATCCAACCTTGACGGCTGCGGGAGGCAACAAGCGGCCAGCATCGGACTGTCGACTGAGTGAGCAACATCGCCGACAATCGTTACAAAGCTACCTTCCGTCGTGAAATTGGGAGAAGAAATGCCAGCAGTGGGTGGCGGGCCGTCGCCAGAGAAATGGAAGAAGATGAGCAAGGCAGAAAAGACTGTCTATTGGATGTTCGTTTGTGCAGCTATAGCGTTTGTTGGATTTCTGGTGCTCAAAAAATCATCGAGCTGAGATTCTGATCACGCGGCGTCGGTCGCTTGGCGGCCATCATGGGACATTCGGCGTGAGATCGCAGATCGTCAACAATCGGCGCGTCGCAGGGTAACATGTCCCCAAGATTTGCTGGGGCAGCTATTGCTCGCCTTTGCATTGATCGATGAATTCCGCGATCACGTTTGTCACTTCCTCCGGCCGCTCAAGGCTCGGCAGATGGGCGGTATCTGACACTTCGTAGAATGTCCCGCGAGATACGTTGGCCGCGAGGTGACGACTGCGCTCCTGAATACCCGGAAGGTCGAGGTTCCCACACATCACCAACGTCGGTACAGATACGTCGCTCAACCGCCGATATGCGATCGCTGGATCCGTGTTCGTGCCAACTGGCGGCAAACCGAGAGCGGCGGAATTCATCTCATAAAACAGCTTGCGAACTCCACCGGTCACGCGACCCTCAGATTGAAACGGCCCATCAAGCCAGAGCGTCGTTCGTATCTCGATGGCCGTTTCAATGTCATTGCTCGACTCCGCCTGCGCTAAGCGGGCGACCAAGTCTTCAATCGGCGCGGGGTGAGTGATTTTCGGAGCACCCGTCACATTCGGCGCGATAAGAACGAGACCACGAACGGATGACGGATATCGAAGAGCTGCGTCTAGTGCTATCCCCCCGCCCTGAGAGCAAGCCACGAGTATTGCGGGGCGTTCCTCTGTCACCGACTCCAAAACAGTGATCAGGTCGTCGACTGAAGAATGATCCTCCGCTTGCGCGAAAGTCTCGCCAAATCCGCGTCGATCATAGGCAATTGCCAGGTGGGTCGCACCTATCTTGCGGATCTGGTGGTCCCACATCCGGCGGTCCGCAACACGCGCGTGCAAAAAAACTATCGGTTCTCCACATCCAACGATTTCCCCCGCCAGCGTCGCTCGCCCCGACGGGACCGGAAAGCTTTTTCTCATGAACCGCCTCCGTGCCTAAGAATGGCCATAGTACACGTCGGGTCGGAGACGCGGTGCGGCCAGTTACGGTCCTCGGGGATGGCAAGCCAGATCGGCAACAAATCAGTTGGCCGGCATCTTCGTTGGTCGATTTACATCGATCTAGATCCGGCCAGATACGGAGATTAGTCCAGCGGGGCGAGCGCATCCAAGCCATCCGGAAGGCCCGATGCTCCATCGAGCTTCGTGATGTTCCATCTCGTAGGGTCGTTCCACTCGTAATCCATTCGATAGGAAAACTGGGAATTGGCACGAAGAAGGCCGACGCAGAATTTCCTTCCGTTGTTCGATAGCGCGTCGCGCAATTGCGTCCCGATGCGCATGATGCCGTCAATGAAATCGCGATGCTGCATCGTGGAGATCAACTGGATGCTGCTCGTCGTAGCGTAGGAAGCTCGTACACCATGCTGAAAATCGCTCGGTGCGTCAAAGCGAATGTAGACCTCGCTCCAACCCGGAAAAGTGCTCTGCATGTGACCGATGACGTGTTTGGCTAACGCGAGTACGAGTTCTGTTGCGTCGTCGTTCATTGATTTTGTCTTGGTGTGGAATCCAAAGCAGAGCGTAGTTTGGGGCGGCGTCAGTCGTCAACAATGACCGCGCAAAAAGCAGGAGGGAACGGCCGTTTTTGGGGGAAACGACTGTCGCCTCAGGGTCGATTGCTGCCCTTTGCCTGGATAACGGCCGATCGTGACGAGATCTGACTGTGACTGTCAGGTGGCGTGTCGACTTATACACCTTAAACGACAGACGGCCCGGAACCGGGAAGTTCCGGGCCGTCTGTTTTGCGCTGCTGGATCGCGCGAAGCGCGTCCTGATCAGCCGTGATGCAGCCGCGTGAAGCCGCCGCCGACTCAGCAATCGCTCAGCGCCACCGGCTCAACCTCTCACCGCAGCGAGTCAATCAGCTTTTCGAGCTTCACCGCATCCGCCGCAAACGTACGGATACCTTCGGCGAGCTTCTCGGTGGCCATCGCGTCGTCGTTAAGGAGGAAGCGGAACGACTTTTCGTCGACCGGCACGCGTTCGATATCGGCGTCGTTCGACATCTGCGCCGACAGCTTGCGTTCGACCTTGTCGTTGCTGTCGTGCAGCTTCTGCAGCAGGTCCGGGCTGATCGTCAGCAGATCGCAGCCGGCCAGTTCCAGAATCTGCGAGGTGGTGCGGAAGCTCGCGCCCATCACCTCGGTCTTGTAGCCGAACTTCTTGTAGTACGCGTAGATGCGGCGCACCGACTTGACGCCCGGATCGTTGGCGCCGCCGTCTTTCGCTTCGTCCCATGCGCTGCCGGCGTTCTTCTTGTACCAGTCGTAGATACGGCCGACGAACGGCGAGATCAGTTGCGCGCCGGCTTCCGCGCAGGCCGCGGCCTGTGCGAGCGAGAACAGCAGCGTCATGTTGCAGTGGATGCCTTCCTTCTGCAGCACCTCGGCCGCGCGCACGCCTTCCCATGTCGACGCGAGCTTGATCAGCACGCGCTCGCGTTCGATGCCGTGCTCCTTGTACAGCGCGATCAGCTCGCGACCCTTAGCGATCGAGCCTTCGGTGTCGAACGACAGGCGCGCGTCGACTTCGGTCGACACCCGCCCGGGGATGATCTTGAGGATTTCGGTGCCGAATGCGATCAGCAGTTGGTCGATGATCGCGCCGACCGGCTTCGACGCATGCGCCTTCACGGTTTTTTCGAGCAGCGGCCGGTAGTCGTCTTTCTGCACGGCCTTCAGAATCAGCGACGGATTGGTGGTCGCGTCCTGCGGCTTGTACGCCGCGAGCTGCTGGAAGTCGCCGGTATCGGCTACGACGGTGGTGTATTGCTTGAGTTGATCGAGTGCGGTTGTCATGTTCGGGCCTCAAGGCGCGTGTGCGCCGTAGTTCAAGGGGAGTGAGGTCGCCGCCGCGCCGGCTGGATGAAGCGGAGCACCAGCCGGCGCCGGCGGCCGCGGGTCAAGCCGCGGCGCGCTTCCATCAGGTGACATGGAAGCGCTGCCGGATACATCTATTCTATGGCGGATCGTCCGTGGCTGTATGAATAGCAGGTATGGACAGCGGGTTGGGTCGATCCGTTCACGCGGATTCGGCACGGGAAACGGCCGCGCGCGACTCGCTGTGTGCGCCGCAAGGAGCAGACCCGAAGCAGACCCGGAGCCGCCCCGGCGCACGCTCGCAGCATGCGAGCGCAAGCGCGTTCACCCACGTCGCACGCGCGCGCGTAGCGGAGGCATCACACGCGTCGCGCGTTTAGCACCAGTTGCGTGATCACGCCCGCGACCAGTCCCCAGAACGCGGAACCGATCGACAGCAGCGTCAGCCCCGAGGCCGTCACCATGAAGGTGACGAGCGCGGCCTCGCGCTGTTTGACGTCCTGCATCGCGTTGGCAAGGCCGCTCATGATCGAGCCGAACAGCGCGAGCGCCGCCACCGACACCACCAGCGCCTTCGGCAACGCGGCGAACAGCGCGGCGATCGTCGCGCCGAACACGCCCGCGAGCAGATAGAAAATGCCGCCCCACACGGCGGCCGTGTAACGCCTGGCCGGATTTTCGTGCGCTTCGGGACCGGTGCAGATCGCCGCGGTGATCGCCGCGAGATTCACGCCGTGCGAGCCGAACGGCGCGAGCAGCAGCGACGCGAGGCCGGTCGTCGCGATCAGCGGCGCGGAGGGAGTCTGATAGCCGTCCGCGCGCAGCACCGCGATGCCCGGCACGTTCTGCGAGGCCATCGCGACCACGAACAGCGGAATGCCGATGCTCACGCACGCGGCCACCGAGAACGCCGGCATCGTGAACACCGGATGCGCGAACGCGACATGAAAGCGGCTGAAATCGAGCAGGCCGAGCGCGCCGGCGGCGGCCGTGCCGACCACCAGTGTCGTGACGATCGCATAGCGCGGCGACAGCCGTTTGACGATCAGATAGGTGAAGAACATCGTCAACACCAGCGCGGTCTGGAACTGCGCGGCGCGGAAGATCTCGATGCCGATCTCGAACAGGATGCCCGCGAGCAGCGCCGACGCGAGGCCGGCCGGAATTTTCTTCATCAGCGTGTCGAACCAGCCGGTCACGCCGACCAGCGTCAGCAGTACCGCGCAGACGATGAACGCGCCGATCGCCTGCGCATACTCGACATGCCCAAGCGACGACACCAGCAGCGCCGCGCCCGGCGTCGACCACGCGATCACGATCGGCGCGCGAAAGCGCAGCGACAGACCGATCGAGCAGATGCCCATGCCCATCGACAGCGCCCAGATCCACGACGAAATCTGCGCGTCGCTCAGATGCGCGGCCTGGCCCGCCTGGAACATCAGCACGAGCGAGCTGGTGTAGCCGGTCATCATCGCGACGAAGCCCGCGACGATCGTCGACAGCGACGTATCGGCGAGCGGATTGGAGCGCCCGGGCGGCGTGGCGGCGGGGGACAGCTGGGGCGAGGGTGACGGATTCATGCGAATGCTTTGTGATGGCCTGTTGCTTGTTGTTGGAGAAGGCGCGAGATGGGAACAGCAAAAAAACGGTCGATGAACCTCGGATAGGAGCCCGTTGCGCGTCAGATACGCATCGATCTGATGCGCATCGGATACCCGATACGCGCCGTCACTTGCTCAGCACGCGCATGGCTGTCTCGAGGCCTGCGAGCGTGAGCGGATACATCCGGTGGCCGAGCACTTCGCGAATCGCGCTGACGGATTGCCGGTACGGCCACAGCGCTTCCGGCTCGGGATTGAGCCACGCGAAGTGCGGGAAATGATCGGCGAGCCGACGCAGCCAGACCGCGCCGGCCTCGGCGTTGTTGTACTCGACCGAGCCGCCCGGCTGCAGCACTTCGTACGGGCTCATCGTCGCGTCGCCGACGAAGATCAGCTTGTAGTCGGGCGTGAACTTGTGCAGCACGTCCCACGTCGGCGTGCGCTCGGCGTGGCGACGGCGATTGTGCTTCCACAGGAAGTCGTACACGCAGTTGTGGAAGTAGTAGAACTCGAGGTGCTTGAACTCGGCCTTCGCGGCGGAGAACAGCTCCTCGGTGCGCTTCACGTGATCGTCCATCGAGCCGCCGACGTCGAGCAGCATCAGCACCTTCACGTTGTTGTGCCGCTCGGGCACCAGCTTCAGATCGAGCCAGCCGGCGTTCGCGGCGGTGCTGCGGATCGTGTCGGGCAGATCGAGCTCTTCGGCCGCGCCTTCGCGCGCGAAGCGCCGCAGCCGTCGCAACGCGACCTTGATGTTGCGCGTGCCGATCTCGACCTGATCGTCGTAATCGCGATAGGCGCGTGCCTCCCACACCTTGACGGCGGTACGGTTGCCGGCCGCGTCGCCGCCGATGCGCACGCCCTCCGGGTTATAGCCGCCGTTGCCGAACGGCGACGTGCCGCCGGTGCCGATCCACTTGTTGCCGCCTTCGTGGCGCTCCTTCTGCTCGTCGAACAGTTCCTTCAACCGCTCCATCAGCTTGTCGAGGCCGCCCATCGCTTCGATCTGCGCCTTTTCTTCCGGCGACAGGTCGCGTTGCAGCTTCTTCTTCAGCCAGTCGAGCGGGATATCGAACGCGAGTTCGGAGGTCTGCGCGACGCCGTTGAAGTACGTGCCGAACGCCTGATCGAACTTGTCGAAGTACTGCTCGTCTTTCACGAGCGTGATGCGCGCGAGGTAGTAGAACTCGTCGAGCGATGGCGCGATCACGTTGGCCTTCAGCGCTTCGAGCAGCGTCAGGTATTCCTTCACCGACACCGGCAGCTTGGCGGCGCGCAGCGAGTAGAAAAAGTCGATCAGCATGCTGGGTGTCCTTGCGGCAGCCGGGGGCCGCCGCGCAGTCGTTGCCGGGTCCGTCTACTCAACGATTCAACGGTTGTTGCGGTTCATGAACAGCAGACGCTCGAACAGGTTCACGTCCTGCTCGTTCTTCAGCAGCGCGCCATGCAGCGGCGGAATGATCTGCTTCTGATCGGCCGAGCGCAGCGCTTCGGGCGGAATATCTTCGGCGAGCAGCAGCTTGAGCCAGTCGAGCAACTCGGAGGTGGACGGCTTCTTCTTCAGCCCCGCGACGTTGCGCAGTTCGAAGAAGCTCTGCAGCGCCGCGGCGAGCAGTTCCTTCTTGATGCCGGGGTAGTGCACCTCGACGATCTGCTGCATCGTCTGCGGATCGGGGAATTTGATGTAGTGGAAGAAGCAGCGGCGCAGGAACGCGTCGGGCAACTCCTTCTCGTTATTCGACGTGATGATCACGAGCGGACGATGCTTCGCGCGCACCAGCTCGCGCGTCTCGTACACGTAGAACTCCATGCGGTCGAGTTCGCGCAGCAGGTCGTTCGGGAATTCGATGTCGGCCTTGTCGATCTCGTCGATCAGCAGCACGGTTTGCTGGTTCGCTTCGAAGGCCTGCCACAGTACGCCCTTGACGATGTAGTTGCGGATGTCCTTGACGCGCTCGTCGCCGAGCTGCGAATCGCGCAGACGCGAGACCGCGTCGTATTCGTACAGGCCCTGCTGCGCCTTGGTGGTCGACTTGATATGCCATTGCATGAGCGGCATGCCGAGCGCGGCGGCGACTTCCTCAGCGAGCATGGTCTTGCCGGTACCGGGTTCGCCCTTGATCAGGAGCGGACGCTTGAGCGTCATCGCGGCGTTGACCGCGAGCTTGAGGTCGTCGGTGGCGACGTACTGCGATGAGCCTTCGAAACGCATGGCGAGATGCTCTTTTTCGGGAAAAAACCCAGTATAAGTCAGAAGACCTGTTGGCCCGAAACCGGCTCGCGTAGGGTATCGATCGCGCGATGCTGTGGCCTCGCGTCCCCGTCGACGGTCGACCAGGTGTTGACCCGAGGTCCGCGCGCGGGCTTGCTGGGCAAGGCGCCGGGGCCTGTCGCGGTGGGCGTTGCGCGGTGTTGGAGGTTGGTGGACGTGCGTCGCGGCGTCGCGGTACAATGAGCCCGATTTTTTTGGCCTGCGTGGCTACCCTACAAGAAGAACGGCACGGACCGCTCCTTTCTGGGCGCCCGTTTCCCCTCATGCCAGGTTAGATCTATGAATAAATTCGTCGGCAAACACGTCGTGATCGCAGCGCTGTCGGTGCTTGCGGGCTATGCGGCCAGCGCCCAGGCAGCGGATGTCGTGGGCAACGCGAAGGCGGGCCAGAGCAAGGTCGCGATGTGTATCGGCTGCCACGGCATCCCTGAATACCGTACGGCTTATCCAGAGGTTTTCCGCGTGCCGAAGCTGGGCGGGCAGAATCAGGCGTACCTCGACAACGCGCTGCATGCGTACAAGAAGGGCGATCGCCACTTCGACACGATGCATGCGATCGCGGTGTCGCTGTCGGATCAGGACATCGCCGACATCGCCGCGTACTACGCCGCGCAAAACGCCGCTTCGCAAAACAATCCGAACAAGTGATCGGCGTCGATCACCAGCTCATCAAATTCGCGGGACAGGAGATTTCATGATCAAGCCCCGACAGGCTCTCCATACGGTATTCAAGGCTGCCGCGGCGACGGCGGTGATCGGTCTGGCCACGGCGAGCGTCGCCCATGCGGCCGACGCCGGCAACGGCAAGGTGCTTGCCGATAGCCACAACTGCGCGGCCTGCCACGGCGTGAACCTGAACAAGCCGGTGAGCCCCGAGTATCCGAAGCTGGCCGGCCAGCATTCGGACTACGTGTTCTGGGCGCTGCGTCAATACCAGATGGGCACCGGCAATCCGCACTTCGGTCGCAACAACGCGATCATGCAGGCACAGGTGCAGAGCCTGTCGCCGAGCGACATGAAGGACATCGCCGCGTATATCGAATCGCTGGACGGCGATCTCGTGCAGAAGAAGTAAGGGCGTCGGGCGCGCTGTTGTGTGTGCCCGGTGCGTCGCAGTGCTGCTGCGACGGCGCTTCTCGTGCGATTGCACGCTGGTCGCTGTAAAGAAAACACCCCGCCTCGGCGGGGTGTTTTGCTTTTGAGATGCGGATTGGTTGTCGCGTTGTTGCCGCTGTGTCGCGCTTGCGCCGCGTTGGTACTTGCGGTTGTGCCGCGTGTGCGAACACGGTGTCGCCGTACCGTGCGGCGGGACTGTTTCAGTTCAGTCGCGCGTCGCGCGACGTTCGATCCGCTGCAGATACGCGTCGGTGTCCGGTGGCGTGCCGGTGCGCTGCGCTTCCCAGATGGTTTCGCCGAGGCAGTCCATGATCGCGTGCTGCGCGTCGTGGGTCGAGCCGAGCCGCGCGGCGAGCCGCTCGTGCGCGGCACGAATGCCGGGCGGCTGATCGATCGACAGTTGCTCGGAGATCGCCAGATGCATCGACAGATGCAGGAACGGGTTGGTCTGGCCGCGTTCCGGCGAATAGTCCTGCGCCTGGGCGGCCGGGCCGTCGGCGAGATCGGCGTGATACTCCGGATGCTCGACGATCCAGTCGGCCGCGATGGCTTCGAGCGGCGTCAGAATCTCGCCGTTGCGCTGCTTGCGCCAGGTGTCGGTGAAAAAGAGACGGACTTCGTCGCGGCTGGGATTGAACATCGTGGGACCGGTGCCTGGAGGAGTGGGGGCGCGGTGGGCGAGGACGGCACGGCGGCGGAATAGGCTTTAGGCCTTGGGCCCTGGGCCCGCCGCGTCATGCAGGACAGGCCCGGCGCTCGTTGCGAAAGCGCCATTTTACGCCGCGGCGGTGCGGGCTGCTGGCGCCGGCTACCCCGCGACGGCGCGCGCTCAGAGGTCGGGCGGCGGCGTTTTCGGCCGGAACTCGCACAATGGCTCGATCACGCAATGCCAGCACTCGGGCCGGCGCGCCTTGCACACGTAGCGCCCATGCAGGATCAGCCAGTGGTGCGCATCCTGCTTGAACTCGGCGGGCGTGAATTTCTCCAGCGCGGCCTCGACCGCGCGCACGTCCTTGCCGGGCGCGAGCCCGGTGCGGTTGGCGACGCGAAAGATATGCGTGTCGACCGCGATGGTCGGGTGGCCGAACGCCGTATTCAGAATCACGTTGGCCGTCTTGCGACCGACGCCCGGCAGACCCTCCAGCGCCTCGCGATCCTCCGGCACCTCGCCGCCGTACTGATCGAGCAGGATCCGGCAGGTCGCGATCACGTTCTTCGCCTTGGTGCGATACAGGCCGATCGTCCTGATGTAATTCTCGACGCCTTCTTCGCCGAGATCGAAGATCTGCTGCGGCGTGTTCGCGACCGGGAACATCTTGCGCATCGCCTTGTTGACCGACACGTCCGTCGCCTGCGCCGACAGCAGCACGGCGATCAGCAGTTCGAACGGCGTCGTGTACTCGAGCTCGGTGGTCGGATGCGGGTTCAGGCTCTGAAGCGTTTCGTAGATGGCGCGGCGTTTGTTCGCGTTCATGCGGAGCGTGTCGGGTCGGTGCAGGCGCGGGGCGCCGGCGCGGTTAGCGAGGCTTTGACGGATCGGGCGATGGTTCGGCGCCGGGTGTGTTGTCGTTGCTGTTACGGTCGCCACCGTTGCCGGTTACGCCGAGACGGCGACGACGTGCTTCGGCGGCGTCGATCTGCGCCTGTACGTCGGCACTGACGTTGTCGGTGTTCATCGGCCCCTGGCCTTTCGCGGCCATTTCTTCCTTTTTCTGGCGCGCGCGTTCGAGCGCGGCCTGGATGATGGCGCGCTTCTTCGCTTCGGCGTCGTCCGCAGTCGGTGCAACCGCTGCGGCGGAGGTCGTTGCCGGAGCCGATGGCGCGGCCGCCTGGGCCGGTGTGGCGCTGGCGGCTCGCCGCGCCGCAGCACGTGCTTCGGCCGCATCGCGTTCACGCGCGAGACGCGCGCCGCGCCGGTCATGGCGCTTGCGCGCGGCGTCGGCCTGGCTCGGGCTCCATGCGGCCCAGCCGGTTGCGTCGCCGGTAACGGAAGGTGTTGCGATGCAATCGACCGGGCAGGGCGGCACGCACAGGTCGCAGCCGGTGCACAGCTCGGCGATCACCGTGTGCATCTGTTTCGGTGCGCCAACTATCGCGTCGACCGGACAGGCCTGCATGCACAGCGTGCAGCCGATGCACAGCTGTTCGTCGATAACCGCCAGCGGACGCGGACGTTCGACGCCATTGGCGGAATTGAGCGGAATCACCGGTTTGCCGAGCAGCGCGGCGAGACGCGCGATGCCTTCGGCGCCCCCCGGCGGGCATTGGTTATAGTTCGCGTCGCCGTTCGCGACGGCTTCGGCATAGGGACGGCATGCGGGGTAACCGCATTTCGTGCATTGCGTTTGGGGCAGCAGATCTTCGATGCGATCCGCAAGTGTTTTAACGGCTGTCACGGTGACGACGTGGGGGCTGACCGCGCGTTTGCGCAGGCTGAACTAAATAGCACATTATCGCCGATTTCCCCGATTGCCATTCGCAATCCATGTGCCATAATCGAAGCGCTTTTTTCGAAAGACCGCATAAAAGGGTGTGTTTCCCAACCATGACGCGCCCGTTCAACGCCGCCACCATAAGGCTCGAGGAGACGCCGGCGGCGCGATCCGGATAACGCGGCTCACGAAGACGATGCCACCATGAATCAGCCGAAAATCAAAAGAGATCCTGAAGGCACGCGGCGCCGCATTCTGCTTGCGGCGGCCGAAGAGTTTGCAAATGGTGGGCTATTCGGCGCGCGCGTCGATCAGATCGCCCGCCGCGCGGAAACGAATGAACGCATGCTCTATTACTACTTCGGTAGCAAGGAGCAGCTATTCACGGCGGTACTGGAGCACGCGTTCAGCGCGCTCAACGAAGCGGAACGCACGCTCGAACTGAATGGCGTCGCGCCCGTCGAGGCGGTCACGCGGCTCGCCCATTTCGTGTGGGACTACTATCGCGATCACCCGGAGTTGTTGAGGCTCATCAACAACGAGAACCTGCACGAAGCACGCTATATGCAGAAGTCGACGCGCATCCGCGAAATGATCTCGCCGATCGTCGCGACGCTCGGTGGCATTCTCGAACGCGGTCAGCGCGCGGGGCTGTTTCGCACCAACGTCGATCCGTTGCGTTTTTATGTGGCGTTGTCGGGTATGGGCTACTACATCGTGTCGAATCGCTTTACGCTCGAAGCAACGCTCGGGCGTGATTTCAGCAGCGCAACCGAACGCAGCGAAGTGATCCAGATGAATACCGAGCTGCTGCTCGCGTATCTGTTGCGCAAGTAACGGGCGCTCGCAGAGACAGCACCAGCAACGGACGATGCCGCGCCGCATGGCGCGGCGGAGCATCGCAAGTCGTCGCGGATCCTCGGCATGACGAACCAGGTACGATAAAAAAGCCAACGGCCTCCGCGGAGGCCGTTGGCTTTTTTCAGTTTTCTCGTGCTCTCGACACTCAGGCTTCGACTTTTTCCTTCGTCGTCCTTGCGGTCTTGTTGTGCTGGAGAATGAAGTCGCGCAGTTGCGGATAAATGATCGTGCGCCAGCGGCGTCCGGAGAAAATGCCGTAATGGCCGCATTTTTCCGCGGTGAAGTGACGCTTGTTCTTCACCGGAATGCCGGTGCACAGGTCATGCGCCGCGTAGGTCTGACCGTCGCCGGAGATGTCGTCGAGTTCGCCTTCGATCGTGAAGAGGGCGGTCGTCTTGATGTCCTGCGGCCGCACGCGCTCGCCGGAGACGTTCCACGTGCCTTCGGCGAGGCTGAACTCCTGGAACACGACGCGGATCGTCTCGAGGTAATAGTCGGCGTCCATGTCGAGCACCGCGTTGTACTCGTCATAGAAGCGGCGGTGCGCTTCGGCGTCGTCTTCGTCGCCGCGCAGCAGACTCTGGTAGTAGTCCCAGTGCGACGCCGCGTGACGTTCCGGATTCATCGCGACGAAGCCGGTGTGCTGCAGGAAGCCCGGATACACCTTGCGGCCCACGCCCGGATAGTTCGGCGGCACCGTGAAGATCACGTTGTTCTCGAACCACCCGAACGAGTGCTGGGTGGCGAGCGAATTGACGGCGGTCGGGCTCTTGCGGGCGTCGATCGGGCCGCCCATCATCGTCATGGTGCGCGGGGTGTCCTCACCGCGGCTCGCCAGCAGCGAAATCGCCGCCAGCACCGGCACCGTGGGCTGGCACACCGAGATCACATGCAGATTCTTCGCGCCGATATGGCGGATGAAGTCCTGGATATACGCGATGTAGTCGTCCAGATGGAATTCGCCGGCTTCGAGCGGCACCATGCGCGCGTCGATCCAGTCCGTGATGTAGACCTTGTGGTCCTGCAGCAACGTGCGCACGGTGTCGCGCAGCAGCGTGGCGTGGTGTCCTGACAACGGCGCGCAGACCAGCACCGTCGGCTCATCTTTCAATTGGGTAACAGCGTCGCTGTCGTCGGCGAAGCGCTTGAAGCGCATCAGGCGGCAGAACGGTTTCTCGACGATCGTCTGTTCGACGATCGGGATGTTATGACCATCCTTAACAATCTGGTGGATGTTGAACTCGGGCTTTTCGTAGTCCTTGCCAAGCCGGTACAGCAGTTCGTAACCGGCGGAGAGGCGCGTGGCGCCTGGCACATAGGCTAACGGACTGGCCGGATTCGCAAAGGACTTTGAAGCGGCCTGGGCCCAGGCGGTGAGGGGGCTCAACATCGCCCGCTGGAATTCGTGCAATTGATAGAGCATGGGTGCTCCGTTCTGAAGCGGTTCGCATTGGGCTGCGCAAACACGCGGGATGCGTTGCGGCGGGCCATTTTGGTTGTGGGCACATTTGTTTTTGGCCGACAGTCAAATCGATGATATCGAACAAAGCAATTTTGTGCAACGCAACAATTTGCGTACTTGTCGTATCGCAAACTGTCACTGGTTCATGCTAATGGCGGTGTTGCTGCGCCGCTATCAGGGGTTGCCTGAACCTCAAGCTCCATTGCGCGGATGCCGTTATGAGGCGGCTGGCCGGTTGCCTGAGCCATTTCCTGCTCGTGTTTCATCAGATTCAGACCGGTGTGGACCAGCGCCACATGCGAAAACGCCTGCGGGAAATTACCGACCAGGCGTTGATCGACCGGGTCGTACTCCTCGGCCAGCAGGCCGACGTCGTTGCACAGCCCGAGCAGCCGCTCGTACATTTCGATCGCTTCCTGCATGCGTCCTTGCAGTGCGAGGTTGTCCACCATCCAGAACGAGCATGCAAGGAAAGTGCCTTCGCCGGGCGGCAGGCCGTCGTCGTATTCGGTGGTGCGGTAGCGCAGCACGAAGCCGTCGTGCATCAGGTCCCGCTCGATCGCCGCGACGGTGCCCTTGATGCGCGGATCCCGCGGCGGCAGGAAGCCGACCATCGGCAGCAGCAGCACGCTCGCATCGAGCTGGTTGCTGCCGTAGTACTGCGAAAACGCGTTGAGCTCGGGATTCCACGCCTTCTCGCAGACCTCCGCGTGAATCGTGTCGCGCGTCGCGCGCCATTCGTCGAGCGGGCCGTCGAGCTCGAACATCTCGGCCGAGCGGATCGCGCGATCGAAGGCGACCCACGCCATCACCTTCGAGAACGTGAAATGCTGGCGTCCGCCGCGCGTTTCCCAGATGCCTTCGTCGGGCTCGCGCCAGATCGTCGTGAGATGCTTGAGCATCGCGCACTGCACGCTCCAGGCGGTGACATCCGCCTGCAGGCCGCCGACGCGCGCCAGATGCAGCGCATTCATCACCTCGCCGTAGACGTCGAGCTGACGTTGCCCGACCGCGTTGTTGCCGATGCGCACCGGCTTGGAGTCCTGGTAGCCCGGCAGCCAGTCGATCTCGGATTCGGGCAGTCGCCGCTCGCCGGCGATGCCGTACATGATCTGCAACTGGTCCGGCGCGCCGGCCATCACGCGACCGAGCCAGCTGCGCCACGCGCGCGCTTCGTCGTAATAGCCGCCGCGCATCATCGCGAGCAGCGTGATGGTCGCGTCGCGCAACCAGCAGTAGCGGTAGTCCCAGTTGCGCGGGCCGCCGATTTTTTCCGGCAGTGACGTGGTCGGCGCGGCGACGATGCCTCCCGTCGGCTCGTAGGCGAGCGCCCTGAGCGTGATCAGCGAGCGGCGGATCGGCTCGGCCCAGCGTCCCTCGACGGTGCCGCGCGCCGACCATTCGAGCCAGTGATTCTCGGTGCGCGCGAGCGCGGTGTGCGGATCGCGCGCGGGCGGAATGCGCAGATGCGACTGCGCGTATGCGAGCGAGAACGGCACGCGCTCGCCCGCGGTCACGGTGAAATCGGCGAGGGTCTTCATGTCCTCGCCGCGCAGCTCGACCGGCGTGCGCAGCACCGCGTTGTCCGGACCGACGATCGCCTTGATGCCGCTGTCGTTCTTGAGCCGGTCGACCCACGGAATCGAGAAGCCATAGTCGAAGCGCAGCACCAGTTCCATCTTCATGCGCACGGTGCCGCGTTTGCCGACCACGATGCGCACCATCTCCGACCAGCCATTGCCGGGCGGCATGAAGTCGATCAGCGTGACCGCGCCTTCGGGCGTTTCGAAATCGGTTTCGAGGATCAGCGTTTCGCCGCGATAACGGCGCGTGATGGTGGGTGGGCTGTCGCTGACGGGCGCGATCAGCCAGCGGCCGTTGTCGGGCGTGCCGAGCAGCGCGGCGAAGCAGGCGCCGGAGTCGAAGCGCGGCCAGCAGAGCCAGTCGACGGAACCGTCGCGCGAGATGAGTGCCGCCGTGTGGCCGTCGCCGATGAGTGCGTAGTCTTCGATGAGTGCAGGCATGGAAAACGTGTCGTAAAACGAGTCGTGATTGCGGATGACGCGGAGTGCCGCGCCCGAGGGGATGTTCTTACCGGACCAGCATCTGCTGTGTTTGGTTCACCGCACAGTGCGGCAAAACACGAGTTGGTAAACTGTCAAATCCATGCTTACAATCCAGACTCATGCCGATGCCTGGTGCTCGCCGGCTGCGTATCGGCCTTGCTCATGGCGCATGCAGACGCCGTTTCCGAGGACGAAAGCCATGCTGAACCCTTCGAAATCCGATTGCATCAAGATTCTCTCGGCTGCCAGCGAACTGGCCGATGACTCCCTGTTGTCGCTCGATCATGGCCGGCTCGGCCTGAGCCGCAACTGCATGCTCGCTACCGCGTCCTTTCTGATCGAACGGGCCTGTTTCCGGCGTTACCGGGAAGCTGACGGCCATTATGCCGTCGGCGCATTGTCGCTGCAGGGGCGCTGGCGGCTCGATCAGCTGTCGAACGGCTGAGCGATAGCGCCGGATTTTTCGCAGCGCATCATCGGCGCGTTTTCGCTTCGCATTCCTATCGCGCGGGTTTCCCCGCCTTCGTGTTCGCGCGTCCGTACGCGGCATGTCACGCCATGCCGCGTTATGTCGGCCGCTGGGCGGTCTCGTCCACGCGACGCAATGAATTCGCCTTCAATACGCCTGCGCACGCTTTCACGCGCGCAGGCCATGCCGATACCGGTCGCAACACGTGCGCCCGGTATCGGCTCGCGTGTCGTTCACAGATGCGACGAGCCCACGCCGAAGATGCCAATGATGCCGATGATGATCAGATAGAGCGCGACGATGTAGTTCAACAGGCGCGGCATGACCAGAATCAGGATGCCGGCGATCAGCGAAACGAGCGGGCCCAGGCTGAGAGTGACGTTCATGGAGACTCCGTAGTTGAGACGCGTAACACGCGATTGAAAAAATGCCCCGTCGCGCGGGACCCAAAGCTGCCGACGCGGACCGCTCGTAGTCGGGTCCGCGCAGTTCGCCTATGCGGCCGGCCCGCATCGCCGGTCGCACAGCGGCTTATACCGTGCTCGTGCAGCGGCCGGATTCGCTGCATGATCCGGCCTAACGCTTTTATACTGGCTTCATAACGACACTGCGCAACACGATGCAACACAGCGCACTGCTGCGGCAACACCGTAGCGACCACGCGGCAACCCTGTGGCAACCACGCGGAACGACGCCCGGTCCGCGGCGCGGCAGACCAGACACCGTTATCACCACCCATACTCAAACTGCTTGCACCAGACAACCGATGTCGAGGAGGTTCCATGTTTCGTAGTCGCCGTGCCGTCGGGCGGGTTGCTGCGCGCCCGCTTTCAAATGCCGTTTCTACTTCTGTCTCTGCTTCTACTTTTACTTCTACTTCTGTTCCCGGTCTTCATCCGGCTCGCGCGGATCGGCCCGCGAGTTTGCGCAGCGCCTGCTCGATGATAAAAGGTTTCATGCTCATGGTCTCGATCGTTGCTTCGCCCGCGTATGCGCAAGATTCCGGCCCGGTCCCCGCGGACGGTGTCTATACGATGCTGGTCGGCACTTACACCGGCGGCAAGAGCCAGGGCATCTACGTCTACCGCTTCGACACGAAGACGGGCGCGGCGACCCAGGTGTCGGTCGCGCCGACGGTCAATCCGTCGTTTCTGGTCGTGAGCCGCGACCGCCACTTCGTTTATTCGGTCAACGAACTGCCCGGCGACAACGGCCCGGCCACGCAGCGCGGCGGCATCAGCGCGTTCGGCTTCGATGCCGCGCGCGGACAGCTGACGTTTCTGAACAAGGTGTCGTCGGACGGCAATGATCCGTGCTATCTGAGCATCTCGCCGGACGGCAAGTATCTGCTGACGGCGAACTATTCGGTCGCGGCCGATCCGGGCGGCAGCTTCGCGGTGTTTCCGCTGCAAGGCGATGGCCAGGTCGGCACGTCGGTGCAGACCGTGCATCACGAGGGCGGCGGTCCGGTGAAAGGGCGGCAGGACAACTCGCACGTGCACTCCACCGTGTTCTCGCCGGACGGGCGGTACCTGTTCGCGCAGGACCTCGGCGCCGACAAGCTGTACTCGTACCGCTATGCGCCGCAGAGCGGTTCCGGCGCCGGCCCGTTCGCCGCGACGGACTGGGGTTATACGCAGCAGAAGGCCGGCACGGGTCCGCGTCATCTGATCTTCGGCAAGGACGGTCGACATGCGTATCTGACGAGCGAACTCGCCGCGACGGTCAGCACCTTCGACTATCAGGACGGCAAGCTCAAGCTCGTGCAGACCTTGCCGCTCGCCCAACCGGGCTTCAAGGGCGCGGTGGGCGCGGCGGCGATCCACCTGTCGCCGGACGGACGCTTCGTGTACGCGTCCAATCGCGGCGATGCCAACGAGATCGTGATCTTCTCGGTCGATCCCGCCAATGGACATCTGAAGCAGATCGGCCGGCAGTCGAGCCTCGGCAAGTCGCCGCGCGAGTTCGCGATCGATCCGAGCGGCAACTGGCTGATCGTCGGCAATCAACTGAGCGACACGGTGTACGTGTTCAAGCGCGATCCGCAGACCGGTCTGCTCGACCCGACGCCGAAGCAGCATTTCGAACTCGGCTCGCCGGTCGACTTCAAGCTGGTGTCGCCGTCGTGAGGTAGAGCGCGCGCGTCGGCGGGTACAGCGACGCGGTGCAATGCCGGCACGTCGGCAAGCAGGCAATGCAGCCAATAAAAAACGGACCGCTCACGAATGTGAGGCGGTCCGTTTTTTTTTCATCCCGGCAACCGGACGATGGCGGCTTTATCGCTTCATCGATACCCAGCCGCCGTCGATGCACCTACCGTTCATTCCGCCGGCCCCGGCGCCAGCACTTCGCGGCTGCCGTTGATGCTCATCGCCGACACGAGCCCGGCCGTTTCCATCTGTTCGACGAGTCGCGCCGCGCGGTTATAGCCGATGCGCAACTGCCGCTGCACCGACGAGATCGACGCGCGCCGCGTGCGCACGACGAACGCGACCGCTTCGTCGTAGAGCGGATCGGCTTCGGCATCGGGCGACTCGCCGAACAGGTCCTGCGCGGCGCCGCCCTCGGCGGCCGGGCCGTCGAGAATGCCTTCCTCGTACTGCGGCTCGCCGAACTGCTTCAGATACTCGACGATCGCATGCACTTCCTCGTCCGCGACGAACGCGCCGTGCACGCGTTGCGGGTAGCCGGTGCCCGGTGGCAGGAACAGCATGTCGCCCTGGCCGAGCAGCGACTCGGCGCCCATCTGGTCGAGAATCGTGCGCGAGTCGATCTTCGACGACACCTGGAACGCGACACGCGTCGGAATGTTCGCCTTGATGAGGCCGGTGATCACGTCGACGGAGGGCCGCTGCGTCGCGAGGATCAGGTGGATGCCGGCCGCGCGCGCCTTCTGCGCGAGCCGCGCGATCAGCTCCTCGATCTTCTTGCCGGCGACCATCATCAGATCGGCGAGCTCGTCGATCACGACCACGATCAGCGGTAGCGGCGCGAGCGGTTCGGGGGCGTCGGGCGTCAGCGAGAACGGGTTGCCGAGCTTCTTGCCCTTCGCCTCGGTGTCGCGAATCTTTTGATTGAAGCCGGCGAGATTGCGCACGCCGACCGCCGACATCAAGCGGTAGCGCTTCTCCATTTCGCCGACACACCAGTTCAGCGCGTTGGCCGCGAGCTTCATGTCGGTGACGACCGGCGCGAGCAGATGCGGAATGCCTTCGTAGACGGAAAGCTCCAGCATCTTCGGGTCGATCATGATCAGGCGCACTTCCTCGGGCGTCGCCTTGAACAGCAGCGAGCAGATCATCGCGTTGATCGCGACCGACTTGCCCGAGCCGGTCGTGCCGGCCACCAGCATGTGCGGCGCCTTCGCGAGATCGGCGACGACCGGATGGCCGGTGATGTCCTTGCCCATCGCGAGTGTCAGTTGCGAATGCGAATTCTGGTAGACGCTCGCTTCGAGAATCTCCGACAGGCGGATCGTCTGGCGCTTCGCGTTCGGCAGTTCGAGACCCATGCAGGTCTTGCCGGGAATCGTCTCGACCACGCGGATCGACGTGAGGCCGAGGCCGCGCGACAGGTCCTTCATCAGGCCGACGATCTGGCTGCCGCGCACGCCGAGCGCGGGCTCGACTTCGAAGCGCGTGATGACCGGACCGGCCGATGCGCCCACCACCGTCACCGGCACCTTGAATTCCTGCAGACGCTGTTCGATCAACTGGCCGGTTTCACGGAGCCTTTCGTCGGAGATCGGTTCGATGTCGGCGTCGGCGGGGGCGAGCAGATCGAGCGTCGGCAGTTCGACCATCGATGCGGCCGGCGCGTGGAATTCGAAGCCGTTGACCGGCGCGTGGCCGCGCAGTGGCGCGCGAGCGGCTGGGGGCTCGGTTGCGGCTGCTGCGGGTGACGGTTCGGTCGTGGGCTCGGCGGAGGGCGTTGCCGGCGATGGCTCGGTCGCCGGTTGGCCATCGGGCTGGGTGATGGCCTGGGCGGTTTGGGCGGTCGGGTAGGCCGCGGGTGTGGGCAGCGGCGATGTCGATGTCGGTGCTGCTGATGTTGTCGACGCGAGTTGCGATGCGCTGACCTCGGGTGCAGGGACTTCGCTGAGCGACGGCACGGATGCGGCCGGCGCGAGTTCGGCCGCGGGCGCTGCCGGGACGGTTGCCTGGGTGGGCGGTTGCGTCGGCGTTGCCGCTGCCGCGCTCGACGGTTCCGAAGCCGGGATGCCGGCGATGGAGGCTCGGTCCTCGCCTGTCGATGAGTCGACGCTCGTGACCGGTGCAACGAAGCCAGGGACACGGACCACGTTGGGGGTGACGGTGGTTTGCGTCGGTACGGTTGTAGGTGCCGGTGCGGGTGACGACGCAGGCATCGCCTCAGGCGCAGAGACAGGCGCGACGTCAGGCTCAGCCGCTATGGGCTGCGAATCATGCGACTGCGCTGTCGCACGCTGCGCCGCAGCGGGGCCAAGCTTGCTTTCCCAAGGCACGAGCGCTTTGTCGATGACGAGTTCGGCTGTGGGTGCCGCTGGCTGCATCGGTTGTAGCGGTTCGGCCGGTTGCGTCGGCTGAGCCGGCTGGGTCGGTACGGTCGGTACAACGGCGACGGGCTCCGCCGTGGAGACAGCGACTGGCGCGAGCGGCTGGGCTGTCGCGGCGGCGACATGCGCTCCCGATTCCGCGGCAGGCGTTGCTTCGTCTTGCCATGGCGCCGGGACCACGGTCGTCGTCGGCTCGGCCGTCGTTTGCGTGGTGGCGTGCGAAGGGGCGGCCGGTTCGCTGACTGGTTGCGACGTAGTCTCGGTCTGAGCGATGTGCGGAAGGGTAGGGCTCGGCTGTGACTCTTGCGATTCTTGCGACGCGGGTGATTCGCTAGCGATGGATGCAACCGGCTTGGTCGACTCGCGTTCGATCCGCGCGTCCTCTTGCCGCGCCTCTTCGTGCAGACGGGCCGCGAAACGCTGGAACGAGGTCGACGGGGAGGCCGACGTCGGATGCTGTGGCGCGGTTTTAGTGACCGGCTCGATTGCTGCCGCAGTCGTCGTGACTGCAGCAGCTACCTCAGCCGCCATCTGAGCAACCGGCTCAACCGCACTCATCGGCTGCGGCGCAACCGTCGGCGGCACGTGAATGATCGGCGGCTCGGTTGGCCATTGCGCCACGGGCACGGTGTCGACCTCGATTGGCGTATCGACGATGCTCGGGGTGGCGTCCGCGTTGTGGGCTGGGTCCAATGCCGCTGCGGTCGGTGCGGTTTCAATGGGCGCCACTGCGGCCGCTTCAACTCGCGGCTGGATCGCGTCCGTGCGGTGTGCTGCATCCCATGCCGCTTCGAGCGGTGCGGCTTCAACGCGTGCCACTGCAGTCACTTCAACCGGAGGCTGGCTGGCATCCGCGCGGTGTGCTGCACCCAATGCCGCTTCAAGCGGCGCAGCTCCAACCGGTGCGACTGCAGCCGCTTCAACTGGCGACTGAATTGCGTTCGGGCTGTGCGCTTCATCCAACGCTGCTTCGGGCAGTGTGACTTCAACGGGCGCCACTGTGGCCATTTCAACCGGCGACTGGATCGCATTCGCGCTGTGCGCTTCACTCAATGCCTTTTCGAGCGGCGCAGCTTCAACCCGTGCTACTGCAGCCGCTTCAACCGGCAATTGCATCGCCGCATTCACCGACTCGGCTTCGACCGCCTCGCCAACCACCTGCTGTGCCGGCTCTGCCGCCAGCGTCCCAACCTGATCGACAGCCGCCGCATCTGTCGGCAGCGCCGCCGCGTCCAGACCCAGCGCCGCACTCTCCACCTCACCAACCTTCGCGTTCTCCGCGCCGCGGCTGCGCGCGAGGCTCACGCCGGCCATGTCGGTCCAGCGCGCGGTATTTTCGGCGATGCTGCGCAGCGTCTCCTGGACGCTCGCGGGCGGTGTGACCTGCGACGCATTCGCGAGCGGACGCGTAAAAGTCGGCGCGTTCCGGCGTGCGGACGACGGCGGCATCACGCCGTTGTTGCGCGTCATCTGGAGCGGCTGACGCGGCGTCGCGCCACGATTGAGCGGTGCGGTTCCATCCGCCGGACGTTGCGGCGACGGCGCCGACGGTCGGTTGCCACGCGTCGCCGCGTGCACCGATCCCGACGTCATGCCGATCCCCGCGCCCGATGCCGACGAACGTCCGGCCATCGCTTGCGCTGCGCGCGGCGATACGCCTGATGCGGCGGCAGCTGTCGCCGCCAGTGCGGCACTGGAACCGAACGACGTCGCCGGGCGTTGTTCGCCGGCGGCGCGTCGGCCGATCTGCGGCGCACCATCGCGAGCCGGTGCAGCTGCACCTGTCGCAGCGCCTGCCGCAAGCCCCGAGCCGCCCGAGCCGCCCGCCGCTCCCGCCAGCGGCGCATTCGCGCGCGTCTCCGTCGGTCGCAGCCAGCCGGCCGGCGCGACCGGTTCGGTCGGAACGAACGGCGTGGCCGCTTTGCCGGCGACCTTGTCCGCGAATGGGTCCGCCGCCTTGTCCGTGCCGGGCGTTCGCGTCCGCGTGGAAGAGGAATAGGCCGAAGCCGCCGAGCGGGGCGTCGCGATCGTCCCCGTGCGCAACACCGGTTCGACCGGCTTCGCCGATCCGCGCGTCATACCTGCGCCGGTACCCGTGCCGGTACCCGCACCCATACCCGAGCTGCCGTCCGCGCGCCAACCCGAGCCGACGCCACGCGCGGCAGCGTCCTGGCTACCACCGAGACCCGCGGCAGTCGCACCGGCGACGGAGCCGGCGCCATCGCGCCCACCGCGTCCGCCCGCGGGCGGACGCCACACCGTCGGTCGCGCATAACGACCCCGGCTGGTTTTCGGCGCCATCGTATTGGTGGCCGGCATCGCATGCGACGGCGCGTCGTCGTCGACCGTGCGATAGCGGCGCGCTTCCTCGTCGCGCTTCGCGAGCCCGCGCGACAGACCGAGACCGAATGCGCCGTCGGCCCACATCGCGACGTCGCTCCAGCGGAAATCGATCAGCCACGGCAGGCTGATCAGCAGCAGCGCGAGCGCCGCGAGCGGCGTGCCGATATGGCCGAGCAGATGGCCGAAGCCGGCGGCGAGCGCGTGCCCGAATCCGTTGACGCCCGTCAGATCGAGCAGCGTGCCTTCGAGCGTGCAACTGGCGATCAGCACGCAGACGAAGCCAAGCCACAGCCGGATCGTGCCGGGGCCGCGCAGACCCGCGCCGCCCGGCAGCACCGACTTCACGAGGCGCCACAAAAGAGGAATAAACCAGACGGCCGACCCGCCGAACCAGCCGAAAACTACCGTGTGCATACCAGACATCTACAAATGACAGAGTGCGCGCATGCGCAACCCGTCGAGTTTAGGAGCGAACCGTCACGCGAACCACGCGCGCGTCATGGCGTCATTTGGTCGCTGCGATCGAACACCAGCGTGTCGCCGTTGTCGAGGATCAACTGCATCTGCTGCGGCGCGCGCATCTGCACGCCGGTGCGATCGACGCGCGTCAGCGCATCGAGGAACGGCCCTTCGATCTCGCCGCCCGGCGACACGCACGCCTTGCGCGTACCGGCGAGCAGACCGAAGCTCAGCTTGCCGTCCTTCAGCATGTACGCACCCATGAAGCGGTTGCAGCCCGAAAAGCCGCTCGCGTGACGCTTGCCGCCTTCGGTGGACAGCGCCAGCGACAGCGCGCCCTGATCTTTCGACGGCACCGCGCGCGCGCTGCCGTCGGCGTTCTTCCACGAGCTCAGCGTCCAGCTGGTGTCGTCGAGCAACTGCGCGGCGGCGGGGTTGAACGGATCGGGCGGCGGCGCGGCCGTATCGGGATGTTTCGGCATCGCGCAGGCACCGAGCAGCACGGCGACGCTCAACGTGGCGACGGCCGTGCGCAGGCACGGAGTGATGCGGGCAAGACGTCGCGGGGTAGAGCGGGTGAGCATGGCGTCGGTCCTCTTCAAACTGGGCGAAGGCGTAAGGGTAACGTACTAAGCTTGTCGTGCGCGAGCGAAGGCGCGCTCGCGAACGCGCAATGATGACGAGATCGTTAAATCGGCGAGATCGCGCAGGCGCGCGCGACGGCTCGCGATTGCCTCGAGAGCGCCGCGCAGGCGCCTCGCAGCCGCCGCGTGCCGAGGGGCCCGCATGTTAACATTCGCGTTCCAACTCATCCCACCCTCATCCGACTTTTATCTGGAGACTCCATGCAGATCGGCCAACGGATCGGCACCCCCCTTTCTGAATCCGCGACGCGCGTCATGCTGCTCGGCGCCGGCGAGCTCGGCAAGGAAGTGATCATCGCGCTGCAACGACTGGGCGTCGAAGTGATCGCCGTCGACCGCTACCCGAACGCGCCGGGCCACCAGGTCGCGCATCGCGCGCACGTGATCGACATGACCGACCGCGCCGCGCTGCGCGCGCTGGTCGAGCAGGAGCGCCCGCATCTGATCGTCCCCGAGATCGAGGCGATCGCCACCGACGAACTCGCCGCGATCGAAACCGAAGCGCTCGCCGAAGTGATCCCGACCGCGCGCGCGACCCAGCTGACGATGAACCGCGAGGGCATCCGCCGCCTCGCCGCCGAGGAACTCGGCCTCGCCACGTCGCCGTACGCGTTCGCCGATTCGCTCGACGAACTGCGCGCCGGCATCGCCAAAGTCGGCTATCCGTGCGTCGTGAAGCCGGTGATGTCGTCGTCGGGCAAGGGGCAGTCGGTGCTGCGTAGCGACGCCGACGTCGAACCGGCCTGGCAGTATGCGATGGCAGGCGGCCGCGTGAATCACGGCCGCGTGATCGTCGAGGGCTTCATCGACTTCGAGTACGAAATCACCCAGCTGACCGTGCGCGCGATCGACCCGGCGAGCGGCGAGGTCAGCACTTATTTCTGCGATCCGATCGGTCACGTGCAGGTGGCTGGAGACTATGTCGAATCGTGGCAGCCGCAACCGATGAGCCCGCTCGCGCTCGAACGTTCGCGCGAGATCGCGCACAAGGTCACGCAGGCGCTCGGCGGCCGCGGGCTGTTCGGCGTGGAGCTGTTCGTGCGCGGCGACGACGTGTGGTTCTCGGAAGTGAGCCCGCGTCCGCACGACACCGGTCTCGTCACGCTGTGCTCGCAGCGCTTCTCGGAGTTCGAGCTGCATGCGCGCGCGATCCTCGGTCTGCCGGTCGACACGTCGTTGCGCGCGCCGGGTGCGTCGGCGGTGATCTACGGCGGTCTCGACGAAGCGGGCATCGCGTTCGAAGGCGTCGCGAAGGCGCTGGCCGTGCCCAACGCGGACCTGCGCCTGTTCGGCAAGCCGGAGAGCTTCGTCAAGCGCCGCATGGGCGTCGCGCTCGCGACCGGCGAGACGATCGACGAAGCACGCTCGCGTGCGAAGCAGGCCGCGGCGGCGGTGCGGCCGGTATCGGCGAAGTAACGAGGCGATGAAGGGGCGACGTGGCCGCTTCGACGTGGAAGCTCGGAAGTTCCAGACGTCGCGCTCTCTCGCAGCCTGGTCGATAAGTAACAAACCGAAGCAAACCCGAAGCAGAGGAACCCATGGCAGTTGAATCACGCGCACGTCGGCGGCGTCGCGCGGCTTGTCGTCTCGGCGCGCTCGGCGTGCTGTTCGCGCTGTGCGCCGGCCTCGGCGGTTGCGGTCTCGCCGCCGCGCCGTGCCGGATCGCATCGGCGGGACTGAAGATCGTGCCGGTCGTCGGGCACGTCGCCGCCGCGCCGACCGATGCCTGCGCGGATGTGATCGACCCATGACCGCTGCCGTGAACGGCGCATGACTTGTCTTTGAGGCGTCCCTGAGCTGCCTTTGAGCGGCGGGGCGTCCGCTGCCGCCTGATCGTGCATGATTCCGCAACAATCGAGGTATTGAATGAAGACTTCGCGTATTGCAGCTCTGTTGGTGACGATGGCCGCGGGTGGCGCGGCGTTATCGTGCGGCGGCGCCTCGGCCGCGCCGCTGCAGTTCCGGCAGATCGAAGGCAAGCATCATCAGACGCACAAATACACCTGCTCGACCGGCCGGATCGTGCAGGTCACCTACTGGGACGCGCAGAACGGCCAGAGCTTCGCGGTGCTGCCGGTGAAGGGCACGCCGATGCTGTTCGTCAACACCGAGTCGGCGTCCGGTGCGAAGTACCAGGCCGGCAGCTATACGTGGTGGACCAAGGGACCGCGCGCCAATCTGTACGATATGACAGCCGGCAAGAATGCGCCGCCATTGCTGTCCGATTGCGTGACCGTGATCCGCTGATCGCCTGATCCGCGCGACATGCAATCGACCCGGCGGCTTCGTCTTGCGTTGCCGCCGACCGTTTCCTTTCGCATGCCTTCCGTGCAGTTGCTGCACGCTTGCCGCACGTTTTCCGCCGTGCCGTATCCGCCGTTTCTTCCCGCTTCCTGTCCATCGCGCGGCCTTGTCCGCCTGCGCGCAGCGTTTCTGTTCGAGTAGTAAGCTGTCCGGCATGGTGTTTTCGTCATGCCGCGCGTGCTTCGTGCGCTTCGTCTGATCGGCTGTTGCGCGCGTGGCCGTCGTTGTCGTCTTCGATTGTCCGTTTCCGGATCCTATGGGTGAAGAAGGGGTTCATGCAGCGTCCCGAATCCGTCGCCCGTCCCCGTGTCATCAAGCGAGACCCTCAATGAAAGCATCGGACCTGTTCGTCAAATCGCTGGAAGCCGAAGGTGTCGAGTACGTGTTCGGCATCCCCGGCGAAGAAAATCTCGATCTGCTCGAATCGCTGCGCCGCTCGAAAATCCGTCTGATCCTCACGCGCCACGAACAGGCGGCCGGTTTCATGGCCGCCACCTACGGGCGCCTCACCGGCCGCACCGGCGTGTGTCTGTCGACGCTCGGCCCCGGCGCGACCAACTTCGTGACCGCCGCGGCCTACGCGCAGCTCGGCGGCATGCCGATGCTGATGGTCACCGGCCAGAAGCCGATCAAGTCGAGCAAGCAGGGCCACTTCCAGATTGTCGACGTGGTGCGGATGATGGAGCCGCTCACCAAGTACACGCGGCAGATCGTATCGATCGGCAACATTCCGGCGATGGTGCGCGAGGCGGTGCGGCGCGCCGAGGAAGAGCGGCCGGGCGCCACGCATCTGGAGTTGCCCGAAGACGTCGCGCACGAAGAGGGCGACGGCAAGCCGATTCCGAAAAGCTATAGCCGGCGTCCGGTCGCCGAAGAAAAGGCGGTCGCGCGCGCGGTCGAGGCGATCACCGCCGCGAAGCATCCGCTCCTGATGATCGGTGCGGGCGGCAACCGCAAGACCACCACGAAGATGCTGCGCGAGTTCGTCGACCAGATCGGCATTCCGTTTTTCACCACGCAGATGGGCAAGGGCGTGATCGACGAATCGCATCCGATGTGGCTCGGCAACGCGACGCTCTCCGACGGCGACTTCGTGCATCGCGCGATCGAGCACGCGGACTGCATCATCAACGTTGGCCACGACGTGATCGAGAAGCCGCCGTTCTTCATGCGTAGCGGCGAGGCGGGCGAGAAGACCGTGATCCACGTGAACTTTCTCGGCGCCGAAGTCGATCCGGTGTATTTCCCGCAGATCGAGGTGGTCGGCGATATCGCGAACGCGGTGTGGCAGCTGAAGGAGAGCCTGAAGCAACGTCAGGAGCATTGGGACTTCACGCGCTTCAAGGAGATCAAGGAACACTTCGAGGCGCATCTGGTGAAGGGCCAGCACGACGACCGCTTCCCGATGTATCCGGTGCGGATCGTCAACGACGTGTACGAGACCACGCCGGTCGACGGCATCGTGTGTCTGGACAACGGCATGTACAAGATCTGGTTCGCGCGCTACTACCGCGCGCACGAGCCGAATTCGCTGCTGCTCGACAACGCGCTGGCGTCGATGGGCGCGGGGCTGCCGTCGGCGATCGCGAGCAAGATCGTGCATCCGGAGCGCAAGGTGATTGCGGTGTGCGGCGACGGCGGCTTCATGATGAACTCGCAGGAGCTCGAAACGGCGGTGCGGCTGAAGCTCGATCTGGTGATCCTGATCCTGCGCGACGACGCGTTCGGGATGATCCGCTGGAAGCAGGAGAACATGAATTTTCCCGACTACGGGATGACGCTCAGCAATCCGGATTTCGTCGCGTATGCGCAGAGCTACGGCGCAAAAGGACATCGGATCGAAGCCGCCGACCAGTTCGCGCCGCTGCTGCGCGAATGCTTCGCGACGCCCGGCGTGCACGTGATCGATGTGCCGATCGACTATTCGGACAACGAGCGGGTGCTTAATCGCGAGATCAAGCGGCTGTCGGCGCAGTTGTGAATCGGCTCGCGAGCGCGCTTGTAAATGCCGCTGTGAGTGAACCCGTGAGCCCGGCTCAACGCATCTAACGGCGCGGCATGGCCGTTGCTGGCCATCCCGCGTTTCAACGCCAGCCGGCGCGGCCCGTCGCGAAGCACGCGCGGCCGCCGCGTCGGGCGGCGAGTCTCTTGAATGCATCGGAAAGGAGAGCGCGTCATGTTGCAGAAGACCTACCCGTACTACCTCGCCAACGAGCCGGTAGCGGCCAACACCGATCTCGAAGTCACCGACAAATTCAGCGGCGAGGTCGCGACCCGCGTCGCGATGGCCGACGCCGCCGCGATCGACAAAGCGATCGGCCACGCGGTCGACGCGATGCCCGCAATGCGCGCGTATCCGCCGTTCAAGCGCCAGGCGGTGCTCGAACACTGCGTGAAGCGTTTTCGCGAGCGCTACGACGAACTCGCGCTCGCGCTGTGCATCGAGGCGGGCAAGCCGATCAACGACTCGAAGGGCGAGGTCACGCGGCTGATCGATACGTTCAAGGTGGCCGCCGAGGAGAGCGTGCGGATCGACGGCGAGATCATCAATCTGCAGATTTCGCCGCGCGCGAACGGCTATCACGGTTACGTGAAGCGCGTGCCGATCGGGCCGTGCTCGTTCATCTCGCCGTTCAATTTCCCGTTGAACCTGACCGCGCACAAGGTCGCGCCGGCGATCGCCGCGGGCGTGCCGTTCGTGCTGAAGCCGGCGAGCCGCACGCCGGTCGGCGCGCTGATCATGGGCGAGATTCTCGCGGAAACCGATCTGCCGAAGGGCGCGTTCTCGATCCTGCCCGCGCATCGCGACGGCGCCGATCTGTTCACCACCGACGAGCGCTTCAAGCTGCTGTCGTTCACCGGTTCGCCGGTGGTCGGCTGGGACCTGAAGAGCCGGGCCGGCAAGAAGAAGGTGATTCTGGAGCTGGGCGGCAACGCGGCGGCGATCGTCGATGGCGATCAGGCGGCCAAGCTCGATTACGTGGTCGACCGGCTCGCGTTCGGTGCGTTCTATCAGTCCGGGCAGAGCTGTATCGGCGTGCAGCGGATTCTCGCGCACGCGAGCGTCTACGACGCGTTGCGCGAGAAACTGATCGCGAAGACCAAGTCGCTGGTGATGGGCGACCCGAAGAACGAGAAGACTTTCGTCGGGCCGATGATCTCCGAATCGGAGGCGAAGCGGCTGGCCGGCTGGATGGACGGCGCGGTGCAGGCGGGCGCGAAGATCATCGCGGGCGGCAAGGTCGACGGCGCGATGTTCGAGGCGACGCTGCTCGAAGGCGTGAAGCACGATACCGATCTGTATCGCAAGGAGGCGTTCGGGCCGGTCGCGGTGCTCGAGCGCTTCGACGACTTCGAGGCGGCGCTCGCGCAGGTCAACGACAGCGACTTCGGCCTGCAGGCCGGCGTGTTCACCGATTCGCTCGCGCATGCGCATCGTGCGTGGGATGCGCTGGAAGTGGGCGGGGTGGTGATCAACGATGTGCCGTCGTTTCGCGTCGACAACATGCCGTATGGCGGCGTAAAGGACTCGGGACTCGGCCGCGAGGGCGTGCGTTACGCGATCGAGGATATGACCGAGACGCGGCTGATGGTGATGCGGGAGACGTGGTGAGGTGATTTGCCGTGGGGGGGGGCGGTGGGGGATGGGGGGCCGTTGCGCTGGTCAGGAGACGGGTTCCGCTTCCTGCCCGCTGTCTCCGGTTGTTGCTTGTCTCCCGTTCGCCGCCTGCCGAAGCGCCGAAGCGCCGAAGTGCCGAAGTGCCGAAGTGCCGAAGTGCCGAAGTGCCGAAGTGCCGAAGCGCCGAAGTGCCGAAGCGCCGAAGTGCCGAAGCGCCGAAGCGCCGAAGCGCCGAAGCGCCGAAGCGCCGAAGCGCCGAAGTGCCGAAGTGCCGAAGCGCCGAAGCGCCGAAGTGCCGAAGTGCCGAAGTGCCGAAGTGCCGAAGTGCGGCTGTCATGCCACTGTCGTCTGCCGCCACTACGCTGCGAGCGAAGCGGGCTCGCGCGTTGCGGCGGTGGCCGGCCGGGCGGTGAGTGCTATGCCGGGCCGAAGAGATCTGGCAGCTAGCGCCGCCCCGGATCAGGCCCCGAGGCAATGGCGGTGACGGGACGCCGGCGCGCTGACCCCGCTGCGGCGTCGGCGGCTCCTCCCGGCCACAGGGCGTCCCGGCCCGCGCGCCGCCGGCCGGCCGTCACGAGCGTTCTTGCTGAAGTGCTACAATACCGGCCTTTCGGCGGGAGTTTCCGCCAGCCGGAGCCGGCCGCATTATCCGAACTCAGACGGGTCTCGCGCGGAACGACGTGGCTCCGCCTTCATCCTGATGCCCTCCGCGGGTCCCCACCGCGGCCGCGCGCATCCGCGCCACGCGCCTTTTTAGCGAAAGCCACCATGTCCGACACAGCCGTCACGCCCAGCACTGCGACTTTTGATCAATTCGGTCTCGCGCCAGACATCCTGAAAGCCATCAAGGAATCGGGTTACACGACGCCCACGCCGATCCAGGCGAAGGCGATTCCCGTCGTGCTGTCGGGCCGTGACGTGATGGGCGCCGCGCAGACCGGCACCGGCAAGACCGCGAGCTTCTCGCTGCCGATCATCCAGCGTCTGCTGCCGCAGGCCAGTACCAGTGCGTCGCCGGCACGCCATCCGGTGCGCGCGCTGATTCTCACGCCGACCCGCGAACTCGCCGACCAGGTCGCCGCGAACGTGCAGGCTTACGCAAAGCATACGGCGCTGCGCAGCGCGGTCGTGTTCGGCGGCGTCGATATGAATCCGCAGTCCGAGCAACTGCGCCGCGGCGTCGAAATCCTGATCGCGACGCCGGGCCGTCTGCTCGACCACGTGCAGCAGAAAACCGCGAACCTCGGTCAGGTGCAGATGCTGGTGCTCGACGAAGCCGACCGCATGCTCGACATGGGCTTCCTGCCGGACCTGCAGCGCATCCTGAACCTGCTGCCGAAGGAGCGTCAGACGCTGCTGTTCTCGGCGACATTCTCCGGCGAAATCAAGAAGCTTGCCGCGACCTATCTGCGCGACCCGCAGACCATCGAAGTCGCGCGCAGCAATTCGACCGCGACTAACGTCACGCAAATCGTCTACGAGGTCGCCGAGGGCGACAAGACCGGCGCGGTCGTGAAGCTGATCCGCGAGCGCGGCCTGAAGCAGGTGATCGTGTTCTGCAACAGCAAGATCGGCGCGAGCCGGCTTGCGCGCTCGCTCGAACGCGATGGCGTGGTCGCGACCGCGATTCACGGCGACCGCTCGCAGAGCGAGCGCATGCAGGCGCTCGACGCTTTCAAGCGCGGCGAAGTCGAAGCGCTCGTCGCGACCGACGTCGCCGCGCGCGGTCTCGATATCGCCGAACTGCCGGCGGTGATCAACTTCGATCTGCCGTTCAACGCCGAAGACTACGTGCACCGGATCGGCCGTACGGGCCGCGCGGGTGCATCGGGCGATGCGCTGTCGCTGTGCAGCCCGAACGAGCGCAAGCAGCTGGCCGACATCGAGAAGCTGATCAAGCGTCCGCTCGACCTGCAGCGCCTGACCGTCGATGCGCCGGTGCGCCATCATCACGAGGATCGCCCGCTGCGTCGTGAACGCAGCGAAGCGCGCGACGAGCGCAGCCGCCGCCGCACGGGCGGCGCGTCGGGTTCGTACGACCGGCCGCATCATCACCGCGCGCAGCCGGTCGACGATTTCTTCCTGAAGCCGTACGAGCCGTCGCCGGCTTCGGTGCGCAAGATCGAGGAAACGGCGGCGTCGAATGGCGGCGCGCCGCAGAAGCCGGCGCCGAAGCGGCAACTGGCGGCGTTGCTGGGTGGTTTGGGCATGCCGAGGAAGACGCCGTCGTCGTCGTAAGACGGCGGACAGGCCTGAAACTCAGCGTTTCGAGGCCTGCTTGTGGGGTTCGAGGTGCAAGGCCTCGAACGAGTTTCGCAGGTCCCGCCGCGCGGCGGGCTTGATGCCCGACATGCCCGACGCTCAACCAACCCCGCCGCCGCGCATTACACCGATGCGCGAATATTCATCCGTTTCGCCCAGGCCGCGGTCGCGGCGCTGTAGAACTGTTCCAGCGTCCTGGTCGGCTCGCTGCCGAGATCCAGTCCCAGATGCGTGGCCGCTGCGCGTAGCGCGTCGAGCGGCCTGTCGCTGTCGAGCGCGGTCGCGCCGTTCTGCTTGCTCAGCTTTTCGCCGTGTTCGTTCGTGACGACCGGCACATGCAGATACGCGGGCGTCGCGACGCCCAGACAGCGCTGCAGATAAATCTGCCGCGCGGTCGAATCCATCAGATCCGCGCCCCGCACGATGTGCGTGATGCCCGCGTCCGCGTCGTCCACCACCACCGCCAGTTGATACGCCCATTGATCGTCCGCGCGACGCAGCACGAAGTCGCCGACTTCGGTGGCGAGGTTCTGGGTTTGCGGACCTTGCCAGCGGTCGTCGAAGATGATCGCGGCGGCGTCGCCGTCGGGCACCCGCAGGCGCCACGCGCGCTCCGGTTTGCCGTGCAGGCCGTCGCGGCACGTGCCGGGATAGGCGAGCGTGGTGTTGCGCGCGTGCGCGTGCAGCAGCGAATCGGCGATTTCCTTACGCGTGCAGCCGCACGGATAGACGAAACCGGCCGACTTCAGGTCGGCGAGCGCCTGTTGATAGCGCGCGGTGAGCTGGCTTTGCCAGAGCGGCGTTTCGTCGGCGTGCATGCCGAAGCATTCGAGCGTCGCGAGGATCGCTTCGGCGGCACCGCGCACGGTGCGCGGTCCGTCGATGTCTTCGATACGCACGAGCCACGCACCCCGATGCGCGCGCGCGTCCAGCCAGCTGGCGAGCGCGCTGACCAGCGAGCCGAAATGCAGCGGGCCGGTCGGCGATGGCGCGAAGCGTCCGCGATAGGTCATGGTTCGAGGCTGAGGGCCGCGGTGCGCATGCCGCTTGCCGCTATGGCGATTTGCATTGCCGCGCGCGCCGGCGTCCGCATGGCTTGCGTGTTGGCGTTGTCAGGCGGCGCAGGCCGTCTTGCTGTCCGGATGACACGCCGGACACGTCTTGCCCGCCACGTACAGCGGCGATTGCTGCTGCTCGGGCGTGACGACCGCGCGGCAGCCGAAGCATTGCGCGGTCGCGGTCGGTTCGAGTTGCGGGTTCAGCGCGGTGCGATAGTCGAACACGAAGCAGTCGCCGTGATAATGCGCGCCGCCGACTTCCTCGAAATACTTCAGGATGCCGCCTTCGAGCTGGTAGACATTTTCGATGCCGACGTCCTTCATATGGATCGCGGCCTTCTCGCAGCGGATGCCGCCGGTGCAGAACGACACGACCGTCTTGCCTTCGAGGTCGGCGCGATTGTTCTCGATTACGGCCGGAAACTCGCTGAATTTCGTAATGCGATAGTCGAGCGCGTTGTCGAACGTGCCGACGTCGACTTCGAACGCGTTGCGGGTGTCGAGCATCACGACGGGACGGCCCGCGTCGTCGTGACCGCGGTCGAGCCAGCTTTTCAGCGTGGGTGCGTCGACGAACGGTGCGCGGCCGAGTTCGGGGCGAATGGCCGGCTTTTTCATCGTGATGATTTCGCGCTTGAGCTTGACCAGCATGCGCGTGAACGGCTGCGACTCCGACAGGCTTTCCTTGAATTGCAGCGTTGCGAACTTGCCCTCGAACAGCGGATCGTGGCGGATGTAGTGAATGAACGCGTCGGTGTTCTCGCGCGTGCCGGCGACGAACAGGTTGATGCCTTCCGGCGCGAGCAGCACGGTGCCGCGCAGCTCGAGCGCGTTGCAGCGCTCGGTGACGAGCGGGCGCCAGGCGGCGGTGTCTTCGATGGTCGCGAAGTGATACGCGGAGAGATTGACGATACGCATGTGTGTTTAGCGGTAAAGATGGCCGGCGTGGCGAGGGACGGGGCGGCGGGCGGCGTGTCGTGCCGCGGGGCTTGCGTCGCCGCGTGGTCCACCTCGGGGGCCGTGGTTCGGCGCGTTGCCGGCCACGTCGGATCAGGCGAAACCGCTATTATCCCTCAACCCGGCGGTTTGCCCGAGTCGGCCGGATGGCTAATGGGTTGCGCTAGCGCAAAGACGGGTGTTGATGCGCGCTGCGAACGTGGGCGTTGGGTCGCCGTTGGCGCAAGGCTTGCAGCGCTGTGTCGGGCTGGGCGATGTCATTTGAGATGCCGAAACCGTTGCCGCAAACGTGGCCCGGACGGCGTCGCCATGTCGCACAAGCGCCGCTGCTCGTCGCCGTCGCGGTGCCCTCGCCAACCCCGTCCTGGCCGGATGGCCAACGCGCCGCTTCGACCTGAAATCCGGGGGAGGGTGGGGTTACAATGTCGCCCATGTCAGATCCCCGCTTCGTTCATCTCCGCGTTCACTCCGAATTCTCGATTGCCGACGGCATCGTGCGTCTCGACGACATCGTCGCGGCGGCGGCCAAAGACGGTCAGGGCGCGCTCGCGCTCACCGACCTCGGCAACGCCTTCGGCCTCGTCCGTTTCTACCAGGAAGCGCGTGGCAATGGGGTCAAACCCATTGCCGGCTGCGACGTCTGGATCACCAATCCGGACGATCGCGACAAGCCTTCCCGTCTGCTGCTGCTGGTCAAGGACCGGCACGGTTATCTGAATCTCTGCGAGCTGCTCAGCAAGGCGTCGCTGACCAACCAGTATCGCGGCCGCGCGGAAGTCGAAGCCGGCTGGCTCGAGTCCGGTCTGGGCGAAGGGCTGCTCGCGCTGTCGGGCGCGCAGCAGGGCGACATCGGTCTCGCGCTCGCCGCCGGCAACGAAGAGGCGGCGAAGCGCAACGCGCAGCATTGGGCGAAGGTGTTCCCGGGCGGCTTCTATATCGAGTTGCAGCGCTGCGGCCAGCCGGGCGGCGAGCAGTACGTGCAGCAGGCGGTCGCGCTCGCGGCGGCGCTGAAACTGCCGGTCGTCGCGACGCACCCCATGCAGTTCATGACGCCGGACGACTTCACCGCGCACGAAGCGCGTGTGTGTATTTCCGAAGGCGACATTCTCGCCAATCCGCGTCGCCAGAAGCGTTTTACCTCAGAGCAGTATTTCCGTTCGCAGGAGGAGATGGCCGCGCTGTTCGCGGACATTCCGTCGGCGCTCGCCAACACCGTGCAGATCGCGAAGCGCTGCAATCTGACGCTCGAACTCGGCAAGCCGAAGCTGCCGCTCTTTCCGACGCCCGACGGCATGTCGCTCGACGACTACCTCGTGCAGCTGTCGAAAGAGGGTCTCGAAAAGCGCCTCGAACAGCTCTATCCGGATGAGGCCGAACGCAGCGCGCAGCGCGCGACCTATTACGAGCGGCTCGAATTCGAGTGCGGCACGATCATCAAGATGGGCTTCCCGGGCTACTTCCTGATCGTCGCGGACTTTATCAACTGGGCGAAGAACAACGGCGTGCCGGTCGGGCCGGGGCGGGGTTCGGGCGCGGGTTCGCTGGTTGCGTACGCGCTCGGCGTGACCGATCTCGATCCGCTGCGCTACAACCTGCTGTTCGAGCGTTTCCTGAATCCTGAGCGGGTCTCGATGCCCGACTTCGACATCGACTTCTGCCAGCACGGGCGCGATCGCGTGATCCAGTACGTGAAGGAGAAGTACGGTGCGGACGCGGTGTCGCAGATCGCCACCTTCGGCACGATGGCGGCGAAGGCGGCGGTGCGCGACATTGGCCGCGTGCTCGATCTCGGCTACATGTTCACGGACGGTATCGCGAAGCTGATCCCGTTCAAGCCGGGCAAGCACGTGACGATCGCCGACGCGATGAAGGAAGAGCCGCTCTTGCAGGAGCGCTTCGACAACGAAGACGAAGTGCACCAGTTGCTCGAACTCGCGCAGCGCGTCGAAGGCTTGACGCGTAACGTCGGCATGCACGCGGGCGGCGTGCTGATCGCGCCCGGCAAGCTGACCGATTTCTGCCCGCTGTACACGCAGGGCGACGAAAGCGGTGTCGTCAGCCAGTACGACAAGGACGACGTCGAAGCGGTCGGCCTCGTCAAGTTCGACTTTCTGGGCCTGACCACGCTGACCATTCTGGATTGGGCCGAGCGCTACATCCGCCGTCTCGATCCGTCGAAGCAGGACTGGTCGCTGGCCCAGGTGCCGCTCGACGACCAGGCGTCGTTCTCGATCCTGAAGAAAGCGAACACGGTCGCCGTGTTCCAGCTGGAAAGCCGCGGCATGCAGGGCATGCTGAAGGACGCGCAGCCCGACCGCTTCGAGGACATCATCGCGCTCGTCGCGTTGTACCGTCCGGGCCCGATGGACCTGATCCCGAGCTTCTGCGCGCGTAAGCACGGCCGCGAGGTGGTGGAATATCCGGACCCGCGCGTCGAACCTGTTCTGAAAGAGACCTACGGCATCATGGTCTACCAGGAGCAGGTGATGCAGATGGCGCAGATCATCGGCGGTTATTCGCTCGGTGGCGCCGACCTGCTGCGTCGCGCGATGGGTAAGAAGAAGCCCGAGGAAATGGCCAAGCACCGCGAAATTTTCGCGGAAGGCGCGGCCAAGAACGGTCTCACACGCGAGAAAGCGGACGAGACGTTCGACCTGATGGAGAAGTTCGCGGGCTACGGCTTCAACAAGTCGCACGCGGCCGCGTATGCGCTGCTCGCGTACCACACCGCGTGGCTCAAGGCGCACCATCCGGCCGAATTCATGGCGGCGAATATGTCGCTCGCGATGGACGACACGGACAAGGTCAAGATCCTGTTCGAGGACTGCCTCACGAACAGGATGGCCGTGTTGCCGCCGGACGTGAACCTGTCCGCGTATCGCTTCGAGCCGGTCGCGGAAGCCGACGGCAAGCGCTCGCGCACGATCCGCTACGGTCTGGGCGCGATCAAGGGCAGCGGCCAGAATGCGATCGAAGAAATCCTGCGCGCGCGCGAGGACGGTCCGTTCATCGATATTTTCGATTTCTGCAATCGCGTCGATCGCCGCATCGTCAATCGCCGCACGATCGAGGCCCTGATCCGCGCCGGTGCGTTCGATTCGCTGCATGCGAACCGCGCGCAACTGATCGCCTCGGTGTCGCTCGCGATGGAAGCGGCCGAGCAGGCAGCGGCCAATGCGTTGCAGGCGGGGCTGTTCGACATGGGCGATGCGCCGTCGCAGGGCCACGAGCTCATCGACGAGGCGGAGTGGCCGGAAAAGCGCAAGCTCCAGGAAGAGAAGGCCGCACTCGGCTTCTACCTGTCGGGCCACCTGTTCGACGCATACAAGGACGAAGTGCGCCGCTTCGTGCGCCAGAAGATCGGTGAACTGAAAGAAGGGCGCGACAAGCTGGTCGCGGGCGTGATCGTGTCGCTGCGCACGCAGATGACCCAGCGCGGCAAGATGCTGATCGCGCTGCTCGACGACGGCAGCGGCCAGTGCGAAGTGACGGTCTTCAACGAGGTCTTCGAAGAGCATAAGCAGCTGTTCAAGGAAGACGAACTGCTGGTGGTGCAGGGCCAGGCGCGTAACGACGCATTTACGGGCGGCATCCGCTTCACCGTCGAGACGGTGATGGACCTCGGCCGCGCGCGTTGCCGTTACGCGGATTCGGTCAAGGTGCAGATGAACGGCAATGCGGATGCGTCGGCGTTGCGGCGTGTGCTCGAAGCGCACGGCGCGGGCAAGAACGAGCCGGCCGCGGCGCCGGCTCCCGCTCCGGCGGCGTCCGGACGTGGTAATGGCGGCAATGGTGGCGGGCGCGGCGGCTTCGGCGGCGACCGGCAGCGTCAGCCGGTGCAGATTCCGAACGGGCTCGCGGTGCAGGTCGTATATCGCAGCGAAAACGCGCAAGGCGAAATGCGTCTTGGCGACGCCTGGCGCGTGAAGCCGACCGACGAACTGCTCGCCGCGTTGCGTGGCGAGTTCGCGGGCAGCTCGATTGAGATCGTCTATTGATGCACAGTTGTGCCCGCGCGGTCTCGTGCGGGCACAACGCTGTTAGCCGGTGGCGTGTCTGGGCGACCAGCCGGTCAGCCCGCCAACCGTTCTTCCTTCATCCCGTCGCCTACCGGCCGCCGGTTTTCTCCAGCCGCGAGAGCTTCAGAAACCGGTAGTACACCGTCTCTGCGTTGAACAGCGCGATCATCAGGCCGGCGCGGCCGTCCAGAAAGCCGCGTCGCAGCAGGTAGGTTCGCACGAACGCCCACAGGCCGCGCCCGAGCGCGAGTCGAATGCTGCCTTTCTGACCGGCTTCGTAGCGTTGCCGCGCGCCGGCGGTCGAATAGGCGTCGAGTTTACGCAGTACGCCCTCGTAGTCCTCGTACGAGTAGTGCATCAGTTTGCCGCTCAGGCGCTGGGCGGGCGTGTCGAACACGAGCCGTTCGTGCACGAGGTCGGTGGAGAAGCGCGCGGTGCCGCGCTTGAACAGGCGCGGAATCCAGTCCGGATACCAGCCGCTGTGATGCACCCACTGGCCGCAGAAGCTCGACAGACGATCCACCGCGTAGACCTCGGCGGTGGGGGCGGCGATGGTGGCGCGGATCGATGTGGCGAGTTCCGGCGTGACGATTTCGTCGGCGTCGAGCGACAGGATCCAGTCCGTCGTCAGCGCATCGACTGCGCGGTTCTTTTGCGGGCCGAAGCCCGGCCAGTCCGTCTGTTCGATGACGCGGGCGCCGTGCGCGCGGGCGATGTCGGCGGTGCCGTCGGTGCTGCCGCCGTCGATCACGACGATCTGATCGGCGAAGGCCACGGCCTGCAGGCATTCGGCCAGTCGCACCGCCGCGTTGCGGGTGATCAGGGCGACGCCAAGAGTGGTTTTTTGCATACCTGGTAGCGTGGAGGACGAAGACGGAGCGGATTACGCGAGCCGGACCCGGTGCGCCCGGGCACGTTGGTTCAATAAGCGTGGTTGGCGCGGCTGAATTTGCGCTTGGCGCAGCGCAAAACGCGTTGCGTCGGCATTCCTGTGGCATGACCGCGCCAGCCGTCCGGCGAGCAGCGCATGCCCGCCCGCGGGCAGCGAGGAGTATACACAGCCCATCCGGCCCTACACTAGCGTACCGATCCGCCAGGTGTTCCGCGCATTCCGTCAGGCGCGCCGTCCCGGCCGTCATCATCAACCGATTACAATGCTCATTTTTAATATTTCACGCGGCGGCCAGGCCGTGCGCCGCGTGTTCGCCGTTCCGCATTTCCAGAGGATTCCTTGAGCGCGAAGCCAACCTTAAGCAAACCCATCGGGACAGGCGATGCGTCGTCGCCGGCCGTCGTCCTGCGCCGCCTGTGGCCGTTCATCAAGCCGCTGCTGTGGGTCGTATGCGGCGCGATCGTCGCGATGGCGGTGAGCGCCGGCACCGACGCCGCCATTCCCGCGCTGCTCAAGCCGCTGCTCGACAAGGGCTTCGGCTCGCATGCGATCGACAAGACCAAGTGGCTCGTGCCGATCGCGGTGATCGGCCTCGCGCTGGTGCGCGGCGTGTCGCAATACGCGTCCGGCTACCTCCTCGCGTACGTGTCGAACAAGATCCTGCTTGAGCTGCGCCTGAAGATGTTCGACCGGATGATCCACACGAGCGTCGCGTTTTTCCAGCGTGAAACCGCGAGCACGGTGATCAACGCGATCGTCTTCGAGGTCAACCAGATCCTGAACGTGCTGCTGAGCGTGATGGTCACGCTGGTGCGCGATTCGCTGACGGTGATCTTCCTGCTCGGCTACCTGTTCTATCTGAACTGGCGCCTGACGTTGATCGTCGCGGTGCTGCTGCCGGGCATCGGCTGGCTGGTCGGCAAGATCAACCGCCGGCTGCGGCGCCTGAACCGCGAGCATCAGCTGCTGACCAACGAGCTGTCGTACATCGTCGAGGAGACGGTGGGCGGCTACAAGGTCGTCAAGGTGCACAACGGCGAGCAGTACGAGATGGACCGCTTTACCGCGATGAGCCGGCTTCTGCGCGGCTACGCGATGCGCATGACGGTGTCGGGCGGCCTCGCGCAGCCGTTGACGCAGTTCCTCGCGTCGATCGCGCTCGCGGTCGTGATCACGATCGCGGTGGTGCAGTCGTCGTCGGATCAGACGACGGTCGGCGGCTTTGTCGCGTTCGTCACGTCGATGCTGCTGATCATCTCGCCGCTCAAGCATCTGATGGACGTGAACCAGCCGCTGCAGCGCGGCATGACCGCGGCCGAGCTGATCTTCGGCCTGATCGACGAGCCGGCCGAGCCGGCAGGCGGCGGCAAGCCGCTCGAGCGTGCGCGCGGCGAAGTCGAGTTCCGCGACGTGTCGTTCAACTACGGCACCAACTCGACGCACAACCGTCACACGCTCGATCAGGTGTCGTTCAAGGTGGCGCCGGGCGAAATGGTGGCGCTCGCCGGCCCGTCGGGCAGCGGCAAGACCACGCTCGTGAACCTGCTGCCGCGCTTTTTCGATCCGACCGGCGGCGCGATCCTGGTCGACGGCGTCGCGCTGCCGGAATACGACCTGCACGCGTTGCGCAGCCAGATCGCGATGGTGAGCCAGGACGTCGTGCTGTTCAACGACACGGTCGCGCACAACGTCGCGTACGGTCAGCCGGCCGATCCGGAGAAGGTCAAGGCGGCGCTGCGCGCGGCCAACCTGTGGGACACCGTGCAGGCGATGCCGCAGGGCATCGAGACGCTGGTCGGCGACAACGGCATGATGCTGTCGGGCGGCCAGCGCCAGCGTCTGGCAATCGCGCGCGCGATCTACAAGGACGCGCCGATCCTGATTCTCGACGAAGCGACCTCGGCGCTCGATTCCGAGTCCGAGCGCCACGTGCAGGCCGCGCTCGAAACCTTGATGAAGGGCCGCACGACGCTCGTGATCGCGCACCGTCTGTCGACCATCGAGCGGGCCAACCGCATTCTGGTGATGGAAGCGGGGCGGATCGTCGAGCGCGGCAGCCATCGCGAGCTGCTGGCGCAGGACGGGCTGTACGCGCATCTGCATCGGATTCAGTTTCAGCAGACGGCGGCGTAGGCGCGAGCCGACGCAGGACGGTGGCGCGCGCTAGCGCGCCGCCGATTCTCCACAGCCCGTTTCCACCTTCCCTTTTGAGTGTTCCACTATCTGGGATAGTGTTGCGTTTTTATCTCAGTTTGTTGCGCTTTTTGGGCACTCCCCGCATGCTGGCGGGCAATGACAGCCAGCGTAGCGGAAATCGACTACCCATGTTTGACGACGATCCGAGCAAACCGCTCGTCTCCATCGCGCTCGCGACGTACAACGGCCGCACCTATCTCCCCGAGCTGCTCGCTTCGCTCGAAGCGCAAAGCTGGCCGAATCTCGAAGTAGTCGTTTCCGACGACGCCTCCAGCGACGGTACCCCCGAACTGCTCGCCGCCTACGCAGGGCGGGTGCCGGTGCGGCTCGTCGGCGACGGCACGCGTGCCGGCATCGTCGGTAATTTCGAGCGTGCTCTCGCCGGTTGCCGCGGCGAGTATGTTGCGCTCGCCGATCAGGACGACGTCTGGGCGCCCGAAAAAATCACCGATCTGATGCGCGAGCTGCAAAGCGTGGAAAGCGCGCGCGGCAATGCGATGCCGGTGCTCGCGTTCTGCGACATCGAGCTTGTCGATTCGACGCTGTGCTGTCTGTCGCGCTCGCTGTTCGACGTCACCGCCAAGTCGCGTGGCGCGGGGCGTCTGCGCGATTTTCTGCTGAGCAACCACGTGCCCGGCTGCGCGATGCTGGTCAATCGCGCGACGCTCGAACGCGCATTGCCGTTCCCGGCCGGGATCGTGATGCACGACTGGTGGCTTGCGATGGTGGTCGCGTCGTTCGGCGAGATGCGTCACGTCGCGGCGCCGCATCTGAAATATCGGCAGCACGACGGCAACGCGGTCGGCGCGAGCGCGACCAACCAGCGCGAGGCGCGCGACGAATGCGCCGCCGAGGCCGCGCAGCGGCGCGGCGCGAGCCGGCGTCGGCAGATCGACGGGATTGCGGATCAGGTGCGCGTGTTCGCGCAGCGCTTCGGGGCCGAACTGCCTGCCGACGCCCGCGACGACATGCATGCGTTCTCACGCGGCGTCGCGTGCTGGCGCGGCGCGTTCGAGTTCGTGATGATCAGCCATACCGGTGAGTCGTTTATCCGCGCGGTGAAGATGCTGCGGCGCTTGCGCGCGAACGTGCTGAGCTTTGGCGTCGAGACGCGGCGCCCGAGCTTTTCGAGCCGATTGCGGCAGCGGCGGGGCGCGCCGCGGAGTATTTCCTGACGCGGCCGAACGCGTTTCCAGTTTGTTTGCCGAGTGCTTCTCAGGCACTTCCCAGGCACTGCTAACGCGCTTCCAGTTTGCTTCCCAAGCGCTTCCGGGGCGCTTCCCACGCGCTCCCGGGACCCGCCCGGGTCCTTCCCGTCAGCTGCGCTCGCCCCGCACGACCCGCTTGAGCCAGATTCCCGGCGCATACACGGCCGGACAGCTCGCATACAGAAAGATCCGGATGCGCAGCCCCAGCTTCACGCCGCTGCTGCGCATCATCAGCCCGATTCGTTCGCCCGAACTGCCCGCCTCGAACATCGCGTGAATGAACTGCTCGCGTGCGAGCTTCGGCGCCATCGCCGCGCGCATGCGTTCGCCGACGCCGGCGATTTCCGCGTCGCGCTGCAACTGCGCGAGTTCGGCGAGTCCATAGCGATTGCTTTGACGCATCCGCGCGATCAGTTCGTCGACCGACTTGTAGCGGCGTTTGCGTGACAGGCCGCCGCGCCGATAACGCACCAGCGGTTCGCGCAGGCTGATCGCGCCGCCCGACAGGATCGCGCGCAGCACCATGATCTGATCCTCGGCGGCGGCGCCGGGCAGCATCGGTCCGAAGCGTTCGACCATGCGGCGCGACCACGTATGCGCCGCGCCGATCAGCCACGGACGCTGCGCGAGCCAGTCGTCGAAGCTGCGATAGCCGTCGAGTTCGGTCGGGCTCACGCGCTCGTGCACATGGCCCGCTTCGTCCATGTCGGCGAGATCGGTCGCGATCAGGTCGGGGCGGCGGTCGTGCGCGAGCCAGCAGTCGACCACGCGTGCGCAGCGCTCGGGCGCCGACATGTCGTCGCCGGCGGCGACGAACAGCAGCTCGCCGCGCGCGAGTTGCGCGAGTTGCGACAGGTGCGCGCTGATCCCCTGGTTTTCGGTGTTGCGCCGCGCGATCACGCGATGCGGGCCGTCGTAGCCGGCGAGTGCCGTTTCGATCGCGGCAAAGGTGGCGTCGCTGGAGGCGTCGTCGGACACAATGATCTCGAGCGGCTCGTAGGTTTGGGCGAGCGCGCTGCGCACCGCGTCGCCGATCTGCTGCGCCTGGTTGTAGGCGATCACGAGCATCGAGACGAGCGGCCGGTCGGCGGCGGATGTACTGGCTTCGCGAGCCGTGTGAGACGGAGTGGGCGCGTCGGCGGCGACGCGCGGCTGGCTATCGGTCATGGAGTCGGGGCGAGGGCGATTGGGCTAGATTCTAGCCGCTGACGGTGCTGCCGCGCGACGGCGGCGGCTGGGCGCGCAGGCTGGCGCGGCGTATGCCGCCTCGAGTAGCGACACGTGGTCGTACTCAGTCGCGTGCAGTCCTGGCTGGCCGCACGCGGTCGTACCCGGTCACACCCAGTGGCATGGAGTCATACCCGGTCATACCCATCCTTTACAATTGCCGCTGCCCGCAACCCGGCGCGGCGCGGCCTGTCCGCGAGCGTGCCTCACCGAGACCGATCCTTGCCAGAGCCGACCCGAGAGCCGAACCGAGACTCAAGCCGAGACTCAAGCCGCGATCCGAACCGCCGTCCCCTCACCGACATCGCGCTGACCGCCCAGGCATTGAAGAACAGCGGCGGCGCCGAGCGCTATACGCGCGACGTGATCGCCGGGCTGCATCGGCTCGGCCTGCGCCCGACGCTGTTCGCCCGTGAGATCGATCGCGCGCTGCCCGAGGCCGGATGGATCGACGCGCAGCCGCTCAACGTGCGCTGGGCGCCGCGCAAGCTGCGCAATCTCGCCTTCGACTGGCGCCTGAAGCAACGCCTGAAGCGCCATCGTCCCGCGTGCGTGTTCTCGATCAATCACTCGACGCACGCCGACGTCGCGCTGTGCGGCGGCACGCATCCGGGCTCGCTCGAAGCGGCCGGCCGCGCGCCGCGTCGCAGCGACGAGTGGCAGATCGAACTCGAACGGCGCGTCTACACACAGGCGCGTTCGATCGTCGCGCATTCGGAGTTGATGAGCCGCGAGTTGCAGCGCTTCTATGACGTCGCCGCCGAACGCATCGACGTGATCTATCCGCCGGTCGATACCGAACGCTTCAAACCGCTCGACGCCGCCGCGCGCGCGGCCGTGCGCCGCGAGCTGAATCTGCCTGACGACCGCGTGATTTTCGTGTTTTCGTCGACGAGCCACGAGCGCAAGGGTTATCCGCTGCTGGAGGCATTTTTCGAACGCACGACGTTGCCGGTGTGCCTCGTCGTCGCCGGCCGGCCGGTGCCGAGGACGAGCGACACGATCCGCTACGTGGGCTACAGCAAGGAGATCGAGAAGCTGTTCGCGGCCGCCGACTTCACGGTGGTCGCATCGGCGTACGAGCCGTTCGGGCTAGTCGGTGTCGAGTCGGTGATGTGCGGCACGCCGCTCGTGATCGCCGACAACGTCGGCTCGGCCGAGACCGTGACGGGCGCGGCGAAGATCGAATTTTCGCGGCAGGAGAAGGGCAGCTTCGAACGCGCGATCGGACTGGCGCTCGAGCGGATGAAAAACGGCGGCGCGCGTATCGCGGCGCCGCGCGACGCTCTGGTGTACGACCCGAGCGTCGATGCGCACGTGGCGGCGCTTTACGCGTTGTTCACGCGCTGATTGACCGCTCGGCCGCGCGCAGCTCGCGCTTGCGCGCATCGATCACCGCCAGCAGCGTCGCCACCAGCAGCGCGAGCAGCACCGTCACCATGATCGGCACGAGCACGTCGATCGTCAGGCCGAAGATCACGGTGCTCGTCGCCACCGCGAGACCCGCGTAGGAGGCCGCGCGAATCGTCGGGTCGGCCGCCTGCCGGTGGCGCCAGAAATAAATCCCCATGCCGTAATAGAACAGCAGCAGGCAGACGATGCCGACCGCGCCCATCTCGGCGAGAGTCGAGAAGAAGTCGCTATGCGCGCGCTCGTTGACGATCTCGGTTTTGACCTCGCCACGTTTGGCCATCACGCCGAGTTCGTCGACCAGACGTCCCTTGCCGATGCCCCACACCGGGTGCCGCTCGAAAATCATCCGCGATGCGTTCCACAATTGCAGGCGTAGGCCGGTGGCCGTGAAGTCGTCGCCCTTGTGCATCATCGACACGTCGTTCGGCACTTCGGCCAGCCGCTTCTCGACGCGTTCGGTCGACAGCAGCCCGCCCGCCGCGATCACGATCGCGAGCATCGCGATCGCAAAGCGCTTCTTGTGCGAGAACCACTGGTACTGCATGCCGAGCAGCACGACGAACACCGGCAGCGCGAGCCAGCCGCCGCGCGTGCCCGATAGAAACGACGCGTAGCCGCCCGCCACCAGCGCGACGACGCGCGGCAGCAGCACGCGCCAGTCGCGCGGATTGTCCCAGCCGAGCGTGAAGACCGACAGGAACGCGAGCAGCAGCGCGGTATCGCCGAACGGGATCGCGTTGGTGTACGAATTGTTCAGGCGATTCGCGTCGGTCCAGCCGCCCGGCGGCTGATCCACGATCGCCCACAGGCCGACGGCGAGCGCGCCGGCCGCGCAACCCCAGCCGAGTACGCGCAGATTGCGCGACGGTAATTGCCGCAGCAGCAGAAAGACCGGCAGCGCGAGCACGAAGCGCGACAGCGCGTCGAACTGACGCGGCAACCAGTAGCCGAGCACCAGTTGCTGCACGGCGATCCCGACCACTAGCGCGAGCATCCCGATCGTGAACCAGCGATAGGTGCGCAGCGCGGAGAAATAGCCCGGCATGCGCCGGTTGGCGAAGGCCGCGCCCAGCGCGAGCGCAACGATGGCGAAGAAGCAGTAGCCGGTGCCGCCGCGCCACATCAGATTGACTGCGGGCGCGAGAAACAGCAGGGCCGTCGTGAGCCAGACCAGACTGGAAGCAAAAATCATAGGCCTACGTTATCGATGAACACACTACCGTTCCGGTGGTGGAATTGCAGGGGGTGCCGGACCATTTGAATTTTCAAGACGGTAGAGCGAACCGGATTATAACCATGCACACCCTTGCAAAATGCTTGCTGCCGCACGCGGTAAGGATGTGTGGCGTCCGGCGCGGGCGCGGGGCGGGGGCAGTGTCTGTCGTGCGAACGGGCCGGGGCGGTACAATCGCGCGACATTCACGCCGCGCCCGCGCCGGCTCAACGGACCGAAGCGATGTTCTCGATCATCATCCCCACCTGGAACAACCTGCCTTACCTGCGCCTCGTGATCAAAAGTCTGCGGCGCCATTCGACCTATCAGCATCAGATCATCGTGCACGTGAACGACGGCTCGGACGGCACGCTCGCGTGGGTGCGCGACGAGGGCATCGAGCATACCGCGTCGCCGGACAATATCGGCATCTGCCACGCCGTCAATATCGCGGCGGCGCGCGCGACCCAGGACTACATCGTCTATATGAACGACGACATGTACTGCTGCCCCGGCTGGGACGAGGCGCTCGCGCGGCGCCTCGCGCAGATGCCGGCGGACCGGCTGTTCATGCTGTCCGGCACGATGATCGAGCCTGTCGATAGCGGCAACCCGTGCGTGGTGGTGCACAACTTCGGCCGCGACGTCGAGACGTTTCGCGCTGACGAACTGGTCGCCGCGACACCGGGCCTCGTGCGCGCCGACTGGCGCGGCGCGACATGGCCGCCGACGCTCGTGCATCGCGACTGGTGGTTCAAGGTGGGCGGCTACAGCAGCGAGCTGAGCCCCGGCATGAGCAGCGACAACGATTTCTCGATGAAGCTGTGGGACGCCGGCTGCCGCGTGTTCGTCGGCGTCGGCGACAGTCTCGTCTATCACTTCCAGCAGAAGAGCACCGGCAAGGTCGTCAAGAACGACGGGCGTCGCCAGTTCCTCAACAAGTGGGGGATGACGCAGGCGACGTTCGACCGCTACTACCTGCGCCGCGGCACCGCGATCGACGGCGCTATCGCGGTCGAGGACCCCGAGCGCACCGGCCGCTTGCGGCGCGCGCTGTTGAAGTCGCGCATCAAGCGGGCGTTCAGCTAGGCGGGGGAGTCGGCGGCGCATCGGGTGAGGTAACAACGGGCGCTGCTGCCGGCAGCGCAGCCGAAGCCGAAGCCGAAGCCTGAGTCGGAATCGGGCCTTGCGTCGCATGCTGGCGCGTCACGCGCCCGATCACACCCCGCCGGTCACCAACGGCAGCACCGTCAGATCCGGATGCGTACCATCGACGATGCTGCGTCCCACGTGCACCGCTTCGTAGAGCGCTTCGTCGACGTTCGCGAAGCTCTCTTCGCCGTCGGCATGAAACGGCACCGCGTGGCCCGGAATGTGAGGGTCGGCGCCCGGATGGCAAACGTAGCCGAGATAGGTGTAGCGGCTGTCGTGCGCGGCCGACGCATCGGCGGGATGCGCGGGGTCGGGCGGGGTCGTCGCGACTGGCGACACGTGGATCTCGAAGCCTTCGTATTGCACCGTCTGCCAGGCTGCGGTTTCGTCGGCCATGACCGCCTCCGTCTGGGTCTGTCCTGTCAAAAAGTCTAGGTGATTTGGCGCCAAAGCGTGCGCGCGGGGGGCTATGGCAAAACCCTTACGGCCGCGACCACCCCGTCGCAGCGCGCCACGTCTGCTGGAACGCAGCCGCGTTGTTCCGTCGGATAAAATGCTGAGCTTTGCCCGGAGTCCGAGTTCGCCCATGTGGTTCAAAAACCTTCAGTTGCACCGTCTCCCCGCGCCGTGGTCCGTCACCCCCGAACAGATGCAGAAGTGGCTCGCGCCGTACGCGTTCGCGCCCGGCCAGAGCGTCGAAATGCAGGCGCAGGGCTGGGCGCCGCCGCGTGACGGCGACTCGCTCGTGTATGCGCAGAACGGCCAGATGCTGCTGACGTTCCGCGCCGAGAAGAAGCTGCTGCCGGCCTCGGTCGTCACTCAGGTGACGCGCGAGCGCGCGCTCGAACTCGAAGAGCAGCAGGGCTTCAAACCCGGCCGCAAGCAGATGCGCGAATTGAAGGAGCAGGTCACCGACGAACTGCGTCCGCGCGCGTTCAGCATCCGTCGCGATACGCGTGTGTGGATCGATTGCACGCATGGCTGGCTGGTGATCGACGCGGCGTCGCAGGCGGTGGCCGACGACGTGCGCGGGCTGCTGGTGAAATCGATCGATCAGTTGCCGCTGATGACCGTGCGCGTCGCACAGTCGCCGGTTGCGGCGATGACCGGCTGGCTGCTCGACGGCGAGGGTCCGGCCGGCTTCACGCTCGATCAGGACACCGAGCTGCGCTCGCCCGCCGAGGGCAACGCGACGGTGCGCTATGTCGGCCATACGCTGGACACCGACGACATGCGCCGGCACATCGAGGCGGGCAAGCAATGCATGCGGCTCGCGATGACATGGAACGACCGCGTGTCGTTCGTGCTGACGCCGTCGTTGACGATCAAGCGCATTGCACCGCTCGACGTGCTCAAGGAAGCGAGCGACCCGACCGCGCAGAACGACGACGAACGTTTCGACTCCGACGTCGTGCTGATGACGGCCGAACTCGATCGTTTGCTGACCGATCTGATCGACGCGTTGGGCGGCGAGCAGGGCGAAGCGGGGTTTGCGTTGCCGCAGGCGGTGGCGGCTTGAGGAGCTGAAGGCCTGAGGTCGACGTCGCGTTCGAGTCTGGATTGCGTTTGCGTTGCTGCTCGGCTGGTTTGAGCCAGCGCGACGTAGGCAAACCGGACTCGAGCACGGCGCGACCCGCGCCGCTCAGACTCAAGCCGGGCGACGCCCAAACTCCGACGGCGCGGGCGCGCTGCCAGCACCGTCCGTGCCGTCGCGCGCTTCGACCCGCGTCCAGTACGGTGTGATCGAGCGCAAACGCAGCGGATAGGTCCGCTGCAACAACGCGAGCGTCGCATCGGTATCGGTGAGCTGATAGATGCCCGACACGCGCAGATCGGCGACGTCGTCGGCGTAGTGCAGCGTGCCGTGGTGGTAGCGCGCGAGTTCGGCGACGAGCTCCGCGATGCGCATGTTGTTCGCGTAGAGCAGGCCGCGCGTCCACATCGCCTCGCGTGGGTCGAGCGCTTGCGGCGCTGCCGCGCCATTGCGCGTGAAGGTGCCGGACTGATTCTGCGTCAGCACGAGCGCGTCGCCGGCTGCCGGCAAGAGCCGCGCGTCGCCACGAAACGCGGCCACGCGCGTGGCGTCATGCTGCCGACGCACGCTGAACTGCAGGCCGAGCGCCTCGACGAGTCCTTCCATCGTTTGCACCAGCAACACCGGCGCCGGACGCGCCGATCGCGCGCGTGGCGTGTTGGCCGCATCGCGCGGGGTGTCGGCGGGGCGCACCATGATCTCGCCTTGAAGCAGACGAATGCGCCGCAAGCCCGTATCGAACGCAACGTTGATCGCGCTCGCGCTGCCGAGCGTGATCTGCGAGCCGTCCGCAAGTAGTACGTCATGCACCTCGCCGGTGGCGGTGCGGAAGTCGGCCAACCACGTCTGCCACGGCAGGTGGCTCGCGAGCCAACCGGCGGGCGCGGCGATCGCGAGTCCCGACAGCATTTTCAGCGCGCGCCGCCGCTCCTTCGATACCGCCGTGACGCCCGCGCCTTCGCGCAGCGCCGGACCGGCGCCCACGGGCACGGCGTCGAACTGGCGGCGCAGTTGCTGCGCGAGCGCCCATGCGTGCCGATGCGCGTCGCTTTGCTCGCGCCAGCGCTCACAGGCTGCGTGGTCGGCGTCGGTGGCATGGCCCGAATTCAGCCGGACCAGCAGTTGCGCCGCTTGCCGCAGGATCTGCTGGTCAATCGCCGCGGTGTTGGTCATGAAGCGCGCCCAGACATTCTTCGAAGGCCGTGGCCAGATAGCGCTGGACGGTGCACACGGAAACGGCGAGGTGGTCGGCGATCCGCTCGTGGCTCAGGCCGTCGAGCTGGGACAGCAGCAACGTCGCTCGTACGGGCGCGCTCAGTCGTTGCAGCAGCGCATCGAGGTGGCGCAGGCTCGCGAGCACCTGCGCGCGTTCCTGTTCCGACGGCGCGTGGAGTTCCGGCCGCGACGCCAGCACGTCGAGGTAGCTGCGTTCGAGCGAGCGGCGCTGCGCCTGCGCGACGAACCGGCGACGTGCGATAGCCGGCAACCACGCGCGCGGTCGATACCACGGCTGCCGCGGGGCCCGGGTGCCCGCATGACGCGCGCTCGATGCGTCGGCGAAGTTGTCCGGAGACAGCGCGGCCGACGGGTGTGCGTCGCCCGGTTGCCGGCACAGCCAGCCGAGCAGCCCGTCGTGGCGCCCGGCGTAGAGAGAGTGCAGTGACCTCGCCTGGGTAGTGGTCATGATTGCCTGGATTTTCCGTAATGGACACATGAAACATTTTTGTTAAATTTGCCTTATCCACAGCGCATTTAACAATGACATTTAACAATCATTGTCTTTTGAATCCAGTTTTCTGGATTTTGAAAATCAGCGTCCCGTTTATGATGGTATTTATGCAATACGATTATCTCGGCGGGAATCGGTTATTACACTGATTTCCCTGCCGGCAGCAGGGTCGTGGCCGCCATCGTGGTGCAGGGCGCGGGGTGTTCCTCGAATTGGTGCGCGCTGTCATGCGCGCGTAAAGAAATTGCGTTAGGGGCTTTCCGTTTATTTCTGGTGTGATATATAACGTGGAAAATTAATTATCGGGAATAATTTTTAATCGGTAATTTCCCTGCATGTATTAATCGATACGAGCGTCGAGCCAGGTAAAACGATTTACCGTCGTCACAGATGGAGCCGTGTCGCTGCAAAAGAGACCTTGGAGCGCAAGCGTGGCTTCGGGCATCCTCGGCATGCGCCGTGGCTTAACAGAAGGGCGATGAGATCGCAATGGACATGCCAGCGCAGCGCACCGGCCCTGCCCAAGTTCGACGTCGCCGGAAAAATGGCAGTCGCATCAACGGCTTGCGGACTTTCCCGGAAAGTTATGCACAGATTTGCCAACAAAATCTGTGGGTAACTCTGTGCGTGCCGCTACTCGTCGAGCGCCCACCCGCGCTTGCGGCGCAGCAGCGCCGTGCCGAGCGCTACCGCCGCGCCGATGCCGCCCATCGTCAGCGACAGCGCGACGATCAGCGGACCGGTTTGCGTGCGCACGGAAAACACGCCGACGAGCAGGCCGGCGAGCGGCTGCGTCAGGTTGTTCAGCAGGATCGCGACGCCGATCGTCTTGCCGTAGTCCTCGGGCGGAATGATCCGCAGACGCGCGCTGCGAATGTAGACGTTGAACATCTTGTCGAAACCGACGATCAGCAGGAAGCCGAGCGCATAACCCCATGGTGCCGTGCTGGCGCCCGCGATCACACCGCCCGCGCAGATCGTCACGAATGCGACGAGGCCCAGCACGCGCGCGGGCCAGCCGGCGCGCGCAACGCTCAGCAGCACCAGCACTGTGGCGAGCGCGCCGGCCGTTTGCAGTCCCGCGTAGTAGCGATTCGATTGCGCATGAAAACCCGTGACCATCGCCGCCGAAGTTGCGAGCGTCACGCCGATCACGAGGTTTTCCGCCGCCGCGAGCACGATGACCTTCTTCAGTCCCGGCAACGTCCAGATATGATCGAGCGCGATGCGCAGCGGGCGCGTCCAGTGACCGGCAGGCGCGGGCGCCGCGGCGGGCGCGCGAAAGCCGCTCAGACGCTGCCAGACGAATAGCGCGGCATCGGCGGCGAGAAACAGTACGCCGGTCGCGGCGACCACCGTTTCCCAGCGCCACAGGCCAAGCAGCAGCGCGGCGAGCAGCGGGCCGAGCACGAAGCCTAACTGGTCGGCCAGCTGCGAATAGGCGAGCACCTTCTGGATCTGCTGCGTGCTGAAGATTTGCGGCAGCATCACTTCACGCGCGACCAGCCCCTGGCTCGTCAGCACGCCGCACGCGGCTGATAACGCGATCAGCCAGCCGAGGCCGCCGAACAGCGCATACGCGGCGATCCCGCCGAAGCACACGAGCGCGCGGACCGCCTGGCTCAGACGCATCAGCCGAAGCGGTGGGAAGCGGTCGCATAGCGCGCCGAAAAACGGGAAGACGAGGTAGCGCGGCAGCGTTTCGATGAAGAACGCGAGGCCGGACCACGAGACCTGGCGAGTCGTCTGAAACACGACGAGCGGGACGAGAAACAGCAGGATCTGATCGGCGAGACGCGCGATGAACAGCGAACAGAAAAAGGCCTGATGGTTGACGCGCACGGTGATCGTCTCGCCGGGTAGGGGGCGAGAGCGATGCTATCAAAGTTCGACGCGGCGCGGTTTGGCTGCGCGGGGGCGAGGGGGCTGCTTGGTGAGGCCGTTCGACGAAGCCGCTTGATGAGGCTGTTCGGTGAGGCCTCAACACGCGTGACTGGCCGCGTGACCGGCCGGCGTCGCGTCGTGTCGCCCGGCTATCGCTCGTGCCTGCTCATGGCGGCTCGCCACGACGCATCACCGCCACGCGCCACGCATCACACGTCATGACTCGCCGCGATAGGCTTTCCTGAGCTCGCCGATATCGAGCTTGATCATCTTCATCATCGCGATCATCACGCGGTTCGCCTTCTCGTGATCCGGGTCGCGCACCATCTCGAGCAGTCCATCGGGCACGATCTGCCACGATACGCCGTAGTGGTCCTGCAGCCAGCCGCAGGCCATCGTTTTGCCGCCGGCGTCGAGAAACTTCGACCAGTAACGGTCGACTTCTTCCTGCGAGCTGCAATGCACGAGTAGCGAGATCGCTGGCGTGAACGTGTATTGCGGGCCACCGTTCAGCGCCATGAATTCCTGACCTTCGATCTCGAACGTGACGGCGAGCACGTCGCCTTTAGGTCCGGGCGCAGCCTCGGTGTAGTGCAGCGTTGCGGCGATGCGCGACTTGGAAAACACGGACAGGTAGAAGTTCGCGGCTTCTTCCGCTTTGCCGTCGAACCATAGACAGGGCGCGATTTTCTGCATGAGGTGGCTCCTTCAGGATAGCCGGGAGAGGCTGTGCGTGTGAGTGCGCGGACGGGGTGGCCGGCCGGTGGGCTCGTGGGCCGTGCCGTGGCGATTCGCTGGCGATGTGGCAGTGATGCGGCGGTGATCGCGCAGCGGCGGACCGCGCTGGCCGTTGGCCGCCTGCGTGGCCCGCTTCCATCACCGGTTTCTATCGCCCGGTTCCTGCGCTTACTTCTGCTGTTCCGATGGGCAGTTCATCGTCACCATCGCCTGCTGGATTTCCTCGGCGCTCAGATCGCGCTTGTGCGTCGCGAGCGACCAGCTGTGGCCGAACGGATCCTTGACCTGACCGTAGCGGTCGCCCCAGAACATGTCGGTGACCGGCATCGTGACGGTGGCGCCTGCATCGACGGCCTGTTTGAAGCTTGCGTCGACATCCGGCACGTAGTGGTGAATCGTGACTGGCGTGCCCTTCAGCGTGGCCGGGCCGAATGCCTGGTGCTCGGGCCATTCGTCGGTGAGCATCAGCATCGAATCGCCGATTTTCAGCGTCGCGTGCATCACCTTGCCGTCCGGGCCCGGCAGGCGGATCTGTTCGACGGCATTGAAGGCTTTCGTGTAGAACGCGATCGCTTCGGCGGCGTTCTTGCAGATCAGGTAAGGCGTGAGCGAATGCATCCCGTCCGGGATGGGTTTGACGGCGCTGGACATGACGGTGACTCCTTGAAGTAACGGTTCCTCAGTGGAAAGACCGGCTGCGTGAGCTGGGTCCTCAACGTTACGACGAGTTGGCGTCCGCCGGATCGACACTCCGGAAAAAATATTTTTGGGCGAGGGCGAGGGCGAGGGCGAGGGCGAGGGCGAGGGCGAGGGCGAGGGCCGCCCCCCGTTATCGCGGCCGGCCACCGCCGCTGCGACCTAGCCCGCCGGATTGTCCTCGTCGGCCGGCGGCGCGGACGCCGGCACCGCGCTGCCCGCGGGCGCGCCAAGGATGCTGATCTGGAACGTGCGCGTCGCCGCGAGCGATTGCAGCGTCGCGTCCTCGGGGATGTGCTCGTAGAGCGGCAGGATCACCGAGCCGCCGATCACCGCGCGCCGGCTGTTGTCGGCCGGTCGCAAGCCCCATACGTCCTGATAGACGACCGGTACCGTTACGCCGTCGCGCGTCGTGTTGCCGAGGTACAGCATCACGTGGCCGCCGATATAGATCAGCGTGCGCAGCGGCACGCCGTGTCGCGCGAGATAGTCGAGCCGCGCGGCGGGCGTCGCGTCGGACAGGTCGGTCATGCGCCCGGCGTTCATCTGCGTCGACGAATGGCGCGGCAGCCACACGCCGAACGCGGCGAAGATGCTTTGCAGTTCCGACGAGCAGTCGTTGTAGAGGCCGCTATTGCCCCAACCGTACGGCCGCCCGATCAGCGCTTTCATCAGCATCGCGAGATGGCGCGGCGTCGCGGCGAGCGGCATCGGCGCGATCTGCGAGGCGTCGAGCGACGCGGTGCGGATCAGCGCGCGGCCATCGACGTCGCGTACGGGCACGAGCAGTTGGCGGGTGGGGGCGGTGGTGTTGGCCGCGAGCGGGCCGGCTGCGCCGTTGGCCCCGTCCATATCGTCCGCAGCCGCTGCTGCAGCGGCTGCCGTCTTGCCACGGCTATGCGCCGGAGCCGCCGTCGACTCCGGCACCAGCGGCAGCATCGTCCCCGCCGGCGCGTCGAAGCGGAACACCGCGCGGCTGTCGCTGACGGCCGCCGACGCCACGATCACCGCGCCCAGCGACTGCCCGGCCGCCGCGCGCCATCGGTCGATGAAGCGGTCGTCGGCGAATGCGACGCCGTCGCTGCGCACCCAGCCCTGCACGTCAGGCGTCTGCACGTAGTGCCACGCGCCGTCGACGCTGCTGCCGAGCACGTAGAGCGGCGTGCCTGGCCGTACCGCCGAAATCTGCAGGTTGTCGAACGGATAGCCCTCGCCGGCCAGACGATGGCTGTAAAACGACGGATCGGTGGTCGGCAGCTCGCGCACCATCAGGTTGCCGGTCGCGATCGCGCGACGCTCGGGTCGATAGACCGGCGTTTGCGTGAACTGCGCGACGTTCATGTTGCGCGCGATCGCGTCGATCCACGCCTTGTCGTGCGGCCGGAAGTTCTCGCCGTAGCCGAGCACGCGGCCCTGCTTGCCGGTGTTGTCGAACTTGTCGATACGGCGCTGTTGCAGCGCGGCAATGTCCGCGCCCTGCTCGCGAAACACGCGCGTCGTCACGTACGCCGCATTCCACGGCGACGGCGCGTTCGGGCCGGTGCCGAAGTAGCGCGCGGATAGCGCGTCGAAGTGCGCGCGCTGCTCGGCGGCGCTCAGAAACGGCCGGTCGTAGTCGGGGCTGTTCGGATCGAGCCAGCGATCGACGTTCTGGTCGTAGTTCGCGAGCGGGAACAGCGAGACGTTGTCGACGAACACATGGGTGTCGCGCGGCGGCGTCGGATTGCTGCACGCGACGAGCGTCGTGACGGCCGCGCCGAGCGCAATGGCGCGGCAGGCGCGGCGCGTGCTCGGCCGCGACACGGGCCATGAGGTCAGCCACGAAGAGACGCGGCGGGAAAGGGCGGCGACGGGCATAGAGATTCGGCGGAGGAAGTCCAAGGGCACGATGATACGGTGTCGGCGCGGCGCGCGGCGGCTTGGGGGCGTGGCTCGACAGCGGTCGGATTGCTGGGGCGGGCGGTTTGCGCGGTTTGCGGCGTCGGCGTCGGCGTCGTGTCGTCGCCGCGGGCGCGGCGTGCGGACCGCCACGCGGGTTCACCGTGCGTGGCTGTGTGCGCTGCGGTGTACGTCGTTACCCATTTTGCCGTCGCGATCTTTGCAACGAACTGCAAACCGTGGTCGCCGCGCAGCGTTATGGACACCCGGATATCACGCTTTTGTGGTCTGATCGCGTCAGCGAACGAGCGGTGTAAGTTGCGGTATCGGCGCCGTGCGCGTACCGGTCCGCGGCTTCCACTACACTCGTTCTATCCGTCCGCTTCGCATCCGACGGCATTGCCGTGCAACGCACGCGCGAGGCATTCCAACCGGCAAGGAGTCCACCATGAAAACCAGCGCACGCAATCAGTTCAGCGGCGAAGTCAGCGACGTCAAACACGGCGCGGTCAACGACGAAGTCACGCTGCGCACCCAGGACGGTCTCGAGATCGTCGCGATCATCACGCACGGCAGCGCGCAGTCGCTCGGACTGGCCGCCGGCAAGAAAGCGTTTGCGCTGGTGAAGGCCTCGTCGGTGATCGTGATGGTCGACGTCGCGAAACACCAGGTGTCGGCGCGCAACTGCATCGAAGGCAGCGTTGCGTCGGTCACGAAGGGCGCGGTCAATGCGGAAGTGACGATCCGCGCGGGCGGTGCGCAGATCGCGGCGATCATCACGAACGACAGCGTCGAGCGTCTCGGTCTCGCGAGCGGCAAGCCGGCGACGGCGATCTTCAAGGCATCGAGCGTGATCATCGGCGTCGATTGACAGGGCGCCCTTCGCGCGCTGCTGCCGCGAGGCCGCTTGCATTACACTGCACGCCTTGCGGTTTCATGCCGCCTATCTTTCCGCTCTCATCACGGACGTCGTCATGTTCGAAGTTTCCTCCACCTCGCATCTGTCCAAAGCCGCGCAATACGAAGAACTGGTCGCGCAGGCGCGCTCGCTGCTCGCCGGCGAAACCGACTGGATCGCTAATGCCGCGAATTTTTCGTCGTTCGTGTTTCATTCGCTCAGTGATCTGAACTGGGCCGGCTTCTATTTCCACGACGGCCGTGAGCTGGTGGTCGGCCCGTTCCAGGGCAAACCCGCCTGCGTGCGCATTCCGCTCGGCAAGGGCGTGTGCGGCACGGCCGCGCAAACCCGTCAGACCCAGGTCGTGCGCGACGTGCATGAATTTCCCGGCCACATTGCGTGCGATTCGGCATCACAATCGGAAATCGTCGTGCCGCTCGTCGCGCCCGACGGCACGCTGATCGGCGTGTGGGACGTCGATAGTCCGGTCGTCGCGCGCTTCGACGCGGACGATGCGAAGGGCATGGAGGCGCTGTGCGCGGTGTTCATTGAAGCGGCGCTGCCGCGCGGCGTGTAGTTTTTCCGCGGAGGAGTTGGTCGCGCGTTTGCAGTGCATTGGCAGCGTATTCGTCGCATTCGTCGCGCATTCGTGGGTCCGCGCGGCATTCGCGGCCGGCGTGAATCTTTTCCGTTGATGCAGGGCGTCCAGTAGCGCGCGCCTGTTTGCGCATCGATTCACCGTTTCAAGCGCCCGTGCGTACGGCGCGCCGTGATACGTGCCGCGGCGTCGGCTTTCGGTCGCCCCACAGTCGTTTTTCAGCGGCTTTCGAGTTATTCAATAGCGATTTTCACGGGCGTTTTATGCCTCTCCGGCATATCGGCGCGTGCGCGAAAGCCGCTATCATACGCACGGCACGCCACGTGCGACCTATCCGGGTATCCGCGCGGAATACGGGGTCGATCGTTTGCGCCGTGCGGCAGCACCACCCCCACTCGCTTTCACTACTCAGGACGACAAGGCCGGCGCGATGCAAGACCCCACTCATGTCGAAGCACGCACGCGCGATGCCGCGCTGGCGGCCGCGCCTTACGGCATGTTCATCTGCACCGCGGACGGTGTCTTCGAAACCGTCAACGCCGCTTTCGAAAAGCTGACCGGTTTTGGCGCGCAGGATCTGATCGGTCTGCGCTCGTTCGAATCGCTGCACGATCCGGCCGAACTCATCAAACGACGCGCGGAATTGCCGTCGCTCGCGACGCTTCATACGCGTTACGAAGGCGAGTGGACCTATCTGCGGCGCAATGGCTCGACGGTCCGCGTCGCGTTCGCGCTGGCGCCGCTTGAGGCTGGATTCGAGGCTGGATCAGATGCCGGCTTCGAGGCCGCGGATGCACGGACGTTGCCGGCACAGCGCTACGTCGGCATCGTGGTCGACATAACTCGCTATGCGCAATCCGAAGCGCGCCTGTGGTACGTCGCGCATCACGACGGTGTGACGCGGCTGCCGAATCAAACGCTGTTTACCGAGCGCCTCGAACTGACGATCGCGCGCTGCCGGCGCACCGGCGACGGCTTTACCGTGCTGATCGCCGAGCTCGATCATCTGCGCAAGCTGCGCGATGCGTTGGGCCTGCATGCGGCCGAACTGGTGCTGCAGATCGTCGGCGAACGTTTGCGCGGCATGTTTCCACACGATGGCACGATCGCGTCGATCGGCGGCACGCAGTTCGCGCTGCTCGTCAACGAAACCGGCGCGGCCGCCGATGCGTTCGCCTCCGAAGCGCTCGGTCGCCTCGCCGCAGCGATCGATTGCGCGGGCACCGTGCTCAACATCACCGCGAGCATCGGCATCGCCGCCTATCCGGCCGATGGCGCCGATGCGCCGACGCTGATGCGTCGCGCGGGTGTCGCGTTGTCGGCCGCGTCGGCGGTGAGCGGCAACGCGGTGCGGCGCTTTTCGACCGCGCTCGAAGGACAGGCCGCACGCCGCTTCGAAATCGAAACGATGCTGCGCGACGCGCTCGAGCGCCAGCAACTGCATCTCGTGTATCAACCGCAGGTCACGCTGGCGAACGGCCGCATCGCGCAGGTCGAGACGCTGCTGCGCTGGAATCATCCGCAGCGCGGCATGATCAGCCCGGTCGAGTTCGTGCCGGTCGCGGAAGAGGCGGGGCTGATCGAGCGGATCGGCGAATGGGTGATCCGTACCGCGTGCCAGGAGGCGGGACGGTTGCTCAGGCAGACCGGCGCGTTGCCGCGTTTCGCGGTGAACGTGTCGCCGCAGCAGTTCCAGCGGCAGGATCTGTTCAACGTGATTCGCGACGCGCTCGACGACGCCGCGCTCGATCCTTCGTATCTCGAAGTGGAAATCACCGAGGGCGTGCTGCTCGGCGACATCGATCAGGCGTTGGCGACGCTGCGCGCGTTGCGCGAGCTTGGCGTCGAAGTCGCGGTCGACGATTTCGGCACCGGCTATTCGAGCCTCGCGTATCTGACGCGTTTTCCGCTCAATCGCCTGAAAATCGACCGCTCGTTTGTGCTCGGCATGACGACCGATCCGCAGAGCGCGGCGCTGGTCGGCGCGATCATCGCGATGGCGCACGCGTTGAAGCTGCGCGTGACCGCCGAGGGCGTCGAGACGGCCGAGCAGGCCGCGCAACTCGAAGCGCTCGGCTGCGACGAGGCGCAAGGGTACTGGTTCTCGCGTCCGCTGACGATCGCGGCGCTGCGCAACGTGTTGAAGCCGCTGGGGACGTTTTGAGCGGGCATGCGTAGCGCGGAGGTGCTTTTACGGCGCGTTCGGGTTGGCTAGTTATCCGAAGTATTTTTTATTTGCTCATCCTGCCGCGCGATTGCGCGATTCGTACCGTTCATTCGTACCGCTCTTTCAGGCGCCGCAACGCATCGCCACGATGCACCGCATGCCGGCCGCTTTTCTCGCTGACCACCTCGTAATGCGGGTCGACTTCCGACCCATCGACGATTTTGCCGTCCACCGTTGAGCGGGTAGAAATGACACGCACGATCCTGCCGTGCGTGATGCCTTGTGGCGTATTCCAGCTGACGCGGTCGTGAAGTTTCAGTGGAGGGGGCATTGGAATGTTCCTTCGGATAGGGACTCGAATGGCGGCGCGAAGTCGTGAAACGAGGTCGGGAAATTTCGCTGCGCCGTGCGGTAGGCGTGGGTGAGCGCGGCATTTCGCTGTGAAGACGAAAGCATAAAAAGCAAATCGCGTACCGCGTTGTGAAGCGCAGGGGACGGGAACGCATCGTGCTCCCACTCTCAAGGGACCCTGTACGGAAATCACACGACGATGAATGACTTTTTTGCCCGTCTCTTTCATCTCCAACCGTCGCTGCTCGTTACGCTGACGCACGACGCCGTTCATATCGCGCTCGCCATGCTGATTCTCGTGATCGGCTGGTGGCTCTCGAACCGCATCGGCGCAATGTTTGCGAGGGCACTCGCGCGCACGCGCGCGGACCCGACGCTCGCACCGATGTTGTCGGCGATGGGCACGTGGGCCGTGCGTGTACTGGTGTTCATCGCGGCGCTCGGCGAGGTCGGCATCGCGACCGCCAGCGTGCTCGCGGTGCTCGGCGCGGCCGGCCTCGCGATCGGCCTCGCGCTGCAAGGCACGTTGCAGAACATCGCGGCCGGCATGATGCTGCTGTTGCTGCGGCCGTTTCGCGTCGGCGACGTGATCGAAGGCAGCGGCGCGGCGGCCGGCATCGTGCGCGAGGTTGGACTGTTCACGACACGCATCGAACGCAGCGACGGCAACGTCGTGTTCGTGCCGAACAGCCAGATCTGGAGCAATCCGGTGATCAATTACAGTTGCGGGGGCACCCAACGCATCGAGGTCGAGGTGGAACTGGCGCGGCGCAAGGACGTCGATGCGGCGATCGGGCAATTGCAGAAGCTCGTCGCCGAGGAGCCGCGCGTGTTGAGCGGGGCGACCCTCGCGCCGGTGGTGGCGGTGGCCGATTATCCGGAGGACGGCGGCGCGAAGCTGCGGATCGCGGCGTGGGTGAGGTCGCCGGATGCGTCGCTGGCCGGCGGGGACTTGCATCAGCGCGCGCAGGCGGTGTTGGCGGAGGCGGGGTGCGAAGTGGCGGCGTAGGGTGCATCAGGGCGTCAGGGGCGTCGGTGCCCTGATCGGTAAAGTCCCGATTGAGTGGTGAAGCGTTAGTCTTTTATTCTGACCGGATCGGGCATGACGGGGAAAATAGCGTGTCCAGAATCGCTGCCGTAAAAATGCCGACTAATATCGCGATGGGCGAATCTCGTAAATGAAAAATGTCATTAACGGTATAATCGGGCACCGACAGAATCCTCTGTATGTGAAAATGCTTCGGTGCCGGCATTAATGCGGATTCTTAAAATTCTAAAAAATCTCTTATGCGTTCGGCATTAAACACAAAAATGCCTGCTCATACTGCCTGTATTTTTAACGGAGCGCATACTGATAAACCTGTCATGGTGATAGAACACAGACTACCGTTCCGCCACACGGCCGCCTGCCGTGGCTCGGACAAACCCTGGTAAAACTCCACGCGCCCCATGTCTTATCACGATGCCCCACTCGCTCGCGACCTTCCGCCGCTGCTGACGCTGCGCGTCTTCGAAGCAGTCGCGCGCAATCTCAGCTTTATCCGCGCGGCCGATGAACTCGCCGTAACGCAAAGCGCGGTCAGTCATCAAATACAAAAACTCGAACAATATCTCGGCGTTTTACTTTTTGTTCGCAGAACGAGAAGTATCGAATTAACCGCCGAAGGTAATTCTTATTACGAAAAGGTACGCAAGGGACTGGAGTCGATTGCCGAAGGCACCCGGCAAATTCGCGGCATAAAAAGCCGAACCACGCCGTTGAAAGTCAGTCTCCTGTCGTCATTCGCCACGCACTGGCTCGCGCCGCGGCTCGTCGAGTTCAGCGCCGCCTATCCCGACATCCGTCTGCAGTTGATGCCATCGATCGAATTGGCGAATATCGGTGCGGGCGCGGCCGACATCGCGATACGGTATGGCGAGGGCCATTGGCCGAACGTCGCCTCGACGTTGCTGATGCGCGAACGTATCGCGCCGGTCTGCAGTCCCGCCTATCTTGCCGAGCACGGACCTTTCAAAAGCGTGAACGACATGCGCGAGGGTCCGTTACTGATGTCTTACGCGCTTCGTCATTTCGAGTGGGATGCATGGAGTTCGCATGTTCAGTGGGATCTGACGAGCGTTCCCAAAGTCATGCTGCACGACTACAACATCGTGCTGGAGGCGGCGGTTGCCGGCAATGGCATTGCGATGGGCCGGCATCGCCTGATCGAAAAACGCCTCGCGGCGGGCACGCTGGTCGAGATCTTTCCCGAGTTGGCGTATGAAGGAACGATCGGTTACTGGCTCGTCACGCCCGACGCTCCGCTCGATAGCGTCGTGAATCAATTCCTCGGATGGATTAAGGAAGCCGCGATCGCGCATGCACTCGCTCCGCTCAAACCCGCGAGCCATTAGCGGATTGGATGCGTTGAATTCAAACGTTTGATTTGTCGGCGAATGGTCCGCCTAGCTACGATGGCCCGTCAATTTAGAGAGACGGCCTCATGCCAACCACCATATCGTCGCGTCTATTTGCACTGAATCCCAAACTGCCGGTCGCAAGCAAGCCCGTTGCGAATTACCTTTCCTATACGCAGGCCGGCAATCTTCTTTTCATCTCCGGACAGATCCCGCTCAAAGACGGGCAGCCCGCCTTCAAGGGAACGGTGGGCGACACGTTGAGCGCGGAAGAGGGCGCGCAAGCAGCCGAGCTCGCCGCACTCGGCGTGCTCGCTCAGCTGATCGACGCAACCGACGACGAATTCGAACGCGTGAAACAGGTCGTGCGCGTCGGCGTATTCATCGCCAGCATTGATGGCTTCGATCGCCAGAGCGCGGTTGCAAACGGCGCATCGGATCTGATCGTCAACGTGCTGGGCAACCGGGGACGGCACACGCGGACGGCGATCGGCGTTGCCTCGTTGCCGTCGGGCGTCGCGGTGGAAGTCGAAGCGATCGTTCAACTGCGCGACTGAAGGGGGCGACATGTCTCGAGCCCTCACTCTCGCCGACGTGCAGGCGATGCGCGCGAAAACGCCTGGCTGTGCGCAGGTGGTCCATTTCAATCATGCCGGCGCATCGTTGCCGTCGGCCGCCACGCTGGACGCCATCACGTCGCAACTGCGGCTGGAAGCGCAAAGCGGCCCGATGGAAGCGTCGATGCAAGGCACGCAGGCGGCCGAATCAGCGCGCGCGAACGCGGCAGCCCTGTTCAATGCGACGCCCGCGGAAATTGCGTTCACGAGCAGCGGCTCGGCGGGTTGGGGCATGGCATTTGCCGCACTCGGACGCTGGCAGGCTGGCGACCGGATTCTGGTCGGCCGCCACGAATGGGCGGGTAATCTCGCCACGATGCATCACGTCGTAGACGCAGCGGGTGCGCACATCGAGACCATTCCCTGCGAGGACGACGGCACGGTGTCCGTGCGCGCGCTCGACAACATGATCGACTCGCGCGTGCGTCTGATCGCGTTGACATGGGTTCCCGCCAACGGCGGCGTGATCAATCCCGCCGAAGCCATCGGCGATATCGCGCGACGCCACGGCATTCCCTATTTCATCGACGCGGGTCAGGCGCTCGGTCAGATGCGCATCGACGTTCAGGCGCTCAACTGCGATGTACTGAAAGGAGCCGCGCGCAAGTTTCTGCGCGGCCCGCGCGGCACTGCGCTGCTGTATGTGAAGCAGTCGTCGTTGAAGCGGTTCGCGCCGCCTTATGTCGATGTTCTCTCCGCGCCGTTTGCTGGCGACACCTTCTCGATACGCGATGACGCACGGCGCTTCGAGACTAGTGAAGTGTCCACGGCGCTGCTGTGCGGTTTGTCGAACGCGCTCGCAGAAGCGCGCGAAATCGGTATCGATCGAATCGAGAACTGGGTGAGACCGCTTGCACGGAACCTGAGAGAAAGACTCGCGGCTATTCCCGGTGTCGTGGTTCGAGACCTTGGCCATGCGCATGCGGCACTCGTGTCTTTTACCGTCGACGGCATCGCGGCGGCCGAAGTCAAGTCCGAACTCGCGAGCCGCGGCATCAACGTCGGCGCGAACGGCGTCGCCTATACGCCGCTGGATATGCAGGCGCGCGGCCTGACCGATATTGTCCGAGCATCGATCAGCTATCTGAATGTACCGGGCGAAATCGACATCCTCGTCGATGCGGTGGCGGAAATCGCAGCCAGCTCGGCACAACGAATTGACGGGGTCCGCGAATGCATAAGCTGACGTTACTACCGCAGAACCTTGAAGTCCTGCTGCCTACGAATAGTCCCTTAACCGAACTGGAATTTGAGTTGCATGGTCAGGAGTCCATTCCATTCGGTTGCCGCTCGGGCGCCTGCGGTGCCTGTGTGATCGAAGTGCTGAGCGGCACCGATGCGCTGGGCACTCGCCATGAACCCGAAGCCACCTTTCTGCAAAAGCTCGGTTTCGCGGGCGAGCAGTTCAGGCTTGCATGTCAATGCCGCCTCGCCGGCGATGTCACGGTGTCCGCGGCGGCCGGCAACTGAGCTTGCTACCACCGCCGCGCGAATAAGTCGCAACAGTCGTTTGTTCCTGTCTTGATGGGACAGGCTCGGTCTTCGCTCGAGCCTCGACCTTTCTTTCTCGTGATTTTTATGGAGGCAATAGTGATGAATCGCGTCAAACACGTTGGTTTGGAAAACAGAGCGCCGTTTCTGAGCGCAGTCGCGTCGGAGAAGTTGCGCGCGGAAATCGACTCGCTGATCGATCGGCAGATCGAGCAATGGTACGAAACGGTGCCGTATGCCGCGCACCTCGAAGGCAAGACGATCGACTCCGATTATTACCAGCGTCACCTCATTGAAACCGCATGGCGCATTCGTCTTCTGCGCGTGTCGGAATCGAAAGCGCTGGCGGAGATTGCCAAGCGTAGCCCCGAAGCCGCGCAGATCTGGGCGAATTACGAACGCGAAGAAATGCTTCACGACGAATTGTTCATTCAGGATCTGGCACGTGCCGGCGTCACGCGCGAACAATTCCTCGCCACCGAACCCTATCTGTCGACCAAGCTGTTGACCGGCTTCTTCTCCTATCTGCTCGATCACGAAGGTCCGCTTGGCGTCGTCGCGTACTCGTACCTCGTCGAGTACGTGAACGTGAAACTGGAGCCGAAAAAGCTGCAGGCGCTGAAGGAATCGGTTGGTGAAGCGAACATCGCGGGGCAGGTGTCGCATTCGCATACCGACATCAACGACGATCATCCGGGCGAAGTATGGCAAGCCATTCGTCATCTGATCCGCAGCGATAGCGACGTGCACAGCCTGAAGCGTTATCTCGACGAACATCAGACCGTGCTCGCGCTGTACTTCAAGGAACTGCACGACGACAAGATCCTGAACAAGCAGTTGAAGGCCGCCTGATGGAGATCACGACAATGGCGAATGACGGGGTACTGCTTCTCAGCCACTGCGGCTTTTCCTTTCTGGAGGATCTGGTCGCGGCACTCAACGCGCGCGGCTTGCGCAGCTTCGTGCTGTCGTCGTCGCCGTTGTCGGAGCATCGGGAGCAGCGAATCGACGTGCTGTCGCGGCTGGTGGATCGGCTCATCGTCACCGGGTCGACCGAGCTGACGGCGGACGATGTCGACTCAGCGTTGAACACGTTGCGTGAAAACGGCTTGAACGTCGTGAGCTGCATCTCGGTTTGGGAGGGCTACCGTGAATTGATGGCGCGAGCGAATTCGAGGCTCGGTGTGCCGGATCTGACGGTAGCGCAGGTGAACGTGTTGCGCGACAAGCTTCGCCTGAGAAACCGGCTGGCCGACGCCGGCCTGTCTCAGGCGAGAGCGGTCGAAGTGACGCGCGAAAACTTCGAATCGCTGAAAAGCGACGGCCGGCGCTATTTCGTCAAGCCGGTGTGCGGGATTGCATCGTACGGTGCGTTCTCGCTGCGCGCCGACTCGGCGTGGAGCACGCTGGAGCGCATCGCCAGCGAAGCACAGGATGACGAAATTTATCGCTCCGCGTTCGGCTCGGGTCTGACGTTCATGGCGGAGGACTATGTCGCGGGGCGTGAATATAGTCTTGAACTGATTGTCGTCAGCGGTCGGATTCATTGCATGGCGATTCATGAGAAATGCGTGGTGACCGAGACGGGCGGCACGGTACTCGAGGATTGCTGCACGAGCCCGCCGGTGTCGATCGATGCCTATTCGTGCGCGACGGGCATCGAATGGATTGCGCGTGTATTCGGCGAACTCGGGCTGCGCTGGGGTTGCTTCCATGTCGAAGCACGACACGACGGTGTGCGCTGGGATCTGATCGAAATTAATCCACGCGTTGGCGGCTGCCTGATCTCGCCTAGCGTCAAGGCGCTGAATGGACTGTCGAGCGTGCTGGAGTTGTGGCTCGATCTTCTGATCGTATCGGCCACGACGGATCTGGCGGCGCTCAATGAATTCGAACGCGGCATTGCCGATCTCGCGTACAGGACGGACGGCTCACCCGCAACCGGATACGCGACTTTTTTCAGAGCCTATTTCGCGCGGCCCGGAAAGATCGAATTTGTCGGCTTGCGCAATATCGAGCCTGCGCCGATCGTCAGTCAGGTGTTTCTCAAAGCCGGCGACGAGATCACGCAATCCTCGCGAGAAGTCTTTCTCGGTCAATTGATGTGGTGCTTCCGGCGCGACCGGCGTGAGAACGACATTCCGAATCTCATGCGTCTTTCCGCCGAAGCCATCGAGGTGCGCTACGCGGATGCGACACATCCGGGCGCGCTGAATTCCAACGAAGCCGTCGAGGGCGCCGTATGACTTCACGTCGTGGGACCTTGCTGATCGTCGACTACAACCTGTCGCGCGTGGCGGACGTCATTCACATGGCCGACTACGCCGATCGCCGCTACAACATGGCGACGATTCTGATTCGCGCGAATCCGACTCAACTGGATCACGGTTTGTGCGATCACGTGATTGCACTCGACCCTCTGGCGCCGGATTTTGCCGAGGCGGCGTATGAAGCGCTGTCGCCGTGGTGTGACAGCATTCGCGGCGGTATCGTGTTTTCCGACAATGCGGTGCAAAGCGGCGCGGCACTGCTGGAGCGTCTTGGTTTGGATGCGGACTCCGCCGCATTGGCGCTCGGTGCATTCAGCAAGCTCGAATACCGGCGTGCCGAAGCGCGTTATCGCGAAGTACTGCAGGCGCAGCGCGTGATGGTGCCGGATTGCGTGCCGATTACTTCGTTAGTCGAATTGCAGCAATTCGCCGAAACGCATCCGGAAGGTTTTGTGATCAAGCCTTCGTGCGAGGGAAACAATCGCGGCGTCGTGATGGTGAAGGGCGGCGACGATCTGCCTCGCGTGCTCGACGAAGTCGCGCCCTATCTTGCGGGCGGCGTGATTTGCGAGCAGACGATTCCGTATCGCAGAGAGTTCTCATTCGACGGACTCGGCAGCCTGTCGTTTATCACCGAGAAGGTCAGCGCGTCGGGCCGCTATCCGGTCGAGGTCGCACAGATCATTCCCGCACGCGTCAATCAGACCGAGCGCGAAACCTTGCGACGCGCCGGCAGCCTCGCGAACTGGCTCGTCGGTCAGCGTGACGGACCGTTCCACAACGAAATCAAACTCAGCGACGACGGCCGGGTCGCCGCCGTCGTCGAGCCCAACCGCCGTCCGGCCGGAATGAAGATATGGACACTCGCGAACATGGTCTACGGGGTCGATTTCTATCATCTGTGGATCGACGCGGTGCTCGGTGACGGGTTCAAGCCCAGCACGCTGGAAGCGCGGTGCCATGCGGCGACCGTCATGCTCGGCGTGAAAAACGACTGCTGGTTCGTGCCGTCGGACGTGCCGGGCAGCAGGAAGCCGTTCGTCGAAGCGCTGGCGGAAACGGCATATCGACACCGGTTGCCCGAAGGTGCGCTGCGTCCGAACGAGTTTGCATGGTTGAGCCAGGAGCGTCGGTTCGTGGCGGCCATGCCGAAAGACAACGGCGACTTCGTCGCCTGTGCTTGCGTGTCGCTTCATGCCGGCAGCGCCGATATTCGCGACATCGTGTCGACCTTGCGCGAATGCTGGACAGAGGCACTCGAACGCGCGCTGTCGCCGGCGCTTCCGGCCACGTCGTCCAGAAGCGAGCGCACGGGCAGTCCGCTCCGGACTTTTGCCTGATAGAAAGGAAGGCTAATGAAAATCCTGATCCTGCATCGTATTCCCTATCAGAAGATCGATTATCACCGCGGCATCGATCACGAGCGCCACGACGTCGTCTACTTTGGCAAGAAGGAGGCGCTTCTCACGCTACCCGCTGCGTTGCGCTGCACGGCGGTCGAACGTCCGGGTGTAGCCTCTGCCCTCGATGAAGCGAGGCAATGGCTGCAGGCCAATCCACAGCATTTCGATCGAGTGATCTCGCTGTCGGAATACGAATTGCTCGATGCGGCTCATCTGCGCGAATGGCTCGACGTGCCCGGCGCGCCGGTTGAGCAGGTGCGGCTCGCGCGCGACAAGATGTTGATGAAGGAAGCGGTGGCACGCGCGGGGCTTCGCGTGCCGCGCTTTCTGTCGCTACCGGAATTTCTCGCCTCGGGCGGGCGCGCGCCATGGCAACCGGCGACCGTGCTCAAGCCGCATAGCGGCGCGTCGAGCGAGGACGTCGTCATTTTCCCGACCGCAGCCGAAGCCTTCGATGCGCTCGTTGCCAGGCGCTCGGGCGTGGTGTCGCTGGACACGTCGCAAGGCGATCCGAGCGGATACGAGGTCGAAGAATTCATCAGTGGTCCGATCCTTCATTTCGATGGCCTCGTCGACAACGGCCAGGTCACGGTGATGACCGCAAGTGAATACGTCGGCAATTGCCTGCTGTTCGCGAACGGACATCCGCTCGGCTCCTATCACTATCCGCTCGACGACGAAGAGCGCGAATGGGTGTGCAGCGCCTTGCGCGCAACGGGGATCAATAGCGGCAGCTTTCACCTTGAAGCGATCCGGCATGGCGAAGATCTGGTGTTTCTGGAAGTGGCGAATCGCGTTGGCGGGGCGGATGTCGTCAGGACCTTCGAGTTGGCCACGGGCATTCATTTGCCGTCGCAGGAGCTGAAGATCTTCATGAACGAAGCCGCTTATGCATCCGTGGCACCCGTGTCCGTTCGAGCGAACGACCGGTGGCATGGCTGGTTCGTCTATCCCGGTCACCATCTGAGCGACGAGTCGAATCCCGGCGTCGTCGGTACGGATGCGTTCCGGTATAGCGAGTCCATGGTCCATTGGCACGAGCTCGAGCAAGGCGCCGTGCTCAAGCGTCATATCACCTATCAGGCGCACGAGGTTCCGTTGGCCGGCGTCGTCGTCACCACCAGCGCGCAAACAACGCGCGCATGGATGAAGACGCTGTTCGACTCGGTTTCATATCGCACCACGACTTTGCCGCGCCACGCTGCGGAGGTTCAATGAATCTGTTTTTACTGGCTACGTTCGTCTATCGCTTTGCCAACGGTCTGCTGTTTCTGGCGGTCGCGTGGAGTCTGGTTCGCTCGGGCGACGGCGGCGCGATGCCGCTGGCGTTGTCCGCGATTGGCGGCTTCGTGCCGGCCGTGGTGGCCGCGCCGTTCGCGCGGCGACTGCTCGAGCGGGTCGATACCTGCAAGCTGACGCTGTGGGGCATAGCTGGGCTCTGCGTTTGCGCGTTGTCGTTCGTACCGCTGCTGCACGTTCCTTTCGCCGTGTTGGCGACCAACTTCGTCGTGCTGTCGATATTTTTTCTGCTCGAAGGCGCATGGGATGCGCTGCTGGCCGTCATCGCCAACGGTCTTCCGTCGGCTCAAGGCGATAAGCTCAATTCGCGCCAAAGCGCCGCGACCCAGGCGGGGCTCATGCTCGGCGGACTGCCGCTCGGCCTGCTGATCCGGACGGGGGGGAGCGCGGCGCCGTTTGTTGCCGCGGCAGGTCTGTACGTGATCGCGTTGTTGCTCTTCGCGCTGCCCGCGCTGCGCCGCGTCACGAAAAGCGCTCAGCGGAAAAATGCGGACCAGACGAACGCGGCACGCACCGCCGATTCCGACACGCAAGCGATCAAGCCCGCGTGGACCACGCTGGCGACGCTGGCACTCGTGTGGCCTTGCCTCACGCTCGTGAACATGGTGATGCCGCTCGTAGCGAATAGCCAGGGGGGCGGTACGGTCGAGCACGCGGCTGTGCTCGACGCGTCGATCGGACTTGGAATGGCGTGCATCGGCGTCGCGTACGAAAAGCTGATGCGTTTGCCTGTGCGCTCGCAAAAGTACACGATCCTCGTGGCGCTCGTGTTTATTCCGCTACCGTTCTTCGCTCTGCTGGCGATGTCTTACTGGCTGCCGGTGTTGGGCATCGCGTTCTTTCTATGCGGCGTCGGATTCGGCATGCTGCGCGTTAGCGTGCGCAAGCAGCTGATCGCGACCCAGCCCGCGCATCGTGTGGGGCAGATCGTCGCTTCGTGCAATGCCTATGGCTTTCCGGTACTTGCGCTGCTCGCGCTGCTGTATGCGCGTAGCTGGCAGCTGGGGCCTTTTGTTCCTTTGGCAGCGTTTTTTGCGATTGCGGTTATCGGTGGCGCGACGTTGCTGGGCAAACCGGTGCGCGAGCGCATTCGAGCGGGGGTCACGACGGACGTCGGCTAACGCGTATTCATCGTGTTTCGCTGTAGTGAAGCGTATTAAAGGAGTCTCCTGTCCGAACAATTACCGCCTTCGGTATGTGGAGGATGGGAGGCGAACCCGGCGGCGCGTGAGTGGTGCAGCGTGGCCGCGCCGGCGCGCGAATGACTGTTATCTATTGTTGCGGTTCTATCGATCTGTCGCCTGCCCTGTGCTACATATACCCGCTGCGAGTCGATCTAAAGAGCGTGCATGGTGATGGATTTACAAACCGATGGCGATTGACTTCAAAGTCGGCGCCAACCGAAGCTTCACGCTCTACTCGCGCCACGAGTATCGAGGGAACGCTTCAGGCAACGAGGTGCGTTCCGGCCAGCAGCTCATTGCCTCCGCAAGCGCGCGGGAGCTTACGCATGACACGCGCCAGTTACCGCGGCTCGTCGAGTTCCTGCGCGATGCACGCGTCGGCGCGACAGCGGGCGGCGCTGCACCGGAACAACTCTTGCGGGCGCTACAGGCTGCCGTCGAGCGCGGCGATGTAATTGCCGTCGCATTGAAGCCGTTCGCCTCGCCTCGAAGCACCGCGCCTGTTCAGCAGGAGATCCGGCCGTACTATGAGACCGTCACGCCGTCCCAACTCGTCGGACGCACGCAGCCGGTCGTGCGTACCGCGCGTTCGCCCGAACGCCCTAAATTGCCGCGCCTGCCCGCCGAAGATGGCCTTGCGATCTGGTTCGCCCGTCCCGGCGACGTGCTGCCGGATGGAACCATCGCCACGCCCGTATCAATGCCGCTCGGTGATGCGCAGCCATTCGACTATCAGCCCGATATGCCGGATGGCGATGTGGAAGAGCTGGCGGGCGGCGATGGCCGACCAGGGAACAACCAGGCGCAGAACAAACAATTCAAGGCCGTAGTGAAGGCGCTTGGCTTGAGTCAGGACCAGGCACGGCAGCTTCACGACGACATACAGGATGATGAGCCGATGAACTATCACGGCTTGCTTGACAGTGCGCGGAGTCTATTTGGAGGCCAGGACGAATGAATGAGCGGGGTTACCTCGAGCGGCAACTCTCGGCGCTGGTGGGACTCGATCTCAGCGGAGTCGGTTATGCGGCAGACATGCTTACGCTTCAATTTGGTCCGATCAGAGAGGCACCATCGCGACGCGGGACTATCAGGCACATAGGCCTATGGGCGTTGCATGTTCAATGTGATTGGAGGCTTGAGCAGGGCGGCCGCGTGCTGGCGTCCTACGCAGACTTTGCGATATCGGAGGACAGTATTCGGGAAACCGCACTGAGGATGCGAGAGATTGTATCGAGCAGATCGACTGCGGTTGAAAGTGTTGCTGTCGATGACAGAGCGGGCGTGATGCTTTTCCTGTCGCACGGTTTTCGCCTTGTCGTCGCGCCGAACGGTGCTGAGGACGATGAGGACTGGCGTTTTTTCGCGCCGGGTGTGCATGGTCTCCACCTTGTCATTGAAGGCGGCAGGATCGTGCCGGAGTCGTTCGACTGAGATGCGATCCACGGTCAGCCCGAATGCGCAGTGTTAGTGAGCCTGCGCGAATCTCACATCAGCACAATATGTCGGCGTGTTTAAGGGAATCGCTCGCCAGCGGGCGCACACGGCGACAGGGTTTCTGGTTGGCCATAACCGTGACGAGGGCGCGCCGGTCTCCCTGCTCCCTTGGTGAATCGATATGACAGAAGAAGTATTGAAGGCGTGGGGCTACTTCCACGATTGGTAGCTGGACGGCGTGACGGTTGGTCCGAACGTTGAACCCCGGACGCTGACGCTTGGTCTCTACCTTGGGCATAGGCGAGCGCTCGTCAGGTTCAACGGTGTCACATGCGTTTCGGTTGGGCACTTTGGCTTGCTGAATATCGTCCTCGGGGTCCATGTCGTTGCACCCGGTGACGCGAAGCACACTCGGGCCAGTAAGGTGCTTGAGGCCGGCGAGCGGCTAACGCACAGAAGGGCCGCGATGTTGGTTTGCGTCTATTCGACGCTGGGCGCGGAATTCGCCATTGAATGTGACTCGCTAGAGGTTCGAGAGACCGAAAGCGGCCCAATCCTGTGAGCGCGAAACGGAAGCAGGCTCGCCTGGCCGGCGAGCTGGGACGCTTCGTCCAGCAATACGGCCGCAAGGCACGTCCGGGCGGCCTTGACCCGAACGACCGCCGATACGACAGGAAGGTCGAGAAGGCGATGCGGGCGCTGCGCCCGGACGAGCTTTCTGAGCTCCTGTCTGGCGATGGCGATGAGCTCTTGCAGCCGGAAGCGACTGGCCACACGGTCGAGATTGACGAATACCGCTAGTGCGGGAACGAAGGAAAGAACAAGTGGAAATCGAAATACATGCTGGCGCGCGCCAACCCTGCCCGCTTTATGCGTGCGGGCAATAGCGGGGCAAGCCGACGGACGAGGTAGCGCTGACGGGCCGGGGCCATCGCTTATCTGGCAATGCTTCCGATTGGTAGCCAGGGCGACTACCGGACTGACGGGGCTTTGAGCGGTGTTAATGAACCGGATTGATCCGGTCCGATCCCTACATCAACACAATATCGTACTGCTCCTGACTCAAATTCGACTCCACCTGCAACGACACCGGCTTGCCGATGAAATCGATCAACATCGCCAGATGTTGCGATTCTTCCTCGAGAAACAGATCGATCACCTGCTGCGACGCGACTACGCGAAACTCGCGCGGATTGAACTGCCGCGACTCGCGCAGAATTTCGCGCAGCACGTCGTAACAGACCGTCCGTGCCGTCTTCACCTGCCCCTTGCCCTGGCAAACCGGGCAGGGTTCGCATAGCACATGCGCGAGCGACTCGCGCGTGCGCTTGCGCGTCATCTCGACGAGCCCAAGCTGCGAGAAGCCATTGACGGTCACCCGCGTGCGATCGCGCGACAGCGCCTTCTTCAGTTCCCCCAGCACCTGGTCGCGATGCTCGACATTCTCCATATCGATGAAATCGATGATGATCACGCCGCCCAGATTGCGCAGCCGCAATTGCCGCGCGATCGTGTGCGCCGCTTCGAGGTTGGTCTTGAAGATCGTGTCGTCGAAATTGCGCGCGCCGACGTAGCCGCCGGTATTCACGTCGATCGTGGTCATCGCCTCGGTCTGATCGATCACGAGGTAGCCGCCCGACTTCAGGTCGACGCGCCGCGACAGTGCGCGCTGAATTTCCGCTTCGATGTTGTACAGATCGAATAGCGGCCGCTCGCCGGTGTAGTGATGCAGCTTCGACGACACCGCCGGCGTGAACTCCGCCGCGAAGTCGGCGAGCATCTGATGCGTCTCGCGCGAGTCGACCTGGATGCGCGACGTTTCGTCGTTGACGAAATCGCGCAGCACGCGCTGCGCGAGATTCAGATCCTGGTAGAGCAGGCTGGTGGGCGGCATGCGCTGCCCCTGCGACAGAATCGTCGCCCACGTCTTGCGCAGATACGCGACGTCGGCGGCGAGCTCTTCGCTCGTCGCATCTTCGGCGATCGTGCGCACGATGTAGCCGCCTTTTTCATCGGCGGGCAGCACGGCGGTCAGACGCGCGCGCACGGCCTCGCGTTCGGCTTCGCTCTCGATCTTCTGCGAGATGCCGATATGCGGCTCCTGCGGCAGATAGACGAGCGTGCGCCCGGCGATGCTCACCTGCGTGGAGAGCCGCGCGCCCTTGGTACCGATCGGATCCTTGACGACCTGCACCATCAGCGTCTGACCTTCGAAGACGATTTTCTCGATCGGCTGATGCGGTGTTTGATGTTGCGCTTCGCCCGCGATGCGCGGATGCCAGATGTCGGCGACATGAAGGAACGCGGCGCGTTCTAGGCCGATGTCGATGAACGCCGATTGCATGCCCGGCAGCACACGCACAACCTTGCCGAGATAGACATTGCCGACGCGCCCACGCGACAGCGTTCGTTCGACATGAAGTTCCTGGACGGCGCCCTGTTGAACGAGCGCGACGCGCGTTTCCTGCGGCGTGACATTGATCAGGATTTCTTCATTCATGATGTTGTTCTAGAAGTCGATGCGCGCTGCACGCAGGAGGGCAGCGGTTTCAAAAAGCGGCAAACCCATGATACCCGAATAGGACCCGTCGATATGCTCTATAAACTCCGCCGCGCGTCCCTGCACGCCATACGCGCCGGCCTTGCCGAGCGGCTCGCCGCTCGCCGCGTAGCGCCGTAACGCATCTGCGTGCAGCGCAGCAAAACGCACCTTCGACACCGACAGCGCGGCGGGCAGCAACGTGCCGTCGGCGTCGATCACCGCGATGGCGGTTAGCACTTCGTGGCTGCGGCCCGCGAGGCGCGCGAGCATCGCGACCGCGTCGTCGGCATCGACGGGCTTGCCGAGAATCGCGTCGTCGATCGTGACGGTGGTGTCGGCCACGAGGATCGGCCGTGCCGCGTGCCCGCCATCGACGAGCCGCGCGCGCGCCGCATGCGCCTTCGCAATGCACACGCGCTGCACGTAGTCGCGCGCGTGCTCGCCGGGCAGTTCCGCTTCGAGCGCTTCGGCGTCTTCATCGGGACGCGGCAGCAGCAGTTCGAAACGCACGCCGAGCTGTTGCAGCAACTCCTGGCGGCGCGGACTTTGCGAGGCGAGATAGACGAACGGATGCAGCGAAGCGGAAGACGTTGGCATGAATGGGTCTCGATGGAACGGAGGCGGCTGATGCGACGGCGATGTGTGTAATGGGCGCGAAGCGCGAGCGTGGATGAAGGGGCGAAGCGGGCGCGGCTCCGGTGAAGCAGGGTATCGAACCAGAAGGTGTCGAACCAATATGTGGAACCGCGCGTCGATACGCTGCGAGCACATGGTTAGGCACCGCACGTGCGCGCAGATCGTTGCATGAAACGCCGCGCAGCGCAAATGCGCAGGCGCAAATACGCCGCCACAGCGCTGGCAAATAACCGGCGCATCACCGGCGCGCTATGTGCAATGGGATCGATCGGAGAGCGGGCAACGCGTTGCCGTGGCCAGCAGGAGGCAACGCACGACGGACAACGCATGTCAGCGCCGCGCGGGCCGCTCGCTGTGCGATACACGCCGTGCCACGCATCGCTTCATACGCCGACGGCTTACGCGCGGTGATACGGGTGGTTTTGCGTGATGGTCCACGCGCGGTAAAGCTGCTCGGCGAGCAGCACGCGCACCATCGCATGCGGCAGCGTCAGACTCGACACGCGCAGCATCATGTCGGCGCGTGCCTTCAGCTCGGGGTCGAGCCCATCCGCGCCGCCGATCAGAAAGGCCACGTCGCGGCCGTCCTGCTGCCAGCTGGGCAGCGCGCCCGCGAGTTGCATCGTGGTCCAGTCCTTGCCGCGTTCGTCGAGCGCGACGATGCGCGCGTTCTTCGGCAACGCGGCTTCGATCCTCTGACGCTCGGCGGCCATCACGCTTTCGGCCGACCGTCCCGACGAGCGCTGCTCAGGCTTGAGCTCACGCAACTCGATGCGCAGCTCGGGCGGCATGCGCTTCGCGTACTCGTCGAAGCCGGTCGCGATCCAGTCGGGCATCTTGTGGCCGACCGCGAGGATATGCAGTTTCATCGCGAGAGGAGCGAGCGTCTTACTTGCGACGCGCGGCGGTCTTGCGCGCGGGCTTCGCGGCCGGCGCTTCCTCGTCGTCTTCGTCTTCCTCGTCGCCCTCGCTCGCGTGTGCGCCGCCGAACGGGCTCGGCGTCGACAGCTTGACGCGCACCGGCTTGTCGCCCCAGATTTCCTCGAGGTTGTAGTACTGGCGCAGCGCCGGCTGCAGGATGTGGACGATTGCGTCGCCGCAATCGACCAGCACCCATTCGCCGATGTCTTCGCCCTCGGTGCTGACGATCTCGCCGCCGGCTTCCTTCACGCTTTCGCGCACGCTCGACGCGAGCGCCTTGGTTTGCCGGTTCGACGTACCGCTCGCGACGATCACGCGATCGAACAGCGAGGTCAGGTGGGTGGTGTTGAACACCTTGATGTCTTGCGCCTTGACGTCTTCGAGAGCGTCGACGATCACGCGCTGCAGTTTGCGAATATCCATGGAGTTACCGGTGGTACAGATGATGTTGAAGAATATAGTCCCACACCGCGGCGGGGACATGACTCGCGGCCTGATCCTGCTGCTGCGCCTCGCCGCCCGCGTGGGCGAGGCGGCGTTCGACCTGCTCGCGCAGATGCGCTCGAATTTCGGTGGCCGACACGTTGAACGCGAGCGTCGTGTCGATCAGCAGATGACCGCATGGCGTTGCCTGCAGCACGTCGGCGCTCGCGCGACGTGCTGCGATTTCCTCGGCGACCGCGGCCGGGATCGACGCGAGGTCGAAGCCGGGCCGCGTGGCCACGCCGATATGCGCAAGCTCGAACAGGCGCCGCCAGTCGCGCCACGTGTCGAGATGCACCAGTTGATCCGCGCCGATCAGTAGCGTGATCGACGCGTCGTCGCCTTCGCGCTCGCGCCAGCGCCGCAAGGTATCGACCGTGTAGGTCGGGCCGTCGTGCTCGATCTCGTCGGTGGCGACGCGCACGCTTGCGCCCGGCAGCGTCAGCGACGCGGCGGCCGCGCGCGTCATCGCCAGCCGGTGCTGGGCCGGCGACACGCCCGCTTTCTGCCACGGCTGGCCGGCCGGCAGCAGCACCAGTTCGGTCAGCCGCAACACGTCGGCGAAGCGCCGCGCGAGCGCGAGGTGGCCGTCGTGGATCGGATCGAAAGTGCCGCCGAGCAGACCGATCCGGCGAGGCAGGGCGACAGGGTGAGCGTTCGGCTTCAGGTGCAGATCCTTTGTCGTGACCGTAGGCGGGGCGGACGGCGCGTCACGCCCACTCGCGCGGCACGAGAAAATCGCTATACAAACGTGCTTCCGGTGTGCCCGGCTCGGGCTGCCAGTCGTAGCGCCAGTTCACCACGGGCGGCATCGACATCAGGATCGATTCGGTGCGTCCGCCGCTTTGCAGTCCAAATAGTGTGCCACGGTCGAAGACCAGATTGAACTCGACGTAGCGGCCGCGCCGGTATGCCTGGAACGCGCGCTCGGCTTCACCGTACGGCGTATTGCGGCGCCGCTCGATGATCGGCAGGTAGGCCTTCAGGAAACCCTCGCCGACGCTCTTGACCATCGCGAACGCTTGCTCGAAGCCGGAGGCCGAGAAATCGTCGAAGAAAATTCCGCCGATGCCGCGCGGCTCGTTGCGATGCTTGAGGAAAAAGTATTCGTCGCACCAGCGCTTGAAGCGCGGGTACAGGTCCGCGCCGTAGGGTGCGAGCGCGTCGCGGCAGACCTGATGGAAATGCCGCGCGTCTTCCTCGTAGCCGTAGTAGGGCGTCAGGTCCATGCCGCCGCCGAACCAGAACACCGGCTCTTCGCCTTCCTTCGTCGCGACGAGCAGGCGCACGTTCATGTGCACGGTCGGGCAATGCGGATTGTGCGGGTGCAGCACGAGCGACACGCCCATTGCTTCGAAGCCGCGCCCGGCCAGTTGGGGGCGCGTGGCGCTCGCCGAGCCCGGTAGCGCGTCGCCGGCGACGTCCGAGAAACCGATGCCCGCGCGCTCGAAGAACTGTCCGCCTTCGAGAATTCGCGTGACGCCGCCGCCGCGCAGCTTCTCGCCCGGCGCGCGTTGCCACGCGTCGGTCGCGAATGCGGTGCCGTCGAACGCGCCGAGGGTGTCCGCGATGTGCGTTTGCAGGCCTTGCAGCCAGCTGCGCACGGCCTGTGCGTCGTAGCTCGAATTGCTCATGAATGCAGGTGCTGAGGGCGGCACGCTCGTCGCGCCGCGGGTTGTTCGAAAGAGGGCGATGGCCACGGACGCGTCGGCGGGAAGCCGGCGCGGGCCGGATGCGCCGCTGAAGCGGAGCGTGGCGGCCGGTGTTGCCGATGCCGCCCGTGCGTTGTTACCGCGCGCCGTGGCGATTCGCCAGACCAGCCCGCGCCCACCCGTCGCGACGCGCGCGCAAGACGCAGTGTAGCGCCCGCGGCGTCACCGCCCTGCGCCGGCCGGTCCAGGCGGGCTCAAGCAGGCGAGGGCGGCGCGAGACGCTTATTACTTGCCGTCGGTGCGCGCGTCGAGCTTGCGATTGAGCGCGCGATAGCCGATGTCGCGGCGATACTGCATGCCGTCGAAGGCGATCTGGTTGATCGTTTCGTAGGCGGCCGCCTGCGCGGTGCGCACCGAATCCGCCAGACCGACGACGCACAGCACGCGTCCGCCCGAGGTGGTGAGCTTGCCGTCCGTCAGCGTGGTGCCGGCGTGGAACGTGACCGAATCCGCGGTTTCGGCGGGGATGCCGTTGATGCGGTCGCCCTTTCGCGGCGTGTCCGGATAGTTGTGCGCGGCCAGCACGACGCCGAGCGCGGTGCGGCGGTCCCATTCGAGCTCAACGGTATCCAGCGTGCCGGCGATCGCGTGTTCGACCACTTTCGAATAGTCGCCCTTCAGACGCGCCATGATCGGCTGCGTTTCGGGGTCGCCCATCCGGCAGTTGAATTCGAGCGTCTTCGGGTTGCCTTGCGCGTCGATCATCAGACCGGCGTACAGGAAGCCGGTGTAGCGGATGCCTTCCTTCTCCATGCCGCGCACGGTCGGCAGGATGATTTCGCGCATCACGCGTGCGTGCAGCTGCGGCGTGACGATCGGCGCGGGCGAGTAGGCGCCCATGCCGCCCGTGTTCGGGCCCTGGTCGCCGTCGAGCAGACGCTTGTGATCCTGGCTCGACGCGAGCGCGAGCACGTGCTTGCCGTCGACCATCACGATGAAGCTCGCTTCCTCGCCGGCGAGGAATTCCTCGATCACGACGCGCGCGCCGGCATCGCCGAGCTTGTTGTCCGACAGCATCATGTCGACCGCGGTGTGCGCTTCTTCCAGCGTCATCGCGACCACCACGCCCTTGCCGGCCGCGAGGCCGTCGGCCTTGATCACGATCGGTGCGCCCTTGGCGTCCAGATACGCGTGCGCGGCGGTGGCGTCGGCGAAGGTTTCGTATTCGGCGGTCGGAATGCCGTGGCGCTTCATGAACGCCTTCGCGAAGTCCTTCGAGCTTTCGAGCTGCGCGGCTTCCTTCGTGGGGCCGAAAATCTTCAGGCCGCGCGAGCGGAACAGGTTGACGATGCCCGCCGCGAGCGGCGCTTCCGGCCCGACCAGCGTGAAGGCGATCTGCTCCTGCTCGACGAAATCCGCGAGCGCGGCCGGCTCGGTGATGTCGAGATTGCGCAGACGTTCATCCTGAGCGGTGCCGCCGTTGCCCGGCGCAACGTAGACGAGCTGGACCCGCGGCGATTGCGCGAGCTTCCATGCGAGCGCATGTTCGCGACCGCCGGAACCGACGACGAGTAACTTCATGTGAATCCCCGAGACTTGAAAATCATAAACGGCTGGGCGAGGCGCCCAGCCGTGCAATAAACCATCAACTGCGTGGGCCGGCGAGGCCCGGATCCGGCGCCGCGGCGCGATCTGCGCGTCACGCGGGGCCGGTGCGCCGTCATTCGTCGGCGATCGACGCGTTCGTATAGACGTCCTGCACGTCGTCCAGATTCTCCAGCGCGTCGAGCAGTTTCTGCATCTTCGCCGCGTCGTCGCCGGTGAACTCGACTTCGTTCTGCGGCTTCATTGTGACTTCGGCCAGTTCGGCCTTGAAGCCCGCCGCTTCCAGTGCTGCCTTCACCTTCGAGAAATCGTGCGGCGGGCACAGCACTTCGATGCTGCCGTCTTCGTTCGTGACGACGTCGTCCGCGCCGGCTTCGAGCGCGGCTTCCATCAGCGTGTCTTCGGCGGTGCCGGGGGCGAACAGGAACTGGCCGACGTGATCGAACATGAACGCCACGGAGCCGTCCGTGCCCATGTTGCCGCCGTTCTTCGAGAACGCGTGGCGCACTTCGGCGACCGTGCGGGTGCGGTTGTCGGTCAGCGTGTCGACGATCACCGCCGCGCCGCCGATGCCGTAGCCTTCGTAGCGGATTTCCTCGTAGTTCGCGCCGTCCACGCCGCCGACACCGCGCTGGATCGCGCGGTTGATGTTGTCTTTCGGCATGTTGGCGTCGTACGCCTTTTCGACGGCGAGCCGCAGACGCGGATTCGAGTCGATTTCGCCGCCGCCCATGCGTGCCGCGACCTGGATTTCCTTGATGAGCCGCGTCCAGACCTTGCCGCGCTTGGCATCGGCCGCTGCTTTCTTATGCTTGATGTTGGCCCATTTCGAATGACCCGCCATACTTTTCTCCGTCGCGCGCGCCGCCGGGGCGCACGCATAGTGCAATTGTCGTCGCGATGTCGGGCGCCGGTGAGTCGCGCCGCGATGTCGAATCGTCCTGAAAGGCTGCCGGCGGGTCATCGTCCCCACCCGTTGGCAACCTGTCCGTCATGGCCGGCCCGCTCGGGGCTGGCCGCCATGCCGGCCGCCTGTTCCGGCCGCTTGCTTCGGCCACTCGTGCCGCCGACCGCTCGTGCCACGCTTGTGCCGACGACTGATACCGGTCGCTCGTCCCGACAGAACCCGGCCGTTCTCGCGCTCCTTGCCGCTTGCGCGCCGCCTGAATGCGTGGATGCCGGTTCAGACCTGGCCGGCCCGGCCAGGCGGGGCGGCAGGTGGCAGCACGGTTGGGGCAGGCGGCTTGCCGGCGAACGTGGCGCCGGTCGGACAGGCGCCGCGACGACGCGCGTTGCGCCTGGCGAGGTTGCAGGCAGTGGTGCGAGTGATCGTGCGGGTCTGGCCGCTCGTCGAGAGCGTCCTCAAGCGGATTTGAATTTTATCACGCCGCGCCCGCGCGGCAGAGGGGCTGTGGCATGGCGGCCCGCCCCCAATGCGTGGGGGCGGGCGTTGCGCTAGTTCTTTTCGTCAGTTCTTGGTGCCGAACAGCCGGTCGCCCGCGTCGCCGAGGCCCGGCACGATATACGCGTGCTCGTTCAGATGCGAGTCGAGCGACGCGACGAACAGCTTGACGTCCGGGTGGGCGTCCTGGAACACCTGCACGCCCTCGGGCGCGGCGACCAGCGCGAGGAACATGATGTTCTCGCCGGCGACGTTGCGGCGCTTGAGCACGTCGACCGCGTGCACGGCCGAGTAGCCGGTCGCGACCATCGGATCGCACAGGATGAACACGCGGTCCTCGAGGTCCGGCAGCCGCACCAGGTATTCGACCGGCCGGTGGTCTTCCGCGCGATACACGCCGATGTGGCCGACCCGCGCCGACGGCACCAGCTCGAGCAGGCCGTCGGACATGCCGACGCCCGCGCGCAGCACCGGCACGATCGCGAGCTTCTTGCCGGCGATCACCGGCGCGTCGATGTCGACGAGCGGGGTGGTGATGCGGCGGGTGGTCATCGGCAGATTGCGGGTGATTTCGTAGCCCATCAGCAGCGTGATCTCGCGCAGCAGGTCGCGGAACGTGCGCGTCGAGGTGTCCCGGTCGCGCATGTGCGAGAGCTTGTGCTGGATCAGCGGGTGATCGAGGATGAAAAGATTGGGAAAACGGCTGTCCTGGGTCATGGCGGGGCTCGCGCGTGGCGGCAAGGTGGATCGGTTCGGCGCGCTTTGCGTCGCTTTTCGTGCGTGCCGTCCATGCAAGGAGGGCTGGCGGAGAAAAGCGCGGGGCGCGCCACGCCGCAAGTTTACCGAAAGAGTGCCGCCACGCGATACCTGAGATTGCCGCCACGTTGTGGCTACTTCACTGCCACTTCGCCGCCGCGCCAACGCAACGGCGCCGCAAGGTCACCGCAACCGCGCCGTAATGTCACCGCAACCGCAACCGCCATCGCATCATGGCATTGCAGCAACGTGCCACAGTCCGCCCCCGATTCTTCTAGAATCGGGGAAAACTTTCGCAACGCCCGCGCGCACCGGCGCCGGGACTTCGCCACGAGGACATCACCATGGACATGGGAATTGCAGGACGTACCGCGCTCGTTTGCGCGGCGAGTAAGGGTTTGGGACGCGGCTGCGCGGAAGCGCTCGCCGCCGAGGGCGTCAATCTGACCATCGTCGCGCGCACCGCCGAGACGCTCGAGGCCACCGCCGCGGAAATCCGCAAGCAGAGCGGCGTCGAGGTCAAGACCGTCGCGTGCGACATCACCACGCCCGAGGGTCGCGCCGCGGCGCTCGCCGCCTGTCCGCAGCCGGACATTCTCGTCAACAACGCGGGCGGCCCGCCGCCGGGCGATTTCCGCAAGTTCACGCACGACGACTGGATTCGCGCGCTGGAAGCCAACATGCTGACGCCGATCGAGCTGATCCGTCAGACCATCGACACGATGAGCGCGCGCGGTTTCGGGCGTATCGTCAATATCACGAGCTCGGCGGTGAAGGCGCCGATCGACGTGCTGGGTCTGTCGAACGGCGCGCGCTCGGGGCTGACCGGTTTTGTCGCGGGCCTCGCGCGCAAGGTCGCGCCGACCGGCGTGACGATCAACAATCTGCTGCCGGGCCTGTTCGACACCGACCGCATCGCCGTCACCTTCGAGGCGCAGGCGAAGAGCTACAACATTTCCGTCGACGAAGCGCGCCAGCAGCGCATGCAGACGATCCCCGCCGGGCGTTTCGGCACGCGCGACGAATTCGGCCGCGCCTGCGCGTTCCTGTGCAGCGCGCATGCGGGTTACATCACCGGGCAGAACTGGCTGATCGACGGCGGCGCGTATCCGGGCACGTATTGAGGCGCTCGGGAGGCATTTGGGAGGCGCATCGGCGCGCCGCGCAGGCAATGCGCCCGCGCGGTGCGCATCACACCCCATCACAACAACGATAGTCACAACGGTTTGAGGAGTCTTACGTCATGAGCACCCGCATTGCGTTGATCGCGCACGATCACAAGAAGGACGACATCGTCAAACTGGCCGGCGAGTATGTCGACACGCTCAGGCGCTGCGACATCATCGCGACCGGCACGACCGGCGGACGCATCAGCGACGCGCATGGGCTGCAGGTCGAACGTATGCTGTCCGGGCCGCACGGCGGCGACCTGCAGATCGGCGCGCAACTCGCCGAAGGGCGCGTCGACATGGTGATCTTCCTGCGCGACCCGATGACGCCGCAGCCGCACGAGCCGGACATCAACGCGCTGGTGCGCGCGTGCGACGTGCACAACATTCCGTGCGCGACCAACATCTCGACCGCGCGCATGGTGCTCGACGTGCTGACGCTGCGCCTGAAAGGCGCGGCCTGACGGCGCGGCGGCCCGCGGCGCCCGCAGCCGAAGGCGCGGCAAAGGTGCCGAGAACGTGCCGCAAAGGAGCCGCAAAGGAGCCGCCAACGTGCGGCGCCGCACTGGCGATCACCGCGCGCCGCGCCCAGGCTTCCGCATGAACCCATACCCCAATTCGATCAAGGAGACATGATGGTCAAGGCAATCCGATTCGATAAAACCGGCGGCCCCGACGTGATGAAATGGGTCGACGTCGAAGTAGGCGAACCCGGCGCGGGCGAGATCCGCATCCGTCAGACGGCGGTCGGTCTCAACTATATCGACGTGTATTTCCGCACCGGCCTCTATCCGCTGCCGCTGCCGGGCGGCCTCGGCATGGAGGCCGCCGGCGAGGTCGTCGCGCTCGGCGCGGGCGTGAGCGACCTGAAGGTCGGCGATCGCGTCGCCTATGTTGGGCGTCCGCCCGGCGCGTATGCGCAGGAGCGCGTGCTGCCGGCCGCGCAGGTCGTCAGGCTGCCCGATGCGGTCAGCGACGAGCAGGCCGCGTCGGTGATGCTGCAAGGTTTGACCGCGCAGTATCTGCTGCGCCGCACCTATCGCGTGAAGGCCGGCGACACGATCCTGATCCAGGCCGCGGCGGGCGGCGTCGGTCTGCTGGTGTGCCAGTGGGCGAAGGCGCTCGGCGCGACCGTGATCGGCACGGTCGGCTCCGACGAGAAAGCCGAGATCGCGAAAGCGCACGGCTGCGATCACGCGATCGTCTACACGCGCGAGAACTTCACGAAACGCGTGCGCGAGATCACCAACGGCGCGGGCGTGCCGGTCGTCTACGATTCGATCGGCAAGGACACCTTCGAGAAGTCGCTCGACTGCCTCGCGCCGCTCGGGCTCTTCGTCAGCTTCGGCAATGCGTCGGGACCGTTGCCGCCGATCGATTCGTCGGAATTCGCCGGACGCGGCTCGCTGTTCTTCACGCGCCCGACGCTCTTCACCTACATGGCCAAACGCGCGGACTACGAGTCGATGGCCGCCGAGCTGTTCGACGTGCTGGGCTCGGGCAAGGTCAAGACGAGCATCAATCAGCGTTATGCGCTGTCGGACGTGGGGCAGGCGCATGCGGACCTCGAAGGGCGTCGCACGACCGGCTCGACGATTCTGTTGCCGTAAGGACGAACCGGGCTACCTGAAAGCCGACCGAGACCACTGCTGCAAGCAGCCGATACAGACAGCTCGAGCAGTCGCTACAGGCAACCGCGAAAACCTCTCGACCAGGGCCGCGCCACCGCAAGGTGGCGCGGCCCTATGCTTTTTGCGCACGGTTTTACGCGTTTTTTACGCACGATCCATCATCTTTGACCAGACCTTTAGGCCGATCGGCATACCGTTCGATTCATCCAAAGTCCGTCAATGGAGAACAAGAATGGATGTGCTGTATGTGGGGGGGCTGGTGCTGTTTGCCGTGCTGACCTTTGGACTGATCGGCGGCTGCGAGAAGCTGATGCAGTTCCGTCGTGGACAGGGAGCACGCTCATGACCTGGATGCTGTGGCTGGCCGGCGCGTGCACCGCGCTGCTTTTCGTCTATCTGGTCTATGCGTTGCTGCGCGCGGAGGACATCGAATGAACGCGAACAATGTCCTGCAGGCAACGCTTTTCATCGTCGTGCTGCTGGCTGCCGCGGTGCCGGTGTCCCGCTATATCGGTGGGGTGATGGACGGCAGCTCGCGCGTGCTGCGCGTGGGCGCGCCGTTCGAAAAGCTGCTGTACCGCATCGCGGGCGTCGATCCGACGGCGGAAATGAGCTGGAAGCATTACGCGATCGCCACGATCGCGTTCAACGTGTTCGGCGCGGCGTTCCTGTACGTGCTGCTGCGCGTGCAGGGCTGGCTGCCGGGCAACCCGCAGCAGTTCGGCGCGATGTCGGTCGACAGCGCGTTCAACACCGCGGTCAGCTTCGTCACCAACACCAACTGGCAGGACTACACGCCCGAGCAGGCGGTCAGCTATCTGACGCAGATGCTCGGCATGACCGTGCAGAACTTCCTGTCGGCGGCGACCGGCATCGTCGTCGTGATCGCGCTGATTCGCGGCTTTGCGCGGCATAGCGCGCAGACCATCGGCAACTTCTGGGTCGATATCACGCGCGTGACGATGTACGTGCTGATCCCGATGGCGGCGATCATCGCGGCGCTGCTGATGAGCCAGGGCGTGATCCAGAACTTCAAGGCGTACCAGGATGTGCCGACGCTGCAGACCACCACCTACGCCGCGCCGAAGCTCGACGCGCAAGGCAATCCGGTCAAGGACGCGAACGGCAATCCGGTGACGGTCGACACCCAGGTGAAGACGCAGACCATCGCGATGGGCCCGGTTGCGTCGCAGGAAGCGATCAAGATGCTCGGCACCAACGGCGGCGGCTTCTTCAACGGCAACTCCGCGCATCCGTACGAAAACCCGACGCCGTTCTCGAACATGCTGCAGATCTTCTCGATCCTGATCATTCCGGCCGCGCTCGCGCTCGTGTTCGGTCGCGTGATCGGCGATCGTCGGCAGGGCGTGGCGGTGCTCGCGGCGATGACGATCGCGTTCGGCGTGTGCGTGTTCGGCGAGATCAGCGCGGAGCAGGGCGGCAATCCGGCCTTCACCGCGCTCAACGTCGATCAGTCCGCGAACGCGCTGCAATCGGGCGGCAATGCGGAAGGCAAGGAAACCCGCTTCGGCATCGCCCAGTCGGGCATCTTCACGGTCGCGACCACGGCGGCATCGTGCGGCGCGGTCGCCAATACGCACGACTCGCTGACGCCGATCGGCGGCCTGTTCCCGATGCTACTGATGCAGCTCGGCGAAGTGATTTTCGGCGGCGTCGGCTCGGGCCTGTACGGGATGCTGGTGTTCGCGCTGCTCGCGGTGTTCGTCGCGGGGCTGATGATCGGCCGTACTCCTGAGTATGTCGGCAAGAAGATCGAGGCGTACGAGATGAAGATGGTGTCGATCGTCGTGCTGCTCACGCCGCTGCTGGTGCTGGTCGGTACCTCGATCGCGGTGCTCACCGAAGCCGGCCGCGCGGGGATTTCCAACCCCGGCGCGCACGGCTTCTCCGAAATCCTCTACGCGTTCAGCTCGGTCGCGAACAACAACGGCAGCGCGTTCGCGGGTCTGTCGGTGAACACGCCGTTCTACAACTGGCTGACCGGCATCGCGATGTGGTTCGGACGCTTCGGCACGATCGTGCCGGTGCTGGCGATCGCCGGCTCGCTCGCGTCGAAGAAGCGCATCGGCGTGACTGGCGGCACGCTGCCGACGCATGGACCGCTGTTCGTCGTGCTGCTGCTTGGCACCGTGCTGCTGGTCGGCGCGCTGACCTATGTGCCGGCACTCGCGCTCGGTCCGGGCGTCGAGCATCTGATGATGATGGGCGCGCATTGACGCGGCCTTTTTCGAATCGGACTGAACCGAACCAGCGACTGAACAGCTGAAAGAAGCGCGCCGGCGCGAAGCCGGCTCAAGGTAAGGCAACGCAGGCGAAAGCCCCGGCGCGCACAGCGATATTCGAGGATTCAATGACTGAACATAACGCTACGCGGTCCATGTTCGACCCGGCGCTCCTGCGCCCGGCGATCGTGGACTCGTTCAAGAAGCTCACGCCGCGCACGCAGTTCCGCAACCCGGTGATGTTCTGCGTGTACGTCGGCAGCATTCTGACCACCATTCTGTGGATTGCCGCGCTCGGCGGCCAGGCCGAGGCGCCCGCGGGCTTCATTCTCGCGGTCACGCTATGGCTGTGGTTCACCGTGCTGTTCGCGAACTTCGCGGAGGCGCTCGCCGAGGGCCGCTCCAAGGCGCAGGCCGCGTCGCTGCGCAGCGCGAAGAAAGACGTGATGGCCAAGAAGCTCAACGAGCCGCATCCGAAGTCGCCGATCCGCGTCATGACCGCGTCGGATCTGCGCAAAGGCGACGTCGTGCTGGTCGAAACCGGCGACGTGATTCCGGCCGACGGCGAGGTGATCGACGGCGTCGCGTCGGTCGACGAATCGGCGATCACCGGCGAATCGGCACCGGTGATCCGCGAGTCGGGCGGCGACTTTTCGTCGGTGACGGGTGGCACGCGCGTGCTGTCGGACTGGATCGTCGTGCGCGTTACCGCGAACCCGGGCGAGGCGTTCCTCGATCGCATGATCGCGATGGTCGAAGGCGCGAAGCGGGCCAAGACGCCGAACGAAATCGCGCTGACCATTCTGCTGGTCGCGCTGACGATCGTGATGCTGCTCGCCACCGCGACGCTGCTGCCGTTCTCGATGTTCTCCGTCGAGGCCGCGAAGGCCGGGCACGTGGTGACGATCACCGCGCTCGCCGCGCTGCTCGTGTGCCTGATTCCGACCACGATCGGCGGGCTGTTGTCGGCGATCGGCGTGGCCGGCATGAGCCGCATGATGCAGGCGAACGTGATCGCGACGTCGGGCCGTGCGGTCGAAGCGGCCGGCGACGTCGACGTGCTGCTGCTCGACAAGACCGGCACGATCACGCTCGGCAATCGTCAGGCTTCGCAGTTCCTGCCCGCGCCCGGCGTCGCCGAAGAGGCGCTGGCCGATGCCGCGCAACTGTCGTCGCTGGCCGACGAAACGCCGGAAGGCCGCAGCATCGTCGTGCTCGCGAAGCAGCGCTTCAACATCCGTCAGCGCGATATGGCGTCGCTGCACGCGGTGTTTCTCGCGTTCAGCGCGCAGACGCGGATGAGCGGCGTCGATCTGGCGCCGCAGGGCACGCCCGCCGGCACGCACGGTCGCGAAATCCGCAAGGGCGCGGCCGACGCGATCCGGCACTACGTCGAAGCGCATGGCGGCCGTTTCCCGAACGAAGTCAACAGCGCGGTCGCCGACGTCGCGCGTCGCGGCAGCACGCCGCTCGTGGTCGCCGAGAAGGGCGAGCAGGGTGCGCGCGTGCTCGGCGTGATCGAGTTGAAGGACGTCGTGAAGGGCGGCATCAAGGAGCGCTTCGCCGAGTTGCGCAAGATGGGCATCAAGACCGTGATGGTGACGGGCGACAACCGCCTGACCGCCGCGGCGATCGCCGCCGAAGCGGGCGTCGACGACTTCCTCGCCGAAGCCACGCCCGAAACCAAGCTCGCGACGATCCGCGCGCACCAGGCCGAAGGCCGTCTCGTAGCGATGACCGGCGACGGCACCAACGACGCCCCCGCGCTCGCGCAGGCCGATGTCGCGGTCGCGATGAACACCGGCACGCAGGCCGCGAAAGAGGCCGGCAACATGGTCGACCTCGATTCGAATCCGACCAAGCTGATCGAGATCGTCGAGATCGGCAAGCAGATGCTGATGACGCGCGGCTCGCTGACCACGTTCTCGATCGCCAACGACATCGCCAAGTACTTCGCGATCATTCCGGCCGCGTTCGCGTCGACCTATCCGGCGCTGAACGCGCTGAACGTGATGCATCTGGCGACGCCGACCTCCGCGATCATGTCGGCGGTGATCTTCAACGCGCTGATCATCGTGCTGCTGATTCCGCTGGCGTTGAAGGGCGTGCGCTATCGCGCGCTGGGCGCGGCGATTCTGTTGCGCCGCAATCTGCTGGTCTACGGTCTCGGCGGGATCATCGTGCCGTTCATCGGTATCAAGCTGATCGATATGGTGCTGGCCGCGTTCGGCTGGGTTTGAGTGCGCAGCGTCCCGCTAAGCCGCGGTGACGCCATGCAGTATTGAAAAGGGAAAGAGACCCATCATGAAAAATCTGTTCCGTCCGCTGATCGTGATCTTCGCGGTGCTGACCGCGATCACCGGGCTTGCCTATCCCGCGGTGATGACCGCGTTCGGCCAGGCGGCGTTTCACGACAAGGCCAACGGCAGCCTGATCGAGCAGAACGGCAAGACGGTCGGCTCGCAGCTGATCGGCCAGCAGTTCGACGCGCCGCAGTACTTCTGGGGCCGTCTGTCGGCGACCAGCCCGATGCCGTACAACCCGCTGGGTTCGGGCGGCTCGAACCTCGGGCCGAACAATCCGGCATTGCTCGACGAGATCAAGGGCCGGCTTGCCGCGCTGAAGGCGGCGGGCACCGACCTGTCGAAGCCGGTGCCGGTCGATCTGGTCACGTCGTCGGGCAGCGGTCTGGATCCGGAGATCAGTCCGGCCGCCGCCGCGTATCAGGTCGAGCGCGTCGCGCAGGCGCGCCATCTCGCGGCGAGCGACGTGCAGGCGCTCGTCGAGCGCAACACGACGGGCCGCCAGTTCGGCGTGTTCGGCGAGCCGCGCGTGAACGTGCTGAAGCTCAATCTGGCGCTCGACGAACTGAAGCGCGGCTAGGCTTCGTTCAGTCCGGTCTTCAGTTCCGTCTTCCATCCCGTCGGGCATCGTCGCCGACGGTGCATCGAACAGGCGCGGCGCCCCCGGTGGCGCCGCGCCGCCATTTGCGGGCCGGCGCGGGCCGTGCCACCATGCAGGCACCGCCGCTCGCACGACTACGATAATCATTGAGCATGAACCGCCCTGATCCAGACGAACTGCTCGACAAGCTGCAGCGCGACGAAGAAAAGCGTCAGCGCGGCCGGCTGAAAATTTTCTTCGGCGCGTCGGCCGGCGTCGGCAAGACCTATGCGATGTTGCAGGCCGCGAGCCGCCGTCAGCAGGAAGGTCTCGACGTGCTGGTCGGTATCGCCGAAACGCACGGTCGTAGCGAAACCGCCGCGCTGCTCGCCGGGCTCGAGGTGCTGCCGCTCGCGCAGATCGAATATCGCGGCCGCAAGCTCGGCGAGTTCGATCTCGATGCCGCACTCGCGCGCAAGCCGCAACTGATCCTCGTCGACGAGCTCGCGCATTCGAACGTGCAGGGCGCGCGCCATCTGAAGCGCTGGCAGGACGTGTACGAACTGCTCGACGCCGGCATCGACGTCTATACGACGGTCAACGTGCAGCACCTCGAAAGCCTGAACGACGTGGTCGGCCAGATTACCGGCATCCGCGTATGGGAGACGGTGCCCGACCGCGTGTTCGACCAGGCCGACGAGGTGACGCTGGTCGATCTGCCGGCCGAGGAACTGCTCGACCGGATGCGCGAGGGCAAGGTGTACATGGCGCAGCAGGCCGAACGCGCGGTACGCAATTTCTTTCGCAAGGGCAATCTGATCGCGCTGCGCGAACTGGCGCTGCGCCGTACCGCCGATCGCGTCGACGCGCAGATGCGCGAGTACCGCGCCGACCGTTCGATCCAGCGGGTCTGGCAGGCGCGCGAGCGGCTGCTGGTGTGTGTCGGCCCCGGTCCCGAAGCGCCCGCGCTGGTGCGCGCGGCGGCGCGTCTCGCCGCGAGTCTGAAGGCCGACTGGCTGGCCGTCTATGTCGAAACGCCGGCGTTGCAGCGGCTGCCCGATGCGCGCCGCGAACGCACGCTGAACGCGCTGAAGCTCGCCGCCGAACTCGGCGCCGAAACCGCCACGCTCGCCGCGACCGATGCGCTCGACGCGCTGATCGGCTACGCGCACGCGCGCAACGTGTCGAAGCTGGTGGCGGGCGCGTCGTCGCGCACCGGCATCAGCCGCCGGTTGCGTCGGCCGCTGGGCGAGCAGATCGCCGAGAAGAGCGGCGAACTCGAACTGACGCTGATTCGCGCATCGTCCGAACGCGACGGCGGCGCGCAGAAGCGGCTGCTGAGCACGACCGCGAACGCGTGGCGCGACGCGTTGAACGCGACCAGCGAGCAGCGCTCGCCGCCGCGCGCGTATGCGTACGCGCTGGCGATCTGCACCGCCATCACGCTGCTGTCGAGCCAGCTGATCGACCATATCGATCTGACCAACCTCGTGATGCTGTACCTGCTCGGCGTGATCTTTGCCGCGGTGAAGCTCGGGCGCGGGCCAGGCGTGGTGCTGTCGTTCGCGAGCGTCGCCGCGTTCGATTTCTTCTTCGTGCCGCCGCGCATGTCGCTGTCGGTGTCGGATACGCAATACTTGCTGACGTTTCTCGGCATGCTGCTGACCTCGCTCGTGATCAGCCATCTGACCTCGAGCCTGCGCCGTGAGGCGAGTACCGCGCGCCGTCGCGAGCAGCGCACCGTCGCGATGTACGGGATGGCGCACGAACTGGCCGCCGCGCTGACCACCGAGCAGATCGTCGGCATCGGCAGCCGGCACGTGAGCGAGGTGTTCGGCGCGCGCGTCGCGATCCTGCTGCCGGATAGCGCCGACCAGATCCGCCAGAAGATCGAGGACCCCGACGCGGCGATCACGCTCGAAGGCGACGCGCTGGATCTCGATGTCGGCCAATGGGTCTACGACCAGCAGAAGCCGGCCGGCCACGGCACCGACACGCTGCCCGCGGCGGCGGCGCTGTATCTGCCGCTGAAGGCGCCGATGCGCACGCGCGGCGTGCTCGCGACCGTGATGCGCGACGAGCGCGACCTGAACGTGCCAGAGCAGCGCCGCATGCTCGACGCGTTCGCCGCGCAGATCGCGCTGGCGCTCGAACGCGTGCATTACGTCGAGATCGCGCGCGACGCGCTCGTCAACATGGAGTCGGAGCGGCTGCGCAATTCGCTGCTGTCGGCGATTTCGCACGACCTGCGCACGCCGTTGACGACGATCGTCGGCTTTTCGTCGATGCTCGCGCAGTCGCGGGACGGCCACGGGCCGGGGGCGCAGCATACCGACGAACTGGTCGACGCGATTCACGACGAAGCGCTGCGCATGACCGGCATCGTCACGAATCTGCTCGACATGGCGCGCCTGCAGGCCGGCAAGCTGCAGCTGAACCAGCAATGGACACTGCTGGAGGAAACCGTCGGCGCCGCGCTGCGTGCGTGCAAGCGCGTGCTCGCGGGGCGCCCGGTGCAGGTCAGGCTGCCCGCCGATCTGCCGCTGCTGCATCTCGACGCGGTGCTGATGGAGCGGCTCTTTTCCAACCTGTTCGAGAATGCCGCGAAGTACACGGCGGCCGGCACGCCCCTGACGATCGGCGCGCAGCAGCTCGACGCGGACGGCGTGTCGTTCGTGCGCGTCACCGTCGACGACAACGGGCCCGGCCTGCCCGCTGGTATGGAAGCGCGTGTGTTCGAGAAATTCACGCGCGGAGAGAAGGAGTCGGCGAAGCCGGGCATCGGCCTTGGGCTCGCGATCTGTCGCGCGATCGTCGACGCGCACGGCGGTACAATCGGCGCGCTCAACCGGCTCGCAGCGGATGGCCGTATCGAAGGCGCGCGCTTCTGGTTCACGCTGCCGGTGAAGACGCCGCCCGACGCGCCGGATGCGCTTGATACACTCGAAGCGCTCGAGGCGCTCGAAGACGAAGGCCGCGCGGAGTTGTCGTATCGTGCCGGGCCTTCCGCGCACGTGCTGCCGGGCGCGTCTGCCGCGGCGCGTGCCGACATGGATGTCGATGCGAGTGGCGCAGCGCACGCCGACGCGCGTGGCGAAACGCATGCCGAGCCTACCGAGCCCCAGCCCGACGCCGCCGCCAACTTAAACAACCCGCCCAACCGACCCGCCCATGAGTGACCTGAGCATCACCGTCGTTCTGATCGAAGACGAAAAGCAGATTCGCCGCTTCGTGCGCGCCGCGCTCGAGGAGGAGGGGATCGTCGTGTACGACGCCGAGACCGGCAAGCAGGGGCTCGTCGAAGCGGCCACACGTAAGCCCGATCTGGTGATCGTCGATCTCGGCCTGCCCGATACCGACGGCCTCGACGTGATCCGCGAGTTGCGCGGCTGGAGCGAGCTGCCGGTGATCGTGCTGTCGGCGCGCACCCAGGAGAGCGAGAAGGTCGCCGCGCTCGACGCCGGCGCCGACGACTACCTGACCAAGCCGTTCGGCGTGTCCGAGCTGCTCGCGCGGATTCGTGCGCATCTGCGGCGGCGCAATCACGGCGGCGCGAACGAGTCGCCGCTGGTGCATTTCGGCGAGGTCACCATCGATCTCGCGCTGCGCCAGGTGACGCGCGACGGCGTCGCGATCCATCTGACGCCGATCGAATACCGGCTGCTCGCGACGCTGGTGCGCCACGCCGGCCGCGTGCTCACGCACCGGCAGTTGCTGCGCGACGTGTGGGGGCCGTCGCATGTCGAGAGCCATCACTATCTGCGCATCTACATGGGGCATCTGCGTGGCAAGCTGGAGCGCGATCCCGCGCAGCCGGAGCATATCGTCACCGAGACGGGCGTCGGGTATCGGCTGGTCGGCGCCGCGTAGCGGGAGTGAAGTGGAGAAGGTGAGACGGGCGCAAAGCGCATGTCGGGCGCATGCGCGGCGCGGGCGATGCCCGTCGCGACGGTGGGGCGCAGGCCTCCAACCGGCCACTCGGCTATAATCTGTGGGGCGCGAGGACGACCTTGCGTTCGTATCGATCATCGGGGACGGCCCCATTTTTATGGGAGCTGCTCGATGTCCTGGTTTCTTCTGCTGATTGCCGGTTTGCTCGAAGTCGCGTGGGCGGCCGGTCTCAAAACCTCCGAAGGTTTCACCCGTTTCTGGCCCTCCGTGTTCACGATCGTGACCGCGCTCGGCAGCTTCGTGCTGCTCGCTCTCGCGATGCGCCAGTTGCCGCTCGGCACCGCCTACGCGGTCTGGACGGGAATCGGCGCGGTCGGCGCGTTCGTGTTCGGCATCGTGATGATGGGTGAGGCGCTGACGCTCGCGCGCGTGCTGAGCGCATCGCTGATCGTGGTCGGGCTGATCGGGTTGAAGCTGTCGTCGGGTCATTGACGCGCAGGGCGCTGTGGCCGCGGTGGGTCGTTGCCGCGGCGGCCTTTGTCGTACAACCCTTTTCGGTCCCGCCTTTGTCTCGCGCGCCACAGCGTCCCTTCGCCGCTCTACGTTCTGCGAATTAACGTGGCTATAATGGGACAGAAGCGATCCTGACTTTGTCCGCGGCCCGGCTGGCGCGGCCGGCCGGTGGATCCGACGGCATCGACGGGCATTTCACGTTCTCCGCGTCGGCTCCCGGCATGCATACAGCGCATGGAGGCGGCCATGCTTGAATCCCTTTCGCTTGCTGCTGGCCTTTCCTGGGGCAGCGGTCTGCGCCTCTATCTGACGGTCCTGCTGGCCGGCGTGTTCGAACGTCTCGGCCTCATTCATCTGCCCAACACGTTGTCCGCGCTGTCGTCGCCGTGGGTGATCGGCGCGGCGGCGGTGCTGACGCTCGCCGAATTCCTCGCCGACAAGATCCCCGCGTTCGATTCGCTGTGGGACGCGATCCATACCTTCATCCGCATTCCGGCCGGCGCCGTGCTCGCCGCCGGCGCGCTCGGCCACGCCGATCCGGCGCTGCTGACGGTCGCCGCGCTCGCGGGCGGCACGCTCGCCGGCACCGCGCATCTGGCGAAGGCGGGCACACGTGCGCTGATCAACCTGTCGCCGGAGCCGGTGTCGAACGTCGTGACCTCGACCGCCGAAGATGGCCTCGTGTTCGGCGGCGTGCTGCTCGCGCTGTTCGTACCGCTCGCGTTTCTCGTGCTAATGGTAGGCTTTCTGCTGCTCGCGGCGTGGGCGTTGCCGCGATTGTGGCGTGGCGTGCAGGGCGGTTTTCGCGGCATGGCCACGCACATGGTGTCGCGATTTGCGAGGAGCAGGCACGATTGAGCGAAGCAATACGAAGTAAGACGGCGAGTAAGACGGCGCGCGCTGAAACAGGGCCGGCGCGCCGGCTGGGCGGCATGGATCTGCTGCGCCAGGCGATCCGGATGACCGCGCGCGACTGGCGCGCGGGCGAGTTGACGATGCTGCTGCTCGCACTCGTGCTGGCCGTCGCGGCGTTGTCGAGCGTCGGTTTTCTGGCCGACCGGCTCCATCAGGGACTCGAGCGCGACGCGCGGCGCATGATCGCCGCCGACTTCATCGTGCGCGCCGATCATCCGGTCGATCCGCAATTCGCGGCCGAGGCGCAGCGGCTCGGCCTGCGCACCGCCACCACCGCGATTTTCCCGAGCATGATCAATTCGACCGGTGCGCAGCCGGCGTCTCGGCTCGCGGCCGTCAAGGCGGTGTCGCCGGATTACCCGTTGCGCGGCGCGTTGCGGATCGCGTCGGCGCCGGGCGCGGCCGATCGTCCGGCGACGTCGATCCCGGCGCCGGGCACCGTGTGGGTCGACCAGCAACTGCTCGACGCGCTGAAGCTGAAGATCGGCGACACGGTGAAGGTCGGCAATCGCAGCTTCACGGTCGGCGCGCTGATCACGCGCGAACTCGATCGCGGCTTCTCGTTCGTCAACTTTTCGCCGCGCCTGATGCTGCGCGCCGACGACGTGCAGTCGACCGGTCTCATCACCTACGGCAGCCGCGTCACCTACCGTCTGCTGGTCGCCGGTTCCGACGATGCGGTCGCGCGTTTCGCGCAGTTCGCGCATGAGCACGTCGACGGCGGCAAGATGCGCGGCGTCGCGCTCGAATCGCTGCACGACGGCCAGCCGCAGGTGCGTCAGACGCTCGACCGCGCCGGCCACTTCCTCACGCTCGTATCGCTGCTGACCGCGCTGCTCGCGGCGGTTGCGATCGCGATGGCCGCGCATCGCTACATGCGCCGGCATCTGGACGGCTGCGCGGCGATGCGCTGCCTCGGCGTCAGTCAGACCACGCTGCGCGCGCTGTTCACGCTCGAATTCGTCGGGCTCGGGGTGATCGGCGGCGCGCTTGGCGTCGCGCTCGGCTATCTCGGCCATCTGGCGCTGCTGACGTGGCTCGGCGGCCTGATCGACGTGGTGCTGCCGCAGCCGACGCTGTGGCCCGCGCTCGAAGGCATCGCGGCCGGCCTCGTGCTGCTGCTCGGTTTCGCGCTGCCGCCGCTGCTGCCGTTGACGCGCGTGCCGCCAGTGCGCGTGCTGCGTCGCGAGTGGGGCGAAGCGGGGCGCACCGCATGGGCCGCGTACGCGCTCGGCATCGTGCTGTTCGCGGGACTGCTGATCGTCGCGGCGGGCGAGCTGAAGCTCGGCGGCATCGTCGCGGGTGGCTTCGCGGGCGGGTTGCTGGTGTTCGCGGTGATCGCGCGGCTCGCGTTGTGGGGCTCGGCTCGGGTGGTGCGCAGCGAGCGCGTCAACGCGGGCATCGGCTGGCGCTATGCGCTGGCGTCGCTGGAGCGGCGCAGCAGTAGCAGCGCGCTGCAGATCACCGCGCTCGGCATTGGCCTGATGTGTCTGCTGCTGATCGCGATGACGCGCAACGACCTCGTGCAGGGCTGGCGCAAATCGACGCCGCCCGATGCGCCGAACCAGTTCATCATCGATATCCAGCCCGATCAGCGCGACGCGGTCACGCATTATCTCGACGCGCACGGCATCACGGATGTGGCGCTGTCGCCGATGGTGCGCGGGCGGCTCGTCGCGATCAACGGCAAGCCGGTGAATCCGGATTCGTTCAAGGGCGACGACGCGCGGCGTCTGGTGGACCGCGAGTTCAACCTGTCGTACACGACGCAGTTGCCCGACGACAACCGGATCGCCGCGGGCACCTGGTTCGGCGACACGACGAAGCCGCAGATTTCGATCGAGCAGGGGCTCGCGAAGCTGATCAACGTGAAGCCCGGCGACACGCTGCGCTTCGACGTGACAGGTCTCACGATCGACGCGCCGGTCACGAGCGTGCGCAAGCTCGACTGGGGGTCGTTCAAGGTCAACTTCTTCGTGCTGATGCCGCCGGCCGCGCTGCAGGATTTCCCGGCGACCTTCATCACGAGCTTCCATCTGCCGCCCGGGCAGCAATCGACGATCGACGGTCTGATCGCCGCCTATCCGAACCTCACCGCGATCGACACCGGCCCGATTCTCGCGCAGGTGCAGCGCGTGTTGGAGCAGGTGATCGGCGCGGTGCAGTTCCTGTTCGCGTTCACGCTCGCGGCCGGCGTGCTGGTGCTGTACGCGGCGCTCGCCGGCACGCGCGATGAGCGTATGCGAGAATCCGCGCTCCTGCGCGCGTTGGGCGCGTCGCACCGGCAGGTGCGCGCGGTGCAGGTCGCCGAGTTCGTCGCGGTCGGTGCGCTTGCCGGCCTGATGGCGGCGGTGGGCGCGCAGATCGTCGGTTCGATATTGGCCACGCGCGTGTTCGAGTTCTATCTGGACTTCGATCCGTGGCTGCTGCCGGCGGGGATTGCCGCCGGTATCGCGTGCGCGGGCGTCGGCGGCTGGCTGAGTCTGCGGCATGTGCTGGCGCGGCCCGCGCTGCAATCGCTGCGGGATGCATGAGAGCGGCCGACGGTCGCGCGAATTTTTCTGATGATGATTTTTTGCGGTTGAGCAGGGTATGAGCGATCTGAACGACGAAGCGGCCACGGACAAGCCGACGGCCTTCGACCTGGTGGGCGGCGAGGCGCGCGTGCGCGAACTGGTCGACCGGTTTTACGACCTGATGGATCTCGAAGCGGATTTCGCCGGGATTCGCGCGCTGCATCCGGACTCGCTCGACGGCTCGCGCGACAAGCTGTTCTGGTTCCTGTGCGGCTGGCTCGGCGGCCCCGATCACTACATCAGCCGCTTCGGTCATCCGCGTCTGCGCGCGCGGCATCTGCCGTTCGCGATCGCGTCGAGCGAGCGCGATCAGTGGCTGCGTTGCATGGCGTGGGCGATGGAGGACATCGGCCTCGCGGAACCACTGCGCGAGCGCCTGCTCGGCTCGTTCTTCGAAACCGCGGACTGGATGCGCAACCGCAATGGCTGACCAGCCGCCGCCCGCCGCGCCGTATTCGTTCACGGCCGACTACGCCGCGCTGCCATCACGCGCGCGCGACGTGCTCGACTGCTGGTTCGGCGCGCCGGGTTCGCCGGAGCATGGCCGCGAGCGCAAGCTCTGGTTCGCCCGCAGCGATGCCACCGACGCGATGCTGCGCGAACGTTTCGGCGACCTGATCGACGCGGCCAACGCGGACGAACTCGACGCGTGGCAGGCCACGCCGTTAGGCGCGCTCGCGCTCGTGATCGTGCTCGACCAGTTCTCGCGCAACTGCCATCGCAACACGCCGCGCGCCTTCGCGTCGGATCGCAAGGCGCTGCATACCGCGCAACGGATGATCGCGAGTGGCGCCGATCGGCTGTTGCCGGACGTGCAGCATCGCGCGTTTGCCTATCTGCCGTTCGAGCACGATGAAACGCTCGCCGGTCAGCACGAGTCGCTGCGCCTGTTCAAACAGCTCGCGGCGGAGCCGGGCGGCGAAGGCTATTACCAGTACGCGCTGCGGCACGCGAAAGTGATCGAGCGGTTTGGACGCTTTCCGCATCGCAATGGGGTGCTCGGGCGGGCATCGAGCGATGAGGAGGCTGTGTTTCTGCGCGAGCCGGGGTCGTCGTTCTGAGCGTCGTTGCGGCGTCGCTCCGAAGCGAGGCGAACGCCTCGCGCGTAAATGACCGCTCGCCCGCGCGATATTAGATTCCGTCGCTCCGCTCAATCGTCGCCGCTGATCGTGCCCGCTGCCGGCGTGCGCACAAACACGCGCAACAGCTCATCCGAATCGCCCGGCCGTGCGCCGGACCAGAACAGTCGCCATTCGCCGGCCGGCGGTTTGGCGTTGTCGCGGCGGCTTTCCTCGATCAACCACGTGCAGGCCGTGGTGCGCGGGTCCTCGCTCGGCTGATGCTCGATGCCGGTGTAGTAGTAGAGCATCGGCGCTTCGGATTCGCCGAGTCCGACGCTGGCCATACAGTCGCCGTCATTCCATTCGATGTTCATCTGTGCGCCGAGATTCGTGAACACCGAGCGGTAGCTCTTCGCGTAATCGAGCCACGGCAGCAGCAGTGTGCTGACGAGTCCCCATGCGAGCATCGCGCCTGCGCACCAGCTGAGCGCGCCGCGCCATTTGCCCGCGTACTTGAACGATGGCAGCAGCCACAGCCAGCCGAGCGTCAACAGCAGCGCGCCAACGATCATCACCGGCTGGATCGGCAGGACCCAGTCGAGCGGTAGCCAGCGGCCGAGCCGATGCAGCGACGCGTGCGTGCCGGCGGGGCTCGTCATGATCGACCAGATGAGCCACGTGAGCGCGGCCGTGCTGCCGAACAGCACGCGGCTCGTCATGTCCCAGCCGGTGGCGACGCGCGTGGGTAGTCGTTCGACGCCGGCCATCGCGACCAGCGCGAGCGGCGCGATGAACGGCAGGATATACAGCTCGCGCACCGTCGCCGAGCTTTGTAGTACCGCGAAGCCGATCCCCGCGAACAGCACCGGCAACGCGATGCGCGGATCGCGCCAGCGCCGCCACGCGCCGCCCACGAGCGCGGCCAGCGCCAACGGCACGACCGGGAAGCCGACGCTCAGTGCGGCACGCAGCACGAACAGGCGGCTCTCGTTTTCGGAGCCGAGCTGGGCCACCGAGAAACCGAAGAAACGTCCGATGTTGTTATCCCACAGCCACACCTTGAAGAGCGACTCGGAGCGCAGGTAAAAGCAGATCGGCCAGATCAGCGCGAACGGCGCGCAAACGAGCACGGCGACGCCGAGCGCGCCCGAGAAGCTGCGGCTGCGGCAGGCGGGGTAGAGCGCGAGCGCGGCGCAGATCGTCGCGCCGAACACGAGCGGCACGAACAGGCCCTTTGCCAGCAGCGACACGCCGATGCCCGCGCCGAGCATCGCCGCACCGCTGAGAATCGCGTGGCGGCGCTCGCGCGCACCGGCGGTTGGCGTTGATTGCACGGCCTGCGTGCGGACCGGACGTGTGGTCTGCGAGTCGTCGCGCAGATGCGCGAGCACCAGTTCGAACAGCCCGCAGAAGCCGAGCGCCGCGCCTGCCATCAGCGCGACGTCTGTCATCATGTCGTGCGCGTGTTTGACGACGACGAGCGTGCCGCCGAACAGCGCGAGCGTGCCGATCACGCGCAGGTCGAACCAGCTCGACGCATCGACCGCGCGGCGTGCGACGCGTGCGGTGTAGTAGACCGTCAGGCCGGCGAACAGCGCGCTCGCGAGCCGTGCCGCGTCGTGCAGCGGCAGGTAGCGGCCCAGCATCCACGCGAGACAGGTGGCGACCCAGTCGTAGATCGGCGGCTTCTCGACGAACGGCTGGCCGGCGTTGGTCGGCACGACGAAGTCGCCGGTATCGAGCATGTGCTGGATGATGCCGAACGTGTAGGTCTCGTCCTGTTTCCACGGTTCGTGGCCGAGGATGCCGGGCAGCAGCCATGCGCACAGGATCGCCAGCGCGACGAGCCAGCGCAGCGGACGGATCGCCGCGAGTGCGCGCCAGCGCTGCAGACCGCGCGCGCCGCGGCCGGTCGAGGCGTCGGCGGATGCGGTATCAGACGCGTTGGCGGTGTCGGACGCGTGAGGCGCCGGCGCGCCAGCGGGAGACGTGGCCGAGGTGGTGGCCGTCGCTATCGCGTGGTCCGCGCGCCAGTGCGCGGGCTGCTTGTCTCGCATGGAAATCTCTGTTCAGCGTACGCGGCGGCGTTGGCTACGCACTTATGTTTCTTGTAGGCGTCGCCGGCCGGATGCAGGCGCGCTGAACGATTGTAGCGCCAGTTTATTACTGAAGATTACAGGTTTGGAGCGAGCGTCGCGCGATGCCGACGCGGCCGCGCCGGCTGGACGTCAGCGGGACGTCGAAGCAACGGAAATTCGTAGTAGAGAGGGCGGGGCGGAACGAGGAAAGGCAGGAAAGACAGAAGCGCGACCGCAAGGGGCCGCGCCCGATTCGAGCGGCGCGCTGGCGCCGCCTAGCGACCGCCGGCGACGTCGAGCACTGCGCCGGTCACGTAGGAGGCCGCATCGCTCAACAGCCAGACGACCGCCTCGGCCACTTCGTCCGCGCTGCCGGGGCGGCCGAGCGGCGTGGTCGCGCCGAGCTGGGCGGCGCGATCGGGCTTGCCGCCGCTCGCGTGAATCTCGGTATCGATCAGGCCTGGCCGGATCGCGTTCACGCGCACACCCTGCGGGCCGAGTTCTTTCGCGAGGCCGAGCGTCATCGTGTCGATCGCGCCTTTCGAGCCTGCGTAGTCGACGTATTCGTTCGGCGAACCGAGTCGTGCCGCCGCCGACGACAGATTGACGATCACGCCGCCCGCGCCGCCGCGCTGTGTCGACATGCGCCGCGCCGCTTCGCGCGCGCACAGGTAGGCGCCGAGCACGTTGACGTCGAACATGTGCTTCAGGCGGTCGAACGTCATGTCGGCGAGCTGGCTCGACGGCGCGACGATGCCGGCGTTGTTGACGAGCGCATCGACGCGGCCGAAGTTCTGCTGCAGCGTATCGAACATCGCGATCACGTCGGCTTCGCTGGCGACGTCGCCGGCGATCGCCACCGCGCGGCCACCCGCGCGTTCGACTTCGGCGACGGTCTGCTGCGCGGCCGCGAGGTCACGCACGTAGTTCACGCCGACGCACCAGCCGCGCGCGCCGAGCAGGCGTGCACTCGCGCGGCCGATGCCGCGGCTGCCGCCGGTGATCAGAACTGCTTTCGTCATCGCAACCTCATCGTGTGGGGGCAAACGCGTGTGGGCCGGCCGAGGTTCAGACCGCGCTGCTCTGCACCGCGGTCCACTTGTCGCGCACCGGCGGCTGGTAGCGTTGCAGCTTGCCGAGCAGTGCGAGCGGATCGGCGTCGATCTGCAGCATGTCGAGATAGGTCTTGCTCATGAAGCCTTCGTCGACCGTGTGTTGCAGCAGACGGATCAGCGGCTCATAGAAATTGCCGGTATTCAGGAGTGCCACCGGTTTGCCGTGGTAGCCGAGCTGGGCCCACGTGAACACCTCGAACAGCTCTTCGAGCGTGCCCGCACCGCCCGGCATCGCGACGAACGCATCGGACAGTTCGGCCATCATCTTCTTGCGATGATGCATGTCGGGCACCACGTGCAGCTCGGTCAGGCCGTTATGGCCGACTTCCTTGTCGACCAGCAACTCGGGAATCACGCCGATCGCGCGGCCGCCTTCGGCCATCACGGTGTCGGCGATCACGCCCATCAGGCCGACCTTGCCGCCGCCGTAGATCAACGCGAGATCGGCTTTAACCAGTGCGCGGCCGAACGCGCGCGCCGCTTCCGCATAAACCGGGTTGGCTCCCATCGAGGAGCCGCAATACACACACACCGACTTCATTGTTCAAACGTCCTTCGATTCGTTGCGAGGCGCGCCTTCGCGCGGCGGCAGGTAGTCGTAGAACTCGCGCTTGGGCAGCTTGCCCGACACGAGGTCGTCGAAGATCTGTCGCGAGCGGCCGCGCAGATAAGGCGCCATCAGCGACACGATCTGCACGCTCACCTGATGCAGTTCGTCGCGGATCGCTTCCTGCTCGTTGTATTTGCGCGGGTTCATCACGAACTGGTACGACAGCCAGTACGTGCCGATCACGCCGACGTTGGTCGCGATCACCTGCAACTCCTGCGGCGTCGCGACCATTTCGCCGTCGGCGACGAGCTGCTCGCAGAACTGGCTCGCGAAACGCACCTTGTGGCTGATGATCTGCTTGAAGTGCGTCTCGAGCGTGCGATTGCGCGCGAGCAGGTCGTTCAGGTCGCGATACAGGAAGCGGTAGCGCCATGTGAAATCGACCATGTACTGCAGATACGACCACATTTCGTCGATGGTCGCGCGATGGTCGTCGGGGAAACGCAGACGCTTCTCGATCTCCTGCTCGAACTGGCTGAAGATGCTGTTGATGATGTCGTCTTTGTTGCGGAAGTGGTAGTACAGGTTGCCTGGACTGATTTCCATTTCCTCGGCGATCGTCGTCGTCGTGACGTTCGGCTCGCCGATTTCGTTGAACAGCTTCAACGACAGTTCGAGAATCCGTTCGCGCGTGCGGCGGGGAGGTTTGGCTTCCATGTCGTCCGGCCCTGGTTATGCCGGGCTGGGCGCATGGCGGCAAGCCGCTATTGCGTGTTCCACCCGGATGCGGTTGGTATATTGAGCGCTCCCGAACCCGCCGCCACGCGGCAGGCCCCTCGAAAGGACAGGAGAGTGCGGGGCAGTGCTGCGTGTGCGCCGACGCTTTCCCGTGGGACTGTCAAACGATTATAAACCGAGCGTTCTAATACCCAACCGCCTGCGCGGATTTTCATTCTATGGGACGGTTTGGCGCTGAATTGGAGGCGATCCTGGAGGCGATCGATTCAGCCTGCATCGAAGCTCAAAGCCACGCGCGAATCCAGCCGACCACGAGCGGCCCGACGATCACGATCCACGTCATCAGACACATGCCGAGCGCGACCATTACGGCCGCGCTACCGAGGTCTTTCGCGCGCCGCGACAACTCGTGGCGTTCGAGCGAGATCCGGTCGATCGCGGCTTCGACGCTCGAGTTGAGCAACTCGACGATCAGCACCAGCAGCACCGAGCCGAGCAGCAGCACGCGCGAAACCGGATCGACGGGCACGATCAGCCCGCATGGAATCAGGATCGCGGCGAGTGTCAGTTCCTGACGAAACGCGCTTTCCTCGCGAATCGCGACGCGAAAGCCGGCCAGCGAATTTTTCATCGCGTGCCACGCGCGCGTGAGACCGCGGTTGCCCTTGTACGGATTGAACGGCAGCGGCGCGAGCGGATCGTCGGGACTGAGCGGTTCGTGCGGGGCGTCGTGTGCGTTGTTATGGGGCGCGGTGTGCTGCGGGGCGGAGGTGTTGCCGGCAGGAATGCGCGTGGTGTGCGCGTTGTTTCTGCCATTTACCGTGTTCGACACGTGGGCACCACGTGCGGCATCGACGTCACTCACACCCGCTCCTCCGTTCACACGCTGTATCGCATCGGCATGCTCGGGCGCGTCCGGTTCGCGCACGTCGTCGAACGGTTCGATGCCGGTGGTTTCGCGCGCGGCCTCGATGGCCCGCAACGCGGCGTTCGATGCGGGCCCGGCGCTGGATCGGCTGCTTCGCATGGGAGGCTTCGCGCGCGCCGCATCACGCGGCCGCGCTTTCCTCGCGATACGTCGCGCCGCTCAGCGGCTTCAGATGCGCGGCGAACTGCGCGGACGCCGCCGCCCACGAGAAGCGCTCGGCCCACGCGCGTGCATGCGCGCGATCGATCTTCAGCGCTTCGAGGCAGGCCTCGCGCAGATCCTCGTGCATCGCACCCGCGCCGCCGTCGCCGAGCACATCGATCGGGCCGGTGACCGGATAGGCGGCCACCGGCGTGCCGCACGCGAGCGCTTCGAGCAACACCAGCCCAAAGGTATCGGTGCGGCTCGGAAACACGAACACGTCGGCGGCCGCATAGACCTTCGCGAGTTCGGCCTGCGACAGCACGCCGAGATAGTTGACCTCCGGATAACGCGACTTCAGTTCGGCGAGCGCCGGACCTTCGCCGGCGACCCACTTCGAGCCGGGCAGATCGAGTTGCAAAAATGCCTCGACGTTTTTCTCGACCGCGACGCGCCCGACGTACAGGAAGATCGGCCGCGCGGTGTTGAGCACCTTCGAGTCCATCGGCCGGAAGATTTCCAGATCGACGCCGCGCGTCCACAGCACCACGTTCGTAAAGCCGAATTTTTCGAGGTCGTGTTTGACCACGGGAGTCGGCGCCATCACCGCGAGCGACGGCTTGTGGAACCAGTGCAGAAACTTGTAGGTCGCCGCGAGCGGAATCCGGAAGCGCGCCTGCACATACTCGGGAAAGCGCGTGTGATACGCGGTCGTGAACGGCAGCTTGTGTTGCAGCGCGTACGCGCGCGCGGCCATCCCGAGTGGACCTTCGGTGGCGATATGCAACGCGTCGGGCGCGAACTTGTCGATGCGCGCGTGCAGCTTGCGGCGCGGGAACAACGACAGACGGATCTCCGGATAGGTCGGGCAAGGCACCGTTTTGAATTCGAGCGGCGTCAGCAGATCGACCTGATGGCCGAGCGCGCCGAGTTCGCGCCGGGTGTTCTTGAGCGTGCGCACGACGCCGTTGACCTGCGGCTCCCATGCGTCGGTGACGATCATGATCTTCATCGCTTTGTTCATCGCTGCGGGCCCTGTGGAAGTGGAGGGTGGAAGCGGCCGACGGTAATCAGGTGGTGGCTCGGGCTTTTTGTGCGTCTGCTTGCGGCGCGCGCAGCGCGGTCCAGTAGATCACCTTGAGTTCGCCTTCGTAGGTCTCGACGAGTGCCGACAGGCTCTCGACCCAGTCGCCGTCGTTGCAATAGAGCACGCCGTCGATCTCGCGCATCTCGGCTTTGTGGATGTGTCCGCAGACGACGCCGTCACAGCCGCGGCGGCGCGCTTCGTCGGTCATCACGCGTTCGAACGACGAGATGAAGTTCACCGCGTTCTTGACCTGATGCTTCAGGTACTGCGACAGCGACCAGTACGGGAAGCCGAGCTTGCTGCGGATCCGGTTGAACCAGCGATTCAGCACGAGGATCATCGTGTAGAGGGTGTCGCCGAGATAGGCGAGCCATTTCGCGTGCTGGATCACGCCGTCGAACAGATCGCCGTGCACGATCCACAGCCGCTTGCCGGCGAGCGTGGTGTGAAACGCTTCGCCACGTACGTGGATGTCGCCGAATGCGAGGTCGCAGAACTGGCGCGCGGCTTCGTCGTGATTACCGGGCACGTAGATCACCTGGGTGCCTTTGCGCGCCTTGCGCAGCACTTTCTGCACGACGTCGTTGTGCGCCTGCGGCCAGTACCAGCCCTTCTTCAACTGCCAACCGTCGATGATGTCGCCGACGAGGTACAGGTACTCCGATTCGTTGTGGCGCAGGAAGTCGAGCAGATAGCCCGCCTGGCAGCCGCTCGATCCGAGGTGGATGTCGGAGAGCCAGATCGTGCGATAGCGGTGCGGGTCGGCGTGACTGTCGTCGGGGTGATCGGCGGGGGCGTCGAGCGGTGGTGCGATTGGCAGCGGCAAGCCGTGATGAGCGGAACCGGGGGCGGGCCGGAACGCGACGGGGTCGACGCTCGGGCCGGTCTGGCGGAACAGGGACGTCGCGGACGTTTTGGGGTCCATGGCTCACGCGTCGAGTGGCGGTGCCCGTATTGGGCCGCGCGCGCGTTACTGTGGCGTGACAGTCATGAGAAGTTCTTATTAAAGGGGCCTTCGCGGGGCGTGGTTTTTTCGTTGTGCCTGGCTTTTTGGCTTTTTTTGTTGTTCTGGCTTTGTTGGCCTTTCCTTGATTTGCTTTCGGTCTATTAGCGTTGCCCCTGTGCGGGGCGGCACCTACTTTCTTTGCTTGCTGCAAAGAAAGTAGGCAAAGAAAGCAGCTTCACACCGCTAATTCTTAAGCGGGCACCCCGGTCAACCACCGGTAGTGGTGCATCTGGAATCTGTCATCTCGCACACTCCCCGTTAGTGACAAGGCAGTCATCCTTCCGGCGACGCTGCGCGCGCCGACACTCTGCTCTCAAACCATCGGTCTTTCCGACATGTCGCCAAAGCGCAAGCCCCGGTCTAACCGATTGGTTGTTTTGGCGTGTCACTACGCACGGCCTTGATCTAACCACCGGTCTCTTAGGTCACCAGGCCGAGGCGAAGCCGACGGCCCCCACAGAGCAACCAACTCCACTGGTTTCCCAGGCAGACCCGTCCACGACGCACGCAGTGCGCAGTGGGAAGCATGACGGCTTTGTCACTACCGTCGAATGTGCGGGGGCACAGATTCCAGATGCACCACTACCCCCTCCAAGCCAGGGGACCCACTTAAGAGCTTGCGGTTTGAAGCTGCTTTCTTTGCCTACTTTCTTTGCAGCAAGCAAAGAAAGTAGGTGCCGCCCCGCACAGGGGCAACGCTAATAGACCGAAAGCAAATCAAGGAAAGGCCAACAAAAGCCAGAACAACAAGGAAAAGCCAAAAAGCCAGACCAACGAAAAAACCGGGCCGCGCGCCCTCAGCGCAAAACCACCACGACTTGAGTCCCCGCCAACCGATCATGCAAAAACCGCCGCTGCGGATCAAACCGCCCGGTCGCAGCCCACAGGAGGAACCAGACGCCGGCAATCAGAAGCGTCTGCGGCACACGCAACCCGAACAAAGGATGCGCCGCGAGCGGCGGCAAAAACCAGAACCACGCGAACACATAACGAATGATCGCCCGCGCGACGGAAACCGGTCCGCCATCGGCAGCGACGAGCCGCAACCGCCAGGTTTTCATCGGCAGGGTCTGGCCGCCGTGGGTCCAGAACCACACGAAGTACACGCCGACCACGAGGCCGATCCAGCCGGCGAGCAGGTTGTGATGCGTGAGTCCGTTACGCTGCTGCGTCAGTGTGCTGAACAGATAGCCGGCGAGAAACACGACGCCGAACAGGATGACCGCCTCGTACAGCAGCGCCGCGAGCCGCCGCCGCACGGTGGGCGTCGTGTCGCCTGGCGTGGCGGTGGGCAAGGTCGGGGTGGCGAGGGGTTGGGACACGAAAGGGGATTAGAAGCGGGATCAGGAGCCGTTGAAAATCGACGGCGCCTCGGCCGGCGACACCGGCACCGGCGTGGCCGGCACGAAGCTGCCGGCTGCGGGAATGGCAGGCGGCGACGGCAACGCGGCCGCGTCCGGCGCCGAAGCGGGCGCCGCGGCGTTCGCCACTGCCGCCGCGCTTGCGCCATGCTCACGCGCATTGACGAGGCGGTCGATGCCCTTGAGTTCGTTGCGTCCCGACGGCGGCGCGCTGACGACGCTCGGCCGGCGCCTGTGCTCGCTCGCGGCAAGCCGCTCCTTCAGTTCTTCCGGCAGCTGCTGGTACGCTTTCCACGCGTTCTGGCGGGCTTCGCGCGGCAACTCCTTCGAAACCTGATAGTTTTCACGCGCGACGCGGCGCTGATCGGGGGTCATGCGCGCCCATTCGCTCATGCGATCGTGCAGGCGCTTTTGCGCTTCCGGCGACATTTTCGCGTAACGCGACGCGATCTTGATCCATTTGCGCTTGCGCTCCTCGCTAAACGAGTCCCATTGGGATTCGAACGGGGCGAGCGCGAGATGTTCGGCGGCACTCAGGCGCGTCCACGCGAGCGGGCTGTTGCTGCCCGGCAGATCGGGCAATTCGACGGACAGCGCGGGTGCCGGGGCGTGAGCGGCAGCGGCGCCACCGGCCGTCGGGGTGGCCACGGAGCCCGGATGAAAGCGCGGATACGTTGCGGCGAACGACACCAGAGCCGCGATCGTGCATCCGAAAACAACGGCGAGGCCGCGCTTATAGCTCACCCGAAGAATCTCCCGCTCAGTGGGCGCGTGAAAGATACGCGTTGAAGCCGTGGTCGAGATAGGCATTGAGCGGCAGGTCGTCGCTAAGCATCGCGGCATCGATATCGGCGAGTTCGGCGGTGCGCTGGTGATCTTCCCAGTACGCAATGCCGATCAGACTCACCACCAGCGCGGCGAGCGGCCACGCGAGCGCAAAGCGGCGCAGCGGCGAACGGCGACGCGGACCCGCTTCGGTTTGCGGCAGGCCTCCCATGCCGGCAGGCATGCCGGCGAAGGCCGGCACGAACACCGGAGCGCTGACGGCCTCGGGCTTCTTGCGCGCGAGTGCGGCACGGCGCGCCACGGCGAGCCGGTCGACGGTGGCGGGGGGGAGATCGGCGGTGTTTTCGTCGAGCGCGCGGCGCACCTGGCGGGCGAACTCGAGTTCTCTGTTTTCAAGGGAGCTCATAGCGTAATTCCTTTCGCCTTGAGCGCTTGCGCCAGCGTGTGGGTGGCCCGGGAGCAGTGCGTTTTCACGCTGCCTTCGGAGCAGCCCATTGCGGCGGCAGTCTCGGCGACATCCATATCCTCCCAATAACGCATGAGAAACGCCTCCCGTTGACGTGCCGGTAATTTCTGGATTTCGTCGTCGATCAACTGCAGGACCTGCTCGCGCTCGAGCTTCTGTTCGTTGCTCTCGGCGCCGGCCGAACCTGATTCGGCCTCGAAGGTTTCCAGTGGGTCGAATTCGTCGTCGTCGGCATTGCCGAGCGACGAGAACAGCGTGACCCACGTGTTGCGTACTTTCGCACGACGGAAATAGTCGTGCATCGCATTCTGCAGAATACGCTGAAACAGCAGCGGCAATTCGGCCGCGGGCCGGTCGCCATATTTCTCGGCGAGCTTGATCATCGCGTCCTGCACGATATCGAGCGACGCGTCGTCGTCCCGCACGGCGTAGACCGTCTGCTTGAACGCGCGCCTTTCGACGCCCGCCAGAAAATCGGCGAGTTCCTTGTCTGATGCCATCCGTTGGGGGTCGGCGCAGCAAGCGTGCGCGTAATCGGTCGAAAAATGTCGTAAAACTCGCGGATGCTAACAAACTTTTGCACCGACAGGGGCGAAACGTGCGTCAGCTTGCATTTGCATAACAATTCTGGTCGTTCCGCCCGATTCCGCGTTCCGCCGACGCTCGCGAGGCAATATTTGCTTGACCGCGTGCGCGTCTCCCGCTATCTTCGCTGGTTCGCAACATAAGTGAGTTGTCTCAATTGAGGTGCGGCCCAAGAAGCCCGCCTGTCAACTGGACGCGCCGCTTGAACCCGAGTCACGAGCCCGGCAGAGAGCACCCGATCAATTTTTTGCCGAAAATTCGAAAGGTCAAACAATGAATATGCCCAGCGCGGAATTCTCCACGTCGGATACGACCCTCCCACACGAAGCAGACTCTATCGGCGCCACCGTGCTCATGAAGGCACTGGCCGACGAAGACGTCGAATTCATCTGGGGCTATCCCGGCGGCTCGGTACTCTACATTTACGACGAGCTGTACAAGCAGGACAAATTCCAGCACGTGCTCGTGCGCCACGAACAGGCTGCCGTGCATGCGGCTGACGCCTATGCACGTTCCACCGGCAAGGTCGGCGTGTGTCTCGTGACCTCCGGCCCCGGCGTCACCAATGCGGTGACCGGCATCGCCACCGCGTACATGGATTCGATCCCGATGGTGGTGATCAGCGGCCAGGTGCCGACTGCCGCGATCGGTCAGGACGCCTTCCAGGAATGCGACACGGTCGGCATTACGCGCCCCTGCGTGAAGCACAACTTCCTCGTGAAGGACGTGCGCGATCTCGCCGCCACCGTCAAGAAAGCTTTCTATATTGCCCGTACCGGTCGTCCCGGCCCGGTGCTGATCGACATTCCGAAGGACGTGTCGAAAGCGCCTTGCCAGTACGAACCGCTCAAGACGGTGTCGCTGCGCTCGTACAACCCGGTCACGAAGGGCCACTCCGGTCAGATCCGTAAGGCTGTATCGCTGCTGCTGTCGGCGAAGCGCCCGTACATCTACACCGGCGGCGGCATCATCCTCGCGGATGCGTCGCGCGAGTTGAACCAGTTCGCCGATCTGCTCGGCTATCCGGTCACCAACACGCTGATGGGCCTGGGCGGCTATCGCTCGAGCGACAAGAAATTCCTCGGCATGCTCGGCATGCACGGTACGTACGAAGCCAACATGGCGATGCAGCACTGCGACGTGCTGATCGCGATCGGCGCGCGCTTCGACGACCGCGTGATCGGCGACCCCGCGCACTTCGCGTCGCGGCCGCGCAAGATCATCCATATCGACATCGATCCTTCCTCCATTTCCAAGCGCGTCAAGGTCGACATTCCGATCGTCGGCGACGTGAAGGAAGTGCTGAAGGAGCTGATCGAGCAACTGCAGACGGCCGAGCATGGCCCGGATACCGCGGCGCTTGCCGACTGGTGGAAGGACATCGAAGGCTGGCGCGCGAAAGACTGCCTGAAGTTCGACCGCAAGAGCGACATCATCAAGCCGCAGTACGTGGTCGAAAAGGCGTGGGAGTTGACCGACGGCAATGCGTTCGTCTGCTCCGACGTCGGTCAGCACCAGATGTGGGCCGCGCAGTTCTACAAGTTCAACAAGCCGCGTCGCTGGATCAATTCCGGTGGCCTCGGCACGATGGGCTTCGGCCTGCCGGCGGCGATGGGCGCGAAGATGGCGCATCCGGACGACGACGTGCTGTGTATCACCGGCGAAGGCTCGATCCAGATGTGCATCCAGGAGCTGTCGACCTGCAAGCAGTACGACCTGCCGATCAAGATCATTTCGCTGAATAACCGCTATCTGGGCATGGTGCGCCAGTGGCAGCAGATCGAATACAGCAAGCGCTATTCGCATTCGTACATGGATGCGCTGCCTGACTTCGTGAAGCTCGCCGAAGCGTACGGTCACGTGGGCATGCGCATCGAGCGCACCGCCGACGTCGAACCGGCGCTGAAGGAAGCGCTGCGCCTGAAAGATCGCACCGTGTTTCTCGACTTCCAGACCGATCCGACCGAAAACGTCTGGCCGATGGTTCAGGCCGGCAAGGGCATCACCGAGATGCTCATGGGTTCGGAAGATCTATAACGACGGTTCATGGGCTAAGCCCGGCGTCGGCTTCGTCGCGCGCGTCCCCAAAAAGGGCGACAGCGGACGAAGCGGCGCGGAACCGGTCGCAGACATCGACACAACATCTGGAAGAAGCGAAACATGAGACACATTATTTCCGTTCTGCTGGAAAACGAACCGGGCGCGCTGTCGCGCGTGGTGGGTCTGTTCTCCGCACGCGGCTACAACATTGAAACCTTGACGGTGGCTCCGACCGAAGATCGTTCGCTGTCGCGCATGACCATCGTCTCCGTTGGCTCGGACGACGTGATCGAACAGATCACGAAGCATCTGAACCGCCTGATCGAGGTGGTGAAAGTGGTCGACCTTACCGAGGGCGCCCACATCGAACGCGAGCTGATGCTGATCAAGGTGAGGGCGGTCGGCAAGGAACGTGAGGAGATGAAGCGGATGTCGGACATTTTCCGCGGTCGCATCATCGACGTCACCGAAAAGACCTACACGATCGAACTGACGGGGGCGAGCGACAAGCTCGACGCCTTCATCGAGGGGCTCGACTCCACGGCGATTCTCGAAACGGTCCGCACGGGCAGCTCGGGCATCGGTCGCGGCGAGCGTATTCTGAAGGTCTGACGTCACGATCTCGAGGCCGGGCAGCGCGGTATCGCCCGGCCGGCAACACCCACATTCGCAGTACCTGAATTTCTCTGAATTGAATTTAGCCTAAGGAACCGACATGAAAGTTTTCTACGACAAGGACGCCGATCTCTCCCTCATCAAGGGCAAGCAGGTCACCATCATCGGCTATGGCTCGCAAGGCCATGCGCACGCGCTGAACCTGAAGGAAAGCGGCGTGAACATCACGGTCGGTCTGCGCAAGGGCGGCGCATCGTGGAGCAAGGCTGAAAACGCCGGCCTGCAAGTGAAGGAAGTCGCGGAAGCGGTCAAGGGCGCGGACGTCGTCATGATGCTGCTGCCGGACGAGCAGATCGCCGACGTGTACGCGAAGGAAGTCCACGCGAACATCAAGCAGGGCGCAGCCCTCGCATTCGCGCACGGCTTCAACGTGCACTACGGTCAGGTGATCCCGCGCGCTGATCTGGACGTGATCATGATCGCGCCGAAGGCTCCGGGCCACACGGTTCGCGGCACCTACTCGCAAGGTGGCGGCGTGCCGCACCTGATCGCGGTTGCACAAGACAAGTCGGGCGCAGCGCGCGACATCGCGCTGTCGTACGCAGCAGCTAACGGCGGCGGCCGTGCCGGCATTATCGAAACGAACTTCCGCGAAGAAACGGAAACCGACCTGTTCGGCGAACAGGCTGTTCTGTGCGGCGGTACCGTCGACCTGATCAAGGCTGGCTTCGAAACGCTGGTCGAAGCAGGTTACGCGCCGGAAATGGCGTACTTCGAGTGCCTGCACGAACTGAAGCTGATCGTCGACCTGATCTACGAAGGCGGCATCGCGAACATGAACTACTCGATCTCGAACAACGCCGAGTACGGCGAGTACGTGACGGGTCCGCGCATCGTGACGGCTGAAACGAAGAAGGCGATGAAGGCCGTGCTGACCGACATCCAGACCGGCGAATACGCGAAGAGCTTCATCCTCGAAAACAAGGCTGGCGCACCGACGCTGCAGTCGCGTCGCCGTCTGACGGCCGAGCACCAGATCGAGCAGGTTGGCTCGAAGCTGCGCGCGATGATGCCGTGGATCGCGAAGAACAAGCTGGTCGATCAGTCGAAGAACTAAGCGGTTCGACGCAACGAAATCCGGCGCCGTGCGTTCGCGCGGCGGCCGGATCAGTCAAAAAGCCGTCCAAGGGTGCTGAACCCTGGGCGGCTTTTGCTATCCTACGGTTTTACAAAAATACAGAAGCCATCCATGAATTACCCTCATCCGATCATCGCGCGAGAAGGCTGGCCGTTCATCGCCATCGCGGCCGTCGTTGCATTACTGGTTCACGCGTTCGCGGGGTTCGGCATTGCGTGGATCTTCTGGCTGCTCCTGATCTTCGTCGTGCAGTTCTTCCGCGACCCGGCCCGGCCGATCCCGACTCAGGCGAACGCGGTGCTGTGTCCGGCCGACGGCCGCATCGTCGCAGTCGAAACCGCGCACGATCCTTATGCGAATCGTGAGGCGCTGAAGATCAGCGTGTTCATGAACGTGTTCAACGTGCACTCGCAGCGCTCGCCGGTCGACGGCGCGATCTCGAAGGTCGAGTATTTCCCGGGCGCCTATCTGAACGCGGCGGTGGACAAGGCCTCGACCGAAAACGAGCGCAATGCGGTCGTGATCGAAATGGCCGGCGGCCAGACGGTCACGTCGGTGCAGATCGCCGGTCTGATCGCGCGGCGCATTCTCTGCTACGTGCGTGCCGGCGAGCCGCTCACGCGCGGTCAGCGCTACGGCTTCATCCGCTTCGGTTCGCGCGTCGACGTGTATCTGCCGGTCGGCAGCCGTCCGCGTGTGTCGATCGGCGAGAAGGTCTCGGCGTCGTCGACGATCCTCGCCGAGCTGTAAAGCGGCATACAGGAGGTTGTCCGAATGGCCGCATTCAAACCGCGTCGACCGCGCAGCAGTGGACCGCTGCCGCGGCCGTTTCGCCGCAACAAGCCGCCGGTAGTCACCGATTCGCCGGTCGCCGACAGCCGGCGCGCGCAGCGTCAGCAGTTCCTGCGCAAGCGCGGCATCTATCTGCTGCCGAACGCCTTCACCACGGCCGCGCTGTTCTGCGGCTTCTTCGCCGTCGTGCAGGCGATGAACGTGCGCTTCGAGATCGCGGCGATCGCGATCTTCGTGGCGATGGTGCTCGACGGCATGGACGGCCGCGTCGCGCGTATGACGCATACGCAAAGCGCGTTCGGCGAGCAGTTCGACAGTCTGTCGGACATGGTGTCGTTCGGTGTCGCGCCGGCGCTTGTGATGTACGAGTGGATCCTGAAGGATCTCGGCCGCTGGGGCTGGCTCGCGGCGTTCGTCTACTGCTCGGGCGCGGCGCTGCGGCTCGCGCGTTTCAACACCAACATCGGTGTGGTCGACAAGCGTTTCTTCCAGGGCATGCCGAGCCCGGCCGCGGCCGCGCTGATCGCCGGTTTCGTGTGGCTCGCTACCGACAACCGCGTGCCGCTGAAGCTCGTGTGGCTACCGTGGGTCGCGTTCGTGCTGACCATTTATGCGGGCGTGACGATGGTGTCGAACGCGCCGTTCTACAGCGGCAAGGCGCTCGACGTGCGGCATCGCGTGCCGTTCGGCGTGATCCTGCTGGTGGTGGTCGCGTTCGTGCTGGTGTCGTCCGATCCGCCGCTGATGCTGTTCGGCCTGTTCGTGCTGTACGGCCTGTCGGGCTATGTGTTCTGGGCGTACCAGGCGCTGCGCGGCCGGGCCAATCCGGCTCGTTCGATGTCGCACGATCGCTGACGATTCTGGCCATCGGTTGAGGCGCCTTGTCGCCGCGAGAAATAAAAAACGGCAGCCTTCGGGCTGCCGTTTTTTATGGGCGCTAGCGTGGCTTCAGGCGCGATCCTGCGCGCCCCGCGCCGACCGCGGAAGGCCGTCCGGGCGTGCATTGCGTGGCCGCTGGAATGTCGTTATAGTCGTCGGATCAGTGCGTGCGCGTGGCCGATCGAGTCTGATTGTCACGCGCGTTCGTTGCGCCGCGACATCCATCGTTCTCGCCTTGATGCGCTGCCGGCCGCCGTCCGTTTCGGTCGCGATCGCGCAAACTCGCCCGCGGCGGCGCCCATCTTCGAATACCAATACCGATCCCCCAATCCGAACGACTGCCGAGGAGGCCCGACATGTCCGACAAACTGATCATTTTCGACACCACCTTGCGCGACGGCGAGCAATCGCCCGGCGCATCGATGACGAAGGAAGAGAAGATCCGCATCGCGCGGCAGCTCGAGCGGATGAAAGTCGACGTGATCGAAGCCGGCTTCGCGGCCAGCTCGAACGGCGACTTCGACGCGATCCACACGATCGCGGGTCTCGTGAAGGACAGCACGATCTGCTCGCTCGCGCGTGCGAACGATAAAGACATCCAGCGTGCCGCCGACGCGCTGAAGCCGGCCGATCACTTCCGCATCCATACGTTCATCGCGACCTCGCCGCTGCACATGGAGAAGAAGTTGCGCATGACGCCGGAGCAGGTGTTCGAGCAGGCGAAGCTCGCGGTGCGTTTCGCGCGCAAATTCACCGACGACGTCGAGTTCTCCCCCGAAGACGGCAGCCGCTCGGACATGGACTTTCTGTGTCGCGTGCTCGAAGCGGTGATCGCCGAGGGCGCGACCACGATCAACATCGCGGACACGGTCGGCTATGGCGTGCCCGAACTGTATGGCCAGCTCGTGAAGACGTTGCGCGAGCGCATTCCGAACTCGCACAAGGCGGTGTTCTCGGTGCATTGCCATAACGACCTCGGCATGGCGGTCGCGAATTCGCTCGCCGGCGTGCAGCTCGGCGGTGCGCGGCAGGTCGAGTGCACGATCAACGGTCTTGGCGAGCGCGCGGGCAATACGTCGCTCGAAGAAATCGTGATGGCGGTGAAGACCCGCAAGGATTACTTCGGTCTCGACGTCGGTCTCGATACGACGCAGATCGTGCCGGCGTCGAAGCTGGTGTCGCAGATCACCGGTTTCGTCGTGCAGCCGAACAAGGCGGTGGTCGGCGCGAACGCGTTCGCGCACGCATCGGGCATCCATCAGGACGGCGTGCTGAAGGCGCGCGACACCTACGAAATCATGCGCGCCGAAGACGTGGGCTGGGCCGCGAACAAGATCGTGCTCGGCAAGCTGTCGGGGCGCAACGCGTTCAAGCAGCGTCTGCAGGAACTTGGCATCGCGCTCGACAGCGAAGCCGAACTCAACCTCGCGTTCGCGCGCTTCAAGGAGCTCGCGGACCGCAAGGCCGAGATCTTCGACGAAGACATCATCGCGATCGTCAACGAGGAATCGGCGCAGGCGCAGGAGAAGGAACACTACAAGTTCCTGTCGATGTCGCAGCATTCGGAAACCGGCGAGCAGCCGCACGCGAAGGTCGTGTTCTCGGTCGAGGGCAAGGAGATCACCGGCGAGGCGCGCGGTAACGGTCCGGTCGACGCCACGCTCAACGCGATCGAAACGGAAGTGGGCAGCGGCTCCGAGCTGCTGTTGTACTCGGTCAACGCGATCACGACCGGTACTCAGGCGCAGGGCGAGGTGACGGTGCGGCTGTCGAGGAGCGGACGCATCGTCAACGGTGTGGGCACGGATCCGGATATCGTCGCGGCGTCGGCGAAGGCGTATATCTCGGCGCTCAACAAACTGCATTCGAACGCGGGCAAGCTGAATCCGCAGCGCTCGGAAGGCGTGTAACGCCGCGCGCGCTCCAGGCGTTTGTCTTTAAAGCAGAAGCCCCGTGCCTGGATTGGCACGGGGCTTCTTTTTTTGCGGGACGGTTTTCGCGCGCCGCGCGAGTGCCAACAACGCGACGGCGGCGCGAGACCTCGCTCAGCTCAGAACAGACTGCGGCGATCCGGATCGTGCAGCGGGTCGGGCGTTTTCTGCGTGGTTCGCAGGATGCCCTGGTCGTCGAAGTAGAAGCTGTACAGCATGTACCAGACGTTGTCTTCGAGATAGCGATAGGTCCAGACCTCGCGCTTCATCAGCGGGAAGTACGAGGTTTCGACCGGGCGGCCGAAGTTCACCAGCACGTCGCTGCGCGTCCATTTGCCGATTTCGGCGCGATAGAACTCATTGGGCTGCAGTACCTGGCGTACGTTGACGATCTTGCCGGCTGCGTCGATGTCGGCGGCGGTGGTGGTTTCGCCCATTGGCTGGGTCGGCCACATCAGGCGCTTGCCGCCGTCGGGCAGATCGTAGACTTCGCGCGGCGGACCGAGGCGCGCGACGACCGTCGAGGCGTCCGCTCCCTGTTGGTATTGCTGCCACGGCTGTGCGCAGCCGGCGAGCGCGAGCACGCTCAGGCAGACCATCGCGGCGCGGCGCAGACGGGTGCTGGCGGGCGTCACGCGAGAGGCCGCCGTGCGGTGAGGGCGGTTCGACATGGATTCCTCCGATGGCGTTCGAGTAGCGGTTTTTATCGTCGAGACACAACATTTTGACACGCGCTGCGGCAAAAGCGCCGCGCTGTGTGCATGCGTGCGCGGGAATGGAGCGAGGGACCCGCGTCACTCGTGAGCGTCTGTAGCGATAACGGCTGCGCCGGCTTGCCTATTCCCCGCGCGGCGTCCTATGATCCGCGCTTCGGAAGATTCAGGCGGGACGCGATGATGGCAATGTGGCAACGGACGGTGGCGCTGGCGTTGACGGCGATTTCGATGGCGATGAGCGCAAGTGTCGTGCAGGCGGCGGGCGCGGCAGCGGTCGCTGCGACGGGGGCCGCGGCCAACCCGGCGTCGGCAGGTCGACCCACCGGCACGCCGATCCGGCTCGCGCTGATCGAAGGGATGTCCGGTCCGTTCGCGAACGCGGGCGCGGCGGTCGAGCGCAATCTGCGCTTCGGCGTCGAGCAGGTCAATGCGCACGGCGGCGTGAAGCTCGCGGACGGCGCGCACCCGTTCGAGCTCGTCGTGCTCGACAGCAAGGGCAGCACCGAGGAGGCGCTCACCCAGCTACGCGCGGCCGCCGACCGCCATATCGGCTACATCATGCAGGGCAACAGCTCGGCGGTCGCCGCTGCGCTGATCGGCGCGATCGACAAGCAGAACAGCCGCGAGCCGGGCAATCGCGAGCTGTTCCTCAATTATTCGGCCGACGATCCGGCCCTCACCAACGCGAACTGCAGCTTCTGGCATTTCCGCTTCGACGCGCACGCCGGCATGCGGATGGCCGCGCTCGCGGACGTGATCCAGCGTGATCGCGCGGTGAAGAAGGTCTATCTGCTGAACCAGGACTACAGCTTCGGCCACGACGTCAGCAGCCTCGCGCGTTCGACGCTGGCGGCGAAGCGCCCGGACATCGCGGTGGTCGGCGACGAATTTCATCCGATCGGTCGCGTGAAGGACTTCGCGCCCTATATCGCGAAAATCCGCGCGAGCGGTGCCGACGCAGTGATCACCGGTAACTGGGGCAACGACCTGACGCTGCTGGTGAAGGCGGCGCGCGAGCAGGGGCTCGACACGAAGTTCTACACGTTCTACGGCAACAGCCTCGGCGCGCCGGCTGCGCTTGGCGACGCGGGCGTCGGTCACGTGATCGCGGTCGCCGAATGGCATCCGAACGTGGGTGGCGCGGCCTCCGACGCATGGTATGCGGCGTTTCGCGCGCGCTTTCCGGCCGCGCAGGACGACTACCCGGTGCTGCGCATGCCGCTGATGATCGAGACGCTCGCCGCCGCGATGAATCGTGCCGGCAGCGCCGATCCGACCGCGGTCGCGAAGGCGCTGGAAGGCATCCGTTTCGACAACGGTTTTCACGCATCGTGGATGCGCGCCGACGACCATCAACTGATCCAGCCCCTCTACGTGATGGAGATGGACAAGGTGGGCACGCCGGGTGTGCATTTCGATAACGAAGGCTCCGGTTACGGCTTCCGCACGGTGCTGGCATTGCCGGCCGAGCGTACGGTGCTGCCGACGGTGTGCCAGATGCGGCGGCCGTGACGCGTGCGCCGGTCGGGCCGGCACAGTAACGCGGCGCGGCGATCCTGAGATTCGACGACGTAGCCGCGGCAATCGCCGCGGCGGGCTTCGAACGGCGCCGGGCAGGCGCCGAACCGGCTTGCCGGCCAAGGGTTCGCGGCGCAAACCGCCTGTGCTACAATACGCGTCCCGTTATCGGGCAGGGTGTCAAGGCAGTTGCAAAACCAGCCGAAAACTCTGCCGGCGGCGGGACGTAGCAAATGTGAAAAACAACGGGTATTCCACGGCACGGCCCTTCTTCCGTGACCGCCTGTCCAGTTATTAAGGAAATTGACATGTCCGCAGTTGAAACCAGCAAGAAATCCGAAGTCGTCGCGCAATTCGCACGCGCAGCTAACGACACCGGCTCCCCCGAAGTTCAGGTCGCGCTGCTCACGACCCGCATCAACGAACTGACCTCCCACTTCAAGGAGCACACGAAGGATCACCACAGCCGCCGCGGTCTGCTGCGCATGGTGAGCCGCCGTCGTAAGCTGCTCGACTACCTGAAGGGCAAGGACGCGGATCGCTACCGCAGCCTGATCGAGAAGCTGGGTCTGCGTAAGTAATCGGCCAGTCGTTCAGCAAGATGCCTGTGTCAGTTATCGCTGATACAGGCATTTTGTTTTTGCGCGGCGCGCTTCATGTGACGCGTGCCCGCCTGTGATCCGCGGCGTATGCCGGTTCGCGCGGCGTAAGCAGGCAATGCAGTATCGGCAGCAAAAAAGCAGTACAGAGTGACAGAAACATGGCCGGGCTTCAGGGCGGAGGTTTGTGTCATTCCAGCGGTTCGCGCAGTCGATTCGGGCGCGTGGTTCTCTGGAATGGCATAACACGACTCTTCCCATGCGGCGCCGGCCCCGGCGTTGCCGCGCCGCTTCCGGTCCGCGCGGCATAACGATGAGGAAAAGCAATGACTATGTTCAACAAGATCGTCAAAGAGTTTAAGTGGGGTCAGCACAACGTTCGCCTCGAAACCGGTGAAATCGCTCGCCAGGCGAGCGGCGCGGTGATCGTCGACATCGAAGACACCGTGGTGCTCGCTACGGTCGTCGGCGCGAAAACCGCGAAGCCGGGCCAGGACTTCTTCCCGCTGACCGTCGATTACCTCGAAAAGACCTACGCCGCCGGCAAGATCCCGGGTGGCTTCTTCCGCCGCGAAGGCCGTCCGTCGGAAGGCGAAACGCTGATCTCGCGCCTGATCGACCGTCCGCTGCGTCCGCTCTTCCCGGAAGGCTTCTACAACGAAGTGCAGGTCGTGATTCACGTGCTGTCGCTGAATCCGGAAATCCCCGCCGACATCCCCGCGCTGATCGGCGCGTCGGCGGCGCTCGCGGTGTCGGGCCTGCCGTTCAACGGCCCGGTCGGCGCAGCGCGCGTGGCCTACATCAATAACGAATACGTGCTGAACCCGACGCGTCCGCAGATGAAGGAATCGGCGCTCGACCTCGTCGTCGCCGGTACGGAACGCGCGGTGCTGATGGTCGAATCGGAAGCGCAGCAGCTGAGCGAAGAAGTGATGCTCGGCGCGGTCGTGTTCGGTCATGAGCAGATGCAGATCGCGATCGACGCGATCCACGAACTGGTCCGCGAAGGCGGCAAGCCCGAATGGGACTGGCAGCCGGCCGCGAAGAACGAAGCGCTGATCTCGCGCGTGACGGAACTGGCGCAAGCCGATCTGCTCGCCGCTTACCAGATCCGTGACAAGCAGGCACGTTCGGCGAAGCTGAAGGAAGTCTACGCAGCGACCTCGGCGAAGCTCGAGGAAGACGCAGCGGCAGCGGGCACCGCGGCGGCCGACAAGGCGACCGTCGGCAACGTGCTGTTCGACATCGAAGCGAAGATCGTCCGTACGCAGATCCTGAACGGCGAGCCGCGTATCGACGGCCGCGACACGCGTACCGTGCGCCCGATCGAAATCCGTACCGGCGTGCTGCCGCGTACCCACGGCTCGGCGCTCTTCACGCGCGGCGAGACGCAGGCGCTGGTGGTGGCGACGCTCGGCACCAAGGGCGACGAGCAGAACATCGACGCGCTCGAAGGCGAGTACCGCGAACGTTTCATGCTCCACTACAACATGCCTCCGTTCGCGACCGGCGAAACGGGCCGCGTCGGTTCGCCGAAGCGCCGTGAAATCGGTCACGGTCGTCTCGCCAAGCGCGCGCTCGTCGCGTGTCTGCCGAGCGCCGACGAATTCGGCTACTCGATTCGCGTCGTCTCGGAAATCACCGAGTCGAACGGTTCGTCGTCGATGGCTTCGGTGTGCGGCGGCTGCCTCGCGCTGATGGACGCCGGCGTGCCGATGAAGGCGCACGTCGCCGGTATCGCAATGGGCCTGATCCTCGAAGGCAACCGCTTCGCGGTGCTGACCGACATCCTCGGCGACGAAGATCACCTCGGCGACATGGACTTCAAGGTTGCGGGTACGGAGCAAGGCGTGACCGCGCTGCAGATGGACATCAAGATCCAGGGCATCACGAAGGAAATCATGCAGGTCGCGCTCGCGCAGGCGAAGGAAGGCCGCATGCACATCCTCGGCAAGATGACCTCGGCGGTGTCGGGCGCGAACACGGTGCTGTCGGACTACGCACCGCGCATGATCACGATCAAGATCAACCCGGAAAAGATCCGCGACGTGATCGGTAAGGGCGGTTCGGTGATCCGCGCGCTGACCGAAGAAACCGGCACGACGATCGACATCTCGGACGACGGCGTCGTCACGATCGCGAGCACGAACAGCGAAGGCATGGCCGAAGCGAAGCGTCGCATCGAAGCGATCACGATGGAAGTCGAAGTGGGTCAGGTCTATGAAGGCACCGTGCTCAAGCTGCTCGATTTCGGCGCGATCGTGAACATCCTGCCGGGCAAGGACGGTCTGCTGCACATCTCCGAGATCGCCAACGAGCGCATCAAGGACATCAACGACTACCTGAAGGATGGCCAGCAAGTGAAGGTCAAGGTCATCCAGACGGACGAGAAGGGTCGTGTACGTCTGTCGGCGAAGGCATTGCTGAACGACGCGCCGCAAGGCGAACCGAACCCGCAGTAATGCGGTAACGGACAAACGGCCGGTTGCGTTATGCGCGCCGGCCGTTTTTCATGCAGGATGGATTGCATTGCGGATTCGAATGAGCGCGCGGCGCGGGTCTTGCGGGTATCGGGTCGGCAACGCAATCCACTCTTGGAGTTGACGCAGATGAAAGCGATCGAAATCACCGAATTCGGTGCACCGGAAGTCCTCAAGCTGGCCGAGCGGCCGACGCCGCAACTCAAGGCCGGCGAGGTGCTGATCAAGGTGGCGGCATCCGGCATCAATCGTCCGGATGTGTTCCAGCGCAAGGGCGGCTATGCGCCGCCGCCGGGCGCGTCGGATCTGCCGGGGCTGGAAGTGGCGGGCGAAATCGTCGGCGGTACGATCGACGAAAAGAGCAACCCGTTCGGTCTGAAGATCGGCGATCGCGTGTGTGCGCTGCTCGCGGGCGGCGGCTACGCGGAGTACGCGGCCGCGCCGCTGCTGCAATGCCTGCCGGTGCCGGCGGGGCTGTCGGATATCGAGGCGGCTTCGCTGCCGGAGACGTTCTTCACGGTGTGGAGCAACGTGTTCAATCGCGCGCAGCTCGGTCAGGGCGAGGGCGGCGCGAATGAAACGCTGCTCGTGCAGGGCGGCTCGAGCGGCATCGGCGTGACGGCGATCCAGATCGCGCATGCGCTCGGCTTTCGTGTGTTCGCGACGGCGGGGTCGGATGAAAAATGCCGCGCGTGCGAAGCGCTTGGCGCCGAACGCGCGATCAACTACAAGAGCGAAGATTTCGTCGAGGTCATCAAGTCGTTGACCAACGATCGCGGCGTCGACGTGATCCTCGACATGGTGGCGGGCAGCTATGTGCCGCGCGAACTGTCGGCGCTGGCCGACGGTGGTCGCATCGTGCTGATCGCGCTGCTCGGCGGCGCCAGGGCGGAATTGAATCTGAACGAGGTGTTGCGCCGTCGTCTGACGGTGACCGGCTCGACGCTGCGTCCACGGCCGATCGAATTCAAGGCGCAGATCGCCGCGCAGCTGAAGGAGCGTGTGTGGCCGCATCTCGAGGCGGGCCGCATCAAGCCGGTCGTGCATCGCGTGTTTCCGGCCGCGCAGGCCGCCGAAGCGCATGCACTGATGGAAAGCAGCACGCACGTCGGCAAGATCGTGCTCGCTTGGGGTCAGGATGCTTGACATCATCGGTTTGACCCGATCCACCCCAGGCAGTAAAATTGCGCGTTTTGCGCACGCCGGATGAGTCCTATGGACGTCCGTGGATGCAGGTAGGCAGGCGCTGCGAGCGCAGGCCGTCGGCAGGGCAGGCAAGACAGGACGAGACGATGTCGAAACAACAACGAGCCAAACTGGTAGTCGGTAACTGGAAGATGCATGGGCGGCTCGCCGCGAACGCCGCGCTGTTGCAAGCGGTGGCGCAGGGCGCCGACGAATTGCCGGCCGACGTGCGCGTCGGCGTGTGTGTGCCGAGCCTCTATCTCGCGCAGACACAGGCGTTGCTGGACGGCAGCCGGGTCGTGTGGGGCGTGCAGGACGTTTCCGCGTTCACGCATGGCGCCTATACCGGTGAAGTGGCCGCGCCGATGGTGAGCGATTTCGGTGCCACGTTTGCCATCGTTGGGCATTCGGAGCGTCGCGCGTATCACCGCGAAAGCGCCGAGCTGGTTGCGGTGAAAACCCAGCGTGCGCTGGACGCGGGTCTGACGCCAATCGTCTGTGTCGGCGAAACGCTCGAAGAGCGCGAGGCTGGCGCGACCGAACAGGTCGTCGGCACGCAACTCGACGAAGTGCTTGCGAAGCTGTCGGCCGACGAGGCCACTCGTCTGGTCGTGGCCTATGAGCCGGTGTGGGCGATCGGTACCGGCAAGAGCGCGACGTCGGAACAGGCGCAAGCCGTGCATGCGTTTTTGCGTGCGCGTCTCGCGGCAAAGGGCGCGGCGGACGTGCCGCTGCTGTACGGCGGTAGCGTGAAGCCGGACAACGCGGAAGAGCTGTTCCGTCAAGCCGATATCGACGGCGGCCTGATTGGCGGCGCGTCGTTGAAAGATCAGGATTTCCTGGCGATCTGCAAGGCTGCTGCCGCGACCAGCGTGGCCGGTTAAGCAGGGCGCCTCGGCGAGAAAGACTTCATTTTGCGCAACACACTGTGTGCGGCGCAGTTAAATAAAGACTCAGGTGAGTGTGATGCTGTATTTGAAAACATTGATTATCGTCGTTCAGTTGTTGTCGGCGCTTGGAGTCATCGGACTCGTCTTGCTGCAGCACGGCAAAGGTGCCGATATGGGCGCGGCTTTCGGCAGTGGCGCATCGGGCAGTCTGTTCGGTGCGACCGGTTCGGCGAACTTCCTGTCGCGTACGACGGCAGTGCTGGCCGCCCTGTTTTTCGTGACGACGCTGGCGCTCACTTACCTCGGCGCATTTCACGCGAAACCGTCGGCAGGCGTGCTGGGCGCGGCTGCGACGGCACCGGTCGCAGCGTCGCCGGCTTCCGTGCCGGCAGCAGCGGGTTCAGCTCCGGTGGCGGCATCGCCTGCAGCACCGGCGTCTCCCGCATCGGTTCCGGCAACGGGCGTACCGAAATAAATTTTCGTTCGGCGTGCTTTTGTGCGTTGAACAATCTGTTTAAACAAGTTACAATTCAAGTCTTGAAGCGATTCGCGGGTTTTACAAGTTGTTTTCCCGGATTGCATATAGTGCCGACGTGGTGAAATTGGTAGACACGCTATCTTGAGGGGGTAGTGGCGAAAGCTGTGCGAGTTCGAGTCTCGCCGTCGGCACCAAATGTTATCTAAATGCCAGCCGTTTGCTTCGCTTCGGCTGGCATTTTCACTTCTGGCGCATGGTTGTGGCGCTTGCGTTGTGTGCGTTTCGGAAGTGATTTCGCGTCAGGGGTGCTATGCTCCTGACGGCACTCAGAACCAACCGATTGAGGATTGTCTTGAACCTCGCAGCCTATTTCCCCGTATTGTTGTTCCTCATTGTGGGCACCGGTTTAGGCGTAGCACTGGTCAGTATTGGCAAGATCCTCGGTCCCAATAGGCCCGACACCGAGAAAAACGCACCGTACGAGTGCGGCTTCGAAGCATTCGAAGATGCGCGCATGAAGTTCGACGTGCGCTATTACCTCGTCGCCATTCTCTTCATCATTTTCGACCTTGAAACGGCGTTCCTGTTTCCGTGGGGTGTGGCCCTGCGCGACATCGGCTGGGCCGGTTTCATGGCAATGATGATTTTCCTGCTCGAATTCCTGCTTGGCTTTGCCTACATCTGGAAGAAGGGCGGCCTCGACTGGGAATGATGAATTAATCGCCGGTTTAGTGGGTGGCCAGGCTTGCCACCCCGTCTGGAGTGGAAAGCAAATGAGTATCGAAGGGGTCTTGAAGGAAGGGTTTGTCACCACTACGGCGGACAAACTGATCAACTGGACGCGCACCGGCTCCCTGTGGCCGATGACGTTCGGTCTTGCGTGCTGCGCTGTCGAGATGATGCATGCGGGGGCAGCCCGTTATGACCTCGACCGCTTCGGCGTCGTGTTTCGTCCGAGTCCGCGGCAGTCGGACGTGATGATTGTCGCCGGCACGCTGTGCAACAAGATGGCGCCCGCTCTGCGCAAGGTCTACGACCAGATGGCAGAGCCGCGCTGGGTGATCTCGATGGGTTCGTGCGCGAACGGCGGCGGCTACTACCACTACTCGTATTCGGTGGTGCGCGGTTGCGATCGGATCGTTCCGGTCGACGTCTACGTGCCAGGTTGTCCGCCCACGGCGGAAGCGCTGGTGTACGGCGTGATCCAGCTTCAGGCGAAGATTCGCCGCACCAATACCATCGCCCGTCAATAAGGCCAACGCCTTCCCCACAATATGGCAAGCAAACTCGAGACCCTGAAAGCGAACCTCGAGGCGGCCTTTGGCGGCCTCCTGTTGAGCACCACCGAAGCAATCGGTGAATTGACGATCGTCGTCAAGGCAGGCGATTACCTCAACGTGGCAAAGCGTCTGCGCGATGACCGCTCGCTCGGTTTCGAGCAGTGCGTCGATCTGTGCGGCGTCGACTATCAAACCTACGCCGACGGCGCATACGACGGCCCGCGTTTCGCGGCCGTGCTGCATCTGCTGTCGGTGCAGAACAACTGGCGTTTGCGTCTGCGCGTATTCGCGCCGGACGAAGATATGCCGATCCTGCCGTCCGTCGTCGAAATCTGGAATTCGGTGAACTGGTACGAGCGCGAAGCGTTCGACCTGTACGGCATCGTCTTCGAAGGTCACCCGGACCTGCGCCGCATCCTGACCGATTACGGTTTCATCGGTCACCCGTTCCGTAAGGATTTCCCGGTTTCCGGCTACGTCGAAATGCGTTACGACCCGGAAGAGAAGCGCGTCGTCTATCAGCCGGTGACGATCGAGCCGCGGGAAATCACGCCGCGCGTGATCCGCGAGGATCGCTATGGCGGTCTGAAACACTAAGAGAACGTCATGGCAGAGATCAAGAACTACACGCTCAACTTCGGCCCGCAGCACCCGGCAGCGCACGGTGTGTTGCGTCTCGTGCTCGAACTCGACGGCGAAGTGATCCAGCGCGCCGATCCGCATATCGGTCTGTTGCATCGCGCGACTGAAAAGCTTGCCGAAAGCAAGACGTTCATCCAGTCAGTGCCGTACATGGACCGTCTCGACTACGTGTCGATGATGGTCAACGAACATGGCTACGTGATGGCCATCGAAAAGCTGCTCGGCATCGACGTGCCGGTGCGCGCGCAATACATTCGCGTGCTGTTCGACGAAGTCACGCGCGTGCTGAACCACCTGATGTGGATCGGCGCGCACGCACTCGACGTCGGCGCGATGGCGGTGTTCCTGTACGCGTTCCGCGAGCGCGAAGACCTGATGGACGTGTACGAGGCGGTGTCCGGCGCACGGATGCACGCGGCTTACTATCGTCCGGGCGGTGTCTATCGCGATCTGCCTGACGCAATGCCGCAATACAAGGCATCGAAGATTCGCAATGCGAAGGCGTTGTCGAAGATGAACGAGAACCGTCAGGGTTCGCTGCTCGACTTCATCGACGACTTCTTCACGCGTTTCCCGAAGTGCGTCGACGAATACGAAACGCTGCTTACCGACAACCGGATCTGGAAACAGCGTCTGGTCGGCATCGGCGTGGTCAGCCCGGAGCGCGCGTTGCAGCTCGGCATGACCGGTGCGATGCTGCGCGGCTCGGGTATCGAATGGGATCTGCGCAAGAAGCAGCCGTACGAAGTCTACGACAAGCTCGATTTCGACATCCCGGTTGGCGTGAACGGCGACTGCTACGACCGCTATCTGGTGCGCGTCGAGGAAATGCGCCAGTCCACGCGTATCGCGAAACAGTGCATTGAGTGGCTGCGCAAGAATCCGGGCCCGGTGATGACGGACAATCATAAGGTTGCGCCGCCGTCGCGAGTCGGCATGAAGTCGAACATGGAAGATCTGATCCATCACTTCAAGCTGTTCACCGAAGGCTTCCATGTGCCCGAAGGCGAAGCGTACGCCGCGGTCGAGCATCCGAAGGGCGAGTTCGGCATCTATCTGATTTCGGACGGCGCGAACAAGCCGTATCGCCTGAAGATCCGTGCACCGGGCTATGCGCATCTGTCCTCGCTCGACGAAATGGCGCGCGGCCACATGATCGCCGACGCCGTGACGATCATCGGCACGCAGGACATCGTGTTCGGCGAAGTGGATCGCTAGGACGTATTCATCGACGCGTGTCTGCGGTCATCGCACCGCCACGCGCGTCAAGCAAAGGAACGCCGGGTCTGTCGCAGTATGACGTGAGCGACAGGTTTTCGTTCGGTAGGAATTGAAAGAGTCGTGTCTGAAAATGATCTCAGCTGAAGGCCTGAAGGAAATCGATCGTGCGGTTGCAAAGTATCCCGCCGATCAGAAACAGTCCGCCGTGATGTCGGCGTTGGCCACTGCTCAGGAAGAGCATGGCTGGCTGTCGCCCGAACTCATGCAGTTCGTCGCGGATTATCTCGGCATGCCGGCCATCGCCGTGCAGGAGGTTGCGACCTTCTACACGATGTACGAGACCTCGCCTGTCGGCAAATACAAGATCACGCTCTGCACGAACCTGCCGTGTCAGCTCGGCCCGGACGGCGGTTCCGAAAGCGCCGCCGAATACCTGAAGCAGAAGCTCGGCATCGACTTCGGCGAAACCACGCCCGACGGCAAATTCTCCCTGAAAGAGGGCGAGTGCATGGGTTCGTGCGGCGACGCGCCGGTGATGCTGGTGAACAACCATCGCATGTGCAGCTTCATGAGCCGCGAGAAGATCGACCAGCTGCTCGAGGAACTTTCGAAATGACGTCTTTACACGATCGTCACATCAAACCGCTGATTCTCGCCGGCCTGAACGGCGATAACTGGCATCTCGAAGATTACGTGGCGCGCGGCGGTTACGCCCAGCTGCGCCGTATCCTGGAAGAAAAGATTCCGCCCGAGCAGGTGATCGCCGACGTCAAGGCGTCGGGTCTGCGCGGCCGTGGCGGTGCGGGCTTCCCGACCGGTCTGAAGTGGAGCTTCATGCCGCGTCAGTTCCCGGGCCAGAAATACCTCGTCTGCAATTCGGACGAAGGCGAACCGGGCACGTTCAAGGACCGCGACATCCTGCGCTTCAATCCGCATGCGCTGATCGAAGGCATGGCGATCGGCGCGTACGCGATGGGCATCACGGTCGGCTACAACTATATTCACGGCGAAATCTGGGAAGTCTACAAACGCTTCGAAGAAGCGTTAGAGGAAGCTCGTCGCGCGGGGTTCCTCGGCGACAACATCATGGGCTCGGGCTTCTCGTTCCAGCTGCATGCGCATCACGGTTACGGCGCCTACATTTGCGGCGAAGAAACCGCGCTGCTCGAATCGATCGAGGGCAAGAAGGGCCAGCCGCGCTTCAAGCCGCCGTTCCCGGCGAGCTTCGGCGTGTACGGCAAGCCGACCACGATCAACAACACCGAAACGTTCGCGGCGGTGCCGTTCCTGCTCGCAGTCGGTCCGCAGAATTACCTCGAACTCGGCAAGCCGAACAACGGTGGCACGAAGATTTTTTCGGTGTCGGGCGACGTCGAGCGTCCGGGCAATTACGAAATTCCGCTCGGCACGCCGTTCGCGACGCTGATGGAACTCGCTGGCGGCATGCGCGGCGGCAAGAAGATCAAGGCCGTGATTCCGGGCGGTTCGTCGGCGCCGGTGATTCCGGGCGACATCATGATGCAGACCGACATGGACTACGACGCGATCGCCAAGGCTGGCTCGATGCTCGGCTCGGGCGCGGTGATCGTGATGGACGAGACGCGCTGCATGGTGCGCTCGCTGCTGCGTCTGTCGTACTTCTATTACGAAGAGTCGTGCGGTCAGTGCACGCCTTGCCGTGAAGGCACGGGCTGGCTGTATCGCGTCGTGCATCGTATCGAGCACGGACTCGGCCGTCAGGAAGATCTGGATCTGTTGAATTCGGTTGCGGAAAACATCATGGGCCGCACGATCTGCGCGCTCGGCGATGCGGCGGCCATGCCGGTTCGCGGCATGCTCAAGCACTTCTGGGACGAATTCGAATATCACGTCGCTCACAAGCATTGCCTCGTCGGCGGTCATGCCGGCACGGCGGCGACGTCGGAAACAGTGGCTGCCTGAAGGGCTACCGGAAGTGGTTGCCTGAGTCAGGCCGATCGGATTGACACACGCATACCTACCGGACGAACACCTCAACCGCAGGATTCGTCGCCCGAAAGCGGGCGATGAACAGGCGAACGATTGAGCGGTAACAGGTTAAGGAAGATTGACCATCATGGTTGAACTGGAAATAGACGGCAAGAAAGTCGAGGTGCCTGAAGGCAGCATGGTGATCCAGGCTGCGCATAAGGTCGACACCTACATTCCTCACTTCTGCTATCACAAGAAGCTGTCGATTGCGGCCAATTGCCGGATGTGTCTGGTCGATGTCGAAAAGATGCCGAAGGCCGTGCCCGCATGCGCGACGCCGGTGTCGGCCGGCATGATCGTGCGCACCAAGTCGGACAAGGCGGTGAAGGGCCAGCAAGCCGTGATGGAGTTCCTGCTGATCAACCATCCGCTCGATTGCCCGATCTGCGACCAGGGCGGCGAATGCCAGCTGCAGGATCTGGCCGTCGGCTACGGCAAGTCGTCGTCGCGCTATAGCGAAGAAAAGCGCGTGGTGTTCCACAAGAACGTCGGCCCGCTGATCTCGATGGAAGAAATGTCGCGTTGCATTCACTGCACGCGCTGTGTCCGTTTCGGTCAGGAAGTCGCCGGCGTGATGGAGCTCGGCATGCTGGGCCGCGGCGAGCATTCGGAAATCACCTCGTTCGTCGGCAAGACGGTCGACTCGGAACTGTCGGGCAACATGATCGACCTCTGCCCGGTCGGCGCGCTCACGAGCAAGCCGTTCCGCTACAGCGCCCGGACGTGGGAACTGTCGCGCCGCAAGTCGGTGAGCCCGCACGATTCCGTCGGCGCGAACCTCGTGGTGCAGGTGAAGAACGATCGCGTGATGCGCGTTCTGCCGTTCGAAAACGAAGCCATCAACGAGTGCTGGATTTCGGACAAGGACCGCTTCTCGTACGAAGGTCTGAACAGCCCCGAGCGTCTGACGAAGCCGATGCTCAAGCAGGGCGGCCAGTGGGTCGAAACCGACTGGCAGACCGCGCTCGATTACGTGGCCAAGGGCCTGAAGGGTATCAAGGGCGACCACGGCGCGAATGCGCTGGCGGCGCTTTCCAGCGCGCACAGCACGGTCGAAGAGCTGTTCCTGCTCAAGCAGCTTGCCCAGGCGGTCGGTACGCCGAACGTGGACTTCCGTCTGCGTCAGTCGGACTTCTCGGCGCCCGTTACCGGCGCACCGTGGCTCGGCACGACGATCACCGAACTGTCGAACATCGACGCGGCACTCGTGATCGGCACGGATCTGCGCCGTGATCATCCGCTGTTCGCCGCGCGTCTGCGTCAGGTCGCGCGTAGCGGTTCGAAGCTCACGCTGATCCAGGCCACCAACGACGACGCGATGATCCCGCAGGCGCAACGCGTCGTGGCGGCACCGTCGGCATGGCTCGACACGCTCGCGGGCATCGCTGGCGCAGTGGGCGAGGCGAAGGGCGTCGCACTGCCGGAAGCATTCGCCGGCACGCAGTCGACGGACGCGCACAAGCAGATCGCAAAGTCGCTCACCACCGGCGAGAGCCGCCTCGTGCTGCTCGGCAACGACGCGATCCGTCACCCGGATTTCGCGGCGATCCACGCCGCGGCGCAATGGATTGCCGAGGCAACCGGCGCAACGCTCGGTTTCCTGACCGAAGCGGCCAATACGGTCGGCGCGCATCTGGTGAACGCGCTGCCGGGCGAGGGCGGTCTGAACGCACGTGAAGTGTTCGAGCAGCCGCGCAAGGGTTATCTGCTGCTGAACCTCGAGCCGGAATTCGATACGGCCAATCCGGCGCAGGCGCTTGCCGCGCTGAAGCAGGCCGAGATGGTCGTCGTCATGTCGCCGTTCCAGACGGGCGCCGACTACGCCGACGTGCTGCTGCCGATCGCGCCGTTCACCGAAACGGGCGGCACTTTCGTCAACGCGGAAGGCACGGTGCAGACGTTCAACGGCGTCGTGCGTCCGCTCGGCGACACGCGTCCGGCATGGAAGGTGTTGCGCGTGCTGGGCAGCCTGCTCGGCGTGCCGGGCTTCGAATACGACACGGTCGAAGAAGTGCGCACGGCGGCGCTGGGCGACGGCGAGCTGAGCTCGCGTCTGTCGAACCGTACCGGCGTCGCGGTGACGCGCGGCAACGCGGTCAAGGCGGCGGAAGGCAAGTTCGAGCGTCTCGCGAACGTGCCGATCTATCACGCCGATGCGCTCGTGCGTCGCGCGGAGTCGCTGCATCTGACCGCGGCGGCTCGCACGGCGAACGCGGTCGGCCTGCCGGCTGCGCTGTTCGACAAACTGGGTTTGAAAGAGGGCGACGCAGTGCGCGTTCGTCAGGGCGAGCAATCGGTGCAGTTGCCGGCCGTGCGCGACGCGAATCTTGCGGAGACGGTCGTCCGCGTATCGGCGGCTACGCCTGCCGGTGCAGCGCTGGGCAGCCTGTTCGGTGAACTGGTGGTGGAGAAGGCGTAAATGAGCTTGTTCGATACGATCAACTCGGGCGGCGCCCAGCTTCTCGGTGTGGCATGGCCCACGGTGTGGGCGCTCGTGCGCATCCTGGTGGTGGCCGTCGTGATCCTGTTGTGCGTGGCTTACCTGATCCTGTGGGAACGGAAGCTGATCGGCTGGATGCACGTGCGTCTCGGTCCGAACCGCGTCGGTCCCGCAGGTCTGCTGCAGCCGATCGCCGACGTGCTGAAACTGCTGCTCAAGGAAGTGATTCAGCCTGCTCAGGCGAGCCGCTGGGTCTACCTCATCGCGCCGATCATGGTGGTGGTGCCGGCCTTCGCGGTGTGGGCGGTGATTCCGTTCCAGGCGGGCGCGGTGCTCGGCGACATCAACGCAGGTCTGCTGTACGCGATGGCGATTTCGTCGATCGGCGTGTACGGCGTGATTCTGGCCGGCTGGGCGTCGAACTCGAAGTACGCGTTCCTCGGCGCGATGCGCGCTGCCGCGCAGATGGTGTCGTACGAAATCTCGATGGGCTTCGCGCTCGTCGTGGTGCTGATGACGGCCGGTACGCTGAATCTGTCGGGTATCGTCGGTTCGCAGGAACAGGGCTTCTTCGCGTCGCACGGCCTGAACTTCCTGTCGTGGAACTGGCTGCCGCTGCTGCCGATGTTCGTTGTGTACTTCATCTCGGGCATAGCCGAAACGAACCGCCATCCGTTCGACGTGGTGGAAGGGGAGTCGGAAATCGTCGCGGGTCACATGATCGATTACTCGGGTATGGCGTTCGCGCTGTTCTTCCTCGCCGAGTACATCAACATGATCGTAATCTCGGCATTGGCTGCAACGTTGTTCCTTGGGGGCTGGAGCGCTCCGTTCGGGTTCCTGTCGTTTATCCCGGGCATCTTCTGGCTCGTCCTCAAGGTTTTCCTGCTGCTGTCGGTGTTCATCTGGGCGCGCGCCACGTTCCCGCGTTACCGCTATGACCAGATCATGCGTCTGGGCTGGAAGGTGTTCATTCCGGTCTGCGTGGTGTGGCTCGTGGTGGTCGGCTTCTGGATCATGTCGCCGTTGAACATCTGGAAATAAAGGGCGGACGAACCTATGACCGCAATCCAAAACTTCTTCAAGACTTTCTTCCTCACGGAACTGCTTAAAGGCCTCGCGCTGACCGGACGCTACACGTTCCAGCGCAAGGTCACCGTGCAGTTCCCGGAAGAGAAGACCCCGATCTCGCCGCGTTTCCGTGGTCTGCACGCGCTGCGTCGCTATGAAAACGGCGAAGAGCGCTGCATCGCATGCAAGCTGTGCGAAGCGGTGTGCCCGGCGCTCGCCATCACGATCGAATCGGAAACGCGCGCGGACAACACGCGCCGCACGACGCGCTACGACATCGACCTGACCAAGTGCATCTTCTGCGGTTTCTGCGAAGAAAGCTGCCCGGTCGACTCGATCGTCGAGACGCACATTCTCGAGTATCACGGCGAGAAGCGCGGCGACCTGTACTTCACGAAGGACATGCTGCTGGCCGTCGGCGATCGCTACGAAGCGCAGATCGCCGCTAACAAGGCAGCCGACGCACCGTATCGTTGAAGCGCTTTTCGATGCAGTAATCGCGGCAGTAAAAGCAGTAACACGGCCTGCTGTCGGGCCGACCGCCGCGGCTTAACCGCCGCGGCACGGCGCACCTGTGCGACGGTTCTGGCGGTTTCGTCCGCTGCTGCCGACCACGCGTGCCAAAGAACAATGCCTGACGATGGCCTAACGATGAACCGGTAATCATGGAATTCACGACCGTACTGTTCTACATCTTCGCGCTGCTCCTGGTTGTCTCGGGGCTGAAGGTGATCACCTCGCGCAACCCGGTATCGTCCGCACTGTTTCTGGTGCTGGCGTTCTTCAACGCAGCCGCGATCTGGATGCTGCTCGAAGCGGAGTTCCTCGCGATCCTGCTGGTGCTGGTCTACGTCGGCGCGGTGATGGTGCTGTTCCTGTTCGTCGTGATGATGCTGGACATCAATCTCGACGTGCTGCGCAAGGACTTCAAACGCTTCGTGCCGATGGCCACGGCGGTCGGCGCGATCATCGTGATCGAAACCGCGCTGATCCTGTGGCACGGCTACGGCGCGACCAGCACCGCGCTGCACGACACGGCCGCGGCCGCCGCCGGCATGGGCGACTGGTCGAACACGCGTCTGATCGGCAAGATCATCTACACCGACTACATCTTCGCGTTCGAAGTCGCCGGTCTCGTGCTGCTGGTGGCAATCATCGCGGCGATCGCGTTGACCACGAGCCACAAGAAGGACAGCAAGCGTCAGAACGTCAGCGCGCAGGTCAAGGTGCGTGCGCAGGATCGCGTGCGCGTCGTGAAGATGCCGTCGGAGAAAAGCGCGGCGACCATCGCCGCGGAAGAGGCCGCAGCTGCGGCGGCCGCGGCGGCAGCAGCCGACTCGGCCCCTGCCAAGAACAGCTGAGCGGACAGGAGATAGAAATCATGTTGACCCTTGCTCATTACCTCGTCCTCGGCGCGATCCTGTTTGCGATCAGCATCGTCGGCATTTTCCTGAACCGTCGTAACGTCATCATCATCCTGATGGCGATCGAATTGATGCTGCTCGCGGTGAACACCAACTTCGTCGCGTTCTCGCACTACCTGGGCGACGTACACGGCCAGATTTTCGTCTTCTTCGTGCTGACGGTTGCGGCAGCCGAAGCGGCGATCGGTCTCGCAATTCTGGTGACCCTGTTCCGTAGTCTCGACACGATCAATGTCGAGGATCTCGATCAGCTCAAAGGTTAATTTCAGGAAAAGCGGTTATGTCCACGATACTCAATGAAAACCTGCTGTTGGCAATTCCGCTGGCGCCGCTTGCCGGCTCCCTGGTTGCAGGCCTGTTCGGGAAGGCGGTAGGGCGAGCGGGTGCGCATTCGGTCACGATCCTCGGCGTCGCGGTTTCGTTCATCCTGTCGGCCATGGTCTTCTTCCAGGTGATGAACGGCGCGAGTTTCAACGCGACCGTTTATGAATGGATGTCGATCGGCAAGACGCAGCTCGAAGTCGGCTTCCTCGTCGACTCGCTGACCGCGATGATGATGTGCGTGGTGACCTTCGTGTCGCTGATGGTGCACATCTACACGATCGGCTACATGGCCGACGACGACGGCTACCAGCGCTTCTTCTCGTACATCTCGCTGTTCACGTTCTCGATGTTGATGCTCGTGATGAGCAACAACTTCCTGCAGCTGTTCTTCGGCTGGGAAGCAGTGGGCCTCGTGTCGTACCTGCTGATCGGCTTCTACTTCAAGCGTGAAAGCGCGATCTACGCGAACATGAAGGCGTTCCTCGTGAACCGCATCGGTGACTTCGGCTTCCTGCTGGGCATCGGTCTGCTGTTCGCGTTCGCCGGCTCGATGAACTACGGCGAAGTCTTCGCGAAGCGCACCGAACTTGCGGCGCTGAGCTTCCCGGGTACCGATTGGGGTCTGCTGACCGTCGCCTGTATCTGCCTGTTCATCGGCGCGATGGGTAAGTCGGCACAGTTCCCGCTGCACGTGTGGCTGCCCGACTCGATGGAAGGCCCGACGCCGATTTCCGCGCTGATTCACGCGGCAACCATGGTGACGGCCGGTATTTTCATGGTCACGCGTATGTCGCCGCTGTTCGAACTGTCGGATACGGCGCTCTCGTTTGTGATGATCATCGGCGCGATTACCGCGCTGTTCATGGGCTTCCTCGGCATCGTCCAGAACGACATCAAGCGCGTGGTCGCGTATTCCACGCTGTCGCAGCTCGGTTACATGACGGTCGCGCTCGGCGCATCGGCTTACTCGGTCGCCGTGTTCCACCTGATGACGCACGCGTTCTTCAAGGCGCTGCTGTTCCTCGGCGCGGGTTCGGTGATCATCGGTATGCACCACGATCAGGACATGCGCAACATGGGCGGCCTGCGCAAGTACATGCCGATCACGTGGATCACGTCGCTGGTCGGTTCGCTCGCGCTGATCGGCACGCCGTTCTTCTCCGGCTTCTACTCGAAAGACTCGATCATCGACGCGGTGAAGCTGTCGCATCTGCCGGGCTCGGGTTTCGCGTACTTCGCGGTGGTCGCAAGCGTGTTCGTGACCGCGCTGTATTCGTTCCGTATGTACTTCATGGTGTTCCACGGCAAGGAGCGCTTCCGCGGTCCGAAGCATCCGGAATCGCCGATGGGTATCGAAGCTGCTGCGCATGCGCATGACGCGCACGGCCACGACGATCACGGCCACGGCCATGGTCACGACGACCACGCTCACGAGCCGCACGAAACGCCGTGGGTCGTGTGGGTGCCGCTGGTTCTGCTGGCCATTCCGTCGATCGTGATCGGTGCGATCGGTGTCGGTCCGATGCTGTTCGGCGACTTCTTCCAGCACGGTGTCGCGTTCGACAAGGTGATCTACATCAGCGAGAACCACCCGGCGCTGCACGAGATGGCCGAGGAGTTCCAGGGCTGGGCGTCGATGGGTCTGCACTCGGTGTCGGGCCTGCCGGTGTGGCTGGCGCTCGCGGGTGTCCTGGTTGCGTGGTTCCTGTATCTGGTCCGTCCGGATCTGCCGGCTGTCATCAAGCGCGCATTCGGCCCGATCTATACGTTGCTCGATAACAAGTACTACATGGACAAGATCAACGAAGTCGTGTTTGCACGGGGCGCGGTGGCCATTGGCCGGGGTCTGTGGAAGGAAGGCGACGTCGTCGTGATCGACGGTATCGTCAACGGCAGCGCACGCTTTATCGGCTGGTTCGCTAGCGTGATCCGCTTCCTCCAATCCGGCTACATCTACCACTACGCGTTCGCCATGATCATTGGCATGCTGGGGCTCCTGACCCTGTTTGTAACGCTCGGCGGCAAATAAGGCGAGGGACACTAATGCACGCTTATCCGATTCTCAGCATCGCGATCTGGTTGCCGATCCTCTTCGGTCTGCTGGTCCTCGCGATCGGCAACGACCAGAACCCGGCGCCGGCGCGCTGGATTGCGCTGATCGGTTCGGTCCTGAGCTTCCTCGTGACGCTTCCGCTGATCACCGGTTTCGATTCGAGCACCGCCGATCTGCAGTTTGTCGAACAGGCGAACTGGATCGAACGTTTCCATATCGCGTACCACCTCGGCGTGGACGGCATCTCGATGTGGTTCGTCGTGTTGACCGCATTGATCACGGTGATCGTCGTGATTGCCGCGTGGGAAGTGATCACGAAGAACGTCGGCCAGTATCTCGCCGCGTTCCTGATCCTCTCGGGCATCATGGTCGGCGTGTTCAGCGCGGCCGACGGCATGCTGTTCTACGTGTTCTTCGAAGCGACGCTGATCCCGATGTACATCATCATCGGTGTGTGGGGTGGGGCGAACCGCGTGTATGCGGCGTTCAAGTTCTTCCTGTACACGCTGATGGGCTCGCTGCTGATGCTGGTCGCGCTGCTCTATCTGTACATCCAGACCGGTTCGTTCGACCTCGCTACCTGGCAGCACGCGCAGATCGCAATGACGCCGCAGGTGTTGCTGTTTATCGCGTTCTTCATGGCCTTTGCGGTCAAGGTGCCGATGTGGCCGGTGCACACATGGTTGCCTGACGCGCACGTGGAAGCGCCTACCGGCGGCTCGGTCGTGCTGGCCGCGATCATGCTGAAACTCGGTGCATACGGTTTCCTGCGCTTCTCGCTGCCGATCACGCCCGACGCAAGCCATTTCCTCGCGCCGGTCGTCATCACGCTGTCGCTGATCGCGGTGATCTACATCGGTCTGGTCGCGATGGTGCAGGCCGACATGAAGAAGCTGGTCGCGTATTCGTCGATCGCGCACATGGGTTTCGTCACGCTCGGCTTCTTCATCTTCAACCAGCTTGGCGTGGAAGGCGCGATCGTGCAGATGATCTCGCACGGTTTCGTGTCGGGCGCGATGTTCCTGAGCATCGGCGTGCTGTACGACCGTATGCACTCGCGTCAGATCGCCGATTACGGCGGCGTCGTCAACATGATGCCGAAGTTCGCGGCCTTCGCGATGCTGTTCTCGATGGCGAACTGCGGCTTGCCGGGTACCTCGGGTTTCGTCGGCGAATTCATGGTGATTCTCGCGGCTGTCCAGTACAACTTCTGGATCGCAGGCGGCGCTGCGGTGACGCTGATTCTCGGCGCGGCCTACACGCTGTGGATGTATAAGCGCGTGTACTTCGGCGCGGTCACGAATGACCACGTGAAGCACCTCGTCGACATCAACCGCCGCGAATTTTTCATGCTGGCAGTGCTCGCCGCACTGACGCTGTTCATGGGCCTGTATCCGAAGCCCTTTACCGATGTGATGCACGTATCCGTGGAAAACCTCCTCTCCCACGTTGCTCAATCGAAGCTGCCGTTGGCTCAGTAACGACGAGCGGAGGAATTTAAAGACCATGCAAAACGCCCCTATGACTGCTCTGTTGCCCGACGCACTGGTGATGTTCGCCGTTGTGATCGCGTGGCTCAACGACACGTTCGTCGGCCAGGCCGGTCGCCGTACCACGTATTTCATCGCGTTCTTCTCGACGCTCGTCGCCGGGATCTGGTTCGCGATGAATGCGTTCGACCCGCAAGTGCATTACTTCTTCAGCCACATGTACGTGGTCGATCCGTTCGCCAACGTGATGAAGGCGGTGGTGTCGCTCGGCTATGCGGTGTCGATCGTCTATTCGCGTCGCTACCTGGAAGACCGCGGCCTGTTCCGCGGCGATTTCTTCCTGCTCGGCATGTTCTCGCTGCTCGGCCAGATCGTGATGATCTCGGGCAACAACTTCCTGACGCTGTACCTCGGTCTGGAGTTGATGTCGCTGTCGCTGTACGCGGTGATCGCGCTGCGTCGCGAAGTGGCGTCGTCGAACGAAGCGGCGATGAAGTACTACGTGCTCGGCGCGCTGGCTTCCGGTTTCCTGCTGTACGGTATCTCGATGCTGTACGGCGCGACCGGCTCGCTCGACCTGAACGAAGTGTTCAAGGCGATCGGCACGAGCCACTACGATCCGACCGTGCTGCTGTTCGGCGTGATCTTCATCGTGGCCGGCGTGGCGTTCAAGATGGGTGCGGTGCCGTTCCATATGTGGGTGCCTGACGTGTATCAGGGCGCACCGACGGCGATGACGCTGGCAGTCGGCGGCGGCCCGAAGGTGGCGGCATTCGCGTGGGGCCTGCGCTTTCTCGTGATGGGTCTGCTGCCGCTCGCAGTCGAATGGCAACAGATGCTGGTGATTCTCGCGGCGTTGTCGCTGATCGTCGGCAACATCACCGGTATCGTGCAGCGCAACATCAAGCGGATGCTCGCGTACTCGGCGATCTCGAACATGGGCTTCGTGCTGCTCGGCCTGCTCGCTGGCGTGGTCGATCAGAAGACCACGGGTGCGGCAAGTGCGTACGGTTCGGCGATGTTCTACAGCATCGTCTACCTGATCACCACGCTCGGCACCTTCGGCGTCATCATGCTGCTGGCACGCCGCGATTTCGAAGCGGATACGCTCGAGGACTTCAAGGGTCTCAATCAGCGTAGCCCGGTGTTCGCGTTCGTGATGATGGTCATGATGTTCTCGCTCGCGGGTATTCCGCCGGCGGTCGGCTTCTACGCGAAACTTGCGGTGCTGCAGGCTACGATGAACGCCGGCCTGACGTGGCTCACCGTGCTGGCCGTGATCACGTCGCTGTTCGGCGCGTTCTACTACCTGCGCGTCGTCAAGCTGATGTACTTCGACGAGCCGCAGGACAAGTCGCCGATCGTGGCCGACACGAGCACGCGTGCGCTGCTCGCGCTCAACGGCGTCGCAGTGCTGGTGCTCGGTATCGTGCCGGATCCGCTGCTGCGCGCCTGTCTGACCGCCATCCAGCACACGCTGCTGCTCTGATGTCCGCTGCGGGCTGGTTTATCGTGCTGTTGGCGCTGGTCGGCGCCAACGTACCGTTCCTGAATCAGCGCCTCTTCGCCGCCGTGCCGTTGAAGGCGGCGAAGAAAAGCGCCTGGCTCCGGATTGCCGAATTGATCGTGCTGTATTTCGTGGTCGGCGCCTTGGGCTTTCTGCTCGAAGCGCGCGCGGGAAACCGCTTCGAGCAGGGCTGGCAGTTCTACGCGATCACGTTTGCCTTATTCGTCGTGTTCGCTTTCCCCGGCTTCACCTTCCAATATCTCGTCAAACGCCGCTGACGGCGTCTCGCCGTCGCGCGCCACGCTGTTCCGAGGTCCGCATATGGCTGAACTTCCCAATCACGACGCCGCGCTAACCGAGACTTGCATCGACAGTAAGACGGTCCACCAGGGGCCGTTCATGACGGTCAAGTTCGATACGGTCCGACTGCCGGACGGCAAGCAGGCAACCCGCGAGTACGTTCAACATCCGGGCGCCGTCATGGTGATTCCGCTTTTCGACGATGGCCGCGTGCTGCTCGAAAGCCAGTATCGCTATCCGATGGGCAAGGTGATGGTCGAATATCCGGCGGGCAAGCTCGATCCGAACGAAGGCGCGCTTGCCTGTGCGGTGCGCGAACTGCGCGAGGAAACCGGCTATACCGCGCGCGAGTATGTGTACCTGACGCGTATTCACCCGATCATTTCGTATTCCACCGAGTTCATCGATATTTATCTTGCGCGCGGCTTGACCGCGGGTGAGCGCAAGCTCGACGAAGGCGAGTTTCTCGAACTCTTCACGGCAAGCGTGGAAGACGTGTCGGAGTGGGTGCGCACCGGCAAGATCACCGACGTGAAAACGATCATCGGTACGTTCTGGCTCGAGAAGGTGCTGTCGGGTGCGTGGCCGACGCTCGCGCCTGAGTCGGTGTAAGTTTCCTGTGGCCGGCTAGCCGGCGCGATAGTACTGTACGAAGAAGCCCCTGTCTGGTCGAAGACCAGCGGGGGCTTTGTCATTGCGGCGCGGCTTTTTCTCTTCTTTCTCTTCCCAAAAATAGGCCTGTTCCTATGCCATCAGGCTGTCTCGTCGCATCGTCGACGGACCGCTAGTATGAGACTTCCGATCGTGGCGGATATCGTCGATTTTATTCTGGATAACGAACGATGGACGCCGGGGCGATCTAAAACTGCATCCCCATTTGGTTGTCAATTGACAACTAAATGGGGATCGGCTAAATTGGAGGTGTCGATGGTTCGAGGAAGGCACGCTAAGAAAGAGGTCGAGGCTGCGTTGACTTACGCAGAACAGCATGGCTGGCGTGTTCAGGACGGCGGAAGAGGGCATGCGTGGGGAAAAATCTATTGTCCGCACAATCATGCCGAGTGTCGCTGCGGCGAGTTCTGTATATCGAGTGTCTGGAGTACGCCGAAGAATCCGGGCAACCACGCCCGGCACTTGCGGCGCATCGTCGACAACTGTACGGCTCGCGGTAGCGGGCATGGTGTCGAACAGGAAGCGCACGAATCCGGGATGGAACGAAGACAGGGGTAACGTATGGAATATGTGTTCACGTTGAAATACCGGCTTGCCGTGGAAGACAGAGATACGGATGCGATCGTCGAGCGGTTGGGCGAGGCAGGCTGCGACGATGCGACGGTGGGCGTGGGACAGCCGGGCCGTCTGGGACTGCTTTTTTCCCGCGAAGGCGCAACCGCGCTCGCGGCGGTGACAAGCGCGCTCAAGGATGTGAAACGCGCGGTGCCGTCCGCGCGGCTTGTCGAGGCTGGGCCCGATTTCGTCGGCCTGACCGACGTTGCCGAGGTGGCTGGGGTGTCGCGACAAAACATGCGCAAGCTGATGCTGAGCCATGCTACCGACTTCCCCCCGCCGGTTCACGAGGGCAGTACCTCCGTATGGCACCTGGCGGACGTGCTCGAATGGCTAACCGCGCGAGGCGGCTACGACATCAAGGCAGACGTGGCGGACGTCGCCAGATTGGCAAAGCAGATCAATCTTGCTAGAGAGGCACGTCAGATTGAGCCGCGCGTGAACCGCCAGCTTGGCAACCTGGTGGCGTAGACGAGGCGGAAGCAGGCTGATGAGGCGTGGAAATTGTGCCTCGATGTAATAGCTGACCGGACCCGGACCGATTCTGGCACGAGCAGGACGAGTGAAGGCTGAACCGCTGCGATTTACGCGTTTGTCCGCCTTCGGCAGCGCCTGGCGCAAAGCGTTAAAATCGCGCACCCACGCCACATTTGTTTGTTGTAACTGGCGCTGGCGCGTCGATCATAAATTTTACGAACGATCGTTCACAAATTTTCATTTTGCGCTAAACTGGCACGCAAGCCCTGATTCCACATGAAGGTCCTCGATTTACAGTGTCCGCATGGCCATCGGTTCGAAGGTTGGTTCGCTTCGACTGATGACTTCGAATCGCAGCAGTCCCGCAAGCTCGTCGAATGTCCGATCTGCGGCGCGAACGAAGTGAGCCGTTTGCCGTCTGCGCCGCGCCTGAATCTGTCGGGTGTAGCCGAGACGAAGGCGCCGGCAGGCATGGCGGAAATGCAGGCGCACGTCATGCGTGCGCTGCGCGAGGTACTGGAAAAGACCGAGAACGTGGGCGACCGCTTCGCCGAGGAAGCGCGGCGCATTCACTACAACGAAGCGCCCGCACGCAATATTCGCGGTGTCACGACGCCCGAAGATGCGCGTGCCTTGGTCGAGGAAGGCATCGAAGTGATGCCGCTGCCGGTCCCGGCGGCCCTGAAGGAACCGCTGCAATAACGTAGTGGCTCCCTGGCGCCGGGTGAGGTGGTGGCCAGGAGACACTACGTATGAATCTGGATTATTCCCCCGCCGAAGACGCGTTCCGCACCGACATCCGCGCCTGGCTCGAAGCAAATCTGCCTCGCGAGCTCAGCGACAAGGTACTCAATCACAAACGTCTCTCCCGCGAAGATTTCGCGAGCTGGCACAAGCTGCTCGGCACGCGAGGCTGGTCGGTGATCGCGTGGCCGCGCGAGTATGGCGGCCCGGGCTGGGACGCTACGCAACGGCACATCTGGGAAGAGGAGTGCGCGCGTATCGGCGCGCCGTCCGTGCTGCCTTTCGGTGTATCGATGGTGGCGCCCGTGCTGATGAAGTACGGCAATGAGGCGCAGAAACGTCATTATCTGCCGCGCATTCTCGACGGCACCGACTGGTGGTGCCAAGGCTATTCGGAGCCGGGTTCGGGCTCCGACCTCGCATCGCTGCGCACACGCGCAGAGCGCGTCGGCGATCACTACGTGGTCAATGGCCAGAAGACCTGGACCACGCTCGGCCAGTACGCCGACATGATGTTCTGTCTCGTGCGCACCGACAGTGGCGCCAAAAAGCAGGAGGGCATCTCGTTCCTGCTGATCGACATGAAGACGCCGGGCATTACCGTGCGGCCCATCATCACGCTCGACGAAGACCACGAAGTCAACGAAGTGTTTTTCGAAGACGTGAAAGTCCCGGTCGAGAATCTGGTCGGCGAAGAAAATCGCGGCTGGACCTACGCGAAGTACCTGCTCGGGCATGAGCGCACCGGCATTGCGCGAGTCGGCGCGTCGAAGCGCGAACTCGCGTTCCTGAAGCGTCTCGCGCTGAATCAGAAAAAGAACGGCAAGTCGCTGCTGCAGGATCCGGTGTTTGCCGCGAAGGTCGCGAATCTGGAGATCGAGCTGATGGCGCTCGAAGTCACGGTGCAGCGCGTGGTCGCCAACGAGGCGGGCGGGCGCGGGCCGGGACCGGAAGCGTCGATGTTGAAGATCAAGGGCACCGAGGTGCAGCAGGGACTTACCGAGCTGATGTTCGAAGCGGTCGGCCCGCTGGCCGCGCCGTTCGACGTACCGTTCCTCGAAGGTGAGCATGAGCACAGCCTTGCTGGCGACGACGATGCCGCACCGCTTGCCGCGTACTACTTCAACTTCCGCAAGACGTCGATTTATGGCGGCTCGAACGAAATTCAAAAGAACATCATCGCGCAGATGATTCTCGGACTTTGAGGAGCGGCGCATGGACTTCACTTTCAACGACGAACAACAGCAATTCGCCGACGCGCTGCGCCGCTATCTCGACAAGAGCTACGGTTTCGAGGCGCGTCAGGAAATCGTGCGCTCCGCCGCGGGTGTTTCGGATACGCATTGGGCCGCCTTCGCCGAACTGGGCCTGACCGCGTTGCCGGTGCCGGAAGCGCAGGGCGGTTTTAACGGCGGTCCGATCGACATGCTGGTGGTGATGCAGGAGCTCGGCCGCGCGCTGGTCATCGAGCCGTACTGGTCGACCGCGGTGGGTATCGAGGCGCTGCGCATCGCCGGTACCGGTGACGGCGAAGATGCCGCGCTGCTCGAACGGGCAGCTCAGGGCGAGTGCAAACTGGCGGTCGCATTTCACGAACCGCATGCACGCTACGATCTGTTCGACGTCGCCACGACCGCGATCGGTTCGAATGACGGGCAACAAACGTTGAGCGGGGCGAAATCGGTCGTGCTGCACGGCGCGCAGGCTGATCACTGGATCGTGCCGGCACGCCTGAATGGCGAGCTCGCGCTCTTTGTCGTCGCGCGCGGCGCGGCGGGCGCGAAGGTAACCGAATACCGTACGATCGACGGCCAACGCGCCGCGACGCTCGAATTCAACGGCACGCCCGCCCGCCGGCTCGCCGGGCAGCACGCAGGCGCGGCGGCCCTCGAGCAGATCGCCGACTACGGCACGCTGTTGCTGTGCGCGGAGGCGATCGGCGTGCTCGACGCGCTGAACCACGCAACCGTCGACTACACGAAAACGCGCCAGCAGTTCGGACAGCCCATCGCGCGCTTCCAGGCGTTGCAGCATCGGATGGTCGAAATGCTGATTCACGCGGAGCAGGCGCGTTCCGTCACGTATCTGGCGGCGATGCGCTACGCGAGCGAATCGCCCGACGAGCGCCGTCGCGCAATTTCCGCGGCGAAGGTACGGGTCGGCCAGGCCGCGCGCTTCGTCGGTCAGCAGGCGGTGCAACTGCACGGCGGCATGGGCGTGACGAACGAAGTCGCGGCTGCGCACCTGTTCAAGCGCCTTGCGATCATCGAGACCACGCTCGGCGATGTCGATCATCATCTCGCGCGCTTTGCTTCGCTGCCCGGCTTCGCTGTCGTCGAAGGCTGAGCGGGCCGTTCAATTGCATCAAGGAGCTGGACGATGGGAATCAGTTTCGAGGACATGGAAGTCGGCACGACCCGCGAAGTCGGCAAGCACACGTTCACGCGTGAAGAGATCGTCGAGTTCGCGCAGAAGTTCGATCCGCAGCCGTTTCATCTCGACGAAGCGGCTGCGGCCGAGTCGCCGTTTCGCGGTCTGGTGGCGAGCGGCTGGCACACGTGTTCGGTGATGATGGGCATGCTGGTGCGTAACGTGCTCGTGGGCTCGACGTCGATGGGCTCGCCCGGCATCGACGAAATCCGCTGGCTGAAGCCGGTGCGTGTCGGCGATACGATCACGATGATGAACGTCATCGTCGACAGGCGCGTGTCGGAGAGCAAGCCCGATCGCGGCATCGTGTCGACGCGCTGGGAAGGCATCAATCAGCATGGCGAAACAGTGATCACGGTGAGCTCGAAGGGCATGTTCGGGCTGCGCAATCCGGGAGCGGCCGCATGACGGCGAGCGCGACGCAAGTCGCGAGGTTCGGCGATGCGGCGGCATTGCGGGCATTGGTCGGCGCGGAGTCCCTCACGAGCGAATGGCTGACGGTCGATCAGGACAAGGTCAACCGCTTCGCCGACGCAACCGGCGACCATCAATGGATTCACATCGACCCGGAGCGGGCCACGCGCGAATCGCCGTTCGGCGGCCCGGTCGCGCATGGCTTCCTGACGTTATCGCTGATTCCGGCTTTGCTCGGCAAGACGGTGAAAATCGAGCAGCGCATGGGCGTCAACTATGGTCTGAATCGCGTGCGCTTCATGTCGCCGGTGCTGGTCGGTTCATTGCTGCGCGCGAAATTCGCGGTGGAATCGGTGACCGACGTGGAGAACGGTGGTGTGCAGGCGGTGTGGAACGTGACGGTCGAGCGGCAGGGTGGTGAGCGGCCGGTGTGCGTCGCCGAGTTCATCACGCGGCATTACTTTTGAGGTTCGCTGCGCGGTAGAAGCACACGTAGACACAAGCGCGGACGCAGACAAAAGCGCAGGCAATAAAAAGCGCGAGCCGGCATGAATGCCGCTCGCGCTTTTTCTTTGCGCCGATGCGTGTCGGCGCATGTCGGCACGAGTTAGCGCATGCCGACGCGAAAGCGCACGACTTAGTGCTTCGCGTACTGCGTCGCGCCGAACAGCATCTCCTTCGCCTTGTCGTCCATCAGCGGCACACGCGCGGACGCGAGCACGTCGACGCCGCGCACCACCGCCGGCCGCGCGGCGATTTCTTCGTGCCAGCGCTTCACGTTCGGCAATGCATCGAGCTCAATGCCCTGGTTCTTCCACGACCGCGTCCATGGGAATGCGGCAATGTCCGCGATCGTATAGTCGTTGCCCGCGAGATAGCGGGTCTTGCCGAGCTGCGCGTCCATCACGCCGTACAAACGTCGCGCCTCGTTGGTGTAGCGGTTGACCGCGTATTCGATCTGCTCGGGCGCATAGACGCGGAAGTGATGCGTTTGTCCCAGCATCGGCCCGAGGCCGCCCATCTGGAACATCAGCCATTGCAGCACCGAGTAGCGCGCGGCCGGATCCGTGGGCAGGAACTTGCCGGTTTTCTCGGCGAGATAAATCAGGATCGCTCCCGATTCGAACAGCGCGAACGGCCGACCGTCGGCGCCTTTCGGACCGTCGGAGTCGACGATCGCGGGAATCTTGTTGTTGGGACTGATGGCGAGAAATTCTGGCTTGAACTGATCGCCGGCGCCGATGTTCACGCCATGCACGGTGTAGGGCAGGCCCGTTTCCTCGAGCATGATGTGGACCTTGTGGCCGTTCGGGGTCGCCCAGCTATAAACGTCGATCATCCTGGCTCCTTGTTCTTCGTCGTCGTTGCAGCGGCGCCGCGAAGAGGGCGCCGCCAGTGCCGAAAATTAGAGCATAGATCGCGTGATGCTGCTGGCCGCGGCGGCGAATCGAAACGCCCTCGATCACGTCGCTGCGAAGCTTATATTCGCGGCGCGCCGGTCGGGTCGGTCGAGCCGATCGACCCGAACCGGCTCAGATCCCATCACGCCTACTCAAAACCGCGTAACCGGCATCTCCACCCGAGCCGCCGCGCCGGCATCCATATGACGCGCGAGTTCGAGCTTGGCGATCGCGTTGCGGTGCACTTCGTCCGGGCCGTCGGCGAAACGCAGCGTGCGCGCCGATGCGTACGCATACGCGAGCGGGAAATCGTCGCTGACGCCGCCGCCGCCGTGCGCCTGAATCGCCCAGTCGATCACCTGGCAGGCCATGTTCGGCGCGACCACCTTGATCATCGCGATCTCGCCGCGCGCGCCCTTGTTGCCGACGGTGTCCATCATGTACGCGGTCTTCAGCGTGAGCAGACGCGCCTGCTCGATCATGCAGCGCGCCTCGGCGAGACGTTCCTGCGTCACGCCCTGCGACGAGACCGGCTTGCCGAACGCGACGCGCTGCAACGAGCGCTTCGCCATCAGTTCGATCGCGCGTTCGGCGAGACCGATCAGCCGCATGCAATGATGGATGCGGCCCGGTCCGAGGCGGCCTTGCGCGATCTCGAAGCCGCGGCCTTCGCCGAGCAGCATGTTGGCGGCGGGCACGCGGACGTTATTGAGCGTGATCTCCATGTGGCCGTGCGGTGCGTCGTCGTAACCGAACACGGTGAGCGGGCGGTGCACGGTGATGCCGGTGGCGTCGGCGGGCACGAGAATCATCGACTGCTGTTGATGGCGCGGCGCGTCGGGATCGGTCTTGCCCATCACGATGTAGACCTTGCAGCGCGGATCGCCCGCGCCCGACGACCACCACTTGTGGCCGTTGATCACGTAATGGTCGCCATCGCGCACGATGCTGGTCTGGATGTTGGTCGCATCCGACGACGCCACCTCCGGCTCCGTCATCAGAAACGCCGAACGGATCTGTCCTTGCAGCAGCGGGTCGAGCCATTCGCGCTTGTTGTCTTCGCTGCCGTAGCGCTCGATGGTCTCCATGTTGCCGGTGTCGGGCGCGCTGCAGTTGAACACTTCCGGCGCCCAGGGTACGCGGCCCATGATTTCGCACAGCGGCGCGTATTCGAGATTCGTCAGTCCGGCGCCGCGCTCCGATTGCGGCAGGAACAGATTCCACAGGCCGGCTTCGCGCGCTTTGTGCTTGAGTTGCTCGATCAGTTCGGTCGGCAGCCATGCATTGCCGTTCTGCCGGTTGCGCGCAACCTCGGCATAGAACGCCTGCTCGTTCGGATAGATATGCTCGTCGAAGAACGCGAGCAGTTTTTCACGCAACGCCTGAACCTTCGGGGTGTAATCGAAATTCATCTGGGACCTCGCGGATAACGGACTGCGGATGATGGGGGCGGGGCGCGCAAGTTCACGCGCACGCGTGCTCGGGAGCGCGCCGTGCCGGGGCAGGTGCAGCCCCGACACGTCATTGCATGGAGCGGACCTTTAGCGAACCTCTAACGGACCTTCTGCGCGTAGCGCCAGGCCAGTTCGGCCATCGGCTTCGCGCGTCGGCCGGCATCGAGTGCCTGCGCGTTCGACGCGGTGCCATCGACGACGCGTTTCATGATCCCCTGCAGGATCGCGGCGATGCGGAACATGTTGTACGCCAGATAGAAGTTCCAGTCGCCGTGGATTTCGAAGCCGGTGCGTTGGCAATAGCGCTTCACGTACTGCGCTTCGTCGGGAATGCCGAGCGCGGCCCAATCGAGCCCCGCGATGCCGCGGAACTGCGCCGGATCGACGTGCCACGCCATGCAGTGATACGCGAAGTCGGCGAGCGGATCGCCGAGCGTCGACAGTTCCCAGTCGAGCACCGCGAGCACGCGCGGCTCATCGCGCGCGAAGATCAGATTGTCGAGCCGGTAGTCGCCGTGCACGACCGATGCATGCTCGCCGGTTTCCGCCGGCATATGCTGCGGCAGCCACTCGATCAGCCGATGCATCGCGTCGATCGGCTCGGTCTCGGACGCCAGATACTGCTTGCTCCAGCGACCGATCTGCCGCGCGAAGTAATTGCCTGGCTTGCCGTAATCGGCGAGGCCGGCGGCGGTGACGTCGACGCTATGCAAGGCCGCGATCACGCGATTCATTTCGTCGTAGATCGCCGCGCGCTCAGCCGGCGTCATGCCGGGCAGCGACTGATCCCACAGCACGCGGCCCTCGACGAACTCCATCACGTAGAACGCGCGTCCGATCACGCTTTCGTCCTCGCACAGCGCGAGCATCTGCGCGACCGGCACGTCGGTGCCGGCGAGCGCGCTCATCACGCGGTATTCGCGTTCGATCGCATGCGCGGACGGCAGCAGCTTCGCCGCGGGTCCGGGCTTCGCGCGCATTACGTACGAGCGCGACGGCGTGACGAGCTTGAAGGTGGGATTGGATTGCCCGCCCGCGAATTGTTCGAGCGTGAGCGGCCCGGCGAATCCGTCGACGTGGCCGGCCAGCCATGCGGCGAGCGCGTCGTTGTCGAAGCGTTGCCGCTCGTTGACCGGGCGGGTGCCCTCGAAGGCCGAATAATCCTGTTTGTGTGCGGGTTCGCCGGTCTGCGTGGCTTGCGCCATGTGTCTCCTCCAGTTCGGTGTCAGCTACGCTGGTATCGAATAAATTGTGCGTAGAGCATTTCCATCGTGGTGTTGCGGACGTCGCGATGCAACGGCGACGGCGGTGAATAGTTGAGCATGCGCAGCACCCAGTCGCGCGACTCCGCACCGACGTCGAGCGCGTTGATGCAGCCGGTCGCCTGCGATAGATGGCCGAAGAACGTTCGCCCGCCCGCGGTCAGCGCGTGCGACAGGATCGCGCGATTGACGCCGCCATGCAGCACTAGCAGCAGGGTGTCCCACGAGGTGTCCTCGCGCAACGCCGCGACGGCCGGCAGCACGCGATCGAACAGCTCGCCGATTGTCTCGCCGTCGAGAAAGCGCGTGCTTTCCGGCACGATGCCGTCGAATACGCCGAGAAACGCCGCCTCGATATCGCTCGGCGGAATGCTGCCGAGCCGGCCACCGTGAATCTCCTGCAGCGCGGGCTCGATGTCGAGTTCGATCTGCTGGCCGGTTTCGGCGAGCACGCGTTGCGCGGTTTCGACCGTGCGCGGCAAGCCGCTGACGATCACGCGATCGAAGCGAACCTGCTGCTCGGCGAACACGCGGCCCGCGGCGCTGGCCTGCTCGCGGCCGTTCGCGTTCAGCGGCACGGTTTGCGGGTCGATCGCGCGGCCGGAGTCGTCGAAGTAGGTGACGTCGCCGTGGCGCATCAGGAAGATGCGGCGACGTTTCGGCAGTTGGTAGTCGGGCATGTCGGGCGGCTCACTCCTCGTTTATTTGTAGATCGGCGCGCGTTTTTCGAGGAACGCGGTGATGCCTTCGAGGCCGTCGCGATGATGCAGCGACGCAACGAAGTTGTCGCGCTCCGCGACCAGATGGTCCGCGAGCGGCTGCGTGCCGGCCGCGGCAATCAGCCCCTTGATGCGCGCGACCGAGTTGGGCGAAATCGTGCCGAGTTCGTCGGCCCATGCGAGCGCGTTATCGAGCGCGGTGCCGGCTTTCGCGAGCCGGTTGACGACGCCGAGTTCGTGTAGACGCGCGGCGCCGATCGGTTTCGCTTCGATCAGCACTTCGGTGGCGAGCTGGCGCGGCAGCGCCTGGGCAAGAAACCACGAGCCGCCGCCGTCGGGCGTGAGGCCGACGCGCGCATACGACATCGCGAACTTCGCGTTGTCGGCGGCGACGATCAGATCGCAGGCGAGCGCGAGCGAAAATCCCGCGCCGGCCGCCGCGCCTTCGACCGCCGCGATCACCGGCTTCGACGACAGCCGTAGCGCCGAAATCCACTCGCCGAGCAGGTCGATGCTCTCGGCCTGCACGGACGGATCTTTCGCGCGATTTTCGAGCAGGCGGTTCAGATTGCCGCCCGCACAGAAGAAGTTGTCGGCGCCGGTGACCACGACCGCGCGGATCGACGGATCGCGCTCGATGGTGTCGAATGCCTCGATGCCGGCCGCGTACATGTCCGGGTGCAGCGCGTTGCGCGCGCCCGGATTCGACAGGGTGAGGACCAGCGTCGATTCGCTGCTGGCCGGACGTGAAGCGAGCAGGGCGGCGCTCATGAGCGGGTCTCCTCAGCGGTATCCGCCGCATCGCGCTGCGTCAGCGACAGACCGAGTTGCGCGCGTCTTGCGAGCCACGGCGACGGACGGTAGCGCGGGTCGCCGAGCACGCTGAACATGTTGCGCAGGATCGTCAGAATGGTGGCGGCGCCCAGCGCATCGCCCAACGCGAGCGGTCCGCGCGGATAGCCGAGGCCGAGCGTGACGGCGAGGTCGATGTCTTCCGGCGTCGCGATCTGCTTTTGCGCAATGTCGCAGCCGATGTTGACGATCGTCGCGACTACGCGTTGCGCGACGAAGCCGGTCGAATCGCGGATCACCGTGACGGGAATGTCGTCGGCGGCGAACAGCGCATGCGCTTCGTCGCGTGCGGCGCGGGTGGTGGCCGGGGTGGTCATCAGCGTGCGGCGTTGCGCGCCGACGAGCGGAAAGAGCGCATCGACGGCAACGACGCGGCTCGCGTCGAGCGCTTCGTCGATCGCGGCCGTGGTCGCGTCGTGGCCGAACGGCGTAACCACGATCAGCGAACCGGCGGCGGGTGTCGCGCCTTCGTCGAGTTTCACGCCTGCTTTACCGACGAGTTGCGCGACTGCGTCATATGCCTGCGGATAGCGCTTGCTGACCCACACGCTCGACGGCAGCGCGCTCGGCGCGGGCGCTTCGGCGGGCACCTGCTGCTTGCCGTCCACATAATGATAAAAACCTTCGCCGCTCTTGCGGCCGAGCAGGCCGCCCGAGAGCCGTGTGCCGGTGATCGGCGACGGCGTATAGCGCGGTTCTTCGTAGAACTGGTGATAGATCGACTCCATCACCGGATGCGACACGTCGAGCGCGGTCAGGTCCAGCAGCTCGAACGGTCCGAGGCGAAAGCCCGCCTGCTCGCGCATGATGCGGTCGATGTCCGCGAAACTCGCGACGCCTTCGCCCGCCACCCGCAGACCCTCGGTATTCATCCCACGGCCGGCATGATTGACGATGAAGCCGGGCATGTCCTTCGCGCGTACCGGCGTGTGGCCCATGCGGCGCGATAGCTCCATCAGCGCGTCGCCGGCCGCGGGGTCGCTGCGCAGCCCGTCGATCACTTCGACGACCTTCATCAGCGGCACGGGATTGAAGAAGTGGTAGCCGACCACGCGCGACGGATCGGTACAACTTGCGGCGATCGCGGTGATCGACAGCGACGACGTGTTCGACGCCAGGATGCAGCGGCCGCTCACCACGGTTTCGAGCTCGCGAAAGAGCGCCTGCTTAACGTCGAGCTTTTCGACGATCGCTTCCACGACCAGATCGCAGCCGGCGAGCTCGCCGACGGTCTGCACGCCGCTCACGTTCGCGAGCGCGGCGAGCGAGCGCGATTGTTCGAGCTTGCCTTTGGCCGTCAATTTGGCGAAAGTCTCCGCGAGGTAGTCGCGCGCGGCGCCGACGGCGGCCGGGTTGGTGTCGTAGAGCCGCACGCGCAGGCCCGCGAGCGCCGCGATCTGTGCGATGCCGCGGCCCATGGCGCCAGTGCCGACGATGCCGATGGTTTCGATGCTGAAATTGCGAGAGTTCATTGCGTTGCCCGACTCCATGGTTTTTTTAGAATAGCACGACCGTGCAATTTACTGGATGATTTGATTGAACGCCGCCGTTCGACCTCGACGCGCGGTCTCGTACAACGTGAAAAAGGAGACACCCGATGATCAAGCTGTGCGGCTTTGCGCTTTCCAACTACTACAACAAGGTCAAATTCGTGCTGCTCGAGCACGGCATTGCATTCGAGGAAGTGTTCGTCACGCCGAGTCAGGACAACACGCTGCTCGAGCATTCGCCGCTTGGCAAGGTGCCGTATCTGCAGACCGAAGACGGCGATCTGTGCGAGTCGCAGTGCATCGTCGAGTATCTGGCGGCGCGTTTTCCCGACAAGCAGATTTTCTCGGCCGATCCGTGGCTGGCCGCGAAGGAGCGCGAGATGATCTTCTTCGTCGACGTGCATCTCGAACTGACGGCGCGCAATCTGTACAAGGAGGCGTTTTTTGGCGGCACGGTCAGCGACGGGACCAAGGGGCATATCGAGAAGCTGCTGATGCACCACATTGCCGGCTTCAAGCGGATCGCGAAGCTTGCGCCGTATCTGTGCGGCGAACGGTTCAGCGTCGCGGATACCGCCGGCTACGTCAGCCTGCCGCTCGTGGGCGCGGCGACGCAAGCCGTCTACGGCCGCGATTTTCTGCTCGAGGCGGGGATCGACTGGAAGAGCTACGTGAAGACGATCAATGCGCGGCCGGCGGCGCAGCGCGTGACGGAAGATCGCAAGGCGTATATCGCGGCGTCGCGTCCGTCCTGAGGCAACGACCCCGGTTGGATGAAGCGCGCATGGGCGGTCGACGCCCGCCCATGTCGCATCGCGCGATGGCAAGGAACGTGGATTCGTTCGTGACATCGCGCGGTACCTCCTAGAGCCGCGCGAGACGTTCGAGCGCGGTGGCGAGCGTGCTTTCCTGCTTGGCGAAGCAGAAGCGCACCACACCCGATTCGTGCGCCTCGTGATAGAACGCCGAGACTGGAATGGCCGCGACGCCGATTTCGCCGGTCAGCCATTGCGCGAACTCGGCTTCGGGCAGATCGCTGATCGCCGAATAATCGACGCACTGGAAATACGTGCCCGTACACGGCAGCAGCCTGAAGCGCGAATTCGCGAGGCCGGCGCGGAAGAAGTCGCGCTTCTTCTGATAGAACGCCGGCAGATCCAGATACGGCGCGGGGTTCTGCATGTAATCGGCGAGACCGATCTGCATCGGCGTGTTGACGGTGAACACGTTGAACTGGTGCACCTTGCGGAACTCGGCGGTGAGCGCGGCGGGGGCCGCGACATAGCCGACCTTCCAGCCCGTCACGTGATAGGTCTTGCCGAAGCTCGACACCACGAAGCTGCGCTGCGCGAGCTCCGGATAACGCGCGACGCTTTCATGCGGCGCGCCGTCGTAGACCATGTGCTCGTACACCTCGTCGGACAGGATCAGCACATTGGTGCCGCGCACGATCTCCTCGAGCTTGCGCATGTCGTCGGCGCGCCAGACCGTGCCGGTCGGATTGTGCGGCGTGTTGATCATGATGAGCCGCGTTTTCGGCGTGATCGCGGCGGCGAGCTTGTCGAACGGGATTGCGTAATCGGGCGCGTCGAGCGTGACGAACACGGGCTTGCCACCCGCCAGTTCGATCGACGGCAGATAGCTGTCGTAGGTCGGCTCGATCACGACGACTTCGTCGCCCGGATGCACGGTGCAGAGGATCGCGGTCAAGAGCGCCTGGGTAGCGCCCGCGGTCACGGTGATTTCGCTATTGGCGTCGTAGCGGCGGCCGTACAGGTTCGCGATCTTGTTCGCGATCGCCTCGCGCAACGGCAGCACGCCGGCCATCGGCGGGTACTGGTTGTGGCCGTCGCGCATCGCGTTCGCGACCGCGTCGACGATGCGCGGATCGCAGGCGAAGTCGGGAAAGCCCTGGCCCAGGTTCACCGCGCCTTTTTCCGCGGCGAGCGCGCTCATCACGGTGAAGATCGTCGTGCCGACGTTCGGCAGGCGAGACGGAAACGTGGGGCTGGTGGGCGTGTCGTGCGGTGCGTTCATGGCGTGGTTCGTGGCAGGGCGATGGGTTGGCCGGGTTCTCGAACGTCGAGGTCGTGCGTTACGAAGCGTGAAGCCTGATTGTAGGGAATCGCGATGCGCTGTGCGCGCCGCGCAGTTCACGTTAGCCTTCCGGCCAGGTCGGGATGAGCCAGGTTCAGCAGCGGGGCGCAAAGCAGAATGCAACTGAGGACGCGGCTGGCCGGGCTCGGCTTACACGGTGACGGGCTCGCCGCCGGCGTTCTGCGCGATGCCGGCCGCCTCGACGAACGGCGCCGGCTGAGCGATCCGGAAGCCGAAATCGCGTGCGACCCGTTTTGCGAGCTTTAGCACCGCGCGATCTTTCGAAACCAGCCAGTCGGCTTGCGCCGTGTGCGCGAGTTCGAGAAATTTCTGGTCGTCGCGATCCTTGCATTTGGGCAGCGGGCGCGGGCTGTCGGCGGGCTCGGGCGGCTCGGGTGTCTCGACCCTCTGCGCGAGCCGCGCGACCACTGCGAGCGCGGCGGCCTTGTCGACGTTGCGGTGCGCGAACTGCGGATAGTCGAGCACGTACGCGAGTTCGCCGAGGCAGCGCGCGTTGATCAGCGCGGCGAGCGCGCCGCTTTCGAGCGCAGCCGCGATCGGCCGCGTGTGCGGGTCGTCGAATACGAGAATATCGATCCACACATTGGAATCGAGCACGACGCGCAGCGCGCCGGTTGAGGCGTGGGAATCGGGCATTCGTTACAATCGGGCTTTCGTCTTTGACCACCAGGCACGGCGTGCCTGTATGCAAGCCTCTATGATAATCGTTCTGTCGCCGGCGAAATCGCTCGACTACGACACCCCCCCGCACGTCAGGAAGCACACGATCCCCGATTTCGTCGACGACGCAGCCGAGCTGATCGACGATTTGCGCCGTTTGTCGCCGCAGCAGATCGCTTCGCTGATGGGTATTTCCGATCAACTCGCGCACCTCAATTTCCAGCGTTACGCGGACTGGTCGCCGCAATTCGGCACGCACAACGCCAAGCAGGCGGTGCTTGCCTTCAACGGCGACGTGTACGAAGGCTTCGACGCGAAGACGCTGTCGTCGGCTGATCTCGACTATGCGCAGAACCACGTGCGCGTGCTGTCGGGCCTGTACGGCCTGCTGCGCCCGCTCGATCTGCTGCAGCCGTACCGGCTCGAAATGGGTACGCGCTTCGCCAATCCGCGCGGCAAGGATCTGTACGCGTTCTGGGGCGAGCGTATTACGCAGGCGTTGAACGCGCAGTTGAAGAAGAACGCGGCGGGCTCGCGCGTGCTGGTCAATTGCGCGTCGGGCGAGTACTTCAAGTCGGTCAAGCCGAAGCTGCTCGATGCACCGGTCGTCACGCCGGTATTCGAGGACTGGAAGGGCGGTCGCTACAAGATCATCAGCTTCCACGCAAAACGTGCGCGCGGCCTGATGGCGCGTTTCGCGGTGGAAAACCGGTTCGATCGTCCCGAGCAGTTGAAGGCGTTCGATACGGAAGGCTACGAGTTCAGCGCGGAAGCGTCGAACGATTCCACTTATGTGTTCCGCCGCCGCATCGCCGAATAAGCGTGTTGCGCTATCGGGTGGTGAGCCGGTAACGAGCTGGTCGCGGCCAGGCAGCCGGCAGCCGGCGAAGATCCAGGCAGGGAAGAATCTGATGACCTTATCGATTACGAGCAATTTCGACGCGGGCGCGATCGACGTGCTGTCCTGCGAGGACGCCGGCAATATCCGCCTGCGCGTGCGGCCCGACAGTCACGCCGAGTTCGCGCAGTGGTTCTATTTCCGTCTGTCCGGCGCGGCCGGCGAGCGTTGCGTGATGACGTTCGAGAACGCCGCCGCGTGTGCGTTTCCCGAAGGCTGGCGCGATTATCGGGCGGTCGCGAGCTATGACCGCGTGAACTGGTTCCGCGTGCCGACCTCATACGACGGCAACGTGCTGACGATCGATCACACGCCGGATTTCGACAGCATTTACTACGCGTATTTCGAGCCGTATGGCGAGGAGCGTCACGCGGAGTTTCTCGGCGCCGTGCAGCAGATGCCGCATGCGGCGCTGACTGAACTCGGCAGGACGGTCGAAGGGCGGCCGGTTTCGCTGCTGACGCTCGCCACGCCCACGGAGGCCGCTGCCAACGCTGCGCCGAAAAAGAAGATCTGGCTGATCGCGCGCCAGCATCCGGGCGAGACGATGGCCGAATGGTTTATCGAAGGGCTGGTGAAGCGGCTTGTCGGCTGGGGCGATTGGGCCGGCGATCCGGTTGCGCGCAAGCTCTATGAGCACGCGGTGTTCTACATCGTGCCGAACATGAATCCGGACGGTAGCGTGCACGGCAACCTGCGCACCAATGCGGCCGGCGCGAATCTGAATCGCGAATGGATGGAGCCGGACGCCGCGCGCAGTCCCGAGGTGCTGGTGGTGCGCGACGCGATTCACGCGACGGGCTGCGACCTGTTCTTCGATATCCATGGCGACGAGGCGTTGCCGTATGTGTTCGTCGCGGGATCCGAGATGCTGCCGGGCTTCACCGAGAAGCAGGGGCGCGAGCAGAAGGCGTTCATCGAAGCGTTCAAGCATGCGAGCCCTGACTTCCAGGACAAGTACGGCTATGCGGCGAGCAAGTATCGCGAGGATGCGTTGAAGCTCGCGTCGAAATACATCGGCAACGAATTCGGTTGTCTGTCGCTGACGCTGGAAATGCCGTTCAAGGACAACGCAAATCTGCCCGACGAGCGCGTGGGCTGGAACGGCGAGCGTAGCGCGTCGCTTGGCGCCGCGATGCTGCAGGCGATTCTGCGACACGTGGAGACGTTCGCTTAAATCTCACGGGACGGACGCGCGAAGAAACGAGGCACGCACAAGGTTTTGTGCGTGCCTCGTTTTTTATGGGCTCGACGGATTGGAGCGACGACGCGAGTTCATCGGCCCTTAGACCTCAGTGGGTCTTTTTCTTCGTGGATTTGCTCGACTTCGACGATTTCGTCGTCGATTTCTTCGAGGTCTTGCCGCTTACCGCGTGCTTGCCCTTGCCGCCCTTGTGCTTGCCCGACGCACCGCGCGATTCGCTGTGCGCGCGGTTCGGCGGCACCGGGTCATTCCAGCTGAACGCGAGCATCTGCGAGCCGACATAGCCGCAGCGGAATTTGAGATCGGCTGGCTCGCCGGAGTCGTTCGGGCGCACGCCAACGCCTTCGACGGTGACGATGCTGTCCACCTTGACGCGCTGCTTGCCTTCGTCGAATGAATCGTTCCACGGCGTGACCGACGAGTGGGCGCTATCGAACGAACTGGGCGGAAATTCGACATGGTCGAACGCAGTCGACGTGCTGGCGACGAAATTGCCATGCGCGGCGCAATCCGCGACGAGCGGATCGGCATGCATCTCGTTCATGAATCTGCTGACAAGGTCATTGTGCTGTTCGAGTTGATCGGCGAAGGCGGGAGCCGTGCAGATGAGCGAGAGACTCGCTGCGCAGGCTGCCAACTGGCCGACCACCCGCAGCAATCGGCGCGGTAAGTTGGTGCGATCCATCTAGTTCTTCAGATGCAAATGGGAGGGGAGGCAAATAAGATGCCCCGCAAAAGGGTTGAGTTCAATCTTGCTGCAAATAATTTGTCTTGTCCTGGTGGGAGCGCTCGATAAGCGTCACACGGCACGCGGGTGATTATCACAGATACGCGCGGGGCCACACCAAAGCGCGAATTTTCAGGTGCGCGGGCCGCCGAGGCGATAGCGTCGCACGTCGTACGTGGTGACCCACGCAGGGCGGTAGACCGCGATCAACGCGGTTGCCATGCCGGTAAACCACGCTTCACCGGTGGCGAGCAGCAACACGCTGAGCGCGTAGCCGGCCGGCACTACGGTCAGCGAACCGTCGGAGAGCCCGATATGAATGCCGAGCGCCGCTGCGGCGGTCAGCGAGACGGCAAGGGCGGGTGAAACGAAGCCCTGGCCAAAGATGAACATGAAGAAATTGCGTGGCAGCCACGCGATACAGATACGCTGCAGCAGCGTCGAAATGCCGACAGGCAACGCGCCGTACACGAGGAACGTGACCGCAATGCCTTGCCATGGAGCATCGAAGACGACGGCGGCGAGACCCGTGACGACCGCCATCGCGATCAGTGCCAGCCCCCAGTCGAACAGCGTGACGACGAGTGTGGCGCCGAGCAGGTGCATCACGGTGCCGTCGTCGAGCCAGGCGTTGCTCGCCCACAGCACCGACACCGCGACGATGATCGCGAGCCAGACATGCTGGAGCGTGCTGTCCTGAAGTCTTTTGAAAGGATTTTTCCACAGCGCGAGCACAACCACCATCGCAGTGGCAATCCAGCCACCGACAGCGACCCAGAACGGAAGCGGTGTGTAGAGGAAACCCATGAGTCCATATTACTCGTTGGACGACAAAAGGTGTGAGCGGATTCCATGCCAGTCGTCGCTCACGCTGCGTGGGTGCGGGCATGCGAACGCCCGTGTGCATCCGACCGACGTCACGCCGAACCGGGTGTGACCGACTTCGGTGCGGCCGTGGGCTGAGTCGCGTCGCCATAGGGCGTGGCGGGCTCGGCGGCTATCGGCAGCGCGGCGCTGGTGTCGCTGGCGGGCAACGGATACTGGAATCGCGTGCGTTTGTGATGTCGCAGCGGGACCGGGCCCGGTTGTCCGCGCGTGACAGGGCGTGCGGTGTTCTCGCCGTTGTTGCGTAGAACCTGCAAATGATTCGTCAGCCAGCCGTTGTAGAGCGCGACCGCGGCGGCGCGATTGGGCGCGCCGAGTTGCTGGAAGATGCTGGTCAGGTGGATCTTGACCGTGCCTTCGCTAATGCCGAGCGTGCGCGCAATCATCTTGTTGGTGCTGCCCATGTGCACGCAGCGCATGATCTGCTCCTGACGTGGCGACAGCATGCTCGAAAGTTTGTTGCGGCGTGGCGGCGGATTCTTTTCGTCGAATAGGCGGATCGTCGTGTCGGGCGGCAACGGGGGATCGATTGCCAAGGCGCCCGGCGGGACGTAGTGACCGCCGAGCAGCACCATTTCGAGCGCACGTACGATCAGGCACGGATCGGTATCGCGCGGCACGACACCGAGCACGCCTTCGTCCATCAACGCGCGCACGAGAGCGGGGACGGTGCCATCGGTAAGTACGCTCACCCGCAAATCGGGATAGTGGCTGAGCAGCGTGCGGACATCCGCTACGGTCATCCAGTTTTCCCAGTCGATCACGACGAGATCGGGCCGATAGCGCTTGAAGGGGCGCGCGAGCAGACGCCAGTTATCGGCTTCGGTAAAGCGCGCCAGTCGATCGATTTGCCGCAGCAAAGCCTTGAGTCCATCACGTCGTTCCGCGTTTGAATTGAGAATCGAGAAGCGCATGCATGTCTCCAGATGAGTCGGGCGAAATTGCGCGACGCATCTGGTTGGCCTGCGAAACTGATTCACTCACGGCGATGCGTCACCGTGCCTATGATGACAAATTCCCTTCAATTTGACGGCTGTCCAAAAGGCATAGGAAACGTAGTCATATCAACAAAAAAGCCCCGTATTAACGGGGCTTTTTTGCGATAGCGCGCAGACGTGCGCGTTGGGACTCAGTGGAAATGCGGCTGAGCGGGCTCGGCGTCTTCCGGCATTTCCGCATGGACGATTTCGCCGAGCGGGTCCGCATACAGCGGCACGCCGCAGTCGTCGCAATATTCCGGCTCGAAGCGGCCCGCGTGGCGGCGCACGTCGGTAATGCCGGTCTCCTTGAGCAGGGCGACGATTTCCTCGAGCGGATCGTCCGAGGCGGCGACTTCCTGCGGTTCTTCGTCGATACCCGGCTCGCCGTTTTCACGGCCATAGAGCGGCCACACGACGCCGTAGATCACGTCGTTGCTGCCGCGGCGCGTGAAGCCGACGCGGTACTCGTCGATACGTCGCTCGCCGAAGCCTGCGACTACGGCGCGCAAGTCTTGCGGCGCGGCGCCAATTGTGTCGAATAGATAACGCACGGCAGTGCGCACGGTGTGGGGACGCACGCTTTCGTCGGCGTCGCGGCAAGCCGAGTAGTACGCATCCGGCAGCAGGCATTCGAATTCGCAGCCCGGCAGCACCAGCGACAGATTCGCGCCGCCTTGCGTGGCCCACTGTTCGAGACACTGGCCACGTTCGATGCGGCTGCCGTGCTCTTCTTCCTGCCAGCGGAAGGTCGCCTCGCCCACGGGCGCGGCCACGACGGCGAGCAGAAAGCGCGGGTCGGCCAGAATCGGCGAGGTTTCCGGCAGTTCGCCGAAATTAAGCTTTGCATTGCCGCCGGCTACGGCCGTCTGCGCGAGTTGCTGGGCGATCCGCCACGTTTCGACATGATGTCGCGGCAGCTGGTCGATGCTGTAGAGGAACGGCGCCATCGCGACCCGGGTGTTCGCGGCGAGCACGTGCGCTTGCAGATGCGCGCGCAATGCGTCGGCGGCATCGGACTTGAGCGGACCGGACGGAATGACGTAGCGGGTCCAGGCGAGCACGGGCGCGGCGATCAGCAGCGCTTCGTAGGACACGCCTTCGTGTTCGAGCACGAACGATTCGCTATGCGTTTCCGCCATGTCGGCGAGTGCGCCATAGGCGTCGGGATGATTTTGCTGCAGATGGTCGAGCGCGGCGTCCAGTGTGGTCTGATTGGCGTTGCGCACGATTTTGGCCAGTAACGCGTCGAGCTTCGCTTCCCAGAAGCGATCTTCGGTGCGGCTGCCCGACGCGAAAAGCGCGAGCGAGAGACCGACGAGCTTGTCGGCATCAGGGGGGAGTCGTTTGGCGATTCGCGAGCGCATAAATCTGGAAAAATTGGGGGCACGGAACCTTATATTCTAGTCTTTTCCGAGCCGCTATATCGTTTGGTCGACAATCTCCGGCCGATCAATGCGTTCTTATCCCAAAAAAATGGCTAATCCTCACGCACTCTCACGTGGCGCACATCGCCTTGGCCTGATGGTATAAGAGACCCCCGAGCGCGCGGCGCGCTTCTATACTGACGGCGTTCAGCGGGCGCCGGACAGGCGTATATCAATTGATTGCCACGGTCTGGCGCAATAGGAGATTCATCGTGAAATCGGACCAACTGATCGAACGTCTTGCCGCTGTATTTGCGCTGATTGTGCTGGTGGGCGGTTCGCTGCTGGTGCTGGCGCCTTTCACGACAGCCTTGCTGTGGGGCGCCATTCTCAGCTACAGCTCCTGGGGGCTCTACCGACGGCTCACGACGGCGGTCGGCGGCCGGCGTAAGCTGGCTGCGACTTTGATCGTGTTGATCATTCTGGTTGTCGTGCTGGGGCCATTCGTCTATGCGGGTTTTGCGTTTGGCGCGCATGTGCATGACATCACCGCACTGGTGCAAAGACTCTTCGAATCCGGATTGCCCGACTTGCCGTCATGGGTGCAGCGGATTCCGCTGGTGGGCTCGAGTATCGAGGCGTTCTGGGAGCGCGTGACCAGCAGCAATTCGGAATTGATTGCGCAACTGCGCACGCTGGCGGCGCCGGCCGGCAAGTGGATTCTGGCTGCGGCGCTTGCGGTGACGCACGGGCTGGGGCTGCTGGCGTTGAGCATCGTGCTCGCGTTTTTCTTTTATACGGGCGGCGAGGGGGCGGCTGCGTGGCTGAATGCCGGAATGCGTCGGATTGCCGGCGAGCGGGCCGATTATCTGCTCGCGCTGGCGGGTAGCACGGTGAAGGGTGTCGTCTACGGGATTCTCGGCACGGCGCTCGTTCAGGCAGTTCTGGCGGGATTTGGCTGCTGGATTGCGGGCGTACCGGCGCCGGCGTTGCTTGGGCTTGTGACGTTTTTTCTGTCGGTGGTACCGGGCGGTCCGGTTATCGTGTGGTTGCCGGCGGCCATCTGGCTCTACCAGGGGGGCGCGACGGGATGGGCGATCTTTCTGGTCGTGTGGGGCGTGTTGGTCGTCAGCATGGCCGACAACGTCATCAAGCCGATTCTGATCGGCAAAAATAGCGATATGCCGTTGATTCTGGTGATGCTGGGTATTCTTGGCGGCGCGTTGGCTTTTGGTTTTCTCGGTGTTTTCATCGGACCGACCTTGTTGGCGGTCGCTTATACCGTCGTGCATGACTGGACGATCGGCGCATCCGCGGGCAGGACTGTGCCGTTGGAGGTGAGTACTCCGACTGTGGGCGAACCAGCGCGCATCGAAAAGGCTCCCTCAGGAAAACCCTAGGCTTTCGCTTGCAAGTTCGGGGAGCAGCGACTAGAATCTCGCTCTTTCGTGCTTCGGACACCGGGGCACGGGGAAGCGGGAGAGCCTTAGGTGGCGAGCGTTCCAGCGACGTGAACAGGTTAAGGAAGTGATAAAAACCTGTTGACGGTTCGATGAAAAGTCTCCATAATCTCGTTTCTCTGCTGCAGACGCAGCGACGCAAACGAAGCGGTGCCGGTGGTTGTAGGTGCTGTGATTTGCGAACGATCTTTAAAAACTAACAGCCGATAAGTGTGGGCGCTTGATGC
>NZ_JABBFZ010000013.1 GCF_012927125.1 Paraburkholderia antibiotica
GTTTGCGCGTGCGTTTCGTTGACAGATCCAGACCAAGGCCAAGTTGTGCCATCACCCACCCCTTAAATTCTCCTGCTCCCAGGATAGTCCACCCTCACATCAATGCCAGGAATTTTGCAGACTTTCCCTAAGGCCCATCGTTTCAGCTTGCTCCGAAAAGCGCTCGTTCCACGTATGTCGCATCACATGGCTCGTCAGCGCTACCGACAAACCCGGGCACGCCTCACGCAATTGCGCGAAGATCTTGTCAATGCTCGACTGGGATAGTGCCTTCCCTTTGCCAGATACGATGACCTGCGGAACAGCACGCGCTGCCTTGATCTTATAGCGCACCTTGTTGATGTGGTTCCACAACACCCTCATGATGACGGGCGTCAGCTCAATCTCACGGTCATATGTCTTCGTGTTGGCTTGGATAGGGCGGGAATCTTCCACTGCATCGGCCCGCCGGATGATGCGCAGCTTCGGTTGGCTCGGATGCAGGTCTCCGATCTGCAAGCCAAGCAGTTCACCACTTCGCATTCCAGTGGCGAGCAGGAGGACAACAATGATCCAGTTACGCTGGCGACCGAAGCCTCGGGCCCATAAGTTTTCTGGTGAATCAGGATGCACCATGCTGACGAGCCGGTCTTGTTCCTCTTGGCTCAGACCTACGCGGGCGTCAAGTTTCGCTCGTCTAGACACAGGGGGTATGTGTTGCCGGAACGCGGTCAGCGCCGGGTCACTCTCCGCCTTGAGTTCCCGTTTTAATTCTTTTGGAAGGGTGGAACCGACGTAGTCGGATATGAAGGCGAGAAAGTCGGCGATGTATCGGAGGCGCGACGCTTGGGTCCCAGGGTCGACAGGCGTACGATCGGCGACATTGCTCTGCCGACGCAGGCCCATTTTTGCAATGTGAATGACGTTGGACTTGCTTTCATCTTGCCCATCCTCATCGAGGTCTCGGGCTCGATACTGGACCGCTGACGCTAGCCGGTTGAGTTCCGCAGCAGTAAGAAATCGCCCCTCTGCCAACCGGTCGAGCAAACTGACCTTCGCCATGTCCAGTTCCCGGTAAAGCAGAGCAAGACTGCAGCAGACGAAGTGAATCGTGTTTGCAGCTCGGCCTCGCTTTCGGAACGTGTCCAGATAGACGGTCACTTCATGAACCGGAAGTCCATAAGGAACCTGTAGAACTGAGCAATGCTCTCCGTTCCGAAAGCGGATTCGCTTCGCGATGTATTGCGGCATCTACCCACCTTTTTTTTCGAGTAGTGGTTCAGTTGTTCATTCAGTAAAGCACAAAAAAATATGTGGGTAAAGAAAAAGCCCGCGCTCCAAGGGAGGGCGGGCTGCTACCAACAAAAAACTGTGTTAGTCAGATTTAGAACGGAATATCGTCATCCATCTCATCGAAGCCGCCGCCAGCCGGCGCGCTCGGACGGCTCGCACCGCCGCCGCTGCTGCCGCCACGCGAACCGCCGCCCGACGACATCGCGCGGCCACCACCGCCGCCACCGCCGCGCTCCATCGGCTCGCCACGGCTATAGCCGCCTTCGTCGCCGCCACCCATCGACGCGCCGCCGCGGCCGCCGAGCATTTGCATCTGTTCAGCGACGATCTCGGTCGAGTAACGATCGGTGCCGTCCTGCGCTTGCCACTTGCGCGTGCGGATGCGGCCTTCGAGGTACACCGACGAGCCTTTCTTCAGATATTCCGACACGATTTCCGCGAGGCGGCCGAAGAACGCGACGCGATGCCACTCGGTGGCTTCCTTCATCTCGCCCGACGCCTTGTCCTTGTAGCGGTCCGTCGTCGCAAGGCGGATGTTCGCCACTGCGTCGCCGCTCGGAAGATAGCGAACTTCCGGATCGGCGCCGAGGTTGCCGACCAGAATGACCTTGTTCACGGATGCCATGAGTTTCTCCTGTTGATTCCTGTTGCAAGCGGCGCGGCACTACGCGATTCGCGTCTCGTGGCCGACCGGCCCGAGACCAGAAACGCGCCCTTGCCCGCCGCCGGTGAGTTCTGGATGATTCGATTGGGGACCTGCCCCGAAATACGCTGTGTCACGCCTTGCGCGGCGGCTGCTTCATCTTTGCGGCGATTATAAGCCAGCAGAACACCAGCCCAGAACACGCGAAAAAGACCGCGCTTTGGCCGTTCACCTTCAGCAGCCAGCCGCCGATCATCCCGCCCATCGCAAGACCGATCGACTGCGTGGTGTTGTACACGCCGGCCGCGGCGCCCTTGCGGGTGCCCGGCGCCAGCTTCGACACCAGCGAAGGCTGCGACGCCTCGAGAATATTGAAGCCGAGAAAGTAGACGAAGAGGATCGCGGCCACACTCAGAATCGTATGCGGAGCCACGCCCAATAACAATTGGCCAAGCAGGATAAGACCGATCGCGGACAGCAGCACGATTTTCATCTTGCCGCGCTTTTCCGCGGCGATGATCGCCGGCACCATCATCACGAACGATAGCCCCATCACCGGCAGATAAACCTTCCAGTGCGACGCGACCGGCAGGCCGCCGGCTTCGAGAATGCGTGGCACGACGAGGAACAGCGCGGTCTGCGTGGCATGCAGCACCAGCACGCCGAAGTTCAGGCGCAGCAGCTCGACGTTGTGCAGCACTTCGGCGAACGGCGCGCGCACGTGCACCGGCTTCGGCGCATCGGGCACGACCCACACCACCAGGCCGATCGCCAGAATCGCGAAGATGCCGACCAGCGTGAAGAGTCCGCTCATGCCGAGCCACTGGAACACGATCGGCGCGCCGACGATCGCCACCGCGAACGAAATGCCGATGCTGCCGCCGACCATCGCCATCGCCTTGGTGCGATGCTCTTCCGAGGTCAGATCGGCGATGAACGCGATCACCGCCGACGAGACGGCGCCCATCCCCTGAATCACCCGGCCGACGATAATCCACGTCATGTCGTGCGCGCCCGCCGCGACGAAGCTGCCGATCGCGAAGATCAGCAGACCCGTGGCGATGACCGGCTTGCGGCCGATCTTGTCGGAGATCCAGCCGTAGAAGATATAGAGCATCGACTGCGTGACGCCGTACGCGCCGAGCGCGATGCCGACGAGCAGCACGTTCTCGCCGCCGGGGATGGTCTTCGCGTAGACCGAGAACACCGGCATGATCATGAACAGACCGAGCATGCGCAGCGCGAAGATGGCGGCAAGCGACACGGTCGCGCGCAACTCGGGCGCACTCATGCGTGTGGAGACGGCGGATGGATTGGACATCGGAAGCGTTGTTTGAATGAGCCGGGCGGCGCGCCGCCCGATGAGCCCGTGGGGATTGCGGTGGCCGCCGGCACGAACGGTTGGGCTGCGCGGACGGCACACGGGCGACGGCTCGCAGCGACAACGCGAAAAAACCGCGCAACAGCCGCGCTCGATCCGCGTGGCACGCGCCGCGGATCCGGCTGCGCCGCCGCACTCCGCCGGCGCTCGCGCTTCGCGATATCCGCGAGGCATCTTGTAGTCGCGGAAAACGGCCCCAGTTAGACCCCTTTCCCGCTGCGCCTCAATGGTGCCCCCAGCGGTGCCCCTGGCGATGCTCCCAACAGTGCCAAACAGCCGCCTTTACAGCTCGCCCCGAACCTGCCCTCGCGCCTCGTTCCCGTTGTCAGGAAGCCGTAACGGCGGTCTGGAAAAGTCGTTATAGTAGCAGGTTTAGCCTCTTCCCCTTTCCGCAGTTCATGGAATAGATCCGTGGAACAAATCCGTATTCGTGGGGCTCGCACCCACAACCTGAAGAACGTCAATCTCGACCTCCCGCGTCACAAGCTCGTCGTCATTACGGGGCTTTCCGGCTCCGGCAAATCGTCGCTGGCGTTCGATACGCTCTATGCGGAAGGGCAGCGGCGCTACGTCGAAAGTCTGTCAGCCTACGCGCGCCAGTTCCTGCAGTTGATGGAAAAGCCGGATGTCGATCTCATCGAAGGATTGTCGCCGGCCATCTCGATCGAGCAGAAGGCGACCTCGCACAATCCGCGCTCGACGGTCGGCACCGTCACCGAAATCCACGACTATCTGCGTCTGCTGTACGCGCGGGTCGGCACGCCCTACTGCCCCGATCACGAGATTCCGCTCGAAGCGCAAAGCGTGTCGCAAATGGTCGACGCGGCGCTCGCGCTGCCGGAAGAAACCCGCCTGATGATCCTCGCGCCGGTCGTGAGCGACCGCAAGGGCGAGCACACCGACCTGTTCGAAGACATGCAGGCGCAGGGCTTCGTGCGCTTTCGCGTGCGCTCGGGCGGCGGCGCCGCCAACGAAGGCACGGCGAAAATCTACGAAGTCGACTCGCTGCCGAAGCTGAAGAAAACCGACAAGCACACGATCGACGTCGTGATCGACCGTCTGCGGGTGCGCCCGGACATGAAGCAGCGTCTGGCCGAGTCGTTCGAAACTGCGCTGCGTCTGGCCGACGGCCGCGCGATCGCGCTCGAAATGGATACGGACAAGGAGCATCTGTTCAGCTCGAAGTTCGCCTGCCCGATCTGCTCGTATTCGCTGCAGGAGCTCGAGCCGCGCCTGTTCTCGTTCAACAACCCGATGGGCGCGTGCCCCGAGTGCGACGGCCTCGGCCAGATCACCTTCTTCGATCCGAAGCGGGTGGTCGCGCATCCGTCGCTGTCGCTCGCGGCGGGCGCGGTGAAGGGCTGGGACCGGCGCAACCAGTTCTACTTCCAGATGCTGCAGAGCCTCGCGGCGTTCTACGACTTCGACATTGATACGGCCTTCGAGGATCTGCCGGAGAAAGTCCGCAAGATCCTGCTGTACGGTTCGGGCAAGCAGGAGATTCCGTTCTCGTACATCAACGAGCGCGGCCGCACTTCCGTGCGCGAGCACGTGTTCGAAGGGATCATCCCGAATCTGGAGCGGCGTTACCGCGAAACCGATTCGGCCGCGGTACGCGAAGAACTCGCGAAGTATCAGAACAACCAGCCGTGCCCGGCCTGCGCGGGCACGCGGCTGCGTCGCGAGGCGCGCTTCGTGCGCATCGGCACGGATGGCGACGCGCGCGGCATCTTCGAGATCAGCGGCTGGCCGCTGCGCGACGCGCTCGGCTATTTCCAGACGCTGCGCCTCGAAGGCTCGAAGCGTGAGATCGCCGACAAGGTCGTGAAAGAGATCGTCGCGCGTCTGATGTTCCTGAATAACGTCGGGCTCGATTACCTGTCGCTCGAGCGCAGCGCGGAAACGCTGTCGGGCGGCGAGGCGCAGCGCATCCGGCTCGCGTCGCAGATCGGCTCGGGCCTGACCGGCGTGATGTACGTGCTCGACGAACCGTCGATCGGTCTGCATCAGCGCGACAACGACCGGCTGATCTCCACGCTCAAGCATCTGCGCGACCTCGGCAACTCGGTGATCGTCGTCGAACACGACGAGGACATGATCCGCATGGCCGACTACGTGGTCGACATGGGGCCGGGCGCGGGCGAGCACGGCGGCATGGTGATCGCCGAGGGCACGCCGAAAGAAGTGCAGAAGAACGCGGCGTCGCTGACCGGGCAGTACATGTCGGGCGCGCGCACGATCGAATTCCCGGACGAGCGCAAGGAGCCCGACGAGCGGCGCCTGCGCATCGTCGAGGCGCACGGCAACAATCTGCACAACGTGACGCTCGATCTGCCGGTGGGGCTGCTCACCTGCGTGACCGGCGTGTCCGGCTCGGGCAAGTCGACGCTGATCAACGACACGCTCTACCACGCGGTCGCGCATCACCTGTACGGCTCGTCCACGGAGCCGGCGCCGTACGAGTCGATCGAGGGCCTCGAGCACTTCGACAAGGTGATCAACGTCGACCAGTCGCCGATCGGCCGCACGCCGCGTTCGAATCCGGCCACCTATACCGGTCTTTTCACGCCGATCCGCGAACTGTTCGCGGGCGTGCCGGCCGCCAAGGAACGCGGCTACGATCCGGGCCGCTTCTCGTTCAACGTGAAGGGCGGGCGCTGCGAATCCTGCCAGGGCGACGGCGTGCTGAAGGTCGAGATGCACTTCCTGCCCGACGTCTACGTGCCGTGCGACGTCTGCCACGGCAAGCGCTACAACCGCGAAACGCTCGACGTCCAGTACAAGGGCAGCAATATCAGCGAAGTGCTCGACATGACGGTCGAACACGCCTATGAGTTCTTCAAGGCCGTGCCGGTCGTCGCGCGCAAGCTGAAAACTTTGCTGGACGTGGGTCTCGGCTATATCCGCCTGGGGCAATCGGCCACTACACTGTCGGGCGGCGAGGCGCAGCGCGTGAAGCTGTCGCTGGAACTGAGCAAGCGCGACACCGGTCGCACGCTATACATCCTTGACGAACCGACCACCGGCCTGCATTTTCACGATATCGCGCTGCTGCTGGAGGTGATTCACCGGTTACGCGACCAGGGTAATACCGTCGTGATCATCGAACATAATCTCGATGTCATCAAAACCGCCGACTGGGTCATCGATCTCGGTCCGGAAGGCGGCGCGGGCGGCGGGCAGATCGTCGCCCAGGGTACGCCCGAGCAGGTCGCGAAGTCGAAGGCAAGTTTTACCGGCAAGTACCTGGCGCCGCTGCTCAAGCGCACCGCCAGCATAAAGTAACGCTGCACTACCGAGGTTGGAGACGGGATAAGCCATGGCCAAGCGTAATCAGGCGCGCGACGACGAAGGCGACCGGGTGCAGGATCTGCGCCCGCGCCCGGTCAGGCTGACGAGCGACATGAGTCTGCCGAAACTGTCGGCGGTCGAGATCGGCAGCTATGTGGTGATGCTGCTCGGCATGTGGGCGGTGATCGCACTGCATCTGCTCGGCGCGCTGCTCGCCGGGCTGCTGGTGTTCCAGCTCGTGCATACGATCGCGCCGCGCATCGAGCGCCACATGTCGAGCAAGCGGGCGCGCTGGCTCGCGGTGGTATTTCTGTCGACGGTGATCGTCGGTGCGTTGGCGGGGCTCACGCTCGGCATCATTACGCATTTCGAAAACGACATGCCGAGCGCGCAGAAGCTGCTCGATCAGGCGATGCAGCTGATCGACCAGACGCGCGGGCGGATCCCGCAGTTCGTCGCCAGCTATCTGCCCGTCGACACCGAGCAGATGAAGGCCCGCGCCGCCGAGCTGATGCAGACCCACGCGAACATGCTGCAGCAAAGCGGCACGACCGCGGCGCGCGCATTCACGCACGTGCTGCTGGGCATGATCATCGGCGCGATCATCGCGGTCGGCGCGCAGCACCATATCCAGCGGTTGCCGCTGTCCACCGCGTTCGTCACGCGCGTGTCGCGTTTCGCCGACGCGTTTCGCCGCATCGTGTTCGCGCAGGTGAAGATTTCGGCGCTCAACGCCGTCTTCACCGCGATCTTCCTGCTGGTGATCCTGCCGATCTTCCACGACACGTTGCCGCTGTCGAAAACGCTGGTGCTGGTGACGTTCATCGTCGGCTTGCTGCCGGTCATTGGCAATCTGATCTCGAACACGATCATCGTCGCGGTCGCGCTGTCGGTGAGCTTTCCGGCGGCGATCATGTCGCTCGTGTTCCTGATCCTGATCCACAAGCTCGAGTACTTCCTGAACGCGCGGATCGTCGGCGGACAGATCGAGGCGCGCGCGTGGGAGCTGCTGATCGCGATGCTCGTGATGGAAGCGGCGTTCGGCATCGCCGGCGTGATCGCGGCGCCGATTTTCTACGCGTACATCAAGCGCGAGCTGATTTATTTGCGGCTGGTTTGAACGTTCGGACCGGGCGAGCCGTCTGGAGCGGCCGTCGCCCGTGGGTCGTCGGTCGATGGCAAAGCGAAGCGGCACCCGGTGCCGCTTTTTTTTGCGCCTCATGCGCCTCATGCGCCTCATGCGCCTCATGCGCCTCATGCGCCTCATGCGCCTCATGCGCCTCATCCGGCTCGATGCGGCCTCATGCGGCGCCGCAGCCGGGTCGCCGTCGGGGTTTCCGCCGGCTCACAACCCTCGCGCCGCCGACACCCTTCCTGACAGAATACTTGCAGTCAAGCGCACAAGCCCCTAAGATGCGAACAATTCCCATTTACAGAAATGCGCGCATCGTGACGTTCCTCCCGCCCCTCTGCCCCAGTTCCCGCTATTCGTCGCCGGCCCCCGCATGAGACGCCAGTTCGTCCGTCTGCACCGCTGGTTCGGCATCGCGACCGCCCTGTTCCTGTTCGTGGCCGGCCTCACCGGCGCGATCATCGCGTGGGACCATGAGCTCGATTCCGCGCTGAACCCGTCGTTCTATCAGGCCCGCACGGCCGGCCCGACGCTGTCGAGCCTCGAACTGGCGAATCGCGTCGAAGCCGCCGATCCGCGCCTGCAGGTCACCTATCTGCCGCTCGCGGTCGAACCGGGCCATACGCTGCAGATGATGGTGCTGCCGCGCACCGACCCGGCGACCCGGCAGCCCTACCCGCTCGACTTCAACCAGGTCGCCGTCGATCCCGTCACCGGTGAGATCCAGGGACGCCGCGAATGGGGCGCCGTATCGCTCGCGCGCCTCAACCTGATTCCGTTCATCTACAAGCTGCATTACACGCTGCATCTGCCGTTCGCCGGCGGCTTCGACACCGGCACGTGGCTGATGGGGATCGTCGGTATCGTGTGGCTGTTCGACAGCATGATCGCGCTGTGGCTGTCGTTTCCGAGCCTGAAGGCGTGGCGCAAGTCGCTCGCGTTCCGCCTGAAGCGCGGCGGCTACGCGCTGACGTTCGACCTGCACCGCTCCGGCGGCGTGTGGATCTGGGGCCTGCTGATGATCGTCGCGCTGACGTCGATCTCGATGAACCTGCCGTCGCAAGTGGTTCGGCCGATCGTCTCGCGCATCTCGACGCTCACGCCCGATCCGATCAACAACCCGGAAATCCTGCGCAAGCCGCAACCGGGCGATCAAACGCTGAGCCGCGAGCGCATCGTCGAACTCGCCGGACAGGCCGCCAAAGACAAGCAGCTCACCGCGCCGCCGGGCGGCCTCTACTACGCGCAACTGCTGCACACGTACGGCATCGGCTACTTCACAGCCGGCAACGATCACGGCAGCGGTCTCGGCAACGCGTGGCTCTATTGGGACGCCGTGACCGGCAAGCCGCTCGCCGCGCAGATTCCCGGCAGAGGCACGGCCGGCGACATCTTCATGCAGTTGCAATTCCCGCTGCACTCGGGGCGTATTCTTGGGCTGGGCGGGCGGATTCTGATCAGCGCGGTGGGCGTCGCGGTCGCCACGCTGAGCGTGACCGGACTGCTGATCTGGCTGAAGAAACTGAACGGACGTCGGCGCTCCGCGCAAAACGCGAATCTCGCGCGCGATGCGGGTGGCGCGGCGGCGCGCCCGTAGGAAGGAACTACGAAGAGAAACTCGAAGAGAAGCAAAATTGCGCCGGCCTCGACCGGCGCAATTTCATTGGCACACCGTTTTAACGGAACACCACCGTCTTGCTGCCGTTCAGCACGACGCGATGCTCGACGTGCCATTTCACCGCGCGCGCCAGCGTCACGCACTCGACGTCGCGACCGATCGCGGTCAGTTGCTCCGGCGCCATGCTGTGGTCCACGCGCTCGACTTCCTGCTCGATGATCGGGCCTTCGTCGAGGTCTGTCGTCACGTAGTGGGCGGTCGCGCCGATCAGCTTCACGCCGCGATCGAACGCCTGGTAGTACGGCTTCGCACCCTTGAAGCTCGGCAGGAACGAGTGATGGATGTTGATCGCGCGGCCGGCCAGCGCTTCGCACAGGTTCGGCGACAGGATCTGCATGTAACGCGCGAGCACCACCAGATCGGCCTGATGTTCGTTGATCACTTCGAGCACGCGCGCTTCCTGCGCGGCCTTCGCGTCGGGCGTGCCGCCGGGCAGCGGGAAGTGATGGAACGGAATGTCGTAGCTCGCGGCGAGCTGGTAGAACTCCTTGTGGTTCGAGATGATCGCCGGGATGTCGATGTTCAGCTGACCGGTGCGATAGCGGAACAGCAGATCGTTCAGACAGTGACCGATCTTCGACACCATGATGACGACGCGCGGCTTCACGTTCGCGTCGTGCAACTCCCAGCTCATGCCGAACTGCTCGGCCAGCGTCACGAACGACGCGCGCAGCGCCTCGAGACCCGGATCGCCGCCCACCTGCTGAAAATGCACGCGCATAAAGAACTCGCCAGTGCGGCTGTCGCCGAACTGCGCGGAGTCGAGAATATTGCTGCCACGCTCGAACAGAAAGCCCGACACGGCGTGAACGATGCCGGGCCGGTCGGCGCACGACAGTTTGAGGATAAAGCTGTGATCGGTCGACATGACCTCGGTGACTCCCTTCTTCAATGCGTGGTTTGTTTCGGTGTGCTGTCTGGCGATGCCGGGTGCCGCGGGTGCTTCGGCGCTTCACGGGCCTTGGCGGGTTTGCGGCTCAGGTTCAGGCCTAAGCTCATGCTCACGTTCGGGCCCTGCTCCGCCCCGGCCGCTCACGCCGCCAGAACCGAACGCCCGCACGCGCCGCCCGCCACCCGCTACGTCAGCCCAGTGCCGGCGGCACGAACAACGCGTCGATGCCCGCACACGCCTCTTCGTCGATCCAGCGTCGGCGCAACAGGCAATCGAGCGTCGCGAGGCTCGCGTCGACCGTCATCGCGTCTTCCTCGATCCAGCGCGCGACTTCGTCGATGCGCGCGAGCCGGTGCTCGCCGACTTCGCCGTCCTGATTGCGCGGCGCGAAATCGGTGGGCAGCGCGAGATCGTAGATGAAGATCTGCTCGGCCTGCGTGCCCTCCGGCAACGATTGCAGCACATGCGCGGTACGGCCCGCCGTCGCGCGCGCGGCGATCTCCGCCGGAATGCCCGCCTCTTCCCAGCACTCCTTGACGATCGTCTCGGCGACGCCGAAGCCCCAGCCAATCCCGCCCGCGACGACGTTATCCAGCATGCCGGGATCGGTCGCCTTGGTGTCGCTGCGGCGCGCGATCCACAACTGCGGCGCCCCGCCAGAGGACGCCCCGCCATCCGCGTATTCTACGACGCCGTTCAGATGCACCGCGTAGGTCATCGTGCCGAAGAAGCGCGACGCCGCGCGTTCGATGTACGCGAGCGGCGGCGCGTCGAACGCGTTGCGGATCGCGTAGGTTTCATCACGCCAGCCGGGAATGCGGCCGTCGGCGGCGAGCGCGCCGATCACGGAAGCGAGCGCGGCGCTGCGCAGATCGACGCTATCGAAGCCCGGCACGAGCGTCACGTGCGCGGCGTCGATCTCGAATACGTCGGGCCAGCGCGCGAGCAGCGGCACATCGCTTTCGCGAATCCAGCCAACCCGCTCGGCGCCGATCAGAAACGGCCGATGCGCGTTCGCGTCGAAGCGGCGCGCGGCGGTGATGCAAGGCAAGCTCATCGAAAACTCCAGACTGTCCGCCGTCGCGGGCGGATCGGGGCAAAGCGGAAACGGACGCGTAGCGCCAGCGCGTTAGACGGATTAGACGCGTTAGTCGCGTCAGACGCTTCAGTCGCGCAACGCGACGCGAATGCCGATCGCGATAAAAGTCGCGCCGGCCAGGCGATCGAGCCACACGCCGACGCGCGGCCGCCGCCGCAGCCAGCCGCCGATCATCCCCGCGCACACGCCGAACAGCGAAAACACCACGACCGTCTGCAGCATGAACAGCACGCCGAGTTCGAGCATCTGCACCGTCACGCTCTGCACGCCATTCGGCTGCACGAACTGCGGCAGGAACACGACGAAAAACAGCGTGACCTTCGGGTTCATCAGGTTGCCGAGCACGCTCTGGCGGAACACCGAGAGAAGCGGCTGCGGCGCGCGCTGATGGGCGGTCGCGAGCCCCTGGCTGCGCAACGCCTTGATGCCGATCCACACCAGATACGCGGCGCCGGCGAGTTTGATCGCCTCGAACGCGAGCGGCGACGAGCGCAGCAACGCGGCGACGCCGAGCGCGGCGAGCGTCGTGTGAAAGGTGATGCCGGCGGCAAAGCCGAGCGCCGCGACGAGACCGGCCGCGCGGCCCTGCGAGATGCCGCGCGCGAGCACCTGCAGGTTGTCCGGGCCGGGCGCCACCGTGATCGCGATCGAGGTGACGAGAAACAGCAGGAAGTTGGGCATCGGAATGACCTCAATGCCCGTCGAAACTCGTCACCGTGTACAACTCGAGGCCGCCGTCGCGCAGCAGCTTCGAGCCGCCGAGTTCCGGCAGGTCGACGATCGCCGCGCCTTCCACAACGGTCGCGCCGAGTCGTTCGAGCAACATTTTGCCGGCCATCATCGTGCCGCCGGTCGCGATCAGGTCGTCGATGATCACGACGCGGTCGCCGGGTCCACACGCGTCCTCGTGAATCTCGACGGTCGCGGTGCCGTATTCGAGCTCGTACGACTGCGAAATCCGCTTGTACGGCAGCTTGCCCGCCTTGCGGATCGGAATGAAGCCGAGGCTCAGCTCGTGCGCGACGATCGGCCCGATGATGAAGCCGCGCGCATCGAGCCCGGCAATGTAGTCGAGCTTCGCGTCGATATAGCGCTGCACGAACAGATCGATCAGCACGCGCAGCGACTTCGGCTCGCGCAGGAGCGGGGTGATGTCGCGGAACTGCACGCCCGGCTGCGGCCAGTCGGGCACCGTGCGGATGTGACTTCTGATGTAATCGGCCGCATCGAGCGGCGCGCTCTCGAGCGCGTTGGACATGATGACTCCGGATGGACCTCGCAGGGTCCGGTGAAAAGCTTGAATCGGGGTGGCCCGGCAAAACCGGGCTCAGTTCCTGGCGCCCGCTGCCTGAGCTCATTTCACGAACTCAGGTGAGGCGCCCACATCAGGCCGCGGCGGCGCCCGCGCGGCGTTGTTTTTTCGACAGCCGTTCCTCGGCTTGCGCCAGTTGCTCGGGCAAACCGCGCAATACGACGATGTCGCTCGCGCGCAGTTTCGTCGACGGGTCCGGCTCGACACCGCGGATGCCATGGCGGCGGATCGCGGTCACGTCGACGCCGAGCTCGAACAGGCCCAGTTCCGCGAGCGTTCGGCCGACCGCGTCGGCACTCTCGTCGACCGGCACCGATTGTAGCCGCACCTGTTCATGGCCGTCGTCGTCATCGACGTCGTCGGCGCCGTGGAAATAGCCGCGCAGCAGCGAGTAGCGCTCGTCGCGCATCTCCTCGACGCGCCGCACCACGCGCCGCATCGGCACGCCCATCACCACCAGCGTGTGCGACGCGAGCATCAGGCTGCCCTCGACGATCTCCGGAATCACCTCGGTCGCGCCTGCGGCCAGCAGCTTTTCCAGATCGGCGTCGTCGACGGTACGCACGATGACCGGCAGCGTCGGTTCCATCTCGTGGATGTTGTGCAGCACGCGCAATGCCGACGGCGTGTTCGCGTAGGTGATCGCGATCGCGGCCGCGCGATGCAGACCGGCCGCGAGCAGCGACTCGCGCCGCCCGGCGTCGCCGAACACGACCGATTCGCCGGCCGCCGCCGCCGCCGCGACGCGGTCCGGGTCGAGGTCGAGCGCGACATACGAGAGGCCTTCGTGTTCGAGCATGCGCGCGAGGTTCTGGCCCGAGCGGCCGTACCCGCAGATGATCACGTGACCGCTCTGCTTCAGGCTTTGCGTCGCGATGCGGGTCATCTGCAGCGACTGCATCATCCATTCGGTCGACGACAGCCGCAGCACGATGCGGTCGGCGTTCTGGATCATGAACGGCGCGGCGAGCATCGACAGCAGCATCGCCGCGAGAATCGCCTGCAGCAGCGTCGCGTCGACCAGATGGCGGTCGAGGATCAGGTTCAGCAGCACGAAGCCGAACTCGCCCGCCTGCGCGAGGCCGATACCGGTGCGCATCGCAACGCCCGGCGTCGCGCCGAAGAGCCGCGCGAGGCCGGTAATCATGACCGCCTTCAGCAGCACCGGGCCGAGGAAGAAACCAAGCACGATGAGCGGATGCTTCCAGATCACTTCCGGATTGAGCAGCATCCCGGTGGTCACGAAGAACAGGCCGAGCAGCACGTCGCGAAACGGCTTGATGTCCTCCTCGACCTGATGCCGGTACGGCGTCTCGGCGATCAGCATGCCGGCGATGAACGCGCCGAGCGCGAGCGACAGACCGAATTTGTCGGTGATGAACGCGGCCCCGAGCGTGACCAGCAGCAGGTTCAGGATGAACAGCTCCTGCGAGCGGCGCCGCGCGACCACGTTGAACCAGCGCGTCATGAAGCTCTGCCCGACGATCAGCAGCAGCGCCAGCGCGACGACGATCTTGATCGCCGCGATGCCGAGCGCGCTGACCAGATTCTCGGAGCGCCCGCCGAGCGCGGAGATGATGATCAGGAGCGGCACCACCGCCAGATCCTGAAACAGCAGCACGCCGAAGATGTTGCGGCCATGCTCGGTCTCGATCTCGAGCCGCTCCGCGAGCATCTTGCTGACGATCGCCGTCGACGACATCGCCAGCGCGCCGCCCAGCGCGACGCTCGCCTGCCACGTGATGTGCACCCAGCGCTCCAGCACGAAGCCGAGCGACACCGCCACCGCGATGGTGCCGATCACCTGCAGCAGGCCGAGGCCGAACACGAGCCGGCGCATCGAGCGCAGTTTGGACAGCGAGAACTCGAGGCCGATCGAGAACATCAGGAACACGACGCCGAATTCCGCCAGATTCTGCGCGCCGGCCGAATCGGGAATCAGCCCGAACGCGTGCGGACCGACGATGATGCCGACCGTCAGATAGCCGAGCATCGGCGGCAGATTCAGGAAGCGAAAGACCACCACGCCCGCCACCGATGCCAGCAGCAGGAACAGCGTCATCTCGAGCGGCGAGATCATCGGCAAAAACGCATGGGTGAAGCGTCCTCGTTCGTCAGCGGAACCATGCACGAGCGCGCCGTGCGACAAGGTTGATTGGGCCGGTAAAAAAGCTGCCAAAAGCCGGCCGGATAGCGGCAAAACGGCTGAAAAAGAGGTTGTCGACAGGCTGATGGAGACAGCCGCCCGGCACAGCGGGCCCGGCGCGGCGAACAGGCGCCTTTGCTATACTCCGCGCATGATAGCGAAAATCAATGGCGACAGGGCACTTGCGCTTGCTCGCGACGTGCTCGACATCGAAGCGGACGCCGTGCGCGCGCTTCGCGAGCAGCTCGACGGCAGTTTCGTCGGCGCAGTCGATCTCATTCTGGGATGCCGCGGCCGCGTGGTCGTTTCCGGCATCGGCAAATCCGGCCATGTGGCCCGCAAGCTCGCGGCCACGCTGGCCAGCACTGGCACGCCCGCGTTCTTCGTGCATCCCGCGGAAGCGAGCCATGGCGATCTCGGCATGGTCACCACCGACGACGTCTTCCTCGCGCTGTCCAACTCCGGCGAAACCGAAGAACTCGTGGCGATCCTGCCGCTCATCAAGCGGATCGGCGCGAAGCTGATCGCGATGACCGGCCGTCCGGGCTCGAGCCTCGCGCAGCTGGCCAACGTGCATCTGAATTCCGGCGTCGCGAAAGAAGCCTGCCCGATGAATCTCGCGCCGACCGCCAGCACCACCGCCGCGCTCGCGCTCGGCGATGCGCTCGCGGTGGCGGTGCTCGACGCGCGCGGCTTCGGCCGCGACGACTTCGCGCGCTCGCATCCGGGCGGCGCGCTCGGCCGGCGGCTGCTCACTTATGTACGCGACGTGATGCGCACCGGCGACCAGTTGCCGCAGGTTACGCCCGAGGCGACCGTCAGCGATGCGCTCTTCCAGTTGACCGCGAAGCGCATGGGCATGACCTCGGTCGTCGACCACGAAGGCCGTGTGACCGGCATCTTCACCGACGGCGACCTGCGCCGCGTGCTCGAGCGCGACGGCGATTTCCGCCATTTGCCGATCGCTTCGGTGATGACCGCCAGCCCGCGCACGATCGGCCCGGACCAACTCGCGGTCGAAGCCGTGGAACTGATGGAGCGCTATCGCATCAATCAGATGCTGGTCGTCGACGAAACGGGCAAGCTGATCGGCGCGCTCAACATGCACGACCTGTTCTCGAAGAAGGTGATCTGATGGCCGTGGCCCCTCCTACCGCTACCGAACGCGCCAGCCGCGTCAAGCTGATGATTTTCGACGTCGACGGCGTGCTGACCGACGGCGGCCTGCTGTTCACGGCGGAAGGCGACACGATGAAAGGCTTCAACTCGATGGACGGCCACGGCATGAAGCTGCTGCGCGAGGCCGGCATCGATACGGCGATCATCACCGGGCGCAAGTCCGGCATCGTGGCGGCGCGGGTGAAGGACCTGAACGTCTCGCACGTCTACCAGGGCGTGCAGGACAAGCCGGCGGCGTTCGCCGACCTGCTGCAAAAAACCGGCCTCAACGCCGGGGACTGCGGCTACATGGGCGACGACTGGGTCGATCTCGCGGTGATGCTGCGCGTCGGCTTCGCGGCCGCGCCGGCCAATTCGCATCCCGAAGTGATTGCTCGCGCACATTGGGTCAGCGAGGCGCGCGGCGGCTACGGCGCGGCGCGCGAAGTGTGCGACGCGCTGCTGCGCGCGCAGCACAAATATGAAGCGCTGCTTGCGGTGGCATGCAGCGGCGAGCAGCGGGGCCTCGTCGGATGAACCAGTTTCGCCTCACTTCGCTGATCCCGCTCGTCGCGATGGCGGCGCTCGCCGGTATCACCTGGTGGCTGCTGCAAGCCACGCTGCCGCGCAAGACGGACAACGAGGTGCGTCCCAAGGAACACACGCCGGACTACTTCGCCGACAACTTCTCGGTTTCCGAACTCGACCAGTCGGGCGCGACGCAGTACCGGCTGACCGCGCAGTCGTTGATCCACTACGAGGACAACGAAATGAGCGATCTCGTCAAGCCGGCGATGCGCGCATTCCAGCCCGGCAAGCCGATCGTCACCGCGACCGGCGACACCGGCACGGTCAACGCGGATGCATCGATCGTCAATCTGTACGGCAACGCGCGCATCCTGCGTGCGCCGGGCAACGGCGATCCGCAGATGCAGGCCGATTCCGAGCATTTCAGGGTCCTCGTCAACGACGATGTGATCGAGACTGAAAAGCCAGTTAAACTGCAGCGCGGCATGTCGGTGATGACTGCCAGCGGCATGAAATACAACAATGTCACCCGGTTTATGCAGCTGTTCGGCAATGTAAGAGGCGCCATCGCCGCGTCCGACGCCGGCAGCTAATCCAGGGCAAACCGGGCCATCCATTCCAGGCGTGACTGCATGAACGAATCGCTTCCCCGTTTTGATACCGGCCGCTCGCGCGCGCTGTCCGCGTGCCGCGCCGGGCTCGCCGCGCTCGTCGTCGCGTTGCCGCTCGTCGGCTTCGCGCCGCTCGCGCACGCAGACCGCGCCGACAAGGACAAGCCGCTGAACATCGAAGCGGACAACATGACTTACGACGACCTGCGGCAGGTCAGCATCTTCACCGGCCACGTGGTCGCCACCAAAGGCACGATCCTGATCAAGGCCGACCGCGTCGAGGTGTCGCAAGACCCGCAGGGTTATCAGTACGCGACCGGCACGTCGAGCGGCAGCAATCTGTCGTACTTCCGCCAGAAGCGCGAAGGGCTCGACGAGTACATCGAAGGCACGGCCGTGCGAATCGACTACGACGGCAAGCAGGATCTGACCACGCTGACCACCAACGCGACGGTGCGTCGTCTGCAAGGTCTGACGACGCTGCTCGATACGGTGCGCGGCAGCGTGATCACGTATGACGGCCAGAACGACTTCTATACCGCGAAGGCGGGCAAGGACGTCGCCGGGCCGGGCAATCCGACGGGCCGCGTGCGCGCGATGCTGACGCCGCGCAACGCCGGCGCGGCGCCGCTGACCGGCGCGTCGGCCGTGCTCGCCCCGTCCAACTCGATCCAGGGAGCGCCGAACCAGTGAGCACCATCAGCAGCACCATCGCGCCCCTACCCAATCGCAAGCCGGCCGGCACCAGCAGTTCGCTGGTCGTCCGTAATCTGAAGAAGCGCTACGGTTCGCGCACGGTCGTCAAGGACGTCTCGCTCGACGTGAAAAGCGGCGAAGTGGTCGGACTGCTAGGCCCGAACGGCGCCGGCAAGACGACCTCGTTCTATATGATCGTCGGCCTCGTGCCGCTCGACGCCGGCGAGATCGACCTCGACGGCAAGTCGATCAGCCTGCTGCCGATCCATAAACGCGCGTCGCTCGGCCTGTCGTATCTGCCGCAGGAAGCGTCGGTGTTCCGCAAGCTGACCGTCGAGCAGAATATTCGCGCGGTGCTGGAATTGCAGCTCGACGAAAACGGCAAGCGGCTCAGCAAGGACATGATCACCTCGCGCGCGGAAGCGTTGCTCGACGAGTTGCAGATCGCGCATCTGCGGGACAATCCGGCGCTGTCGCTGTCGGGCGGCGAGCGTCGCCGGGTCGAAATCGCGCGCGCGCTGGCGACCAACCCCAGCTTCATTCTGCTCGACGAGCCGTTCGCCGGGGTCGACCCGATCGCGGTGCTGGAAATCCAGAAGATCGTCAAGTTCCTGAAGCAGCGCAATATCGGTGTCCTGATCACCGACCACAACGTGCGCGAAACGCTCGGCATCTGCGATCACGCGTACATCATCAGCGACGGCAGCGTGCTGGCCGCCGGCGCACCCAGCGAAATCATCGAGAACGAAAGCGTGCGGCGCGTCTATCTCGGCGAGCATTTCCGCATGTAAGCACACACAGGATCGCCGGCCACGCGAGCGCGTGCGTCCGGCCCCTGGCGCCGCTTTTTGCGGCACCCGCACATCCCGCAACCTCCCTCAACGTCTATTTCCGCAGCGACGCCGGTCGGCGTTTCGCGGCGTCCGGAACGGGCGTACCCGTAAATTGCGGTTGCCGCAAGGTATCGCGGTCGTGGCAAACTCTCTACAATGAATCTCAACCTGCCATGAAAGCCAGCCTCCAACTCCGCCTATCGCAGCATCTTGCGCTGACCCCGCAACTGCAGCAGTCCATCCGGCTGCTTCAGTTGTCTACGCTCGAACTGCAGCAGGAAGTCGCAATGGCGATCTCGCAGAATCCGCTCCTCGAAAACGAGGACGAATGGATCGCGAGCCCGTTGCGGGTGGCAGCTGACGGTTCCCTGATCGCGCAAACGCCGGCCTCTTCCACGCCGAGCGATCCGATGTCCGGCAATGGCTCGGGGTCGTCGGACGGCGGCGGCGAGCGCTCCGAAAACGGCGAGCCGCAAGGCGTCGACGAATACAACGGCCTCGCCGGCGACGGCGGCAGCGACACGTCGCAATGGAACCTGGACGACTACGGCCGCTCCGGCAACGCATCGGACGACGACGATCTGCCGCCGCTGCAAATCCACGAATCGAGCACGTCGCTACGCGATCACCTGATGGCGCAACTGCGCGTCACCCAGGCGAGCCAACGCGATCGCGCGCTCGTCACGTTCCTGATCGAATCGCTCGACGACGACGGTTACCTCGCCGCGACGCTCGAAGAAGTGCTGGCCGACCTGCCCGATGAACTCGAAGTCGATGGCGACGAACTGAACGCCGCGCTCGCGCTGTTGCACAGCTTCGACCCGGCCGGGGTCGGCGCGCGCTCGGCGTCCGAATGTCTGAAGCTTCAACTGTTGCGGCTCGACACGTCGGCCACCCGCACGCTCGCGCTGGACATCGTCAGCCATTATCTGGAACTGCTCGCCGCGCGCGATTTCACGCGTCTGCGCAAACACCTGAAGGCCAACGACGACGACCTGCGCGATGCGCACGTGCTGATCCGCTCGCTCGAACCGTTTCCGGGCGCAGCTTACGGCAAGGCCGAAGCAGACTACGTGGTGCCGGACATCATGGTGCGCAAAACGGCACAAGGGTGGCAGGCCGAGCTGAATCCGGAAGTGGTGCCGAAACTGCGCATCAACCATCTGTACGCGAATATTCTGCGCAATAACCGCGGCGATCCGGGCAGCGGATCGTTGCGCCAGCAACTTCAGGAAGCACGCTGGCTGATCAAGAATATCCAGCAGCGTTTCGAGACGATCCTGCGAGTTGCGCAGGCGATTGTCGAGCGTCAGAAGAGCTTTTTTGTGCACGGCGAAATTGCCATGCGCCCCTTGGTTTTGCGGGAAATAGCTGATACGCTGGGCCTACACGAGTCGACTGTCTCGCGTGTGACAACCGGTAAATACATGCTGACCCCATTCGGGACGCTGGAATTCAAGTATTTTTTCGGCTCGCACGTTTCGACCGACACCGGCGGCGCGGCCTCATCCACGGCCATTCGCGCGCTGATCAAACAACTGATAGGAGCGGAAAACCCGAAATCGCCTCTTTCAGACAGTCGCATAGCCGAACTGCTGGGGGAACAGGGCTTCGTGGTCGCACGGCGTACCGTAGCGAAATACCGCGAAGCGCTCAAAATCCCGGCAGTCAACCTGCGCAAGTCTCTGTAGCCCGCCGCGTTTTGCAGCGGGCATTTACCGGCCGCTCCGCACCTGGCGGACAGGTCGGCCGCTGCGACCTGCCAGATGTCCGTCACCGGGGGGCGACACAGGCAAGCCGTCAGATCGGACCGGACCTTTGCCATCGTGCGGACCAAGCGGCCATTAGCTTGGAGAAGCACTATGAATCTCAAGATCAGTGGACACCACCTCGAAGTAACGCCTGCGTTGCGCGAATACGTGATCACCAAACTGGATAGGGTGCTAAGACATTTCGATCAGGTCATCGACGGCAGTGTGGTCCTCTCGGTCGACAACCATAAGGAAAAGGACAAGCGTCAGAAGGTTGAAATCAACCTTCATCTGAAGGGCAAGGATATCTTCGTCGAGAGTTGTGACAGTGATTTGTACGCTGCGATCGATCTGATGATCGACAAGCTCGACAGACAGGTGATACGCCATAAGGACCGTCTGCAAGGTCATGCGCACGAAGCGATCAAGTATCAGCCGGCGCCGCAGCTGGACGTGCCGCCGCAATAGGAGAGTTAGAGGAAACTCCTCACTTTTCCAAATCGCCTCGAACCGCCCGAATGGGCGGTTTTTCGTTTCGGCGCGACATTTTTACGCACTGCCCATGTCCCGAGCCGCTGCGGCCTCCCGCACTCCCCGACAGTCTTTGCGCAACGCCACATGCGCGACTACGCAAGCGGTGAAAAACCTGATATGCATGAATGGCGCGCCGCACCATCGGCCGCTACCCTGTTCTATAATGTTCCGGTTACCATCGGGGTCAAGCCTGCTCTCACGAAGTACGGCCGGCCGGAGTTTCGCGCGTCGCGCACTCACCGCACGTCTTCACGAGCATCGAACGAATGGAACGCCACTCAAACGCCCCGGTGGGGAGAACTCAGGCCACGCTTTCGCCTGTCAACATGAATCGTTTAGCCAAATTTCTTCCCCTCGAGAACGTCGTCATCGGACTATCGGTCACCAGCAAGAAACGCGTGTTCGAGCAAGCGGGCCTGATCTTCGAGAACCAGAACGGCATCGCCCGCAGTACCGTCACAGACAATCTTTTTGCGCGAGAACGCCTCGGCTCGACCGGGCTCGGCGAAGGCGTCGCGATTCCGCATGGGCGGATCAAGGGCCTCAAGCAGCCGCTCGCCGCATTCGTCAGACTCGCGGAACCCATCCCCTTCGAAGCGCCGGACGGCCAGCCGGTGTCGCTGCTGATCTTCCTGCTCGTTCCTGAACAGGCCACCCAGCAGCACCTCGAAATCCTCTCCGAGATCGCCCAGTTGCTGTCCGATCGAGAGGCCCGCGAGCGTCTGCACACGGAAGAAGACCGCGAATCGTTGCATCGCCTGCTCACTCAGTGGCAACCTTGATGCATCGGCGGCGGTAAGCCGCGCGCACGCAAGCAGGTAAGGCCCGGCAAGCGGCTCACACTGGAGTCACTGACTCATGGATACGTCCAGCATCAACGCCCAGAGCATTTTCGACGACAACGCCGCCATGCTGAAGCTCAGCTGGCTGACCGGGCACGAAGGCTGGGAACGCGGCTTTTCTTCTGAATCGGTCGCGAATGCCACGTCGAGCGCCGACCTCGTCGGCCACCTGAACCTGATCCACCCGAACCGGATCCAGGTGCTCGGCGACGCCGAGATCGACTACTACAAACGCCAGACCGACGAAGATCGCTCGCGCCACATGGCCGAACTGATCGCGCTGGAGCCGCCGTTTCTGGTGGTCGCGGGCGGGGTGGCCGCGCCGCCGGAGCTGGTGCTGCGCTGCACACGCTCGTCGACGCCGCTGTTCACGACGCCGACCTCGGCGGCCGCGGTCATCGATAGTCTGCGTCTTTACATGTCGCGCATTCTCGCGCCGCGCGCGACGCTGCACGGCGTGTTCCTCGACATCCTCGGCATGGGCGTGCTGCTCACCGGCGACTCGGGCCTCGGCAAAAGCGAACTCGGCCTCGAGCTGATCAGCCGCGGCCACGGTCTCGTTGCCGACGACGCGGTCGACTTCGTGCGGCTCGGCCCGGATTTCGTCGAAGGACGCTGCCCGCCTCTGCTGCAGAATCTGCTCGAAGTGCGCGGCTTGGGTCTGCTCGACATCAAGACGATTTTTGGCGAAACGGCCGTGCGCCGCAAAATGAAGCTGAAGCTGATCGTGCAACTGGTGCGCCGTCCCGACGGCGAATTCCAGCGCCTGCCGCTCGAAAGCCAGACCGTCGACGTGCTCGGCCTGCCGATCAGCAAGGTCACGATCCAGGTGGCCGCGGGCCGCAACCTCGCGGTGCTGGTCGAAGCAGCGGTGCGCAATACGATCCTGCAACTACGCGGCATCGACACGCTGCGCGACTTCATGGACCGGCAACGTCTTGCGATGCAGGACCCCGACAGCCAGTTCCCCGGCAAGCTGATCTGAGCCAGCAGCGCCATGCCGCACCCACGGCGTAAGGCAGGCCGCGGGTACGCGCCCGGAGGGCAGATGCTATGATGAAATCTACGCTTTCGACGACTCCATGCGCATAATTCTGATCACCGGCATCTCCGGCTCCGGCAAGTCTGTTGCCCTGAACGCGCTTGAAGACGCGGGCTATTACTGCGTCGACAATCTGCCTCCGCGTTTTCTGCCGCAGCTCGCCACCTACCTCGCCGAAGACGGCCAGGATCGCCTCGCGGTCGCGATCGACGCACGCTCCGGCTCGTCGCTCGACGAAATGCCCGAGATGATCCGCGACCTGAAACGCTCGCACGACGTGCGTGTGCTGTTCCTGAGCGCGAGCACCCAGTCGCTGATCCAACGCTTTTCCGAAACGCGCCGCCGCCATCCGCTGTCGGGCTCCCCGGCGCACGACGCGGACGTGGGTCTGCTCACGTCGCTCGCCGAAGCGATCGAGCGCGAGCGCGAACTGGTTGCGGGTCTGGCCGAGTTCGGCCATCAGATCGACACCAGCAATCTGCGCGCGAACGTGCTGCGCGCGTGGGTCAAGCGCTTCATCGAACAGGAAGACGCCGGGCTCGTGCTGATGTTCGAATCGTTCGGCTTCAAGCGCGGCGTGCCGCTCGACGCGGATTTCGTCTTCGACGTCCGCACGTTGCCGAACCCGTACTACGATCATGAATTGAGGCCGCTCACCGGCCTCGACCAACCGGTGATGGATTTTCTCGATGCGCAGCCGGTCGTCCACGAGATGATCGACGACATCGAGAAGTACCTGTCCAAGTGGCTGCCGCATTTCCGCGACGACAATCGCAGCTACCTGACCGTCGCAATCGGTTGCACGGGCGGCCAGCACCGCTCGGTGTTCATCGCGGAGACGCTTGCCGCGCGTCTCGCGACATCGGCGAATGTGATTGTGCGGCACCGCGATGCGCCGGTCGACGTCGGCGAATCATCGAAGCTGGTGGCTTAACCGGCCGCATCGCGCGGCCTTAACCCGAAGCGTTGCGCCATGTCCTCTACGCCTACTGTGTACGCCGATTTGCCGCTGTTTCCGCTGCATACGGTGCTATTTCCCGACGGCCTGCTGCCGCTGAAAATCTTCGAAGCGCGCTACCTCGACATGGCGCGCGACTGTTTGCGCGAACAGACGCCGTTCGGCGTGTGCATGCTGAAAAGCGGCGCCGAAGTCGCCCGCGACGAAGAACCTTCGGTGCCCGAAACGATCGGCTGTCTCGCCGAGATCGAGGAGTGCGATGTCGAGGCGTTCGGCATGCTGCTGATTCGCGCGCGCGGCACGAAGCGCTTTCGTCTGCTGTCGCATCGCGTCGAAGCGAGCGGGCTGCTGGTGGGAATGGCCGAACCGCTTGCCGCCGATCAACCCCTCGAAGGCAACGAACTACTCGCCAAATTCGGCGCGTGCGCGGAAGTGCTCGAACGGATCATCGCGACAATCCGCGAGCGTGACCCGGACAGCCTGCCGTTCGCGGAGCCGTTCAAACTCGGCGACCCGTCCTGGGTATCGAACCGGCTCGCCGAGGTATTGCCGATCGCGTTGCGCGCACGGCAGAAGCTGATGGAATTGACCGATGCGGGCGCTCGCATCGACGTCGTGCATCACTACATGCAGCAGCATCAGTTGCTGTGAAGTCGCGCAGGCCGCCGTTCGCGACGCACGTTGCGCACGCCGGCCGCACGCGAAGTCCTCGACCGCTCCGTTAGATCAACGAACCATGCAGGCTCGCGAGCAGCTTGCGCACCGGCGCGGGCACGCCGAACGAATCGAGATCGCCGAGCGAGACCCATGCCGTTTCGGCATCATTCAACGCAGCCAATGCACCGACGCCGCGATCCAGTTCCGCGAGCCGCGGTTCGATATCGAGCTTGAAATGCGTGAACACGTGCGCGAACGGCGCGAGCGCCGACACCGTGCCGTCGCTGCCAAAAGCACGCGCGCGTTCGGCGAGCGAGGCTTCGTCGGCGGCTTCGGGCAAGCTCCACAAGCCGCCCCAGATACCGGTCGGCGGACGCTTTTCGAGCATCACCGCATTGCCGTCGCGTAGCACCAGCATCCACGTGCGGCGCGTCGGCACCGCTTTCTTCGGCCGTGAGGTCGGCAGCTCGCGCTGGCGACCGCTGACATTGGCGACGCAATCGGCGGCGAACGGGCAGCGCAGGCAATCGGGCTTGCCACGCACGCATAGCGTCGCGCCGAGGTCCATCAGGCCCTGCGTGTAGGCGCTGACTTCCGCGTTCGATGCATTCGACGGCAGCAGCGATTCCGCGAGCGTCCACATCGCGTTCTCGACTTTCTTCTCGCCCGGAAAACCTTCGACGCCGAACACGCGCGCGAGCACCCGCTTCACGTTGCCGTCGAGAATCGTCGCGCGCGCGCCGAAGGCAAACGACGCGATCGCCGCGGCCGTCGAGCGACCGATGCCCGGCAGCTCCGCGAGTTCATCGACCGAGGCGGGGAACGCACCGCCATGCTGCTCGACGACGACCTGCGCGCAGCGATGCAGATTGCGCGCGCGCGTGTAGTAGCCGAGGCCGGCCCACAGCGCCATCACGTCGTCGGACGGCGCGGCGGCGAGCGCGGCGACATCCGGAAAACGCGCGAGAAACTTCGCGTAGTACGGAATCACGGTCGACACCTGGGTCTGCTGCAGCATGATTTCCGACAGCCAGATGCGATACGCGTCGCGCGTGTTCTGCCACGGCAGATCGTGGCGACCGTGCTGACGCTGCCACGCGATCAGGCGCGCGGAAAAATCGGGCATCGCGGGAAAAGCGGGCGTGGCGTCGGAGGCGCTTGTGCGCGAAGTCGCGCGCGCGTGGGGAGTGGGAGTCAGGCGGGAAGGCATCGAGAATCTAGCGCTGGCAAGTGGGACAGAAGTACGTGGAGCGCTGCCCCTGCACAATCTGTTTGATTGGCGTTCCACACACGCGGCAAGGCAGGCCCGCGCGATCGTAGACGAAGTAGTCGAGCTGGAAATAGCCGCTTTCGCCGTCGCTACCGACGAAATCGCGCAACGTGCTGCCGCCCTTCTCGATCGCGGCGGCGAGCGTCACGCGCACCGCATCGGCAAGCAGTTCATAGCGCACCAGCGACACGCGACCGGCGGCGGTAGTCGGCCGGATGCCCGCGCGAAAGAGACTCTCCGACGCGTAAATATTGCCCACGCCGACCACGATGTCGCCGGCCAGCAGCGCCTGCTTCACCGCCACCTTGCGCCCGCGCGTCAGGCGATGCATCAGCGCGCCGGAAAACGCCGGCGAAAAAGGCTCGACGCCAAGACTCGCGAGCAGCGGATGTTCGAGAATGTCGCCGGCCTCGCGCGGATGCCACAGCACCGCACCGAAACGCCGGGGATCGCGGTAGCGCAGAATGAAGTCGTCGAAGATCCAGTCGACGTGATCGTGCTTCGCCGCCGCCGGCGGATGCGGCACATGCCGCAGCACACGCAGCGTGCCGGTCATGCCGAGGTGCACGATGAACCAGCCCGCGTCGATTTCGAACAGCAGATACTTGCCGCGCCGTTCGACCTTGCGCACCACATGTCCGCGCAAGGTTTTCGCAAGCTCGGCCGGAATCGGCCAGCGCAGCGCGTTCGTACGCACATCGACGCGCTCGACCTTACGCCCGGACACATACGGCTCGATCCCCCTTCGGGTAACCTCGACTTCTGGCAACTCTGGCATGTCTATGGGTCTGCTACTTGCGTGAGTGGTTGTGCGCGTATTGTAGCGAGCGCGTTACAATCGTCCGAAACATTGAACGGATTTCCATGAACGTGTCCTTCGTGAAGCTGCTTTCAAAGCGCCGCGCGCGCGTGTCCAACGTGCCGCTCGCCGTGTCCGCCCGGCGCATGCTCGGCGCAGCCGCACTCGCCGTGTGGGCGCTGGCCGCTATGCCCGCGCATGCACAGGATCCGTCGCCGGACTCGGACGACACGTCGGTCACGTTGCCGGACGCGCTCGGTCCGTCGACACCGGAAGACGAGAAGGCGCTGCCGGGCGTGCCGCTGTCCAGCCAGATCGTATTCCAGGTGCTGGCCGCCGAAATCGCGCTGCAACGCGACCAGCCCGCGCCCGCCTATCAGACTTATCTTGCGCTCACTCGGGACACGCACGATCCGCGCATGGCGCAACGCGCCACCGAAATCGCGCTGGCCGCGCAAAGCCCGTCGGATGCGCTGACGGCCGCGCAATTGTGGCAACAGTACGCGCCGAATTCGGAACGCGCTGCGCAACTCGACGCGTCGCTGCTCGTGCTGTCGGGCAAGCCCGACGACGCATCGGCGATCCTCTCGCGCGAACTCGCGAAGGTGCCCAACGAGAATCGCGGCAGCGCGATCCTCGCGCTGCAACTGCTGCTCTCGCGCGGGCCGAACCGCGTCGGCGGTCTGCACGTGTTGCAGGATCTCGTGAAGAACGACATGAATCGGCCGGAAGCGCAACTGGCAATCGCGCGCCAGCAACTGCTGGCCGACGACGCACCGGGCGCGCGCAAATCGCTCGAGCAGGCGCTGACTATCAAGCCCGACTATCTGCCGGCCGCGCTGATGCTGTCGCAGATGGGCCCGGAAGAGCGCAAGGAAGGTATCGCGACGCTCGAAAAGTACGTGCAGCAGAATCCGAAATCGCATGACGCACGACTCGCGCTCGCGCAGATGTATCTCGCGAGCGACCGTCTCGACGACGCGCAGAAGCAGTTCGAGACGATGCGCAAAACCAACCCGAACGACCTGACGCCGTTGATGGCGCTCGCGTTGATCAAGATCCAGCAGAAGAATTTCGCCGACGCGCAGACGTACCTGACGCAATACGCGCAGCAGGCGGAAAAGACGCCGGGCGCGGATGCGGGTCAGGCTTATATCTATCTCGCGCAACTGTCGCTCGAACAGAAGAACGAAGCGGCGGCGAGCGACTGGCTGAACAAGATCACGCCAGCGAGCCAGCAATACCTGCCCGCGCAGATCACGCGCGCGCAACTGCTCGCGAAGCAGGGCAAGATCGACGACGCGCGCAAGCTGCTCGCGGCGCTGCCGGCCTCCGATCCGCGCGACATGGCAATGATCGCGCGCACCGACGCGGCGATCCTGTTCGACGCGAAGCGCTACCCGGAGGCGGAAGAGCGCCTGCAGCAAGCCACCGCGAACTTCCCGGACGACCCCGACCTCATCTACGACTACGCGATGGCCGCCGAGAAAACCGGCCATTACGACGTGATGGAAGCGCAGTTGCGCAAGCTGATCCAGGCACAGCCGGACAATCCGCAGGCGTATAACGCGCTCGGCTATTCACTCGCCGATCGCAACCAGCGCCTGCCGGAAGCGGACAAGCTGATCGAGAAAGCGTCGGCGCTCGCGCCGAACGACGCGTTCATCATGGACAGCGTCGGCTGGGTCAAATACCGGATGGGCGACACGACAGAGGCGATCAAGCTGCTGCGCAAGGCTTACAGCATCCAGCCGAACGCCGAAATCGGCGCGCACCTCGGTGAAGTATTGTGGAAAGCCGGCGAGCAGGAGCAGGCACGCGCCGCGTTCCGCGATGCCCGCAAGCTCGAACCGGACAACGAAACCCTCGTCAAAACGTTGCAACGTCTTCAGGTAAACGATCTTTGATGCGTCTTTCCCGTTTGATTTCCTTTTCCCAGGCGCCGCGCGGCATGGCGCTCGGTTTCGCGGCGGCAGCGGTTGTCGCGCTGGCCGGCTGTGCGTCGGTGAAACCGCAGGGGCCGTCCATGTCGAACGCCGCCACTGCGGTGACCGCGCAGACCGCCCGCTCGTATCAGGGCCGCTTCGCGGTCCAGTACAGCGACCAGTACGGCCACCAGCAAAACGCCTACGGCAATTTCTCGTGGCAGGAAACGGGCGACACCGTCACGCTGCAATTGCGCAACCCGCTCGGCCAGACGATGGCCATCGTGACGTCATCGCCGGCTTCGGCCACGCTCGAATTGCCGAACCGCGCGCCGCTCACCGCGGATAACGTATCGACGCTGATGCAGAATGCGCTGGGTTTCGCACTGCCGGTCGAAGGGCTGCGCTACTGGCTGCAGCCCTCGCCCGCACCGACCTCGCGCGCGCATACCGAGAAGGATCCGGAGCAACCGTCGCGTTTGAAGCAGATCACCCAGGACGGCTGGACTATCGACTATCTGGCGTACGCGGATGCGCCCGCCACCGGTATCAAGCGCGTCAACCTGAGCCGCACGGAGCCGCCACTCGACATCAAGCTCGTGCTGGATCAGTAAGATGCGTTGGCCACGGCTCATCATGCCGTGGCAGCGGCTCATCATGCCGTGGCAGCGGCTCATCATGCCGTGGCAGCGGCTCTCGCAAGCTTGTTACCTCTTTTGTATTGCTATTCGTCCCGGCGCCACGTTGGCGCACGTAGTTTTCACTCATGATCGAAACCGCCGAGTCGCTGCGCGATTGTCTCGCGCCCGCGAAACTGAACCTCTTCCTGCACATCACCGGTCGCCGGCCGGATGGCTATCACACGCTGCAAACGGTTTTCCAGTTGCTGGACTGGGGCGATACGCTGCACTTCACACGGCGTAGCGACGGCCTCATCACACGCCGCACCGAAATCGCCGACGTGCCGCCCGAGCATGACCTCACCGTGCGTGCCGCGACGCTGCTGAAAACGTATACGGGCTCGAGCGAAGGCGTGGATATCGAAATCGACAAGCGTCTGCCGATGGGCGCGGGTCTCGGTGGCGGCAGTTCCGACGCGGCGACGACGTTGCTCGCGCTCAATCGCCTGTGGAAGCTCGATCTGCCGCGTCAGGAATTGCAGGATCTTGCGTTGAAGCTCGGGGCAGACGTGCCTTTCTTTGTTTTCGGAAAAAATGCGTTCGCTGAGGGTGTCGGAGAAGCTTTGGACGTTGTACAATTGCCGCCGCGTCACTTCCTGGTAGTGACGCCGAGGGTGCAGGTTCCAACTGCAGCGATTTTTTCCGAAAAAGCGTTGACAAGAGATTCAAAGCCCCTCATAATTACGGACTTTCCTGCAGAACTTAGTTGCAACACTGAATGGCCAGAAAGTTTCGGCCGGAATGACATGCAGCAGGTTGTCGTAGGAAAGTACGCGGAAGTAGCGCAAGTGCTGCGGTGGTTTGAAAACATCGCGCCGGCGCGGATGTCCGGATCGGGTGCAAGTGTTTTTGCAGCGTTCCGTAGTAAAGCCGAAGCAGAGGCGGCGCAAGCTAAACTGCCAGGCGAATGGAACAGTGCAGTAGCCGCCGGTTTGGATCAGCATCCACTCTTTGCTTTCGCGTCATAAGTTTTGCATCGCCGAACGAAACTCCACGTTCGGCGGAGCTCAAAGTTAGTGTAGGGGAGTCGCCAAGCTGGTTAAGGCACCGGATTTTGATTCCGGCATGCAAAGGTTCGAATCCTTTCTCCCCTGCCAAAAACTCTCGCAGTTCGCAGTAGTTCGCCGCAGTAATTCAATTTCTCCCCGCCCCCAGCCTGAAGTAGGTGCACGATGAGCAGCCATGACGGCCTGATGGTTTTTACTGGCAACGCAAATCCCGCGCTTGCACAGGAAGTCGTCAAAAACCTCGGTATTCCCCTCGGCAAAGCAATGGTTAGCCGTTTCTCGGACGGTGAAATCCAGGTCGAGATTCAGGAAAACGTGCGCGGCAAGGATGTCTTCGTCCTGCAATCCACGTGTGCACCGGCGAACGACAATCTGATGGAACTGATGATCATGGTCGATGCGCTCAAGCGCGCATCCGCAGGCCGGATCACCGCAGCCATCCCCTACTTCGGTTATGCCCGTCAGGATCGTCGCCCGCGTTCGGCGCGCGTCGCCATCTCGGCGAAGGTCGTGGCGAACATGCTGGAAATCGCCGGCGTCGAGCGGATCATCACGATGGATCTGCACGCCGACCAGATTCAAGGCTTCTTCGACATCCCGGTCGACAACATCTACGCAACGCCCGTGCTGCTCGGTGATCTGCGCAAGCAGAACTACGAGAACCTGCTGGTCGTTTCGCCGGACGTCGGCGGCGTGGTGCGTGCCCGTGCACTGGCGAAGCAGCTCAATTGCGATCTCGCGATCATCGACAAGCGTCGTCCGAAGGCGAACGTCGCCGAAGTGATGAACATCATCGGTGAAGTCGAAGGCCGCACCTGCGTGATCATGGACGACATGGTCGACACCGCCGGCACACTCTGCAAGGCAGCACAAGTTTTGAAGGAACGCGGCGCGAAGCAGGTTTTCGCTTACGCCACGCACCCGGTTCTGTCGGGCGGCGCGGGCGAGCGTATCGCTGCTTCCGCACTCGACGAACTCGTAGTCACGGACACGATCCCGCTCGGCGAAGAAGCCCGTTCGTGCGCGAAGATCCGTTCGCTGACGAGCGCCGGCCTGCTCGCCGAAACGTTCTCGCGGATCCGCCGCGGCGATTCGGTGATGTCGCTGTTCGCAGAAAGTTAAGAATTTGCGAAAGCGCCGCGTACCGCTTCATGCGTTACGCGGCGTTTTTGCACAATCGGCACGAACGGACGAAGGTTCGTGCCGCTATCCTGGGCCTCAGCCATTACGGCTTCGAGGCCCTGTTTTTACTGCCTGGTCGCGGGCAGTGCATTGGAGATTCAACATGAAAGTAGTCGCTTTCGAGCGTTCCCTGCAAGGTACGGGTGCGAGCCGCCGCCTGCGTAACTCGGGCAAGACCCCGGGTATCGTTTATGGCGCGGACGCTGACACGCAACTGATCGAACTCGATCACAACGCGCTGTGGCACGCCCTGAAGAAAGAAGTTTTCCACTCGTCGATCCTCGATCTGGAAGTGGCAGGCAAGTCGCAACAGGTTCTGCTGCGCGACGTGCAATACCACCCGTTCCGTCAGCTCGTGCTGCACGTGGACTTCCAGCGCGTCGACGCGAAGAAGAAGCTGCACACCAAGGTGCCGCTGCACTTCATGAACCAGGAAACCAACCCGGCAGTGAAGCTGTCGAGCGCGGTGATCTCGCACGTCCTCAACGAAATCGAAATCGAGTGCCTGCCGTCGGCACTGCCGGAATTCATCGAAGTTGACCTCGCGAAGATCGAAGCAGGTCAATCGGTTCACGCCAAGGACATCACGCTGCCGGCAGGCGTTGCGCTCGTCGCGCACGTCGACGCGGAAAACCCGGTTGTTGCTTCCGCAACGATCCCGGCTGGTGCGATCGCAGAAGACGCAGCTGCTGCTGAAGGCGAAACGCCGGCTGCTTAAGAGCCTTCCGGTTCGAAGCAAGCAATCCTCTCGATCCGTTTCCGATGAAACGGTCGATGTGACCCGCCGAGGTTCGCCCTGGCGGGTTTTTTTTCGGCTTTTTTAGTTCGGTCGCATTTCGTGTCCGGACCTCGTGGACTCAGGCAATCATGATCAAGCTGATCGTCGGGCTCGGCAATCCGGGCGCCGAATACACCGCGACGCGCCACAACGCAGGCTTCTGGCTGGTCGATCAACTCGCCCGCGAAGCCGGCACGACGCTGCGCGACGAACGGCGCTTTCACGGTTTCTACGCGAAGGCGCGGCTGCACGGCGAGGAAGTGCATCTGCTGGAGCCGCAAACGTATATGAACCGCTCGGGCCAATCGGTCGTCGCGCTCGCGCAGTTCTTCAAGATTCTTCCCGACGAGATCCTCGTCGCGCACGACGAACTCGACATGCCGCCCGGCAGCGTCAAGCTGAAACTCGGCGGCGGCAGCGGCGGCCATAATGGGCTGAAGGACATCAGCGCGCATCTGTCGTCGCAACAGTATTGGCGGCTGCGCATCGGTATCGGCCATCCGCGCGATCTGATTCCAGAAAGCGCGCGGGCCGGCGCCAAGCCGGATGTCGCGAATTACGTGCTGAAGCCGCCGCGGCGTGAAGAGCAGGACGTGATCGACGCGTCGATCGAGCGCGCGCTCGCGGTAATGCCGCAAGTCATCAAGGGCGAGCTCGAGCGTGCGATGATGCAGTTGCATCGCAATAACGGCTAGGCCGAGCCTGACTGCGCCGCACCGCCGACAGCCCTATCGCGCTATCGTCACCGACAGCGCAACCCATATCGCGAGGAGAATCGCTTGAGCCGTTACTGGAGCGACATCGTTCACCGTCTGACGCCGTATGTGCCGGGCGAACAGCCCGCGCTCGCGCATCCGGTGAAGCTGAACACCAACGAGAATCCGTATCCGCCGTCGCCACGCGTGCTCGAGGCAATCCGCCACGAGCTCGGCGACACGGCCGAAGCCCTGCGCCGCTACCCCGACCCGACCGCGCGCAAGCTGCGCGAAACGGTGGCGGCCCATCACGGCATCCACGCGGAACAGGTGTTCGCGGGCAACGGCTCGGACGAGGTGCTCGCGTTGACGTTTCAGGCGCTGCTCAAGCATGACAAACCGTTGCTGTTCCCGGACATCACGTACAGCTTCTATCCGACCTACGCGAAGCTCTTCGAAGTCGATTACCGGACCATCCCGCTCGACGACAGCTTCGCGATCGCCGTCGACGACTACGCGGTGCCGAACGGCGGCATCCTGCTCCCGAATCCGAACGCGCCGACCGGCCGGCCGTTGCCGCTCGCGGACATCGAGCGGCTGGCGGCGGAGCATCCGGAGTCGGTCGTGGTCATCGACGAAGCGTACGTGGACTTCGGCGCCGAATCCGCGATCAAGCTGATCGACCGCTATCCGAATCTGCTCGTCGTGCAGACCGTGTCGAAGTCGCGCTCGCTGGCCGGCATGCGCGTCGGTTTTGCGTTCGGCGACCCGGCGCTGATCGACGCGCTGAATCGCGTGAAGGACAGCTTCAACTCCTATCCGCTCGACCGCCTCGCACAAGCCGCGGCCACCGCCGCCTACGAAGACGACGCGTGGTTCCGCGACTGCCGCGCGAAGGTGATCGCGAGCCGCGAACGGCTAGCGGCGGAATTGACCGCGCTCGGCTTCGAGGTCGTGCCGTCGGCCGCGAACCTGCTGTTTGCGCGTCATGCGGGATACGACGCGGCGACACTCGCGTTGCGGCTGCGGGAAAAAGAAATTTTCGTGCGCCACTTCAACGCGCCGCGCATCGACCAGCACCTGCGGATTTCGATCGGCACCGATGCCGAATGCGACATTCTGCTCGACGCACTGCGCGGCATTTTCAGCGCTTACGTCGGCTAAACGCGCGGACCCTACCAAACCGCTGCGCCCAAAAGAAAACGGCGAAGGCCCGCAAGCCTTCGCCGTTCTGCTTTTACGCTTTTACGTTCGACCCGCGAACCTCACTCGCCCTTCGCCACCTGCAGCGAGTGATACTTCGCCATCAAGCCCTCGGGCGTCTCCAGATGATTCGGGTCGCGCGGAATGCATTCCACCGGACATACCTGGATGCACTGCGGCTCGTCGAAATGCCCCACACACTCGGTGCATTTCTTCGGGTCGATCACATAGATTTCCGGGCCCATCGAAATCGCGTCGTTCGGGCACTCAGGCTCGCAGACGTCGCAATTGATGCACTCGTCGGTAATCATCAAGGCCATGCTTTTCTCACTTCATGCCGGCTACGGCCGGCTTTGATCCGTCAAAACCGACAGTTTACGCCGGTTAGGCTTAGGTCGCCTGAGCGCCGCCTTGCGGATCCAGCGAAGCGACCTTCTCCTGCAGCCATTTTTCGACCGACGGGAACACGAACTTGCTGACATCGCCGCCCAGTTGCGCGATTTCGCGCACGATCGTGCCCGAAATGAACTGGTACTGGTCGGACGGCGTCATGAACATCGTCTCGACGTCCGGCAACAGATAACGGTTCATGCCCGCCATCTGGAACTCATATTCGAAGTCCGACACCGCGCGCAAGCCGCGCACGATCACCCGCGCGTTGTTGCTCCGCACAAAGTCCTTGAGTAGCCCCTGGAAGCTCATCACCTGGACGTTCGGGTAGTGCCCCAGCACCTCATGCGCGATCGCGAGGCGCTCTTTCAGCGTGAAAAACGGCTTCTTGTTGCGGCTGTCCGCGACACCCACCACCAGCGTGTCGAAAATGCTCGACGCGCGCCGAACGAGGTCTTCGTGACCGCGCGTCAGCGGGTCAAACGTGCCCGGGTACACGGCGACTACCATGAGACTTCTCCTCTCTTCTGACAAAAGGGCCCGTCAACGCGTCCACGCGACGCATTTGGCACCGGCCGCTCGCGACGATAAACCGCCCGGCCCTTTTTTGGAACGCGCATTATTCCTTATTTTCGCGCTGCAGCAAATGAAAGTGGACAGCGCCCGCTTTCCCGTCCCGCACGATTTCCCAGCCCTCGAGCGGCGCTTGGCTGGCAAGCTCGAGCGCCTCGCCGGCCTCCACGTACAAAAAACCGTCGGCGCGCACGAGCGGCACGCTCACCGCGAGCGCCTTGCCGAGCAGGTCGGCGTCGAACGGCGGATCGAGGAACACGACGTCGAACGAGCCGGGCGCGAGGCTCGCGGCAAGGCGCAAACCATCCGCCTCGGCAATTTCGATCATGCGCGCGTCAAGCCGTTGCTGGTTCGCGCGCAACTGGCCGGCGGCGCGCGCATTACGCTCCACCATCAGCACGCGCGCCGCGCCGCGCGACGCGGCCTCGAAGCCGAGTGCGCCGCTGCCGGCAAACAGATCGAGACAGTGCTGACCGTCCAGACGCTGGCCGAGCCAGTTGAACAGCGTTTCGCGGACGCGATCGGGCGTCGGGCGCAAACCGTCCAGATCGAGCACGGGCAGCGGCGTACGCTTCCAGTCGCCGCCGATAATGCGAATGGCATGCGGCTTGCCGCTTTTGGACGAAGCGCCGGCGGCGCGTGAGGGGGCTAAACGAGGCATGCAGTTTCGATTACGTGATGAAAACGCCCGCCACGCCGATGCGCGCGGGTCGGAGCGCCCACGTTACCACAGGGGCGGCGCGCGTCCAGCCTGGCCGATCAGCCGATACGACGCGCCGCGGCACGCCTGATAAAATGTGCGGCTGCCAGCGCCCTGCCATCCGCAGCGCGGCGCTGCCCTCCGCTTCGCCGGTCCCGTGCCGGCTGCGCGCCATCGGCGCGCTCTCCCATACGCCAGATCATGTTCAGCTTTTTCAAACGATTCAAGGGTTCGAAAGAGTCCGATACCGCGGCAGACGAATCGCCCGTGGAGCAACACGACGCGATGCCCGAGGCCGAGGCCGCAACAGCCCCGCCCGTCACGCCTGCAGCGCCTGCCGCGCCCGTGGAGTCTATCGCCCCTGCGGCGGACGTCGTTCCGCCGGCCGCCACCACCCTCATCGAGCCGCAGCCCGAGCCGGAAGAAACGCTGCCCGGCGGCGCCGTCGAAATCGTCCCGCCGCCCATGCAGGACGCGAGCGCGAAGCGCTCGTGGCTCACGCGCCTGAAAAGCGGCCTGTCGAAAACGAGTTCGAGCCTGACCGGCATTTTCGTCGGTACGAAGATCGATGAAGATCTGTACGAGGAGCTCGAAACCGCGTTGCTGATGTCGGACGCCGGCGTCGAGGCGACCGAATTCCTGCTCGAATCGCTGCGCGAAAAAGTGCGTAGCGAGCGTCTGACCGACCCGCAGCAGGTCAAGACGGCGTTGCGCACGCTGCTCGTCGAGTTGCTGAAGCCGCTCGAAAAATCGCTGATGCTCGGCCGCGCGCAGCCGCTCGTCATGATGATCGCCGGCGTCAACGGCGCGGGCAAAACCACCAGCATCGGCAAGCTCGCCAAGCATCTGCAAAGCTTCGACCAGTCGGTGCTGCTCGCCGCCGGCGACACGTTCCGCGCGGCCGCGCGCGAGCAGCTGGCCGTCTGGGGTCAGCGCAACAACGTGACCGTGGTCGCGCAGGAAAGCGGCGATCCGGCCGCGGTGATCTTCGACGCGGTCGGCGCCGCGCGTGCCCGCAAGATCGACGTGATGATGGCCGACACGGCCGGCCGTCTGCCCACGCAACTGCACCTGATGGAAGAGCTGCGCAAGGTAAAGCGTGTGATCGGCAAGGCCCAGGACGGCGCGCCGCACGAAGTGCTGCTCGTGATCGACGCGAACACCGGCCAGAACGCGCTCACCCAGGTCAAGGCGTTCGACGACGCGCTCGGCCTCACCGGCCTGATCGTCACCAAGCTCGACGGCACGGCGAAGGGCGGCATTCTGGCCGCGATCGCCCGGCAGCGGCCGATTCCGGTGTACTTCATCGGTGTTGGCGAAAAGGTCGAGGATTTGCAGCCTTTCAGCGCCGAAGAGTTTTCGGACGCGCTGCTGGGCGGCTGATCGGGCCATCGTACCGGCGGCAAGCGGTCACGCTTAAAGGGCCGTCCCAAGGAAAAAGGGCACTCCACGGAGTGCCCTTTTTTCGTTTGGAAGTTTGGAAGACGGCATCAACGTGCGATGCCGGCCACTTCACGCAACCGCAACTGCGCTACCGCCCAGTCATTCCGCATCCGGCTGCACGCCCGGCGCCGCGCGCGCGAACGCATCGATCTGCATCGCGTGATCGTAGATGCGCTGGATCGTCGGATACTTCGTCGTGTCGATCTTGAAACGCTGCGCGTTGAATACCTGCGGGATCAGGCATGCGTCGGCAAGCGTCGGCGTGTCGCCGAAACAGAGCTTGCCGGTGCGCGCGTCGCCGGCGAGATGCGTTTCCAGCGTCGAGAAGCCCGCGTCGATCCAATGCCGATACCACGCGTCCTTCGCTTCCTCTTCGACGCGCAGCGTGTGCTTCAGGTACTTGAGCACGCGCAGATTGTTCAGCGGATGAATCTCGCACGCGACCTGCAACGCCACCGCGCGCACGTACGCGCGATCGAGCGGCGCCTTCGGCAGCAGCGGCGGCTCGGGATGCGTCTCCTCCAGGTACTCGATGATCGCGAGCGATTGCGGCACCAGATCGTTGCCGTCGACGAGCGTCGGCACGATGCCGTCCGCGTTGACCTTGCGGTAGTCCGGTTTCAACTGCTCGCCGCCTTCGCGCACGAGATGCACGGGCACGTAGTCGTACGACAGATTCTTCACGTTCAGCGCGATGCGCACGCGGTACGACGCCGAGCTACGGAAATAGCTGTAAAGCTTCATGTTGTCTGTCTCCTCCACCTGCCGGCGAGCCGCCTTAGACGACGCGCACGCTGAATTCGCCGAGTCCGTCGACGCCGCCCTTCATCAGATCGCCCTGCACGACCGCGCCAACGCCTTCCGGCGTGCCGGTGAAAATCAGGTCGCCCGGCTGCAGCTCGAACAAGGTCGACAGATAGGCAATCGTCTCGGCCACCGACCAGATCAGCTGCGACACGTCCGCGCGTTGCTTGTCGTCGCCGTTCACCGACAGCCAGATCGCTCCCTTGCCGATATGACCGACCGTCGCGGCCGGATGGATCGGGCCGAGCGGCGCCGAGTGATCGAAGCCCTTGCCGGTGTCCCACGGCCGGCCCATCTTCTTCGCCTCGCCCTGCAGATCGCGGCGCGTCATGTCGAGACCGAGCGCGTAGCCGTAGACGTGGTCGAGCGCGCTGTCGGCAGAAATGTTCTTGCCGCCCTTGCCGATCGCCGCGACCATTTCCATTTCGAAGTGCACGTTTTTGGTCTGCGACGGATACGGGAATTCGCCGGTCGTGCCCGGCGCGACGTAGACGATCGCATCGGCCGGCTTCGCGAAGAAGAACGGCGGCTCGCGGTCCGGATCGTGGCCCATTTCGCGCGCGTGCGCCTCGTAGTTGCGCCCCACGCAGTAAATGCGCCGCACCGCGAACTGCTCGCTCGACCCGACGACCGGCACCGCGACCTGCGGTGCGGGTGCAAATACGTAACCCATTGCGTTCTCCGTTTTCCGTTTCCGATTAGCACCGCCGACGCGGCGAGAAAGCATCGAGTTTAACGCGCGGCCGTGGTGGGGTGCGTGAATGGCGGCAGGCTGCGGGCCTTGGGCCCACGTGTCCCTCTCGCGCCCGCGCCATAGATGCGATACTCACACCCATCCGTATTTGTTAAATGACATAGCCCCGTGACATAGCCCCGTGACGCCGCCCCCGCTCACGCGGCACGCGACGCCACCGTTCCCCCGCGCCCGATGACCGATTCCACCGACACCGCTACCCCCTTTCCCTGCGCCCGCTTCATCAAGGAGATCGGCCGCGGCCCGAACGGCGCCCGCGCGCTGACCGCCGACGACACCCGCGCGCTCTATACCGCGATGCTCGACGGCCGCGTCGACGATCTCGAACTCGGCGCGGTGCTGCTCGCGTATCGCGTGAAGGGCGAAACCGCCGACGAACTCGCCGTGATGCTGGCCGCCGCGCACGCGTCGTTCGAGCCGGTGCAGTTGCCCCACGGCGCGTATCGGCCCGTGTCGATTCCGTCGTACAACGGCGCGCGCAAGCAGCCGAACCTCGTGCCGCTGCTCGCGCTGCTGCTCGCGCGCGAAGGCGTACCGGTGCTCGTGCATGGCGTGACCGAGGATCCGGGTCGCGTGACGAGCGCGGAAATCTTCACGCATCTGCGCATCGCGCACGCGCAATCGCGTGCGCAGATCGAAGACAGTCTCGCCGCGCGCCGCGTCGCGTTCGCATCGATCGATGTGCTCGCGCCGAAGCTTGCGCGCCTGCTTACGCTGCGTCGGCGCATGGGCGTGCGCAATTCGACGCACACGCTCGTCAAGCTGCTGCAGCCGTTCGCGCCCGCCGGACTGCGTCTTGTGAACTACACGCATCCGCCGTATCGCGACAGTCTCACGCAGCTGTTCAACTCGCATCCGGACGCGGCCGTCGGCGGTGCGCTGCTCGCACGCGGCACCGAAGGCGAGGCGGTCGCCGACACCCGGCGCCAGGTGCAGGTGGACTGGCTGCATGACGGCGTGTGCGAAACGCGTCTGCCGCACGAACGCTCGTCGGCCGATGCACCCGAGGTCGAGCTGCCCGAAGCACGCGACGCCGCGACTACCGCCGCCTGGATCGACGCCGTGTTGCGCGGCGAAGCGCCGGTGCCGGGCGCGATCGAACGACAGGTCGAGCTGATCGTCGACATCGCGAAAACGGTGGGCTGACGCGGTTTGCTCACACCAGAAGCCACACTCGTGAGCCCGTCGGCGCTCACGAGCGCGCACCGCACTTAACCGCCGCGGGTTGACAGCCCCCCGCATGCCGTCATACATTTGGCCCCATGCGTTCCCTTCCGAACACCCTCCGAATTACCTCCGGCCGCCTGGCGCGGCCCCTATCGCTACGTCTAGCGTAAGCCCGGCGTAGCGCCGCGCGCTGGCAGCTCCGGTTGCCGTCGGCGGTCCTCCTCGCAGTTCCTGTCGTTCCCGCAGTTTCGTTTCACCCCCAATCGTCGTTTTTTACAACCCGTCGCCGTTTGCCTTCGTCCGTTTACCGCGCGGACGAAGCGAGAGGATCAAACGCGTGGCAGTCGGCCAACCGCTCGACGCCCGACCCTTTCGCCGACGACACCACGAATGAGGCATCTCATCATGTTGCGCAACCCCGCCGACAAATACCGTCCCTTTCCCACCGTGCGGCTGACCGGCCGCAAATGGCCGAGCCGCACGCTCGACGCGGCGCCCGTCTGGATGAGCACCGACCTGCGCGACGGCAACCAGGCGCTGATCAAGCCGATGAGCGCCGCGCAGAAGCTCGAGTACTTCGAGATGCTGGTCGCGATCGGCTTCAAGGAAATCGAAGTCGGTTTCCCGTCGGCATCGCAGACCGATTTCGATTTCGTGCGCAAGCTGATCGTCGAGCAGCGTATTCCGGACGACGTCACGATCGAGGTCTTCGTGCCGTCACGCGCCGAACTGATTGCCCGCACCTTCGACGCGCTCGACGGCGCGCCGCGCGCGATCGTCCATCTGTACAACGCGATCTGCCCGTCGTTCCGGCGCATCGTGTTCAACCAGTCGAAGGATGAGATCAAAGCGCTGGCCGTCGAGGGCACGCGGCTCATCAAGGAACACGCGCAGGCGCGCCCAGATACGCACTGGACCTTCCAGTACTCGCCGGAAACGTTCAACACGACCGAGTTGCCGTTCGCGCGCGAGGTGTGCGACGCCGTCGCACAGACGTGGCGGCCGACCAGCGCGCACAAGATGATCGTCAACCTGCCCGCGAGCGTCGAGGCGGCCACGCCGAACGTGTTCGCCGACCAGATCGAGTGGATGCATCGCAATCTCGGCTATCGCGACAGCATCGTGCTGTCGGTGCATCCGCACAACGATCGCGGCACCGCGGTGGCCGCGGCGGAACTCGCGCTGCTGGCGGGCGCGGATCGCGTCGAGGGCTGCCTGTTCGGCAATGGCGAGCGCACCGGCAATGTCGATCTCGTCACGCTCGCGATGAACCTCGACGCGATGGGTATCGACAGCGGCCTGGATTTTTCGAATCTCCCCGCGATCAGGCACGCGGCGGAGCGCTGCACGCAGCTTCCGGTGGCCGCGCGGCATCCGTACGCGGGCGATGTCGTGACACGCGGCGCGCAGGCCGACAGCAACCCGGAAGAGATCGACGCTATGGGAAACCGCGAGGTCGAACAGGCCAAAGCAGACGAATGTGTGGCCGCGTGAACACCAACCGGGTTTGAAAATTTGAGCTGATTTTTTTGCGCCGGCATGCGTACCCAGCATGCCGCCGCCGACGGATGCGCCCACAAAGCGCGCCCGGACCGGCACAGGGCTTCGACACGAAGCCGACGGAAATCTCGCGGAAATTCGGCGCGGGCTCGCACGATCTGTGAGCCCGCCGAGCCGCCACTATGCAAAACTGCGAAACGCGCGGCGCTCCGCGCCCCCAACGTCAGGAACGGCTCACTCGAGCGCGCAACGTGTCGCCTGCCATGCGATCAGCCGCCAGTGCCCGTCTTCCTGCGTATGAATCGCGGTGTAGGCGATCGGAAACAACAGCGCGCCGTTATTCGCTTCCATCTCGATCAGCGCGCGACCGGTGACGACGTAGGTTTCGCGCCCGGCCGGCAGCACGTCCTGCGACTGCACCTCGATCTGCCGATAACGGCGACGCCCGGCGGTGATCCCGTCGATGAACTGCCGCTTCGTCTCGCGCTTGCCGTTCGTATGAACGTAGCTCACGTTGTCCGCGAGCAGCGTGTCGAGCGACTGCCCGTCGCCGTCGACCATCGCGCGAAACCGCTCACGCTCGAGCCCGCGAATCGCTTCGATCATCTTTGCCGCCATTGCAGAGCCCCTCGCACACCGTGAGCCGCTGGCGGCCACGGTCAGAAGTTATATTGCAAATATAGCTGGCTGAAATTTATACCAGGATTCGGCTCTTTGATACCGCCATTGGAGACATGCTGAAAGCGGTAGCCCGCGACGTACTGCTGGCGGTTGCCGAACTGCAGCCCAACACCGGCCATGTCGGCGAACTGGAACGAGGTGCTGAGCGTGCGGTCAGAGGATATGCGCGGGCTCGTCAGCAAGCGCACGCCAGCGCCCACTTCGACGAACGGCCGCACCAGACCCGACGACTTGATGAAACGGATCACCGGCGTCACACCGAACTCGCCGATGTTGCTGTGAACGTTGCCTTCGTCGGTATGCCACCATGCGACGTGCGCTTCGCCGATCAGCGCGAAATGCCAGTCGCCGATCTGCCACCAGGTCAGGTTCGGGTCCCACACCAGACCCAGATCGAGCTTCTTGATGTGATGGTCGCCCGCGCCACCGGCCACCTGCACACCGAACTGATCCGCCGATGCCGTGCCCGCGCCGCCCAGCAGCAGGGCGACCAGCACGCCTTTTAGAGTAAGCCCACGCAAAACAGTCTTTTTGTTCTTCATCTGGCACCGGTATCCACGAGCATTCAAATGACGTGTAACTGTTCGTCATTTTAAGCAGAAACTTCATAGTGCGGATCGTCTGGATAAGGCACCAGTTCAGCAATTAATCACTTCAAAATCGGAAAATATAAGTTATTTATAAGATTAGAAGAACTTCGTCAGGTAACTTCTACTCTTTCTGCGTGTCGAATAAATAGCCGGTTAAATGGCTATCAGAAGCGCAATTTCAATAGATTTAGGGGAACTCAGATGCCCCTATGGCTTCTAAGTATTTAGCACTCGGCAGATCAGAGTGCTAACATCCATCGCTGGAGTCGTTTACTGAGTACGCTATTGTCTGATTCCAAAGGAGCTTCACACGTGAGCCATGCAATGACCCTTCCGAGTACTTTGAGCCCGTCGTCGGCTAAGGCCGCTCCGGCAGGTGCACTGGCGCTCTCGCATTCCTCGCTGCTGCCCGGCCAACTGGGCAACATCGACGCCTACATCCAGGCCGTCAACCGGATCCCGATGCTGACGCCGGCGGAAGAACGCCAGTTCGCCACCGAATTTCGCGAGCAGGACAACCTGGAGGGCGCACGCCGTCTGGTGCTGTCGCACCTGCGCCTCGTGGTGTCGATCGCGCGTAACTACCTCGGTTACGGGTTGCCGCACGCCGACCTGATCCAGGAAGGCAACATCGGCCTGATGAAGGCGGTCAAGCGCTTCGACCCCGAGCAAAACGTGCGCCTCGTGTCGTACGCAATGCACTGGATCAAGGCCGAGATCCACGAATACATTCTGCGCAACTGGCGGATGGTCAAGGTCGCCACCACCAAGGCGCAGCGCAAGCTGTTCTTCAACCTGCGCAGCCATAAGCAGGGCCTGGGCGCGTTCACGCCGGACGAGATCGATGGTCTCGCGAAGGAACTGAACGTGAAGCGCGAAGAGGTCGCGGAGATGGAAACGCGTCTGTCGGGCGGCGACATCGCGCTCGAAGGCCAGATCGAAGACGGCGAAGAGTCGTATGCGCCGATCGCCTATCTGGCCGACTCGCACAGCGAGCCGACCGCGGTGCTGGCGTCGCGTCAACGCGACCGGCTGCACAGCGACGGCATCGCGAGTGCGCTCGACGCGCTCGATCCGCGCAGCCGCCGCATCATCGAGGCGCGCTGGCTGGCGGTGGCCGACGACGGTTCGGGCGGCTCGACGCTGCATGAACTGGCCGACGAGTTCGGCGTGTCGGCTGAACGTATCCGCCAGATCGAAGCAAGCGCCATGAAGAAGATGCGCGGCGCTTTGGCCGAGTACGCGTAAAACGTCATGAGACTGTCCACGCCGGGCTTCATGTCCGGCGTGTGACATCCTGGCGTTGGCAACGCCCCGCTGGACCCTGCAGTACCAACACGGGATTAATACGAACGCGTTACCCGTGCAAACATTTCAAAAGCCCCGCCCTCGCAAGACGGCGGGGCTTTTTTCATCCTTGCCAACGTGCATTGGCATTGTCCCCGGCAGCATCCCAAGTGCCTGCCCGCCACACCTTTCTTGACGTATCGCAAATCAGACAGCAATACTGCATAAACGCGGTGACTTTCGCGACCTGATGCCGCATGGTTAACCCAATCGAGCGAAGTTTTCAACTCATACAATCGGCATGCATTCGCCAGATCGCCCGTAGTCAGGCGGTCTGGATCCAGCCGGATTATCCGGCGTGAAGTCGTCTTCGACCGATCATGACCATAGCCATCAATCGCAGCAGCACTGCCCGGTCGCGCTGGCGCAACCGGTTCACCCGGTGGGTGCGCGGTCCAACGCTGGCACGCGACATCGCCCTCATCCTCACCATCAAGTTCGCACTACTGATGGTGCTCAAGTACACGCTCTTCAATCATCCGCAGGCGCAGCACATGACGCTGCCGCCTGAGCAAGTCGCGCAGGCATTGCTTTCCACGCCTGCCCCGCATCCGTCTGAAGGTGATCAACATGCCCGTTAGCGAAGTCGTAGAACTGTCGCGCCTCCAGTTCGCCATCACGGCGCTCTATCACTTCCTGTTCGTGCCGCTCACGCTCGGCCTCACATGGCTGCTCGTCATCATGGAGTCGGTCTATGTGATGACCGGCAAGCAGATCTACAAGGACATGACCCAATTCTGGGGCAAGCTCTTCGGGATCAACTTCGCGATGGGGGTCGCGACCGGCCTGACGCTGGAGTTCCAGTTCGGCACCAACTGGGCGTACTACTCGCATTACGTCGGCGATATCTTCGGCGTGCCGCTCGCCGTCGAAGGGCTGATGGCGTTCTTCCTCGAATCGACCTTCGTCGGTCTGTTCTTCTTCGGCTGGAACCGGTTGTCGAAGGTGCAGCATCTGATTGTCACATTCTGCGTGGCGGTCGGCTCGAACCTGTCGGCGCTGTGGATTCTCGTCGCCAACGGCTGGATGAACAATCCGGTCGGCGCGAAATTCAACTACCAGACGATGCGCATGGAACTCGACAGCATTTTCTCGGTGATCTTCAATCCGGTCGCGCAGGTCAAGTTCGTGCACACGGTATCGGCCGGCTACGTGACCGCGGCGATGTTCGTGCTCGGCGTGTCGTCGTGGTATCTGCTCAAGCGCCGCGACACCGAGTTCGCGCTGCGCTCGTTCGCGATCGCAGCAGGCTTCGGCCTCGCATCGACGCTGTGCGTGATCGTGCTCGGCGACGAATCCGGTTACCGCACCGGCGAAGTCCAGCAGGTCAAGCTCGCCGCGATCGAATCCGAATGGGAGACCGCGCCGGCACCGGCACCGTTCACAGTGTTTGGCATTCCGAACCAGGAGGAGCAGCGCACCGATTACGCGATCCGCGTGCCGTACGCGCTCGGTATCATCGCCACCCGCTCGCTCGACGAACCCGTGGTCGGCCTGCGCGAGCTGATCACGCAGAACGAAGCGCGCATCAAGAACGGCATGCTCGCCTATTCCGCGCTGCAAAGGCTGAAGGGCGGCGACGCGTCCGACGATGCACACGCCGCGTTCGAAGCGCACAAGGACGATCTCGGCTACGGCCTGCTGCTCAAACGCTTCACGCCGAACGTCACCGACGCCACGCCGGAGCAGATCGCCGCAGCCGCCGAAGGCACGATCCCGCCGGTATTGCCGCTGTTCTTCTCGTTCCGGATGATGGTCGGCCTCGGCCTGCTGTTCCTCGCGACCTTCGTGCTCGCGTTCTGGTTCTGCGCGCAGCGCACGCTGCTGCTCGAGAAGCGTCGCTGGTTCCTGCGCTGGGCCGTGTGGGCAATTCCGCTGCCGTGGCTCGCCGCCGAACTCGGCTGGATCGTCGCTGAGATGGGCCGCCAGCCGTGGAGCATCGCCGGCATCCTGCCGACCAATCTCGCCGCGTCGAATCTGACGCCACGCGATCTGTATCTGAGTATCGGCGGCTTCGTGCTGTTCTACACGGTGCTGTTCATCATCGAAATCATGCTGATGTTCAAGTACGCGCGGCTTGGCCCGTCGTCGTTGCATACGGGTCGTTACCACCACGAAGTCGAACAGCCGGTGACCCGGCCGCTGTCGAACACGGCCGCGTGACGCGCCCCCACACGCTTCTGAGGAACAATCAATATGGACTACGCAACCCTCAAACTGATCTGGTGGGCATTGATAGGCGTACTGCTGATCGGCTTCGCGCTCACCGACGGCTTCGACATGGGCGCGGCGATCCTGCTGCCGTTCATCGCGAAGACCGACTCCGAGCGCCGCATCGTCGTGAACACGGTCGGCGCGACGTGGGAAGGCAATCAGGTCTGGTTCGTGACGGCCGGCGGCGCGATGTTCGCCGCGTGGCCGCTCGCTTACGCGGCGTCGTTCTCGGGCTTCTACTTCGCGATGCTGCTGGTGCTGTTCGCGCTGTTCTTCCGCCCGGTCGGCTTCGACTATCGCGGCAAGCGTGAAGATCCGCGCTGGCGCACCGCATGGGACTGGGGCCTGTTTATCGGCGGTCTGGTGCCGGCACTCGTGATCGGCGTCGCGTTCGGCAATCTGCTGCAAGGCGTGCCGTTCTCGTTCGACACCGATCTGCGCGTCACCTATCACGGCGGCTTCTTCGGCCTGCTCAATCCGTTCGCGCTGCTGGCAGGGCTCATCAGCGTGGCGATGCTGGCCGCGCACGGTGCCGCGTTCGTGAAGTGGAAGACGGATGGCATCGTGCACGAACGCGCGTCGAAGGCGCTGCGGCTCGCGGCGCTGGCCGCGGTGGTGCTGTTCCTCGTGGCGGGCGCGCTCGTCGCGACGGTGATCGGCGGCTATCAGATCGTCGACGCGCCGCCGCTCGACGCGGTCGCCAACCCGCTGCTGAAGACCGTGATCGGCGCGCCTGGACTGTGGCTCAACAATTACGCGCTCTATCCGTGGATGGTGATCGCGCCGCTCGCGGGTCTCGTCGGCGGTGTGCTGGCGGTGCTGCTCGCACGTTCGCGCTTCGAGGCATCGGCGTTTCTGTCGACGTCGCTGATGGTCGTCGGCGTGATCCTGACCGCCGGCTTCTCGATGTTCCCGTTCATCATGCCGTCGTCGCTCGATGGTCGCAGCAGCCTGACCATGTGGGATTCGACGTCGAGCCAGATGACGCTCCAGATCATGCTGTTCGCCGTGATCATCTTCATGCCGATCATCCTGCTCTACACGAGCTGGGTGTATCGCGTGATGCGGGGCAAGGTGACCGCCGCCGCAATCAAGGAAAACAACCATTCGATGTACTGAACAGCTATTACGCTTAACAGGATCAACAGGAGTTTGTGATGTGGTATTTCAGTTGGGTGCTCGGCATCGGCGTCGCATTGGCGTTCGGGATCATCAATGTGATGTGGCTCGAATCGCGCGAAACCCTCCGGGCAGCGAAAGCAGCAAAGCAGGTAGCGCGCTAGACCTCTGGCGCGAGCGGTAAACGTGAAAGCGGCACCTTGAATCAAGGTGCCGCTTTTTTTATTGCCGCGTCGATCGCCTGGCGATCTTCGCGCTGCTACGCGTGATTACCTGAGCCGGCGCGGCAAGCACGGCGAGCGCGATGCCCGCCCTTCCTGCCCGATCACGATCACCGCGAGCCAGGCCAACCGGCGATCACGCCGGCACCGCCGCCGCACCCGCCGCGCCGCCTTGCGACGGCAGACGCTCGGCAAGCCTCTGCGCATAGCGTTGCGCGGCCTCGCCGACGACGATATGGAACGTGTTCGTCGACACCCACGCCGTATCGAGCGAAGCCAGACGCTGACGATCGACCGCCGACGCATCGCTCACGACCACACGCAGACGCGTCGCCGCGACCGCATCGAGCGACACGATGTTGCCCGCGCCGCCGAACACGGCGAGCCAACGCAGCGGATCCGGATCGAGCGGACCGCCCTGGGTTTGATTCGCGGCTTGTGCCGGTTGAACCGATCGAGCGTTCTGCGCAGCCGCTCCAGCCGCTGCGCCAACCACGGCGGCAGCCGGTGCAGCCGACGCAGCCACATTCGCCACGCCCACCACCTTCCCCGCATCGCCTTCACCACGTGCAATCGCCGTACGCATCTCATCGGCGATGATGTCCGCCTCCGGCCCGATGATCACCTGCACGTTGTTCGTGCCGCGCTTGAGCACGCCACGCGCGCCGATCGACTTCAGTTCGCTCTCGGACACCTTGTCCGGATCGACGACCGACAGACGCAGACGCGTCGTGCACGCATCCACCACCGACAGATTCGCCGCACCGCCCAGCGCCGCAATATAGCGCTGCGCGCGCGGTACTGCCGCGCCGGCGGCCGGCGCCACGAAGCCGCCCGTCGCGAACGATTCGGCCTGCTCTTCGGCGGCGGCCGGCTCACGGCCCGGCGTCGCCATGTTGAACTTGCGGATGAAGAAGCGGAACAGCCCGTAGTACGCGAGCGCGTACACGATGCCGAGCGGAATCGCCCACCAGCCCTTGGTCGACAGACCGAAGTTCAGCACGTAATCGATGAAGCCCGCCGAGAACGTGAAGCCGAGGTGGATACCGAGCGCCGAGCAGATCGCAAGCGACAGCCCCGTCAGCAACGCGTGGATCGCGTACAGCACCGGCGCGAGGAACATGAAGCTGAATTCGATCGGCTCGGTCACGCCGGTCAGGAACGACGTGAGCGCCATCGACGCGAGCAGGCCAAACACCATCGCACGACGTTCCTTCGGCGCCTCGTGATACATCGCCAGACACGCGGCCGGCAGGCCGAACATCATCACCGGGAAGAAGCCGGTCATGAAGGTGCCCGCGGTCGGATCGCCCGCGAAGAAGCGATGCAGGTCGCCCGTGACCGGCGCGCCGCCGGCCGGTGTGAACGTGCCGAACACGAACCACGTCAGCGAGTTGAGGATGTGGTGCAGACCCGTGACGAGCAACAGCCGGTTCAGCACGCCGAACACGAACGCGCCCAGTGCACCGGCGGTGGTCAGCCAGTGGCCGGCCACGTCGATGGCGCTCTGCACCGGCTGCCACACGTGCCCAAAGATGATCCCCAGCACCACGCAGACTATCCCCGTGACAATCGGCACGAAGCGTTTGCCGCCGAAGAACGCGAGGTAGTCGGGCAGCTTGATGTCCTTGTAGCGGTTGTACAGCAGCCCCGCGACAACCCCCGCGATGATCCCCGACAGCACGCCCATGTTGAGCTTGTCGTTGATGTCCTTCATCACCGCGATCTGCACCAGATAGCCGATCGCGCCCGCGAGACCCGCGACGCCGTTGTTGTCCTTCGCGAAGCCGACCGCCACGCCGATCGCGAACAGCAGCGGCAGGTTGTCGAAGATCGCGCCGCCCGCGTCGGCGATCATCTTGATGTTGAACACATCGGGCTGGCCGAGGCGCAGCAGCAGGCCGGCGACCGGCAGCACCGCGATCGGCAGCATCAGCGCCCGTCCCAGGCTCTGAATTTTCAGAAACGGATTTCCATCCATCGGTATCTCCAATATTTGTCTCGTGGGGTACGTCTTGATTGAGTGGTCAAGCTAGTAGGAAACGCGCCGCTCGCGGGCCGGCAGACAGGCTGCCGGGCGCGCGGCGGACGCGTTCTTCAATGGGTCAACGCTTCGAATCGGTACTTCAGGTCAACGCTTCAATCGAGCGGCCAGGTGGCGCGGCTCGCAGCCCGAACCGCCTGCGCGGAATCGAGCGCGAGCGCGTCCTGCGCGCGCTGGCGGCACAGCGGGTAGTCGAGCGTGCGCACGCGTGCCTTGATGCCCGGCACCGACACCGGATCGACCGACAACTCGGTCACGCCAAGGCCGACCAGCAGAGGCATCGCCAGCGGATCGCCGGCCAGCGCGCCGCATACGCCGACCCACTTGCCGTGCTTCGCCGCGCCGTCGACGGTCGCCGCGATCAGGCGCAGCACCGCCGGATGCAAGCCGTCCGCCTGCGCCGCCAGCTCGGGCTGGCAGCGGTCCATCGCGAGCGTGTATTGCGTCAGATCGTTGGTGCCGATCGACAGAAAATCCGCGTGCCGCGCGAGCTGATCGGCGAGCAATGCCGCCGACGGCACTTCGATCATCACGCCGACTTCGATCGGCGCGGTGCTGCCCGCTTCGCGCGCCAGCTCGTCGATCCGCTTGCGAATGCGGACGAGTTCGCCCGCGTCGGTGACCATCGGCAGCAGAATGCGCACGGCGCCGAGTGGGCGCACCGCGAGCAGGCCACGCAACTGATCGTCGAGCAGATCCGGGCGCACCTGCGCGAGGCGCACGCCGCGCAGGCCGAGCGCCGGATTCGGCTCCGGCGGCAGCGTCAGATAATCGACTTCCTTGTCCGCGCCGACGTCGAGCGTGCGGATGATCGCGGTGCGACCGCTCAACGCGTCGACGATGGCCTGGTAGCTCTGCCGATGTTCGTCCGCGCTCGGCGCGGCCGGGCGATGGATGAACAGCAGTTCGGTACGCAGCAGGCCGACCGAGTCGGCGCCGTTGTCGACGGCGGCCTTCGCGTCGTCGAGCGTCGCGATGTTGGCGGCTACTTCGATCGCGCGACCGTCGGAGGTAGCAGCTGCCTGTTGCGAGGTGCGGCGATTCGCTTCGCGCACGTCGGCGAGGCGGCTGCGTTCGCGGCGCGCCTGTTCGACGTCGAGTTCGGTCGGCGCGAATTCGAGGCGTCCGGTGCTGGCGTTCACTACCACCTGGGTGCCGTCGGGAATCGCATGCAACGCGTCGCCGATCGCCACCAGCGCGGGAATGCCCGCCTGACGCGCGAGAATCGCCGCGTGCGAGGTCGCGCCGCCGCGCGCCATCACGAGCGCGGTCACGCGCGTACGATCGAGCGACGACAGATCCGACGGCGTGAATTCTTCGGCCGCGAGCACGGCTTCGTCGGGCAGCGTGCGCGCCGCGCTGTTCGTATAACCGAGCGCGCGCAACACCCGTTTTTCGATGTCGCGCAGATCGGCGGCACGCTCGGCGAGCAGCGCGTCTTCGACATTGCTCAGGATTCCGATCTGTGCGCGGATCGCTTCGCGCCACGCAAAGCCCGCGCTCTTGCCGAGGCTGATCAGATCGCGCGCCGCGTCGAGCAGCGTCGGATCTTCGAGCAGCACACGATGCACCGCGAAGATCCCCGCTTCGCCGACCGCGCCGCGTTGCGACGCATCGCGCACGACCGTGTCGAGATCGGCATCGACGGTGGCGATCGCCTTGTCGAGCAGACGGCTTTCCGCCGCCGACGTACCGCTCGCCTGTTCCGGCGGATCGAGGTCCGCGTCGTCCCAGCGCACCAGCTTGCCGACCGCGACGCCCGGCGCCGCGCACACGCCCGCGAGCGTATTCGGCGCGAGCGGCTCGCCCGTCACAACCGCAGCAGCAGGCGCGACAGCCGCCGCCTGGCGTGCCGGCTTCTGTTCGACTTCGCCATGCGCCTCGCGCGTCAGTTCGTGCGCGATCGCATCGATCGCACCCTGCGCCTGCGGACCGACGCCGAACAGCTCGACGCTCGCGCCTTCGCCCGCGCCCAAACCTAGCAGACCCACCACACTTTCGATCGCGGCCTTGCGCCCTTCGTAACGTACCTCGACGCGCGCGTCGAAACCGCGCGCCGCTTCGCGTGCCCGCGCCGCCGGCCGTGCATGCAGACCACCCGGCTGCGTCAGCGTGATCTGCCGACGCGCTTCCTGCATGACCTGCGCGGCGTTCGCCTCGCGCACCGCGTCATAGCTCACGCCGTCGCGCGCGCGCAGCACCAGCAGCGGCGTCTCGCCGGCCGTCACCAGACCCGCCGGCGCGCGTTCGACCACCTCGAATGCATCCGAGTTGGCGATCGCGATCACCGACACGAGGCTCGGCGCATTCAGCGCGATCTGATCCTGATCGAACTCGATCAGCACATCGCCGGCACGCACCTGTGCGCCCTGCTCGACCATCGGCGCGAAACCCTTGCCGTTCAGCTCGACCGTGTCGATACCGATATGCAGCAGAATCTCCGCGCCCTCGGCGCTCGCCAGCGTGACCGCGTGGCCGGTGCGCGCAAGATGCGTGACGACCGCGTCGCACGGCGCGACGAGACGGCCCTCGAGCGGATCGATGCCGATGCCGTCGCCGAACATGCCGCCCGAAAACACCGGGTCCGGCACGTTCGCGAGCGGCACGACCGGACCGGTCAGCGGGGCGAGTAAAACAATGTGATCTTCGGAATGGCTCATCAGGCTGGACTTCTCGACACGTCGCATCTGCATTCTCGTCAGTGAGTTTCGGTGACTTTGTTGAGATGGCGCGGCGCATCGGGATTGCGCCCGCGCGCGGCGGCGAGATCCGCAGCCATCACATAAAAGGACAGGATCGCGGCGATCGGATCGAGCGCCGCATGAGCGGTGGACACGAGCGGCAGCGAAGCTTCCTCGATGTCGTCCGGTGCGGCGAGCAATACGCGCGCGCCGCGGGCGCGCATGTCGTGCGCGAGTTGCAGCAGGCCCGCCTGCTCCGGCCCACGCGGTGCGAACACGAGCAACGGATAGTCGCGATCGATCAGCTCCATCGGACCATGACGCACTTCCGCGCTCGAAAACGCCTCGGCCTGGATGCCCGACGTTTCCTTCAGCTTCAGTGCGGCTTCCTGCGCGATCGCGAGACCGAGACCACGGCCGATCACGATCATCCGCTCGACGCCGCGCAATTCGTTCACCGCCATCGACCAGTCGAGACGGCCCGCGCGTTCGAGCGCATCGGGCAGCGTCTTCAGTCCGGCGAGCAGCTCGGCGTCGTTCTGCCAATGCGCGACCAGTTGCGCGGAAATCGACAGCATCGCGATATAGCTCTTGGTGGCCGCGACGCTCAGCTCAGGACCCGCGACGAGCGGCAGATGCCACTCGCACGCATCGGCGAGCGGCGAGGCCGGCGCGTTCACCGCGGCGACCGTCAACGCGCCCGCCGCGCGCAGCGCGTTCATCGTGCCGACCAGATCGGGGCTCTTGCCCGACTGCGAGAACGCCAGCGCGAGCTGATCGCGTACCTGCAACGGCGCCTGCTGCAGCGTCGCGACCGACATCGGCAGCGACGCGACCGGCACGCCGAGACGGCTCATCGTCAGGGATGCGAAGTAACTGGCGGCGTGGTCCGAGCTGCCGCGCGCGACGGTCAGCGCGACATGGCGCGGCTTTGCCGCGAGCTGCGCGGCCAGCGCCTCGACGCGCGAGGTGTCCGAGAGTTGCGCGGCGACCGTTGCGGCGGACGCGAGCGCTTCTTTAAGCATATTCGACAATGGCTTCTCCTTCGACGTAGGTCGCGCTCAGCGCCAGCTCGCGATCGAACACGACCACGTCGGCCCACGCACCGCGCGCGATACGGCCGCGGTCCTCGATGCCGAGATAGTCGGCGGCGTAGCGCGACAAACGGTGTGATACATCGGCGATCGGCAGGCCGATCGAGACAAGATTGCGCAGCGCCTGATCCATGGTCAGCGTGCTGCCCGCGAGCGTGCCGTCCGCAAGACGCACGCCGCCGAGGCATTTCGTGACGTGCTGGCTGCCGAGGCGGTATTCGCCGTCGGGCATGCCGGTCGCCGACGTGCTGTCGGTCACCACGTACAGACGCGGAATCGCGCGCAACGCGGCGCGGATCGCGCCCGGATGCACGTGCAGCAGATCGGGAATGATTTCCGCGTATTCGGCGTGCGCGAGCGCCGCGCCGACGAGACCCGGATTGCGGTGATGCAGCGGCGACATCGCGTTGAACAGATGCGTGAAGCCGCACGCGCCGTGCTTGAGCGCGGCGACCGCGTCGTCGTAGGTGCCGAGCGAATGGCCGAGCTGCACGCGCACGCCGCGCGCCGCCATCTCGGAGATGATCTCCATATGGCCGGCGATTTCGGGCGCGAGCGTGACGACGCGAATCGGCGCGATCGACAGATACTTGAGCACCTCGTCCATCACCGCCGACACCGCCGCGTCCGGTTGCGCGCCGAGCTTGCCGGGGTTGATGTAGGGCCCTTCCAGATGCACGCCGAGCACGCGCGCGCCGCCCGGCGTGCGGGTCTTCGCGTGACGGCCGAGCCCGGCGACCACGCTCATCAGTTCGTCGCGCGGCGCGGTCATCGTGGTGGCGAGCAGGCTCGTGGTGCCATAGCGCGCATGCGTGCGGGTGATCGTTTCGATCGCGTCGCCGGCCTCCATCACGTCGGCGCCGCCGCCGCCATGCACGTGCAGATCGATGAAGCCGGGCAGGATGTACGGCGCGTCGTTCGTCGACGGATCGGCGGGCGTGCCGTTCAGTGCCGTAATGCGGCCGTGTTCGAATTCGAGCGTGCCGTGGAGCCACCCGTCGGTGGTGAGTATGTTTCCGGTCAGCATGAGTCTCTCTGGTGCGTGATACGTGTGCGGCAATTCAGGTGCGCAATTCCGCGACGAAATCGTAGTAGTCGTCGCGGCAATAGGTGTCGGTCAGTTCGATCGCGCGCTGGTCCGCGCTATAACCGATACGGGTAATGACCAGCAGTGCGGTGCGCAATTCGATGTCCATCAGCGCGGCAATTTCGCTCGATGCGTTGACCGCACGGAAGTGCTGCAACGCGCGCACGACCGCGGCGCCGCGTTGTTCGAGATAGCTGTACAGCGAGTCGCCGATCGCATGCGGATCGGACACGATCGCGACCGGCAGCGCCGAATGCTCGACCGCCATCACGATGCCGTCCGCGCGTCGCAGCCGCCGCAGACTCGCGACCGCCGCGCCCGGCGACAGGCCGAGGTGCAGCAGCTCGTCGCGATTGGCGGCGCGCACATCGCGCTCGAGCCATACCGAGTCCGGGCGAAAGCCGCGTTGCTGCATCTTCTTCGTGAAGCCGGTGAGGCGTGACAACGGATCTTCGACGCGCGGCGTGATGAAGCTGCCCGCGCCGCGCGCGCGCCGGATCAGCCCCTGTTCGACCAATAGTTCGATCGCCTTGCGCGCGGTGATGCGCGACACGCCGATCGCATCGGATAACGTGCGCTCGGACGGCAGCGCCTCGCCCGCCGACCAGACGCCGCAATGGATCGCCGTCGCCAGGTTGCGCGCAAGCTGCAGGTAGAGCGGCGTGACGTTGCGCACGTCAGGCATCAAGGCTGACCAGCGAGTTTCCATGGGACTCCAACGAACGCCGCGAACAGCGCGACCCGGAAAAATTGAGAGCCCATTATATAACCAACATAATACCAATCAATCGAGTGGTTCCATGCTGGTACGAGAGGCCTGTGAGCCTTGCTGGACAAGGCTCACAGGCGGTTTCGAAGGCGCGCGGCAGTGGTATTTTTAGCCCAGGATTTACCCGTATCCGGGTTCGGCGAACGATACCAGCGGGCGTTTTTTCGGCTTTTATCTTCAAGAAAAACCTGTGCCGATCGATACCTGTTTAATACCAATCCAGGTCCACTGTGCCTGACTGGCTTGGTAAATCGGGGACGAGCCAATATAGTGCGGTGTACCAAGCCATAAAAAGTCCCCGGGGAGCCGTCCTTGACCGATTCCGAGGCGCTGCGGCGCGCTCAGGCCGTCCGCCATTTCAACCGCTTCTACACGCAATGCATTGGCGCGCTCCATGAGCATCTGTCCAAAAGTGGGTTCTCGCTGACCGAAGTACGCGTGCTGCACGAGCTATCGAGCGGACGCGCGCAAACCGCATCGGTGCTGGGCCGCGCGCTCGGGCTCGACAGCGGCTACCTGAGCCGCCTCCTGACCAGTTTCGAACGACGCGACCTGATCACACGCCGCCCGTCCGACACCGACGCGCGGCAATCGCTGATCGCGCTCACGGAGCAAGGTCACGCGACCTACGCACCGCTCGACGCCGCCGCGGTGCAGGAAGCGCTCGTGCTTCTCGACAGGCTCAGCGCGCTATCGCAGGAGCATCTGATCGCCGCGATGAAGCTGATCGAGCGTCTGCTCGGCGACCAACCGAAGCATCAGCTCGTGCTGCTGCGCCCGCCGCGCAGCGGCGAATGCGGCTGGCTCGTGCATCGCCAGGCGCAGTGGTTCGCCGCGCAATATGGCTGGGATCAGACTTTCGAGGGGCTGCTCGCGCGCATCGTCGCCGACTATGCGCAGCGCAACGATCCGCTGCGCGAGAAGTGCTGGATCGCCGAACAGGAAGGGACGGTGGTCGGCTCGGTCTGTCTCGTCGGCGTTTCGACGACGGTGGCGGGCGTGCGCCTGCTGTGGGTCGAACCGGACGTGCGGCAGCTCGGCATCGGCACGCAGTTGCTCAGCGAATGCGTGCGCTTCTCGCGGCGCGCGGGCTACACGAAACTCACGCTGACCACCGCGAGCATGTTGTCGGAGCCGCGTCGGCTGTGCGAGCGCGCCGGCTTCAGGCTGGCCGGTACCGCGACCGAGCACCGCTTCGGCCACGATCTGACGATCGAGAGATGGGAACTGGAGCTATGACATGAAAAAAGGCACGCGCCCGTACAGGTGCGTGCCTTTTCGAGGCGAAGCGATGCCCGGCATTAACCGGGCGATCGCGATGAAAACGTCGCTTAGAACGACGGCACCATCGAACCCTTGAACTGCGTCTTGATGAATTCGCGCACGTCTTCCGACTGATACGCGGCGACCAGCTTCTTGACCCACGGCTGATCCTTGTCCTTCGCGCGCACGGCGATCAGGTTCGCATACGGGCTGTGGATGTCTTCGAGCGCGATCGCGTCTTTGGTCGGCTGCAGGCCGGCGGCCAGCGCGAAGTTCGTGTTGATGACGGCGGCGTCGACGTCCGCGAGCGAACGCGGCAGTTGCGCGGCGTCGAGTTCGATGAACTTGATCTTCTTCGGGTTCTCGGCGATGTCGAGCGGCGTCGCATTGTTGCCGCCCGTGCCCGCGCCGGCCTTCAGCTTGATCACGCCTTGCGATTGCAGCAACAGCAGCGCGCGGTTTTCGTTCGACGGATCGTTCGGCACCGCGATCTTGCCGCCCTGCGGCAGATCCTTCAGCGACTTCAGCTTCTTCGAATACGCGCCGAGCGGCGAGATGTAGGTCAGACCCGCATTCGCGAGCTTGTAGCCGCGCTGCTTGATCTGGCTGTCGAGGTACGGCTGGTGCTGGAAGCTGTTCGCGTCGAGGTCGCCGGCGTCGAGCGCGGCGTTCGGCTGGATGTAGTCGTTGAATTCGACGACCTTCACGTTCAGGCCTTCACGCTTCGCGACCTTGGTGACGACTTCCCAGATCTGCGCGTCCGGGCCGCCGATGGTGCCCACCTTGATGACCTTGTCGTCGGCGTGCGCGCCGAAGCTGGTCAGGATCGCCGCGCCGGCGACGACGGCGGTAAGGGCTTTGAGGAGGTTTCTGCGCTGCATGTCATTCTCGCTGTTGCTGATCGACTCGATGTCGATGACGTTCCGGCCGATGCCGGAACCGGATAAAAAACTAGCGGCGCACGCGTTCATGCAGGTGCACCGTCGGCCAAGCCCTAAATTGTTTCATATGGCCGGGAAGTTGGGAAATACCCTGATCGCATATGGTTATGCGAGGTTGATCCCGCGCAGCCGGCAAGCACGCTCCACGCGCGTCGGCTTCATGCGACGGCGAAGCCGCGACTAGCCCCATAATTCAAGGCCGAGGGCGCTAGCGGCCCCGTTCATTCGCCAGTGAGAACCACCATGTATGTGATCAATCTTGTCTACACCGCGTCGCTCGAACGCATCGACGATGCGCTCGACGCCCATCGCGCATTTCTCGCGAAGCAGTTCGACGCGGGCATTTTCGTCGCGGCCGGACCGAAAATCCCGCGCGACGGCGGCATCATCCTCGCGGTGCGTATCGAGCGCGACAGGCTCGAGCGAATCCTCGCCAGCGATCCGCTCGCCGAACAGCAGCTCGCGCGTTATGAGGTGACGGAGTTCAAGACGACGCGTCTCGCGCCGGGGCTGAATCTGCCGATCCCGGTTTGAGTGCGGGCGGGTAACGAAGCGGGATTGAAGCGGAATAGGCGTGTGAGCGGTTCGGGTGGACTCGTGCGCCGCTTGATGCAAGCTTAATACGCGCTCGATGCCCGTTGCTTGATGTCCATCGCTGATGCCCGCTTGATACCCGTTACGCGCTTCAGATGTTTTACACGCGCCGCACCATGTCATGACAATGCGGCACCACCACGCGCAGCCACCACAGCGGCTTCACGCTGTGAGGCGTTACGCGGTAGCGTCAATCAAGCAGCAGCTTGAAGTCGTGCACCCACGGCGTCGCACCCTGGCCATCGCGCGCGAACAGGCGCAGCTTGCCGTCCGTGTCGAACACATAGCTCGCGGCCGTGTGATCCATCGTGTAGCTGTCGGGCGTCTTGCCTGGCACCTTCGCGTAGTAGACGCGGAAGTCTTTCGCAACCTTCGCGAGCTGCGCCTCGCTGGCCGGACGCAGACCGACGAAGCTCGGATTGAACGCCGGCACATATTGCGCGAGCAACTGCGGCGTGTCGCGTTCGGGGTCGACGGTGACGAACAGCACCTGCACGCGCTTCGCGTCGTCGGGGCCGAGCTGCTGCAACGCCTGCGACAGTTCGGCCATCGTCGTCGGGCAGACGTCCGGGCAATGCGTATAGCCGAAGAACAGCACGACCACCTTGCCCTTGTAGTCGGCGAGCGTGTGGATCTTGCCGGAGGTGTCGGGCAACGCGAAGTCGCTGGCGAATTGCGTGTTGCCGGTGATATCAAGGTTCGTGAAAGCCGGCGGCTGCTTGCCGCAGCCCGCCACGAGCAGTGTGCCGCCGAGCGCGCAAGCCATCACAGCAGCGCGAGCGACGCGCGCAAAGCGGTTCTTGAGCATGGTGTTACGCGCCGATCACGACGCGCGCGTAATGGTCGATCAACAGCGCGGCGAACAGCAGCGACAGATAGACGATCGAATAACGGAAGGTTCTGCGCGCGAGATCGTCCGAGTATTGCCGGTAGATCTTCCACGCATAGGCGAGAAACACGGCGCCGAGCAGCACCGCGGAGGCGAGATACACGACGCCGCTCATGCCCGAAACGAACGGCATCAGCGTGACCGCGAACAGGATCACCGTGTACAGCAGGATATGCAGACGCGTGTACTTTTCGCCGTGCGTATTCGGCAGCATCGGCAGACCGGCGTTTTCGTAGTCTTTGCGGCGGTACAGCGCGAGCGCCCAGAAATGCGGCGGCGTCCACACGAAGATGATCAGCACCAGAATCCACGCGTCGCCGGGCACATGACCCGTGACCGCGGCCCAACCGAGCGCCGGCGGCATAGCGCCCGACGCGCCGCCGATCACGATGTTCTGCGGCGTGGCCGGCTTCAGCAACAACGTATAGATGACCGCATAACCGACGAACGTGGCGAGCGTAAGCCACATGGTCAGCGGATTGGCGAACGTGTACAGCGTCCACATGCCGAGACCGCCGAGCACGGCCGAGAACAGCAGGATCTGCGGCGTGGTGATTTCGCCGCGCGCCGACGGCCGCCACGAGGTGCGGCGCATCTTCGCGTCGATCTGCTGCTCGACGAGGCAGTTGATCGCGAACGCGGCGCCGGCCAGCAGCCAGATGCCGACCGTGCCACCGATCAGCACGGTCCACGGCACCATGCCGGGCGTCGACAGAAACATGCCGATGACCGCGCAGAACACCGCGAGCTGCGTAACACGCGGCTTGGTCAGGGCGAGATATTGGGAAACCCGGCTACCGGGCGTCTGGGAGAGTGTTGTGCTGTCCATGTGAGTCACGCTGGCGCGGCATCGCGCGCTGGGAGCGTGGCGCGGCCGGGACGGCTATAAGCGGTCCGAAAGTTTAACATAACGAGCAAAAGCAGCAGGATCGCGGCCCCGCCGTTATGGGCGACCGCGATCGGTAACGGCCATTGCAACACGATGTTCGACAACCCCGTGATGAACTGCACCAGCACCACCAGCAGCACACCGTTCGCGGGTCGCCGCAGCGATTCGAAGCGGCGCATTTTCAGCGCGAACCACACCAGATAGGCGATCACGACGAACGCGAACGTGCGATGCGTCCAGTGAATCGCGACCAATGCGTCCTGCGTGATCACGTCGCCGTCGCCGGTCATGCCGAGCGCGCGCCACAGATGGAAGCCGTGCGCGAAGTCCATCGGCGGAATCCATTGGCCGTTGCAGGTCGGGAAGTCGGTACACGCGAGCACCGCGTAGTTCGTGCTGACCCAGCCGCCCAGCGCGATCTGCAGCACCAGCAGCGCGAGACCCGCGAGCGCCGCCGCGCGCCAGCGGGCGGCCTCGGGCTCGTAAGCGGGCAGCGGCGTCAGGCGCGCGGCCAGCCAGCCGAGCGTGCCGAGCAGCGCAAGACCGAGCAGCAGGTGCGTGGTCACGATGACCGGTTGCAGCTTCATCGTCACGGTCCACGCGCCGAACGCGCCCTGCACGAGGATCAGCAGCAGCAGCGAAGTCGGCCACCACGGCGACACGTGCAGCGGACGGCGCTTGATACGCGCGGTCCACGCGATGATCGTCTGCGCGATGATCAGCACGCCGATCGCCATCGCAAAGTAGCGGTGGATCATCTCGATCCACGCCTTCGTCATGCTGACGGGCCCGCTCGGCATCGCCTGATAGGCGGCGGAAATCGCCGCGTGCGCGATGAACGGCGACGACGTACCGTAGCAGCCCGGCCAGTCCGGGCAGCCGAGACCGGAATCGGTGAGGCGCGTGAAGCCGCCGAACATCACGAGGTCGAGCGTGAGAAAGGTGGTGAGCCAGACCAGCTTGCGGAATTTGTTGTCGTCCGCCTTAACCCACACGTAGGACAGCGGCAACAACGCGATACACAGGCCGATCAGGGCCAGTTGCAGTACGAACATCTTTCTTTACCCTGTTTGCAGCATCAGCCGATCCGCGACCATTTGAGCAGCTTGGTCAGATCGCTCTTGATCTTGCTCGGATTGGCGTCTTTCGGGAAACGCATCATCAGATTGCCGTTCGGATCGACCAGGTAAATATGGTCGGTCACCTGGGTGCCGGTGTCGGCGGGCAGCCACGCAGCCACCTGCGTCGGATCGGCGATCAGCATGTCGGTGTCGGGATAGGCGGTTTGTATCACGTCGGCGACCTTATCCGCATCCGTGCGCAGCCACACTTCCATGACGCGCTCGCGTTCCGGCCCCTGGGCTGCGCGGATTTGCCGCATGAAATAGAGCTTGGTCACGCAGGCTTTATCGCACGCGCTGCCGTCGACCGAGATCATCAGCCAGTGGCCGCGCAGCGACGAGAGCTGGAGCGGCTTGCCATCTTCGCCCGTGACCGTCAGCGCTTCGGGAATCGGCCGCTGCGGCTCGATCAGCGTGCCGTAATTGGTGGTGCCGCCGCTCGGCTTGACCACGTAATACATGAAGTACGAGATCGCGATCGGCGCCGCGCAGATCACCGCGAGCAGCAGCAGGATCCAGCGGCCACGCTGCCACGAGCCCGGACCGTTCGGTTGGCCGGGGATCGCTTTTGCCGCGGCGGATTGGCCGGTGGATTTGTCGCTGGATTTGCCGACCTGCGGCGAACGGGGAGTTTGAGTCGACACTACAGAACCTCTTTCGATGATTGGGCGGCTGCCGGCCGCGCCGTAGACTACCTCATGCGCCCGCTGCGTGCTCTTTTCTCGCCGCGCGGCGCGCCGCATACAGACCGAACGCGAGCGCCGCGGCGGCCATGCCCCACCACTGCAGCATGTAGCCGTAATTGCGCTCGACGCCCATGGTCGGCGCCGGCCAGTCGCGCACGAGGCCGTCGCGAGCGTCGCCGGTTTGCTGGATCACGAACGCCTGCAACGGCAGCCCGGTTTCGGCGGCATACGTGGCGACGTCGAGATTCTGACGGATCAGCTGATGCGCGGCCGAGCCGCCCTGCCCGAGCTCGAACGCGCGCGACGCATCCGCTCGCGCAATCCCTTCGATCTCGACTTCGCCCGACGGCGTCGTGTACGGCGCGATGGTCTCGCGGTTGCTCATATTGCGCGGCAGCCAGCCACGATTGACCAGCACGTAGCCGCCGTCGGCCAGTTTAAAAGGCATTACGACGTAAAAGCCGGGCTGGTCGTTATACGGACGATTATCGAGGTACACGACCTTGTCCGCGACGAAACTGCCGCGCGCCTTCACGCGATGAAACTCGACGTCCTTGAGCGCGAGCGGCGCGTCGCGGACGGGCAGCGCGGGCGCATTTTCGAACTGCGTGATGCGCGCTTCGAGCGCTTCCTTCTGATGCGCGCGATCGCGCTGCCAGAAACCGAGCCGCACCGTCACGACCACCACCAGCAGGATCAACAGCGCGGGAATCAGGCGAAACTTCATTGCAAACACTCCGGTACCGCGTTCGACGCCGCCGGGAACCCACGGCGGACGCCCGCGCGCAGTGCGATAATGAATGTCTTGCCGCTGCGCTTTCCGGTTTCAGTTGGTTCCATGCACATTATCGTTCCCATCGCCTTTGCTCTGATCATCGCCAGCATGGTGTCGGCGCTGTATTTCATGATGCACGACAAAGGCAAGACCAAGCGGATGGTCTGGTCGCTCGCCACGCGCGTGGGCCTGTCGATCTCGCTGTTCCTGTTCATCCTGTTCGCACACTGGATGGGCTGGATTCAGTCGACCGGAATTCCCTACGGCCGCTGACGCCGAAGCTGGCAACCAGGCCGACAGCCACGCCGGCCCCATTGCGAACGCCAGCACAAAACTTCCACGCCACCAAACAAAACGCCGCCCCGACAGGTCGAGGGCGGCGCTGCATCCATCCTTTCCTACTGCTCGCACGCGCCGCCCGACAGGGCTTACACGTGCGATCCGCGCCGGCGTTGGCTAGCAGCCAGCAACGCGCGGATCCGACTGCGTTACAGCCAGTACACGACGACGTACAGACCGAGCCACACGACGTCAACAAAGTGCCAGTACCAGGCCGCGCCTTCGAACGCGAAGTGATGCTCCGCCGTGAAGTGGCCGCGGATCAGACGCGCGAGCACCACCGCCAGCATCGTGCCGCCGAGGAACACGTGGAAGCCGTGGAAGCCGGTCAGCAGGAAGAACGTCGAACCGTAGATGCCCGATGCGAGCGTCAGGTTCAGTTCGTTGTACGCGTGGAAGTATTCGAAGCCCTGCAGGAACAGGAAGCACACGCCCAGCACGAGCGTCGCCGCGAGCCACACGATTGCCTTCCGGCGATGGTTGTCGCGCAGCGCATGGTGCGACACCGTCAGCGTCGCGCCCGACGACAGCAGCAGCGCCGTGTTGATCGTCGGCACCGGCCACGGCTGCATCGACTTGTAGGTCGACACCAGATTCGCGGGACCATTGTTCGGCCACACCGCCGAGAAGTCCGGCCAGATCAGCTTGAAGTCGAGGCTGCCGAGCTGATGCAGCGCGATTTCACGCGCGTAGAACAGCGCACCGAAGAACGCGCCGAAGAACATCACTTCGGAGAAGATGAACCAGCTCATGCTCCAGCGATACGAACGGTCGACGTTCTTGCCGTACATGCCGCCTTCCGACTCGGCAATCGCGTCGCCGAACCAGTGCCACAGCGTAAAGAGCAGCCACAGCAAACCGGCGAAGACGCCGATCGGCGCCCAGCTCTGTTCGTTGATCCAGGCCGCAAGCGATCCGAGCATGACCAGCAACCCGGCAGCGGCGCTGATCGGATGCCGCGACGGATGCGGTACGAAATAGTACGGGCTCTCGTTTTGACCGCTCATTCTTGATTCTCCACTTCAGTCCAGTTGTTCCGGAATTCCCGGCTGTATCCTCGGCGGCGCGTCGATACCGCACCGCTTCACTCTAATTCGTGGGCATCGCCCTGCTGCCGCGCCCCGGTACCGCCTCAACCGACCACGAGGCGCACGATCAGAATCAGCACCCCGATCAGGATCGCCGCACCGATCAGCCCACCCGCGATCAGATGCAGCGGGTTCAACTGCTCAGCATCCGCCTCCAGATCGCGGCGCTTGCGCACGCCGAAAAACGACCAGAACACCGCGCGCATCGACTGCCCGAAGGTGCTCTTGCGCGGACCGCCGCCGTTATCGCTCATTTCGCTCCGTCTTCCTTCTCTTGCGCCGCCCGTGCCGTCATATCGGCATCAGGCCGGCTTCGCGGCGGTAGCCGCCGCGGTGTTACCCACGCCGACCGAACCGGTCGCGCTCGCCTTCGGCGCTGCATCGTCCGTGTTCGCCGCGGGCGTGTTCAACTCGAAGAACGTGTACGACAACGTGATCGTCTTCACGTCCTTCGGCAACTTCGGATCGACCACGAACACCACCGGCATCCGCTTCGTCTCATTCGCGTTCAAGGTCTGCTGCGTGAAGCAGAAACACTCGATTTTCCTGAAATACTCGGTCGCCTGTTTCGGCGCGTAGCTCGGAATGGCCTGCGCGCGGATCGTGCGCGACTGTTCGTTGCTGACGTCGTACATGACCGTCGTCACTTCGCCCGGATGCACGTCGAGACTGCGCTGCTCCGGTTTGAAACCCAGCAGGCCGCGCGCGTTCGCATCGAATTCGATCGAGATCGTGCGGCTCATGTCGACCTGCGTATTCTTCGCCTCGCGCGCCGAAACATCGCGCTGCACGAGGTTGTTGACGCCGGTGATCTGGCAGATCGCCCGATACATCGGCACCAGTGCGAAACCGAAACCGAACATCATCAACGCGACGACGAACAGCTTGATCAGCATCGAACGGTTAAAAGAGCGATCGGCCTCGGCCGGCGGTTGCGTCGACATCTGAATCCTCAACAAACCTGCAAACAGACTGCGAAGGCTGTGTTAGCTGAACCAGCACTGCTTGAGAATGACGCTCGCGAAAAACACCGCCGCGATCGCGAACATCACCAGACCGATGCGCCTGTTGCCCGCGCGAATCTGCTCCGGCGTACGTCTTTCCTGTGGATTGCGCGTCATGCTCGACATTCTGAAATATCTCTGACTTCAATGACGGGGCCGCACCTGCACTGCGGCCCCGCGGGAAGCGCCAAGTTCCGGTTGCGGCATGCTACCCCGCCGGAACCGGCACTTCGCCGGATCATTCTTACTCGACGGTCGGCGGATGCTCGAACGTATGGAACGGAGCCGGGCTCGGCACGGTCCACTCGAGGCCCGTTGCGCCATCCCACGGCTTGTCGCCCGCTTCTTCGAGCTCGCCGCCACCACGGTAAGCCGGCAGCGCGACCGCGAACAGGAAGTAGACCTGCGCGAGACCGAAGCCGAATGCGCCGATCGTGATCACCTGGTTCCAGTCGGTGAACTGTGCCGGGTAGTCGGCGTAACGACGCGGCATGCCGGCAAGACCGACGAAGTGCATCGGCAGGAACGCGAGGTTGAAGAAGAACATCGACGCCCAGAAGTGGATCTTGCCGCGCGTTTCGTTGTACATCCAGCCGGTCCACTTCGGCGCCCAGTAGTACCACCCTGAGAACAGCGCGAATAGTGAACCCGCCACTAGCACGTAGTGGAAGTGCGCGACCACGAAATAGGTGCCGTGATACTGGATGTCGAGCGGCGCCATGGCGAGCATCAGACCCGACAGGCCACCGAACGTAAACACGATCAGGAAGCCGACCGCGAACAGCATCGGCGTTTCGAACGACAGCGAACCGCGCCACATCGTCGCGACCCAGTTGAACACCTTCACGCCGGTCGGCACCGCGATCAGCATCGTCGCGTACATGAAGAACAGCTGGCCCGTGACCGGCATGCCGGTGACGAACATGTGGTGCGCCCAGACCATGAACGACAGGATCGCGATCGAGGCCGTCGCGTACACCATCGAGCTATAGCCGAACAGCGGCTTGCGCGAGAACGCCGGGATCACCTGCGAGACGATCCCGAACGCCGGCAAGATCATGATGTACACCTCGGGGTGCCCGAAGAACCAGAAGATGTGCTGGTACATGACCGGGTCGCCGCCGCCTGCCGCGTTGAAGAACGACGTGCCGAAGTGGCGGTCGAACAGCACCATCGTGATCGCGCCCGCGAGAACCGGCATCACGGCGATCAGCAGGTACGCGGTGATCAGCCACGTCCACACGAACATCGGCATCTTCATCAGCGTGAGGCCGGGTGCGCGCATGTTCAGGATCGTCACGACGATGTTGATACCGCCCATGATCGACGACGCCCCCATCAGGTGGACCGCGAAAATCGCGAAGTCCATGCCCGGGCCCATCTGCGTGGAGAGCGGCGCGTACAGCGTCCAGCCCGCGGCGGTCGCGCCGCCCGGCGAGAAGAACGAACCGACCAGCAGGATCGCCGCCACCGGCAGCAGCCAGAAGCTGAAGTTGTTCATCCGCGCGAACGCCATGTCCGATGCGCCGATCTGCAGCGGTACCATCCAGTTCGCGAAGCCGACGAACGCCGGCATGATCGCGCCGAACACCATGATCAGACCGTGCATGGTGGTCAGCTGATTGAAGAACTCGGGACGCATGATCTGCAGACCCGGCTCGAACAGCTCGGCACGGATCATCAGCGCCATCACGCCCCCGGACAGGAACATGGTGAACGAGAAGATCAGGTACAGCGTACCGATGTCCTTGTGGTTGGTTGCGAACAGCCAACGACGCCAGCCATGCGGCGTTTCGTGGGCATGGTCGCCGTGCACGTGCTCGTGGCCCGCGACTACATCGTGTCCGATGCTAGACATGACAATCTCCTAAAGCGAATTCTGCGGTGCTGACCATGAACACGTCAGGCTGCCGGGCTGATCTGAACGCGCCGGGCTTCCTTCGCGTCGGTGCCGCCGGTGATCGTTTCCGGCTTCTTCAAAATAATATGGTCTTCGGCGATGCCGGCTGCCTTCAGCGCGTCGCGAACGGCTTCGGCGCGGGTCTTCGCGAGCTTCGCGTTGAGATCGGCGGAGCCGGTTGCGTCGGTGTAGCCCGACAGCGTGAATTTCGCATCCGGGTGCGCCTTCGCGTAGGCCGCGGCCGCGTCGACCGCTGCTTTCGCGTCGGCCGGCAGCGTGCTCTTGCCGGTATCGAAGTAGACGCTCGCCGGCAGCGTAGCCGCCGCAGCCGCACCGTTATCCGATGCAGCCGGCGCGGACGCCGCTTCCGGAGCCGATGCCGCCGCGCCTGCCGCAGCACCTGCGTCGGCCAGATGATCGCCGCCTTCCGGCAGCTTGCCGTTGCGTGCGTCGGCCACCTGCTTCGGCTGGAGGATGTCGCCGGTGTGGTTGCCCCACGAGTTACGTTCGTACGTGATCACCGAGGCGATTTCGACGTCGTTCAGCGTCGGCGCCCACGAAGGCATCGCGTTCTTGCCCTTCAGCACGAGGCTCACGTGTTGCGCGAGCGGGCCGTTGGCGATCTTGCTGCCGTCGAGCGCCGGGAATGCGCCCGCGCCCTTGCCGGTCGGCTGGTGGCAGACCGCGCAGTTCGCCGCGTAGACCTTGCCGCCGCGCTCCATCAGCTCGGCCATCGTGTACGTCTTGTTCGGATCGTCCTGGCCGGCAGCCATTTTCTTCTTCTGCGCGTCGACCCACTTCGCGTAGTCTTCGGCCGACAGCACGTCGACGACGACCGGCATGAACGCGTGTTCCTTGCCGCACAGCTCGGTACAGAAGCCGCGGAACGTGCCGACGCGGTTAGCCTTGAACCACGTGTCGCGCACGAAGCCCGGAATCGCGTCCTGCTTCACGCCGAAGGCCGGCACGTACCAGGAGTGGACCACGTCGTTCGCGGTGGTGATGATGCGGATTTTCTTGTCGACCGGCACCACGAGCGGGTTGTCGACTTCCTGCAGATAGAGCGTGGAGATCGGCTCGCGACCTTCGGTTTGCGCACGCGGGGTAGCCAGCGTGGACAGGAAGCTGATGCCCTCGCCCGGACCCTTCACGTAGTCGTAGCCCCACTTCCACTGGTAGCCGGTGACCTTGACGGTGAGGTCCGCGTTCGAGGTGTCCTTCATCGCGACGACGGCCTTGGTGGCGGGCAGCGCCATCAGCACGACGATGACGAACGGCACGATCGTCCAGATGATTTCGACGGTGGTGCTTTCGTGGAAATTGGCGGCCTTGTGACCCTTCGATTTGCGGTGAGCAAAGATCGAATAGAACATCACCCCGAACACGCCGACGAAGATCACCGTGCACAGAACCAGCATGAACATGTGGAGGCTGAACAGCTCCTCAGCGATTCTCGTTGCAGGCGGCTGGAGATTGATCGCATTGACGGCGGGGCCGCCGGGAGCATCGCCCACTGCCAGGGCGGCCCCGGCGAAAAGCAGTCCGCTCGTCGCCAGCACGCTCGTGAGCGCTCGCTTGATTGTTTTCATAGCTTCCTTACCCAAATTTTCCATTCAAACCCCTCGACCCCGCTGACAGCGTGTCTCGCGCGCCCCTTGAACGTCGCGTGTCCGGCACCACTTCAACACCGTGCCAGCCACATCCGCAGCTCGCCTGCGAACTGCGCGCGCCGATTCTGCGCGAGATGCTGCCCGATCATGATCGTCTGCCCGCGCGAGACCAGTTTGATCTGATCGCGCGGCGTTGCGCCCGGCTCGATCCGCACCCAGCGCGGATTGAATTCGAACTGCGTAATCTGCTCGGCGCTCACCTGCTCGATCACGAGCCGGTTGGAAAACAACCGGATGCGCTCGTAATCGACAGCATGACGCGCATATATTGCAAACGCGACACCTACCGCCAGCAACTCGATTCCGGTGAACGGCAACACCAGCCAGGCGCCGACCAGAACCAGCATGAAAGCAATTGCCAGCGAGAACAACGCAAGCGACACATACAGACAGACGAACTGCCGCGGCGATATCGAACAGTTGCGCTTCATGGTCCAGTCCTTCAGGACTGGCTCCGAATCCGCCAGCAGATGATCTGAAGCGCCCATCGCTGCCTCCTGCGAATCGTCGCGTCCGGCCTGCCTTCTTCTACTCCGGATGCATCTTGCGGCCGCCGCTTTTGCCAGCAATCCGCCAGCACTTCCGTTGCTGCGAGCGACCGCCCGAACCACTACCGCATCACTTCATGTTGCAGCCTACGCGTTGGGTGTGCCGCCCCAAATGTGGGAACTTCGGGCGACAAACTGACGCATTATAGGCGCGATCCAAAGCATCGACAAGCAAGCCCAGATTGGCCCACAAGCCAGGCGCGACAAGCCTTAGCGCCATTTTTCCTGACCTTCTGCAACTGTTTCGGAGGGCAAATCCCAGGCATAACGGATGTCCTCTTTCCCGCTTTCACAACACGTCGAACGCAGCGTCAACAAGCTGTTGATGACGGCCGCGCAATCTGCTAACCGCGCTTCGCGGAGCCTCGTCCGATGTCCTCGATCCGCACGATCCCATGCCCTTCGGCCGTAGTGCGCGGCACCGCCTTCCATGCGTGACCGTAGATCACTTCGAAGGTCAGCGCGATCGTGCCGTCGGCGCGGCGGCGCGCTTCGAGCGCGGCGAGCAGCGCCTTGTGCAGCCGCCGCGCGACCACCCCGTGCGCCTCCTCACGCTCGAACGGATAGGCGCCCCAGCGGCGCACGTCCGCGAGCAGCGACTCGGATGACTTGTAGGTGATCGTGAGCGTTTCCTGGTCCATCACCGGAATCTCGAAACCGGCTTCGACGAGCATGTCGCCGAGATCATGCATGTCGACGAAGTCGATCACATGCTTGCGCGACGCGACGCCATGCGCGGCCTCGATCTCGGCATAGACACCGCGCAACTCTTTCAGCGTGTCGGGGCCGAGCGTGCTGAACATCAACAGTCCGTTGACCTTCAGCACACGTTGCCATTCGGGAAAGACGAGATCGGGCCGCGAATGCCAGTGCAGCGCCAGATTGGACCAGATGAATTCGAATGCGCCGGCCGCGAACGGCAGCGCGGAGAAGTCGGCCTGCGCGAAACGCGGGCCGCGTGCGCCGAGCGCCTTGCCGAGCGATGCCGGCAGAAAGCGTCGCCAGCTGGTGTCGCCGGCATCGTGACGCAACGCGCGCGTGAGCATGCCGTGCGACAGATCGGAGCCGAACACCGGCGCCTCGGGAAAGCGCTCGCGCAATGCGGGGATGTCCTCGCCCGCGCCGCAACCGGCGTCGAGCACGCTCGTGGGCGTCACCTTGATGTAATCGAGACGCTCGCGCATGCGCTGCGCAATCTCGCGCGGCAGGAACGCAACCTCGTCGAAGGTGGCGGCGCGGCGGTCGAAAATACGCCTGAGGCGCCGTGAATCATTGGCCGGACGGCCAGATTGAGCGGGTGTTGGGGACATGAGTGTCGTGCTGGCGTAGAGCTCGAAGTATACTCGTTCGCTTCCCCGCATTCAGCGTGAACGGCCTCGCGAGGCTTTCCCAGCGTCCCACTCGTGCGATTTCAGTCACTTTCTTCGTCCTGTCGCAATCGGATCACGCGTTTTGCGCGCGATCTGCAGTCGGCTTCGTCGCGCGCGCTGCAGGCCGCGTTGCCAAACCTGTGCGCGTTATGCGGCAATTTGTCGCATAACGTGTTGTGCGACGGTTGCGACGCGGCGTACTGGAACGAGAGCCGCCTGCGTTGCACGGTCTGCGCGGTGCCGCTGCCTTCGTCACGCTGGGCGGCCCATGCGCATTACCGCTGCGCCGATTGCGTGGGCGAGCCGCCGGCGTTCGACGCGAGCTTCGCGCTCGCCGACTATCGCGCGCCACTCGACACGCTCGCGGTCGGCCTCAAGTTCCGCGCCCGCCTGATGCTCGCGCGCGACTTCGCGCAGCGCCTCGCGCGACTCGCGCAGGACGCGTGGCGCGACGACAGCGAGCGGCCGGACGTGATCGCGCCGGTGCCGCTCGCGGGGCGCCGTCTGGCCGAGCGCGGCTACAACCAGGCGTGGCAGATCGCGAGGCCGCTCGCCCGCGCGCTCGGCGTGCGCAGCGACGCGACCTTGCTCGAGCGCACGCTCGACACCGCGCCGCAGTCGAAACTCGATCTCGACGCGCGCCGGCAGAACGTCGGCCATGCGTTTCGCGTCGCCCATGCGGTGCGCGGCCTGCACGTGGGTATCGTCGACGATGTGATGACGAGCGGCGCGACGCTCGAAGCGCTCGCGCATACGCTGAAAGCCGCCGGCGCGCGGCGGGTCACGAATTTCGTCGCTCTGCGCACTCCGAAAAACTAGTTTTTACGTGGTCTCCTTATGTTCAACGTCGTTCTCGTAGAACCCGAAATTCCGCCGAACACCGGCAACGTGATCCGCCTGTGCGCGAACACCGGCGCGCGGCTTCATCTGATCGAGCCGCTCGGCTTCCCGCTCGACGACACCAGGATGCGCCGCGCCGGCCTCGACTATCACGAGTACGCGGAGATGAACGTGCATGCCGATTGGGCCGCGTTCGTCGCAAAAGAAACGCCGGACCCGACGCGTATGTTCGCGTTCACGACGCGCGGCTCGGGCCGTTTTCACGACCACGCGTTCCAACCCGGCGACTGGTTCGTGTTCGGCGCCGAAACGCGCGGTCTACCGGACACGGTGCTCGAACGCTTCCCGAACGAACAGCGCGTGCGACTGCCGATGCGCCCCGGCAATCGAAGCCTGAATCTGTCGAACACGGTGGCGATCGTGGTCTTCGAAGCGTGGCGTCAGGCCGGCTTCGAAGGGGGCAACTGAACGCGGTCGAGTTCGGCCTTGTAGCGCGCGAACATCGCGTCGTCGAAACAGGCGAATGTCACGTGCCGCATATGCGGCGTGCGCGGCAAGGTATCGAGCACGGTCGCGACTGCGATGCGTACAGCATCGTCGGCGGGGAAACGGTAAATGCCGCAACTGATCGCCGGAAAGGCGATGCTCGTGCATCGCGCATCGCGCGCGACTTCGAGCGAACGTTGGTAGCACGAGGCCAGCAGATCGGCTTCGCCATGCGCGCCGCCGCGCCAGACCGGACCCACCGCGTGAATCACGTGCTTTGCCGGCAGACGATAGCCGCCGGTGATTTTTGCGTCGCCGGTCGCGCAGCCGCCGAGCGTTTCGCATTCGCGCAGCAAGTCCTTGCCGGCCGCGCGATGGATCGCGCCATCCACGCCGCCTCCGCCCAATAGCGAGGTATTCGCGGCATTGACGATCGCGTCGACCGCGAGCGTCGTGATGTCGACCACGCGCGCTTCGAGCGAGCAAATTCCGTGACTGAAAGTGAAGGTAGGCATAGGAACCTCGCTGGGCCGGGCTTCGATAACGAAGTGGACACCGAGGCGAAGCAGCCGTTCAACGCAGATAGCGCTAAACGGCTGATAGAAAAGGCTTATTCGGCTTTCGAATCGCGCCGCAGCAGCGCGCTGACCGCATCGCGCGGTGCCACGCCGTCGAACAGCACAGCACACACCGCCTGCGTGATCGGCATCTCGATCGCGTGAGCCCGTGCGATGGCGAGCACGGCCTGCGCGCAACGCACGCCTTCGGCCACGTGACCGAGGCCGCCGAGGATGTCGTCGAGCGTGCGGCCGCTGGCCAGTTGCAGACCCACGGTGCGGTTGCGCGACAGATCGCCGGTTGCCGTCAGAATCAGATCGCCGAGGCCGGTCAGGCCGGTGAAGGTTTCCGCGCGTCCACCGAGCGTCACGCCGAGGCGCGACATTTCAGCGAGCCCTCGCGTGACCAGCGCCGCGCGCGCATTGAGACCGAGCCCGAGACCGTCGGCAATGCCCGTCGCAATGGCCAGCACGTTTTTCACCGCGCCGCCCACTTCGACACCGACGACGTCGTCGCCGGTATAGATACGCATCGCGCCGTGATGGAACGCGGCAACCGTGCGCTCGCGGCATGCCGCCGACGGGCTCGCGACCGTCAACGCGACCGGCAATCCCTGCCCGACTTCGCGCGCGAAGCTCGGCCCGGACAGCACGCCGTTGCTCGCATGCTGCGGCAATTCGGCGGCGACCACCTGATGCGGCAGCAATTGCGAATCGGCTTCGAAACCTTTGCACAGCCACACGATGTGCGCCGGCACCTTGCCCGCGTCGCGCATCGTGCGCAGCAGGCCGCGCAAACCGGCAACCGGCGTCGCGACGACGCACAGCGCGTCGTCGGCGAGCGCGTGATCAAGCGCCGCGCCGAGCGCGGCTTCATAGCGAAGCGCGGACGGCAACGCAACGCCCGCCAGATAGCGGGCGTTTTCATGCGAAGCGGAAAGCTCGGCGACGAGCGCGGCTTCCCGCGCCCACAACACCGTGTCGTGCCTTAAGGCCAGATGGCCGGCAAGGGCGGTGCCCCATGCGCCGGCGCCGAGAACGGCGACCTTCATAGCCGGCACCGCGCGCGCCTTAATGCGTGACGCCGTTTTGCGCCGCGCCGTCCTGCTGGGCCGCGCTCAGTTGCGCGAGACGCTGCTCGTAGAGCGCCTGGAAGTTGATCTCGGCGAGGTGGATCGGCGGGAAGCCTGCGCGGGTGATCGCGTCGGCGATGTTCGAGCGCAGATACGGGAACAGGATGGTCGGGCAGGCGATGCCGACGAGCGGATCGATCTGCTCGGCAGGAATGTTACGAATGTCAAAAATTCCGGCCTGCTTCGCTTCGATCAGGAACGCCACCTTGTCGGCCACCTTGGCCGTGACCGTACCCGTCACGAGGATTTCGAACACGGATTCGGCAAGGCGCTCGGCCTTCACGTCGACTTCGACTTCGACCGACGGCATTTCCTGCTCGAGGAAGATCCCCGGCGAATTCGGCTGCTCGAGCGACATGTCCTTCAGATAGATGCGCTGGATGTTGAAGAACGGCTGGTTATTCTCGTCGGACATGATGGTGTTCCCTGATAGGTATGCGTGACGGCGGCCGATGCGTGCATGGGCCGCCAGATTGTTGCGCCGGCTCGCGCGCTCCACGAAGGAGCAGGCGCGCCGGCTGGTCGAGTGTCTGCCCGCGCGCGCGGCGCGGCAGGCAAACTCAGGCTGCTTCGAGCAGCGGCGTCAGACCACCCGCGCGATCGAGCGCGGACAGATCATCATAGCCGCCGACGTGCGTCTCGCCGATGAACACCTGCGGCACCGTGCGACGACCGGTCCGGGTCATCATCTCTTCGCGACGGGCCGGGTCCTTGTCGATCAGTACTTTCTCAACGTGCTCGACGCCGCGCGACTTTAAAAGACGTTCGGCCATCTGGCAATACGGGCACACCTGCGTGCTGTACATGATCACTTTATTCACTTGGCTGCTCCTTGTTTCACAACCGGCATACCGGCTTTCTGCCAGGCGTCGACGCCGCCCTCGAGAACATGGACTTCCGCGTATCCCGCTTCCTGCACGATACGCGCTGCCTTGTTCGACTGCTGGCCGGTCTGGCACACCAGCAGTACCGGGTTGCTCTTGTTCTTCGCGAGTTGCGCGACCTTCGCCTGCAATTCCGCGAATTCGAAGTGCCGTGCCGACGGCAGATGCCCGCTGGCGTAATCGGCGGACGACCGCAGGTCGATGACCGCCGCGTTGCGCCGGTTGATCAGCTGGGTCGCTTCCGCGGCCGAGAGGCCGCCGCGTCCGCGCCGGGTGATGGTCGGCCACAGTAGCAACCCACCAGAGATGAGGACGATTGCGATCAGTACAAGGTTGGTGTAATCGGTGAAAAACTTCACGGAAGATCCGCCGGAAAGAGAGAAATCGGAAAGGGGAATCCGCGCATTATAAAATAACAGTTTGACGCGATGGCGACGCGCAGTAGAAGCGCCGCACAGCGCCCGACCGCTTCCTTACTACCGACCGGCAATTCTCATGTACAAACTCGTTCTCATCCGCCACGGCGAATCGACGTGGAACAAGGAAAACCGCTTCACCGGCTGGGTCGACGTCGACCTCACCGAGCAGGGCAACCGCGAGGCGCAGCAGGCAGGCGTGCTGCTCAAGGAATCGGGCTACACGTTCGACATCGCGTACACGTCGGTGCTCAAGCGCGCGATCCGCACGCTGTGGCACGTGCAGGACAAGATGGATCTGATGTACCTGCCCGTCGTGCATTCGTGGCGTCTGAACGAACGCCACTACGGCGCGCTGTCGGGTCTGAACAAGGCCGAAACGGCCGCAAAGTTCGGCGACGAACAGGTCCTGGTCTGGCGCCGCAGCTACGACACGCCGCCGCCCGCGCTGGAGCCGACCGACGAGCGCGCGCCGTACAGCGACCCGCGTTACGCAAAGGTGCCGCGCGAGCAACTGCCGCTCACCGAGTGCCTGAAGGACACCGTGGCGCGCGTGCTGCCGCTGTGGAACGAGTCGATCGCGCCGGCCATCAAGTCGGGCCGCAACATTCTGATCGCCGCGCACGGCAACTCGATCCGCGCGCTGGTCAAGTACCTCGACAACATCTCGGACAACGACATCGTCGGCCTCAACATTCCGAACGGCGTGCCGCTCGTCTACGAACTCGACGAAAACCTGAAACCGATCACGCACTACTATCTGGGCGACCAGGACGCGATCGCGAAGGCGCAAGCCGCGGTCGCGAGCCAGGGCAAGGCGGGCTGATCGCCGCGCTGGCCGTGTGTCCCGCGCGGCTAAACGCGCGGGACACACGAAGCCAGCCGGAGCGGAAAGAAATACTGTATTGCGCCGGATGGCCAGAGTCGCGGCCACGGCGCGGTCCACGGCGAGGGTTAGCGCCGCCGCGGATGCCAGCCTCGTGCATCGCCCCTGGGTTAGCGTTGCCTCAGCCTTGCACGGCAAGCATCCTCCTCGCCCCGTCGCGCGTTACGTTGCACTGCTGCGCAGACTCGGGCCGGATCTCGCGAACCAGGACCTTCCCGTACTGTCGAAGCACGATTGTTTGCACCGCGCCCTGAGCAGGCGGGTGTGCAGTTATACTTGTCCGTCCAATCTTTATCGACGCTGCCACGCGCTTCCGACCGCAACAGACTCTATGCGAAAGAACCTGAAAAATATCGGCCTGATTGCCGCGGGCCTTGCTACCGGTGTCTTTGCCACCCTGCAATTCTCCGCCTCGGCCGAGCAACCCGCGAGTGCCGTGGTTGCCCCGCTGCCGCTAGACCAGCTCAGGCTCTTTGCCGAAGTGTTCGGGCAGATCAAGCACGAATACGTCGAACCGGTCGACGACAAAAAGCTCCTCACCGCCGCAATCAAGGGCATGGTGTCGAGCCTCGACCCACACTCGTCGTATCTCGACAAGACCGATTACGAAGAGCTGCAAGAACAAACCAAGGGCCGCTTCGCGGGCCTCGGCATCGAAATTTCGTCGGAAGACGGCCTGATCAAGGTGATTTCGCCGATCGAGGACACGCCTGCGTTCCGCGCCGGCATCCGTCCGGGCGACCTGATCACGCGTATCAACGACAAGCCCGTGCGCGGCATGACGCTCGACCAGGCGGTCAAGCAGATGCGCGGCGAGCCGGGCACCAAGGTCACGCTGACCATCTTCCGCAAGACCGACGACCGCACGTTCCCGCTCACCGTGACGCGCGCGATCATCAAGGTGCAGTCGGTCAAGGGCAAGATCGTGGCGCCGGGCTTCGCGTACGTGCGCATCACGAGCTTCCAGGAACGCACCACGCCCGATCTCGCAGCCAAGCTGCAGGACCTCGCGCGCCAGGAGCCGAACCTGAAGGGCGTGATCCTCGATCTGCGTAACAACGGCGGCGGTCTGCTGCAAAGCGCGGTCGGCGTCGCCGGCGCGTTCCTGCCGCCGAACTCGGTGGTGGTGTCGACCAACGGCCAGATTCCGGATTCGAAGCAGATCTACCGCGATACCTACGACAACTATCGCCTGCAATCCTTCGACAGCGATCCGCTGAAGGACGTCCCGGCGATCTTCAAGACCGTGCCGATGATCGTGCTGACCAACGCCTACTCGGCGTCGGCATCGGAAATCGTCGCGGGCGCGCTGCAGGACCAGCACCGCGCGCTGATCCTCGGTAAGACCACGTTCGGCAAGGGCTCGGTGCAGACCGTGCGTCCGATGACCGCCGACACCGCGCTGCGTCTGACCACCGCGTACTACTACACGCCGAGCGGCCGCTCGATCCAGAACAAGGGTATCCGCCCCGATCTGCCGGTCGATCAATACGCGGACGGCGATCCGGACGACGCGCTCGTGACCCGCGAAGTCGACTACTCGAATCACCTGGCGAACACCCAGGATCCGAACGAGAAGAAGGAAGCGGAGCAGCGCGAGCAGGAGCGCATGGAGCAACTGCGTCAGCTCGAAGAGCAGAATGACAAGAAAACGCCGGAACAGCGCCAGAAGGATCGCGAGCGCAAGCCGGTGGAATTCGGTTCGGCCGACGACTACATGCTGCAGCAGGCGCTCAACAAGCTCGAAGGCAAGCAGGTGCAGGAATCGAAGTCGATCATGGAGCGCCGGCTCGCGCAGAACAAGCCGGCCACGTCGGCTTCCGCGCCGGTCGCGGTGAAACCGACCCAACCGGTACCGGGCGCATCGGGACCGGCACCGGCTTCGGCACCCGCGGCAGCTCCGGCCGGCAAGTAAAGCAGTAAGCCGCGTGTGTGTTCGTAGCTCGAAAGGCTGCGAACACACGCCGCGAGTGCGCCAGCAAAGTCGCCGTATGACCGGCAACGCGCCACGGCAAGCAGTACAACGAGTCACCCAGGTCCGCCCCAACGCAGACCGCAACAACCCACCCTCCCCGCGCGACTAAAATAACAGCGATGCAACGCGCGCCGCGGACCGCCGGTCCGTCTGCCGTTGCGCGACACCATCGCGCGTCCCGCCATGAATGACGATCAACTCCTCCGCTATTCCCGCCATATTCTCGTCGACGAAATCGGCATCGAAGCGCAGCAGCGTTTTATCGACGCTCACGCGATCATCGTCGGCGCGGGCGGCCTTGGCTCGCCGGCCGCGTTGTATCTCGCGGCTGCCGGCGTCGGCCGTCTGACGCTCGTCGATGCCGATACGGTCGATCTGACCAATCTGCAGCGGCAGATCCTGCACGTGAGCGAATCGGTCGGGCGCAAGAAGGTCGAATCCGGGCGTGACATGCTCGCGCGGATCAACCCCGAGGTCGTCGTCGAGGCGGTGGCCGAGCGCGTCGACGATGCGTGGCTCGATCGCGAGGTGCCGCACGCGACGGTCGTGCTCGATTGCACCGATAACTTCGCGACGCGTCACGCGATCAACCGCGCGTGCGTCAGGCATCGCGTGCCGCTGGTGTCGGGCGCGGCGCTGCGTTTCGACGGCCAGATCAGCACCTTCGACTTCCGCGACGACACATCGCCGTGCTACGCGTGCGTGTTTCCCGAAGACCAGCCGTTCGAAGAGGTCGCGTGTTCGACGATGGGCGTGTTCGCGCCGACGGTCGGCATCATCGGTTCGATGCAGGCCGCCGAAGCGTTGAAGGTGATCGGGGAAATCGGCACGCCGCTCACGGGCCGCCTGACGATGCTCGATTCGCTCCGGATGGAATGGAGCACGATGCGCATCGGACGTCAGCCGGATTGTCCAGTATGTGGACACGCGCACCGCTCGTGATGCGGTGTCATGCATGCCGTCCAGCGGACTGCTGAAATAAAAAAACGCCGCACACGTGCGGCGTTTTTTATTCAACGGCCCGGCAAAGCGCCTCGAACTCACACCAGCGCGACCCGCTTGAGCGCCGCCTGCACTTCTTCCGGCTCGAACGATGCGAGCACGTCGGCGACCGGCTTCTCGAGCGTCTTCACATGCGAGCGCAGCACTTCCTGCTTGACCTCCAGCAACTGGCTCGGATGCATCGAAAACTCGGTGAGGCCCATGCCGAGCAGCAGACGCGTCATTGCCGGATCGCCGGCCATCTCGCCACAGACCGACACCGGCACGCCCGCGCGCTTCGCCTCGCGCAGCGTGAACGCGATCAGATGCAGCACCGCCGGATGCAACGGGTCGTACAGATGCGCGACCGCGTTGTCCGCGCGGTCGATCGCGAGCGTGTACTGGATCAGATCGTTGGTACCGATCGACAGGAAATCGAGCCGCTTCAGAAACAGCGGCAACGCGATCGCGGCAGCCGGAATCTCGATCATCGCGCCGACCTGCACGTTCGGATCATAGGCGATGCCCGCATCGTCGAGCTGACGCTTGGCCTCGCGGATCAGGTCGAGCGTCTGGTCGATTTCCTGCGCATGCGCGAGCATCGGAATCAGGATCTTGACCTTGCCGAACGCCGACGCGCGCAGAATGGCGCGCAACTGCGTGAGGAACATCTGCGGTTCGGACAGGCTCCAGCGAATCGCCCGCAGCCCAAGCGCCGGATTCGCGGCGGTTTCGTAGCCATCGCCGGCGCTCATCGAATCGAGCGGCTTGTCGGCGCCGACGTCGATCGTGCGGATCGTCACCGGCAAACCGTTCATCAACTCGACCGCGCGACGATACGCGGCGAACTGCTCCTCTTCTTCAGGCAGCCGATCCTTGTGATTCATGAACAGGAACTCGGTACGGAACAGCCCCACGCCGGTCGCGCCCGACTCGATCGCCGCGCGCGCGTCGTCGGGCAATTCGATGTTCGCGCACAGTTCGATGCGCGTGCCGCACAGCGTTTGCGTCGGCGAAAACTTGAGGCGCTGCAGCTTGCGCTGCTCGAGCTCCTTCTCGCTTTGCCGATACGAGTACTCTTCGAGCACGATCGGCGCAGGATCGACGATCACGATGCCATGATCGCCATCGACGATGATCAGGTCGTCCTGGCGGATCAGCGCGCTCGCGTGCTGCACGCCGACCGCGGCCGGAATGCCCAGGCTGCGCGCGACGATCGCGGTATGCGACGTGCGCCCGCCGAGATCGGTGACGAAGCCCTGGAACGTCTGCGTCTTGAACTGCATCATGTCGGCCGGCGCGATGTCGTGCGCGACCACGATCATTTCATCGCACGCGCCGTGCACGCCGTCCGCGAGATTCGACGCGCCGGCGAGCGCTTTCAGCACGCGCTCGACCACCTGCTCGATGTCGGCTTTGCGCTCGCGCAGGTACTCGTCTTCGATGTCGTCGAAATGGCGCGACAGGCGTTCGAGCTGCTCGGTCAACGCCCATTCGACGTTGTAGCGACGCGTGCGGATCAGGTCGATGGTTTCCTGCACGAGCATCGCGTCGTTCAGGATCATCGTATGGACGTCGATGAACGCGCCCATTTCGCTGGGCGCGTCGGCAGCGAGATCGGCTCGCAGCGTGTTGAGCTCTTCATGCACGCGTTGCTGAGCAGCGCGAAAACGCGCGACCTCCCCTTCGATCTGGGCAGGTTCGATCAGATAGTGGTCGACGTCGAGTGCAGCCGGGGCGATCAGATAGGCCCGCCCGATGGCGATACCGCGTGACACGGGAATTCCATGCAGCGTGAACGACACGCGCACCTCCTCTAGTTGTGTGATGCCGCGGCAAACCGCTGCAATGCTCTCAGACTATAAAGGCCATTATAAATTCCGCGCCTTTTCGAAGTATGTCAGGCCTGTGTGCAACGCAGCACGAATTATCGTAATCAGCGCTCACGCATGGCCGATGACTTCATCATCACAAGTTATTGCGGAGATTTCTTTAAATATTGAAAAACGCCTATCGCCTTACGCGTTCTTTGCCGGCTCTTTCCAGCCTCTTTTCACGTCGATTAACACACAGGTTTTTTTGATATTCAAATGTTAGCGGCGAAAAAAAACCGCGGACTGAGCCACGGCTTTCTTCTATCAATCGAATCGCGAAACGCGTGGACTTATTGCTTATTGCCCTTCGCCGAACTTATCGGCGATCAGCTTCAGCAGCGCGTCCATCGCTTCCTGTTCGTCGCTGCCTTCCGTTTCGATCAGCACCGTACTGCCGATGCCCGCCGCCAGCATCATCACGCCCATGATGCTCTTCGCGTTGATGCGACGGCCATTGCGGCTCATCCAGATTTCCGCCTGATAGTTGCCCGCGAGTTGCGTCAACTTGGCCGACGCGCGCGCGTGCAGCCCCAGCTTGTTCACAATAGTCGTTTCCTGTTGCAGCATGTGATGGTCCGAAAAGCGCGGGTGAATGAAATGGTAAAGGGTGAAACCGAAAACCAGTTGCAAAGCGTTTGAAACCTTGCGCGAAAATCCGGCCGCTTTATAAGCCGGCCGTGTCCGTCTTCTGCGTCAGATCGGCATCGGCCGGCAACGCGGGGATACAGTCGCCAGGCGCCGCGTCGGGAGGCAGCGCCGGCAGGCAATCGCCCGATGCGGCCGGCGGCGCGACGGGCTCCGGCGTCGCCGGACCGATCGCGTGCACGCCCTTGGTCGCGCCGGCGAGCGCCTTGTCGACGAGCGTGTCGAGCGGCGTCGCACGATAACAGACCGCGCGCACCAGCATCGGCAGATTGACACCGCACAGCACGCGTACGTCCGGCACCGTCGCGAGCCGACCGGCGATATTCGCCGGCGTCGCGCCGAACATGTCGGTCAGCACGAGCGCGCCGTTTTCTTCCTTGAGCCGCGCGATTTCCGAATTCGCGAACGCGACGACCTGCGCGGGATCGCAATCCGGCGACACATCGATCACGCCGATGCGAGCCGGCAAACCGCCATAAATGTGGGAAATGCAATCGCGCAACGCGGTGGCGAATGGAGCGTGCGCAATGATCAGAATGCCTGCCATGTCAGCCTTGCTGCAAAAGAACGGCCCCAAAACCGCGGACCGGACGACAGCCCGGTTCGCCAGCGCCCCGGACCGGCCGTGGGTCGCGAGGGCGGGACACATCGTCAAGCGAGCGGCCCGCAGTACTCGCCTGCGTCTACGCTCTCCCTGCCCGCTCATCGGTCCGCGATCCGCGCCAGCGCCCTGTTGCAGCCGATACCGCTGCCGGACGACGCCTCGCGCGGGCGAGCGGGCATTGTATCAGGCTCGTTTTCGCGCCAAACCTCGTGGCCTGCCTGATGCGGACTCACTACGTAGTTTGGGGGCGCGGCCGGTCATTCAAGGCCGCCGTGGCCGCCCGCGCCGACACACGCGGCCGGCGCCCTGTGTCAGATGTCAGGCTGCCGCGCGCTCCAGCGCGTCGATGAACATCGCGGCGACGTCGAAGCCGGTTTGGTCCATGATCTCGCGGAAGCACGTCGGACTCGTGACGTTGACTTCGGTGAGCCAGTCGCCGATCGCGTCGAGCCCAACCAGCAGCAAACCGCGCGCGGCGAGCACCGGCGCGAGCGTATCGGCAATGTTGCGATCCTGTTCGCTCAGCGGCCGCGCGACGCCGAGGCCGCCCGCCGCGAGATTGCCGCGCACCTCATTACCCTGAGGAATCCGCGCGAGCGAATATGGCACCGCTTCGCCGCCGATCAGCAGGATGCGCTTGTCGCCGTCCTTGATCTCGGGGATGAATTTCTGCGCCATCACCGAACGCGCGCCGTCGTGGCTCAGCATTTCGATAATCGAGCCTAGGTTCATGCCGTCCGCCTTCACGCGGAACACGCCCATGCCGCCCATGCCGTCGAGCGGCTTCAGGATCACGTCGCCATGCTGCTCATGGAACGCCCGCAGACGCGTGGCGTCGCGCGTGACCAGCGTCGGCGCGACGAACTGCGCGAATTCGCCGATCGCCAGCTTTTCCGAATGATCGCGAATCGCCTGCGGCTTGTTGAAGATGCGCGCGCCGCCGCGCTCGGCCATCTCGAGCAGCCATGTCGACGTCACGTACTCCATGTCGAACGGCGGGTCCTTGCGCATCACGACCGCGCCGAAACTCTTCAGCGAGCGCGGCGCGGCGGGGTCGGCGGCGAACCAGACGTCGCGATGCAGATCGGCGGTATCGCCGACGATCGCAATGCGCTGCACGTTCGCCTCGACGTCGCCGCCCGTCCACGCGAGCTGCTTCGGCTCGCAGGTGTACACCGAATGACCGCGACGCGCCGCTTCGGCAATCATCGCGTAAGTCGAGTCTTTGTAGATCTTGAAGTGGCTAAGCGGATCAGCGATGAAAAGGATGTCCATGAAAGTCCCGGTGCGCCCTGATGGGCTTGGCATTATTCGTCAATATAGTCTTTGAAGACGGCGATGGCGGCACGCATGCCGCCATCCTGCCGCGCGAAGGTCGGTCAGACCTGGATCGCTTCGGGGTCGGTCTTTTCGAGTTCGACCGATGCGGCGAGCAGCCCGAGCCGCGCCACCACGCCGTACATATAGAAGCGGTTCGGCGGCGCCGCGCCGGGCTTCGCGTGCGCATCGGGCAGCGCCGTGTGCTCGAAACCGAGCGGCACGAAGTGCATGCCCGGCGCGTTCAGGTTCTGGTCGCGCTCGCGGCTGCCATGCACGCGATAAAAGCCGCCCACCACGTAGCGGTCGATCATGTAGACGACCGGCTCGGCGACTTCCTCGCCGACGCGCTCGAACGTGTACACGCCTTCCTGCACGATCACGTCGTGCACTTCGAGGCCGTCTTTGGTCGCCGCCATGCGGGTGCGTTCGCGCTTGGTCAGCGCGGCCACTTCCGACGCGTCGTGCACGGTCATCACGCCCATGCCGTAGGTGCCCGCGTCCGACTTGATGACGACATACGGTTTCTCGGAGATGCCGTACTCGCGATACTTGCGCGCGATCTTCTTCAGCACGCCGTCGATCGCATCGGCCAGCGCTTCTTCGCCCGTGCGCTCCTGGAAGTCGACACCCTCGACGTGCGCGAAGTACGGATTGATCATCCACGGATCGATCTCGACCATCTTCGCGAACTTCTTCGCGACGTCGTCATAACACGAGAAATGCGTCGATTTCCGGCGAACCGCCCAACCCGCATGCAGCGGCGGCAGCAGATACTGCTCGTGCAGATTTTCGAGCACCGGCGGAATGCCGCCCGACAGGTCATTGTTCAGCAGGATCGAGCACGGGTCGAAATTCTTCAGACCAAGGCGGCGCTGCGAGCGCTCGAGCGGTTCGAGCACGAGCTTCTGCCCGTCCGACAGCGCGATCGTGACCGGGCCGTTGATGGTTTCGTCGAGCGTGCCGAAACGTACGTTCAAGCCCGCCTGGCGCATGATCGACGCGAGCCGGGCGACGTTTTCGAGGTAGAACGCGTTGCGCGTGTGGCGCTCCGGAATCACCAGCAGATTCTTCGCGTCCGGACAGATCTTTTCGATCGAGGCCATCGCGGCCTGCACCGCGAGCGGCAACACTTCCTGCGGCAGATTATTGAATGCGCCGGGAAACAGATTGGTGTCGACCGGCGCGAGCTTGAAGCCGGCGTTACGCAGATCGACGGAACAGTAGAACGGCGGCGTGTGCTCCTGCCATTCGAGCCGGAACCAACGTTCGATAGCGGGCGTGGCGTCGAGGATCTTCCGCTCGAGATCGAGCAGCGGGCCGTTTAACGCCGTAACTAGGTGCGGAACCATTGATCACTCGCAAACTGGAGAAAAAAGATTGTAGAGCAAATGCTTTGCTCATTTGGGGACGGTTTCTCCATTCGCAAGCACACTCGAATACCTTCTCCCTATCAGGATGATAGGTGGGGGAAATTACCGTTTCCAATCGAATCAGCAAGAAAAAAGCCCGCCATGAAGGCGGGCAAATCGCTGCGCTTGAAAATCGTCGGGATACTCGAGCGGCGTTTTCCGTTATTCGACGTGTTCGCCGTGCAGACTCACGTCGAGGCCTTCGCGCTCCTGCTCTTCGGTCACGCGGATGCCCATCACCATGTCGATGATCTTCAGCAACACGAAGCTCACCACGCCGCTGTAGATCAGCGTCGTCAGCACGCCCTTGGCCTGCAGGATCACGCTGCCGTCCGCGCCGCCGATGTCCTTGACCGCGAACACGCCGGTCAGCAGCGCGCCGACGATACCGCCGATGCAGTGCACGCCGAACGCGTCGAGCGAATCGTCGTAGCCGAGCTTGTGCTTGAGCCACGTCGCCGACCAGAAGCACACCACGCCCGCAACGACGCCGATCACCAGCGCGCCGAGCGTGCCGACGAAGCCCGACGCCGGCGTCACCGCCACCAGACCCGCAACCGCGCCCGACACGATGCCGAGCACCGACGGCTTACCCTTGGCCGCCCATTCGGCGAACATCCATGCGAGCGCCGCGGCGGCGGTCGCCACTTGCGTCGCGAACATCGCGAAGCCGGCACGGCCGTCTGCTGCAACAGCGGAACCCGCGTTGAAGCCGAACCAGCCGACCCACAGCATCGCGCCACCGATCAGCGTGAGCGTCAGGTTATGCGGCGCCATCGCTTCGCGGCCATAGCCGATCCGCTTGCCGAGCACCAGACAGCAGACCAGACCCGCGATACCCGCGTTGATGTGCACCACCGTGCCGCCCGCGAAGTCGAGAATGCCCGCGCTAGCCAGCCAGCCGGTCGGTTCCCACACCATGTGCGCGATCGGCGCGTAGACGATGATCGACCACAGCGACATGAACACCAGCATCGCGGAGAACTTCATGCGGTCAGCGAACGCACCGGTGATCAGCGCCGGCGTGATGATCGCGAAGGTCATCTGATAGACAAAGTAGACCGTTTCGGGGATCGTCGGCGCGAGGTGGCTGACGGTCAGCGTGGTCGCCTTGTCGCCCTTGATGTACGTCATGCCGGCCATGAACACCCGCGAGAAGCCGCCGATGAACGAGCCGCCCGGCGTGAACGCGAGGCTGTAGCCGATCACGGTCCAGATGATCGTCACGAGACAGGTGATCGCGAAGCTTTGCATCAGCGTCGCGAGCACGTTCTTCTTGCGCACCATGCCGCCGTAGAACAGCGCGAGGCCGGGGATCGTCATGAACAGCACGAGCGCGGTGGAGGTCAGCATCCACGCGGTGTCGCCGGAATTGATCTTCGACGAATCCACCGAGAACGGTGCGGTCGGCGCAGCCGGCGCGGCAGCGGCGGCCGCGGCCGATGCATCGGCGGCCGGGGCGCTCGCGGCCGGTGCGGCGGAAGCGTCGGCGGCCGGGGCGGAAGCGGCCGGTGCCGAGGCGTCGGGCGCCGGGGCGCTCGCCATGGTATCGGGCGCCGAGGCGGCGGCGGGCGCGGAAGCGTCGTCCGCGAGGGCGGCACCGATACCGCCCGCGAGCAGCGAGCCGGCCATCAGCAGGGACATCAATAGTTTGCGCATCTTCGTTTTCCTCTTGTCGCTATTCGTGTCGCTGTGCTTTGGTTTTTTACAGCGCGTCTGCGCCGGTTTCGCCGGTGCGGATCCGGACCACCTGCTCGATCGGCGTGACGAAAATCTTGCCGTCGCCGATCTTGCCGGTGCGCGCGGCGCGTTCGAGCGCCTCGATCGCCTGATCGACGATGTCGTCCGACACGGCCGCCTCGATCTTCACCTTCGGCAGAAAATCGACCACGTATTCGGCCCCGCGATACAGCTCCGTGTGGCCCTTCTGCCGCCCGAAGCCTTTGACTTCCGTAACCGTGATGCCCGACACGCCGATTGCCGACAAGGCTTCGCGTGCTTCATCGAGCTTGAACGGCTTGATGATTGCGGTAATGAGCTTCATGAAATCCCTCGCTAATGCGTTGCTGATCCGTTGCTAACCCGTTGCGTACCCGTGACTGCGGTCTCCTGCGCTGCCGGTAAAAGTGCTCTGGCAGAGCGCGCGGGGCAGTAACAGCAACTCCTATGCCATGTTGTGTCAGACTGCGCGTCGCGCGCGTGTCGCAAGCCGCCCGGACGGCCTTGTCCGAACGGCCAGCGGCGCGGCCGGCGGTGGCGCGGCGGGGGGATCGTTGCTAGAGTGTTCGAACGTTATGAATGCGACGGCGCGCACCAAACGCGCTCACGCGACCGCGGCGGACCACGCGCGGCGCACCAGGATTGCCCATTCGCCGCAACAGGGCACGGGCGCAATGAAACATGCACATTTTTTGTGCACCAAGGGGAACACCATGAAACAACCGAACGACGTTTTTAACGACTTCCAGGCTCGCGTCAGCGATCTGTTCAAGAATTCGCCGGCCAAGGATGTCGAGCGCAACGTCAAGGCGATGCTGTCGCAAGGCTTCTCGAAGCTCGATCTGGTCACGCGCGAGGAATTCGATACGCAGACCCAGGTGCTGGTGCGCACCCGCGCGCGCCTCGAAGAGCTCGAGCGCCGGGTCGCCGAACTCGAACAGAAGCTCCCGCTCACGCAAACGCCGTAACCCCCGCGCGCAGCCTTCGCGCTGCGCAGTGCTGCACCTCACCGGCAAGCGAGCCGTGACGTCATCAGCGTTTTAGGGGATTTGCGCTCGCCTCGAGCGCACCGTCCGACGGGAGAAAACATGTCGCTTGCCGTGGTGCGCAGTCGCGCGCCGGCCGCTGGCCGCGCGCCCGAAGTCACTGTCGAGGTTCACCTCGCCAACGGACTTCCATCCTTTTCGATTGTCGGCCTGCCCGATCTGGAAGTACGCGAGAGCCGCGAGCGCGTGCGCGCGGCGCTGCAAAACTGCGGCTTTGATTTCCCGGTGCGGCGCATCACCGTCAATCTCGCCCCTGCCGATCTGCCGAAAGAGTCCGGCCGTTTCGACCTGCCGATCGCGCTCGGCATTCTCGCCGCAAGCGGGCAGATTCCGGCCGAGTCGCTGCTTGATCGCGAGTTTGCCGGCGAGCTGTCGCTGACCGGCGCGCTGCGGCCGATGCGCGGCGCGTTCGCGATGGCGTGCGGCACCGCGCGCGGCGGCACGGCGGGCGGCGGTGCCGAAGGGTCGTCCGGGTCTGTCGAGTCTTCCGCCTCGCAGTCCGCGTCTGCGTCCGCGGACGACACCGCGCGGCCACCGTTACGCACTCCACAGCTTTATCTGCCTGCCGCGAGCGCGGCGGAAGCGGCGCTCGTGCCGGGCGTCGACGTCTACGGCGCCGCCGATCTGCCGTCGCTATGCGCTCACCTCGCGGATGCGCCGGACGCGCGCCTGCGTCCAGTCAGCGCGCCCGAACTCGGCGCGCAAGCCACCACGCCGATGCCCGACATGGCCGACGTGATCGGCCAGCGCGCGGCGCGGCGCGCGCTCGAAGTCGCCGCGGCCGGCGGCCATCACGTATTGCTGATCGGGCCGCCCGGCGCCGGCAAGTCGATGCTCGCCGCGCGTCTGCCCGGCCTGCTGCCGCCCATGACCGACGACGAAGCGCTCGCCTCCGCCGCGTTACTGTCCGCGAGCCGGATCGGTTTCAAGCCGACGCAGTGGCGCCAGCGACCGTTTCGCGCGCCGCATCATTCGTCGAGCGCGGCGGCGCTGGTCGGTGGACGCAATCCGCCGCAGCCGGGAGAAATCACGCTCGCGCATCTGGGCGTGCTGTTCCTCGACGAACTGCCCGAATTCGATCGCGTCGTGCTCGAAACGCTGCGCGAGCCGCTCGAAGCGGGCCGCATCACGATCTCGCGCGCCGCGCTGCAAGCGGATTTCCCGGCCGCGTGCCAATTGATCGCCGCGATGAACCCGTGCCCCTGCGGCTGGCGTGGCGATCCGGGCGGTCGTTGCCGCTGCACGCCAGAGATCGCGGCGCGCTATCTGCGCAAGCTGTCGGGGCCGCTGCTCGATCGCATCGATATCCAGCTCGAAATTCCGGCGCTGACGCCGGCTGAGCTCGCGGCTCGCTCGGCCACCGCCAGCGAGGCGAGCGCGACGATCGCGGCGCGCGTCGGCAGCGCGCGCGATCGCCAATTGACCAGGCAGGGCAAGACCAACCGGGAACTGGACGGACGGGAAGTCGACGATGTATGTCGCCCGGATGCGGCGGGCGAAGCGCTGCTGCGTGAAGCAGGCGAACGTTTTGGCTGGTCGGCGCGGGCTTACTACCGCGTGCTGAAGGTCGCGCGCACCATCGCCGATCTCGCTGGCGCCGCGATGCCGAGCGCCGCACAGGTCGCCGAGGCGATTCAGTACCGCCGCGCGTTTGGCTCGTTATGAGGAGAAAAATCTACTGTCAAGACTTGACTTATACACAAGTTCGCGAACTCGACAGATTTTGAAACAACTGAAAAGCATGTCGACAAGCCCCCCAGAAAGCCTTTGATTTCATTGATATTTTTAAAAATCACCGCGCTTGGGAATCCTGATGGAAAGGCCGCCAGCCGGGCTTTTGCGGCAAATCAAGCCAAGTTCTCAACAAAGTTATCCACAGGAAACGCGCCCAAGTGAAAAACTTCAACGTAAACCGAGGATTAGCGAACAAAGCTGCGAAGGAACTTTCACTGCACGCGACACTCTGACGCGACCCACGGTCGGCCAAAACTACCGTCGTCAATACAACTGGAACGACGAAAAAAACTGGTCGACCTGATCCTGCGACAACGCCTGATCGGTGATGATCGCCGCCTGGTAGACATGCCGCCCGTGCGCGACGAGTCGCGCGTAGACGGTGCGCTGCTCGTGTTTGGGTCCCGCCGCCCCGCTGAGCTTCATTTCGAGACCGGGCGTCTTGCCGCCCGCGGCGAGCGGGATTTGCACCTCGTGCGCGTCGGGTGCCGCGCCGACGTTGCGCGCGAGACCCGAGCGCAGGAAATCGAGCGCCGCGCGCTGAGTGGCGTCGCTGTCGTCGGGCAACATCACGGTGCCGACCGCGAACACCGCGTTGCCGGCTTCGGCGGTCTGCATCGCCATCTGCATCGGCGTACCGGCGATCTGCACCGCGCGCTGGTCGTTGCCCGGCTTGGCCGGGAAATCAACGGTGTAGCCGTTGTCGTTGTTCATCACGGTGCGCCAGTCGAACGTCGGCGAGCATGCGGCCAGCGCGACACCAAGCGCGAGCGCCGCGGCGACCGTGCCGAGTACCGCGCGGGTGCGGGCCATGGGCGCGAAAGCGCGGCGAGCAGCGGGTGAAGCGGGTGAATGAAGAACGACATCGCCCGTTCGGCGAACTGCCGGGCGACCGATTAGCGAAAAACGGGACAAAACGCGGGCAAGGAAACGGTGGACGCTACAAGCAATTTGGAGCATGGGACGGGAGATCAGGCTGACGGGGCGTAAAGCGTCATTATCCGCTGATCCGGCACCGAGGCCGGTCGCGCCGCGCTGCCACTCCCGGCTCTTCCGCCACTTCCGCCACTTCCGCCACTTCCAGCCCTTCCGGCGCAACCCACCCCAATGGCGCTACAATAGCCAAGCTATTCAGCACCGGCTCCAAGCCCGACCGACCCATCGTTCCGCGCCCCTCGCGCGACTCCCGAGGTTCCGTTCATGAGTTCCAATCCGTCCACCGCCACCCGGCGCACGAACCCGCTTCGCTACCTGATCGCGGCTGTCGTGGCGATCGCCATTGCCATCGCCGGTTACTTCGCGTTTGCGGGCCAGCAGCGCGTGCCCGACGCGACCTTCACGCTGCTGTCGGGCCAGAAGCTCACGACCGCGGACCTCAAAGGCAAGGTCTATCTGATCAATTTCTGGGCGACGAGCTGCGACACCTGCATGAAGGAAATGCCGCAGATGGTCGACACCTATAACCGCTTCAAGGGCCAAGGCCTCGAATTCGTCGCGGTGGCAATGAACTACGACGCGCCGATGTACGTGACCAACTACACGGCCACGCGTCAGTTGCCGTTCAAGGTCGCGATGGACGACGGCTCGGCCGCGAAGCAGTTCGGCAACGTCCAGCTCACGCCGACCACCTTCGTCGTCGATAAGAACGGCAAGATCCTGAAACGCTATGTCGGCGAGCCGCAGTTCGCGGAACTCGACCAGTTGCTCGCCAAGGCGCTCAAAGCGGACTCGGTCTGATGCCTACGAGGCCGCCCGGCCTCACCTGATCCACCCGATCGATCCATACAATCCTCACGCGCCGGCACATCTTCCCGCCGCCGGCGCGCCCGCCTCTCACCGCTCCCCTTCCCCTTTGGCCGCCAGGCCATATCGCTTGATCTTTTCGTAGAGCGTCGCCTTGCCGAGCTGCAGCCGGTCCGCCGCGACCGCGACGACCCCACCCGCCTGCTCCAGCGCCTCGGCGATCATCGCGCGTTCGACCTGTTCAACGCGCTCCTTGAGCGGCTGCGGCGCCGCGCCATCGTCGGCGAAGGACAGCACCGGTTCGTCGGCGATGCCGAGCACGAAGCGGTCGGCGGCATTGCGCAGCTCGCGCACGTTGCCCGGCCAGTCGCGCTGCATCAGGCCCGTGCGCTGGCGATCGGTGAGGATCGGCGCCGGCCGCTGGTAGCGCACGGCCGCGTCGAGCAGGAAGTGTTCGAACAGCGGCACGATATCTTCGCGACGCTCGCCCAACGGCGGCAGCGCGATCGTCACCACGTTGAGCCGGTACAGCAGATCGCGCCGGAACGAGCCGTCCGCGACGTGCTCGGCCATATCGCCCTTCGCCGCCGCGACCACGCGGCAATTGACGCGAATCGGCTGATTCGAGCCGAGCCGTTCGAGCACGCCGTCCTGCAGCACGCGCAGCAGCTTGACCTGCAGCGCGAGCGGCATGCTTTCGATTTCGTCGAGAAACAGCGTGCCGCCCGACGCATGTTCGAGCTTGCCGATCCGCCGTTTCGCCGCGCCGGTGAACGCGCCCGGCTCGTAGCCGAACATCTCCGATTCGAACATCGGCTCGGGCAGCGCGCCGCAGTTCACCGCGATAAACGGCTTGTCGCGCCGCGGCGACAGTTCGTGCAGGCTGCGCGCAATCAGCTCCTTGCCCGCGCCGGTGTCGCCGTTGATCAGCACCGACGCATCGGTCGGCGCGACGTTCGCGATCAACCGCCGCACCTGCTCGATCGCCGGACTGCGGCCGATGATGCGCGGCGCGACCGTGTTCTGCTCCGCCAGCTCGCGGCGCAGCGCGAGGTTTTCGAGCACCAGCTTGCGGCGCTCCAGCGCGCGTCGCACGGTTTCGATCAGGCGCTCGGAGGCGAACGGCTTTTCGATGAAGTCGTACGCGCCGTCGCGCATCGCCTGCACCGCCATCGAGATATCGCCGTGACCGGTGACCAGAATCACCGGCACATCGGGCGCGCGCTCGTGGCACTGCGCGAGCAGATCGAGGCCGCTCGCGCCGGGCAGCCGGATATCGCTGACGATCACGCCGGAAAAATCCGCGCTGATGAGTTTGGCGGCCGCCTCCACCGACGCATGGCCGATCACGTCGAAGCCCGCCAGTTGCAGGCTTTGCACGCTCGCGCGCCGCACCAGTTCGTCGTCTTCGATATACAGCACTTGCAGGCCGTCGGTCATTGCGTGTTCCGGATGATTCCTGGGGATGAATTCAGGAGCCCGCGGTCAGCGAGTCCTGCGAGGGGTTCGTCTGCACGCGCGCGCGGCGCAGCGTCAACACGAATAATGCACCGCCATCCGCCGCGTTGCGCGCGACCAGCGAACCGCCGCAATCGCGCGCGATCGACGACGAAATCGCGAGGCCAAGGCCCAGCCCCTGGCCCATCTCCTTGGTCGTGAAGAACGGCTCGAACAGACGCGGCAACACGTCGTCGGGAATGCCGGGGCCATTGTCGACGACCGCGATCGACAGGTTCGCGTCGTCGGCCTCGACCTCGACCACGATGCGCGGCGGATTCAGGCCCGCGGTCGCGTCGAGCGCGTTGCCGAGCAGGTTGATCAGCACCTGTTCGAGCCGCAGGTCGTCGCAATGCGCGACCAGTTCGGGATGATCGTCGGCGAGGTCGAGCAGCGTGCGGGCGCCGCTTTGCGCATCGACCAGCACCCACTCGAGCTCGACACCCTGCAAGCGCTTCTGCAGCAGCGCGACGACGTTGCGCAGCGCGCGCACGATCAGCGCGCGCGCACTACGCGGTCGCGCCCGGCCGACGAACAGCTTCAGCTGATTGGTGATCTTGCCCATCCGCTCGGTGAGCGATGCGATCGCTTCGAGATTCTCGCGCGCCGACACCTGATCGCCGCGTTCGAGCAGCACGCGCGTGTTGTCGGAGAAACCACGCAGCGCGGCGAGCGGCTGATTCAGTTCGTGCGTGATGCCGGCCGCCATCTGCCCGAGCGCGGCGAGCTTGCTCGCCTGGATCAGCTCGTCGTGAGCGGCGCGCAGTTCCTGTTCGGCGCGCGTGCGCTCCGCCACTTCCTTCTGCAACTGCTCGTTCGCCTCCGACAGATCCGCGGTGCGCTCGGCGACGCGCTGGTTCAGCTCCGCGTAGGCCTTTTGCAGCAATGCGCGGCTGCGCATCACTTCGCGCACGCGCGCACGGCGCATGCGCCAGTAGAACGCGAGCAGCACCAGCGACAGGTAGCCGAAACCGGTCGCGATGGTCGCCTTGCGCGCGTCGGCGTCGACCGGATCGACCGGCGACATCGTGATCAGATGCCAGTCCGGCTCGCCCATGCGGCGCCGCGACGCGAGGTAGCGCGGCGCGGAATGGCCACCGCCGATGCGCAGAATCTGCGCGTCGCCTTCGAGCGTGCGCTCGATCGTCACCGGCAGCGGCGCGATCGGCTGCTGCGCGTACTGGCGCGCCTGGTAGATCGAATCGGCGATCTGGCCGGGCAGCGGCCGGATCGTGTGGTACTTCCACGCCGGCACCGAGGACAGAAAGATCACGCCGTGGTCGTCGGTGACGACGAGCGGCTCGGACGCATCCGTGCCCGGAAACCACTCGAGGTCGAGCTTCACGACCGCGACGCCGACGATCTTGCCGTCGCGCCGCACCGGCTGCGAAATGTAGTAGCCCGGTGCCTGCGAAATCGTGCCGATGCCGAAGAAGCGGCCGACGCCGCCATTCATCGCATCGAGAAAATACGGTCTGAACTGGTAGCCCGCGCCGACGAAACTGCCCGGTCCGCGCCAGTTGCTGGCGGCGACACAGTAGCCGTCGAGCGCGATGATGTAGGTCACCGTCGCGCGCGCGTGACGGTTGAGGTCTTCGAGATAGAGATTCGCGCGTGTGACGTTGGCCGGATTCGGATCGATCAGCACGTCCTGCACGATCGGATGCTCGCCGAGCAGATAAGGCAGCGATTCGTAGCGTTCGAGCGTGCCTTTGAGCGCGCTCGCGGTGCGCTCGGCGCGCACGGCCGCATTGCGCCGCAACGTATCGACGCCGCTCTTCCACGCGAGGCTGTAGGTGAGCCAGCATGCCGCCGCGAGCCCGGCTGCGAGCGCGAACAGGATCAGCAGGCGGCGCGTCACGTTGGCGAAGTCCGATCGGTGGGGATCGGACATTGTGGCATAAGGCGGGACGCCGTCGCGGCCGGCGAAGCCAGGCGCTTCGTCGCGCGCTTCGCCACCGCTTGCGCCGGGCATTTCGCGAGGCGCGCCAGGTGCGCCGGTGATGCCAGCGGTGTCAGGTAGAGGAGACGCCCCGGAAGGACGCGCGGACGCCGGTTTCATACGCAGGCGTCCGCGTTCATTACGACAGGAATTGGCCTGAGCCGGGACTCAAACGCCGGCCGGCTCTTTGACCGACACGTCGCCGCTCAGCACCGCTTTCAGCTTGCTGCGATCGAGCTCCTTTTCCCATGCCGACACGACGACCGTCGCGACGCCGTTGCCGACGATGTTGGTCAGCGCGCGGCACTCGCTCATGAAGCGGTCGATACCGAGAATCAGCACCATCCCCGACAGCGGAATCGTCGGCACCACCGCCAGCGTCGCGGCCAGCGTGATGAAGCCCGCGCCGGTCACGCCGCTCGCACCCTTCGAGGTCAGCATCGTCACCGCGAGCAGCGTCAGCTGCTGGGTCCACGTGAGGTCGGTGTTGGTCGCCTGGGCGATGAACAGCACGGCCATCGTCATGTAGATGTTGGTGCCGTCGAGGTTGAACGAGTAACCGGTCGGCACCACGAGGCCCACCACCGAGCGCGAGCAGCCGAGCTTTTCGAGCTTCTGCATCAGCTGCGGCAGCGCGGCTTCGGACGAGCTCGTGCCGAGCACGATCAGCATCTCTTCCTTGATGTACGCGATGAAGCGCAGGATGTTGAAGCCCACCACCTTCGCGATCGCACCGAGCACGACCACCACGAACACGATCGAGGTCAGATAGAACGTGCCGATCAGCTTGAGCATCGGCAGCAGCGAGCCGACCCCGTACTTGCCGATCGTGAAGGCCATCGCGCCGAACGCGCCGATCGGCGCGAGCTTCGTGATGATGCGCACCATGCCGAACAGCACGTGCGAAATCCCTTCGATGAAGTTCGTCACGACCTTGCCCTTCTCACCGGCCGTCGCGAGCACCGAGCCGAACAGCAGCGCGATCAGCAGGATCTGCAGGATTTCGCCCTGCGCGAACGCCGACGAAATCGTGTCCGGGATGATGTGCATGAAGAAGTCGACCGTGCTCTGGCCGTGCGCCTTGGCCGCGTACGACGCGACCGCGCGGCTGTCGAGCGAAGCCGGATCGACGTTGAAGCCGGCGCCCGGACGCAGCAGGTGCGTCGCGAACAGGCCGAGCACCAGCGCGAAGGTCGACACGATCTCGAAGTACAGCAGCGCCTTGCCGCCGACGCGCCCGACCTTCTTCATGTCCTCCATGCCGGCGATGCCGGTCACCACCGTGCAGAAGATGATCGGCCCGATCACCATCTTGATCAGCTTGATGAAGCCGTCGCCGAGCGGCTTCATGTCGATGGCGAAGTTCGGGGAAAAATGCCCCAGTACGATGCCGATGATGATCGCCACGATCACCTGGACGTACAGCACTTTATGGATAGGTTTCTTCACGATGGTTCCTGCGAGGGGGATGAGCTCATGACCCGTCGCGATGCGAGGCGCGCGAACGATACGTCGTCGCGCGGGCGCGCGCTGGCGGGCCGCTACAAGACGACGAATTCAGAAATACCGGGAAGGGAAATCGGACATCGTTGTCTCCTTGCTTTTTTGTCGGGCCGTGGCGGCCGCGCGCTCTACTTTGCAAGGTCGATGCCAGATCGATATCGGGCGGGAAGTCTTGATTCTTATGGACTTTTTAGCGCTGTCCGGCGCGCCTCGTCCGGGATTCCGGAAATCCGGACGAGGCGCGTCGGGGAATCCGGAATTCATTACGGGTAAATTTACGGGAAAACCCGCAAGGGTTTCTCCGCTGGCCGTGTAGCCGAACGTGCAGCGGACCCGGCCTGGTCCAGCCTAGTCCAGCAGATCGAGCCGGTCCGTGCAGATCATGTCGACGCCCCATTGCTGGAGCACTTGCGCGCGCGCCGGCTCGTTCACCGTGTAGGCGAGCACCCGCAGCCCGGCCGCGCGGATCTGCGCGACCAGCGGCTCGCTCAGATAGCGATGACTCGCGTGCAGCGATACGCAGTCGAGTTCGCGCACGATGCGCAGCCAGTCCGCCGGCACCTGCTCGAACAGCATGCCACGCGGCAGCGACGGCGCGGCGTCGCGCGCGGCGGCGAGCGCCTCAAACGAAAACGACGACAGGAGCGGCGGCGTCTGGCCTTGCCACAAGCTCAGCGCGCCTTGCGCGACCAGCGTACCGGTGATGACTTCGCGGCCCGGACACGGCTTGATCTCGATGTTCGCGGCGATGCCGTCGCGCGCGCAGCGCCCAGCCGCGTCGGCGAGCGTGGGCAGCCGTGTTCCGGCGAACTCCGCGCCGCGCCATGCGCCAGCGTCCAGCGTGGCGAGTTGCTGCCACGTGTGCGCGGCGGCCGGGCCGTGGCCATTGGTCGTGCGATCGAGCGTGTCGTCGTGCAGCAGGAAGAGCGCGTTGTCGGCCGAGAGCTTCGCGTCGAATTCGACCATCCGGTAGCCGTAGCGCACGCAGGCGTCGAAACCGGCCAGCGTGTTTTCCGGCGCCAGCGTGCCGCCGCAGCGATGCGCGATCAGCCGCGGATAAGGCCAGGGTGCGGATGCACCGTTGTCGATCCCAGTTGCCACGTGTCGGTTCCTTCGTGATGAGCGGCTGATTTGTGAGCGGTTTCGTGCGTGCCCGGCGCGTAGTATCGCGCGTCGGGCGCGGCGCTGCGAGTGCCGCGGGCGCTGCAGCACTGAGCGAACGCCAAACCCGCAGCCCAACAAAAAACCCGCACGACGGCGGGCTTTTCGATTCCTTCCAGCTAGCGTGAAACGCTGCGCAAGCGCGTCAAACCACGCCGGCTCCATGCGCCTGCAAGTCGGCGTGATAGCTCGAACGCACCATCGCGCCCACCGCCGCATGCGTGAAGCCCATCTTGTAGGCCTCTTCCTCGTACATCTTGAAGGTGTCCGGATGCACGTACGCACGCACCGGCAGATGGTGCTCCGACGGCTGCAGATACTGGCCGATCGTCAGCATGTCGACGTCGTGCTCGCGCAGATCGCGCATCACCTGCAGGATTTCCTCTTCGGTTTCGCCGAGGCCGACCATCAGGCCGGACTTGGTCGCGACGTGCGGATGCAGCGCCTTGAAGTCCTTCAGCAGCTTCAGCGAATGCGCGTAGTCCGAACCCGGGCGCGCTTCCTTGTACAGACGCGGCACCGTTTCGAGGTTGTGGTTCATCACGTCGGGCGGCGCTGCGTTCAGGATGCCGAGCGCGCGGTCGAGCCGGCCGCGGAAGTCCGGCGTCAGGATTTCGATGCGCGTGTCCGGCGACTGCTCGCGCGTCTGCCGGATACATTCGACGAAGTGCGCCGCGCCACCGTCGCGCAGATCGTCACGGTCGACGCTGGTAATCACGACGTACTTCAGCTTCAACGCGGCGATGGTGCGCGCGAGGTTGGCCGGTTCGTCGGCGTCGAGCGGATCGGGACGGCCGTGGCCGACGTCGCAGAACGGGCAGCGGCGCGTGCACTTGTCGCCCATGATCATGAAGGTCGCGGTACCCTTGCCGAAGCATTCGCCGATGTTCGGGCAGCTCGCCTCTTCACAAACCGTATGAAGATTGTGTTCGCGCAGGATCTGCTTGATTTCGTAGAAGCGCGAATTGCCGGTCGCCGCCTTCACGCGGATCCAGTCCGGCTTCTTCAGCTTTTCGATCGGGATGACCTTGATCGGGATGCGCGCGGTTTTGGCTTGCGCTTTCTGCTTCGCGGTGGCGTCGTAGGCGGCGGGGGCCGGCACGCCTTCGGGCGCGGGAGTAGCTGCTGCGGGATTCGCGGTTACGTCAGTCATTCGTTCGATCCAGTCAGGCGGTGAGCGCACCGGCCTGCGGTTGGGCGACGGCCGCGGGATTGCCGTCGAGGTTTGCGGTGAGGCGTGCTGCAAGGGTACGGGCCACGTCGTCCCAGCCAGCGACGACGCCGAGCGTCGCCATATCGACTGTTTCGAGCCCCGCGTAGCCGCATGGATTGATCGCGAGAAACGGCTGCAGGTCCATGTTCACATTCAGACTCACGCCGTGATAACTGCAGCCGTTGCGGATTTTCAGGCCGAGCGCCGCGATCTTGGCGCCGGCATGCGGCCCGGCATCGGGCCCGGGCGCCACGTAGATGCCGGGGGCACCCGCCTTACGTTCTCCGGCGAGATTATACGCCGCCAAGGTATCGATCACGGCCTGCTCGATCCGCGTAACCAGCTCGCGCACCATCAGCTTGCGCCGGCGCAGGTCGAGCAGCAGATACGCGACCACCTGGCCCGGCCCGTGATAGGTGATCTGCCCGCCCCGGTCGACCTTGACGAGCGGAATCGCGCTGTCGGCGGCGAGCAGGTGGGCCGGATCGCCGGCCTGGCCGAGCGTGAAGACGGGGGGATGTTCGACGAGCCAGATTTCGTCGGGCGTGTCGGCAGTGCGCGCATCGGTGAACGCGCGCATCGCGTCGAAACTGGCCTGATAGGGTTCGCGGCCGAGCCAGCGCAGCGTGGGCGGCTCACTGGCGATGGCGGGCGGGGAAGGCGGAGAAACCGGGGTGGCACACATGATCCCGGCAGTTTACCGAAATCCGGGCAGGCGCGCCCGCGCTGGACGCCCTACACGGGGTGACAAACAGGGGCCGGCAAACACGCGAGATCTCGCGCCGCTTGCCGGCCCCGTAGCGCGTCAGTTACGCGTCAAACCGTGCGCCAGCCGCCGCGCACGCGCATCACGAAGCGCTCGCCGATACGCGCGAGCCAGTTCAGCGCCCGCTCGTCGCAGCGTGTCGGCACCGAGAACGTGATCTTCGAGAACTGCGCGCCCTCGGCGCTCAGCCAGAGCCGCTCGCCGCGCCGCAGATGCAGCGTGTTGCCCGGCTGCAGGAAGTAGTCGTGCGTATCGTCGCTGCGGGTGACCCATACCGCGCCGCCGCGTACAGTCAGCTTCGTGCTGCGCGCGACCTTCAGCGGCAGGGTGTCGCCGGTGCGGATTTCATATGCAATGCTAGAGGAAATTTCTCGCATGATGTCCTCGCCAAAAATCGTCTGATGGCTAGAATCGTAGGTGTAGCAAGGACTTAGGCAAAACGATCAATTTTCACGTCTATGTGAGAAATATTGCGATGGACCTACGCCAACTCCCCGCCTTGAACACGCTGAAAGCGTTCGAAGCCGCTGCCCGCCACGAAAGTTTCTCGCGCGCCGCCGACGAGCTGTTCGTCACGCACGGCGCCGTCAGCCACCAGATTCGCGCGCTCGAAGCCGAACTCGGCTTGTCGCTGTTCGCGCGCGACGGCAAGCGCGTGCGCCTCACCGAAACCGGCCGGCGCTACGCCGCCCAGGTGCGCGCCGCGCTGATGGAGCTCGCCGACGCGACCCGCGCGATCCGCGCCGGCGACCGCGAGCGGCGCCTCGTCGTGTCGATGCTGACGTCGTTCGCGGCGCGCTGGGTGACGCCGCGCATCGGCAGCTTTATCGAGGCGCATCCGCAGTGGGACCTGGAGCTGCTGTCCACCAATGCGCTGACCGATTTCGCGCGCGACGACGTCGACCTCGCGATCCGTTTCGGCTTCGGTAAATATCCGGGGCTGCATTCGGAGCTGCTGCTGGAGGAGATTTTCTTTCCGGCCTGCTCGCCGAACTTCAACGGCGGCAAGCTGCCGCAAAAGCCGACCGATCTGGCCAACGTGCCACTGCTGCGCTCCGACGACGAGTTATGGCGGCCGTGGTTCGACGTCGCCGGCCTGAACGACTGGCCGGAACCCAAGCGCGGCGTGCTGTACCAGGATTCGTCGAACCTGCTGCAGGCGGCCGTCGACGGTCAGGGGGTCGCGCTCACGCGCCGTTCGCTCGCGATGCCCGAAATCGCGGCTGGCCGGCTGGTACGTCTGTTCGACGTGGATGGGCCGAGCCCGTGGCAATACTATTTCGTCTGCCCGCCGCAGATGCTCGAGACCGCGCGGGTCAAGGCGTTTCGCGAGTGGCTGTTCGACGAGATGGGATGTTTCAGGCAACTGTTCGAGCAAGCCTGCACGGCGAGATCGGCGGGATCGGCGGGATCGGCGAATAGCGCACGGGCGGCGGCGGGAATGACAGCGAAGGAAACGACGGCGGACGCATTGCGCGTCACGCCGTGAGATGAAGCGGGGAAAAACGGCCGTCGGGGGGACTACACGACCGTTACAGTTACAGCACGACCTTGACCATCGGATGGCCGGTCAGCGCACGATAGATGTCGTCGAGATGCGCGCGGCTGGTAGCGCGCACGTGGATGGTCAGCCCCGTATAGGTACCGCTGCTCGACGGCCGCGTCTCGACCCGCGACGGGTCGACTTCGCTATCGAACTGGCGCACCACTTCGACGATCGTCGCGGCAAACTCGGGATGCGATTTGCCCATGATCTTGATCGGGAAATCGCAGGGAAACTCAAACAGTGAGTCGTTGTTCTCGGGATTCATTCTCTACTCCTTCTTCTGCCTCGCCGGCCTTGGCTTGCTGATACGCCGCATACAGCGCCGCAAACACCGCGCCCGGCCTGCCCGCGCCAACCGGCTCGTCGTCGAGCCGCGTGACCGGCAACACTTCCTTGGTGGCCGAACTGACGATGATTTCGTCAGCCGCGCGCACTTCGGCCTCGCTAATCTCGCGCGCTTCGAAACGGATCCCGCAGCCGGCCGTCAATTCCTCGATCAGACCGTAGCGAATCCCTTCGAGAATCTTGTGGCTGCGCGGCGGCGCGGCCACCACGCCATCCTTCACGATCCACACATTCGACGACGACCCTTCGGTCAGCCAGCCGTCGCGGAACTGGATCGTTTCGAACGCGTCGTTTTCGGCCGCGTATTGCGCCATCAGCACGTTGCCGAGCAGCGACACCGACTTGATATCGCAATTGAGCCAGCGACGATCCTCGGCGCTCACGCAGCGCACGCCCTGCGCGCGCTGCGTGGCATCCGGCAGATTCAGCGCGGTGACCATCACGAACACGGTCGGCTTCGCGTTGGCCGGAAACGCATGACCGCGCTTCGCGACGCCGCGCGTGACCTGGATGTAAGCGATCGCGTCCTGATCGGCGCGCAACGCACCGTCCGTTTCGTTGGCCTCGACCACCCGCTCGATCAGCTCGCGCCAGCCGGCGTCGTCGAGCGGATTGGCGATGCCGATCTTGCCGACCGAGCGCGCGAGGCGCGCCAGATGCTGCGTCAGCCGGAACGCGGTGCGGCGGCCGCTCGCGTGAGCGTAGAGCGGGGCGACCTCGTAGATGCCGTCGCCGAAAATAAAGCCGCGGTCGAGCACCGGCACGCGCGCTTCGGACAACGGCACCAGCTCGCCGTTCAGATAAACAATCGGGTCCTGCGACACCTCGGAAACAGCGGTCATTACGACGTCGCCCTTATTTTTTCTTGTTGAACATCAGCATCAGCGAATCCCACACGCGGCCGACCACGCCCGCCTGCGGCACCGGCTGCAGCGCGATCACCGGGAACTGCGCGAGCACCTTGCCGTCGGCGACGAGCTTCGCGGTGCCGACCTGCTGGCCGTTGGCGATCGGCGCGATCAGCGGATCGGTCAGTTCGATCTGCGGCTTCGCCTTGTCGCCCGCGCCCTTCGGCAGCGTGATGTACTGGTCGCTCTTCACGCCGACCTGCACGCTGTCCGCCGCACCCTTGTAGACACGCGGCGTGGCCACGACCTGATTCGCCTTGTACAGACGCGTGGTGTCGTACGCGGTGTAGCCGTAGTTCAGCATCTTCAGGCTGTCCTGCACGCGATCGTGCTCCTTGGTCTCGCCCATCATCACCGAGACGAGGCGGCGCGACGCGTCGGTCGTGCCCGGCAGCGAACGCTTCGCGCTCGCGATCAGGCAGTAGCCGGCGGCTTGCGTGTGACCGGTCTTCAGACCGTCGACGGTCGGGTCGATCCACAGCAGGCGGTTGCGGTTCGGCTGCTTGATCTTGTTGTACGTGAATTCCTTGACCGAGAAGATGTTGTAGTACTCGGGATAGTCGCGGATCAGGCGCGCCGACAGCACCGCGAGGTCGCCCGCGGTGGTGTAGTGCTGCGGGTCGGGCATGCCGTTCACGTCGGCGAAATGGGTGTGCTTCATGCCGAGGCGCTGCGCCTCGGTGTTCATCATGTTGACGAACTGCGCCTCGCTGCCGCCGACCAGTTCCGCGAGCGCGATCGCCGCGTCGTTGCCCGACTGCACGATCATGCCGTACACGAGGTCGTGCACGGTGACCGGCTTGTTCGCCTCGATGAACATACGCGACTCGTCGGTGCGCACGCGCCGCACCGCTTCGCTCGGCATCACGGTCTGGTCCATCGTGATCTTCTTCGTGTCGAGCGCTTCGAACACGAGATACGCGGTCATCAGCTTGGTCAGCGAGGCCGGCTCGACGCGTTCGTCGGCATTACCGGACGCGAGTACCTGGTTGCTGGTGGCGTCGACGAGCACCCACGAGCGCGCGTTCACCGCGGGCGGCGGCACCTGCGCGAACGCGCTCGTCGCGACGAGCGTGGCGGGCAGCACGAGGCCGACGGTGATGGCGCGATTCAGCGAGGTGGGAACGAAGGAAGCGACTGACGGGAATGACGTGCGGCCAGAGGAGGAGAAACGCATAGGGTCGATTCGTACAGAAAAATACGTTGCGCGACAGCGCACGGTTGGGGGAGCCGGTCGGCGGGCATCTGGCCGTAAAACGGCGCGGCGCCCGTTGGACTTCCGGCGGCGCAATCGGTTCGCGAGCGCAGCGCTTCACACCGGCCGCGCTCTCGCGCGAAAACGACTCCGCGGCGCGCGAATCTGCCGGATGGGCGGCGCTGCGCCCAAAAAAAGAGCGCCCATTATACGCGCGCCGCCAGGTCAGCTTCGCGCGTGGGGCGGCGATTCACGCGCGTTTGCGCGTACCTGGGCCGCGTCAAACGCGGGCTGCGCGTGCTTTTAGCGCCACGCGTCGACGATGATCCGCTTCAGCACGTGCAGCTTGCGATGCAGAAAATGCTCGGCGCCCGGAATCACCACGACCGGCAATTCCTGCGGCCGCGCCCAGTCGTAGACGGACTGAATGGGCACGGTTTCGTCGACTTCGCCGTGAATCACGAGCGTGCTGTCGGGCACCGGCGCGACGTCCCAGCGGCTCGCCGCGGTGCCGACGAACACGATGCGCTCGATCTCCTGCCCTTCCTCGCGCAGCTTCGCGGCGACGTGCGACAGCACCACGGTGCCGAACGAAAAGCCCGCGAGCACGAGCGGCAGCGCGCCGTATTCTTCCTCGCGCATGTGCTCGAGCACCGCGCGCAGATCGTCACGCTCGCCGACGCCCTCATCGTGCTCGCCCTCGGTCTGGCCGACGCCGCGAAAATTCGAGCGATAGGTGACGTAATTCAGCTGCACCAATGTGCGCGCGAGCGTCTGCGCGACCTTGTTGTCCATCGTGCCGCCAAAGAGCGGGTGCGGATGCGCGACGAGCGCGATGCCGCGCGGCGCGGCGCCGTTCTCGCGCACGCTGTCGGGCAGATCCAGCGCGACCTCGATCTTGCCGACCGGGCCGTCGATCAGATACTTCTTCGTGTTGACGTTCATGACAGTGCCTGTGGATCGCTTCGTGATTCGCTTTGTGGTTCGCGTTATTGATCGATCTTCAGACGCTCGACGATCTTGCCGTTGGCGAGATGCGAGTCGACGATCTCGTCGATGTCGCTCTCGTCGACGTAGGTGTACCAGACGCCTTCCGGATACACGACCAACACCGGCCCGAGCTCGCAGCGATCGAGGCAGCCGGCCTTGTTGATGCGCACCTGACCCGGACCGGCGAGACCGAGCTGCTTCACGCGTTTTTTCGCGTATTCCTGCATCGACTGCGCGTTGCAGTTCGCGCAGCTCGGGCGCTCGGCGCCGGGCTCGCGCTGATTCAGACAGAAAAAGACGTGGTGCTTGTAGAAGGAATCCATGATGTCCGGGGGAGGCTGAAAGGGAGTGCAAGGACGCCGTCAGCGCGCGCGATGCGCCGGGCGCTAGTCGTGTGGACGATTATAACGAGCAGGCCAGGTGCACGCCGGAGCCTGGCTGGGCATGGCGGGACGGGTCGCAGCGGTATTGCATCGATATCGGACCGGCATTGCAGCGGTATTGCACTGGCATTGCACCGCGATGGCCGCGCGATTGCAGCGACGTTGCAGCGAGGTTGTCACCACGCCGCCGTGCCGTTACACCGCCCCCGCACGCCGCTTCAACCACGCGCGCTCGACCGCGAACGCGAGCCACACCAGCGCCGCATACGGCCACATCCACGCGAGCCAGTGCGCGAGGCCGTTGAAATGCAGATAACGCCCCTGCCGCCAGTCGGCGAGCACGGCATCGAAATAGGGATTCACCGGCAGCAGATTGACGAACACCAGCGCAACGACGAGCGCGCCGCCCGCGAGCGCCGCGCGCAATCGCCGCCGCAGCGGCAAGGCAAGCAACGCGGCGACGGTGCCGCAGGCGAGGCCGAGCAGCGCGCCGGGCGTCGCCCAGTCGAACGCGAGGCCGGATTGCGATTGCAGAAAGGTCGCGCCGGCTTTCACAGCCAGCGTCGCGACGACGAACAGCAGCAGCAGACGCACACGCGGCGCATGACGGCGCGCCGGCAGCGACGCGAGCGCAAGCGCCGCGAACAGGTTCAGCGTGGTGATCAGCGCTTCCCACGTGTCGTCGGGCAACCATGCGGCGACCGCCGCCGGCCATGCGCCGACGTGCCACGCCGACGGCGTCCATGCGAGCAGCGCGTCCTGGCTGGGCGGATCGAAATGCAGCCACAGCGCGCGCGGCCAGTTGCCGAGCCCGAACAGACGCGGCGCCGGATACATCGTCGCGAACGGCCACGCGGCGACGAGGCACGCGAGCACCGCATGGCCGCGCTCGAACCACAGCAGCCGCAAGCGCCGCAGCAAGCCGCGATCGAGCAGCGCACCAGTCGCGGGCGACATCATCGCCGCGCCGAGCAGCGCGCCGAGCGTATTGGCGGCGAGATCGAGATTCGACGCGACGCGCGTCGGCAGATAAGTCTGCACGGCTTCCATCGTGCCCGACAGCAGGCCGCCCAGCACGAACGCGAGCGCGACGGCCAGCGTGCCGCGCCAACGCGGATACACCGCGAGCACCACCAGCGCGCCGAACGGCATATAGCCGAGAACGTTGGTGACGACGTCGAACGCCGTCAGGTACTGCGGCATCGGATCGAACAGATAGGCAAACGGCGCGATGCCGAGCGAGCGCCAGCCCGAAAACGGATACCACGAACCGTAGACGATCAGCACCGTGTACAGCAGCAGCGCCTGACGGGCCAGCGTCGACGGTCGACGCAACCAGGGACGCTCGCTCATGCAGCGCTCCGCCGCAGGCGCCGCCCACACCGCCCGCCCCGCCCGGGCTTCATCGCGCGGCGGCCAGCGCCTGCGAGCCGAGCCACGCGCCGATCTGCGCGACGAGGTCGTCGCTGGCGATGGCGAGCGCACGCGCGCCACCGGCCGCATCCGCCGACTGGGCCGGCGCGCGCGCGACGAACGAACGCTGGCCGATCACCTTGCCGTCCTTCATCAGCGTCGCGCGCGCGGCGATCGCGCCGTGGCTGTCCGCCTGGCTGTCGAAGACCTGCTCGAACTCGGTCAGATCGACGCGCAACACCGGCGCGGCCACCCCGTCGGCGCCGGTCAGCACGGTGCCGCGTTCGCTCAGCGCATTGCGCAGCCGCTGCGTCAGCAATTGCGCCGGCATCATCGTCCAGTGGCTGTTCGCGTAGGCAGCCGTTTGCTGCGCGTCCGCGTAGCTCAGCCGATAAACCAGCCGGTCGGATTCGAGCACGGCCGGCGCCGTAACCTCGAGCACCTTGACGGCCGGCAGCGGCGCCGCGGCGGCGCTTTGCGGCGGCGGCCCGAAGTCGTAGCGGACATCCGACACCACCGCGGACGTGCCCGCGCAGCCCGCCGCCAGCACGCCGAACGCGAGCAGCGCCGCGAGCGCGGCACGCGAGGACAACAGTCGGTGAATCGAGCGTGACATGGAGATCTTCCTCTGTTCTAGCCTGCGAATTTAGTGGGCCGCTGGGGTCGCCTGAGCAGCGGGAGCGGCCGGCCACGTGAAGCCGGTCTCGCCCGGACCCGGCGCCGGGCGCGGCGCGCCGAACAGCACGCTGCGCGGATTGCTGCTGAAGGTATCGGCGGCGCGGTCGATCGATTGCGCGGCCGAGCGCACGTCTTCGGTCAGCGAGTTCACGCGCGGCAGCGTCTCGTAGCCGACCCGCGCGGACAGATCCTGCAGCGACGTGTTCATCTGGGTGAGCGCGTCGCCCGCCTGCTGCGCGGCCGTGCCAACCTTGTTCAGATTGCGCTCGAACGGCCCGTCCGGGCGGTTCAGGCTGGTGATCATCTGGTTGGTCGACGCCAGCGTGCGGTTCAGCTGGTCGACCGTGCCGGGCAGCTTGCCGGCCACGGGTGCCATCTGCCGCGTCAGCGCCGCGACGCCCGACGCCGCCTGCGCGATGTCCGCCGCCGTCTCGTGCAGTTGCGCGACCATTTCCGGCGACAGCATGTCGTTGACGTTGTCGGTGACTTTTTCGAGCTTGCGCAGCAGCACGTCGCCGCGTTGCTGCAACTGGTCGAGCAGGCCCGGGCGCATCGGCAGTTGCGCGACCTGCTGCGCCGACGAGGGCAACGGCGTCGTATCGCGACCGGTGTCGTCGAGCTGGATGAACGCGATGCCGGTCACGCCCTGCAGGCCGAGGCTGCCGAACGTCGAACGGGTGATCGGTGCGTGCTCGTCGACCATGATGCGAATCATGATCTGCCCCGGGTGGGTCGGATCGAATTTGATCGACTGCACCTTGCCGACGTCGAGCCCGCGAAAACGTACCGCCGCGTCCGCGTAGAGCCCGGTCACGTTGGTCCGCGCGATCAGGTCGTACGGCACCCGCACCGTGCGGTCGACGTTGAACAGAAAGGCCGCGAGCGCGATCGCCGCGGTCAGCACGACCGTGAACAGCCCGGCCCAGAATGCATGCGCTTTGTTTTCCATTGTCAGGTTTCCTGGTTCACAGCGGCCTGGTTCATAGCGGTAACTCCGACGACGCCGGCTCGAGCGCCGCCTGCGGCAGCTTCGCGCGGCGCTCCGGCGGCAGTGCCTGCAACGCGCGACGCCCGCGCAGGCCGAGGAAATATTCGCGGATGAACGGATGATCGACGCCCGCCGCCTCTTCGACCGGCGCGTTGACGAGCACCTTGCGATCGGCCAGCACCGCGACGCGCGTCGAGATTGCGACCATCGTGTCGAGATCGTGCGTGATCATCACGACCGTCAGGCCGAGCGCGCGATGCAGCGCGGAGATCAGTTCGACGAATTCGTCGGAGGCCTGCGGGTCGAGGCCGGCGGTCGGTTCGTCGAGGAACAGCAGTTCGGGTTCGAGCGCGATCGCGCGGGCGATGCCGACCCGCTTGATCATCCCGCCCGACAGCGCCGACGGCATCTTCGACGCGTGCTTGCACGGCAGCCCGACCATTTCGAGCTTCAGCATCACGATGTCGCGCAGCAGGTCTTCAGGCACGCGGCCGAGTTCGCGCACCGGCTGCGCGACGTTGTCGAACACCGACAGCGACGAGAACAGCGCGCCGCGCTGGAACAGCATGCCGGAGCGGCTGCGCATCAGCAGCGCGGTTTCGGGCGAGATGGTCGACAGGTCCTCGCCGAACAGCTTGATGGTGCCCGACGACGGCCGTTCGAGGCCGAGAATCTGCCGCACCAGGGTGGTCTTGCCTGAGCCCGAGCCACCGACGATCGACACGATCTCGCCGCGCCGCACGTCGAGGCTCAGATGCTGATGCACGATGTTGCGGCCATAGCGCTTGGTGATGTCGATCACCTCGATCACGGGTTCCGCGATCGACGGCACCGGCTGGCCGCGCACGGCTTCGGTGAGTGGCGCGATCATCCGAGCCCCACGTTCTGAAAGAGGATCGCGAACACCGCGTCCGCGAGAATCACGACGGTGATCGAGGTCACCACCGAGGTCGTCGTGCCTTCGCCGAGACTCTGCGAATTGGCCTTGATGCGAAAGCCGAAATGGCAGCCGGCGATCGCGATCAGCATGCCGAACACCACGCCCTTGCCGAGACCGATCCACAGGTTCGCGATCGGCACCACGACCGGCAGTTGTCGCGCGAAAAAGCTCATGTCGATGCCGAGCACGATCTTCGCGGCGAGCGCGCCGCCCGTCAGCGAAATGACGTTGGTCCACATCACCAGCAGCGGCATCGCGATGCCGAGCGCGATCACGCGCGGCAGGATCAGCCGCAGACCGTGCGGGATGCCCATCACGCGCATCGCGTCGAGTTCCTCGGTCACGCGCATCACGCCGATCTGCGCGGTGATGGCCGAACCGGAGCGGCCCGCCACCAGAATCGCCGACAGCACCGGCCCGAGTTCGCGGATCACCGCGAGACCGAGAATATTGACGATGAACTGGTTCGCGCCAAACATGCGCAACTGCTGCGCGGACAGATAGCTCAGCACGATGCCGATCAGGAACGCGACGAGCGCGGTGATCGGCAACGCGCGGGCGCCGGCGTTGTAGACGTTCGCGGAGATCTCGGTCCACGGCGTCTGGCGCGGATTGCGCACGATCGCGATCAGGTCGAGCACGACGCGCCCGAGCATCGCGATGCCGCCGTGCATATGCTCGATGAACGAGAAGAGGCTAAGACCAAAGCTCGTGAACGGGTCGACGCGCGTGACCGGCTCTGCGCTCTCGCGCACCGTGTCGAGCAATGCGATGCGCTCGAAGATGTCGCGCTGCGTGTCCGTGAGCGCGGTGCCGGGTGGCATCTGGCGACCCCACACGCGCCACAGCGCCTGGCCGCCGACGTGGTCCATCCTGTCGATGCGCGACAGATCCCACTCGCCGATGCCCTGCGCGCCGGTCAACGAACGCAATTGCGGAATCACCCGACCGGTGTCGCGGTCGCGCGCAAGCGCGAGCGCCGTCCACTGGCCCGAGAGACGGACGATCTTGCCTTGGCTGCCAGCCGCGACTTCAAGGCCGGGCGGAGTGTCGTAGTTCAAGGATCGTGTGAATCTGGTTATCGGATTAAGGGCCATTGTAACGAAGCCTCGGCTTGCGGTCCGCACTGTTCCGCAGTCGTTCGCGCGCGAAGCCCGTTCGGGTGCGCGCTCGCTACAATAGGCGACATGAATGCCTCCAAGACTCCCGCTTCCCCGTCCGCAACGGCTGCCGCAACGGCTGCCGCAGCGGCTTCCATTGCGACTGCCGCTGCTGCGTCGAACCCGGCCCCGGCCGACTGGCGTATCGATCGCGAGCGCGCGGTCAAACTGTTCGGCGCGCAGGCCCATGACTGGCCGATCGAAATCGTCGAGGAAACCGGCTCGACCAATGCCGACCTGATGGCCCGCGTGAAAGCCCTGCCGCGCCGCGCCGACGCGTTGCCGCGGCCGCTCGTGCGGGTCGCGTATCTGCAGACCGCCGGGCGCGGCCGCCGTGGCCGTCCGTGGTATGCGGAACCGGGCAACGCGCTGCTGTTTTCGGTGGCTTGCGTGCTGCCGCGTCCGCTCGAAGGACTCGCCGGGCTGAGCCTCGCGGTCGGCGTCGCGCTGGTCGACGGGCTGCGCTCGCTGCCGGTCGCCGGCCCCGGCCAGATCGCGCTGAAGTGGCCGAACGACGTGCTGCTCGAAGGCGACAAGCTGGCCGGCATCCTGATCGAAACCGCGTGGAGCACCGACGACGCGAGCGCGGTCGTGATCGGTATCGGCACCAACGTGAAGGGCGCCGACGAACTCGCGGCGAAGGTCGGCGCGCTGAACGCCGCCACGCCGCCGCAGGCGCGCGGCACGCTGCCGACCGCGTTGCAGCGCGCGCTGCCGAACGCGAATCTGACCGATACGCTCGCCGCCGAACTGAACGCGCTCGAACCGGTGTTGCAGCGCTTCGGCGCCGAGGGCTTCGCGCCGTTCCAGCCGCGCTGGAATGCGGTGCATGCGTACGCGGGCCGCGACGTCGTGCTGCTCGAACAGGGCGAGGAACTCGCGCGCGGCGTGGCCGCCGGCGTCGACGAACGCGGCCAGTTGCTGCTCGATACGAGCGCCGGCCGCCAGAGTATCGCGACCGGCGACGTGTCGCTGCGCCTCGCCGACGGTGCCGCATGACGCAGCACGCGCCTTATCTGCTGATCGACGCGGGCAATAGCCGGATCAAGTGGGCGCTGGTGCGGCCGGATGGCACGCAGATCGCGAGCGGCGCGCTCGCGCATGTTGGTCTTGCCGGGCCGGGGCTTGCCGAGCGGGGTCATGCCGGCGCCGATTCGCGGACTGGTTTGCCGCCTGACTCACTGTCCGCCTCACCGCCTGACTCACGGCCCGGCTTGCAACCCGGCTGGGCCGACTGGCCGACGCCGCGCGGCGCGTGGCTGTCGAACGTCGCCGGCGCCGAGGTCGCGACACGGATCGCCGCGCTCATCGACGCGCACTGGCCGCAACTGCCGCTCACGACGATCCGCGCGAGCACAACGCAATGCGGCGTGACCAATTGCTATACGACACCGCACGCGCTCGGCAGCGATCGCTGGGCCGGCATGATCGGCGCGCACGCGGCGTTTCCCGGCGAACATCTGCTGCTGGCGACCTTCGGCACCGCGACGACACTCGAAGCGTTGCGCGCGGATGGCGCGTTTATCGGTGGATTGATCGCGCCGGGCTGGACGCTGATGATGCGCTCGCTCGGCGAGCACACGGCCCAGTTGCCGACGCTCGATGCCGCCCGGGCACGCGGCCTGCTCGACGCCGACGCCTCCACCGAAGCCCATCGGCGCGGCCCGTTCTTCGCGACCGATACGCCGCGCTCGCTGTCGGCGGGATGCACGCTCGCGCAGGCGGGATTGATCGAGCGGATGTGGCGCGATCTGCAGGACGAGTGGCAGGTGCCGGTGCGCCTCGTGGTCAGCGGCGGCGCCGCCGACGAAGTGGCGAGTGCGCTGAAAGTGCCGCATACTCGCCACGATTCGCTGGTGCTGTCGGGGCTCGCGCTGATTGCCGCGGAGGATGCGGCACGGCAGGGTGTCTGATCGGAGAGCACTGACCGAGTGCCCGCGCGACGCTTGCCGGGTGCCTGCGCTTTTCGGTTCGGAAGCCCTTTCCGCGCTATTGCGCGATGTTCATCGCGACGTCGTCGTGCGCTGTCTGTCGCCGCGCCTTTCCGGACCTCGCGATGGTTGGACTGCATCGAGATTCGCGGCCGACGGATGCATGATGCGCCTCCGATACGCGCACCGGCATCGTCGTGGCGGCCCGCTTCGAAATCAACTGCCAACGCCCCGACTCGGCCAACCCGCTCCCCGCTCAACTTCTTTCTGGATTGGAACTACCCACGATGCTTCGCTGGCCGATTGCCATTCTGATTCTTGCCAACGTGCTGGCTTTCGCCGTGCTGCGCGGCGCCTTCGGCCCGACACCCACCGCCGGCGGCCGGGAGCCGAATCATCTGAACCGGCAGATTCGCCCCGAGTCGGTGAAAGTACAGCCGGTCAGCGCCGCCGATGCGGCCGATCAGGCGGTGGTCGGCGGACCGGCGCCCGTCGCACCGATTTCGACGTCGGAGTTGCCGCCGGAATCGCCGCAGCAGTGAGTTGTGACATCAGCCCTGCGTACGCACCTTCTTCAATAGAGCAGTCGTCGAGCGATCATGCTCGAACGCAATCGCGAGCGCTTTACCGCCCCAACCGCGCACGAGCGCCGATTCGGGCAGCGCGTCCATGTCGTAATCGCCGCCCTTCACGAGCACGTCCGGCCGCAGCGCCGAGATCAGTTCGACCGGCGTTTTCTCGCCGAAACCCACCACGTAGTCGACGCTTTCGAGCGCCGCCAGCAAGGCCATCCGGTCGGCTTCGGTATTGATCGGTCGATCGTCACCCTTGCCGAGCATCCGCACCGATGCATCGCTGTTCACACCAACGATCAGACAGGCGCCCAACGCTTTCGCATCGGCGAGATACGTGACGTGCCCGCGATGCAGGATATCGAACACACCGTTCGTGAAGACGACCGGTCCACGCAGCGAAGGACGCAGTTTCGCCAGGGCATCGCGCGTCAGAATCTTGCGTTCAAAGATAGCGGTCATCGCAGAATCACAAAGTTACGGGAGAAAAGAAAAGTGCCGTCACGATACACGGTGGACGGCCCCAAGCAAAACGGTCCGACAAGCTCGCGCCTGCCGGACCGTGTAAAGCGAATTTCAAAGCACTAGCGGATGCCGTTCGCAGCGGGGACTTTCACCCAACGCCGCGAGGCCCGATACCAGCGCCTACGTCGCCAACGACGTCAGCGCCCGCACCATCACGCCGGTTGCTGCGCCGGGTTCTGCTCGGCGGCTTGCAGGCGCGCGACCACTTCCTTGCGATAGCGGTTCAGTTCCTGCGCGGTATTGAACGTGCGCTCGAACAGCAGCGACAGGTTGTGCAGAATGCGCTCGACGACCTTCTTTTCCCAGCCGTCGTCGAAACGGATCTGCTCGTCGAGCCAACGCTCGAGCCATTCCGGATCCGGCAGACGCGACTGGATCGTGTCGCGCGGGAACAGCGCCTGGTTCACGTGCAGATTGGTGGGGTGCAACGGCTTTTCGGTGCGACGCGCCGACGCCATCAGCACGCCGATCTTCGCGAACGCGGCCCGCGCGATGTCGCCGGTCTGCACCATCGCCTTCTTCATGTAGCGCAGATATGCGCCACCATGACGCGCTTCGTCGCGCGAGATGGTTTCGTAGATGTGCTTGATGACTGGCTCGGTGTGCCATTCGGCAGCACGGCGATACCAGTGATTCAGGCGGATTTCGCCGCAGAAGTGCAGCATCAGCGTTTCGAGCGGCGGCGCCGGATCGAATTCGAAGCGCACCGCGTGCAGTTCCTCTTCGGTCGGGCACATTTCCGGCTTGAAGCGGCGCAGGTATTCCATCAAGACCAGCGAGTGTTTCTGTTCCTCGAAGAACCACACGCTCATGAACGCGGAGAAATCGCTGTCGTGATGATTGTCACGCAGAAACATTTCCGTGGCGGGCAACGCCGACCATTCGGTGATCGCGTTCATCTTGATCGTCGCGGCCTGCTCGTCGGTCAACAGCGATGCATCGAATTTATCCCAGGGAATGTCCTTCTCCATGTCCCATCGAACGGATTCGAGCGATTTATAAAGTTCCGGATAAAGCATGGTGTTCATAGTCCCACCCCTGTTCTGCGCATACTGTATGTGTCTGTTACTGCTACGTGTAGCCGTTTTGCCTGCGACGAACGGACGTGCCGTTTATCGGCCAAGCATTCAATTTTACGCGGTAATCGGCCGCCCATATGCATCGGGCAACAAAGAAGTCCGGGCGTTTTTGCACTGGCGTCTGAAGCATGATCGGGCGCGGTGCGGTCAACCGTGGGTGAGGAATACCCTGTGCCTGGGGTCGAGCCAGTCTGGGTCGAATACCGTACCGTCCAGCCCCGCACCGGGAGTGCCGGCGGCAATGACGCAAGGGCGGCGGGATTGGTTCTTTTCAGCACACGCCCCAAAGCCAGATCAAGCTTACACAATGATAGCACGCGGATTTGACGAAACCTGTGACAGGAGGGGCTCGAAGCGCTTCGCCGTTGACTTCTCTCAACAAAGTCGCTGAGAGGTGCGGAAGGCCGATTGCAGCGCCGAAATCGGGACGAAAAAGGACGAGCTTCAGGCATGCCGCTCGCTATGCCGTACCGGTTTGGATGACGGTTGGATGGTGGGCTAACGGAAGCGCGGTGGATTCGCACATCGTGAGGGAAGGAAGCGCGACAGGTCCGCGCCTCCTCCATGTTTCGTCGCGCGGCGGTCACGCTTGCCAGCGCCATCGTCCGCTTACGACGATTTCTTCGGCGCTGCCGCGCCCGCGCCTTCGCCGGCCGCACGTTTGGCCGCCGGCGCCGCGCGCTTCGCAGCCGGCCGTTTGGCCGCGGGCTTCGCGCCCGGTGCATCCGACGCACCGGCGTCCGACGCCGCCGGCTTGCCCTGCGTGCCGCCACCGGCCGCGGCCACCGCCACCGACGGCTGCGTCATCGCGAACTGGGCGATCTGGTTGAACTGCGATTGCAGCAAATTCCACCACGCGGAGGCATCGAACGACGGCGCCGCGGGCGCTTCCTGTTCCTCGCCGTCCGCCGCGGCCGTGCTTTCAGGCGCAGCCGGCGCCGGCTCGGCCGGCCTCGCCCAGCTCGGCGTCGCACTCGGTGTGGAGTTCGGAGCCGGCGTTGCAGCCGCCGCCGGCTGCGTCATCGACGACTGCGCGAACGCGCCGAACGCACGCAGCGTCGTGAGCGTCGCACGCTGCACTTCGAGCGCCTGGATCGCGGACTGCAGCATGCTCAGATTCAGCTTCAGCCACTGCTCGACCGCGCGCATGTCGGTGATGCGCTTGTCGAGTTCCTCGACGTTGGTGAGCGGCGCCATCATGTCGGACATCATCGACAGCGACGGGCTCGCGCCGCTGCCCGGCTGCGCGCCGGTGAGCGCCGAGCCGAACGGCGACAGCCGCATCATGCCCCACATGCGATCGAGCATTTCAGCGGGCGGGAAACCAGGAAAGCCCGGAAAGGGCGGCGTGGAGCCAGTCGTATCGGTCATGCTTGTCGCCTCAGTGCTTAATGAGATGTCATGCGCGAAGCTGCGCGCGGTGTTTCGATCATACCGTGCCAGTTACCTACTCCAGCTACCCACTCGCCAACCTCAATCGCTCGCCCCACCACCCGACTCAGTCCCCGTCTCACTCCGCCACGGATCGCGCCCGCCAAAATCCGGCGCGCGCCGCTCACGCAATGAGCTCACGCCCTCGCGCACGTCCGGCCCCGCAAAGCCCATGAATTCGAGCGCGAGCGACGTATCGAACGCCGGCCCCGCGGTACGCAGCCAGTTGTTCAGCGCGTACTTGGTCCAACGGATCGCGGTCTGCGAACCGTCGGCCAGCTTGCGCGCGACTTCGAACGCCTTCGGCAGCAGCTCGCTTTCGTCGACGGCGAGCGACACGAGCCCGATGCGCTCGGCCTCCTCGCCGCTCACCGGTTCGCACAGCATCAGGTAGTACTTCGCCTTCGCCATGCCGCACAGGAGCGGCCAGACGATCGCCGCGTGATCGCCGGCGGCGACGCCGAGCCGCGTGTGTCCGTCGATGATGCGCGCCGTCTTCGCCGCGATCGAGATATCGGCGAGCAGTCCCGCGACGAGCCCCGCGCCGACCGCCGGCCCGTGCATCGCCGACACGATCGGCTTGCCGCAATTGATCACGTTGTAGACGAGGTCGCGCGCTTCGCGCCACACCCGCGCGCGAACGTCGAAATCGTTCGCCATGTCCTCGACGAGCTGCAGATCGCCGCCCGCCGAAAAGCCCTTGCCCTCGCCGCGAATGATCGCGACGCGCGTGTCGGGATCGCGGTCGATGTCGCGCCAGATTTCCGCGAGTTCGTAATGCATGCGCGCGTTCGCGGTCGCGAGCCCGCTTTTATTCGCGCCCTCGCCGCTCATCACGACTTCGAGCACGCCGTGCGGATGACGCTGCAAACGCAATGCGCGGTAGTTCGCGTAGTACGTATCGTTGGATTGCGGTGGCTGAGACATGGTGAGCAGTCCGTAAAAGATCGATCGGGGTATCGTCGCGCGTTCAACGCGGCTGATACACCCATTTGCCGTTGCTGATCTCGACCATCACGCGGGCACGCTGATCGAGCCCGAGGTGATCGGTCGCGCTCATGTTGACAACGCCGTTGGTATCCGCGAGACCGTGCGTTCCCTCCAGCGCGTCGCGCAACGCGCGGCGAAATGGCGGCGTGCCCGGCGCGCCTGCTTTCAGCGCGAGCGGAATCGCGTGTTCGAGCAGCGCGCCGGCATCCGACGTGTACGAGCCGAACGCCGACACGCTGCCCGCGCCGTGCTTCGCTTCGAAACGCGCGATGTAGTCGAGCGCGAGGCGCTTCGCCGGATGATCGGCCGGCAATTGCGCGGCGACCAGCACCGGGCTCGCGGGCAGGAAGGTGCCGTTGCAATCGGCGCCGCAGACGCGCAGGAAATCGTTATTGCCGACGCCGTGGTTGTGATAGATCGCGCCTTTGTAGCCGCGCTCGCGCAGCGTCTTCGGCGGCAGCGCGGCGGGCGTGCCGGCCGCGCCGACCACCACCGCGTCCGGATGCGTCGCGAGAATCTTCAGCACCTGGCCGGTCACGCTCGGATCGGTGCGATTGAAGCGCTCGCTCGCGACCACATCGATGTGATGCAACTGCGCGAACTTCGCGACCTCGGCGTAGAAAGTCTCGCCGAGCGCGTCGGCCTGGCCGATGAACGCGATCGTCTTCACGCCGTGGCTGCTCGCGTGCTCGGCGATCGCCGAGGCCATCATCGCGTCGGTCTGCGGCGTCTTGAACACCCAGCGGCGTTTCGCATCGACTGGTTCGATGATTTTCGCCGACGACGCGAGCGAGATCATCGGCGTTTCACCTTCGGCGACCACGTCGATCATCGCCAGCGAATTCGGCGTGATCGACGAACCGATGATCGCGTCGACGTGGTTCTCGGAGATCAGCTTCTTGGTGTCCTGCACGGCCTGGGTCGTGTCGGAGGCATCGTCGAGCACGATGTATTCGACGTTCTGGCCGCCGATCTGCTTCGGCAGCAGCGCGACCGTATCGCGCGCGGGAATGCCGAGCGATGCGGCCGGCCCGGTCAGCGACAGCACGAGCCCGATCTTGACCTGCGCGAACGACGGCAACGGCAACGCGCAGGCGAGCGCCGCGCACGCCGTCATGCACAGCGTCGCGACACGCTGCCCGAGACGCCGGCCGCGCGAGTCGACACACGCATCGACTCGCGCCCCGACCACCGAAGACGACGCGCGCGCGCGCCGGTTCTCAACTTCGCGGAAGTCCAATCGCGGCATGCTGTCTCCTCACGTCGGTTTTCGTTCTGATGGGTTGCCGATGCATGGCTGCACTCGATCCGCCCGGCTCGCCGGCCGCTCCGGCGCGCCAGTCAGTGTAGCGGCGCGCGCAGGCGGTGGCATCGGGCGAAACCCTTTCGCGCGGCGATGGGGCGATGGGGCGCCACGGCGTCGCGCAGGCGCGCGTCAATGTCAATGCAATGTCAACTGCTCGTGCCTTGGCGCGTGCATCGCCGATCTGCCGATCACTCGCGCCGTCCACCTAACCGCACACTCAATCGAGCGGCGCGATGCTCTGCTCGATTGCGCCGAAGATCGACTTGCCGGCTTCGTCGAACATCTCGATCTTCACGACATCGCCGTACTTCATGAAGCCGGTTTGCGGCGCGCCGTGCTCGATCGTTTCGAGGCAGCGCTTCTCGGCGATGCAGCAGTAGCCGCGCTTCGCGTCCTTGTTCGACACCGTGCCCGAACCGACGATCGCCCCGGCACGCAGATTGCGCGTCTTCGCCGCGTGCGCGATCAGTTGCCCGAAGTGAAACACCATGTCGGTGCCCGCATCGGGCTGGCCGACTTTCCGGCCGTTCCAGTGGACGATCATCGGCCGATGCACGCGGCCTTCGCGCCAGTACTCGCCGAGTTCGTCGGGCGTGACTGCGACCGGCGCGAACGAGGTGGCCGGCTTGCTCTGAAAAAAGCCGAAGCCCTTCGCGAGTTCGGCGGGAATCAGATTGCGCAGCGACACGTCGTTGACGAGCGTGACGAGACGCACGCTTTTCAATGCCTGCTCGGGCGACGTGCCCATCGGCACGTCGGTCGTGACGACCGCGACTTCCGCCTCGAAGTCGATGCCGTACTCTTCCGATGCGCACAGCACATCGTCGCGCGGGCCGATGAAGTCGTCGCTGCCGCCCTGGTACATCAGCGGGTCGGTCCAGAATTCGGGCGGCATTTCCGCGCCGCGCGCGCGCCGCACCAGCTCGACGTGATTCACGTACGACGAGCCGTCGGCCCACTGGAACGCGCGCGGCAGCGGCGCCATGCAGTCCTTCGCGTCGAAGGAGAAGCTGTTGCGCGCGCGGCCCTGGTTGAGCGCGTCGTAAAGGTCTTGCAGTTGCGGCGCGTAGAAGGCCCAGTCGTCGAGCACGCGCTGCAGCGTGGGCGCGATCGCGTCGGCGATGGCCGCGGTATGCAGGTCGCGGGACACGACGATCAGTTGACCGTCGCGCGTGCCGTCCTTCAGCGAGGCAAGTTTCATAGAGCTGTGAACCGTGGGTTAGTGACGATGGAAGGAATCTATTCTACGATGGTGAATCGGCGCGGCCCAGTGCGCCCGCGTTGCGTACGTCGCGCGCGGTGCGCTGGAAGCCGCCGTGCGCAAGGTCGCATGCAGTCCTCGCCGCAGCAGCCACCGCTGCCGCCGCCGCTGTCGCCGCCTTTATCGCAACTCTTACCGCAACCCTCGCCACTCCCGGCCACGACCGATTACCGAACGCGCCGCCCGCGCCCTTTGCATATGTCCGCCAACGCCCGCTCCGGCACGCCCCGCACCCGCACCGCTCACGCCTGCGCCGACGATCCGCTCGACTCCGTCGATGCCACCGACGCCGGCGTCGACGACGACGCGGCCGAAGCCGGCGAGGAAAAACTGCGCTCGGGCATCCAGTCGATCGAAGTCGGCTTCAGGCTGCTCGAGGTGCTGACCCACGAACCGCGCGCGATGATGCTGCGCGATCTCGCGCAACGCGCGGGCATGAGTCCGGCGAAAGCGCATCGCTATCTGGTGAGCTTTCTGCGCCTCGGCGTGGTCGCGCAGGATCCGCTGTCGGGCCGCTATGAACTCGGCGGCTTCGCGTTGCAGTTGGGGCTCGCGCGGCTCGCGCGCGTCGACGGCGTATCGCTCGCGCGCATCGCACTCGCCGAATTGCGCGACCGACTCGATCTGACGGTCGGCATCGCGGTGTGGGGCAATCGCGGACCCACGATGGTGCACTGGATGGAATCGAGCTATCCGGCCAAGGCATCGCTGAAACTCGGCGATGTGATGCCGTTGCTCGGCTCCGCCACCGGTCTGCTGTTCGCCGCCTACATGCCGTCCGGCAAAACCGCGGCGATGCTCGAACGCGAGCTGGCCGACTCGCGCCGCTCGTCGTATAGCGGCGCGCCGCGCACCCGCGAGGACGTCGAGCGCGTGCTCGGCGAGGTGCGCGAGCATCGGGCGGCGCGCGTCGAAGGGATGTTGCTGCCGACCATCCACGCGTTCTGCATGCCGGTGTTCGACTCGACCGGCGAACTCGCGCTCGGCCTCGTCGCACTCGGTCATGAAGGCGCGTTCGATATCCGCTGGGGCGGCGAGGTCGATATGGCACTGCGCGAATGCGCGCAAAAGCTGTCGTACGAGCTTGGCTATAGCGCGACGCCGCGTAGCGAGAACGGTTAAACGCGCGGCTGAACCGCAACTGAACCCGCAGCTAAACCTGCGGCTACACTTGCAGCCAGACTCTCTGGCAGATACCCGAACCACGCCTCACACACGCACACCTTCAACACCCTCACGCTCACGCGCCGATGGACTTTGCTTCCGCACCCCGCCGCTCCGCTTCGCCGCCGCCGACTGGCCACGGGCCCAGGCACGCGGCGCGCGCCTCGCGCTGGATCGCGGTGCTCGTCGCGGTGGCTGTGTTGCACTGGATCGCCGCGCAGTGGTTCGAGCGTAATCGCGTGAACCTGAATCCGGCCGATCGCGAACATGTGCCGGTGCAGGTCGCGCTGTTGACGCCCGAGCGCGTCGAGCGGCAACCGCAAATCGCGCCCGCCGCGGCACCCGCGCATGCGCCCGCGCCGACGCATAAACCCGCTGCGCCTGAACCGCGTCAGCAGCATGTGCTGACCGCGTTGCAGCCGGCCAAACCGGATGAGCCGGCGGCGGCGCCCGCCTCGGAAGCGGCGGCGAGCGCGCCTGCCGCCGCGGCTTCCGCGACTGCGGGCGCCGGTGCGAACGCGAACGGCAACGCCGCTAGCGCACCCGCTGCGGCGAGTGCGGTGCAGGCATCGAAGGGCGTAAAGTTTGCGGTGCCACCATCGGCCGAACTCGAATACGACACCTTCTACAACGGCGTGCGCAATGCGCCCGGCACGATCCACTGGGCGAGCAATGCACAGGGCTACGAAATGATTGTGTCGGTGCCACTGCCGTTCGTCGGGCCGTTCGTGTTTTCGAGTCACGGCGGCATCGACGCGTTCGGTCTCGCGCCGGCGCAATACAGCGAAAAGCGCGGTCATCGCGCGGAAGACATCGCGATCTTCAATCGCGACGAGAAAAAAATCGGCTTCACCCGCACGCCGACAACACTGCCGCTGCCCGATGGCGCACAGGACCGCTTCAGCGTCGTGATGCAACTCGCGAGTCTCGTGCGCGGCGACCCAAACGCTTATACGCCGGGCGTCACGCGACAATTTTTTGTCGTCGATAGCGATAGCGGCGAGAACTGGCCGATCGAAACGATCGGCGACGAAACGATCCGCGCGGCCCAGGGTTATCTGCAGACGCGTCATTTCAAACGCCTGCCGCGCCACGATGGCGATCAACGCCGCATCGACGTGTGGCTCGCCCCGTCGCTCGGCTGGCTACCCGCGCGGATCTTGCAGACGGAGCCGAACGGTACGCAATTCGAACTGGTGTGGCGCGGCAAGCTTGCTCTCGATGACGCGGCGCAAGACGGCGCAAACGCGGGCACGGCCGCTGCGGCGACGTCGTCCGCTCCCGCCGCGGCAAGTCCAGCAGCGGTAAGTCCCATGACGGCGGCGTCCGGCAACACTGCCGCCACTGCACCTACGGCAGCGCCGGCTGACGCATCGGCAATCATACCCGGCGCCGCGCCAGCCGCACCGGTCGAACCAACCGCCCCCGCAAACATCAAGCCCTGACCCACTGAGCTATTTACACGGCGGACTGCCCCCGCTCGCCTCGAAACCGTTACAAACACACACGAGCAGATTGACGCCACTTCGGCGAAACTTCCTCTACGACGCCGACTCGCACATCCATGCAACACCGGCTCGCGCAAACGCCCGTATGAAATAACGCATGACACGCGCCGTCATCGTGGCGAGAAAATTGCACGAGCGAACTATCGGGCGAATCAGTCATCTTTCTCACGGCATTTCCTTCAAAGGAGTCCGTATGCAAGTGAACATCAACGGTATCGACACACGCTATGTGCTGAGCAACGAGGGCGGCGGCCCATGGCTCACGTTCATCCACCAGCTGGGAGGCGATCTCTCCATCTGGGATCAACTGGCCGGCTATTTCCGCGACGATTACACGGTGCTGCGCTACGACGTGCGCGGCCACGGCCACAGCGCGGTCGCGCGCGAGCCGTTCGGGATGCACGATCTGTCCGGCGATCTCGCGACCCTGCTCGATGCGCTCGGCGCACCGTCGACGCACCTCGTCGGCCTTTCACTCGGCGGCATGATCGCGCAGCAATTCGCGCTCGATCACCCGACGCGCGTCGACACCCTGACGATCGCCGACAGCACCGGCGGCACCCCGCCCGAAAACCGTGCACTGTGGGACCAGCGCGCCCACACGGCGCGCAGCGAAGGCATGGCCGCGCTCACGCCGTCGACGATCGCCCGCTGGCTCACGCCCGATTTCCAGGCCGCGCATCCGGAAGCGGTCGAACCGATCCGCGAGACCTTCGCGCGCACGCAACCGGAGGGCTTCGCGATGGCCTGCGAAGCGCTGCGCGACTTCGACCTGCGCGGCCAGCATGGCGCGATCCGCTGCCCGACGTTGACGGTGGCCGGCCGCCACGACACGGGCACGCCGCCTGCTGCGACACAGGCGATAGCGGACGCAATCGAAGGTGCCCGCTTCGAGTTGCTCGACGCCGCGCATCTCGCACCGATCGAACAATCTCACCGATTTGCCGCTTTATTGGAATCGTTTCTGCAGCGGCGGGTCTAACCGTTAGGTCCGGAGTTTTACGAGCGTCGTTCGGACCCACCCCTTGAATTCCATCTCACATGCTCCACCTATGTTGCAGAAGAGGCCAGGAGCCCAACGGAAATAAGGAGTGTCGCCATGCAAATGATCTACAACAGCCCCAACTATTGTGTCGTCGAGTTTCCGCCGCAAGAAGGCCTGCTGGCCATGAAGTCGGGCGGCTACGAGATTGTGGACAAGAACATGCAGCGCGAAATCTATATCGACGGTGCCATGGCGGCGAATTTTCGCGAGCATGTGCAGAAGCTGATCGAAGGCGAGCCGACGCTTGACGAGGTCGATGAATTCCTCGGCCAGTTCGATAGCCTGATGCATCAACCGGTAATTCTGCACTAACCGTAGGCAACTCGACCTGGCGTTCTGGCGACATCGATCGACCGCGCCGCCGGCCCGCCGGCGGTTTTCATCAGACGGCCGAGAGCAACCAAACGGCCCAGCAGGCCTTTAGCTTGCTGGGCCGTTTTTCATGGGGCCCTGATTGGCCACGCTGGACACTCGTACGACGCATCGGCAGCGACGGGCGGCCCCCTTTTACCCTTGCAGTATCTGTTTCGACACGGCCTTATCGGTCGTTTTTACAACCTTCGTTCAGACAACTTCGCAGCGGATTTCGCCTCAGGCCTCACAACCGCGGTTGGATTTAACATTTTCGAATCGCGCCGCCCAGCTAGCGAGTCCTCACATCGAACAGCAGGTATCGCTGTGCACTTCTTCTCGACTGCTGTGCCCCATCGCTGGACCCGGCAATCACTACCCGATGCACCGCCCACGCCCGGCGCATCCCGCCGGCAACGGCTACAATGACAGGTTTTCCGCCAACGCCGGCCAACGCTGGCATAAGCCCCCGTCCGCCATGACCCAGCCCGCCCAAACCGCCACGCCAGTCCGTTCCGACGCCGCCTACACGCGCGGCGCCGCGCTGCCCGCGCTGCTGAACTCGCGCATCCTGATCCTGGACGGCGCGATGGGCACGATGATCCAGCGCTACAAGCTCGACGAAGCCCGTTATCGCGGCGAGCGCTTCAAGGACTACGAGCGCGACATCAAGGGCAACAACGAGCTGCTGTCGATCACGCAGCCGCAGATCATCGCCGAGATTCACGAGCAGTATCTGGCGGCGGGCGCGGACATCATCGAGACCAACACGTTCGGCGCGACCACCGTCGCGCAGGCCGATTACGGCATGGAGTCGCTCGCGATCGAGATGAACGTCGAATCGGCGAAGCTCGCGCGCGCCGCGTGCGACAAGTACTCGACGCCGGACAAGCCGCGCTTCGTCGCCGGCGCGATCGGCCCGACGCCGAAGACCGCCAGCATTTCGCCCGACGTCAACGATCCGGGCGCGCGCAACGTGACCTTCGACGAACTGCGCACCGCTTATTACGAGCAGGCGAAGGCGCTGCTCGACGGCGGCTGCGACCTGTTCCTCGTCGAAACGATCTTCGACACGCTGAACGCGAAGGCTGCCCTCTTCGCACTCGACGAACTGTTCGAGGACACCGGCGAGCGTCTGCCGATCATGATCTCCGGCACCGTCACCGACGCATCGGGGCGCATTCTGTCGGGCCAGACCGTCGAGGCATTCTGGAACTCGCTGCGTCACGCGAAGCCACTCACGTTCGGTCTGAACTGCGCGCTCGGCGCGGCGCTGATGCGCCCGTACGTCGCCGAACTCGCGAAGCTGTGCGACACCTACGTGTCGTGCTATCCGAACGCCGGCCTGCCGAATCCGATGAGCGACACCGGCTTCGACGAACTGCCCGCCGATACCTCCGGACTGCTGAAGGAATTCGCCGAAGCGGGCCTCGTCAACGTCGCGGGCGGTTGCTGCGGCACGACGCCCGAGCACATCGCGGCGATCGCGAAGGCGCTCGCCGAGCTGAAGCCGCGCAAGTGGCCGACGCAGTATCGCGACGCGGCCTGAACGCCGCCTGAAGCACTTCACCCGGACGCCCCGCACGTCCTGCACGACCTGCAAGCCCCTTAACGCACGCACCGATTCGCACCTACGCCATGACCGATCACACCATGCGCCTTGCCGGCCTCGAGCCGTTCAACGTCACGACCGGAACGCTTTTCATCAACGTCGGCGAACGCACCAACGTGACCGGCTCGAAGGCGTTCGCGCGAATGATCCTGAACAATCAGTTCGACGAAGCATTGGCCGTCGCGCGTCAGCAGGTCGAAAACGGCGCGCAGGTGATCGACGTGAACATGGACGAGGCGATGCTCGATTCGAAAGCGGCAATGGTGCGCTTCATGAATCTGATCGCGTCGGAACCGGACATCGCGCGAGTGCCGATCATGATCGACTCGTCGAAGTGGGACGTGATCGAGGCGGGTCTCAAGTGCGTGCAGGGCAAGGCGATCGTCAACTCGATCTCGCTGAAGGAAGGCAAGGAGCAGTTCGTTCATCACGCGAAGCTGATTCGCCGCTACGGCGCGGCCAGCGTCGTGATGGCCTTCGACGAGCAGGGCCAGGCCGACACGTTCGAGCGCAAGAAGGAAATCTGCCAGCGCTCATACGAGATTCTCGTCAACGAAGTCGGCTTTCCGCCCGAAGACATCATCTTCGATCCGAACATCTTCGCGGTCGCGACCGGCATCGAGGAACACAACAACTACGCGGTCGACTTCATCGAGGGAACCCGCTGGATCAAGCAGAACCTGCCGTACGCGAAGGTGAGCGGCGGCGTGTCGAACGTGTCGTTCTCGTTCCGCGGCAACGACCCGGTGCGCGAGGCGATCCACACCGTGTTCCTCTATCACGCGATCCAGGCGGGGATGGACATGGGCATCGTCAACGCGGGCCAGCTCGGCGTGTATGCCGAGCTCGATCCCGAACTGCGCGATCGCGTCGAAGACGTCGTGCTGAATCGCCGCGAAGACGGCACCGACCGCCTGCTCGAAATCGCCGACAAGTTCAAGACCGGCGCCGCGAAGAAGGAAGAGAACCTCGAGTGGCGCAACCAGCCGGTCGAAAAGCGTCTCGCGCATGCGCTCGTGAGCGGCATCACCACGTTCATCGTCGAAGATACCGAGGAAGTGCGCGCGAAGATCGCCGCCGCGGGCGGGCGTCCGATCAACGTGATCGAAGGTCCGCTGATGGACGGCATGAACATCGTCGGCGACCTGTTCGGTCAGGGCAAGATGTTCCTGCCGCAGGTCGTGAAATCGGCACGCGTGATGAAGCAGGCGGTCGCGCATCTGATCCCGTTCATCGAGGAAGAAAAGCGTCAGGTCGCGGCCGCCGGCGGCGACGTACGCGCGAAGGGCAAGATCGTCATCGCGACGGTGAAGGGCGACGTGCACGACATCGGCAAGAACATCGTGTCGGTGGTGCTCCAGTGCAATAACTTCGAAGTGGTCAACATGGGCGTGATGGTCCCGTGCAGCGAGATCCTCGCGAAAGCGAAGGTCGAGGGCGCGGACATCATCGGGCTGTCGGGCCTGATTACACCGAGTCTCGAAGAGATGGCCTACGTCGCGGCGGAAATGCAGCGCGACGACTATTTCCGCGTGAAGAAGATTCCGCTGCTGATCGGCGGCGCGACCACCTCGCGCGTGCACACCGCCGTGAAGATCGCGCCGCATTACGAAGGGCCGGTGGTCTACGTGCCGGACGCGTCGCGCTCGGTGTCGGTCGCCTCGAGCCTGCTGTCCGACGAAGGCGCGACGAAGTACATCGACGAGCTGAACGCCGACTACAACCGTATCCGCGACCAGCACGCCAACAAGAAAGCGCAGCCGATGGTCACGCTCGCCGAAGCGCGCGCCAACAAGGCGAAGATCGACTGGGCCGGCTATCAACCGGTCAAGCCGAAGTTCATCGGCCGCCGCGTGTTCAAGAACTTCGATCTGAACGAGCTCGCGAACTACATCGACTGGGGTCCGTTCTTCCAGACCTGGGATCTGGCCGGCCCGTATCCGGCGATCCTCAACGACGAGATCGTCGGCGAATCGGCGCGGCGCGTGTTCTCGGACGGCAAGTCGATGCTCGCGCGCCTGATCCAGGGCCGCTGGCTGCAGGCAAACGGCGTGATCGCGCTGCTGCCGGCCAACACGGTCAACGACGACGACATCGAAATCTACACGGACGAATCGCGTACCGAAGTCGCGCTGACGTGGCGTAACCTGCGCCAGCAAAGCGTGCGGCCGGTGGTGGACGGCGTGATGCGGCCGAACCGCTCGCTCGCCGACTTCATCGCGCCGAAGGATTCGGGCGTGGCCGACTATATCGGCATGTTCGCGGTGACGGCGGGTCTGGGCGTCGACGTGAAGGAAAAGCAGTTCGAGAAAGATCACGACGACTACAGCGCGATCATGCTGAAGGCCCTCGCGGACCGGCTCGCCGAAGCGTTCGCCGAAGCGATGCACGCGCGCGCGCGGCGCGACCTGTGGGGCTACGCGAACAGCGAAACCCTCTCCAACGACGAGCTGATCGCCGAAAAATATCGCGGCATCCGCCCGGCGCCCGGCTATCCGGCCTGCCCGGACCACCTCGTGAAGCGCGACATGTTCGAGGTGCTGCAAGCCGAAGAAATCGGCATGAGCGTCACCGAATCCCTCGCGATGCTGCCGGCCGCCAGCGTGTCGGGCTTTTACCTCGCGCATCCGGACAGCACCTACTTCTCGGTCGGCAAGATCGGCGCGGACCAGCTCGACGACTACGCGCAGCGGATGGCGCTGTCGAAGACCGACGCCGAGCGCGCACTGGCGCCGCTGCTGTAAGCGGCGCCAGTGCGTGTGGTTGCCGTGGTCACCGTGGCTCGAGCGGCCCCGTGACCCGCATGCCCCAGTGGGCGCGGCGCAACAACGGGATGCTCCCGGATGACGCGCCGCCCACTATATCGCCGCTGAAAGCCTGAATATTTGCCGTCACGGCATTTTCGGCTTTGTAGACTGAGTCGGCTTTCATCCTGTCAGGCGCGGCCAGAACGCGCCGGCCTACCGAGATTGCAACCGTCAACGGAGAAATCGTATGAAGAAGCTGACGCTGGTACTGACCGCTGTTTCGCTGGCCGCGGGCGCTTCCGTGGCGCTCGCGCAAACCGCCGCGCCGGGCGCGTCGAGCGAGGTCAGTTCGTACTCGCCGCCCACCGAAAAGCACGTGAAGAAACCGAAGAAGAAAAAAATGAAGAAAGGCGCGTCCGCGCCGGCGGCTGCACCGGCGGACGCCGCGAGCCAGTGAGCGGCGCCGCCTGCGCGCCCTGAATGACGAAGAGCCCGCATCGAGCGGGCTCTTCTGTTTTGCGGCGCGGGCCATGCCGACACGCTTCGTGCGAGGCGCCGCCGCGCACCGGTTCGACTGGATGCCGCGCCCCCTCTACCGCAGCCGCCCGGCCTCTTCAGCCTCGGCGCGCCGGAATCACAACCCCCAAACGATATCGGCGTTTTCCTTCTGCGCCGCCCGCAGCATGTCGAGGAACGGATACGCGCGTTGCGCGAGTCCGGGCGGAATCTCGTGATGCTCGTGACCATCCTCGCCTTCGTGGAAATGGCCGTCGTGCTCGGCGCGCTCCTGCTTGTCGAAGGTGATCGCCGCTTCGAGCTTTTCGATCGCCGCGCCCAGTTCCTCGTGAGTGATCACACCCCGCTCTCCCAGCCGTTTGCCGACGATCCCGACCAGATAGCTCGCGAGATTTTCCAGCATCATCACGTCCGGGCAGGCGTGGCACTTGAAAGTAATCAGCATGACTGTTCCCTTTTTCGTTATGTCGGGTTGACGCGCGAGCGGCCCGCGAGCGACCTGAGCGCGCTCGACGCGACGCCGTGCGGGCACGGCGGCCGCGGCCGCCTGCGGCCATCTCATTGAACATATTAGCACCTGCTAAAATCCGTCTGAACGGAAAAGCGTGCCGCTAGGCGCCGCCTGCAGCAAGGCTGCGACGAGCGGGACACCAGCGCGCGGCACGGTGCCTGAAGCCTGCGTCGCAACCTGCGTGCCGCGCGAAAGCGCATGACGGCAAACCGCCATGCTCGCCCATCGCGTCGCGGGCCCTGCGCCGGTCGACACGTCGGGTCCGCGCATGCTCGCGACGCCCGCCGCCGCTTTCCACACCTGCGCGACCGGCCGCGGCCGGCGCCTCTTCCGCCTTACCGGATTGCCTCACTGGACTCGCAACAAGCATGCTGCCCGCACATAAACACACACTCGAAACACTGCTCGCCGAGACGGTGAACCAGGTCGCGCTCGCCACCCAGGGCGCCGCCGAAGCCGCTTTCGTATCGCCCACCATCGCGCTCGAACGCCCGAAAGTCGCCGCGCACGGCGACGTCGCGTGCAACGTCGCGATGCAGCTCGCCAAGCCGCTGCGCGCCAATCCGCGCCAGCTCGCGCAACAGATCGTCGATGCGCTGCTCGCCAACCCGCAGGCCGAAGGCCTGATCGACGCCGCCGAAGTCGCGGGCCCCGGCTTCATCAACCTGCGCCTGACGGCCGCGGCCAAGCAGGCGGTGGTCGGCGCGGTGTTCGCCGAAGGCGCCGCGTACGGCCGCTCGCAGCGCGAAGCCGGCAAGCATGTGCTGGTCGAATTCGTGTCGGCGAACCCGACCGGTCCGCTGCACGTCGGCCACGGCCGCCAGGCCGCGCTCGGCGACGCACTGTCGAACGTGCTTGCGTCGCAGGGCTGGGACGTGCATCGCGAGTTCTACTACAACGACGCCGGCGTGCAGATCCACACGCTCGCGCTGTCGACCCAGGCGCGCGCGCGCGGCATCGCCCCCGGCGACGAAGGCTGGCCCGCGTCGGCGTACAACGGCGACTACATCGCCGAAATCGCACGCGACTACATGAGCGGCGCCACGGTCGAGGCAAGCGACGGCGCGCCCGTCACCGGCGCGCGCGACGTCGAAGACCTGGAAGCGATCCGCCGCTTCGCGGTCGCCTATCTGCGCCGCGAACAGGACATGGACCTGCAGGCGTTCGGCGTGAAGTTCGACCGCTACTACCTGGAGTCGTCGCTATACACGGAAGGCCGGGTCGAGAAGACCGTGCAGGCACTCGTCGACGCCGGCAAGACCTACGAGCAGGAAGGCGCGCTGTGGCTGCGCACCACCGACGACGGCGACGACAAGGACCGCGTGATGCGCAAGACCGACGGCACCTACACGTACTTCGTGCCGGACGTCGCCTACCACGTCGCCAAGTGGGAGCGCGGCTTCACCAAAGTTATCAATGTTCAGGGCTCGGACCACCACGGCACGATCGCGCGCGTGCGCGCCGGCCTGCAGGGTCTCGGCATCGGCATTCCGAAGGGCTACCCCGACTACATCCTGCACAAGATGGTCACGGTGATGCGCAACGGCGAAGAGGTGAAGATCTCGAAGCGCGCCGGCAGCTACGTGACCGTGCGCGACCTGATCGAATGGTCGGGCGGCGCGACGCCGGGCTCGGAAGCCGCGGTCGATCTGATCGACGAGGAAACCATCCGCCGCGGCCGCGACGCGGTGCGCTTCTTCCTGATTTCGCGTAAGGCCGACACGGAATTCGTGTTCGACATCGACCTCGCGCTGAAGCAGAACGACGAGAACCCGGTCCACTACGTGCAGTATGCGCACGCGCGGATCTGCTCGGTGATCGCCGAATGCAACACGCGCTACGGCATCGACGAGAGCACGCTCGCCAGCATCGACCTCGCGCCGCTTTCAAGCGAACGCTCGATGGCGCTGCTGAACAAGCTCGCCGAATTCCCGGACATGCTCCAGCACGCGGCCGACGAACTCGCGCCGCACGCGGTCGCGTTCTACCTGCGCGACCTCGCCGGTGAATTCCACTCGTTCTACAATGACCGGGCCGAGCGCGTGCTGGTCGACGATGCGGCCGAACGCAACGCGCGCGTCGCCCTGCTCGCGGCCACGCGCCAGGTGCTGGCCAACGGTCTCGCGACGATCGGCGTCTCCGCTCCCGTCAAGATGTAACCCCTCCGGCGCAATATGCATGCGGCCGTCGTTATAATCGACGGCCGTTCCTGGATTCTTTTTGCAGGTGATTCGTACGATGGCAAAACCACGCCGCACAACAAAGCAATCGAAGCAAACCGGGGGTACTTTCATCGGTATCGTGCTGGGACTGATCGTCGGTCTGGCAATCGCGGTCGTGGTGGCGCTGTACATCACCCGTGCGCCTACGCCGTTCGTGTCGAAGGTCGCGCCGCCCGCGGCGCCGGACAACGGCGCGAGCCAGCCGCAATACGATCCGAACCGGCCGCTGCAAGGCAAGACGCCGGGTCAGCCGGTGCCGCAGGCCGCGCAACCCGCGCCGCCGAACACCGCGCCGGGTCAGACCAACGCGCAGACCCAGTCGGGCATGCTCGAAGAGCCGCAGATCGTCGAAGTGCCGCCGTCGGCTGGTAATACGAACGGTACGGCGGTCGCGCCGAAGCCCGCGCAGGACAACAGCGGCATCGTGGCTCCCGCGCCGGTGAAGAAGCCGCAGGCATCGAGCACGCCGGCCGCCACCGCGGCAGGCTCCGCGCCGAAGACCACCAGCACGCCGAGCGCCACCGCGAACAACGCCAAGCCGGGCTCGACCGCCGCACCGGCGCCGGGTGACGCGAACACCGGCTACTTCCTGCAGGTGGGCGCCTACAAGACCTCCGCCGACGCCGAACAACAGCGCGCACGCCTCGCGTTCCAGGGCTTCGAGTCGAAGGTCACGCAGCGCGACGCGGGCGGCGTCACGTACTACCGCGTGCGCATCGGGCCGTTCTCGAAGTTCGAGGACATGAATTCGAGCCGTCAGCGTCTGTCGGACGCGGGCGTCGATACCGCCGTGATCCGCTTCACCAAACAATAAATAAACGGTAACGCCGACCCGTGCGACGCCCCCGAACTATCGGCGCGCTGCGCGGGTCACAAGCACGATGGCCGCTTCGAACTAACCGACTGGTGGGTCGGGCGGCCATGCCGAATCCGAAAAAGCGCTGACGGGCCGTTCGCATGGCGTCATCGCACTACTGCCTTATCTGGGTCTACAACATGAAAAAACTGCTGAGCATCCTGTTTCTCTCGCTGGGTCTGATCGCGGCCACCGCGCATGCGTCGCCGGCTGCACCGGTCGCGGGCAAGGACTACACCGTGCTAGCCACGCCGCAGCCCACCGACGTGCCGGCCGGCAAGATCGAAGTCACCGAGTTCTTCTGGTACGGCTGCCCGCACTGCAACGAATTCAACCCGTTCCTCGAAGCGTGGATCAAGAGGCAGGGTCCGGACGTCGTGTTCCGCCGCGTGCCGGTCGCCTTCCGCGACGACTTCATCCCGCATTCGAAGATGTTCCATGCACTCGACGCGCTCGGCGTCGAACACGAACTGACGCCGAAGATCTTCAACGAAATCCACGTCAACAAGAACTATCTGCTGACGCCGGAAGATCAGGCCAAATTCCTCGCCAAGCTCGGCGTCGACCCGAAGAAGTACATGGAAGCGTACAACTCGTTCTCGACGCAAAGCTCGCTGCAGAAGGACAAGAAGCTGCTCGACGACTACAAGATCGAAGGCGTGCCGACGCTCGCCGTGCAGGGCAAGTATGAAACCGGCCCGGCCGCGACCGGCACCCTGCCGGGCACGATCCAGGTGCTCGACTACCTCGTCTCGCAAGTCCGCGCCAAGAAGATGTAATTACGAGGCGCCGGTATGACTTCACCGCTGAAGGTTTTCATTACCGGCGCATCGAGCGGCATCGGCCTCGCGCTCGCCGGCGAATACGCCCGGCGCGGCGCGATTCTCGGCCTCGTCGCCCGTCGCGGCGACGCGCTCGCCGCGTTCCAGCAGTCCCATCCCCAGAACACCGTTTCGATTTACGCCGTCGACGTGCGCGACGCGGAAGCGCTCGCCGAAGCGGCCGCGCGCTTCATCGCCGAACACGGTATGCCCGACGTCGTGATCGCCAATGCCGGCATCAGCCGCGGCGCGCTCACCGGTCACGGCGATCTGCGCACGTTCCGCGAAGTGATGGACATCAATTATTTCGGCATGGTCGCGACGTTCGAGCCGTTTGCCGCGGCGATGGTCGCCGCTCGGCGCGGCACGCTCGTCGGCATCGCCAGCGTGGCCGGCGTGCGCGGCCTGCCGGGCTCGGGCGCGTACAGCGCGTCGAAATCGGCGGCGCTCAAGTATCTCGAAGCACTGCGCGTCGAGATGCGGCCGCAGGGCGTCGGCGTCGTCACGATCGCACCGGGCTACATCCGCACGCCGATGACCGAGCACAATCCGTACAACATGCCGTTCCTGATGGATGCGGACCGTTTCGCGGCGAAAGTCGCGCGGGCGGTCGAGCGGCAGACCTCGTTCGCGGTATTCCCGTGGCAGATGCGGGTGGCCGCCATGCTACTGCACGTGCTGCCGCGCTGGCTCTACGACCGCGTGTTCGAACGCGCGCCGCGCAAGCCGCGCGCCGTCGCCGAGTAGCGCATGAATCCCCGTGCGGTCGATGCAGCCGGCGTCGCGCACGAGCCAGCCGGCGCCGCCGCGCGCATCGTATCGCTGGTGCCAAGCCTCACCGAAACGCTGTTCGCGCTGGGGCTCGAACGGCAAATCGTCGGGCGCACGGGCTTTTGCGTGCATCCGCGCGACAAGGTCCAGGCGGTACGCAAGGTCGGCGGCACCAAGGCCGTCAAGCTCGACGCGATCCGCGCGCTGTGCCCCACCCACCTGATTGTCAATATCGACGAAAACGAGCGCGACACCGTCGAGCAACTGCGCGCGTTCGTGCCGCATATCGTCGTCACCCATCCGCAAACGCCGCGCGACAACCTCGCGTTGTACGCGCTGCTCGGCGCGATCTTCGGACGCGAGCAGCAGGCGCAGCGCCTCGCCGACGCGCTCGACGCACGGCTGCGGGAAGCCGCCGCGCACCACTTCGCCGCGCAGAACGTGCTGTACCTGATCTGGCGCGAACCGTGGATGAGCGTCGCGCGCGACACCTACATCGCCGCGATGCTGCGGCTCGTGAACTGGCACACGCTGCCCGACGTGCAAGGCGGCACGCAGGGCGCCGCGCGTTATCCGACGCTCGATTTCGACGCCGCGCCGTGGCTCGCGCAGGTCGATCGCGTGCTGCTGTCGAGCGAGCCGTACCGCTTCACCTCCGCGCATCGCGAAGCGCTCGCGCGCGAGCCGCGCATGGCCGGCAAGCACATCGAGCTGATCGACGGGGAAATGGCCTCGTGGTACGGCGTGCGCGCGATCGACGGTATCGCCTATCTGCTGCGGCACGCGGCGGCGTGAGTGGCAACACGAGCGGCGACATGAGCCGGGCCGCCGGCCCACGCGCCGCCGCACCCATATGGATATGTGGATTAAATTGTTGTCGCCATAATCGCCCTTCGATAAGCTTTCGCGAAGACGCGCCGCCGGCCCCGCACGAGGCCGGGATCGCCCGATCTGTACGGCGGCGCCGGGAACGTATCACAATCGTTGCGACGCGCGCGCCGGGATCGCTGCCCGCTCACGCATCGCCGCCATAAACACAACCAGACGCACAGCCTGACTGCGCTCGTTACCGGAGATCCTATGCGCTTCAAACTGCTCGCAGCCGCCATCCTGTTCACAGCGCCCGCGCTCGTGCTCGCCAAACCGCTGACCGTCTGCACCGAATCGAGCCCCGACGGCTTCGACGTCGTGCAGTTCAACTCGCTCGTCACGACCAATGCGTCGGCCGACGTGATCTTCAACTCGCTGGTGTCGTTCGACGAAGGCGCGAAGAAGGTCGTCCCGGCACTCGCGGACAAGTGGGAAGTGAGCGCCGACGGCCTCATCTACACGTTCCATCTGCGCCCGAACGTGCAGTTCCAGACCACCGACTACTTCAAGCCGACGCGCGCGCTGAACGCCGACGACGTGGTCTTCACGTTCAACCGCATGCTCGACGACAACAATCCGTGGCACAAGGTGACGGGTGCGAGCGGCTTCCCGCATGCGCAGTCGATGGGGCTGCCGAAGCTGATCAAGTCGATTACCAAAGTCGACGACAACACCGTCAAATTCGAACTGAACGAGCCGAACGCGACCTTCGTGTCGATCCTGACGATGGGCTTCGCGTCGATCTATTCGGCCGAATACGCGGACCAGTTGCTGAAGGCCGGCAAACAGGTCGACCTGAACGCGAAGCCGATCGGCACCGGACCGTTCGTGCTGAAGAGCTACACGAAGGACGCGGTGATCCGCTACGACGCGAACCCGACCTACTGGGGGACGAAGCCGAAGATCGAGCGCCTGATCTATGCGATCACGCCCGACGCGACCGTGCGCGCACAAAAGGTGAAGGCCGGCGAATGCCAGATCGCGCTGTCGCCGAAGCCGCAGGATCTCGCCGACGCGAAGAAAGACAAGTCGCTCGCGATCGTTCAAACGCCGGCATTCATGACCGCGTTCGTCGCGCTGAACACGCAGAAGAAGCCGCTCGACAACCAGAAGGTGCGCGCCGCGCTGAACATGGCGTTCGACCGCACGACCTATCTGAAGACCGTGTTCGACAACACCGCGACGCCGGCCGTGAATCCGTTCCCGCCGAATACGTGGAGCTACAACCGCTCGATCAAGGGCTGGCCGTACGACCCGGCCAAGGCGAAAAAGCTGCTCGCCGAAGCGGGCTATCCGGACGGCTTCTCGACGACGATCTGGGTGCGTCCGAACGGCAGCGTGCTCAATCCGAATCCGAAAGCCGGCGCCGAGTTGCTACAGGCCGACTTCGCGAAGATCGGCGTGAAGGCGGAAGTGAAGGTGATCGAATGGGGCGAGCTGATCAAGCAGGCCAAGCAAGGCCAGCATGACACGCTGTTCATGGGCTGGGCCGGCGACAACGGCGATCCGGACAACTATCTGTCGCCGCTCTTCAGTTGCAACGCGGTGAAGTCGGGCATCAACTTCGCGCGCTTCTGCGATCAGGATCTCGACAAGCTGATCGCCGACGGCAAAGCCACCTCCGATATCGCCAAACGCACGAAGGCGTACGAAGCCGCGCAACAGATCATCCACGATGAGGCACTGTGGATTCCGCTTGGCTATCCGACGGCTGCGGCGATCACGCGCACGAACGTGAGTGGGTATCACGTGAGTCCGTTCGGACGGCAGAATTTTGGGACGGTGGTGGTGCAGTAAGTTTGCGCTGCGCTTGAAGATTGGTGTGTAAATAAAAAGCCGACCTTGGAGTCGGCTTTTTTGTTTCTGGATTCCGGGGGAGATAGCTTTCGCGCTGCCCGCCCCACGCCCTTGCGGATAATCCAGCACTACTTCACCGTACTATCCACATCTAACAATACGGGCTTAAAAGCCACGGACGAAAGACAATTTGGATTGCGCTCCTTGAAACTGAAAGATAGTTTTCCCCATTGAAGTACCGCGGAATACGACGTAACTTCATCGAGCGATATTCCACGCGGACGATCCGTGACTTTCAAGTCGCCGTAATGTTCGCGCACTGCGTTCAGGTCAGTACAAGCGCCGTCGAGATTTAGCACGAGAAAGCCCGGATGTCCCGGCTTGTGCCGGATACGCAAGTCCACCTTGCTGATTGTCATGCCGTCCGATAATTTGACCGGTCCACCTATGTAGAATCGAAATTCCCTGTTCAGGATAGGGTTACGACTCGAATCCTCCTCGAAAAGCTGAGTCGCAAGCACATGCTCGATATTGGCCCTGGTGAAGGGAATCTGTTGCACCAGTGTGTCAATGGCCTGCCATAGGGTCATGTTCGTTTGCGTCATCGGTAAATCTTTTCCTTGTTGACCGGTCGCGAAGTTACATCCGGCGAGCCAGCTTGTCAGGGCAAGCATTGCCAGTATCCTGATCGGCTTACTTGAGCGCGTACGCCTCGTCATACCAATTTCCATAGTAGTCAGCGTATGTCTGTCCAGTGTTCGATGTAATTTCTTTACCGAATGCGACTCCAATGGCTTGCCGGCATGCCGCGGCATTGCCGTCCTGCATGAACTTGTCATATGCAGCGTTGTAGGCCGCGGCATTCGCACCCGCGACACCGATATCTGGACCGCCATTGGCGAGAATTTCGCGCTGCGTGCGAATACTGCTCATCGTCGCCGCAGCCTCATCGGCCAATGTGCCGTTCACGTAAGCGGCTTTAGATGACAGATCTTCCTCGTAAGGATAAGCCGCATGCCGGACCTCATGAGATAAGACCTGCACATACTTGAGTGGCCGGCTTTGAAGACTTGCATCCAGCGTAATCATCTGGTCATTCCGGTTTGCAAAAGAACCCTTTCCGGCTTCCCCGTATTGAATTTTCCAACCGCTTACCCCCAATTTCTTCAGATCAGCCAGCAATCCTGGAGATTTTCCGATGAGGCGACTGACATCCTCGCCCACTTCACTCGCCATAAAATCGGTAACCGGAGCAGGTACAACCGGGCGGCGCACGGCCGATATGTTGACAGACACGACCGCATCCGCGCGTTCTCGTTGATTCGGGATCGACGCACCAGGACTCCTCGGCATTGAGATACGGTTACGCTTCGCTCTTTCCTCTTCGAGGTATCGCAGAACCTCCTGATGCGGTGGAACGAAAATAGAACGCGACTCTTGAGTTTCCCGCATATCGCCCGGGCTACCTCATGGTCTCTCATCATATGAACACGCGCCGCACTATCAGCTGCCGACAGCAGACCTCGCAATCTATACATCTCCCAACTGCTCGACGCCCACGCTTCCGGACTCGCCCGCCCCACAAACTGCTCATGCGCGACCTTCAATGCGTGCTCGACCTCGTTGAGGTCTTCGCGTGTAAATTGCCGGTCGACAAAACTCCAATAAGACGCCACCGAAAATGAACACCCTTGTTTTATATGCATGGTGTTCTGGCTAAAAATCATAAGGATTCCACACCACTCAGACAGGCAGACGGAACTCCAATCCTAGCGCCGAACTTTTATTTACATGCCATATCGATATTCTTTCTCCATCATCATTGACATCGCTCAAGAATACCACCGCACGATCCAAATCCTAAAATCACACAATAAAATTATGATATAGAAATGATTTTTATAATCCACCCTTCAATCAAAGAGTAATTCCGGCAAGAAAAATGACAATCCTATGCACAAGATAAAGCCCAACTATTTTTGTATAGCCGCAGGCCTTTCTTCGGCAGTCTTTGCAGCGCCGACTACCTCGTGGCAAGAAAAAACGCTACGAGAAGAATGCAGTGCATTCTCACAGGCAGGAATGCGTGACTGTCTGGCAAAAAAAGCCGAGAGTAGTCAAAAGACACTCAGGCAAGCCGAAGAGAAATTAGCCGGCACCCTCTCCAGATGGGACGAAGACAATAAGTATGTCGATCAGGCCAAAGCAGCGCTCGTCGAGTCAAACAAAAAATTCGCCGAATACCGCGAGACGCAATGCGAATTCTCGGCTTCGCTCAGTGGCGGCGCAGCCGGCAATGCACACGAAATGCACCATCTGGCTTGCATCTCGGAACTCAACAACAAGCGAGCCGAGCAACTACGCGACGCTGTCTCTGATTTGCCGTTGAAGTAGTGTGTACAAGTCAAAAAGCCCGGTTGCGCAGCAGCGCAACCGGGCTTTTTATATCGACACAACGTATAGAACTATAAAACCCCTACCGCTCAACCCGCCGCAAACCGAATCACCCCATCCGCATCCTGCGTGCGCTTCAACTCGCCAGCCAGCCACAGCAGATGCAAATGCGCGAGCGCCTCGCCCATCGCGAACGTCATCTGATGGATGTCGAGTTGGCGCTTGAACATCAGCGGCACGATATCCGCGGCGCTGCGCGGTTTTTCCGCGCAGGCCTCGCGCACTTCGGCAAGCCGCGCGTCGTGATGCTCGCGCAACTGACGAATCCGCGTGTGCATGCCGCGAAACGGCTTGCCGTGCGAAGGCAGTACCAGCGTATCTTCGGGCATCGTCTCGTAGCGACCCAGCGACTGCAGATACAGCGCGAGCGGCGAGCCCTCCGGCTCGATATCGAACACCGACACGTTGGTCGAAATACGCGGCAGCACCATGTCGCCGGAAATCAGCGTGCCGGTCTCCGCACAATGCAGCGCGCAGTGCTCCGGCGAATGGCCGAAGCCCGTCACCACGCGCCACGTCCGTCCGCCGATCTTCACGTCGTCGGCTTCGCGCAGACGCCGGTATTGCGCGGGAATCGCCGGCACGAGGCTCGTGTAATAGCTCTTGCGATTGCGCAGCTTGTCGAGCGACTCCTCATCGTTCAGGCCGTGTCGCGAGAAATGCCGCGCCGCCGCCTCGCCGCCCGCGTTCGAGCCGTCGCCAGTCGCCATCACGCGCGCCTGCATGTATTCGCCGAGCGTCATCCATAGCCGCACGTCCCAGCGCTTCTTCTCGCCGCCGCTGCAGACCCAGTGCGCAAGGCCGATGTGGTCCGGATGGCAATGCGTGACGATCACGCGCAACACCGGCAAACCGTCGAGCACCGTGTCGAACACGCTCTCCCAGTTCTGCTTGATCGTGTCCGACGTGATGCCGCAATCGACCACGGTCCAGCCCTGCTGTCCGTCGATCTCATCGCGCAACAGCCACAGGTTGATATGGTCGAGCGCGAACGGCAGCGGCATGCGCAGCCATAGCACGCCGGGCGCGACTTCCATCGTGCGGCCCGCGTCGGGCATCGTGTCGTTGAAGGGATACTGGAGTTGGTGTTCGAGTGCATTCATGGGGACTGTCTTCCTCCGTCGACTCTCCGGCATGGCGAGGTATGCGATACCGGTCGGCCTGGTTGTGGTTGCTTTCCGCTCTGCTTGACGATAACGTAAACGTCGATTCTATCGTCCAATCCGGTTTTGTGCCGGGCCAACCCGGCCACGGAATATCCCGATGAACACGCAATACACGATTACCGAGCTCGCCCGCGAATTCGACGTCACGCCACGCGCGATCCGCTTCTATGAAGATCAGGGTTTACTCTCGCCGAGCCGCGAAGGTTCGAGCGGCTTACGGCGCGTCTATTCGGGCCGCGACCGCACGCGGCTGAAGCTCACGCTGCGCGGCAAACGGCTCGGCTTCACGCTCTCCGAGATTCGCGACCTGCTCGACGTGTACGAGTCGCCGACCGACACCGTGCCGCAGCTGCACGCGTTTCTCGCGACCGTCTCGCGTCATCGCGAGGTGCTCGAGCGTCAGCGCGAAGATCTGAACGCGACGCTCGAAGATCTCGAGCAATACGAAGCGCAGGCGCGCGCGCTGCTCGACGGCGGCAAGCGCGAAGCGAAGCCTGCCTGACTCTGACCGGCGTTCCGGGAGTTCGCGTCTTATGAATCACTTCCCCAAACTGTTGTCGTCGCAAATCGGCTTCGACGTCGCGCAAACGATGCTAGAAGGATTCGATCGTCACTACCGGATCTTTCGCGACGCCGCGATTCACGCGAAGACGCTGTTCGAAACTGGCGACTGGCACGGCCTGCAGAAACTCGCGCGCGATCGCATCACGTCCTACGACGACCGCGTGAAGGAATGCGTGGAACTGCTGGAGGACGAGTACGACGCGGAGAACATCGACAGCGACGTATGGCAGCAGATCAAGCTGCACTACATCGGCCTGTTGACCACGCACCGTCAGCCCGAATGCGCGGAGACGTTTTTTAATTCGGTGTGCTGCAAGATTCTGCACCGCTCGTATTTCAACAACGACTTCATCTTCGTGCGCCCGGCGATCTCGACCGAATACATCGAGAACGACGAGCCGGCCGCGAAGCCGACCTATCGCGCGTATTACCCGGGCACCGACGGGCTCGCGGCCACGCTCGAGCGGATCGTCACGAACTTCCAGCTGGAGCCGCCGTTCGAGGATCTGAAACGCGACGTCGACTGCGTGATGCAATCGCTGCACGACGCGTTCGGCGTGTTCGACGAAAAGCCCAACTTCCAGATTCACGTGCTGTCGTCGCTGTTCTATCGCAATAAGGCCGCGCACATCGTCGGGCGCATCATCAATGGCGACGCACTGCTGCCGTTCGCGGTGCCGCTGCGTCACGTAAGGCCCGGCGTGCTCGCGCTCGACACCGTGCTGCTGCGGCGCGAACAACTGCTGATCATCTTCAGCTTCTCGCATTCGTACTTTCTGGTCGACATGGAAGTGCCGTCCGCGTACGTCGAGTTTCTGCGCACGATCATGCCGGGCAAGCCGAAGGCGGAAATCTATACGTCGGTGGGTTTGCAGAAGCAGGGCAAGAATCTGTTCTATCGCGACCTGCTGCATCATCTGTCGCATTCGAGCGACCGCTTCATCATCGCGCCCGGCATCAAGGGGCTCGTGATGCTGGTGTTCACGCTGCCGTCGTTTCCGTACGTGTTCAAGCTGATCAAGGATAACTTCCCGCCGCCGAAGGAAACCACGCGCGCGCAGATCCAGCAGAAGTATCAGCTCGTCAAACGACACGACCGGCTCGGCCGCATGGCCGACACGCTCGAATATTCGAGTGTCGCGCTGCCGCTGTCGCGACTCGACGACGCGCTGTTGCGTGAACTCGAAAAGGAAGTGCCATCGCTGATCGAATACGAGGGCGACAACCTCGTGATCCGCCATATGTACATCGAGCGGCGCATGGTGCCGCTGAACCTGTTCCTGCAGAACGGCAACGACGACGACGTCGAGCACGGCATCAAGGAGTATGGCAACGCGGTGAAGGAACTGATTCAGGCGAACATCTTCCCCGGCGACATGCTGTACAAGAACTTCGGCGTGACACGCCATGGCCGCGTGGTGTTCTACGACTACGACGAGATCGAGTACCTGACCGACTGCAACGTGCGCGCGGTGCCGCCGCCGCGCAACGAGGAAGACGAAATGTCCGGCGAGCCGTGGTACGCGGTCGGCCCGCACGACATTTTCCCGGAGACGTACGGCACGTTCCTGCTCGGCGATCCGCGCGTGCGTCGCTCGTTCATGCGGCATCACGCGGACTTCTTCGAACCCGCGTTGTGGCAGGGGCATAAGGATCATCTGTTGAAGGGCGAGTTGCCCGACTTTTTCCCGTACGACGAGAGCGTGCGCTTTTGCGTGCGCTATCCGGAGCGATTCGCCGGATTCGCCGACACGCCCGCCCTGCAGGCGAGCGAGCCCAGCGTACGCGTGGCGTAGGTCCAGCTTTCAGATAACGGTTCGGCCACGGTATCGGCCGGACGCTCAAGGAGCGCAGACATGAGTGATGCAAAACCCGAAGGAATCCTCGCGGACCCGATCGTCATCGTCGGTGCGGCGCGCACGCCGATGGCTGGTTTTCAGGGCGACTTCGCGACGCTGACCGCACCGCAACTCGGCGCGGCCGCGATCGAAGCGGCGGTACAACGCGCGGGCATCAAACCCGAACAGGTCGACGAAGTGGTGATGGGCTGCGTGCTGCCCGCTGGCCTCGGCCAGGCGCCCGCGCGCCAGGCGTCGCTCGGCGCGGGCCTGCCGCTCGCCGCCGGCAGCACGACGGTCAACAAGATGTGCGGCTCCGGCATGCGCGCGGCGATGTTCGCGCACGACATGCTGGCCGCGGGCTCGCTCGACGTGATCGTCGCGGGCGGCATGGAGAGTATGACCAACGCGCCGTACCTGTTGCCGAAGGGACGCGGCGGCATGCGCATGGGCCATGGCCAGGTGCTCGACCACATGTTCTACGACGGCCTCGAAGACGCGTACGAGAAAGGCCGGCTGATGGGCACATTCGCCGAGGAATGCGCGGCGTCGTTCGACTTCACGCGCGAAGCGCAGGACGCGTTCGCGGTCGAATCGCTGAACCGTGCGAAGCGCGCAAACGAGGACGGCTCGTTCGACTGGGAAATCGCACCGGTGAAAGTGGCCGGCCGCAAAGGCGACGTCACGATCACGCACGACGAGCAGCCGTTCAAGGCCAACCTGGAAAAGATCCCGACGCTCAAGCCCGCGTTCAGCAAGACCGGCACCGTGACCGCGGCGAATTCGTCGTCGATCTCGGACGGCGCGGCCGCACTCGTGATGATGCGCGAATCGACCGCGAAGCGGCTCGGCCTCACGCCGCTCGCGCGCGTGGTCGGTCATTCGACCTTCGCGCAGGAGCCCGCGAAGTTCACCACCGCGCCGGTCGGCGCGATCCGCAAGCTGTTCGAGAAGAACGGCTGGCGCGCGAGCGACGTCGATCTGTACGAGATCAACGAAGCCTTCGCGGTCGTCACGATGGCCGCGATGAAAGAACACGACCTGCCGCACGACAAGGTCAACGTGAACGGCGGCGCCTGTGCGCTCGGCCATCCGATCGGCGCATCGGGCGCGCGTATTCTCGTCACGCTGATCGGCGCGCTCAGAAAGCGCGGCGGCAAGCGCGGCGTCGCGACGCTGTGCATCGGTGGCGGCGAAGCAACCGCGATGGGTATCGAACTGGTCTGACGCGCGGCCTCTGCGGCGTGTCGGCAAAACCTTGAGGAATGCGATGAAAACAGTGTTGATCGTCGGTGCGTCGCGTGGCATCGGCCAGGAATTCGTACGGCAGTATCAGAAGAGCGGCTGGCGCGTGCTCGCCACCGCGCGCGACGGCGCCGCGCTCGATGCGTTGAACGAACTCGGCGCGGAAACGTTCGCGCTCGACGTGACCGCGCCCGAAGAAATCGCCGCGTTCGGCTGGAAGGTCGACGGTGAACGGCTCGACGCGGCGGTGCTCGTCTCGGGCGTGTATGGCCCGCGCACCGAAGGCATCGAAACGATCACCGCCGAGGACTTCGATCACGTGATGCACACGAACGTGCGCGGCCCGATGCAATTGCTGCCGATCCTGCTGCCGCTCGTCGAAGATGCGAACGGCGTGCTTGCGGTGATTTCGAGCCACATGGGCAGCATCGCCGATGCGAACGGCACGACCGGCTGGCTGTATCGCGCGAGCAAGGCGGCGCTGAACGACGTGCTGAAGCTCGCGTCGCTCGAAGCGCGGCGCGCGACCTGCGTGTCGCTGCATCCGGGCTGGGTGCGCACCGACATGGGCGGCTCGCAGGCCGCGCTCGATCCGGCGCGCAGCGTCACCGGCATGCGCGAGGTACTCGCGCAAGCAGCGGCCTCGCGCGATGCGTTCAACGGCAAGTTCTTCCAGTACGACGGCACGCAACTCGACTGGTAACGGGTAAGCGACGGCTTTGCAGGTGAGGAGACCCACTCATGGTGCTTGATCAGGATCACCAGATGGTGCGCGACGCGCTGCGCACCTTCGTACGCGACGCGATCACGCCGTACGCGGCGCAATGGGATCGCGAGCGCACTTTTCCGCGCGACGTGCACAAACAGCTCGCCGAACTCGGCGCCTACGGCGTGCTGGTGCCCGAAGCGTACGGCGGCGCCGGCATGGACGCGCTCGCGCTCGCGTTGATTCTCGAAGAAATCGCCGCCGGCGACGGCGGCACGTCGACCGCGATCTCGGTGAACAACTGTCCCGTGTGCAGCATCCTGCTCACCTATGGCAACGACGCGCAGAAGCGCGACTGGCTCACGCCGCTCGCGCGCGGCGAGATGCTCGGCGCGTTCTGCCTGACCGAGCCGCAAGCCGGCTCCGACGCGTCGGCGCTGCGCACCACCGCGACGGCGACGCGTACGTGCTCAACGGCGTCAAGCAGTTCATCACGAGCGGCAAGAACGGCAACGTCGCGATCGTGATGGCCGTCACCGACAAAACCGCCGGCAAGCGCGGCATCAGCGCGTTCATCGTGCCGACCGACACGCCGGGCTACGTGGTCGCGCGCGTCGAAGACAAGCTCGGCCAGCATTCGTCGGATACCGCGCAGATCGTGTTCGAGGATTGCCGCGTGCCGGCCGCGAATCTGATCGGCGCGGAGGGCGAAGGCTACCGGATCGCGCTGTCCGGTCTCGAAGGCGGACGCATCGGCATCGCCGCGCAAAGCGTCGGCATGGCGCGTGCCGCGTTCGAAGCCGCGTTGAGCTATGCGAAGGAACGCGAGAGTTTCGGCGTGCCGCTGTTCTCGCACCAGGCGGTGCAGTTCCGCCTCGCCGACATGGCGACGCAGCTTGAAGCCGCGCGTCAGTTGATCTGGCATGCGGCGTCGCTGAAAGATGCGGGTCAGCCGTGCCTCACCGAAGCGGCGATGGCGAAGCTGTTCGCATCCGAAGCGGCCGAGCGCATCTGTTCGGCGGCGTTGCAGATTCACGGCGGCTACGGTTATCTGAGCGACTTCCCGGTCGAGCGGATTTACCGCGACGTGCGCGTCTGCCAGATCTACGAAGGCACGAGCGATATCCAGAAGATCCTGATCGCCCGCGCGCTCAACTGAACTCCATGAATAAGCCATTGTTGTCATTGCAACGACCTGCCGACTGTCCGTGCGGTGGCGCCACGCCCGAAGTGCGCAGCGGCGCGGCCACCAAAGCGCCGCGTTTCGCGCAGTGCTGCGGCCGTTATATCGACGGCGGCGAAGTCGCGCCGCGCGCGCTCGAACTGATGCGCTCGCGCTATAGCGCGTACGTGCTCGGCGCGACCGACTACCTGCGCGCGACGTGGGACCCGCGCACCTGCCCCACCGATCTCGACGCGGACCCCGCCGCGCCCGACGCGCCGCGTTGGCTCGGACTCCAGATCAAATCGTTTGCGCAAAGCGACGCCGCGCATGCGACCGTCGAATTCGTCGCCCGCTACAAGGTGGGGGGACGTGCGCATCGGCTGCATGAGTTGAGCCGCTTCGTGCGCGGTGACGATGAGCGCTGGCGTTATGTCGACGGCGATGTCAGTGACTAGTCAATCAATCGCGCCCGTTAAGTACGCACTGCATTACATGCCGTGACACATAGCGCACTCGTCGTCGAATCTTTCCGCTGCCTTTCCATGATCTGACGATGTGCTTCGCGGCACCTCACATCAGGCCCTCATCGAGGGCCTTTTTCATTCCCGCTCGACGAGCTTTTCGTGTTGGCCTCGCACCACAGCACTTACACGACCTTTGCTCGTCGACTCCCGCCACACGTCACCAGGCCCCGCCCGTCGAGGCTTTCGCGCCTTCATCGACAGGCCTGCAATTTTTTCGTCGCGGGTTCTCCTTGATTGCACAAAACAAAATTGTCGTGCCAGGATGAGTCCGTAGTTTCGTGACGTCACGTTGCGAGAGCGGGTCATACCTGCTCCGTAAGATGAACGGGAAACCGGGCCGGCCGCCGCATCGATGCGAGCCGCGACGGTTCGAAGTCCATCCAGTGACGCTCATCATCGGCGCGTGGGGTCGCGTCGGCCGTTGGGTTCATCCCGTGCGATCTCGATTGGCGTGCGTGCGCTTGGCGCACAACGTACGCGAGTGAGTCTGTTTGTCGAAAATGCGGGCGAAAGCAGGATGTCAGCATGAGTTTCGGCACCCGGACCGCACGGAGTTCAGGACAGGTCTTTCAGGCAGGTGCGTCAATGATGTTGAGCAAGGTACTGAAGAAGTGTGCGGCGATCTGCGCCGTGGCCACTTGTGCTGTCGCGGTCGCGCATGCCGACCCGCTACACGTCACGCCTGCCGCCGCCCTGAACGCGACGCCGCTCAGCGACACCCAGGGGCCGCTCTCCAGCGCACGCGTACCGCGCCTCGCGCTCGACGACGACGCCTATCTGCCCACCGCGCACCTGAACGAAAAGATCATTCGCGTGCCGGTCGACGCCGACGGCTCCATCACGCTCGAAACGACGATCTACAAGCCGGACGGCCGCGGTCCGTTTCCGATGATCGTGTTCAATCACGGCAAGATTCAGGGCGACCCGCACACCCAGGAACGCAGCGACCCGCTGCCGCTCGCGCGCGAATTCGTGCGTCGCGGCTACGTGGTGGTCGCGCCGAACCGGCAGGGCTTCGGCAACTCGGACGGCGTGTACCAGCAGGACGGCTGCGATGTCGCGGCCAATGGCCTCGGCCAGGCCGCCGACGTCGCCGCGACGATCGACTACATGTCGAAGCAACCGTATGTCGACGCGACGCACATCGCGGTGGCCGGCACCTCGCACGGCGGTCTCGCGACCATCGCGTACGGCACCGAAGCCGCGCCCGGCGTGCGCGCGCTGATCAATTTCTCCGGCGGCCTGCGCCAGGATGCTTGCGAAGACTGGCAGGGCAACCTGACCCGCGCATTCGGCGCGTACGGCGAGAAAACCAAAGTGCCGTCGCTGTGGCTGTACGGCGATAACGATTCGGTGTGGAACGCCCCGCTCGTCGCGAACATGTACACCGCGTACCACGCGCACGGCGCGAGCGTGAAGATGATCGATTACGGCAACTACAAGAACGACGCGCATCGCCTCGTCGGCGATCGCGACGGCGTGCACGTGTGGTGGCCGGCCGTCGAGTCGTTCCTTGCGCGCGCGGGCATGCCGACGGCCGTGCAGTATCGCGTCGCCGATCCGAGCGCTCCGAAGGCGAGCGGTTTCGCCGCGCTCGACGCGGTGGACTCGGTGCCGTTCCTCGACGAAGCCGGCCGCAACGGCTATCGCAACTTCCTGCATCAGTACCCGAGCCGCGCGTTCGCGGTGTCGGATTCGGGCGCATGGTCGTGGGCCGAGGGCGGCGACGATCCGATGTCGGTCGCGGTGACGAATTGCCAGAAGCAGAGCGCCGATCCGTGCCGCCTCTATGCGGTCGATAACTCGGTGGTCTGGGGCAACCAGAATTCGCAGACCGCCGATGCCGGCGCGGCATCGGACGCCGATGGCCGACGCGCGATCGCGAGTCGCGAGTAACGCCTGCCCACCTCGCCGAATCCACCGACCTTAGTCCTTGCGATACAACGTCACGACGCACGCGCCGCCCAGCCCGATGTTGTGCTGAAGCGCGACACGCGCGCCGTCGACCTGTCTCGGCCCAGCCGTTCCGCGTAACTGCCACACGAGTTCGGTGCACTGCGCGAGCCCGGTCGCACCGAGCGGATGTCCTTTCGACAACAGCCCACCCGACGGATTCGTGACGATCCGGCCGCCATACGTGTTGTCCCGCTCGCGCACGAATCGCTCCGCGCCGCCCTCCTCGCACAACCCGAGCGCTTCGTAGCTGATGAGCTCGTTGCTGGTAAAGCAGTCGTGCAACTCGACGACGTCGAGATCTTCCGGACCGACGCCCGACGCTTCGTAGACCTGCTTCGCCGCCGCGGCCGACATGTCGTAGCCGACCATGCGCATCATCGAGGCGGGCGCGAAGCTGCCGGGGAAATCGGTCGTCATTGCCTGCGCGGCGATGTAGACCGCGTCCGCGTGGCCGTGACGCTTCGCGAAATCGTACGAGCACAACACGGCTGCGCTCGCGCCGCAGGTCGGCGGACAGCACTGGAACCGCGTGAGCGGGTCGTACACCTCGGCCGCTTCCATCACCTGCGCGAGTTCGAGCGGCTCGCGAAACAGCGCGTACGGATTGCGCGCCGCGTGCTCGCGCGCCTTCACCGAGATCAGCCCGAACGTATCCTTGCGCGCGCAGTAGCGCTCGATGTACTCGCGCCCCGCGCCGCCGAACATGCGCGCGGCGAGTGGCGCGGACGATTCACCCTGCAACGTGTCGAGCACATCCACGTGCCGTCCGAGCGGCGACGCGCGATCGTCGAACTGCGTGGTCAGCGCGCCCTTCGCCATCTGCTCGAAGCCGAGCGCGAGTACGCATTCGGCCGCGCCGCTCGCGATCGCCTGACGCGCGAGCCACAGCGCGGTCGATCCCGTCGAGCAGTTGTTGTTGACGTTGACGACCGGCACGCCGGTCATGCCGACCTCGTAGATCGCGCGCTGCCCGCAGGTCGAATCGCCATAGACGTAGCCCGCGTACACCTGTTCGATCGCATCGTAGGGAAAGCCGGCGTCGGTGAGCGCGGCGCGCGCGGCCTGAGCGGCCATTTCGTAGTACTGCGGACTCGCGCCCGGCTTCGAGAACGGAATCATCCCGACACCGACGACGTTGACACGACGATTCATGCTTGCCTCCGCAAATTCAGAAAATCTTCATCACACGCAATTGCGCGCTGTAGCTGTTCTTGAAGCCGCCTTCGGTCGCGACCGCCTTGCCGAGCATCGCGGAGAGTTGCCACGTCGGCGTCAGCATGTGGCTCGCGAACAGGCGCAACTGACTCGAACTCGTCTTCTGCCCGGTGTACACGTCGTCGACGTACTGCTTGCCGCCGAACGTGCCCGAATAGCCGAACGACAGCGACGTGGCCGGTGTGAACTGATAGCGCAGATAGGTCTGCAGCTGGATCGATGGCCGCACCGAGATGTCATACCCGGCATCGCTGTGCGACGGCTGCGCGGCGACGTCCAGAGAGGCATCGAGGAACAGGTTCTTGCCGAGCCCCTGAATCAGGCCGAGCTGCGGTGTAAAGGTCACGGTCCCCGCGCCGGCGCCGACCTTGCCGTAATCGTATTTGCCGGTCGGCACCGACAGATACATCGTGAAGCCGACCGTCGTGCCATATTCCGCGTCCGCGCGATTCACGAGAAACGCGGTCGCGCCCAGCGTCAGATCGCCGAGGCCGTTGTTGGTGGGCAAGCTGTTGCCGCCCACCCGCACGTCTGTGAGCTTCGCGAACGGCAGATACGCCTGGAACGCGACGGGCACCCCGCCGATCTGCGTGTAATGCAGCACCCGCGCAATGCCGACGGTCTGGTCGAGGCTCGAGTTCGGTATCTCGCCGACGCCGTCGAGCCTGAACGTGCTGCTCGGCGTGTAGCCGACGTAGCCGAGCGCGAGCGTCGTGCCCGGCGGCAGGATCGTGTAGTCGCCGGGATAGATATCGATCGCCGACGCGGCAGTCGAGATCGCCAGCAATGTGCCCGCCACGGTGGCCGGCCTGGTCAGTTTCGCCATCATGTCTCCATCCTTTTATTTAGTATCACTATCTTTATGGCGCGAACCGGCTGCCTCCGTCGGACGGCCGGCGCGTCGACTCCCTACCCGGCCGCCGTGTCGTCGCGCAAGCGCTGCTTCACGTCCGGCTTCGAGACCTTGCCCACTTTCGAGCGCGGCAAGTCGGGCCACACCTCGATCTGTTTGGGCGTCTTGACGCTACCGATGCGCTGCTTCACGAACGCCATCAGCTCGGCCACGTCGACCTGTTTGCCGGCGCGCGGCTGCACGACCGCGACCACCCGCTCGCCCCACTTCGCGTCCGGCAAGCCGATCACCGCGCAGTCGCGCACGTCGGCATGCGCGAGCAGCGCCTGCTCGACCTCGATCGAATAGACGTTGAAGCCGCCGGTGATGATCATGTCCTTCGCCCGATCGACGATGAACAGGAAGTTGTCCGCGTCGAGATAGCCGATGTCGCCCGTGTGGTGCCAGCCGAACGCGGAGGCCGCCTCGGTGGCAGCGGGATTGTTGTAATAGCCTTGCATCACCAGCGAGCCGCGCACGACGATCTCGCCGCGCTCGCCGGTCGCGAGCAACTGCCCCGCGTCGTTCATCACACCGACCTCGACAAGCGGCGTCGGCCGGCCCGCCGACGACAGCCGCTCGGTCGCGATCGAACCATCCGCCCGGTAGTGATCCTTCGGCGCGAGCGTCGACACCATCATCGGCGCCTCGGTCTGGCCGAACAGTTGCGCCATCGGACCGAGCTTGCCGAGCGCCTCGACGAGACGCTCCACCGAGATCGGCGCCGCGCCGTACCAGAAGCACTGCAGCGAACTCAGGTCGGTACTCGCCAGCCGCGGATGATCGAGCAGCATGTAGATGACCGTCGGCGGCAGGAACGTGTGCGTGACGCGCTCGCGTTCGATCTCCGCGAGAAATGCGCCGACGTCGGCGTGACGCATCACGACGATGCGCCCGCCGAGCGTCATGATCGGCAGGCACAGCACGCCCGCCGCGTGCGTGAGCGGCGCGAACGCGAGGTAGACCGGCCGGCCGTCGAACGGATAGCCCATCAGCGTGAGCGCCGTCATCGTCTCCAGGTTGCGCCCGCTCAGCATCACGCCCTTCGGCACGCCGGTCGTGCCGCCCGTGCCGGGCAGCATGACCAGATCGTCGAGCGGTTCGCGTTCGTAGAACGTGTCGGCGAGACCGTCGAGCCACTGGGCGAGGCTCGGCGCGAACGGCAACTGCGCATCGAGACAGACGACCACCGTCAGCGCGGGCAGCTCGGGCAACATCGCGCACACCATCTCCGCGTAGTCGCTGTGGAACAGCAACGCGCGGCAGTCGAACGCGGCGAGCACGAAGCGGTTCTCGGCGACCTCGTTGCGCGGATTGATCGGACACCACACGTTGCCCGCCCGCGAGATGCCGAACACGCACGCGAACGCAACCGGGTCGTTGCTGGACAGGATCGCCACGCGCTCGCCGGCGCCGACACCGTCGCGGACGAGCCCGCGGGCCACCCGGTAGGTCAGGCGCTGCACCTGCGCGTAGCTGAGCGCGCTGTCGTCGGCGACGAGGCAAGGTCGCTCGGCGCCGAGCGACGCGCCCTTGTCGAGGTAATGGGTCAAACGCATGACGATTCCCCTGCAAAACGCGGCGTGGTCAGGAAGCGTGTCAGTCGTGCACGGTGATAACGGGCTTCATCACGAGGCCGAAGCTGCGCAACTGGCCGAGCAACGCGCGATGACCAAATGCCTGGCATCCCGAAGCAAAACCGACCCGCAGAGGCGGCGTCTGCAGCAGCGAGTACGCCGCATAGGCCTGCAACAGCCCGGTCTGCTTGTAGTTGCACACGCCGTGGATCACGCAGTGCGCGCGACCGAGCGGCCCCGACGCGTGTACCGAATCGACCGTCGTATTGAGGCGCGGATTCTCGCGCGGCGGCATGTTGGCCTGCATGCTGCTGGCGATTTCCGCGAGCGCGACCTCCTGCTGATCCGGCGGCAGCGGACGGATCTTCTCCTCGAACATCTGCTGCGTCTGCCGCACGCCCTCCATGACCGCACGCGCCATCACGCCGCCCACCGCGCGGCAGTTCGCCACACGCGGATCGTCCTTGAACCACACCGGATGCGCGGTGCCGCCCCACGGTACCGCGATGGCCGTGTCGTGCTGCCCGGGCACCTGCACCTCGACGTGCGCGGTCGGCTCCCACGCAACGTACTTGTTCTGCTCCAGGTAGTACCAGGTTGCCTTCAGGATCGTGAAGATGGTCTGTGTCGATGCGTAAGTGGGGAAACCCTTCCACAGCACGAGGATGTCGAGCGTGTCGAGCCCCGGCGTTTCGAGGCACAGATTCGCGGCGATCTCGCCCATCGTGTACATCTGCGCGACGTTCGGCGCGAGCAGCAGGTCGCGCTTCGCGAACGCTTCGCCCCAACGCTCCTTCGTGTACAGCACCCAGTCCTGTTCGCCGGTCGTGTCCGAGTAATGACAGCCAGCCGCGAGACACGCCTCGACCACTTCCGAGCCGTACTTGATGAACGGCCCGACCATGTTGCTGACGAACTTCGCGCCCTTGAACAGCTCGGTCAACGCGGCGACCGTATGCTCGACCTCGACGATTTCGTAGTCCGCGGTCTCGATGCCCGGAATGCGCGAGACCACTTCCTCGATGCGCTTTTTGTCGCGTCCCGCCGCGATGAACGGGATGTTGTACTCGCGCAGGTATTCGCACACCAGGCGGCCGGTGTAACCCGACACGCCGTACACGACCACTGGCTTCTTTGCACTCATGAACTGTCTCCTCTGCAATGCTGGAAATTGGCTAGCCGCTGGCGACGCTCACATGCCCATGCCGCCGTCGATCGGCACGCCGGCTCCGGTGATGAAACGGGCTTCGTCGGAACACAGAAACACGATCGCGGCGCTGATCTCGTCGAGCGTCGCGAGGCGGCCGAGCGGCGTCTGTTCGATCACGGCGCCGACCGCGCCCTCGACGTTCGGCGCAAGGCCATTGGCGACGATGTCGGTGGCGAGCTTCATGCCCATCTCGGTCGGCGTGAGCCCCGGATACACGCAGTTCACGCGAATCCCGTAGCCGAGCTTGCCGGCCTCCATCGCCGCAACGCGGGTCATGCGATCGACCGCGGACTTGGTCGCGGAATAACCGGCGATGGCCGGATAGGCAATTGTCGCGGCCACCGACGACACGTTGACGACGCAGCCGCCGCCGCCCACCGCGCCGCCTGGCCGCATCGCGCGAAACGCGTGCTTGAGGCCGAGCCCGACGCCGACCACGTTGATATCGCACATCCGCCGCAGATCGTCCGCCTGCAGATCCGCGATCAGCGAAGTGATCTCGATGCCGGCGTTGTTGATCAGGATGTCGAAGCCGCCCAGTTCGCCAACGACCGCGCCGACCGCGCGCTCCCACTGGGCGTCGTCGGTGACGTCGAGCGCCACCGAGCCGACCCGCGCGCCGGTTTGCGAGAGCCCGGCCGCCGTTTGCGCGGCGAGTTCGGTGAGCACGTCGCCGATCATCACCGATGCGCCGGCTCTCGCCAGCGCCTGCGCCACCGCCGCGCCGATGCCCCGCGCGCCGCCCGTCACCAGGGCTTTGCGCCCGCTCAGACTGCCATTCGCCATGTCTCCCTCCACGCTTAAAAGTTGCGCCGGACACACCGTGCGGAGCACGGCTACCGACAACATCTAACCAACTGGAAAGTTTATTTTTTACGAATGGTTAGTTTTATTTGAACTGATGTCAAGAATTTTTTGTACAGACGTCCAGCTTTCTCTTGACAGTCGTTTCGCTGCTTCGCACAATGGTTTCGCTCGTCGGGGGGCGGCGCATCCGCGCCGTGCCGCGCGCGGCAACCGTTCAGAGAGAGACGATCACAGCATGACGAGGCAGCACGACAACACGGCCGCGGCACCGAAGCAGCGCGCCGGCCGGCCGCGACGCGATCCGGTGGACAAGTACGAGGCACGCCGCGTGGAACTCGCGGAAGCCGCGTTGAAGACGCTCGCCGAATTGGGCTACGCGAAGACGAGCCTGCGCGAGATCGCGCAGAAGTCCGAGTTCACGCACGCGGTGCTGCACTACTACTTCGAGGACAAGCTCGATCTGATCCGCTGCAGCATCCGCCATTTCAAGGCGCAGTGCGCGACGCGCTACGACGTCGTGACAGTCTCGGCGCGCTCGCAGGACGAGTTGCTGAACGGCTTTCTCGACAAGCTCGCCGAAACGATTCGCGACGAGCCGCAAATGCACAGCCTCTGGTACGACCTGCGCGCGCAGGCGCTGTTCGAAGATGCGTTTCGCGACGTCGTCAGCGAAATCGATGCGAGCCTCGAAGCGATGGTCTGGCGCATCGTCATGCGCAACGCGGAACTCGGCGGAGGCCAGCCGTCGATCACACCGGGCGCCGCATATGCGCTGCTCGACGGGCTGTTCCAGAAGCATCTGCTGCGACATATGTCCGACGATCCGAACGCGATTCCCCATCTGCTCGACGAAGTGCGCGCGCTGTTCCCCAAGCTCTGCTGCGCGAACTGATAAGCGGCGCGCGGGAGCACCCACGCCGCCCCCTGCCCGCTCAAATCCACGCTCTGCACCAAATTCCCGCCAGTCATAGCCCACTACTTTGACGTCGTTATCTACGGCGATCTGCGGGCTTTGATCCCAAACTGTTTCCAGCTGCACCGAACAGCGCTAAACCCCTGTCCTCAAAGGAAAAACTCGCGTGACGCGCCTGATGCGCGCGAGGAAATAAACCGCTAATCTCGACCCCGCGCGCTCGCCGAGGCTCGTGATTCGCGACCAGCCAGACTCCGCGAAACATCGAAATCGTCCTTTAAAAAGGCTCGAAAAGTCCTCTCGCAGTCCTCTCGCGTGCGCAGCAGCAGAAAAGCACCCTGGAGTACCTCTTTGGAAAATTCAGCAGTACCTTCCGTGGCCAACCCGGCCGCCCCCGACGACTGGGTCGCCCGCAGCCTGCGCGCGGTGTGGCACCCGTGCACGCAGATGAAGCATCACGAACGTCTGCCGCTCGTGCCCGTCGCGCGCGGTCAGGGCGCCTGGCTCTACGATCGCGCCGGCCATCGCTATCTGGATGCGATCAGCTCGTGGTGGGTCAATCTGTTCGGTCACGCGAACTCGCGCATCAACGCCGCGCTGAAAGACCAACTCGATACGCTCGAACACGCGATGCTCGCCGGCTGCACGCACGAGCCCGCCGTCGAACTCGCCGAGCGGCTGCACGCGCTGACCGGCAGCACGCTCGGCCATGCGTTCTTCGCGTCGGATGGCGCGTCGGCGGTCGAGATCGCGCTGAAGATGAGCTTTCACAGCTGGCGCAATCGCGGCTTCGCCGACAAGCAGGAATTCGTCTGCATTGCCAACAGTTATCACGGCGAGACCATCGGCGCGCTCGGCGTGACCGACGTCGCGCTGTTCAAGGACGCGTACGACCCGCTGATCCGTCATGCACACGTCGTCGCGTCGCCCGATGCCCGGCTCGCGCAGGCGGGCGAGTCGGCCGCCGACGTCGCGCGCCGCGCGCTCGACAACGTGCGCGCATTGTTCGAAGCCCGCTCGGCGCGTATCGCCGCGCTGATCGTCGAGCCGCTCGTGCAATGCGCGGCCGGCATGGCGATGCACGACGCGTCGTACGTCGCCGGACTTCGTGCGCTGTGCGACCAGTACGGCGTGCATCTGATCGCCGACGAAATCGCGGTCGGCTGCGGGCGCACCGGCACGTTCTTCGCATGCGAACAGGCCGGCGTGTGGCCGGATTTTCTGTGTTTGTCGAAGGGCATCAGCGGCGGTTATCTGCCGCTGTCGATCGTGCTGTCGCGCGACGAAATCTTCGCGGCCTTCTATCACGACGACACCGCGCGCGGCTTTCTGCACTCGCACTCGTACACCGGCAATCCGCTCGCGTGCCGCGCGGCACTCGCCACGCTCGATCTGTTCGCGAGCGACGACGTGCTCGCCGCCAACGCGCGCAAAGCCGCGACGCTCGCAGCCGCCCTCGCCCCGCTCGCCGATCACCCGCAGGTGCGCAACCTGCGCCAGCGCGGCACGATCTTCGCGTTCGATGCGGCGATCGACGACCCGCAGCAGGCCAGAACGTTTTCGCGCCGCTTCTTCGAGAACGCGTTGCGGCGCGAACTGCTGCTGCGTCCGATCGGCACCACCGTGTATCTGATGCCGCCATACATCCTCGACGACGAAGAACTCGCGCTGCTCGCCGCACGCACGCGCGAAACTTTCGACGCCACGCTTGCGGAGGCCGACTGATGCATCTGCTCGACACACTTGCCGAAGGCCTGAAGGAACTGGACGCGCACGGACTGCGCCGGCGCCGCCGTACCGCCGACACGCCGTGCGCCGCGCACATGACCGTCGACGGTCGCGACATCATCGGCTTCGCCAGCAACGACTATCTGGGCCTCGCCGCACATCCGCTGCTGATCGAGGCGATCGCCGAAGGCGCGCGCCGTTACGGCGCGGGCAGCGGCGGCTCGCATCTGCTCGGCGGCCACTCGCGCGCGCATGCGCAACTCGAAGACGATCTCGCGGCGTTCGCGGGCGGCTTCGTCGACGCACCGCGCGCGCTGTATTTCAGCACCGGCTATATGGCAAATCTCGCCGCGCTGACCGCGCTCGCGGGCCGCGGCACGACGCTGTTCTCCGATGCACTCAATCACGCGTCGCTGATCGACGGCGCGCGGCTCTCGCGCGCCGACGTGCAGATCTATCCGCACTGCGACATGGATGCGTTGAGCGCGATGCTCGAAGCATCGGAATCCGAAGTAAAGATCATCGTCTCCGACACCGTGTTCAGCATGGACGGCGATATCGCACCGTTGCCGCGTCTCGTCGAACTGGCGGAGCGGCATGGCGCGTGGCTGATCGTCGACGATGCGCACGGCTTCGGCGTGCTCGGCCCGCAAGGCCGCGGCGCGATCGCGCAGGCCGCGCTGCGCTCGCCGCATCTGATTTCGATCGGCACGCTTGGCAAGGCCGCGGGCGTGTCCGGCGCGTTCGTGGTCGCGCATGCGACGGTGATCGAATGGCTCGTGCAACGCGCGCGGCCGTACATCTTCACGACCGCGTCGGTGCCGGCAGCCGCGCACGCGGTGTCGGCCAGTTTGCGCATTATCGGCGGCGACGAAGGCGATAAGCGCCGCGCGCATCTTCAGCAGTTGATCGAGCGTACGCGCGCGATGCTGAAGGCGACCCCATGGCTGCCGGTCGATTCGCACACCGCCGTGCAGCCGCTGATCATCGGCGCGAACGATGCGACGCTCACGATCGCCGCGTCGCTCGATCGCGCGGGCCTGTGGGTCCCCGCGATCCGTCCGCCGACCGTGCCGGCCGGCACCTCGCGACTGCGCATCTCGCTGTCGGCCGCGCATTCGCAGGCGGATCTCGACCGGCTCGAAGCCGGCCTGCAACAACTCGGAGCGAGCGCCGCATGAGCACCAGCCTGAACGACGCGCTGTCGCTGTTCGTCACCGGCACCGATACCGAAATCGGCAAGACCTTCGTGTCGTCCGCGCTGTTGCGCGGCTTCGTGCGCGAGGGCTTGCAAGCGGCCGCGATGAAACCGATCGCGGCCGGCGCGTTCGAGGTGGACGGCGTGCTGCACAACGAAGACGCGGATCAGCTCGATGCCGCGTCGAGCGTGCTGCTGCCGCCCGGGATGCGCACGCCGTATCTGCTGAAGGAGCCGGCCGCGCCACATATTGCTGCCGCGCTGGAGAACGTCTCGTTCGACCTCGCGCGCATCGTGGCGTGTCATCGGCAGGCTGTGCAGCGCGCGGATGTTGTCGTCGTCGAAGGCGTCGGCGGTTTTCGCGTGCCGTTGACCGCGACGCAGGACACCGCCGATCTCGCGGTCGCGCTGAAGCTGCCGGTCGTGCTGGTGGTCGGCATGCGGCTCGGCTGCATCAGCCATGCGCTGCTCACTGCCGAGGCGATTGCCGTGCGCGGTCTGATGCTCGCCGGCTGGGTCGCGAATCGCATCGACCCCGACATGCTCTTCCCCGACGAAAACATCGCGTCGATTCGCGCGCATCTGGCGCACGCGTACGACGCGCCGCTGCTCGGCATCGTCCCGCATCTCAGTCCGATTTCACCGGACCTCGCCGCACAGCAACTCGACATTCCCAGGCTTCTGCAAACGCTGCGTCAACTGCGCAGCGCATAACGCCGACACCCATTCATCCGAACACGAAACACGAGGATCGATCCCATGACCCAACTGAACATCGCAACGGGCACCGCCGATACGGCCGCCGCGAACCTCAACCCGAACTCCGCCGACGACACCACCGCGGCAGCGAAGCCGCTCGCGCGCTGGCGCGTCGCCGACATCGTCGCGTTGTACGAACTGCCGTTCAACGACCTGCTGTTCCGCGCGCAGCAAACGCATCGCGAGCATTTCGACGCGAACACGGTGCAACTGTCGACGCTGCTGTCGATCAAGACCGGCGGCTGCGAAGAGGATTGCGCGTACTGTCCGCAATCGGTGCATCACGACACGGGCCTCGAAGCCGACAAGCTGATGGCCGTCGACGACGTGCTCGCCGCCGCGCAGGTCGCGAAGCAGAACGGCGCGACGCGCTTCTGCATGGGCGCCGCGTGGCGCAATCCGAAGGACCGTCACCTCGAACCGATCAAGGACATGATCCGCGGCGTGAAGGCGATGGGCCTCGAAACCTGCGTGACGCTCGGCATGCTGGAGACGCACCAGGCGCAGGCGCTGCGCGACGCGGGCCTCGACTACTACAACCACAACCTCGACACGTCGCCCGAGTTCTACGGTCAGATCATTTCGACGCGCACCTATCAGGACCGTCTCGACACGCTGGAGCGCGTGCGCGACGCGGGCATCAACGTGTGCTGCGGCGGCATCGTCGGTCTCGGTGAATCGCGCCGCGAACGCGCGGGGCTGATCGCGCAGCTCGCGAACATGGAGCCGTATCCGGAATCGGTACCGATCAACAACCTCGTGCAGGTGGAAGGCACGCCGCTCACCGGCACCGAAGCGATCGATCCGTTCGAATTCGTGCGTACGATCGCGATTGCGCGCATCACGATGCCGCGCGCGATGGTGCGTCTGTCGGCCGGCCGCGAACAGATGGACGAAGCGTTGCAGGCGATGTGTTTCCTCGCCGGCGCGAATTCGATTTTCTACGGCGATCAGTTGCTGACCACCAGCAACCCGCAGGCGGAAGCGGACCGCAAGCTGCTCGCGCGGCTGGGCATTCGCGCGGAGGCTGCGCAGCAGATGCCGGTGGAGTCGAGCGGGTGCGAGAAGGGCTGCTCGCACGGTCATGGTGACCACGCTCACGCTTCGACGAACTAAGCATCGGAGCAAGCGCGCGCGGTGAACCGCGCGCCCGTAAAAAAAGCTGCCTCGCGCATAGCGAGGCAGCTTTTTTCTTGCCGGCAAACTTTCCGGTTTTACTTCCGGTCGACAATAATCTGATCGAACGTCCCGCCGTCGGAGAAATGCGTGTCCTGCGCTTTCTGCCAGCTGCCGAACATGTCTTCGACCGTGAAGGTTTTGATCGGCTTGAATTCGGCCGCGTGCTTCGCGAGCACGTTCTTGTCGCGCGGTCGCAGATGATGCTGCGCGATGATTTCCTGCGCGGCCGGCGACCACAGGTAGTCGAGATACGCCTGCGCCTCTTTGCGCGTGCCGCGCTTGTCGACGACCTTATCGACGATCGCAACCGGCGGCGCCGCCAGCAGGCTCACCGACGGATACACCGCTTCGTAGCTGCCCGCGCCGACACCCGTGTCGATCAGCGACACCTCGTTCTCGAACGTCACCAGCACATCGCCGATGCCGCGCTGCGTGAACGTGGTCGTCGCGCCCCGGCCGCCGGTGTCGAGCACCGGCACGTTGCGGAAGATCGCCTTCACGAAGTCCTGCGCCTGTGCATCGGTGCCGCCATGCTGCTTGCGATAACCCCACGCGGCAAGATACGTATAGCGGCCGTTGCCCGAGGTCTTCGGATTCGCGATTACCGCCTGAATGCCGGGCTTCGCGAGATCGTCCCAGTCCTTGATGTGCTTCGGGTTGCCCTTGCGCACGAGGAACACCATCGTCGTCGTGTACGGCGCGCTGCCGTCCGGTAGCCGCGCGCGCCAGTTCGCGGGCACCAGGTGGCCCTTGTCGGCGAGCAGATCGATGTCGTTCGGCTGATTCATCGTCACGACGTCGGCCTGCAGACCTTGCAGCACCGACAGCGCCTGCGCACTCGACGCGCCGTGCGACTGCCGCACCGACAGGGTCTCGCCGCTCTTCTGCTTATACGCCGCGATGAAGCTCGCGTTGATGTCCTTGTACAGCTCGCGCGTCACGTCGTACGACACGTTCAGCAGCGCCGTATCCGCATGCGCGCTCGACACGCCGCCAAACGCGAGCGTGATAGCCGTGATGCCGGCCGCGACGCCGGCCTTGATCCGGCGCGTTGTCCCCGTGTTGCCCTTCATCCTGTCCCCGCCTGTCGATAAAGAAAAACTGTGGCCGCATCCGCGCGGCGTGAAGCGGGATTCTAACGGATTGCTTACCTTGCTCGCGGTGCGTGGTCTCGTGCTTTAGTCCCTGGCGATGCAGCGTGATCGCTAGCTTCTACGCAAGCTTCCTCGCACCGCACGGCGATCAAACGAACGCATGCTGCGCGGCCTCGAACGCTTCCTCGCGAAACCGCAACGGCGCCGCGCAATGCACGAGCGTATCGATGAAGTACTTCGCGCGCGGCCACGGACCGAAGCCGGCCGCAGTGTTGATATGTCCCGCGTCGCCGAGATTGACGAATGCGCTGCCGAAGCGATGCGCCAGCGCGCGCGCATCGGCAAGCGGCATCCACGGATCGGTTTCGCTGCCGATCAGAATCGACGGCACGCCGAGACGTCGCGCGTCGAACGGTCCCGCGAACGCGAACTTGCGCGGACTCGCGGGCGCGACGAGCAGCACGCCGACCACGTCGTGCGCGAGTGAGGTCTGCTGCAACGCATGCGCGGTCGCGAGGCAACCGAAGCTGTGCGCGGCCAGCACGAACGGACCGCGTTCGCGCGCGAGCAGATCGCGCAACGACTGCGCCCACAACGCGACATCGGGCGCATCCCAGTTGGCCTGCTCGACGCGCAGCGAGCGCGCGAACTGCCGCTCCAGCCAGCTTTGCCAATGCGTGCCTTCGCTGCCGTGCAGGCCGGGAACGGTGACGAGCCGTGGCGGCCAGGTCGATCGGGTGCATGACAGCATATGCGTGCCTCGCTGCGGGAATCCGGGCAGCCATTGTCCCGCCACGCGACGCGCGGACGAACCAAGTTTTTGTGCTTTGGTTATCGATGAAACGCGCACAGCGCGCTTGCATTGCGCGCCCATCGACACGAAGCCGAACCGCACGGCCGTACGCAAACGCGCGCGATCCGCGTCGAAAAAGTAGAATGAGGCCTATTCATAACGGGAGGAGACCCGATGCCGCTCGCGCTGTCCCACGCGTGCCACGCCCAGCGCGCACGCCACGCGCCGCCTTCAGCGCAACCGCGTTGCCGCGGCGCGGCCCGGCTCCGCCCGGCTGCCGACCTCAGCGCGAACGCGGGCCCGAGCGTATGAAAATCCTCTTCTACATGCCGCATACCGACGCCGCCGCGTGGCTGCACGACCTCGCCCGCGCGTTGCCTGCGGCCGAGTTGCGCGAGTGGCAACCGGGCGACAATGCCCCCGCCGACTTCGCGATCGTCTGGCGTCCGCCGCGCGAGATGCTCGCCGGTCGCGATACGCTGCGCGCGATCTTCAATCTCGGCGCGGGCGTCGATGCGATCCTCGCGCTCGAACGTGAACAGCCCGGCACGCTGCCGCGCAACGTGCCGCTGATCCGCCTCGAAGACACCGGCATGGGCGCGCAGATGACCGAGTACGTCGCACACGCGGCGCTACGCTATCTGCGCCGTTTCGACGAATATCAGCTGCTACAAAGCGAGCGGCGCTGGCAGGTGCTCGAACCGCATCCCCGCGCGAGCTTCACCGTCGGTGTGCTCGGCCTCGGCGTGCTCGGCACCCAGGTCGCGCAGACGCTCGCATCGTTCGGTCTGCCGGTACGCGGCTATAGCCGCAGCGCGAAGCAGATCGACGGCATCGCGACGTTCGCGGGCGCAGCGCAATTCGACGCGTTTCTCGATGGCGCGAAGCTGCTCGTGAATCTGCTGCCGCACACACCCGACACCGAAGGCATGCTGAATGCGCGCACGTTCGCGAAGCTCGCGCGCGGCGCGTATCTGATCAACGTCGCGCGCGGTGCGCATGTGGTGGAAGCGGATCTGCTCGACGCACTCGCCAACGGCCAACTCGCCGCGGCCACACTCGACGTATTCCGCACGGAACCGCTCCCCGCCGATCACCCGTTCTGGCGCGAGCCGCGCATCACGATCACGCCTCACGTGTCGGCGCTGACGTTGCGCGAAGAAAGCGTCGCGCAGGTCGCGCGCAAGATCGATGCGCTGCTGCGCGGCGAAGCGGTGAGCGGCATCGTGCAGACGGAGCGCGGCTATTGAGGCGCGCGGATTGAATTGAAGCGAATGTGATTGAAGCATTATCGGAGCCGGTGCCGCAGCACTCGCTCCGATCGACAGGAGACAGATCATGGCCTTACCGAAGCAGGTGAAAATCGTCGAAGTCGGTCCGCGCGACGGACTTCAGAACGAAAAGGAATTCGTGCCGACCGCGACCAAGATCGAGCTGATCGATCGTCTGTCGGCGGCGGGTTTTCGCAACGTCGAGGCGGCGTCGTTCGTGTCGCCGAAATGGGTGCCGCAGATGGCCGACGGCGCCGACGTGATGGGCGGCATCCAACGTCGCGCCGGCACGATCTACTCGGTGCTGACGCCGAACCTGCGCGGCTTCGAAGGCGCGCTCGCCGCGCGTGCCGACGAGATCGTAATCTTCGGTGCGGCCAGCGAAGCGTTTTCGCAGAAGAACATCAACTGCAGCATCGCGGAAAGCATCGAGCGTTTCGCGCCGGTCGCGGCCGCCGCGAAGGAACACGGGCTGCGGATTCGCGGCAGCGTCTCGTGCGCGCTTGGTTGTCCGTACCAGGGCGAGGTGCCGGTCGCGTCGGTCGTCGACGTGGTCAAGCGCTTCGCCGCGCTCGGCTGCGACGAGATCGACATCGCCGATACGATCGGCGTCGGCACTCCCCAGCGCACCCGCGAAGTCTTCCAGGCGGTCACCGAGGTGTTTCCGCGCGAGCATCTGTCGGGGCACTTCCACGATACCTACGGCCAGGCGCTCGCCAACATCTACGCGGCGCTACTCGAAGGCGTCGAGATTTTCCATGCGTCGGTCGCGGGGCTCGGCGGCTGCCCGTATGCGAAGGGCGCGACCGGCAACGTCGCGACGGAAGACGTGCTGTACCTGATGCACGGCCTCGGCATCGAGACCGGCATCGATCTCGCGCAGGTGGTCGAGATCGGCGACTTCATCTCGAACGCGATCGGCCGGCCGAACGTATCACGCGCCGGTAAGGCGCTGCTCGCGAAAGCGCGCAGCGAAGCGAATAGCTGCGTCTGATCTGCCGGATCATTCGACCAGACCCACCATCACCATTCAATCAGGATCCCCAACGATGACCGATCTCGCGTCCTTCGACTCCGACGATCTCGCCGCGCTGCCCGACTCGGCACGCCGCGTCGCGCTGCTGCTGCGCGAACGCGGTCACGCGGGCCGCATCGTCATGCTGCCGGAAACCGGCAAGACCTCCGCCGAAGCCGCAGCCGGACTCGGCTGTTCGGTCGCGCAGATCGCCAAGTCGATCCTGTTTCGCCGGCGCGAGGACGATGCGCCGGTGCTGGTGATCGCGAGCGGCGCGAATCGCGTCGACGAAAAGAAGGTTGCCGCGCAGGTCGGCGAGATCGGCCGCGCGGACGCGAAGTTCGTACGTGAAAAAACCGGTTACGCGATCGGCGGCGTGTGTCCGGTCGGTCATGCCACCGAGCCGGTCACGCTGATCGACGCCGATCTGCTCGCACTCGATAGCCTGTGGGCCGCCGCCGGCCATCCGCACGCGGTGTTCAATCTGACCGCCCAGGAGTTGATCGCGCTGACGGGCGCGCCGGTCGTCGACGTCGCACTGCGCGAGACAGCCTGACGCCGATGGCGACGACGAGCGGCAAGGCCTACGAAGAAGACGACGACGGCTCGGTGCCGTCGCCGTGCATCAACGTGTGCAGGATGGACGCGTCGACCGGCTGGTGCGAAGGCTGCCTGCGCACGATCGACGAAATTGCCGGCTGGTCGTCGTTCGACAATGACGCGAAACGCGCGGTGTGGGACGCGATCGAAACGCGTCACGCGGCGTTCATGGCCCCGTTCATGACACAACGCGCAAAACAATCGAAGGAGCCGCAATGAAAGCCGCGCCCCGCGTCGTCACGCCCGGCGAGACGTTCAGCTCGACGCTCGAACTGTCGGTCGACACGATCAAATCGTTCGCGGCGCTCGTCAACGATTTCAATCCGCTCCATCACGACGAAGCGTATGCCGCGCAGAGCCGCTTCGGCGGGCTGATCGCGTCGGGCACGCAGCCCACCGCGTATTTCATGGCGCTGCTCGCCACGCACTTTTCGACCTACGCGCAACCGCTCGGCCTCGAATTCGACATCAAGCTGAAAAAAGCGGTGCAGGCGCACGACACGCTGACGATCACCTGGCGCGTGCGCGACGCTCACTGGAAGCCGAGCCTGAACGGCGACCTGACCTTCCTCGAAGGCTCGGTCGTCAATCAGCACGGCGAGTTGATGCTGACCGGCACGTCGACGATCCTCGTGATGCCGAAGCCGGACACGGCCGCGGCGCCCGACGCGCAGGCAGTAGCGTCATGAGCGCGCTGCCCGCATCGATCCGCGTGTTCGAGCGCGGCTGGCTGTCGTCGAACAACGTGCTGCTCGTCGACGACGCGTGCGCGGCGCTCGTCGATACCGGCTATGCGACGCACGCGACGCAGACCGTCGCGCTGGTACGCCACGCACTGAACACGCGGCCGCTCGATCTGATCGTCAACACGCATCTGCATTCGGATCACTGCGGCGGCAACGCGGCGCTGCAGGCCACCTGGCCGTGCCGCACACTAATCCCCGCAGCGGAAGCCGACGCGGTGCGCGACTGGGACGACACGCGCCTCACCTTTCGCGCGACCGGTCAGAACTGCGAGCGTTTCGGCTTCACGGGCACGCTTGCGCCCGGCGCGCGCTTGCGGCTCGGCGCGCTCGACTGGCAGGTGCTCGGCGCGCCCGGCCACGATCCGCATTCGCTGATGCTCTATTGCGCGGACGAACGCGTGCTGATCAGCGCCGACGCGCTGTGGGAAAACGGCTTCGGCGTGATCTTTCCGGAGCTCGAAGGCGAAAGCGGTTTCGCCGAGCAGCAGGCCGTGCTCGACACGATCGCGACGCTCGACGTGCGCGTCGTGATTCCGGGCCACGGCGCGCCGTTCACGAATGTCGAACAGGCGCTTGAACGTGCGGGGTCGCGCATTGCGTGGCTGCGCGCCGATCCCGCGCGCAATGCAAAGAACGCGTTGAAAGTGCTGATCGTGTTCAAGCTGCTCGACGTCCGTGAGATGAGTTTCGACGCGCTGCTGCGCATGCTCGACGACGCAGCCGTGCTGCGCGCCGCCGCGTCGATGCTGAAGCCGCGCGGCGAATGGCCGGCGTTGCTGAAAGGGATGATCGGGGAGCTGGCGGCGAATGGTGGGCCGCTCGACGTGGATGGCGAGCGGATTCTCGCGCGGGGCTGAGCGTGCAGCGCAGTGCGGTGCGGTGCGGCCAACAACAACGCACCAGAACGCAAAACCGTCCGCACAAAAAGAAAGCCGCTCGACGAAGCGAGCGGCGGAACATCTTGTTGGACGTGATCAGCGTCACCTCGAATGATACGCGTGCGGGTTTTTGCAACGCATCGGTGATTTCCCTACAGAAATTTAACAGTACGTTTTAAAGCTGCATACACGCGACGCCGGAAAGCGGCGCCAGGCCTACGTTTGCGCGCAATTGGTCCGCTTATATGAACAATGGGGCCACGCGCATTGCTCGGGAATCCGTAATATTTCCCGCTCTACCCTTAGGTCGACGACAGTCGCTTCTTCTGCGGCACGATCCGCCAGCCAAGATTAACGCCGGCCGCCGCGAGCAGAATCAGCGCGGCGCCGAGCACCTGAATCCACGCGAGCGTCTGTCCGAACGCCACGCGGTCGACGATGATCGCGACCACCGGATAGATAAACGACAACGCGCCCGTCATCGTGGTCGGCAGCTTCTGGATCGCGCCATACAGCAGCACGTACATGAGCCCGGTGTGGACGACGCCGAGCACGACGAGTTCGAGCCACTGCGTGCCGCTCGCCGGCAGCGCGTCGAAGCGCACGAACGGCGCGAGCAGCAGCACGCCGAGCGAGACCTGGATCAGCGCTAGCAGATGCGGCGGCGTGCCCTTCAGCCGCTTCGTGATGATCGACGACACCGCGTACATCGCCGCCGCGCCGACCGCGTACGCGACACCGACCAGATACTGCCCCGGCACCGCCAGCACCGCCGGCTCGACCTTCACGACGAACACGAGGCCGACGAACGCGACCACGAGCCAGACCAGCGTCGACGCGCTGATGCGCTCGCGAAACACCAGCGCGCCGAGCGCGATCAGCATGAACGGCTGCGTGTTGTAGACGGCCGTCGCCATCGAAATCGACGCGCGCGAATACGCGGCGAACAGCAGCACCCAGTTGGCGACGATCGCCGCGCCGCCGACGAGCGCGAGGCCGAGCATCTTCCACGAGAACAGCTCGCGGCGGAACAGGCCGAGCAGCGCGCACACGAGCGCGAGCGTCGCGCCGCCGAAAAAACAGCGGAAAAACACCACGTTGAATGGGTTTTGCCCCGACGACACGACGAGCCAGCCGATCGTGCCCGACATCAGCATCGCCATGCTCATCTCGGCGGCGCCGCGGCGGATATCGTTGCGGTTGCTGTTCGCGGTCGTCGCGCCAGCGTTGTTCGAAGCCATGAGTCGATCCCGGATAAATGCCTGTATGACTGGCAGTGTAATTAATCCGCGCACGCGATTACATGGCTAAACTTAAGCGTCTCCAAGCTTTCACCTCATAAACGAAGGTCATCATGAGCAAACGCCTTGCTTCGCCGACACCGGTCGCACTCGACGACATCGATCGCGCGCTGCTCGCCGCGCTCGCGCAGGACGCGCGTCAGCCGGTCAGCGAACTCGCGCGGGTGGTCGGCCTGTCGGCGCCGAGCACGGCCGAACGCGTGCGGCGGCTCGAAGCGCAAGGCGTGATCGAGCGCTTCACGGTGCAGATCGATCCGCGCGCGCTCGGCTTCACGCTGCAGGCGATCGTGCGCGTGAAGCCGTTGCCCGGCCAGTTGCATCTGGTGGAGGAGGTGATCCGGCGCATTCCGGAGTTCGTCGAATGCGACAAGGTGACCGGCGACGATTGCTTCATCTGCCGCCTGTACCTGCATTCGATCGAGCAGCTCGACGAGATTCTGTCGAAGGTAACCGAGCGCGCGGAGACCAGCACCGCAATCGTCAAATCGACGCCGGTCGCGCGGCGCCTGCCGCCGCTCGAATAACGCAGATGAGTAACGCAGCTCGAACCGGGCCGCGCGCGGGCGGCCCGTCGTTCATTGCTCGACCGCCTCGAAAAACGACAGCATCTCGGCGACCAGTTCGTCCGGTGCTTCCTCGGGCAGATAGTGCCCGCAGGACAACGCGCGGCCGCTCACGTCGCGCGCCACATGCCGCCATTCGGCGAGCGCATCGAAGCACTTCTCGATCACGCCCTTGTCGCCCCACAACACCCGCAGCGGACAGCCGATCTTGTTGCCGCGCTCGATATCCGCACGGTCGTGTTCGAGGTCGATGCTCGCCGACGCCCGGTAGTCCTCGCACATCGCGTGCACCGCGCCCGGTTGCGCGAGCGCCGCGCGATAGGCGTCGAGCGCGGCCGGGTCGAACGGCGTGAGGCCTGCGTAGCGGCTGCCCATCACCGCGTCGACGTAGGCGGCCGGATTCGCGCCGATCAGCGTTTCGGGCAGCGGCTCGGGCTGGATCAGGAAGAACCAGTGGAAGTAGTGCGTCGCGAAGGTGCGGTCGGTGGCTTCGTACATCGCCAGCGTCGGCGCGATATCGAGCAGCATCAGACGCTCGACCGCGTCGGCGTGATCGAGCGCCATCCGGTGCGCGACGCGCGCGCCGCGATCGTGCGCACAGACGAGGAAACGCTCGAAGCCGAAGTGGCGCATCACGGCGACCTGATCGGCCGCCATCGCGCGTTTCGAATACGGCGTGTGCGCGGCGTCGCTCGGCGGCTTGCCGGACGCGCCGTAGCCGCGCAGGTCGGTGGCGATCACCGTGAAATGCTGTGCGAGCTGCGTGGCGCAGCGCGCCCAGATCAGGTGCGATTGCGGATGGCCGTGCAGCAGCAACAGCGGCGGTCCGGCACCGCCCTTCACTCCGAAAATATCGACATCGCCCACGGCGACGCGAAAGGGCGTGAAATTCTCGAAGGCCATGACGTCTCGTTGGTCGTTTGAGGGTCTGTGCATTGTAGAAGCCCGGCATGCCGATGCGAGGTGGGATAACCCACGCTCGCATGGAACCTGAATACTCCTTCGAACCGTTCCAAACGGGCACGGCGCGCGCGGGCCCCAGGCTTCGCCTATAATCGAACGACCGTTCTTAAATTAGCGGGTGCTTCGGCGGGTGGGCTGGTCGTCAGCGGGAAACACCCATAACCCAACGGCTACCGCGCGACACAACACGGCACAACACGACGCGCCGCAAGCCGTGTGCCGCTAAACTCATCGAACCTCATCAAACGCCGGGCGCGGTACGTCGCACCGGCTGGCCTAAATTGGAGACTCGCACCATGGCATTGCCCGCCGTTCTGCAAAACCTCGCGTTGCCCGTCGTCGCTTCGCCGATGTTCATCGTCAGCTATCCCGAACTCGTGCTGGCTCAGTGCAAGGCCGGCATCGTCGGTTCATTCCCGGCGCTGAACGCACGGCCGGCCGAATTGCTCGACGAATGGCTGACGCAGATTCAGGCGCAGCTCGCCGAGCACAAGGCGGCGAACCCCCACGCGGTCATCGGACCGATCGCGGTCAATCAGATCGTCCACCAGTCGAACGTGCGGCTCGAGCAGGACGTGCGTGTGTGCGTCGAACACCAGGTGCCGATCTTCATCACGAGTCTGCGCGCGCCGGCGCGCGAAATCGTCGATGCGGTGCACAGCTACGGCGGCATCGTGCTGCATGACGTGATCAATCTGCGCCATGCGCAGAAGGCGCTCGAAGCGGGCGTCGACGGGCTGATCCTCGTCGCGTCGGGCGCCGGCGGCCATGCGGGCACGACCTCGCCGTTCGCGCTGGTCGGCGAAGTGCGACGGATTTTCGACGGCCCGATCGTGCTGTCGGGGTCGATTGCGAACGGCGGCTCGATTCTCGCCGCGCAGGCGATGGGCGCGGACCTCGCGTACATGGGCACGCGCTTCATCGCGACCAAAGAGGCGCACGCGGTCGACGCCTACAAGCAGGCGATCGTCAACTCGAAGTCCGCCGACATCATCTACACCAACCTGTTTACGGGCGTGCACGGTAACTACATCCGCGAGAGCATCCTGAACGCGGGGCTCGACCCGGACGCGCTGCCCGAGTCGGACAAGACCAAGATGAACTTCGGCAGCGACAAGGCGAAGGCGTGGAAGGACATCTGGGGCGCAGGCCAGGGCGTCGGTCTGATGGACGACGTGCCGAGCGTCGGCGAACTGGTGCAGCGTCTGACGCAGGAATACGACGACGCCAAAGCACGCCTGGGGATTGGGCGCTGAGGTATCAAACGGGGTGGCGACGGCGGGCGACACAGCCTGCCGGCGCCGCCGCTTGACGTACTTGACGTGCGTAAGTCAAGACCTGATCTCTCAGTCAGCGTCAGACCAGGTCTGAGATTCCTTCGCCGTGCCTGCAGCAAGGGCCGTGATCGGTAGAGTCGAGATGTGGCGCGGTGGCAGTAGGTTCGGTTTGTCTGTTACCGCCTCTTTCGTCTGGCGGTGCCCTGGAAACTCGCCCTAGCTCCGTTTCCACATCCCGCTCATCGAACCCGACATGCAAATCTCCCGCATCCGGCTCTCGGACAGGACATCACGCCTTCACACACGGCAGGTTCCAACCATGGACCAGTCAGACGCACGAGACCGAAGTGCCCGTCGAGGTGCCCGTCGAGGTGCCGGGATGGATAAGTCCCGCCCCAGCGACGCCGAACCTTGTACTTGTTGCGTAACCACTGGCGCAACCGCGTAGCGGTATAGCTGTCTGTCGAGCGCGCAATACGCGCGTCCGCGCGTGACGATGCCTCGTCCACCCCGGTGCCGATCAGGACCAGTTCCTGCTGGCGATCGCCTCTCGCTAACGGGTTTTATTTTCCGTTTTCTGACGCGTCCCCAAGTTTTTGAGGCACTGCGAGAAAGCAACGAAGATGGCAAATTTCCAATCTGCTTCCCCTACATAATCAAGTGCGACGTTCTGCTTACAGAAGCGTCGGGGTCCTGCACGCGGCCACACGTCGTACACACGAGGTCGTCATGGTGCATCCCATCATCCAGCTCGTAAACGGCTCGCCCTGCCTCGAAGTGCGCCGGCTTGAACAGGCCGGCTTGCTGCAACTGTGCGAGCACGCGGTACACGGTAGCCAGCCCGACCTCGTGAACTTGCCTGAACAGCAGGCGATACACCTCTTCGGGTGTCAAATGACGTGCATCTGCTTTCTGAAATATTTCCAGATCAGGATTTGCAGACGAGGCAGCGTGGCTTTCCGGCTCCGGTTTGTGAGTTCGGTTGAATCAGGCATCAGACTCTCCTCTGGTTTCGTTTGACCACGATTCCAGGAACCGAACCACCGCGCCTTTCGGCTCTCCGGCCAACGTTTCATCCCGAACAACACAGCACCCTCGAACCACTGTGTGGATGGGCCAGCCCGTGACGGCCTGGCCGTCATACGGCGTCCAGCCGCTGACGCTAGCGATCCAGTCGTTGTGGATGACCCGCTGTGCCCGTAGATCAACGATGCTGAAATCCGCGTCGTAGCCCAGCGCGATGCGCCCCTTGCCCTCGATGCCGAAGATGCGGGCCGGCCCGGCGCTGGTCAAATCCACCAGCCGTTGCAGACCCAGGCGCCCGGCATGCACGTGGTCGAGCATCACAGGCAGCAGCGTCTGCACGCCGGTCATCCCGCTCGGCGATTGCGGATAGGGCTTCGCCTTCTCCTGCAGTGTGTGAGGCGCATGGTCGCTGCCGATGACATCGACCACGCCATCGCGGATCGCCTGCCATAGCGCGTCCTGATGGCGCTGCTCGCGCACGGGTGGATTCATCTGCGCCAGGCTGCCAAGGCGTTCATAGCATTCAGGCGCTTGCAAGGTCAGATGGTGGGGCGTGACTTCCACCGTGACGCGATGCTTGCGAGCCGCCAGGAACATCATTTCCTCGGCGGTGGAGACATGCAGAACGTGCAGCCGTCGGCCGCACTCGGCGGCCAGCCGCACGATGCGTTCCGTCGCCATCAACGCGCTGTCCACATCGCGCCAGACGGGATGCTGGCGCACGTCCGCGCTTTCCAGGGCGATGTGCCTGCGCTCGCGCAGCCGGGCCTCATCCTCGGCATGCACGGCCAGTCGCCTGCGCCCATGATGCAGGATGCGGCGCAGAACGTCATCGTCGTCGGCCAGCAGGTCGCCGAAGGAACTGCCCATGAAGACCTTGACGCCGGCGCAGCCGGGCAGGTTCTCCAGCTCAGCCAGTTGCTCTGCGTTCACCGCCGAGCCGCCGATGTAGAAAGCGTGGTCGCACCACGCGCGGCCTTGGGCGGCATCCAGCTTGGCTTGCAGGTCGGCCGCGCTCAAGGTCAGCGGGGTCGTGTTCGGCATCTCGAAGATGGCGGTGACGCCGCCCAGCACCGCCCCGCGCGTGCCCGCCTCCAGGTTCTCCTTGTGCATCAGGCCCGGTTCGCGGAAATGCACCTGACTGTCGATGACACCGGGCAACACATGCAGGCCTTTGGCGTCCAATGTGGTCTCGGCGCTCCATGTGCCACGAAGATCGCCAAGCGCAACGATCCGACCTTGCGAGCAGGCCACGTCGATGCGCTCGGCACCGCCCGGTGTCATGACGATTCCGCCCTGCACCAGCAGATCGGCGTGCCGCGCCGCCGATAGCGTGATGGTGTTGCCGGTGACGTTCATGAGCCTGTCGCCTGTTCGTCCGGCATGTCGTCGATCAGGCGCAGCTTGTAGTCCTCGGCGCGAGCGTTGAATATCTCGATCACTTCGGCGCGCGGCGTCGTCTGCTTGATGATGTCGTAGTCCTGCGCGATCAGCTCCTTCATGCGCGCTTCAATGGCGCTCAGGTCTTCGGGCGTGAAGGGGCGCTCGTAGGCGATGTCGTAGTAGAAGCCGTTTTCGATGACTGGCCCGATGACCATTTTCGCGCTTGGGTAGAGCTGCTTGACGGCATGGCCTATCAGGTGTGCGCAGGAGTGCCGGATGATTTCAAGCCCTTCCTCATCCTGAGGTGTGATGATCTGCAACGCCGCATCGTGGGCTATCACGTCGCACGCATCGGCGAGCCGCCCATCGATCTTGCCCGCCACGGTGTTTCTCGCCAGACTGGGTGCGATAGCCTGTGCGACCTCCAGCACGGAAACGGGATGACCGAACGTACGGCGGCTGCCATCCGGCAGCGTGATCGCCACCGAGGCGGAAGCGGAGCCTGGAAGCGCACTGACCACAAGGGCACGCTGAGGTTGATGCATGGATGCTTTTCTTTTTCCTGATGGGTTAGAACTCGTTCTGGATGGCTTTGTAGCCAAGCACCAACTCGTTGTTGGTCCGCGCCACGTCCTCGGAGAACTCGCTGGCGGCGGCAGACACTTGCGGCAGCGAAGCCAGCTCGGTTTCGGGACCGATGCGCTCGGTCGAACGCACGTAGAAACCCGCAGGAAGGCGGACACCATCGACCACGGCGTTGTAACGAACCACGCAGCCGTCATCGATCGTGCAGTTGAACAGCACGCTATTGAAGCCAATGAAAACACCGTTGCCAATGGCGCAGGGGCCATGCACGATCGCGCGATGGGCAATGGAAGTGCGCTGCCCTATCCGCACACTGGCGCCGGACTTGGAATGGATCACCACGCCGTCCTGGATGTTGGAATGGGCGCCGATCACGATGGGGTCGATGCGTCCATCGGCGTCCATCTCGTCGGCGCGGATGACCGCATAGGGGCCGATGAACACGTTTTCCTCGACGACCACGAGGCCGCACAGGATGGCGGTCGGATCGACGAAGGCACTGGGGTGAATCTGTGGCAGGTCGCCACGCGGGTTTTTTCTGATCATACGGACTCTTTCGTTAACGGGGACAAGCGTTGGCCGCGCTTGATTAGTTCGAGCAAGTTGGGCTCGTGCCAATCTTTTGTGATGGCCGATGAGAACTCGATGGCATTCAGGTCGATATGGCCCATACGCGGGTTATGAGCGTCTTCCCGAAAGCACTGTGCATAGCCGGTCTCGGTTTCATGAACGATGACCGAGTGCAGCCGCACGTCGGCTTCACCGTTGGCCATGTCGGTGAGCGTCAGTACGGCATCGACCAGGCGAAAGAACAGCCGAGAGAACTGCTCTGCGCTTGGCGATACCGGAATCAGCACCCATCGCTCAGAGTGCTTGCGCATGTCCGAGAGATAGTCCGGTTCGTCACCTGACCAGAGCGCAACGGCATGATCGAAGGCGTCGATGAGGTCGCGCACGTGGCTTTTGAGCAAGCCGAAGTCATAGATCATCTGGCCGTTGTCGAGCGCATGCGCCTCCAGGAACAGCTCGACCTTGTACGAATGGCCATGGATGGAGTGCGAGCAGCGCCTCGTGCTGCATCCACGCACAATATGAGCGCTCTCGAACTTGAACAGCTTGCGAATCAGCACAGGCCACCTCCCTTATGGGAGCAGCAAGGCTGTACAGGGTCATAACCGCCCGGATGCAGCGGATGGCAGCGCCCCAGGCGCCGCAGCGTCAGCCATGATCCCTTGAGTGCGCCATGCGATCGCAACGCATCTATGGCGTATTGCGAGCAGGTGGGACGGAAGCGGCAGCGCGGTCCGAGCATCGGACCGACGAACAACTGGTAGCCGCGCACCAGCATCACCAGCAGTCGGGCGGGCCAGCGTTTCATGCTTGCTCCTTTCTGGCGGGGCGCAGTACCGCGCCTTTGAGGGTGTCTTCGATGAGGAAACCGGCTGCTTCCAGTTCATCGCGAAGCGCATCCGCTTTGGCGAAATCACGGTTCCGACGAGCCTGCTCACGCTCAGCCAACAGCGTATTGATCCGGGTGTCACCGGACGACTGCGCAAATGGCACCGACGCCGCCGGCCATAGTGCAGTCAGGGCCGCTTGTGGCGACTGCTTCAACAGCCCCATCACCCCGGCGGATGCCAGTAGAACGGATTTGGCGTGCGCCCGTCGGACATCCGTTTGCGCATCGTCGAGTTGCGTCAGCAGCACGCGCAGCCGCGCCAGCGCGCCGGGAACATTGAGATCGTTCCTCAATGCTTCCAGCACCTCAGGGTCGGGGGCGACCGGCGGCAGGTCAGGGAGCTGAGTGACTTTTGACAGGCTGTCGTAGTAGCGCGTCAGGGCCTGCCGCGCAGCCAGAAGGCGCTGCGCGTTCCAGTCCAGCGGTCGTCGGTAGTGGGTGGACAGCAGGGCCAGACGAACAGCTTCGCCCGGTGACCGAGCCAGCAGATCGCGCACCCGCACCACGTTGCCCAGGGACTTGGACATCTTCTGTCCATCCACAGTGACGAAGCTGTTGTGCACCCAGTTGCGGCAGTAAAGCCTGCCGTGGGCGCAGGTGCCTTGGGCGATTTCGTTCTCGTGGTGCGGGAAGATCAGATCCTGACCACCGCCGTGGATGTCGATAGTGTGGCCCAGGTGCTGACGAATCATGGCTGAACATTCGATATGCCAGCCAGGACGGCCCCGGCCCCAAGGGCTGTCCCAGCCCGGCTGCTCCGGCGTCGAGGGCTTCCAAAGCACGAAGTCCATCGGGTCGCGCTTGTAGGGCGCCACCTCCACACGGGCGCCGGCCAGCATGTCCTCGGTGCGCCGCCCCGATAGCTGCCCATAGGCCGGATAGGACGGCACGTGGAACAGCACGTGGTCCTGTTCGACGTAGCCGTGGCCCCGCTCGATCAGTTCCCGGATCAGGTCGATGATCGCGGGGATGTGTTCGGTGACGCGCGGCTCCAGGTCGGGCGTCAGCACCCCCAACGCCCGCATGTCCTCATGGTAGGCGTCGATGTAGCGGTCGGTGATGGTACCAATGGGCACCCCTTCGGCAGCGGCAGCGGCGTTGATCTTGTCGTCCACATCGGTGAAGTTGCGTGCATATATCACTTCCCGATAATCATGTCTGAGCAACCGGGCCAACACATCGAACACGACAGCGGGCCGCGCGTTGCCGATGTGGGCGTAGTTGTAGACCGTAGGGCCACACACATACATCGTCACCCGGCCGGGCTGTTCGGTGCGCAATGGTTCCTTCTTGCGCGCGAGCGTGTTGTAGAGAAGGATGGGCGGGTTCATTCGGTCGCCTCCCCCGCTTGCGGCAGCGCCAGCCGCAGCGCCTCGAAGGTGCGCTCGACCACCTCCCGGTCAACGTCCCGGGTGATGAAGACCAGGCGCGAGCGGCGGTCCTCGCTGGGCCAGGTCGGCAGGGGCACGGGTGGATGGAAGATGTGCTGCACGCCATGCACGACGATCGGCTGCGCTTCTCCCTCCACGTTGAGGATGCCCTTGACGCGAAGGATGTTGCTGCCCACGAAGCCCATGAGCAGTTCGAGCCAGGTGGTCAGTACCTCGTCGGGTATCGGCTCATCGACATGGAAGCAGAATGCGCGGATGTGGTCATCGTGGCGGTTCACGTCGTGATGGTCGTGCGCGTGGCCGTGGCCGGGCTCATGGTAACCATGCGATTCATGCGCGGCATGGTCGTGGCCGCGATGGCCGTGATCGTGCCCATGGTGATCGTGTACGTGTCGACGCGCCGGCGGATAGGCTTCCTCCCGCAGCCAGCGCGCCACGTCGGGGGTCTTGCCATCCGCAGAGAACAGCCCGAGATTCAGCACCTTCTGCAGTGCGATTTCGCCATTGCACACCTCCCAGCGCGGGGCGGCCAGGTTGATGCCATCCAGTCGGCCCAACAGCGCGTGGCGTTGCTCGCTCGATACCAGATCGGCCTTGGTCAGCAGCAGCGCGTCGGCCACGGCCGCCTGCTTGACGGCCTCCGGGTGCTGGTCGAGGGTGTGCATGCCCGTGGCCATGTCCACGGTCGTGACGATGCCGTCGAGCCGGTACTTCGGCGAGATCTGAGGATGGGTCATCAGCGTGTGGATGATGGGTGCCGGATCGGCCAGGCCAGTGGTCTCGATCAGCACGCGCCGGAACTGCCGCTGGCCGCCACGCGAGAAGCGCCAGGTAATATCGCGCAGGGTTTTGACCAGATCACCGCGGATGGTGCAGCACAGGCAGCCGCTGCTCATCTCCGTCACGAGGTTCTCTGTGCTGTGGGCGACCAGCAGGTGGTCGAGCGCCATTTCGCCGAACTCGTTGATGATGACCAGCGCATCGGCCAACTCGGGCTGGCGCACCAGGTGGTTGAGCACGGTAGTCTTGCCGCTGCCCAGGAACCCTATCAGCAAAGTGACGGGTATCAGGCTGGATGGAGAGTCGGCGCTCATACGGAAACGCCTTCGGGCATCGAAGCCGCCCACGCCACCGCGTCGTGCGGGTGCAGGCTCTCAAGGTGCCGGACATGGACGCCAGGGTTGGCGTAGTGGCTCAATGCCGCCTCGATACGCCGTGCCGCGTCCTCGACAAACATCGGGTTCTGGCCGTTGAGCGACGCGAACGCCTGCTCGTCGGCGCGCTTGACCGCCGTTTGCACGGGCGTACCCACGGCCTGCTCTATGTGGTCGATCAGCGTGAGGATGCCCAGCGTTTGCGCATCGCCCGCCACGTCCACCGCGACCTGGGCCTCGCTGCGCTGGCTGTGGGGCGTCGCCAGCGTCCCATGCCGATGCAGCCAGGCCGCCACGTCGGCCGGATTCACCGTGGACTGCCGGCCGAAGTCTTTCAGAAAGCCCTGTTCGATGATCTGTCGCGACAGCGCGGCCGAACACGGACAGGTCGAGGAGTAGGCCGCCGTGACCTGCACGCGGCATCTGAACTTGCCTCTGACGAGAAACGCGTCCAGGCAGACGGGATAGGACTTCCAGCCAGCCAGCCCCTGCGTGACCAGCGCCTGACGCTGCACCAGCAGCGTCAGGTTCAGGCGCAACCGCGCCCTGCGGGTGTCGCAGTCTTGATGGCTGTCGATCATGGCTTGGAGCAGAAGGCGCAGGCCAGTGGGCGACAGCGCCTCTCCCTGGCCCAGCGCATCCAGCAGCCGGTACAGCCGGGACATGTGGATGCCCTTGACATGCGGAGCGGGTAAATCGACCTGCATGTCGGCGCGCGCGTGCAGTTCGCGCCGGTAGCCGGATTCGGCCACGGTGACGGGCAGGTCGATGCCCTGCATGCCGACCCAGGCCAGTGGACTGAGGCGGGGGGCGATGTCGGTCAGTGAAACGTCGGGAAGTGCTGCATTCATGCTCAAAATCCGGTGGGGATGCGCCCCAACCCGGTTCAGAGCATGGGGAGCACAGTCAAATCAGGGCCAATCGGGGAACGGGTTGTGCCAGGTCGTCCACGCCTGCGGGCCCTGGGCCATTTCTTTGTCGGTCAGCAGACAGGCATCAAAGCGGGCGCGCAGCGCCGCTTCGTCCATCTCCATGCCGATCAGCACCAGTTCCTGGCGCGCATCGCCCACGCGCTCGTCCCATTTCTCGCGGATCAGGGCGACGGATTCCAGGTCTTGCGGCCAGCGTTCGGGCGGCACAGCCGCCCACCAGTAGCCGGCAGGGCCGTGCCGGGCCCCCGCGCCCGCTTGCGACCAGTTGCCCGCCAGCGTCGGATGCGTAGCGAGCCAGAAGAAGCCCTTGGAGCGCACCACGCCCGGCCATTCGCTTTCCACCCAGTCGAAGAAGCGTTGCGGATGAAACGGGCGGCGCGCGCGATACACGAAGTTGCGAATGCCGTACTCCTCGGTTTCGGGCGTGTGGGTGCCGCGCAGTTCTTGCAGCCACCCGGGCGCCTTGGAGGCTTCGTCGAAATCGAACAGCCCTGTGTCCAGCACGCGGTCGAGCGGCACCTTCCCGAACTCAGCCACCTCGATGCGGGCGCGCGGGTTGAGGCTGCGCAGGATCGCCATCAGCCGCTCACGTTCATCATCGCTGATGAGGTCGGTCTTGTTGAGCACGATCACATCGCAGAATTCGATCTGGCCGATCAACAAATCCACGACCGTCCGGTGGTCTTCCTCGCCCAGCGACTCGCCGCGTGACTGGATGCTGTCGCGCGAGCTGTAGTCGCGCAAGAAGTTGAAGGCATCGACCACCGTCACCATCGTGTCGAGCCGGGCGACTTCACCCAGGCTGCGGCCGTCCTCGCCCTCGAAGGTGAAGGTCTCGGCCACGGGCAGCGGCTCCGAAATCCCGGTGGATTCAATGACGAGCTGGTCGAAGCGGCCCTCCTTGGCGAGTCGATCCACCTCCACCAGCAGATCCTCGCGCAAGGTGCAACAGATGCAGCCGTTGCTCATCTCCACCAGCTTCTCGTCGGTGCGCGAGAGTTCAGCCCCGCCATCGCGTACCAGCGCGGCGTCGATGTTGACCTCGCTCATGTCGTTGACGATGACCGCGACGCGCCGACCCTCACGATTGTTCAGGATGTGGTTGAGCAGCGTGGTCTTGCCCGCGCCCAGAAAGCCGGACAGGACAGTGACGGGGAGTTTTTTCGTGGAGGTCAGCGTTGCGGTGTTCATCGTCATTTCTTCGGGTTCGTGGGTCATCGGTCGGCGTTGATGTCACTGCGGGCCGACGCAAGCCTCGCACTTGCCATGCAACCCGATGGTCAAGCTGCGCAGCGAGCAGGCGTTGTCCTTCATCCAGCGGCCGAGGTAGCGCCCCAGACTGTTGTCGGTGAACTCATCAACACGCCCGCCGTTGTCGCAAATGGCGAATGCCTTGAGGCCGTGCCGACAACCGCCTGAATGGCTACACGACACGTATGCGTTCAGACTCTCCAGCCGATGAACCAGCCCCTGCTCGGCAAGGCGCTCCAAGGCCCGGTGCACCTGCACCGGCGCGCTGAAGCCCGCGTCGCGCAGCCGATCGATCCAGCAGTGCGTAGGCACTGAGCGGGCTGCCGGCCTGCTGGAGCGTGGCGAGAACCCGTTGTTGGTTGGCAGTGAGTTGCATGGGAAAGCCTTACAAGCCACCAAAATCAATATTAGCAATGTTATAACATAACATCAAAATCTGCCAAAGATCGCGGTTACCGTGTGGAAACTTTTAGGGCAGGTCGTTTCCCGTCGTCATGAAAAACGCCTAATGCAACCAAGGAGAAGAATGTGATTTCCCATACCTACGATCAGTGGCGTCACTGCATCACCGTAGAGTGCGGCCTGGCGTTGACGCCAGCGTTCATCGCCGAGCGCCTGACCATATGGCGCAATGCACAGGCGGAAGAAACCTCGCGCTTTCGCCGGCTCTATGGCGACCAGCACTGGAAGGCGGTGACTGCCTGGTTCGAGCAGGCGGGCCGCGAACAGGAGATCACGCAATAACGCCCTTTCCGGGGTAATCGTACGAATCGTGTGAAATCTGACGGTAGTCGCCTGCAGAGCCGCTTGCAGCAAGGCTCCGCGATGGAAGCGCTGAAATCGGAGTCCTGTGCCCAGACTGCCGACACAGTCGACTGGCAGGCTCCCTTTGACGACCGTTCATCGGACCGGTTTCATGTTTCTGAAGTGGACCCGCTCCCCAAAGCACTTGTCTGCCAATGACGGGACCGAGGATTTGCCTCGTGGGCGCCCAACCACGGAGCAACAGTTTTTCGAGCGGACTGGCTACGAGCGTGTAAATCGAAACGGGCGGGCTTCAGTTCATCGTCACCGCTCATACGCGTCCCAAGCACCGAGCCGCGCCCTCCTCAAACCCACACCTCGCTCCTCGCTACATATTCCGCCGATACTGCCCGCCCACTTCAAACAGCGCGTGCGTGATCTGCCCGAGCGAACACACACGCACCACGTCCATCAGCACCGCGAACACATTGCCGTCGTCGATCACCGTGCGCTTCAGGCGTTCGAGCGCGGCCGGCGCGTCGTCCTGGTGTCTCGTCTGGAAGTCGCGTAGCCGCGTCAGCTGACTCTGCTTTTCCGCGTCGGTGGAGCGCGCGAGCACGATCGGCCGCGGCGCCTCGTGCGGATGCGCGCTGAGAAACATATTCACGCCGACGATCGGATACGAGCCGTCATGCTTGCGATGCTCGTACAGCATCGATTCGTCCTGAATCCGCCCGCGCTGATAGCCGGTTTCCATCGCCCCGAGCACGCCGCCGCGCTCGGTGAGCCGCTCGAACTCGGCGAGCACCGCCTCCTCGACCAGATCGGTCAGCTCGTCGATCACGAAGCTGCCCTGATTTGGATTCTGGTTCCTCGCGAGCCCCCATTCGCGATTGATGATCAGCTGGATCGCCACCGCGCGGCGCACCGACTCCTCGGTCGGCGTCGTGATCGCTTCGTCGAACGCGTTGGTGTGCAGCGAGTTGCAGTTGTCGTAGATCGCGATCAGCGCCTGCAGCGTGGTGCGGATGTCGTTGAAGTCGATCTCCTGCGCGTGCAGGCTGCGGCCCGAGGTCTGCACGTGATACTTGAGCTTCTGGCTGCGCTCGTTCGCGCCGTAGCGCTCGCGCAGCGCAACCGCCCAGATGCGTCGCGCGACGCGGCCGAGCACCGTGTATTCCGGGTCCATGCCGTTCGAGAAGAAGAACGACAGATTCGGCGCGAACTCGTCGATCGACATGCCGCGCGCCAGATACGCCTCGACGTAGGTGAAGCCGTTCGCGAGCGTGTACGCGAGCTGCGAGATCGGATTCGCGCCGGCCTCGGCGATGTGATAGCCGGAGATCGACACCGAGTAGAAATTGCGCACGCCGTGTTCGACGAAATACGCCTGGATGTCGCCCATCACTTTCAGGCTGAATTCGGTCGAGAAGATGCAGGTGTTCTGCCCCTGGTCCTCCTTGAGGATGTCGGCCTGCACGGTGCCGCGCACGTTTTCGAGCGCGTTGCGGCGCGTTTGCGCGAGTTCGTCGGCGGTCAGCGGACGGTCTTGCCGTTGCTCCTCCAACGCGATCCGCTGATCGATCGCGACGTTGAAGAACATCGCGAGAATCGTCGGCGCGGGGCCGTTGATCGTCATCGAGACCGAGGTTTCCGGTGAGCACAGATCGAAGCCGTCGTAGAGCGTCTTCATGTCGTCGAGCGTGGCGACCGACACGCCCGAGTTGCCGATCTTGCCGTAGATGTCCGGACGCTCGTGCGGCTCCTCGCCATACAGCGTCACCGAATCGAACGCGGTGGACAGTCGCTTGGCCGGCATCCCTTCCGACAGCAGCTTGAAGCGGCGATTGGTCCGTTGCGGGTCGCCCTCGCCCGCGAACATTCGCGTCGGGTCCTCGTTCTCGCGGCGAAACGGGAACACGCCGGCGGTGAATGGGAAATAACCGGGCAGATTCTCGAGCATCAGCCAGCGCAAAATCTCGCCGTGATCGACGAATTTGGGCAGCGAGACTTTGCGCACCGCGGAGCCCGACAAAGTGGTCACCGTCAGCGCAGTGCGGATTTCGCACTCGCGGATGCGCACCACGTGTTCGTCGCCGGAATAGGCGGCGACCGTGTGCGGCCAGGTGTCGAGCAGCACGCGTTCGCGTTCGCCGAGCGCGGCCGTGCGTTCGGCGATGAGCGCGTTTAGCGGGGCGAGGAGCGGGTCGGTTTCGGTGCTCGCGGACGACGAGGCGGCGTTGCGGGTGGCGCCGGCGGCTCGCGTGGTGCTTTCGGCTGTGCTTTCGGCTGTGCTTTCGGCTGTGCTTTCGGCTGTGTTTGCGGCTGTGTTTGCGGCTATTTTTGCGGCCGGATTCGTGCCCGTATTCACGGCCTCATTCGCAACAGCGACCGCCCGCACCTTCGCATCGGCAAACGCGCCCGCCTCGCTCAACATCCGGCGCGCCTCGCTCAATTGCCAGCGCTCACGCGCGATCCGCGCCTGCGCCTCCGCCCGCTCGCGGTAGCCGCGCACCGTCTGCGCGATGTCGGCCAGATAGCGCACGCGCGCCGGCGGCACGATCGCGTGCAGGTTGCTGGAGAAGCGCAGGCCGTCGCGCGCATCGAGCCGGCCACCGCCCGCGCGCAGACCGTGGCCGCGCAGCACGTCGGCGATATGGCGGTACAGCGCGGTCACGCCGTCGTCGTTGAAGCGCGACGCGATCGTGCCGAACACCGGCATCGCGTCGGGCGAAGTCGCGAACTCCGCGCGATTGCGCTGCACCTGCTTCGCGACGTCGCGCCGCGCGTCCTGCGCGCCCTTGCGATCAAACTTGTTGATCGCGACGAAGCTCGCGAAGTCGAGCATGTCGATCTTTTCGAGCTGGCTCGCGGCGCCGAACTCGGGCGTCATCACGTACAGCGATTCGTCGACGAACGGCACGATCGCCGCGTCGCCCTGGCCGATCCCCGACGTCTCGACGACGATCAGATCGAACCCCGCCACCTTGCACAGCCGCAGCGCGTCGGGCAGCGAGTCGGAGAGTTCGCTCGACGCGTCGCGCGTCGCCATCGAGCGCATGTAGACGCGGGCGCCGCCACGCGCGCCGCCGCTCCATGCGCCGATCGCGTTCATGCGGATGCGGTCGCCGAGCAGCGCGCCGCCGGATTTGCGGCGTGACGGGTCGATCGCGAGCACGGCGATCGTCAGCGCGTCGCCGTAGTCGAGGCGAAAGCGGCGGATCAGCTCGTCGGTCAGCGACGACTTGCCCGCACCACCGGTGCCGGTGATGCCGAGCACGGGAATCCGGATGGATTGAGCAAGGGTTGCGAGTTGGTCGCGCGCGCTGGGGCCGGCGGTCTTCGTTTCGAACGCGCTGATCAGTCGGGCGAGCCGGCGGAAGGTGGGGATGGCAGGATCGGAAGTGTTGGCGGCGCCGGGTGTCGATGTCGCCTCTGTCCTGTTTGCGCTGTCTGGACTGCTGCCGCTTGCGGTGCCGTGTGCGCCATGCGTGCCGTCCACGCGCCGCGCTTCGCCATCGCCTTCACTATCACCGAAATGCGGCAATGGCCGCGCCGCGAGTTCGGTGAGCCATTCGTGCACCTGCGCCGGCTCCGCCACCTGCTCCACCTGCGCGCTCGCGGTACAGCGCGCGATCATGTCGTCGATCATTCCTTGCAGGCCGAGGCGCTGGCCGTCGTGCGGCGAGTAGATTTTCTCGACGCCGTCGCGTTCGAGCGCGGCAATCTCCTCGGGGACGATCACCCCGCCGCCGCCGCCGAACACCTTGATGCGCTCGCCGCCACGCGCACGCAGTAACTCGACGAGATAGCGGAAGTATTCGTTGTGGCCGCCCTGGTAGCTCGACACGGCGACGCCGTCGGCGTCCTCGTCGAGCGCGGCGGTCGCGACTTCGGCGACCGAGCGGTTGTGGCCGAGGTGGATTACCTCGACGCCGCTCGCCTGCAGGATGCGCCGCATGATGTTGATCGACGCGTCGTGGCCGTCGAACAAGGCGGCGGCGGTGACGAAACGCAGACGCCGGCCCGCGGGCAGCTTGTGGCTGCCGGCACGCTGCGGCGTGGACAGATCGGTCATGTCTCCCCCAGATCATTAACTGACGGGTGTTGCCAGTCAGTATAGCGAAACGGGGTAAGGCGGCTGGGGGGGCGCGGGGCCGCGGTTGGGAGGCTTGAGGCGGCAGCGGGGCGCGACGCGGGCGGTTGAGGGGTGAGGCGGCAGCGGGGCGCGACGCGGGTGGCTGGGGCTTGGGGCGGCAGCGAGGCGCGACGCGGGCGGTTGGGGCTTGAGGCGGCAGCTGGGCGCGAGGCAGGCGGCTGGGGAGTGAGGCGGCAGCGAGGCGCGACGCGGGCGGTTGGGGCTTGAGGCGGCAGCTGGGCGCGAGGCAGGCGGCTGGGGAGTGAGGCGGCAGCGAGGCGCGACGCGGGCAGTTGGGAGCTTGGGCGGCGCTCGGCCGCTGGGCTAATGGCTCCAGGCTGCCGGCTAATCACTAATATGGCGCGAAGCTCAGAGCTCAGCGCCAAGAGCCAACCCCTACCGCACCGCCAACGCCTTGATCTGCTCCAGCGACGGCCACAGCGATTCGTTCGCGAAGCGCGCCGCCAGAAAATCGACGAACGAGCGCACCTTCGCCGACAGATGCCGCCTGCTCGTGTACACGATGTGGATCGGCAACTCGCGCGGCGGCACTTCGTCGACGAGCAGCGGCACGAGACGTCCCTCGGCGAGATCGCCGCCGATCACCTCGGTGCCCAGCATCGCGATGCCCGCTCCGTGCAGCACCACCACGCGCTGCGCCTCCAGCTGATTGACGATCAGATTGCCCGACAGACGCACCCGCGCACTCGCCTCGCCGGTCGCGACTTCCAGCGCGGACACGCCCGCGTACTGCAGATAGTTGTGACGCGCGAGATCAGCGACGCTCTTCGGCGTGCCGTGCCTGCGCAGATACGCGGGCGACGCGCACAGCACGAGGTGCGCGGTCGCGATCTGCCGCGCGATCAGCGACGACGACTTCAGCCCGTTCGGCGACGCGCGGATCGCGACGTCGAAACCCTCGTCGATCAACTCGACCACCCGGTCCGACAGCGTCATGTCGACGGTGACCTGCGGATACTGCGCGGCGTAGTCCGCCACCGCGGCCATCACGTGGTTCAGCCCGAACGCCGACAGCGACGACACCCGCAGCCGCCCTTGCGGCACGATGCTCGCCGCGCCGACCGCCTGGCCGGCTTCGTCGAGCTCGGTGAGCGCCTGGCTCAGACGCTCGTAGTATTCGCGGCCCGCCTCGGTCGGCGCGACGCGGCGCGTGGTGCGGTTCAGGAGCCGCGCGCCGAGCTGCTGCTCCAGATGCATCACGTGCTTGCTCGCCATCGCGGCCGACATTTCCATCTTCTCCGCCGCGCCGACGAAGCTGCCGGCCTCGACCACGTGACGAAACACTTTCATGCTGACGAGGGTATCCATCTCGGTCGCTCGCTTCAGGAATCAATCGTCGCCATTTTGCCGGGTTTATCAAAAAACGGGCAGCAAAGCGTGGAGATCCGAGCGACTCAATGTCTGGAAGCGACAAAGCCCGCGTTCCGGAAGGAAGGCGGGCTTTGTCATGAAAGCGCAGTAGCCGATGTGGCCGGCGAGGCCGGTAAAGCGCGCTTAGAACTTCGCGCGCAACCCCGCGCCGTAGGTGTTGCCGCTCGACTGACCGGTGATGTGGTCGTACAGGTACGCGGCGTAGACGTCGGTGCGCTTGGACAGCGGATAGTCGTAGCCGACCGCGGCCGTCTGGCGCGTCTGGTTCGAGCCGCCGCCGTTGCGCGAATACGCGTACGACGCCATCACCGAACCCGGCCCGAACGGCACCGTGACACCGCCCTGTCCGGTATTCACGTGCCAGCTGGTGACCTGCTGGTTGTTGTACGTGTACATGTACTGACCGTACAGCTTCACGAACTTCAGGTCGTACGACACACCCGCCTGCGCGACGCTCTGGCTGCGCAGACCCGGCACGCCCGAGGTCTCGAAGCTGCCGAGGTCGCCCGGCACGTTGTTGAAGTTCACGTACTGGTACACCGCGGTCGCCGCGAACGGGCCGTGGAAGTACAGCACCTGGCCGCTCCACTTCTTCGCGCCGTTCTGCGTGGTGTTGCCGAGCGCGTACATCGCGGTCGCCGACAGGCCGTTGAAGTTGGGCGACGCATACGACACCGCGTTGTTCCAGCCCGAATCGCCAGTCACACCCTGATCGGTCGAGTAGGTCGGAAACGTGCCGAGGCCGAGGTACGTGTGATAGACCATCGGCGAGAACACGTACGAATCGATGAACGGATTGAACAGGATCGTCGAAACGAACAGCGGCGTCGTCAGACGACCGGCCGTCACCGTACCCCAAGGCGCTTCGATGCCGACGTAGGCGTTGCGCGAGAACGTCGTGTCGCCGTCGAAGCGGCCGTACGAGCCGGTCTGCGCGCGGAAGAAGCCTTCGATCGTGAAGATTGCCTTGTAGCCGTTGCCCAGATCTTCGGCCCCCTTGAAGCCCCAGTACGACGTCGACATACCGCCGCCCGACACAACCGCCGCCGCCTTGCCGCCCGGGAATTTCTGCGAGCCGACCCATTCGTCGACCTGGCCGTAGAGCTGCACGCTCGACTGCGCGAACGCGGACGACGCGCCGGCCAGCACGGCAGCGCACGCGCCGGCCTTGAGAATGATCTTCAGCGCGCTGCTGAGGCTTGTTTTCATGGGATCTCCAAACTTTGTCAAAAGGGTGTGGCTGTGCGAAAGGGGGCGCTCGCGCGAACCATTGTTGTTATCCGTTCGATCGTCGAGCCAATCGGGGCTGGACCATCTTTGCGGACCATTTTTATAAACAAAAATATCGCTGCTTATTGCCGGTATATCGGGTTGAATAGTTTGGTCGGTTATCGGCCTGGTATGACGAATGGCGGACACCGGATCCACGCCGCCGCCGGCTGCGCGAACGCGCCGCTGCAAGCGGTAAACAGCGCGCCGACGCGGATCGGAACACTGCGGATGACGGCTGGATGACGCGAGGCGGCAGAATGCCAAGATTTGACGCTGACGGGTACTGCGATGCCGAGCGATTTCAAAAAAGTGTGGCGTCGATACGTCAGATTGGGAGAGTTGCGGCCAGGGTGAGCGGTGGGCCAGACCAATCCGGCTGGCGATGGACGATCAGGCTATCGAAGTCCGCACCGGAACCGGGGGACTAAAAAGCGCGGGGGATGGAGAAGTAGAAAGTGCGAGCGGTAATGGCACACCGTCAGCCACGTCGGTGCAACCGATCCGCTATGTCCGCCGTGCCGCGAACATCTTCCAGCGCGCGCCCGACCTCGCGGTACATCGCGCCCAGCTAATTCCGGTACGGCGACCCTTCGGACTGACGCGGATCGTCGCTCGGACGCTGCATTGCGCGCGCGGCGCCGCGCTCCTCGTTGTAACGCGTGACGTCGGCCCGAATCGAGCCGTTACGCATCGGCATGTTTTGCTGCGAACGCGGCACCGGACGCGCCTCGGCGCTGATCGGCGTGATCGCGCCGGCGTACTGCATGCGCCCACGCTCGGCGGCAAAGCCGAATGGCCCGCCGACCCGGCGCATGCCTGACTTGTAGTTACCGTAGCCGTAACTGTAATTGGCGTCGGCGAACATTGCGCCGCGCTGCATGCGCGGATCGCGAGCGGCTATCGGGCCGCGGGAGGCTCGAGTGCCGACAGGCGCGCCGGCCATGCCGCCATAACGGCCGCCGCCGCGCATTTCCATGCGCATCGAACGGTCCGCGCCGCCGTGCGCATACGCGGCGGCGCCGCCGTGCGGCACGTTCGGTCCTTTTGCATGGGCGAACGAACACAGCACGGCGATGACCGCGCCCCACGCCCAGTGCCTCGTTCTCGACAACCCGTCCACCTTTGTGACTCTCACGCCCGAAGACTCGCCTGAAATCCATCGTTCGAGCTGCGATGGACCTGTTGCGGGACGGCTGAAAAAGCGCCGCGTTGCTGCGCGACGCCGGGTATCCCTGCGGCCATTGAACGGTAATTTATGGGCGTCGGCAGAGGGTGTCGAGCCAAAAAGTGTTATGCCGCGTCGGTGGATGTAACACCTTGTTACTGCGACGTTTTTCTACGACAGAGGCCTTGCGCGAGCGCGCCGAAACCGCTTACTGGCGGGCGTTTGCGCTATTGCGGCGCGAGCTTGCCGAATCTGCCGATAGCCCGTTGGCCATCGTAGTAGTTAAAACGGACCGAGCACAATCCGATGGGTCGCCGATACTGAATCCTGAGCGGATCCTGAGCACCACCGCGAACGTATCGGCGCGGGGGTCGGCGCTACGCCCAGCACGTTCGGCCACGCTGCCGATGCGCGACACTCATTAATCGATTCGGCAAATGAATTTGCTTCTTCAATCGAGTTTCGACAACAATAGCCGGTTCCCCTTCCTCGGGACGGCGTCCGCGACGCGCGTCCCGTGCTAATTCCGCGTCATCGAATCGAGATTCCGACATGGCCCGCCCGAAATTCCTACCCGATAACTTCACCCTGTGCCTCGTCGGCACCGTGATCTTCGCCAGCCTGGTGCCCGTGCACGGGCAGGCGGCCACGGCGTTCAACTGGGTGACGAACATTGCGGTCGGCCTGCTGTTTTTCCTGCATGGCGCCAAGCTCTCACGCGAAGCGATCGTGGCGGGCGCGACGCACTGGCGCCTTCACCTGGTTGTGCTGCTCAGCACGTTCGCGCTGTTTCCGCTGCTCGGCCTCGCGCTTAAACCCATCCTTTCGCCCCTTGTCACGCCGGCGCTCTACGCCGGGGTCCTCTTCCTCTGCACGCTGCCGTCGACGGTCCAGTCGTCGATCGCCTTCACGTCCATTGCCAAGGGCAACGTGCCGGCCGCGGTATGCAGCGCGTCCGCGTCGAGCCTGCTCGGCATCTTCGTCACCCCAGCACTCGTCAGCCTGATCGTCACGAATCAGGCCGCGACCGGCGGCTCGTCGCCGTGGCATACGGTCGGCAACATCGTGCTGCAACTGCTGGTGCCGTTTATTGCCGGCCAGTTGCTGCGCCCGCTGATCGGCAAGTGGATCGAGCGCAACCGCGGCGTGCTGAAGTTCGTCGACCAGGGCTCGATCCTGCTGGTCGTGTACGGCGCGTTCAGCGAGGCCGTCAACGAAGGCCTGTGGCACACCATTCCGTTGTCCGCGCTCGGCGGCCTGGTGGTGGTGAGCGCGGTGCTGCTCGCGCTCGCACTGGCCGTGACGATCTTCGTGAGCAAGCGGCTCGGCTTCAACCGCGCGGACCAGATCACGATCATCTTCTGCGGCTCGAAGAAGAGCCTGGCCGCTGGCGTGCCGATGGCCAAGGTGATCTTCGCGTCGCACGCGGTCGGCGCCGTCGTGCTGCCGCTGATGCTGTTTCACCAGATCCAGTTGATGGTGTGCGCCGCGCTTGCGCAGCGCTGGGGCGCGCGCGACACCAGCGGCGAGAGCGAGGCTGGCGCCCGACGGCCCGCTGCCGCCGTCGCACGCCGTTGAAAACACACGCAATACAAACCGGACATTCATAAGCGCCCTCCCTGAGCGTCGTTTGTTCGTGCGAAAAAAGCCGCCTTGCGCGGCTTTTTTCTTTTGGCGTTCGGGTTCGCCACCGCCGCCGGCGTTTCCGTTATTTCACGCTGAAACGCTCGCGCTGTCGCCTCGGCCGGATGGCATAGGAGGATTCCTGGCCGCTCTTTACTCGCGCTTTTCGGACATTGTTTAGTCATTTTTACTAAACAAATTAAATAGCCAAAACACCATTAAATACGGGTATTTACCGGTGAAAGTCCACGATTTTCAGGGCTGTTTTTGTTGCGTTTTACTATACAATCGCCCGAACCTGAACCCGTAGGCCGCTCCAGGCGGCAGTCTCATCGATGGCCACAACCATCCGCGACGTCGCCCGCGCGGCCAGCGTGTCGATCGGCACCGTCTCGCGTGCGCTGAAAAACCAGCCGGGCCTCTCCGAGGCCACCCGCGAACGCGTCGTCGAAGCGGCGCGGCAGCTCGGCTATGACTCGGCGCAATTGCGCCCGCGCATCCGTCGCCTGACCTTCCTGCTGCATCGTCAGCACAACAACTTCGCGGCGAGCCCGTTCTTTTCGCACGTGCTGCATGGCGTCGAAGACGCGTGCCGCGAGCGCGGCATCGTGCCGTCGGTGCTGACCGCCGGTCCGACCGAGGACGTGATCCATCAGTTGCGCCTGCACGCGCCCGACGCGGTCGCGATCGCCGGCTTCGTCGAGCCCGAAACGCTTGCGACGCTGGTCGCGATGCAACGTCCGCTGGTGCTGATCGATCTGTGGTCGCCGGGCCTGCGCTCGGTGAATCTCGACAACGCCGCCGGCGCGCGGCTCGCAATGCGCCATCTGTTCGAGCAGCAGCGCAAGCGGGTCGCATTCATCGGCGGCTCGCTCGCGCACTTCAGCATCGCCGAGCGCGCGCTCGGCTACCGCCGCGCGTTCTTCGAAGCGGGGCTGCTGTTCGACCCGTCGCTCGAAGTGAACATCGACGCTGGCCTCGACCCCGACACCGGCGCCGCGCGCGCGATGCAGCGCCTGCTCGACGCACCCGGCCCGCGCCCCGACGCGGTGTTCGCGTTCAACGACGCCGCCGCGCTCGCCGCGCTGCGCGTGTGCCTCGCGCGCGGCCTCTCCGTACCCGACGACATCGCGATCATCGGTTTCGACGACATCCCCGCCGCCGCCCACGCCACCCCGCCGCTGTCGACGATCGCCGTCGACAAGGAAGCGCTCGGCCGCCGCGGCGTCGAACTGCTGCTCGAAGACTCGCCCGCCGAACTCGAAGTCCGCTTGCCCGTTCAACTCGTTGCCCGTGCCAGTACTTTGGTGAAAACGTCATGACGCAATCCACCCCGCTTCACCCTTCCGGCGACGCCGCGAAGGCTCCGCCCGTCGCCAGTTTCCGCAGCCGCGAGTTCCTGCTCGCGCACGTCGAGGACACGCTGCGCTTCTACGCGCCGAACGTGCTCGATCCGAGCGGCGGCTTCTTCCACTTCTTCCGCGACGACGGTTCGATCTACGACCGCACCACGCGCCATCTGGTGAGCAGTTGCCGCTACGTGTTCAACTACGCGATGGCGTATCGCCAGTTCGGCGACCCGCAGCATCTGGAGTACGCGCGCCACGGTCTGCGCTTTCTGCACGACGCGCACTGGGACGCGCAGCACGAAGGCTACGACTGGGAACTCGAATGGCGCGACGGCAAGAAGCGCACGCTCGACGCAACCCGCCACTGCTACGGCCTCGCGTTCGTGCTGCTCGCGTACTCGCATGCGGCGATGGCCGGCATCGAGGAAGCGAAGCCGATGATCGGCGCGACCTTCGAGCTGATGGAGCATCGCTTCTGGGACGCCGCCGCCGGCCTCTATGCGGACGACGCGTCGCCGGAATGGCGCGTGAGCTCGTATCGCGGGCAGAACGCGAACATGCACACCACCGAGGCGCTGCTCGCCGCGCACGAGGCGACCGGCCATCTGGTGTATCTCGATCGCGCGGAACGGGTCGCGTCGAACATCACGCTGCGCCAGGCGAAGCTGTCGCAAGGGCTCGTGTGGGAGCACTTTCACGCGGACTGGTCGGTCGACTGGCATTACAACGAGGAAGACAGCTCGAACATCTTCCGCCCGTGGGGCTTCCAGCCGGGCCATCAGACCGAATGGGCGAAGCTGCTGCTGATCCTCGAACGCTTCCGGCCGCTGCCGTGGCTGCTGCCGCGCGCGATCGAACTGTTCGACGCCGCGATGACGCACGCGTGGGACGAAGACCACGGCGGCCTCTACTACGGCTTCGGCCCCGACGGCACCGTGTGCGATCACGACAAGTACTTCTGGGTGCAGGCCGAGACCTTCGCGACCGCCGCGCTGCTCGGCAAGCGCACCGGCAACGAGCGCTTCTGGGATTGGTACGACGAGATCTGGCGCTATAGCTGGGCGCATTTCGTCGATCACAAGTACGGCGCGTGGTATCGCATCCTCACCTGCGACAACCGCAAATACAGCGACGAAAAGAGCCCCGCCGGCAAGACCGACTATCACACGATGGGCGCGTGCTACGAAGTGCTCGCCCATGCGCTCGGCGGCGACGCGTCGGCAGAAGATGTCGCGCCCGCCGCAGCGGCTTCCGCGGAGAAAGCACGATGAACGCGCCGACCGAACTCCCTGTTTTCATCTCCGCCGGCGACATCCTCACCGACCTGGTGCGCACCGGCACGTCGCAGTGGCTGTCGCGTCCGGGCGGCGCGGGCTGGAACGTCGCGCGCTGCGTCGCGCGGCTCGGCCTGCCGACTGCGTGCGCGGGCTCGCTCGGCATCGATAACTTCTCCGACGAACTGTGGGACGCGAGCGTCGCCGCCGGTCTCGACATGCGCTTCATGCAGCGCGTCGAGCGTCCGCCGCTGCTCGCGATCGTGCATCAGACGCATCCGCCCGCGTACTTCTTCATGGGCGAGAACGGCGCCGATCTCGCGTTCGATCCGGCGAAGCTGCCAGCCGGGTGGATGGCCCCGGTGAAGTGGGCGCACTTCGGCTGCATCAGCCTCGTGCGTCAGCCGCTCGGCGACACGCTCGCGGCACTCGCCGCCGAGTTGCGCGCGCACGGCGTGAAGATCAGCTTCGATCCGAACTATCGCAATCTGATGGAGCACGGCTACGAGCCGACCTTGCGCAAGATGGCCGCGCTCGCGGACCTGATCAAGGTGTCGGACGAAGACCTGCGGATGATCTTCAGGACCGCCGACGAAGCCGCCGCGCTCGCGCAACTGCGCGCGCTGAATCCGGCCGCCACCGTGCTCGTCACACGCGGGCCCGAAGCGGCGCTGCTGATCGACGGCGCCGCGGTGATCGAAGCGAAGCCACCGCGCGTCGAAGTGGTCGATACGGTCGGCGCCGGCGATGCGTCGATCGGCGGTCTGCTGTTCAGTCTGATGAGCGCGCCGCAACGCGCGTGGCCCGAGCATCTGGCGTTCGCGCTGGCGGCCGGCGCGGCGGCCTGCGGACATGCGGGCGCGCACGCGCCGACGCTCGACGAAGTGGTCGCGCTGCTGTAATCCGCAGCCCCGTTTGCGCGGCTGTAATCGTGCTGTCCTGGAGCGCGCGTAGCGTGACGGAGATCGAACGCATCGTCGAATCCGTCGCGCCGCGCGAAGCCGTTCCGGCCGGGAGCCGAACCGCCGGCGCCGTGCTAGGATGAAACGACCCAAACCTTTGCGAAAAGGAGCGAGGCCATGGAGGACGTCACCTACACCAAAGGGATCTACACGGCTACTGCGTCGGTAAGGGAAGTTGGACAGGACGCCTGGCAAGGTGTCGTCACCCTCGCGCGCGACGAAGGCGAAGCCCGCGCCGACCAGGAAACCACCCTCTATGAAGTCGACGCGACGTCGTCGACGCCGCAAGAAGCGCTCGAAGAAGCCAAAGCGCTCGCCCATCGTATCCTCGGGGAACTCGAACTGTAGGCCGACCTTCGGGCAGCGCGCGCCGCTCGTCATGTGTGCCCTCACGCGTGCATCGGTGGGCATCCGACGCGCCGCTGCCGGGCCGACCGGCTGGAGGCGATCATGGCTGAACAACTGTTCCAGTACGGCGTGTATTCGATCCACGTACGCCCTCTCGAACTCAGCGGCGCACGCTGGGATGCCGAGTACGAAATCCGTCAGCGCGACAAGGCCGTCAAGCCGTGGACCACGGTCGGCGGCGACGCCGGCTACGGCGATCAGGCCGAAGCGGTGCAAAGCGCGCATCGGCAGGCGGTCGACGACATCGACCACGGCGCGGGGATTCCGAAGCCGCACGGGTTTCCCTGAGCGACATCGGTTGAACGGCTGCGGTTGCTGCGACATTGGTGGCGAGCCACGGATCGCACCGCCGCACCACCGCCCCCACAACACCGTCCTGACGCCCTCTGCGCGCACCACGCGCCGTGCTACGCTGTGCGCGTTTTCATCCCCATGAGCGCGCGATGGCCAGCGAACCGTCCGACCGTTTTTCGAGGCCCGCCGACACCACCGAGAGCGAGCCGAAGCGCCGCGCGCGCGGCAGCCGCGAAATGCGTCTGGACGATCGCGTGGTGATCGCGCATGGCATGCCGACGCCGCTGTGGCAGGACCTCTATCACCGCGCGCTCGAAGTCCGTTGGCCGGTGTTCTTCGTGTCGCTCGCGGTGCTGTTCCTGCTGCTCAACACCGCGTTCGCGACGCTGTATATGCTCGGCGACGCGTCGATCGCGAATCAGTTTCCGAAGGGCTTCGGCGGCGCATTCTTCTTCAGCGTCGAAACGCTCGCGACGGTCGGCTATGGCGACATGCATCCGCAGACCGTCTACGCGCACTGGATCGCGACGCTCGAAATCTTCATCGGCATGTCGAGCATCGCGTTGGCGACCGGGCTGATTTTCGCGCGCTTCTCGCGCCCGCACGCGAAGATCATGTTCGCGCGCTATGCGGTGATCCGGCCGATCGACGGCCGCATGACGCTGATGGTGCGCTCGGCCAACGCGAGGCAGAACGTGATCGCCGAAGCCCGCGCGCGGCTGCGCATCCTGCGCCAGGAAACCTCGGTCGAAGGCTATACGCTGCGCAAGCTCTACGACCTCGCGCTGGTGCGCGACCAGCATCCGGTGTTCAAGCTCGGCTGGACACTGATGCACGTGATCGACGAAGCGAGTCCGCTGTTCGGCGAAACCGCCGAAACGCTCAAAGGCCGCGACGTGTCGCTGCTGCTGACGCTCGAAGGCATCGACGAATCGACTTCGCAGACGATGCAGGCGCGCCACATGTGGACCTGCGAGCAGATCTTCTGGCAGTACCGTTTCGTCGACATCATGAGCGAGCGCGACGGCGTGAGCCACATCGACTACGCGCATTTCGACGAGATCGTGCCGCTCGACGCCGCGCCGCTCGACCCGCAGGTGACCGCGCGCGCCGCATAGGTCTTTTCCGATTGCCATGCGAACGCCGAATATCCGCTCAAATCGTCCCAGGGCATACCCGAAGCCCGTCTCCGCATGGCAAATCCGGCTCAAAAGCCGGGCAAAACACGCGAGTCATCGCGCGCATTCGTCGGCGCCCGATTAAAGAAGAAAAATTTCTCTCCCGTACGCGCGAAAAAATAGAGTCTCTTCCGCGACGCCGCTTGCGGAATCAGAACTACGGAGACTCGCCCATGACCGCCCGCCTGCCCATCGACGGCACGCCCGCTCTCGCCGACTACAAGCTGTCCGACAATCTCACCGCGACGCACGGCCGGATCTTTCTGACCGGCACCCAGGCGCTCGTGCGTCTCGCGCTGATGCAGCGCGCGCTCGACCAGACACGCGGCCTGAACACCGCCGGCTTCATCAGCGGCTATCGCGGCTCGCCGCTCGGCATGGTCGACCAGCAATTGTGGAAGGCGAACAAGCTGCTCGCCGCGAGCGACATCCGCTTTCTGCCCGCGATCAACGAAGAGCTCGGCGGCACCGCGGTGCTCGGCACGCAGCGCGTCGAAGCCGACCCGGAGCGCACCGTCGAAGGCGTGTTTGCGATGTGGTACGGCAAGGGGCCTGGCGTCGACCGCGCGGGCGATGCGCTGAAGCACGGCAACGCGTACGGCTCGTCGCCGCACGGCGGCGTGCTGGTGGTGGCCGGCGACGATCACGGCTGCGTGTCGTCGTCGATGCCGCATCAGAGCGACTTCGCGATGGCCGCCTGGCATATGCCGGTGGTCAATCCGTCGAATATCGCGGACATGCTCGAATTCGGCCTGTACGGCTGGGCGCTGTCGCGCTTCTCGGGCGCGTGGGTCGGCTACAAGGCGATCTCCGAAACGGTCGAGTCAGGCTCGACCGTCGATCTCGACGCGCTGCAAACCGACTGGGCGATTCCTCAGGATTTCGAAGTACCGGCAGGCGGCCTGCACAACCGTTGGCCCGATCTGCCGAGTCTGACGATCGAAGCGCGCCTGCATGCGAAGCTCGACGCGGTGCGTCACTTCGCACGCGTGAACAGCATCGACAAATGGATCGCGCCGAGCCCGCACGCGAACGTCGGCATCGTCACCTGCGGCAAGGCGCATCTGGATCTGATGGAAGCGCTGCGCCGGCTCGATCTGACGCTCGCCGATCTCGACGCGGCCGGTGTGCGCATCTACAAGGTCGGGCTATCGTTTCCGCTCGAGATGACGCGTGTCGATGCATTCGTGTCGGGCCTCTCCGAAGTGCTGGTGATCGAGGAGAAAGGCCCGATCATCGAGCAGCAGATCAAGGACTACCTGTACAACCGCACGCAGGGCGCGCGGCCGGTCGTGATCGGCAAGCATGCCGAAGACGGCACGTTGCTGCTGTCGTCGCTCGGCGAGCTGCGGCCGTCGCGCATCCTGCCGGTGTTCGCGAACTGGCTCGCGAAGCACAAGCCCGCGCTCGACCGGCGTGAACGCGTGGTCGATCTGGTCGCACCGCAAATTCTGTCGAACGCGGCCGACAGCGTGAAGCGCACGCCGTATTTCTGTTCGGGCTGTCCGCACAACACGTCGACGAAAGTGCCCGACGGGTCGATCGCGCAGGCCGGCATCGGCTGTCACTTCATGGCTTCGTGGATGGAGCGCGACACCACCGGCCTGATTCAGATGGGCGGCGAAGGCGTCGACTGGGCCGCCCATTCGATGTTCACGAAAACGCGCCACGTGTTCCAGAATCTCGGCGACGGCACCTACTTTCACTCCGGCATTCTCGCGATTCGCCAGGCGGTCGCCGCGAAAGCGACGATCACCTACAAGATCCTCTACAACGACGCGGTCGCGATGACGGGCGGCCAACCGGTCGACGGCAGCATTTCGGTGCCGCAGATCGCGCGTCAGGTGGAAGCCGAGGGCGTGTCGCGCTTCGTCGTGGTCAGCGACGAGCCCGAGAAATACGACGGCCATCACGGCCAGTTTCCGCAGGGCACGACGTTTCATCACCGCAGCGAAATGGACGCGGTGCAGCGCGAGCTGCGCGACACCGACGGCGTAACCGTGCTGATCTACGACCAGACCTGCGCGGCCGAAAAACGGCGGCGTCGCAAGAAAGGCGAATTTCCCGATCCGAACAAGCGCCTCTTCATCAACGAGGAAGTCTGCGAAGGCTGCGGCGATTGCGGCGTGCAGTCGAACTGTCTGTCGGTGGAGCCGGTCGAAACCGCGCTCGGGCGCAAGCGCCGCATCGATCAGTCGTCGTGCAACAAGGACTACTCGTGCGTGAACGGCTTCTGCCCGAGCTTCGTCACCGTCGAAGGCGGTACGCTGAAAAAGGCCGCGGGCGTCGCGTTCGATCCGCAGGCGCTCGCCACTCACGTCGACGCGCTGCCGGTGCCCGCCACTCAACTCGATGCCGCGCCGTACGACATTCTCGTCACGGGCGTGGGCGGCACCGGCGTCGTGACGGTCGGCGCGCTGATCAGCATGGCCGCGCATCTGGAGGGCAAGAGCGCGTCGGTGCTCGACTTCATGGGCTTCGCGCAAAAGGGCGGCTCGGTGTTGTCGTTCGTGCGCTTTGCCGCGCGCGACGAATGGCTGAACCAGGTGCGCATCGACACGCAGCAGGCCGACGTGCTGCTCGCCTGCGACATGGTGGTCGGCGCGAGCGCCGATGCATTGCAGACGGTCCGGCATGGCCGCACGCGCATCGTCGTCAACACGCACGCGATTCCGAACGCGAGCTTCGTGCAGAACCCGGACGCGACGCTGCACGCCGATGCGCTGATCGACAAGATGCGTCATGCGGCGGGTGAAGAGCGCATGTCGACCTGCGACGCGCAGGCACTCGCCACGCGTTTTCTTGGCGACACGATCGGCGCCAACATTCTGATGCTTGGCTTCGCGTGGCAGTTGGGTCTCGTGCCGGTATCGTTCGCGGCGATGATGCGCGCGATCGAACTGAACAACGTCGCGGTGCAGATGAACCAGTTGGCGTTCTCGATCGGCCGCATGGCCGCCGCCGAACCCGCCGCGCTCGAATCGCTGTGGCAGGCGCGTCATGCGCCGACGCCGGGCGTACGCGTCGATACGCTCGACGAACTGATCGCGCATCGCGAGGCGCGCCTGCTGGCTTACGGCGGCGCGGCCTACGTGAAGCGTTATCGCGCGCTGGTCGAGACGGCGCGGCGCGCCGAAGCGTCGACCGATGCAACAAGCGAACGCGTGACACGCGCGGTCGCGACGACGTTCTACCGGCTGCTCGCGGTGAAGGACGAATATGAGGTCGCGCGTCTGCATACGGACGCGACGTTCCGCGCGGCGCTCGAAGCACAGTTCGACGGCGTCGCCGGCAAGGACTTCTCGATCCGCTTCAATCTCGCGCCGCCGACGCTCACGCACGCTCAGCACGGCGCCGTGCCCACCAAGAAAACCTACGGTCAGTGGATGTGGCCCGTGCTCGGCATGCTCGCGAAATGGCGCGGCCTGCGCGGCACGCCGCTCGATCCGTTGGGCCGCACGCTCGAACGCAGGATGGAGCGCGAACTCGCGAGCGATTACGAAACCACGTTGCAGCGCGCGCTTGCGCAACTCGACGCAAACAGTCTCGACGACGTCGCGAAGCTCGCCGAACTGCATGCGCGAGTGCGCGGTTACGGTCACGTGAAGCTCGCGAATCTGGCGGGCGTGAAGCGGGGTGAGCGCGAACTCGCCGTACGCTTGCGGATCGACGCGGCGACCGGCGCCGCGGTGAAGAAGTCGCTCGACGAGATGAAAGGCGCCGGGCAGTTGCGCGGGATTCCGGTGGTGGTGGCGAAGTAGTGCGCCGCTCGGGGGCGGTGTGCGGTTTGTGCATGCCGCAAGCTGCGGAACGACGAAAAAGGCCGCGTCGGTTTAGAACCGAAGCGGCCTTTTTCTGCTACCTGCTTTGCGGTGCGTGCGTCAGGCCGCAACGCCACCAGGTTGCATCACCTCACGCCTCTTCACTTCACATCGCCTCAAGCAACGCCCTCACCCGCGCGACTTTCTCGCCATCGACCGCCGCGAGGCCATTGCCGTTCACGCGCACGCCCGAACCGAAATGCACCGCCTCGACGCGCGTCCTGTTCACGAAGCCCGCCAGCGCATCCATCGTCAATCCGGCGCCAGCGAGCACCGTGCAATGCGAGCCCACGGCCTGCCGCACGAGCTCACCGATCATGGCTTCCGCCTGCAGCACCGACGGTTGTCCGCCCGAGGTCAGCACGTTCGTCACCGCATCGAAGGAAAGCAGCACGTCGAGCGCTTCGTGAAGATCGCGGGCTTCGTCGAACGCGCGATGAAACGTGATCGCAAGTCCATCGGCGGCCTCGCACACGCGCGCGAGACCTTCGCGGTCGATCGCGCGCTGCGCATCGAGCATGCCGATCACGATGCCGTTCGCGCGCGCCGCCTTCACCGCGCGGATGTCGCGCAGCATCACCGCGTAGTCGTCGGCGTCGTAGACGAAGCCACGGCTATGCGGCCGCACGATCACGTTGACGGGAATCTCGACCGCGTCGACCACCGCTTCGATCAGGCCGACGCTCGGCGTCAGCCCGCCCTCGCCCATCGCGGTAACGAGTTCGAGACGGTCGGCACCCGCGCGCGCGGCAAGGCGCGCATCGGCGACGGTGGTGGCAATCACTTCGAGCAACACGGACATGAGCGCAGCCTGATGTCGTTAAAAACGACATCATCGCAGAAGCGCGAATCGTGCGGCCAGCGTCAGCGCTCCTCGTCCACCCAGTCGATATCGCCGCACAGCACGCAGGTCTCGTTGCCGACGCGCGTCGCCACCGACAGCGTCACGCACGGCAACGCCTCGTTGATCGACAGATACGGCCGCGTCACGTGCACGCGCTCCGGCGCATTGATCGCCGCACTGAAGTACGGCCGCCGCAGCCAGTTCGCGCCCTGCGCATCGGCGAGCGGCAGAAAGCGCGTTTCGTGCGCCGCGCGATCGGCGCGCAGCACGACGTTGCGTCCCGCCTGCCGGCCCTTCGCGTCGAGCAGAAAACAGCGCGCCGCGTGATCGAGCGCGAGGAAGTTCCAGCACACTTCGTCGAGCGGCTCGCCGGCAGCGAGTCTTTCGGCGGCACGTTCGAACGCGCGCAGATACGGCGCGAGCCGGCTCGCGCTACGGCGCTCGCGCGCCTCGGCCTGCTCGCGATAGCGCTCGGTGACTTCGCCAATGCAGGCGACCGCGTGCGTCGCGTCCGCGAGTCCCGGGCCCGGGCGGCCGAAGAAAAAGCCCTGCACGAAGTCGGCGTTGCAGGCGAGCGCCATCTGCGCTTCGTGCTCGGTCTCGACGCCTTCGATCAGCACCAGTTTGCCCGCCTCGTGCAGCAGCGCGACGAGCCCCGGCAGGATCGTCGCCATGTCGGCGCGATGCGCGGCGTGCGACAGCATGATGCGGTCGAGCTTGACGATGTCGGGATTCAGTTGCCAGATGCGCTCGATGTTCGAATGGCCGGCGCCGAAATCGTCGAGCGCGATCAGGAAGCCGCGCTCGCGAAACTCGCGCACCGCATCGGCGAGCCGGTCGAGATCCTCGGCGCTCTGCTCGAGCACTTCGAGCACCACACGCCGCGGCGACAGATCGAGCCGCCGCAGATTCGCGAGCAGCGCCGCCGCCAGATACGGATCGGTCAGCACGCCGGGATGCACGTTGAGGAACAGCCATTCGCGCTCCGCGCCGAGCACCTTGAAGTTCTCCAGATGCAGCGTCTGCGCGAGCCGGTCGAGCTGCAAGCCCTCGCCCACGCGTGCGGCGTCGCCGAACACGTCGAGCGGCGACACCGGCCGATCGAGCGCGTCGTGCGCGCGCAGCAAGCCCTCGTAGCCGACCGCCCGCATATGCGACAGGCTGAAGATCGGCTGAAACACGCTCGTCAGCGTCAGCTCGCCATGCTGCACCGAATAGCGATGCAGGCCCGAAGCCACTTCGACCTCGAAGCCGTGCGGCACGCTCGCCGCTCTATCCTGTTGCGCAATCGTCATGCAGTCCTCTCACGCGGGAACTGGCCGGTCCGAGCGCGGAAAGCACGCAGCCCCGCGCCGGTTCTCAAAATGTGCGTCATCGTTACCGCTTAAGCAAGCTCCATGCGCACGGTGGCGCACATATCACCGTAATTCAACCGAAAGATTGCACCGACGACGCGGCGTGTGCGCCGCCGACGGGCGCCGCACGCACCGTCGCGGTGCATTGGCGGTGCCCACCTCGCGGCCCGCGTGTGCGCGGCCGGGCTACACTCGACCCTGCGCGTGGTGGCCCCTCCACAAGAAATTCCCTTCAATCCGTCCAGAATCCACGATGGAAATTGTCTTCACCGTCCTGATCCTGTTGCTCGCCGTCGCGGGCTCGGGAGTACTGACCCGGTCGCTGCCGTTCAAGCTGCCGCTGCCGCTCGTGCAGATCGCGATCGGCGCGCTGCTCGCGTGGCCGCGTTTCGATCTGCACGTCACGTTCGATCCGGAAATCTTCATGCTGTTGTTCATCCCGCCGCTGCTGTTCGCGGATGGCTGGCGCATTCCGAAGCGCGAATTCTTCATGGCGAGGCGCGCGATCCTGATGCTCGCGCTCGGCCTCGTGTTCATGACGGTGCTGGTGGTCGGCTACTTCGTGCATGCGCTGGTGCCGCAGATTTCGTTGCCGGTCGCGTTCGCGCTCGCCGCGGTGTTGTCGCCGACCGACGCGGTCGCGCTGTCCGGCATCGCCGGCAAGGGCAAGATTCCGGGGCAGCTGATGCACATCCTCGAAGGCGAAGCGTTGATGAACGATGCGTCGGGCCTCGTCGCGCTGAAGTTCGCGATCGCGGCTGCGCTGACCGGTGCGTTCTCGCTGCGCGCCGCGTCGGTGAGCTTCGTCGTGATCGCGCTGGGCGGCCTCGCGGTCGGCGCGGCGGTCAGCATGCTGTTCAGCTTCGTGTCCACGCGCTTTCTGAATCTCACCGAGGAAGGCGACCCCGCGCCTGGCGTCGTAATGACGCTGCTGATTCCGTTCGCCGCCTATCTGTGCGCGGAACGCTTCGAGCTGTCGGGCGTCCTCGCCGCGGTGGCCGCCGGCATGACGATGAACTACACGAGCATCGCGAACGCGTGGCAGGTGTCGTCGCGAGTCCGCGCGACCAGCACGTGGACGATGATCGAGTTCGTCTTCAACGGCATGGTGTTCATCATGCTGGGGCTGCAGTTTCCGCACATTCTCGGTCGCGCGCTGCTCGACGCGCACGAAACCAGCGACCGCCAGGTCGGGCTGCTGATCGGCTACATCGTCACGGTGGCGCTCGCGCTGTACGCGATGCGCTTCGCCTGGGTGTGGCTGCTGCGCCGGTTCGCGAGCCGCGGCGCGGCGAAACAGGGCGTCGCCAATGCGGTGCCGGGGCTGCGCATGGTGTCGGTGACGACGGTGGCCGGCGTGCGCGGCGCGGTCACGCTCGCGGGCGTGCTGTCGCTGCCGGAGCTGCTGCCGAACGGCACGCCGCTGCCGGGACGCGATCTGGCGATCTTCATTGCGTCGGGCGTGATCCTGCTGTCGCTGCTGGTCGCGGTCGTCGCGTTGCCGCTGCTGCTGCGCGGCTGGCGACGCGGCAAGGATCCGCACGCGGCCGAGGAAGCGTTCGCGCGCACGCTGTCCGCGCAGGCCGCGATCCGCGCGGTCGATCAGATCCACGACACCGAATGCGCGGACCTCGACGAGTCGGAACAGGCGTACGCGACCGACGTGACCGCGCGTGTGATGGACGTGTATCGCCGCCGCCTGGCGACGCTCGACGGCGAGCAGGCGCCGCGCGAGCTGGCGCGCCGCGCCGATCTGCTCGAATTCCGCATGAAGCTCGCGGCGATGCGCGCGGAGCGCAAGGCGCTGCTCGAATTGCGCAACAGCCAGAAGATCAACGACGAAACGCTGAACAAGCTGATGCGTGAGGTGGATCTGTCGGAGACCGCGCTGACTGCGCGTAAGGGGTAGGACGTGGCGGCGGGGCCGGCGTGATCGATCGCCCCAAAAAGCAAAACCGGCACCGGCGCATTGCACGCCGGTGCCGCTCAGGCGCAAGCTCAGGCGAACGCTCAGGCCACCGGACCTTGCGCCGGCTTCCTTCTCAACAGCGCGTACAGGATGATCGCGCCGAACGTCGCGGTGCCGATGCCGCCGAGCCCGAAACCGCCGAGCTTCAGCGAGAAGTCGCCAGCGCCGAGCACGAGCGTGACGGCCGCGACGATCAGGTTGCGGTTGTCGGAGAAGTCGACCTTGTTGACGACCCAGATGCGCGCGCCCGTCACCGCGATCAGCCCGAACACGACGATCGACACACCACCCAGCACCGGGCCCGGAATCGTCTGGATCACCGCGCCGAACTTCGGCGAGAAGCCGAGCACCAGCGCGATTAGCGCGGCGATCACGAACACCAGCGTCGAGTAGATCTTCGTCACCGCCATCACGCCGATGTTCTCCGCGTACGTGGTCACGCCGGTGCCACCCGCGAAGCCGGACACGATGGTCGCGAGCGCGTCGCCGAGAAACGCGCGGCCGATATAGCGGTCGAGGTTCTGGCCGGTCATCGCGCTGACCGCCTTGATATGGCCGAGATTTTCGGCGACGAGGATCACTGCGATCGGCGCGAGCAATGCCATCGCGTGCGGATCGAACACCGGCGACGTGAAGTGCGGCATGCCGAACCACGCGGCGTTCGCGACGATCGAGAAATCGATCGGCTTGCCCATGCCGAGACCGTTGGTGACGATCGCGTAAATCACGTACGCGAGCAGCAGGCCGATCAGGATCAGCAGACGCTGCAGCATGCCGCGCGCGAACACCGCGACCGCGCCGACGCACAGCACCGTGACGAGCGCCATCCACGAATCGAAGTTGCTGCCGCTCACGCCATGCACCGCGATCGGCGCAAGGTTCAGACCGATCACGCAGACAATCGCGCCGGTCACGACCGGCGGCATCAGCGTTTCGATCCAGCGCGTGCCGACCGCCGACACGATCAGGCCGATCACCCCGTACGCGACCCCGCACGCGATGATCCCGCCCAGCGCGACCGGAATGTTCGCGTTCAGCCCGTGTCCGCCGTAGCCGGTCACCGCGATCACGAGACCGATGAACGCGAAGCTCGATCCCAGGTAGCTCGGCACGCGGCCGCCCACCAGCACGAAGAACAGTAGCGTGCCGATCCCCGACATGAAGATGCACAGGTTCGGATCGAAGCCCATCAGGAGCGGCGCGAGCACAGTCGAGCCGAACATCGCGACCACGTGCTGGACGCCCATCGCGACCATCTGCGGCCAGCCGAGCCGTTCGTCGATACCGACGATGCCGCCCTCGGCGGCGGCAGGCTGGCGGCGCCAGCGGGGGAAATAGGATGCGGCCATCGCGAGGGTTCTCCTGTGGGTCGGCGTGGTGTGTGGTGATGGCCGGCTGCGCGCGCCCAATGGCGGGCGCTCCGGCAAGTTACGCGCGAGTTTACGGAGAGCAATAAGGGCTGGCAAGCGAGAGCTGGCGGTAGGCCCCTGCGGGAGCCTGGGGGTGGGCCCCAGCGGGGAGCCAAGGGGCGGGACCCAAGGGCACAGCCCGGGGACGAGATCGGGAGGCTGCGCCGGCAAGCCGGACCAGCGCACGCGTCAATGCGCGCCGCGCCCTCCCGTATCCGGCGTCGCCTCCGCGCGGTCGGCCGGCGACGCGCTATCCACCGCGTCCACAGCGTGCGCCCCATCCGCTCCATCGCCCGCCGCGCGATACGCGATCACGCGATTGCGGCCGGCGCCTTTCGCGAGGTAGAGCGCTTCGTCGGCGGCATCGACCAGCGCGCGGCTCGTTTTGAAGCGCTTGCTCCGGGCGGTCGCCGTGCCGACGCTGACCGTCAGCACATGATGCGCGCTGGCCACATGACGGCACTGCAGCGCCTGCACCGCCGCGCGAATCTGCTCGCCGATCTGCTGCGCGCCGGCCGCGTCGGTGTTCGGCAGCAGCACCGCGAACTCCTCGCCGCCGTAGCGCGCCGCGGTGTCGCCCGGACGCCGCACGTTTTGCGCGATGCAGCGCGCGACGCCGATCAACGCTTCGTCGCCGGCCGAGTGGCCATACAGGTCGTTGAAGCCCTTGAAGTTGTCGACGTCGATCAGCAGCAGCGACAGCGGCCAGCCGCTGCGCTGCGCGCGCCGCCATTCGTCGCTCACGTGTTCCTCGAACGCGCGGCGGTTGTTCAGGCCCGTCAGGCCGTCGGTGCGTGCGAGTTCGCGCAGTTCCTCCTCGGCCGCGCGGCGGCGCTGCAACTGCTGCGAGAACAGGATCGCGAGCGCGATGATCGTCACGTCGAGCGCGGCGATCAGCGTGCCGATGATCCACGCGCGCCGCCGCCATTCGACGTAGATGTCGTGGGTCGACAGCGCGACGTCGAGGATCAGCGGATAGACGTCGATATGGCGGAACGCGTACCAGCGCTCGACGCGGTCGATCGCCGCGGTGCCGAAGAAGCCGCCGCTCGGCCGCTGGATAAAGCGCGAATAGTTCGCGGTACCGGTCAGGTTGATGCCGATCGTTTTCGGATCGTACGGACGGCGCATCAGCATCGTGCCGTCGCTCAGCATCAGCGCCATCGAGCCGCTCGGCCCGAGCTTCATGCCGTCGAACAGCCGATGGAAATAGGTGAGCCGCAACGTGCCGACCACCACGCCGCCGAAGCCGCCGTCGGGCCGCGAGATGCGCCGGCTCAGCGCGATGCGCAGATCTTCGTCGCTGCCGCTCGGGCTGAACGGATGGCTGATGTAGAGGCCGAGGTTGGGCGCATCGCGATGCACGGTGAAGTAATCGCGGTCGGCGAGATCGGCCGGACGGGGTGGCGCGGGCAGCGTCGACGTGCGCGAATCGAAGCGCACGTTGCCGTGTTCGTCGAGCACGAACACCGAGCCCATGTCTTTCGCGCTGATCGAGCCGTCGAACAGCACCATCTGGCGGATCTGCGGCGGCAGATCGAGCACCCCCGGCTGATTCAGCCCATCGATCACCGCGCGCAACGACAGGTCGTAGATCTCGAGATTGCGCGACACGTCGCGCTCGACCAGCAGCGACACGTTGAAGACCGCGTCCTGCGAGCGCCGCAACGCATCCTCGCGCATCTGTGCGAGCAGCCATACGGCAATCGCGAGAATCGCGCCGGCTAGCACGATGCTGATCGCAATTACGGCGTTCGGTCGGCGCGTCACCATTCGCTGTTCGTTCGGACATGCGCTGAACCACGCGCGTGAAGAAGCGGCCGCGTCTCAGTGATTACCCTAAGTGCGCACCCTGTGAGTAACTAGCGTAGCAGACCCCACCGCCTGCAAATCGGCGAACAGACGCGTTTTTGCCGCCCAAGCCGCGAACCGGCTTCAGTCCCGCGCCGGCAAAGCCTCTGCCGGCAAGCATTTGTGGCCGCCTGTCCGGTTATCCAGCCACCGCCAAATTTATCGGATAGCAAATGCCAATTGACTGGATAGTTCGCCCCGTCGATTGGGTATTCAATCGGGCCTGTCGTTATTCAAACGATTTGACAAGGAGTGGGACACATCATGAGCGAGCAACGCAGCGCCTCCGAATGGAGCGAATTCGTCAGCGGCTGTCTGGACTTCCGACCGGCGGAAGGGGTCTACCGGATTGCCCGGGAAATGTTTACGGAACCCGAGCTGTTCTCGCTCGAGATGGAACACATCTTCGAGAAGGCCTGGATCTACGCATGCCACGAAAGCGAAATCCCGAACAATAACGATTTTCTGACGATGCGCGCCGGCCGTCAGCCGCTGATCATCTCGCGCGACAGCGCCGGCAAGCTGAACGCGATGATCAACGCGTGCCAGCACCGTGGCGCGACGCTCACGCGCATGAGCAAGGGCAACCAGTCGACCTTCACCTGCCCGTTCCACGCATGGTGCTACAAGAACGACGGCCGCCTCGTGAAGGTGAAGGCGCCGGGCGAATACTGCGAAGACTTCGACAAGTCGACCCGCGGCCTGAAGAAAGCACGCATTGAGAGCTACAAGGGCTTCGTGTTCGTGAGCCTCGACGTCGACGGCACCAACGCGCTCGAAGACTTCCTCGGCGACGCGCGCATCTTCTTCGACATGATGGTCGCGCAATCGCCGACCGGCGAACTCGAAGTGCTGCCGGGCAAGTCGACCTACACGTTCGACGGCAACTGGAAGCTGCAGAACGAAAACGGTCTCGACGGCTATCACGTGAGCACCGTGCACTACAACTACGTCGCGACCGTGCAGCATCGCAGCGAGTCGAACGCGAAGAAGGGCGAGGCGCCCAGCGGCACGCTCGACTACAGCAAGCTCGGCGCGGGCGACGCGGAAACCGACGACGGCTGGTTCGCGTTCAAGAACGGTCACAGCGTGCTGTTCAGCGACATGCCGAACCCGGACGTGCGCCCCGGCTACGAGACCGTGATGCCACGCCTCGTCGAAGCGTACGGCAAGGACAAGGCCGAGTGGATGATGCACCGGCTGCGCAACCTGAACATCTACCCGAGCCTGTTCTTCATGGATCAGATCAGCTCGCAGCTGCGGATCGTGCGCCCGATCGCGTGGAACAAGACCGAGATCATCAGCCAGTGCATCGGCGTGAAGGGTGAGTCGGCGAAGGATCGCGAGAACCGCATCCGTCAGTTCGAAGACTTCTTCAACGTGTCCGGCATGGGCACGCCCGACGACCTCGTCGAATTCCGCGAGCAGCAGCGCGGCTTCCAGGCGCGTCTGGAGCGCTGGAGCGACATCTCGCGCGGTCATCACAAGTGGGAAGCCGGCGCGACGCGCAACACGACGCTGCTCGGCATCGCGCCGAACCTGACCGGCACCGAACTGACCCACGAAGGGCTGTACGTGAACCAGCACGGCACCTGGCGCGACACGATCCTCAAGGGCCTCGCCAAATCCAACGAATCGAAGGGAGAGCAGGCATGAGCCAACTTCAACATTCCGTCGAGCAGTTTCTGTATCTGAAGTCGGACCTGTGCGACAAGCAGCAATGGGATGAGTACGTCGACCTGTTCGATGAGCAGAGCACCTTCCACGTGCCGCAGTGGGATTCGGAGCACGTGTACACGACCGATCCGAAGCAGGGCATGTCGCTGATTTACTACTCGGACCGCGCCGGCCTCGAAGACCGCGTGTTCCGTCTGCGCACCGGCAAGTCGGCTGCGTCGACGCCGCTGCCGCGCACGATGCATCAGATCAGCAACGTGCGTCTGACCGAGCGCGCGGACTCGCTCGTCGAAGCCGCCGTGAACTGGTCGACGATGTACACGCGCCACGGCTCGAGCGACTACTTCTACGGTCGCGCGGTGTACGACCTGAAGCCGTCGGGCGAGAGCTGGAAGATCACGCGCAAGCACGTGCTGCTGCTGAACGACCACATCAACGCAGTGCTGGACTTCTACCATCTGTAAGCAGGAGCACGACGATGAAACATAAAGTCGCGTTGAGCTTTGCCGATGGCAAGACCGCGTTCTTCGACGTTGGCCCGAACGAGCTGCTGCTCGACGCGGCGCTGAAGAACGGCGTGAACATTCCGCTCGACTGCCGCGAAGGCGTGTGCGGCACCTGCCAGGGCCGTTGCGAATCGGGCGAGTACACGCTCGATTACGTCGACGAGGAAACGCTCAGCGAAGAAGATCTCGCACAGCGCAAGATCCTGTCGTGCCAGACGCGCGTGAAGTCGGATGCGTCGTTCTATTTCGACTTCGATTCGACGCTGTGCGAAGGTGCCGGCACGAGCACCGTGAGCGCGAAGGTGGTCGGCGTCGAACTGGTGTCGGCGACGACCGCGATCCTGCGCGTCGACGCGAGCGCGCACGATCGTCAGCTCGATTTTCTGCCGGGCCAGTATGCCCGCGTGAAAGTGCCCGGCACGGAAGACTGGCGTTCGTATTCGTTCGCCAATCATCCGAACGAGCGCAACGAGCTGCAGTTCCTGATCCGCCTGCTGCCGAACGGCGCGATGAGCAACTATCTGCGCGAGCGCTGCAAGGTCGGCGACGCGATCGAGTTCGAAGCGCCGCTCGGCGCGTTCTATCTGCGCCACGTCGAGCGTCCGCTCGTGATGGTCGCGGGCGGCACCGGGCTTTCCGCGTTCCTCGGCATGCTCGACGACATTTCGGCCAAGCGCAATTGCGCGCATCCGGTGCACCTGTACTACGGCGTCACCAATGCGGCCGATCTGTGCGAGACCGAGCGCATCAACAACTACAAGGCCAGCATCGAAGGCTTCGCGGTCGAGACGGTCGTGATGAATCCGGCGCCGGAATGGTCGGGCAAAACCGGTCTGATCCCCGAGCATTTCGACCGCTCGTTTCTCGAATCGAACGGCTTCGATATGTACGTGTGCGGACCGCCGCCGATGGTCGAAGCGATCAAGACCTGGCTCACCGAGCAGGGTATTCAGGACTACCGGCTGTACTACGAGAAGTTCGGCGAGAGCAACGCGCGCTAAGCGACGTTGCTGGCCACGCGGCTAGCGAGCTGTTCGCCAGCCGATGTACCCGAACCTGGATGGGCTTACGATGTCCCGTTCCGTCGTGAAAGCGATGGGCGGGACATTTTCATTGGTGGGAGTGTTTGGCGCCCGGCGCCTAACGTCTTGCCGCGCGCTTGAGCGTATCGGATGGCGACTCGCCGAACAGCGCCTTGTACTCGGTCGAGAAGCGCCCGAGATGCGACATCCCCCAGCTCAACGCCACCGACGAAATATTGCGCACCGAGCGATCTTCGAGAAGATCGCGCCGCACCGATTCGAGCCGGTAACGCTTCAGATACGCGATCGGCGCACAGCCGAAATACTGACGGAAGCCGTCGAACAGCTTGAAGCGCGACACGCCCGCCGCGCGCTCGATATCTTCGAGCGTGATCGGTTCGCGCGCATTGTCGTGGATGAACTGACGCGCGCGGGTCAGATAATGCGGCGGCGTCAACGCCGACGCATTGGCCAGTTGCTCCGAGTAGTTATGCGGCTGCGACAGCAGCAGGCCTTTGAGCAAGGTCAGTTCGAGTTCGCTCGACATATACAGATGCCCGAGCGACGGCCCCGTACGCTCCATCTCGCCGACCAGAAACTTGACCATGCGCCACCACGACGCCTGATCGCCGACGGCCGCGTCCATGTCGGGCTGGAACACGAGTGGCGCTTCGACCGGACGTTGCAGCATGTTTTGCAGCACCTGCTGCAGCGCCGAACGCGGAATCGCGACGTGCAGCTTGCGGCAATTGCCCATGATCGCGAGATCCTGCGACTCCTGCGGACTGACGATCAAACCGCAATCCTGATCCGACAGCCATGTCTTGCCATGCGCGGCCAACTCCTGCTGCCCGACCATCGGCAGACTCACGCTATAGCAATTCAGCGGACTGTTTTCGCGCACCGCGACCGTGACGTCGGTGCCGTATTCGACGTAGCCGATCGTGGTCGCCATCGAGCGCAGCACGGTGCCCGACTGATGAAACCGCAGCCGTTCCGGACGACCAACCTGCAAGCCGTGCGGGCCGCAAATCGATGCCATCCAGTCACGCGCGCCGTCCAGGTCGCTTAACGCGGCCTGGATATCGCGGTTGTTCGGCTCCGATGTTGATCGCATACGCAAAAAAACGACTACCAAGGACTCTTTCGCGCACCCGGGAAATCCATGAGGGGCGCAAAACGGGGGACGTTGTGATTTCGCAAGACTACCTCAACCGGGCTTGATCTGCGCAAATGAATAAAAACATTGTCGGCCGACAAGGAAACGTTGCGCGCACAAGGAACCTTTGTCTCCGCATGGCCGCTGTGGGTTTGGTGCTTTATCGCGCGACGTCAGGCGGATGAAAACCGATCGAAAGCCAACGTTTTCATCATGCGCCTAAATACATGGAACGCCGTGAAATTTTCCGGCTTCTGCGCTCATTCCGTGCAAGGTTATGCAGAAATATTCAATTTTCCTTAAGTCCGCTCGCGTTCGATCCGATATCCGGTAAATGGGATACCCAATTTGGGGCGCACGCAGCTCCGGCACCAGATGGGTAGAAAAGCGCAAAGGCCGCAGAGAGGAGCAGCGGTTTTCAAGACGTGCCCTACATGCCCGGACCTGAGAGTCCATTGCGAACGTTTTACGTTTCGTTATTGGAGAAAACAAAAAGTGAACTTCAATCGCCTCACCATCAAAAGCAAGCTCATTGCTGGCTTTGGCCTGCTGTCCCTGATCGTCGTCGCAGTCTCGGGGATTTCGCTGAAAGCACTGAGCGATTCGACCGACGGCTTTACGAACTTCGTGCGCGGCGTCAACGCGCGAGCCGACATGGTCGTGCAGGTGCGAACCGCGATCGACCGCCGCGCGATCGCCGCGCGCAACCTCGTGCTCGTCACCAAACCGCAGGACATCGAGCTCGAAAAAGCCGACGTACTGCGCGCGCACGAAGACGTGCAGACGCATCTGAAGCAGCTCAACGACATGCTCGCGAAGGCCACCGATGCGACCGACAAAGCGCGCAGCCTGGTGGCCGAAATCAATCGCATCGAGGCATCGTATGGCCCGGTCGCGACGCATATCGTCGGTCTCGCGCTCGACGGCAAGCGCGACGAGGCAACAAGCGAAATCGACGACCAGTGCCGGCCGCTGCTCGCCGCGCTGATCCGCGCGACCGACACGTACGCCGAGTACACCCGCACGCGCCAGGAGCAACTGATCAGCGATTACGCCGCGCACTATGAAACCCAGCGCAACCTGCTGATTGCGATCTGCGTGGCCGCGATCGCGCTCGCGATCGCGTCGTGCTGGCTGATCGCGCGCGCGGTGACCGGCCCGCTCGGCTTTGCGATCGATGTTGCGCGCACGGTGTCGCAAGGCGATCTGCGCACGCGCATCAGCGTCGACGGCAAGGACGAAACCAGCAAGCTGCTCAGCGCGCTGCGCGAGATGAACGAGCGGCTCACGGCGATCGTCACGCGCGTGCGCGACAGCAGCACGAGCATCTCCGGCGCGGCACGCGAGATCGCCGCCGGCAACATGGACCTGAGCCAGCGCACCGAACAGCAGGCGGCGTCGCTGCAGGAAACGGCGTCGAGCATGGAAGAGCTGACCTCAACGGTTCGACAGAACGCAGAGAACGCGCAACAGGGCAGCACGCTCGCGTCGAATGCGTCGTCGGTTGCGCAGAAAGGCAGCGCGGTGGTTGGCCAGGTCGTGAGCACGATGCAGGAGATCAGCGACAGCTCGACGAAGATCGCGGACATCACCGGCATCATCGAAGGCATCGCGTTCCAGACCAACATCCTCGCGCTGAACGCGGCGGTCGAAGCGGCGCGCGCCGGCGAACAGGGCCGCGGCTTCGCGGTGGTCGCGAGCGAAGTGCGCAGCCTCGCGCAACGCTCATCGAGCGCGGCCAAGGAGATCAAGGATCTGATCGCGACCTCGGTCGACCGGATCCGCGACGGCTCGGCGCTCGCCGGCGAAGCGGGCAAGACGATGAACGAAGTCACGCAGGCGGTCGCGCGCGTGACCGACATCATGGCGGAGATCGCGGCGGCATCGAGCGAACAGAGCCGCGGCATCGAGCAGGTGAATCTCGCGATCACGCAGATGGATAACGTGACGCAGCAGAACGCGGCGCTGGTCGAACAGGCGGCGGCTGCGTCGCGCTCGATGGAGGATCAGGGGCAGCAGTTGAATGAGGCGGTGGCGTTTTTTCAGGTGGCGGGGGGTGGTGAGGGGGTGATGTCGGCGCGTGGTTTTGCTGCGGGGGGTGGCGCTTCAGCGCCTATGCCTGCGCCTGCGCCGCGCAAGGAGTTGCCGCGGCGGGACACGATGGCGCCGGTTCAACGCGTCGCACGCACGGTGACGACCGCACAGGCGGCCGCGTTGCCGGTGGCGAATGCTGCGTCGGGTGGCGCGCTCGTTGCGGCGGATGATGGGTGGGATAAGTTTTGAGTGAAGGGGGGGTGGTAGCGCGGCGTGGGCTCTTGAGGGCGTGTCGCGCGGGATACGTGTGCTCCAGCGATATGCGCGCGCCGTGTGGCGGCGCAAAAGCGAACGTAGAAATACAGTCTCAAGAATGCAAAAACCGGCGCAAGGCCGGTTTTTGCATTTAAGGAATCTTGTGTGGTGGGAGGAGGATCGAGCTCTCGACCGCAATATAAGCTACAGCGCGCGTCCCCTGACGACAAAAGATGCCCCCAGATCGCTGCCCTGCACTGTTATTTGCAGTGCAGGGCACCTTCAGTTGCCAAAGTGATGGGCACTTCGACATTGGGCTCGCACCACCCGAAAAACGCCATAGCCAGCTTTCTACGGAAACACAACGAAGCCCTGCCGTTCGTACTCAATCGGATACGCATCTCCGACAACCGAGCCAACGCGAAAGCCAGTTCCCGTCCCTCCTTGCGAAAATCCTCCCATGAAAACTGATCGGGCTTTTCCGGAAAATATTCCTCGTACCAACCGATCCAACGGTTGAACCGCTCGACCAGCTCGTCAGGCAGGCCGAGTGCAGCATGGTTGACCATGCGGAACTGCACCTTCGCCTGGCTGGCTTCCCATCTGGGGATGCCAAATGCCGCTGCTACCCCATTCAGACCAGATTCGTAAGCGGCTGCGCTCGTATTCGATGGGCGCTTTCATACCAGCTCCGATCAAGATGCTCTTCAATCAGAGATTCTGTTCACGCATCGCCACCATAAGTCTCTTCGTAGAACTCACGAATCGTCTTCCCGTTATATGTCCAGTGCGGGCCCGGTGCCACGCTGTACTCCAGATTCATATCTAAGCGCGTTGCAGACGTCAGCGACATGACCTCGTCGTCAAAGCGAACCTTGCGGTTGCTTTCGACCGTCGCTATTGCATCGGTATGCACCGACCGAAGCTCGGCCCCGACAGGAATCCCCATTTCCTCAAAATCGAGATTCGGGCGACGCGCCTTTAGCTGCTCCGCAGCGACAATGGATTGCTCATCGACCAACGTTGGCTGAGCCTCGATTTCGGTCGTTGCGTCCTGAACATGGAGGAGCCGGAGAATCGCAATCGCCTGATCCGGTTCAATACGGAAGAACTCTCTCTTCGGGTTAACTCTGCTTGGCGCAAAGGCAAGATGCAACGCTTTCTCCACCTCTTCCGGGTTGGGAACCTTACAGGCGAACTCCAGCTTGAACGGAACCGGAACGCCCGTTGTATAGTGCTGACCGATGCGAGCGTTGGCGTCCTCTTGGATCGTGTAGCCGATCTTCACCAGACCGGGCATAGCCGGGTTGGTCAGTACATATACGATGCTCAAAGCCATCCTGCTTCCTCAATTCGCGACCACAGCGCAACAACTACAGAACGACGCTAATACGCCCAATCCTCATGCCGTACCGGCAATCGATTCACCTCGTCGCGAGCCTGTCGCCACTGTGGCATGAATTTATCCATCAGCGACTGGAACCGCGCATTGTGCGTTGGCTCGATCAGATGCAGCAACTCGTGTACGAGGATGTACTCCAGGCACTCTGACGGCTTGCGAGCCAGGTCCGTATTCAGGCGAATGTTACCGGACACCGGATTGCAGCTTCCCCACTTCGTCTTCATGTGCTGCACAAGAATACGTCGCGCGCGAACACCTAATGACTGCTCCCACTTCGCCAACAATGGCGGTAAAGCACACCGCACCTGCTCCCGATACCACGCATCAAGCACTTCATGGCGGCGGCCTGCGTCACTGCCGGGACGCACCGCGAGTTCGAGCGTCGAATGCTTCAGTTTGACCATCGGCGCAGCATCAACCTCCACGATCCGCAGCAAATAGCGCTTGCCCCAGACGTAGTGGCTCTCCCGATTCAGATATTCGCGAGGCGTCTCGCGCTCCTGCGCCTGCAGCTTGCGCTGCTGCCGCCTGATCCAGTCCAGCCGGGTAATCGCGTACACCCGGATGAGGTCCAAAGCCATATTCCGCGGAGCTGAAATACGCACACGGCCATCGGGCGGATACACGCTCAGATGAACGTGCTTGATGTCCTTCCTCACGACATCGATGCTCATCTCGCCGAGATCGATGCTGCTGCGCGGCTCGACGCTCAAATCAATACTCCTGTCGCTGGGCTTCGATAATCAGGAAGATACGTTAGAAGTGGGCGCGCAAATTCGGACGGTCGGATAAGTGGAACGCTCGGGGCCTGAGCCGGCGATAATGCCGACAAAGGAACCAGGAAGATGACGAAGAGAACCCGACGGACGCACTCAGCCGCGTTCA
>NZ_JABBFZ010000014.1 GCF_012927125.1 Paraburkholderia antibiotica
CGCTACGCTGCTCGCGCACTAAACGTACTGCACGCTCGCGAACCTCCGGGGAAAACTTGGTTGCCTTCTTGTTCATGGCTCCATTCTCTCAAGAGTTGGAGCCTCCACAAAATCCGGTGCGGTTCATGATCAAGTTGCGCACGCTGGGCGAGAAGCTCACGGTAAGATTTCATGGGTGGTGTCCTTTGTGATTCTGTGAGGCGACCGCCTGACACGTTCGAGTAGCCATGTCGGAGCGATCACTCAGTCCGTTACCAGCTATAGCGATAGCCCGCGTGAGCGGCGACGCCCTGCCGGTACTGCCCACCCAGATTGCGCGTGTACTTCACGTCCGCATAGAACTCCCCCGATTTCCCGAAATTCGTGGTCACCCCTACGCCTAGTTGATACCAGGTGCGGCCAAGGCCAGAATCAAAGGAAGCACCACCGATCGACGTCTGGCCCGGCGCAAAAAAATCGTGCAGCACATCGGCCGTGAAATAAGGCGTCGCCGCGCTGGTGTGCGTGTCGTTGTCCATATTGGCACTGAACACGCGCACGCCGAGGCGGCCGCGTAGCGCGTTGGTAGCGGTGCCGGAAACCGCCGAGATGTTGTCCTCGAATCCGTTGAGCTTCAGGTACTGGTACATCAGTTGCGCCTGCGGCTCAATCGCGACCGCGCTGCTGCCCAGGTAGAATGGCTTGCCAACCTCCTGGGACAACGCGAATCCGAAACCGTTTTGCGAAGCCGCGCTACCGTAGACGTCGCTATATTGATTGTTGTAATGCGTCAGTTGCCCGACGCTGTCGAAGTAGGTACCGTCGGGCAGATAGCGGGTCCAGTAACCACCGAGACTCTGCGCATGCATCTCCACCGAGCCCGTCGAGGTCGATAGCGTCGGATTGATGCTTCGCGCCGCATCGCTGAAACTCGCGTCCGCCGTCCCGATGGTGACCGTCGCGCCGGCATGCGTGCTGCCGCCGCTAGCCGCCCCGTCAAGCGTCCAGTCCTTGCCGAACTGCGCGAAGAATGTTTTCTCGTCGGCAGCGAAACGGCTGTCGGCGTTCGCGTCCAGGCTTTGCCCGCCGATGCGTCCCCATACACCGTCGTGATTGCCCGTCTGTTTCTTTTCGACATTCGCGATGTCGCCGACCCGTTCGTGCAACGTGCCCAGCGTAGAAAAGCCATAGTCGGCATTCAGCGATGGCGTCATCGTGTAGCCCACCACACCCGGCCGGTACGCGACTGGTGCAGTCGCGGCGGGTTGGGCCGGTGTCGGCGTCGCACCAGCCGATCCGGAGGGAGGCGTAGTCGCCCCCGAAGTCAGGTCCGAGCGCAAATACCAGCTATCCGCGTTGCTCTGCCCGCCGCGATACAGCAGGTATTCGTACGCGCCTGCCTGCACGGGTCCCGCAAGATGGAACGCCGAGGTGGTTGTCGAGGCGCCATTGGCGGCCACGACAACCGGAATCCCGTCGCTGGTGGTCTGCGCACCGGAACCCGTCGTATTGGTAATCTTCAGCGCTGTCGTACCGCTGGCACTGCCACCGCTCACAAGGAGTTGATCCGTTGGTGAGGTGTCGGTACCAAGGTAGGTGTTCAGCGCAATTGTTCCGCCGTTACCGACGTAGCTGCCCGTCGTCACAGTTTTATAGCTACCCGCCAGCGACGGGTCACCTGTCGGGGCAACGAAGGCCACATTGCCCGCATTGTTCAGACTGCTCAACGTGGAACTGGCGGTCACATTCCAGGTACTCGTGTTGTCGATCGTCATCGCGACCGGATCGATGTAGCCAGTGAGCGTCGTATGGTTCGTCAGGAAGATGTCGCCAGCACTGGCCGCGTCCGAAAAGATGTTGCCGGTCAGGTTTTCACCTGAAGCGGTGAACGTCACATTGCTGCCGTTCGTCAGGTTCAGTAGCGTGCCATTGCCCGCCGTGACCGTCGTGCCGTTCTGGACCGTGATATCGGCCGTGCCGCCATTCGCCAGGAAAGCCGGCCCCGTGGTGGAAGTAACACTGCCGCCGGTGACGGTCACGGTATTGGTTGCCCCATTCGCGAGCGTGTCCGAGGTGACGATGCCCGACGTTGTTCCTTTCAGGGTCGTGACATTCAACGTCAATATGCCACCGCTATCAGCTGTCGCGCCGTTGGCTGCGGCGCTGTTGATGGACGAGCTCGTGTCGGTCACACTGCCGCCGTTTTGTGCGACCAGGCCGTCAGCCTCTGCGCCCGTTGTCCTGACGACGACGGATGCAAGCGTGGCTGCACCGCCGTCCGAAGCCATAACACCGTTGGCGGACGTGCCGGAAGTGGTCACCGCCAGCGCATTGCCCGCCTTGATCGTCGAGGTTGCGCCACTAGCCAGAAGACCGTCGGCCGACGCAGCTCCAGTCGTCACCGACCCGCCGGACAAGGTGGCGGTACCACCCTGGGTACCGGTGCCGATATCGGCCTGGACGCCCGTGGCGTTCGCGCCAGTGGTCGAGATCTGCGCATCCGTCAGTGTCAGCGAGCCGCCGCTGGTCGCGTATGCGCCGATCGCTCTGGCGCCCGCTGTATTGACGACCGTACCACTGGTCGATGTGATCGACGAACCGGCGCCTGTTGCCTGCACACCGTCCGAGCCGTCGCCCGTTGTCTTGACGACGACGGACGCGAGCGTGGCCGCACCACCGCTGGAAGCCATGACGCCGTTGGCGGAGGTTCCGGAGGTGCTCACCGTCAACGCATTGCCCGCCTTGATCGTCGAGGTTGCGCCACTAGCCAGAAGACCGTCGGCCGACGCAGCTCCAGTTGTCACCGACCCGCCGGACAGGGTAGCGGTACCACCCTGGGTACCGGTGCCGATATCGGCCTGGACGCCCGTGGCGTTCGCGCCAGTGGTCGAGATCTGCGCATCCGTCAGTGTCAGCGAGCCGCCGCTGGTCGCGTATGCGCCGATCGCGCTGACGCCCGCTGTATTGACGACCGTACCACTGGTCGATGTGATCGACGAACCGGCGCCTGTTGCCTGCACGCCGTCCGAGCCGTCACCCGTTGTCTTGACGACGACGGACGCGAGCGTGGCCGCACCACCGCTGGAAGCCATGACGCCGTTGGCGGAGGTTCCGGAGGTGCTCACCGTCAACGCATTGCCCGCCTTGATCGTCGAGGTTGCGCCACTAGCCAGAAGACCGTCGGCCGACGCAGCTCCAGTTGTCACCGACCCGCCGGACAGGGTAGCGGTACCACCCTGGGTACCGGTGCCGATATCGGCCTGGACGCCCGTGGCGTTCGCGCCAGTGGTCGAGATCTGCGCATCCGTCAGTGTCAGCGAGCCGCCGCTGGTCGCGTATGCGCCGATCGCGCTGACGCCCGTTGTATTGACGACCGTACCACTGGTCGATGTGATCGACGAACCGGCGCCTGTTGCCTGCACGCCGTCCGAGCCGTCGCCCGTTGTCTTGACGACGACGGACGCGAGCGTGGCCGCACCACCGCTGGAAGCCATGACGCCGTTGGCGGAGGTTCCGGAGGTGCTCACCGTCAACGCATTGCCCGCCTTGATCGTCGAGGTTGCGCCACTAGCCAGAAGACCGTCGGCCGACGCAGCTCCAGTTGTCACCGACCCGCCGGACAAGGTGGCGGTACCACCCTGGGTACCGGTGCCGATATCGGCCTGGACGCCCGTGGCGTTCGCGCCAGTGGTCGAGATCTGCGCATCCGTCAGTGTCAGCGAGCCGCCGCTGGTCGCGTATGCGCCGATCGCGCTGACGCCCGTTGTATTGACGACCGTGCCACCGGTCGATGTGATCGACGAGCCGGAGCCTGTTGCTTCTATCCCATGTGCGCTCAGACCGGTGGTGGCTACCTGACCTCCCGAGAGCGTCCCGCTCGCGCCGCTGCTCATCTGAATGCCGACAGCGTTCTGGCCGGACGTCGTGACGGTAGCGCTGGAATTCGTTACCGTCGAGCCAGCGCCTGAGACAAACAGGCCGATTGCATTATTGCCCACGGTACTGATGGTCGTTGCCGGATCAGCCGAGATCGTTGCCCCGGTACCCGTCGATGACACGCCGTCGCTGGAGTCTGCGCTCGTGTCGATCCTGGTACCAGCCAGGGTGATGGTCGAATTCGCCCCCAGATTGCTGATACCTTGCCCGGAGCCGTTCACCGTGATTGAAGTCGCGCCCGCGCTGACGCCTCCGCCCGAATCGGTCGCATCGATCAGGACGCCATCTGCGGTCCCACCAGCAATTTCGGCTCCTCCACCCGACAGCGTGACCGACGCACCAGCCCCGGTCAGATGAATGGCCGCAGTGCCGCTATCGGCTTCAATGGTGCCCGTGTTGGTCAAGGTTGCCGTCGCGCCCTGAACCAGTGCGCCGGTACCGTCGGACACCTTGATCGTGGAGGTATTGTTGACTGTACCCTGCGGGCCCACAACGACACCGGTGGAACCCGCACCGGTCAACGTAATGGCGCTGTTATTGGCGAGAGTGCCAAGGTTCTGGGCGACGAAACCGGTCACCCCGGCTGTCGCCGACGTCACGGCCGCGTTGTTGGTCAGCGTGGTCGCAGTCGGCGTGCCGGTTGCGGTATTGGTCAGGTCGTAGGCCTGTCCGTCCACGACACCCGCGATGGCGCCCGCTGCATTCAGATTGATGGTGGTTGCTGCATTGATGGTGCCTGCTGCGCCGCCCTCATCCATGATGGCGATGCCGTTCGCTCCGTTGACGTTGTAGACCGAATTACCAGTAGAGAGGGCGGTGCCTGCGTCAGTTGCAACCACTCCCTGCGCGCCCTGGCCATCGATATTCAGGGTCATCGTACCGGCGGACGAGGAGCCTGTATAGGCCGCTCCGCCCGCGACACGGAACAGGGTCGAGCCGGCTGTGCCGACGGTAAGATTCTGGGCGGCAACGTTGATCGTGGAGCCCGCGCCATAGGTGAAAAAACCGATCTGGTTGGTGCCGGTGCTGAAGCCCGGAAGTGCACTGGCGCCGACGTTAACAGTAGCCCCAGCGCTGGCAAAAACGCCGATCGCGCCGGTACCGGTCAGGTTGAGGCCGCCGTTGATCGTGGCGGTGGCCTTTGAGCCCTGCGCCCAGACCCCATAGTTACGCGTTCCCGTGCCCGGATCCGCGCCACCCGCGACATTGATCGTACCCGTCGAGGTCACGGCTGTCGGTGTCGAGCCCGTCCCAAACACCTCGATACCGATGCCATTGATGCCGTTCAGCGTAATCGTGCCGGTATTGGTCACGGTTGCAGCGGTGTTGCTGGCCAGCATGCCGATATTCGCCAGGGGTACTCCCGAAGCCGCACCGTTGATGGTGATGGCGCCGCTATTGTTCAGGATACTGCCGGCAGCGGAGCTGATACTGGCCATGCCAGTGGCATTTTGCGTCTGGCTACCAATAATGATATTGCCGGCATTGTTCGCCGTCCCGGAGCTCCCGGAACTGCCCAGGAGAATGCCATAAGACGTGACGCCAAGCGCCACATCAGGTACGGATTCCGGCGAAGCGACGTCATACTGGGCCGCCCGCCCGATATAGATCGTGCCGCCCGCGATATTGGTAAAAATTCCCCCAGAACCTACCAGGCCGCCGATCGCCTGAGTTGCGGCATTATCAGCGTTGACCCCAACATTGATAATGCCGGCATTTGAAGCAACCGCGTTACCCGATACGTAAACGGCGTAATTTTGCTGGGCCGTGTTGGTATTGGTCAAATTCCAGGCAGCCACGTTCATGATGCCTTTATTGACAAAGCTCGTACCCGTTCCGCTGGCAGCCACACCATCGCCTTCGGTATAGGCATTAAAACCGAAATTGCTGGGCTGGGCAGATGTGCCGGTATTGAAATCAGTACCCGAATTGTACCCGGACGATATCACGCCATTGTTGACACCCTGGGCGCCACTCTGGAGACCGACTAGCGTGAAGTCACCGGAAAGTTGCCCGTAGTTATTAAAACTGGCGCTGTTCTGTGCCAGAACAGCATAACTACCGCGAAAGTCGATCTCGCCGCCGGATTGAATATTAAGCGTGGCGTTTGCGCCACTTCCGTGCATGGCCGTTGTCGTCCCGGCCGGAGCGGTGACCAGATCGCCTGAAGTGACATTGCTGGTGGAGTTATACTGCACAGTCTCAGTTGTGAAACTGACCGCCTGGTTGAATGCTACGTTATAAGCCGCCTGAGAACTCAACGCTCCACTCTGGAGCGACTGGATCAGGAAATTGTTATACGCCGCAAGCGAGGCCGCATCGGTCACTGTCCATGAGCTGCCATTGAATGCCGTGAAGGTTCCACCGTAAGTGGGGACCTGAATGGTAGCAGTGGCAGGTGCACCGCCACTAGGCGCCACCGAGGAATCAAATCTAATCTGATTATCAGAATCCCAATTCACGACACTCGGCGTGGTTCCCGTACCATTGGCGTAGACCAGGTCGAGACTTTTGCCGGCCATTGCAATTGCGTTGCCGGTGGCCGATGGCGAACTTCCTGAATTACCAATGTCGACGGCCAGCGTGCCACCGGTTACGGTACCTACCAGGCCGCCGGGGGTCGAGGTCCCCGCATTGGTATATTGGTTACCATTAACATTCTGGTAGACTGGAACATTCGTTGTCCCCCAGTTTGAGGCAGAAAAATTGTTCGAATTGTAAGCTGCGACGACCGTATTGCTGCCGGTTACCGGATTGGGAGTGGTAACACCTTGCGTTTCCCCTCCAATGCTCAGATCAGTCTGGTTCGGATTACCCGAAATAATGGATACCGTGTTGAGCGGTACAAGAGTGTAGCCACTACTCCCCGTGGTACCTGTCCAGGTACCGTTCATCTGCACCGTTGCACCACCGGTGACTGTCGTCGTTCCCGCCATGTTGTTATTTGCAGCCGGACTGAATGAGGCAACCGTACATGTCTGGCTGACTGTGTAGGTGCCGCCGCAGGTAGCCGCATACGCTGTCCCTGCTGACATGGCCGCGATCGCGAACCCCAGCGCGGTAACGATGCGGCGCTGCTGCCGTACCGGAAGCCGCGCATCGTTCCCAGTTGCCGCGACAACGCCACCCGAGCGCTTGCCGCGCGCCCGGGTTGTTTCCGCAACAGCGACCCAACTGCCAAGCGCGTCACTCCAGATAGAGAGAAATGATTTATTCACGCCAATCCTTTATATTTTTTAGACGTCAAATATTTAATTAAATATATATTTAATATATTTCGCTGCCAAATCTCCCGAACAGAGATTTGCACCCTGGATTGGCGCAGACTCTATTCGAATGGACCGATTTCTGAGTTACTGACAGAACAAGTCATCGAGCATTTCGTGCTTGACCTGGAGGGGTGAAGAGCGGCCGACACGAAATTTCAAACGCCTGAATCCACGCCAGTGCATCACACGCCATGCGGCTATGTTGGACGCGCGCCGTTTAGCATTAAGTGTTGCGAGAAAACGCAATTCAATTTCCATCGGACGGCTCTTCCGAGCACGCGGCAAATAGGTGCGGCGAAATGAAATCTGTTTTCTCGCAATACTTAGCAGCACTCGGCGCCAATCAACTGCCTAACCGGCCCTTAATCTGGGAGCCGTATCCGTGCGCCCAAAAACCGAACTCTTTCGCACCGGTACAACCACCCCGATTCCGATTATTCGAGGCCCGTTTCACCAAAATCAGGCTTTCCATTTCGTCGAACACAGACACGTATTTCATGGGCAAGACAATTCCCTCACATGGCCTGCCCAACATCAACACGTTAACTTCCAATCTGCTGGCTCAATGCACTGGATTTTCATTTCGAAACGTGCTTCAAAAGCATGCAGGTTTTTTCGCAAGCATTGAGACATAAATCCTAGGACTAAAGTCTATACCCCTCCAGATTCCCATTTTCTAAATAACGTTAAATATCAACCTGGAAGTTATAGAAATGTTTAACAAGAATGGCATGATCCGTACGGTTTTATGAAGGGGTGGGCGCGGGTTCTGTCAACTTGCGACCGTAACCGGATAAAATCACAGCATGAAGAAGAGCAAATCACCTTATCAGCATCGTCTTATACACAAGTCTGCCCTCCGCAACCGTAGGCCGGAACAAACCGTCTTCGAGCAATGAGATAGACCGGGCTTGTAAACTTTCGGCGCATCGCGTTTCCCCTCGCTTTTTGCGTGAACGCCTTGGCCCTGGACACACCGTGCTGGACGGAAACCGAATTTACCGACCTTGACCTTGGCGACGCGCGCTTGAACAGGCGAGCGAGGACATTGATGGAACGATTGGCAGCCAGGCCGACGGCTGGCGTGCCGCAGGCGTGTCGGGGCTGGGGCGAGACGATGGCGTCGGTGCCGGTGTGGGCGACCGGCGGCGTGATGTATGTGATCGGCGGCGTGATGTATGTGATCGGCGGACATACGCTGCCGGCACGTGACAGCCGCGTGCGGGTGCTTGGCGCGACGCCGGAGCGCAGTGCGGTTGCGACGCGCTCCGGTGTCGCGCCAGCGGAACGACCAGCACTGCAGGGCAGCGTCGGCGCTGACACAGGCGCTCACGCTGGTGCAGGCTTTGGCGCTAATTCCAACGCTGATGCCGATGCCGCTTTCGACACACCGCGCGCGCATGGCGTCGTGCTCAATAGCGCGGCACGCGAGCTGTCCACTCGCCCGTCCCGGCCGCGCGTGAGCGCCTGTGCCGATTGCAACTACGCGACGATGGAACCGCTCATCCGCAACGTATCGCATGCCGTGGGTGTCGATCCCGCGTTGGTTGCGGCGGTCATCGACGTCGAGTCGGGCTTCAACCGTCGCGCGGTGTCGCCCGCGGGCGCCCAGGGGCTGATGCAATTGATGCCGGCCACCGCGCAGGGCCTCGGCGTGTCCGACGTCTATGATCCGGTGCAGAACGTCGCGGCAGGCACGCTGTATCTCGACCAGATGCTGCGGCAATTTTCAGGCAATCTGTCTTATGCTCTGGCGGCCTACAACGCAGGCGAAGCCAACGTACGCAGCTACGGAGGTATCCCTCCGTTCGCCGAAACGCAGGCGTACGTTCCACGCGTGCTGTCGCGCTACGCTGCATTCAAGGCACGTGGTGCGCCCTGGCACGATATTGCCGAACCAGAGCCTCGCGCGGTACACATGACGCTCACCGAGTATCGCTAGATTGAACTTGCCGCGCGCGGCGGCGGTCCTGACGATCAGGCCTCACCCATAACAGTTGGAGAAGAACGATGAATAGCAGCAGGAATCATCCGGTTGCAATCAGCGTGCGCGAGGCTGCTTCGCCGTTGCGGCGCGCGCTCATGATCGCGGTTGCTGCCGCGTGCGCGGCAGGCGTCTCGCAGGCGCGTGCCGAAGTCGCGTGCGATGCACCGTGGATGCATCAGGGCGGCGGTTTCACCACGACGTCGTTGCCGAGCCAGCGCACGACGGTATTCACCGTGGTCCAGTTTTCGAAACGCGACGGTAACAACTGTAACGGCCAGATCCGCGCGGTGATGAACGTGTCGATGGGCGGCCAGCCGGTGCGGAGCGAATCGAACCTCCGGTTCGAGATTGCCGACGGCAAGGTGCGAGCGCAGACGGAAGCCGTCGCGGGGTCGATGAACAGCCAGGCGGGCGCGGGCACGTTCGGCGCTTCAATGTCGTCGCAGACGGTCGGCGTGCTGAGCTACGTCGGCGAAATCACCAGCGATGGGCAGCGTATCCCGGGTAGCAGCAGCGAAGGCTCGATGTCGGGCAAGCTCGCCAACATGGGGCCGGCGATCGGCACGCTGGCCGCGCAGAAGTTCGTCACGACGACGAGCGACAAGCAGGTCGGCAAGCAGGAGCAACTGCAGACACCGGCCGGCAAGTTTGCGTGCTGGCCTGTTACATATGAGCGCAGCATGCGCGCCGACAATGTGAAGATGATGAGCCGCACCATCGACCTGAATACGCAGATGCACGTTGTCGATCACTTCTGTCCGGCAACGGGTCTTGTCATGCGTCAGGACATGACCACCAACGGGAAGCCGACGTCACAGACGGTCAGCGCGCTGCACTAAGCCGCCTCCGATTGCTTTACTTCAACCCATTCAAGGCCCCCCATCAATGAAGACCCGCCGAAACGCATTGCTCAAACTGTCCACTCTGTTGTTGAGCGTCGCCTGTCTCGCGTTGGGCGCGAGCGGCGCGAATGCGCAGAATCAGGACGCGATGCAGAAGATGATGAAGTCGGCGGTTATGTTGGCCGCGAACAATGCGCGCGTCGCCTCGGAGGTTTGCGGCGTCGATGCGTCGACGGTGTCGGGTTACAAGAACTCGGCGAGCAAGAAGTTCGGCCAGGATTCGAACTTCGCGGCGGACTGGGATACGGGGTGGAAGAGTGCTGCGAAAACCGTGACTGGGTTCCAGCAGATGAAGGCCAGTAATTCCAAGGAATACGATGAGCAGAAATCGGCGACTTGTAAGGATTTGCAGGAGCAGATGAAGTCGTAGAACCGCCATGCGCTGTCGTCAGCGGGCACAGGGCTTTATGTGTAGACAGCAGCATTTGACTCGACAGACAGTGTCGGTTCATCTCGTCATTCCCGACTTGATAGCTGTCGTATCGAGGCGATGAGAAGGTCAAGCCCGAAGCCGCGAAGCGGTGCGCCAGAGGCACAGGCTTGAGGTTCGACTCGTCTCGGAGAATCATTCCCTTGGTCGGGAACGGACGATATCTCTGCTGACATTGCCTGACTGGTCGAGTACCGGCTAATACACTTTATGCCATTGATGCCCGCTACGGCGGCGCTGCGTTTCAGTGTGTCGGATGTTAGTGATCCGGTATGACTATCGACCATGTGGCCGGGCTCCCGGCGGCTCGCTTGGCGGCGCCCCTGCCGCACCAAACACGTCTGCCGCGCGCTCCTGCAACTGCCGCTTCCATTCCGTGATCTGGTTCGGATGCACATCGAACTGCTGCGCCAGTGCGGCCGGCGTCCGCTCGCCTTTGACCGCGTCCAACGCCACCTTTGCTTTGAACGCCGCTGAGTGCGTCCGTCGGGTTCTCTTCGTCATTTCCTCCGTTCCTTTGCCAGCATTATCGCTGGCTCAGGCTCCGGCCAAACCACTTATCTGACTGTCCGAATTTGCGCGGCCACCTCTATACGACTCCTTCGGACCATATCGACCTGATTGGCCGACCATTTCATCTGATGTATTCTGAAGCCGCATCAGCGATGCCCGGCGCAGCCCGAGCGGTAGCCGGCCCAATACAGCGTGACGGCTTTGCCGTATGCCCTACGTCCGATATCAAACAATGTGAAGGGAGAACGATGAACGAGCCTATTAAACGCTCCGCATGGGGCTGGCAACTGCTTGGATACGTGGTGATGTATGTCGGATTTACGTTACTCGCAGCGATGCTAGCCACACCACCGGATAATCCGTCTACGCCATCGTTCGTCTATCGCTTGGGTGGTCTCGCTGGGCAGCTACCCGGCGCCGGCGTCTGGCCAGAACTCATGGACATGAACGGCAAAATTGCGGGCAACTTTCCCGTACCGTTCGTCGGCGGGGCCATTCTAGTTTTACTCGGCGCCGGAGCAATACAAGTGGGGCGCAACATACGCGCACAACGGAAGCATGACGCCGCCATTGCACGCGATGAAGCCATACGTATTGGCGAAAGAGAGCGCCGTCAATCGCGCCCTAGGTAACTCGCCCCATATACATCCGCGATGCATGATTCACTTCTTCCTCGCTACCGGCCCATCTGCGTTTTAGAAGCCTGCATCTGCAACGGCGTCGGCGTCGGCGTTATACGAGTCCCCTAGCACTCATATTCCGCCAACGCCGCCGACAGCCACTCGCTACTTTCTGGGAGATCTAAACGGCAAAACGGTACTGCCCTCTGTCAGCACCTGGGCTGGGGAATTGCCTATCGCCGACCGCAACCGAGCCATGTGAACTACGTTCGGCCTACCCTGGAAGTACCCCTCAGGTAGACCGGCCAGCATCTCGATGTCATATGCCGCCAAACCAATATGGCGGGGAATTGCATCGAGCGGCAGTACGTTTTCCTCAACCAACAGATCAATGGTACGGCGTAGCAAGCGAGGCCGCTCCGGCGCACGATCACCATCCCCCGGCTCTGACTTAGCCCCCCATCTTGCAGAGCGCCGTTTGAAGAGCAGTTGAGCAGCATCTTCATCCAGTATCTTCAACGCACGCAGACGCATTATGATCGCAGCAACGGAAACGCCCCACCGTCTCTTCAACAACAGCAGATCGTCCAATGTGACGGGCGTACGAACTTCATTGGCAAACGTTTCAGCAGGCAGCAAAAATGCGCCAGCAAAACGATGGGCTTGCGCCTCCAGCTGCTTGTGACGCTCTCGTTCCGTTGATCGCGGGATATGCCGGTGCAAAATCAAATGGCCGAGCTCGTGCGCGAGATCAAAGCGGCTGCGGTAGCCGTTATCCTTATCGGCTGACAACAGCACGAGCGGCCGCCCAAGTACCTCGCTCCACGTCGAAAGACCCTCAATCTGCGCAATGCCGGTTTCCTCCCTGATCAAGATGACGCCAGCACCTTCAATTGCGAGCGCGAGATCCGGCACGGCAGTTCGCCCGATGCGCCATAGGTCCCGGCACTCGATCGCCGCAGACTCAATCTCGTCCGGCGTGACCTCATCCGGCTCCTTGAAGTGCCTGACGGGCAAATTCACTTCGGGATAGTCCACGAACTCCGACAACGCGAACGCCACATCCTGAGCCCATTCGACACGCGCCTCCAACATTGCTCGCGCAGCGACATGTGCGGATGCGTTGCTGCGAAACAATGGGGGAGACACTCTCGCAGAAGGTGCTCTCGTGAACCACTCAGGAGTCACGTTAACGACGCTTGCCAGCCGCTCCAAAGTGTCACGCTCCGGCGCTTGAATCCCCGAGCGCCATTTGCTTACTGTTGCAGGTGACACCCCGACCAGCGACGCGAGCTGGGCTTGACTCAACCGCCGAGCTGCCAGAACCTGACTGAGACGTTCATTGTGAAACGCCTGAACACCACCGCGACTCATGACGCCGTACCTTCGTTGCCCTGCTTCTTGATCTTCTTGAGCTTCGGCTTGGCCAGATCGTCCTGCACGGCCGGCTTGTCCTCGTAGCGCTGGAGGAAAGCATCAACGGATTCCCTAAACAACCAGCCGCGCATGTGCCGATCCGGGACCGCAATTTGAATAGACAGCGGCGCATCCGGCTTAACGTGAAGCGATCCGGAAAAGCACGCAACGAAAAATGCCACCGCGTCGGACGGTGCCGAGTACTCATCAAACAGTTCGGGTTGAACCAGCGGCTCGATGGCCCTATTGGCGGCCGACATTTGCCGGCGCGTATGGCTGCGGCGACCGTTGATCCAGAAACCTTCGGGGATGTTGAATCGGGCAAGCGAAAAAACGCCCGAGCGCCCGCTCACGACCCCATTTCCACGAATCGGCGTCGGGGACGCGCCACCCACCTCAAGAGCCCGATGAAACGACTCGTTCATATGAAAGTGCCGCAGTTGCCCGACGGCATGCGGAAGATGCCCGTCGGCCATCCCCTTCGCTGCTGCGAAAGCGCGTTGAGCTCCGGCGGAAAGTGCATCTTCAATTGCCATAACGAGCTCCCGCGGCACATTGCGCAGCAGAAGATCCGGGATCGAGTCAGTCGAGGGATGAGCCATGCGGCCTCCAATGGCAGTTTCGCTTACCGGGATTCTATAGGAGAAAAGTTTCGTTTAAAAGCCCTGACCGGCCCCGACGTTGCGACCTCGCTGAGAGAAAAAGAGAGCAACTATTCAGCCGCGGTTACAGTTGACTTCAGCTATTGAAGCTTCTTCGCCAGATCTTCGGCCAGCGGATGGTAGTAGCGCATCAGCATGCGCGGATCTCGATGACCAGTGATTTTCGCCAAATCATGCATGGGGAAAATCGAAGCCAGCCGCGAGGTCGCTTCGTGCCGCAAATCGTGGAAGCGCAGATCCACGAGGTAGCTCTTACTCGGCAGCTTGCCGTTCGCACCACATTCCGCCTCATATGCGGACCGCGCACGCTCCACTGCCCGCTCGAAGGCGCGAGTAACTGCGTCTCCACGAACGGGAAACACCCTCCCGTCACCTATGCCCTCCTTGGCAGCTTTTCGCTGTGCCTTGAGCACGCCAATTGCCCGAGTCGACAACGGAACATCTCTCGAATTGCCATTCTTTGTTTGAGGAAGGTGGGCGACCCTTCGGCGCAAGTCGACATGTTCCCATCGAAGATCAACGATCTCTCCACGGCGCATCGCCGTTTCCACCGCCAGCCAGATGATCCCCGGCAGAACTTCGGAGTTACTGGCCGCGACGACGCGTTCCAGTTCGCCATCCGTTGCTTGCCGACCGGATTCCATGTCAGGCTCGGCGACAGCCACGCGACGAGTTCGTGCATTGTTCGCAGGCGGTTTGCGGACGTTCTCTACGGGGTTGAGCAAGCTCTCCATGCCCCATTCCTTGCGGGCGATACTAAAAACGTGCGAAAGCACCGCCAGACGGCGCAGCACCGTGGCCGGCTTCAGAAGAGGATTCGCCTGCTTGAGCCAGTCGTCTCGCAGCTTAGCGATGTCGGAACTGCGAATTGAAGCCATCGACCTTGGAGCAATGGCGGCATTCTTCCAAGTCCGCAGCAACGAGGCCTCTTGGGCGTACCCCTTTTTGTTCGACGCGATCTCTCGGTCGTAACGGTCGAGCGCCTCGGCAAGCGTCGTGGACTCTGCCTCGGCTCGACTGACGAAGACCCCACGGTCAATCTCGGACTCAATCTGTCGAGCCCAAGCCTCCGCATCAGCTCGCGTGTTGAACGTCTTGATCTGCACGGGGTAGCCCTTGCGGCGAACACGGGCCTGCCACTGGAGATCTCCTCGACGGGTGATAGATGCCATTCACTGCTCCTCAAGAGTTGCGTCCAAGGCTTCGACAGCCCGAGTGGCGCAAAATTGGCGCAATAAATCGAATCTACCAAAGAAAAAGGGCCTAGCCATCGGCTAAGCCCTTGATTCTATTGGTGGAGAGGAGGAGGATCGAACTCCCGACCTTCGCATTGCGAACGCGACGCTCTCCCAGCTGAGCTACCCCCCCGACACGAAAATCATTCTAGCACAGCCATTTTTTGTTTTGCCATGCGAGGGATCTCGGGGAAAACCTCACTTCGACGGCGCGCCCGCGAGCACCCAATCGACCACCGCGCGGACGTCCGCATCGCTCATCGACTGATGGGCCGGCATCGGAATCATGCCCCACACGCCGGCGCCGCCGTCCTTCACCTTGCGCGCGAGTTTCGCCGGCGCCTGCGCGTCGCCCTTGTATTTCGCGGCGACCTGCTGGAACGACGGCCCGACCAGTTTGCGATCCACCGCGTGACAACCCATGCACGCATTCGCAAACGCGACGCGCTGGCCGTGCGGCACCTCGCCCGCCTGCGCCGACGCTGCCATGACGCCCGTCAGCGCACCCAATCCCAGCGCAAGCGCAACGCTCGCGCGCCTTACCGAACGAGAACGAACGACAGCCCGCATCACTGCGGCGCCTTCGGGTTACCCGGACGCACCGCCGTCGACGAATTGACCGGCGCCGGCGCCTGCTGCTCGAGCGGTTTCGAGCTCACGCCCGAATCGGGAATCGCGCCCACCGTCGGCTCGCTCGCGTCGGGCTGCGACGCGGCCACCGGCGCCGTCCCCGCTGCGGCCGCAGCGGCCGCGGCTTCCTGCGGCTGGATGTACTGGAACACCTTCACGACCTGCACGACGCCCGGCACGCGGCTCGCGACGTCAGCGCCGCGATTGCCTTCGTCCATCGTCACGAGGCCCATCAGATACACGTTGCCGCGCTCGGCCACCACCTTGAAGTTGTTCGCCGAAATGTTCTTCTCGGCGATCAGCGCGGTCTTCACGCGCGTCTCGAGATAGGTGTCGTTGGTGCGCGACGAGAACGAGCTCGCCGGCATGATCGCCAGTTCGTTGACGATCGTATTCACGTTGTTCAGACCACGCACGACGCTCTCGGCACGCTGCTTCGACGCATCGCCCGCAACCTCGCCGGTCAGCAGCACGCGACGATTGAACACCGCGACATTCACGTGCGCGGAGTCCGGCAGATTCTGGCTGATCTGCGACAACGCCTTCACCTGAATCTCGCGATCCTCGGTCTGCGCGCCGAGCGTGCGACGGTCGGTCGCCATCAGCGCGCCGCCACCCGCCGCACCCGCAACAGCGAGAAAGCAACCTTGCAGCGTGGCCGACAGCCCCGCCGCGAACCCCACCACGAGCACGGTTCTCACCAGTGTCTTCTTGACGCGGAATACGCTCATCAACTAGCTCTCCTTCGAAATCAGTCTCAGTCTTCGCCGAGCAACATGGCATCGATGCCGTCGCACAGGCAATGGATGGTCAGCAGGTGTACTTCCTGAATACGCGCGGTGCGATCGGACGGCACGCACACGTGGATATCGGTATCGCTCAACACGTCCTGCGCGCGACCGCCGCCCTTGCCGGTCAGCGCGACGACGATCATCTCGCGCTCGTGCGCGGCTTCGATCGCGGCGAGCACGTTCGCGGAGTTGCCCGAGGTCGTGATCGCGAGCAGCACGTCGCCCGGCTGGCCGAGCGCCCAGACCTGCTTCGCGTAAATCTGTTCAAACGAGTAATCGTTGGCGATCGCGGTCAGCACCGACGTGTCGGTGCTCAAGGCGATGGCCGGCAAGCCCGGCCGCTCGCGCTCGAAACGGCCGATCAGTTCGGCGGCGAAATGCTGCGCGTCGGCGGCCGAACCGCCGTTGCCGCATGCGAGGATGCGATTGCCGTTGGCCAGCGCGGCGAACATCGTGTCGATCGCGGCGGCGATCGGCATCGAGAGTGTTTCCAGGGCTGCGAGTTTGACTTCCGCGCTGTCGCGGAAGTGTTGTTGAATACGTTCGACTGACATCGAGTCTCTATCTTCTACCGCTTGGTTTTACCGTTTGGGGACCGCACTGTGCGGCCGTGTTGTAACGTCATGCTGCCGTTGTGCGCCGCCGATCGACCAAGCGGACAACGCCGCACGCGGAGCGCGAAAAACCTCGTGAAACGCGCAGCTTCGTGCGTCGTTTCGCGTATGACGCTTGATGGCGAGCGCAGCACGCGTGCGCAAGTTTATCGCACTCACGCGCGTTGCCCGCCCGCGCCGTCAGACTTCGTCGGCGCGAAACGCATCGCGCAGCCACACGAGCCGGCCGCCGTCGAACGCGATCACGTCGAAACGGCACGCGGGCTCTTCGTGCGAGTCACGCGGGTCGCGCTTCGTGGCCAGCGTCGCGAGATAGTGCCGCGCCGCGCGCACGATGCGCTGCTGCTTCTGCCAACCGACGCTCGCCGCCGCGCCGCCGTAATATCGCTGCGCTCGCGCGCGCACTTCGACGAACACCAGCGCGCCGTCGCGATCGCGCATCACGAGATCGATCTCGCCGCCCCGGCATGACACGTTGCGCGCGACGAAGCGCAGACGCTGACGCTGCAGAAATTCCTGCGCACGCGCTTCGAACGCCGCGCCGACGGATTTGGACCGGTGGGCCGCGGAAAAGTTGTGGGGTGCCGGGGGCGTGGCTTTCGCGGCGGGTCCGGCCGCCGTGGTGCGTGCGGGGATGCGAGTCGCTGTGCGTGCAGTTGTGCTCGCGGCAGCGCGCGCAGTTTTGCACATGGCAGCGCGCGCCATTTCACTCGCGGCAGCGCATGCAGTTGCATCCGGGACCGAGCATGGAGTGGCGAACCGCACTCCCGCTGCCTTCGCCACGGCATCCGACGCGTTTTTTCGCACCGCCGTTGCCGCGCACGTGGCCGCTTTCGCGGGCATCTTCGCCGACATCTTCGCGGGCCGCCGCGCCTGCCCCGCATCGCCCGATTCCCTCGATCCCGCGTGGCACAATGTCGGCCTCATTCCGTCTGTTTGCGTCTTCCGTTTCATGACTCCTCTCTCCGAACTCGCGCAAGGACAGCAGTACCCCGCCGCCGCGCTGTATGTGGTGGCCACGCCGATCGGCAACATCGCCGACATCACGCTGCGCGCGCTGCATGTGCTCGGACTCGCCGACCGCATCGCCGCCGAAGACACCCGCAACACCGGCCAATTGCTCGCGCGCTACGGCATCTCGAAGCCGCTCGTCGCCGTGCACCAGCACAACGAGCGCACGGCGGCGCAACGCGTGATCGAGTATCTGCAGGCCGGCGAGCGCGTCGCTTACGTGTCCGACGCAGGCACGCCCGGCATTTCCGATCCGGGTGCGAAGCTCGTCGACGCGGTGCGCGAGGCCGGCTTCGCGGTGGTCCCGCTGCCCGGCGCCAGCGCACTCGCGACCGCGCTGAGCGCGGCCGGCGACTGGGTCGCGACGTTCTCGTTCCTCGGTTTCCTGCCGCCGAAACCGAAAGCACGTGCCAGCGCGTTGCAGGCGCTCGCGCAACATCCGCATGCGATGGTGTTCTACGAAGCGCCGCATCGGATCGTCGAGACCGTGCAGGCGCTCGCCGACGCGTTCGGCGGTGCGCGCCGTCTGCTGATCGCGCGGGAACTGACGAAGTTACATGAAGCGCTGCACCAGGGCACCCTGGCCGAAGGGCCAACGTGGCTCGCCGCCGACGCGAACCGGCAGCGCGGCGAATTCGTGCTGGTGGTCGAAGGCGCGACGCCGCAAGCCGCGGGCGAACACGATCACGACGCGCTGCTCGGCATGCTGCTGGAAGAGTTATCGGTGAGCGGCGCGGCAAAGGTCGCGGCGTCGTTGACGGGCGCATCGCGCAACGCGTTGTACTCGCGCGCGCTGGCACTGAAGGAAGACAAGTCCGACGCCTGACGTTCGAGGCGCACGGAAAAAAAAGAAGGGCCGCATGAAGCGGCCCTTCTTTTTGCAAATCGGTTCCGGCAAACGCAACTCGCCGGCCTGAAACCTGGCGCAAGCTGCTGGACGTGGCGGAGCGGATTACCCGACTCCGCCGCCGGCTATTCAACTGCCCGGCGCGACGGCTAACTGCTCACAGCAAGCTCACCGCCCTTCCCGCCATTTACCTCACTTGCTCGCGTCCGAACCCGAGTTCGACGCCAGCGTCTCGTTCATCTCGGCGCGCGCTTCCTGCTGCGTGAGCCCTTCGATCTTGACCTTGGCGGTGCCGCTATGGCGCATGTCGAGCGCGGACGCCGCCGCCATCGACAGATCGATCACGCGGCCACGTGCGTACGGACCACGGTCGTTGATGCGCACGACCACCGAGCGCGAGTTGGCCGGGTTGGTCACGCGCACGTACGAGCCGAGCGGCAGCGTGCGGTGCGCAGCCGTCAGCGCGTGCATGTCGTAGCGCTCGCCGTTGGCGGTGCGGCGACCATGGAAGAAGCGCCCATACCACGACGCGCGACCGGTCTGACGGAAGTCAGACGCATCGACGCCGTCGTCGGTCAGAGGCTGCGCATCGGCCAGCGGCGTGCTGGCTGCGCTCGGGCTCGAAGCCGGTGCGCTGCCGAACGATTGTGGGCCGAACGAGCTCAGACGCACATTTTTTGTGCTGCGCGGCGTGTCATTTGCAGACGTGTCGGTCGCGCCCGGAGGCGTGGCACAGCCGGCCAGTACAAAAAAGGCAAAAAGAGTCCCCAGACCACGGGTTAGCCGAGTTTTCATAAGACGTGCAATCACAGTGTCGAGTCGCGTTGCCCGTCAAGGCAGGGCATGTTGCTTGCGACTCCGGCGGTAGGGACGACAACGCGCCGCGCCGATAAGCGCAGTACGTCAAAGCCCGGATGCGACTCACTCAGCCGCTACCGCACGGTTAATTTTCACGTCTGGCGCAACCTGTCCCCGGCAGCCTGACCAGACCCCACATGCCGCCAACTGAACGTGGCAATCACGTTCTTGCGCGCGCAACTCAACGCACAGGAACGGCGGCGTAGGCCCCACCCAGCGTCACGGAAGTTAAGTCCGTAGCAGGCGCGCGGCGCCTGGCTGGGCAAGACGTGTGCATCGAACGCATCGATACTGGATGGCCGTCGGCATTCCGACAGCCCTTACTTGAACGGCGAGCGGCGTACCTTTTATAGGGACGCATCGCCTTGTGGCAGCGCAAATTTTCTGCGCATGGGTCGCATTATACCCAAAAACTTTTTTCAGGACGGCGAGCGGCCCAACGCCTTGATTAATCTTCACATTTATCGCAAAAATGGGCAGACGAAAGACCCACCTGGCATCGTCCGCAGAGGCCCGTTGCGCGGGCGCCGGCGACATCCGTGGGGCCGGTACAATCAATGTTTTTCCAGCGCGCCGTCCAGCCATGAAAGTCACCCTGATCCCCGTTACGCCGTTCCAGCAGAACTGCTCGCTGCTCGTTTGCGAAGCCACCGGACGCGCGGCCGTCGTCGATCCGGGCGGCGATCTCGACGTGATCCAGGCAGAGATCGCGCGGCAGAACGTGTCGGTCGAAAAAGTTTTTCTGACGCACGGCCATATCGATCACTGCGCCGGCGCGAAAACGCTCGCAACGCATTACGGCGTGCCGATCGAAGGGCCGCATCCCGACGAGCGCTTCTGGCTCGACAAGCTGCCCGATCAAAGTACGCGCTTCGGCTTTCCGGCCGCCGAAGCATTCGAGCCCGATCGCTGGCTCGACAACGGCGAGACCGTGCAGTTCGGCGACGAAACCCTCGAGGTCTACCACTGCCCCGGCCATACGCCGGGCCACGTGGTGTTCTTCAGTCGCGCGCATCGGCTCGCGCTGGTCGGCGACGTGCTGTTCGCCGGCTCGATCGGCCGCACGGATTTTCCGCGCGGCAATCACGCGGACCTGATCCGCTCGATCCGTCAAAAACTCTGGCCGCTCGGCAGCGACGTCACCTTCGTGCCGGGCCACGGCCCGACCTCGACGTTCGGCGCCGAGCGTCGCAGCAATCCGTACGTAGCCGATGGAGCAGGCGCATGAGCAGCGAAATCTATGTGAGCACCGACGTCGAAGCAGACGGCCCGATCCCCGGCCCGCATTCGATGCTCAGCTTTGCGTCCGCCGCGTACACCGAAGACAAGCAGCTGATCGCGACCTTCTCGGCGAATCTCGAAACGCTCGAAGGCGCCGCGCCGCATCCGGTGCAGGAAGCGTGGTGGAAGACCCAGCCCGAGGCGTGGGCCGCGTGCCGCAAGGATCTGCAAACGCCGGTGGCGGCACTGACCGCCTACGTCGACTGGGTCGAGGCGCTGCCGGGCAAGCCGGTGTTCGTCGCGATGCCGGCCGGCTTCGACTTCACCTATATGTTCTGGTACATGATGCGTTTCGTCGGCCGCTGCCCGTTCTCGTGGTCGGCGCTCGACATCAAGACGCTCGCGTTCGCGATGACCGGCCTGCCGTACCGCAAGAACATCAAGCCGCGCTTCCCAAAGCACTGGTTCGACGACCATCCGCACACGCACGTCGCGCTCGACGACGCGATCGAACAAGGCGCGCTCTTCTGCAACATGCTGAAGGAGTTGCGCGCGAGCCGGCCGGAGCAAGCCGCGAGCGATAAGGATGATGGGGACGGCTCAGGGCAAAACGCCGCTCCGGACCCGGTAAATTAGGGCAATCTCGCTCGACTGAGCCGTTTTACATTGCGTTTCGTTTTCGCGCCCTCTACCATGCGTTGATACGGCGACGCTAACGGAGGCGCAGTTGACACTCGATACGTTCTCTCAGAAGATCCTGCGCCTGCTTCAGCTCGACGCGCGCCGTTCGGTGCAGGAAATTTCCGACCAGGTCGGGCTATCGAGCACGCCGTGCTGGCGGCGCATCAAGGACATGGAACAGTCGGGCGTGATCCAGCGCTATACGGCGCTGCTCGATCGCGAAAAACTCGGCCTGCACGTGTGCGCGCTCGCGCATATCCATCTGACCCGCCATACCGAGGGCGGCGTCGAGCAGTTCGAACGGGAAATCGCCACCTGTCCGGAAGTCACCGAGTGCTACAGCACGACCGGCGAATCCGATTACATCCTCAAGATCGTCGCGCCCGACATCAAGGCATACGACAGCTTTCTGCACGAACGCATCTTCAAGATTCCGGCCGTCGCGCAGGTACGCACGAGCGTCGTGCTACGCGAAATCAAATTCGATACGCAGTTGCCGTTGTGACGCGTTGTGACGGATGCCGCTGCGAGCGAGCCAGGCGCACCCTCGCGACGGATTTGACGAGCCTGAAGCTTGAGGCCTGAGGCCAGTAAAGAGGGAAACCGGCAATCAGGCGGCGTTGTGCGGTTCGGCACTCTTCTTCGCCTGACCAGTCCATGTCCCCGTTCCCGCTTCGACTCCCGCCACCGTGGAAACCGTGGCTGCCGCCACGTCCCGTTGCAGCAGCACATCGAGTTTGCGCGCACCCAAGCGGCGCTTGAGCGCGTCCAGATCGACACGTCCGAGCGATTGCGCGTCACTGTCCAGCCCACGTACCGCCTCCGCGCCACCTGAGCCGCCCGCGGCACCGGACGACATCGCCGGCAAAATCACCTCGACGTCGAGCCCCGTACTCAGGTAATGGAGGTTCACCGCCGCGGCATGCAGGCCGCCGCTCGCCAGCGCCGCGTTGACCTCGGCCACTACCCGCTCGCGCGGCGGCAGGTCGACGGGCGGATGCGCGAGCGCATCGTTTTCCGGATCGACGTGGATCAGCGCGTCGAGCACGCGGTTGTCGCCGAGCACACGCAGGCGCGCCGACTCGGCGATGTAATGCCCTTCGGACACCGAAATCAGCGGATCGACGAGGATATGCGCATCGACGAGCGCGAAATCGCCCATCTTGCGTGTGCGCATTTCGTGCACGTCGCGCACCCCGGGCGTGGAGAGCAGCAGCGCGCGCATGTCGGCGGCGGCGGCTTCGTCGAGCGCGCGATCCGACAGGTCCTGCAGCGCGTCCCAGCCGAAGGTCCAGCCCATGCGCGCGACCATGAAGCCGACGATCGCAGCCGCGATCGGGTCGAGCAGACGCACGCCGGCCAGACTTCCGACCACGCCGATGCCCACCACCAGCGACGACGCCGCGTCCGAGCGCGCATGCCACGCGTTCGCGATCAGCATCGCGGAACGCACGCGCTTGGCCTCGCGCAGCATGTAGCGAAACAGCGCTTCTTTCGACACCAGCACGAGCGCCGCGACCGCGAGCGCGCTCGCATGGATCTCGGGAATATTTTTCAGATTGGCAAGCCGCGTGCCCGCGCCCCACAACATGCCGACGCCGACCGAAATCAGCAAGCCGCCCAGAAATAGAGATGCCACCGTCTCATAACGGCTATGTCCGTAATTGTGATCGGCATCGGGCTTTGCGCCGCTATGGTGATTGGCGACCAGCACGACAAAATCGGAAATGAGATCGGCAAGAGAATGGACACCGTCGGCAACCAGCGCCTGGGAATGCGCAACCGTCCCGATGCCGATTTGGAGCGCCATCAACACTGTATTGAGGGCAATACTCACAAAGGTGCTTTTACGCGCAACGCGTTGTTTCTCGGTGGATTGGTCGAGCGTGGCGGAAGACATGTCGAAAAGGAGAAAGGTCAATTCCGATATTGTATCGCGCCGGCTATCGCAGCGAGTTCCAGAGACACAGAAAAAACCTTTTGAATCAGTTGCTTATCTTAACGAAAAGCATTCGCGTTCCGCTCAGAGGACGCGATGGGGACAAACGCATGACATCGTCATTTGACAAAAGCGTGCCCTCAATGACAAAAAGCCGCGCCCTCAACGGTGCGCGGCTTTTGCGAGTCCGGCTTTCTGAGATTCGGCATCCTATAAAACGCCTGCTCAATTGCCGGTAATCCTATTACTGGTCGGCGGTATTAGCTGCCGATCCGGGCATTATTTCTGGATCAGAAATTTTTCGCGATCGAGGCCTGCGATCCAGCGCGGCGGCTTGCCGCGGCCCGACCACGTGCTGCCGCTTTCGGGGTCACGGTATTTCGGTGCGACGCCAGCGCGCGGACGGCTTGCTTTCGCGCCCTTCGGTGCGCGGCCGCCGCCGAGTTCGCTCAGCGAAATGCCGTAGTCGGCCATTTTTTGCTTGATTTCATTCAAGACTTCCGCGTATTCGCGCGACTTCGCTTCTTCTATCTGCTTTTCGAGCTTCTCGCGCTGCGCGAGCAGTTCCTTGTAAGAAGACATAGTTTCCCTTGTGGTATGGATAAATGACTGCCGATCTTAAGCCGACTTGCCTTTGAAGGTTTCATGCCTCGGAATTTGATGGCGAGATTAACACAGAATAGAAAAACTGCAAAAGCGCAAATCAAAAATTAATTTAAATTCGTTTCAAAAAGTTTCCGTCGTGCATCTCTGTCTGGCCACCGCCTTTCAATTAGCTGATTTCGCACTCTGCGGAAAAAAGCAGTGGCTATCCATATTTATACGATTAACTATCAGAAAATGGGATTTGAGATGTGAATTTCGCTTCAACATTTCACGCCATGAGAGCTTTCGTTGCGATAAGCATGCACTATTGAGACAAAAGACGCGCGCCCCGTTCCGCACATGAGTGTTTTCCCGAAAAAAAAATAATGCTTAATGCGCGTGCCGTTCGATGCAAACTTCCAGCGCCGCATGCAATGTTCCGGCGTCGACTCCGATGCCGTCGAATGCAACACGTATGCGCGCGCCGTCGCGTTTCACGTCTATCCCATAACGGTCGATACCGATCAATTCGGCACGACCTGCCGCGCCCGCGTTTGCCGGATTGCCGAAGCGCGGCGCCCATTGCGCGAGCAACGCGTCTTCTTCATCGGCGCCCAACGGCGGCAGCGGATCGAGTTCGGCGCCGTCGAGCCAGCCCATCGCGCCGAAGCCGCCGATATAGCGCAGCCGTTCGAGCTTCATCGCCCAGAACGTGAAGTCGCCGAGCATCAGATAGCGCTCCGCGTCCGCGTGATAGCGCAGATAGCGGCGCACGACTTCCAGGCTCGAATCGATCGGCTCGAAGCGGCCCAGCAGCGTCACGCGCTGCGCGCTGAGCACGTCGCCGTCGGTGGCGTCGACCGCGAGAAAACCGGCACGCGAATCGGCATGCAGGTTGTGCGTGTGCTCGGCGAGACGGCTCACGAGAATCGTCGGCCGATGCCGCGCGTCCGGCGCGAACGGCAGCACCGACGGATAAGGAAAGCCCTCGGGCTGGCGCGCGTGCGTCGCGAGCGTACCGACGGCGGCCGTGTGCAAGAGATGCAGCGGAGCGTGAGCGGGAATTTTCAAGTGAGCGTACCTCGCGAGTGAACCGGCGACCGGATAGCCTGTGCGGGAGATGCAGCGGAGCGCGACCATCTGCGCTTAATCGTACGTGCCCGCGTCCGGCGCTCCAAGCATAAGCGAGCCCGCTTCGATAGAATCGGAAATTCGCTTTCAACGCGCTTTCCCTCGCACTCACGCCCTCTGCGCCCGAGACCTCCGTGCCCGATCACCCAAGCTCCGAATTCGCTGTCCTGCCCGCCGCTCATCGCGACCTGTCCGACACCGCGCGGCAACGCGCGCGCATCGCCACGATGGCGCTGTTTTTCATCGCCGGCATGATGTACGCGTCGTGGGGCGTGCACGTGCCGACGGTGCGCGACCGCTTCCATCTGAACGCGGCGATGCTGTCGTTCGCGCTTTTCGCGGTGGCTGGCGGTTCGATCGGCGCGATGGTGACCAACGCGTCGTGGATCGCCCGCGTCGGCACGCGCCGCGCGTGTCTCGCCGGCGGCCTCGTGATGGCCGCCTGCGCGGCGCTGGTGCTGATCGTACCGGCGTACTGGATGCTGCTGGTCGTGCTCGCGATCTTCGGCGCCGGCATGGCCACGCTCGACGTCGCGATGAACGCCGAAGCGAGCGCCGTCGAAAAAGCGCTCGGCAAGCCGATCATGTCGTCGCTGCACGGCATGTTCAGCGTCGGCGGGATGTTCGGCGCGGCGGCCGGCGGGACGCTGCTGTCGCGCGGCATGGCGCCGGCGCTGCATCTGGCGCTCGCCGCGGCGGTCAGCGCGCTGGTGCTGGTGATCGCGTGTCCGTCGGTGCTGCCGCACGTGCCGCATGCCGAACATCCCGATGCCGCGACGCCGCGCGCGAGCCGCTGGCGCTCGCCGGCGCTGTGGGCGCTCGGCACGATGGCGCTGGTCGCGCTGATCGCCGAAGGTGCGATGTACGACTGGGCTACGGTCTATATGCGCGACGTCGTGCTTGCGACGCCGGCCGTCGCGAGTGCCGCCTACGCGGCGTTTTCGGGCGGCATGGCGGTCGCGCGTTTCGCCGGCGACGCGGTGCGCGCCCGCTTCGGCGCGCCGCAACTGGTGATGATCAGCGCCGCGCTCGCCTGCGCGGGGATGGTCGACGCGCTGCTGTTGCCGAACGCGGTCGCCGCGCTCGCAGGCTTCGCGCTGATCGGCCTCGGGCTCGCGAACATGATGCCGGTGCTGTTCGCGGCGGCGGCCAGCGTGAAGGGCATCCACGCGGCCGAGGGGCTCGCGCACGTTGCAGGCCTCGCGTACTTCGGTCTGCTGCTCGGGCCGGTGATCATCGGCGCGGTCGCGCAGGTGACCAATCTGACGATCGGTCTGTCGGTCGTCGCGGTGTGCGCCGCGCTGATCGCGCTCGTCGGGCCGAAGGTGCTGCGTCGTTTGAAGATCTGACGCGAGCGCGCGCCGGCTCTGCGTCGGCGCACTCCTGCTCCATACGAAACCGGCTCGCTTACGTTACGTTACGCGCGGCCCGCGCGCCGTCGTGTTCCGCGACACATCGCCGTAATACGGCGCCCCACCGCTCTCACGCATCGCCCGCGAACCCTTGATCGACGGGGTTTCGGCGCGCTCCCCGGCGACGGATGAAATTGGCATAAGCTTTGCAGTTAGCTCCCCAGCAATGTCCATATTACGAGGGGAGCGGAACATGTATCGCACATTCAAACTGACGGCAGGCGCGCTCTGCGTGTCATCGATGATCGTCCTCACTGGCTGCGGTAGCGCACTGACCCAGCCGGGCGTGTCGAGCAACTCCGGCGCGGCCGGTTCGAGCAGTGGGTCGACGAGTGGGTCCAGCAGTGGCTCGAGCAGTGGCTCCAGTAGCGGGTCGAGCAGCGGATCGAGTAGTGGCTCCAGCAGCGGATCGAGTAGTGGGTCGAGCAGTGGCTCCAGCAGCGGATCGAGCAGTGGTTCCAGTAGCGGGTCGAGCAGCGGATCGAGTAGCGGTTCCAGCAGCGGTTCCAGCAGCGGTTCCAGCAGCGGATCGAGTAGCGGCTCAAGCAGCGGCACCACCAGCGCCAACCCCGTCGGCGTCGTCGTGCAGAACACCGGCAACGTCGTCACCGCGACCGGCCAGACCGTGGCGGCGGTGGGCAGCCAGATCAGCTCGACCTCGCTTCCCGGCACCAATGCTGCCACCACTAACGCGCTCGGCGGCGTCGTCACGAATCTCGGCAACGGCGTGACCGCGCTCGGCACCGGCGCGGCGAACGGTCTCGGCCAGCTCGGCAATTCGACCGATCCGCTCGCCACCACGCTCGCCAGCAGCGGCACGCTCGTCGCCGACGCAGGCCTGGCGGTCAACAGCGCCGGTCAACTGGTGACAAGTCTTGGCACCGGCCCGACCTCGGCGCTCAGCCCGCTGACGACCCCGCTCGGCAGCGTGGTCTCGACGGTCGGCAACACCGTGACCACCGTCGGCACGGATCTCGGCACCACGCTGTCGAACGGCCCTGTGCAGCAACTCACGCAGGGCCTCAGCACCGCGATCACGCCGATCACCTCGGTGGTCGCTCAAACGACGCAAACCGTCGGCGACACGACCGGCCTCGGCGCACCGCTGAACGGCCTGTTGTCGACGATCAGTCACGGCCTCGACAGCGCCGGCACCAAGATCAGCGGCGCAACCGATAACGCGATCGGCCAGAACCTCGGCAATGTCGTGACGAAACTCGGCGACACGGTCACATCGGTGGGCGGTCTGCTGACGGCCGGCGGCACCAGCGGCAGCAATCCGCTTTCGGGCCTGACCGGCATTCTGAGCGGCACCAGCAGCAGCAGCGGCGGCAGTGGCACGTCGAGCAACCCGCTCGGCTCGCTCACGAGCATCCTGACCGCGCTGCCGAGCACGCTGAGCAGCGGCCTGACCGGCGGCAGCGGTTCCAGCAGCAGCCCGCTCGCGCCGCTGACCAACGTGGTGTCGTCGCTGACCAGCAGCCTCGGCAGCGCCGGTTCGGGTAGCGCGCTGGCACCGCTGACCAACGTCTTGACTTCGGTGACCAGCACCGTCACCGGCGCGCTGGGTGGCGCGACTTCGAGCGGCGGCAGCAGCAGTCCGCTGGCACCGGTGACGTCGCTCGTGACCTCGCTGACGGGCGCGCTCGGCTCGGCGACCGGCAGCAGCTCGGGTAGCGGCAGCAGCACCAGCAGCGCGCTCGCGCCGGTCACGAGCCTGCTGACCACGGTCACGAGCACGCTGACGAGCACCGTCAGCGGCGCGGCGAGCACCTCCGGCAGCAGCTCGGGCGGCGGTCTGCTCAGCGGCCTGACGAGCGGCCTCACCAGCCTCTCGACGAAGAAGTGATCAACAAGAAGAACGACAGCATATAAAGGCGCGGCAGGAACAAGCGCCGAAGGGAGGGTGGCGAGCCGGGCAACCGGCTCGCCATTTTTTTATCGTGGTGGGGCTGCGTGGCTTTCCCGGTTTCCCCGGTTTCCCCGGTTTCCCTGCTTGCCCGGTTTGCTCGACGGCCCCGCCATCCTCGACGCGATCGCCACGCGCGTGTTCGCCCGACACCTCGCGGATCGCGCGCCGCGCCGACACATGCCGATATGGTTCGGTATCCGTAGCGTAGTGACGCGAGCGGCGACACGCGGCGATACAGGCAAACGTTAGCGTGGTCGACGTATGGCTTTTGCCACACCGCCGGCGGCAAGCCGAATGCCCGCGCCAATCGATACATCGATCGCAGCACGTCGACAACAAACACTATCCGCAGCACCAAAGCTCGCGCCACGCCGACAGCAACGGCGACATCCCATCGCCCAACTCGCGCCGAACCACCGGCAACGACACCCCCACCCCACAAAACAAAAGGCACGCAAGCCTCACGGCCCACGTGCCTCTTTAACCGCGATGCGAAGGACGGCTAACCGCCACCTTCGCTCACGCCGGATTTACATCTTCACAACGTCGAGCAGCGTCTTCTTGCCCGACTTGTAGTTGTACAGCGAGATCACGCCGTGCTGCAGATCGCCCTTCGAATCGAAGGTCGTTTCGCCGATCACGCCCTTGTAGTCGGTGGCCGGCATCGCAGCGAGGATCTTCGCCGGATCGGTCGAGTTCGCGCGCTTCATCGCGTCGACGATGATGTACACCGCGTCATACGTGAACGGCGCGTAGATCTGGATCGGCTGACCGAAACGCTTCTGGTACTTCGTCTGGAACTCCTTGCCGCCCGCCATCTTCTCGAGCGCCATGCCGGCTTCCGAGCAGACGATGTTGTCGGTGGCGTCGCCGGCCAGATCCGAGAGCTTGTCGGTACAGACGCCGTCGCCTGCCAGCACCTTCGCGCGCAGACCGAGCTGCTTGGCCTGCTTCGCGAACGGGCCGCCGGTTGCATCCATGCCGCCGTACATGATCGCGTCCGGATTTTCACCCTTGATCTTGGTGAGAATCGCGCGGAAGTCGACGGCCTTGTCGTTGGTCGCGTCATGCGAGACGACGTTCAGGCCGAGCGCCTTCGCGGTCTTCTCGAATTCGTTCGCGAGACCCTGGCCGTAAGCGGTCGAGTCGTCGACGATCGCGACGCTCTTCACCTTCATGCCCTTGGCCGCGTAGTTCGCGAGTGCCGGACCTTGCTGCGCATCGGTCGCGACGACGCGGTAGGTCGTCTTGAAGCCTTGCTGCGTATAAGCCGGATTGGTCGCCGACGGCGAGATCTGCACGATGCCCGCATCGCTATAGATCTTCGAAGCCGGAATCGAAGTGCCCGAGTTCAGGTGACCGACCACCGCGACGACCTTGTCGTCGACGAGCTTCTGCGCAACCTGAGTGGCCGTGCGCGGGTCGGCCGCGTCGTCCTGTGCGTCGAGTTGCAGCGTGATCTTCTGGCCGCCGATCGTCAGCCCCTTCGCGTTGATTTCCTCGACGGCGAGGCGCGCGCCGTTTTCGTTGTCCTTACCCAGGTGAGCGATACCGCCAGTCAACGGCGCAACGTGACCGATCTTGACGACCGTGTCGGCCGCCGCCGAAGTTGCCAACGTCGCGAACAGCATCGCAGCAGCGCTGATCGGCAACAGCTTTTGAATTCTGATGTTCATGTAAGTCTCCAGTGTCGGTCAAAACAACGTAATCGCCCTGTGCCCCGCTTCCCCAACACGTGTCGCTCAGTCCCGTGGACGACCACGCCGGTTGCATCGTTCATGCACTTGGCCAGTACGTTTGCCGGACCGTTTGTGACGGTTGACAAGCCGTACTTGCGCGCAAGTGTAGGTCATCAAATTAAATTGGGGGAATTTTTTGAGAAAGTGGGAACAACACTAATAGCGCGGTTTGCGCGCGCTCTACTTCAGACGTAGGGGAACAGGCTGGAGAGCCCCGCCCCATGCGGGTTTCCGCTAATCGGACTATTTTCCCGCAGGCGCGAATTCAGGGTTTTTACGGTTTGAAGCGCGCGCGATTGGAAGGATTTTTCAACTCTAAAATGTGGGGCGCCGCACAGGTTTGCGAGCGCCCCGCAAAAGATTAAAACAAACTTAAATCGGACAGCTGATCAGCGCCCGAATGCGGCGACTCGCTCGACGGCGACAAGCCATTCCTGTTCGAGTTGCGCCATCAGTTCGGCGGCGCCAAGCGCTTCGGCACGCGCGCGGCCGAGCGGCGCGCCTTGCCCCGCCCACAACGACAGATAGTCGCCGTTCTGCGCGCGCGCCGCGCTCTGCCGCAACTCCTGCGTCAACGCGTTTTGCACCGGATACGGCGCGATGCGAGCCGGCGTTTCGCTCAGACGCTGCATCAACGGATTGCGGATGCCGCGCGCGTGACGGCCGGTAATCGCGCGCGTGACCGTGGTCGACGTATCGGCCATCTCGCGCACGCGGGTTTTCCATACCTCGGGGATCGCGCTTTCGCGGCAGGTCAGAAACGCCGTGCCCATCACCGCGGCCTGCGCGCCGAGCGCGAGCGCGGCAACGATGCCGCGACCGTCCATGATGCCGCCGGCCGCGAGCACCGGCAGCCCGGTCGCGTCGACGAGCTGCGGCACGAGCGCCAGCGTGCCGACCAACGCATCCTCGAATGCACCGATGAAAGTGCCGCGATGCGCGCCCGCTTCCGCGCCCTGCGCGGCGATCGCATCGGCGCCCGCGTCGCGCCACGCTATACCTTCGGCAACATGCGTCGCAGTCCCAACTACATACGTGCCGTTCGCATGCAAACGCTCGACGTCTTCGGCCGATAGCAGTCCGAACGTAAAGCCGGCGACCGGCACGCGCAATTCGATCAGCGTCTCCAGTTGCGCTCGAAAATCCGGCGCGTAGCGTTCGAGCGGCTGACCCGCCGGCAGACCGAGATCGGCGCGCAACGGATCGATCGCTTCGAGCGCGCGACGCACGGTGGCCTCATCGGGCGAAGCGGGATCGAGCACGAACAGATTCACGCCGAACGGGCGATCGGTCAGCGCGCGAATCGCCGCGACCTCGCTCGCAATCTTCTCGGGCGACAACGCCGCGCCCGCGAGAAAACCGAAGCCACCCGCATTCGATACCGCGGCGACCAGCGCGGGCGTCGTCGCGCCGCCCGCCATCGGCGCCTGCACGACGGGCACGCGCATCTGGAAACGCGCGGCGAACGGCGTCACAAAACTGCCTTCATTCATGATCGATTCCTTTCCGGCAAACTGCCGGCGAGAGTGCTGTCGATGATTGCTGTCGATGCGTGTTGTCGATGCGCGCGCAAACGTATCCGTCATCTGTTCACGCTATGTTGCCGATGCGCTTGCGCTGCATGGTTCCGCTGCATCGACGACCGGTTTGCGCTCGCACACACGATTACGCCGACTGTACCGATACGCGTGGTCGCGGGGAAATGAATTATCGAGAATGTTTCAATCGCCTTACGAGAATCGAGTCCTGCGAGGCAAGCCGCAAGGCCTCGTCCAGCCGTACTGCACGCCGTTTCTTTTGATGGCAAACTAACCGCCCGCCGCAGCGCCTCGAGGCCTCCGGCGTTTCGTACACACCGACCTCGCGCGACACTCGCGCGAGTCTATGGAGAACAGCATGACCACGACTTCCCGATGGATCGACATCCCCGCCGGCAACGACAATTTCGGCGGCTACCTCGCGCTGCCGAAGGGCGGCAAGGGACCGGCCGTCATCATCATTCAGGAAATCTTCGGCGTGAACGGCCATATCCGCTCGGTTGCGGATCAGTACGCGCAGGACGGCTATGTCGCGCTCGCCCCGGACGTGTTCTGGCGCGTGCAGCCGCGCGTCGAACTGACGTATGACGGCAAGGACCGCGAAAAGGGCATCGAACTGATGCAGAAGACCAAGCTCGACGATGCGGTCGCCGACATCGGCGCCGCTGCCGCCGCACTGCGCGCGCTGCCGGAAGTGACCGGCAAGGTCGCGGCGATCGGCTACTGCTTCGGCGGCCGCCTCGCGTATCTGGCCGCGGCGGCCGGCTCGGTCGATGCCGCGATCGCCTACTACGGCGGCGGCATCCACACGCATCTGGATCAGGCCGCGAACGTCAAGGTGCCGATGCAATTCCACTACGGCGAACTCGACGCGCATATTCCGCTGTCGGACGTGGGCCAGATCCAGGAACGCTTCGCCGGCCGCGACGACGTGCAGTTCAACATCTACCCGAATGCCGACCACGGCTTCAACTGCTCGGAGCGCGCGTCGTACAACCAGCGCGCGTCGGCGCTCGCGCACGGCCGCACGCTGACGTTCCTCGGCGAGCGGATGTAAATACCGCGAGCGACGATCCGCGACTCAGGTTGCGGATCCGTCATGTCCCGTTTCGCACCGCCTCGCAGGATCGGCGGCACGCATTTGAAGTGCGTGTCCGGATCGTTCGGGATCACGGCGGCGCCTAAATCCGGTACTCTCTGAAAGACGGCGTGTCGACGGCACGCCGTCTTTTTGCATCTGCGACGAATCATCGACCGGCCAAGCTTCAACGCAAGATCCCCATCGACCGTGAGGGCCCTTAGCCGTGGACTCAGACTATCTCGCTCATGACGCGATCGGCCTCGCCGAACTCGTGCGCACGCGCCAGGTCAGCGCGCGTGAATTGATCGACGCGGCGATCTCGCGCACCGAGGCCGTCAACCCCGCGATCAACGCAGTCGTGCTGAAGGACTACGACGCGGCACGTCAGCGTGCGTCGCGCGGCGACGCCATCCGCGCCAGCGGTACCAGCGGCACAAACGACGCAAACAGCGCGAACGGCACAAGCGGCCCGAACGGCACCCCCCACCTCAACGGCACGGACAACTCGGCCGCCCACGCCGCGCTCGCCGGCGTGCCGTTCATGATCAAGGACCTCGGCGCGCCGATCGCCGGACTGCGCATGGCGATGGGCAGCCGCCACTACCGCCACTTCATTCCGACACAGGACGCGCCGGTCGTCGCGCTCGCGAAAGCGGCGGGCCTGAATATCTTCGCGAAAACCAGCACCTCCGAGCTCGGCCAGATGCCTTATACGGAGCCCGAACTATTCGGCCCATGCCGCAATCCGTGGAATCTCGATCACACACCAGGCGGCTCGAGCGGCGGCGCCGCGGCGGCGGTCGCGGCCGGCATCGTGCCGCTCGCGCATGCGTCGGATGGCGGCGGCTCAATCCGCATTCCCGCGTCGTGCTGCGGACTGTTCGGCCTCAAGCCGTCGCGTGGACGTGTGCCGCGCGCGGCCCAGCCCGGCCCCGGCGACCTCGGCATCGATCTCGCGGTGTCGCGCAGCGTGCGCGATAGCGCGTTGCTGCTCGATCTGCTGTCCGGTAACGCGGAGCGCGCGGCCGGCGCGCCCGGTACGTTTCTCGGCGCGAGCCGCGAGCCCTGCAAGCCGCTCACCATCGCGTACGTGACCGAGCCGATGCTCGCACCGTCGCTATCGGCCGATACCCGCGCCGCACTCGACGACGCCGCGCAACTCGCCGCCTCGCTCGGTCATCGCGTCGAGCCGGTCTCGCTCGGCATCGATTTCTCGACGGTCGGCCACGCGTTTCTGACGCTCTGGTCGGTGACCGCCGAAGAACTCGTGCTGAACGCGGAGCGCATCACCGGTCGCAAGCCACTGCGCGACGAGTTCGAAATTTCGACGTGGACGATGGCTCATGTCGGCCGCAAGCTCGGCGAGCAGGGCTTGCCGGCCGCGCTCGACGAACAGCGCCGCATCACCGAGCGCCTCACCGATCTACTGAATCGCTACGACGTATTGTTGTGCGCGACGCTCGCCGCCGCGCCGATCAAGATCGGCGAGATGCAGCCGACGCCGCTCGAGCGCGCGCAGATGCGCGCGGTCACGACGATGCCGCTCGAAGCGCTGATGAAAAAGCTGCTGCACGAAACGTCGAGCCGGGCATTCGCGTGGGCCGGCTGCACGGAGCTGTTCAACCTGAGCGGGCAACCGGCGATGTCGGTGCCGCTGTACTGGAATGCGCGCGGGCTGCCGATCGGCGTGCAGTTCGCGGCGCGCGTCGGCGGTGAAGCGACGTTGCTCAGACTCGCCGCGCAACTCGAAACCGCGCGACCATGGTTCGACAGACGGCCGCCGCTGCTCAATGCGCAGCGTTAGACAGACACGCCACGCCGCAACGTACTTTTAGAAAAAGAAGAAGAGAGATAGCGCGCGACCTCAGGCCGGTTTGCGCTGCGCATCCAGATCGACGTGCCGCTGCCCCGGAATGCACGCGATCGCCGCGATCGACAGCGCGAGCCCCGCCATCACGTACCACGTCGGCGCGAGCGGCGAGCCGGTGGTTTTGATCAGCCACGTCACGGCGAACGGGCCGAAGCCACCGAACACCATCACCGCCACGTTATAGGCGAGCGACAGGCCGATCGAGCGCACATTGGCCGGAAACAGCTCGGCGATCAGCGCGCCGAACGGCCCGTAGTAACCCGATAGCGTAATCGACAGCACCGCCTGCACGAGCACCAGCTTCGACACGCTCGGCTCAGCCGCGAGCCATGCGAACAGCGGATAGATCAGCACGAACGTGAGCATCAGCGACCACAGCGACAAACCCTTGCGCCCGATCCGGTCCGACCATGCGCCCGTCAACGGCGACAGCACGGTCAGCAGCAGATTGCCGACGACCACCGCATAGAACGACTCCGCATACGGCAGCTTCAGTTGCTTGACCGCGAAGGTCGGCAGATAGCCGATCAGCACATAGATCGTCACGGTGAGCGCGATCACCGCGCCGAGTCCGCACAGCACGTTGCGGCTGTGGTTCGTAAACACGTCGTGCAGCGTCGCGCGCGGCGCGTTCCTTTGCGCGAGCAGAAAGACTTCGGAATCGGCGAGATGGCGGCGAATATAAAAACCAACGGGCCCGATCGCGAGACCGATGATGAACGGCACGCGCCAGCCCCAGGACTTCAGCGCCTCGGGCGACAGACCGCGCGTAATCAGCGCGCCGACCAATGCGCCCAGCAGTAGCGCCGCAGCCTGGCCCGCCATCTGACAGCTGCCGTAGAGACCGCGTTTCGAGAACGGCGCCGCTTCGATCAGCAACGCCGTCGCGCTGCCGAATTCGCCGCCGGCGGAAAAGCCCTGCAACAGGCGGCCGAGCACGATCATCAGCGGCGCGGCGATGCCGATCGCCGAATACGGCGGCGCAATCGCGAGCAGCAGCATGCCGAGCGTCATCAACGCGATCACGAGCGACAGCGCCGCCTTGCGGCCGGCGCGATCCGCGTAGAGTCCGAGCACGACGCCGCCGATCGGCCGCATCACGAAAGCGACACCGAAGGTGGCGGTAGTCAGAAGGATCGACGAATAGTCGTTGCTGGAGGGAAAGAATAGCTGGGCGATCACCACCGTCAGGAAGCCGAACACAGTGAAGTCGTACCACTCGAGCGCGTTGCCGATCACGGCGGCGACGACTGCGCGTGTATGAAGGCTCCTCGACGCGGGTGCCATTCGAATCTCCGGCTTGCAAAAAAGTGTCCCGGGGTCAGCGCGGTCGGATGCCCGTATCGACGCAAATGTAGATGCGCCGCACACCGCTGCCCTTGTTTATGCGCAAGAAAAATCGCGCTGGTGCAAGCAATCGCTTTGGAGTGTAAAGAGGGGCCAAACGGTTTTCAAGCCGTTTCAAACATCTCTAAAACATCAGGTGTACGTCTGCCGCTCGTGGCGGCAGACGCTTGAAACGTCCCGCTCGGCAACGCGCCGCGATGTTGCGGCGCATCCCGGAGAGGTCTGTCTGAACGTCAGATGCAGACCTCGTCAGGCTTTCTTGTTATATGCGCTGCACCACCCGGCGGCTGCGACCTGCTTGCCCGCGAACATCGGACAGCCGCCGTACGCATCGCCCGCCTTGCCCTGGAAAAAGCTGCAGTTGCCGCATTGCTGGCCGGCCGCGAATTTGGCGAATTTCGCCTTGTCGACCTTGCTCGCGTCGGCTTTGTAGCCCAGCGCCTGCGCGGTCGGATCGGTTTCGGAAACTTTCGGTGCATCGGCGAACGCCTGGCGCGACAGCGCGAGCGTCGATGCCACACCGATACTGGTGATCAAAAACGTACGACGGGACGATCTCATGGGGACTCACTCCATTTATGGAAAACACGCCGTTCTGATGACAGCGTTCGGCAAGCATAGCAACGAAGCCAGCCGGCGTGACGATCCAATGATGGAGATAAGCAGATCGGTAGGAGCGCGGACGTGCCGCCGCGCGCCCGCCTCCTGTCGGGCTCAGACGCGCCCGCTCAGCTCGCAGACCCGCTGCGCGATCGCCAGCGACGCGGTCAGTCCCGGCGATTCGATTCCGAACAGATTGACGAGCCCGCGCACGCCGTGCGCGGCCGGTCCCTGAATCACGAAGTCCGCGGCGGCCTCGCCGGGACCGGACAGCTTCGGCCGGATGCCCGCGTAAGCGGGCTGCAACGCGTGATCCGGCAACGCGGGCCAATACGCGCGAATCGCCGCGTAAAACGAATCCGCGCGACGCGGATCGACGTCGTAATTGATCGCGTCGACCCACTCGACGTCCGGACCGAAGCGCGCCTGGCCACCGAGGTCGATCGTCAGATGCACGCCGAGGCCGGCCTCGTTCGGCATCGGGTAAATCAGGCGACTGAACGGTGCACGCCCCGAGATGCTGAAGTAGTTGCCGCGCGCGAAGTAAAGCGGCGGCACGTGCCGCGCGTCGAGCCCGCGAATCTTGCGCGCCAGCGCGTTCGCGTGCAGGCCCGCGCTGTTGATCACGCAGGCGGCACTGATCGTGGTCGGCGCCGCGCCGCCGACCGTGACGATGAAGCGGCCGTTGTGTGCCTCGATCGCCTCGACCGGCGAATGAAACGCGCACACCGCGCCATCGCGCTCGGCGTCGCCCTGCAACGCGAGCATGAACTGATGGCTATCGACGATCCCCGTCTGCGGCGAGAACACCGCCTCCACGCATTCGAGCGCCGGTTCGAGCGCCTGCGCCTGATCGCCGGTGATACGCAGCAGATCGAGCACGCCGTTCTCGCGTCCCTTGGCCATGATGCTTTCGAGTTGCGGGATCTGATTACGCGACGTCGCGACCAGCAGCTTGCCGCAGCGCGAATGCGGCACGTTGCGCCCGGCGCAGTAGTCGTACAGCATCTCCCGGCCGCGCACGCACAGCGTCGCCTTCAGCGAACCGCGCGGATAGTAGAGGCCCGCGTGAATCACTTCGCTGTTGCGCGAACTGGTGCCCACGCCGATCGCCTCGGCGGCTTCCAGCACGATCACCTCGCGTCCGCGCGCCGCCAGCGCGCGCGCCGTCGCGAGGCCGATCACACCGGCGCCGATCACTACACATTCGATCTGATCCATATCCGTTGACGCGGCGTGGCTACGCCGCGCGCTGCCTCGTTCAGCTAATGGAGAGAAAGACAGCATGCGGCGCCGTGAGGGCGCTTTCGTTCGTTATCGAACGCATCTGTCTGCTGGTTTGCCTGAGTTTGACTGGGTCTATCGATATCGTTTTATCACCGTCACACAAAATTGTACGACGCAGTACAGACTGGCGTGACCGTCGACGATGCCCGCCCGTTGTCGGCCGACGGGCATCGCCTGGGCGTGAACGCGCGCCCCATCTCAAAAACAGCAACAATTGCCATGGCATTCATAGCGCGCGCAGTACGAATTGCACCCATAAATCATGCGAATCAAATAAATGCCGATTTTTACCCAGAAATTGGCCAAAAACCTCAAAAACCGATCGGTTTTCGCCGGTTTCCGTAATCGAGGCGAATGTCGGCCGGCTCGATCCGGTCGCGGCCCGCGATGCGCGCCGCACCGAAGCCGTTCAGGATCGCGCGGCGCATTTCGCGCGGCGACGCGCGCCTGAGCGCATCGAGCGTCGCGTCGCCAAGCGCTTCCGGGAAACGCAGCCCCCAGTTGTGCGCGCAACGAATCTCGTCGTAGATCGACTGCGCAATGCGCCGCGCGCCGGCATGATCGGGCGGCGGGATTTCGTAGACGTTCATCCGGTTCAGGATCGGCTCGGGAATCGCGCGTTCGTCGTTGGCGGTCGCGATCCAGATCACGTTGCCCGCGTTGATCGGAATCTCCGCGAATTCGTCGATGAAACTCTGCGCGGTGTCATGTTCGAGCAGCGCGTACAACGCGCCGAGCGGATCGTATTGCGAGTCGCCGGTGGCCTTGTCGATTTCGTCGACGGTGATCACCGGGTTCGCGTAGCTGCCGTTCACCAGCGCATCGAACACCTTGCCCGGCTTCGCGTTTTTCCATTGCGACGACGCGCCCGACAGAATCCAGCCCGCCGTCAGCGAACTCATCGCGACGTATTGATACGCGGTGCCGAGCAGACGCGCCAACTGTTTCGCGAAATGAGTCTTGCCGATGCCGGGGTCGCCGAGCAGCAGGAGCGGCATCAGCTCGAGCCGGTCTTCGGTTTCGAGGCATAGCGCGACCTGCTTGCGGATGTCGTCGAGCGGCGCGGAAAAATTGGGCAGCGCGTCGATCAGCGAATCGATCGACGGCATCCGGTTCGGCTTCACGCAAAAGCGCAGATTGCCGGTTTTCAGCATCTTTTCGTAGGTTGCGCGCAGCGCTTCGTTGGCGCCGTCGCCGAGACCGTTCAGCGCGGTTTCGACCTGATCGAGGTCGTACACCCGGCTGAACGAGGCCACGGCGATTTCCTGTTTGACCATTGCTGTCGACATCGCTCACCCCGTTTGACTGGTGTTGCTGCGGCGGTGCCTTGTGAGCACCGGTTCGAGTCCAGTGTAGCGACGACATAAACGCATGCAAGCCAGCAGTCGTATGGCTCTGCTGCTAACAACGGCGGACTGGTCGACGGCTATCGACTCGCGGGTCGCCCGTGGATCGCCTGCTGGCCGCTTGTTTCGGCGATTGCCGTCCTTATCTGGAATGCATTGTTGCTGAACCGGCCACGGTTCGATATGTCAGAAAATCGTTGCGGCCATCAGAGGTAAGATGGCTCTCTCAAATTAATGCGGTGCTTGCTTGCGGATTCATGCCGCGACCGGAGATTCCTGTATGTGGAAAACCAGTATCGTGGCCATGCTGCTTGGCGCTTCGTTGCTCGCGCACGCGCAACAACGACCAACCCAGCAAGCCGTGCAATGGCAGTTGCAGGTGGTGAAGGACGGTCAGCAGATCGACTCGTTCGAAGGCACCACCACCGTGGGCCAGGCGCGCACGGATACGCATCATCAAGTGATCCAGCATAACGTCGGTTGCAAGGACCAGCCGGCCGGCAGTATCGACCTGTCGCGCACGATCACGCTGTCGCCGTTGCGCGTCGACCCGCAGGGCGTGATGTTTTCCATCGATACGCAGGAAACGCTCGAGGACGACAGCGCGGCGCGCACCGACATCGGCTGCAAGCTGCCGCCGCAACCGCGCCAGTTGAGCGCGAGCCATCCAGGCCTCGTGGTAGCGCCCGACCAGTGGGCGAGCTGGACGATCGTCGAGCGCAGCCCGAACCTCGTCTACCGCTTGCACGCGAACGTCGTGGCCAATGGCGCGAACGGCAACGGCGATGCGAATGGCACAGGCAGCACGAGCGGCACGAGCGGCACGAATGGTGCGAATGGTGTGACGAACGGCAATGTCCCCGTCAGCGGCACCGCGACCGGCAAATCGAACTGACATGAACAGCGGACGTGAACCACGCGCCCTCGCGGCGCCCTCAAACAGAACACGTGGATAACGCGGCATGCGAAACCCAGAAGAATTGATCCGCGAGAATCTCGCGCCGAACGATTTCATCGCGGTGAGCTGGAACCTGCACAAGGGCCGCACGCCGCTCGGCTTCCAGGCCTGGCAGGCGATGCAGCGCTGGGTCCAGTCGACTCACGCGGACGCCTATTTCCTGCAGGAAGCGATGGCGCGACGCATGCCGTCGCCGGTGCTCGCGAGCAGCTTCGGCTCGCCGATGGCCGATCCGCTGACTGACGTCTGGCACTGCCAGGCCACCGAAATCGCGCGCGCGCTCGAACTCGAAGTCGCGCTCGGCCCGAACGTATTCAAGCCGTCGTGGCGGCACGGCAATGCGATCCTGTCGCCGCATCCGCTCGATCTCGGCGGCCGCTGGGACATCTCCGCGCACCGCTTCGAGAAGCGCGGTCTGCTGGTCGCGCGCGCGACCTTCGGCGGCCGGCTCGTCACGCTGCTGTGCGCGCATCTGGCGCTAACCCGCCCGGCGCGATTGCGGCAGATGGAGTGGATCGCGCACTGGATCGCGAAGGAAGCCCCCGATGGTCCGCTCGTGCTGGCCGGCGACTTCAACGACTGGCGCAACGACTCGGTGCCGCTCTTTCGCGAGCACGGTTTGCAGGAAGTCGCGACGCTGCTCGGCGAGCCGGCGCGCACGTTCCCGGCGTTCTCGCCGGCGTTGTCGCTGGACAAGATGTTCGTGCGCGGCATGCAGCCGGTCGAATGGATTCAGCCGACCCAGGAGACTGCGTGGCTGTCCGATCATTTGCCGTATATGGCGAAGTTGCGGCTGGATTGACGGGAGGGCGACCGGACGCAATGATCGGCCGGAGAAAAACAGCAAGGGGCGGTCTGGACCGCCCCTTTTCTTTTGGCTCGCTGGAAACACCTGGCGGAGCATCCGCGCCTACAACCTCATCACCCCCGCTGCGGCGTCCACGTCAGCGCCGCCTCGATCTCCTCGCCCGGCTGCAGCACGCAGCCGCCGACCTGCTCGCGCATCCCCGCGTCGTCGAACACGTTGAAGCAGTCGGTCGTATTCGTGACCGGCTCCACGCACAGTTGCGGATCGTTGGCCGGCGCGAACACCACCATGTGATCGAACGGCGCGTCGGCGCGCATCGTCAGGCTGCGATGTTCGTCGGGCCACGCGATCGTCGCCTCGCGCGTCCAGTTCGCGAAGTTGTTGTCGAGATCGAAGGCGTCGGGCGACATGCCCGCGCGCAACGCGTCGACGGCTGGATGCGGGCCGAGATGGGTCGGCAGCACGTCGGCGTTGGCGTGCCACATCGCCCGCACATCGGCGTAAATGCGCGTCTGCGCGGTGCGCGGATAGTACGGATGATGGCCCATGCCGAACGGCATCGGCCGCTCGGCCAGGTTCTGCGCGGACAGCGTGATGCGCAGGCCGCCGTCGCGCAACTCGATGCGCTGCCGCGCGCGATAACGAAACGGCCAGTCGCCGGGCACGCTCGCATCCGGCTCGTGCTCGAAGTGCAATTCGACCGAGCTTTCGCTGCGCGCGCCGATGCGCCACGGACGCCGCCACGCGTTGCCGTGCAGCGCGTGCGCGAAGCGCGTGTCGTTACCGGCGAGATCGATCGTCGCGCCGTCGAAGTCGAAATGCGCATCGCGAATCCGGTTGCAGTACGGAAACAGCGGGAAGCTCGCCATCCGCAGCGGATCGCGCTGCGCGAACGCTGCCGGCGTAGCCGGCCGCAGCCAGTGCTGGGGGCCGTCGGGCGTGACTTCGTAGAAAGCCGCGAGCGCGCCGCCGATGTCCGGCGCCAGCACCGCACGCAACGGCCCGGCCGACAACGCGACGAGCCGCGCGACGATCGCCGGATCGTCGAGCCACGCGAGTTGCGTGCCGTTCTGCATGTCGGTCTGCGCCACGGCCTGCACCACGGCTGGCGCTGAAGTTGGCGCTAAGGCCTGCGCCGCGGCCGGCATCAGCGGCGCCCGGATCGGCTTCAGGGAAGCGTCGCGCATGATCAACAGACGGGAAACCGCGAGCGGAGGGCGGCGTCAACGTGCATTCGTGTCTCCTGTAACGGGCCGCGCACAGCACGCGGCCGGCGGACTGTATCGAGCCAGCGCGATCGAGAATCGCACGACAAGCCCTGCCCAGTCAATATTATTAGTAATAAAATTGTTCACGAGACCCTGTAACGTACCGAAAGCACTGTTCCAAATGACGGGTTAGCGCGCGTTGCCGCACACATATTATTAGTGGTACCGTCATCGGCATGATGCCAGCGGTATCCCCCTGCTTTCGCGCCGCCTCGCCGCGGCCCGCACAATGAAAAAATCGACTCAACGCCGCCCGACCATGACCGACATCGCCAAGCTCACCGGCGTGTCGCAATCCACCGTTTCGCTGGTGCTCAACAACGCGGCCGGCGCGAAATTTTCCGAAGCCACCCGCAACAAGGTGTTGAAGACCGCGCACGACCTCGGCTACCGGATGTCGCTGCGCGAGCCGGTCACGACCTCCGGCGACGAGCGCAATCTGATCGTCTATCTGGCCGACGAAATCTCGACCAGCCCGCATCCGGTCGTCAACGTCGACGGCGCGCGCGACGCCGCCTACGCGAGCGGCAAGATGCTCGCGGTCTACTCGACGCACGGCAACGCCGACATCGAAAAGCAGGTGCTCGACACGGTGCTCACCAACCCGCACGTGTTCGGCGTGATCTACGCGACCGTCTACACGCGCAAGGTCGCGCCGCCGGCCGCGCTGTCGCAGGTGCCGACGGTGCTGCTGAACTGCTACACCGGCGACAGCGCGTTTTCGTCGGTGGTGCCGGCCGAGGTCGCGGGCGGCCATCTGGCGACCGACTACCTGCTGCAAGCCGGCCACCGGCGCATCGGCTACATCAATGGCGAGCCGTGGCAGGATGCCGCGAAAGACCGCCTGAAGGGCTACCGCACCGCGCTCGCGACCGCCGATCTACCGTTCGCGGCCGAACTCGTGCGCGACGGCGACTGGAGCTCCGGCCTCGGCTTCGAGCTGACGCTGTCGCTGATGCGCGAAGCCAACCCGCCCACCGCGATCTTCTGCGCCAACGACCTGACCGCGATCGGCGCGATCGAAGCGCTCAAGCAGCTCGGCCTGCGCGTGCCCGAAGACGTCTCCGTGCTCGGCTACGACGACCAGGAAATCGCCCGTCATACGCACCCGCCGCTCTCCACGGTGGTGCTGCCCAACTACGAGCTCGGCCGCTGGGCGGTCGAGACGCTGCTGCAGGAAGAGCACAACCGCGCGGCCGGCGCGCCGGTGCGGCATCGCACGGTCAAACTCGACGGCCCGCTGGTCGAACGCGCGTCGATCAGGGTAATTACCGAGGCGAAACAGCCAATAATTAATAATATTAGTGATTGACCGATAATAATTCCGAATGGAATAATCGGCACGTCGAGTCGGGAAGACGGACCGCGCCAGGCGATTGCCAACGGGTCCCGTCGGCGGCGCAATCAGCGTCGGGCTCCCGCGCGACACGCGGCAATCCCGAGCAGCACAAAAAGCAAATACACCGTTACCGGTTACTGGAGGAAGACATGGCGTCGCTCAACACGCAGTCGCGCGAGCTCGCGCGCAAGCAGCAGATTCGTCCGCTGGCAGCTTCGCTGCTGGCTCTGGCAATCGGTCTCGGGGGCGCCGCCGCGCACGCCGACGACGCATTGCCGAAGTTGCCCAACAAGACCCCGCTGAAGGTCGGCTTCGCGCAGACCGAAAGCAACAACCCGTGGCGTCTCGCCGAAACCAAGAGCTTCAAGGACGTCGCCGCGAAGTGCGGCTGGCAGGTCGTGATGACCGACGCCAACGGCTCCAATTCCAAACAGGTTTCCGATATTCAAAGCATGATCGCGCAGCACGTCGATCTGCTGGTGTTCCCGCCGCGCGAAGAAAAACCGCTCGCGCCGATCGTGCTGCAGGCGAAGAAGGCCGGCATTCCGGTGATCCTCGTCGACCGCGACGTCGACCAGTCGGTCGCGAAGGCGGGCCGCGACTACATCACCTTCATCGGCTCGGACTTCATCGATCAGGGCCACCGCGCCGCCGACTGGCTCGTCAAGGCGACCAACGGCAAGGCGAAGATCATCGAACTCGAAGGCACGACCGGCGCGTCGGCCGCGAACGATCGCAAGAAGGGCTTCGACGAAGTGGTCGCGAAGAACCCCGGCATGACGATCATCGCGTCGCAAAGCGGCGACTTCGCGCGCGACAAGGGCCGTCAGGTGATGGAAACGCTGCTGCAGGCACATCCGGACGTGACCGCCGTGTACGCGCATAACGACGAAATGGCGCTCGGCGCGATCGCCGCGATCAAGGCGGCCGGCAAGCAGCCGGGCAAGGACATCCAGATCGTCACGATCGACGGCACCAAGGGCGGCATGGATGCGATCGCCGCCGGCGAACTCGGCGCGAGCGTGCAGTCGAGTCCGTTCTTCGGCCCGCTCGCCTGCGACGTCGCGCAACGCTACGCGAAGGGCGAAAAGATCCCCGTGTGGGTCAAGGTGTCGGACCGCTTCTACGACAAGGAAAACGTGCAGCAGAGCATGCAGTACGGCTATTGATCGCGGACCTGGGGAAGCGCCCCTGAAGGCCGCGCTTTCAGGGGCTTCCTCCGGCGCTTCAGCGTTGTAGCAGGAAGTCACCCGCCTTCCATGAAAGTCTCCTCGTCGGGCGGGTGGCGGGAAGGGTTCGAAGCGACGCGCCCGTGCCCTACGGACCACGGACCGTCGCTTCGCTTTTATGCGGCGTACCATGGTTCGGCGATTGCTCCGCGCTCATGCGCGCCGGGCCCGCGCCGAACGCGCTGCGCGCCCCGCCTCGACGGCAACATCGGCACCACCGGCAGTATCCGCATCAGGAGAACCCCCGTGACGGAATCCGGCACGCAAACGCCACACTCCCCTCTTACCCGTTCGCCGCTGCTCGAGATGCAGGACATCGGCATCAGCTTCGGCGGCGTGCCCGCGTTGCGCGGCGCGAATCTGAGCGTCGCCGCGGGCGAAGTGCACGCGCTGATCGGCCAGAACGGCGCCGGCAAATCGACGATGATCAAGATCCTGACCGGCGCGTATCGGCGCGGCTCGGGCAGCGTGCGCTTCGAAGGCCGCGAGGTCGATTTCCGCACGCCGAAGCAGGCGCGCGAAGCGGGCATCAGCACGATCTACCAAGAGATCAACCTGGTGCCGTTCCGCTCGGTCGCGGAAAACATCTTTCTGGGCCGCGAGCCGCGCCGCTTTGGTCTGATCGACTGGCGCACGGTGCAGCAGCGCGCCGCGGCGCTGCTCGAATCGTTCGGTCTGCAGATCGATGTGAAGAAACCGGTGGGCCGTTATTCGACCGCGATCCAGCAGATGGTCGCGCTCGCGCGCGCCGTGTCGTCCGACGCGAAGATGGTGATCATGGACGAGTCGACCTCGTCGCTCGACGAACGCGAAGTGGAACTGCTGTTCACCGTCGTGCGCAAGCTGCGCGACGACGGCCGCGCGGTGATCTTCGTGTCGCACCGGCTCGACGAACTCTACGCGCTGTGCGACCGCGTGACCGTGATGCGCGACGGCCAGACGGTCGCGCAAAGCACGATGGCCGAGATGGACAAGCTGCAGCTCGTCACCACGATGCTCGGCCGCACGCTCGCCGCCGTGGTGCAGGAAGACACCGCGTCGCGCGAGGCGAATCTCGCGAAGCGCGGCAAGCAGGTGATCGGCGCGACAAATCTGGGCGCGCCGCCGAAGGTCAACGGGGCGTCGCTCGAAGTGCATGCCGGCGAAGCGGTCGGCCTCGCCGGTCTGCTCGGCTCGGGCCGCACCGAAACGATGCGATTGATGTTCGGCGCCGATCCGCTCGCGCAAGGCTCGCTCACGATCGACGGCGCGGCGGTCACGCTGAAGTCGCCGCAGGACGCGATCGCGCGCGGTCTCGCGTATCTGACCGAAGACCGCAAGGGCGAAGGCATCGTCCCCGAACTGTCGGTGCGCGACAACCTCACGCTCGTGTGTCTGCGCACGCTCGCGAAGAACGGCGTGGTCGACGTGAAGAAGCAGCAGGCGATCGTCGATCGCTTCATCGCGTCGCTCGGCATCAAGCTGCGCTCGCCCGATCAGCCGATCCGCGAACTGTCGGGCGGCAATCAGCAGAAGGTGCTGCTCGCGCGCTGGCTCGCGGCCGAGCCGTCGCTGCTGCTGCTCGACGAACCGACGCGCGGCATCGACGTCGGCGCGAAAGCGGACGTCGCGAAGATCGTGCGCGAGTTGCGCGACGCGGGGCTCGCGGTGCTGCTGTCGGCGTCCGAACTCGAAGAGCTGACCGCCGTCGCCGATCGCGCGGTGGTGATTCGCGACGGCCGCACAGTCGCCGAACTGAACGGCGCCGACATGAGCGAGACCGCGATCATGGATGCGATCGCGTACGGCAGCGAGGGCCAATCGGTGCTCGCCGAAGCGGCCCAATCCGCACACATCGAAGACGCGTTGGAGGGCGACCGTCATGGCGCTTAAGCTGCATTCAGATTCGCTACGCACCGAGGCGTCGGGCGCCGCCATGCAATCGACCAACACCCCGCCCGCCCGGTCCACCGGCACCGTGCAGAAATGGCGTCATCTGGCGATGCAGCGCGAAGTGATCGTGCTGCTCGCGATGGTGCTGTTCAACCTGATCTTCACGCCGCACTTCTGGTCGCTGCAAACGTTCAACGTGAACATGACGCAGGTCGTGACGATCGTGATCGTCGGTATCGGCATGACGCTGGTGGTGGCGACGGGCGGCATCGATCTGTCGGTGGGCGCGTCGATGGCGATTTCGGGCGCGCTCGCGCCGATGCTGTTCCTGAACATCCCGGGGCCGCTCGGCATCGTGCTCGCGTTCGTGCTGCCGGTGCTGGCCGCAGCCGCCTGCGGCGTGTTCAACGGCCTGCTCGTCACGCGATTATCCGTGCAGCCGATCGTCGCGACACTGGTGCTGTTCATCGCCGGACGCGGGATCGCCCAGGTCGTCACCGACGGCAGCCTGCAGGCGTTCAACACGCCGGCCTTCCAGTGGATCGCGCTCGGCAAGGTCGCGGGCGTGCCGTTCCAGGTGCTGCTGATGCTCGCGCTCGTCGCCGTATTCGTGTGGATCGTGCGCAAGACGCTGTTCGGCCAGTATCTGCTGATCACCGGCGGCAACGAGAAGGCCGCCTATTTATGCGGCGTGCCGACCGCCGCCGTCAAGCTGATCGCCTACACGCTATGCGCGGCGCTCGCGGGGCTCGCCGGACTGATTTCGATCTCGGTGAATTCGTCCTCCGATGCGAACGTGGTCGGGCTCGGCGTCGAACTCGATGCGATCGCGGCGGTCGCCGTCGGCGGCACCGCGCTGACGGGCGGCAAGGCGTATATCGGCGGCACGCTGATCGGCGCGCTGATCATCCAGCTGCTGCGCTACACGCTGCTCGCGCACGGTATTCCCGACGCGGCGGCGCTGGTCGTGAAGGCCGGCATCATCGTCGCGGCGGTATATGTGCAGCGGCGCTCGCGTTGATGCGTTCGCGCTGCCCACTCCCGCCGTCCACCCCGCTATCCCGCACGACACCTCAGGACTCGATGCGATGAAAAAGAATCTTCCTATCCTGCTCGCGCTCGCGGCGCTGGTCGTCTTCGGCCTCGCGCGCTACGAGCACTTCGGCTCGGCGTACAACATCACGTCGTTCTGGCGTTACAACTCGATGTTCGCGCTGATCTCGATCGGCATGGCCTTCGTGATCATCACCGGCGGCATCGATCTGTCGGTCGGCACGGTCGCCGCGCTCGCCAGCGTGGTCGCCGCGCTGGCGAGCGTCTACGGCGGCTGGGTCGCGGTGCTGGCCGGCTGCGCGGCCGGGCTCGCGGTCGGCGTGCTGAACGGCATCATCATCACGCGGATGAAAATCCTGCCGTTCATCGTTACGCTCGCGACGAGCCTCGGCGCGCACGGCGTCGCGCTGCTGCTCGGCAAGAACGACGCGGTCTCGATCGCCGCCGATTCGAACTTCGGCAACTTCGGCCAAGGCGATCTGTTCGGCCTGCCGATCCCTGGGCTCGTCGCGCTGGTCGCGGCGGTGGCGGGCTGGCTCGCGCTGCGCAGCACGCGCTTCGGGCGGCACTCGCTCGCGATCGGCGGCAGCGAGGAAGCCGCGCGGCTGATGGGCCTGAACGTCGACCGCACGCTGGTGATGGCCTACGCGGTGAGCGGCCTGCTCGCCGGCATGGCGGGCGTGATCCTCGCCGCGCAGTTCGGCGCGGGACAGCCGAACGAAGGCGTCGGCTGGGAGCTGTTCGCGATTTCGGCGGTGGTGCTCGGCGGCACCCTGCTGACGGGCGGCGAAGGCTCGGTCGCGATGACGATCGCCGGCGTGCTGCTGCTCGGGCTCGTGTTCAATCTGCTGAACTTCGAGAACGGGCTGGGCTTTATCAGCCTGTCGGCGTACTGGCAGTCGGTGATTCGCGGCGTGTTCCTGCTGCTCGTGATCGTGCTGCAGGCGCGGGTGTTGAAGCAGCGCGGCGCCCGGCGCGCGGCGGCGGCCTGAGCAGGTCGCCCGGGTCGGTCCGGCGTCACCTGATCGACTCAGGTAAATATCCTTGCATAACCGATGGTTGGCGCGATCCTCGTCGCGTCAGCCTCATATCTGTGTACCGAAGATATCAAAGCAATCCCCTCGCTTCGGATGGACGCGGCGCCACGCCGCTACGTCCATGCCCACGGGGCCTCACCCGTCGTTGTGCTGCCGCTTATTGGCTTCCGCTTATTGGCCGTCCGGACGCAGCGTCCAGACCGTCGCCGAATTCGTGTTGTCGTCTACCGCGGCGAACTGCGGATGGCGCTTGCTATCGAGGCCGAATGCCAGGCCGAACGCGGAGCCCGGCGCCGCATCGACCGACAGTTGCGCGACGAATTGCCCGTCGACGGTGAACTCGACGATTTCGCTCGGTTGTTGCGGGTCGGGATTGACCGCGTCGCCATTGGCCGTCACGAGATGCCCGTTGGATGCGAGCGCCAGCGCAAGCGGACCGTGGAGGTGCGTGTTGTCCTGATAGATCATCCGGCCGACGCCGCCGCTCTGCTTCGCGCCGGCGGCGCCGTAGATGGCGAACACCGCGTTGTCGCCCGTCGAGGCGACGTAGAGCACGTCATGCTGCGGGTCGTACGCGAGGCCCGTCGGGCCGACGACGAGCGCCGCCGGATCGGTGCGGTGCACATAGCCCGACGCGATGATGGTCGAGCTCGGCAGCATCTGCACGCCGTTCTCTCCGATCGCCAGATCGATCCGCGCGACCTTGCCGCTCAACACGTCGGAGACGAAGACTTTGACGAATCGTCCCCCGTCGATCACGGTCAGGTCCCACGGGCCATCCAGCAGGTTGGCATCCTTCAGCTCCCGGACCAGCCCGCCCTGCGGATTGAGGATCAGCAGCGATCCCGGCGCGACCACGTTCTTGCCGTCCGGGGCCGGCACGTTGCCCACCAGCACGAAGCCGCTTCTGAGGACGGCAAGCGCCGTCGTGAGGCCGAGATTGTGCCCTTGGAAGAACGTCACCGGATTGCTATTGGAGACGAGCTTGACGATGGTCGTACCGGTTCCCTGCAGATTCGACTTGGCATTGAAATTCGACACCACCACGTCGCCCGGTTTGAGCGTGCTCCAGGACGGCACGCCGGCCGGCACGAAGGCAATGCCGTACGGATTGAGATCGCCGTTGGTCGGCACGGTCGACGAGGTCACCGCCTGCGGCGGCAGAATCGCCTCCTGCGCCTCGGCCCAGGCCGTCCCCAGCGATAAAGCCAGCACACCGGCTGCACACGCCGCATAACGCACGGAGCGCGCGAAGCACACGGTGCGTGCCCCTTTCGTCCTATGCGCCGGCCCATCGAAACCGACGTATGAACGGGATACAGACATCGAACGAGAAGCTTCCATTTGACACCTCCTACTCGCACGGACGGCACCAGCCGCCAGGACGCATCGCGCGACGCCACGACGCTATGTGGCGTCGCGCGATTCGCGTCATGCGTAAACGCAGCGGCGCCGTGCGTATTCCCGCGAAAACCCCGCGCCATCGAGCGATTTCGCGCCATTTGCCAGTTTTATCAGCAGGGTCAATGCTGCAGCGCACGTCGCGTTTCGGTATGATCCTGAAGTCGTTGTCTGCGCGGCGCCGCTTTCGCGCCCGCCGGACAGCCCGAGTGAGCCAGAACGGCAGCCGCCCTGCGCGGCATTCGCCGAATCGCCGTACCCCGCTGAAGCACGGCCGCACTCACGCCAACGTACTTTGCGGCGCCAGAAACCGGCGCCCACGCTTCCTGGTCCGGCAACCCGCTTCACCACGCTCGACCGCCGCGCCGAGGCCCCGCAACCGCGGGCACGGTAAAATGGCGGATTACGCGTGACTCCCGACCACGGGTCAGCGCAGCATCGCCCTTGCCGTGCCGGCCGGCTCAGACGACTGGCCGCCTTTGTTTTCGCACTATCCAAGAAGCCATGAGCAACCTGAATTCACAAACCGTCCTGAGCGTCCATCACTGGACCGATACGCTTTTCAGCTTTACCTGCACACGCGACCCGGGTTTCCGCTTCGAAAACGGCCAGTTCACGATGGTCGGGCTGCAGGTCGACGGCAAGCCGCTGATCCGCGCCTACAGCCTCGCGAGTGCGAACTACGAAGAACATCTCGAATTCCTGAGCATCAAGGTTCAGGACGGCCCGCTCACGTCGCGCCTGCAGCATCTGAAGGTTGGCGACGAAGTGCTGATCGGCAAGAAGCCGGTCGGCACGCTGGTCGCCGACAACCTGCTGCCGGGCAAGACGCTGTGGCTGCTGTCCACCGGCACGGGCCTCGCGCCGTTCATGTCGATCATTAAAGATCCGGACATCTACGACCGCTACGAGCGCGTGGTGCTGACCCATACCTGCCGCTTCGTCGACGAACTCGCGTACAAGGAATACATCACCGACCATCTGCCGGCGCACGAGCACCTCGGCGAACTGGTGCAGGAAAAGCTGCTGTACTACCCGACCGTCACGCGTGAAGCGTTCCAGAACCGCGGCCGCATCACCGAGCTGATCGAAACCGAAAAGCTGTTCGCCGACCTCGGCGTGCCGGGCTTCTCGCTCGAAAACGACCGCATCATGCTGTGCGGCAGCCCGCACATGCTGCGCGACACGCGCAAGCTGCTCGACGATCTCGGCTTCAAGGAAGGCAGCAACAACGACCCGGGTCACTACGTGGTCGAAAAGGCCTTCGTCGGCTAAGCGATACCCCCGTTTTTGCGGCCCGCGCGCCGCGAATTCACGAAAAGGAGCCTACGGGCTCCTTTTTTGTTGCCCGTTACAATTTGCCGTCATCCGCCTAACATTTGATGTCGGTATTCTTCTGACACCAGGTTATGCAAAAGACATCAAGTGACAGGTGAGGACTCAGCGCTAACCCTTGGTACGACTGCATTTTTTATTTTTTTGAGATATCATCGCGCCGCCAGTTCGGACGAATTCATCACGCCTGTCGTACGTCCGAGTTGTTACTGAATGTAAATTTCGTTACTTTGAGCCATAGTGTTTCATCCGTCACGCGCTATGTGTGACGAACGCCTGGACTCGATAGCGCCGGGATTCGCGTTTTCCGCGCCGCACGTGCGCACCCGCTTCGCCGTCCACCGCTTCCTGAGAGGGACATTCATGGATACGTCGACTGCCGTCCCATTCAACGCTCTGCTGACATCGTCAGCGGCACGTGATGGCGTCGACGCGCCGTCGCGGGCCATCGAGCGTGAACTCGCGCAATTACGGGCGCGGGTACGCGAGCTGTCGGCCGAACTCGTCGACGCGCAGGAGAGCGTGCGCCGCCACGTCGCGCGCGAGTTGCACGACGGCGTCGGCGCCGAGCTGACCGCGACGCGCTTTGCGCTCGCCGGCATCGAAACCTGGCTGCCTGCCGACGCGCCGTCGCAATGCACGGCCGCGCTGGCGGTCGTCAGCCGTTCGCTCGACGCGGTGTGCGCGGCCAACCGCGAGGCCGTCGCGCAACTGCACGCGCCGTCGTTCGAGATGGGTGTCGCGGCGGCGCTGCGGCACTGGAGCCGCGACTTCGCAGCGCGCACCGGTTTGCACACCTCGTTCGGCTGCAGCGACGACGCGCGGCTCGCGCGTCTATCCGCCGACGCGGCGCTCGCGGTGTTCCGCGTCGCGCAGGAAGCGCTGAACAATGTCGCGAAGCACGCGCGTGCGAGCTGCGTCGACGTCCGCATCGAAGCCGGCACGCGTCATCTGAAGCTGTTCGTCAGCGACGATGGCATCGGCATGCCGCGCGGCGGTCACAAAAAAAACCGTAGTCAGCACGGCGGCCATTTCGGCCTCGCCGGCATGCAGGCGCGCTGCGTCGCGTTCGACGGCACGCTGCGCGTGAGCGCTCGGCGCGCCAGCGTGAACCGTGCCGTCGAAGCCAACGATGCCACCGCTTCAGCCTCCGGCACGTCCCCACGCGGCACGCTGATCCAGGCCCGCTTCGGCTGGGACGCGCTGCTCGCCCCCGTCTCCACGGTTCGCGCCAGCCGGCGCGCGCTGCAATCGTGAGCTCGCGACCATGAGCCTGCGCATCCTGATCGTCGAAGATCACGCGGTGGTCCGCCAGGGCGTGCGCCAGTTGCTGCTCGATCGCGGCATCGCGCGCGAGGTCGCCGAGGCGCAAAACGGCAGCGAAGCGTTCGATGCGGTCGGCCAGCACAGCTTCGACGTCGTGCTGCTCGACATCTCGCTGCCAGACATGAACGGCGTCGAAGTGCTGAAACGCTTGAAACGCAAGGCGCCGCGCGTGGCGGTGCTGATGTTCTCGATGTATCGCGAGGACCAGTACGCGGTGCGCGCGCTGAAGGCCGGCGCGTCCGGCTATCTGTCGAAAACCGTCGACGCCGCGCAGATGATCGGCGCAATCCAGCAGGTCGCGGCGGGCCGCAAATACGTGAGCCCCGAGATGGCCGAGGCGCTCGCCGACTACGTGTCGTTCGACGGCGAGCAGTTGCCGCACGAAAAGCTCTCCGATCGCGAATACCAAACGCTGTGCATGCTCGCGTCGGGCAAGCGGCTCACCGACATCGCGACTACGCTGTCGCTGTCGGTGAAGACGGTCAGCGTGTACCGCACGCGCCTGCTCGAAAAGATGAAGCTGCGCAACAACGCCGAGCTTACGTTCTACGTGATAAGCAACCGCCTGGTCGACCTGAATCCCGCGATGGCCGGCTGAGCGCGTTTGCGCCGTGTGCAGTGCGCCGCGCGCCGCCGTCGCTGTCGCCCGCGCAAGCGGCGATTCGCCGCAAAACGCCCACCGTGGCGTCGCCATCACGGGAGAGATTCCTCCCCATTAATTGCTTATCTCGTAAAAGCTTTGCCGCCGCTCCGCCTCCGGCACACCAGGACCAACCCTGAACTTCCCTCCTGACGGGAGTTTCCGCCCGTCGTCCGAGACTGAAAAACGACGCTGCCGGCCAGCCCCGGCGTACGCATCCGCTAGAATTGCGGGTTTTCCCGACATCCCGACATTCGGCGCGCAACACGCGTGCACTACTGGAGACCCACGCCAATGTCCCTGTTTCGCAAAAAGAGCGTCGAGCATCTGCTCGCGACCAGCGCTCAGACCGCCGGCCTGAAAAAGGCCCTCGGCGGCCTGGACCTGACCTTCCTCGGCGTCGGCGCCATCATCGGCACCGGCATCTTCGTGCTGACCGGCACGGGCGCCGTGCAAGCCGGCCCCGCGCTGATGATCTCGTTCGTGATCGCGGCGATCGCCTGCGGCTTCGCTGCCCTCGCCTACGCGGAATTCGCGTCGACGATCCCGGTCGCCGGCTCGATCTACACGTACTCCTATGCGACGCTCGGCGAGCTGGCCGCGTGGATCATCGGCTGGGACCTGATGCTTGAGTACGGGCTCGCGACCTCGGCGGTGTCGGTCGGCTGGTCGGGTTATCTGCAGTCGCTGCTGTCGGGCTTCGGCGTATCGCTGCCGACGGCGCTGACGGCCGCGCCCGGCGCGATCCCCGGCGTGCACACGCTGTTCAATCTGCCCGCGTTCCTCGTGATGATGGCGATCACCACGCTGCTGTCCGTCGGCATCCGCGAATCCGCGCGGATCAACAACATCATGGTCGCGATCAAGGTGACTGTGGTGCTGCTGGTGATCGTGGTCGGCGTGTTCCACGTGACCCCGGCCAACTGGCATCCGTTCATGCCGAACGGCTGGAGCGGCGTGTTCGGCGCGGCCGCGGTGATGTTCTTCGCGTTCATCGGCTTCGACGCGGTGTCGTCGGCGGCCGAGGAAGTGAAGAATCCGAAGCGCGATCTGCCGGTCGGCATCATCGCGTCGCTCGGCGTGTGCGCGGTGCTGTACGTCGCGGTCGCGGCGGTCGTCACCGGCATCGTGCCGTCGGAGAAGTTCGTCGGCATCTCGCACCCGGTGTCGTACGCGCTGCAACTGGCGGGGCAGAACTGGGTCGCGGGCTTCATCGATCTCGGCGCGGTACTCGGCATGCTGACCGTGATTCTGGTGATGGCCTACGGCCAGACGCGCGTGATCTTCGCGATGTCGCGCGACGGCCTGCTGCCGGCCAAGCTGTCGAAAGTGCATCCGCGTTTCTCGACGCCGTTCTTCACGACGTGGCTGGTCGGCATTTTCTTCGGGCTGATCGGCGCGCTGGTGCCGCTCAATGTGTTGGCTGAACTGATCAATATCGGCACGCTCGCCGCGTTCTCGATGGTGTCGATCGCGGTGCTGGTGCTGCGCAAGACGCACCCGGACCTGCCGCGCGCGTTCCGCTGCCCGGGCGTGCCGGTCGTGCCGGTGCTGGCCGTCGCATCGTGCCTGTTCCTGATGCTCAATCTGAAGGGCGTCACGTGGGGCGCGTTCGGCATCTGGCTGGCGATCGGCATGCTGGTCTATTTCGGCTACTCGCGCCGTCATTCGAAACTGGCGAAGTAAGTCCGAAGTAAGTCTCTACGCTGGCGAGGCCGCGTTCAAGCGCTCGACGTGCTCGACGTGCGCGGCCCGAACCCCGGCCTTTCCGCTGATCTATCGTTGCGCCCCGTCATGTACCGCATGACGGGGCGCAACGCTTTTGGGCACCCGGTTCGTCGGATCTCACGCGCTGCTGCGTGCGCCCGCGCGCACCGAACACACTTCCCCTCATAGCGCGCTCGCGCGATTTGTGCTTTACTTTTCGGCAGACCTATAACACCCGCAGCACCCGCATCGGACCTCGCGAATCGCAATCAGCACGCAGTCGAAGCACAGCAGGGGCAATAAAAAACACAGGTCCGGTCTCACCCACAGCAGCGACCTTGCATGGGACGCAGTCAGCGCCAAGGCGCTCATTGCGGCCAACAAAGGAGACAGCTTCATGACGATCAGCATCAGTCTGACGGTCAATGGCGCCCCCGTAAGCGCCTCGATCGATCCCGGCACCCTGCTAGTCCAGTTCCTGCGTGACCAACTCCGACTGACCGGCACGCACATCGGCTGCGATACGGCCCAATGCGGCGCCTGCACCGTGCATCTGAACGGCCGCGCGATCAAGTCCTGCAACATCCTCGCGGCGCAAGCGGACGGCGCGCAAGTCACCACCATCGAAGGACTCGCGCACAACGGCACGCTGCATCCCATGCAGGCCGCGTTCAAGCACTGCCATGGTCTGCAATGCGGCTTCTGTACGCCGGGCATGGTGATGAGCGCGGTGTCGCTGGTGCAGCGTCAACCCGACCTCACCGGCGACGACGTGCGCGCACAACTCGACGGCAATCTGTGCCGCTGTACGGGCTATCACAACATCGTCAAGGCCGTGCTCGAAGGCGCCGAAGGGATGAAGTCGTGCGGCGCGAATGCGGGCACGAATGCCGGCATCAACGCAGGCTCACATGCAGGCGCGGCCACCGCGCCCGCCGCCTGAGGAGCCGACGATGAACGCACCCGATACCCCAAGCCTGATCGGCGCCGCCGTCGAACGCAAGGAAGACTATCGCTTCCTGACCGGCAAAGGCCAGTACACCGACGACATCGTGCTGCCGCAGCAAACCTACGCGGTGTTCCTGCGCTCGCCGCACGCGCACGCGAAGATCAGCCGCATCGACACGCGCGCGGCGAAGCAGTCGCCCGGCGTGGTCGCGATCTTCACCGGCGCGGACCTCGCGGCGGAGAACGTCGGCGGCCTGCCGTGCGGCTGGCTGATTCATAGCACCGACGGCAAGCCGATGAACGAGCCGCCGCATCCGGTGATCGCGCATACGAAAGCGCGCCACGTCGGCGACCAGGTCGCGCTGGTGATCGCCGAGTCGATCAAGGCCGCGAAAGATGCCGCCGAATTGATCGACGTCGATTACGACGTGCTGCCCGCGGTGGTCGACACCGCGCATGCGGCCGATGCGGGCCAGCCGGCCGTGCACGACGAAGTGCCCGACAACATCTGCTACAACTGGGGCCACGGCGACAAGGCCGCGACCGACGCCGCGTTCGCGAAAGCCGCGCACGTCACCACGCTCGACATCGTCAACAACCGCCTCGTGCCGAACGCGATCGAGCCGCGCGCGGTCAACGCGAGCTTCTCGGCGCAGGACGACAGCTACACGCTGTATGTGGCGAATCAGAATCCGCACGTCGAGCGCCTGTTGATGGCCGCGTTCGTGCTGTCGCTGCCGGAATCGAAACTGCGCGTGATCGCGCCCGATGTCGGCGGCGGCTTCGGCTCGAAGATCTTCCTGTACGCGGAAGATGTCGCGCTCACGTGGGCGTCGAAGAAGATCGGCCGGCCGGTCAAATGGACCGCCGAGCGTTCGGAAGCGTTCGTCTCCGACGCGCACGGCCGCGACCATGTGACCAAAGCCGAACTCGCGATGGACGCCGACGGCAAGTTCCTCGCGATGCGCGTGCACACGATCGCGAACATGGGCGCGTATCTGTCGACGTTCGCCTCCAGCGTGCCGACCATCCTCTACGCGACGCTGCTCGCCGGCCAGTACGCGACGCCCGCGATCTACGCGGAAGTGAAGGCGGTCTTCACCAACACCGTCCCCGTCGATGCGTATCGCGGCGCGGGCCGTCCGGAAGCGACGTTCGTCGTCGAGCGTCTGGTCGAAGCGGCCGCGCGCGACATGAAGCTCGATCCGGCCGAAATCCGCCGCCGCAACTTCATCACGCAGTTCCCATACGCGACGCCGGTCGGCCTCACCTACGACACCGGCAACTACGACGCGCTCCTCACGCGCGCGCTCGAACTCGCGGACGTCGAGGGCTTCGCCGCGCGTCGGCAGGAATCCGAACGAAACGGCAAGCGGCGCGGCCTCGGCTACTCGTGCTACATCGAAGCGTGCGGGCTTGCGCCGTCGAACATCGCGGGCGCGCTCGGCGCGCGGGCCGGCCTCTTCGAAGTCGGCCAGATCCGCGTGCATCCGACCGGCTCGGTGACGGTCTTCACCGGCTCGCACAGTCACGGTCAGGGACACGAAACGACCTTCGCGCAGGTGGTCGCGGACCGCCTCGGCATCCCGCTCGACAGCGTCGAGATCGTACACGGCGACACCGGCCGCATCGCGTTCGGCATGGGCACCTACGGTTCGCGTTCGATCGCGGTGGGCGGCTCGGCGATCTCGAAGGCGCTCGACAAGATCGAGGCGAAGGCGAAGAAGATCGCCGCGCATCTGCTCGAAGCGTCGGCCGAAGACATCGAGTTCAGCAACGGCGTGTTCCGCGTCGCCGGCACCGACCGCACCAAGGCGTTCGCGGAGATTTCGCTCGCCGCCTACGTGCCGCACAACTATCCGCTCGACGTGCTCGAGCCGGGCCTCGAAGAAAGCGCGTTCTACGATCCGACCAACTTCACGTATCCGTCCGGCGCGTACCTCTGCGAGATCGAGGTCGATCCCGACACCGGCGTGTGCCGCATCCAGAAGTTCACCGCGGTCGACGATTTCGGCAATGTGATCAATCCGATGATCGTCGAAGGCCAGGTGCATGGCGGGCTCGCGCAGGGCATCGGCCAGGCGATGCTGGAGCGTTGCGTGTACGACAACGAGAGCGGCCAGTTGCTATCGGGTTCGTACATGGACTACGCGATGCCGCATGCGTCCGACCTGCCCGACTTCAACGTCGAAACCTCGAAGGGCACGCCGTGCACGCACAATCCGCTCGGCGTCAAAGGCTGCGGCGAGGCGGGCGCGATCGGCTCGCCGCCGGCGGTGATCAACGCGATCATCGACGCACTCGCGCCGCTCGGCGTGACCGAGCTGCAGATGCCGGCGACGCCGCATCGCGTGTGGTCCGCGATTCAAGCGGGCAAACAGGCGGCGCAGCCCTGACCAACGATCCTGAGCGGAGCATTCGACATGTATTCATTCGAGTATCAACGCGCGACGGATCCCAAAGCGGCCGCCGCAGCCCTCACCGCCGACAGCGACGCGAAATTTCTGGCCGGCGGCCAAAGCCTGCTGCCGACGATGCGCCTGCGCCTCGCGCAGCCGTCGCAACTGGTCGACGTCACGCGCATTCCCGCGCTGAAGTCGATCACCGTCGACGCGAACAAGGTGACGATCGGCGCGGCCGTCTGTCACGCGGACGTCGCCGATCACGCCGACGTGCGGCGCGTGCTGCCGGCGCTCGCGGATCTCGCCGGCCATATCGGCGATCGCCAGGTGCGCGCGCTCGGCACGATCGGCGGCTCGCTCGCGAACAACGACCCCGCCGCGTGCTATCCGGCCGCGGCGCTGGCGCTCGACGCGACGATCGTCACCGACCGGCGGCGCATCGCGTCGGGCGATTTCTTCGTCGGCATGTACGAGACCGCGCTGGCGCCCGACGAGCTGATTGTCGCGGTCGAGTTTCCGGTGCCGGAGCGGGCCGCGTACGAGAAATTCCGCAATCCGGCCTCGCACTTCGCGCTGGTCGGCGTGTTCGTCGCGAAGTTCGCGAGCGGTGTGCGCGTGGCGGTGACGGGCGCGGCGGCGTCGGTGTTTCGCGCGACGGAGCTCGAAAGCGCGCTATCGGCGAACTTCACGCCGGACGCCGCACGCGCGGTCAGCGTCGCGCCCGACGCGCTGAACGACGACATGCACGCGAGCGCCGCGTACCGCGCGCATCTGATTCCGGTGATTGCCGCGCGCGCAGTTACGAAGGCGAATAGTTAGCAATCTTGACTAATCGGGCCGGCTTGCCGCGTGTCGATGTATCGCGTGGACAAGCCGGCTTCGCCCGCTTTGCGCATGCGCGCCGATGCGCGACGTCAGTACGCTTTTTCGTGCGGCGCTGTCGCCCGTAGCTCGCGTGGCACGATGCACGCGCCGCGCTTCGACATTCATCCGCCACGTCAGCCCCAGCAGATCGCACAGATTCAGGACCACCATGCAGCCGGCTTCAATCGACGACACCCTCGCCCAACTCGCCGCCCAACGCTACTTCGCGAGCCGCGAGCTGGCGACCGCGTTGTATCTGGCGCTGCGCATGGAGCGGCCGCTGTTCGTCGAAGGTGAGCCGGGCGTCGGCAAGACCGAACTCGCAAAAGCCGCCGCCGGCATGCTCGGCACCACGCTGCTGCGACTGCAATGCTACGAAGGCCTCGACACCGCGAGCGCGCTCTACGAATGGGACTACCCGCGCCAGATCATGGCGCTGCGCCTTGCCGAAGCAAGCGGCGAGCGTCCCGACAACGACACGCTGTATCGCGGTGAATTCCTGCTGAAGCGTCCGCTGCTGCAGGCGCTCATGCCCGACGAAAACCACCCCGGCGCGCGCCGCGTGCTGCTGATCGACGAGATCGATCGCGCCGACGAGCCGTTCGAGGCCTTCCTGCTCGAACTTCTGTCGGACTTCCAGGTATCGATTCCCGAATACGGCACCGTGCGCGCGACGCAGCCGCCGCTCGTCATCATGACGTCGAACCGCACGCGCGAAGTGCACGACGCGTTGAAGCGCCGCTGTCTGTACCAATGGATCGGCTATCCGGATCGCGAGCGCGAACTCGAAATCGTCGCCGCGCGGGCGCCGCACACGTCGGCGCAATTGCAGCGGCGCGCGGTCGATTTCGTGCATCGGCTGCGCGGCATGGATCTGTTCAAGGCACCCGGCATCGCCGAGACGATCGACTGGTGCCGCGCGCTCGAAGCGCTATCGGCGACCGAACTCGATCCGCAATCGGTGCAGGACACGCTCGGCGTGCTACTCAAGTATCAGGACGATCTCGCGCGCGTCGACGCCGCGCAGATCGCTCAATGCCTGTCCACGTGAGGATCGTTTGGATGACGAACGAATCTGGCACAGTCAACCCTCACTACGCGAACAAGGCGGACGCGCCGATGCTCGCGCGCAACGTCGTCCATTTCGTGCGCGTATTGCGCGGCGCGGGTTTGCCGATGTCGCCCGCGCAGGCGGTCGACGCCCTCGCCGCGCTGCAATGGATCGACCTCGGCCGCCGCGACGACGTGCGCGCCGCGCTCGCGGCGCTGCTCGTCACCGCTCCCGACGAACGCGAACTCTTCGACGCCGCGTTCGAGCTGTTCTGGCGCGATCCCGATTGGGAAGGCAAACTGCGCTCGCTCCTGCTGCCGAAAGTACGCGACGGCCTGCCGCCGCCTAAACGCAACAACCGTCTCGCCGACGCGCTCGCGGTGCGCATGCCGCCGTCGCCGCACGTCAACGCGCAGCAGGAAACCGAGCAGCACGAGTTGCACGCGCAGCTTACGTTCAGCGCGGAAGAGCGGCTCCGTCACCGCGATTTCGACACGCTCAGCGCCGACGAATGGCGCACGCTACGTCATCTGATTCGCGGCCAGCGTCTGCCGCTCGCAACCGAGCCGACACGTCGTCTGAAAGCGGCCTCGCGTGGCACGCACGCGGATCTGCGCGCGAGCGCGCGCCACGCGGTGCGCGCGGGCGGCGACTGGACCGTGTGGAAATATCGCGCGGTGGCCGAGCGCAAGCCGCCGCTCGTGTTGCTGCTCGACATCTCCGGCTCGATGAGCCACTACTCGCGCGCGGTGCTGTATTTCTGCCACGCGCTGCTGCAATCGCGCGAACGTCTGCAGGTGTTCCTGTTCGGCACGCGGCTCACCAACGCCACGCGCGCGTTGCGCGAGCGCGACCCCGACGTGGCGATCGCCGCGCTCAGCGATCAGGTGCTCGACTGGTCGGGCGGCACGCGCATCGGCGCGGCGCTCGCCGAATTCAACCGACGCTGGGCACGTCGCGTGCTGAACGGTCGTGCCACCGTGCTGCTCGTCACCGACGGCCTCGATCACGAAGCGATCGATATGCTCGACACCGAAATGGCGCGCCTCGCACGCTTCGCGCATCGCATCGTATGGCTCAATCCGCTGCTGCGTTTCAGCGGCTTCACTCCGAAAGCGCGCGGCGTGCAGGCGATCCTGCCGCATGTCGACGCGCATCGTCCGGTTCATAATCTAGACAGTCTCGCCGCGTTCGGCCGCGACCTCGCGCAACTCACGCGCGCGCCTCGCCACGCCGTCGCCGCGACGACACCCGCAGGAGCAACGCCATGGAATTGACCGAGACTCACACGCTGCCGGTCGCGCAGCAGCAAACGTGGGACGCGTTGAACGACACCGCCGTTCTGCGCGCGTGCATCCCCGGCTGCGAAAGCATCGATCCCGATGGCGAGAACGCGTACCTCGTCGCGCTGAGCGCGGCGGTCGGCCCGGTCAAGGCACGCTTCAAGGGACGCATGCAACTGACCGACATCGACGCGCCGAACACCTACACGATCGTGTTCGAAGGCCAGGGCGGCGCCGCCGGTTTCGCGAAGGGCAATGCGCAAGTCACGCTCGAAGCCGACGGCGATGCCGCGACGAAGCTCAGCTACACGGCCAACGCGCAGGTCGGCGGCAAGCTCGCGCAGATCGGCTCGCGACTCGTCGACGGTGCGGCGCGCAAGATTGCCGGGGAATTTTTCAGGCGCTTCAGCGCCCAGCTCTCGGGCGACAATAGCGGCGAGGCAATAGATGGCGGTGCCGCGGCAGAGCAATCCGATGCTGCCGCGGCCGCCGCGCAAACAGAATCGAACGAGGCCGCGGACGGCGAGTCCGACGGCGACGCAAAGAAAGGGAAGAAATCATGGACAGCGTGGATCTCGAGGTCTTGAAATCCAGCGCCCGCTGGCTCGAAGAAGGACATCGCGCGCTTCTCGTGACGGTCGTGAAGACGTGGGGTTCGTCGCCGCGTCCCGAAGGCGCGATGCTCGCGGTGCGCGACGACGGACTCGTGGTGGGCTCGGTATCGGGCGGTTGCATCGAGGACGATCTGATCGATCGTGTACGGCAACGGGGCATCGAGCAGACGCATCCGGAAGCGGTGAAGTACGGCATCACGGCCGAGGAGGCGCATCGCTTCGGACTGCCGTGCGGCGGCACGATCCAGCTGGTGCTCGAACCGTTGACGCTCGCCAGCGGCGTCGCCGAGCTGTGTCATGCGGTCGAGAACGGCCGGCTGGTCGCGCGCGCACTCGACATGACAACGGGCGCGGTGCGGCTCGACAACGCGCAGGCCACCGACGGCGTGCACTTCGACGGCGAACGTCTGCTGACGATCCACGGGCCGCGCTACCGGATGCTGGTGATCGGCGCGGGGCAGTTGTCACGCTACCTGTGCCATATCGCGGTGGGACTCGACTATCAGGTCACCGTCTGCGATCCGCGCGAAGAATACACCGAGGAATGGGACGTGCCCGGCACGAAGATCGTGCGCACGATGCCCGACGACACGGTGATCGACATGAAGCTCGACGAGCGCTGCGCGGTGATCGCGCTCACGCACGATCCGAAGCTCGACGACCTCGCGCTGATGGAAGCGCTGAAAACGCCGGCGTTTTACGTCGGTGCGCTCGGCTCGCGCAGAAACAATCACGCGCGCCGCGAGCGGCTCAAGGAGTTCGATCTGAACGAGGCCGAGTTGGCGCGTTTGCATGGGCCGGTCGGTATTTATATCGGCAGTCGCACGCCGCCTGAGATCGCGGTGTCGATTCTCGCGGAGGTGACCGCGGCGAAGAACGGCGTGTCGCTGCCGACGCTGCTGCAGGTCGAAGGTGCAAAGGCCGCGCGGGAAATTGCGGCGTCGGGCGGGGCTGCTTGCAGCGTGTAGCGCTGCGCCCGGCTGCCGGTTTGCGGGTGTCGACCTCGCGGCTACGTTTGCTCGCGTGAACACAAGCGCCGCGCTGTCCGGCGGCGGACCCGCTTATTCGGCAGAAGCGGGAAAAAAGCGGGAAGCAGGAAGGAGTCGGATCGCCCGGCTTGCGGTCCGGGCGATCCGGTTGAGAGGCTGGCTGGCAGTCACAGAGGAGGAGAAATGTGACGGGAAGCTGGCGGCGCCCCTCAATTGAGAATCATTATCATTACATATTTGAGTGATTTGCTCAATGGCGGCTACACGGTACGCATGACGTGCACGACGTGCATAGACCCACGTCAAGCGGAATGCGAGCAAGCCGCTTGACATCCATGCAGCGCGAACCGACGCTAGCTGGCGATCCCGTCAACGTCACCGTTCGGATACCCCCCGTCATGCGCCTCTCCGTGCTCGTCCGCGTTGCTTCGCTCGGCTGGCTCGTCGGCTTTCACGCCGCGAGCGCGAGCGTGTCCGTCAAGCTGGACGACCCCTATACCAACGAAGGCGAGACGCAGACCTTCACGGTCAACGCGGACGGTTCGTACTCCAAGCTCGATTCGATGACGCTACGCGTGAACAACGAAGCCGGCGTCAGCCGGGTCGCGCAGCAATACGTCTGGTTCAACCGCAACATGGCGGACGTGCGGATTCTCGAGGCCTACACGCTCACCGCGGACGGCCAGCGGCACGACGTGCAGCCCGAGCAGATCCGCGACGTGCAGGAAGCCCGTTCGTTCGACGCGCCGATGTTCCAGGACATCCAGGAAAAGGTGATCGTGTTTCCGGCGGTCGAACCGGGCGCGCGCGTGCATCTGACCTACCGGAAGACACAAAGACAGCCGATCGTGCCGGGCGAGTTCAGCGACTTCACGCCGCCCGATCTCGCGCCGACGCGCAACTTGCGCCTGATCTACGATCTGCCCGCCGACAAGCCGCTCTACGCCGACGCGCGCGGCTTCAACGCGCTGCAGCCCGTCACGCGCGACGGCCGCACGCGCTACGAATTCCGCTACGACAAAGCGCATTTCGACCGGCTCGAACGCGGCTCGATCGCGTATGTGTCGTATGGCGACCGGCTGATGGTGTCGACGTTCCCGAGCTATGCGGCGTTCGCCGCGTCCTATCGCGAGTCGGCGGCGGCCCAGGGCACGCATGACCCCGCGATCGCGCAGTTCGCGCGGCAGCTCACCGCGCACGACGCTACGCCGCGCGACAAGGCGAAAACGCTCTACGACTGGGTACGCCGCAACGTGCGCTACGTCGCGATCTACGTCGGCCGCGACTCGGTCGTGCCGCACAGCGCAAGCGCGGTGCTCGCCAACCGCTACGGCGACTGCAAGGACCACGTCGCGTTGTACGGCGCGCTGCTCGATGCGCTCGGCGTGCGCAACGAACCGGCGCTGATCAGCAGCGGCACGATCTACACGCTGCCGAGCGTGGCCGGCTACGGCGTGATCAATCACGCGATCACCTGGTTGCCCGACTTGCAGCTCTACGCGGATTCGACCGCGTCGAATGTGGAATTCGGCTTTCTGCCCGCGTCCGACATGAACCGCCCGGCCGTGCTGGTCGGCGCTGGCGTGCTCGCGCAAACGCCGGCCACCGCGCCGATGACGCGCAGCACCGAACTCGCGATCAAGGTCGCACCAGATGGCTCGGCGAGCTTCACGTACCGCTTGCAGGACGCGGGACCGTACGCCGAACAGGGCCGCGAGAGACTGCGCACGCAAACGCCCGCGCAGCGCGAGGAATCGATTCAGGCCGAGTTGCGCAACGCGAATCTGCGCGGCACCGCGACGCTCACGACGAGCGACCTCGCCGCTACCGACGGCCCGCTCACGCTGACCATGAAAGGCACGCTCGAAGACCTCGTCGTGACCGGCATGACGGCATCCATTCGGGCGTTGACGAGCCTCGGCGGCGGCGTCGAAGCGGACACGCGCTACTGGCTCGGCGAACGCAGGCGCACGCAGCCGTTCGTGTGTCACAACCTCGCGATCCACGAAAGCGCGCGCATCGAGTTGCCCGCCAATTTTCGCGTGCTCGATATGCCGGAGGCGCAACGCACGCAGGACCGCTTCGTCGATTTCACGTCGCAATACGCGTTCGATCCGCAGACCAATGTGGTAACGATGGCGCGCGACGGCGCCACCCATTTCGACAGCGAAGTCTGCACGCCCGACGATTTCACGCGGATGCGGCCCGCGATCGAAGCGATCGGGCGCGACGTGCGCGCGGAGGTGATCGTCAGGTCGACGCTGATGGAGTCGTCGAGCGTGGCGTCGAAGGCGCCTCAGACGCCTTGAGGCGCGCGTAACCCGAAACGTCTGTGCAAACGTCTGCACAAACGCCGAACTTCACACCGGCCACAACGGCCCTTCCTGCATCGCGCCGATCTGCTCGCGCATCTCGAGGATGCGCTCCTCCCAGTAACGCTGCGTGTTGAACCACGGAAACGCAGCCGGGAAAGCCGGATCGTTCCAGCGCCGCGCGAGCCACGCCTGATAGTGAATCAGCCGCAGCGTGCGCAACGCTTCGATCAGATGCAGTTCGCGCGGCTCGAATTCGCAGAAATCCTCGTAACCGGCGAGCAGATCCGTCAATGCACGCGACGCCTCCGCGCGCTCGCCCGGCAGCAGCAGCCAGAGATCCTGAATCGCGGGACCCATGCGGCTGTCGTCGAAGTCGACGAAATGCGGGCCGGCATCGGTCCACAGCACGTTGCTCGGATGACAGTCGCCATGCAGACGCAGCGTGCGAATTTCGCCGGCCCGCTCGAACGCGCGCGCGACGCCTTCCAGCGCGAGATTGACTGCCGTTTCCCACGCGGTGCGCAAATCATCCGGTACGAAACGATGCGCGAGCAGAAAGTCGCGCGGCTCGTAGCCGAACGTGTCGATGTCGAGCGTGGGACGCTCCGCGTAATTCTGCGTCTGCCCGATCGCATGAATGCGGCCGATAAAACGGCCCAGCCATTCGAGCGTGTCGCGCCGGTCGAGATCGGGCGCGCGGCCGCCGCGCCGCTCGAACACCGAGAATCGGAAACCGTCGAACGTGTGCAACGTGCGGCCCTCGAGCACACGCGCGGGCACGACCGGAATTTCGCGCGCGGCGAGTTCGGCGACGAACGCGTGTTCTTCGAGGATCGCGGCATCGCTCCAGCGCTCGGGGCGATAGAACTTCGCGACCACCGGCGGACCGTCTTCGACGCCGACCTGATACACGCGATTCTCGTAGCTGTTGAGCGGCAGCAGCCGACCGTCGGTGCGTACCCCGTCGGTGGCAAGCACGCCGTCGAGTGCGTCGAGCACGGTTTCCGGCGTGAGCCGCGCGAACGGCACGGCGCTATTCGCGCCAGCCTCGGGATGGGAAGGATCGGGAATGGTGTCGTTCATGCCCCGCATTGTGCGCCGCGCAGCGGGTAAAGACGAGAGCAGACGAGAACCGACGGAAGCGGAGGAGCGCTAAAGCCCGCCAACCGGCCTCACCTTACAGCTTCACTACAATCTGCGCATGACCTGCCCATGCGTGTCACGGAAGTGCAACGAAACGTAGCAATTAAAGAGGCAACGACAGATGCCGCCGCTGCGGCCCACATCAATGCGTTTGCGCGCCGGCCGGACGTATCAGGTCTCCGGTATCGATCAGATCTTCAAGGAAAAAGGGTTCGGTATTCAGTTGCTGCGAGGCGCCGGGCTCGCCGGCGTACCACGCCACCATCGCCATGTCGCCAAGAATGCGCATGACGATTCCGCGCGCACCTTGCGGCACGGCGATATGTACCGTTCGGACAATGGAACCGACTTGCATGATATTTCCCCGTTTCCCTTAGCCGGCTTCATGATTTCCCGCCGGTCGAGGTGATGATAAAAACGCCGCTTCGCGTGTAACGTTGCGAGCGCACCTAATCCGCCGCGCTCCTTGCGCGTATGAGGTTCGAGTCATTGTTCCCGTTTTGCGGGGCTTTGGGAAGCGCGAACAAAAGGCTTTTCACCCGTCGTTTCGCCCTATTCCAATTACGCTGCGCACGGCCGATGATCTCGGCGTAAGACCTCGTCATGCGAACCATCATAAACCCTCGCGGGCCGGAGACCTCAAAAACGTGCGCTGCCAGAACGATCTGCCTGAGCGCGGCTGCGGCCGCCCGTATCGCACGCTTTATGCGCGCGCCGCCGGCATGCACGCCGGCGTGACTCACTTCGCTCGTTCGCGCTAGCCATGTGGATCGTTCGTCTCGCGCTGCGGCGTCCCTATACGTTCATCGTGCTGGCGCTGCTTCTGCTGATCGTCGGGCCGTTGACCATCCTGCGCACGCCCACTGACATTTTCCCGAACATCGACATTCCGGTGCTCTCGGTGATCTGGTCGTATAACGGCCTGCCCGCCGACGAAATGGAGCGACGCATCGCGCTGAACTACGAGCGCGGCTTGTCGGTCGCGGTCAACGATATCGAGCACACCGAGTCGACCTCGCTGAACGGCATCACCGTCATCAAGATCTTTTTCCAGCCGCACGCGAATATCGACGAAGCGCTCGCGCAGGTCACCGCGCTGTCGCAAACGCAGTTGCGCTCGCTGCCGCCCGGCATCACGCCGCCGAACATCCTGCGCTACAACGCGTCGACGGTGCCGATTCTGCGGCTCGCGCTGTCGTCGGCGTCGCTGACCGAGCAGGAGCTGTACGACTTCGGCAATAACTTCCTGAAGACCCAGCTCGCCACCGTGCCCGGCGCGTCCGCGCCGCTGCCGTACGGCGGCAAGCAGCGGCAGATCATGGTCGATATCGATTCGCGCAAGCTGCAGGAGCGCAATCTGTCGCCGCTGGACGTGGTCAACGCGGTGACCGCGCAAAATCTGATCCTGCCATCGGGCACCGCGAAAATCGGCTCGACCGAGTACTCGGTGGAAATGAACGGCAGCCCCGATTCGCTCGCGGGCCTGAACAACATTCCGATCCGCACCACCGCGAACGGCACCGTTTATATCCGCGACGTCGCGCACGTGCGCGACGGTTATCAGCCGCAGACCAACATCGTGCGCGTGAACGGCCAGCGCGCCGCGCTCCTGACGATCAACAAAAGCGGCAACACGTCCACGCTCGATATCGTCGATCGCATCAAGACGATGATGCCGACGCTGCGCAATCTGGTGCCGCCGTCGCTGAACATCGACCCTGTCGCCGACCAGTCGCTGTTCGTGCGCGCGTCGGTGCAGGGCGTGCTGCGCGAAGCGCTGATCGCCGCGTGCCTCACAGGTCTGATGATTCTGCTCTTCCTCGGCAACTGGCGCGCAACGCTGATCATCGCCGTATCGATTCCTTTGTCGATGATCACGTCGATCATCGCGTTGTCCGCGCTCGGCCAGACCATCAACATCATGACGCTCGGCGGGCTCGCGCTCGCGGTCGGCATTCTGGTCGACGACGCGACCGTCGCGATCGAGAACATCAGCCATCAGCTCGAACAGGGCAAGACGCTTGAGCAGGCGATTCTCGACGGCGCGCATCAGATCGCGATTCCGACGCTGGTCTCGACGCTGTCGATCTGCATCGTCTTCGTGCCGATGTTTCTGCTGACCGGCGTCGCGCACTATCTGTTCATTCCGCTCGCCGAAGCGGTGGTGTTCGCGATGCTCGCGTCGTACTTCTTCTCGCGCACGCTCGTGCCGACGCTCGCGAAATATCTGCTGCGCCATCACCACAAGCCGGCCGATCCGCATCACGCGCCGGCGCAAACGCGCAATCCGTTCATGCGCGTGCACTATGCGTTCGAGCGCGACTTTTCGCGTTTGCGCGAGCGGTATCGCGTGTTTCTCGAAGCGCGTGTCGCGAAGCCGGGCCTATTCGTTACGCTATTTCTCGTCTGCTGTTGCGCGTCGATGCTGTTGCTGCCGTTTATCGGTCGCGACTTTTTTCCCGCCGTCGATGCCGGCACGATCGCGCTGCACATGCGCGCGAAAACCGGCATGCGGGTCGAGGAAACCGCGGTGCTCACCGATCGCGTCGACATGCGGATCCGTCAGCTGATTCCGGCGGACGAGCTGCATTCGATCATCGACAACATCGGCCTGCCGGTGTCGGGTATCAATCTGTCGTACAGCAACACCGGGACGATCGGCACGTCGGACAGCGACGTCCTGATTACGCTGAACCCCGATCATCATCCGAGCGCCGGCTATGTACGCGCGCTGCGCCGCACGCTCAGCGACGAATTCCCCGGCGTGCAGTTCGCGTTCCTGCCCGCCGATATCGTCAGTCAAACGCTGAACTTCGGCATGCCGTCGCCGATCGACATTCAGATCGTCGGACGTGAAGTGGCCGCCAATCGCGTGTTCACCGCGAAGCTGCTGAACCGTCTGCGCACGGTGCCGGGTCTCGCCGATGTGCGCATCCAGCAGCCGGCCGATCTGCCGAAAATCTTCATCGATGTCGATCGCACGCGCGCGCAGCAGGCCGGTTTTTCGCAGCGCGATATCGCGAGCGATCTGCTGATCACGCTGTCCGGCAGCCAGCAAACCACGCCGACGTTCTGGCTCAATCCGCGCAACGGCGTCAGCTACAACGTGATCACCGAAGCGCCGCAATACACGATCGATTCGCTGCAATCGCTCGCGAACATTCCGTTGAACGCGAACGGCCATAGCAACATCCTCGGTTCGCTCGCGACGATGCGCCGCGAAGCCGGCAATGCTGTGCTCACGCACTACAACGCGCAGACCACGATCGACATCTACGGCACCGCCGACGGCCGCGATCTCGGCGGCGTGTCCGACGACATCCGCAAGATCATCGACGACTCGAAAGCCGACCTGCCCAAAAGCTCGACGATCGAACTGCGCGGCCAGGTGCAGACGATGAACGATTCGTTCTCCGGACTACTTGCGGGTCTGCTGTTCGCGGTGCTGCTCGTGTATCTGCTGATCGTCGTGAATTTCCAGTCGTGGCTCGATCCGTTCATCATCATCACCGCGCTGCCGGGCGCGCTCGCGGGCATCGTGTGGATGCTGTTCCTCACGCACACCACGCTGTCGATTCCGGCGCTCACCGGCGCGATCATGTGTATCGGCATCGCGACCGCGAACTCGATTCTGGTGATCAGCTTCGCGCGCGAACAACTGCTGTTGCACGGCGACGCGACGCGCGCGGCGATCGAGGCGGGCTTCACGCGCTTTCGTCCAGTGCTGATGACCGCGCTCGCGATGGTGATCGGCATGGTGCCGATGGCGATCGGTCTCGGCGAAGGCGGCGAGCAGAACGCGCCGCTCGGGCGCGCGGTGATCGGCGGTCTCACGGTCGGCACGGTGGCGACGCTGATCTTCGTGCCGGTGGTGTTCTCGATGATCTATCGACGGCTCGAGACGCGGCATCGGCGCGCGGCCGAACACGTGGTGCAGAAGCCATGAACGCCACGCGCACGACGATGACGGTGGCCGGCACGCGCCGCCCGACAAGAGGCAGCCTCGACTGCCCGGGTATTTTCAAAGGGGAAGTTTGATGGAAGCACAACGTCCAGACGGCGAGCACGATCCCGCCGCGCGCGCCCGGACACCAGCGAAGCGCACGCGCTGGCTTGCGATCGCCGCGGCCGTCGCGGTGCTCGCGCTCGCCGCGCAAGGCATCTGGTCGCGCCACGATGCGCACGCGGCGCTCGAACGCGATGCCGAGCACGCGAGCCAGATCAGCGTCGAAGTCGTGCAACCGCAGAAGTCGTCGGCCGGACTCGATCTGGTGTTGCCCGGCAACGTGCAGGCCTTTCTCGACACGCCGATCTACGCGCGCACCAACGGCTATCTGAAGAAGTGGTACGCGGACATCGGCGCGCACGTGAAGAGCGGTCAGTTGCTCGCGGAGATCGACACGCCCGAAGTCGACGATCAGTTGCGCGCCGCCCGCGCCGATCTCGCGAACGCCAACGCGAACTACGCGCTCGCGAAGAGCACCGCGGATCGCTGGACGGAAATGCTCAGGAGCAAGTCGGTGTCGAAGCAGGAGACCGACGAGAAAGTCGGCGACATGCTCGCGAAAAAAGCCACGCTCGATGCCGCGCGTTTCAACGTCGCGCGTCTCGAGAAAACGCAGTCGTTCCAGAAGGTCTACGCTCCGTTCGATGGCACCGTGACCGCGCGCAACGTCGACGTCGGCGCGCTGATCGATGCGGGCAGCTCGGGCGGTCCCGCGAAGGAGCTGTTCCATGTCGCGCAGGCGGACCGGCTGCGTGTCTACGTGAACGTACCGCAGGCGTACGCGCAGCAGGTGCGCGCGCAGCAGAGAGCGTATCTGACGCTGACCGAAACGCCGGCTCGGCATTATCCGGGCACCGTCGCGCGCACCGCGGGCGCGGTCGATGCGCAGCAGCGCACGATGCTGGTCGAGGTCGACGTCGACAATCGCGACGGCGAACTGCTGCCGGGCGCGTATGCGCAGGTGCATTTCGCGCTCGGCGCGGGCGCGGCGTCGTTCACGCTGCCGGGCAACACGCTACTGTTTCGTCCGGACGGCGTGAAGGTCGCGAGCGTCGATGCGCAGCACAAGGTGAAGCTGCTGCCGGTATCGCTCGGCACGGACTTCGGCACGCGCGTCGCGATCGTGTCGGGTTTGCAGGGCAACGAGCAGGTGATTCTGAATCCGCAGGATTCGATCGTCGATGGCGCGCCGGTGCGGATCGTGCCGCGCAAGGCGCAGGGTGGCGGCGGTAGTAGCAATGGCGGCGGCGCCTCCGAAGGTGCGAGCGGCGCGGCGGCAGCGGCGGCTGGCGCGGCAAGCTCGTCGGCAGCGCAAAGCGGCGTGCGGCCGGCCGCGAGGACGTGATCATGAAGATGCCGGTTTTGCGCCGGGCTGTCGTTGTGGCTACCGCTGCCTCTGCTGCATCGTCAGCTACGACTGTGGCCACGTGCGTTTCCAATCACATCTCGGCGCGCTCGCGCGCACGGGTTGCGGCATGCGCGGCCACCGCCACCGCGCCTCGCGAGCCGAGCCGCTCCGCACTGCGCGCGTCGGCGTTCGCAATGATCGCCGCCAGCCTGCTCGCCGCCTGCACGGTCGGCCCCGATTACGTGAAGCCTGTCACCGTGACGCCCGCGACGTATCGCGAACTCGACGGCACCGGCTGGAAGCCCGCGCAACCGGCCGACGCGCTCGCGCGCGGCGCGTGGTGGCACATCTACGGCGACCCGTCGCTCGATGGGCTCGAGCAGCGGGTCGCGAGCGCGAACCAGGACGTGCAGGCCGCCGAAGCACGCTTTCGCGCCGCGCGCGCGAGCGTCGCGCAATATCGCTCGCAGTACTTCCCGGTCGTCAGCGCGGGCGCCAGCTTCACGCGTACGCGGACCTCGGAGAACGTGCTGCACAAATCGACGGCCGGCCTGTCGCTGAACGACTATCTGGTACAGGCCGACGCATCGTGGGAACCCGATCTGTGGGGCCGCGTGTCGCGCAGCGTCGAAAGCGCGAAGGCCGGCGCGCAGGCAAGCGCCGCCGATGTCGAAGCGGCGCTGCTATCGATGCAGGCCGAACTCGCGACGGACTACTTCGAGCTGCGAGGAATCGATCAGGAACGCCAACTACTCGACGACACGCTGCACGCCTATCAGCAGGCACTCGAACTCACGCAGCACCGCTACGCGGGCGGCATCGCAACCGACGCCGACGTCGCGCAGGCGCAAACGCAGTTGAAGACCACCCAGGCGCAAGCGCTCGACCTCGGCGTGCAGCGCGCACAACTCGAACACGCGATCGCGATCCTGATCGGTCAGCCACCGTCGACGTTCACGCTGCCGGTCGCGCCGCTCGTCGCGGTGCCGGTGGTCGCGGCGACCGGCGTGCCGTCGGCGCTGCTCGAACGACGGCCCGACATCGCAGCGGCCGAACGGCAGGTAGCGGCGATGAATGCGCAGGTCGGCGTCGCCACGGCAGCGTTTTTTCCGAGCCTCGTGCTGGCGGTGACGGGCGGGCTCGAAGCGACCAACTACAGCCAGTGGCTGCTCGCGCCGAGCCGGCTGTGGTCGCTCGGGCCGACGCTGGCGGGCACGCTGCTCGACTTCGGCGGACGCGCGGCCGTCAAGGAGCAGGCACGCGCGCATTACGACGAAAGCGTCGCGCAGTATCGGCAGACGGTGCTGAACGCGTTCGGCCAGGTCGAGGACAATCTCGCCGCGCTGCGCGTGCTCGAACAGGAAGCCGCCGCGCAGGACGACGCGGTCGCGGCCGCGCGAAGGGCGCTCGCGGTCGTGTCGGACCGCTATAAAAACGGCGCGATCACCTATCTCGACGTCGTGGTCGCGCAGACCACCACGCTCACCAACGAGCGCAACGCGGTCGCGATCGCGCGCCGCCGGATGGCCGCGAGCGTCGCGCTGGTAAAGGCGCTCGGCGGCGGCTGGGATGCCTCGGCGTTGCCGACCGACGAAGCGCTGGTGCATCCGTCGGCGGCCAGCGCGCCCTTTTCAGCGTATCCTTAACGCCTTTCAGCTTTTCGTATGACCCAAGGAGTTATGTTGTGACCTTGCCGCCGGAATCCCAGCGGACTGCATCTGCCGTTCCCTCCGTTTCCGCAGCTTCGGCTGCTGCCACCGGCACCTCCGCCGTGTCGGACATTCCCTATCTTGAACGTGGCTCGCGAGCCTATTGGCGCGCGAGCATCGCGCTGCTGTTCGCCGGTTACGCGACGTTCTCGCTGCTTTACTGTGTGCAACCGTTGCTGCCGTCGTTTTCCGAGGCGTTCGGCGTGACGCCCGCGCAAAGCAGCCTGTCGTTGTCGCTGTCCACCGCGGCGCTCGCGCTGGCGATTTTCGTCGCCGGTTTCGTCTCCGAAGGATGGAGCCGGCACAAGCTGATGACGCTTTCGCTGACGGTGTCGGCGCTGCTGACGCTTGGCGTATCGATCGCGCCGCATTGGCATCAGCTGCTCGTGCTGCGCTTTCTCGAAGGACTCGCGCTCGGCGGCGTACCGGCCGTCGCGATGGCTTATCTCGCCGAGGAAGTGCATCCCGATGGCCTCGGTCTCGCGATGGGGCTGTACGTCGGCGGCACCGCGATCGGCGGCATGGCCGGGCGGGTGATTACCGGCGTGGTCGCCGATCTGTTTTCGTGGCGCGTCGCGATCGGCACGATCGGCGTGCTCGGCCTGCTGTCGATGCTCGCGTTTCGCGCGCTGCTGCCGCCGTCGCGCCATTTCGTGCCGCGCCGTGGGCTCGGCTTCGCGCATCACCGCAGCGCGCTGCTCCGGCAGTTCACGCGACCGGGCCTGCCGCTGCTGTTCCTGCTCGGCTTCGTGCTGATGGGTAGCTTCGTCACGCTGTACAACTACCTCGGCTACCGGCTGCTGGCGCCACCGTATCGGCTGAGTCAGACGGAGATCGGCGCGATTTTCGTCGTCTATCTGGTCGGCGTGATTGCCTCGCCGTGGTCCGGGCGCATGGCCGACACGTTCGGCCGCGCGCGGGTGCTAACCGCGAGCCTGCTGCTGATGGTCTTCGGCGTCGCGCTGACGATGCTGCATCCGCTCGCCGCAATTGCGCTCGGTATCGCCTGCGTGACGTTCGGTTTCTTTGCCGGGCACTCGGTCGCGAGCGGCTGGGTCGGGCGACTGGCGAAAGACGCGAAAGGCCAGGCCGCGGCGTTGTACCTGCTCGCGTATTACCTCGGCTCCAGCCTGATCGGTTCGTACGGCGGACACGTGTGGGCCGGACACGGATGGAATGGCGTGGTCGGGCTGGTGGGCGCGTTGCTCGCGATCGGCCTGTTGGCGGCATCACGTTTGCGTGGGCGCGAATAGCATCGCAGCATCGCAGCCGGTTTCACGCGACGAAGTTCGCGTGTGCCGGCGCTGCGCTGCATGCGCTTCGAATCGCGCCACGCGCGACACCGCCCGTCGCGCAATGACCCAGCCGGCATGGATTAGCGGCGAAACGCAAGCCAATCGTAAGTGTCCGCTTCATATTTTTCGCCGCTTTTGCTGCGCCGCGCCAATCGCCGGACGCCCGACGCCATCGGGTTCAGCGGCTTGCGAATAAGCGTCGCCGGCCGTGGTCGTCCGATCATGCCGCGTCACCGGTCTCCTATACTCGAAACGAGCGCGGGCGCTGCCTGATCCGCAAGCCGCAGCCCGCGTCGGAACGACTCAGCAATCCTGTTGCATGGGTTCGACAACGGAGACGAATATGACGTACTTCACGATCGGCGATTTCATCCTTGTCATTCCGATGGCACTGGCGGGCGCATTGTTTGTCGGCGCGCTGCCATGCAAGACCGAGATGCGCCACAACGCGCTGCGCGTGCTGGGCGCGCTGATCGGCGTGATGTGCGCGGTCGCGCTGGTCGAGGGTCTGCCGGCGCTCGTGTAGCGGCGCGCGCGAAAGCGATCAACACACAACCGCCATAAAAAAACCGCACGCGAGCCGCGTGCGGTTTTCTCTGTCCGCCAGCTGCGCGGACACACACCGTCACACGATCAGATGTCCTGATCCGTCGACGGCTTTTCCCACAGATTGATCCCACCTTCGGTCGCAAAGCGATCGATCTCCGCCAGCTCATCCGCCGAGAACGCGAGGTTCTTCAACGCGCCGACGTTCTCGCGCACCTGCTCCGCGCGGCTCGCGCCGATCAGCACCGAGGTCACGCGCTGATCGCGTAGCGCCCACGCGAGCGCCATCTGCGCGAGGCTCTGACCGCGTCGCTGCGCGATGTCGTTGAGCTTCCGCACATGCTCGATGTTCTGCGGGCTCAGATGCTCGTCCTTCAGCGAGCCGCCGCCCGGCTTGTTGACGCGCGCATCGGCCGGCACACCGTTCAGGTACTTGCCGGTCAGCAGACCCTGCGCGAGCGGCGTGAATGCGATGGTGCCCGCGCCGACTTCGTCGAGCGTATCGAGCAGGTCGCGTTCGATCCAGCGGTTCAGCATGTTGTACGACGGTTGATGGATCAGCAGCGGCACCTTGTATTCGGCGAGCAGCTTCGTCATTTCGCGCGTCTTCGCCGACGAGTACGACGAGATGCCGATATACAGCGCCTTGCCCTGCTGCACCGCGCTCGCCAATGCGCCGGCGGTTTCCTCGAGCGGCGTGTGCGCGTCGAAACGATGCGAATAGAAAATATCGACGTAATCGAGGCCCATGCGCTTCAGGCTCTGATCGAGACTCGCGAGCACATACTTGCGCGAGCCGCCGCCCTGGCCGTACGGACCCGGCCACATGTCCCAGCCGGCCTTCGACGAAATCAGCAACTCGTCGCGATACGGTTTGAAATCGTCCTTGAAGTGACGGCCGAAATTGGTTTCCGCGCTGCCGTACGGCGGGCCGTAGTTGTTCGCCAGATCGAAGTGCGTGATGCCGAGATCGAAGGCCGTGCGCAGGATGTCGCGCTGCGTCGAGATCGGCGTGGTGTCGCCGAAGTTGTGCCACAGGCCGAGCGACAGCGCCGGCAGTTTGAGACCCGACTTGCCGCAGACGCGGTATTGCATATCCGAATAGCGTTCTGAAGCTGCTTCGTAAGCCATTGCTAGTGTCCTTGTCGATGAAATCGCCCGGCGTTTGCGGGCATGGGGATTCGCGCGTTGCGGGAGGCGTGCGGCTCGGAGATTTGTTGTTGTGGTGTGTTGCGGTACGGCCAGACCCGCTATGTTAGCCAATCGACGCGACGCTTGCAGGCACCCGATATGCGGGATGGACGCGCGCAAACGGCTCCCCTACACTCTGGCCGGATCAAGCTGATGGGAGGATTAGATGACGAAGGCGATTTCGATCGCGCTGATTGTCGGCGGCATCGTGCTGCTGTATTTCGGCGGGCAGGCGTTCAATTCGGTAAGCAGCGACGTGTCGCGCTTCTTTACCGGCTCGCCGACCAACAAGGCGATCGTGCTGATCGTCGCGGGCGTGGTCGCGACGCTGGCCGGCTTGACCGGCGTGGCGTTGTCGGGGCGCAAGCGCTGAACATTCGCGCGCGGCCCCTGATCGAAAACTAGAACGCGATCTCGGGCTTCGCCGCGGAGCGCGTGCCGGGCAGCGGCACGTTGCTCACGCCGTGATAGGTGTACACCAGCGAAAACTTCACCTGATCGCTCAGATTCTTGCCGGCCGAGTGCAGCGTGTTGCAGTGAAAGAACACCACGTCGCCGGCCTTCAGTTCGGGCGACACCGCCGTGCGGATCGCCGCCTGATTCTCGTCGAGATCGGTGCGGAAAAATTTCGCTTCGTCGAAACGGTCGGACGTGAACGCCGAGCCGTGCGATTTCGGCACGAACCACAACGCGCCGTTATCGACCGTTTCCGGGCCGACCGCGAGCCACACCGACACCAGATCGTCGCGCTCGAACGACCAGTAGCGCACGTCGCGATGCCAGCCAGTGAGGCTGCCGTACGCGGGGTGCTTGGTCATCATGCAGTTGTGATGCGCGCGCGACAGACGCGGCTCCTCGCCGAAATACAGCTCCATCCAGCCGCGAATTTCCGGCGCGGTCGCCCATTGCGCGAACGCCGGATGACGCCCGTACGCATCGAGCAAACGCCGCACCGTATGGCCGCCCGGCGCATCCTTCGACGACGGCGCGCCCGGGTATTGCAGATCCGCTTCGAACTCGATCGGCGCGGCGGCTTCCTGCAACTGCTGTTGCGCGATCCGCTTCAGTTCTTCGCAACGCTCCGGCGACACGAGTCCGGGCACGACGACGAACCCCTGCTCCCGTAACGCCTGGATCTGCTCTTTCTTCGAATGGAGTGACATGGGTGTTTCCGTTACTGTCGACTAACTTGAGGTTCGATTGTAAAACGGGCGCGATCGGGGTGCGTGGTTTCGCCGGTGTGGGCGCTTGATCGGGCGCAGCGGCGAGCGTACTGCGGGCTCCCGGCAAACTCGCAGGGAGCTGTTTTTCCCGGCCATTTCCCAGCCGCCCTCGCCGCACGACGATGCATCGGTTCACGCGGAATGCCTGCTGGATTCGCACCGGTGCTGGGCAAACACGCACGCAAAACGGTCTCAAAGGGTGCGATCGCGTGTGCATCTGCGACGATTCGATCCAGGAGAAACCCCGACTCGCAGGGTAATAACGGACTTTCTGACGTCACGATTCGCGTGTAGCCTTCAAGGCTATGTTGATCGTCGCTTACGCACTTTCTTGCCGTGCGCGGGCCGTCAGGGCTCGTGCCGTCGGTTTCTCCGCGTTTTTCCGTCGCTGCCTGTGGCGCCGTCCGCCGCATCGCGTAGTCCGTCGCAGCGATTCATATCGAATTTCCGGCTTTCAGGCCGCTCTTCGCAAGCCCGTCATTGGCACACCTGGTGCTGAACTTGCGTGCACATCCGGTGCACGTGCCGACGTCCGGTACATTGCCTACTCGTGAAGCCATGCATACTCTTCTAAGCACTCGTCTTACCCGCGCCGCGCTGAAAGCGGCGCGTCCCGCGCGCCGTCATCTGGTACGGGCGCTGCGCCACCACACCGCTCGCAGCCGCGCGCTCGGCGAACAATGGCGCGATGCGAAGGCCGTCGACGGCATCCGCACCTGGTTCAATACGTTCTTCTCCGCGCTGCGCCAGCAAGGCGGCACGCGCCGCCTGTCGCTGCGCACGCTGCTGCGCAAACCGACGCCGCTGCGCCTCGCTGTCGGCAAACGTACGCAGGTCGTCCGCCAGGCGACGAGCCGCCGGCCGCGTCGGCTGTCGACGAGCAGCAGCGGGTGGTTCGCGTTCGCGTTTGCGAGTCGGTGAGAATTGGTGCTTTGGCGGGTTGCTGGCTATCAGGTGAGCTAGCTAGTGGCCTGCTGAGGCGTGCGTTGAGGCGGCTGTGCAATCGTCCTGCTGATTCACTGCGTGGCAGCTTTACATGCTCTGCGCGGCATCGCGGCAAGAAGCCAGGGGCGTATCGGGCGAAACGATCCGCCACGTTGAGTGCGGCGGCTAGTACCGTACCAATTCCTCGATAAACCACGCATCAACGTCAATCGGTACGCGTCTATATCCGCTTTTCGGTGCACCAAAAGAAAAACCCCGCCCGGCTCGCGCCGGCGGGGTTTTTTGCTGCGTATCCGCTAGCAGCAAGTGCTAGCAGGGGCTCACAGCGAGCGCTCAGCCGCGCTTACTCGGCAAGCGCCGCAACCGGCTCCGTGCCGGCCGCTTCGGCGAGTGCCAAGGCCTTGTCGGTGGCTTCCCACGTGAATTCCGGCTCTTCGCGGCCGAAGTGACCGTAGGCCGCGCTCTTCTCGTAGATCGGGCGCAGCAGGTCGAGCATCTGGATGATGCCCTTCGGACGCAGATCGAAATGCTCACGCACGAGTTGCGTGATCGTCGCATCCGACACGCGGCCCGTGCCGAACGTGTTGACCATCACCGAGGTCGGCTGCGCGACGCCGATCGCGTACGACACCTGAATCAGGCAGCGTGAAGCAAGACCTGCAGCAACGATGTTTTTCGCGACGTAACGGCCAGCGTAAGCCGCCGAGCGGTCGACCTTCGACGGATCCTTGCCCGAGAACGCGCCGCCGCCGTGCGGAGCCGCGCCGCCGTACGTATCGACGATGATCTTGCGGCCCGTCAGACCGCAATCGCCTTGCGGACCGCCGATCACGAAGCGACCGGTCGGGTTCACGAGGAACTTGATGTCGCCCTTGATCAGCTCGGCCGGCAGCGTTGGCTTGATGACCTCTTCGATCACCGCTTCGCGCAGCGTTTCCAGCGAGATGTCCGGCGAGTGCTGGGTGGACAGCACGACGGTGTCGATGGCGTGCGGCTTGCCGTCGACGTAACGCACGGTGACCTGCGACTTCGCATCCGGACGCAGCCAGGGCAGACGGCCGTCGCGGCGCAGATTGGCCTGACGCTCGACCAGACGGTGCGACAGGTGGATCGGCAGCGGCATCAGTTCCGGCGTTTCCTCGCACGCGTAGCCGAACATCAGGCCCTGGTCGCCGGCGCCCTGGTCGAGGTTGTTGTCGTGCGCGCGGTCCACGCCCTGGGCGATGTCCGGCGATTGCTTGTCGTACGCGACGAGCACCGCGCAGCCGCGGTAGTCGATGCCGTAGTCGGTGTTGTCGTAGCCGATGCGCTTGATCGTGTTGCGCGCGATCTGGATGTAGTCGACGTTCGCGGTCGTGGTGATTTCACCGGCCAGCACGACGAGACCCGTGTTGCACAGCGTTTCTGCGGCGACGCGCGAGTACTTGTCCTGAGCGAGGATGGCGTCGAGGATGGCGTCCGAGATCTGATCCGCGACTTTGTCGGGATGGCCTTCGGAGACGGATTCGGAAGTGAAGAGATAGTCGTTTGCCACGTTGCAGACTCCTGTTGTGGTTACGGTTGATTTTCACGTAGCCAGCTTCGAAGTCTGAAGCGGCGACGCTTTAGCGGATTACCTGACCGTTGGACGCCTGCCGCATGGAAACCCATGGACCGCACCCGCCGGCTTCGCCCCGCAAGTTGTCTATTAACTCGGCGAAGCCCTTATTATAGCGACTTCCCTTGAATGTCACAGAGTGTCCACGCGTGCGGTATCCCGTTACTTTTTCCGCTTCCCCGCAGTCCGTTAGTCGCGGTGCCCCCTTCGTGGAGGCCGCATGCTGAGCCGCTATGGTCCGAAGCTCGCGATCGGGCTGCTCAAACTCTTTGCGCTGTTGCCCTATGGTTTCGTCGCCCGACTCGGCGACGGGCTCGGCTGGCTGCTCTATCAGATCCCGAGCCGCCGCAAGCGCATCGTCCACACCAACCTGAAGCTGTGCTTCCCCGACTGGAGCGACGAGCGTCGCGAGGACGTCGCGCAGAAACACTTCCGGCACGCGATCCGCAGTTATCTCGAGCGCAGCGTGCAGTGGTTCGGCTCGGCGAAGAAGCTGGAGAAGCTGATCCAGCTCGACAGCGCGATCGACCTCACGGACCCGAACCTGCCGCCGACGCTCTTTCTCGGCTTTCATTTCGTCGGCATCGAGGCCGGCTCGATCTTCCTGAACTACTCGCTGAAGCGCCAATGCGGCTCGCTCTATCAGCCGATGTCGAACCCTGAACTCGAGGAAGTCGCCAAAGCGGCGCGCGCGCGTTTCGGCGCGGACATGGCAAGCCGCGCGGACAGCGCGCGTATCGTGCTGCGCTGGCTGCGCGAGCGCAAGCCGGTGATGCTCGGCGCCGACATGGACTACGGCGCGCGCAACTCGACGTTCGTGCCATTTTTCGGCGTGCCGACCTGCACGCTGACCGCGGTCGGCCGTCTCGCGAAGGTCGGACATGCGCAGGTCGTGCCGTTCATCGGCGAAGTGCTGCCGAACTACAAGGGCTACCGCCTCAAGGTCTTCAAGCCGTGGGACAACTACCCGACCGGCGACGACGACGCCGACGCGCGCCGCATGAACGAGTTTCTCGAAGAGCAGATTCCGCTGATGCCCGAGCAGTATTACTGGGTGCACAAGCGCTTCAAGACGAGGCCGCCGGGGGTGCCGGGGGTGTATTGAGCGGCGGCCTAGCCAGTTTTCGGGCGATGCGACTGGGTTCGTAATCGCTGTTCTGGCCGGGCGCCGTGATGAAAAAGCCGACTCTCGCGAGTCGGCTTTTTTGTTGCATCGTGGAAGCTGGAAGCCGCCGCAAGCTCGCCGACACGGCGTGCTCACTTTCCGGTCACGCCAGATTCGTCACGACCTCCACCGTATCGAACTCGATCGGCAATTCCGCGCCCAACGTGGCGCTTAGCGAAGCAATCGGCTTATTGGGGCGACTCTCTTTGCCGAAATACGATTTTTCTAGCGCATGAAGCGCGCGCTGATAGTCAGGGGACTCGAAATCCGTGAGCACCTTCACTTCGTAAATGATGTTCTGGATGAGGAAATCGTTTGCAAGGCAGCGCGTGGCGCCCTTGAATTGGACGCGAGCCCGGTCTTTTCCGTTGTCGAACATCAAGGCGAGTTCAACGATGCGCGCCTCTCGATCGGCTAAGACGCCCATCAAGTACCAGTCGTGAAATGCGTTGAGTTTGTTGGTGAGGTCCATCGGATGATTCCTTTCAAGGATGCCAAGGGTTGAACGGCACAACGTCATCGCTGCCGTTACAGACACCGTTGCCCCGATTGTGTGCATGGGGCTGCAATCCGTTGTGCACGTGGTCAAAGTCGAGATCGACAACGGGTTTTCTGTCATCTCCGTACAGCCGCATTTGCCCGCTACCTGGGTTTGCGTACAAGGCCCTCGGATCTCCGAGGTTCGGAGTTCCGGCGATATCGAACGCTCACTCCGACGGCGGCTCGACTGGCGTCCAGTCCATCGGCGCTTCCGTAGTAATTTCCAGGCGCTCTCGCAGTTCTGGATGTGCGTTACCGTGAGCCAGAAGGGCCATGGCGCCGAGCTTTCGGGCATCCTCGTCGGTAAACGGCGCTTGCGAGTGGTCCGGCGCGTCTGGCGGCAAGGTGAGAGTCAATGCGCGGTCGATGGCAGCCTGGACCCGTTCGCGCAGGACGACACAGAATTTCACCTGCCCGGTTTCTTTGTCGTAGAAACTGATGAATGCCGATTCCCGTTTGTTCATTGATACCCTCTACATGCCTGATAGTTGCTAAACGCACGCTGCTCACAGCAAGAAGGTGCGTGAATCCCGATGCTGTGATGGCGCGTGAGAAGCTCAGGTGACAGGTGACTCAATTTCCAGCAGATCAAATTCAATGACAAGCTCGGCTCCGCATGTTGAGACGATTTGCGCGACGCTAGCCGGTTTGCTATCAGTCCATCGTTGAGCCTTGGCCAATACCCTCTGCGCTTTCTCCCAGCGCGCAGTACCCGGTTCCAGCACATTGATTCCGTAAACAATATTCAGAAGACCGATATTTTCGAGCACACATCGATTCATTCCAACGAATGACACCGAAGCACGCCTGTCTTGCTGGTACAGGCCAAGTCTCAGCGTTTCACGCTCTGTCGAAACATGGAACGTGTCGATATACCAATCGTGGAAGTGATTAAAAGCTTTGAGGTCGTCCATAGGATTACCTTGTTACGGAAGAATTGATACCGGGTTACCGAAGTCACGTTTCAATCCGTCCCAATTATGGGAATGTGGCGCTCCGAAACCGTGGTCATGATCAAAGTCGATATCCACTGCAGCATCACCGTTGGCGTCGTATAGGCGCAATTGCCCGCTGCCCGACGGATTCGTTACCCAGGTATTGGGCGGCCCCTCCTTGATTGGCATACCGGCCAGCGTCGCATCGTCACCTTGCAGAGAATTCTCGGCATACTCAAACGGCTGCACCTCACCCAGCGGCGTCGCTACCGGCGTAGCGATGGTCCCATCCGGCAACACGTCGCCCGGACGAGCGAACCAGATCGCGAGACCATCTTCGGCCGGCAAGCGCGGCAATTTCGGGCGCTCGAACGAACGTGCGGCGCGCACGACAGGCTGCGAGCGTCCGAATAGCTGGGAGGGCGTGAAGGTCTCGTAGTACGGCCGGATTTCCTGCTCGATGGGTGCACGGCTTCTGGCCGAAGCTAGCGGCTTCGATACGACGGCAATCACGTCGCCCCGCTCGACGGTAGCCTGCAGCGTCCGCACAAGCTGTTCCGGCGTCGCGCCGCCCACCGACATACCGATGCGCGCGTCACGCATGAACTTGAGCAGCCGGCTGATCTGACGGCTATCGCGCGTCAGTTCCGACGGCGCGGCCGAGGTAACAAGCTGGCGACCGTCGCGCGCCTCGCTGCTCAAAGGGTTACCGCGATATTCCTGCCGTGTGTGGAGCATGCAGCTCCGGTGGGTTCCGACCTTGAAATCAATCGCCATCTACTTGTAATCCATCGACACGCACCGCTCCGCCGAATCTCGACAAGCATCTATACGACCATGTCACGCCGGTTCGCAGCAATCAGCGCGTTCCGATTGTGTGTAACGCTGGTCGATCCCCCCCGCCCACGACATCGCGCGCGGGCCGATGATGCAACCAGCCCGAGCCCGCACCCACCGCAGACCTCCAGCACACGCCCCCGCCCGTCTCGCCCCACCGTACCGGTTCCCGTGTGCCAGCGTGTATCATTTGCCATTGGCCAAACACGCTCGAAGGGACGCCCGGAACGGGCGTGCAACCCCGACGGCCGGCCAGACCAGCACTCCAGCTTTCCGGCTTCGCGCACACACGCGAGGCCCTACGCAGCAACGGATACACAGAAAACGTGAAGCTCAAGTTCACCAAAATGCACGGCGCCGGCAACGACTTCGTCGTGCTCGACGGCTACAGCCGGCCGGTCAACCTGACCGCCGCGCAGGTGCGCGCGCTCGCCAACCGGCACTTCGGCGTCGGCGCCGACCAGCTGCTGCTGGTCGAAAAACCGACCGTCGACGGTGTCGATTTCAGATACCGCATCTTCAATTGCGATGGCGGCGAGGTCGAGCACTGCGGCAACGGCGCGCGCTGCTTCGTCAAGTTCGTGCGCGATCGCGGTCTCACCGACCGGCGCAGCGTGCGCGTGCAGGTCCAGAAAGGCACCATCACGCTGACGATGCAGGACAACGGCGAAGTGATCGTCGATATGGGCACGCCCGTGTTCGATCCCGAGCGCGTGCCGTTTGCGACCAAGGGCCTGCAGGGCCGTCCGGAAGGCGCGGACACGCTGTGGCCGCTCGACGTCAACGGCACGACGCGCTGGATTTCGGTCGTGTCGATGGGCAATCCGCACGCGGTGCAGGTCGTCGACGACACCGAAGGGTTCCCGGTGCTCGTCGAAGGTCCCGCGATCGAGCGGCACACGCGTTTTACGCAGCGGGTCAACGCGGGCTTCATGCAGATCGTCGGCCGCAACGAGATCCGGCTGCGTGTCTACGAGCGCGGCGCGGGCGAAACGCTCGCCTGCGGCACCGGCGCGTGCGCGGCGGTCGCGGCCGGCATCCGGCGCGGTCTGCTGGACTCGCCCGTGCTGGTGCACACGCACGGCGGCGATCTGACCATCACGTGGGACATCGCGCAGCCAGGCTCGCCGCTGTTGATGGCCGGCCCCGCGACGACCGTCTTCGAAGGCGAGATCGAACTGGCCGATGAGCTGGCCGACGAGCTGGCCCATGCATCATCCGACGCCGTCGGCAACGCATCCGTGAAGCCGGCCGCTGCCGCATCCGCTGTTTAATCTCATTGACCGGCGCGCCGTCCCAAACGGCCGTCCCGTAGTCTTCTAGCCGAAACCATGAACGATCGCGAAGTCGCCGAATACCTGCTTGCCAATCCCGAATTCTTCGTCGAACACGCGGAAACGCTCGCGACGATCCGGCTCGCGAACCCGCACGGCAAAGCCGCGGTGTCGCTGCAGGAACGGCAAATGGAAATGCTGCGCGACAAGAACAAGCATCTGGAGCGCCGTCTCGCCGAACTGCTGCGCTACGGTCACGAGAACGACAGCATCGCGTCGAAATTCAATCGCTGGACGATTCGCGTGATGGCCGAGCGCGATCCGTACGCGTTGCCGCGCACGATCGCCAACGGTCTGCGCGACATCTTCGACGTGCCGCAAGCCGCGCTGCGCGTGTGGGACGTCGCCGAGCCGTACGCGCAGGCCGACTTCGCGCGCCACGTCGGCGAGGAAGTGCGCATCTTCGCGAACAGCCTGGCCACGCCGTACTGCGGCGCGAACACCGGCTTCGAGGCGGCGCAGTGGCTCGCGCCGGCGGCGAATGCAAGCGGCGCGACGAACGGCGCAAGCGTAGCCGACGAGAACGGCGCGGCCCCGGCCGAGGCCGCGCAGACCACCGAATCGATCGCGCTGCTCGCGCTGCGCGACCCCGACGGCGCCGAAGACGCACCGACCTTCGGCCTGCTGGTGATGGGTTCGGCCGACGCCCGGCGCTTCCACGACGGCATGGCCACCGACTTCCTCACCCAGATCGGCGCGCTCGCGAGCGCCGCGCTGAGCCGGCTGCTGCCGCGCTGAGTCCGGCCCCGCCCGCGCCCGCTGCCCAGCCCACCGTGACCGCCGCCGATCCGATCGCCGCCTACCTGTCGCATCTCGAACACGAGCGGCGGCTGTCGGCGCACACGCTGCGCGGCTACACGCACGAATTCGACGAACTGAAGCGGCTCGCCAACGGCCGGCCGCTCGAAAGCCTGAGCGCCGTCGATATCCGCGGCGCCGTCGCGCGCGCGCATGCGGGCGGTCTCTCCGCGCGCTCGATCGGCCATCGGCTGTCGGCGTGGCGCGCGTTCTATCGCTGGCTCGCGGGCCGTGTCGAGATGCCGGCCAATCCGGTCGCCGCCGTGCGCGCGCCGAAGCAGGCGAAGCTGCTGCCGAAGGCGCTTTCCGTCGACGATGCCGCGCGCCTGATGGACAACCCGCCCGCCAGCTCGCCCGAAGGCCTGCGCGACCACGCGATGCTCGAACTGTTCTACTCGTCGGGCCTGCGTCTCGCCGAACTGGTCGGCCTCGACGTGCGCTTCACCGAGGTCGACGGCTACCGCTCCGCCGGCTGGCTCAAGCTCGATTCCGGCGAGGTCGAAGTGCTCGGCAAGGGCAACCGGCGCCGCATCGTGCCTGTCGGCAGCAAGGCGGTCGCGGCGCTGAACGCGTGGCTCGCGGCGCGCGACCAGATGGTCCGGCACGATCCGCATCCGCTCTTTCTGTCGGTGCGCGGCAACCGGCTTTCGCCGAACGTGGTGCGCGAGCGCGTGAAGCGCGCGGCGCTCGTGGCCGGTATTCCGGCCAATGTGCATCCGCACGTGTTGCGCCATTCGTTCGCGACACACGTGCTGCAATCGAGCGGCGATCTGCGCGCCGTGCAGGAGCTGCTCGGCCACGCGAGCATCACCGCGACGCAGGTTTATACGGGGCTAGATTTCCAGCACCTCGCCCGCGTCTACGACAGCGCGCATCCGCGTGCGAAAAAACGCGACTGAAGACTGAGGGCGCGACTGACGCCCCCCCACGCGGCCTCGCGGCCAGCGTCTGAATTTCACCCGCCGCGCCGGCCTCACGGCGCGGCCCATTGCCTGATCTACCGCTTTACCGACACCCTGATGAATACCGTTACGCTCAAACCGTCGAAAGAAAAATCGCTGCTGCGCCGCCATCCGTGGGTCTATGCCAACGCGATCGAACACGTCGACGGCAAACCCGCGCCGGGCGCGACCGTGCTCGTGCGCGCGCACGACGGCCGCTTTCTCGCGCGCGCCGCGTATAGCCCGCACTCGCAGATCCGCGCGCGCGTCTGGAGCTTCGACGAAGCCGAGCCGATCGACCACGCGTTCTTCAAGCGCCGCGTGCAGCGCGCGCTCGCGCATCGTCGGACGATGGTGCGCGACACCGGCGCGGTACGGCTGATTTTCGGCGAGGCGGACGGCCTGCCGGGCCTGATCGTCGATTATTACGTTGCCGAAGACGCCGGCCAGCGCAGCCAGATCGTCTGCCAGTTCATGGCGACGGGCGTCGAGGCGTGGAAGGACGCGATCGTCGCGACACTGGTCGGCGCGACTGGCTGCCCGAACGTCTACGAACGCTCTGACGTGTCGATCCGTCAGAAGGAAGGGCTCGAGCAGATCACCGGTGTGCTCGCGGGCGAGCCGCCGTCGGAGCAGTTGATCGCGAGCGAAAACGGCGTGCGCTATCACGTCGACGTGCGCAACGGCCACAAGACCGGCTTCTACGTCGATCAACGCGACAACCGCCTGCTCGTGCAGCAGCTCGCGCAGGATCGCGACGTGCTGAACTGCTTCTGCTACACCGGCGGTTTTTCGTTGGCGGCGTTGAAGGGAGGCGCGAAACGCGTGGTGTCGGTCGATTCGTCCGGCGAAGCTTTGGCGATCGCGCAGCGCAACGTCGAGGCCAACGGCTTCGACGCCGAGCGCGCGACATGGCTCGACGCCGACGCGTTCAAGACGCTGCGCCGCCTTTACGACGAAGGCGAGCGCTTCGATCTGATCGTGCTCGATCCGCCGAAATTCGCGCCGTCGCGCGAGCATGTGGACCGCGCGTCGCGCGCGTACAAGGACATCAATCTGACGGGTCTCAAGCTGCTGCGACCGGGCGGCCTGCTGTTCACCTACTCGTGCTCGGGCGCGATCGACCCGGAGTTGTTCCAGAAGATCGTCGCCAGCGCGGCCTCCGACGCGCGGGTCGATGCGCGCATCCTCAAGCGGCTCGGCGCGGGCGTCGATCATCCGCTGCTGACCGCGTTCCCGGAAGGCGAGTATCTGAAGGGCCTGCTGTTGCAAGTCGCCTGATCGCCCTTATGTACGGTCGATTACGCATGCCGGCGACAGCAACGGCAGGCGTCGGCGCAGACGAACCTCGACCCGGCCTCAACCGGCCGCGCCCAGTCCGACCTGCGCCCGCCTGGCAAATATGTTTCAATATCCGGCTGGACTGGGCCGCGCGCCGACCGGCTGCCGCGCCCACCTTATGCATCCGGCTAGCCTCGCGCTAGCGTTCGATCACGCACCGTTTCACGACTTACAGGCGACCCACATGATCCCAGTCACCATCCTGACCGGCTTTCTCGGCAGCGGCAAAACCACCCTGCTCAAGCGCATCCTGAACGAAAAGCACGGCATGAAGATCGCCGTCATCGAGAACGAGTTCGGCGAAGAGAACATCGACAACGACATCCTCGTGCAGGACAGCAACGAGCAGATCATCCAGATGAGCAACGGCTGCATCTGCTGCACGATTCGCGGCGACCTGTCGCGCGTGCTGGGCGATCTGGCCGCGAAGAAGCAGGCGGGCGAAGTGGACTTCGACCGCGTCGTGATCGAAACCACCGGCCTCGCGAATCCGGGCCCGGTCGCGCAGACCTTCTTCATGGACGACCAGATCGCGAGCGAATTCCTGCTCGACGCGATCATCACACTGGTCGACGCGAAGCACGCAAACCATCAGCTCGACGAACACGAAGTGGTGCAGCGCCAGGTCGGTTTCGCGGACCGCCTGTTCATCACCAAGGCCGACCTGGTCGATGAAAAGCACATCGCCGATCTGCGTCACCGTCTGCTGCACATGAACCCGAAGGCGGCGATCAAGGTCGTCAATTTCGGCGAAGCGGACATCAAGGAAATCTTCGATCTGCGCGGCTTCAACCTCAATTCGAAGCTCGAAATCGATCCGGACTTCCTGACCGAAGACGAACACGCGCACAGCCACGCGCATGCGCACGACGAGCACGGCCATACCCACGCCGATCACGACCATGACCACGATCACGCGAACTGCGATCACGACCATGGTCATTGCGATCACGAAGGCCACGACCACGCGCATCACCACCATGCGCATCACGACGACAAGATCAAGTCGTTCGTGTACCGCAGCGACCGTCCGTTCGACGCGAACAAGCTCGAGGACTTCCTCGGCGGCATTCTGCAGATCTACGGCGAGCATCTGCTGCGCTACAAGGGCGTGCTGTACATGAAGGGCGTCGATCGCAAGGTCGTGTTCCAGGGCGTGCATCAGATGATGGGTAGCGATCTGGCCGCCAAATGGCAGCCGGCCGAGAAGAAGACCAACAAGATGGTGTTTATCGGCATCGATCTGCCGCGCGATCTGATCACCGACGGTCTCGACGCCTGCCTCGCCTGAGCGGACCGCACACCGGGCTCGCGCCGGCCGACGCCGCGCAGGCCCGGCGATCCGCCAGCCGGGCTGCCGAACGCGGGAAGCGGCATGCGCCGTGCTACTTGCATGCACATCCGCTCGCTACGGGCGCTGGTCGCCGCAGCCCTACGCGACGCGCAACGCCGAGTTAATCGTCTGCTGAAAATACCGGGCGACTCGCATCACGCTGCCCGACGGCCGCATTTGGACGCCGCTCACGTGAAAAGCGCGTGAAAACCCTGCTGTATGAATACGTGCACGACCATCGCTTTTTGCTCTTGTGCGCGTTATATTTTCGGGATATCAATGCGCCGCAGACAGATTTTCGGCAGATGCGGTAGCGGATTGTGATTCAGTTACAATACGTGCCCACTGGAGAATGACAACGAATTGCCCGGTCGCGCGTATCCCGCGACGGGCCAGAAACGGCGCCGGAAAATCTTGTCCGGAGACACGCCGAAAATGCCGGCGGGCAAGGCCTGAAAGGGCACGCGCTTGCCGGCAAGCGATGCCTCAGGAGCACTGAGAATCGGTTTCCAGAGGAGTTCGGCCCCGCAGCGGCGTAGCTAGCAAGGCCCGGCGTTTGGCCGCCTGGCGCTTCGGCGTCACGACAGCCCATCGTTCGTGGCCACCCTGCGCTGCGCGTCCGCGCGACGCCTTTGCGGGCTATACGAGAGTGCGGGCACTATGTAAGAGTTTTGCCTCACATTGAAGAAGTAAGCCAGATGACGACGAAACGACTCTTGACCGAAGCCGAAATCCTGAAGATGAGCGACAAGGATTACATGAATGAGGATCAGCTCGCCTTCTTCAAGAACAAGCTCGAACAGCTGCAGGCGGACATTCTCCGCAATGCCGGCCAGACGACCGAGAACCTGCGCGAAACGGTAATCGTGCCGGACCCGGCCGACCGCGCAACGATCGAGGAAGAGCATGCGCTCGAACTGCGCACGCGCGACCGCGAACGCAAGCTGCTGAAGAAAGTGCAGCAATCGATCGCACGCATCGACGCGGGTGAATACGGCTGGTGCGAAGAAACCGGCGAACCGATCGGCATTCCGCGTCTGCTCGCGCGCCCCACGGCTACGCTGTCGCTCGAAGCCCAGGAGCGCCGCGAACTGCGCCAGAAGCTGTTCGGCGACTGATCAGCTGCGGCGCGGCTTCGGCTCCGCGCCCTGAAAACGCTGCTTCGTCGAGAGGCGCACGGAGAACCGTGCGCCTTTTCTTTTTGTGTCAATTTCTGTGAAGATTCGCCGTGAGTTCGCGGTAAGCCGCCCTCCAGAGGCCGTCCTTGCGCCTCACGCGTCCGCCGTCCGGTGAACGCACCGCCTTGCCCCCTCAGCGCAACCTCTCCGCGTCCTCCTTTCTGCCTCTCACGCACTCGATGCGCCGTTTTTTGTCCTATGCCTTTTGGCGGATCTTGATATGAAGGCGTGCGCCCTAAAATAGATCGGACATGCGCTCACGAGCGCGCCAGCCGGCGCGCCGTCCGCTGACAGGATTCATGCGGTGGCGCGCCGCGCCGCCGTGTCCTACCCGTTTTGCAAAGAGGAACGCATATGGAGCAATTTCACGGCACGACGATCGTTTCCGTGCGCCGCGGCAACAAGGTCGCGCTCGGCGGCGACGGCCAGGTGACGCTCGGCAACATCGTCATGAAAGGCGGCGCCAGGAAAGTCCGGCGCATCTATAACGGCAAGGTGCTGGTCGGCTTCGCTGGCGGCACGGCCGACGCCTTCTCGCTACTCGACCGCTTCGAGGCGAAGCTGGAAAAACATCAGGGCAATCTGACGCGCGCCGCCGTGGAGCTCGCGAAAGACTGGCGCACCGACCGCATGCTGCGCCGCCTCGAAGCAATGCTGATCACCGCGGACGCCACCACCACGCTCGTCATCACCGGCAACGGCGACGTGCTCGACCCCGAAGGCGGCATCTGCGCGATCGGCTCGGGTGGCGCGTATGCGCAGGCGGCCGCGAAAGCGCTCGCGGACAACACCGAGCTGTCGCCGCGCGACATCGTGGAGAAGTCGCTGGAGATTGCCGGCGACATGTGCATCTACACGAACCACAACCGCGTCATTGAGACGATCGAGTAAGGACCCACGATGAGCACCATGACCCCCGCCGAGATCGTCTCAGAACTCGACAAACACATCATCGGCCAAGGCCGCGCGAAGAAAGCCGTGGCTGTCGCGCTGCGCAACCGCTGGCGCCGTCAGCAGGTCGAGGATCCGCTGCGCCAGGAAATCACGCCGAAGAACATTCTGATGATCGGACCGACCGGCGTCGGCAAAACCGAAATCGCGCGGCGTCTTGCGAAGCTCGCGGACGCGCCGTTCATCAAGATCGAAGCGACCAAGTTCACCGAAGTCGGTTACGTGGGCCGCGACGTCGACAGCATCGTGCGCGACCTGATCGAGATTTCGGTCAAGCAGACCCGCGAAACGGAAATGCGCAAAGTGCGGACCAAGGCGGGCGACCTCGCCGAAGACCGCATTCTCGACATCCTGCTGCCCACCGCCCGCCCGGTCGGCTTCGGTTCGAGTTCGAGCGCGACCGACACCGCCGACGAGGGCAGCAGCACGCGCCAGACCTTCCGCAAGCGTCTGCGCGAAGGCGCGCTCGACGACAAGGAAATCGAGCTCGACGTCGAGCAGCCGCAGGTCGGCATGGACATCATGGGGCCGCCGGGCATGGAAGACATGACCGAGCAGATCCGTTCGATGTTCGCCAACATCGGCGGCGGCAAGAAAACGCGCCGCAAGATGAAGGTGAAAGAAGCGCTGAAGGTGCTCACCGACGAAGAAGCCGGCAAGATGCTGAACGACGAAGAGGTGAAGACCAAGGCGGTGCAGAACGTCGAACAGAACGGCATCGTGTTCCTCGACGAAATCGACAAGATCGCGTCGCGCAACGAAGCCGGCGGCGGCGAGGTATCGCGTCAGGGCGTACAGCGCGATCTGCTGCCGCTCGTCGAAGGCACGACGATCAACACCAAGTACGGCATGGTGAAGACCGACCACATCCTGTTCATCGCGAGCGGCGCGTTCCATCTCGCGAAGCCGAGCGATCTGATCCCCGAGCTGCAAGGGCGCTTTCCGATTCGCGTCGAACTCGACTCGCTGTCGGTGAAAGACTTCGAATCGATCCTCGTGTCGACCGATGCAAGCCTCGTCAAGCAGTACCAGGCCCTACTCGCGACCGAAGACGTGCACCTCGAATTCGCCGACGACGGCATTCGTCGTCTCGCCGAAATCGCCTACTCGGTCAACGAGAAGACCGAGAACATCGGCGCGCGGCGTCTCTATACGGTGATCGAAAAGCTGCTCGAGGAAGTGTCGTTCTCGGCCGGCAATCATTCGGGCCACACGGTGCATGTCGACGCGGCGTATGTCGATCGCGCGCTCAACGAAGTCGCCGACGACGAAGACCTGTCGCGCTACGTGCTGTGATAACACAAAGCGCTGACGCGTAAAAAACGGGCTGCCCTGCAAAGGCAGCCCGTTCTGTTTTTGCGTGGCGGGATGCGCCACGCCGACAGTCACCGCATCCGGCCCGGCGTTTATTGCTTGACCGGCCGCTTCGCGAGCTTGCGCTGCAGAGTCCGTCGATGCATGTTCAGCGCCCGCGCGGTCGCCGAAATATTGCCGCCGTTGTCGGCGAGCACGCGCTGGATATGCTCCCATTCGAGCCGCGCCACCGACAGCGGCTGAGGATGCTCGATCGCCTCCTCCGCCTGCAACGCGCTCGCCTCGCTTTGCAGCGCGGAGAGAATCGTCTCGACGTTGGCCGGCTTCGCCAGATAGTTATCCGCGCCGTCCTTGACCGCCTGCACCGCGGTCGCAATGCTCGCGTAGCCGGTCAGCACCAGCATGCGCGCATCGGGCTGCAGATCGCGCAACGGCGCGACGAGCGTGAGACCGGAGTCGTTGCCGAGATGCAGGTCGACGGTGATCTCGCTGAACTTCTGCTGATTTGCGAGCCGGATCGCTTCGTCCGCGTTGTGCGCCTCGCTCACCGTGTAGCCGCGCCGCGTCAAACCACGAGCGAGGATGCCGGAGAACACTTCGTCATCGTCGATCACCAGAAAATTCTTTTCGCTCATGCCTGTTTCTCCGTGTTGGATGGCGCGGCGCCTTGCTGGCTCCCGCCGGAAATTTTGCGCGCGGCGATCGGCAATCGCAGCACCGCGCGCGTGCCACGCGGTTTTGCCGCGCTGACGTCGGTCAACTCGATCGATCCTTTCAGACGCGCCGCCGCCGAGAACGCCAGGTACAACCCGACGCCATGGCCGCCCTGCGTGCTGTCCACCGGCATCGTGCCGAGCGAGCCGCGCAGCGCCGCCGGAATGCCCGGGCCGGCGTCGCACACTTCGAACACGATCTGATCGCCGCGCGCTGCCAGCGCACACGACAACGTGACGTGATCGCGGCTCGCGCGCGCGGCGTTGTCGAGCAGGATCGTCAGGATCTGGCTGACGGCCACCGTGTCGTCGAGATTCACGTCGGCGGGCGGCGTGCCGGGACGCTCGAACTTCACGTGCGGATGACGCAGCCGCCATTGCTCGGAGAACGATTCGAGCCACTTGCCGACGGGCTGGCGGTTCGTCGTCGTCGCGCGGCTGCGCAGGCGCGCAAGCGCGGACGTACATAGCGTCATCTGCTGTTCGAGCAATTCGAGATCGGCGCTGTACGGCGCGAGGCCCTGGTCGGTACGCGCGGCGTCGCGTAATTCTTCGGACAACATGGCGATTGTAGACAGAGGCGTCCCGATTTCGTGTGCCACGGTGGCCGCCTGCACGCCGAGCGCGACCGCCCGTTCGTCGTGAAGCAAGCGCTGCTGCGCATCTCCAAGCGCTGCGTCACGTAGCCGCAGCGCCCTCGACATGCGCGCGACGAACCATGCGATCAGCCCGACGCTCACCATGAAGTTGACCCACATGCCGGCACGGTAATACTCGAACAGGTTCGCGGGATTGTCGAGATTGAGCGGCACGGAATCGAAACTGAGCATCGCGTAGCAGGCGACCGCGAACGCGGCGAGCCAGGCCATCAGATACCACGGCAACACGGCCGCGGCGATCGCGAGCGACGGCAAGTACAGCGAAACAAACGGATTGGTGGTACCGCCGGACAGGAACAGCAACGCGGACAACGCGCCGAGGTCGACCCAGATCTGGCCGAACAGCTCGATGTTCGACTCGGGCCGCTGCTGCGAGACCCGCCACCACGTGAGCGCGTTGAACAGCACTTCCAGCGCGATCACGAGCAGCATCGCGGACAGCGGCAGCTTGACGCCGATGAAGATCTGCACGAACGCGATCGTCAGCAGTTGACCGATGATCGCGAGACTGCGCAGCCAGAACAGATGACCGAGGTTGACCCGGCCGGTGTTGGTTATACGATGCATGACCTCAGGGTCTGTGGCGTATGTGAACAGACCCTAGTCTACCCGTTCGGACACGTCCCGCGACCACGCGGCCCGAGTGCCGGTAACATGTCTGTCTTCGAGATGATGTCGCGCAGACCGGGCGACATCGATGGCTACTCCGCGCAACCTGTTCATGCTACCCACCTCCGACCGCGAAGCCGACGCTTCCTCCGCATTCCTGACTTTTCTGCGCGCCGCCGCCGCGGCGAGAGCAAATGGCGCGACAGCGCGCGAAACCAGTTACCTCGATGCCGCCGCCAGGCTGCATCCGCTCGACGACGCCTCGCTCGACGCGCTGGTCGCCACGCTGCTCGCGCAGCAGCGCCATGCGGAAGCGGTCGAGCTCGGCGCTCTCGTCGCCCAACTCGATCCGCACAGCGCCCTCGCGCAGTTCCGCGCCGGCTACACGCTGCAGATGGCCAACCGGCATGCCGACGCGATCGTGCCGTATCGTCGCGCGCTGGCGCGCGATCCAGCGTTGCCGCAGTTGCGCAACAACCTGGCCGGCGCGCTGATGCTCACCGGCGGCGATCTTCACGAACAGCTCGCGCTGCTCGAAAGCGCGGTCCGCGATGCTCCCGAAGATGCCAACGCGTGGATCAATCTCGCCAACGCGTATCGCAAGAGTCTCGACCTGCCGCGCGCACTCGAGGCCGGCGCACAAGCCGTGCAGCGCGCGCCGCAAAGCCCGCTCGCCCACAACAACTACGCGCTGACGCTACGTGAAGCGCAACGCTGGGACGACGCCGAACGGGCCGCGGTGACGGCCAGTGAACTCGCGCCGCAGAACCCCACGATGCGCTCGAACCTCGGCATGCAGCAACTCGTGCGCGGCAACTATGCGCAGGGATGGCCGTCGCACGAATCGCGCTGGGAGGGCTCGCTGGAACTCGGCGGCAATCGGCCGGTGATGCCGGCGCCAACCTGGCGCGGCGAATCGCTCGCGGGCAAGACGCTGCTGGTCTGGGGCGAACAGGGCATGGGCGATGTGCTGCAGTTCAGCCGTTACATCCCGATGCTGGCCGAGCGCGTTCATCGCGAAGGCGGCCGTCTTTTGTGGAACTCGTTTCCGCAAATGGGCGAGTTGCTCGTCCGCAGTCTCGGTGCTTACGTGGACGCCTATTCGTCCGGCGGCGGCATCGAATCCCTGCCGCCGATGGACTACGAAATTCCGCTGCTGAGCCTGCCACTGATCTTCGACACGCGCGAAGAGACGATTCCGGCCGCCTCGCCGTATCTGTTCGCCGACCCGGCCGCCTGCGAGTCGTGGCGCAAGCGCCTTGCCGGCGGGCGTCGCCTGAAGGTCGGACTCACGTGGACCGGCAGCCGCGGCCATCAGCGCAATCCGTATCGCAGCGTCGGCTGGCAGCGCTACGCCCAGTATTTCGCCGGTATCGACAACGTCACCTTCTATTCGCTGCAGCCCGGTGCGGCCGCCGAGGTCGCCGCCGCCCACGAGGCCGGCCTGCGGATGATCGATCACACCGCCAGCTTCGCAAGCTTCGACGACACCGCCGCGTTCGTCGGCGCGCTCGACCTCGTGATCACCGTCTGCACGTCGGTTGCGCATCTGAGCGGCGCGCTCGGGCAGCGCACCTGGGTCCTGCTCGACGTCAATCCGCACTGGGTCTGGTTGCTCGAGCGCAGCGACAGCCCGTGGTATCCGAGCGCAACGCTGTACCGACAGCCGCGCTTCGGCGAATGGGAGCCGGCGTTGCAGGCCGTGGCTCACGATCTGCGGAAATTGGCGGCGCAGCATCACGGCAAGTAGGGGCAGCGAATCCGACTCGTTCGGACTCGCTCAGACCCGCTCCGCTCCGTCAGCCCCGCTCGTCCCCCGTCTCACCCCGCGCCGCCCGCGCGATCTCCGCCGCGAGGCACTCCGGGCACAGACACCGGCTCTTCGGGTCGAGCCGCTCGGCCGGCAACGGTGGTAACGCGCGGCACCAGCACTGGCCCGGCGTCATCTGCATACCGCAGTCGAATGCGGTGCCACAACGTGGGCAGCGCGGACAACGCGCGCTACGTTCGGAACGGGTGGAAGACGGACTCATCGTAAAGCGGGAAATTGGGCTTCGGACACAAGGACAATGCAGGGCCATGGACATCGGTCAGACCATGATGCCACGATCGATGCCCCCAGGGGCAGTCGTCCGTTCGGCCGATTCACAACCGTCATTCAAGCGCGTTAAGCTTGCTGCTCGACCCGCCTCCTGGGCCCGTCGTGGTGCGGCACGCCAGGCCCGCACCGCCCGTCGCTTGCGTCGCTGCCGAAAACCCTGTTGCAGCGCGCCAGTCCTGTACAATTCGCGCTGTTTTAACTGTTCCGTGCCCGAGCCTGCCGCCATGTCCGAGCTTCCCGACCTTTCGCAGATTGCGCCCACCCTGAAAGCCGAAATTCTGGCCGAGGCGCTGCCTTATATCCGTCAATATCACGGTAAAACCGTGGTCATCAAATACGGCGGCAACGCCATGACCGAGGAGCGTCTGAAGCAGGGCTTCGCGCGCGACGTGATTCTGCTGAAGCTGGTCGGCATCAACCCGGTCATCGTGCACGGCGGCGGTCCGCAAATCGACCAGGCGCTGAAGAAAATCGGCAAACAGGGCACGTTCATCCAGGGCATGCGCGTCACCGACGAAGAGACGATGGAAGTCGTCGAATGGGTGCTCGGCGGCGAGGTGCAGCAGGACATCGTGATGCTGATCAACCACTTCGGCGGCCATGCGGTCGGCCTGACCGGCAAGGACGGCGGCCTGATCCACGCTCGCAAGATGCTGATGCCGGATCGCGACAATCCTGGCCAATACGTCGACATCGGCCAGGTCGGCGAAGTCGAATCGATCAACCCGGCCGTGGTGAAGGCGCTGCAGGACGACGCGTTCATTCCGGTGATCTCGCCGATCGGCACGGGTGAAGACGGTCTGTCGTACAACATCAACGCGGACCTCGTCGCGGGCAAGCTGGCGGTCGTGCTGAACGCCGAAAAACTCGTGATGATGACCAACATCCCGGGCGTGATGGACAAGGAAGGCAATCTGCTGACCGATCTGTCGGCACGCGAAATCGACGGGCTGTTCGCCGACGGCACGATCTCCGGCGGCATGCTGCCGAAAATCTCGTCCGCGCTGGATGCGGCGAAGAGCGGCGTGCGCTCGGTGCACATCATCGACGGCCGCATCGAACACTCGGTGCTGCTCGAGATTCTGACCGAACAGCCGTTCGGCACGATGATCCGCTCGCACTGATCGCGGCGGCAAACCCGGCATAAGCGGCGCAACGCTTGTGCCGGTCAATCGGGCACGGGCGTCGAATGCGGCGCGGGTTCGCCGAGCGGGCGGCAGTTGTAACGGCGTGAGCGGTGCGGGCTGTAGCGCGGGCCGCTCGGCCTGATTCGCGGAGGCGGCCTGATTCGCGGAGGCGGCCTGGTTGGCGGAGATGGTCTGATTCGCTGAGGCGGTCCGGTTGGCAAACGCGGCCTGATTCGCCGGCTTGAGCGGGATTGGTTAGCTCAAGCGGCCGGGTCAGCTGACTACCGCGGCAGCATGCACAGGCAGGCGCGGCCGAACAACGGACAGCCTCGCTCACCGCACGGCTTGCCAGCCGGCCGCCCCGGCTCTCCAGCCCAACAGCTGGACAAGCCGGACAGCCACACCGCGCGCCTCGCCCAAGCCCCCGCGGGCACCACGAATTCCGCCCGTCCCACCATCCAGCAGCGCTGGCCCGAGCATCCGTTAGCGTCTGAAGGCCTCCACATCATGCGCACTTCCACTTCGCGACGCCGTCGTCCGCACATCGCGGGCGGTAAGCCCGTCTGGCTGTTCGATCTCGACAACACGCTGCACCGCGCGTCGCATGCGATTTTTCCGGCGATCAATCACGGAATGACGCAATACATCATCGACGCGCTGCAGGTCGACATCGAAGAAGCGAACCGTCTGCGCACCGGCTACACGCAGCGCTACGGCGCGGCGCTGCTTGGCCTCACGCGCCATCATGCGCTCGACGCGCACGACTTCCTGAAAGTCGCCCACACCTTCCCCGACCTCGGCTCGATGATCCGCCACGAACGCGGCGTCGCGCGTCTGGTCGCCGCGCTGCCCGGCCGCAAGATCGTGCTGACCAACGCGCCCGAGACCTACGCGCGCGCGGTGCTCGCCGAGTTACGCATCGAGCGGCTGTTCGAGCGCGTGATCGCGATCGAGCACATGCGCGACCGCCGTCAATGGCGCGCGAAGCCCGATCACGCGATGCTGCGCAAGGCGATGCGCGACGCGCACGTATCGCTGAACGACGCGATCCTCGTCGAGGACACGCGCTCGCATCTGAAGAACTACCGGCGGCTCGGCATCCGCACCGTGTGGATCACCGGGCATCTGTCGCGCAAGCCGCACGCGGACGGCGTGCCAACGCGCCTGCCGGGCACCGGGCGGCCGCACTATGTCGACCGCAGCATTCGTTCGTTAAAATCGCTACGACCGGGCGTGCGCCTGGTTCGAAGGACGGAACGCAAGCCGGGACAGTAGGAACGAAAGCCGCCAACGACCGCAGCCGGGGGACGACAGCCATGCAGCCGATCGACAAGCCTGACGAAGCCTTAGCCGAAGCCTCCCCCGCGACGCCTGCCGCCGCGCCCGCGACGCCCGCCGCTGCCCGCTCGCCGCGCCCCAAGCCGGGCGAGCGGCGCGTCCACATCCTGCAGACGCTCGCCAGCATGCTCGAGGCGCCGAAGAGCGAAAAGATCACCACGGCCGCGCTCGCCGCCCGGCTGGGTGTGTCGGAAGCCGCGCTGTATCGCCATTTCGCGAGCAAGGCGCAGATGTTCGAAGGCCTGATCGAATTCATCGAGCAGACGCTATTCGGGCTCATTAACCAGATCACCAGTCACGAGAGCAACGGCGTGCTGCAAGCCCGCGCGATCGCGCTGATGCTGCTGAACTTTCCCGCGAAGAATCCCGGCATGACGCGCGTGCTGACCTGCGAGGCGCTGGTCGGCGAACACGAGCGGCTGACCGAGCGCGTGAACCAGATGCTCGAGCGCGTCGAGGCGTCGCTGAAGCAGTGTCTGCGGCTCGCGCAGACGGAGGCGCTCGCAAGCGCCAATGGTAATAGCGATGGCGAGCGTGACGGTGCGGGGGCAGCCAGCGCCAATGTCGCCGCATCGACCTCGCTGCACAACGACACCTCCGCCACCGCGCTGTCCGCCGGCTACGATCCCGCGCTTCGCGCGAGCCTGCTGCTGAGCTACGTGATCGGCCGCTGGCATCGCTACGTGCGCAGCGGTTTTTCGCGCTTGCCCGCCGAACAGGCGGATGCGCAATTGCTGCTGATTCTTCAATAGCGTATCCGGGCGCGCCGCGCGTCACGGCTGCTGCGCTCGCCCGTGCCCACAAAGCCCCTGTCAGGCGCTCGGCTGAGTGTCCGGCGCCCCCAGCCAGCTACATGCTTAAGTACCCGCACGCCAGCCGTCGAAAATGCGCTCGAGTGCAAGCGCAACTTTGCTCGAATACACGGCCCGGAGCCCGCGCAGTGCCCGCCGAGCACTCCACCCAGCCAGCCGTGCAGCGCCCGCCGAACACACCGCCCCGATCCCGCGCAGCACCCGTCGAACCCACCACCTCACGCCCCCACAGCCCCCGCCCCAGCGCCTCCGCGTCCCCACCGGCGATGCTGCCGCACGAATTTTTCCGCTATACTTTGCGCCTGACGCGGCCGCTGCGCTATGGATACACACCGGCCCGCGCTCAGGAATCCCGAACACGTCGTACCCTTGGTTGTACCGATTTCACGCGCCGATTTGCTGACTCGATTGCGGGCGCGCGAACCACTGGCCACAGGCCCGCGGTTCACTATAAATGCGGCTAAAGAGGTCGTCAGCCGCGCACACCGTTTCTCCCCCGTGCCTCGCCGACGCCGTTTAGCCGCCCTGTTTTGACTCAATGGCGGAATGAATGGACTCCATCGGCATCGTCGCTCCCCAAAAAATGCATTTCCCCGACCCGCTGCCCTTGCGCAACGGCAGCTCGCTCGCCGGTTACGACCTGATGGTCGAGACCTACGGCACGCTGAATGCCGCGCGTAGCAATGCGGTGCTCGTGTGCCATGCGCTCAACGCGTCGCATCACGTGGCGGGCGTGTACGCCGACAATCCGAAGGACGTCGGCTGGTGGGACAACATGGTCGGCCCAGGCAAGCCGCTCGACACCGACAGATTCTTCGTGATCGGCGTGAACAACCTCGGCTCGTGCTTCGGTTCGACCGGCCCGATGAGCATCGATCCGTCCACCGGCAAGCCCTACGGCGCGACGTTTCCGGTCGTCACCGTCGAGGACTGGGTCAACGCGCAGGCGCGCGTCGCCGACGCGTTCGGCATCGAGCGCTTCGCCGCGGTGATGGGCGGCAGCCTCGGCGGCATGCAGGCGCTCGCATGGAGCATGATGTATCCGCAGCGCGTCGCGCATTGCATCGTGGTCGCGTCGACGCCGAAGCTGTCCGCGCAGAACATCGCGTTCAACGAGGTCGCGCGCTCGGCGATCCTGTCGGACCCCGACTTCCACGGCGGCGACTACTACGCACACGGCGTAAAGCCAAAGCGCGGCCTGCGCGTCGCGCGGATGATCGGCCACATCACCTATCTGTCGGACGACGACATGGCCGAGAAATTCGGCCGCTCGCTGCGTCGCGCGGAAGGGGCGCCGGGCGACTACAACTTCAACTTCGACGTCGAGTTCGAAGTGGAGTCGTATCTGCGCTACCAGGGCGACAAGTTCGCCGACTACTTCGACGCGAACACCTACCTGCTGATCACGCGCGCGCTCGACTACTTCGATCCGGCCAAGAACTTCGACGGCGATCTGACCGCCGCGCTCGCGCACACCACCGCGAAGTATCTGATCGCGAGCTTCACGACCGACTGGCGGTTCGCGCCGGCACGCTCGCGCGAACTGGTGAAGGCGCTGCTCGACCACAAGCGCACGGTGACGTACGCGGAAATCGACGCGCCGCACGGCCACGACGCCTTCCTGCTCGACGACGCGCGCTATCACAACGTGCTGCGCGCCTACTACGAACGCATTGCAAAAGAGGTCAACGCATGAACCAGCGAGCACTTGATTACCTCGCGTCGCGCCCGGACTTCCGCGCGATCGCCCGCTGGGTCGAACCGCGCTCGACCGTGCTCGATCTCGGTTGCGGCGACGGCTCGCTGCTGTCGCTGCTGAAGGAAGAGCTCGAAGTCCAGGGCTACGGCATCGAGATCAACGACGCCGGCGTGCTGGCCTCGACGCAGAACGGCGTCAACGTGATCCAGCAGAATCTCGAAGACGGACTGCGTCTCTTCGAGGACGGCAGTTTCGACTTCGCGATCCTGTCGCAGACGCTGCAAACCATCCATCAGACCGCGGCGATCCTGCGCGAGACGGTGCGCGTCGGCAAGGAATGCATCGTGTCGTTTCCGAACTTCGGCTACTGGGCGCATCGGCTGTCGGTACTGCAGGGGCGCATGCCGGTGTCGAAATCGCTGCCTTATCAATGGCACAACACGCCGAACGTGCGCGTGCTGACAATCAAGGACTTCGAGGCGCTCGCGCCCGAAGTCGGCATCGAGATTCTCGATCGCGTGGTGCTGCACGACGGACAGGTGGTGCGTTGGGGCGTGAACTGGCGTGGTAGTCTTGCGGTCTATCGCGTCAAGAAAAGCTAACGTACTTATCCACATGTCGAACCCGCCGCACGAGGCGCCCGCACTTAACGCTCACGAAGAACATCCCGGCTGGCGCGCGTTCCTGAATACGCGCATGCTGATCTGCGTCTTTCTCGGCTTCACGTCGGGATTGCCGCTGTTTACGCTCGTCTACCTCGTGCAGGCATGGCTGCGTTCCGAAGGCGTCAATCTGAAGGAAATCGGCCTGTTTGCGCTGATCCAGTTTCCGTACACCTGGAAGTTCATCTGGGCGCCGCTGATGGACCGCTACGTGCCGCGTCTGCCGGGCTGGCGGCCGGGCCGACGGCGCGGCTGGATGCTGGTCACGCAGATTCTCGTGGCCGGCGCGATCGCCATGCTCGGCTACGTCTCGCCGCGCGACTCGATCTGGACGGTCGCCGCGCTGACCGCGCTAGTCGCGTTCTTCGGCGCGAGTCAGGACATCGTGATCGACGCGTACCGGCGCGAGTTGCTCAGCGACACGCAGCAAGGTCTCGGCAACGCGGTGCACGTGAACGCGTACAAGATCGCGGCGCTGGTGCCGGGTTCGCTCGCGCTGATTCTGTCCGACCATCTGCCGTGGAGCACGGTGTTCATCGTGACGGCCGCGTTCATGCTGCCGGGTATGGTGATGACGCTCGTCGTGCGCGAGCCCGAAGTGCACGGCAAGCCACCGAAAAATCTGCGCGAGGCGATCGTCGAGCCGTTCCGCGAATTCATTCAGCGCGACGGCTGGCGCGGCGCGCTGTTCGTGCTCGGTTTCATCTTTCTGTACAAGCTCGGCGATACGATGGCGACCACGCTGTCCACGTCGTTCTTCCTCGACATCGGTTTTTCGCGCACGCAGATCGGCGTGATCGCGAAGACAACCGCGTTCGGCGCAAGCCTCGCGGGCGGGATCGTCGGTGGGATCTGGCTGATGAAAGTCGGCATCGGCCGCGGCTTGTGGATTTTCGGTTTTCTGCAGATGGTGTCGACGCTCGGCTTCGCATGGCTCGCGCATCTCGGCCCCGACTCGCCCGGCCTCGCCGCAATCTACGACATCGCGGTCGCGGTGAGCCAGGGGACGACGAAGCTGCTCGCGCTGGTCGGCGTCGACTGGAGCGTACAGCTCGATCCGCGCTCGGTCGCGCTCGCGCTGGTCTACGGCTTCGAGACGTTCACGACCGGTCTGACGATGGCCGCGTTCACCGCGTACATCGCGAGCACCACCGACCCGCGCTATACGGCCACCCAGTTCGCGCTGTTCACGAGCCTCGCGTCGGTGCCGCGCACGCTCGCGTCGGCGGCGAGCGGTTACGTGGTCGCGCGGATCGGCTGGTTCGACTATTTCATCGTGTGTACCGCGCTCGCGGTGCCGGGCATGTTGCTGTTGTTGCGTATCGCGCCGTGGAGGGCCCAGTCGTGACGATGCGCTTGCCGACGCGCGCGCGGCGTCGCGGGCAACTCGCGTCCGCTGCGCCCCGCGCCTTATCGAGCGACGTGAACCGGCTAGCGCTACACGCGGCCTGGGCGCTCGGTTGCGCGAGCGCGCTGCTGGCGATGCCAGCGAGCGCGGCTGCGGCCGGCGCGGCGGCGACGGACTCCAGCGCGGCTAACAGCGCCCAGTCGCCAGCAACCGCGACTTCGACCGGAACGACAGGCGCCACCGCGCCCGCGGCCAAATCCGCGACCAGCGCCGTCAACGCGGAAAGTGCGACCTCGGCGGTGTCGGGCGCTACCGGCAACAACGGCGCAAATAGCAGCACAAGCGGCGGCACAAGTAGCACCACGACCGCCGCCCCCACCACGCCCAGCACTGGCGGCAGCGCACCAGCCACGACGGCGCCGAATTCTGCACCGAATGGCTCGTCGAACGCAGCTAACGCAACCAACGCAACACCCAACTCCGCGCCGCAGACGGCGCAACCGCCCGCCGCCGCCAAAGCCCCGGCCGCAACCTCCGCGCCGGCCGCCCCGCCGCCGTACTACGTGAGTCCGCAGCTGCGCTACGGCGGCTACATGGTGTTCCGCAACCTGATCCCGTCGCCGATGCTCGAGACGCAAGCCACCGCCGAATTCGGCCAGATCGTCTACGGCGCGAGTCATGCGAAAAGTCTGTATGCCGACAACGACGCGCACGTCACGCGCGTGCGCTCGATCGTCGACAAGATGGTGCCGTACTCGCTGAAATGGAACGAGCGGGCCAAGGGCTGGAAGTGGGAGGTGGCGGTGGTGCGTTCGAACGACATCCGCATGTACTGCCTGCCGGGCGGCAAGATCGTCGTCTATAGCGGGATACTCGATCGCGTGCGGCTGAACGACAACGAACTCGGCATGCTGATCGGCCACGAGATCGCACACGCGTTGCGCGAGCATGCACGCATGCGGCTCGGTCAGTTGCAGGCGAGCCAGCTCGATTCGTCGGGCACGATCCCGCAACTGTTCGGGCTCGCCGATCTCGGCATGGCGCCGCTCGGCATCGGCTCGCGTCTGCTGGAAATGAAGTACGAAAGCACCGACGAAACCGAAGCCGACGTGATCGGCAGCGATATCGCGTCGCGCGCCGGCTTCGATCCGCGCGCGGCGGTCACGCTGTGGGACAAGCTCGCGCAGGCGACGCGCGGCAATCGCGAGCATGGCTTCATCTACGTGCATCCGTACACGCCGACGCGCCGCGAGGACATTATCAAGCGGCTGCCGGACATGCTGCCGCTGTACGCGAAGGCGATCGGCAAGAGCGTCGACGCACTGCCCGATTACGCGGGCATGGGCCGGCCGACCCGTAAATCGGCGCGCGACTGATCCGAACGCGCGAGAACCACGGCATGCTCGCCGGGGTTCATGCGTACGCGCCAGTTTGCGTCGCGTGCGCGTCGCCCGGCACGCGCCGCCGTGTGCTTACTTCTTGACCTTGTGGTCGTAATCGACGGTCAGCGGCGCATGGTCGCTGAACTTGATGTCGCGGAACACGTCGGTGCGCTTCGCCGTGCCGGCAATGCCCGGCGTCGCGATCTGGTAATCGATCCGCCACCCGACGTTCTTCGCATACGCCTGGCCGCGATTGCTCCACCATGTGTACTGTTCGGGCCGCTGGTCGAGCGTGCGGAACACGTCGACGTAACCGACGTCGTCGAACAGCTTGTCGAGCCACGCGCGCTCTTCCGGCAGGCAGCCCGAATTCTTCTGGTTGCTCTTCCAGTTCTTGATGTCGATTTCCTTGTGCACGATGTTCACGTCGCCGCACACGATCACTTCGCGCTCCTTCGCCAGTTCGGCGAGATGCGGCATGAACTCGTCCATGAAGCGGAACTTGGCCTGCTGGCGTTCGTCGCCGCTCGAACCCGACGGCACATACACCGAGATCACCGACAGCTTGCCGAAGCGCAGTTCGACATAGCGACCTTCCGGATCGAACTCCTCGCTGCCGAAACCGATCACCACTTCGTCCGGCTCGTGGCGCGTATAGACGCCCGCGCCGCTATAGCCCTTCTTCACCGCGTGCTGGAAATAGCCGGTGAAATCGTGCGGCGCGAGAAACTCCGGCGTCATGTCGTCCTGCGAGCATTTGATTTCCTGCACGCACAGCACGTCGGCTTTCTGCTCGCCGAACCACTCGAAAAAACCTTTTTTCGCCGCCGAGCGAATGCCGTTCAGATTGGCGGTAATCACACGCAACATGTCGTTCCTCTAATGTTCGATTCGTTTCTGATGCCAAAGGGCAAAGCCGCGTTCACTCGACCTTGACGCCCCTCAGCGATTCCTTCGCGGGCGGATAGTCGAGCTTGAGCCCTTCGAGCGTGCGTAGCAGCAACTCGCCGATCATCACGTTGCGATGCATCTTCGAGTCGGCCGGAATCACGTACCACGGCGCGTACTCGGTCGACGTCACCGCGAGCGTGTCGCGATACGCGGACTGATACGCGTCCCACTGCTTGCGCGCTTCGAGATCGGCCAGGTCGAATTTCCAGTGCTTGTTCGGGTCGTCGATACGCGACTGCAAACGCTCGCGCTGCTCGTCCTTCGAGATGTGCAGCATGCACTTGAGGATCGTCGTGCCGCTGTCCGCGAGCATCTCCTCGAACTCGCGGATGTGGCAGCAGCGCTGCTCGAACGCGTCGGCCTTGAGCTCGCCGAGCACGGTCGGCACCAGCAGGTCTTCGTAGTGGCTGCGGTTGAAAATCGTCAGCTCGCCGGCCGCGGGGGCCTGCGCATGCACGCGCCACAAAAAGTCGTGCGCGAGTTCGACCGGGGTCGGCGCCTTGAACGGGACGATGCGCAAGCCGAGCGGATCGACTTCGTGAAACACCGCGCGAATCGTGCCGTCCTTGCCGCTCGTGTCCATGCCTTGCAGCACCAGCAGCACGCGGCGCTGCTTTTGCGCGTGCAGACGCTCCTGCAGATTGTCGAGCTGGGTGCCGATCTCCGATAGCCGCGCACGGTCCGTCTCTTTCGATCCGGACGAAAACGGCTTCATGCCGGGGTCGAAATCGTCGAGCGAGAATTTGCCGTTTTTCTTGCTGCTGTCGAAATACGGCACGCGGAAATCGTCGAGTTCGGGTTGCTTCGACATGCACACACTCCGTGATCTGCGCTTACGCTGGTTTGAACGGACCCGCAAATAAAACGGGCCGTTGCCCTACTTTCGATCCGGCAACAGCCCGCGATGGCCCGGACGCGCGCGCCCGGCCGTTGGTACTTCGACTCAGGACAGCTTCTTCTTCAGCAGTTCGTTGACCTGCGCGGGATTCGCCTTGCCCTTGGTCGCCTTCATCGCCTGGCCGATCAGCGCGTTGAACGCCTTTTCCTTGCCGGCGCGGAATTCGTCGACCGATTTCTGGTTCGCGGCGAGCACTTCGTCGATGATCGCTTCGAGCGCGCCGGTATCCGAAATCTGCTTCAGCCCCTTCGCCTCGATGATGCGGTCGGCGGCGGCTTCGTCGGTGGCCTTTTCTTCCCAGATCGCGAGGAAGATTTCCTTCGCGATCTTGTTCGAGATCGTGCCGTCGGCGATACGCTGCAACACCAGCGCAAGCTGCGCGGCCGAAACCGGGCACGCGGCAATCTCGAGGCCTTCGCGATTCAGTTGCGACGACACTTCGCCCATCACCCAGTTCGCCGCGACCTTCGCGTTCGCCGCGCCGGTCTTCGCGACCACCGCCTCGAAGTACGCGGCCGTCGCCTTGCTCGACGTCAGCACGTTCGCGTCGTACGGCGTCAGGCCGTATTGCGACACGAAGCGCTGCTGGATCGCTTCCGGCAGCTCCGGCAGCTCGCCCCTCACGCGCTCGACCCACTCAGCGTCGATCACGAGCGGCATCAGGTCGGGGTCGGGGAAGTAGCGGTAGTCGTGCGCGTCTTCCTTGCTACGCATCGAACGCGTTTCGCGCTTGTCCGGATCGTACAGACGCGTTTCCTGCACCACCGTGCCGCCGTCTTCGATCAGCTCGATCTGACGACGCACTTCGTACTGGATCGCCTCTTCGAGGAAGCGGAACGAGTTCAGATTCTTGATCTCGGCGCGCGTGCCGAATTCCTTCTGGCCGACCGGGCGCACCGACACGTTCGCGTCGCAGCGGAACGAGCCTTCCTGCATGTTGCCGTCGCAGATGCCGAGCCACACAACGAGCGTATGCAGCGACTTCGCGTAGGCAACCGCCTCGGCCGCGCTGCGCATTTCCGGCTCGGTGACGATTTCGAGCAGCGGCGTGCCGGCGCGATTCAGGTCGATGCCGGTCATGCCCGCGAAGTCTTCGTGCAGCGACTTGCCGGCGTCTTCCTCGAGGTGCGCGCGGGTCAGGTTGATGGTCTTCTCGTACGCTTCCTTGCCGGCCTTTTCATTGGCCGGCACCTGGATCGTCAGTTGACCGCCTTGAACGACCGGGATTTCGTACTGGCTGATCTGATAGCCCTTCGGCAGATCGGGGTAGAAATAATTCTTGCGCGCGAAGATGCTGCGCGGCGCGACCGTCGCGCCGATCGCGAGGCCGAATTGAATGGCGCGCTCGACGGCGCCGCGGTTCATCACCGGCAGCGTGCCCGGCAACGCCAGATCGACGGGGCTCGCCTGCGTGTTCGGCTCGGCGCCGAATTGCGTCGCGGTACCCGAAAAGATTTTCGACTGCGTCGACAACTGCGTGTGGGTCTCCAGACCGATCACGACTTCCCATTGTTTGGTCATGGTGCTCACACTCCTGCCGGTGCCTTGCGGTGCCAGTCGGTCGCGCGCTGGAACGCGTCGGCCACCTGCAGCATCCGGGCTTCATTGAAATAGTTGCCGATGATCTGCAGACCGACCGGACGCTGCGCATTCGCGCCCGCACCGAAGCCGCACGGCACGCTCATGCCGGGCAGGCCGGCGAGGCTCACCGACAGCGTGTAGATATCGGCCAGATACATCTGCACCGGATCGTCGCCCTTCGCGCCGAGGTCCCACGCCACCGACGGCGCGACCGGTCCCATGATCACGTCGCACTGTTTGAACGCTTCCTGGAAGTCCTGCGCGATGATGCGGCGGATCTTCTGCGCCTGCAGGTAGTACGCGTCGTAGTAGCCGTGCGACAGCACGTAGGTGCCGACCAGAATGCGGCGCTTTACTTCCGGGCCAAAGCCCTCGGCGCGCGACTTCTTGTACATGTCGAGCAGATCGCGGTACTCGGCCGCGCGATGACCGAAGCGCACGCCGTCGAAACGCGACAGGTTCGACGACGCTTCCGCCGGCGCGATCACGTAGTAGACCGGGATCGACAGTTCGGTTTTCGGCAGCGACACCTCGACGAGCGTCGCGCCGAGCGCTTCGTATTGCTTGAGCGCGGCGTCGATCGACGCGCGCACGTCATCGGCGAGACCGGCGCCGAAGTACTCCTTCGGCAGACCGATGCGCAGGCCCGCGAGCGGCTTGTCCGCGCTCGCCGCGCCTTCGTTCCACGACTTGCCGAGGTAGCGCGTGTAGTCTTCGTGCTCGTGCGACAGGCTCGTCGAGTCGCGCTCGTCGAAGCCGGCCATCGCGTTGAGCAGCGTCGCGCAGTCGGCGGCGGTTTGCGCCATCGGGCCGCCCTGATCGAGCGACGACGCGAACGCGATCATCCCGTAGCGCGACACGCGGCCGTACGTCGGCTTGATGCCGGTGATGCCCGCGAACGACGCCGGCTGGCGGATCGAGCCGCCGGTGTCGGTGCCGGTCGCGGCGGGCGCGAGGCGCGCAGCCACGGCGGCGGCCGAGCCACCCGACGAACCGCCCGGCACGGCCTTGCGGTCCCACGGATTCTGCACGGCGCCGAAGTACGAATTCTCGTTGGACGAACCCATCGCGAATTCGTCCATGTTGGTCTTGCCGACGCACACCATGCCGGCGTTCGCGAGACGCGCGACCACGGTGGCATCGAACGGGCTTTGGTAGTTCGCGAGCATCTTCGAGCCGGCCGTGGAGCGCCAGCCCTTCGTGACGAACACGTCCTTGTGCGCGATCGGCAGGCCGACGAGCGGGCCGATGTGGCCGCTGTGCAGCAGCGCGTCGGCGGCTTTCGCCTGCGCGAGCGTCAACTCGGGATCGACCTGGATGAACGCGTTCAGGCTTTTGGCTGCGTCGATCCGCTTCAGGTACGACTGCGCCAGTTCGACTGCGGAGCATTCCTTGGCCGCGAGCGCGGCGCGCAGTTCGGTCAGACTTTTTTCATGCATTGCGTTTTATCCTGGAAAGCGCGGCAGCGCGGTCACGCTGCCGTGGAGGCGTTCGGTTGCCCGCTGGCAGGCCGGAGGCGGCAAAACTCGCGACATACGCCGCGGGCCGGACCCGCAGCCCGCCTGGCGGGTCTTATTCGATCACCTTCGGCACGAGGTACAGGCCGTCCTGCACGGCCGGCGCGGGGCGCTGGAAAGCCTCGCGCTCGACCGTCTCGGTCACGGCGTCGTCGCGCAGACGCAGCGCGACGTCTTCGATCTGCTCGATCGGGTGGGCAAGCGGCGCGATGCCGGTGGTATCGACCGCCTGCATCTGCTCGACGAGGCCAAAGAAATCGTTGAGCTGGGTACGGGTGTGTTCAGCGTCGGCATCGGCCAGTTCGAGCCGCGCGAGATGCGCGATGCGCTTAACATCGGTCAGGGTCAGAGCCATGCAGTCACCGGAAAGGGGTGGAATGTCGTAACAATTGAAAAAACCGCGTTGTAACAGCGGGTTACGACACGATAGGACAATCCCGAAAAAGGACCCGTAGCGGCAAAAAGTGCGCTCCGTTTCCTTTAAAACATCCAAAATTATAAGGTATCATTACGCGTTCGACCCAAACCCGGACCGACTTACCAGAGCCTTAGGACAATTCCTATGAACGTCCGGCGCTTTGCGCTCTGGCTTTGCAACGGCCTCCGGTAGACTCCCCCGCAGCTTCAAGCTCCTGTGGCGCCGCTTCGCCCGGTTGAGGCTGTTATTTTTCCGCTGCCGCCCTACGCATACGGTGCGAGGCCCGGCCCCCAGCGAGACAGGATTTTGAATGTTCGGTTTTTTGCGCAGCTACTTCTCCAACGATCTGGCGATTGACCTCGGCACCGCCAACACGCTTATCTACATGCGCGGCAAGGGCATCGTTCTCGACGAACCGTCGGTCGTGTCGATCCGCCAGGAAGGCGGCCCCAACGGCAAGAAGACCATCCAGGCCGTCGGTAAGGAAGCCAAACAGATGCTCGGCAAGGTGCCGGGCAACATCGAGGCAATCCGCCCGATGAAAGACGGCGTGATCGCCGACTTCACCGTCACCGAGCAGATGATCAAGCAGTTCATCAAGACTGCTCACGAATCGCGCATGTTCTCGCCGTCGCCGCGCATCATCATCTGCGTGCCGTGCGGTTCGACCCAGGTCGAGCGCCGCGCGATCAAGGAAGCCGCGCACGGCGCCGGCGCTTCGCAGGTCTACCTGATCGAGGAACCGATGGCCGCCGCGATCGGCGCGGGCCTGCCGGTTTCGGAAGCTACCGGCTCGATGGTCGTCGACATCGGCGGCGGCACGACCGAAGTCGGCGTGATCTCGCTCGGCGGCATCGTCTACAAGGGCTCGGTGCGCGTTGGCGGCGACAAGTTCGACGAAGCGATCGTCAACTACATCCGCCGCAACTACGGCATGCTGATCGGCGAGCAAACCGCCGAAGCCATCAAGAAGGAAATCGGCTCCGCGTTCCCGGGCTCCGAAGTCAAGGAAATGGAAGTGAAGGGCCGCAATCTGTCGGAAGGCATTCCGCGCAGCTTCACGATCTCCAGCAACGAAATTCTCGAAGCGCTGACCGATCCGCTGAACCAGATCGTGTCGTCGGTCAAGATCGCGCTGGAACAGACGCCGCCGGAACTCGGCGCCGACATCGCCGAGCGCGGCATGATGCTCACTGGCGGTGGCGCGCTGCTGCGCGATCTGGACCGTCTGCTCGCCGAAGAAACCGGCCTGCCGGTGCTCGTCGCCGAAGACCCGCTGACCTGCGTCGTGCGCGGCTCGGGCATGGCGCTCGAACGCATGGACAAGCTCGGCAGCATCTTCTCGTACGAGTAAGCGAGCTTTTCTCTCATGTCAGTAGCGCAGATCTGGCACACGGCCCCTCGCGGGCCGCTTTGCCGTTGGCTGGCCAAACCAGCCGCCGCGCGCTGACCGCGCGCGCCTCACGCGCCGCCGTCTCACCCAACCGCTCACGCCCCCGGCGCCGACCATGGAATACAGTCCGCCGCCCCTGTTCAAGCAAGGCCCCTCCGCTCTCGCCCGACTGGTGTTCTTCGTCGTGCTGGCGCTCGCCCTGCTGATTTCCGATGCCCGCTTCCAGACGCTCGAAATCGTCCGCGGCGTGCTCGGCGCGGGTCTCTATCCTTTGCAGCGCGCCGCACTCGTGCCGCGCGACATCTTCATGGGCGCCGCTGATCTCGCCGTGACGAGCGCAACCTTGCGCAACGAAAACGACAAGCTGCGCACACGCGATCTGCAGATGTCGCAGCAGGCCAACACGGCCGCGTCGCTCGCAGCCGAAAACACCCATCTGCGCGCGCTGCTGCAACTGTCGCAGCACCTCACCACGCAATCGCTGCCGGCCGAAATCCAGTACGACACGCGCGATCCGTTCACGCAGAAAGTCGTGATCGGCCGCGGCGCACAGCAAGGCATCCAGAACGGCTCGCCGGTCGTCACCGAAGACGGCGTGATCGGCCAGGTCACGCGGGTGTTCCCGCTGCAGGCCGAAGTCACGCTGCTCACCGACAAGGACCAGGCCGTGCCGGTCGAAATCCTGCGCACCGGCTTGCGCAGCGTGATCTACGGCACGCCGAAGGGCGATTCGCTCGATCTGCGCTTCGTGCCGATCAGCGCCGACGTGCAGACCGGCGACGAGCTCGTCACGAGCGGCCTCGACGGCGTGTATCCGCCGGGGCTGCCGGTCGCGAAGGTCGTGCGCGTCGACAAGCAGGCCGATACCGCGTTCGCGCGCGTGATCTGCCAGCCCGTCGCGGCGGTGCGCGGCGCGCGTCAATTGCTGGTGCTGCATGTCGTGAACGACGTGCCGCCGCGCCCGGCCGACGAACCCGATGCGGCTACGGTCGCCAAGGACGCCAAGTCGAAGAAGGGTGGCAAGGCGGACGCGAAGGGCGCAGCGGACAAAAACGCCGCCAAGGCAGGCGACAGGAACGCCGCAGACAAAACCGCAGCCGACAAGTCCGCCGCAAAATCGGCTGAAAAAGCGCCGGCCAAACCCGCAGCAACCGACAAGAAGGCCGCGCCGGAGAAGAAAGCCGGCAAGCAGGCTGACAAGCCGGCCGCCGCGAAGAACGCGAAGCCGCAGCAAGCCGCGCCGGGGGCTCAGCCATGAACCGCCCGCAATACATCCTGCAACCGGTCAACCCGTACTTCATCGCGTTCAGCCTCGCCGCCGCGTTCCTGCTGAACCTGATGCCGTGGGGGCGTCTGGCCGGCGTGCCCGACTTCGTCGCGCTCGTGCTGCTGTTCTGGAACGTGCACCAGCCGCGCAAGGTCGGCATGGGCATCGCGTTTCTGCTCGGCCTGCTGATGGACGTGCACAACGCCAGCCTGCTCGGCGAGCACGCGCTCGCCTACACGCTGCTGTCGTACGGCGCGATCACGATCCACCGCCGCGTGCTGTGGATGTCGCTCGGCGTGCAAACGTTCGCGGTGATGCCGCTGCTGGTCGTCGCGCAACTGGTGCCGTTCGTGATCCGGCTGTTGACCGGCGCAGCGTTCCCGGGCTGGAGTTACCTGATCGACGGTTTCGTCGAAGCCGCGCTGTGGCCGCTCGCGAGCGTGCTGCTGCTGATGCCGCAACGCCGTCCGGCCGACCCGGACGACACGCGGCCCATTTGATGTCTATTTGATCGCGCCCCGGACCCGCCGGCCGCTGCGTTGCGACACCTCGCACGCAACCTGAGCCGGCGACCTGTCCGACGCGCACCGCAGTTTCTGCCCCCGGCCGCAGCCGGTTTGGGCGCACACTCTAGATGGCCGCGCGCCGGCCTTTTGCTTAAATCGCATGACCGAATTCAAGGACACCCAGCAGCAGCTCTCGAAATTCCGCCTGCGCGTCGCGGCGGCGGGCCTGTTCGTGTTCGTCTGCTTCGGGCTGATCGGCTTCCGCTTCCTGTTCCTGCAGGTCTGGCACTACAGCAAGTACTCGCTGCAGGCCGACGAAAACCGCATCTCCGTCGCACCGATCGTGCCGAACCGCGGCATCATCACGGACCGCAACGGCGTGGTGCTGGCGAAGAACTACTCGGCCTACACGCTCGAAATCACGCCGTCGAAGCTGAACGACACGCTCGATAACGTGATCGACAATCTCGCCACGGTTGTGTCGATCGACGCGCGCGACCGCCGCCGCTTCAAGAAACTGCAGGAAGACTCGAAAAATTTTGAAAGCCTGCCGATCCGTACCCGCCTGACCGACGACGAAGTCGCGCGCTTCACCGCGCAGCGCTTCCGCTTTCCGGGCGTCGAAGTGCGCGCGCGGCTGTTCCGCCAGTATCCGCTCGGGCCGACCGCCGCGCACGTGATCGGCTACATCGGGCGGATTTCGCAGCGCGACCAGGACCGCATCGACGACGCCAGCGATCAGAACGACAGCGATCCGGACCACTACGATCCGCGTCTGGACGCGAACAACTACAAGGGCACCGACTACATCGGCAAGATCGGCGTCGAGCAGAGCTACGAGACCGAGCTGCACGGCCAGACCGGTTTCGAGGAAGTCGAAGTGACGGCGGGCGGCCGGCCGGTGCGCACGCTGTCGCGCACCCAGGCCACCCCGGGCAACAACCTCGAACTGTCGCTCGATATCGGCCTGCAGCAGGTCGCCGAGCAGGCGTTCGCCGGCCGCCGCGGCGCGCTGGTCGCGATCGAGCCCTCGACCGGCGACGTGCTCGCGTTCGTGTCGGCGCCGAGCTTCGATCCGAACTCCTTCGTCGACGGCATCGACCAGCAGACCTGGGACGAGCTGAACAACTCGCCCGACCATCCGTTGCTGAACCGCCCGCTGCACGGCACCTATCCGCCGGGCTCGACCTACAAGCCGTTCATGGCACTCGCCGCGCTGACGCTGCACAAGCGCACGCCGGGCTGGGGCTTCCAGGATCCGGGCTCGTACACGTTCGGCGGCCACACGTTCCGCAACGACGTGCGCTCGGGCCAGGGCTGGGTCGACATGAACCGCGCGATCGTCGTGTCGAACGACACGTACTTCTACATGCTTGCGCACGACCTCGGCGTGAACAACATCGCCAACTTCATGAAACCGTGGGGCTTCGGCCAGATCACCGGCATCGATATCGCCGGCGAGGCGAAGGGCATCCTGCCGTCCACCGACTGGAAGCGCAAGGCGTACCGCCGCCCCGAGCAGCAGAAGTGGTACGAAGGCGAGACGATCAGCCTCGGCATCGGCCAGGGCTACAACTCGTTCACGATCCTGCAACTCGCGCACGCCACCGCGACGCTCGCGAACAACGGCGTCGTGATGAAGCCGCACCTCGTGCGTGATATCGAAAATCCGATCTCGAAGGAAACGCGGCCGGTCGTGCGCGATCCAAGCGACAAGATCTCGGTCAGGCAGCAGGACATCGACTTCATCAAGCGTGCGATGGTCGGCGTCGTGACCAACGGTACGGCGTCCAAGCTCTTCATCGGCGCGCCGTATCAGGCGGCCGGCAAGACCGGTACCGCGCAGGTTTACTCGCTGCAGGGCGCGAACTACAAGGGTCACGCGCTCGCCGAGCATCTGCGCGACCACGCGCTCTTCATCGCGTTCGCACCGGCCGAACAGCCGAAGATCGCGCTCGCGCTGATCGTCGAAAACGGTGGCTGGGGCGCGGAAGCGGCCGGCCCGATCGCGCGCAAGGTGCTCGACTATTACCTCGTCGGCAAGAACAAGCCGGGCGCCGAGGCGGCGGCCGTCGCGGCGGCGGCCTCGGCGACGCTCGATGCGTCCGCGCCGCAGGTCGGCGACGCGCCGGCCTCGCGCGACGGCGTCCAGCCGATCAGGATCGCGGCGGGCTTCGCGGCGTTGCCGGTACCGGGAGCGTCGGAGGCCGCGGCTGCCGCGGCGGCATCGGGCGCATCGGCGGCGGTTGCAGCGTCGGCTGCGGCCCCCAATGGCACATCGGCTCCGTCGGGGACCTCGGCAGCAACTTCCGCCACAGCACCGGTCGCCGCGTCGGCGACGGCCAGAACCAGGGCCAAGGCCAAGGGCGCGCAAGCCGCGTCGGCGGCCAAGCCCGCGTCCGACTCCGCCGCCGTCAAGAAACCCGCGTCGCGTTCGTCCGGCGCACCGCATCAACCCCGTCCGGCTAGCGATCCGGCGCCGAGCATCGCCGCGCCATCGCGCGAAGACGGCGTCCAGGACGCGTCGCCGCGCCAGCCGGCCGCCGGCGGCATCGACGAATAAGGAGAAAGGCATGCAATTCGACAAGCGCGCCTGGCTCGACCGCATCAAGCGGATGTTCGCGGGCTTCGATCGCCCGCTCGCACTGGTCGTGTTTCTGCTGCTGTGCGTCGGCATCGTCACGCTGTACAGCGCGAGTCTCGACGTGCCTGGCCGCGTCGAGGACCAGTTGCGCAACATCCTGCTCACCTTCGTGCTGATGTGGGCGCTCGCCAATGTGCCACCCAATACGCTGATGCGCTTCGCTGTCCCGCTCTATACGTTCGGGATCGCGTTACTGGTCGCGGTCGCGATGTTCGGCCTCACGCGCAAGGGCGCGAAGCGCTGGATCAACGTCGGCGTGGTCATCCAGCCATCGGAAATCCTGAAGATCGCCACACCGCTGATGCTCGCGTGGTACTACCAGCGCCGCGAAGGCGTGATGCGCTGGTACGACTATCTGGTCGGTTTCGTGATCCTCGCGGTGCCGGTCGGCCTGATCGCGAAGCAACCCGACCTCGGCACCGCAGTGCTGGTGTTCGCGGCCGGCTTCTTCGTGATCTACTTCGCGGGCCTGAGCTTCAAGCTGATCGTGCCGGTGCTGATCGCGGGCGTGATCGCGGTCGTCTCGATCGCCGCGTTCCAGGACAAGATCTGTCAGCCCGAGGTGCAGTGGCCGCTGATGCACGACTACCAGAAGCACCGCATCTGCACGCTGCTCGACCCGACCTCGGACCCGCTCGGCAAAGGCTTCCACACGATTCAGGCGGTGATCGCGATCGGCTCCGGCGGCCCGCTCGGCAAGGGCTGGCTGAAGGGCACGCAGGCGCATCTGGAGTTCATCCCCGAAAAACACACCGACTTCATTTTCGCGGTGTTCGCCGAGGAGTTCGGTCTGGCGGGCGGGGTCGTGCTGCTCACGCTCTACATGCTATTGATCGCGCGCGGGCTCTACATCGCGGCCAATGGCGCGACGCTATTCGGGCGATTATTGGCCGGCTCATTGACGATGGCGTTTTTCACCTACGCGTTCGTCAATATCGGCATGGTGAGCGGCATCCTGCCGGTGGTCGGCGTGCCGTTGCCGTTCATGAGCTACGGCGGCACCGCGCTGACGACGCTCGGTGTCGCGACCGGACTCATCATGAGCGTCGCGCGACAGAAGCGCCTGATGCAGAGCTAGCGACGCACAAGCACCGAACTCAAAACACCAAGGGCGCTCCTCTCACGAGAAGCGCCCTTTTCTTTTACTGAGGCTTCACTTCCTTCTGATCGCGCAGCTGCGCGCTCAACTGCTGGTACTTGAGCCGCGCCGCCGGATCGCCCTGCGCCGCCGCGGCCGCGTAGTACGCGCGCGCGACGTTCAGATTCCTGTCGACGCCATCGCCGCCGCGCTCGTAGAACGAGCCGGTCACGTATTGCGCGGTCATGTCGCCGCCCTGCGCCGCCTTCTTGTACCAGACGAACGCCTGGCGGTTGTCGCGCTCGGTGCCGCGGCCGTCGAGAAACTGGTTGGCGAGCGCAAGTTCCGCCTGCACGTGCCCCTGCGCAGCCGCCTTCAGAAACCAGCGATGCGCCTCGACCGGATCGCGCGCGACGAACTCACCATCGTCGTACATCTTGCCGTACACGTATTGCGCGTGCGACATGTTGGCGTCGGCGGCCTTGCGCAGCCACTTCTTGCCTTCGTCGACGTTGACCGGCGTGCCTTCGCCGTTCAGCAGCATCATCGCGTAGTTGAATTGCGCGAGCCGGCTGCCACGCTCGGCGGCCTGGCGGAACTCGCTCAGCGCCGCGCCAAGATTGCCGGCGTTGTAGTCGGCCACCGCGGATTGCGTCTGCGGATCGTTCGACTTCGCGGCGCGGTCCTGCGCGGATGCGACGTCCGCCGCGCCGAGCGCGAGCAGCGCCGCCGCGACGCCCAGTTGCGCGGCCGCCCGCCTCGCGGCACGCGCCGCGACACCCTGCCTTGTGCCGTTCATGATCTCGCCTCCTGTATGGCCTGGCGCGCCGCGCGCAACATCCAGATGACGTCGGCGGCCAGCGCGACGAAGCGAAAACCCGCGGCGCGATACTGCCGCGCGCTCGCCGCGTCCATCGCGAACATGCCCGCGGCGATGCCGGCCTTGTCGGCGGCATCGACGACACGCGTCATTGCGTTCAGCACGTCGCCGTGCTTCGCGTCGCCGAGATGGCCGAGGCTCGCCGCCAGATCGGCCGGTCCGACGAAGATGCAATCGACGCCCGGCGTCGCCGCGATCTGATCGACTTCCTCCAAGGCGCGCGCCGACTCGATCTGCATGATCGTCGCGATCTGCGCGTTGGCCGTCTGTATGTAGTCGCGCCGCATCCCGTAGCCGGCCGCGCGCACCACGCCGGCGACGCCGCGCAGGCCGTCGAGCGCCTCGGCGGTTGGATATTGGGTGAGGCGCACGGCGCGTGCCGCGTCCTCGGCGGATTCGATATTCGGGAACATCAGCGTGCGTGCGCCGGCATCGAGCACACGCTTGACGAGCCACGGCTCGCTCGCGGGCACTCGCACCACGGGCTCGCTCGGCAGATGCGCGGCGGCGATCGCGCGCAATTGCGACTCGACGTGGCCGCTGTCGTTCGGCGCGTGCTCCATGTCGATCAGCAGCCAGTCGAAGCCCGCATGCGCGAGCGCTTCGGCGGCCGTATCACTGCCGAGCGACAGCCACAGACCGAACAGCGACGAACTGTCCTTCAGACGTTGTTTGAGGGGATTGGTGAAGGTGCTCATCGACTGGCCTCGCGCTCGTTCGTGACTGAAAGCGGAGCCAGATATGAGACCGGGCGGGCAGCGGGGCGCTGATGGCCTCGATGCCCGTTGCGACGCAATGCGGTGACCGGCATGTCTCGCTCCGCGTGGGTGTCGGAACGATCATACCGTGTCCATCACGCGAGGGGCGGCTCGCGCGGCGTGCCGGGCAGGCGGGTGGCGGTGAGTTAGCCCTGGTCGCGGACCACGTCGGCCCAGCAGTTCGGCGTTTCGTACAGACGCACCTTATGCAGACGCAGGTTCACGCCGTAATGCGCGTCGTACACGTTCGCGAGGATGTCGAACGCGATCGCGGCGAGGTTCTCGACGGTCGGAATGCGATCGAGCACGATCGTCTTGTGGCCGGCCATGCTGTCGAGAAAGCCGCGCACCTGCGTGTCGCCTTCGTAGACGAGAAACGCGTGGTCCCACTTGTCGACCAGATGCTCGTTGGCGAGCGACTTCACGTCGGCGAAGTCCATCACCATGCCGCGATCGGGCGCGCCTTCGGTGTCGACCAGATCGCCTTGCAGTGTGATTTCGAGCACGTAGCGATGGCCGTGCAGATTACGGCACTGGCTGCGGTGATCGGGGATGCGGTGGCCCGCGTCGAATTCGAGTTTTCGGGTAATCGTCAGCACGGCAAATCAGGGAATGTTCAGATACTTGTGGGTCTGCATCGACAGGCGCCATTGCGGATGACGCTTGCACCAGTCGATCGCGAGCTTCGTGTTGATGTCGCGCGACGGGCCGTCCATCGGCTGGACGAGGAAATACTCGAAGTCGAGCTTCGCGTAGTCGGCGAGGCGCTGATTGTCCTGCGGAATCACGACTTTCAGCTCGTTGCCCTTCGTCACGACGAGCGGTGCGTCGGCCTTCGGGCTCACGCAGATCCAGTCGATCGTCTCGAGCACCGGCAGCGAGCCGTTGGTTTCGATCGCGATCTCGAAGCCGGCCGCGTGCAGCGCATCGACGAGCGGCTGATCGATCTGCAGCATCGGTTCGCCGCCGGTGCAGACCACGAAACGCTCGCCCTCGCCTTGCGGCCATTGCGACGCAATCATCGCGACGAGTTCTTCAGGGGTGCGGTACTTGCCGCCGTTCTCGCCGTCGGTACCGACGAAATCGGTATCGCAGAAGCGGCACACGGCGTCCGCGCGATCCTCTTCGCGGCCCGACCACAGATTGCAGCCCGCGAAGCGGCAGAACACGGCCGGACGCCCGGCATTCGCGCCCTCGCCCTGCAACGTGTAGAAGATTTCCTTGACCGCGTAAGTCATGCTGCTTTCTGCCTTGTGTTCCTGAATGAATGAGCCCGATTGATCCCGAACGATCCCGAACGATCCCGACTGAGCCGTGAGTGCGGACGCTCCGCATGTGAGACCTATGCCTCACTCACATGCCACCTGAACTATCAGACCGGTTCGGTGACGTTTTCGCCGGCGAGATACGCCTCGTAGCCGCGTTTGCGCAACCGGCATGCCGGGCACTCGCCGCAGCCGAAGCCCCATGCGTGCAACTCGGCACGCTCGCCGACATAGCAAGTGTGCGTCTCGACGCGCACCAGCTCGACGAGTTCGTCGCCGCCGAGCTCGTGCGCGAGACGCCACGTGTCGGCCTTGTCGAGCCACATCAGCGGCGTCTCCAGCGCGAAGCGCGTGTCCATGCCGAGATTCAGCGCGACCTGCAACGCCTTCATCGTGTCGTCGCGGCAATCGGGGTAGCCCGAGAAATCCGTTTCGCACATACCGCCGACCAGCACCTGCAAACCGCGCCGATACGCAATGGCCGCGGCGATCGTCATGAACATCAGATTGCGGCCCGGCACGAACGTGTTCGGCAAACCGTTGGCCGTAGCTTCGATCTCGATCTCGCGCGTCATCGCGGTGTCGCTGATCGCGCCGAGCAGCGACAGATCGATCATGTGATCCTCGCCGAGACGATCGGCCCACGTGGGAAACGCACGCACGACAGCCTGACGGAACCCTTCGCGGCACTCGAGTTCGACGCGATGCCGTTGACCGTAATCGAAGCCGAGCGTTTCGACCGTGTCGTAACGCTCGAGCGCCCATGCGAGACAGGTGGCGGAATCCTGGCCGCCGGAAAACAGCACGAGCGCGCTACGCTTAGCGTCTTTGCGGATCACCGTGAAACTCCGTGAATGAAAGTGCCACGTCGCGCTACGCGAGGTGCGCCATGCGAGCAACGCGACGCGACGTGTGCCGGCATTGCTGCCGGCCAAAGCAGTATAGGTCGTGCGTTGCGCGTGAACGTGGCTGGGCGCTTATACCGCCGATCGTCGGGCGAAGGATTGGGTGCTTCGATGCTTCGTGGTGCCTGGTACTGCATTACGAGCTGCGCGATTGCGTGCGCGCCTGTATGCAAGTCCTTGAAGTGGCGCGATTTTATCACGCGACACCGAATGCCACCGGAGCCTGCCGCCCGGGCTTCGCGCCCCAGCCTGCTTCACCGACGCCTGACGAATCCAAACAACGACTGCCCGCCAAACGGAAAAGCCCCAGGAATCTTGCGATTTCCTGGGGCTAAATCCTGGTGGCCTGGGGCGGAATCGAACCACCGACACGCGGATTTTCAATCCGCTGCTCTACCAACTGAGCTACCGGGCCAACGAAGAACGAAACTATATCAAAGGGTTTTTAGTTCAGCAAGCCCTTTCGTAAAAAAATCTGCTGGGCCGCGTTTGTCTGCAATGCGTGACGCTCACTCGCCCTTGTTCTTGCCGAGATCGACGCCGAGTTGCTTCAGCTTGCGATAAAGATGCGTGCGCTCCAGACCGGTCTTCTCCGCGACGCGCGTCATGCTGCCGTTCTCGCGCGCGAGGTGATATTCGAAGTACGCGCGCTCGAAGGCGTCGCGCGCATCGCGCAGCGGAATGTCGAACGAGATCGATGCGGTTTGCGCGGCCAGCGCGCCGCCGCTCATACCGTCGGCCGACAGCATCGGCAACGCGGCCGCGGACGCGACCGTCGATGCGCTGACCGGCATGGCCGGCTTCGCGGCGACACCGCCCGGGACCGCCGCCGCGTTGCCGCGAGCGAGGCCCTGCTCGACTGCCTTCAGCAGCTTCTGCAACGCGATCGGCTTTTCGAGGAAGTTGAGCGCGCCGATCTTGGTGGCTTCCACCGCGGTGTCGATCGTCGCGTGGCCGGACATCATGATGACGGGCATCGTCAGCTGTCCTTGCGCGGCCCATTCCTTGAGCAACGTCACGCCGTCGGTGTCGGGCATCCAGATGTCGAGCAGCACGAGGTCCGGCGCCTGACGCAGACGGAACTCGCGCGCCTCCTGCGCATTTTCAGCGGCCTCCACGACGTGCCCCTCGTCGCTCAGGATCTCCGAGAGCAATTCCCGGATGCCCATTTCATCATCTACCACCAGGATGGTTGCCATTTACGCTGCCCTTGTCTGCACTGTTGCTTTTGTCGTTCCCTGCGACACACCACCGTGTGCCGGAGACGCGCCTGTACCATGCGCGCCCGGCGCCGCAGGGTCGTCCGCCAGTTGAAGGAAGAGGATCGAAATCTGCGCGCCTTCGATCACATCGCCGGCTTTCATGCGATTGCGAATGTCGATGCGCGCGCCGTGTTCGTCGACGATCTTCTTGACCATCGCAAGACCGAGGCCCGTCCCCTTGGCCTTGGTCGTCACGTAAGGCTCGAACGCGCGCGTGAGAATGCGCGCGGGGAAACCCGGTCCGTTATCCGACACTGTCAGACGTACCGCGATGCGGACCTTTCCTTCCGCGTCGGGGTCTCCGTATTCTACTGTCCTCGTCTCGAGCAAAACACGCGGATGCGCGACTTCGGCGACCGCATCCTGCGCGTTCTGCAGCAGGTTGTGGATCACCTGACGCAATTGCGTCGCGTCACCGCGAATCGCGGGCAGCGTCGCAAGCTCGACCTGGATCGCGCCCTTGCCTTCCTCGATACCGTACAGCGTGAGCACCTCGCTGACCAGATCGTTCAGTTGCAGATGCGCGAGCACCGCGGGCGGCGTGCGCGCGTAGTCGCGGAAATCGTCGACCATCTGCTTCATCGCGGCGACCTGATTGACGATCGTCGTCGCGCCGCGCTTGAGCACGTCCGCGTCCGACGGCGCGAGCTTGTCGGCGAGTTTCATCTGCAAGCGCTCGGCCGACAGTTGAATCGGCGTGAGCGGATTCTTGATCTCGTGCGCGAGCCGCCGCGCGACTTCGCCCCAGGCGATCGAACGCTGCGCGGAGATCACGTCGGAGATGTCGTCGAACACGATCACGTAGCCCGAGGTCTGCAGGTCTTCCGCATCGCGCCCGTTAGCCGCGACGAGACGCGCGCCGCGCACGAGCAGCGTCAACGGCTCGGTTTCGCCGGGCACCGGCACCGAGAACTGCTGCTGCCAATGACCGTTGTCGTCGTGGCCGTCGCCGCTCGCGGCCTCGCGGTCGGCGAACGCCTTGCGCACCATCGCGCCGAATTCGCTGAGCACGCCGATCTGATCGAGCGACGAACCGAGCGCGGTCTGGAACGGCTGACGGAAAATCCGCTCGGCGCCGCGATTCGCGGTGGTGAGCCGGAACTGCCGGTCGAACACGAACACGCCCGCGGTCAGATTCGCGAGGATGCTCTCCAGATACGCTTTTGAATGCTCGAGCGCGACGCGGTTCTTTTCGACCGCGGCGCGCGCTTCGGAGAGCTGCCGCGTCATCGCGTTGAACGACTGCGTGAGGAAGCCGAGTTCGTCGCGCGATTTGATTTCGCGCTTCGGCGTGTAGTCGCCCTCGGTAATTTCCTTCGTGCCCTGCGCGAGCAGGAACAGCGGCCGCGCGAGCTGATTGCCGAGCGCGAGCGCGAGCATCATCGCGATGAAGGTCGCCAGAAACAGCGACAGCGTCAGCGTGCCGATGTACATCTTGCGCAGGCCGGTGCGGCCGAGCGCTTTCTCCTGATACTCGCGATACGCCCGCTGCACCGCATCGGCATTGCGCGCGAGCGTGCGCGACACCGGCTGCGTGAGTTGCAGGAAGCGCTCGGCGGGCTGCAGCAGCGACGCGTTCGAATCGGGAATGCGCTGCACGACGCGCAGCCGCAACACGCCCTTGCCGCCCGCCGCATGCTGATCGCCATCCACTTCGCCTTCGATCGCCGCATAGCCGTGGCCGCGGGCCTGCTCGATCATCAGCGGCGTCGGCAAATCGTTCGGCAGCAGCGTCGCGTAATTGCCGGACGCCTGCGCGACCACGTGCATGTCGGGCGTCGCGCCGGACATGCTGCGCGTCGGCTCGACGATCGTCGCCTCCTGCACGCCGAACTGGTCGCGCAACCGCAGCAGCGTGAGCGTGGTGCCCGACGCATCCGCGGTTGCGAGTTGCTCGGACATCAGCCGCGCCTTCGTCTGCAGATCGGACAGCGACGCGTCGAGCATGCCGCGCCCGAGATTCAGGCCCGACGCGAGCGCGGTTTCGACGTTCACGTCGAACCACGATTCGATACTGCGCGACACGAACTGATACGACACGATGTAAATGATGCCGCCCGGCACCACGCCGACGAGCGCCATGAAGAACGCGAGCTTCGCTAACAGCCGGGTGCCGAATTTACCGGTGCGTAATCGCACGATGATGATGACGACGAGCGTCGCCACCACCAGCAGAAAGATCATCGCGACCGCGACGTTGGCCGCGTACAGCCACTGGTAGTAGCGGTCGAAGAATTCGGTATTCGCGCTCGCGGCGGCCAGCAGCACGAGCAGCAGCACGGCCGTCACGGCGACCGTCGACACCAGCACGCGCACGACGATGCTGCTGACGCTGGTAGGAGATGAGCGCACTTTATTTAGCACGTTCGGTTGCCGTGAAGGTGAAGCGTTTCCATTCGGACGAGAGGTTCCAGTCGCGGTTGTTCACCGCGTCGATCTGGAACGGCTTGGGCATCAGCGCGATGTCGAGTTGCATGCGCACCGACGCGGTATAGGTTTCGCCGACGCGCACCTGATTGCGGTCGATTACATGCCACGAGGTCACGTGCTTGATCACCGCGAGCGCATCTTTCAGCGTGGAAAAGCCGAGCTGCAGACCGCCCGACGATACGCTCGACACGCGATACTCGCGCGTGAGCGGTTGAAACGACAGCCGCAGACTTTGCGACACGCTGACCGGCTGTTCGTCGAACCAGTACCAGCGCGGCCGGCTCAGTTCGAAATCCGTCGTGAAATAAAGCGGAATGCCTTTGTTGACCGCGTCTTCGAGATTGCTGTTCAGATCGAAATCGAAGTGCGCGTCGAGACTCCAGCCGCCGTTGTCGGCCTGCAGCGACGCCCGCTGCACCGCGATCGAATCAGCGTGCGCCGCGCCCGGCGCCGCTAGCCAGACGGCCAGCGCGATCCAGAGCACGGCAGCGAGCCGAAGCGGGAAGAAGCGTTTGATGGTCACCGTTTCTGAAAGCGCGCGTAGAAAAATCCGTCGTGGTCTGAGTTCGCACCGGCGCTCGCTTCACCGGATTGAGCGTGCTGTCCGACATCGGAACCGGCCGATGAGTCGGCGGGCGCGCGGGCAACTGAAGGTAAAAGTTGCCCCGGCGCGTCCAATCGTACCGCATCCTGATACTTGTTTCCAAACCACTGCGCCTGCAACTCGCCTTCTTCGGGAAAGATCGAGCACGTAACGTAAAGCAATTCGCCACCTGGTTTCACGAGCGGCCACAGCGCGTCGAGAATGCGGCGCTGTTCGGCGGCGAGCGCGGCGATATCCGACTGCCGACGCAGCCAGCGAATATCCGGATGACGTCGCACGATGCCCGACGCTGAGCACGGCACGTCCGCGAGAATGCGGTCGAACGGCTGGTCGAGGTCGTCGTGCCACTGCGCGGGCGTACCCGCGTCGCCGATCCGCACTTCCGCTTCGAGCTTCAGACGACGCAGGTTTTCGCCGATGCGACGCGCCCGCGACGCATCGCTTTCGAGCGCGACGAGCTGGAGATTGGCGAGTTCGAGCAGATGGCCGGTCTTGCCGCCGGGGGCCGCGCATGCATCGAGCACGCGCATGCCGTCGCGCACGCCGAGCAGTTGCGCGGCGAGTTGCGCGCCCGCGTCCTGCACCGACACGACGCCGTCGCTGAAGCCGGGAATGCGCTCGACCGGCATCGGCGTGGCGAGCGTGACCGCGTGCTCGCCGGCCTTCGTCGCGGCGATCTGCTGACGTTGCAGCACTTGCAGGTACGCATCGACCGTCGAATGACGCGCGTTCACGCGCAACGTGAGCGGACCTTGCGTGTTGCCGGCGGCCAGCACGGACTGCCATGCCTCCGGCCACGCCTGCTTCACCGCGTCGATCCACCAGGCCGGATAGTTCCAGCGCGCCACTTCGTCGGCTTGCGCGGCTGCGAGCAGCGTGTCGCGCTCGCGCAGGAAACTGCGCAGCACCGCGTTGACGAGCCCCTTCGCAAATGCGAATTCACGGCGCGCGGCGATCGCGCTGACCGCCTGGTCGACCACCGTGAACGGCGTGTAGGCGGCGTTCGCTTCGTCGTCGACGAGCAGGGCGAGCGCGCAGGCGAGCACATGGGCGACGTGCGGCGGCGGCGCTTTCTTCACGAGCTTCGCGATCAGCCACTCGACGGTCGCGAGACGCCGCATCGTACGGTACGCGATGTCTTGCACCGCCCCGCGCGCCATCGCGACATTGCCCTCCGGCATCCCGACGAACACGCTCTGCAACGCCGCGGGCAACGCCGCGCCGACGCGCACGGCGCCCACGGCCTGGGCCGCGCAGTCGAGCGCGAACCCGAGCGATTCGGGCGACAGATGCAGCGCCGACAAACGGGATTCGCGCGAACGCGCCGACGAAGAAGCAGAACGCGAAGAGGGCTTTGAAGTCATGAAAGGAGCAAGGGCAAGCCGCACGGTGCGCGCGGCGCAGTCAGCGCACATTGTAGCGTGGCGCTGGGCAGGCGCCGCTGCGCGCGAGCGGCGGCGGTAGGCGGCCGCCCGACGGCGGTGCAACGCGCGAAAAAAAGCGGGCCTTGCAGGCCCGCTTTTCAGCATTCCACGCTTGCCGAGCCAGACGGCCCGACAACTCAGTCGAAGCGCCCGGTACGCGCCATTTCCATCAGACGCGCGATGCGTTCCTCGGTCGCCGGGTGAGTCGAGAACAGATTCGCGATACCGCCTCCCGACAGCGGATTCATGATCATCATCTGCGCGGTGGCCGGATGCGCCTCGGCAGTCGGGAACGGAATGCCGCTCGCATAGCGATGGATCTTGTCGAGCGCCGAGGCGAGCGCCTGCGGGTCGCCGGAAATCTGCGCGCCGCCACGGTCAGCCTCGAATTCACGGGCACGCGAAATCGCCATCTGGATCATTGCGCCCGCCAGCGGCGCAAGCAGCGCGACCGCAATGCTCGCAATCGGGTTCGCACGACGGCCGTTTTCGTCGCGGCCACCGAAGAACATCGCGAAATTCGCCAACGCGGAAATCGCGCCGGCCATCGTCGCCGAAATCGTCGAGATCAGAATATCGCGGTGCTTCACGTGCGCGAGTTCGTGCGCCATCACGCCGCGCATTTCGCGCTCGGACAGCACCCGCAGAATGCCGGTGGTCGCCGCGACCGCCGCATGCTCCGGATTGCGGCCAGTGGCGAACGCGTTCGGCGCGTCTTCGTTGATCAGGTAGACGCGCGGCATCGGCAGATTCGCGCGCGTGGCCAGCTCGCGCACCATGCGATAAAACTGCGGCGCACTGCTTTCGTCGACTTCCTGCGCGTTGTACATGCGCAGGACCATCTTGTCGGAAAACCAGTACGAGAAGAAATTCATCCCGAGGGCGACCACGAGCGCGATCATCATGCCGCGCGACCCGCCGATCATCCCGCCGATCACGATGAAGAGGGCCGTGATGGCGGCCATCAGCATCGCGGTTTTTACCCAGTTAAACATGTCTGCAACTCCTTGCCCCAAGCGTGGGCTTCGTCTCCATGCCGCGTAATCGCGGCGCCCGAGAGTGTAAGCGAACTGTTAAATATGGGCTGTACAGGAAAATTCAATCAGCGCGACGCGGTGGCCAGCTTGATTCCGAGGCCGACAAACGCACTGCCGACGCCGCGATCGAGCCAGCGCTTGACCGACGGCTTACCCGAAAAGCGCTGCGTGACGCTGCCCGCGATCCACGCGACAAAGCTGTTCCAGACCATGCTCATCAGCACGAACACCGCGCCGAGCGTCAGGAACGCGAAGGTCTTGTGCTCGCTGCCGGTCGCGACGAATTGCGGGAAGAACGACACGAAGAACAGCACCACCTTCGGGTTCAGCACGTTGGTCCAGAAGCCTTGCAGGAACAGCTGCCGCAACGACTTCGGCGCGGACGGCGAGCGTGTGTCGCCGACGGGCGCATCGGCGGCCGGCTTCGCGAAAATGAGGCGCACGCCCAGATAGATCAGATACATCGCGCCGACGAATTTGATGACCGTAAACGCCGTGGTCGACGCGGCCAGCAGCGCGGTCAGACCGAACGCACAAGCCAGCGAGTGAATGCAGCAGCCCGCCGAAATGCCGAGCGCCGACATCAGGCCCGCGCCGCGGCCCTGCGCGACGCTGCGCCCGACGATATAAGCCGTATCCGGCCCCGGCGTGACGTTCAGAAGAAAAACCGCGACGACGAAAAACTCGAAATGGACGATGCCGAACATGTGATGAACCCTCGAAACTTTACCTGTTGCATAGAGGATTCTAACGCGCCGCGAGCGCTCGGCGAGCGCAACGAACATCGGCCGAACGGACGATGTTCAGACCCTACGCGACACGGTTATCCTGCTTCCGGAACCTGAAAGCGCTGGCCGGCGGCGAGTGTCGAACCGGCCAGAAATTCGCGCACCGGCAGGCGTTTGCCGCCGGGTTTCTGCAATTGCGTCAGACGCAGCGCGCCTTCGCCGCAAGCCACCACGACGCCTTCCGGCGAGACCTCGAGGATCGTGCCCGGCGCCTTGTCGCCGGAGGCAGCCGGTGCGGTCATGGCAGCAGCCGCCCAGATCTTCACGAGGCTGCCGTCTTCGAGCGTGCCCGCGCCGCCCGGGAACGGATCGAATGCACGCACCTGACGGGCGAGCGCATCGGCAGGCCGGCGCCAGTCGAGCGCCGCCTCGTGCTTGGCGATTTTCTCGGCGTAGGTCACGCCATCGGCCGGTTGGGGCGTCGAGGCGAGCGTGCCGCTGCGCTCGAGTTCGAGCAGCGCGTCGACGATCAACTGCGCGCCATCCTGTGCGAGGCGGTCGTGCAGTGTGGCGGTGGTATCGGTGGCGGCAATGGGGGTACGCACTTCGGAAATCATCGCGCCAGTGTCGAGACCAGCGTCCATCTGCATCAGCGTGATGCCGGTTTGCGCATCGCCCGCCTCGATCGCGCGATGAATCGGCGCCGCGCCGCGCCAGCGCGGCAGCAGCGACGCATGAATGTTGATGCAGCCGTGGCGCGGAATATCGAGCACTTCCTGCGGCAGGATCAGCCCGTAGGCGGCGACCACCATCACGTCGTGCGGCGTCGCGCGCAACTGGTCGATCGCGGCGGCAGCCTCCTGCGGATACTTGCCGGCGCGGCGCAGCGACGTGGGCTGCGCGACCGCGAGCCCGTGCTCCTGCGCGTAGCGCTTGACCGGGCTTGCCTGCAGCTTCATGCCACGTCCAGCGGGACGGTCCGGCTGGGTCAGCACGAGCGGCACCGGGAAACCGGCGCGATGAATCGCGGCCAGCGCGGCCGCGGCGAATTCCGGCGTACCGGCGAAGATGACGCGCAACGAATGACTCATGAATGGGCAGCGGTAAGCAAGGTGAACACGCGTTACATCGCGTGGGCGAGCTTCTTCATCTTGCTCTTGATGCGCGTCTGCTTGAGCGGCGAGAGGTATTCGACGAATACGCGGCCCATCAGGTGATCCATTTCATGCTGGATGCACACGGCGAGCAGCCCTTCGCAATCGATCTCGAAGGTTTCGCCTTTTTCGTTCAGCGCGCGCACGCGCACTTTTTCAGCGCGCTCGACGTTGTCGTAGATGCCCGGCACCGACAGGCAACCCTCTTCCGAGAGCTTTTTCTCGTCGCTCGACCAGACGATTTCCGGGTTGATGAACGCGAGCAGTTCGTCGTGCGTTTCCGACACGTCGATCACGATCACGCGTTCGTGCACGTCCACCTGGGTGGCGGCGAGACCGACGCCGGGCGCGCCGTACATGGTCTCGGCCATGTCCGCGACGAGACGGCGGATGCGGTCGTTGACTTCCGCGACCGGCTTCGCCACCTTGTGCAGCCGTTTGTCCGGGTAGTTGAGGATGTTCAGTAAAGCCATGATTTTGAGTGTGTTTTTGACGCCGCCAGGCAAAGGAGCGCTCGCGTTGGCCATTCGGCCAGCTTGTGAGCCCGTCGTAATACGCAGAGGATAGATGATGTCGAACCGGTTCGATTCAACGCGCCCCGTGCGCCCAACGACGAACCCGCGCGAACAGGCGCGGCGTTGCAGTTATTTCGGATGATGAAAATTCTAGCATGGTGACGGCCTGCCCGCAGGCCCCGCCAGAGGAGCGATCTGCATGCACACTTTGCCCGCAACCCGTATCGAACTGGCCGCCTGGCTGCGGCTGTCGCTCGCGCCGGGACTGAAGCCCGCCGCGCTGCGTCTGCTGCTTGGCGCATTCGGGTTGCCGGAGTCGATTTTTACGCAAGCGCCGGAAGCGCTCGTCGAGGTTGCGGGCGAGGCCGCCGCGCGCGCGGTACTGACGCCGCCAGGCGCGGATTTCGAAGGCCAGCTCGATGCCGTGCTCGCGTGGCTCGAATTACCAGGCAACCAGGTCGTCACGCTCGACGACCCCGCGTATCCGCCCGCGCTACTGACGATGCCCGACCCGCCGCCGCTGCTATATATAAAGGGCCGACTCGATCTGCTGCATACGCGGGCGGTCGCGCTGGTGGGCAGCCGCAGCGCGACGCCGCAGGGCCTCGAGGACGCGCAGCGGTTTGCGCGCGAACTGTCGGCGGCAGGCGTGACGGTCGTCTCGGGGCTTGCGCTCGGCATCGACGGCGCCGCGCATCGGGGCGGACTCGAAGGCATCGGCGGGACGGTCGCGGTAATCGGCACCGGCGCGGACCTCGTGTATCCAGCCGCGCATCACGCGCTCGCGCGGCAGATCGCGGTGCAAGGTGCGGTCGTTTCCGAATGGCCGCTCGGCACGCCGGCGCGCGCCGCCAATTTCCCGCAGCGGAATCGGCTGATTGCCGGGCTGGTCAGCGGCGTCGTGATCGTCGAGGCAGCAATGCGCTCGGGCTCGCTGATTACCGCGCGGCTCGCCAACGAAATGGGGCGCGACGTGTTCGCGCTGCCCGGCTCGATTCACGCGCCGCTGTCGCGCGGATGTCATCGGATGATCAAGCAAGGCGCGCGTCTGGTGGAAACACCGGACGAGGTCCTGGAAGAACTGGGTTTCGCGAAGCGTCCGGCGATGCGCAGCGAGCGCGCAGCAAAGCGGGAAGTGAAACGAAGCGTTGCGCTGGACGTGACCGGTTCGCGGCTTCCGCTCCTGCGCGAGCCCGGGTCTGCCTCTGTGGCAGCCCCACCACAGCCGACCGCCCCCTTTGCGGAAGCGGTCCCGTGCGTTCCACGCCCCAAGCCGCCGCTCGCCCCTGAAGCCGAGCGCCTGCTCGCCGCACTCGGCCACGCACCGACGTCGCTTGAAATTCTTGCCACCCGCACCGAGATGGAAGACGCCGCATTGCACGCCACGTTGCTGCAGCTCGAACTCGCCGGCGAGGTCACGCTGCTGCCCGGCGGACGCTTCATGCGAGCTCATCGTGCCTGAGCGACAACTGACCCGCGTCAATGGGCATTGGCCACCCTTCGGGACCGGCCATGCTACATTCGCGCCAAAGCATCTGCCAAAGTACATAAGGAAACCGTCTCATGCCCGCGCTGAATCTCGACACCGATCAGGACCGGATCGCCGAGCGCGTCAACGAAGCCGACACGTTGTTCGTCGCCTGCCTCTGCGCGGAGTGGTGCGGGACGTGTCGCGAGTACCGGGACGCTTTCAACCGGCTGGCCGAACGGCACCCGGAGGTCTGTTTCGCGTGGATCGACATCGAAACCCATGCGGACCGCTTCGACGATCTGGACGTCGAGAATTTCCCGACGATCCTGATCGAAGACTCGGTGACGACACGATTCTTCGGTACGGTTTTGCCGCAGGTGTCGATCGTGGAGCGGATGTTGTCGGACCTGACGGCGCTGCCTGGCGTAACCGGCGCGCCGAAGTTGCGGCCCGCCCTGGCGGTCGCCTGACAGCGGCATTCGCAGCGCCAGGCAGCATCGCGCGGAGCTCGCAGCGCGTGTGTTGCAACATCGCGGCAAGGAACCGCCGCATAGCCGGCAAAGCCGTGCGCCCGCGGCGTTTGCCACAGCTTGATCAACCGCGCGGCACGCACTTATGATGGCGCGCTTTCAAAAGAGTTGACACGACCGCTTCGCGCCTTGTGCTATAAAGCGGTCGTTAATGGGTCGAAACAGGTCGCAAACGAGCATCGCGCGCCATTTTGGCGAGCGCAAGGCCACCCACCCGGATCTACCAACCTCACATCGAGTCATGTCCAAAGCACTGATCATCGCCGAAAAGCCTTCCGTCGCGAACGACATCGCGCGCGCTTTGGGCGGCTTTACCAAGCATGACGAATACTACGAAAGCGACGACTACGTCCTTTCCTCGGCAGTGGGCCATCTGCTGGAAATCGCCGCGCCCGACGACTACGAAGTCAAGCGCGGCAAGTGGAGCTTCGCCAACCTGCCCGTCATTCCGCCGCACTTCGATCTGAATCCGATCGCGAAGAGCGAGTCGCGCCTGAAGGTGCTGACGAAGCTGATCAAGCGTAAGGACATCGACCGTCTGATCAACGCATGCGACGCGGGGCGCGAGGGCGAACTGATTTTCCGCCTGATCGCGCAGCACGCGAAGGCAAAGCAACCGGTGCAGCGGCTGTGGCTGCAATCGATGACGGCCGGCTCGATCCGCGACGGTTTCGCGCGTCTGCGTAGCGACGAAGAGATGCAGCCGCTCGCCGACGCGGCACGCTGCCGCTCGGAAGCCGACTGGCTGGTCGGTATCAACGGCACCCGCGCGATGACCGCGTTCAACAGCAAGGGCGGCGGCTTCTTCCTGACCACGGTCGGGCGCGTGCAGACGCCGACGCTGTCGATCGTCGTCGAGCGCGAAGAGAAGATTCGCCGCTTCGTGCCGCGCGACTACTGGGAAGTGAAAGCCGAGTTCGTCTGCGCGGGCGGTTTCTACGAAGGCCGTTGGTACGACCCGAAATTCAAGCGCGACGAATTCGACCCGGAAAAGCGCGACTCGCGTCTGTGGGCGCTGCCCGCGGCCGAGACGATCGTCGCGGCCTGCCGCGGCCAGCTCGGCACGGTGACCGAAGAGTCGAAGCCATCCACGCAGCTCTCGCCGGCGCTGTTCGACCTGACCAGCCTGCAGCGTGAAGCCAACGGCCGCTTCGGTTTCTCGGCGAAGAACACGCTGGGCCTCGCACAGGCGCTGTACGAAAAGCACAAGGTGCTGACCTATCCGCGAACCGACGCGCGCGCGCTGCCGGAAGACTATCTGGACACGGTCAAGCAGACGCTCGGCATGCTCAAGGAGAGCAACAACTACCTGCCGTTCGCGAAACAGGCGCTCGACAAGGGCTGGGTGAAGCCGAACAAGCGCATCTTCGACAACTCGAAGATCAGCGATCACTTCGCCATCATCCCGACGCTGCAGGCGCCGAAGAACCTGTCCGAGCCGGAACAGAAGCTCTACGACCTCGTCGTGAAGCGTTTCCTCGCCGTGTTCTTCCCCGCTGCGGAATACCGCGTCACGACGCGTATCACCGAAGTGGTCGGCCATCACTTCAAGACCGAAGGCAAGGTGCTGGTCGAGCCGGGCTGGCTACAGATCTACGGCCGCGAAACCAGCGGCGACGACGCGAACCTGGTGCCGGTGCAGAAGGACGAGAAGGTCAAGACCGACAAGATCGCCGCCCAGCAACTGGTGACGAAGCCGCCCGCACGCTACAACGAAGCGACGCTGCTGTCGGCGATGGAAGGCGCGGGCAAGCTGGTCGAGGACGACGAATTGCGCGAAGCGATGGCGGCCAAGGGGCTCGGCACGCCGGCCACGCGCGCGGCGATCATCGAAGGTTTGCTCACGGAAAAGTATCTGATCCGCGAAGGCCGCGACCTGTTTCCGACGGCCAAGGCCTTCCAGCTGATGACGCTGCTGCGCGGCCTCGGCGTGAAGGAGCTGACCGCGCCGGAACTGACCGGCGAGTGGGAATACAAGCTGTCGCAGATGGAGCGCGGCAACCTCCCGCGCGACGCGTTCATGCAGGAAATCGCACGCATGACGCAAACCATCGTCAAGCGCGCGAAGGAATACGATTCGGACACGATCCCGGGCGATTACGCGACGTTGCAAACACCTTGCCCGAATTGCGGCGGCCAGGTGAAGGAAAATTACCGGCGCTTCGCGTGCTCGAAGTGCGAGTTCTCGATCTCCAAGATTCCGGGCGGCCGTCAGTTCGAAATCGCAGAAGTCGAAGAGCTGCTGCAGAACAAGACGATCGGACCGCTGTCGGGTTTCCGCAGCAAGATGGGGCGGCCGTTCTCGGCGATCCTCAAGCTGTCGCTCGACGACGAGATCAAGAACTACAAGCTCGAATTCGACTTCGGCCAGGATGCGGCCGGCGAAGACGGCGAACCGCCCGATTTCTCCGATCAGCAGCCGGTCGGCGCATGCCCGAAGTGCAAGGGCCGCGTGTTCGAGCACGGTATGAGCTACGTCTGCGAGAACTCGGTCGCGAATCCGAAGAGCTGTGACTTCCGCTCGGGCAAGGTGATCCTGCAGCAGGAAATCGCCCGCGAGCAGATGGCCAAACTGCTCGAGGAAGGCCGCACCGACCTGCTGACGAACTTCAAGTCGTCGCGTACGGGTCGTAACTTCAAGGCGTTCCTCGTCAAGCAGAGCGATGGCAAGATCGGCTTCGAGTTCGAGAAGAAAGAGCCCGCAGCGGGGAAAACCGCGGCGGCCAAGACTTCGGCGGCTCGCTCCGCGGCGAAGGCAATGCCGGAAGACGATGGCGATACCGCCGTCGCAGTGAAGGCCGAGCCGGCCGCGAAGAAGGTAGCGGCGAAAAAAGCGCCCGCTGCCAAGACCGCGGCTGCCAAGAAAGCGCCTGCGAAGAAAACCGTGGCGCGTAAAACCGGCTCGTAATTCTCGCCTTGATACCGGCGACGGGCTGCGTGAGCAGCATCGATCGCCGGGCGGCGGATTTGCGTGATACAGCCAGGATCCGCCGATCCTTCGCCCATGAAAAAAGCGCAGTCACCTGAAGTGACTGCGCCTTTTTAATTTCCTCGCCCGCTCGCTTTGCGAGGGGCTTCGGCATTCAGCTTAAAGCGGCGACAAGGCCGTCGGCCGCGTACGGTTCGTCTTCGTCAGCGTCTTCGCTACCGGCGACAGCTCGCTATCGAGCAGACGCGACAGCGGCTCGGCACCGTCGAACGCTTCCGGCGCGCGCGATTCGGTGGAATCGAAGGCACCCGACACGGCCGGCCGTTCGACGCCATCCTTGATCCACTGCTCGCCCAGCTGGCTGTTCGGCGTCTGGTTGAAGTGCTCGACCAGATGGTCGATGAACGTGCGCACCTTGGCCGGCAGGTGACGGCGGCTCGGATACGCGATGTTGATCTCGACCTGCGGCAGACGATAGTCGCCGAGCAGACGCACCAGCCGGCCACGGGTCATGTCACGACCGATCAGATAGCTCGGCAGAATCGCGATGCCCATACCCAGCAGCGCAAACTGCCGCAGCATTTCGGTGTTGTTCGCGACGATCACGTTCGACGGCCGCACCCGCACTTCGCCTTCCGGCCCCGTGAACACGCGCTCGTCGCCCCAGTATTCGGACGGCAGGCTCAGGCACGGATGCTCGAGCAGATGTTCGGGACGCGTCGGCGTGCCGTGCTTTTCCAGATAGGCCGGCGTGGCGCAGACGGTCATGCAACCGGTAGTCAAGCGCCGCGTGACAATGCTTGCGCTGCGCATTTGCCGCGCGATCACAACGCCGACGTCAAAGCCTTCCTCGACCAGATCCACCTGACGATCGACCAGCGTGACGTCCGGGATGACTTTCGGGTAGCGCTCCGCGTACGTTTGCAGCACGGGCGCGAGGTTATGCAGCCCAAACACGACGGGCGCGACGATGCGCAGCGTACCGACGGGTTCGTGATTGCGAGCGACCACCATCTGTTCGACGTCTTCCAGTTCGTCGAGAATCTGACGGGCGCGCTCAAGGTAGACCTGACCGGATTCGGTCAGCGACAAGCTGCGGGTTGTGCGATTGAGCAGCCGCGTACCAAGACGGCCTTCGAGGTCGGCAACGTGGCGGGTAGCGACCGCGTTGGAAATATCCATCGCGCTCGCGGCGCGGGCAAAACTGCCGAGATCCGCCACCTTGACGAAAACTCGCATCGACTGCAAATGATCCATAGGACAACTCCTGCCGTGTTACTGCTTCCTGACAATTAGTGAAAACCAGTGAAGCGAACTTGGAATTCTCCTACGACTCGCAACTTCGTGCATAAGTTGCCTTCAAAACTCGAAATATTGTCAATTTTGATGCGACTGTGCCGACAGAAGCGGGGCCCGACCGCCAATTATTCTAAAAATTAGAATAATCTGCTGCGCCGCAGCTTGCACTGTCTTTTTTGTTCGAACAGACGCAAAGGTCACCCCGGTATTGCGGAAACAGAAAAAATCGACGGAAACGGTAGATCCATCAAAGAAAAAGCCGCCCGAAGGCGGCTTTGCATGCGAAGTGAACACTCACATGATCAAGCGCTGAGTTTCTCCTCGAGCGCGCGTTTGGCATTGGTCAAGGCCGGCGGCAGACCCTGTTGCAACGTGTCAAACAACTCCGCGTGCAGCGCGAGTTCGTCGCGCCATGCAGCGTCGTCGACGGAAATGACCTGCTCGAACTGCTCGCGGCTGAAGTTCAGGCCGCTCCAGTCGAGGTCGTCATAGTGCGGCGACACGCCGAACGCATGCTCCTCGCCTTGCGCGCTGCCTTCGATACGGCCGACCATCCAGCTCAGTACACGCATGTTCTCGCCGAAGCCCGGCCACACGAACTTGCCGTCCGCGCCCTTGCGGAACCAGTTCACGCAGAAAATCTTCGGCAGCTTCGCGTTCAGTTGCTCCAGACGCTCGCCAGTCTTCAGCCAGTGGCTGAAGTAGTCGCTCATGTTGTAGCCACAGAAAGGCAGCATCGCGAACGGATCGCGACGCACCACGCCCTGCTGGCCGGCTGCGGCCGCGGTCGTCTCGGAGCCCATCGTTGCCGCCATGTAGACGCCTTCGACCCAGTTACGCGCTTCGGTGACGAGCGGCACGGTGGTCGAACGACGGCCGCCGAAGATGAACGCATCGATCGCGACGCCTGCCGGATTTTCCCAGTCCGCATCGATCGACGGGCACTGCGAAGCCGGTGCCGTAAAACGCGCGTTCGGATGCGCAGCCTTGCGGCCGGTTTCCTTCGCGATCGCCGGCGTCCAGTCGTGACCCTGCCAGTCGATCAGGTGCGCGGGCGGCACGTCGGTCATGCCTTCCCACCAGACGTCGCCGTCGTCGGTCAGCGCGACGTTCGTGAAGATCACGTTTTCTTTCAGCGTGGCGAGCGCGTTGTAGTTGGTCTTTTCGCTCGTGCCCGGCGCGACGCCGAAGTAGCCGGCTTCCGGGTTGATCGCGTACAGGCGGCCGTCCTTGCCCGGCTTGATCCACGCGATATCGTCGCCGATCGTGGAAATTTTCCAGCCGTTCAGGCCCGCCGGCGGAATCAACATCGCGAAGTTGGTCTTGCCGCACGCCGACGGGAACGCCGCCGCGACGTGATGCTTGCGCCCTTCCGGCGACGTCACGCCGAGAATCAGCATGTGTTCGGCGAGCCAGCCTTCGTCGCGGCCCATCGTCGATGCGATGCGCAACGCGAAGCATTTCTTGCCGAGCAGCGCGTTGCCGCCGTAGCCCGAACCGTAGCTCCAGATTTCGCGCGATTCGGGGAAATGCACGATGTACTTGGTCTTGTTGCACGGCCACGGCACGTCTTTTTCGCCGGCCGCGAGCGGCGCGCCGACCGAATGAACGCACGGCACGAATTCGCCGTCTTCGCCGAGGACCTCGTACACCTGGCGGCCCATGCGCGTCATGATGCGCATATTGGTCGCGACGTACGGGCTGTCGCTCAACTCGACGCCGATGTGCGCGATCGGCGAACCGAGCGGGCCCATCGAGAACGGCACCACGTACATCGTGCGGCCGCGCATTGCGCCGTCGAACAGGCCGTCGAGCGTCGAGCGCATTTCGGCCGGGGCGATCCAGTTGTTGGTGGGGCCCGCGTCTTCGGCGCGTTGCGAGCAGATGAAGGTGCGGTCCTCGACGCGCGCGACGTCGGAGGGATCCGAACAGGCGAGGTAGGAATTGGGACGTTTGGCGGGGTTGAGCTTTTTCATCGTGCCCGCTTCGACCATCTGCGCGCACAGGCGGTCGTATTCTTCCTGCGAGCCGTCACACCAGACAACTTTCTCAGGCTTGGTCACTGCGGCGATGCGCCGGACCCAGTCGATCAGCTTGCGGTGTTTGACCCATGTGGGCGCCTCAATAGTGGGCTGCCCTTCGAACGAGGGATGATTCATCGACTTGTCTCCGTCTTGAAAGCAATGGAAAAACGGTACAAGCCCTTGGAACGCTGCGTGCGAGAGGCATTCATTCAGCGCACCGGTGTGTCGATTCTGTCGATTTACACTACCGGCGCGCGTTGCGCAGATCGTCCTGGGCCACAACAGCTTGCCAGGCGGAGGCGCGCTACCGACAAGGCTTCTGCAACCTTGTGTAAAGCGGCTTGCCTCAACACGCAACAAACTGCTAAAAACGTTCTCAATTCGCCTTCACGCAGTGCTGCCGTTCTTTTGTGCGACAGCTTCTACGGTAAGGCATTCAGCCAGACCAGCGTGTGATGTAAGTCACATGCTGGGACAGTCAGCATAACATTCCGATCGCACCACAGCGGTGCGCCGCAAAAAACATACCATGAAGATTGCCATCCTCGACGATTACCAGGACGCCGTTCGCAAGCTCGACTGCTTTCAATTGCTGGCCGACCATGAGGTAAAAGTTTTCAACAATACCGTGCGCGGTCTCGGCCAACTGGCGAGCCGTCTGGCCGAGGTCGACGCTCTCGTCCTGATTCGCGAACGCACCCGCATCAGCTCGCAACTGCTCGACAAACTGCCTCGTCTGCGCATGATCAGCCAGACCGGCAAAGCCGGCAGCCACATCGATCTCGCGGCCTGTACCGAGCGCGGCATCGCCGTGCTCGAAGGCGTCGGCTCGCCGGTCGCGCCGGCCGAACTGACGTGGGCACTCATCATGGCTGCTCAACGGCGTATTCCGCAATACGTGGCAAACCTTAAGCAGGGAGCCTGGCAGCAGTCGGGACTGAAGACGTCGGCACTGCCGCCGAACTTCGGTTTGGGCCAGGTGCTGCACGGTCAAACGCTCGGTATCTGGGGCTACGGCAAGATCGGCCGTCTGGTGGCCGGCTATGGCAAGGCGTTCGGCATGAACGTGCTGGTCTGGGGTCGCGAGCATTCGCGCGAAGCCGCGCGCGCCGACGGCTATGGTGTCGCGCAAAGCCGTGAAGAACTGTTCGAGACCAGCGACGTGCTGTCGCTGCACCTGCGTCTGCACGACGACACGCGCGGCATCGTCAAACAGGACGATCTGATGCGCATGAAGCCGACCGCGCTGCTCGTGAATACGAGCCGGGCCGAACTGCTCGAGGAAAATGCGCTGGTGAACGCGCTGTCGCATAACCGCCCGGGGATGGTTGCGATCGACGTCTACGAAAGCGAACCGATCCTGCAGGGCTACAGCCTGCTGCGGATGGAAAACGTGATCTGCACGCCGCACATCGGCTATGTGGAGCACGAGAGCTACGAGCTGTATTTCACCGCCGCGTTCAAGAACATTCTGGCGTTCGACGCGGGCGATACCGCGAGTGTGGCGAATCCGGAAGCGTTGCAGGGTGGTCGGCGGCGCTGATTCGCGGGCGGGTCTGGCGGCGGCGTCTTGGGGCGCCGTCAGCAGAGCCGACGGCATGGCGCTCGCTCGCGCGAGTCACTCGGCGAGACTTAACAGCAAGATTCAGCGCGCTTCGTGCGCCCCCGCCTCCAGCAGCGCAGGGATGCGCTCGAGGAACACCTCGCCGTCTGCGCGGCCGAGGTTGTACGCGTGCACCATCTGCGATGGACTCGTGTAATCCCAGCTCGAAATCGGCACCTTGCGCGACGGCTGCACATAGAGGCGCTGCTGCACGCCGTGCGGCACGACGAACATCTGCGGCCGCGGATAAAGACGCGTGACCATCACGAGCACATTGCCGGGCGCCTCGGCGTCCAGCGCGTCGACCGGCACGTTGTCGACCATCCCGCCATCCAGCACGGGCCGACCGTTGCGCCGCAAAACCGGCGTGAACGGCGGCGTACTCGACGATTGCAGGATCAGATCGGCGAGTTCGTCGACGCTCGCACAATCCTGCGCACGGACGAATTCCGGATGAAACCCGAGCGTCCGACCCAAGGTCGGATGCAACGCCTTGCGCACGTATTTTTCGATGTTGTACGCGACCAGCCCTGCCGCGACCGCGCTACGCGCGCCGAGCCAGCGCGGCAGATGCGACACGCCGATGCGAATTTCCGGCGCATCCGCGAGCTTCGAAAACTTTTCGCCGTAGATGTCGAGCAGCGCCTGCCGGTAGATCCGGTAGTGCGGAAACACCGATTCGCCGCGCAGCAGGTTGCCCCAGTATGCGTTGCGCGTATTGTGGCGCAGCGCATCCTCGTAATAGCGCATGACCCAGTCGGAATCGCGTGTGTAGAGCATGCACGCGGTGGCGGCGCCGGCCGAAATTCCGGTGATGACACGTGGGCGGATATCGAGTTGCGGCTGCACGACGTCCCAGAAACCTGCCTGCCACCAGCAGCGATTGCCGCCGCCGGCGAATACGACCTGATCGAACATGCTGCTTTTTCCTTGCTGTGCCTGCATCGGCTGTTGCGTGGCCGCTTTCGACCGACGCGGGCGCACCGCCGGGCGTTCAGTCGAGCAGCGCGTAAGTAGTGGTGGCGTGGACGGCCATGTTGCCGCCTTCCTCGAACAACTCAACTTCGCCGAACACCAGATTGCGGCCCATGCGCAACACGCGCGCGTGGATCAGCACGTCGCCCTTGCGGACCGCGCGCATGAAGTTGATGTTCAACGATACCGTACTCATCGGTTTGAAGCCGCCGAGCGCGGCGGTAATCGCGACGACCATCGCCGTGTCCGCGGCCGCCATGAAGACCTGCCCGCTGATCATGCCGCCCGAATGACGCCACTCGCCGGAAAACGGCAGACGCAGTGTCACGCCCTCCTCGTCGACCTTGACCGGCTTTAGCGTGAGCGCCCGGACCCAAGGCGCGAGGACTCGTTCGAGCAGCTCGGTAATCTCTTTGTCATCCATGGCAATCCCCGGTCGAAAGCCGCGCGACGCTTCGTGCGTCAGCGTGTCCGCGACATGATACCGGGACGCCTGGACGCGTCGATATTTTTGAGATGACAGTGATGGCGAAGGAAGACTCCAACTTTGTCGATGTGAGTTTTTTAATAAATTTGCTAAAAGGGGCTTGGCAATCTCGAAAAGATCCGGCATACTTTTGCTTCTGTTGGGGGCGTTAGCTCAGTTGGTAGAGCAGCGGACTCTTAATCCGTAGGTCGAGTGTTCGAGTCACTCACGCCCCACCAAAGATATCAAGCAAAAAGCCCGGTCGAATGACCGGGCTTTTTGCTTTCTAGCGTCCCAAGTAGAAGGACTCCAGGCGCGGCATCAATTATTAGATCTCGCCCACGCATTTGAATCGAATTTTGAACGTGAGATTGCCATCACCTCTCACGGCTACACGGCTCAATCATTTCTTGAAGAGCTAAAGCGCCTTTTGCGCGAATAGCCCTCACCACCATCAGCAAACTCAAAGGCTTGCCCATCTGCGCAAGCCTTTTTCGTTTCCGCCACGAAGCCGAATACTGACCCAAGCACCCCCCACATCCTACCGCCTCACCCAAAAAAACCTCTTATAAGAAGCACATAGCCGCTCCAGCCCCCTCTTATGCTACATTTATGAGGCACAAGGAGTTGCCCCATGGATTGCACCCTGCAAATATTCCTCGACGATCACTGGATCGACTGCGCGCAAATCGAGCTCAACGGAGCTCTTTGCCAGTGGAATCACCTGATCGAGTACGCGATCGATCACCCGGACGCCCCGGTGTCGCTGGTCGAACCTGTCGATCTCGAGATCCGCGCGACTCAGAGCCTGCCCGCGTTCGCCTACGACCTCGTCCCACAGGGCGCCGGCCGTCGCTTCCTGCTGGGCGAGCTCGAACTACCCGACGGTCCGGATGCGGATTTCCCGCTGATCTGCGCGGGCGCGTTCAATCCGATCGGTCGAATCCGCGTCGCCGAGGCCGTGAAATACTTCGACGAGCATGTGGAAAGGCACGCAGACGCGCGTGGATTGCCCGGCATGACGATCGACGAAGTCGTCATGCGCGGTCCGGATTTCGCGGAAAGAATGTTCCTGCACGGGATGCTCGGCACCGGCACCACCGGGGTTCAAGGCGCGGCGCCGAAATACCTGCTGACGCGGGATCGCGCCGGCCTGTTGCACGGCGACGCGGTTCTGCCCGATGCCAACGCCGTCCAGCACCTGATCGCCAAACTACCGCGCGGCAGCAGCGCGGCCGACGAGAAAGTCCTGCGCAATGAAGCGGCCTACATGCGGGTCGCAGCCGAACTCGACGTCCGCACCCATCCGGACTTGCCGACTCTACACGGCGACGTGCTGCTGATTCCGCGCTTTGACCGGATTGCACGCGACGGAAAAGTCATCCGCCTTCATCAGGAAAGCGTGGCATCCATTCTGGGACTGGCCGGCTTCGATCTACGACCGAGTCTGTTCGAGGTCGTGGCCGGCATCCGCAAGGTGGTCAGCGACCCGGCCGCCGAAACGCTCGAGTTCATCAAGCGGGACGTGCTCAATCTGGCGATGCGCAACACCGACAATCATGCCCGCAATACGGCCGTGCAATTGATCGAAGGTCGGGTCCAGCTCACGCCGCTGTTCGACTTCGCGCCGATGTACCTCGACCCCGAATTGATTCCGCGCGCGCTGCGCTGGTATCGGCCGGATACCAAGGCCGAGTTGACGGACTGGGGCGACGTGCTCGCAGCCTTGCCGATCCCCGACCACGAGCGCCAGATGCTTGCCGAGGCGTTGAGCCGCTTTGCCGTGCAAATCGAACGTCTGCCCGAGATCATGGCGGCGCAAGGAGTCGATCACGACATCATCGAGTTCCTGACGCAGCCCATCGATACCCAGGTGCGGCAACTGCAAGCCCTTAAACCGTTGGAGGCCTGAGCATGCCCCGTCGGATTCGCCCCACCCGTGAAGAGCAGAACGCCCTGCGCCGCACGTTCTATGACCGGATCAACCAGGGCGATATGAGCATTCCCGAAGCGATGAAAGCGATGCGCCAGATGACAGGTCTGACTCAGGCGGAATTCGCCGCGCACCGAGGCGTCAGCCGCCGGGTCATCCAGGACATCGAACGCGGAACCGGCAATCCGACTGTCGAGTCGCTCAACAGCATTGCGAAGCTGTTCGGCCTGAAGGTCGGCTTCGTGCCGATCAGGCGTAGCGAGCCCTCTTCGCCGCCTTCAAGCTAAACGCTGCCAGGAACGTCGAGCGTCTACTACGAGCGCTCGACCAAATGCATATTGCCCCTTGGCGTAATAGCGCCCATCAAAGCGCATTGCATTTTCGCCGCGAGCCGCGAGCCCTCACGCCTCAAGCCGCGAGCCAATCTCGGCAAACCGAATTGAACCGGAACGCAACGGAACACAACCCTCACCCCATCCCCACCTGCGCCACCCTATTCCTCCCACCCGCCTTCGCCGAATACAGCGCCTCGTCGGCGGCCCGGATCACCACGCTCACATCCGTCTCCAGATCCGGCCGCCACGTGGTCGCGCCGATGCTGACGGTCACGCGCCCGAACTCGCAGCCCCTGTGCGCGATCCCCAGCCCGCCGATCGCCGCCCGCATGTTCTCGGCCACCACCGTGGCGCCCGCCGCATCGGTATCCGGCAGCACCACGATGAACTCCTCGCCACCGTACCGGCCGACGCAATCGCCCGGCCGCTGGATCACCGTGCGGATGCAGCTCGCGACCGCGGTCAGCGCGGCGTCGCCCGCCTGGTGACCGTACGTGTCGTTGTACGCCTTGAAGTGATCGATATCGACGAACAGCAGCGACAGCACGCTGCCCGTACGCCGCGCGCGCAGCCATTCGCGATCGAGCGTCTCGCACAGCGCGCGACGGTTATGCAGCCCGGTGAGTCCATCCGTGCCAGCGAGCCGTTCGAGTTCCCGCTCCACGCGCTGGCGCCGCCGCAACTCGGCGCCGAGCCAGGCCGACAGCACGACCACGCCGATTCCGAAGATCAGCATCAGCGAACCGATCGTCAACGCGCGCCGCCACCAGCTCGCATAGATATCGGCGGTCGACTCGGCGACCAGCACGATCAGCGGCAACTGCGGAATCCGCCGGAACGAATAAAGCCGCTCGACGCCATCGAGCGGCGAATCGGCGACAAAGCTGCCCTCGTCCTGCGCGACCAGTTGCTGGAAAAACGCCGTGCCGCCGATGTTGCGCCCGGTCACCTCGCGATCGTCGGGGCGTCGCACAATGATCGTGCCGTCCGTTCTGATGATCGACACCGAACCGTGCTGGCCGATCCGCAGATCGGCAAACAGGCTCGCGAAATATTCCTGATCGACGCCAAGCGCGACGATGCCGGCGAACGAACCGTCGAGCCGCGACAGGCGCCGGCTCAACGCGACACTGCGTGAGCCCGGCCGCAGCCGCGAGTCGTACGGCGCGCTGACATCGAGCCCGAGTTGCGCGTTATCGCGATGAATCCGGAAGTACGGACGATCCGCCAGATTGCCGCCGTGCGGCACGTCGCTCTCCGAATTCATCACGACGTTGCCTTGCGCGTCGATCACGACCATCGCGCCGACGTACTGACCGGTGGCCGCACGATCGAACAGGATCTCGCGCCGCAGCCGCGGCGAGTCCAGCACGCCGGGCCGCGCGAGACCATCGGCGACGGCCTCCAGCGACAACGCGTACAACTCGAAATTGCGCGCGATGTCGCGCTCAGTGATCGTCGCGACATCGCGCGACGAATCGAGCGCGCGCGCACGCGCATCCTCTCGGCTCTGATACAGCGCATAGCCGCACAGCGCGAGCATCGCCAGCACCACGCCGCATCCCGCGTAAATCACGCCATGGCGCCGCATCCGCAATCTTCCCGCCAGCGCGATCAGCACGCGCGGCAGCCCCGTTCTCTTCACCATCCTGTGCCCTACGTTTCCAGCGCCGCGCATCAGTTCGTCGAAGGCCGCGCTCACGCGGACTGTTGCGACAGCAAACGCAGCAGATAGCACTCTCTTCTATCTATGCACAACGGATATTTTCACCGTCGCAACAGACGCGCCGTTACGGCGTTCAGCCTGTTTATCGGTCAAATTAATCGTCTGCTTTATAGGGGCATATCATAGGTGTTAATCAGCAGCATTTACCTGATAATTTAATAAATCCGTTTTACCGGTAACGTTTGCGCGAATTCGCAAAATATAAAACCGGCTGGCGGTTTTCATTGCTGGTTTCTCTGCTTATTCACCGAGCGGTTTTCTCCGAGCAATTTCCTTCAATACACGCTGTCGTCGCCTCGCTAACGTCGAGCCTCGCGATCTGTTCGCGCACTTACGTTTCGAGGCATCCAATGACCGCACTCCTTTCGATGGCAGCCTTCGCGCTCGCCTGCTCCATTTCCCCCGGCCCCGTCAACGTCGTGGCGCTCAGCGCCGGCGCGCAGCATGGGCTCGCTGCGAGTCTGCGGCACGTGACCGGCGCAACGGTCGGCTTCACGCTCCTGTTGTTGTTGATCGGCCTCGGCCTGCATGAATTGCTCGCGCGCTTTCCGGATCTGATCGCCATCGTCCGATGGGTTGGCGTCGGCTTTCTGCTGTATATGGCCTACAAGCTCGCTGTCGATAATGGTCGACTCAGCGCGGACAAGCCGGCGCGTGGACCGTCGTTCGCGCATGGCGCGGCGATGCAATGGCTCAATCCGAAGGCATGGCTCGCGTCGCTGGCCGGCATGGGTGCATATGCGGGCAACGGCGACGGCCGGATCGTCTGGCAATTCGCGGCGCTGTATTTCGTGATCTGCTATCTGTCGATCGCGAGCTGGGCATACGCCGGCACGTTTCTGCGCAAGTATCTGCGCGAAGCGAAGCGGGTCAGGGTATTCAATCGGGTGATGGCAGCGCTGCTGGCGGTGAGTGCGATGTATCTGCTGATGGAGTGAATCGGCGCGCGTGTCGCATCGAGTCGTGTCGAATCGCGCGGTTTGCTCGCGCGGCTTCCGATCACGGCATTTGCAACAGCAATTACAGCCGGCGGTTGCAACGCAATACAATGCCAAAACTCAACTGCGATACTGCCCCGGCGTCGCCGCCACCAGCCGCTTGAAGGTGCGCTGCAAATGCGCCTGATCGGCGAAACCGGCATCGAGCGCGACGTCCGCGATCAGACGACCGCGCCGCAGTTGCGCGCGACTGTACTGGATGCGTCGATTGATCAGATACGCGTGCGGCGTCATGCCGTAGCGCTGCTTGAACGCGCGGATCAGATGCGATGCGGAGAGGTCCGCCGCCGCGCAGATGTCGTCGAGTTTCAGCGCGCGCGTGCAGTTGTCGGCGATGAATTCGGCCGCGCGCACGAGCTGGGCGCTCGCGTCATGCTCGGGCAGCTCGCGGGCCGGGTTGAATTTCTGCTGGACGGCCGAGAAGAACGTGATGGCCGCGCTTTCCTTGCGCAACGTGTCTGCGCCGCTGCCGCTGCCAGTGTCGCTATCGTTATCGGTGAGGATCGCGCACAGGCGGTTCAGGCCGTCGAACAACGTCGCGTCGAGCGTCATGATCTGCGAGAACGCGCGAAACGCGTGGTTCTCGCTGAAGCCGAGCTCGTGCTGCAGTTTCGTGAACCACGCAACGTCGACGTGCAGCATCCGATACGACCAGCGTTCGCCGGCAACCGGATTGCACGCATGCACGTCGTCGGGGTTCATCATCACGACCGCGCCCGCGCCGATCCATTCGCGCGCGTGGCGGTTCAGGTAGACGCTGTGACCGCCCGTCACCGCGCCGATCGAAAACGTTTCATGCGAATGCTTCGCGTAGCAGACCTTGCGGCCATCGTCGATGGAACGTGCTTCGATGAACGGCAGCGCGTCGCTGCGCCAGAAGCGCGGCGCGGCTGCGTTGTTGGCGTGCGCGCTTTGGGTGTACGCGTGGTTCGCCTCGCTGGCCGCTTCAGTCGTCTCGTTCATACGCTCTCCGCTCGATCCGTCGACTTCGCCGTCACCTTCGCGAAGCCTACGTATCGTAGTCGTCAAACGCATGCACAACAAGCAAACGGGCGACGCCGTTCGCCAACGACTCCGCCCGTCAGACACCACACGCTTATTTCGTACTTACTTCGCGCTCACATCGATATTGCCGAGATACTTCGCGGCCAGCGTCTTCACCGTGCCGTCGGCCTGCACCTTCGCGATCGCCGTGTTCAACTGATCGCGCAACGCGGTGTCGCCCTTGCGAATACCGTATGCGATGCCGCTGCCGAGAATCTTGTCGTCACGCACCGGCTGGCCGACAAACGCGTAGTCCTTGCCTTCCGGCTTCGACAGAAAACCCGTTTGGCCGGCAGGCGCGAGCACCAGCGTGCCATCGAGACGACCTGCGGTCAGGTCCGTATAGACCTGGTTCTGATCCTGATACGGCAGCACGATCACGCCGAGCGGCTCCCAATGCACCTTCGCGAAGGTCTCCTGGATCGAGCCCTGCAACACGCCGACGCGCTTGCCCTTCAACGAGGCCGGGGTCGGCTGCAGTCCGCTGTCGCGACGCACGATCAACTGCGACGGCACGCGATAGACGACCGTCGTGAAATCGATCGCCTGGCGGCGCTGTTCGGTCGCGTTCATCGCCGAATTGATCGCGTCGAACTTGCGGCCTTGCAGCGCGGGAATCAGGCCGTCGAACGAGGTCTCGACCCACTTGCAGGTCACGTGCGCGGCCGCGCAGACTGCATTGCCGACGTCGATATCGAGCCCTTGCAGCTCGCCGTTCGACCCTTTCGATGCGAACGGCGGGTACTGCGCTTCGAGGCCGAAACGCAGCGTCGAGGTATCGGCGGCGCTTGCGGAAAACGACGCGGTCAGCGACGCGCAGGCACAGGTCAGCGCCAACAGAGAATGGAGCAACTTCATCACGGGTCCCCTCTTTCTTCGAATGCTTCGATAACTTCCAGTGCGTCGCCGCGCGCGTTCATCTACCGATGAATCGCAACGCGACGATCATACTGCGTTCAAAAATGCCGCCTTTCACGGCCCGTTTGCGAATCCTTGCGCGGGCCTCTCGCGGCGTTCGGCCGCGTGCTCAGATCTCGCACAAACGCCGCGCGCCTTCGAGCAGCGTCGCGTCGTCCTTCGAGAAGCTCAGGCGGATCAGGCCGGAATCGGTGCCGTCGGTATAGAACGCCGACAGCGGAATCGTCGCGACGCGCGCATCGCGAATCAGGCGCAGCACGAAATCGCTGTCGCTTTCGTCGGAGAAGCCGCGAAAACGCGCGAGCATAAAGAAACTGCCTTCGCTCGGCAACAGTTCGAAGCGCGATTCGCGCAGCGCATGCGCGAGCAGATCGCGCTTCTGCTGATAGAACGCGGACAGCCCGAGGTAGCTGTCGCGATTCGCGAGCGCATCGGCGAACGCGTACTGCATCGGCGTGTCGGCGGAAAACACCATGAACTGATGGACCTTGCGGATCTCGTCCATCAGCGCGGCGGGCGCGAGGCAATAGCCGAGGCGCCAGCCAGTCACGTGATACGACTTACCGAACGACGACACGATCACGCTGCGCTCTGCCAGCTCGCGATGGCACGCCATGCTCTGATGTTTCGCGCCGTCGAACACGACGTGCTCGTAGACCTCGTCGGACAGAATCACGATGTCGGTGTTGCGCGTCAGCGCCTTCAGCCGCTCGATATCGGCTTCGCTGAACACGGTCGCGGTCGGATTGTGCGGCGTGTTCACGATGATCATGCGCGTCTTCGGCGTGATCGCGGCGGCCACTTCGTCCCAGTTCACGCGGAAATCGTTCAACGACAGTTTGATCGCGACCGGCGTCGCGCCTTGCAGACGCACGATCGGGCCATAGCTGTCGAACGACGGCTCGAAGTAGATCACTTCGTCGCCGGGATGCACGAGTGCGCTGATCGTCGAATAGAGACCTTCGCTCGCGCTCGCGATCACGGTCACTTCGCTGGCCGGGTCGTAGCGCACGCCGTACAGCGTTTCGACTTTGTCGGCGAGCGCTTCGCGTAGCGCCATGATGCCGGCCATCGGCGCGTACTGGTTGTGACCGTCGCGCATCGCCTGGGCGACACCGTCGACGAGCTTGGCGTCCGGCGCGAAATTCGGCGCACCCTGCGACAGGTTCAACGCATCGTGCTGCGCGGCCAGTTGGCCGATCACGGTAAAAATGGTGGTGCCGACATCCGGCAACTTCGAGCGGGCTTGCATGGCGCTCTGCATAAGACTTTCTCCTTTCTTCAGCCCGCGCGGCCGCGCGTGCGGCGGCTATGGGGCGGTCCTTCCGGTGCAGTGATTAGGCATCAGCCAATTAATCGTCACAATCGAAACTTTGTCATGCGCGGCATGCGTTTTCTTCATGACTCGCGGGAATGTGCCGGGCGCGGCGTGGAGTTGGTGAAATCAGGATTTGCAGGGACGTGGCGGGCAGTCCAAGGCAGGCGGTAAACTTCACAGGTATGACGGAATGTGATGCCGGGTACGCTCCCGGTTCAAACGGTCGCGGCAGTCGAGCCACGGCGACGCCGAGAGATGCGAGGTTTGTGGCGCGATATCTCACCGCGTATCGCATCGAATGCACCGAACACCGCGCGGAAAACGAGCTTGCAAGACAAAAATCGCGCGAATGAAAACGGCCGCGAATGCGGCCGTTTCATGAGTCGTCGGGCTTCTTTCTGATTCGACAGCCAGCCGTGGCCTCGCTGAATCAGTCCTCGTCCATCAACCGGACTTTGACCTTGCGGCCCTTCAGCTTGCCCGCGCTGAGCCGGCGCACCGCCTCGCGCGCGATGCTGCGCTCCACCGCGACATAGGTCGACATGTCGGTCACGTTGATCTTGCCGATCTGCGAGCCCGCGAAACCGGCGTCGCCGGTCAGCGCGCCGAGCACATCGCCGGGACGGATCTTGTCCTTGCGGCCACCGAGAATCTGCAGCGTTTCCATCGGCGGCAGCAGCGGCTCGTTGCTGTCCGACTTCAGCTCGGCCAGCTTGTGCCACTCGACGTCGCGCTTATGCGCCTGCTCGATCCCGCCGACGCGTCCCATCTCGTCCATGCTCGCGAGACTCAGCGCCCAGCCTTCCTGATCGGCACGACCCGTGCGGCCGATACGGTGCGTGTGCACTTCCGGATCCGGCGTCACGTCGACGTTGATCACCGCTTCGAGTTGCGCGATGTCGAGGCCGCGTGCGGCAACGTCGGTCGCGACGAGCACCGAACAGCTGCGGTTCGCGAACTGGATCAGCACCTGATCGCGCTCGCGCTGATCGAGCTCGCCGTGCAGCGCGAGCGCATGAAAGCCCTGCGCGCGCAGCACGTCGAGCAGATCGCGGCATTGCTGCTTGGTGTTGCAGAACGCGATCGTGCTGACCGGACGATAGTGATTCAGCAACAGACCGACCGCGTGCAGACGCTCGTCTTCGCTGACTTCGTAAAAGCGCTGACGGATCTTGCTGTCGTCGTGCCGCTCGGCCAGTTTGACTTCCTTCGGATTACGCAGGAATTGCTGGCTCAGCTTCGCGATGCCCTCGGGGTACGTCGCCGAGAACAGCAGCGTTTGCCGTTCTTTCGGGCATTGGCGCGCGACCTTCGCGATGTCGTCGAAGAAACCCATGTCGAGCATGCGGTCGGCTTCGTCGAGCACCAGCGTGTTCAGCCCCTGCAGCACGAGGGTGCCGCGTTCGAGGTGATCCATGATGCGGCCCGGCGTGCCGACCACGATGTGCGCACCGTGTTCGAGACTCGCCGTTTGCGGGCGCATCGGCGTACCGCCGCACAGCGTCAGCACCTTGATGTTTTCTTCCGCGCGCGCGAGACGGCGGATTTCCTGCGTGACCTGATCGGCGAGTTCACGCGTCGGGCACAGCACCATCGCCTGGGTGTCGAACTTACGGGCATCGAGCCGCGCGAGCAGCGCCAGCGAAAACGCCGCGGTCTTGCCGCTGCCGGTTTTCGCCTGCGCGATCAGATCCTGGCCGGCGAGCGCGATCGGCAGGCTCGCGGCCTGGATCGGCGTCATCTCGACGTAGCCGAGCTGCGTGAGGTTCGCGATCGTGGCGGGCGGCAGCGGCAGCTCGCTGAAGGCCGCGGATTTGGGACTATTCATAGGATGGTCGGTAGAAATCGCGATTACTCGGCCATCGGGCCCTGGTCGGGGCGGCCCGGCAGCTGCTCGTACAGCACCGCGCCGTCGTCGCCGTCGAAACGCTCGACGTAGTTGCGCGCGCCGCACATCGGGCAGCGGAACAGCAGCCCCTGACCTTCGTTCTTGATGACGACGTCGGATTGCTCCCACTGCGTGCCGCAGGACTGGTTTCTACAGGTGAACACGTTGATTCTCCAACTGGATTTCTTTCGATGATCGATTGACCGGGCCGCACATCGGCCCGGCCATGCATGGGGTTATTGCTTCGCTGCTGCGTGCCAGGGCATTGCGATGCTGCTCGTTGCGGCGACTCACGACGACTCACGACGGCTCGCGCCGCCTCAGCCCAGATGCGTATGCCGCGGACGCGGCACGGCCACATCCCGGTCGGTCAGGCCGTGCACGATGCCGCAGTCTTCGACCTGATGCTCGCCGTGACATTGGTCGCGCAGCGTCGTCAATTGCGCTTTCAGTTGCTGCAGCTCTTCGATACGCGTGTCGACATGCGCGACGTGCTCGTCGATCAGCGCATGCATGCCGCCGCAGCCGTTCGCCGGCGCATCGGTCAGACGCAGCAACGCGCGGATTTCGTCGTGGGTCATGTCGAGCGCGCGGCAATTGCGGATAAAGCGCAGACGCTCGACGTGCTTCGCCGTGTAACTACGGTAATTGGCTTCGGTGCGCTCCGCCTCGGGCAGCAGGCGCTCTTTTTCGTAGAAACGGATGGTTTCCGTCGTGCAATGGGCGATTTTCGCCAGTTCGCCGATTTTCATGGACCTTTCCTCCACACGGCCTTGACCTTGTAGTGGCTTCAAGGTGTTTACTAGACCACAAATCGCACGAGGAAGCCACCCATGCCTGAAACCAACCACCTTGCCACCACTCGCCCGGAATTGGGCGAAGCCTTGCCGCACGGAGCTCACGGGGAAGTTGGCGCGCAGCCCGGCCACCCGCGCGATCACGGGGCGGAAGGCTGCTGCGGACATCGCGAGCACGCGCATGCCGATGACGAGCATGCGCACGCTCAAAGCGCGACTGAAGACGGCGGCGAACGGCGCGAAGAGCATCGCCACCACCGTCAAGACGCCTGCGAAGCGGGTCACGATCACGCTGACGGGCACGACCACGAACATGACCACGGCCACGCGTCGGCCTCCGCTCATGACCACGCCGACGGCGCCTGCTGCGCCCCCGCCGCGTTCGCACCGACGTCGCTGCGCCTGCCGCCTTCCGAAGCCGTCGGCGACGATCTGCGCACCGCGATCCGCATCCTGCAGATGGACTGCCCGACCGAAGAAGCGCTGATCCGCAAGAAACTCGGCCGCATGCCGGCCGTGCGCAGCCTGGACTTCAACCTGATGCAGCGCGTGCTGACCGTCGTGCACGCGCCCGATGCGCTCGACACCGTCCTCGCCGCACTGCGTTCGCTCGACTTCACGCCCGAACTGGCCAGCAATACGGGTGGCGAAAGCGGGAACGGGGCGAACGCCGGCGCCGCGTCGCACGCGGCCGCCAGCGCCACGCGCAAGCCTTGGTGGCCGCTGATCCTCGCCGGCGTCATCGCGGCGGCCTCAGAGGCCGCTAGCTGGCTCGGCGCGCCCATCTGGATGGTGGCGGGTCTCGCGATCGTCGCGATCGCCTCCTGCGGTCTCACGACGTATCGCAAGGGTTGGCTCGCGCTGCGCAACGGCAACCTGAACATCAACGCGCTGATGAGCATCGCGGTGACCGGCGCGGCGCTGCTCGGCCAGTGGCCCGAAGCTGCAATGGTGATGGTGCTGTTCACGATCGCCGAGCTGATCGAGGCACGCTCGCTCGATCGCGCGCGCAATGCGATCGAGGGGTTGATGCGGCTCACGCCGGAAGAAGCGAGCGTGCAGCAACCTGACGGCGCGTGGCAGTCCGTGCGCGTCGACGCGATCGCGCCCGGCGCGCTGGTGCGCGTGAAGCCGGGCGAGCGGATCGCGCTCGATGGAGAACTCGTCGCGGGACGCTCGAGCGTCGATCAGGCGCCGATCACCGGCGAAAGCCTGCCCATCGATAAGACCGTCGGCGATACGGTGTTCGCCGGCACGATCAACCAGAGCGGCTCGTTCGACTATCGCGTGACGGCTGCGGCCGGCAACACGACGCTCGCGCGCATCATCCATGCGGTCGAGGAAGCGCAGGGCACGAAAGCGCCGACGCAGCGCTTCGTCGATACCTTCGCACGCGTTTATACGCCGATCGTGTTCGCGATCGCGCTGGCTGTTGCGCTGGTGCCGCCGCTGCTGTTCGGTGGCGCGTGGCATGCGTGGGTCTACAAGGCGCTGGTGCTGCTGGTGATCGCGTGTCCGTGCGCGCTGGTGATCTCGACGCCGGTGACGATCGTCAGCGGACTCGCGGCCGCGGCGCGCAAGGGGATTCTGATCAAGGGGGGCGTGTACCTCGAACAGGGGCGCAAGCTGAGCCGGCTCGCACTCGATAAGACCGGGACGATTACGCATGGCAAGCCGGTGCTGACGGGGTTTGAGGTGTTGGGCGACGAAGCCGACACCGTCCACTACCGCACGCTCGCGGCAAGTCTCGCGGGCCGCTCGGATCATCCTGTCTCGATGGCGATTGCCGCAGCCCCTGACGTTGGCGACATTAAGCATCTACACGTCGACGCCTTCGAAGCGCTCGCCGGACGCGGCGTGCGCGGCGACATCGACGGCGTGACGTACTGGCTCGGCAATCATCGCCTGATCGAAGAGCTGGGCCGCTGCTCGCCGCAACTCGAAGCGCGTCTCGACGCGCTCGAACAGCAGGGCAAAACCGTCGTCATGCTCGCCGACGCGCAGCGCGTGCTCGCGCTGTTCGCGGTCGCCGACACGGTGAAGGACACGAGCCGCGACGCCGTCGCCGAATTGCGGCGGCTCGGCGTCGGCACCGCGATGCTCACCGGCGACAACCGCCACACCGCCGCGGCGATCGCGCAGCAGGTCGGCGTCGATGAAGCACGCGGCGATCAGTTGCCCGAGGACAAACTCGACGCGGTCGCGCAGTGGTCGGCCGCCGGCGCGACCGTCGGCATGGTCGGCGATGGCATCAACGATGCCCCAGCGCTCGCGCGCGCCGACATCGGCTTCGCGATGGGCGCGATGGGCACCGACACCGCGATCGAAACCGCCGACGTCGCGCTGATGGACGACGACCTGCGCAAGATCCCGGCGTTTATCCGCCTGTCGAAGGCAACGCATGCGGTGCTCGTGCAGAACATCGCGCTCGCGCTCGGCATCAAGAGCGTGTTTCTCGTGCTGACGTTGATGGGCTTTGGCACGATGTGGATGGCAGTGTTCGCCGATGTCGGCGCAAGTTTGCTGGTGGTGGGGAATGGGTTGAGGTTGTTGCGGAAGTGAGCACGCTGGGTTGGGGGGCTTGCCGTGCGGCGTATACCGCTACCGCTCGCACACGGTAACGAACGATGCCCGGCTGATCGCACGCCAGCTTCGCCGCGCGTTAACTCTCCGGCTTAGCCCGCCGTTGAATCTGAATCCGCATCGCTGCTGACGGCTGGCATCGCTGGAGTGCTCGTCAGCAGCGCATCGCTATCGTCTTTCAAACCGACCCCGGTTAACCGAAGGGCACGTGCCTGCGTCAGCAGATAGTGCAGCTTGTGCGCGGCCTGCGGATAGTCGAGGCCTTCGGGACGCACGTTCGAAATGCAGTTGCGCTGCGCGTCGCTGCAACCCGTTTTCGGCGCGTACGTGATGTAGATGCCGAGACTATCCGGCGAACTCAAACCGGGCCGCTCGCCGATCAGCATCACGACGATCCTCGCGTTCAGCAATTCACCGATTTCGTCGCCAAGCGCGACGCGTGCCTGCCGCGCGACTACCACCGGGCCAATGGTCCAATCCGTCAGCTTCGGATAGATCGCTTGCAGCAGCGGGACAGCCTGCTTCGATGCGGCGAATGCCGATAGGCCATCGGCGATCACGAACAGTACGTCGCTGGGTTGCGTGGGCGCATGCGCTTGCCTTTTTAGCAATGCCGCACGGCTTTCGTCCGACAAACGTCGCCCCAGATCAGGACGCCTTAAATAATGCTCGCGATCCGGCGCCGCGCTGTGCACGTCGAGCGATTCGAATCCGTGCGCGCGCAATGCTTCGTGAAGTGCATTTGCATCGAGCGGCTGATGCACGGCGTCGCGCGCCTGCGCATGCGCGAGATTGAACGCGAGCAACGGCGCGGTCGGCAGACCGTTGCCCGCGCGGCCCAGCGCGATACGCGCCTGAGTGAACTGACGCAGCGCGTTCCACGGATCTTTATCGAGCGAATCGTTCATGCGATGCCCATCCAGTCGCGTGCGCCTTCGAGCAGCGGTTGCCGCGCCGCTGTGCCGAGCAATGCGCCGCTGGAATCGATGATCTGCATCGACTCCAGCCACGCTTCGAACTCGGGCGCGCGCCGTAAGCCGAGCACCTCGCGCACGTACAGCGCGTCATGAAACGACGTGCTCTGATAGTTGAGCATCACGTCGTCCGCGCCCGGTACGCCCATGATGAAATTGACGCCCGCGACGCCGAGCAGCGTCAGCAGATTGTCCATGTCGTCCTGATCCGCTTCGGCGTGATTCGTGTAGCAGATGTCGCAACCCATCGGCACGCCGAGCAGCTTGCCGCAGAAGTGATCCTCGAGACCCGCGCGCGTGATCTGCTTGCCGTCGTACAGATACTCGGGGCCGATGAAGCCGACCACTGTGTTCACCAGAAACGGCTTGAACTTGCGTGCGACCGCATACGCGCGCGCCTCGCAGGTCTGCTGATCGACGCCGAAATGCGCATCGGCCGACAACGCGCTGCCCTGCCCCGTTTCGAAGTACATCAGATTGCTGCCGACGGTGCCACGTCGCAGCGACAGCCCAGCGTCGTACGCTTCCTGCAGCAACGCGAGCGAAATGCCGAAGCTCGCGTTGGCTTTCTCCGTGCCCGCGATCGACTGAAACACCAGATCGACGGGCGCGCCTTTTTCGATCGCGGCGATCGTGTTCGTCACATGCGTGAGCACGCACGATTGCGTCGGCACCTGATAGCGCTGGCGGAATTCGTCGATCATCAGCAGTAGCTTTGTGATCGCGGCGAGGTTGTCGCTGGCGGGATTGATGCCGATCATCGCGTCGCCGCAGCCGTAAAGCAGGCCGTCGAGCATCGACGCGGCGATGCCTTTGACGTCGTCGGTTGGGTGGTTCGGTTGCAGGCGGACCGACATGCGGCCCGGCAAACCGACCGTGTTGCGAAAACGCGTGACGACCGGGCGTTTACGCGCGACGGCGATCAGGTCCTGGTTGCGCATCAGCTTCGAGACTGCGGCGACCATTTCGGGTGTGAGGCCGTCGGTGATGCGTTCTAGTGTGGTTGTATCGGTCGTGCTGCTCAGCAGCCAGTTGCGGAAATCGCCGACCGTCAGATGCGAGATTTCGGCGAAGGCTTGCGGCGAGTGATCGTCGATGATCAGGCGGGTGACTTCGTCGGTCTCGTAGGGAATCAGCGGTTCATTCAGGAAGGTGCGCAGCGGGACCTGGGCCAACGCCATCTGGGCGACGACCCGCTCTTCTTCGCTCGCTGCCGCGATGCCGGCGAGTTGATCGCCCGAGCGCTGCGGGCTCGCTTTGGCGAGCAGGGTCTTCAGGTCGGCGAAGCGGTACGTGCGACCGCCGATCGATTCGGTGTAGCTCATGTTTACGGCTCCATCGCTTCGCGCGAACGCGGGCGGGAAGGGAACAGCGGTTTACATGTTGCGTACTGCAGGTGGCGTGCGTCAAACGATAACGCCAAATCGACGCGGCGTCACGTTGCGGGGTTTTAGACTTCTCTGTGCTGTTTACCGATGCACGGCTTAGGGATGCTGTTTTGTCGACGCTGATTTTCGACTCGCGACGTATACCGGCGCTGCTGTGCCCGCATTGGCCGCTTTTTGCCGCTCGCGTCGCGATGTTTATCGACTCCACGAGATCAAGCGCGCGAAATGGTCAGCGGGCGCTTAACCTGCGTCACGAAGAGCCAGCGGGTTAACTCCGCAGAATTTGGTAAACGGCGGCGACGCGCCGGCGTGATACCTTGTCCGCATCCTCTCGCGCCAATTTTCCGCGGTCCAGTCATGAACGAGTCAGACCATCGCGCTCGATACGAAACGCGGCTCGCCCGCGTGCTCGACCATATCTACGATCACCTCGACGAACCGCTCGATATCGGACGGCTTGCGGAGATTGCGTGTCTGTCGCCGTATCACTGGCACCGGATTTATCAGGCGATGTACGGCGAGACGGTCGCGACGACGGTGCGGCGTTTACGACTGCATCGTGCGGCGGGTTTTCTTGCGAATAGCTCGATGCCGATTGCCGAGATCGCTGAGCGCTCGGGGTATAGCAGTTTGCAGTCTTTTTCGCGGACGTTTCGCGCGGTGTTCGGCGTGCCGCCGGCGCAGTATCGCAGGCAGGGCGCGCATAGCCGGTTCCGGCCGGCGCTTTCAGGAGACGATCAAATGTCGATGATGCGTGAAGTAACGATTCGTTCCGTGGAGCCGATGGAAGTGGTATCGGTCGATCATGTCGGGCCTTATATGCAAATCGGCAAGGCCTTCGATGCGTTGTTCGGCTGGCTGGGACAACACAATCTGCTGGCTGGGGAGATGCGGATGATCGGGCTGTTCTTCGATGATCCGAGCGTGGTCGAGGAGCAGAAGTTGAGGTCGAAGGCGGCGGTGTTGTTGCCGGGGCGGGTGATGGATGAGGTTCGAACGGCGGTGGCCGCTAACGGTGGGGTTTCGCTGACGCGTATACGCGGTGGCGAGTATGCGGTGTTGCGGCACGTCGGGCCGTATAGCGATATGCGGGCGGCCTATGAGTGGTTGTATGGGACGTGGCTCGTGCAGTCCGGACGGGAAGCGGCGGATGCGCCAGCGTTCGAGGAGTATTTGAATAACCCGAAGGAGACGGCGCCCGCGGAGTTGGTTACGGAGATTTGTTTGCCGTTGGGGTGAGGTGGGGGGCGTGGTTGTAGAAGTGTTTGGCTGCTGCCTTTTGCTTTCTTGCTTCTGCTTGCCGTGAGGTTGCGGTCGTCGTGTGCGTATACGTTGCGCGGACTTTCGCCTGCTCCTCTGGTTTTTATAGTCTTTGTATATGTATACGTAGTAATAGTTAACAAGCAACGCATTCCGCTGTGGATAACTTCGAAGTTCGTTTACAGATCAACGCGCTGCGGAATCGATAACCCTTGGGAGCGCACGCGGACAGGTTAACGGAGCTCGGGAGAATTTTTGGGCGGCCGGTTAACGTCGTGCGCTTATCAAGGTTTCGCCCACAACGTGTTCCGGGGTTTTTACAAAAGTTGTCCAGAGGGGGATGTGGATAAGTTGGGAAGTCAACTCAGCCAGATCTTTACGTGTAATCGGCGCGGCCTCTTCGGGGACACCGTCCGCACTCTCCAAGATTTCCTCAAATCATCGCCTGTTTCACCTTCTCCCAATCCAACCCAAACCTCGCCAAATACTTTCTCAACCTATCCGCATCATTTGGCTGTTTTTTACTCCGCCGTGACACAGCAAACAGTACACGCCCGGCTTCCGACAAATTTACGGCCGTACGACAAACCTCTAACACTCGTTCAAGCAGCACCCGGTCGAACATATCGAGTTCGTCAGCTGCGGCCCCTAACACCACGGAGACTAAATCGCTCTTCGCGCCCTTCGCGCCCTTCGCGTCTGCTCCGCCCCACGTCCACTCCAGTCTTTCCACCTCCTGCGCGACAATTCCTTCAGTAATTCTCCCCGCATCCGCCAAGGTCGCCATCCGCGTCACAGATGCCGAAAGCTCACGGAAATTACCCGTCCATGCCGCACGTGCGGACGTCGCAAACGCCAGATACCGCCGCTTCGCCTCGACGTTGAATCTCACCTGTTCTCCCTGCTCATGACCGAACCGATCAAGTTCGAAATCAAGGTTGGGCTCGATATCCTCTCTCCGCTCTGCAAGCCCCGGGAGCTCATACGTCCACAAATTGATTCGTGCATACAGGTCCTCACGAAACGTCCCGGCTGCAACCATCTGACGCAAATCGCGGTGAGTGCCCGCGATCAACTCGAAATCGCTCGTCACCTCGACATCCGCACCGACTGGAAAAAAGCGCTTCTCCTCGATCGCCTTCAGAAGCATTGCCTGTTCATCCAGGCCAAGTTCGCCTATTTCGTCGAGAAACAGCAAACCTCCATCCGCCGCGCGTAGCAACCCTGCACGCGCGGTCTGCGCACCGGTAAATGCGCCCTTCACGTGTCCAAACAGCGTCGACATCGCTGCATCGCCACGCAGGGTTGCACAGTTGACCTCGATGAACGGTCCCGCCAGTCGATGCCGCCCGCGCTTGAGCTCATACACGCGCTTCGCAAGAAACGACTTGCCCGCACCGGTCGGCCCAACCAGCAGCATCGGCGCACGCGAGCGCACCGCCACGCGTTCCAGTTGCTCGATCAGTGCATTGAAACGTGCATTGCGCGTCGCAATACCCGCTTTCAGAAACGACACCGTATCGTCGCGCTCTCGCGTAAAACGCTGCGCGATCCGGTTATAGCGCGACAGGTCGAGATCGATCACCGAGAGCTTGCCGGGCCCGCTCGGCCCTTCATCGGTTTGCGGCGGCGGCGCTGTCTGCACAAGCCGGGCGGGCAGATAGCGCGCCTCCGCGAGCAGGAACCAGCAGATCTGCGCGACGTGCGTGCCGGTCGTGATGTGAATCAGGTAATCCTCGTGGTCAAGGTCGAACGGATACGCACGAGCGTAGTCGTGCAGCGTTGCGTAGACCTCCTCGAAATCCCACGGGTCGCGAATCGTTAATGGCGTGAGCCGCACCTCGGTATGCGGCGATGTGCGCGATAGATCATCCTTCACGCGATTCGCAAGCCGATCGAAGTCCGGCGAATGCAGCAGTTCGAGCCGGTCGATCGGTAACTCCGGCTGGGCGCACAGCGAAATGGTTGGCCGCCACTTTTGCCAGCGACGCGGCGCGCGGCCACCCTGATCGAGCACGGTGCCTAGAAAACCGATCGCAACTGTCTTCCGCATATTTATCCAAAAAAATAAAAGACGATCCAATTATATCGATTTGGCCCACTTTCTGAGCATCTCATTAAGCAATCTTAAATTTTAGATAGAGAAATTTCTTTTTAAATTCAATATGTTGATGATTTTTTCCGTGAACTGACCCAGCGCTGGCACGTTAGTCGCTAGATATACCGCAGCCGGACGTCCCTCTGACCCACGAGCCAAGGTTCACAACCTTGCTGGTGCGCCGCCGCCGAACTCTGTTCGTCGCGACTGCGTATGCCGCCATGGACAAAAGATGGCTACAAGGGGCGCGCCTGGAGCGCCATGTCCAGGTTCGATTCCTGGAGCGTCCACCACTGTTCGAAAAACTCATCTGGTTGAGGCTGCCGGTGAAAACCAGCGGTTGCGGGTTCGAATCCCGCGCGAGCATTGTCCGCAAGGACAACAGCAGTACCCGCCGGCCCGGGCCGCAAGGCCCGCCGCGCGTCGGACCGGTCACGGTGCCGCGCGAACGGCCGGGAGAACGAGTGGCATGCGCAAGCACGTGCGCCGACGCAAGGTAATAGGCAGTACAACCAGGCGTTGTTGAGTGTGCGAGTTCAATGCCCGCGTTCAGCCCGCCCGTTCGTGTCGCGCCCTGATCCGTGCGATGCGTGCGTGCCGGCGGTCATCAAGGAAAAAAAGGAAATAGATATGTGGAAGCGTTATGTAGTGAAGAAGAACGAACGCGCACTGTTGATGAATGAAGGCGACTTCGTAAAGGTATTGGAACCGGGCGTGTTCCGTGCCTTTGATCCGTTCAATCGTCTGTCGGTGCAGGCTGCGAGTCTCAATGCGCCACTCGCGGACAAAGCGCTCGCTGATTATCTGCGTCACGACGCGCAGGACGTACTCGCGCAATACTTTGTCGCGATGGATCTTGCGGACGATGAAGCGGGTCTGCGCTACGAGAACGACGCACTCGTCGAAATCTTGCCGCCGGGCACGCGTCGGCTGTACTGGACCGGCCTCGTCGAGCACCGGCTCGAGCGCGTCGATCTTGTGCAAGATCATGCATTGCCGGCGGCACTCACAAGACGGCTGACACAGCCGACGCTGCGCGCAAGCGCCGTGGCGGGCCTTGCAGGTGTTTTGATCGCTCAGGTACCGGCTTACCACGTTGGTGTGCTGAAAGTCGATGGCAAGATCGAGCAGTTGCTGGAAGCAGGACTGTCTGGTTTCTGGCGTTTCAACCGCGATGTGGCGGTCGAACTCGTCGATCTGCGACTGCAGGCACTCGAAGTTAGTGGGCAGGAAATCCTGACGCGCGACAAAGTCGCGCTGCGGCTGAATCTGTCGGCGACCTGGTGCTATGCGGATGTGCTGCGCGCGTTCGGGCAACTGCAGAAACCCGTCGACCATCTGTACCGCGAGTTGCAATTCGCGCTGCGCGCCGCCGTCGGCACGCGCACGCTGGATGAGTTGCTCGAAAACAAGCAGATGATCGACGACGTCGTGATCGCACAGGTGCGCACGCGCCTTGCCGATTCAGGCATGGACGTGCGTAGCGTCGGCGTAAAGGACATCGTGCTGCCTGGAGAGATGAAGACGATCCTCGCTCAGGTGGTCGAAGCCGAGAAGGCTGCGCAGGCGAACGTGATCCGCCGCCGCGAAGAAACCGCGGCAACCCGTTCGCTGTTGAACACTGCAAAGGTGATGGAAGAGAACCCGACCGCACTGCGCCTGAAGGAACTGGAAACGCTTGAGCGCGTCGCGGAACGGATCGACCGCATCTCGGTGTTCGGCGGTCTGGACCAGGTACTGAATGGCCTTGTGAGCATCAAGGCGACGTAATAAACGCTTGCGATGCGATACGACGTGTTAGCGCCGCATCGCAGGCATGACGAAATTGGGTGAAGCAATGAATGAACTGGATTATCAGGTGATGGAACTGGCGCACGGCAAGCCAGTGAAGATGTGGACCAACGGCGTCGCCGTCGAGGACGACGCTCGCACACAGCTGTGCAATACCGCGCAGATGCCGTTTATTTTCAAGCACGTCGCGGTGATGCCGGACGTGCACCTTGGCAAAGGCTCGACGATCGGCAGCGTAATTCCGACGCAGGGCGCGATTATTCCGGCGGCGGTCGGTGTCGATATCGGCTGCGGCATGATGGCCGCGCGTACGACGCTCACCGCCTCGGATCTGCCGGACTCACTCGCGGGTCTGCGTAGCGCGATTGAACGGGCAGTGCCGCATGGCCGTGCGCCCGGGCGACGCGATCCGGGTGCGTGGGGCAATCGCGCGCCGGCAGCGGTCGATGCCACGTGGAAGTCGCTACAACCGGGCTTCAAACAGATCGTCGACAAGTATCCGAAGCTGGAGAAGACGAACCACTATGCGCATCTCGGCACGCTTGGAACGGGCAATCACTTCATTGAAGTGTGTCTGGATGATACCGACAGCGTGTGGTTCATGTTGCATAGCGGATCACGCGGCGTCGGCAATGCAATCGGCAGTCTGTTTATCGAGCTCGCGCAGAACGATATGCGTCAGCACATCGCAAATCTGCCGGACCGCAATCTCGCGTATTTCAGCGAGGGCAGCCAGCATTTCGACGATTACGTCGAGGCAGTCGGTTGGGCGCAAGATTTCGCACGCCGTAATCGTCAGGTGATGATGGACGCGGTGATCAGTGCGGCGCGTGCCGTAATCGGCAAACCGTTCGGCGTCGATGAACACGCGGTGAATTGCCATCACAACTATGTGCAGAAGGAACGTCACTTCGGTGAAGACATTTTTGTGACTCGCAAAGGCGCGGTGTCAGCACAGAAGGGTGAACTCGGGATCATTCCGGGTTCGATGGGCGCGAAAAGCTTCATCGTGCGCGGGCTCGGCAATTCGGAGAGTTTTTGCTCGTGCAGTCACGGCGCCGGTCGGACGATGAGCCGTACGGAAGCCAGGCGCCGCTTCACGGTTGACGATCAGGTGAAGGCGACGCAAGGCGTGGAGTGCCGGAAGGACATAGGTGTCGTCGACGAAATCCCGATGGCCTACAAGGACATCGACATGGTGATGGCGGCACAGCGAAGTCTCGTCGAAGTGGTGCACACACTGCGTCAGGTGGTGTGCGTGAAAGGATAGCGCGGCGGATGGCCGGCCGCCGTGCGCAAAAGACAGGAAATATGATGAAACGGGAGAAGGAACTCATGATGGTGCGCAGCGCGCATCCGGTCGAGTCGGCCATGCGCGAGCGAGTACTCGATCAACATCGTGGTCAGTTCAACTTCACGGTGGATTCATCAAATAGTGTAGTGGTCAACTCATCCCGGACACTACGTTAAGTTTTTCTTCCGCAACGGCGGGTGCCAGTCCGTCATTGAACTGATGCGGCCGTATCCAGTTGTACCGATGCATCAGGTAATGGCTGATATCCCGATGCGCTTCCTGCGCCGACATGTAACCCACTGACGGCAGCCATTCCGTCTTGAAGCTGCGGAACAGCCGTTCCATCGGGGAGTTATCCCAACAGTTTCCACGACGGCTCATGCTCTGCGGTATCCGATAGCGCCACAGTCGCTGACGGAATTTCCGGCTTGCGTATTGACCACCCTGATCGGAATGAAACAATAATTCTTGCGGCCTGCCGCGCTGCTCGTAGGCCATCTCCAGCGCCTGCACGACCAGGGCGGCATCGGCGCGTGCCGAGAACGCCCAGCCAACAACCCGCCGCGTGAACAGATCGAGCACAACGGCCAGATAATGCCAACGGCCTTGCGCCCAGACGTACGTGATATCACCGCACCAGACCTGATTAGGCGCACCCACCTCGAACTGCCGATTGAGATGATTTGGGATATCGATCCGCTCGACCGTGGCCTGCTTGTAGGCGTGGCTGCCGGGCTGCTTGCAGATCACAACCCCAGCTCGTCCATCAAGCGGCTGACCTTGAAGCGGCCAATCGCCGTACCTTCCTCGCGCATCATGCCCATGATGCTGCGACTGCCCGCAGCGCTTCGACTTTCGACGAACAGTTCATGCACCCGGCTACGCAATTGCATACGCTCGGCATCAACGCGCCGCGCACGCTCCCGATACGCATACAGGCAGGACCGCGATACGTCGAAAACCGCGCAGATCAATTCGACCGATTCGCTTGCACCGATCTGGTCGATTACTTCGTACGTTCGATGCCTTCTGACATCAAGAGCGCGGTAGCCTTTTTTAAAATGGCCTTCTCGCGCTCGAGGCGTTCGATACGCGCCTCAAGTTCCTGGATGCGTTGCTGATCCGGCGTGATTGCCTTGCCCTGCGGGGTGATGCCATTACGTTCAAGTTGAAGCTGCTGCACCCAGCGACGCAGCACCGTCTCGCCCACGCCGACCGAGCGACTCGCTTCCATATGGTTATAGCCCTGGTCGAGCACCAGACACGCAGCTTGCTGCTTGAACTCCGGGGAAAACGTACGACGTTGCTTGCTCATCAGACACCTCTTCATGGCGAGCATTCTCGCCTAAATCAGTGTCCGGATTCATTAGACCACTACATAGCGACCACTGAAGTGAGCCTGTCTAGCTCTCCATTGTGAGTGTTTCTAAGCAACGGCGCGCTGCCGAATATCGTCCAGCACTTGCACAATCCGGGTTACTTGCGCGGGAGGGAACACGTCAACCCGAGCACCTAAGAGGGTACCAGCGCGGAGCAACTCTTTTGTGCTGCCGCCCGCGACCCGAACCACCTACACTGTGGCTCCATTCACTTCCACTGGCAGGGTGCGCCCATGAACAGACTGCTCGACATCGGCTTCCAGGTGGCCGGCGAGTGGCTTCCCGATAACGACACGGTGCGGATGTCGTTTCAGCGGCTCGCCGGGCAGCACAACATCCTCTATGCCTTCGTCTGCAATGGCGAGGTCAAGTACGTCGGCGTGTCATCGCAGACCCTGCGCCAGCGCATGGCCGGGTACCGGTCGCCCGGGCCGAAAAGCACGACCAACATCCGCAATAACCGCAACATTCGCGGACAACTGGACCAGGGCGTCGCGGTCGAGGTCTATGCGCTGCCCGACTCCGGGCTGATGCACATCGGCCCGTTTCACCTCAATCTCGCCGCCGGCCTCGAGGCCAGCATCATTACGTCGCTGCGTCCCGAGTGGAACATTGTCGGGAACCGGCTCATGAAGGAGCAGATTCGTGATGGCGAGCCGGAACTGGTGGAACTGGAGCCGGCCGTGTCGTCTGATGGCTCGACGCCCGGCACCCTGTCAGAAGCGCAGGACGACGGCGCCGTGCCGTTGGGGGCGTTCGAATTCACGCTGCAGCGGAGCTACTGGAAGGACGGCTTCTTCAACGGCGGAGTGGCCGCGAAGGACCTCCTGGGCGCGGGCGGCGAGCACATAGAGATTTTCTTTGGCGACGAGGCGACTCCGATTAACGGTACGATTAACCGCAGTTCGCCGGGCAACAGGACACCGCGCGTGCACGGGGGACGAGAATTGAAATGGCGTTTCCAAACGCTGCCCGAGTTGACGCCGATGCTCGTCGAGGTGTTTGCGCCTACATCTATCCGTATCCGCAGCAAGGACGGCGTGGGTTGAGCTGTAGCCGCACGAGCGGATGGACAGGCGCCCTCCCTCTGGAAGCAGTACGCTCCCCCTGTCAGCGCGCTCCCAAGTTGAGATTGCGCACTATGGCCGGCGTCCTCGACTACAGCGAATTTCAAGGTCGCAGCGCCGAACGAGACCGCATTCGAAGCGTTGTTATGGCACGACGAACGGTATGTGCCAGCCGACCCAAAAAGTACGCGCCGCCAGCAAGCATTTTGACAATGCAGGCTGAATTTTCAACGCCATCCACGCATCCACGCGGCATCATTTCTGCACGTAGGGTGTACATTGGGTATGTATGGATATACAGTATCGATGAGTGCTTCCGCGTGCGCATCCTTGCGTGGCGCGGAAGTTTAGCTGGCATAATGGCGCGCGCGCCGCGCCTGCGCGCGAGGCAATGGGCCGCATCGAATGAAAACTAACGTCAACCCTATTTGGCGCAAATGAAGTCTTTCCGTTTCGTCGACTTGTTCGCCGGGCTCGGCGGCTTCCACTTGGCGCTTGAGCGTCTAGGCGGAACTTGTGTCTTTGCCGCCGAGTGGCAGGAGCACCTTCGTGACCTATACGAGGTCAATTTCGGGTTAAGGCCCGAGGGTGACATAACGCAGATATTGCCGGAGAAAGTTCCTGCGCATGATGTGCTGACTGCGGGATTTCCGTGTCAGCCGTTTTCGAAAGCAGGCGACCAACTCGGCTTTGAATGCACGAAGCAGGGTAATTTGTTTTTTAATGTCGAGGCAATCCTGAAAGAGAAGATGCCTCGATTTTTCATTCTTGAGAATGTCCCGAACCTGCTGAAACATGATGAAGGCAGAACGTGGGAAAAGATTCAGGAAATACTCGGACTCGATGGTTTGGGTTACCACATTAGGGCCGAGAAGCTGTCGCCGCACAATTTCGGTATACCTCAGATTCGGGAGCGGGTGTACATCGTCGGTTCAATTGAGCCGCTGACAAGCTTCCAGTGGCCGGAGATGCTGCAGGGCGAGACGACTATCGAATCCATTCTCGATGAAAATCCCGAGGACGCTCGACGGCTATCGACGCAAGTTACTGAATGCCTCGAGGTGTGGAACGACTTTCTGGCTCGAAGTCCTTCAAAAGTTGAGTTGCCGTCGTTCCCCTTGTGGTCTATGGAGTGGGGCGCAACCTACCCTTTCGAGGAATCAACGCCGTACGCCGCATTTGTGGAAAAGGGGAAGCGAGGGCTCTATGAGATGCGTGGGTCGCACGGTGCTCGGCTGGGCGACTGGGAGTCTGTAGACGACCGTTGGGCGGCGTTGCCGAGTCACGCTCGGACTGAGCAAATGCAGTTTCCGAAATGGAAGCGGGACTTCATAAGGCAAAACCGCCAGTTTTACGCCGACAACAAGAAATGGATTGCCCCCTGGCTTCCGAAGATTCTCAAATTCCCTTCCAGCTTGCAGAAATTGGAGTGGAACGTGAAGGGTGGCGAGCGAAGCATCTGGCAATATGTGTTGCAATTCAGAGCATCGGGCGTGCGTATAAAGCGCCGCACTACGGCACCAAGCCTAATTGCAATGACCGATACACAGGTACCCATTATCGGCTGGGAACGGCGGTACATGACACCCAGGGAGTGCGCACGGCTGCAAAGTCTGGAAGAACTGAAGCAGTTGCCGGGTAGCCCGACCAAGGCATTCCACGCGCTGGGGAACGCCGTAAATTCCAGAGTGGTCGAAAATGTTGCACGGGCACTACTGAACGGTACGCGGCGCACGAGTCCGCCCATTACGCGTAGCAAGCGGGCAGACCGTCAACCGGCGGAGTCGACCGCGTGACGGACGAGAGCTACGAGCATGTGACGAAGGTCGGCATCCGCCCGAAGGTGTCGATGCTCTCGGTCCTGTCTAGGCTGAACTACAAGGCCTGGTTCGCCGTGGCCGAGTTCGTCGACAACAGTGTGCAAAGCTATTTCGCGAATCGCGAGCAGTTGCAACGCCTTCATGGCGATAATTTTGTCCTGAAAGTCTTCATCCGGTTGGACGCAGCGAGTCGACTTATCGAGATTGTTGACAATGCCGCGGGTATCGCTGGACGCGATTTCCCGCGCGCGTTCCGCCCAGCTGAAGTGCCGCCGGACCGCAGCGGTCTGTCAGAGTTCGGCATGGGCATGAAGACAGCCGCTTGCTGGTTCACGAACACCTGGAGTGTCCGAACCAAAGCGCTTGGCGAGGCAGTGGAACGAACAGTCAGATTCGATATTCACGACATCCTCGAAGCAAATCTGGATGACCTGAATGTCCGGGAAACACGGGCGGACCGGCTGTCCCACTACACCGTCGTCCGGCTCGAAAATCTCGGCAAGAAGTTCCCGCAAACAAAGACGCAGAAAAAGCTGCGGGACCATCTTGCGAGTATCTATCGGGTGTACATCCGTACGGGGGAGGTCGAGCTGTATTTCGGTGACGACCAGTCGCGTCTCACGTATGACGAGCCGGAGAGCCTGGTTGCTCCCCCGTACAACGCCCCGAATTCGCTGCCGGTGCAGTGGCGAAAGGACATCAATTTCGAATTGCCGGCCGGTCGGCGCGTATGGGGTTTTGCAGCATTGCGTCGCGAAGCATCCACGTCGCATGCCGGCTTTGCCTTGTTCCGAAGAAATCGGTTGATTGTGGGTAGCGATGACGAAACATACCGGCCACATGAAATCTTCGGCAATACAAACAGCTACCGCTACCAACGGCTCTTTGGTGAACTGCATGTCGAGGGGTTCGATGTTAGCCACACAAAAGACGGGTTCAGTTGGGATGAGTATGAAGAGGAGTTTCTCGATAAGCTCAGAGACCATCTGGAGGTCGAGCCGCTGAATCTTCTGAGGCAGGCGGAACAATATCGTGCGCGCCCATCGAAGACGGCATTACAGCCTCTGCTCAATGCCGCATCCCGGTCATTGGCATTGGACCTGGAGCGCAGTGGTGGGCAAGCGCTAGACAGCAGTTCGGAAAATGGCAGTCAAATAGATACGGCTGCCATAGAGGATTCTGATTTTCTACAGAGTTCGACGGTCCCGTTGGTTGCGACGGAGAAAACGTTCAGCCTGTTGGTCGACGGAGATGTGTGGAACGTTGTCATTCGCAGTTTGGTCGACCCCTCTGTTACCGATTGGCTCAAAGTGGGGAAGTCGGAGCGTAACCAGTTGGGTCAGCTTCTGGTGAACGAGATTGCGATTGACGTGTCGATGGCACATCCATTTGTGCAGCAGTTCATCGGCCCCAAAAACGAAAATGCGGAGCTTTTCCTTCGATTCGCGGTGGCCATCGCCTTGGGCGCGGTCAAGGCGAGTCGGGGAGGCTATCCGTCTGCGCCTATGATGAGCTGGATGAACCGGCTCTTGCGCGAAGCGCTCACCGGAGACCACGAATGAGCATTGTCGTTAAAGAGTTGAAAGACGTACGCCCGCCACTGCTGTGGGAGCCGAATGCTGGTCCAGAGACGGACGACTTCGTTAAGCGGAAGCAGGCCAACGACCAGATTCCGCCTGTGGCACTGCAACGGGTCGTTTTCGAAGCTCAGCAAATCCTGGGCCGTTGTGTAGACCCAACAAAGGGGCCCGAGGGTGCGACCGGCCTCGCGGTCGGGTATGTCCAGAGTGGTAAGACGCTCTCGTTCACGACGCTGGCCGCACTCGCTCGCGACAACGGCTACGGAATGGTCGTCCTCATCGCTGGCGTGCTCGACAACCTGCTCAAGCAGACGCTTACGCGCTTGACGGCGGACCTCAACCTTGCTGGGGGGCTTGCTCGGCCGTGGGTACTAGTTGATAGGCCAACGCCTGGTAAAGCTTCCGCGACGCAGTTGCAGCAGCATCTTACGAAGTGGAGTGACCCGAGCCTGTCGCCCCAAAAGAAGCGCACCGTGATGGTGGTCGTGCTGAAGAATCACAAGCGTATGGGGAATCTACGTGCATGTCTGAAGGGTCTCGACCTGAGCGCGGTGCCGACTCTTGTCATCGACGATGAGGCAGACCAGGCGAGCCTGAATAACTTCGCATATTCGAACAGGCGCACTGGAAGCAATAAGAAGAGTACGAACTATAGTGAAGTTACGGCACTGAAGGCGCTTCTCCCACATCATACCTACGTTCAGTACACCGCTACGCCGCAGGCTCCGCTGCTTGTCGGGCTTTCCGATGCCCTATCGCCGAGCTTCGCAGAATTGTTAAGCCCAGGCGACGGTTACGTCGGTGGCAAAGTGCTATTCGCACCGGGCGCGAGATATTCGCGTGCAATTCCAGATGAAGAAGCCGATGCTTCGCTCGCAACGTCAACTGACGGACCGCCTTCAACACTGGTCGATGCACTGCGGATATTTCTTCTGGGCGCGTGTGCAGTCGAGGAGTCTGGGAAGATTGCTCACCGCACAATGATGGTTCATCCGTCGCACCACACGGAGAATCACAAAGACTACCAAGTTTGGATTGCGGACTTAGTAGGTGCATGGCGCTCCATGGCAAGCAACGCGGCATTGAAGGACGAGTTCTTCGAGCATTTTCGCAGGGCGCATACTGACCTAGCAGAAACCGTCGGGAATACGCTTCCCTCTCTCGAGGTGCTCGTGGGCCACATGTCGTACGTCTTGAAAACGGTGAACTATCGGGAAGTGAACTCGACTGGACCTGGCTCCGAGCCAGTGGACTGGTCCGGCTGCGAATATTGGATTCTGGTGGGCGGGGCAAAGCTCGACCGGGGTTTCACCGTCGAGGGACTTACCGTGACCTACATGCCCCGTCCGATGGGCGTGGGCAATGCGGACAATCTTCAGCAGCGTGCGCGGTTCTATGGCTATAAGCAAAAGTACGTCGGCTACTGCCGCATTTACCTAAGGCGAGAAGTCAGAGACGCTTTCCGTAACTACGTCGAGCATGAGGAGGCGATACATGAAAGCCTCCGAAAGACTCGTGGCGAGGCGCTGAGCAAATGGAATCGCCAGTTCACCCTCGACGGAGCCATGAATCCCACTCGCAGGAATGTCATTGGCATTCCCTTGGAGGAGGTTGTTGCCTCCAACTGGGTTCATCCGAAAGCGGCATATGTGGACCGGGACTGTGTCGAAGACAATCGCCAAGTCTTCAAGGACTTCATAGCGCAACTCGGGGGGCTCAACAACGGAGTAGCCGCCAACGATGTAGACCCCGAGCGCTACATCGACAAGCGCTCAGGCAAGAAGAACATTCTGTTCGAGAATGTGTCTCTCGAGACAGTCATCGATGGCTTGCTTGAGCGACTGCGCATGGGTGACGGCGATGACGCCGTGCAGAGGGTCGGCTGCGTTCTCGCGTTGCGACAACTCATCAAGGACGGGCAGACGCATGCAGATGTCTTCGTCATTGGCGAACTCGAGCCGCAAAATCGCAGTAAGAAAGGTAAAGCGATTAACCAGGTTTTCCAGGGCAAGAATCCCGACACGACAGACCGCACGCAGTTGCTGTACGGCGGTGACCGAGACTTCGCATCGGCAAGTCGGGTCTCGCTGCATCTTCGCGCATTCAATCTGCTGAACGCGAATACGAGGGCGACGGAAGAAAAGAACGTGCCTTGGTTTGCGATGCATGTGCCCGAATCGCTCAAGAAGCGATTGCTGATACAAGCGGAGGGCGTGTAAGTGCAGGCCTCTCTGTGGCAGCAGTTCCAAGCGCTAAGGAAATCGAGTGACGGGGAGGCATCGGGGACAATCCGGTGCGGTGCAGGTCAACGACATCTCCTGCTGAAAGGCGAGCGTGACGAACCGATTCTCTTGCTCGCGACGGCACAACGGCGCTCGCCTAGGGCGCCTATCAGGCTTAAGCACGTTAGCATCCAGTTCGATGCTCGCTACGAGTTGACCTCCACTGACACCGGGAAGTCGTCGAGCGAATGGTTTTGCAAGGTCGCGTGTGACGCCAGCAGCGCATCGTTACATGGTTACTTTGTCGAACTGCTTGCGGCAACAGCGAATGCTCTCCCAGGCCCGCTCGATGATTCAGCCGTCGACGAGGCCGTCGAGGCACTGATGGAACTGTTCCGAAAAATGGCTGTGCCGTCTCGGGCATCCATGACGGGACTCTGGGGAGAACTGCTTCTCATAAATGCCTCATCGTCACCGCAAACGATGGTCGACGCGTGGCATGTTGCGCCAACCGACGATTTTGATTTCGCCACCGACGCTTTCCGGATTGAGGTGAAATCGACCACCAGCACAATTCGGGAGCACGAATTCTCGTTGCGGCAGGTTCGGTCCCGCCGGCCAGATGACTTCATAGCCAGTGTTGTGCTTCGAAGCAGCGCAGACGGATTGTCGGTCCTTGACCTTGCCCGCCGTATCGCGCCGCAACTCACCGACGCGGGGCAGGCAAAGCTGTGGCAACTGATTATCGAGACCTTGGGCGACGACGCAGAGTCGACCGAGTGGCAGGCGTTTGACGTGGCGGCTGCGGCAGCATCGATTATGCTGGTGCCGGCTACCCACATACCGGCACCTTCAATTGCTCCAGGCGATGCTCAGGTCGTGTCGGACGTGCGCTTCAGGGCGCAGATTGGAATTGTCTGCAGTCAACATGCTGTGCCCGTTTCAACTCTCCTTTGAGTTCGCAAGGCGTCGCAGTCGTTCGGTAACTGGCCTTCAATGCCTTCATCCGTCGGACGGTTACCCATGCGTAATGGAGCATCCGTATGAAAGAAAGATGCGAGAGCTGCGGTTGCACCCCGAAATCCCCTCGCCGTCGCTGTGGTACATGCAAAAAACTCGTTTGCGTCAGCAACTGTTGGGTGCCACGGGACAAGTGCTGCCGGCGATGTGCGCCGAGCACATATCTTGGTGCCGGTTACACGGAAAGCAGTAGCAATCGCTGCAAATTCTGCGATGCGGAAATCGGCAATAGGGACAGCCGTTGCAGTAAATGCTTCGGTTTAGTTTATTGATGACAGCATGTCCGATTTGGCTTCCCCCTTTGCCATACTGTGTTGCGAGATGAATGCGCCCTCGGCGGGAAATCCAGTGCAGTAATAGCAAAGAGTGCAAAACAAGACGGCCACCTCATTGAGGTGGCCGTTGTTCTTTTCCGAATGGCAACCGGTCAGACGCCATCAGTCCGAGCTATCAAGGCACATCTATCAATAAAAATCCAGATGGATGCTTCCCAAAATCCAGCTTTATGGTTCCCGCTACACTATCCTCAAACATCAATATTCCCCGCCCTCAACGCATTAGACTCGATGAAAGCCCGACGCGGCTCCACATCATCCCCCATCAGCGTAGTAAAGATGCCGTCGGCAGCAATAGCATCCTCAATCTGCACTCGCAGCAACCGCCGCACAGTCGGGTCCATCGTAGTTTCCCAAAGCTGCCCAGGATTCATCTCACCCAAGCCCTTATAGCGCTGCTTCGACATATTCCGTTCAGCATCGGCAAGCAGCCACTTCATCGCACTCTTGAAGTCGGTAACCGCCATACTCCGCTCGCCACGCTTAATCACAGCGCCAGCCCCAATCAGCCCCTTAAACGTATTAGCCGTATTAATGAGCTGCTGATAATCCGCCGTCAGCTGAAACTCTTCATCGAGCACGGAAATCTTCTGATTACCGTGATGCGTGCGCGCGACGCGCAGCGAGCGCAGTTCCCGCACCGGGTCATACATCGTCGTCACGGTCACTTCAGGCTTCAGCGCATCGTCCCGCAGCTTCGCTTCGAGCGCACGAGCCGAAACCTCGGCCGCCTGCTCGCTGGACAGATCGATCGCGACGCCATCCATCACCGCCTCGAGCGCACCCGCGTCATACAGCCGGCTCAACCGGTCCACCACTGCCTGCGCCAACAGATAAGCCCGCGCCAATTCGCCCAGCGCATCGCCGGTAATCGGCGTCGCATTTTCAGAAGCGACCAGTTCCGAGCCCTGCAACGCGAGCCGCAGAATATGCGCGTTCACCTCAGACTCGTCCTTCAGATACCGCTCATCCTTACCCGCCTTGATCTTGTACAGCGGCGGCTGCGCGATATAGATATACCCGCGCTCGATCATCTCCGGCATCTGCCGATAGAAGAACGTCAGCAACAGTGTCCGGATGTGCGCGCCGTCCACGTCAGCATCGGTCATGATGATGATGCGGTGATAGCGCAGCTTGTCGAGGTTGTAGTCTTCCTTGCCGATCCCGCAACCGAGCGCGGTGATCAGCGTGACGATCTGCTCCGACGAAAGCAGCTTGTCGTAACGCGCCTTCTCGACGTTCAGCACCTTGCCGCGCAGCGGCAAAATTGCCTGGAACTTCCGGTCACGTCCCTGCTTCGCCGAGCCACCCGCCGAGTCGCCCTCGACGATATAAATTTCCGACTTCGCCGGATCTTTCTCCTGGCAGTCCGCGAGCTTGCCCGGCAGACCAACGCCGTCGAGCACGCCCTTGCGCCGCGTCATCTCGCGCGCCTTGCGCGCCGCATCGCGCGCACGCGCCGCGTCGACGATCTTGCCGCAGATGATCTTCGCGTCACCCGGCGTTTCGAGCAGGAATTCCTCCAGCGCCTTCGCGACGACTTCTTCCACCGGCGCGCGTACTTCCGACGACACGAGTTTGTCTTTCGTCTGCGAGCTGAACTTCGGCTCCGGCACCTTCACCGACAGCACGCACGAAAGCCCTTCACGCATGTCGTCGCCGGACGTCTCGACCTTCGCCTTCTTCGCGACTTCGTGATCGGCGATGTACTTGTTCAGCACGCGCGTCATCGCCGCACGCAGACCGGTCAGGTGCGTGCCGCCGTCGCGCTGCGGAATGTTGTTGGTGAAGCACAGCACGTTTTCGTTGTAGCTGTCGTTCCACTGCATTGCCACTTCCACCCCCACACCCTCCTTCTCGCCGATGATGTGGAAAATCGTGGGGTGCAGCACGGACTTGTTCTTGTTGATGTACTCGACAAAGCCCTTCACGCCGCCGACGAACGCGAAATCCTCTTCCTTGCCCGAGCGCTGATCCAGCAGACGGATCCGCACGCCGTTATTGAGGAACGACAGTTCGCGAATCCGCTTGGCGAGGATGTCGTAGTGGTATTCAACATTGCCGAAAATCGTCTCGTCGGCCATGAAATGCACTTCGGTGCCGCGGTTTTCGGTGTCGCCAACCACCTGCATCGGTGACGTCATCACGCCGTCGATTTCTTCGAGCACGCGGTTCTGCGGCACGCCACGGTGGAATTCCATGAAGTGCTTCTTGCCGTCGCGGCGCACGGTCAGGCGCAGCCATGCCGAGAGCGCGTTCACGCACGACACGCCCACGCCGTGCAGGCCGCCCGACACCTTGTAGCTGTTCTGGTCGAACTTGCCGCCGGCGTGCAGCTCGGTCATCACGATTTCGGCGGCGCTGCGCTTCGGATCGTGCTTGTCGTCCATCTTCAGGCCGGTCGGCACGCCGCGGCCGTTGTCGGTGATCGAGATCGAGTTGTCGGCGTGGATGATCACCTGGATGTCGTTGCAATGTCCGGCGAGCGCTTCGTCGATCGAGTTGTCGAGCACTTCGAACACGAGGTGGTGCAAACCGGTGCCATCCGATGTATCCCCGATGTACATCCCAGGACGCTTGCGCACCGCCTCCAGACCTTCGAGGATCTGGATGGACGAGGCGCCGTAGCTGTTATCGGGCTGCGTATTGTTCGTTTCAGTCATGGATTTTTTCCGGTTCTGCGTTGCTGCTTGGTTGCTGCTCGGGACTTTTCAAAACGCCATAAAAACGCCAAAGGGGCGCTGCGCCCCTTGGTGTTTTTGTTGATGTTGGCCGCGTCAGATGCGCATCGGCATCACCACGTATTTGAATTCGTCGTTCTCGGGAATCGTAATCAGCGCGCTGGAGCTGGCGTCACCCAAGCTCACCTGCAGCGTGTCGACCTTCAGGTTCGCGAGCACGTCGAGCAGATACGTGACGTTGAACCCGATATCGACGCTGTCGCCGTCGTATGCGATTTCCAGTTCTTCCTGCGCCTCTTCCTGATCGGCGTTGGTCGACATGATCTTCAACTGGCCCGGCTCGATGATGCAGCGCACGCCCTTGAATTTGTCCGACGTCAAAATCGCCGCGCGTTGCAGCGAGCGCTGCAGTTCTTCGCGGCCGATTTCGAACCTGTTCTTGTGCGACTTCGGAATCACGCGCTGGAAGTCGGGGAACTTGCCTTCCACGAGCTTCGACACGAGTTCGACCTGGCCGAACGTGAACTTGACCTGGGTCTGCGCGATGTCGATCTTGACCGTGTCGTCGATGTCTTCGAGCAGGCGTTGCAATTCGAGAATCGTCTTGCGCGGGATGATCACTTCCTGACGCGCGAACGAACCCTCGATCTTCATCGACGAGAACGCGAGACGGTGGCCGTCCGTCGCGACCGCCATCAGCTGGTCGCCGTCCACCACCAGCAGCATGCCGTTCAGGTAGTAGCGGATGTCCTGCTGGGCCATCGAGAAATGGACCATGCCGAGCAACTGGCGGAATGTTTTTTGCGGAACCACGAGGCTCGCGCCGTAGTCTTTAGCTTGCGCGACGGTCGGGAATTCGTCTGCGGCGAGCGTTTGCAGCGCAAAGCGGCTCTTGCCGGATTGCACGGTCAGGCGCTTGTCGTTCAGGGTGAGCGTGACCTGGCCGTCGGGCATCGCGCGCAGAATATCGAGGAGCTTGCGCGCTGCCACCGTGGTCGCGACCGAATCGCCGCCTACGCCGAAATCGGCGCGCGTGGTGATCTGCAACTCGAGGTCGGTCGACAGGAACGATACGTCAGGACCGTTCTTGGTGATCAGCAAATTGGCGAGGATCGGCAACGTATGGCGGCGTTCGACGATGCCGCTCACGGTTTGCAGCGGCCTGAGGAGGTTATCGCGTTCGGTCTTGACCAGTTGCATAGGGTTCCTTCGTTGATATAACGGCCTGCACGCCTTACGGGACAAGCTTTCCAGCGTGCAGCCGCGGCTCCCCGCCGGCGCCACGAAAAGCGCCCGTCACGGCGTGAAATCCGCCCGCGGCCGCCGGGCGGTTAAACCTGTATTGTGCCTGAAAACGGAACCGCCTCACTAAAATGGGGGCGAGTTCGGGAATAAACAGGTCGATTTTGCGGCAGCGGGATTCGGGCTGCGATGTTCCCCGCCGCCGGCCCCCGGGTTCAGTCGGGCGCGATCGGCGCACCTAGCCCTTCAGCGTCTGTTCCAGCACGTGCAGCTCATGGTTCAGCTGCGCGTCCTTGCTACGCTCGTCGGCGATCTTGCGCACCGCGTGCAGCACCGTCGTGTGGTCGCGCCCGCCGAACAGCTCGCCGATTTCCGGCAGGCTCTTCTGCGTCAGCTCCTTGGCCAGATACATCGCGATCTGCCGCGGCCGCGCGATGTTCGCCGGACGCTTCTTCGAATACATGTCCGCGACTTTGATGCTGTAGAAGTCGGCGACCGTTTTCTGGATGTTTTCCACCGAAATCTGCCGGTTCTGCACCGTCAGCAGGTCTTTCAGCGCTTCCTTGGTCAGCTCGATCGTGATTTCGCGGCCGTGGAATTTCGAGTACGCGAGGATCTTGCGCAGCGCGCCTTCGAGTTCGCGCACGTTCGAGCGCAAATGTTTCGCGACGAAGAACGCGACGTCCTCGTTCAGGCTCACGAACTCCGATTGCGCCTTGCGCATCAGAATCGCGACGCGCATTTCGAGCTCGGGCGGCTCGATCGCCACCGTCAGGCCGGAGTCGAAGCGCGAGATCAGGCGGTCGTCGATACCCGAGATTTCTTTCGGATACGTGTCGCTCGTGATGATCACCTGCGCCTTGTTCGCGACCAGCGCCTCGAACGCGTAGAAGAATTCTTCCTGCGTGCGCGACTTGCCCGAAAAGAACTGAATATCGTCGATCAGCAGCAGATCGAGCGAGTGGTAGTAGCGCTTGAAGTCGTCGAACGCCTTGCGCTGATACGCCTTCACGACGTCGGACACATACTGTTCCGCGTGGATGTAGCGGATCCGCGCGCCGGCCTTGTCCATCAGCAACTGGTTGCCGATCGCGTGGATCAGGTGGGTCTTGCCGAGACCGACGCCGCCATACAGGAACAGCGGGTTATACGAGATGCCGGGGTTGTCGGCGACCTGGATCGCCGCGGCGCGCGCAAGCTGGTTCGCCTTACCGGTCACGAAGTTATCGAAGGTCAGCACCGGGTTCAGCTTCGAGCGCTCGTACATCGAGTCGTTTTCGCTGCCCGCCGCGGCGCCCGCGCCTTGGCCCGGACGCCAGGTGCGGCGGCCGGCGGCGGCTTCGTTCGCGTCGAGACTCGGCAGATCGAGATCGGCTGCGTCTTCGGCGGCGCTGCGCACGTTCGCGTTGTGCATGGCGAGCGCGGCGGCCGCCACAGCGGGATTCGCGCGCGCGACCTGCGCCGCCTGCACGGTGCTCACGGCCGCATCCACGGCGGCGATGCCGCCGGCATGGCCACCTTGCGGCGCGACCGGGCGCGCGGGAGACGGCGCGGGCGCCACCGCCGGGCCGCGCATGCCGGCCTTCGGATCCAGTACGAACTGCACGTCGACCGGCGCGTGCCAGAAATCGCGGGCCATATCCGCGATGCGGCCGGAGAACTGGCTCTTGACCCAGTCGAGCTTGAAGCGGTTCGGCGCGGCGATGGAAAGCGTGTTCGCATCGGCGTCGAAGGCGACCGGGGCCAACGGTTTGATCCACGTCACGTACTGCTGGGGCGTGAGCTCACGCTCCAGCAATGCGGAACAGTGTTGCCAGAAATCGTTCATCGAGTTGCTGTCGTTATGGTGTGCACGGCGGTCGCCGCTGCCCCTGTCGCGCGTGCGCAACAAGGCCCTGAGCAGCCAGGCGTGATGGCTCCAGGCGCTTGTGCCACAAGGGTTTGCGGGACAAACGTGCCGGAGCGACGTGCAACATTTTTGGGAAGTAAGGCGAGATTCTAACGCCAAAACGGCACCGCAAGTGAGTTATCCACAGGGACGGATCACTTGGTCCGGCGGATACGGGCTGCGTCGGAAGATGGCTAAACTATTGACGGCCAACGGAAAACCAGTTTAAATAGCGGGTTCCGCGAAAACCAATTTCAGTAAACCACCGGCCATTGCGCTTTCAGCGATGATCGCGCGGTTTTTTTCGATCAAGTGAGAGCAACATGAAACGTACTTACCAACCTTCCGTTACCCGTCGCAAGCGCACCCACGGCTTTCGCGTTCGCATGAAGACCGCTGGCGGCCGCAAGGTCATCAACGCACGTCGCGCGAAGGGCCGCAAGCGCCTCGCGATCTAAGGCAAGCGGATTGCGCGCTGTGACCGAAACCCGCAGCGAAGCGGGAGCGGCCGGGGCGCAGCAACCGGGCTCGGTTCCGTTGCGAGCGCAAGCCGCCTTCCCCAAAGCCGCAAGGCTGCTAAAAACGGATGAATTTTCATCCGTTTTTCGTTTGCGGCCGTGGCGCCGTACCGCGCATTTTGTCGTGTACGGCCGGCCTACCGGCAACGAGGCGCGTCTTGGCCTCGTGATCGGCAAGAAGTATGCGCCGCGCGCGGCCACGCGTAATCTGGTGCGCCGGATTGCGCGGGAAGCCTTCCGGCTGCGTCGCGCGGAATTCGGCGGTTGGGATGTGCTGCTGCGTCTGCACACGCGTTTCGACAAAAAAGCTTTGCCGAGCGCGTCGTCACCGCCGCTAAAGGCGTTGTGCCGCAGCGAAATCGAAGCGTTGCTCGACAAGGCAGCGCGCGAAATTACCCGTCGTCAGGCGCCGCCCGCGGAGGCGCCCAGGACGGAATGACGCAGTGACCGCCCGCACCTGCGGCCGGCGCAACCCGCGTTGCGTCGGTGCTTTCAACGGTGCGGACGTCGCCCGGTATTCACGTTGCGCGGCGCCCTCCGGCCGCATCTGCCATGCAAACGGTACTCATCGCTTTATTGCGTTTTTACAAGCTTGCCGTGAGCCCCATGCTCGGCAACCGGTGCCGTTTTTACCCTTCCTGCTCTGATTACGCGCGCGAGGCAATCCAGTATCATGGCGCCGCGCGCGGGACTTATCTCGCCGTGAAGCGTGTTTGCCGCTGTCACTCGTTTTCCGCGGGCGGCATCGATCTCGTCCCGCCTCCCACTTCTGAAAAGCGCTGACGCGCCGTTCCATCGACACTGAGACAACGCATGGATATCAAACGCACCGTCCTATGGGTCATCTTTTTCATGTCAGCGGTCATGCTGTTCGACAACTGGCAACGCGACCACGGACGCCCGTCGATGTTCTTCCCGAGCACGACGCCGACCCAGACCGCGGGCAATGCCGCGCCGGGCACCACGACCCCGGGCACCCAGTCGGCCGATCTGCCGGCCACCAGCGCGAGCGCGCCCGGCAACGCACCGGCCGCCGCGCAATCGCAGCTCGTGAAGTTCGCAACCGACGTCTATAGCGGCGAAATCGACACCCGCGGCGGCACGCTGTCGCGCCTGTCGCTCGTCAAGCAGGGCGACGGCAAGCAGCCGGATCTGGTGATCACGCTGTTCGACAAAACGAACGACCACACCTATCTGGCGCGCACCGGCCTGCTCGGCGGCGATTTCCCGAATCACAACGACGTCTTCACGCTGATGCCGAATCAGCCGACGCAGTTGGCCGACGGTCAGAACTCGTTCCAGATGAGCTTCGAGTCGCCGGAAAAGGGCGGTCTGAAGGTCATCAAGACGTATACGTTCACGCGCGGCAGCTACGTGATCGGCGTCGAGACGAAGGTCCAGAACGTCGGCACCACGCCGGTGACGCCGCAGGTCTATATGGAACTCGTGCGCGACGACCAGCCGGTCGAAACGCCGCGTTTCTCGCACACGTTCATCGGACCGGCTGTCTACACGGACGAGCATCACTTCCAGAAGATGACGTTCAGCGATCTCGACAAGAACAAGCAGAACTTCGCGACGTCGGCCGACAACGGCTGGGTGGCGATGGTCCAGCACTACTTCGCGTCGGCCTGGATTCCGCAGCAGGGTGTGAAGCGTGATTTCTATGCCGAGAAGATCGATCCGTCGCTGTATCGCGTCGGCATGAAGCAGACGATGCCGACCATCCAGCCGGGCCAGACCGTCGCCGTGTCCGCGCGCCTGTTCGCCGGTCCGGAAGAAGAGAAGATGCTCGCCGGTATCGCGCCGGGGCTCGATCTGGTGAAGGACTACGGCTGGGTCACGATCATCGCGAAGCCGCTGTTCTGGCTGCTGTCGAAGATCCACAGCTATGTCGGCAACTGGGGCTGGTCGATCGTGCTGCTGACGGTGCTGATCAAGGCGGTGTTCTTCCCGCTGTCGGCCGCGAGCTACAAGTCGATGGCGCGCATGAAGGCGATCACGCCGCGCATGCAGGCGCTGCGCGAGCGCTTCAAGGGCGATCCGCAGAAGATGAACGCCGCGCTGATGGAGCTGTACAAGACCGAGAAGGTCAATCCGTTCGGCGGCTGTCTGCCGGTCGTGGTTCAGATTCCGGTGTTCATCTCGCTGTACTGGGTGCTGCTGTCGTCGGTGGAAATGCGCGGCGCGCCGTGGATTCTGTGGATTCACGATCTGTCGCAGCAGGATCCGTACTTTATCCTGCCGGTGCTGATGGCCGTGTCGATGTTCCTGCAGACGAAGCTGAACCCGACGCCGCCGGATCCGGTTCAGGCAAAGATGATGATGTTCATGCCGATCGCGTTCTCGGTGATGTTCTTCTTCTTCCCGGCCGGTCTCGTGCTGTACTACGTCGTGAACAACGTGCTGTCGATCGCGCAGCAGTACTACATCACGCGGATGATGGGTAGTTCGAAGGCGAAACCCGCCTAAGTCCTGCCCTCGCGGCTGCCGGCACGGCTGCCGCGACGCCCGCTAAAACAAAAAGCCGCCCGGTGTGAACCGGGCGGCTTTTTTCATGGTGCGGTTGAAAAAATGCGGTGGGCGCCGCGTACTCGCAGCGCTCCGGCTTACTCTTCCTCGCCGTCTTCACCGTAGAAGCGCACGACCATTTCCTCGACCAGATTCCGGTCTTTCGGCGTCAGCGATGCAATTTTCGAAGCAAGTTCGATCATTTCAGATGTTGGCGGATATTTTTCTCCACGCGCCATCGGTCTCGCGTTGGTGCCGGGCGACGGTCCGTAGTGAAGCCAGTGCTCGTTGACGTTCAGCCATTCGGCAAGCGTGCGCAATTTGTCCGGTTTCGGAATCGTCGTGCCCGTCAGCCATTTGTGTGCGGTTTGCGGCGTAACGGAGCGCTCGCCGCGATAACGAAGATTGAATTGCTCGGCGAGTTTGGTCCCGCCGCGAATTTTCAGCGGCTCAAGCAAATCCTTCAACCTCTTGGCGAAGGCGGCTTTTTCTTTGTCGGTAGGCATGGGCCAGATTGTGCAATTCAGCGTTCTCCCCGTTGACAACTGGCCAAGCTTGTATTTCTCTTATTTGAGATAAATTTAGCTTACATCCCAAGTCAGGCAGCGCATTGCGCGAAATCGACTTTTTTCATCTCTCTATTGCCTGGCTTGCGTTTGCGCAGAGACGAGCACCGCTCGAAAGTCCATTATGCCGATTGGCTGCAGTAGTAATCGCAGCTTGATTAGGATAAATCCTAAATGCTCCTAAAACGGGCCTGGCGGGGCGGTCGTCCGTCGGGCGCCGCTGCCAGCCGTCCTTGCATCCGAATGGCGCGCATTACATGCGTCGCGCCTTCCCGAGCGGCGCTGCCCTGCTCTCCTCCTGCTTTTTGCCGAATTCCATGCCCCGGCTTTACTCTTCCTCGTCGTCTTCGCCGTAGAAGCGCACGACCATTTCTTCGAGCAGATTCCGGTCTTTCGGCGTCAGCGATGCAATTTTCGAAGCAAGTTCGATCGTTTCAGATGTTGGCGGATATTTTTCTCCACGCGCCATCGGTCTCGCGTTGGTGCCGGGCGAAGGTCCGTAGTGAAGCCAGTGTTCGTTGACGTTCAGCCATTCGGCGAGCGTGCGCAACTTGTCCGGTTTCGGAATCGTCGTGCCCGTCAGCCATTTGTGCGCGGTTTGCGGCGTGACGGAGCGCTCGCCGCGATAACGAAGATTGAATTGCTCGGCGAGTTTAGTCCCGCCGCGAATTTTCAGCGGCTCAAGCAAATCCTTCAACCTCTTGGCGAAGGCGGCTTTTTCTTTGTCGGTAGGCATGGGCCAGATTGTGCAATTCAGCGTTCTCCCCATTGACAACTGACCAAGCTTGTATTTCTCTTATTTGAGATAAATTTAGCTTACATCCCAAGTCAGGCAGCACATTGCGCGAAATCGACTTTTTTCATCTTTCTATTGCCTGGCTTGCGTTTGCACAGAGACGAGCACCGCTCGAAAGTCCATTATGCCGATTGGCTGCAGTAGCAATCCTAGCTTGATTAGGATAAATCCTAAATACTCCCAAAACATGCCGAGCGATGCCGTCGCCCATCGGGCGCCGCTGCCAGCTGTCCTTGCATCCGAATGGCGCGCGTTACAATGCGTCGCGCCTTCCCGAGCGGCGCTGCCCTGCTCTCCTCCTGCTTTTTGCCGAATTTCCATGCTCACGACCGACTCCGATCCCATCGTCGCCATTGCTACCGCGCCCGGCCGGGGAGGCATCGGCGTGGTGCGGATTTCGTTCGGCCGTGCCGGCGAAGCCGCGGCTCAGCCGCTGATGCAGGCACTCACCGGTCAGACGCTCGCGCCGCGCCACGCGAGCTACGTGCCGTTTCTCGATGCGAGCGGCAACCCGCTCGATCGCGGCATCGCGCTGTACTTTCCGGCGCCGCATTCGTATACGGGCGAGCACGTGCTCGAACTGCAGGGCCATGGCGGCCCGGTCGTGCTGCAACTCGTGCTGCAACGTTGCATCGACGCCGGCCGCGCATTTGGCCTGCGGCTCGCCGAGCCCGGCGAATTCACGCGCCGCGCGTTTCTGAACGACAAGCTCGACCTCGCGCAGGCCGAAGCGGTCGCCGATCTGATCGAGGCAAGCACCGAGGCCGCCGCGCGTTCGGCCGGCCGCTCGCTCGACGGCGCGTTCTCGCGCGACATCCACGCGCTCGTCGAAGAAGTGATCACGCTGCGCATGCTGGTCGAGGCAACGCTCGATTTCCCGGAAGAGGAAATCGACTTTCTCGAAGCCGCCGACGCGCGCGGCAAGCTCGCGCGCATTCGCGAACGCCTCGCGCACGTGCTGAGCGAGGCGCGTCAGGGCGCGTTGCTGCGCGAGGGGCTGTCGGTCGTGCTCGCGGGGCAGCCGAACGTCGGCAAGTCGTCGCTGCTGAACGCGCTGGCCGGCGCGGAGCTCGCGATCGTCACGCCGATCGCCGGCACGACGCGCGACAAGGTCGCGCAAACCATCCAGATCGAAGGCATTCCGCTGCATGTGATCGACACGGCCGGCCTGCGCGAGACCGACGACGAGGTGGAAAAGATCGGCATCGCGCGCACGTGGGGCGAGATCGAGCGCGCGGACGTGGTGCTGCATCTGCTCGACGCGCGCACCGGCATGACCGCCGACGACGAAACGATCGCCGCCCGTTTCCCGCGCGCCGTGCCGGTCGTGCGCGTGCTGAACAAGACCGACCTGATTGGGCTCGCACCGGCGACCCAGGCGCTCGACGCCGATCTCGAACTCAGCGAGGTGCGGCTCTCCGCGAAACAGGGCGATGGCGTTGGGTTGCTGCGCGACGAACTGCTGCGCATCGCTGGCTGGCAGGCGGGCGCGGAGAGCGTCTATCTGGCGCGCGAGCGGCATCTGATCGCGCTGCGCGCGGCCGAAGAACATCTCGCCACCGCCGCCGCGCATGCGGAACAGAACGCCCAGGCGCTCGATCTGTTCGCCGAAGAATTGCGACTCGCGCAGGATCAACTGAATTCGATTACCGGCGAGTTCAGCTCGGACGATCTGCTTGGAGTGATTTTCAGCCGATTCTGTATCGGCAAGTAACGCTGGCGGCACGGACTCCCCTTCGAGTCCCGTTTAATGAAGCGCGGCAAGAAAATTCTGCGTACTCCACGTAAGCTAAAAATCTCGCCTTGCCTACCTAAATCACGCCGAATCTTTGGTACACAGACGGCATAAGCATTAAAATCGCGGCAATCCGTGTATCAAGGATACCAGCATGCCGCGCCTCGCCACACCCCTCACCGAATCCCAGATCCGCGCGCTCGAACCGCGCGCCACCCGTTACTGCGTCGCCGACGGCAGCGGCCTCGTGATCGAGGTCATGACGACCGGCAGCAAGATCTGGCGCTTTCGCTACACGCTGAACGGTAAGCGCCAGCCGCTCGCGACGATCGGCGACTACCGGATGATTTCGTTGCGCGTCGCCCGCGCGAAGGCGCAAAAGTACGCGGCGCTGGTCGCGCAGGGCATTTCGCCGGTGGCCACCGCGCGGCGCGACCGCGGCGCCGAAAGCAAGGCCGACGTCCTGCGCGAAGCCGCCGAGCTGTATGTCGCGACCGCGCTCGCCGGCAAATCTCACGAATACCGCCGCACCACCCGGCGCGCGCTCGACAAGGACGTGCTGCCCGCCATCGGCGGCAAGCCGATCGGCGCGGTGAGCGCCGACGACATCGTCGCGATCTGCGAGCGCATCAAGAGCCGGGGCTCGCCGAAGATGGCGCTGCACACGCGCAACGTCGTGAAGCGCCTGTACGCTTATCTGATCGCGCGACAACTCGCGACGCACAATCCGGCGGAGATCGTGCCGGCGCGCTCGATCGCGACCTTCGACAGCCGTACCCGCGTGCTGTCCGGCGCCGAAATCGGCGTGACGCTGCGCACGATCGAGACATCGAACATTCGCCGGCCGCTGAAACTCGCGCTGCATCTGCTGGTGCTGACGATGGCGCGCAAGTCCGACCTGGTGGAATCGAAGTGGGCCGAATTCGACCTCGACGACGCGCGCTGGACGATCCCCGCCGCCCGCCTGAACGCGCGCGCGGACCGGGTCGTCTACCTGCCGCGCCAGGCGGTCGCACTGCTGCGCGAACTGCGGCACGCGCGCTCCAGCGAGAATTACGTATTCCCGAGCGTGCGCGGCGACGACCGGCCGATCGCGAAAAGCACGCTGAATCAGGCGGTCAAGGCGCTGGGGCTCGACGTGGAGCATTTCGTGCTGCATGACTTTCGTCGCACCGCGTCGACGCATCTGCGCGACATGGAGCAGCAATCGGGCGCGCGTGACGTCATGCAGAGTGAAGCAACCGATGAAGCGGCGCGCCAGCGCCACCTGCTTCAGAGTTGGGCGGATTTTGTCGATAGCCAGATAGACGCCGCGCGGCACGTGGCGAACGGGGCGGCCTGACGGCATTGTCATGGGTTTTGGCGTGATGCGCCGTTTGCCGCCGTGCAGCCGGTGGATTGGTACACAAGCCTAGTCGACCATGCGCCAAACCAGCACGGATAAAAGAAAAATCTTCAAAAATACAGGTTTCGAAACCGGCCAAAAGCCGGCCACAAACGTGCGATAGCCGCTTCAAGCGGCCGCTTCACATCGTCGTTCTTTCCCCGCTTCCATCGCCTACACTCAGAGATGGACGCAAGCCGTTACGGAGGTTCCGATGTCTGAATCGCTGCTCGCCTATCTGATGGGGCCCGTCGTCATGATCGTGGTCGGCTTCGCCATCTGGATGACGTCGCGTCACCGCGACCCGTCGCAGCCGCCCAGGCTCGAGCGCTGGCTCGATACGCACTACGCGGAGTGGCTGCATCACAAGCATTAAGCCGTACATCGAATTGCAAAGGCCGTCGCATCGAGCGACGGCCTTTTTGTCTGTGGACCTGTCTGCGAACCGCGCGCCTGCATCGCTGGCGCGCATCGACCTTGTTCACGCAACGCCGCGTTTACACGCGCGCCGGCGAACTCACCAGCCCGGCTGCGGTTGCGGCTGCGCGTAACCGTACTGTCCCGGCGGCGGCGCACCGCACGCGACATACGCGCGCTGATACTGGTCGTAGCAATAGCCGGGGGGCGGCGCCGCATACGCGGGGGCCTGCTGATACGCTGGCTGCGCATACACCGGTTGCGCGTAGACCGGCTGCTGATAAGCGACCACCGGCGCCGGCGTCAATGCGGACGACACCACCGCGCCCAGCACCGCGCCGCCGATCAGCGCACCCACGACGTCACCGCCATGTCCGTGCGCGGACGCCTGGCCCGCCATCGTCAAACTACCCGCCATTACCAACGCTACTGCGATCTTTTTCATATTGAGCTCCAGCCACTGAGGCATGAACGGATTGTGGCCCGCATGCGCCGAAATAGATGCTGCAGTTGGTAACGGAAGATTAACTATGTAACAGGCACATAACGGCACGCGCCGCCGCATCGGTATTTACGCGTTATGCCTGGGTTTTTGCCTTCTAATCCACGCAAAATGCCCGTGTGATCCATGTAGAATTCGCCGCAAGAGCCGTCGGATTACTCCGACGAAACAGAAAAGCTTTCCAATCCGACGATCCGGCCCGACAGGCGGATACGCGGGGCGATCCAGGCAGGGGGCATGCGCGTGAAACAATGGACCATCCGTCAACGGATTCTTTGCAGCTTCGGGATCGTGCTGATCGTGATGCTGGCAATGGCGATCGTCGCGTTCGAACAACTCGGCGGCATCGATCAGGATGCGAAGAGCCAGCAGCAGGATTCGATGCGAGGCCTCTACTATGCGACCTCGATGCGCGCGGCCTGGGTCGAGAACTACACGACCACGCAGCGACTGATCTTCGTCGATACGGACGCCGATTCCACCCGGCGCGACATGGCGCGTTTGCAGGACACGCAGCAGACGCTGCAAAAACTCATCAACGACTACGGCGCGACGGTCTTTCGCACCACCGACCGCGAACTCTTCAACGAATTCCGCCAGTTCCACACGCAGTACGTGCCGATCCAGGCCTCGCTGCTCAATAGCCTGCCGACCTCGAAGGACAACGCCGCGCGCATCTTCAACGCGCAGTTGACGCCGACCTGGGAAAGCGGCCGGCTGACGGTGCGCAAGCTGGTCGAGAACAACAAGAGCTACGCGGACCAGTCTACCGAAAACATCCGCAAATCGGTGGAAACGACCCGCATCGTGCTGCTCGTGATGCTGCTGCTCGCCGCGGTCGTCGCGGTGCTGGCCGGCTACTGGCTGCTGCGCGCGGTCACGGTGCCGATGGCGAAGGTGCTGCAGGTGGTCGATGTGATGCGCACCGGCGATCTGACGCAGCGTCTGCAACTGAACCGCTCCGACGAAATCGGCGCGCTCGAGTCGGGCTTCAACCGCATGACCGACGAACTGACCGCGCTGGTCGGCCAGGCGCAAAAATCGGCGGTGCAGGTGACGACGTCGGTCACCGAAATCGCCGCGACCTCGCGCGAACAGCAGGCCACCGCGAACGAGACCGCCGCGACCACGACCGAAATCGGCGCGACCTCGCGCGAGATCTTCGCAACCTCGCGCGACTTGCTGCGCACGATGAACGAGGTGTCGGAAGTGGCGGGCCAGTCGGCCGCGCTCGCCGGCACCGGCCACGCGGGGCTCGCGCGCATGGAGGAAACCATGCGCCACGTGATGGAGGCGGCCGGCTCGGTCAACGCGAAGCTCGCGATCCTCAACGAGAAGGCCGGCAACATCACTCAGGTCGTCGCGACCATCACCAAGGTCGCGGATCAGACCAACCTGCTGTCGCTGAACGCGGCGATCGAAGCGGAAAAAGCCGGCGAATACGGTCGCGGCTTCGCGGTCGTCGCGACCGAAATCCGCCGCCTCGCCGATCAGACCGCCGTCGCGACCTACGACATCGAACAGATGGTCAAGGAGATCCAGTCGGCGGTCGCCGCGGGCGTGATGGGCATGGACAAGTTCTCCGAGGAAGTGCGCCGCGGCATGCACGACGTGCAGAACGTCGGCGGTCATCTGACGCAGATCATCGAACAGGTGCAGCAGCTCGCGCCGCGCTTCTCGATGGTCAACGAAGGCATGCAGACCCAGGCGACCGGCGCCGAGCAGATCACCCAGGCGCTGACGCAGTTGTCCGAGGCCGCGCAGCAAACCGCGGAATCGCTGCGCCAGTCGACCCAGGCGATCGACGACCTGACCCACGTCGCCAACAGTCTGCGCACCGGCGTGTCGCGCTTCAAGGTCGTGGCCTGACGCGCGTCATACGATCCGTCGAAGCCCGCTTCATTCACGTTTGCGCCCACGCCGATGCTCTTCATTCTTTTCACGCTCGACAGCGAACGCTACGTGATCGACGCGACTCAGGTGGAGCGCATGATGCCGCTCGATCCGGGTGCGCCGCCGAAGACGATCCCCGGCGCGCCGTCGTGGGTCGCGGGCGTGCTCGAACACGACGGCGCGCCGCTGCCGCTCATCGACGTGCCCGCGCTCGCGCTCGGCCGCCGCGCCGCGCAGCTGATGTCGACGCGCGTCGTGCTGGTGCGCTATCCGCATGCGGGCCGCGAACGTCTGCTCGCGCTGCTGCTGGAAGGCGCGACGCGCACGATTCGTCTGGATCCCGAAGCATTTCGCGAGACCGGCATCGACACGCCGCACGCGCGCTATCTCGGCCCGGTCGCGAGCGAAGGGGGCGGCCTCGTGCAGTGGATCCGCGTCGACGCACTGTTGCCCGACGACGTGAAGGCGCTGCTCTTTCCCGAGGCGCACGCATGAACGCGCATCACGACAACGCGCCGCTTTATCGCCACTTCACCGCTCTGCTGCATCGAACGATGGGGCTCGACGCGAGTTCGCTCGGACTTCACGCGATCGAACGCGCGGTCGATCAGCACGTGGCCGGCTGGCGCGAGACCGCGTGTGCCGATGCGACGCTCGCCGATTACTGGAACGCGGTCCAGGCGTCGCCGGCGCTGCTGCAGGCGCTGATCGAAACGCTGACGGTGCCGGAGACCTGGTTCTTCCGCGACGCCGACGCGTTCCGCGCACTCGCGCGGCTCGCGCACGAACGTCTGGACGAACGCCTACGCACGCGCGGTCATACGCTGCCGTTGCGCATCCTGAGCCTGCCGTGCTCGACCGGCGAGGAGCCGTACACGATCGCGATGGCGCTGTTCGACGCCGGTCTCGACGCCGCGCAGTTCCGCATCGACGCGATGGATATCAACGAACGCTCGCTCGCCTTGGCTCAGCGCGCGCACTACGGGCGCAATTCGTTTCGCGGCAACGCGCTGGCGTTTCGCGACGCGCACTTCAGCCGCACCGAGGACGGCTGGCGGCTCGCGCCGCGCATCGTCGATACGGTGCGCTTCGCGCACGCGAATCTGATGCAGCTCGATGCCGCCGCGCTCGGCGTGTACGACTTCGTGTTCTGCCGCAACGTGCTGATCTACTTCGATCGCGACACGCAGCAGATCGCGTTGCAGGCGCTCAACAGCGTGCTCGCCGATGGCGGCACGCTGTTCGTCGGGCCCGCCGAGACCGGGCTCCTGATGCGCTACGGCATGCAGTCCGCGAAGATTCCGCTGGCGTTCGCGTTCCATCGCGCGGCGCCGGACAACACGCAGGCGAACGGCTGGCACACCGCGCCGCTCGCCACCGCCGCCGCGCTCGCGATGACCCCACCGCCCGCGCTCGTGCTCGCGTCTGCACCGGTGTATTCGGCGGAACCGTTCGCGTGGCCGGATCCGGTCGCGCGCAATCCGTTCGATGCTTGCACGCCGCAATGGGCGGTGCCGCCGACCACGTCGACGTCCGCGTCCACCTCCGGGGCGGCGGCGCAACCGCGGTGGTCGACAGTGCAAGCGGCGCCACAAGCGAAGCCGGCTTTCGGCGCGCCCATTGGCGCCGCTAGCGTAGTTCGAGGCATTCCGGCCGGCACGCCGCAGATCGACACCTCCGTCAGCGCGCCAGGCCACGCGCAACGCAGGCCTCAGGCGTCGACGCCGATGCACAACCCGTCGCCCGACATACCCGGCGCGCCTCTCGCTGCCGCTCGCGACACGTTGCGCGCCGCGCACGACCTCGCCGACGCCGGCCGTCTCGACGAAGCCGCCGCCGCGGTCAACGCGTATCTCGAACAGCACGCGCCGTACGCGGACGCGTTCTATCTGCTCGGCGTGCTCGCCGACGCGAACGGCGAAACGAACGTCGCTCGCGGCCAGTATCGCAAGGCGCTCTATCTCGACCCGCAGCACGCGGAAGCGCTCGCGCATCTGGCCGCGCTGCTCGAACTCGAAGGCGACCGCGACGGCGCGCGTCTGCTGATGCAACGCGCGTCGCGCGCGCAGGGGGTGTCCCGTGCGTGAACATCGCGACATCGTCTTCGACGACTGCTGGAACCGCATCGGCGTGCGCGGCGACTCGTCGTGCGAACGGCTCGCCGAATACGTGCGCTGCCTGAATTGCCCGGTGTTCGAGGTGGCCGCGGCGAAACTACTCGATCAGCCGGTGCCGCTCGTCGAACTGCCGCGACACGACGCGCGTGCGACTCCGGCAACGCCGCGCGGCACGCCCGCGTCGCAGCGGGAAGCCACCGAATCGTTCCTCGTGTTCCGCATCGGCGGCGAATGGCTCGCGCTGCCGACGCCGATTTTCAGGCGCATCGTGCAGACGCGTACCGTGCATACGTTGCCGCACCGGCAGCATCGCGCGGTGCTCGGCGTCGTCAACGTACAGGGGCAATTGCTGGTGTGCCTGTCGCTCGCGCATCTGCTCGGCTTCGAACCGCAGACCGCCGGCGCGCGCGACGACCGCACGCGCCTCGATCTGCCGCGCCTGCTGGTGGTGGCGCGCGACGAAGAACACGCGGTGTTTCCGGTCGACCAGGTCGACGGCGTGCAGCGCTTTGCACCGTCGACGTTCTGCGCGCCCCCCGCGACGCTGTCGCAAAGCGCCGCGCTGCACACGCGCGCGGTCGTGCCGTGGCGCGGCGTGAGCGTCGGCCTGCTCGACACCGACGCGCTGTTCGACACCTTGAACCGGAGCCTCGGATGATCGACGACCCACGTCGCCCGTCGCTGATCGATCTGTTTCGCGAGGAAGCGCGCAACCAGGCACGCGTGCTCAACGACGGCCTGCTGGTGCTCGACCGCACGCCGGCCGACGCCGCCGCGCTCGAAGCGTGCATGCGCGCCGCGCATTCGCTGAAGGGCGCGGCGCGTATCGTCGGTGTGCAGGTCGGCGTCGAGCTCGCGCACGCGATGGAGGACTGCTTCGTCGCCGCGCAGGAAGGCCGCGCGCTGCTCGACGGCGCGTGGATCGACGTGCTGCTGCGCGGCGTCGATATCGTCGCGCGCATCGGCAACGATGAGGATGACGCCGCGCGCGACGCGGTCAGCGAATGCGTGGCGGCGTTGCAGGCGCGGATGGCGGGCGTCGTGCCGCATGGCGGCGGGATGGCCGGGTTGTCGGGTTTGTCGGCTGCTCCCGCGCTCGCGCCGAGCTCCGACGCTTCCCCCGCGAGCGAAGCACCCACTCAAGTGCCCTCTCACGACGAGAGCTTCGATCTGCTCGCTCATGCGCTGCGCGCCGAAGCCTCAACGGGCAGCGCATCGGCGATTGCCGGTTCCGCCCCCCCTGACACGGCCGCTGCGGCTGACGGCACACCCATTGCAACACCCTCACCGCTTGCACCGCTGCCCTCGCCCGCCGACACCGCTTCTACTGCCTCGCCGGCGAACCTGTCCACCAGCGCCATAAGCACGAGCACTGCGAGCCGCACCAGCCACCCCACCGAAACCGGCCGCATGCTGCGCGTACGCGCCGACAACCTCGACCGCCTGCTGTCGCTCTCAGGCGAATCGCTGGTCGAATCGCGCTGGCTCAAACCATTCGCGCAATCGATGCTGCGCGTCAAACGCGTGCAGCGCGACAGCGCCCGCGCGCTCGATCATCTGCACGAAAAGCTCGCGGATCTGCGGCTCGATCCGGCCGCCCATAGCGCGCTCGAAGAACTGCGGCGCCTGAGCGCCGAAGCGCAGCAACTGCTCGGCGAGCGTCTCGCCGATCTGGAGAGTTTCGATCGTCGCTCGACCCATCTGTCGCAGCAGCTCTACGATGCCGCGCTGCAATGCCGGATGCGCCCGTTCGGCGATGGCACCGGCGGCCTCGCGCGGATGGTGCGCGACGTCGCGCGTTCGCTTGGCAAGAAGGTGCGCTGGCAGCTGATCGGCGAATCGACGCAGGTCGATCGCGACATCCTCGATCTGCTCGAAGCGCCGCTCGGCCACATGCTGCGCAACGCGCTCGACCACGGTATCGAAGCACCCGCCGTGCGCCTCGCGCATGGCAAGCCGGAAGAAGGCACGCTGACGCTCGAAGCGCGCCACAGCGCCGGCGCGTTGCAGATCACCGTTTCCGACGACGGCGCCGGCATCGACCTCGCCGCACTGCGCGAGTCGATCGTGCGCAAAAAGCTCGCGAGCGAAGACACCGCCGCGCGCCTGTCCGAAACCGAGCTGCTCGAATTCCTGTTCCTGCCCGGCTTTTCGCTGCGCGATCAGGTCACCGACGTGTCGGGCCGCGGCGTCGGACTCGACGCGGTGCACGACGTCGTCAAGCGCGTGCGCGGCACCGTGCGCATCACCCAGGAGCCCGGCATCGGCACACGCATGCAGATGCAGTTGCCGCTGACGCTGTCGGTGATCCGCAGTCTGCTGGTCGAAGTCGGCGGTGAACCGTACGCAGTGCCGCTCGCGCACGTGAACCGCACGCTGCAGGTGAGCCGCGCCGATATCGAGTTGCTCGAAGGTCATCAGCACATCGCGTTTTCCGGGCGGCGCATCGGCGTCGTCACCGCGCATCAGATTCTCGAGACGGCATTGCCGCCCGCGCACGACAACGGCAGCGTGTGCCTCGTCGTGATCGGCGACGGGTCGCAGACCTATGGCGTGGTGGTCGACCGTTTTCTTGGCGAACGCATGCTGGTGGTGCAGCCGCTCGACGCGCGGCTCGGCAAGATCCGCAACGTCAGCGCCGGCGCGCTGATGGAAAACGGCGACCCGGTGCTGATCGCCGACGTCGACGACTGGCTGCGCTCGGTCGAGCGGCTCGTCAGCGGCGGTGCGCTGAGCCACGCGCAGCAACGCGGCGTCGAAGCCGCGCGGCGCGCGACGCGGCGGGTGCTCGTGGTCGACGATTCGCTGACCGTGCGCGAGCTCGAACGCAAGCTGCTCGCGACGCGCGGCTATGACGTGACGATCGCCGTCGACGGTATGGACGGCTGGAACGCGGTGCGCAGCGAGCAGTTCGACCTCGTGATCACCGACATCGACATGCCGCGCATGGACGGCATCGAGCTCGTCACGCTGATCAAGCGCGATCCGCAGTTGCAGTCGCTACCGGTGATGATCGTTTCATATAAGGATCGCGAGGAAGATCGCCGCGCCGGCCTCGATGCGGGCGCGGATTATTATCTGGCCAAGGGCAGTTTTCACGATGAAGCACTGCTCGACGCGGTGCGCGATCTGATTGGCGAGGCCTACGGGTAGAACGGATGAAAATTGGAATCGTCAACGACATGGCACTCGCCGTCGAGGCACTGCGGCGGGCACTGGCCGCGCGCGCCGACTACGAGGTGCTGTGGGTCGCATCGGACGGTCAGCAGGCGCTCGATTTCTGCGTCGCGCAGCGGCCCGACATCGTGCTGATGGACCTGGTGATGCCGAATGTCGACGGCATCGAGGCGACACGTCGCATCATGGCGCGCGCGCCGTGTGCGATCCTGATCGTGACCGTCGACGTCGGCGCGAACGCGTGGCGCGTCTACGAAGCGATGGGCGCGGGCGCGCTCGACGCGGTCGATACGCCATCGCTGTCCGGCCCCGACGCGCATAAAAGCATCGCGACCCTGATTGCGAAGATCGACAGCGTCGCCGCGCTCGTCAAGGAACGCCATGCGCCCAACACCGCCGCCTGCGCGCCGCGCGAGCGCGCAGGCACCCGCGACATGCCGCTCGTCGCGATCGGCGCGTCGGCGGGCGGGCCGGCCGCGCTCGCGACGCTGCTCGGCGGTTTGCCGAAAGACTTCGGCGCGGCGATCGTGATCGTGCAGCACGTCGACGCGGCATTCGCCGCCGGCATGGCCGACTGGCTGAACCAGCAGTCGGCGCTGCCGGTGCGCATCGCGCGCGACGGCGACCGGCCGCAAGCGGGCGTCGCGCTGCTCGCCGCCACCGACGATCATCTGCATCTGAAGCTACCGAACGTGCTCGGCTATACGCGCGTGCCGGAAGAAACGCCGTATCGTCCGTCGGTCGACGTGTTTTTTCACAGCGTGGTCGAGCGCTGGCCCGCGCGCGCGATCGGCGTGCTGCTGACCGGCATGGGCCGCGACGGCGCGATCGGCCTGAAGGCAATGCGCACCAAGGGCCACCACACGATCGCGCAGAACGAGGCGACCAGCGCGGTGTACGGCATGCCGAAAGCGGCGGCCGCACTCAACGCCGCGGCAGAGATCCTGCCGCTGCCGCGCATCGCCGCCGCGCTCGCGGGCGCGGTTAACGAACGCCAGCCGCCGCCCGCGACCTGACGTGGATTTCCTGACATTCATTCTGGCTGAACAACATGGACACGCCTAACACGCCCCCGAACGCCGCTGCGCAGTCTGCCGCAGACGAGGCGAACACCCCGGCGCACGCGCTTGCCGCGGAGGATGCGCCCAGTCTCGCGATCGACGACGCGCTCGCGCGCATCCTCGCCAATCCGCCGGCGGCCGAATGCCCGATCATGGTGCTGCTGGTCGACGACCAGGCGATCATCGCCGAGGCGGTGCGCCAGGCGCTTGCCGGCGAACCGGGTGTCGACTTTCACTACTGCGCGTCGCCGGAAGAAGCCGTGCTGTGCGCCGAAGAAACGCGCGCCACCGTGATCCTGCAGGATCTCGTGATGCCCGGCACCGACGGCCTCACGCTGGTGCGTCAATACCGGCAGAATCCGTCCACCCGCGACATCCCGATCATCGTGCTGTCGACCAAGGAAGAACCGCTCGTCAAAAGCGCGGCATTCGCGGCCGGCGCGAACGACTACCTGGTGAAGCTGCCCGATCGCATCGAACTGATCGCGCGGATTCGCTATCACTCGCGCTCGTATCTGAACCTGGTGCAGCGCGACGAGGCGTATCGCGCGCTGCGGCAGTCGCAGCAGCAACTGCTCGCGACCAACCTGGAGCTGCAGCGGCTCACCCATTCGGACGGCCTCACGGGCCTGTCGAACCGGCGCTACCTCGACCAGTATCTGGCCGCCGAATGGCGTCGCGGCACGCGCGACCGCAGCGGTCTCGGCTTCCTGATGATCGACGTCGACAACTTCAAGGCCTACAACGACACCTATGGGCACGTGGCCGGCGACGAAGTCCTCAAGAGCGTCGCGCATACGATCGAATCGTGCCTCGGCCGCTCGCCGGATCTCGCGGCGCGCTTCGGCGGCGAAGAGTTCGCGGTGGTCGTGCCGGGGACGTCGGCCGGCGGCTTGCGGCTGCTCGCTGAGAAAATCCGCATCGCGATCGAAGACCTCGCGATTACCCATGCGGGCTCGGCGACCGGCGTCGTGACGATCAGCATCGGCGCGGCGACGCTGGTGCCGTCGGCGGCGGAACCGGTGACGACGCTGATCGAAGCGGCCGACATCGGTTTGTATCGGGCGAAACGGGACGGTAAGAATCAGGTCGCGATGAGCGGCTGAGTCTGGGGCTCACGTTTGCTGGGCTTAACGGGCTTATGGGCTTGCCGGGCGCGGCGCTCGTGTCGCTCACGTCACGCGCTCGCGGCGTTGCGCGTCAAATCGGCACGCGCGGAGCTCGCAGGCCGTCATGCGAGCGAAACGGTCACGGTGGACACGGGCTTCATCGACACCGGGCGGAAGCAACGCACCGCACCCATGCTGCACATGCGTGCTGTAAGCGAGCGGGTGGAGAATAGGCGCATGAGCCGGGGCGCACGAGTCGTGCGGCCGCTGCGCCATCGACCGGTACATCGAACCCAGCCCAAACGAGGAAAGGAAACGCGATGAGCTACAACGACAGCAACCCGTTCGCGAAGATTCTGCGCGGTGAATTACCCTGCATCAAGGTGGCGGAAAACGACCGCGCTCTGGCGTTCATGGACTTGATGCCGCAAGCCGACGGTCATCTGCTGGTCGTGCCGAAAGAAGCCGTGGCGGAGATTTTCGATCTGTCGGATGCGTCGCTCGTCGCGTCGATGCGCATGGCGCAGAAGCTCGCGATCGCGGTGCGCGCGGCGTTGCGCCCCGATGGCGTGTTCATCGGCCAGTTCAACGGCGCGGCGGCCGGCCAGACCGTGCCGCACGTGCACTTTCACGTGATTCCGCGCTGGGAAGGTCAGTCGCTGAAAATGCATGCGCGCGAGCCGGCCGACACCGACACGCTCGAAGCGCTGGCCAAACGGATTCGCGAGCATTGGCGCGCGCACTGAAGCCGGTCCGGGTTGTCGTTGTCGCAGGACCGTAAAGCAGCGTCGTTGGCGCGTGGCACCGAAGAACCTTACGGTCACGCGCCGTAACATCTGTAAAAGCCGCTGAAACCACCGCCGGCCGCATCGTCGCTAGACTGCGAACTGCCTTGTGTTCAAGGCATTGAGTGTGGATCTCTTTTTCAGCCTGCCCATTGCGGCAGGCTTTTTTCTTTGGCGATCTTACCGCTCACAGACGATCGCGCGAACGGCGCAGCGGATGCCGCCAGTCGTGCCGCCTGGGTCGCGGATGCAGCGGCTGTCCGTCGTGTCCTTCGTGCAGATGACGATGCTCCTGCCACAGTTCGTCGGAGAAAAGAAACGCGACGATCAGCAGCGGAACGACCAGAAAAATGCCGAGTATCACTTGCTCGTTCACGATAGCCTCCCAGGTGCCGGAGATTGATTTCATTGTAGAGCACCGTCCGTTCCCGTCGGATGCTGCGCCACGCGCATGGCCGATATCGCACCGGAAAATGCGGCTTCGGCACGAAGTCCAACCGCTCGGGCAACCCGCTACCAGGCGGCCATTTGCATAGCTGGCATCATTTATTTTCTGCATCTACACCGTTATTTCGCTTTCGGCGATTTGCCTACTGAATGACTTTGTGTGCGACGCACAAAATGCGTGATTAATTTTTATTAAATGCTTAATTGACGCTGCTGGTTTACGCGAATACGCGCGCAAAGCTTTACCAGTTAAAGCAGTGCGCACCATCGTACTTTTAGTTATCCGTTTCATTCGCGATCAAACAGACGTTTGCTCACATCTTAATCAGCCGCGACGCATGGTGCGACAATTCGTCACTGTTGCGACCGCACACAAAATATGCTTGTCGTTCCCTTTGGTTCTCCTAAAGTGCAAGTTGCAGGTTCGTCGTTAAAGTTAAATACATAGCTAACCTGAGTATTTTGACCTGCACCGGAGGAAAAAATGAAAACTCGAATTGCCGTTGTTTTCGCCATTGCGGGTTTGGCTGCCGCGAGCGTTCAGGCGCAAGACGTCATGATCAAGCCGCAGCAAACCATTCAGTTCAAAGCCAATGCGTATGGCTGCGTGTCGAAGGACAAGCTCGACGCCGCCGACCAGCATGCGCAAGCCGGTGAACAGCAACAGATGCAGGAGTTTTTCTCCGGATATCAATGCGTGTCGACGCCGTCCAATTCGAATTTCCGCGTGGTGCGCGTAGTCGGCCACGACATCGAATTCGTGAATGCGGGCAATAGCGACACCGAAGGATTATGGGCTAACGACCGGTTTATCAAGCAATAAACACAATACCGGTATTCCGGCAAAAGCCGGGATACGGTCGCATGCGGTTCACTTGCAGCTTTAAAAGCGGCAGGCGTGAACGCGTGGGCTAAAAGGCGGCTTGAGCATTCGAATGAGTGCCAGGCTGTTTTTTTATTTGAACGCCGCCCGGCGTCGCGCGGAGGAAATAAAAAAGCCGATGCGGGTTGATCGATCCGCATCGGCAGTACGCCTTCTCGCAAAGCGCAGGAAACCGTTGCAAGCCCGGGCAATGCGCGTCAGTGCACGCGCTTGCTGCGGCGGAACTGGTCGAACAGCACCGCGAGCAGCAGAATGCCGCCGCGAATCAGGTATTGATAGAAAGTCGGCACATTCAGGAGGCTCATCGCGTCCTGCACCGAGCCCATGATCAATACGCCGACCAGCACGCCGGAAATCGTCGCGACGCCGCCCGTCAGCGACACGCCGCCGAGCACGCACGCGGAAATCACGCCAAGCTCCAGCCCGACTGACGTCTTCGGATCGCCGAGGCTCATCCGCGATGCGAGCATCACGCCCGCGAAGCCGGTCACGAGACCTTGCAGCACGAACACGGTGATCTTGATGCGCGTCACCGGCAGCCCCGCGAGCACCGCCGCCTCACTATTGCCGCCGACGGCCAGCACGTTCTTGCCGAACACGGTCTTCTTCAGCAGGAAGCCGAACAGCACGAAGCCGACGATGTTGCTCCAGATCGGATACGAAATGCCGAGGAACGAGCCGCCGCCGAGATCGAAGAAGCGCTCCTCGGAGATCATCACCGCGTCGCCGTTCGACGTGATGAACGCGAGCCCGCGCACGACTTCCATCATCGCGAGCGTGACGATCAGCGAGTTGATCTTGTAGCGCGCGACCAGCGTGCCGTTGACGAGCCCGACCACGCCGCCCGCGAGCACGCCGGCAGCCACACCGATCGTCACGCTATGCGTCGCGGTGATCAGCACGGAGGCGACCACGCCGGAAAACGCGACGATCGACGCGACCGACAAATCGACCTCGCCGAGCGCGAGCACGAACATCATCGTCACGGAGATCGAGCCGATCAGCGTGACCGACAGCAGCAGGCCCTGGATGTTGCGCGAACTCAGAAAGCCGGGCACCGTGAACGACAACACCGCGAACAGGATGAGGAACACCATCACGATGCCGGATTTGTTGATCAGGTCCCAGGTGCGCGCCGCGCGCGCGGTGAGGCCGGCCGAAACGACGGCGGGAGAGGAAGAATCGGTTGAAGGTGTGTTCATGGTGTCTGTTCCATTCGATGCCGTTGGCAATGCGGTATGCGGTGTTCGATAGGGAATCGGGCCGCAGAGTCGGGGCGGACGCTCAACGCGGCAGCGCGAGCTTGATCAGCGCGTCCGGTGTGGCTTGCGCCTTCGGCAGATCGCCGACGATCGCGCCTTCCTTCATCACGATCACGCGGTCGGCCACGCCGATCACCTCGGCGAGATCGCTCGACACGACGACGACCGTGCGGCCCGCCTCGGCGAGCCCATACAGCAGGCCGTAAATCTCGCTGCGCGCGCCGACGTCGATGCCGCGCGTCGGTTCGTCCATCAGGAACACGTCGATGTCTTCCGCGAGCCAGCGCGACAGAATCACTTTCTGCTGATTGCCGCCGGACAGCGTGCCGATCGGCGTATCGCCGTTGCGCGTCTTGATCGCGAGCCTGGCGATGAACTCGCGCGTGGTCTGCGCTTCCTTGCGGCCGTCGAGCACATGAAAGCGGCTGAAGTGACGCCGGCAACTGATGTTCAGGTTGTCCGACACCGACGCGATCGAGACGATGCCTTCCTGCTTGCGATCCTCGGGACACAGCGCGACGCCGGCACGCACCGCATCGCGCGGCGTCACGAAACGCACGGGCTTGCCCTTGAGCACGACCTCGCCGGCGCTCGGCTTGACCGCACCGTAGATCAGCTTCATCAACTCCGAGCGGCCCGCGCCGACCAACCCGAAAAAGCCGACGATCTCGCCCTGGCGCGCCGCGAACGATGCCGGTTCGCGCAGCCCCGGACCGAGCAGACCGTCGACCTGCAGCTGCACGTCGCCGGGTTCGCGCGGGCGATAGCCGTACACGTCGCTGATCGAGCGGCCCACCATGCAGCTGATCAGGCGATCGCGATCGAGTCCCGCGCCGGCCTCGAACGTATCGATGCGGCGACCGTCGCGAAACACGGTGACGCGATCGCACAGTTCGTAGACTTCCTCCATCCGATGCGTGACGTAGATGATCGCGCGGCCCTCGGCGCGCAACGCGCGGATGATCCGGAACAGTTGCGTGGTCTCGCGCGATGACAGCGAACTGGTCGGTTCGTCGAACGCGATCACACGCGCGTCGCGCATCAGCGCCTTGCCGATTTCGATCATCTGCCGCTGACCGATCGACAGATGCTTGACCTGCTGCGACGGATCGATCTTTTCGCCGAGCCGTTCGAGTTCACGCATCGCGCGCGCGACCAGCGCCTTTTCGTCCAGTACACCGAAACGATTCGGCAGCGCGCCGAGCATGAGGTTTTCGGCGACGGTCAGCTCCGGCACCAGATGCAGCTCCTGATAGATGATTGCGATGCCCGCGGCGATCGCCGCTTTGGTGGTCGCGAACTGCTGCTCGACGCCGTCGAGCGCCAGCGTGCCCGCGGCCGGATGATTCACGCCGGACAGCACTTTCAGCAGCGTCGACTTGCCGGCGCCGTTTTCGCCCATCAGACCATGCACTTCGCCGCGTCGCACTTCGAGCGAGACCTGGTCGAGCGCGAGCACGCCCGGAAAGCGCACGGTGATGCCGTCGAGCTGCAGATAAGGGGCGTCGGAGGTGGGCATCGAAGGCGACGGCGCAAGCGCCGTGTCGCCGCCGTCGGAGCCGGTGAATAAGGACGTCATCGAAAAACCTCGAACGGGTAGAACCTGTGCGGACCGCGCTCGCGCGTCGGACGCGAAACGCGAGGCGGCCCGCTACGTGCCGCGTGAAAACCCGCTGAAACGCGGGTTAAATGCCGCCGCTCAGATGCCGAGTTCCTTGCGCACGTCCTGCCAGTTGCCGCGCACCATCAGCTTGCCGGTGGTCTGCGTATCGGCGGGCGGCTGCTTGCCGGCCTTGATCCACTCGACCAGGTTTTCCGTGCTCTCCTTGCCATGGTTCGTCGAGCTCACGGCGATCGTGCCGTAGAAACCGGTCGGCTCCTTCTTCTGGAATTCGGCGAAAGCCTCGCCCGCACCGTTGATGCCGACGCCGATCACGTCGGCCGACGGAATGTGCAGCTGCTCGGTCGCGCGCACGCCGCCCAGCACGCTTTCCTCGTTCAGCGCGAAGATCACCCACTTCTTGATGTTCGGATGCTGCGCGAGCACCGGCGACACCGCGTTGAAGCCGCCTTCGTCGTCGGTAGTTTTCTGCGGCGCGTCGAAGATGTTTTCCTTCCTGAAGCCGCCGGCGAGCAGCGATTGCGTCGCGCCGTCGGTGCGCAGTTTCGCGGTCGGCAGTTCGTAGTCCGTAATGCGCAGCGCGCCGACTTCTTCGGGCTTCCAGCCGCGCCGCTTCATTTCCTCGCTGATCGCCGTGCCGACCTGATTGCCGATCTTGAACGCGGACATGCCAAGGTGCGGCACGTTCGCGAGCGGCTTGCCGGTCGAGTCGACGAGCTGGTCGTCGACGGTCACGAACTTCATGTTGTAACGCTTCGCGCGGGCCTGAATCGCCGGTCCGAGACGCACGTCGGGCGCGCAGATCACGAAGCCCTTCGCGCCTTGCGCGCCGAGGTTATCGATCGCGGCCAGCACTTTTTCGCCGTCCGGCGTGCCGATGTTGACCACCGAGAAGCCGTCCTTCTGGCCGAGCGCGGTCGCGGCCTTCTGTTCGTTGATGAACCACGCCTGCTCCGGCATCTTCACGAGGAAGCCGACTTTCAGCGGTTCATCCGCATGGGCGGACAGTTGCGCGGCGAACGGCGCGGCAAGGGCGGCGGCCGCGATCGCGGTCAGGGTCAAACGGCGAAGCTTGCTGGTCATCTTTTGTCTCCTGAGGTTGGAAAGCTGCATTGATCTCGTGTAGTTGCAGCGGGGTCACGCGCGAGGCGACAGTCGCCGTCGTGCGAAATAGCGCGCAGTCATGCCGGGCGCGTGCCACGCCGCGCCCGCGACATGCAGTGAAAACCGGACAGAACCTACGACGAAGCGCGCTGCGGCAACCCTCATTGCGCTCAGCCAGCCACGTAGGCCGTTTTCACGGCGGTCCAGAACGCGGTGTCGGTTGCGCCGTAGGCCGAGGCCTTGCGACCGCCGCCGGGCCCGTGATGCTCGACGGCCGTGGTCGGCAGATTGATCGTCACGAGGCCGCTTTGCACGTGGCGGCGGAAATGCCGCGCGCGTTCGAGCGAGCGCGTGCAGATGCCGGCGCACAGCCCGTAGGCGGTGTCGTTCGCGAGATGCAGCGCGTGCTCGTAGTCGTCGGCGCACAGCACGACCGCGAGCGGCCCGAAAATCTCTTCGCGCGCAATCCGGTGCTCGGGCTCGCCGACGAACAGCGCCGGCTCGAAGAAGTAGCCGCGCGTCGCGCGCTCCAGCAACCGGCCGCCGCGCAGCAATTGCGCGCCTTCCTGCTCGCCGATGCGCACGTAGTCGAGATTGCGTTCGAGCTGCGCGGCGTTCGCGACCGGGCCGATGTCGACGCCGTGCTTCAGCGCGTGATCGACGCTGAGTTTCGCGAGCTTCGCCTGCAACGCATCGACGAACGGCGCGAACACCGCGCGCTCGACGATCAGCCGCGCGGCCGCCGTGCAGCGCTGGCCGGTCGCGCTGTAGGCGCCGGTGAGCGCGGCATCGACAGCGCCGTCGAGATCGGCATCGGCCAGCACGACGAACGGATTCTTGCCGCCCATCTCCAGCTGCACGCGCGCCTGACGCGCGGCGGCCGCCTGCAGCACGCGCGTGCCGATCTCGCTCGAACCGGTGAAGCTGATCGCCGCGACGAGCGGATGCGCGACGATGCGCGTGCCGACCTTGCGGCCGCTGCCCATCACCAGGTTGAACACGCCGGCCGGCAATCCCGCGCGGCTGACGATCGACGCGAGCGCCGCCGCGCACGCGGGCGTCGCTTCGGCCGGTTTGTAGACGACGCAGTTGCCATGCGCGAGCGCCGCGCCGATCTTCAGCGCGGCAACCGCGAGCGGCGCGCTCCACGGCGCGATGACGCCGACCACGCCGAGCGGCTCGCGCGTCACGTCGATCTCGACGCCGGCGCGCGCCGACGCGAGCGGCTCGGCAAACGCGCGCAGCGCCTCGGCGGCGAACAGTTTGAACAGTTGACCCGCGCGTGTCGCTTCGGCGAGCGCTTCGGGCAGCACCTTGCCGATTTCGCGCGCGAGCAGCCGGGCCAGTTCCTCGCGACGCGCGAGCATTTCGCTGCCGATTGCGTCGAGCGCATCGGCGCGGCGCTGCGCCGACGCCAGCGACCAGTCGCGAAACGCCGCCTGCGCGGCCTCGATCGCGCTGTCGGTCTGGCGCACGTCGGCGCGCACGTATTCGCCGACCGGTTCGTCCAGATCCGACGGATTGAGCGACACGCCGGTGGTCGCGCCGGTCTCCCATCCGCCATTGATGTAATGGCGAAACGGGCTGGCAACGAGCGGGACGAGCGGATCGCGGTTCATCGGCGGAAAGGGCGCGCAAGGCAGGGCGCCTCACGGGCGCCGCAGCGGAAATCTCAAGGAAGCTCACAAAGTCCACGAATGGTATGGGCCGTCCTAATAACTTTCCAATCCCTTTTTCGGCCTCTCCGATATCACTTTCGGTATGGCATCATGAGCGCCTGAGCGGGAGAAGCCACGTGCAAAAGCGGCCACACCCGCTCGCCAAACCATGGAGACCACCCGATGACGCGTAGCTATTCGAACTGGTTCGTGCGCGCGCGGCTGAAGACGCGCCAGTTGCTGCTGCTCGCGGCGATGGAGGAGGAAGGTAACGTGCGCCGTGCCGCCGACGTGCTCGGCATGACGCAGCCGGCCGCGTCGCGCCTGCTGAAGGAACTGGAGGACATGCTCGACGTGAGCCTGTTCGACCGCACGCCGCACGGCATGCACGCGACGCTCTACGGCGAAGTGATGATCCGCCACGCGCGCATGGTGCTGTCGAATCTGAGCCAGGCGCACGACGAAATCTCGGCGCTGCGCTCGGGCCTCGCGGGACAGGTACGGATCGGCGTGATCGCCGCGGCAGCCGCGACGATGGTGCCGCGCGCGATCGCCAGCGTGAAGGAACGCTATCCGCAATTGCAGATCTGGACCGAGGTCGAGACCTCCGACGTGATGCTGCCGCAACTCGCCGAGGGCGATCTCGACATCATGATCGGCCGCGTGCTCGAACGGCAGAACCAGTTCAAGACCGACGTGCGCTACGAGCCGCTCGCCGACGAACCGCTGTGCGTGGTCGCGCGCCCCGGCCATCCGCTCGAAAATGAGACAGGTTTGACACTGCGCGGGATCGTCAACGCGAGCTGGGTGCTGCACCCGCCGGGCAGCGTGCTGCGCCATCGCTTCGATCTGATGTTTTCGCAGATCGGGCTGAATCCCCCGCAAAACGTCGTCAATACCAACAATTTCCTCGCGATTTCGAGCCTGCTGCTCCAAAGCGACATGTTGGCGGTCCTGCCCGATGAAGTGGCGCGTCAGTACCAACAGTACGGCGTATTGAAACGTGTACCGATCGATTTACCGTGCAGGATGGATACATTCGGTATCATCACGCGCCAGTCGCATCTGCTGTCGCCGGCCGCGGCCGTCGTGCTCGACGCGTTGCGGGACGCGGCTCGCGAGGTCTACGGCGTGGCCAGCGAGCCCCCCGTGGCCCGGTAAATGCTTCCTTCCACGTCATAGGCACCGGCTGACGGCGCGGGAGGTACATGCGATGTACGGCAAACACAAGAAACGGCAACGCGCCGTCGACGACTCTTTTTCGCTGCGCTCCGGTGGAGCGAGCGCCTGGTTTAGCAACGGCATGGCTCTCAAATCGACGATTTACAAGGCGGAACTGCAGATCGCGGACATGGACCGGCACTATTACGCCGACCATTCGCTGACGATCGCCCGTCACCCCTCGGAAACCGACGACCGGATGATGGTCCGCGTCGCCGCGTTCGCGCTGTTCGCACAGGAACGGCTGGAATTTTGCAAGGGTTTGTCGGATGTCGACGAACCCGACCTGTGGCAGAAGGACCTGACCGGCGCGATCGAAACCTGGATCGAGGTCGGCCAGCCCGACGAGCGGCGCATCGCGAAGGCGAGCGGGCGCTCGAACCACGTGGTCGTGATCGCTTATGGCGGCCGCGCGTCGGAGATCTGGTGGCAGGGCGTGCGCAACAAGGTCGAGCGCATGCGCAATGTGACGGTGTGGACGCTCGGCGAAAACGTCGCGGCATCGCTCGGCTCGCTCGCCGAACGCACGATGCGGCTGCAATGCACGGTGCAGGACGGCGAAGCGTGGCTCGGCAGCGCCGAGGCCGACGCGGTGAAAATCGACTGGACTGTGCTGAAGGCACCCGCCGACGCCTGAGCTGTTCGATCGTCCCGAGCCGTCCGAATGGCCCGATTGTTCAGATCTGAACCGGTTTGTGTCGGATTTGCGTCGCCGCGCGCGAGCCGGCTTCGACACGACGTTTAGAGCGACGTGACCCGCGCCGCTTCCGGCGGCCCCTTCAGTTCGACCATGTTGCCCTCCGGGTCGAACAGATACAGCGACGGTCCAAAACCGTCCGCGCCATAACGCACCCCATGTTCGCCGAGCCGCGCACCGTGTGCGGCCAGATGCGCGCGGAGCGCATCGGCGTCGAACGCGTCGACGCGCAGGCACAGGTGATCCATGTTGCGCCCGGCGCCCACCACACCGTTTTCCGCGCGATCGAGCTTCGCGCCAACCTGCAGCAGATCGATCAGCGAGCGTCCGGCGCGCAGTTGCGTAAGGCCGAGTTCGCGCTGCTCCTTTTCGAGGCTGCAGCCGAGCACGTCGCAGTAAAAGCGCGCCAGCGTGTTTGCATCGGCCGCGCGGATCACCACGTGGTCGATCTCGCGAATGTGGATTTTCATGTCGCACGCCCTTTGGCTGGTTCGGAGAACCGATTAGCGAAGTGTAGGAGAAAGGGCGGGAGGGCGACGTGGCCCGGAAAGGTGAGCAAAAAACGCGGGCAAAAAAAAAGCCCGCTCAAGTGGAGCGGGCTGAATCCATATCAGGAGGAGACATGGAGGAGACAGTTCCTAATATACACATCGGGTTGGTGCGACGCAATAACTTTTTAAGGGAAAACCCGATATTGGGAAAAATTGTCGTGGTTTGAGGCAAAACGCCCGACCAGTAGGCATCTCGAGGCGCTTCGGACTACGATTTACCGGGTTTTGACCCCGATGGAAGTAGGGACAAACGTCGTCGAATGACAGAGCAAGAAGCGGGGCGTAGTGTGTCGCCATCGGGCCTACATTGATGAGCATCGACATTGCCTGCTCCGATGTCTGTCACCGGGGCTCACAGGACCCATCATGAACGCCACCACCCGCAACTCCGCCGCCGTCCGCGCTGCCGCTCATGCCGCCGCCCCGGCCGCTACCGACACCGTTACCGACACCCCCGCCTGGCGCACCGACGACGAGCGCTGGGACGCCGTCACGCGCCGCGACCGCGAGGCCGACGGCGCCTTCTTCTACGCGGTCAGGACGACCGGCGTGTTCTGCCGGCCGTCGTGCGCGTCGCGCCAGCCGCGGCGCGAGAATGTCGCGTTTTTCACCGATGCCGCCGCCGCGCGCGCCGCGGGCTTTCGCGATTGCAAACGCTGCCAGCCCGGCGGCCTGCCGCGCGAACTCGACATCGTCAATCGCGCGTGCACGGCGCTCGACGCCGATCCGCAGCAACGTCTCACGCTCGCGCAGTTGAGCGACGCCGTGCACGTAAGCCCGTTTCATTTGCAGCGGCTGTTCAAGCGCGTGGTCGGCGTGTCGCCGCGTCAATATCAGGCCGCGCAGCGCGGCGCCGCGTTGCGCGATGCGCTGAAGGGCGGCGCCGACGTCACCCGCGCGACGCTCGACGCCGGCTTCGGCTCGCCGTCGCGGATGTATGACAGCGCGCCGGCCGAGCTCGGCATGGCGCCGTCCGCGTATCGCCGCAAGGGCGCGGGGCTGACCGTGCGTTACGCGAGCGCGCCGACCTCGCTCGGCTTCGTGCTGGTCGCCGCGACCGACAAGGGCATCTGCAAGATCGGTTTCGGCGACGATGCCGCGCCGCTGCTCGACGAACTGCGCGGCGAGTTCGCGAACGCCGAGCTGCGGGAAGACGCCGGCCGGCTCGCTCCGTTCGTCGCGCAGATCGACGCCTATCTGCGCGGCACGCGTCAGGACTTCGATCTGCCGCTCGACATCGCCTCGACCGCGTTCAAGCAGCGCGTATGGGACGCGCTGCGGCGCATTCCGTACGGCGAGACGCGCAGCTATTCGCAGATCGCCGAGGCGGTCGGCTCGCCGCGCGCGGTGCGCGCGGTCGCGAGCGCCTGCGCGACGAACCCGGTCGCGCTCGCGATTCCGTGTCATCGCGTGGTACAAAAGGGCGGGGCGCTCGCCGGCTATCGCTGGGGGCTGCCGCGCAAGGCCGCCTTGCTCGACAATGAGGCCCAGCATGCCGGCGGCGCCGCAGCCGGCGATACACCGCGCCGCGCCGGCCGCACCGAAGCCGGCGCGCACGCCAAGAACAACGACAACCGACTGGATCACGCCGCGTGAGTACGCTTAACGACGTCGCAACTCTCGAACTTCCGTTCAAAGCCCCGTTCGACTGGCCGCGCCTGCTGCGCTTTTTCAGCGGCCGCGCGACGCCGGGCGTCGAAGCCGTCGAAGATGGCGCGTATCGTCGCGCGATCGAGTGGAACGGCGACAGCGGCACGCTCAGCGTGCGGCTGCATCCGCGAAAACACTGCATCGTCGCGAGCATCGACGGGCCGGTCAGCCGTCACGCGGACGCGCTGGCCGTGCCGGTCGCGAAGATGTTCGATTTGCGCGCCGAGCCGAAGAAGATCGCCGCCGGACTCGCCGCCGACCCGTGGCTCGCGCCGCTCGTCGAAGCCGTGCCCGGCCTGCGCGTGCCGGGCGCGTGGTCGGGCTTCGAGCTGGTGGTGCGCGCGATCGTCGGACAACAGGTCAGCGTGAAGGCCGCGACGACGATCATCGGGCGGCTCGTGCAGCGCGCGGGCGAGCGCATCGACGGGCATCCGCACGAGAACACCGCGTGGCGTTTTCCGACGCCGGCCGCGCTCGCCGAGGTCGATCTCGCGCAGATCGGCATGCCGGGCAAACGCGTCGCCGCGTTGCAAGGCTTCGCGCGCGCGGTTGCGAGCGGCGACGTGCCGCTCGATAGCGACGCGGTCGACGCCGCCAGCCTGCGCGCGGCGCTGCTCGCGCTCGCGGGCATCGGACCGTGGACCGTCGAATATGTGGCGATGCGCGCATGGCGCGACCCCGATGCGTGGCCCGCGTCGGACCTCGTGCTGATGCAGTCGATCTGCGCCCGCGACCCGTCGCTCGTGCGGCCCGCGCAGCAGCGCAGTCGCACCGACGCGTGGCGGCCGTATCGCGCGTATGCGGCGATGCATCTGTGGAACGAGATCGCGGATCGGGCGGGCGCGGCGCGCGGCGGGTGAAGACCGCCGTGACGGTGTGGCGTGATGACGACATAGCGGTGTGACGCTCTGGCGGCGAGACCGCGGTTCCAGCCGCGCAACGCGACGCCCGGCCGCCGATTTCATCGCGAAAACAAACGGCAAACGATGCCGCGACGCGACGCCGAACCCGTGCCGAGGCGACCGCAAGCAGCCGTTCTGGCGAGATGTTAAAGTGCCCGCTACTGAAAATTCCGCCGAACGTTGTCGCCACACCGTTTCGCCTGCGCAGCATCGGGCGGTTCACAGTGGTGGGCACCGCGCGACTCGCATCAATGCCAAACACGACACCTTCCCGCACGACCGACGCGTTCTCGCACCGCCTGTCCGTGCTCAGCTCAGGCCCACAGCGCGATGCGCTGATACACGGCCTGCGCGGCATCGAAAAGGAAAGCCTGCGCGTCGCGCACGACGGCCAGCTCGCGATAACGCCGCATCCGCGCGCGCTCGGCTCGGCGCTCACGCATCCGTCGCTGACGACCGACTACTCCGAAGCACTGCTGGAGCTGATCACGCCGGCCGAACAGGACGTCGCCGAGACGCTCGCGCAACTCGACGTGCTGCATCGCTTCGTCTACGCGGAACTGGGCGACGAGATCCTGTGGAACAACTCGATGCCGGGCCTGTTGCCCGCCACCGACGACGGCATTCCGATCGCGAACTACGGCACCTCGAACATCGGCAAGCTCAAGCACGTGTACCGGATCGGTCTCGCGCTGCGCTATGGCCGCACGATGCAGTGCATCGCCGGCATCCACTACAACTATTCGCTGAACGAAGAAGTGTGGCGGCGGCTGCACGCGGATGAGCAGGCCACCGCGAATGCCGTCGATTTCCAGTCCGACCGCTACCTCGCGCTGATCCGCAACTTCCGCCGCACGAACTGGTTGCTGATGTATCTGTTCGGCGCGTCGCCGGCGCTCGACCGGCGCTTCCTGCGCGATCGCCAGCACACGCTCGACACCTTCGACGCCGACACGCTGTATCGCCCGTACGCGACGAGCCTGCGTATGAGCGATCTCGGCTATTCGAACACCACCGCGCAAGCCGCGCTGCACGCCGACTACGACACGCTGCCGGGTTATCTCGACGCGCTCGCGAAGGCGGTGAGCCAGCCGTTTCCGGCCTACGAGCAGATCGGCACGCAACGCGACGGCGAGTGGGTGCAGATCAACACCAACGTGCTGCAGATCGAAAACGAGTTCTACTCGACGATCCGGCCGAAGCGCGTCACCTATCCGGGCGAGCGACCGCTGCATGCGCTCGCGGCACGCGGCGTGCAATACGTCGAAGTGCGCTGCATGGATATCGATCCGTTCGAGCCGAGCGGCATTTCGCTCGAGACCTCGCGCTTTCTCGATGCCTACCTGCTCGTCTGCGCGCTCGACGACAGCGCGCCGCTGCCGCCGGCTGCGTACTGCGAAGCGAACCAGAACTTCGGCCGCGTGACGATGGAAGGCCGCAAGCCGGGCCTCGAACTGAGCCGCGACGGCAAGCCGGTTGCGATGCTCGAATGGGCCGACGAATTGCTGGTGAAGATCGACGCCGCAGCCGCCGTGCTCGACAGTCTGCACGGTGGCGACGCGCATGCGCGCTCGGTGGCGGTGCAACGCGCGAAGCTCGCGGACGTGTCGTTGACGCCGTCGGCGCGCGTGCTGCAAATGATGCGCGACAAGCAGCAGAGTTTTCTCGCGTTCGGCCTCGCGCAAAGCGAAGCGCACGCCGCGTACTTCCGCGCGCGTCCGCTCGATGCCGCACAAAGTCAGGCATTCGCCGCGCTGGCGGTGCAATCGCTCGACGAACAGGCCAGGCTCGAACGCGAGGAAGTCGGTTCGTTCGATGCGTTCGTGGCTGCATATCGCGCGTATACGCTGAATCGTTTCAGCGTCTGAGCGCGCTTCAGGCGCGTGCATCGCGTTGGCATATGTGGAAAAGCGGCCTGGATTGAACTGCACCCCAAAAGTTGGACACTGATCCAACCTTTGGGGTGTTTTTCATGGCGAAGTACGACGAACGGTTCAAGCAGCGGTTGGTAGACGCATATTTGCAAGGCGAGAGTGGGATTAAAGCGT
>NZ_JABBFZ010000015.1 GCF_012927125.1 Paraburkholderia antibiotica
CGACTTCGTTCGGGTTGATGAAGTGCGTCATGCCGAACTTCTTCGCGAGTTCGACGCGGCCCGGGTTCAGATCGACACCGATGATCTTGTCCGCGCCGACCATCTTCGCGCCCTGGATCACGTTCAGCCCGATGCCGCCGAGACCGAACACGACCACGTTCGCACCCGCCTCGACCTTCGCCGAATACACCACCGCGCCGACGCCAGTCGTCACGCCACAGCCGATGTAGCAGATCTTGTCGAACGGTGCGTCTTCACGGACCTTCGCGACCGCGATCTCCGGCACGACGATGTAGTTCGAGAACGTCGAGGTGCCCATGTAATGGAACAGCGGCTTGCCGTCGAGCGAGAAGCGCGAGGTCGCGTCGGGCATCAGACCCTTGCCTTGCGTCGAGCGGATCGCCTGACACAGGTTGGTCTTGCGCGACAGGCAGAACTTGCACTGACGGCACTCGGGCGTGTAGAGCGGAATCACGTGGTCGCCCTTCTTCAGCGTGCCGACGCCGGGACCGGTATCGACGATCACGCCCGCGCCTTCGTGGCCGAGAATCGCCGGGAAGATGCCTTCGGGATCCGCGCCCGATAGCGTGTAGTAGTCGGTGTGGCAGATGCCCGTCGCCTTCACTTCGATCAGGACTTCACCGGCGCGCGGGCCTTCGAGATCGACTTCCTCGATCGTCAACGGGGCGCCGGCTTTCCATGCGATTGCTGCTTTGGTCTTCATCGTCAATGCTCCTGTGAATCGGTGAGTCTGGGTGATTGCGTGATGCGCGTCGCGGTTCGATGGGCCGCGGCGCGCGCGTGTTCGGGTTGCCGATCGATGCCGGCGATGACTGCGGTGCTATCGATGCTGCGTGGTCTCGCGGCATCGATAGCATCGCGGCCGCGTCATGCTCGCTCGTGTCATATGCGTGTCATGCGTGCCATTCGCGCCACGCGCGTGGGCGGCAAGTTGTAGCGTCGCGCGCCGCAGAGGGCTGTGGCGCGCGGGAAGCGTAATGGTATTGCAAAGCACGGCGCGGCATTGTCTGAAACTGATAAAAGCTTGGCTAGCGCCGCGGCGCGCCGCCGAACCACGGCTCGACGCGTCCATACAGATCGACGAAGCGCGCATAGCGTTCGGCCAGCGCCGCGTCGCCGCGCGGAGCCGCGACGCGCGTCGCGCCCGGCGCGAGCGTGGCGAGATCGCGCGTCTGCCAATGACCGCACGCGAGACCGCCGAGTATCGCCGCACCGCGCGGCGCCGCGTTCGGACAATCGACCGCGTGCAGTTCGACGTCGAGCGCATCGGCGAGCAGTTGACGCCAGCGGGCATCGACGGAACCGCCGCCCGCGAGCTTGAGCGCCGTCACCGGCGCACCGCTCGCGCGAATCGCATCGAGCCCGGCGCGCAGCGAAAACGCGACGCCTTCGAATGCGGCACGCATCATCGCGCCGCGCGTGTGTTCGAGCGACAGGCCAAGCCAGCCGCCACGCGCCTGCGGGTTCAGCCACGGCGTGCGCTCGCCGGTCAGGTACGGCAGGAAGGTGAGGCTCGGCGGTGTTGGGGGTGCGGCTTGTGGTGCAGCGTCAACTCCCGCACGCGCCGGTGCACTGAACGACGCGCCAGGCACTGCCCCCATCGCTACGTTGTCCGGAATATCGAACGCTTGCCGATAAGCGTCCGCCCACTCGTACGACAGCCAGCCGCGCACCCGCTCCAACGCGATGCCGACGTTCTGCATCGCCGCCATCCGATACCAGTGATCGCTCGCCGCGCGATAGCAATGCAGGCCTTTCAGCGGCGCGGGTTCGTCGCTGGCGAGCACGACGATCTGTCCGCCCGTGCCGGTGGTCAGGAGCGCGTCGCCGGCGCGCACGAGTCCGCTGCCGAGCGCCGCGCACGGCGTGTCCGCCGCGCCGGTCGCGAGCACGATGCCGGCGCGCAGGCCGAGTGCCTGCGCGGCCTGCGCCGACAACGTGCCGGCCGCCGCATACGACGGCATCGACGGCGCGAACCAGTCGCGCGGAATCTCGAGTCGCGCAAGCAGCGCCGCGTCCCACTCGCCGGCGGGATTGGCGAGCGCGGTCGCGCAGGCATCGGACGCATCGGTGACGTACGCGCCGCCGAGCGCGACGCGCAGCCAGTCCTTCGGCTGCAATGCCCAACGCGTGCGGTGCGCGCTGCCCGGTTCGTGCAGCACGATCCAGCGCAACAGCGGGCCGGCCATGCCGGGCGAGACCGGATTCGGCTGCGGCTCGGGCCATGCGTCGAGCAGATCGACGGCGCGCGAGTCCGGCCACAGCATCGCGGGACGCACGGCCGCGCCGCTCGCGTCGAGCAGCACGACGCCGTGCATCTGGCCGGAAAAACCGATCGCGCGCACGCCGTCGCGCAACGCTTGCGGCAGCCGCGCCATCGCGTCGGCGAGCGCGGACCACCAGGTTTTCACGTCGATCTCGGCCCAGCCCGCGTGCGGCGTATCGAGCGCATAAGCGACGCTCGATACCGCCTGCTCGCGTCCCTGTTCGTCGACGATTGCCGCTTTCAGGGAGCCGGTGCCGAGGTCGATGCCGAGAAAACTCATGGGCGTTGGGTGTCGGATAAGACGTTGAAAAGAGGATGAAGAATGGCACCGGAAACGGCGCCGATCGAAACACCGCGCGAACGGCCGACGCTTTTCGCCAAACCTCGGGCTCGCGCCCGTTTCGCGGGTTAACCCCGCCCCGCCGCGCGCCGCTGCAAAACAGGACTATGTGCGAGGCCTGATACACGTCATTGATTCTCACACATATCCCCACGCGTCACGTAGCGGCGGCCTGCACGCAACGACCTGCCCGGATTCGCCGCCGCGCCGGGCTCCGCGCCGATCCACGCGCGATCGGCCGCTCACGCGCCTTGAATTCGCCTTTCAAATCGGGCACGCGCATATCGTCGCCGGGAATGCCGGAATAGCCGCGCGTGGTCTTGTTGCGCTTTTTCGTCCCCGATACCTTGGAGTCATTCCAAACGAGATGGTGGAGAGAGACGATATGCAAGCGAACGCGGTTCACCCGTGCGACGAACGCCTGCCCGCGGGCCAGTTGCTCACCCTCGGTATCCAGCACGTCCTGGTCATGTACGCCGGCGCGGTCGCGGTGCCGCTGATCATCGGCGCGGCGCTGAAGCTGCCGAAAGATCAGATCGCGTTCCTGATCAGCGCCGATCTGTTTTCCTGCGGCATCGCCACGTTGATCCAGACGCTCGGGCTGTGGATCTTCGGCATCCGGCTGCCGGTCATCATGGGCTGCACGTTCGCCGCGGTCGGGCCGATGGTCGCGATCGGCACCAATCCGTCGCTGGGCATCCTCGATATCTTCGGCTCGACGATCGCGGCCGGCGTGATCGGCATCCTGCTCGCGCCGATGGTCGGCAAGCTGTTGCGCTTCTTCCCGCCGGTCGTGATCGGCGTGGTGATCTCGGTGATCGGGCTCTCGCTGATGGAAGTCGGCATCAACTGGGCAGCCGGTGGTGTCGGTAATCCCGACTACGGCAATCCGGTCTACCTGGGCCTGTCGCTGCTCGTGCTGACCTTGATCCTGCTCATCAACAAGTTCGCCAAAGGTTTCATCGCCAATATCTCGGTGCTGCTCGGCATCGTCGCGGGCTTCGTGATCGCGCTGCTGCTCGGCCGCGTCAACATGGACGGCGTCACGCACGCACCGTGGGTCGGCATCGTGATGCCGTTCCACTTCGGCCTGCCGCACTTCGATCCGCTCGCCATCGCGACGATGGTCACCGTGATGTTCGTCACCTTCATCGAATCGACCGGGATGTTTCTCGCGGTCGGCGACATGGTAGACCGGCCGGTCGATCAGAAGACGCTGGTGCGCGGTCTGCGCGTCGACGGGCTCGGCACGCTGATCGGCGGCATCTTCAACTCGTTTCCGCATACGTCGTTTTCGCAGAACGTCGGGCTGATCGGTGTGACCGGCGTGAAGAGCCGCTTCGTCTGCGCGATGGGCGGCGTGATTCTCGTGCTGCTCGGCCTGTTTCCGAAGATGGCGCAGGTGGTCGCGTCGGTGCCGGCGTTCGTGCTCGGCGGCGCGGGCATCGTGATGTTCGGGATGGTCGCGGCGAACGGGATCAAGGTGCTGTCGCGGGTCGACTTCGTGAGAAATCACCACAACCTGTTCATCGTCGCGGTCAGCATCGGGCTCGGGCTCGTGCCGGTCGTGTCGCCGCGCTTCTTCGCGCAACTGCCGCCGGCGCTGTCGCCGCTGCTGCATAGCGGGATTCTGCTGGCGTCGGTATCGGCGGTCGTGCTGAACCTGATCTTCAACGGCGTCAAAAGCGAGAAGAAAGCCAAGTGCGAGATTCGCCGCGCCGGCCACGATCTCGATGCGCGCGCGGGCGGCGAGCCGCAACACAACGAGATGCTGCGGGCGGCGGATTTGCATTGAGTCGCGGGGGGTGTTGTTAATGCTTTGCGATGCGGCGGGCGGGCTGCGTTGATCGGGTGGCGCAGGGGCTTGGACGAGCAGAATGACGAAGCCGAAGCCGAAGCCGAAGCCGAAGCCGAAGCCGCTGCGAAGTTTGCTCGGGTTTCGATGCGACGAGCGGGCTTCGTTAAACAGCTGGCGCAGGGGCTTAGACGAACACCAGGACGAAGACGAAGACGCCGCGAAGTCTGTCTGGGCTCTGTCCGACTGAGTTCGGCGCGACTCACCTCGATTCGCACGACACCGAACGCCACGCCTAAAAAAACGCCACGGCATGCCGTGGCGTTTTCATTTGCTTCAACGCTTTGCGCTAGCGAGACAAGCTTGCGTGTACGACACCAGCCGTCGCAAGCCCGTCACACCAGCGCGTCGCTCAGCGCTCGATCAACGACTCGAAGCTCACCCCGCCGTCGCCGCCGAAGCCGCGACCGGCGCGCTCGCCGCACCGTAGTCGACCGGCGCGTCGGCGGGACGCGGCTGGTCGCCGGTGTGCTCGATCCAGCCGCCGCCGAGCGCCTGGTACAGCGTGACCAGGTTCTGCAGGCGCTGCATGCGCGCGGTGATCAGCGACTGCTGCGACGAGTACAGATCGGTCTGCGCGGTCAGCACCGCCAGATAGCTGTCGACGCCGTTCTTGTAGCGCAGGTTCGACAGATCGAGACGACGCTGCTCGGCCGACGTGTTGCGCTCGAGCGCCTGGATCTGCTGATCGTAGGTGCCGCGCGCCGCGAGACCGTCCGCCACTTCGCGGAAGGCCGTCTGGATCGCCTTTTCGTACGTGGCGATCTGCTCCTTCTTCTGGATGTTGGCCAGATTCAGGTTCGCGATGTTCTGCCCGCCCTCGAAGATCGGCAACGTGATCGACGGCGCGAAGCTCCACGCCGCCGAACCCGGCTTGAACAGGCCGCCGAGCGTCGGGCTCAGCGTGCCGAAGCTGCCGGTCAGCGAGACCTTCGGGAAGAACGCCGCGCGCGCCGCGCCGATGTTCGCGTTGGCCGCGAGCAGGTTCTGCTCGGCCTCCATGATGTCGGGACGACGCGTCAGCAGGTCGGACGGCAGACCCGCCGGAATGTCGGTGAGCAGGTTCTGGTCGTTCAGCGGCAGGCCGCTCGGCAGATCGTCGGGCAGCGGCTCGCCGATCAGCAGCACCAGCGCATTCACCGCCTGCGCGCGCAGACGCGCCTGCGCCTGCAGGTTGGCGTTCGCGGTTTCGACCACCGTTTGCGCCTGCCGCAGATCGAGTTCCGAACCGGTGCCGTTGTCGAACTGCAGCTTCGTGATCCGGTACGACTCCTGCGCGTTCGTCAACGTGTCCTGCGTCACCTTCAGCAGGTCGTCGAGTTCGAGCAACGTCAGATACTGGTTCGCGACCTGCGAGACCAGCGAGATTTCCGCCGCCTTGCGCGCCTGGGTCGTGCCGAGGTAAGTCGCCAACGCCTGATCCTTCAGGCTTTGAATACGCCCGAAGAAGTCGATTTCCCACGACGCGTTCAAGCCCACCGAATACGTCGTGGAAATGGTCGGCGCGACGGGCGACACCAGCAGGTCGCGCGGCGTGCGCTGCCGGCTTTCCGAAGCAGCCGCGTCGAGCGTCGGGAACAGCCCCGCGCGCACGATCCGGTACTGCGCCGCCGACGCCTGCATGTTCAGCACCGACACACGCAGATCGCGGTTGTTCTTCAGCGCGATTTCGATCAGCTGCTGCAGACGCTGATCGACGAAGAAGTCGCGCCAGCCGATGTCGGCGGCGGCCTGACCGTTCGCGCTATGCGCGCCGGGCGCGCCCGGCTGCTGGTCATACACGCCGCCCGTCGGGAAGGTGGCCGTCACGGGCTCGGCCGGGCGCTCGTAATGCGGCGCCAGCGTGCAACCCGTGGCGAGCAATGTCACCGCCACTGCAATCAAAGAGTGTTTTTGCATCTCAATGCCCATCCTTGCCCGAGCCATTGCTATCCGACCCGCTGGCCGAGTCACCCGCCGCACCACCTTGCGGATCGTGCGGATGGTGCTGTTCGTAGTGGCGCAGCGCCTCATCCGGGTCTTCCTTCTCGCCGCCGAACTTCGCGCGGATCACGACGAAGAACATCGGGATCATGAAGATCGCGAGGAAGGTCGCCGTCAACATCCCGCCGATCACGCCGGTACCGATCGCGTGCTGGCTTGCCGAGCCCGCGCCGTTACTGATCGCGAGCGGCAGCACGCCGAGAATGAACGCGAGCGACGTCATCAGAATCGGCCGCAAGCGCAGACGGGCGGCTTCGAGCGCGGCCTCGATCGGCCCCATCCCTTCGCTCTGCTGCAACTCGCGTGCGAATTCGACGATCAGAATCGCGTTCTTCGCCGACAGACCCACCGTGGTCAACAGACCCACCTGGAAGAACACGTCGTTCTCGAGCCCGCGCAGCGTGGCCGCCAGCAGCGCGCCGATCACGCCGAGCGGCACCACCATGATCACCGAGAACGGGATCGACCAGCTTTCATACAGCGCTGCCAGACACAGGAACACGACGAGGATCGAGATGCCGTACAGAATCGGCGCCTGCGAACCCGACTGACGTTCCTGCAGCGACAGACCGGTCCACTCGTAGCCGACACCGGCCGGCAGCTTGGTGACGAGCGCTTCCATCGCCGCCATCGCCTGACCGGTCGACTTGCCCGGCGCGGCCGCCCCCTGGATTTCCACCGACGAGATACCGTTGTAACGCTCGAGCTTCGGCGAACCGTAAATCCACTCGGTGTTCGCGAAGGCCGAGAACGGCACCATCGCGCCCGCGCTGTTACGCACGAACCAGGCACTCACGTCTTCCGGTTTCATCCGGAACGGCGCATCGCCCTGCAGGTACACCTTCTTGATCCGGCCGTCGGTATCGAGGAAGTTGTTCACGTATGCCGACGCCCACGCGACCGAGAAGGTCGTGTTGATATCGGACACGGACACGCCGAGCGCCTGGGCCTTCTCACGATCGATATTCACCTTGAACTGCGGCGTATCGTTCAGGCCGTTCGGACGCACCTGTGCGAGCGTCGGGTCCTTCGCGGCGAGACCGAGCAGCATGTTGCGCGCTTCCATCAACTTCGCGTGGCCGAGACCCGCACGATCCTGCAACTGGAAGTCGAAACCCGCGGCGGTGCCGAGTTCAGGAATGGACGGCGGATTGACCGGGAACACCGTCGCGTTCTTGTAGCCCGCGAAGTGCATGTACAACCGGCCAACCAGCGCCTGCACCTTCTGGTCCGCATGCTGGCGTTGCCCGTAGTCCTTCATCCGCACGAACACGAGACCCGCGTTCTGACCACGACCGGCGAAGCTGAAACCGTTCACCGTGAAGGTCGACTCGACGATCGCCTTCTCGTCGTTGAGCAGGTAATCGGACACGTCCTTCAGGGCGCGCGCGGTGGTTTCCTGAGTGGAACCCGACGGCGTCTGCACCAGCACGAACATCGTGCCCTGATCTTCGTCAGGCAGGAACGACTTCGGCAGTTTGACGAACAGCAGCCCCACCGCGAAGATCACCACCATATAGATGATCAGCCAGCGGCCCGAGCGCTTGATCACGTGGTGCACGCCCGAGTGATATTTGTCGCGGCTCGAATTGAAGGTGCGGTTGAACCAGCCGAAAAAGCCGGTGGCCTTTTCGTGATGCCCCTTCGGAATCGGCTTGAGGATCGTCGCGCACAAGGCCGGCGTCAGAATCAATGCGACCAGCACGGACAGCACCATCGCCGCAACGATCGTCAACGAGAACTGCCGGTAAATCGCGCCGACCGAGCCGCCCGAGAACGCCACCGGCACGAACACCGCCGACAGCACGAGCGCGACGCCGATCAGCGCGCCGGTGATCTGGTCCATCGCCTTGCGGGTCGCTTCGCGAGGCGATAAACCCTCCTCCTGCATCACCCGCTCGACGTTTTCCACCACCACGATCGCATCGTCCACCAGCAGACCGATCGCGAGCACGAGACCGAACATCGACAGCACGTTGATCGAGAAGCCGACCACGCTCATGACCGCGAACGTGCCGAGCAGCACCACCGGCACCGCGATCGTCGGGATCAGCGTGGCGCGCAGGTTCTGCAGGAACAGGTACATGACCAGGAACACCAGCACGATACCTTCGAGCAGCGTCTTGACCACTTCTTCGATCGACAGACGCACGAACGGCGTGGTGTCGTACGGATACTGGACCACCAGACCGTGCGGGAAATACTTCGACAGTTCGGCGATCTTCGCGCGCACCGCCTTCGCGGTAGCGAGCGCGTTCGCGCCGGTGGCCAGCTGGATACCGAAGCCGGCGGTCGGCTGACCGTTGTACTTGGTGTCGAAGTTGTAGTTTTCGCCGCCGAGCTCGATGTGCGCGACATCGCGCAGACGCACCTGCGAGCCGTCCTGGTTGACCTTCAGCAGAATGTTGCCGAACTGCTCGGGCGTGTTGAGCAGCGTGGCCTGCGTGATGGTGGCCTGCAGCACCTGACCCGGCACCGACGGCGTGCCGCCGAGCGCGCCGCCCGCGATCTGCACGTTCTGCGACTGCAGCGCGGCTTCGACGTCGACCGGCGTGAGGCTGAAGTTATTCAGCTTGTTCGCGTCGAGCCAGATTCGCATCGCGTACTGCGAGCCGAACAGCGTCACCGTACCCACGCCGTCGATACGGCTGACCGGATCCTGAATGTTCGACGCCACGTAGTTCGCGAGGTCGTACTTGCTCATGCTGCCGTCTTCGGACACGAACGCCATCACCAGCAGGAAGCTGCTGCTCGACTTCGTGACCTTGGTACCGAGCTGCTGCACGACCTGCGGCAGCAGCGGCGTGGCGAGCTGCAGCTTGTTCTGCACCTGCACCTGCGCGATGTCAGGATTGGTGCCGGCCGCGAACGTCAGCGTGATGGTTGCCGTGCCCGAGTCGTCCGAAGTCGACGCGAGGTACAGCAGGTGGTCGAGACCACTCATCTGTTGCTCGATCACCTGCGTGACGGTGTTTTCCACCGTCTTCGCCGATGCGCCCGGGTACGATGCGCTGATCTGCACGGCCGGCGGCGCGATGGTCGGATACTGCGCGATCGGCAACGTGAACACCGACGCGAGACCCGCGAGCATCAGGATGATGGCGATCACCCATGCAAAAATCGGGCGATCAATAAAGAACTTTGCCATGAGGCGGGCTCCCTGTTATTACGCGCCCGACGCGGCGGAGGCAGGTTGAGCCGCGGGTTGAGCCGTCTGTGCGCCGCTCCCGGCCGGCGCGCCTTGCGCGGCCGCGTCGGAAGCCGGCGGGGCCGGCAACTGCGCCGGTACCGGCTTGACCTGCTGACCCGGGCGCGCTTTATCGGTGCCCTGCACGATCACGCGGTCGCCCGCCTTCAGGCCGTCCGAGACCACCCAGTACGAACCGAACGTGCCCGTGGTGACGAGCTGACGCAGCGCGACCTTGTTGTCGTTATCGACGACGAGCGCGGTGGGCTGACCCTTCTGGTCGTGCGTGACGCCGACCTGCGGCACGATCAGCGCGTTCTGGTTGACGCCCTCTTCGATCTTCGCGCGCACGAACATGCCCGGCAGCAGCACCCGGTTCGGGTTCTTGAAGATCGCGCGCACCGTAACCGAGCCGGTGCCCTGGTCGACGGTCACGTCGGTAAACTGCAGCTTGCCTTTCTCGGCATAGGTGCGGCCGTCTTCGAGCACGAGCGACACCTGCGCCGCGCCCGGACCGCTCGTCTTCAGACGCCCTTCCTGGATGTCGCGACGCAGCTTCAGACCGTCGAGGCTCGATTGCGTGAGGTCGACGTAGACCGGGTCGAGCTGCTGGACGGTCGCCATCAGCGTCGCCGCGCTCGCCTGCACGTACGCGCCCGGCGTGACCTGCGACACACCGATCTGGCCGGTCACGGGCGAAGTCACGTCGGTATAGCCGAGGTTGATCTGCGCGGTGTCGACCGCGGCTTTGCCAGCGGCGACGTCGGCGGCGGCCTGGCCTTGCGCGGCGACCGCGTTGTCGTAGTCCTGCTTGCTGACCGCGTTGCCCGCGACCAGCACCTTGTAGCGATTCGCCTGCGCGGTGGTCGACGCGAGGTTCGCCTGCGCCTTGGCAAGTGTCGCCTTCGCGTTGTTCAGCGACGCGATGTACGGCGCCGGATCGATCTTGTAGAGACGCTGGCCGGCCTTGACCTCGCTACCCTCGGTGAATTCGCGGCGCAGCACGATGCCGTCGACCCGCGCGCGCACTTGCGCGACGAGGAAGGCACTGGTACGGCCAGGGAGTTCGGTGACGACGGGTACCGTCGTCGGCTGGAGGGTGACGACGCCAACTTCGGGTGTTTGTGGCGGCGGGGCAGATTGTTTTGGTCCGCATGCCGCCAGCAAGATGGCAGCCGTCGCGGCACTGATTAAGCGGAATGGAACCCGTTCGACGCGCATGGAGCGACCTCTGTCAAAGACTGAGAATGAAAAAGTGCGCGCATCCCTACCCCGGGGACGACAGCGCACACAGGCGTCTTGCGACGCTCAACCGGAAACCCATCGATGCAAACCGCGCTGCAAGGGCACCCTGCTGCGAATGCGCCAACCCGGAAATGCCGCACGGCGCCGCCCTTCTGGCGGGCGCGAGAGCGTTCTGAAAGGCAACAGTGACGGATATTAACTGGTCGTCACGGCTTGGGCTATCCGATCGTGGGGTGCTATTATATATACATTCATGAATGCATGTAAAAGTGCATTTACATCTCGTGTGGCGCGGGGACTCGCAAGATTACTTCGCAATTCGCTTAAAACGCAGTCGGATTGTCATCGGGCTGACTTAATACAGCCCGGGAAAACCCCGCAATCGGCGCAGGTCATACCTATATGGTCAGAAGAACCAAAGAAGAGGCATTGGAGACGCGCAACCGGATTCTCGACGCGGCCGAACTGGTCTTCTTCGAGAAAGGCGTATCGCGCACATCGCTGGCCGACATCGCCCAGGCCGCGGGCGTGACGCGCGGCGCCATCTACTGGCACTTCGAGCACAAAAGCGATCTTTTCACCGAAATGTTCGATCGCGTGCTGCTGCCGCTCGACGAACTGAAGGCCGCCTCGCTCGATCCGAACGAAGCCGATCCGCTGGGTCGGCTGATCGAAGTCTGCGTGGTGTGCCTGCGCGATACCGTCAACGACCCGCGTCGCCGGCGCGTGTTCGACATCCTGTTTCTGAAATGCGAGCTGGTCGAGGACATGGGCCCGATGGTCGAACGCTACCAGACCAATATGCGCGAGGGGCTCACGAAGATCGAAGGCGGTCTGCGCAACGCGATCTCCAAAGGACAGATGCCCACCGATCTCGACACCCGGCTCGCGGCGGCGATGGTGCATGCGTTTGTCGGCGGCTCGCTGCGCGACATGCTGTTCCTGCCCGACGCGACCGACTTCGGCGCGCACGCGGAGCAGATGGTGGCGGGGATGTTCGACGCGCTGCGTCTGAGTCCGGCGCTGCGCAGGAAGACGGCGTCGTAGCGGTCGGAAAGGATTGGCTGGGTTCGGGAAACGGACGGCTCGGGTGAGTCGCCCGTTTTTTGTTTGTCGTTTGTCGGCTTGCGAGGGTCGCTTGATGGACTGCCTCCCGGCAGCTTCAAGCGCGATGTCGCCTACAGGCTTAAGTGGATTCAGGCGGACTTATGCGAACTCATGCGGATTCGTTCTGATTCACGCCACCGCGCGGCGCGCCCGCGCCGTCTGGTTCGACACATAGATGTTGCTGCGCTCGAGCGCCGCCCCGCTTTGCAGCGACGCAATCCATTGCGCGGTACTCGCGACCGCCGCGAAGCGCGAGTGCAGCACCACACTGAACACGCGATGAATCTCCTCCGCGCTCGCGAAGCCCGCGCTGTTCTCGTACGGTACCGAACCGGTCGCGTCGTGCAGGAACTCGACCGCCAGGCCCGCATGCACCGCGTGATTGATCGTCGACGCATCGCAGTTGTGCGTCATGTAGCCGACGACGGTCAGCGTATCGATCTGGCGCGCGGCGAGCCAGTCGGCCAGATCGGTGCCGGTGAAAGCGCTCGGCAGCGATTTCTCGACGAAGTGATCGTGCGCGCGCGAGCTCACCACCGTATGCAGCTCCGCCCCCACGCTACCGCGCGCGAACAGCGGCGAGCTGGCCGGCGCGACGTTCTGCACGACCACGACCGGCACGTTCGCGGCGCGCGCGGCGTCGATCGCGCGGCCGATGTTGGCCAGCGAAGTCTGCACGTCCGGAAATTCGATCGGCAGATCGCCGCTCACGTATTCGTTCTGCATCTGCGGCGCGCGGACCGCCAACTACGTCGCGCGCCGGCTCGTCGTGTCGCCGCACCGGCAAGGCGGCCAGGCGCAATACGTGCAGCAGCCGATGCCGCCGAATCCGCGCGGCGATCGCCTGTCCGGCCTGCTCGACTGGGTGAGCGGCAATCTCGCTGCGTCGCACACGCTCGACACCCTCGCCGCGCGCGCATTGATGAGCCGCCGCACCTTCACGCGCCGCTTCCGGCTCGCGACCGGCACGACGGTCGGCGCGTGGCTGCTCGCGCAGCGGCTGGCGCGCGCGCAGCAGCTACTGGAGAGCACCGACGAATCGGTCGAAGGGATCGCGGCGAGCGCGGGGTTCGGCTCGGCGGCATCGCTGCGTCAGCATTTCGCGGACGCGTTTCGCACGTCGCCGTCGGCGTGGCGAAGGGGGTTTCGTGGGGATTGACTGGCCGCTCGAACACGCACGTCGACGCGGCAAGGACCTGAAGTGGAAAAACGCGGGGAAAGGGAAAACGACATGCCGCGAAAGCGGGACGGCCGCGCCTGCACAAAACGAAGCGCCTTCCGACAGCAAAACCCGGAACAACCGCAACGCGCATCGCCGCCCGAATCACCGCCATCTCGTAGTGCGTCACCGAAATTTCGTAGTCGCGCGCGCACGACAATCGCAGCTCCCGATCAAGCCACGCACCTCGCTCGACGCGTCACGGTCACTGCTCGCTGATCCAGCGCACGAGGTACAACAGCAGCGCGACCACGAAAATCATCCCGGCCCACGCCCAGTACGGCACCACGTGCTGACCGGGCTGGTGGTGCGACACCCCGTGCGACCAGCTGTGCGACGCACTCGCCGCGCGCCCCGGCAACGCGTTGCCATGCTCGACGCGGGTGCGTCGTGCGATGCCGCCGAGCGTGATCGGCCGTAGAAAGACATGCTGGCGACGCGGCGCCGAGCCGCGCGCGCGGTTCGGCCCCTTGCCATGCTTGGCGCGCACGACCGCGTCGAATTCGGCGAAGAAATCGTCGGCCAGTTGACGCAGCGCGTTTTCGAGCTGACGCGTCGGCAGTTCCGCGAGCGGCCCCGACGAGGTCGCCCAGATCGTGTAATCGATGCGCGTGCCACGCTCCCGCCCGCCGCTATAGGCGCCCTCGTCCGCGCGCAGGCGCACTTCGAGCTGGCCGCGCAACGCGCCGATGCCCTCGGCGCGCGCCTTGAAGTTGATGGTGCGGCGTTGCGCGTCCGCGGGTCCGGAATCCTGACCCGCGACGTGGGCGCGCGCTTCGTAATGCGCGCGCAACGGCCCGAGCGGCACCGTCATGGTCAGCGCATATTCGCCGTGGGCGAGCTGCGTGAACGACTCGCAATTGTCGAGGCTGGCACGCAGCAACGCGAGATCCTGCAACGCGTCCCAGACTTCGGACGGTGCCAGCGGAATCCGTAACGCGTCGTTCAATTCCATGACAACCTCCCCCGATGAACGCGCCGGCTGCGAGATCAGGACGTCTGATCGATGCGGTCGACGCGCGACGTATAAAACGCGAGGTAACCCCTGATCTGCCCAACCTGCTCGAACGGCTCCTCGTAGCTCCACACCGCGTTTTCGATCAGACCGGCTTCGGTACGCAGATGGAAATACGATGCGTCGCCCTTGAACGGGCAATGCGACGTGTGAGCCGAGCGTTCGAGGCGCGCCATGTTCACGTGCTCGCGCGGGAAATAGACCACGTCGGGCAAGCCGGTTTCGGACAGCGTCAGCGCGGCCTGGGTGTCGGCCATCGTCACGCCGCCGTGGATCACGCGCACGCGGTGACCGTTGGCGCGAATCACGATGGTGTGGCCACCGGGCTTTTTCTCGGATGTCGACGCGTCGCTCATGTCCGGGCTCCATGATGGGATGGGCGCGATTCCCGCCGGCGATGACCGTATGAACGGCAAAGCCACGGGACGGGCCCGTGGCTTCATTATCGGCGAAACTCCAGCTGATTGCGCGAGCTTCCTGCGCGGGCCGCCCGGGGCGTTACTTCGCCCGTTACTTCGCGCTCCAGATAAACGCCGATTTGACGTTACCGCGCGCCGGCACCGTCACCGCGCGAGTCTGCTCGTTGTCGTTGTACTTCGCGTGCACGGTGTAGCGACCCGGGCGCAGCCGGACCAGCATGAACGGCCCGCGCGACGTAGTGTTCAGCACCTCGCCGTTTTGCGAATCGACGATCCGCACGTGCACGTCGGCGAGAAATTCGGCGTTGCGGCCGGTAAAGCGCAGCGACAGCGGCCACTGGCTTTGCGCCGCCTGCAACGCCCGCGATTCGTCGAGACCGACCCCGCCCGACACGTACGACACGTCGCCCTGCTGCTGGACTTGCGGCAGACCGCCGCCGTTGGTGTTGCCGGCGCTGGTGGTGTCCGTGGTGGAGCCGCCGGTCACGCCCGCCTGCTGCGCGTACGCACCGCCCGCCAGTCCGAGCGTGAGCGCCGCGCACAGCGCAGCGGCTACGATCTTTTGCTGATTGCGTTGGGTTTTCATCGGTTCGCTCTCCTTGTTAAAGTCCTCACCCGGTCCGTCGATGGGCCGAATCAGGAACGACGCAACCTGCGTGCCAACCGTCCGGTTGCGTCGACGGAAAAGCGCGCCCGTCGTGACCTCAAGGGCGCGGCGCGCCTCAAGCTTATCCGTTTTGTCCGCGTAGCCCGCAAGCGGGCAGGCGAAAAAAAAGCCGGTCCTTGCAGTAACTGCAAAGAACCGGCAATCGCTACTACAGCTCTCGCTGGGTTGGGCGATTCATCGTCGAATCACCCGGATACTGGATCAGCCGAGATCAACAGGCACGAAAATCTGTGCGTTGTCCCGCTGGATCAGGAGCGCAATGCTATTGCCCGCGCCCGAAATCATCTGTTTGAGCTGGTCGATGTTCGTGACCGGACGGCCGTTGACCGCCAGAATCACGTCGCCCGGCTGGATCCCGGCGCTGGCCGCCGCACCGCCTGCCTGCTGCACGAGCAGACCGTGCGACACCGACGCGCTGCTCTTCTCGTCCGGCGTGAGCGGACGCACCGCCACGCCGAGACGGCCTTGCAGCTGGGTCTGCTGATCGGCCTTGTCCGTCGAGGCGACCTTCGCGTCCGAGAACGAACCGATCGTCACCTTCACGTCCTTGCTGGCCTTGTCGCGCCACACCTTCAGCGTTGCCGTGCTGCCCGGCGTGATGCCCGCGATCTTCGCCGGCAGATCCGACGAGTCGCTGACGTCGTCACCGTTCACCGACAGAATCACGTCGCCCGGCTGCAGACCGGCCTTGGCGGCCGGACCGTTGGCGTCGACCGAGCTGACCAGCGCGCCTTGCGGCTTCTGCATGCCGAACGAATTGGCGAGCGTCTGGTTCAGGCCTTGCACCGCGACGCCGAGACGGCCGCGACTGACGTGACCGGTCTTGACGAGCTGATCCTTGACCTTGATCGCTTCATTGATCGGAATCGCGAACGACAGGCCCTGGAAGCCGCCCGTCTGCGAGTAGATCATCGAGTTGATGCCGATCACTTCGCCTTGCAGGTTGAAGAGCGGACCACCCGAGTTGCCCGGGTTCACCGGCACGTCGGTCTGGATGAACGGCGTATAGTTCTCGTGCGGCAGCGAGCGCGACTTCGCGCTGATGATGCCCGAGGTCACGGTGTTGTCGAAGCCGTACGGCGAACCGATCGCGACGACCCATTGACCGACCTTGCTCTGACGCGGATCGCCGATCTTCACGGTCGGCAGGCTGCTCGCGTCGATCTTCAGCACCGCGACGTCGGACTGCTTGTCGGCGCCGACCACCTTCGCCTTGAATTCGCGCTTGTCGGTGAGCTTCACGGTGACGACGTTCGCGCCGTCGACCACGTGCGCATTGGTCAGGATGTAACCGTCACTGCTGATGATGAAGCCGGAGCCCAGGCTCGCGCTCGGCTGATCGGGCGCATCGCCACCACCGCCGCCGTCGCCGCCCTGCATACCGGGCATGCCGCCGAAGAAACGTTTGTAGAACTGAAAGAACGGATCGTTGGGATCGATCGGCAACTGGTTGCCGTTCAGGTTGCCGCGATTGCCGCGCAGCGCGGTCTGCTTGACCACATGCTTCGCGCTGATATTGACGACGGCCGGGCCGTAGGTTTCGACCAGGCCCGAGAAATCGGGAACGCCGGTTTTGGCGGCGGCTTCGGCCGGCATCAGCGCGGCCGCTTCAGCCGGCGAGATGATCTGCGGTGCGGGCACGTCGCGATGGCCCGCCACGTAGCCAGCGGACAGCGCAACGGCAACCGCCACACCAATGGCACCGCGGGACAAGATTTTCGCGTTCATCATGAACTCCTGGCTGGAGAAGAACTTAGGATGCCGAGGAGCGTACGTGGCGTCGCTTAAACGAGTCTTAAGCAGCGCCAGATCACGGGAACCTTTATGGGATAGGCCTTCGAGGCCGATGGGACGGCGCTTGCAACCCTTTCGACAAGGCCGCGAAGCGCCGTTTTCAGAAGCGCACGGTGACCTGCAAACCGCCCGCGGGTGACTCGTCGAGCGACACATCCGCATGGTGTTGCATCGCGATGCGGCGCACGATCGCGAGCCCGAGGCCGCTGCCCGCGACATCGGTACGCGCGCGATCCGCGCCTGCATCCGCGCGATAGAAGCGGTCGAACACGCGCTCGCGATCGGCGGGATCGATACCCGGACCGCTATCGGCGATGCGCACGACCGGATGGCCGCTCTCGACGCACAGGCTAACGTCGACGCGGCCGCCGTGCGGCGTGTACTTGGTCGCGTTGTCGACGAGATTGTTGAACATCACCCGCAACGCTTCGGCGTCGCCGGTCACGCTGGCGGGCTCGCTCGCCTCGATGCCGAGATCGACGCCGCGATTCATCGCGAGCGGCGCGTAGGTCGCCACGCACTCATACAGCAACTCGCGCAGATCGAGCGTTCCGTTGACCGCCCGGTCGTCCGGCTCGGCGCGCGCGAGCGCGAGCAACTGCTCGGCGAGACGCGTCGCGCGCGTGACGCCCGCCTGCAGATCGGCGATGGCCTCGCTGCGCGCGCCGTCGTCCTTCGCGCGCGCGACCAGTTGCGCCTGGATCTGCACCGCCGCGAGCGGCGTGCGCAATTCGTGCGCGGCATCGGCGACGAACGCCTTCTGGATATCGAGCGCGGTCGCAAGCCGTTCGAGCAGGCCGTTCAGCGCACGCACGAGCGGCTGCACTTCGAGCGGCAGACGCTGATCCGGCAGCGGATCGAGCGCCTCGGGACGTCGCGTGTCGAGCGCGCTCGTCACGCGGCGCAGCGGCCGCAGCCCGCGCCCGACGATCACCCACACCGCCAGCCCGAGCAGCGGCAGCAGCACGATCAGCGGCCACAGCGTGCGCAGCGCGACGTTCGCCGCCAGCCGGTTGCGCACCGACAGCGGCTGCGCGAGCTGCACCACGTTATCGCCGACGATCGCCCCATACACGCGCCATTCGCCGCGATCCGTGCGCTCCGTCGAAAAGCCGAGCTCGGCGCGCGGCGCGAGCGGCGCGCGCGGGCGCGAGTAGTACATCAGCATGCCGTTGCGGTTCCAGATCTGCAGCACGATGCCTTCGTCGCCGGTATCGCGGCCGAGCACCTGCGAGAACGGCTCGGCCGGCAGCGCCGCGGCGATCTGCTCGAGCTGGTAGTCGAACAGTTCGTTGGCTTCGGCAAGCGCCTGCCGGTAGATCAGCCAGCCCGCGATGCCGACGCCGAGCAGCACCAGCGCGAGCAGCCAGAACAGCAACTGGCGACGAATCGAGCGCATCGGCTCAGGCGTCCTTCGCGATCATGTAGCCCAGCCCGCGCACATTGCGGATCAGATCGGCGCCGAGCTTCTTGCGCAGCGCGTGGATATAGACCTCGACGGTATTGCTGCCGATTTCCTCGCCCCAGCCATACATCTTTTCCTCGAGCTGGCTCTTCGACAGCACCGCGCCGGGCCGCGCGAGCAACGCCTCGAGCAGCGCGAATTCGCGCGCGGACAGCGCGACCGGCGCGCCATCGAGCGTGACCTGATGCGAGGCCGGATCGAGGGTCAGACTGCCGTGGCGAATCGTCGAATCGCTGCGGCCGGAATGGCGGCGGATCAGCGCGCGCATCCGCGCGCCGAGTTCGTCGAGATCGAAAGGTTTGACCAGATAATCGTCGGCGCCGGCGTCGAGACCCTTGACGCGATCGGCGATCGCGTCGCGCGCGGTGACGATCAGCACCGGCAGCGCATAGCCACGCGCGCGCAGTGTGCGCAGCACCTCGAGGCCGTCGCGCTTGGGCAGGCCGAGGTCGAGCAGCGCCAGATCGTAGGGCTGGCCGGCCACCGCGCGCAGCGCCGCTTCGCCGTCCTCGACCCAGTCGACGGCAAAGCCCTCGCCGCGCAGCGCCTTGCGCACGCCCTCGGCGATCATCTGGTCATCTTCGACTAGCAAGATGCGCATGGTTGTCCGTTCCGAAACGTTTGATTGATGCTGCATTCTAGCGCCCGCCCCTCGCCTGCGCGTCGAGCGATGCTTTTTTCAACGCAGCGCCATGGCATGTCACTACAATGGGCGCTTTGCGTCGCGCGACGGCGTTCGGGTCGTGCGCGGCGTCTACGTGGGCCGGATTCGATTGCCGCTCACGTCTCCGTCACGCGCCGCACGCCCTCAAATTTTGTTCGCTCGTTTGCTTTTTCGCCTGTTCATGACGCACGCCTTCCTGTCTTCCGTCGCCCGCCGTGTGGCGTCGCGGCCGCGCCGCCTGTCTGTGCGCGCCGCCTTCCTGTCCGACCGGCTCGCGCCGCGTCTCGCTGTCTGCCTGCTTGCCGCCGCGCTCGGCGCGGGCACGCTGCTGCCGCAACCGGCGCAGGCACGCGCGAAGGCCGCGCATCCGAGCGTCAACGTCACGACGGTGCTGCCGCAGCCGGTGATGCTCGGACTGCAACGCGCGCATGTGCCGCTGTCGTCGGTCAGCGTGGTCGTCGAGAAAGTCGGCGACCGTACACCGATCCTCGCGCTGAACGCCGGCAAGCCGATGATGCCCGCCTCGACGATGAAGCTCGTCACCACCTATTCGGGCCTCTCGATCCTCGGCCCCGACTACCGCTGGCGCACCACCGCCTACACGGACGGCACCGTCGACGCAAGCGGCGTGCTGCACGGCAACCTGTACATCCAGGGCACCGGCGACCCGAAGCTCGTCCCCGAAGAGCTGATCGATCTGGTGCAGAAGATCCGCAAGGCGGGCATCAACGGCATCGACGGCGCGCTGGTGCTCGACAAGCGCTATTTCGACCCGTCGACGCGCGACCTCCCCGCCTTCGACGACGACGTCACCGCGCCATACAACGTCGGCCCCGATCCGCTGCTGTACGCGTTCAAGTCGCTATCGTTCACGCTGACGCCATCGCCGGACGGCACGGTCGCGATCGACGTGCTGCCCGCGCTCGCGCAACTGCGCATCGACAACCAGCTGCACGCGACCAACGGCCCGTGCCGCGGCGAAACGCCGACGCCGAGCGTTACGCCGCAGCCGGACGGCACGCTCGTCGCGTCGTTCGTCGGCGACTTCCCGGCGCGCTGCGACGCACGCACGGTCAACGTCGCGGTGCTCGATCACTCGACGTTCTTCGCGGGCGGCTTCCTCGCGCTGTGGCAGCAGACCGGCGGCACCTTCCACGGCACGACCCGCGAGGGCGCGGTGCCGGCCGGCGCGAAGCTGGTCGCGACACACGAAGGGCCGGTGCTGTCCGACGTCGTGCGCGACATCAACAAGTTCAGCAACAACACGATGGCGCGCAACCTGTTCCTGACGATCGGCGCCGTCGAAGAAAAGGCCCCGGCAACGACCGCCAAAGCCGCGCGCGCGGTCCAGGATTTTCTGCGCCGCGACAGCCTGAACATGGAATACCTGACGCTCGAAAACGGCTCCGGCCTGTCGCGCGACGAGCACATCACCGCACTCTCGCTCGCCGACCTGCTGCAACGCGCGAACGCGAGCCCGGTCGCGCAGGCGTTCGTCGAGTCGCTGCCGATCGCCGGCGTCGACGGCACGATGCGCAACCGCCTGACCAACCAGGGCGCGGGCGGCAACGCGCACATCAAGACCGGCACCTTGCGCGACGTGCGCGCGATCGCCGGCTACGTCGCCTCGGCCGACGGCAACAGCTACATCGTCGTCAGTCTGATCAACGATCCGCATTCGGAAGCGGCACGCGCTGCCCACGACGCGTTGCTCGAATGGGTCTACGAAGGCCCGTCGCAGGGCTTTACGAAAGTCTCCGCGCCGCTCGAAGAGCCGCGCGCGAAGCCCAGGAAAAACCCGCGCAAACGCGCCGGCCACTGAGTATTCCTTCTAGCGAAGCCACGCGCGGCAAGCGCCTAAGCGTGTACGCTGTCGGGCAGCATGCGGCGCGCGAAACCGCGCGTGCCTCGCATGCTGCACGTGCCGCCCGGCCATCGGGACCGCGCGGCCCACACCAACGATAAAGACACCATTCGTCGCGTTGCACGCGGCGGCCAGGGACCAGGAAGGGAGACACGATGCAATTCGATGCTGAATTGCTGCTGCTCGCCATGGCGCCCGTCTTCCTCGCCTGCATCGGCTGGGAGGCGTGGCACCTGCGGCGCACGCGGGCGGCCGAGCGGCTCTACAGTTGGCCCGACACGCTGTGCAACGCCGCGCTCGCGCTGCTGCAGCAGGCCGCCGACAAGTTCGCGTGGCTCGCGATCATCCCCGTCTACGCCTTTTTCTACCAGCATTACCGCATCCATACGTGGCCAGCGACGTGGCTCTCGTTCGTCGTCCTATTCATCGCGCAGGACCTGCTCTATTACGTATTTCATCGCTGCAGCCATCGCGTGCGCTGGTTGTGGGCCGCGCACGTCGTGCATCACTCGTCGGAGCGGATGAATTTCTCGACCGCGTTCCGCCAGAGCCTGATGTACCCGATCGCCGGCATGTGGGTGTTCTGGATTCCGCTCGCGATCCTCGGCTTTCCCCCGACGCAGATCGTCGCGATCGTGCTGATCAATCTCGGCTTCCAGTTCTTCGTGCACACGCAGGTGATCGGCAAGCTCGGCTGGCTCGAATACGTGTTCAACACGCCGTCGATTCATCGCGTGCACCACGCGCGCAACGACCGCTACATCGATCGCAACTACGCGGGCGTGCTGGTGATCTGGGACCGGCTGTTCGGCAGCTTCGTCGAGGAAGATCCGCGGGACGCGCCGGTCTACGGCATCGTCGAGCCGCTGCATACGTACAACCCGCTGAAGGCGACGTTTCACGAATGGGCGTCGATGGCCGCCGACTTCGCGCGCGTGCGCGGCTGGCGCAACAAGTGGCGCGCGCTGTTCGCGCCGCCCGCGTGGGCCACCGCTTATCACGCGCAGCGCGCCGCCGGCCTGACGGAGACGGCTGCAGCGCTCGCTCCTGCGGTGGTCGAGGCGGACAACCGGCGCTCAGGCACCACGATGCGTGCGGTAACGGAGAACCTGCGGATTTGAACCCGACAAATGCGACCGCGAGTCATCGCTCACGCGGAGCGCAGAAGATTCTGTAAGCTGTCGTCACGCCGCCGACGCGGCGGGCGCTGCCTGCAACACATGGCAAAAGGGCCACACATACGAGGAGATGCAGTCAACATGAATCACACCGCTTCGAAGAAACATCAATGGATGCGTGCCACGCAGATCGCCGTGGCGAGCGCAGCGTTCGCCGCGCTGGCGGCATGCGGCGGCGGGGGCGACGACAACAATTCGGGCAGTAGCAGCACGCCGGCGGGTGGCGTCAAGTTGCAGATCGTATCGTTCGGCGACAGCCTGTCGGACGTCGGCACCTACATGGCGGCCGTCCAGGCGAACGTCGGCACCGGCGGCGGCCGCTTCACCACGAATCCGGGCGAAGTCTGGACCCAGAAGGTCGCCGAGTACTACGGCGACACGCTGACCGCCGCGAATGTGGGCGGCTTCGGCAATGCGCCGACCGCAACCGGCGGACTCGGCTACGCGCAGGGCGGTTCGCGCGTCGATCTGCAGCCGGGCCAGGGCTACGCGCCGAACAACCTGGCCGCGACCACGCTGCCGATCACGGCTCAGGTGACCCAATACATCTCCGAGCACAACAGCTTCAATGCGAACCAGCTGGTGCTGATGAACGGCGGCGCGAACGACATCTTCACCCAGGTGCAAGCCGTGTCGGCCGCGGGTACGGCCGCCGCCGCGCAGACGCTGGCGAATGGCGGCAGCGCAACCGACGCACAAACCGCCGCTGCCACCGCGATGGCGACCGCGAGCCAGACCGCGGGCGTGGCCATCGTCACGGCGGCGACCACGTTCGTCGGCACGGTGCAGAAAGTGATCGCCGCGGGCGCGACGCACGTGGTGGTGTCGGACATTCCGGACATCGCGAAGACGCCGCAAGGGCTCGCGGCCGGCGCGCAAGGCCAGGCGCTCATCGACGGGCTGGTGAAGGCGTATAACGGCGTGCTCCAGCAGGGCCTCGCGTCGAACAAGCAGGTTATCTACGTGAGCGCGTACCAGTGGCTCGATCAGATGCTGTCGAGCTATCAGTCGCTCGGCTTCACGGTCTCGAATACGGGCACCGGCTGTAACCTGACGTCGATGGTCTCCGCCGCGACCGCCTACGCGACGAAGAATCCGAGCGTGCTCGCCACCGGCCAGACGGCGGCATCTTGGGGCACGTCGTTCGGGTCGTCGCTGTTCTGCTCGCCGCAGACCTATACGGTGGCCGGTGCGGACCAAACCTACATGTTCGCGGACCTCGTGCATCCGACCACCCATCTGTACGCGCTGTTTGCGCAGCAGGTCGAAAAGCAGGTCGCCGCGAGCGGGCTCGGAAAGTAACCGACGCGTGAGCGCGGGGCCGTCGGTATAGCCGGTGACCCCGCTGCCTCACAACGCAGGGCGCAGCGAAAAAAGGCCCGGCTCGTTGAACGCGCCGGGCCTTTGTCTTTTCCAGGACTGACCGGGGATAAGTGCGGCGACAGCGCAGTGACAGCACGAGTACACCGCCGTTCATCACGCGACGCTCACCGCAACGCGTATCGCGCCTAGTTCTGCGCCTCGAAAGCCGCCGCCGCGCGCCCGAGCCGATCGTTGACCGCGATCCACTCGATCGTATCCGGCAGCTTCTCGATCAGAATCCGCGTGACGTTCGCGCGATCGAGCGCGCGCAGCAAACCGTACAGCTCGCGGGCATACGCATGCGGATCTTCCGGCGCGGCGACGAAATGCACGCCGTCGGCATCGGCCCACTGCCCCGCCCGCGACGCCCGCGCGACCAGCGCGACACGCTCGCCGGGCTCGCGCACCGCGAGCAACGGCTCGAGGTCGCCGAACGGCAGCAACGCGAGCGGCGTGCGCGGCGCGTAGTGCGCCTTCAGCGTACCCGACGCGCGCGGCGCGGTCGCATCCGAGCCATCGGGCAGACGCGGCGCCTCGCCGAGCACGTCGGCGATATCTTGCGGCGTGACGCGACCGGGGCGCAGCAATGCCGGAAAGCCGCGCGACAAATCCAGAATCGTCGACTCGATGCCGACGTCCGATGCACCGCCGTCGAGCACATGAATCGCGCCCCCGAACTCGTCGCGCACATGCTGCGCGGTGGTCGGGCTCACATGCCCGAAGCGGTTCGCCGACGGTGCCGCGACGCCGCCATGGCCGCCACGCAACGCGCTGAATGCTTCTAGCAAGGCCTGCGCGACCGGATGAGACGGACAGCGCAGCCCCACCGAATCCTGGCCGCCGCTGACCGCCGCCGGAATCCGCGCGGCGCGCTTGAGGATCAGCGTGAGCGGCCCCGGCCAGAACGCGTCGATCAGACGCTGCGCGTCCGCCGGCAAATGCTCGACCCAGTAGTTCGGGTCGCCGTGCGGCGCGAGGTGCACGATCACCGGATGATTGGCCGGCCGCCCCTTCGCCGCGTAAATGCGCGCGACCGCGTCCGGGTTCTCGGCGTCGCCGCCGAGGCCGTAGACGGTCTCGGTCGGAAACGCGACCAGCCCACCGGCGTCGAGCAAGGCCGCCGCGTGCTCGATCTGCGCGGCGCTGACGGGCAACGCGTGGGGCGCATCCGCGGCGGGTTTCTGTTGATCCGGCATGGCGCGCGCGTCAGCTGGTAGCGATATGCAGCAGCCGCGCGCAATCGCGCGCCGCCGTGCGGGCTTCTTCGAGCGTCGGCGCGGTGAAGTTCACGTGCCCCATCTTGCGGCCGCAACGCGCCTCTTCCTTGCCATACAGATGCAGGCGCGCGGCCGGCATCGCGGCGACCTCCTGCCACGGCGGCGTGCCCGCCGCGCCCTTCGGGCCGTCCGGGAACCACACGTCGCCGAGGATGTTCAGCATCACCGCCGGCGAATGCTGGCGCGTGTCGCCGAGCGGCATGCCGGTCATCGCGCGAACCTGCTGCTCGAACTGGCTGGTCGCGCACGCGTCGACCGTGTAGTGGCCGGAGTTGTGCGGACGCGGCGCCATTTCGTTGGCAACCAGCGAGCCGTCTTCGAGGATGAAGAATTCGACGCACAGCACGCCGACGTAGCCGAGCTTGTCGGCGATCTGCAGCGCTGCCTGCTGCGCCTGCTGGACCAGCACCGGCGTCGCGTCCGGCGCCGGCACGATGGTGTGCGACAGCACGCCGTCGCGATGGGTGTTCTGCGCGAGCGGATAGACGACCGACGCCCCGCTCGCCGCGCGCGCGATCAGCGCCGACACCTCGAACTTCAGCGGCAGGCGCTTTTCCAGCACGCACGGCACGCCGCCGAGCGACGCATGCGCCTCGCGCACTTCCTCGGCGTTGCGCACGCGAACCTGGCCCTTGCCGTCGTAGCCCATCCGGGCGGTCTTCAGAATGCCCGGCAGCACCGCTTCGAGTTCGGCATCGCCCAACGCCGCCAGCGCATCCGACGACTCGATCACCACGTGCGGCGCCACCGTCACGCCCGACGACGCGATAAAGCGCTTCTCGGCAATACGATCCTGCGCCACCGCGACGCAACGGCCCGCCGGGCTCACGAAGGTGGTCTTCGCGAGAAAGTCGAGGCTCGCGGCCGGCACGTTCTCGAATTCGGTCGACACCGCCGCGCACAGCCGCGCGAGTTCGGTCAGCGCCGCTTCGTCGTCGTAGGCCGCGCGCAGGTGGCGGTCGGCGACCGCGCCGGCCGGACTCGTCTCATCGGGATCGAGCACGGCGACGCGATAGCCCATCGCCTGGGCGGCAAAACAGAACATGCGGCCGAGCTGGCCGCCACCGACCATGCCAAGCCATGCGCCGGGCAGAATCGGTGAAACCGGTGTGTTGTCAGGGTTCATCTTGGTGGTCGGTCGCGGCCGGCTGCGCGTCGCGCCCAATAGAACGGGCGGCGCACCTCCGGCCGGGGGTCGAGGGTCAAACTAATGGGGACGTCTTCTAAAAAACGGCGCGCTTACAGCGCCGGCAATACCATCGCGTGAGCCGCTTCGTTCTGGCGCACGCGGAATGCTGCGAGCTTGTCGGCGTATTCGGTGCTGGTGCCGGAAAGCAGCGACACCGCGAACAGCGCCGCATTCGCCGCGCCCGCCTCGCCGATCGCAAACGTCGCGACCGGCACGCCCTTGGGCATCTGCACGATCGAATGCAGCGAATCGACGCCCTTCAGATACTTGCTCGCGACCGGCACGCCCAGCACCGGCACGGTGGTCTTCGCGGCCAGCATGCCCGGCAGATGCGCCGCGCCGCCCGCGCCCGCGATGATCGCGCGAATGCCGCGCTCGCGCGCACTTTCAGCATAGGCGAACATTTCGTCGGGCATGCGGTGCGCGGACACGACTTTCGCTTCGTACGGCACGCCGAATTCCTGCAGAATCGCCACGGCGTTTTTCATCACTTCCCAGTCGGAACTGGAGCCCATCAGCACGCCGACGACCGGCGCGCCATGCGTATGGGCGGTTTGTGCTTCACTCATCGCTTCACTCTCATCTTTACGGCTTCCTTGTTTCCGGGCGATGCGCGCCCGACACAGCGAGCGCGATCGGATCAAAGATCAGTCGAGCTTGTGGCCGGTCAGGCGCTCGAGCGCTTCCTGGTACTTCTCGCCCGTTTTCACGACCACGTCGTCCGGCAACTTCGGCGCCGGCGGCTCTTTCGCCCACGGCTGGGTTTCGAGCCAGTCGCGCACGAACTGCTTGTCGAACGACGGCGGGTTGGTGCCGACCTGGTACTGGTCCGCCGGCCAGAAACGCGACGAATCGGCGGTCAGCGCCTCGTCCATCAGGTACAGCTTGCCGTGGTTGTCCAGACCGAACTCGAACTTGGTGTCCGCGATGATGATGCCGCGCGTGGCGGCGAATTCGGCGGCTTCCTTGTACAGGCGGATCGAGATGTCGCGGATCGTGGCCGACAGCTCGGTGCCGATGCGGCGCTCCATCTCGTCGTACGTGATGTTTTCGTCGTGGTGGCCCATCTCGGCCTTGGCGGCCGGCGTGAAGATCGGCTCGGGCAGCTTCTGCGCGTTCTGCAGGCCCGGCGGCAGTTGCACGCCGCACACCGCGCCGGTGGCCTGGTAGTCTTTCCAGCCGCTACCGGCCAGATAGCCGCGCACCACCGCCTCGACGAGGATCGGCTCGAGACGCTTGACGACCACCGCGCGGCCCTTGACCTGCTCGACTTCGTCCGGCGCGACCACCGACTCGGGCGCCACGCCCGTCAGGTGGTTCGGCACCACGTGCTGCAGCTTCTCGAACCAGAAGTTCGCCATTGCGTTGAGCACGCGGCCCTTGTTCGGAATCGGCTCGCCCATGATGACGTCGAACGCCGACAGACGGTCGGTCGTGACGATCAGCAACTGGTCGTTGCCCACCGCATAGTTGTCGCGGACTTTACCGCGGCCGAGCAGCGGCAGCGAGCGGAGCGTGGATTCGTAGAGGGTAGACATCGTCGTGGTTCGCTAAAAGTGGGGCAGAAAATGTGACCGGAACAAAAGGGAAACGCCGTTCCCCCGATGATGCGGGAACGGCGATCGGACGACAACCTGGCCAGATGGCCAGGCGCGGAGCCAGAACTACAGCTTAGCGGACGACTTGCGCGAGCTCGCCCGACTTGTACTTCTCCGCGATTTTATCAAGCGAAACCGGCTTGATCTTGCCAGCCTGGCCTTCGCAGCCGAATTGCGTGTAGCGGTCGATACAGATCTTCATCGCCGCTTCGCGCGCCGGCTTCAGGTAATCGCGCGGATCGAACTTGCCCGGGTTGGTCGCCATGTAGCGGCGGATCGCACCGGTGATGGCCAGACGCAGGTCGGTGTCGATGTTGACCTTGCGCACGCCGTGACGGATACCTTCCTGGATTTCCTCGACCGGCACGCCGTAGGTTTCCTTCATGTCGCCGCCGAATTCGCGGATTTCCGCGAGCAGTTCCTGCGGCACCGACGACGAACCGTGCATCACCAGGTGCGTGTTCGGAATGCGCTGATGGATTTCCTTGATGCGCGCGATCGAAAGGATGTCTCCCGTCGGCTTCTTGCTGAACTTGTACGCGCCGTGCGAGGTGCCGATCGCGATGGCCAGCGCGTCGCACTGGGTCAGCTTGACGAAGTCGGCGGCCTGCTCCGGATCGGTCAGCAGTTGCTCGCGGGTCATCGTGCCTTCCGCGCCGTGGCCATCTTCCTTGTCGCCCTTCATCGTTTCGAGCGAACCGAGCACGCCCAGCTCCGCTTCCACGGTGACGCCGATCGAGTGCGCCGCTTCGACGACCTTGCGCGACACGTCGACGTTGTACTCGTACGACGCGACCGTCTTGCCGTCGGCTTCGAGCGAGCCGTCCATCATCACGCTGGTGAAGCCGCTGCGGATCGCCGCCATGCAGACCGCCGGCGACTGGCCGTGGTCCTGGTGCATCACGACCGGGATGTGCGGATACGACTCGACCGCCGCTTCGATCAGATGACGCAGGAACGGCTCGCCCGCGTACTTACGCGCGCCGGCCGACGCCTGCATGATGACCGGGGCGTTGACCTTGTCGGCCGCGGCCATGATCGCCTGCACCTGCTCCAGATTGTTCACGTTGAATGCCGGAAGGCCATAACCGTTTTCGGCGGCATGATCCAGCAGTTGACGCATTGATACGAGAGGCATGCTGTAACTCCATAGATTGAAACGAATTCTTTGCCGTCGGCATCTTTTGCGGCGATTTTATCGCGAAGCAGGCGGCATTCCCGCACTGGCGCCAGCGCCGTTGGTGCGCCGTCGCACATGAGCCGTGCAGATTCGCATGAAGCGGTGCCGGCCTGCTTCGCTCAATCCAGCCTGCGCCGATCGAGCTTGTCGACCCGGGTTCGCGCTCGAGCGCGACCCGGGTCCGTACAGATACAACTAAGCGATCAAATCAATACGGTTCACCCACCCGCACGATCTTCAACGTGTTGGTGCCGCCCGCCTGACCCATCGGCTCGCCGACCGTCAGCACGACCATGTCGCCGTGCGACGCGTAGCCCTTGCCGACCACCGTTTCGAGCGCCTGCTGGAGCGCGGTGTCGCGGTCGGTGTTGGTGTCCAGATGCAGCGACGTCACGTTGCGGTACAACGCCATCGCCCGTTCGCTGCCGACGCGCGGCGTCAGCGCGAAGATCGGCACGTGGGTCCAGTGGCGCGACATCCACAGCGCGGTCGAGCCCGATTCGGTCAACGCGACGATCGCCTTCGCGCCGAGGTGATAGGCGGTGAAGAGCGCGCCCATCGCGATCGACTGGTCGATCCGCGTGAACGTGCGGTCGAGGAAATCCTTGTCGAGCTCCGACTGCTCGGACTTTTCCGCTTCGACGCAGATCGCCGCCATCGTCTCGATGGTCACGACCGGGTACTTGCCCGCCGCCGATTCCGCCGACAGCATCACCGCATCCGTGCCGTCGAGCACCGCGTTGGCGACGTCCGACACTTCCGCGCGGGTCGGCACCGGCGCGTGGATCATCGACTCCATCATCTGCGTCGCGGTAATGACGAACTTGTTCGACTCGCGCGCCATCCGGATCATGCGCTTTTGCAGCGCCGGCACCGCCGCGTTGCCCACTTCCACAGCCAGATCGCCACGCGCGACCATGATGCCGTCCGACGCGTCGAGAATGCCCTGCAGCGCCGGAATCGCCTCGGCGCGCTCGATCTTCGCGATCATCTTCGGCTTGATGCCGTACGGCGCGCCGGCGATGTTCGCGAGCTGGCGGGCCATTTCCATGTCGGTCGCGTTCTTCGGGAACGACACCGCGATGAAATCGACGCCGAGCGACATCGCCGTGCGGATGTCCTCCATGTCCTTCGCGGTCAGCGCGGGCGCCGACAGGCCGCCGCCCTGACGGTTGATGCCCTTGTTGTTCGACAGTTCGCCGCCGATCTTCACGACCGTATGGATTTCGTTGCCGATCACGCGCTGCACGCTCAGCACGATCAGGCCGTCGTTGAGCAACAGCATGTCGCCCGACTTCAGATCGCGCGGCAGATCCTTGTAGTCGAGACCGACGCGGTCGTCATTGCCGAGCTCGCAGTCGGCATCGAGGATGAACGGGTTGCCGGCCACCAGCGTCGTGCGGCCGTTTTCGAATTTACCGACGCGGATCTTCGGGCCTTGCAGGTCGGCCATGATGGCGACTTCGCGACCGGCCTGACGCGCCGCCTCGCGCACGAATTCGGCGCGCTGGCGATGGTCGTCCGCGGTGCCATGGGAGAAGTTGAGCCGCACCACATCCAGCCCCGCGTGAATCATTTGCAGCAGGATTTCCGGCGTGCTGGAAGCCGGACCGATGGTAGCGACAATCTTGGTGGCGCGATGCATGAGTCTCCTCGTCTGGATAGGATCGCTGGGATGAACGCTGCGGGTCTGTTGCGGAGGCTGTGCATCGAAAGATGCCGCGGGGCGCGCGCCGGCTAGGACCGGGGTCGCTTTGTGGAGTAATTCGGGTGAAGCGGTATTCGGGGCTGGCGCTTCGCCGGCCGGTGAAGCGGTGTCCTGCGTGGAGATGTCCTGCGCGCCGGTGGGCTGTTCCGGCGATGTGGCATCGGCTTGCGCCGCGACCGCGTCCGCGGCTGGCGCCGCCGACGCGGCGCTCGCGTGCTGCGCGCGCTCCCCTGCCGTTGTCGCGTTACCGCGCGGCGCTTTCGCGCCACGCACCTTGTTCGACTTCGCGGTTGGGGAGCGCGTCGTCACGTTAAGCCCGCGATTCCAGAACTTCGACCGCCGGCAGCTTCTTGCCCTCGAGGAACTCGAGGAACGCGCCGCCGCCCGTCGAGATGTAGCTGACCTGCTGCTGGATGCCGTACTTGGCGATCGCCGCGAGCGTGTCGCCGCCGCCTGCGATCGAGAACGCCGACGAGCGCGCGATCGCGTCCGCGAGCGTCTTCGTGCCGTTGCCGAACTGGTCGAACTCGAACACGCCGACCGGGCCGTTCCACACGATCGTGCCGGCCTTTTCGAGCTGCGCGGCGAGCACCTTCGCGGTTTCCGGACCGATGTCGAGGATCATGTCGTCGTCGGCGACGTCGGCGACGGCCTTCACTTCGGCCTTCGCGGTCGGCGAGAATTCCCTGGCCGTGACCACGTCGGTCGGGATCGGCACCGAGGCGCCGCGCGCCTTGGCCGCGTCGATGATCGCCTTCGCTTCATTGACGAGATCGGCTTCCGCGAGCGACTTGCCGATCTTCAGGCCGGCCGCGAGCATGAACGTATTGGCGATGCCGCCGCCGACGATCAGCTGGTCGACCTTCTCCGCCAATGATTTCAAGATAGTCAGCTTGGTCGACACCTTCGAGCCGGCGACGATCGCCACCAGCGGACGCTTCGGCGCGCCCAGCGCCTGGCCGAGCGCTTCGAGTTCGGCCGCGAGCAGCGGACCCGCGCAGGCGACCGGCGCGTACTTCGCAATACCGTGCGTGGTGGCTTCGGCGCGGTGCGCGGTGCCGAACGCGTCGTTCACGTAGACGTCGCAGAGCTTCGCCATTTTCTGCGCGAGCTCGTCGGAATCCTTCTTTTCGCCCTTGTTGACGCGGCAGTTTTCGAGCAGCACGACCGAACCCGGCGCGACGTTCACGCCGTTTTCGACCCAGTTCGCGACCAGCGGCACATCACGGCCGAGCAGCTCGGCGAGACGTTTCGCGACCGGCGCGAGCGAGTCTTCCGGCTTGAACTCGCCTTCGGTCGGACGCCCCAGATGCGAGGTGACCATCACGGCGGCGCCGGCGTCGAGCGCGGCCTTGATGGCCGGCACGGACGCGCGGATGCGGGTGTCTTCGGTGATGTTGCCTTGATCGTCCTGCGGCACGTTCAGATCGGCGCGGATGAAGACGCGTTTGCCGGACAGCTTGCCTTCGGCGATCAGGTCGGAGAGACGCAATACCTTGTTCATGGGCTTGAGTTTCGAGTTGATGAGAAGGCGGTGGCGGACGGCGCGTGGGGCCACGCGCGGCGAACGCCGGCGCTGCGGCCCGACGGCCCCGCGGAATCGGGCGTCGGCAGCCGGGCCGCGGCGCGGTCGTGTTACTGCCGCGCGCTGAACCCGGAAAACGGCATTTTAACTGATCCAAACCGCCATCTGACCCGCGACGGGGCGAATGTCCCGTATTTGACGATCGGCTTGCCATGCTGCATCGCAAAATTGCCCGCCGCGCCTGTCGCCAGGCCGTCATAGGAAGACGCGCATCAGCGTGAAGACCGTCATCCCGGTCACGATCGTGCCGAGCATGGTGCGCCGCCACAAAAACCAGCCGAGACCGGCGAGCGTCGCGTAAAGCTCGTGATTGGACGGCGCAAACGACAGCCCTTCGGGCGTCGTCAGCACGTCGGGCACGATGACGGCGGCAAGCGCGGCGGCCGGCGCATAGCGCAGCATCTTCTGCACACGCGCGGGCAGCACCGTGCGCTCGCCGCCGATCAGGAACATCGCGCGCGTGAACGCGGTGACGAAAGTCATGCCGAAAATGGCCAGCCAGATCTGGGTCGAGGTCATCGGGAGTCTCCGGCGTTATCGCTCACGCGCCGAACGCGGCGGATGCGGCGCAGGTCCGCGCGTTCGATCATCAGGTCGGCGGCGCTGCCGGCGGCGATCGCCGCGATCACCGCGAGCGGCAAAGCAAGCCGGTACGGCAGATCGAACGCGAGCAGCGCCACGATGCCGGCGACGCTGACCGCGACCAGCGTCGAGCGCGTCGCGATCGCCGCCACCATCACCGGCAGCAGCGCGAGCGTGCCGGCGAGCGCGAGCCCCCAGTTGTCGGGAATCAGGCTCGCCAGCAGGATGCCGACGATCGACGACACCTGCCACGACAGCCAGCTCGACACCGCCATGCCCCAGAAGTACGCCTCCTTGCCCGGCACGTAGCCGGTCGCGAAGTTCTTCTTCACGAACAGCAGGTAGATCACGTCGCCGTTGAAATAGCCGAGCACGATGCGCCGCCACATCGGCAGATAGGAGAAATGCGGCGCCAGACCGACGCTGAAGATCACGAAGCGGGTATTGACCATCGCCGCGGTCAGCAACACGGTCCAGACCGGCAGCTTGGCCGCGAGGAGCGGCAGCACCGCCAGTTGCGACGAGCCGGCGTAGCACAGCAGCGACATCGTCAGCGCCTGCGGCAGCGTGAGCACGGATTTGCTCATCGCGATGCCGGTGACGAGCCCCCACGAGAAAATCGCCATCAGCGTGGGCGCATAGGCGCGCGCGCCTTCACGGAAAGCGCGGCGATCGGTATCGGACAGTCGAGCGAGCATCGGGCGAAGGACGCGGGCGCAAGGAACGCCGTCAAGTGGCCAGGTCGGCGCCAGCTCGCGAAAGATCCGCTGGCGCATGCGAATTGATTTATACGTGCGCAGGATTATAGCGTCCGCCCTGTCCGCCGAAAGCGCTCAAATGCCCGTTGTATGTGCAAATGACGCTAAAATAGCGCTCCCGGCTCTGCCCCCGCGCTCGTAGCCGCACCTCACAACGCACCTGCTGGAGAACCGTATGTCAATGGCCGACCGCGACGGCAAGATCTGGATGGATGGCAAGCTCATCGACTGGCGCGATGCCAAGATCCACGTGCTCACCCACACGCTGCACTACGGCATGGGCGTATTCGAGGGTGTGCGCGCCTACAGGACGGCCGACGGCGGCACCGCGATTTTCCGTCTGCAGGAGCACACCAGGCGTCTGCTGAACTCGGCCAAGATCTTCCAGATGGACGTGCCGTTCGACCACGAAACGCTCGCCGCCGCGCAGCGCGAGGTGGTCCGCGAAAACAAGCTCGAATCCTGCTACCTGCGCCCGATCATCTGGGTCGGCTCGGAAAAGCTCGGCGTGTCGGCCAAGGGCAACACGATCCACGTCGCGATCGCCGCGTGGCCGTGGGGCGCTTACCTCGGTGAGGACGGCATCGCCAAGGGCATCCGCGTGAAGACCTCGTCGTTCACGCGCCATCACGTGAACGTGTCGATGGTGCGCGCGAAGGCGTCGGGCTGGTACGTGAACTCGATCCTCGCGAACCAGGAAGCGATCGCCGACGGCTACGACGAAGCGCTGCTGCTCGATGTCGACGGCTACGTGTCGGAAGGCTCGGGCGAGAACTTCTTCCTCGTCAACAACGGCAAGCTGTACACGCCCGACCTGTCGTCGTGCCTCGACGGCATCACGCGCGACACCGTCATCACGCTCGCGCGCGACATGGGCATCCAGGTGATCGAAAAGCGCATCACCCGCGATGAGGTCTACACCTGCGACGAAGCGTTCTTCACCGGCACCGCCGCCGAAGTCACGCCGATCCGCGAACTCGACAACCGCACCATCGGCGCCGGCTCGCGCGGCCCGATCACCGAAAAGCTGCAGTCCGCCTTCTTCGACGTCGTGAACGGCAAGAGCGCGAAGTACGCGCACTGGCTCACGAAAATCTGAGCGACGTTTCGAGATGTGCCGCGCCGCCCGTCGGCGGCGCACTGCCCGCACCCCGCATACAACGAGAAAGTCTCATGAGCGAAATCAAGGAAATGCCGCTGGTCGAACTGTCGGCAAAAGATCTGCCGGCCTACTGCCCGAACCCCGCCATGCCGCGCTGGAGCGCGCATCCGCGCGTTTTCATCGACGTGTCGCACGGCGAAGCGCGTTGCCCGTACTGCAGCACGCGTTACAAGCTGCGCGACGGCGAAGTGATCAAGGGCCATTGATACCGCGCGTCGAGCGGCGTTGAGCCGGTTCGGTAGCGCGCGGGTCCAAAGGACGCGCGCACCACGCAACCGGCTCGCCTCGCTTGAACCACGCAACCTCGCTGCAAGCCGTGTCGCCGCCGCGGCGCGTCCGGGCAACCGGTCCCGCGCCACGCGGCTTTCAGCTTCCCCTTTTACCCATCCGAACGCCACGCGCAATGCGCGCGGTGATTCTTATCGACACCGGACCTCACTCTGATGCGTCGCGCGTTGGTTATCGCACCGAACTGGATCGGTGACGCATTGATGGCGCAGCCGCTGTTTGCGCGCCTCGTGAAACTGCATCCGCGCATCGTCATCGACGCGGTCGCGCCCAGTTGGGTCGCCCCCGTGCTCGAACGCATGCCGGAAATCCGCGACGTCTACGCGACCGATCTCGCCCACGGCAAGCTGCAGATGCTGCGCCGCTGGCAGCTTTCGAGCGATCTGCGCGACGTCGGCTACGACGCGGCCTACGTGCTGCCGAACTCGTTCAAGTCGGCGCTGATTCCGTGGCTGGCGGGCATTCCGCTGCGTATCGGCTACAGCGGCGAGAGCCGCTACGGCGTGCTCAACGTGCGTCACGCGAATCCGCGCAAGGACGAGCGCCCGCCGATGGTCGGTCATTACGCCGCGCTCGCTTACGCGCCCGGCGCCAGGATCCCCGACGATCTGCCGATGCCGCGCCTCGACACGGATCTGAACGAGGCATCGCGCGTGTCGGCACGCTTCAATCTCGACACGCGCGTGCCGCTGCTGGTGTTCTGCCCCGGCGCCGAGTACGGTCCGGCAAAGCGCTGGCCGCCCGAGCACTTCGCGTCGCTCGCGCAGATGGTCGGCCAGTCGTTCCCGTACACGCAGATCGTCGCGCTCGGCTCGCCGAAAGACGCGCCGCTCGCCCAGGCGATCGCCGAAAAGGCGCCGAACGTGCGCAACCTGTGCGGCCAGACCGCGCTCGGCGAGGCCTGCGCGCTGATCTCGCGGGCCAACGCGGTCGTCACCAACGACTCCGGTCTGATGCACGTCGCCGCCGCGCTGCGTCGCCCGCTGGTGGCCGTGTACGGCTCGACCGATCCGCGCCACACCCCGCCCTTGTCCGAGCTCGCGAAGGTACAATGGCTCCATCTCGAATGCAGCCCCTGTTTTGAGCGCGAGTGCCCGCTCGGTCATCTGAACTGCCTGAAGCAACTGAGCGCCGAGCAGGTTTTCGGCGATTTGCGCGGCATGCTGCTCGCGCAGCGCTGAGCCGACTGGTACTTGCACGCAACACCGCACGCTCCCGAGCGTCGCGTCATGTTCGCGCCTTGCGGCGCGGGCAAGCTGACGCCCGGGAGCGACGATCCGGCACACCGGACCGTCCCGCTACGCTGACCCGCAACCGCGCGCCGCGCACAAGAGACTGACGAGCCATGCCACGTTTTGCCCATATCTTCGAAGCCGCCGCCGATACCCTGAACGCCTACTATCAGGCCGTCGCCGAGGTCAATATCGACAGCTTGATGGGCTTGTGGATCGATGAGGAGTTCGTCAGCTGCATCTGCGCGGACGGCTCACACCTGCATGGTCTCGACAGCATCCGTAGCGGCCTGCAGAGCCTGCTCGAAGCGACGCCAGTGTCGATCGAGCCGCTCGATATCCGCGTCTACGACAGCCTCGGCACCGTCGTCTACGCGATTGCCGAAGCGCATCGCCCGGCCGACCCTACCGCCACGCCCGCGATGGTCTTCACGACCTACGTGATGGTCCACGAGCGCGGCGAGTGGCGCATCGCGCACATCCACGCGAGCCCGATGCCGAACGACACCGCGAGCCAGTTCGCGACCCGGATGCGGCACGGCCAGGGCCCACTGCACTGATCGTGCGGCACCCGTTCAGATTCACGCTCTTCGTTTTCATGCAGGTATGAGTTCGACGCACGACAAACCCGCTTCCGCCGGTACGGCCCCCGCCAAGGTGGCGACGGCCGTCGAGGCGACCGTCGAACTGCTGTACCGCGCGCCGCTGTGGCTGCCGAACCGGCATGCGCAGACCATCGTCCCGTCGCTGTTCGCACGCCGCCCCGCGGTGCCGTTCCGGCGCGAGCGCTGGGACACGCCGGACGGCGACTTCATCGATCTCGACTGGGTCGTGCACGCGACCCCGCCCGCCGACACAGCGCCGCTCTTCGTGCTGTTTCACGGTCTCGAAGGCAGCTCGGGCTCGCACTACGCGGCCGCGCTGATGGACGCCGCGCGCCAGTACGGCTGGCACGGCGTGGTACCGCACTTTCGTAGCTGCAGCGGTTCGCTGAACCGGCTGCCGCGCTTCTACCATCTCGCCGACAGCGACGAAGTCGACTGGATCCTGCGGCGCCTCGCCGCCGCGCATCGCGGGCCGGTAGTCGCGGCGGGCGTGTCGCTCGGCGGCAATGTGCTGCTGCGCTGGCTCGGCGAGCGGCAACAGGAGGCCGCGCAGGTAGTCGCGGCGGCCGCCGCGATTTCGACGCCGATCGACGTCCACGCGGGCGGCCGCGCGCTGTCGCAAGGCTTCGGTCTCGTCTACACGCGCAGCTTCCTGAAAACGCTCAAGCAGAAGGCCGACCGGAAACTCGAGCAGTTCCCCGGCCTGTTCGACCGCGACACGATGCTCGCGAGCCGCACGATGTACGAGTTCGACAACGTCGTGACCGCGCCGCTGCACGGCTTTCGCGATACCGACGACTACTGGAGCCGCGCGACCACCCGACCGCTGCTGCCGCACATCGAAGTGCCGACGCTCGTGCTGAACGCGCGCAACGACCCGTTCCTGCCGGCCGAGGCGCTGCCGTCGCGGCACGAGGTATCGGCGGCGGTCGAGCTGTATCAGCCCGAGCATGGCGGTCACGCCGGCTTCATGACCGGGCCATTCCCGGGCCGCATCGACTGGCTGTCGCGGCGCGTGCTCGGCTATCTGGAGCGTCACGTCGAGCATGGATGAGATCGTCAAACAGTCGCTGGTCAAATGGCCGAACGTGCCGAGCTGCACCGGCTGGCTGCTGCTCGACCGGCGCGGCAACTGGCGCATGCGCGACGAAGCGGCCCAGGCAAGCGGCGCGGCCGGCGTCGCGATCCGGCACGAGGCGCTGCTCGGCTTCATCAACCGCAATTACGAGGTCGATGAGCGCGGGCAGTGGTTCTTCCAGAACGGGCCGCAGCGCGTGTATGTCGAGCTGGGTTATACGCCGTGGGTGGTGAGGTTGTCGGTGGATGTCGATAGCGCGCTCGCGCTGCACGACCAGGGCGGCGGCGGATTCGAGCCGGCGGCGGTGTTCGTCGATGAAGACGGCGGAATTCTGTTCGCCGATCGCGCGCAGCCGGCGCGCATCGCGGTGCTGCACGATCACGATCTGGAAATCTTCTCCGATCATGCAACGCTCGCTGATCACGATGGTTCGTTGAGCGGCGAGTTTCACTGGAACGCGCAGCTCGCGCTGCCGCTGCAAGGCATTCGGCGCGATGACGTGGCCGCGCGGTTCGGTTTCGTCGCGAGTCCGGCGGCGCTGGCCTGATACGTACGAGCCTGTGTTTCGGACCTGAGGTAGAGGTCTGACGCACAGGCCGTGAAGCGAAACAGCGGTCCCGCTCCGCGCACCGACTCGCCACCAACGCACGCACGCGCGCAACGCGCGAAGCGCCCTAGCCCTTCTCGTCCAGCCGCTCTTCCTTGTAGCGGTTCTCCATCTCATGCAGACGCGCGTCGACGGTCGCGAGGTCGTAATAGCCGATCGTCTTCAGATCGCGCGCGTCTTTCAGTTGCCGGATCGCCGATGGCCACGCGCCGTCGAGCGCGAACTTCTCCGCCATCGCCCGATGCTGCGTCAACGCATCGCCGCTGCCCGCACTCGCCTGCGCGAGATACAGCCACCAGGCCGGTTGATCCGGATGCGCCTGCGTCTCGCGCTTCGCGAGCGCCTGCGCATCGGCGAAACGCTTCAGGCTCAGCAGCGTGCGGATGTGCATGTCGATCGCCGCGTTCGACTGCGGCCAGCGCTTCTGCGCCAGCTCGGCCAGACGCACGGCTTCGTCCTCGCGACCGGCGCGCCGCGCGATGTCGGCGGCAAGGACGTCGAGGCTCGGCGAATCGCGCTCCGGCTCGCCTTCCGCGCGCGCACTCGACGCGAACGTCGCGCGCGCGGTCGCCAGCGACGCCGCCGCGTCGTCGTAACGCTCGAGCAGCGTCTGCCCATACGCGATGCCGTACCAGTTCGCCGCGACGTTGAGCGCGGTGTGCTCGTCGAGCTCCGACCGCAGCCGCGAAATCTCGTCCGCGTATTCGCTGCGCGAGCGATCCTGCAACAGACGCGCGCGCGCCCGCACGAAGCCGTACTCGGGGTCCTGATGCGGCTGCCGGTACGGCGCGCGGCGCGCGCGGTCCTCCATATCGGCAATCCGCTCGCCCGTCAGCGGATGCGTGCGCGCGTAGGCCGGAATGCCGTTTTCGTTCATCGCCGCGCGATCGAGCCGGTGGAAAAACGCCGGCATCGCGTACGGGTCGTAACCGGCGCCGGCGAGCAGCAGGAAGCCGACGCGGTCCGCCTCCTGCTCGGCCGAGCGCGAAAAGCGCAACTGGCTGTCGATCGCATAGGCCTCGCCGCCGATCGCGATCGCGCTGCCGAGGTCGCCGCTATGCGCGAGCACGCCCGCCAGCACGCCGAACAGCATGCCGATCAGCGCCGCGTAGCCGCTGCGCTCACCGGTCGAGATCATCCGCGAGATATGCCGCTGCAGCACGTGACCCATTTCGTGACCGAGCACCGACGCGAGTTCGGACTCGGTCTGCGTCGTCACGATCAAGCCCGTGTTCACGCCGATGAAACCGCCCGGCAGCGAAAATGCGTTGATCTGCGGGTCGCGCACCGCGAACAGATCGAAGTCCGGACGATAGCCGCCGATGTAGAGCGCATTGGCCGCTGCCGCGAGCTTGGCCGACACCGCATTCAGGTAGTCGCGAACGAGCCAGTCGTCGAGATAGTCGGGGTCGCGGCGCACTTCGCGCATTACGCGCTCGCCGAGCTTGCGCTCGGCCTGCGGGGTCAGCGAACCGGCGCCGCCGCTGCCGAGATCGGGCAACTGCTGCGCGGCGATCGGCGCGCGCCAGCCGTTGCTGCCGGAGTTGCCTGCGGAGTTGCCTGCGGAGTTGCCAACGGGGTTGCCAACGGGGTTGCCAATATTGCCGCCGCTGCCGTTCGAAAAGCGGCTCTGCGCACCGCCGTAAGTGCCGAACACGCCTCGTGCAATGTCCGGCGGCAGGACCGGATCGGCGGAGCTGTCGACGGGACCGCTGACCAGTGGCGGCTCGGCGGCTAGCGTGTTGGTCGCGAGTCCCGTCGCACTGCCCCCGCCCGCTTGCGCAAACGCGCCCGGCGGCGCGGCGAGCGCGACGCACAACAACGCAGCGAGAAACCGTTTTGAACGCATCGCGAAAGCCGATTGGACGTCATCGAAAAGCGCCGCCCACTGGCCGGACTAACATAGCGGAGAGGGACGTCGCGCAACTCATCGGAGCGAAGCCTGAAGCAGGACTTCAGCGGCAATTGTAATCAGTCGCCGCGCCGAACCGGCACTACCCGGCACCGCGGCGAAGACCACGAACGCACGACGCAAAGCCTGCCCGGGCGCCGCGTGCACGCACCGTCGCGCGGCGAACGCACTGCTATGATAGGCGCCCTCTGAAGGAGCCAACCATGCCAGAACTCACTCATTTCGATGCCGCCGGCCAGGCGCATATGGTGGACGTCGGCGGCAAGCAGGAGACGAAACGCATCGCGGTCGCGCGCGGCTCGATTCGCATGCTGCCCGAAACGTTCGCGCTGATCCGCGACGGCAACGCCAAGAAGGGCGACGTGATCGGCATCGCGCGGATCGCGGCGATCCAGGCATCGAAGCGCACCGCCGATCTGATTCCGCTGTGCCATCCGCTCGCGCTGACGCGCGTGAAGGTCGATTTCGAACTCGACGACACGCTGCCCGGCGTGCACTGCACGGTTCAGGTGGAGACGCTCGGACGCACCGGCGTGGAGATGGAAGCGCTGACCGCCGTGCAGATCGGGCTGCTGACCGTGTACGACATGTGCAAGGCGGTGGATCGCGGGATGGTCATCACCGATGTGAAGGTGATGGAGAAGCACGGTGGGAAGTCGGGGGATTGGGTGGCGCAGGGTTGATGCAGCTCACGCTGCATCTATCGCCTCCACCTCGCGACTCTCAGGACCACGACATGACCCATCACGAACTGCTCAAGCAACTACTGGCATTTCGCGACGCACGCGACTGGCAGCAGTTTCACACGCTGCGCAATCTGATCGTCTCGACCGGCATCGAGGCCGGCGAGCTGCTGGAGACGATCCAGTGGAAGACCGACGAGCAGATCGACGCGCTGCTGAGCGATCCCGCGCAATCGACGAATCTCCGCCACGAATGCGCGGACGTGCTGATGTATCTGCTGCTGGTCGCGCACACGGCGGGGTTCGACCTCGTCGACGCGGCGGCGGAAAAGCTCAAGCTGAACGAAGCGCGTTATCCGGTGGACAAGGCGAAAGGCACGGCGACGAAGTATTCGGCGCTTTGATGGTCACCCGCGGGTCACCCGCGCCCGGCTCGCTCGCCGCAAGCTTTAGCGCCACACGGCCCGGGCAAAATCGGAACCACGGCGAACCCGACGACGCCGACGGGCTCATCGCCGTCGCTTGTCATCAATCGTCGTCGCTATCGTCGTCCTGATCGGTCGCGCCAGCGGCCGGCGTGCCATAGCGCTTGACCAGCTCTTCCTTGAAGCCCGCGAGCGACTTCTGCTCATCGACCAGCTCGTACAGGTAACCAAGCTGCGCCGGCCAGTCCTTCAGTTCCTCGGCAAAAATCCGCAAGCGTTCGACCGTATCGAGCGCTGCGGCGGTATCGCCGGTCAATGCCTGCAAGACCGCGTAACGACGCAGCACCGTTTCGCCCGGCAACAGCGCGATCGCCTGCCGATGCATCGCGAGCTTGCGTTGCAGGTTCAGAGGATTCATCGGCTGCAGCGTCGCAAGACCGTACTCGCCCCACGCGTTGAACAGGAACGACGGATCCGCGCCGTATTGTTCGGCCGGCTTCGCGCCGTAGTACAGCACCTCGGAGCGGGCGTAATCGCGATAGACCGGATACAGCGCGGCAAGGCCACCGAACACGACGACCGCAAACGCGCCCAACGAAGCGCCCGCGGGCACCATCCGCAGCGGCCGCGTCTCGAGCAGGCCGAACACGAACATCGCCGGTAGCAGGAAGAACATGTACTGCTGCGGATACTCGACCAGCGCATGCATCGTCAGCACGCCGATCAGCGCGACGCCGAACACGCGCGCCGAACTCTGCGGCGCCCGCACCACGCGCACGAGCCACGCAAGCAGCCCGAGCAGTACGATCGCGAGGCCCAGCGCGCCGGTCTTCGCGAGCAGGTCGATAAAGATGTCGTGCGAGTTGTTCGCAATTTCAACGCCGCCAAGCTGCTTGACGAGCTCGAACTGATAGTTCGGAAATTCGCCCCAGCCGACCCCGATCAGCGGATGCGCCTTGAACATCGTCAAGCCGTATTTCCACAGCGCGAGACGCGGCGCGATCTGGCCGGCGTCCTGGAAGCGCTCGGCCGCACTCTGCCCCAGTTCGAGGTGATAACGCACGTTGGCCCAGCGGATCAGCGCGTTGACCACGAAGAACAGCACCGCGAGCACGATCGGAATCAGCCATTCGCGGTTGCCGCGAGGCCGTTGCGTTTCGTTGCGCATCTGCGCAAACGCCATCCAGAAACCGGCGACGACGATCACGCCCATTTGCAGCCACGGACCGCGCGAGACCGTCAGCGCGAGACCGACCGAGAAAATCGTCGATACCAGCAGCCAGATCGGCACCGCGATGCGGCGCGTCTGCACGAGGTACAGCGCGCCCGCCATCGCGAATGCGATATAGGTTGCGAGGTGGTTCGCCTGCGCCATGTTGCCGAACGGCCGGCGCTCGACGGTCACGTTATACGCGACCACAAACGGCGCCACGCGCGTTTCGAGGTGAAACAACTGGATCACCTGGCTGAACACCGCGAACAGACCGCCGACGATCAACGCCCCCGCCGCCCAGCGCAACGCGGTTTCGTCGAGCTTCACGCGCGCGAAGCCGTAGCCCACGTGGACCGCCATGAACGCGGCGAGCAGGAAACCGGCGCCGAGCCAGTTCATCGACGGCTGCCGGACCGGCAACACGAAGGTCTGCACGACCAGCAGCAGGCCGAACAGCAGCGGCACCAGCGCAACGGTCGGCGACGCGAAGCTCACGCGCGGCCGCGTGGTCGCGACGAGCAGCACGACCGCGGCGCCGGTCAGCAGATACAGCGCGAGCGCGGTGAATTCGGCATAGAAAGTCGGGATCGGGTACGTATGGTTGGCGACCGCATAAGGCAGCACCAACGCGAGAGCCAGCAGAACGAGAGACAGGTAGCGCGCGAAAGGGGTGGGCATCGAATCAACGGTGGTGGGCGTCAGCAACCGGCGCACTATACAAAAAATTCCTTGCGCTGTGCGCCGGCCCGGCCGAAATAGACGAAAAATCAGCCTTTTACGCAACGCCTGCGGCTCATCCGGTCAAGCGTCCACGCGTCGATTCGACGCCTCCTTCACTCGTTCTTTCACCGACTTACGAACGACATTCGGGCGGCGCCAGATTGGCCGCGAGCGTCGGCGCTTCGGCGGGTGTCGGCCCCGAGCCCGGCGCCGGTAGCGACGACGCGCTCTTGCCGTTCGCGAAACATTCCCATGTCAACGCGCCCGTCTGCACCGCGTCCTTGTTCAGCGCGACGCGCGCGGTCGGCGCATCCGCGTTGTCCGGTACCGACGGCACCAGCGTCAACGTATTGGCGCCGGCCTGCGCGACGCGCGTCGAATAGCTAATGGTGATCTGGCCGGTGTCGTCGTCGATCTGGATGGACTCGACGTTGCGCGTCGCGGGCGGCGACGTGTAGCCGCCGCCGAACGCGTTGCCGCTCGCGGCGTTTTCGGCCACCGCGAGCCGCGCCGAGGCCGCCAGCGACAGCCCTTCGCCAACCCGGCTGCGCGCCAGATAGTCCTGATACGCGGGAATCGCATAGGCCGCGATCACGCCGACGATCGCCAGCACGATCATCAGTTCGATCAGCGTGAAGCCGACGCCGTAGCGGCGACACAGGCGCGCGAGCCGCGTTGACCAGCCGCTGCGCCAGCGGGTGTAGCGCGACGGGCGCGTGGCTTGGGAATAAGGGGAATACGGCAAGGTGACGGTCATCGGCAGGCTCCTGATACGAAAAACGCCTGTCCCGTGGATCGGGAACAGGCGTTTCCATCGTAGCGAGCGAGGCTCGCGCGTCACAGTCAGCCGGATGGCCAGGCTTGCGTTCAGGCGGGGTCAGTGCCTGGGTATCGGATTGCTTCGGCTTGCAGCGATTTGCATCGATTCGCGGTGGCTTGCGGTGACCTAGGCGGCCTACACGGTCCGCGCGAATCGCACCTCCAACGCGGGTTTTCTCACCTTGTTCCCGCTCAAACCGCCGCGCGTCGCGCGTTCCGTCGCTTCAACAGATAACCGACGATCACCACGAACGCCGCCCCCGCGATGCTCATCCCGTATTCGGCGACCGGCGAGTCGAGGATCGGCCAGCGGTCGCCGGCCGGGTCGTTGACCATCAGCCCGCCCGCGATCCAGCCGAGCAGCGCCGCGCCGAACAGCACGACGACCGGAAAGCGGTCGAGCAGCTTCAGAATCAGCTGACTGCCCCACACGATCAGCGGAATGCTGACGACGAGGCCGAAGATCACCAGCGCCAGCCGATGCTCGTGCTCGGCGGCCTCGGCCGCGCCGGCGATCGCGATCACGTTGTCGACGCTCATCACCGCATCCGCGACGATGATCGTCTTCACCGCCGAGATCAGCTTGTCGGCCGGCTTGACGTTGTCATGCCCGTCATGCGCCGGCGCGAGCAGACGCACGCCGATCCACAACAGCAGCACGCCGCCCGCGAACTTCAGGAACGGCACGTCGAGCAGCGTGACCGCGAACGCGATCAGCACGACGCGCAGCAGGATCGCGCCGACGGTCCCCCACACGATGCCGCGCATACGCTGCGCCTGCGGCAGGTTGCGGCAGGCGAGCGCAATCACGACCGCGTTATCGCCACCGAGCAGGATGTCGATGATGATGATCTGGAACACCGCGCCCCAATGGAGCGTCGTGAAAAATTCGAGCATGGGAAGCGATCAGAGAATCTGCCGGGTGCGTACCCGTTCGGGTACGACCTCGGCCACAGCACGGCCGCAAGTGCAGCCATCAGCGCGGACGAAAAAAAGCGGAGGAGTCTGCACTCCCCCGCTTTTCGGGACCGCCCGCTCACGAAAGGACCTCGTAAGCGTAACAAAATCGCGTGCGTGGAGCACGCGAATTCGTTTTTACAGCATCGCCTTCAGAAGACGCGCCATTTCCGACGGGTTCTTCGTGACCTTGATACCGCATGCGTCCATGATTTCCAGCTTCGCTTCAGCGGTGTCCGCGCCACCCGAGATCAGCGCGCCGGCGTGGCCCATGCGCTTGCCCGGAGGCGCCGTGACGCCAGCGATGAAGCCGACGACCGGCTTCTTCATGTTGTCCTTGATCCACTCAGCGGCGTTCGCTTCGTCCGGACCACCGATCTCGCCGATCATGATGACGGCGTCCGTATCCGGATCGTCGTTGAACATCTTCATCACGTCGATGTGCTTCAGACCGTTGATCGGGTCGCCGCCGATACCGACTGCCGACGACTGGCCGAGGCCGATCGCGGTCAGCTGGCCGACTGCTTCATACGTCAGCGTGCCCGAACGCGACACGACGCCGATGCGGCCCTTGCGGTGGATGTGACCCGGCATGATGCCGATCTTCAGTTCGTCCGGCGTGATCGTGCCCGGGCAGTTCGGTCCGAGCAGCAGCGTCTTGCTGTTCTTCGCGCGCATGCGAGCCTTGAGCTCGATCATGTCACGGACAGGAATGCCTTCCGTGATACAGATCGCGAGATCCAGGTCGGCTTCGACAGCTTCCCAGATCGCAGCAGCAGCGCCTGCCGGCGGAACGTAAATCACCGACACGGTCGCGCCCGTTTCAGCCTTGGCTTCCGCGACGCTAGCGTAGATAGGAATGCCTTCGAAATCTTCGCCGGCCCGCTTCGGGTTCACGCCTGCAACGTACGCTTCGCGGCCGTTTGCATATTCACGGCAAGCACGCGTGTGGAACTGACCGGTCTTGCCGGTGATGCCCTGCGTGATGACCTTGGTGTCTTTGTTAATCAGAATCGACATGTATAAACCTCTGTTCGTTTGGCGTCGCGGTGTCGCAGGGGGCGGCGGGATGTTCTCCGCCCGCGCCGCTCATGCATCACACACGCGCCGCCATTCGTAATCCTGGTAAACGCGCTTTGGGTTTGGCTTACGCCTTGCCCGCTGCGGCCGCGACGACCTTCTGAGCCGCTTCTTCCATGCTGTCGGCCGCGATGATCGGCAGACCGGATTCAGCGAGCATCTTCTTGCCGAGGTCTTCGTTCGTGCCCTTCATGCGGACGACGAGCGGCACCTTCAGCGACACGGCCTTCGACGCCGCGATCACGCCTTCCGCGATCACGTCGCAGCGCATGATGCCGCCGAAGATATTGACCAGGATCGCGGTCAGGTTCGGGTTCTTCAGCATGATCTTGAACGCTTCCGTGACCTTCTCGGTCGTGGCGCCACCGCCCACGTCGAGGAAGTTCGCCGGTTCGCCGCCGAACAGCTTGATGGTGTCCATCGTTGCCATCGCGAGGCCTGCGCCGTTCACGAGGCAGCCGATGTTGCCGTCGAGCGAAATGTACGCGAGGTCGAACTTCGAAGCTTCGACTTCAGCCGGATCTTCTTCGTCCAGATCACGGTACGCGACGATTTCCGGATGACGGAACAGCGCGTTCGAGTCGAAGTTGAACTTCGCGTCGAGCGCGATGACCTTGCCGTCGCCGGTCAGGATCAGCGGGTTGATTTCGGCGAGCGATGCGTCGGTTTCCCAGAATGCCTTGTACAGGCCTTGCAGGATCGCGCGTGCTTGCGGCAGCGAAGCGGCGGGCACGCCGATCTTCGTGGCCAGCTCGTCGGCTTCTGCGTCTTTCAGGCCGGTCGACGGGTCGACGGCAATCTTGTGGATCAGCTCAGGCGTCTTTTCCGCGACTTCTTCGACGTCCATGCCGCCTTCGCTCGACGCCATCACGACGATCTTCTGCGAAACGCGATCGATCACGAGACCGACATACAGTTCCTTCTTGATGTCCGCGCCTTCTTCGATCAGCAGGCGGTTCACCTTCTGGCCTTCCGGACCGGTCTGGTGCGTGACGAGCTGCATGCCGAGGATCTGGTTCGAGTATTCGCGAACCTGTTCCAGCGACTTGGCGACCTTCACGCCGCCGCCCTTGCCACGGCCACCCGCGTGGATCTGAGCCTTCACGACCCACACCGGGCCGCCGAGCTCTTCCGCGGCCTTGACCGCATCATCCACCGAGAAGACCGGCTTGCCGCGCGGTACCGCGACGCCGAATTTCCGCAGGATTTCCTTACCCTGGTACTCGTGAATCTTCATGCGTGATTCCCTTCAGTCTGAGAGTTGGATTGAACTTCGCTTCCGCCGCTGCCATTCAGGCCGACGCGTTGCCGCTTTGCTCGCGGGCCGGCGCTTCGTCTGACGAGGCCGCGCGTTCCGCCGGACGCGGTGCGTGGCCATACCAGCGCGGATAAAACTGTTTCACCGCCTCGCCGTCGAAACGCAGCGCGTGGCAGCGTCCCAACTGGAATGGCGGCTTGTCGTTGGAATGCTCGCCTGTGCCGTTAGACGATTCGTCTCCCGAACCCGCGTTCGCGCCCGGCGTGCTGCCCTCATTCGTGTTCCACACGTCGCCGGCGAACGCCTGGATCGCGGCGGTCGGCAGGATCGCGCACAACTCGGTGAGATGCGTGCAACCGGCCGTGCCGGCCAGCAAACGGGCAGCATCGCGACGGAAGTTGTGGAACAGATTGAGCCCGATGAGGGCACGGTAGGCGGGATTGCTGGCCTGGCACAACCCTGGATAGGGCACCCAGTCGGACGACGCTTCGGCGTCGACGACATTGAGCTTGCGATCGATGGTGATGCGAAGCCAGAGTTCATGGATCGGCTGACCATTGGGCCGGACCCCCGACGCAAGCTGCACATCGCGCGGCTTTTCGTCGGTCAGGCACGCTTCCACATCCCACAGGCCATCGGCTCGCTCGTAAGCTTCCGCTCTGATTGCGCGACGATGGCGCAACTGTCGGGATACTGGCGGGGAGAGCGGCATGCGGGAAGGAAAGACCGGTTTGGAAAACCTCTGGATTTTAGCATAACGGGTATTTGGGACTGCCCGGATTGCGCAAGCATGACGGGCGGACTATGGCACGGGAAGCGCCGCCCTGCCCGGCTCGTTACCGGTTCTCGTTACCGGTTCATTACCGGCTCCTTGCCCGCTGCTCACCTCGCGCGGGGCTGACACGCTCCGCGTCCTGCCTGCGGCCGACTTACCACCCGCCCGGCGAGCGGCTAGTCACCGTCCCAGATATCGTCGATACCCTTGAGGATCTTGCCGATCGTCGCGCCTGAAAACCCGCGCGACGCAAGAAAGCGCGCCTGCTTCGCGCGCTCGGCCGGCGTTTCGGGAAGCTGGCCGAACTTCTTGCTCCAGACGGCGTGCGCACGCGCGAGCTCGGTTTCGCGCAATTGTTCGGTGGCCTCTTCGACGAGGGTCGGGTTCAGCGCGTGTTGCTTCAACTCGCCGAGAATACGGCTCGTGCCAAGCTTGGACGCACGCCGATGGATCAGGCTTTCCGCGAAACGCGAGTCGGACAGCCAGTTTTCCGCTTCCAGCGAGTCGAGCACCGTGTCGAGCGAATCGGTTTCCTCGACATAAGGCTTCAGCTTGCGCGCGAGTTCCGCGCGGCTATATTCGCGGCGCGACAGATAGCCGAGTGCGCGCCCTTTCAGCGAGCGGGTTGGGCGTTGGGACTTTTTTGCGTCGCCTTCGCCGGACCGACCCGGCTGCGCTTCACCGGGCTGGCGACGCGAACGGGTGTAGGTGGCTTCGACGGCGGAATCGGAATCTGTATCGGAGCCGGGCCCAGAAAAGTCCGGACTGGCCGATGACGAAAACGATCGGGAGGATGCCGACCGGGTGCGCTGCTGCGGGCCACGGCCCGCAGCGCGATCGTGTGCATCGAAAGACTCGAACGGATCGAAGGTGTCGCCAGCGGATGAGTCGCCGACGTTGGGCGATCCATCCGCTGTGCCGCGCGGGCCATCCGGGTAATGTCCGGCGTTGGAATCGGACAGCGGCCGGCCTTTGCGGATCACGTGATGCTTACTCTTCGCCCGCGATTTCCGCGTCTGCGTCGTCGCTCGCGATGCCCGCCATCGCGGTGACGCCGAGCGATTCGCGGATACGGTTCTCGATTTCGCGAGCGATGTCCGGATTTTCGCGCAGGAATTCACGCGCGTTGTCCTTGCCCTGACCAATCCGCTCGCCGCTGTAGCTATACCAGGCGCCAGCCTTGTCGACGATCTTGGCCTGCACGCCGAGGTCGATGATTTCGCCCTGACGCGAGATACCCTCGCCGTACAGGATGTCGAAAATCGCTTCGCGGAACGGCGGCGACACCTTGTTCTTGACGACCTTCACGCGCGTTTCGTTGCCGATCACTTCGTCGTTCTTCTTGATCCCGCCGATACGACGAATGTCCAGACGCACCGACGCGTAGAACTTCAGCGCGTTACCGCCAGTGGTGGTTTCCGGGTTGCCGAACATCACACCGATCTTCATACGGATCTGGTTGATGAAGATCACGAGGCAGTTCGTGCGCTTGATCGTGCCGGTCAGCTTGCGCAGCGCCTGCGACATCAGACGTGCCTGCAGACCCGGCAGCGAGTCGCCCATTTCGCCTTCGATTTCCGCCTTCGGCACGAGTGCCGCGACCGAGTCGATCACGATCATGTCGATCGAGCCCGAGCGCACCAGCGCGTCGGCGATTTCGAGCGCCTGTTCGCCGGTGTCCGGCTGCGAGACCAGCAGGTCGGCGACGTTCACGCCGAGCTTGCCCGCGTACTGGATGTCCAGCGCGTGTTCCGCGTCGATGAACGCCGCAGTGCCGCCGAGCTTCTGCATTTCGGCGATGACCTGCAGCGTCAACGTGGTTTTACCGGACGATTCCGGACCGTAGATTTCGACCACGCGGCCGCGCGGCAAACCGCCGACGCCCAGTGCGATGTCGAGGCCGAGCGACCCGGTGGAGACCACCTGAATGTCTTCGACTGCCTCACCTGCGCCGAGCCGCATGACCGACCCTTTGCCGAACTGCTTTTCGATCTGCGCGAGCGCGGCAGCGAGGGCCTTGCTCTTTTCAGCAGTCAGTCCAGCCGAGCCTTTCTTGCTTTCTTCCATGAATCGTCCTTTGCTATGATGAACGGCGTCTGAGGCAGGTGTGCGCCCGGTTTTCAGCCACTTTTAGCGTGACGATGACGAACAGCACACGAAACGCAGACACTGTATAAAAAAACAGTAGTTTTGGCAAGCGCGATTCTCATGCGAACGCGCATTTTTACAGTCGCGCCACGCCAACTACGCACAATCAATGTTCGGAGACCGCTGCGCGCCGGGGCAAGCCCACGGTGCCGGCAAAGCCAGGCTGGCGCACCATGCGAATTCTGATTGCCGAAGACGACAGCATACTCGCGGACGGTCTGGTTCGATCACTCCGCCAATCGGCCTATGCGGTCGATCACGTCAAAAGCGGCGTGGAAGCCGATACGGCGTTGTCAATGCAGACGTTCGACCTATTGATCCTTGATCTGGGCCTGCCGCGCATGTCCGGTCTCGAGGTGTTGCGGCGCCTGCGCGCGCGCAATTCCAACCTGCCCGTGCTGATCCTGACCGCTGCGGATAGTGTCGACGAACGTGTCAAAGGCCTCGACCTCGGCGCCGACGACTACATGGCCAAACCCTTCGCGCTGAACGAACTCGAAGCACGCGTGCGCGCACTGACGCGGCGCGGCGCGGGCGGTGGCCCGACGATCACGCGACACGGCTCGCTGTCGTTCGATCAGGTGGGCCGCATCGCCTACGTGAACGACCAGGTGATCGACCTGTCGGCGCGCGAACTGGGCCTGCTCGAAGTGCTGCTGCAGCGGATCGGCCGGCTGGTGTCGAAAGAACAGCTGGTCGACCATCTGTGCGAATGGGGCGAGGAAGTCAGCAACAACGCGATCGAGGTCTACGTGCACCGGCTGCGCAAGAAGATCGAGCCGAGCGGCGTGCGCATTATCACCGTGCGCGGGCTTGGCTACTGCCTGGAAAAAGCGGCGCCGCCCGTCGCGAACGCGGCTACGCAGGCGAACGCCGCGAACGCCGTGACCGCGGCCGGAGCGGGCACAGCCGCAACGCCAGGCGCAAGCGCGGCCGCCCCGTCCGGTAGCGCGTCCGCTGCCTCGCCCCCGTCGGCCCAACCGTCTGCCGCGCCGCCGAGCGGCGCGATGCCGGCGAGCCACCACTACAAATAGAGGCCGGCGATGGCCGCACGCGCTGATCGCGCCACGGCGCACGCGGCGGACCTCGACGAGGCGCGCGACGCGCGCTACGCCAATCCGTTCGCCCCGCCCGACGAAACCGAAGCCGCCGCCGAGGCACGTCCACGTTCGCTGTTCGGCGAGATTCTCGACTGGATGCTCGCGCCGTTGCTGCTGCTGTGGCCGATGAGCCTCGCCGTCACCTATCTGGTCGCCAAATCGATCGCGAACGGGCCGTTCGATCGCGCGCTCGAAACCGACGCGTACGTGCTCGCACGCCAGATCCATCCGGTCAACGGGGTCGCGGAATTGACGCTGCCCGAGTCGACACGCGACTTCCTGCGCGCCGACAACGTCGACAGTGTGTTTTTTCAGGTGCTCGGCACGCGCGGTGAACTGGTGGCCGGCGAGCGCGACATGCCGCTGCCGCACGAGGAGGACCGCCCGCAGGCGGGCATCGTCGAATTCCGCGACGACGTGCTGCGCGGCAACGACATCCGCGTCGCCTATACGACCGTCGAGTTTCCGCAGACGCCGGGCGCGCAGCCGGTGCTCGTGCAGGTCGCCGAGACGCTCGACAAACGCAGCCAGCTCGCCAACGACATCATCAAGGGCGTGATCCTGCCGCAGTTCGTGATCCTGCCGCTCGCGATCCTGCTCGTGTGGTTTGGCCTCTCGCGCGGGCTCGAGCCGCTGCACGCGCTGCAGGCGCATATCCGCGCACGCCGCCCCGACGATCTCTCGCCGCTCGAAGCGCGCCGCGCTCCGCCCGAAATCGAGCCGCTCGTGACGTCCTTCAACGACCTGCTCACGCGCCTCGAACAGAACATGGAGCTGCAGAAACGCTTCATCGCCGATGCCGCGCATCAGATGAAAACGCCGCTCGCCGGCCTGCGCACCCAGGCGGAGTTGGCGCTGCGGCAGAACGCGTCGGCCGAGGTGCATCGCTCGCTCGAACAGATCGCGACGAGTTCGGAACAGGCGGCGCGACTCGTCACGCAGCTGCTCGCGCTCGCGCGCGCGGAAAACCGCCGCTCCGGCCACATCTTCACGCCGATCGAACTCGGCGAACTCGCGCGCAGCGCGGTGCGCGAGTGGGTGCAGCCCGCGCTTGCGAAGCAGATGGACCTCGGCTACGAAGCGCCCGACGAACCGGTCGACGTCGCCGGCAATCCGGTGATGCTGCGCGAGATGCTGTCCAACCTGATCGACAACGCGATCCGCTACACGCCGGCGGGCGGCCGCATCACCGTGCGGGTGCGGCACGAGGCGGCCGCCCGGCTCGTGCATCTGGAGGTCGAGGACACCGGCCTCGGCATTCCGGCCGCCGAGCGCTCGCGCGTGGTCGAGCGCTTCTACCGGATTCTCGGCCGCGAGGGCGACGGCAGCGGCCTGGGCCTCGCGATCGTGCGCGAGATCGCGGCGATGCACGGCGGCGAGCTCACGATCGACGACAACGTCTACCAGGCGTCGCCGCGACTCGCCGGCACCCTCGTGCGTGTCAGCCTGAATGTGCTCGAACGGGGACGGGACTTACCCTAACGCGCCCTCGCCGTCAGCTAACTCCCAGAGCTTTTTTGAGATATTTCGACGCAATTTGCACGATATTTCCTGCAGATTCACGTAATTTGGCCGCTGATTCGCCGGTGTACCGAACTACCCCAGGTCGCCCCGCTGCGTCAGAACGCCGTAAGTTTCCACTCCAATAATCGGTTGCACGGGAACGCCTGTGCCGGCGTTCGTGTGCATATCAATATTGGAGACGACATATGGCTACCGTTGGCGGGCAAATCTCGCACGTGCCGATGACGCGCGATGAGAAGCGGGTGATCTTCGCATCGTCGCTGGGTACGGTTTTCGAGTGGTACGACTTTTATCTGGCCGGCTCGCTCGCGGCCTTCATCAGCAAGAGCTTCTTCTCCGGCGTCAATCCGACCGCGGCGTTCATCTTTACGCTGCTCAGCTTCGCGGCGGGCTTCGCGGTGCGGCCGTTCGGCGCGATCGTGTTCGGCCGGCTCGGCGACATGGTCGGGCGTAAGTACACGTTCCTCGTCACGATCATCATCATGGGCCTGTCGACGTTCCTCGTCGGCTTCCTGCCCGGCTACGCGGCGATCGGTATCGCTTCGCCGGTGATCTTCATCGCGATGCGTCTGCTGCAGGGTCTCGCGCTCGGCGGCGAATACGGCGGCGCCGCGACCTACGTCGCCGAACATGCGCCGGCGGGACGACGCGGCTTCTACACCGCGTGGATCCAGACCACCGCGACGCTCGGCCTGTTCCTGTCGCTGCTGGTGATTCTCGGCGTACGCACGATGATGGGCGAAGACGCGTTCGGCGCATGGGGCTGGCGCATTCCGTTCATCGTGTCGATCCTGCTGCTCGCGGTGTCGGTGTGGATTCGCCTGCAACTGCACGAGTCGCCGGTGTTCGAGCGCATCAAGGCAGAAGGCAAGACCTCGAAGGCACCGCTCTCCGAAGCGTTCGGCCAATGGAAGAACCTGAAGGTCGTGATTCTCGCGCTGCTCGGCCTGACCGCCGGCCAGGCCGTGGTCTGGTACACGGGCCAGTTCTACACGCTGTTCTTCCTCACGCAGACGCTGAAGGTCGACGGCACCAGCGCCAACATCATGATCGCGCTCGCGCTGCTGATCGGCACGCCGTTCTTCCTGTTCTTCGGCTCGCTGTCGGACCGCATCGGCCGTAAGCCGATCATCATGGCCGGTCTGCTGATCGCCGCACTGACGTACTTCCCGCTGTTCAAGGCGCTCACGCACTATACGAACCCGGCGCTCGAAGCCGCGACCGCGAAGTCGCCGATCGTCGTGATCGCCGATCCGTCCGAGTGCTCGTTCCAGTTCAACCCGGTGGGCACCGCGAAGTTCACGAGTTCATGCGATATCGCGAAGAGCGCGCTGTCGCGAGCCGGCCTGAACTACGAAAACGTCGCGGCGCCGGCCGGCACGCTCGCGCAGATCCGCGTGGGCGACACGGTCGTCAACACGTTCGACGGCCGTGCGGCCGACGCGAAGGAGCAAGGCAAAACGTTCGATAAGACGCTGGCCGCGACGCTGAAGGCTGCCGGCTACCCGCCGAAGGCCGATCCGGCGCAGATCAACTGGCCGATGAGCATCGTGATCCTGACGATCCTCGTGATCTACGTGACGATGGTCTACGGGCCGATCGCGGCGATGCTGGTCGAGATGTTCCCGACGCGGATTCGCTACACGTCGATGTCGCTGCCGTATCACATCGGCAATGGCTGGTTCGGCGGCTTCCTGCCGGCGACCGCGTTCGCGATCGTCGCGGCGAAGGGCAACATCTACTCGGGGCTGTGGTATCCGATCATCATCGCGGTGGCGACCTTCGTGATCGGCATGCTGTTCGTGCGGGAGACCAAGGACTCGGATATCTACGCGCAGGACTGAAACGCGCGCTGATCGATGTGTCTTAAAAAGATGTGCGACGGGGGTTGACAGCCCCCGTCTTCGCCAGCATAATCTCGCTTCTTTCGGCGAATTAGCTCAGTCGGTTAGAGCGACGGAATCATAATCCGCAGGTCCGGGGTTCGAATCCCTGATTCGCCACCAAATAAAACAAGGGCTTAGCGTTCGCGCTAGGCCCTTGTCCATTTCAGAGCGTCAACAAAGCGTCAACGCATTCCAAAACAGTCGGAATGCCCTCACTTGCCAGGCTGGCTCCCTGGGAAAGCTGCCGTCGGCATGCACAACGTGAAAAAGGCCAGTCGCAATGACTGGCCTCGTGCTTCTTCCATTTCTGGATCACTCACCTTTTAGTTGTCTTCGGCTCGCACCAAGAGCTTCCAGTTTTTCGTCTTCTCCTTGCACACCGAACAAGGCGGTACCTTGTCACACGCTCGATTGAACAAATCTTCAAAACCGCACGTTTGGCACTTGTAGATACCTGCGTCATTCGGTTTATCGCCCGGACTCCATAGGCGCTGATATTTAGTGGGTTGATTGCTCAGTTTGACGTTGGCTTTGTCACCATAGAGAGCCATGTTTCCTCCTGAAAATGAAATGGCTACAGGCACGATATTTGCAATGCCCGAGCAAAATGGGGCCAGTCATATGATTATCAAGGGGGAGTAGCTTACGGAAACACCACTCCGAGTCTCGGCCCTACCCAACTCCAGCCGATACATCCCCCGCTACCGCAACCGCCTCCCCGCCGCTCTCGAGACGCGCGATAGGGTTCAGCCGCCGCGCCTCCGCAAGATGCTCGGGCGACAAATACGCATACCGCATCGTCATCGTCAGGCTGTGATGTCCCAACGCCCGCTGCAACGCCAGAATGTTCCCGCCGTTCATCATGAAGTGACTGGCAAACGTGTGACGCAAAACGTGCGTCAACTGCCCGTCAGGTAGAACCAGCCCGGCACGCTCGACCGCCTCCCGGAACGCCGACGACGAAGCCTCAAACAGACGCCCCGTATCCGAGTCACCGTAATTCCCGAAGTGCGCAATCAGCTCACGTTCAAGGGCGTCCGTGATCGGCACCGACCGGGCCTTACTCGACTTCGTTTTCACAAACTGTATCTGGCCGCCTTTGATCTGCGTGCGGCGCAGCCCTTCCGCCTCACCCCACCGCGCCCCGGTCGCAAGACACACCTTCGAAATCAGCAGCACATGGACGTTCCTGCCCTCCGCGAGCGCAGCCAGTAACGCCCTTATCTGTTGAGGCACCAGATAGGTAAGCTCCGACTCCTGAACCTTGAACGCCCGCACATGCCTCAGCGGGTTTTCCTTAGTCCAGTGCCCGAGACGACCCAGCTCATTGAACATCGCCCTCAGATAGGCGTTCATCACGCACTGAGTCGAGTCGCACTCATTGCGCGTAGCGATCCATGCGCGCTGCTCGGCGACTGCATTCGGGTTGATCGCCTTCACCTTCGCGTAGTCGTCCTCGTCGTACTCGGCGACTCTGGCGGCGACAGCCGGATCGGTGGGCGTGGATTCGTCATCGCGCCTCGTCATTGCTCAGTAGGATGCGAAGCATGCGTAACCGCGCGACGCTCACCCTCGACTCGCGTCTTGAGCAGCGGCGAGTAGAAAGCCTCCGCCCGCTCGCACCCGGATTCGATCCCGTTGCGCGTTGCCAAGACCCCAGCGAGATCGACCTCAGGCGTTCCCTCCAGATCGGCAGCCTTCTCCGCCCAGACGGAGCCAATGTCGGCGTAGCTCGCAACTGAGTCGGCGGGAGGCTGGGCAGGACCGACGCGCTCATGCAGCGAGATCGTCATCCAGATGCCCTGCGCTTCCTTCACGATGGCCGCCAGTCGGCACATCTCGCGATAGATGGCCGCCTCATCCGGCGTGAGGGGAATCGGCAGCAGCAATTCGTCCGGCAAGAACTCGCCGACCGACACGCGCAAGGCGAATAACTGCTCCGGCAAGGTCATGTCCCTCCAGACCAGCTTGCGAATCTCTGCGTCGTCCTCCCGGCATAGATGGAGGTAGCCGCTTGCTCCGATCGCCGTATCAATGCGATCCCCGACGATCAGCAGGACACGTCGCCCCGGCTGCTTGAAGATTGGTAATTCCTGTCCGCCGTTCGGGGTATTCAATATCTTCGCCATTGCCTGTACGCAATCCCAATTAGTTGTCTAGTCAATTAATTCGGCGAAAAATTAACACACCGCATGTACCTCGCGCGCGCGAGGCTGACGATAGCGTCCGCACGGCGAAAAGCTGGCTTCCCCGGTCACGTCCGCCGGGAGCTTGATGCGGACTTTGCCGCCGGGGTCGTGGGATTCGGCCGCCACTGTTACCGCCTCTACAGACTAAGGAAGTCTTAGTGTATAGAAACTCGACTACTAAGAATATCTTAGCCTTTGGTCGGAGGCTAATTTGGACTTGGTCGCGAAGCGCCTGAAGGAAGCCCGGCTGCGCTCCGGGCTGTCGCAGGAGCGATTGGGAGTAGCGGCAGGAATAGACGAGATGTCCGCGAGTGCGCGGATGAATCAGTACGAGCGGGGCAAACATATCCCCGACCTCGGGACGCTCACGCGGATCGCGGGCGTGCTTGACGTGCCGGTGTCGTACTTCTACGCGGTCGAGGATGACGAAGCCGAGTTGGTACGGCTATTTCATGGCCTACCGAAGAGAGCAAGAGGGAAAATTCTCGAATTGGCTGAGCAATTAGCGGGCAATCAGTGAATTTGGAGCCCATCAGAGCCAGAATTGAATGGGGATTTCGCAAGAATCCGGATTCATCGATTGGCGGTCGAAACGCATGATTGCTTCCACGGAATAACGGCCATTCAGCCAGACAGCTTCGACCGTGATCGACGAAGGGAATCTGCGATACTCGTGAGCGCATCTGACAGGAGATGAAAGCGATGAATCGTTGGGACGAGACATGGCACCGCTTGCGGGAATGGACCAACGGACAGGCACCATCCGAACGCCTGTCGGCGCAAATTCTGACGGAAGAGGGGTTTCGGGACATCGATCCGAGCCATCCTCTTGGTGGGAAGGATGGGGGCCGTGACGCATGTTGCGAATTCAACGGCGAACCTTGGGTAATGGCAGTATTTTTCCCGCGAGGGGAGAAGTCCTTTGCGGAAATCGCAGCGAAATTCGCCAGTGACGTCGAGAAAATCAAGCGCGGTGACGCGAAGGGTATTGCCTTCGTTACGAACCAAGAATTGCGACTGAGTGAGCGCTCGCAGCTTGAACGCGAGGCGCAGCCACTGAAGCTTAGCCTATTCCACCTTGAGCGGATCACCACAATTCTCGACAGGCCGAATATGGCAGCGGTGCGGAAGCAATTCCTGTCGATTGATGATGACGCACCATCGGCAACGCACATCAATTTTGGCGGCGGCGGCATGGCTCCCGGTGCTGGCGGAGGTGGCGGCGGTGCGATTGGGGATGCTCATGGTGGCACTGGTGGCCTAGGCGGAAACACGTACAATTTTTCTGGTTCACCCGGGACTGCGCCCGGGGCAGGCGGCGGCGGGGCCGGGGCGTTCGGCCCGGGATCAAAGGGCGGAGAAGGTGGCGGAGGCGGCGAATACAAAGTATTCAAGATGGATGTCACTCCCGGGATGACAATCCCAATTAAGATCGGAGAAGGCGGTAAGGCTGGCGAAGACGGTGGCGACACATCGTTTGGAGACGTTGTCGCTAAGGGCGGCGAAGCAGGCAAGGCTGGGCACAGTGTGATTGTGACTCGTGAGGTTACCGAAGACGATCGCGATGCGGGTCTTCACATTAGCGCCCTAATCGGGGCCGCCTGTTGCTATTTCAGAGATGGACTCGCGTACATATTGTCCGCTGGGATTGACCAATTCTCCTTTGGTGCGCTACCCGGAAAAATTTCGATTGTCATGTATGGAACGCTCTCTATCGGGGATGCGCCCCAAGGCGTCGAATACGAACTAACGGCATCGCTCGTATCACCTGAAGGCGCTTCAACGTGTTCCCAACCACTGCGAGTCTTCAGCGGATTGCCTCGACCCGTCGTCACAGCACACTTTAACTTCCTGATGGAATATGACGTGAGTCAGGCCGGTATCTGGACGATCGAGGTACATTCAGCCGGGCACCGCCTTGCAAAATATCCCATTGAGGTGAAAGTTGCTGCGGGCTTGTTGCGTACGTAAATGCGTCGACAGAGGACTATGGACGACGTACTTGCGACTGCGGTCGGGACTGATCGGGCGTCTCAATGGCCGACGCACACGGATCAGCGGAGCACTGTTCATAGGCGCTCGCTGCGAGACCCGCTCAACCGAGTCAAGAGCGGGCGCAGCCCGGCGAAGCGAACCCTTGACGCCCCCCGAGTTCAGACAATGGACATTGGTTGTGGGCGGCGGACTGACGCCCACAACCTTGGAAGCCAGCCCCTCGCTCAATTAAGCCGTCGAGAGTCAGCCACCTGCGCTGAGCCGGCCGCGCCCCAAAAAACGCCCTAGCGACGCAATCGCCGCCAGTGGTTCAGGGTCAGATTTTTTCGGGCGCGATGGCTTGGGTTCGCGGTCCAACATGTCGTTCAAGATATCCCGCTCCATTTTCGCAATTCGAACGCGCAGGAAATCGACCTGACGCCGCAATTCCTCCCGCTCGCGAACGACTCCCGCGAATTCCGAAATCATCCGCATCGCCGCGCGTTGCGCGTCGGCGGGCAAATCAGCCATCAACTCGGCGAGCTCCGCCGAATCCTCCAAGGATTTTCCTCGATACTCGCCAAACAACGCGCTTAGCGGGCATCTGCGCGACGTCATTGCTGTGCGCATGCACTGGCTCCCCGGGAAAAAGCGATGTGCGCGCCGCGCTGCAAAAGCAGGTTGAGGCGGGACGCGCGCAAACGGAGCAGATCATGGGCAAAAACTCCTTCCTCAACAGTCAAATCGATCAGCAAAAGAAGGCGATCGAGGCTGTCAAGCTGATTGGCTGCAAGAGCGACGGGGACAAAGCGTATTTGTGCGACGTTGAGGCGGGCGGAAATGCGGGACGGGTTCGCATGCTCAAAGGCTCGGATGGGTGGATCTTCGATATCCAGAAGGCGAAAAATGCGAACTCGCAACGCTGCATTCCTCTGCATCGCGTCGTCGTCGAGTCGGGTTTTCCGAGAAGAGCGGCCACAATTCCGACCAAACAATCGCCGAGCCGGACGCGGGCAAAGCCCTAAGAGGCCCGGCGACGCCGGGCGATCAGCTGACGGCCGAGCCAGTTTGCGAGCGCCAAGACGACGCCGACCAAGGCTGTGCACACGACGATCGCGACGAGGATGGCGATCGTCTCGATGTCGTCCGTGTTGTCGAGCGAGCGGTTTCCGGCCAAGCGGATGCTCCCGCGAATTCCGTCTTCGAGCCACGACGGCATCTCATACGGCAGCGTTGAGACCCATTGCGCGAGCCACCAACCGCCGACCAGAGCAAGGGCAACGTTCGCCAAGACGTAGAGGGCTTTCTTCATCGAACTTCAACCGTTCCGTAAGCCTTGAACCCCGCGCCGGGAACCGGCAGCGTGGGCGCGCTCGATCTTAGGTAGGTCGCCAGCCGCTCAAATTGCGCGGGGTTGACCACGGCGATGCAGCCGTCGCTCAACCGCAACGGCCCCATCGGGTGAAGCCGGAACGATCCGCGCCGCGCGCCATTGATGATTGTCGAATCTCCCGTCTTTGGGTTCCAGAGCATGAACCATTTGCGGCGGTCTGTCGTCCCGTAGCCGTGCGCGTCCCACAAGTCGCGGAGCGCGCCGAGCCGACCGCCCGATTGGCGATCAACGATGTAGTAGATGCCGGGCGGGATCGGGCCGAGGTCTTTCTTGTCCGCGTCGGCGGGGTTGTCCCGCCCGCTGTCCCGCCCCGAGAACGCCTGCATCGCGCCGACGCCAGGGCAATTAAAAATGGATGTCTGTCGATTGTTCAGCGCGAAAGTGCAACGAATGGGCATGGCTTTACGCACCTTCAAACGGAAATCCATCGGTCGACAAGAAATCCGCAAAGCGCTGGTCAACCTCAAAAACCATTGATGTTCCGACGGGCGGATGTTCAACTGTCGACACGATGGTTTCGCCAATTTGCCCAGGCGCTTTGGGCAAGGATCGTTGCCACCGCCCTTCGGCTTCAAAGAATTTGCTTTTGAGGCTGTGGTCGAATCTGATTATGGGCATTTCTCAAACCTCCGTGGCATCGTTGATATCCAGCGAATGAAATCGACGAGGTGCGCTGTACACCACCATGTCAAATACGCGCGTGAGCCGCGAGTTTCCCACTCTCCCACCGCTTCTCGATAACCGCTCGATAAAGCATCCCCAGCGTAATCGGCTCGCGTCGCAGACTGTGTGGCTTGCGCAGGACCAAGCGGCGAAACAATGAGTAGAGAACGCCCTCCCCCTCCATCAGAAAGTACCGATGGAAATCGAAGTCATCCGGTTCGACCATCAACCGCTCGAAGAAACGGACCATAAACTCGCTTGCGTCATCCCCCGTTTGCCCGAGGTCTTCGCACACACGCGTGCCTGGGAACAAGCGCCTTGATTCGCCGAGCCCCACTTCAGCCCGCACAAAGGCTTCGAATTCGGTCCATGAAATTTGCTCCATCAAAGTATCCGGTCTTCCGGCTCAACCAGCCGATTGTATTTCCTGACTGTGTTACGGCCGATCGCGAGTGAAGCGTCAGCGCTGGCAAAACCTTCCGCTTCAGTTCGTATCTCCAGTAGTCGTGTCGCACAAGACTAAAGAGCAACCATGGAGCTAGCAATGGGCGACGGCTGATTCTTCAGGCCGCGCGTCCGAAACACATTGCGTCCGGCAAAGAAAGGCAATTCGTTGAATCCGCGATAAGCGGTCACGGTGTTACACTTCCCCTCAGTCGCAAAAAAAGCCGTTGATCCGCAAGGTTCAACGGCTTTTTTATTCTGGTTTCCAGAATCGCAACTTCGCCACAACGCAAAGGAGGTTCCCTGATGACGTTCCGCACCGTCGCGCTCGCCGCAATCACCGCTGCGCTCACGCTCGCCGGCACGGCCGCCGCCCTCACCGCTCAGGCCCAAACCCCACCGAACGATCAGTGGCGCACCAGCACCACCACACTCGCGACCTTGCTGCAGGACGGCTACAAGATCGTCGCCGTCGTCAACGACACACGCGGCAGCGCGGTCCCGGCCGATACGATCTTCGTGCAGCGCGATCAGAGCGCGTTCAAATGCATCGACCCGCAACAGCAACCGGATGGGAAAACGAAACCGTCAGCGGCGCCCGCCTGCTACGAGCTGGTGCCGCCCAGCAGTGCCGCGGCGGCATCGGAATCGAAATAACGTGTTTGAGGTTTGACGCGCGAGCCCGACGCTGTATCGGCTCGCGCGAGCATCATCCGTCGCGCTGCGGACCGCGGCAAACGCGGCAAACATCCACGTCAACATCACCGCCGCCGACACCGCCAGGCATCAGCGATCCACCAGCCGGCTCAAATTCCCCCGCACCCGCTGCAACATCGCGATCAGCTGCGCGACCTCTTCCTCGCTAAAGCCGCTCAGCGCTTCCAGCGCGACCTCGTCGCCGACCTTGCGCGCCTTGCCGAGCGTGCGCTCGGCCTTCGCCGTCATGCGCACCTGGCGCTCGCGGCGGTCCTGCGGATTCGCGGTCCGCTCGATCCAGCCGCCCTCCTCCATCCGGTCGAGCAGCCGCCCCGCCGAGATCGGCGCGACCTCGAGCAGATCCGCGAGCCGCGCCTGATTGATGTCGCCGTAATGGCTGAGGTAGGCGAGCACCCGGCACTGCGCGCGCGTCAGATCGACCGACGACTTCGCGAGATCGTCGAAACGCTTGCCCGACAGGCGTCCGACGTCGGAAATCAGAAAGCCGAAGCGCTCTTCGAATTGGGTTTTCATGCGCGGATTATACGGAAGCCTTTCGGCCAGAAGCGCCGCCGCGCACGCTTTCGAGCCTCAGCACAACTCCCGATAGCGCAAGCGCGCACAGTCGATATACTAAGCATGCTTATCAATTCGACCGCCCCCGCTCTTCATGTCCTCCGCCTCCACGCCGGCGAGCGCAGCCGCGCCGCTCAACCGGCCGATGATCACGATCTCGATCATGCTCGCGACGCTGATCCAGACGCTCGACAGCACGATCGCCAACGTCGCACTGCCGCACATGCAAGGCACGCTATCCGCGTCGCAGGACGAAATCACGTGGGTGCTGACCTCCTACATCGTCGCCGCCGCGATCGCCACGCCGCTCACCGGCTGGCTCGCGGACCGGCTCAGCGTGAAGCGGCTGCTGATCGTCGCGATCGGCGGCTTCACGGTGAGTTCGGCGCTGTGCGGGCTCTCCGAGACGCTGCCGCAGATCGTCGCGTCGCGGCTGTTGCAGGGGATTTTCGGCGCGTCGCTGGTGCCGCTGTCGCAATCGATCCTGCTCGACATCAACCCGCGCGAAAAGCAGGGTCAGGCGATGGCCGTCTGGGGGATGGGCGTGATGGTCGGGCCGATTCTCGGGCCGACGCTCGGCGGCTGGCTCACCGATAGCTACAACTGGCGATGGGTGTTTTTCATCAACGTGCCGATCGGCGCGTTCGCCCTGTTCGGCGTCGCGACTTTCCTGCCGACACGCGAGCCGAAGCACGACGTGAAATTCGACGCGTTCGGCTTCATCACGCTCGGTCTCGCGATCGGCGCATTGCAGGCGATGCTCGATCGCGGCGAACAGCTCGACTGGTTTTCATCGAACGAGATCGTGATCCAGGCGCTCGTCGCGGCGATCAGCTTCGCGTTCTTCCTCGTGCACACGGCGACGGTCGGCAAGAACTCGTTCTTCAAATATCAGCTACTGAAGGACCCGAACTTCGCGACCGGCACGTTCTTCATCTTCGTGATCGGCGCGGTCATGTATGCGACGCGCGCGCTGCTGCCGCCGATGCTGCAAAACCTGATGGGCTATCCGGTCGCGACCACCGGTCTCGTCACCGCGCCGAGCGGCGCGGGCACGATGGTCGCGATGCTGATCGCCGGCCGGCTGCTCAAGCGCGTCGACGCGCGGCTGCTCCTGCTCTGCGGCTTCCTGATCTCGGCGTTCGCTTTGTGGCAGATGATGCACTACACGATCGTGCTGTCGCCGTCGAACATCGTGTGGCCGGGCGTGATCCAGGGCTTCGGGCTTGGCCTCGTGTTCGTGCCGCTGTCCGCGCTGACGTTCTCGACGCTGTCGCCGGAACTGCGCGCGGACGGCACCGCGACCTATAGCCTGATGCGCAACATCGGCAGCAGTATCGGCATTTCGATCGTGCAGACGCTGATGACGCGCAACACGCAGATCTCGCACGCGGACCTCGCGGCCAACGTGACCGCGTTCAATCCGGCCATCCAGCCGATGCTCGAAAGCGGCTCGAACTACGACCTTGCGGCGCTGAATGCGTCGATCACGCAGCAGGCGTCGATGGTCGCGTATCTGAACGACTTCAAGCTGATGTTCGCGGCGACGCTGCTGGTGATCCCGCTGTTGCTGCTGATCCGGCCGTCGCACAAGGCACCGGATGCATCGGCTGCGCATGCGGCGATGGATTGAAGACGCGGCAACGTGCTGCGAGCGAGCGATGCGAAGACGCAAAGGACGCCGCCGCGTTGGCGCGCTATAACCCGCGGCGCCATGACGCCCGGTGCGTAATCGCGCAGCACCGGCACGCACGGCCATAGCCATAGCCACGGCCGTGACAACTCGCTCGCCTCACCCCTCGATACGCCCGCGCGTCACCCCGAGCAACGACGCCATCGCCGCGCGCGCCGCTTCGGCATCGCGCGCGCAAATCGCGTCGAACACCGCGGTGTGTTCGGCGAGCGACGCGTTGAACACGTCGGCGCGCTTCGCGTTGAGCCGCAACTGCGCCTCCAGCGTACGTTCGATCAACGTGCCGAGCGGAATCAGCAGCTCGTTGCTGCAGGCGGCCAGCACGCTCAGGTGGAACTGCAGATCGGCGCGTACCCACTCATCGACATTGCGCGCCGCTACCATCGACGCATGCGCGGCCGTGAGCTCGCCTAGCGTCTGGTCGGTGTATGCATGCGCCGCGAGGCTGGCCGCATACGGCTCGATCATCTCGCGCATTTCCTGCAGCTTCAGCGCGAACGCCATCGGCTCGGCGACGCGCGAATACCAGTCGAGCAGATCGGCATCGAGCAGATTCCACGCGGACCGCAACCGCACGCGCGTGCCGACGCGCGGTCGCGATTCGATCAAGCCCTTCGACGTCAGCGTGCGCAGCGCCTCGCGCAACACGGTGCGGCTCACGCCGAACGTCTCCATCAACTCGGCTTCGCGCGGCAGAATCGACTCGGGCGCGTAGTCGCCGCGAAGAATCGCGGTCGCGAGCAGTTGGGCGACTCGCCCGTGCAGATCGTGCTGAATGGTTTTCTCCCGGCGGCTGGTGGTGTGAGGTTGTTATGAGGTTGCGGTGAGGCTTATGGCGCGGCGCTCATTGTTCCAGTCTCACCACTATGTGGCAAATAATACTATTAATAGTACTTTAAACGGCTTTTGTTGTAGCATTGAATCCCCGAAATTTTCCGCAGGCACCGAGGCCGCAAGGAGACACCCCCCATGAAAATCACCAAGCTCGAAACCTTCATCGTCCCGCCGCGCTGGTGCTTTCTGAAGATCGAGACCGACGAGGGCATCGTCGGGTGGGGCGAACCGGTGGTGGAAGGCCGCGCGCATACGGTCGCCGCGGCGGTCGAGGAACTGTCCGACTATCTGATCGGCAAGGACCCGCTGCTGATCGAGGACCACTGGCAGGTGATGTACCGCGCGGGCTTCTACCGCGGCGGCCCGATCACGATGAGCGCGATCGCCGGCGTCGACCAGGCGCTGTGGGACATCAAGGGCAAGCATCACGGCGTGCCGGTGCATGCGCTGCTCGGCGGCCAGGTGCGCGACAAGATCAAGGTCTACTCGTGGATCGGCGGCGACCGGCCGAGCGACGTCGCGAACAACGCGCGCGCAGTGGTCGAACGCGGCTTCAAGGCCGTCAAGATGAACGGCTCGGAAGAGCTGCAGATCATCGACACCTTCGACAAGGTGCAAGGCGTGATCAACAACGTCGCGGCGGTGCGCGAGGCGGTCGGTCCGAACATCGGCATCGGCGTGGACTTCCATGGCCGCGTGCACAAGCCGATGGCCAAGGTGCTCGCGAAGGAACTCGACCCGTACAAGCTGCTGTTCATCGAGGAGCCGGTGCTCTCCGAGAACGCCGAGGCGCTGCGCGACATCGTCAATCAGACCAACACGCCGATCGCGCTCGGCGAGCGTCTGTATTCGCGCTGGGACTTCAAGCACATCCTGTCGGGCGGCTACGTCGACATCATCCAGCCGGACGCGTCGCACGCGGGCGGCATCACCGAGTGCCGCAAGATCGCGTCGATGGCCGAAGCCTACGACGTCGCGCTCGCGCTGCACTGCCCGCTCGGCCCGATCGCGCTCGCGACCTGCCTGCAGATCGACGCGGTCAGCTACAACGCGTTCATCCAGGAACAGAGCCTCGGCATTCACTACAACCAGGGCAACGACCTGCTCGACTACATCAAGAACCCGGAAGTCTTCAAGTACGAAGACGGCTTCGTGTCGATTCCGCAGGGCCCGGGCCTCGGCATCGAGGTCAACGAGGAGAAGGTGCGCGAGATGGCGAAGGTCGGTCATCGCTGGCGCAATCCGGTGTGGCGTCACGCGGACGGCAGCGTCGCCGAGTGGTGATCGCGAGCGTCTGAACGAATCGGGGGGGCGATGCTGCCGGCGGGCGGCATCGCTTCTTCGAGCGGCTGCTGTTTTGGCCGCGGCTTCACGTCGGCTTCACCCTCACCCGCCGCCGTCGATAAAAATCATCAAGAGGTTCACCTCAGTGGAGACAACCCACATCCAGGCTCGCGCACAGGCGACCGGCAAGCGCCATCGTCTGCTGGCGATGCTGTTCATCACCGTGGTCATCACGTATCTCGACCGCAGCAATCTGTCGATCGCCGCCACCGCGATCGGCCAGGATCTACAACTCGATCCCGCCCAGATGGGCCTCGTGTTCTCGGCGTTCGGCTGGTCGTACGCGCTGCTGCAGATTCCCGGCGGCATGCTGGTGGACCGCACGCGTCCCCGCACACTGCTCGCGCTGATCATCGGGCTCTGGTCGCTCGCGACACTGCTGCAGGGCTTCGCCAGCGCGTTCGCGGTACTGCTGTCGCTGCGCGTGCTGCTCGGCGCGCTCGAGGCGCCCGCCTATCCGACGCTCAATCGCGTCGTCACGACGTGGTTTCCGGATAACGAGCGCGCCCGCGCGATCGCCAGCTACACGTCCGGCCAGTACGTCGGGCTTGCATTCCTGACGCCCGCGCTCGTGCTCACCCAGGAGCACTTCGGCTGGCAGGGCGTGTTCTTTCTGACGGGCGCAATCGGCATCGTCTGGGCGCTGGTCTGGTACGCGCTGTATCGCGAGCCGTCCGAGGCCACCGACCTCAACGCCGCCGAACTCGACATCATCCGCACGGGCGGCGGCCTCGTCGAACTCGGCAACGCGCAGCGTACCCGCGCGCGCTATAGCGCCGCCGACTGGCGCGCGGTGCTCGGCAACCGCAAGTTGTGGGGCGTGTATATCGGCCAGATCGCGGTGACGTCGACGCTGTGGTTCTTCCTCACCTGGTTTCCGACCTATCTCGTCAAGTACCGGCACATGGACTTCCTGAAGGCCGGCTTCATGGCGGCCGTGCCGTTTCTCGCCGCGTTCGTCGGCATTCTCGGCTCCGGCCTGCTGTCGGACTGGATGATCCGGCGCGGCGTGTCGGCCACCGTCGCACGCAAGGTGCCGATCGTCACGGGCCTGTTGTTGTCGACGGCGATCGTCGGCGCGAACTATGTCGACACGCCCGCGATGGTGATCTTCTTCATGGCGATCGCGTTCTTCGGCAGCGGCTTTTCGTCGATCACGTGGGTGCTGGTGTCGTCGATGGCGAAGAAGGAACTGCTCGGCCTGACGGGCGGCATGTTCAATCTGATGGGCAATCTGTCGTCGATCTGCGTGCCGGTGGTGATCGGCTTTATCGTCAAGAACAGCGACTTCAAGCCGGCGCTGATGTTCATGAGCGCGGTCGGCGTGATCGGCGCGCTGTCGTATCTGTTCCTCGTCGGCAAGATCGAGCGCATCCGCTAACGCGTCGCCCGCCATCGCTTCGCTTCCGCGCGTTACGGCCACGTGACGCGCGGGCCGTCTCAGTTACGTAACATCCCGGACCGCAACGGCTCCAACAGGCGTTCGAACGCTCCTTCGCCGCTTCGCCCCGTATCGCCCCGCTTCCCGCAAGTCCCCACCCAGCCTGGCTTTCAGGCTGCTCCCACGACGTTTGTTCGGCATCGGACATACGCATGGCCCGCTCCTTGCTCAAATGCATGCAAACAACACATGCAACGGGGAACATCATGGGCGAATTCCTTCCTGACTATCTGATTCGCGAACAGGCGGCGGTCGGCGCGCTGGTCGCGTTCGGCGTGCTGCGGGTGATCGGCGCGATGCTCGCGTACGAACGCGGCTGGCGCATCTCGCTGGTCGGGAAATGTTTCGTCGCAGCGGCGGTGCTCTACTGCCTGCCGCAGGTTTTCGACCTGCTCACGCATATGGTCGGTTCGCGCGCGGCCGGCGCCGAACTCGAAGGCAAGGCGGCGGGCTGCGCGATCGCGCTGTTCTGCGCGCCGATTCTCGGCCACCGGCTCGGCTTCGAGTGAGCCGCCCGATCATGCGACTGTCGATCCGATCCACGAAGCCGGGTTTTCGCGCGGGCGACGTGCTGCGACTCAAATCCGGCGGCCGTCCAATGACGGCGACATGGAGCGGCCCGGTGCTGTTCGCGCCGGGCAACTGGCTGATCTGCCAATGGTTTAGCGACGCCGGCGAGCTGCAGCAGGAGATGTTTCCGGAGGAGACGCTGATAGCGGCGCGCGACGCCGCGCTGGCGGCCTGAACCGAGTAGTAGCGGATGCGCTGGCCACCGCCAGGCGACCGTGTGTATTGCGCCGCACGTGCCTCACGGTGCGGCGCTTTTTTATGCGGCGGGCGCTACGCGGGCAGCGCTCAAGCTCGGCCTCAACCCAGCGCCGCGAACGCCGGCACGCTATGCGACAACGCCGCCGCGACGACGAACACGCCGATCATCACCAGCGCTTCCAGATACAGCACGTTGACGAACGTGTGCGCATCCATCGTCGAGGCAGTGCGGCGCAGACGCGGCAGCGCCGACATCCGGTTCAGCCCGCCGAGCACCAGCGCAAGCGCGACCAGCACGAGCTTGAGCGTCAGCACGTGGCCCCAGGTGCTCGCCTGAATCGCTTCGAACGAAGCGCCCGAACCGCGCACCGCGTTGAAGATGCCCGACAGCAGCACCAGCGCGACCGCGACGATCGATACGTTCGACAGCTGGGTCGCCGTGCGGATCAGCATGCCGCGCGCGGTCGACGCGCCCAGCGCCGGCAGCACCGCGAGACCGGCCGCCATCGCGAGGCCGCCCCATACGCTGGTCGCGAGCACGTGCAGCGTCTGCATGCCGATCGCCTCCGACATCACGCCCGCATCGGCCGCATGACCGAGCGACGCCTTGCCGGCCGCAATCGCGAGCACCGCGAGCCACAGCAGCAGGTTGCGCAGCATGCCGGTGCCGTGGCTCAGTGCGGTACCGAGCAGCACCAGCGCGCCGGCGAACGCCACGCTCCAGCCATAGCCGACGTGCGTCTGCGTGAGCACGGTCGACACCACGCCGAACGCCGCCGGCAACGCGACACCGCTCATCGACGCGCTCTGATACAGCAGCCAGCCGAGATCCGCGAGCACCAGCACGATGGTGGCCGTGAGCATCGACCGTTGCGCGCGCATCCATCCGGGACGCGCCGGCGAGTTGGCCTGCCGCGCGTCCTTCGCGAGCCACGCGCCGAGCAGCGCCGAACCCACGGCGAAACCGAACGAGACGTTCATGAGCGCGGCCATCGCGACCTGCCCGATCCACAGTCCGTCGAGGCTCATTTGACGTTGAACGCGAAGTCGCCTTGCGTACGATGACCATCGGTGGCCACCGCGACCCAGTGCACTGCGTAACGGCCGGCGCTCAACTGCGGCAGCGCGAGACGCATCACGCGCGCGTCCTGACCCTCCACCGTCGAGGCGCCCGCAGCGGCGGGCTTGCCGCTCGCGTCGGCCAGCAGGATCTTGCTGAACGCGGGTTCGAGCGGCTCGGTGAAATGGATCGTCACTTCGGTGGGCGCGACGGCTTCAGCGTTCGCGGCCGGCACGCTCGAGATCAGATGGGCATGCGCGAACGCGGCCGACGACACCACCAGCGCCAGCGCGCCGGCCATCGACGCACGCAGCGCCGACGAGGAAAAATCGAATAGCTTCATGTAAGGCTGATAGCGGATGAGAACGAAGAGGCGGACCGGAACCGCGCGCGGCGCTTCGGCGGCGGCCGGCGAGCCCGGAAGTGTACGCTTCGATGGCGCGCGCGGGGATCGGTTCAACGCGCTTTGCGCGAATCCGCGCAGAGCGCTCGCGCGGCGTGGCGTGAGGTGGCGACAGGCGCGCGCGGTCTTGCCATCAATTTCAAGATAAAGCAAGCGAAGATGACGACGAATATCTCGACACTCGCACGATCAGGCACGACGCGACATACTGTCGCATGGCGGTCACACCCGGAACCGTCTCTAATGCGGCAAATAGTCACCATTATCCTTCGATGATAGAATGCTGCGTCGCCGCAGCGACGGCTGTCCTTCACACCGAGCCGCTCGAAGTTCGGTCAGGTCCCCGATTCTGATGGAGTTACGCGTGTCTTCAAGACGCCTCTTCCGCCCGTTGCTTGCCCTTCTGCTGATCGGCTCCGCGGGTGTCTACAGCGCAGCGCAAGCGCAGACTCAACCGAAGGCCCCCGACACGATGGAAGCGCGCGTGCAAGGTTGCACGGCCTGCCACGGCTCGCATGGGCAAGGTACCGACAACGACTACTTCCCGCGCCTCGCGGGCAAGCCGGCGGACTATCTGTACAACCAGTTGCAGAACTTCCGCGAAGGCCGTCGCAAGTACCCGCCGATGAACTACCTCGTCACGTATCTCTCGGACGACTACCTCCACAAGATCGCCACCTTCTTCTCGCAGCAGCGTCCGCCGTATCCGCCGCCGGCCAAGCCGACGGTATCGGCCGCCACGCTCGCGCGCGGTGAGCAGATCGTGCTGCATGGCGACGCGGGCAAGCAGGTGCCTGCCTGCGCGGCCTGCCACGGCAAGGCGCTGACCGGTATGGAACCGGCGATCCCGGGTCTGGTCGGTCTGCACGCCGACTACATCAGCGCACAGCTCGGCGCATGGCGCTCGGGCTCGCGTCACGCTATCGCGCCCGATTGCATGCACACGATCGCGACGCGTCTGTCCGACGAAGACGTGAACGCCGTCGCAGCGTGGCTTTCCACGCAGCAGGCTCCGCAAAACCCCGTGCCGGCTCCGGCCCGCTCCTTGAAGACTCCGCTTGCCTGCGGCAGCGAACCGCAATAAGGCGCCGGGAGAGACATTCAAATGAAACGCAAGTCCCTGTTCGCCCTTTCGGCAGTCGTCGTGGTTGCGGCTGCCGCACTCGTTCCCGTCCTCTGGTCGGGTGGCGACAATCTGCATGGCAGCGGCGCGGCCGTGGCGGCAACGCCCGCCGACCAGGCCGACCTGATCAAGAAGGGCGAGTACCTCGCCCGCGCCGGCGACTGTATCGCCTGCCATACGGTGCGCGGCGGCAAGCCGTTCGCCGGCGGCCTGCCGATGGCCACGCCGTTCGGCACGATGTTCACGCCGAACATCACGCCGGACGACCAGTACGGCATCGGCAAGTGGACCCAGGACGACTTCTATCGCGCGATGCACACCGGTCGCTCGAAGGACGGCAGCCTGCTCTATCCGGGCTTCCCGTTCACGAGCTACACGAAGGTCACGCGCGCCGACTCGGACGCGATCTACGCGTACCTGCGCTCGGTCACGCCGGTCAACGTGCCGAGCCGTCCGCACGAACTGAAATTCCCGTTCAACCAGCGCAACATGCTGATCGGCTGGCGCACGCTGTTCTTCCGTGAAGGCGAGTTCAAGCCGGATCCGACCAAGTCGGTCGAATGGAATCGCGGCGCGTACCTGGTCGAAGGCCTCGGTCACTGCGGCATGTGCCACACGTCGATCAACGCGATGGGCGGCCCGGTCAACTCGGCGGCGTTCGCCGGCGGTCTGATCCCGCTGCAGAACTGGTATGCGCCGTCGCTCACGTCGAACCGTGAAGCGGGTCTCGGCGACTGGGAACTGCAGGACATCGCCGATCTGCTGAAGACCGGCGTGTCGAACCGCGGCGCGGTGTTCGGTCCGATGGCCGAAGTCGTTCACAACAGCCTGCAGTATCTGTCGGACGAGGACATCAAGGCGATGGCCACGTACCTGAAGACGATCCCGCAGAAGAGCGAAGCACCGGAACCGCTGCAGCTCGAGACCTCGGAAAAGTTCGGTGGCGAACTGTTGAAGCAGGGTCAGAAGATCTACGCTGACAACTGCGCGAAGTGCCACGCGGAAAACGGTCTCGGCATGCCGCCGGCGTTCCCGCCGCTCGCGAACAACCAGTCGATCCAGATGCCGTCGGCGGTCAACCCGATCCGTATGGTGCTGAACGGCGGTTATCCGCCGAGCACGCAAGCGAACCCGCATCCGTACGGCATGCCGCCGTTCGCGCAGTCGCTGTCGAATCAGGAAGTCGCGGCGGTCGTGACGTACATCCGTATGTCCTGGGGCAACCACGGCACCGCCGTGTCGCCCCAGCAAGTGGCCGACCTGCGTTCGGCGCCGCTCGACTAAGCAGCGTTTGACGCACCCCGGGCGCGGCCTGCGAAATTCGCGGCCGCGCCCTTCGTTTTTTCAGGACCGGTATCATGTGGGCCCGTTTGTGTTGGTGGTCACCCTCGTGGGACCGCGCAGGAGGAAAGAGCCGTGCCGGTCGGTGAGCGTTTCAACAGCATTACCCATCTCGTCGGCGCCGTACTGTCGGTGGTGGGGCTGGCGACGCTCGTCACGATGGGCGCGCTCGCCGGCGACGCGTACAAGGTGGTCAGCTTCAGCGTGTACGGGGCGATGCTGTTCGTGCTGTACGCGATCTCGACGCTCTATCACAGCGTGAGCCATCCGCGTCTGAAGGCGATTCTGCAAAAATGCGATCATTCGGCGATCTACCTGCTGATCGCCGGCAGCTACACGCCGTTCACGCTCGTCACCTTGCGTGGACCATGGGGCTGGTCGCTATTCGGCGTAAGCTGGGGGCTTGCCGTCCTTGGCATCGTGCAGGAACTGACGCTCGGCAGACGCACCCGCAGCGTATCGATGGTGTTGTACGTGTTGATGGGATGGCTCGCGCTCGTAGCCGTCCGCCCGCTGGTGCAGGCGTTGCCGGCCGCGGGTACCGCATGGCTCGTGGCCGGCGGCGTCATCTATAGCGCCGGCATCTATTTCTTCATCAACGACGAGCGCATCCGCCACGGACATGGTATCTGGCACCTGTTCGTCCTGGCGGGCAGTCTGTGTCAATTCGTCAGTGTCGCGCGCTACGTTGCGTGACATTCCACGGCGGCGAATTGCAACTTAAGACCAGTCGACGTGTCTGCATAGCGCGTTGAAACATTCGGCACAGGTTTTGAGCGTGCCGCCGATTTCTCCGTGAACGGAACCGGGCTTCGGCCTCGAACACGCCATGAGGGCGTGTCGATGCCGCACTATTTTTTCCGCGTTGGGGTCCGCTGTGCCCCGCCGGCGACGTTCATGAAACTGCATTGCAAAGAGTTTTTATGTCTTTTGATTCCCTCGGCTTGTCCGAACCGCTGGTCCGCGCTGTCAACGAACTCGGCTACACCAGCCCGACTCCGATCCAGACCCAGGCGATCCCTGCTGTGCTCAACGGCGGCGACCTGCTCGCCGGCGCGCAGACCGGCACCGGCAAGACCGCCGGCTTCACGCTGCCGATCCTGCAGCGTCTCAATTCGATGCCGCCGGCCGCCGGCGGCAAGCGCGTGGTGCGCGCGCTGATCCTCACGCCGACGCGCGAGCTCGCCGCGCAGGTCGAGGAAAGCGTGCGTGCGTACGGCAAGTACCTGAAGCTGAAGTCGACCGTGATGTTCGGCGGCGTCGGCATCAATCCGCAGATCGATGCGTTGAAGCGCGGCGTCGACATCGTCGTCGCGACGCCGGGCCGCCTGCTCGATCACATGCAGCAGAAGACCATCGACCTGTCGCATCTCGAGATCCTCGTGCTCGACGAAGCGGACCGCATGCTCGACATGGGCTTCATCCACGACATCAAGCGCGTGCTCGCGAAGTTGCCGCCGAAGCGCCAGAACCTGCTGTTCTCGGCGACCTTCTCCGACGAGATCAAGACGCTCGCCGACAGCCTGCTCGATTCGCCGGCGCTGATCGAAGTCGCGCGTCGCAATACCACCGCCGAAACGGTCGCGCAGAAGATTCACCCGGTCGATCGCGACCGCAAGCGCGAACTGCTCACGCATCTGGTCCGCCAGCACAACTGGTTCCAGGTGCTGGTGTTCACGCGCACCAAGCACGGCGCGAACCGCCTCGCCGAGCAACTGACGAAGGACGGCATCAGCGCGCTCGCGATTCACGGCAACAAGAGCCAGTCGGCCCGTACGCGCGCGCTCGCCGAGTTCAAGGACGGCACGCTGCAGGTGCTGGTCGCGACCGACATCGCCGCGCGCGGCATCGATATCGATCAGCTGCCGCACGTGGTCAACTTCGATCTGCCGAACGTGCCGGAAGACTACGTGCACCGCATCGGCCGCACGGGTCGCGCGGGCGCGACCGGTGAAGCGGTGTCGCTCGTGTGCGTCGACGAACTGCAGTTGCTGAAGGACATCGAGAAGCTGATCAAGCGGCCGATTCCGCAGGAAGTGATCGCCGGGTTCGAGCCGGATCCGACCGCGAAGCCGGAGCCGATCCAGCGACGCGGCCAGGGCGGCGGCGGACGTTCGCCGCGTCAGGGCCAAGGCGCGGGACGTCGCGATGGCGCGGGTGCCAGTGGTGCTGGCAACGGCGCTGCGGCGAAGCCGGTTCAAGGCGCCGGTCAGCGTTCGTCGCAGGGCGCCGGCCAGCGCTCGGGTCAGCGTACCTCGAACGGTCAGCAGCCGGCACCGCGACCGCAAGGCGCGAAGCCGGCCGGCAACGGCGGTCAGCCGCGTCGCGACGCGCAACGGCACGACGATCGGCCGCGTAGCGCGTCGCACGACGGCACCGCCGCGCAGCATGCGCCGCGCAAGCCGCAGGGCAATCGCTCGCACAACGGCAATCCGGGCGCGTTGCTCGGCGGTGGCGCGAAGCCGCGCAACGATGCGCCGCGCAGCGCGCAGCCGTCGCGTAACGGTGAACGTAGTCGCTGAGTTGCGCCACTAAGTTGCGCCACTAAGTTGCGTCACTGAGTTACGTCGCTGAGTTGCATCCCTGAGGGGTGCGTCACCAGACTTCGCTCATCGGGCTCCGGTTTTCCGGAGCCCGTTTCGTTTGAAGGCCACGACTTTCCGCACGACGTGAACCGTTAGCCGCTCCCCCGCCGAAGACTAACGGCTGCTCGCCGCGGCAGCCCGCTTCAATTGCTCGACCTGCCGTTCCCATCGTTCGAGCACCGCACTCCCCTCGCCCTGTAGTTCGAACGTGATGCCGCCCGTCAGGCGCGCGTAACGCACGCTCTGCGCTTCGGCGGTATCGATCGAGCCAAGCAGGTAGACGAGGCCGCTGTCATCGCCTGCGACACCCGGCAATGGCGTGACTCGCAACTGCACCTGATAGAACGCCGCGTCGCACACGAAGCTCAAGGCCGCGCGGCCGCTTTGCGCGATCGCACGGGTCGCGCGCGCCTGCGGCCATAACGCGATGCACAGCGTGCGCGAATCGGGCGCATAGAGTTCGCCGACGCTGAGCAGCGACGTGCGCACGTGGCCGCTCGTCTCGACGCTCAACAACGACGCGGTGAAGCCCGTCTTGTCCGCCAGCGACGCGCCGTCGAACAATGCGCGCACATTCGCCGGCCATTCGTCGAACACGTTCTGTTCGAGCGGACGCGCGGAGGCTGATGGAGATGCGGGAGAGTCGCTCATACGATCGATCCGGTTGATGCTGACAAATGAGCTTGGCCAATGTGGCTGACAAATAAGGTCGGCGAAATTGAAGCGGCAAACGAGGTCGGCAAATGAAGCCACAAACGCAGCCGACCACCGAAGTCACCCCAGCCCGATCATGCCTCGAAAAAAGCAGAGCCCGCAGCAGCGGGCCCTTGCTTCGTCACGTCGTCAGTCACGCGACGACACACGCATCCGGCAGACGAGACACACGTAGTTTCAGCGAAAATTCAGCGAAAGAACACATGCTGCGTGATCTTCGCGAGCGGGTAATGCACGCCCGGCTGAATCCGCGCCGGCAACTCGAGCGGCTTGAGCAGCATCTTCACGCACATATCGGCCGACAGATTGCGCCGCACCAGCGTATTGATGCGCGCCGCGCGCTCGCGGTTATACGCGGAATCGTGCACGCGCTCCGGGTAGCGGATCGCGAACACATGCCGCAACGCGATCTCCGAATCTTCGTTCTTGATTTCCATCACGCGACGCATCAGCGCGCCGAGCACCGCGAGCCGGCCATTGCCCTCGATCCGGTTGTACTTCTTGAAGTATTTGAAAAAGTGCTTGTAGTGACGGACCTCGTCGGTGCGGATGTTGTCGGTGATCTGCTTGAGCACCGGTTCGTCCGAGCATTCGTTGATCGCGCGATACAGCGTCGCCGTACCTGTTTCGACCACGCAGCGCGCCACCATTTCGAGCGCGCGGGTCTTTTCGAAGCCTTCGACCGAGCAGGTCAGCGAATATTCGCTCATGAAATTGCGGAACGCGGTATCCCAGTCGAACTCGGGCCACACGTAGTTGATGTAGGTCTTCAACGCCCGGCCGTGCTGCATTTCCTCGTGCTCCCACTCGTTGTTGAGCCAGGCCGAGACTTCGGGATCGTCGTTGAAAAAGGTACTCAGATTGCTGGTGTAGAGATCGGTGCCGCTTTCGATAAACGAAGCCGCGCACAGCAATAGCAGCAGGTCGTCGTTGGCGGCGGCCTTCTGCCGGTCAATGCGCGTGAGATCGATGTCCTCGATCCGCCAGGGCATGACATGGTTCAGCTCTGTGTGCATCGTGTCTTGCTCCCATGCTGTACCGACCCGTGGAGCTGCTCGCAACTGCCCCCGCGCTCGCCGTGATGTTCTCCGTGCCGGATACAACGCCGTGAATTAGAGTTGGGCCTTGGTACTCTGCATGGTAGCCGGAGTTATCCGAGCATGCAGGGTACTGAGCACAGACCATGCCGTACTGGCGCAGTTCCAATTCCAAGATAGTCGAAATCTTCCAACGTATTAAAAACGGCAGGCCAATAACGAAAAAAGCCAGCTCGATGAGCTGGCTTTCGGGTCCGGCGGATACCGTCTGACAACCTCGCGAACAACCCCGCAAAGCAGGCCTGGCGGCCCTCACGGCGAGATCACCAGGCTTTGCGGCGAGGCAACGCGGCGACTTCAGGCTAGCTTCAGGCCGGCTGCACGCGTCCCTCTTCGACACGCCCGCGCCGCATACGCACCGCAACGATGATCAGCGACACGCCCGACAACACCGCCGCAAGCAGCACGTAATAACTTGGCGCAAGCTTGTCGCCCGTCAAATGAATGAAGGTTTCGACGATGGTCGGCGCAAAGCCGCCGAAGATCGTCACGCCGATGCTGTAGCCGATCGACAGACCCGTCGAGCGCACCTGGGTCGGGAAGATCTCCGACATCAGCGCGGGCATCGGCCCCGAGTACGCGGCCTTGAAAAGGCCGGCGACGCCTTGCAGCACGAGCAGCCAGCCGATCGTCGGATGCGTCTGCAACCATGCGAACATCGGATAGATCAGCGCGGCCATCAGGATCGACGTCGTCAGCATGATGCGAATCCGGCCGATGCGATCGGACAGCGCGCCCATGATCGGCGAAAAGATGAACTGCATGCCGCCATTCAGCATCACCACGCCGAACGACGCGGCCGCCGCCATATGCAGCTGCTTGACCGCATAGAGCGGCATATAGAGCTGCAGCACGTACACGCCGACCGTCGACTGCGCGACGATGCCGATCGCGAGCAGCAGATTGACCCACTGGTTCGAGAACGACGCGTCCTTCGTCTCGTCGACGACCTTGCGCTCGCCGGCCGCTTCGCGCGCCGCGCGTTCTTCGCGCAATGCGAGGAATTCGGGCGTTTCGTCGAGATGCGAGCGGATGTAGTAACCGACCGGCCCGACCAGCAGACCGAACACGAACGGCACGCGCCAGCCCCAGCTATTCAGATGCTCGGCCGGCAGGTAAGCGGTCAGCAGCGACCCGAAGGCCGCCGCGGTGATCGCCGCGAGACCCTGGCTCGCGAACTGCCAGCTCGCGTAATAGCCGCGACGCGACGCGCTGTGCTCGACCATGAACGCGGTCGCGCTGCCGAACTCGCCGCCCACCGCGAAGCCTTGCACGAGCCGCGCGAGCAGCACCAGCAGCGGCGCGACGAGACCGATCGACGAAAACGGCGGCATCACCGCCATCGTGAAAGTGCCGACCATCATCAGCGCGATCGCGAGCGTGAGCGCCGCCTTGCGGCCCTTGCGATCGCCGTAGACGCCGAGCACGACCGCGCCAAGCGGGCGCATCAGGAACGAGATGCCGAAGGTGGCGATGGCGAGCAGCGTCGAGAGCCACTCGTCCTGCATCGGGAAGAACTGTTTCGCGATGATCGTCGCGAAGTAGCCGTAGACGAGGAAGTCGAACCACTCGAGCGCGTTGCCGACCGACGACGAAAAAACGATCCGCCGCACCATCGCTTTCGAAAGCGGCGCGGCCGAGGTATGAGGGGATGCGTGCGCGGAACTCGACGCGGGGGTGTTCATAAGGGTCTCCTGCCTGTCTGATACTTGATATGACTTGATGCTTGAAACGTGATGCTTGAGGTTTGTGCACGGCGCTGGGCGTTGCATGCCGCATAGGCTGCATAGGCCGCATAGGCCACGCAAGCGCCTCGCAGATACGAACCCGCGCGGTGCGGTGCGCGGCCCGCTGAGCCGGCTCCGGCGCCTGCTCAGCGCGGCGCCGGCCCGGCGCACTCACGCGCGGCATACAACGCGCCGCGCGTCTCTTCTTCCCAAACGACAACGACGACGAACAGCGCTTCCTGAATCAGAAGCCCGCGGCGAGGCCGTCGCGACGGCTGTCGCTCGCCGCGACGTAACCGCGCTCCGGCTCGTTGCGATCGAGCTTCCAGATGAACTGGCCTGAGCCGAAGTCCATGTACGGATCGTCGACCGATTTGATCGTGTGGCCGAGCTTCTGCAGGCCCTCGGTGGTCTTCGGATCGAGCGTCGACTCGATATCGACCGTGAAGTCGCGGTTGACCTTCCAGCGCGGCGCATCGCACGCGGCCTGCGGCTGCTGACCGTAGTCGAGCATGCGCACCACCGTCTGCAGATGGCCTTGCGGCTGCATGTCGCCGCCCATCACACCGAAGCTCATCACCGCTTCCTGCTGGCCGTTGACCTGCTGCGTGAGGAACGCCGGGATGATCGTGTGGAACGGCCGCTTGCCGCCCTCGACGACGTTCGGCGACTTCGGATCCATCGAGAAGCCGCAGCCGCGGTTCTGCATCGCGATGCCGCTGTCCGGCACCACGATGCCCGAGCCGAAGCCCATGTAGTTCGACTGGATGAAGCTGACCATCATGCCGTTCTCGTCCGCGGCCGACATGTAGATCGTGCCGCCCGCCTTCGGCATGCCGAAGTCGAAGTGCGTCGCGCGCTTCGGATCGATCAGCTTCGCGCGCGAGGTGAGATACGCGTCGTCGAGCATCTGCTCGGGCGTTACTTCCATCGAACGCGGATCGGCGACGTAGCGATACAGGTCGGCGAACGCGAGCTTCATCGCTTCGATCTGCAGATGCTGCGACTCGACGCTGTCGACCTTCAGCGACTTCACGTCGAACTTCTCGAGAATGCCGAGCGCAACCAGCGCCGCGATGCCCTGGCCGTTCGGCGGAATCTCATGCACGGTGTAGCCGCGATAATCCTTGCCGATCGGCTCGACCCAGTCCGCGCGGTAGTTGCGCAGGTCGTCGGCGGTCAGGGCCGCGCCGCCTTCGCGCGCGAACGCGGCGATGCGCTCGGCGATCTCGCCTTCGTAGTACGCGCGCGGGCCTTGCTCGGCGAGTTGGCGCAGCGTCTTCGCGTGGCCGGGAAAGCGCACCAGCTCGCTCACTTCCGGCGCGCGGCCGCGCGGCATGAAGGTCTGCGCGAAGCCCGGCTGATCCTTCAGTTCCGGCACCGCGGCCGCCCACTTGTACGCGACGATGCTCGCTACCGCGTGACCGCGCTCGGCGATTTCGATGGCCGGCTCCATCAGGTCGGCGAACGGCAGTTTGCCGAACTTCTGGTGCAGCGCTTCCCAGCCGGCGATCACGCCCGGCACCGTCACCGCGTCCCAGCCGCGCTTGGGCTGCTTCGCGAGACCGTGTTCTTCACCGTACTTGCGCTTGAAGTAGTCGACGTTCCACGCGGCCGGCGACACGCCCGACGCGTTCAGCCCGTGCAGCTTCTTGCCGTCCCACACGAGCGCGAACGCATCGCCGCCGAGGCCGCACGACACCGGTTCGACGACCGTGATCGCCGCGGCTGCCGCGATCGCCGCGTCGACCGCATTGCCGCCCTTCCACAGCATGCGCAGACCGGCCTGCGCGGCGAGCGGATGCGACGTGGAGACGATATTGCGCGCGAATACGGGCAAACGTTGTGTCGGATAGGGGTTCTGCCAGTTGAAGCCAGTCATGTCGAACACTCTCGAAAGCGCGGCCCGGCACGGAAAGTCGCCGGACATCAGGGGAAGGTTGTAAAGCAGCTGAAATGCGGAACCCCGGATTGCAGCGCGAACCGGCCCAAAAAACAAATTCATTTATCAAATGAATAAATGCATAAGCCATCTGAATGGGGATTCGACACTGCGGCGCTCCGGTCACGAGGCGCGCGCGAGTTGACGGACAGGAGCGCCGATGGTCTTACAATAGCCGCAACCCGCTTGCCGGTAGCCGGATTTTCGGTCCGCGTTTCAGCCCGACTCCAGCTCACTCCCGGCTATTTCCAGCCCCTGTTCCGGCTGGATCGACGCCTCCGGCGAGCCGCGCCCCATCCACGATACGACACACATGACACGAGACCCCCGCCTGACTCTCAACGCCCGGCAACAGGAATTGCTGGAATGGGTGCAACGCGACGGCTTCGTAACCGTGGACGATCTCGCGAGCCACTTCGACGTGACGCCGCAGACGATCCGCCGCGACGTCAACTGGCTCGCCGACATGAACCTGCTGCGTCGCTACCACGGCGGCGCCAGCCTGCCGACCAGCTCGGAAAACGTCTCCTACACCGCGCGGCAGCGGATGTTCCACGACGAGAAGCGGCGCATCGCGACGCTAGTGGCCACTCACATTCCCGATCAGGCGTCGCTGTTCATCAATCTCGGCACCACCACCGAAGAAGTCGCGCGCGCGCTGAACCGGCATCGCGGCCTGCGCGTAATCACCAACAATCTGAACGTCGCGAGCATGATGAGCGGCTACCCCGATTGCGAGGTGCTGGTGACGGGCGGCATCGTGCGACCGTGGGACAAGGGCATCGTCGGCGAACTGGCGATCGACTTCATTCGCCAGTTCAAGGTCGACTTCGCGATCATCGGCACGTCGAGCATCGAGACCGACGGCACACTGCGCGATTTCGACACGCGCGAGGTGCGCGTCGCCGAGGCGATCATCGAGCACGCGCGCACTGTGTTTCTCGCCGCCGACCACTCGAAATTCGGCCGCCCGGCGCTGGTTCGCCAGGGCCATCTCGAGCAGATCGACGCGCTCTTCACCGACGCCGCCCCACCCGCCGACATGACCGAGATGCTGGGTGCCGTCAACTGCCAGGTCTATATCGCCGACTAATATCGCCGACCAGGCAGGCGGCCTCGCGCCAGCCGCTCATCGGCGATTCGCCACGCGTTCGTCAGATGGATGACAGCCGGCCCAGGCGTTCGCCGCCATGTTGCGGCGCACGCAAAACTTCGAGTGAAATCAAGGATTAGCGCGCGATCGCGGACCGCCGCTTGGGCCGCGAATTGTCAAACGGAAAATTTGCGGGGGCCGGGTTGGCGTTTCATCGGTGCTCGCCTACACTCCAGTTCCCCGGCGTTGCGTGCGTGCTGCGCGCCGCGCCCGTAGTGTGAATCTGTCGTGTAAGCCGTACTTCCCGCCCTGATCTTCCCGCGGCCCCCGCACCGGCCTCCCCGGCTGCTTGCAAGGTTGCCCGCGATTGCCTGACATGGAGAGAACGATGCTGAGTCCGCATGAATTCGCCACGTTGTTGCTCGTCAAGGACGCCCCCAATCAGGTCGACATGGACCGAGAAGAACTCGACGCTTTGCTCGAACGCCAACTGGTGCAACTCGAACGCCTCGCATCGGGCAACGAGCAGTGGAGCGTGACGGAAAGCGGCGACGACGCGCTGCGGGCCATCAAACGTTTTTCGTAGGATCGGGTTCCGGTGTCCGACCGGCTTCTCTCTCGCCGGTTTTTCCGCTGGTTTTCTGCCGGAGCGTCTCCGCCTGACCGCCGACGTCGTCATATCGGCGTTGCCGGCCAGGATGCGCGGTTCGCGCACACCTGTCGTCCGGTTTATCCAGATTGCAACTCGCTTCGCATAGCAACGGGCCGCCTTCGCGGCCCTTTTGTTGTGTGGTTGTGCGCAAATCCTTTACACAGTAAATTCATGCGACGGACTTCCAGCCCTCGCGCATGCCCAAAACGCTCTCCCCCGAAGACATCCAGCAGTTTCGCGAAGCCATGCGGCGCGTCGCTGAAAACGCGTTCGCGACGCGCGGCGCACAAGGCGTCACGATGCGCGAACTGGCGAAGGAGCTGGGCTGCAGCGCGATGACGCCATACCGCTACTTTCGCGACAAGGACGACATTCTCGCGATGGTCCGCGCCGCCGCGTTCAACCGCTTTGCGGCGCGCCTCGAAGCGGCCGCGCAAAACATCCCCGCCGCCGCCTCCGCCATCGATCACAGCGCGGTGAGTTACGCGTACGTCGCGTTCGCGCTCGACGAACCGCATGCCTATCGCCTGCTGTTCGATCAGACGCCGCAGCAGCAAAGTGCTTATCCCGAATTGGCGGCGGCGTCGCAGCGCGCGTGGCGTCTGCTCGGCGCGCATTTCGAGCGGCTCGTCGCGGCGGGCGTGCTCGAAGGCGATCCGGCGTTGATCGGTTACGCGTACTGGACCAGCCTGCACGGCTTCACGATGCTGGCGCTGGCGAACCAGTTGCCGTTGCCGGCCGCGCAGCAGACCGATACCGACGGCGACGCCACGACGGCCGCGCACGAGCCGTCGCGCGAAGCGGTGTTCGCGCAGATTCTGCGGATGTTGTGGCGCGGGGCGCTGCCGCAGCGAAACTGAATCCGCGCGCCCACGCCAGGAGAGCGGCGCCGGTCCAAAGATTCATCGCGCCGCCCGCTCCCACGGCAACGTCACATCGGGAACTCATCGTTCCGGCAGCAACGTCCATCGACCGGAGACCGCTGCGTCAAAGCCCCCGTGCCTCAACCGCTACGCAAAGTCGGATCCGCCGCCGCGCGCCATCCGATCGCCTTCGCCCGCTGCTCATTAAAGAACCCGACCCACTGATTACGCACCTTCGGGTCGCTGCTGAGCGCCTCGCTCGCATGGCGCTGCGCGATCGATGCCTGGAACGCGCAGAAATCGTCCTTCGACAGCCGGCCGCGCCGGTTCGCCACGTAGGCGTCGAAGAAGGTCGTATAGACGGCCTGCGCGTCGGGGCCGTAGTCGACGGTCTGCGGCGAACACATCTGCTGTAACGCTTCGAACGACGTCGCGCCCCTCGTTCCCTCCAGGCTCGGCGTGCTCACGCACCCCGCCAGAAGCGCCGCGGCGCCGATCATCAAAAGTCCACGCATTCATCACCTCGAAATGGCTGCTGTCGAGAGTATCGTCCGCGACCGCGCGTTGCGCCACTCCTCCGGCCATCCGGCCAGGTCTGACCCGGATCAATGAACTTTACTTTTTCGAATGTGTTCATTAAAGTTCGAAAACGAACATCATCCGTTCGATTCACTTTCCAACATCCGATTCGGTGTCCGGATTCGACCAGAGGACTCAGCAGGTGGCGCAAGGCTCGAAATACGATTTGCTCGTCGTGGGCGGCGGGATCAACGGTGCCGGCATCGCGCGCGACGCGGCCGGCCGTGGCCTGTCGGTGCTGTTGTGCGAGCAGGACGATCTGGCCGCGCATACGTCGTCGGCGAGCACCAAGCTGATTCACGGCGGCCTGCGCTACCTCGAATACCGCGAGTTCGGACTGGTGCGCAAAGCGCTGCTGGAACGCGAGACGCTGCTACGCGCCGCGCCGCACATCATGTGGCCGCTGCGTTTCGTGATGCCGCATATGCCGGACCTGCGCCCGGCCTGGCTGATCCGCGCCGGCCTGTTCCTGTACGACCACCTGGCGAAGCGCGAACTGCTGCCGGGCTCGCGCGGTATCGTGATGGCGAAGCACCCGGCCGGCGCGCCGCTCGTCGATTCGATCCGGCGCGGCTTCGTCTATTCGGACGGCTGGGTCAACGACGCACGCCTCGTCGTGCTGAACGCGCTCGACGCGCACGAGCGCGGCGCGACGATCCTCACGCGCACGAAGCTGGTCGGCGCACAGCGCACGGGCGACGAGTGGCGCGCGCAACTGCGCCAGGCGGACGGCACGACGCTCGACGTGCGCGCCGCCGCGATCGCCAACGCGGCGGGCCCGTGGGTCGGCGAACTGCTGAAGGGCGCGCTCGGCCGGCCGGCGTCGCATAGCGTGCGGCTCGTCAAGGGCAGCCACATCGTCACGCGGCGGCTGTTCGAGCACGACCACGCGTACATCTTCCAGAATCCGGACAAGCGGATCATCTTCGCGATTCCGTACGAACACGACTACACGCTGATCGGCACGACCGACCTCGAATATCGCGGCGACCCATCGCAAGTCGCGATCGACGCGAACGAAACGCAGTATCTGTGCGACTCGATCAACCGCTACTTCAAGCAGAAGATCTCGCCCGCCGACGTGCGCTGGAGCTATTCGGGCGTGCGGCCGCTGCTCGAAGACGAGAACGCGGAGAACGCATCGGCGGTCACGCGCGACTACTCGCTCGAACTCGACGCGCCCGCGGGCGAAGCGCCGCTGCTGTCGGTGTTCGGCGGCAAGATCACGACCTTTCGCAAGCTCGCCGAACAGGCGGTCGACACGCTCGCCGAGGCACTGCGCCACAGCGCGCCCGCGTGGACCGTCGGCGCGGCGCTGCCTGGGGGCGATATCGCGCATGCGAACTTCAACCGCTTCCTCGGCGAGTTCTCGCGCGAGCATGCGTGGCTGCCGGCGTCGCTCGCGCATCGGCTCGCGCGCGCTTATGGCACGCGCGCGCATCGCGTGCTCGGCAATGCACGCTCGCTCGCCGAGCTCGGTCACGAATTCGCGCCGGGGCTTTACGAAGCGGAACTGGTTTATCTGCGCGACACCGAATGGGCGCGCGATGCACAGGACGTGTTGTGGCGGCGCTCGAAGCTCGGTCTGCACGTCGTGCCGGGCACGCTGGAGCAGGTGACGCGCGACATCGACGGCTGGTTCGCGCGCGAACCGGTGCGGCAGAGCGCGTAAGCGGTAAACGAACGGCGGACGAAAGACGGCAAGCGGCGGACTGCAAACAGCGAACGATAAGCGGTAAGCGGATACAGGCTGGCATAAGCAGGCACACGCGGGCACAGGCAGGTACAAGCGCACGCAGGCAGGAGGCACGGACAAGCGGGCCTCGACGACCTCAAGCGGACCCCGGCGGCCTTGGGCGCCCCAACCGGTGCCAGGCCACCGCCGAACCTCCCAACCCAGCCCGAACGCACGTAGCCGCCCCGCATCTCCGACTGGACGACGCCCGCCCGCGCCATCACACTATCGCGGCCGCTCGACAACAACGCGTCACCATACGCCACAACGCGCCGCCACCCGCCGCGCCCATCGCCGACCGGAAGTCCGGCGATCCGTAACATGCATGGAGAAGAGACAATGCAGGATCAGTACGTCCTCGCGCTTGACCAAGGCACCACCAGCTCGCGCGCGATGCTGTTCGACCGGCTCGGCAACATCGTGTCGACCGCGCAGAAGGAATTCCAGCAGATCTACCCGCACCCCGGCTGGGTCGAGCACGACCCGCAGGAAATCTGGTCGACCCAGGCCGGCGTCGCCGCCGAGGCGGTCACGCGCGCTGGCATGAACGGCACGTCGATCGCGGCAATCGGCATCACCAACCAGCGCGAAACCACCATCGTGTGGGATCGCGAAACCGGCCAGCCGATCTACAACGCGATCGTCTGGCAGGACCGCCGCACCGCCGACTTCTGCGACGAACTGAAAGCGCAGGGGCTCGAAGCAAGCGTGCGCGCGAAGACCGGCCTGCCAATCGACTCGTACTTTTCCGCGACCAAGATCCGCTGGATTCTCGACAACGTCGCGGGCGCACGCGAAAAAGCACGCCAGGGCCGGCTCGCATTCGGCACCGTCGACAGCTGGCTGGTGTGGAATTTCACCAAGGGCGCGCTGCACATCACCGACGTGACCAACGCGTCGCGCACGATGCTGTTCAACATCCACACGCTGAAGTGGGACGACGAGCTGCTCGACGCGCTCGACATTCCACGCAGCATGCTGCCGGAAGTGCGGCCGTCCTCGGAGGTCTATGGGCCGACCGTGACCACCGTGTTCGCGTCGAAGATTCCGCTCGCGGGCATCGCCGGCGATCAGCACGCCGCGCTGTTCGGCCAGATGTGCACCGAGTCGGGCATGGTGAAGAACACCTACGGCACCGGCTGCTTCCTCGTGATGAACACGGGCGCGAAGCCGATCGAATCGAACAACAATCTCGTCACGACGATCGCCTGGCAGATCGGCGAGCGCGTCGACTATGCGCTCGAAGGCAGCATCTTTATCGGCGGCGCGGTCGTGCAGTGGCTGCGCGACGGCCTCGGCATCATCAAGAACGCGGCGGAGATCGAAACGCTCGCGCGCGGCGTGCCGCATTGCGACGGTGTGTATCTCGTGCCCGCCTTCGCCGGGCTCGGCGCGCCGCACTGGAACGCGCATGCGCGCGGCACGCTGTTCGGCGTCACGCGCGGCACGACGTCCGCGCACATCGCGCGCGCGGCGCTCGATTCGATCGCGTATCAATCGGTCGACGTGCTGAAGGCGATGGAAGCCGACTCGGGCATCCGCATCGGTGAATTGCGGGTCGACGGCGGCGCCTGCGCGAACAATCTGCTGATGCAGTTCCAGGCCGATATTCTCGGCGTCGACGCGGTGCGCCCGAAGGTGTCGGAGACGACCGCGCTCGGCGCGGCCTATCTGGCCGGTCTCGCGGTCGGCTACTGGAAGGACATCGACGAACTGAAGAGCCAGTGGAAGCTCGAGCACCGCTTCACGCCGGCGCTGCCGCACGCGGAGGTCAAGTCGTGTCTCGAAGGCTGGCAGCGCGCAATTCGCGCGGCGAAGGCGTGGGCGGACATGCCGTAACGGCGCGAACGCGACGCAAGTGTTGCAAGCCGGCGGCTATGGCGGGAGTTGCTGGCAGGCAGAGCGGCAGCAGCCGATCTGCCGAAGCCACCGGCAGGTCGCGCGGGCGAAAGCACGTATCATGATGCTTTTACGGCGCGCTTGATGGCGCGTTTTTAACCGCACGCTTGTTATCGCGCGCGGCTCATCGCGAGATACGGCCCGCAATCCGCGCAATCCGTTCGCTCGCGCGCGGTCCGCTTACCGCGCTCACCGCGTTTATAGCTTCCCCTGGCATGATCGACCATCTCATCTGTGACTGCGACGGCGTGCTCGTCGACAGTGAAGTCATCGCCGATCGCGTAATGTTCGACACGCTGACGGCCACCCTCCCCGGCATCGATTTCGCCCCCGTCGTCAAGACCGCGTTCGGCCAGCAGACCTCGCGCTTTCTCGCCGGCATCGAAAAGCAGTTCGATGTCACGCTGCCCGCTGACTTCCTCGACACGATCGAGCACAACGTCGAGCTTGCGCTTGCGTCGTCGCTGAGTCCGATCAACGGCGTGCGCGACGCGCTGCAACGCGTGACGCTGCCGGTCGCGGTCGTGTCGAACAGCCGCATGACGCGCGTCAGCGCTTCCGTGCGGCGCGCGGGCCTGCAACAGATTTTCGGCGAGCGCGTATTCAGCGCCGAACAGGTCGCGCGGCCGAAGCCCTATCCCGATGTGTATCTGTTCGCCGCGCAAACGCTCGGCGTCGCGCCGGCGCGCTGCCTCGTCGTCGAAGACAGCGTCGCGGGTCTGAACGCGGCGCGCGCGGCCGGCATGAAGACGATCGCGTTCGTCGGCGCGAGCCATATTCCCGACGGCTACGCGGATGCGCTGCGCGCGATGGGCATCACGCGGATCATGAAGCACATGGACGAATTGCCGGCGCTCGTCGAAGCGGGCGTGCGCGGCGAGTTCGGCGACGTGCAGTCGTAAGCCACCGCAGTCATAAGTCACATTACGTCGCGCGATCGCGGCGCGGGCGGATAGCAAAAGGCCGGTTCACATGAACCGGCCTTTTGCATTCGGGCTTAGTCCAACGCCCTGTCCCGCACCGCCTCCTCACGCGTCGCGCCCGCCGCCGGCACGTCCCAGCGCGGCGGCGTCTCCGCCCGCAACGTCACACGAAACGCGCGCGCCTCGGTGTCGCCGGGATTGCGTAGGCTGTGCGGCTGATCGGCGTCGAACACGATCGCGTCGCCGGTCGCGAGCAACTGGCGACGGTCGTGCACGCTGACTTCGAGCGTGCCGTCGCTGACCACGAGATTCACCGTCGTGCCCGGCGCGCGACGCACGCCCGCTTCGGTATGCAGCGGCGCGATACGCAGCTCGTGAAACTCGGCGACGGCCGATTCGTCGTTGGGATACAGCGGCCGCGCCGAGTAGCGTCCGTTCGCGCTGACGACGCGCGTCGAGCGCTCGGCCGGCAGATGCTCGAAGCCGTTGGTCGCGTGTCGCCGCAGGAACGCCGCCACCGACACCTTCAACGCCGCCGCCACCTTGCACAGCACCTTGATCGACGGCACGCTGCGCGCCGACTCGATCTGCGCGAGCATCGCGCGCGATACGCCCGAGGCCCGCGCGAGCGCGTCGAGCGACAGCTGCCGCTCGGCGCGTAGTCGGGCGAGATTCACGCCGACGAGTTGTTCGAGCGCATCGAAGGCTTCGGGCGAATGCGGCGCGGCGTTGGTGTCGGTATCGGTATCGACTGTGGCATCCACTCCAGCGCTCGCCGTGCTATCGGCAGCGCCATACACAGCAGCATCCACGACGGAACGAACAGCGCTGTCGGCAGCCGCCGACGGATCGCGAACCAGCGCGAGCGGGAAATGCATATTGGCCTCCAGAGCGCCGCCGGGCGACGCAAAAGCAGTGAGTGGAAGCAAGATAGCATCGGCTTTCGCCCCGCCCAACGAAGTTATCTTCACACTGTTATCAGCATTGCGGAGACAAGCACTTCACGCCCGCTGCGCAACCGGCGCGGCCGGCGCATCCATGCGCGCGGCGAACCACGTGAGCAGCAGCGCCGCGATGCTGACCGCCGCCGCGACCCACGGCAGGGTATCGAGCGCATGGCCGTGACCGATCACCAGACCGCCGAGCCACGCGCCCGCCGCATTGCCGACGTTGAACGCGCCGATGTTCAGCGTCGACGCGAGATTCGGCGCGGCCGCCGCCTTCTCGACCACCCGCATCTGCAGCGGCGGCACTGTCGCGAACGCCGCGATGCCCCACACGAACACCGTGATCGCCGCGGCCACCTGCGAGTGGCTGGTGCGCGCGAAGATCGCCATCACCACCGCGAGCGCCACCAGAATGCCCATCAGCGACGGCATCAGCGCGCGATCCGCGAGCTTGCCGCCGACCATGTTGCCGATCGTCAGGCCCACGCCGAACAGCACGAGAATCAGCGTCACGCCGCGCGGCGAGAAGCCGCTCACCTGTTCGAGGATCGGCGCGATATAGGTGAACACGACGAACACGCCGCCGAAGCCGAGCACCGTCATTCCGAGCGCGGTCCAGACCTGCGGGTCCTTCAGCACGCGCACTTCGTGGCCGAGGCCAGCCGGGCCGTGATCGTGGCGGTTCGGCAGCAACGCGCTGACGCCCGCGAGCGACAGCACGCCGAAGCCGCTGACGATCCAGAACGCCGCGCGCCAGCCGAACTGCTGGCCGATGAACGTCCCGAACGGCACGCCGAGCACGTTCGCGAGCGTGAGCCCCGTGAACATCAGCGCGATGGCGCTCGCGCGCTTCTCGACCGGCACGAGCGACGCCGCGACCACCGCGCCGATGCCGAAGAACGAGCCGTGCGCGAACGACGTCACCACGCGCGCGACCATCAGTACCGGATAGCTCGGCGCGACCGCGCACAGCACGTTGCCAACGATGAACACGCCCATCAGCAGTTGCAGCGCAAACTTGCGCGACATGCGGCTAGTGATCACCGCGAGCAACGGCGCGCCGACCGCGACGCCGAGCGCATAGCCGCTCACCAGCAACCCCGCCGACGGAATCGAGACGGCCAGGTCGCGCGCGACTTCGGGCAACAGGCCCATGATGACGAATTCGGTCGTACCGATCGCGAAGGCGCTGATCGCGAGGGCAAGTAAGGGAATGGGCATTTTTCTGCTCCGGGAAGAATGAGAGGGGATCAGCGAAAGCGGCGAAATCAGGCGGCGCTCACGAATTCAACGACGACACCGGGCGCGAGCGCGACGAACAGTTGCCGCTCCGCCCGTTGCGCGTCGCTCGGCGGCACCTGCGCGGTTTGATAACCGATGCCGGCCGCGTCGAGCCGGCCAAGGAGCGCCTGCCACTCGGCGGCGGTATCGAGCCGGAACGCGATGTGATCGATGCGCGGCGCGACCCGACCGGCGGGGGCCGTTGCTCGCGCGCCGACCAGATGCACGACCGGGCGGCCATTGGCGTACAGCCAGTGGCCATCGAACGAAAACGGCGGACGGGGGCCGTCGGTGAGGCCGGAGATCTCGACGAAGAAATGCCGGACGGCGTCGAGTTCGGCAGTGACGATGGTGGCGTGATCGAGTTGCATGGTGATCGGGACGGCCTTGAGGGTGTTGATGGCGGCATTATCGCGGCCCGGCGCCATTTTGATAATTGGCGTAGCATTTGAATCATTTTCAAATTATTTTTGAAAGCGAGCGATGGACAATCTCGGCGACATCCGCCTCTTCGTCGAAGCGGCGCAGCAAGGCAGCCTGTCGGCGGCGGGCCGCAAGCTGGGCCTGACGCCCGCCGCCGCGAGCGCGCGGCTCGCGAAACTCGAAACGAACCTGAAGGCGCGGCTGTTCGAGCGCACCACGCGGCAATTGCGGCTCACCGACGAAGGCCGGCTCTATCTCAACTGCTGCCGCCAGGCGCTGCAATCGCTCGACGCCGCCGAGGCCGCGCTACAAGCCGGCCAGGGCGTGGTGCGCGGCAAGGTGCGAATCTCGACGACCTCGGACTTCGGCCGCAACCTGCTGCTGCACTGGCTCGACGAATTCAACGCGCGGTATCCGGAAGTGACGTTTGCGCTGACGCTGTCGGATGCGCTCGCGAATCTGGTGCAGGAAGACATCGATCTGGCGATCCGCTTCGGCGTGCCGCGCGACAGCTCGCTGGTCGCGCGCCGGCTCGCGCCGAACCGGCGGGTGCTGTGCGCGTCGCCCGCGTATATCGCGCGACGCGGCGAGCCGAAAGATCCGCTCGACCTCGCCCATTTCGACTGCATCGTGCTCGGCACCGCATCGGGGCCGGCCAGCGAATGGCGCTTCACGCGCGGCGACGAGGTGCAGCACTACAGCGTGCCGTTCGAAACCGCGCGCGAAACCAACGACGGCGCGGTCGCGCGCGAATGGGCGCTGCGCGGCTACGGCATCGCGATCAAATCGATGTGGGACGTGGAAGCGGACCTGCGCGCCGGCCGCCTGAAGATCCTGCTGCCCGAGTGGCGCTACCCGGATGCGCCGCTGCACGCGCTGTATCACCGCAACCGCTTCATGGCGCCGCGCGTGCGCGTGCTGCTCGATTTCCTGAGCGAGCGTTTCGCGCAGGTATCGGATGAACTGGAAAGTTTGCTGGGCCTGCCGCAGGAGCCGCCGGCGCGGCGCGGCGGGGTCAAAAGCCCCGCTGCATGAAGGGCTATAATATCGAGTTACGCTGCCAGGCCATCCGCGAGCCAGCCCCGCCTGGCTCGAACGCGGCCCCGGGCCCAGTGGTCCCTTAGGCGCCGCGTTACCGCGTGCCGCAGCCCCTCTCCACTTTTTACGACGCCCCCAGGTTAACCACTGCGACCGGCGAAATTCGATGACCAAGAAAGTTTATGTAAAGACCTTTGGCTGCCAGATGAACGAGTACGACTCCGACAAGATGGTCGACGTACTCGGTGCCGCTGAAGGACTCGTCAAGACCGACACGCCGGAAGACGCCGACGTGATCCTGTTCAACACCTGTTCCGTGCGCGAAAAGGCCCAGGAGAAAGTCTTCTCCGACCTCGGCCGCGTGCGCGAGCTGAAGGATGCGAATCCGAATCTGATCATCGGCGTGGGCGGTTGCGTCGCAAGTCAGGAAGGCGAATCGATCGTCGCGCGTGCGCCGTACGTCGATCTCGTGTTCGGCCCGCAAACCCTGCACCGCCTGCCGCAGATGATCGACCAGCGCCGCGCGAGCGGCCGCGCGCAGGTCGATATTTCGTTCCCCGAAATCGAGAAGTTCGACCATCTGCCGCCGGCGCGCGTCGACGGTCCGAGCGCGTTCGTGTCGATCATGGAAGGCTGCAGCAAGTACTGCAGCTACTGCGTGGTGCCGTACACGCGCGGCGAGGAAGTGTCGCGCCCGCTCGACGACGTGCTGACCGAAATCGCCGGCCTCGCCGACCAGGGCGTGCGCGAAGTCACGCTGCTCGGCCAGAACGTCAATGCATTCCGTGGCGCGCTGACGCTCGGCTCGACCGAGATCGCCGACTTCGCGACGCTGATCGAATACGTCGCGGACATCCCCGGCATCGAACGGATCCGCTACACGACCTCGCATCCGAAGGAATTCACGCAGCGCCTGATCGACACCTACGCGAAGGTGCCGAAGCTCGTCAGCCACCTGCATCTGCCGGTTCAGCACGGCTCCGACCGCATCCTGATGGCGATGAAGCGCGGCTACACCGTGCTCGAATACAAGTCCGTGATCCGCAAACTGCGCGCGATCCGCCCGGACCTGTCGCTGTCGACGGACATGATCGTCGGCTTCCCCGGCGAGACCGAGGAAGACTTCGCGAAGATGATGGCGCTCGTCGAAGAGATGCAGTACGACACCAGCTTCTCGTTCATCTACAGCCCGCGTCCCGGCACGCCGGCCGCGAACCTGCACGACGACACGCCGCGCGAGGTGAAGCTCAAACGCCTGCAACATCTGCAAGCGACGATCGAAGAGAACGTGCAGCGCATCAGCAACGCGATGGTCGGCAAGCTCGAGCGGATTCTGGTCGAGCGCCCGGCGCGCAAGGACCCGAACGAACTCGCGGGCCGCACCGAGAACAACCGCGTCGTCAATTTCCCGGCGCCGGTCGCATCGCACGCGCGGCTGATCGGCCAGATGGTCGACGTGAAGATCGTGCACGCGTACCCGCACTCGCTGCGCGGCGAACTCGTGATGGTTCACGACGACAACGCCGCGGCCGTGACGCACTAAGCGCACTGACCGACATTCTGAGTACCGCCAACCGACAGGATCGACTCACCGCCTTGAAGACCACTCAGCAACATCTGGAATTCACCGCGCCGCGCGAAGACAACGCGCGGCTCGCCAACCTCTGCGGACCGCTCGACGAAAATCTGCGGCAGATCGAGCAGGCGCTCGACGTGACCCTGTCGCGCCGCGGCCATCGCATCACGATCCGCGGACGCGGCGCGAAGCTCGCGCTGACCGCGCTCGAAAACTTCTACAACAACGCACGCGAGCCGTTGTCGGTCGACGACATCCAGCTCGCGCTCGTCGAAGTGCGCCACCCGGCGCGGCATCGTCCGAACGGCAACGGTAATGGCAATGGCAACGACGCGGGCGACGCCGCCGACCCGCGCTTCGCCGGCAATCCCGACCATCCGTTCGACCAGCCCGCCGATCTCGACGCGAACGAAGACGACTTCGAGCAATACGGCCCGAAGCTCTACACGCGACGCGCTGACCTGCGCGGCCGCACACCGGCGCAGCGCGAGTACCTGAAGCAGATCGTCTCGCACGACGTCACCTTCGGCGTCGGTCCGGCCGGCACCGGCAAGACCTACCTCGCAGTCGCCTGCGCGGTCGACGCGCTCGAACGCGACCAGGTCAAGCGCATCGTGCTGACCCGTCCGGCCGTCGAGGCGGGCGAGCGGCTCGGCTTCCTGCCGGGCGATCTCGCGCAGAAGGTCGATCCGTATCTGCGCCCGCTCTACGACGCGCTGTACGACCTGCTCGGCTTCGACAAGACCGCGAAGATGTTCGAGCGTCAGATGATCGAAATCGCGCCGCTCGCGTACATGCGCGGCCGCACGCTGAATCACGCGTTCATCATCCTCGACGAGGCGCAGAACACGACGCCCGAGCAGATGAAGATGTTCCTCACGCGGATCGGCTTCGGCTCGAAGGCGGTCGTCACCGGCGACACCACCCAGGTCGACCTGCCGCGCGGCCACAAGAGCGGGCTGATCGAAGCGCAGCAGGTGCTCGCGAACGTGCGCGGCATCGCGCTCACGCGCTTCACGAGCGCGGACGTGGTGCGCCATCCGCTGGTCGCGCGGATTGTGGAGGCGTACGATGCGCATGCCCAGAAGACGCCGGCGCCGGTTGATTCGCGCTGAAACGATGCATTTGCGGCGGCGGCGTCGAGAGGTTTGCGTGAGGGTGTAGCAAGTGCGGCGTGATACGCAGCGCCGCGGCAAACCCGACGACGCACGCCACAACGCAAACACGCAGCACGCAGCACGCAGCACGCAGCACGCAGCAATGCTCGCAATAGTCCACGCAAAGACGCAATCCGCAACCGCTGCCCACACGCAAAAAACCGGACCTACCCGACACACGAACCGCATGAGCCGCGCCCCGAAACTCACGTTGAACCTGCAATTCCCCGCCGCCAAAGCCTGGCCGGAACACAAGACGCTGCTGCCGCGCGCGACCGTGGCCGGCTGGATCAAGGCGGCCCTCTTCGCGGACGGCGAGCTGACCGTGCGTTTCGTCGACGCCGAGGAAGGCCGCACGCTGAACCGCACCTATCGCGGCAAGGACTACGCGACCAACGTGCTGACCTTCGCGTACGCCGAATCGGAAGACGATCCGGTGACGGGCGATCTGATCCTGTGCTGCCCGGTCGTCGAAAAGGAAGCCGCCGAGCAGGGCAAACCGCTGCTCGCGCACTACGCGCACCTGCTCGTGCACGGCACGCTGCACGCGCAGGGCTACGACCACGAGGTCGAAGAAGAAGCCGAGGAAATGGAAGCGATCGAAACCGAGATCCTCGGCAAGCTCGGGTTTCCCGACCCTTATCAGTAAGCGCTCCGGGTCCCGCTAATTTCCGTCGATTTCCTTCGACTCCCACCCTTTCCAGCCATCCGCGATCGAAGCCACCGTGAACACCCCGTTCCCCGAAGCCGATCCCCCCGAGCGCTGCCCGGACTACCCGCCGGCGCTCGGCGAATCGCGGCTTCTGACGGACGACGAACTGCAGGCGTCGCTCGACTACGCGCTGCGCGACTGGGATCGCCGCAGCGATCTGTGGCTGTTCGGCTATGGCTCGCTGATCTGGAATCCCGGCCTGCCCACCGTCGAGGCGATGCGCTCGAAGGTGCACGGTTATCACCGCGGGCTTTATCTGTGGTCGCGGGTGAATCGCGGCACGCCCGAGCAGCCGGGCCTCGTGCTCGCGCTCGACCGCGGCGGCTCGTGCACCGGCATGGCGTTCCGGCTCGCCGCCGAGGGCTCGATGCCGCATCTCGAAGCGTTATGGCGCCGCGAAATGCCGATGGGTTCGTACCGTCCTGCGTGGCTGCCGTGCGTGCTCGCCGACGGCCGGCGCGTCGATGCGCTCGCGTTCGTGATGCGCCGTGACGTGCCAAGCTACACCGGCAAGCTCAGCGACGAGACCGTGCGCACCGTGCTGGGCTGCGCGTGCGGCCGCTACGGCACGACGCTCGACTATGTCAGCCGCACTGTCCACGCGCTGCGCGAAAGCGGCATGCCCGACCGCGCGCTGGAAGCGCTGCTGGCGCGCTGCAAGGCGGACGGTCGCGTCGAGGCACAGGCGGCGTCGGCGGAGGGGCAGGCGCGGCGGTGACGTTGGTATTGGAGTCGGCGCTGCGGTCGGTCTTGAAGTCAGCATCGAGCCCAGCCACGGACCCAGCACTCGAGCACTAACGCCGGCCAATCAACCACGGCGTCACGCCGACAACGTCCCCCACCACTTCCGTTCGGCAGCCCACTCCGCCCACCCACCACCGCCCGCGAGTTTTTTTCCGATAAACGTTTTTGCCAGCGTAATCGGTTAGGATGACTCCACGCCCCGCCCTCGCGGCGCGGCCTTTTCACCCGGCTTTACCCTGGCTTCACTCATCGCCGGCCCGGCGGGACACGGTTCCGCCATGTGCCTGGTGTATCCTTAACGCTCTGCAACAGCGCGCCCAGTCTCGCCGGGCGCACTACCATGAACGACACGTATCCCAGTCGACGTCATACCGGACGCCAACTCGACAAACCGCAGGAAAAGCGCTCGCTACTCGAGCGGCTGACCGACTTCATCTCGCCCGAGCCCGACTCGCGCGCCGAACTTCTGGAAATTCTGCAGGACGCGCACGAGCGCAACCTGATCGACGCCGACTCGCTGTCGATGATCGAAGGCGTGTTCCAGGTGTCGGAACTCAGCGCACGCGACATCATGGTGCCGCGCGCCCAGATGGACGCGATCAACATCGCGGACAACCCCGCCGAATTCATCCCCTACGTGCTGGAAAAAGCGCACTCGCGCTATCCGGTCTACGAGGGCAATCGCGACAACATCATCGGCGTGCTGCTCGCGAAAGACCTGCTGCGCTACTACGCGGAAGAAGAGTTCGACGTGCGCGGCATGCTGCGCCCGGCGGTCTTCATCCCCGAGTCGAAGCGGCTGAACGTGCTGCTGCACGACTTCCGCGTGAACCGCAATCACCTCGCGGTGGTCGTCGACGAATACGGCGGCGTCGCGGGCCTGATTACGATCGAAGACGTGCTCGAGCAGATCGTCGGCGACATCGAGGACGAATACGATTTCGACGAGGAAAGCGGCAACATCATCGCGTCGCCGGACGGCCGTTTCCGCGTGCGCGCGCTGACCGAAATCGAGCAGTTCAACGAGGCCTTCGGCACCGAATACTCGGACGACGAAGTCGACACGATCGGCGGACTCGTCACGCATCACTTCGGCCGGGTGCCGCATCGCGGCGAGAAAGTCCGCCTCGACGATCTGATCTTCGAAATCCTGCGCGGCGACGCGCGCCAGATCCACATGCTGCTGGTGCGCCGCGACCCGCTCGCGGGCCAGCGCGAACGCGACGCGCAGCACGTGCAGACCTGAGCCGTGGGCGCGGACTGACTTCCAGTTGCCGCGCCCCGCGTTTTTCCGGCGGTTTTTGCCGCCGTTGCAGCGGTTTCCGCCACTTCATTTCTCAACTTCCGACGCCGACCGCGCAACAATGGCCGACCCGATCACTTCCCGTTCGCGCCCCGGCGTGAGCCCCCCCGCCCCCATTCCCACCGGCGACGGCGCCCGTAGCCGCACGCTGCCGCGCTGGCACTATCTCGTCGCGCTAGCCGCCGGCGCGCTCAACACGCTGTCGTTCGCGCCGACGCCGCACGGCGGCTGGTTGCAGCTCGCGATCTTCGTGTTCTTCTTCGCGTGGCTCACGCGCAGCACCGGCTGGAAAAGCGCGGCGCTGACAGGCGGCGCGTTCGGTTTCGGCAACTTTGTGTCGGGCGTGTGGTGGCTGTACGTCAGCATGCATTTCTACGGCGGCATGCCGGCGCCACTCGCGGGCACGGCGCTCCTGCTGTTCTCGCTGTATCTGGCGGTCTACCCGGCGCTCGCCGCCGGCGTGTGGTCGTTCTGCGCGGGTCACGCGCGCAACGGCGCGGCCGACGATCGCCTGCCGTTTTCACCGACCTGGCACGGCGCGCTGGCGTTCGCGAGCGCGTGGGCGATCGGCGAATGGCTGCGCGGCACGGTGTTCACCGGCTTTCCGTGGCTCGCGACCGGCTATGCGCAGGTCGACGGTCCGTTGGCCGGTTTCGCGCCGGTGGTCGGCGTGTACGGAGTCGGCTGGATGGTCGCGCTGACCGCCGCGCTGATCGTGCAGGCGCTGCTGGCGCTGGCACGGTCGCGCGAGGCCGCACGCGGCGGAGCGCATGGCGCGGCAACCGCAGACGCGGCCGGCGTTGACGCGCAACCGGCCCCGCGTCGCACGGCCCGGGTGGTGGTGCCGGCCAGCGTCGCGGTTGCGCTGCTCGCGCTCGGCCTGCTGCTGCCGCTCGTGCAGTGGACCACGCCCGCCAACGCGCCGCTCACGGTGCGACTGCTGCAAGGCAACGTCAAGCAGGAGATGAAGTTCGAGGAAGCCGGCATGCGCGCGGCGATCGACGAATATCAGCAGATGATCACCGCGAAGCCGGCCGATCTGATCGTCACGCCGGAGACCGCGATTCCGGTGCTCGCGCAGCAACTGCCGCCGAACTTCGCGGCGGCGATCCGCCAGTTCTCGGATTCGACCGGCAGCGCGCTGCTGTTCGGCGCGATCGGCGGCACCATCACGCCGGAAGGCCGGGTGGTCGATTACACCAACAGCCTGTTCGGCGTCACACCGGGCTCGCACGAAATCTACCGCTACGACAAGCACCACCTGGTGCCGTTCGGCGAGTTCGTGCCGTGGGGCTTCCGCTGGTTCGTCAACCTGATGAACATCCCGCTCGGCGACTTCTTCCGCGGCCCGCCGGTGCAGAAGCCGTTCATGGTCCATAACCAGCCGGTCGCGGTGAACATCTGCTACGAGGACATCTTCGGCGAGGAGATCGCGCGCACGCTGCGCGAGAACGCGACGCCCGCCGGCGTGCTGGTCAATTCGACCAACCTCGCGTGGTTCGGCGACACCATCGCGCTCGACCAGCATCTGCAGATCGCCCGGATGCGCTCGCTCGAAACCGGCCGGCCGATGCTGCGCGCGACCAACACCGGCATGACCGCCGCGATCGACGCGCAAGGCCGCGTGATCGGCCGCCTGACACCGTACACGATCGGCTCGCTCGATCTGACGGTACAGGGCACGACGGGCAACACGCCTTACGTGACGAGCGGCAACAACACGGTGCTGGCGGTGTCCTTGCTGCTGCTCGCGTTCGGCTTTGCGTTCGGTCCGGGCATCGTGCGGCGGCGCAACGGCAAGCAGTAACGCGCGCCGCAACCGGCACGCGTCGCCCGCCAACCACGCGCCCCGATAAACCACGGGCGCAAAAAAGCGCCTGCAGTTCAAACTGCAGGCGCTTTTTTCATTCGCTCACGCTCGCTTCACGCGCTTTCGGCTTTCTTCGATTCGGGCCTCGATTCCGGCCTTCGATTCAGCCCTTCGTCGCCCCAAACCGACACGCCGCGTCAATTCGCCGGCACCGTATCGATGAACGACTGCCGCAGCGACAGCTTCTGGAAGTGCTTGTCCAGGTTCGGATGCGCTTCGCGCCAGTTCAGCTCCGGCATGCGGAAGTCGAGGTAGCCAAGCGCGCAACCCACCGCGATGTCCGCCAGCGTGTAGTGATTGCTCGCGCACCACGGCTTGCTGCCGAGCCCCTGCGACATCGCGATCAGCGCTTCGTCGATCTTGCGCCGCTGGCGCTCGACCCACGCGTCGACGCGATGCTCGGCCGGGCGCTGGGTGGCTTCGAGGCGGATCAGCACGGCCGCGTCGAGCACGCCGTCGGCGAGCGCCTCCCAGCAGCGCACCTCGACGCGCTCGCGTCCCGAAGGCGGAATCAGCTTGCCGACCGGCGACAGCGTATCGACGTATTCGCAGATCACCCGCGAGTCGAACACGGCCTCGCCGTCTTCCATCACGAGGCACGGCACCTTGCCGAGCGGATTGAAGGTATGAATCCGGGTGTCCGGCGCCCACACGTTCTCGGGCACCAGTTCGTAGTCGATCTTCTTGTCGGCGAGCACGATCCGCGCTTTACGCACAAACGGGCTGCCGAGCGAACCGATGAGTTTCATCATGACCATCTGCCTTTTTCTGAATCCGGCGAAAGTATAAGTGGTCTAAGGCCTTCACGAACGTGCTGGCGCATCTTCGCGAGCCACGCACGGAGCGGCTGTGGACGGATTGCAACATGCGCGCGGCCGCCGCGCCGTCGGAAGGCGCACAAAACGCCGCGGTGTAGGGTCGCCACAGACGCGGCGCTACAATCGCACCATGAACCAGCCGACCGAACCCACCCTCGCCATCGACGTCTACCGCACGCGCCGCGAGCGCGTTCTCGCCGCGCTGCGCGCCGCGGGCGGCGGCGTCGCCATCGTCCCGACCGCGCCGGAAGCGCTGCGCAACCGCGATACCGACTACCCGTATCGCCACGACAGCTACTTCTATTATCTGACCGGCTTTGCCGAGCCCGAGGCGCTGCTCGTGCTCGACGCCAGCGCGCCGCCCGGCGCGCCCGCGTCGATCCTGTTCTGCCGCGAGAAAAACCTCGAGCGCGAGACGTGGGAAGGCTTCCGCTTCGGCCCCGACGGCGCGCGCGAGGCGTTCGGCCTCGACGCCGCGTTCCCGTTCGACGCCATCGACACGCAACTGCCACGCCTCATCGCCGACAAACCGGCGCTGCACTACGCGCTCGGCACCTCGGCCCGGCTCGACGAACAGGTGCGCGGCTGGCTCGACGCGGTGCGCGCGCTAGGCCGCGGCGGCATCGCCGCACCGACCGCCGCGCGCGACCTGCTGCCGCTGCTCGACGAAATGCGGCTCATCAAGGACGACCACGAACTGGCGATCATGCGCCGCGCCGGCCAGATTTCGGCGGCCGCGCATCGGCGCGCGATGGCCGCGTGCCGCCCCGGCGTGCGCGAATACGAGCTCGAGGCCGAGCTGCTGTACACGTTCCGCAAGTTCGGCGCGCAGGCGCCGGCCTATACGTCGATCGTCGCGGCGGGCCCGAACGCGTGCGTGCTGCACTACCCGGCCGGCAACGCGATCGCGCGGGACGGCGACCTGATCCTGATCGACGCGGCCTGCGAACTCGACGGCTACGCGTCCGACATCACCCGCACGTTCCCGGCGAGCGGCCGCTTCACGCCGGCGCAGCGCGAGCTGTACGACATCGTGCTGGCCGCGCAGCAGGCCGCGATCGACGCGACGCGCGCCGGCGCGACCTTCGACGATCCGCACCAGGCCGCGCTGCGCGTGCTGTCGCAGGGGCTGCTCGACACCGGTATCGTGGCGCGCGGCAAGTTCGCGTCGGTCGAGGACGTGATCGCCGAGCGCGCCTACGCGCCGTTCTACATGCACCGCACCGGCCACTGGCTCGGCATGGACGTGCACGACTGCGGCGACTACCGCGAGCGCGCGGCACCACGCGACGAAGCCGGCGTGCTGCCGTGGCGCACGCTGCGCACGTCGATGACGCTGACGATCGAGCCCGGTCTGTACGTACGCCCGGCCGAGGGCGTGCCGGAGCGCTACTGGAACATCGGCATCCGCATCGAGGACGACGCGATCGTCACGCCGACCGGCTGCGAGCTGATCACCCGCGACGTGCCGGTGGCCGCCGCCGAGATCGAGGCGCTGATGCAGGCAGCGCGGGAGGCGGGCCAGCAGACGAGCCAGCCGACGGCCCCGCAGACGGCCCAGCCGGCAAGGACCTGATCCGCGATGAACGACGCCTCTCAAGCGGTGGTGATTCTCAAGCCCACCTCCCAACAAGCGTTCGATTTCGACGTGACGATCGTCGGCGCCGGGCCGGTCGGCCTCGCGCTGGCCGGCTGGCTCGCGCGCCGCAGCGTGACGCGCGAGCTGAAAATCGCGCTCGTCGACGCGCGCGAGCCGGAAGATTCGAGCGCCGATCCGCGCGCGATCGCGGTCTCGCACGGCAGCCGGATGATCCTCGAGCCGCTGCGCTGGCCCGCCGAGGCCACCGCGATCGAGCGCATCCACGTCTCGCAGCGCGGCCACTTCGGTCGCACGCTGATCGATCATCGCGAGCACGGGCTGCCCGCGCTCGGCTACGTGCTGCGCTACGGCGCGATCGTGCACGGTCTCGCCGACGCGGTGCGCGCGACGCCGGTCCATTGGTTCCGCTCGACCTCGGCCGGCGCGCCGGTTCAGGAGCTCGACGGCGTCACGCTGCCGATCGAAACCGCCAGCGTCACGCGGCAGTTGCGCACGCGGATTCTGGTGAATGCCGAGGGCGGGCTGTTCGGCGATCAGAAGCGTGGCGCGAAGCGTGACGAAAAGCGCGCCGCCGATGCGGCCCGCGAAGAAAACGAAAACGCTGCCGGTGAAGCCGCGCAAGAACGCGGTCAACCCGGCCGCACGACCGGCCGCGCCGCCGTCGCCGGTTCGCGCGACTACGGCCAGACCGCGCTGGTCGGCACGGTCACGGTGTCCGCGCCGCAACCGCATGTCGCGTGGGAACGCTTCACGTCGCAAGGCCCGATCGCGCTGCTGCCGATGGGCGGCGTGCGCGGCGCCGACTACGCGCTCGTCTGGTGCTGCGCGCCCGACGAAGCCGCGCGCCGCGCGCAATTGTCCGACGAAGCGTTCCTGCGCGAACTCGATGCTGCGTTCGGCGACCGCATGGGGCGCTTTACGCAGATCACCGGTCGGGCGTCGTTTCCGCTCGGGCTCAACGCGGCCGATACGCTGGTCAACGGTCACGTCGTGGCGATCGGCAATGCCGCGCAGACGTTGCATCCGGTCGCGGGCCAGGGTCTGAACCTCGGCCTGCGCGACGCGCATGCGCTCGCCGACGCGCTGGCCACCGAAGGACCGACCGCGCTCGCGCTGGCGACCTTCGCGCAACGCCGCGCGCTCGACCGCCGCCTGACGATCGGCTCGACCGACACGCTCGCCCGCCTCTTTACCGTCGACTTCGCTCCGCTCGCGGTGCTGCGCGGCCTCGCGCTGACTGCGCTGGAGTTCGTGCCGCCGGTGAAAACCGCGCTCGCACGTCAGATGATGTTTGGTCAGCGTCGCTAGGGTCGGGGGCGGCGCTGCTGTGCCCACAGGCCCATTATCAGCACCCGCCGCCGCGACTTTTACGCAGCGGTCCACACCCCGCTCACCACCGCCTCAACTCGCCGCGTAACACGACTTTCATAAAAGATTGAATGGGTTACGAGATGCGGACCGCGGCTCGCCGTTACCCTCGGCGCTACCCGTTAACGCTAAAATGGCGGTTTTCCCTCGCATTTCGCGTTTTTCATCGGCTGTCCAATGGTCAGCCGGCGGCGCGCGCTCACGTCATGCCCACTCTCGGCTCCCACAATCTGCGCAATAACCTGTTCGTCGCCCCGATGGCCGGCGTGACCGACCGGCCGTTCCGCCAGCTGTGCAAACGGCTCGGCGCGGGCTACGCGGTGTCGGAGATGGTGGCATCGAACGCGCAGTTGTGGAAAAGCGAAAAAACCATGCGGCGGGCGAACCACGAAGGCGAAGTCGAGCCGATCGCGGTGCAGATCGCCGGCGCCGATCCGGTCATGATGGCCGAAGCGGCCCGCTACAACGTCGCGAACGGCGCGCAGATCATCGACATCAACATGGGCTGCCCGGCCAAGAAGGTCTGCAACGTCGCGGCCGGCTCGGCGCTGCTGCAGAACGAGCCGCTGGTGCAGCGGATCGTCGAGGCCGTCGTGAACGCGGTCGGCATCGGCCCTGACGCGGTGCCCGTCACGCTAAAAATCCGCACCGGCTGGAATCGCGAGAACAAGAACGCGCTGAATGTCGCGCGCCTCGCCGAAGCGGCCGGCATCTCGATGCTGACCGTGCACGGCCGCACGCGCGCCGACCTGTATCACGGCGACGCCGAATACGAAACCATCGCCGCGGTGAAAGCGGCGATCGGCATCCCGGTCGTCGCGAACGGCGACATTACGTCGCCGCACAAGGCGCGCGAGGTACTCGCCGCCACCGGCGCGGACGCGATCATGATCGGCCGCGCGGCGCAAGGCCGGCCGTGGCTGTTCCGCGAGATCGAGCATTTCCTGCAAACGGGCGAGCTGCTGCCGCCGCCGCGCATCGACGAAATCCAGCAGGTGATGAACGAGCATCTCGAAGATCACTACGCTTTTTACGGGGAATTTACCGGTGTGCGCACTGCGCGCAAGCACATCGGCTGGTACACTCGCGGCCTTTCCGGCGCCAACCTGTTCCGGCATCGCATGAATACGCTGGACACCACGCGCGAACAACTCCTCGCCGTCAACGAGTTCTTTGACGCGCAAAAGGCGATCTCAGACCGCCTCGTCTACGTCGACGAATCAGCCGACAGCCCGGGCGAGGATCACACCGACCGACTAGCAGCATGAGCAAGAACAATATCGAACAATCCGTCCGCGACAGCCTGGACGTGTACTTCCAGGATCTCGACGGCTCCAATCCGCACGACGTCTACGACATGGTCATTTCATGCGTGGAAAAACCCTTGCTCGAAGTGGTGCTCGAGCAGGCCGGCGGTAATCAGTCGCTGGCCGCCGAGTATCTCGGCATCAACCGCAATACGCTGCGCAAGAAGCTGCAACAGCACGGGTTGCTGTAGCCCGTTGCAGTTTCTGGCGCCCTGCCACGTTTCCCCTTCGGCTTTTCGTCTTCATCATGATCAAGCAAGCGCTCATCTCCGTTTCCGACAAGTCCGGCATCGTCGACTTCGCTAAATCGCTGTCGGACCTCGGCATCAAGATCCTGTCGACCGGCGGCACCGCGAAACTGCTCGCGGACGCGGGCCTCGCCGTCACCGAAGTCGCCGACTACACCGGCTTCCCGGAAATGCTCGACGGTCGCGTGAAAACGCTGCATCCGAAGGTGCACGGCGGCATCCTCGCGCGTCGCGATCTGCCGGAGCACATGGCCGCGCTTGAGAAGCACGACATTCCGACCATCGACCTGCTGGTCGTGAACCTGTACCCGTTCGTGCAGACGGTGTCGAAGGAAGAGTGCTCGCTCGAAGACGCGATCGAGAACATCGACATCGGCGGCCCGACGATGCTGCGCTCGGCAGCGAAGAATCACCGCGACGTGACCGTCGTGGTCGACCCGACGGATTACGCGGTCGTGCTCGACGAAATGCGCGCGAACGGCAACACGGTGTCGTACAAGACCAACTTCCGCCTCGCGACCAAGGTCTACGCGCACACCGCGCAGTACGACGGCGCGATCACGAACTATCTGACGAGCCTGACCGAAGAACTGCAGCACGCGTCGCGCAACCCGTATCCGGCTACGCTGAACGTCGCGTACGAAAAGGTCCAGGACCTGCGCTACGGCGAGAATCCGCACCAGAGCGCCGCGTTCTACCGCGATCTGACGGTGCCGGCCGGCGCGCTCGCGAACTACAACCAGCTGCAGGGCAAGGAGCTGTCGTACAACAACATCGCCGACTCCGACGCCGCGTGGGAATGCGTGAAGACCTTCGACGTGCCGGCCTGCGTGATCGTCAAGCACGCGAATCCGTGCGGCGTCGCGATCGGCGCGAACGCGCACGAAGCGTACTCGAAGGCATTCCAGACCGATCCGACCTCGGCGTTCGGCGGCATCATCGCGTTCAACCGCGAAGTCGACGAGGCGGCCGCGCAAGCGGTGGCCAAACAGTTCGTCGAAGTGCTGATCGCGCCGTCGTTCAGCGCCGAAGCGCGTCAGGTGTTCGCGGCCAAGCAGAACGTGCGTCTGCTCGAAATCGCGTTGGGCGAAGGCCATAACGCGTTCGATCTGAAGCGCGTCGGCGGCGGCCTGCTGGTGCAGTCGCTCGACTCGAAGAACGTGCAGCCGCGCGAGTTGCGCGTCGTCACCAAGCGTCATCCGACGCCGAAGGAAATGGACGATCTGCTGTTCGCATGGCGCGTCGCGAAGTACGTGAAGTCGAACGCGATCGTGTTCTGCGCGAACGGCATGACGATGGGCGTCGGCGCGGGCCAGATGAGCCGCGTGGACTCGGCGCGTATCGCCAGCATCAAGGCACAGAACGCCGGTCTGACGCTGACCGGTTCGGCGGTCGCATCGGACGCGTTCTTCCCGTTCCGCGACGGCCTCGACGTGGTGGTGGCTGCAGGCGCGACCTGCGTGATCCAACCGGGCGGCTCGATGCGCGACGACGAAGTGGTCAGCGCCGCCGACGAGCACAACATCGCGATGGTGCTGACGGGCGTGCGTCACTTCCGTCATTGATTGGCGATTGAGCGGCTACTGAGTGGCTGAAGTTCGATAGCTGTTAAAAAGGCCCGGCGGGTTGTCCCGCCGGGCCTTTTGCTTTGAGGTGAGACGCGGGCGTGCTCAATCGTCCGGTTCTTTTCGTGCGTAACCATCCCGCACCTCGGCATGCTGGCTGATGTACGTGCCCAAACCCTGCCCCCTGTGGGCAAGACGCTTCATCACGTCGACGTGCGCGGCGCCCACGCTCGCCGCTGTGTACCAATACACGACGCCCTGCCGAAACCGTACCTTGATGAAATCGTCGCCGGGTTCGTACGCGTCGACGCCCGAGTCGCCGCTCAGATTCCGATAGCGCTGCATCCTCGCTCGCCTCCCTTGCAGGGCCCCACACGATCACGCAGCAGCATTTATTCCTCCACCCACGCCACCAGCCGACCGCCGCGCGGCGCGTTCGTTGTAGTATCGCAGGCACCTGGTTTTTATCGCATGTGCGGCACCTCATGAGAATTCTCGGCATCGACCCCGGCCTGCGCGTCACCGGCTTCGGCGTGATCGAACAACACGGCCACACACTGAGCTACGTCGCGAGCGGCGTGATCCGCACCGCCGACGCCGACCTGCCGTCGCGGCTCGGCACCATCTTCGCAGGCATTTCGACGCTGATCCGCGAGCACGCGCCGGATCAGGCGGCGATCGAAAAAGTCTTCGTCAACGTCAATCCACAGTCGACGCTGCTGCTCGGCCAGGCGCGCGGCGCCGCGATCTGCGGGCTCGTCGCGGGCGGCGTACCGGTCGCCGAATACACCGCGTTGCAGCTGAAGCAGGCGGTGGTCGGCTACGGCCGCGCGACCAAGGAGCAGATGCAGCAGATGGTCGTGCGGCTGCTGAACCTCTCCGGCGTGCCCGGCACCGACGCCGCCGACGCACTCGGCATGGCGATCTGCCACGCGCACGGCGGCGGCACGCTGAGCACGCTCGGCGGCATCGCGCCGGCGCTCGCGAAGAAGGGGCTGCGGGTGCGGCGCGGGCGGCTGGTCGGTTGAGGTCCGCCCTGCTCGGACTCCGGCGCGCGAGCGGTGACCGTCATGCAGCACACGCCGCGGTACGCGCCGCCCATTCGCTAAGCTACACTCGCGCATTCCCCCACGACTCTCGATACTGAATCCGCCATGATCGGTCGCATTGCCGGCGTTCTGCTGGAAAAAAACCCGCCGCATCTGCTCGTCGACTGCAACGGCGTCGGCTATGAAGTGGACGTGCCGATGAGCACGTTCTACAACCTGCCGTCGACCGGCGAGCGCATCGTGCTGCTCACGCAGATGATCGTGCGCGAGGACGCGCATCTGCTGTATGGCTTCGGCACCGCGCAGGAACGCTCGACCTTCCGCGAATTGCTGAAGATCTCCGGCATCGGTGCGCGCATGGCGCTAGCGGTGCTGTCGGGCATGAGCGTCGCGGAACTCGCGCAGACCGTCACGATGCAGGACGCCGCGCGCCTCACGCGGGTGCCGGGCATCGGCAAGAAAACCGCCGAACGGCTGCTGCTCGAACTGAAGGGCAAGCTCGGCGCCGACCTCGGCGCGCTGGCGGGCGCCGCGTCGCCGTCCGACCACGCATCCGACATCCTCAACGCGCTGCTCGCGCTCGGCTATTCCGAGAAAGAGGGACTCGCCGCGATCAAGAACGTGCCGGCCGGCACTGGCGTTTCCGAGGGCATCAAGCTCGCGCTGAAGGCGCTGTCGAAGGCCTGAGCGCGCCTGCCGCGCGCGGTACAATGCCCGCATGATCGAAACCGACAAACTCGCCGCCGAGCGCATCATCGCGGCCACGCCCGTGTCGCCGAACGAAGAAGCGTTCGAGCGTGCGTTGCGGCCGCGCCAGCTCGAAGAATATGTCGGGCAGGAAAAAGTGCGCGGCCAGCTGGAAATCTTCATCGAGGCGGCCAAGCGCCGTTCCGAGTCGCTCGACCACGTGCTGCTGTTCGGGCCGCCGGGCCTCGGCAAGACCACGCTCGCGCACATCATCGCGCGCGAGATGGGCGTCAGTCTGCGCCAGACCTCGGGCCCCGTGCTCGAACGCGCCGGCGACCTCGCCGCGCTGCTCACCAACCTCGAAGCCAACGACGTCCTCTTCATCGACGAAATCCACCGGCTCTCGCCGGTCGTCGAGGAAATCCTGTACCCGGCGCTCGAGGATTATCAGATCGACATCATGATCGGCGAAGGGCCGGCCGCGCGCAGCGTGAAGCTCGACCTGCAGCCGTTCACGCTGGTCGGCGCGACCACCCGCGCGGGCATGCTGACCAATCCGCTGCGCGACCGCTTCGGCATCGTCGCGCGGCTCGAGTTCTACAACGCGCAGGAGCTCGCGCGCATCGTCACGCGTTCGGCCTCGCTGCTGAACGCGCAGATCCATCCGGACGGCGCGTTCGAGATCGCCCGTCGCGCGCGTGGCACGCCGCGTATCGCGAACCGCCTGCTGCGGCGCGTGCGCGACTTCGCTGAAGTGAAGGCCGACGGCAACATCACCGCGCAGGTGGCCGACGCCGCGCTCAGCATGCTCGACGTCGACGCGGTCGGCTTCGACCTGATGGACCGCAAGCTGCTCGAAGCGATCCTGTACAAGTTCGACGGCGGTCCGGTCGGCGTCGACAATCTGGCCGCGGCAATCGGTGAGGAACGCGACACGATCGAAGACGTGCTCGAGCCGTATCTGATCCAGCAGGGCTTCCTGCAGCGCACGCCGCGCGGCCGCGTCGCCACGATGCTGACGTACCGGCACTTCGGGCTGGCCGCGCCGGATTCGTCGAGCGCGCTGCCGGGCCTGTGGGAATCGTCGAAGTGAGCCATTAGCCGAGGCCGATCAGGATGTCCGACCAGACCCAGCACCCCGGCTCATCCAGCAGTTCCCCCGTCAATCCCGCCGGCGACCCGTCCGGCAATTTCGCCCGGCAACTCACCCACCGCCTGCGCTCGAAACTCGCCGCCGGCGTCACGCATCTGACCACCGGCAGCGGCCCGGTGCTCGACTACTCGTCGCCGCCCGGCGACCCCGGCCTGTTCGGCCCAGATTCGATGTGCTGGAAAGTCCACGCCGACTTCACGTCGATGATGACGGGCGGTATTAGCGCGCTGCTGCTGCAGGCGCTGCATCCGCTGGCACTCGCGGGCGTGTGGGATCACTCGAGCTTTCGCAGCGATATTCTCGGGCGCTTGCGGCGTACCGCGACCTTCATCGCCGGCACTACGTTCGGCAGCCGTGCGGACGCGCTTGCGCTGATCGAGCGTGTGAAACGCATCCATCTCGACATCACGGGCGTCGCACCGGACGGCCAGTCGTATCGCGCGAGCGAACCGGCGCTGCTCACGTGGGTGCACGTCGCCGAGGTGTCGAGCTTCATGACCGCGCATCTGCGCTATGTGAATCCGGTGCTGTCGGTCGCCGCGCAGGATCAGTACTTCGCGGAGACCGCACGCATCGCCGAAATGCTCGGCGCGACCGATATCCCACGCTCGCGCGCCGAGATCGACGCGTATCTGCTGGCGATGCGGCCCGCGCTGGTCGCCAGCGAGCGGACCTTCGAAGTCGTCAGGATTCTGATGAGCGCGCCGGCGCCGAGCGTCGCGATGCGCCCGGCCGGCACGCTGATGCTCAACGCCGGCGTCGATCTGCTGCCCGAATGGGCGCAAACGATGCTCGGCCTGAATCGCTACGCGGCGCTGCGTCGAACCTTCGCGCGACCCGGCGTGCGGCTCGTCGCGCCAGTGATTCGCTGGGCGCTGGTGAATGGGGTGTCGAAGCGGGCGCGGCGGCGGGCTACGGCGGTGAAAGAGCAGGATTGACAGCGGCTGGCGGGCTCGGGCGCGAGCCCGATACGCACGCTGCGCCCACACCTTCTTCCGATTACCCTCTTCCGCTTACCGCCCCGGCGCCTTTTTCAAACCATCATCGTCGGCGCCGCCCGCGTCGAGATGCACGATATCGGCCCACGACACGATCGTCGCGCGGCCATCCTCGAAGTCCACCACGTTCACGCTCGTGTTCAGCAACTGATAGTCACGCGGCGCGTCGAGCGGCAAACCGCACGCGAAACGGCGCACGCAATCGAGCACCCCGCCATGGGCGACACACGCGATCCGGCCGCCAGGATGCGCGGCGACGAGCGGCTCGATCGCATGGATGATGCGGTGATAGAACACCCGCTGCGACTCGCCTTCGGGAGGCGCGAAGCCGGGATCGCGGGTTTGCCATTGCGCGTATTCGTCGGGGAAACGCAGCGCGATCTCGTCGCTGTCATGCCCCTGGAATGCGCCGTACGACCGCTCGCGCAGACTCTCGCGTAACTGCAACGGCAGGCCTAGCGCGTCGCCAATCGGTTGCGCGGTCTGCTGCGCGCGTTGCAGGTCGCTCGAATAGATCGCGTCGAGCCGCGCGCCCTGCTTCGCCTCGTCCGCGAAACGCCGCGCGAGACGCTGCGCCTGCGCGATGCCCGTGGTCGCGAGCGGAATGTCGATGTGGCCTTGAATGCGTTTGATGCGATTCCAGTCGGTCTCGCCGTGCCGGATAAACAGAATCTGCGTCGTCATGAGAGGGAGATAGGCGCCGTTCGCCGATGGGGTCGAGCCGCTATTGTCGCAAAAAGCAGCGGGCACGCCGGCGAGGCGGCTGGGGAAACTCGCCAGGGTGTGGTGGTGTGGCGGTGGGCATGCATGCGCGGACGCGCCCGCAAGTGGGGTGCGTCGGCGCGAGACGATACGTTGATCCGGTTTGTTCAGGCGTTGGTCTGTAGCCAGAACGTGACCGGCCCGTCGTTGACGAGCGACACCTGCATGTCCGCGCCGAACTCGCCCGTTTCGACGATCGGATGCTTCGCGCGCGCGGCCGCGACGAAGTAGTCGAACAGGCGGCGGCCCTCGTCGGGCGGCGCGGCGGGCGTGAAGCTCGGACGCAGGCCGCTGTTGGTATCGGCGGCGAGCGTGAATTGCGACACGAGCAGCAGGCCGCCCGCGCTGCCCGCGCCGTCGAGATTCTGCACCGACAGATTCATCTTGCCGGCCGCGTCGCTGAACACGCGGTAGCCGAGCACCTTCGCAAGCAGCTTGTCGGCCGCCGCCTCGGTGTCGCCGCGCTCGGCGCACACGAGCGCGAGCAGACCCGCGCCGATCGCGCCGGTCACGCGCTCATGCTCACCGTCGACGACGCGCACTTCGGCGCACCGCACGCGCTGGATCAGCGCGATCATCGCCCGGACTCCGGAAACGCCTGGCCGGGCAGCGCCGCCGCGACGACGATCGTCACGCGGGCGACGCTCACGCGCTCAGCGTCACGCGTGCAAAGCGGCGCTTGCCGACCTGCACCACGTATTCGCCGGCTTCGACCTTCAGGCCCTTGTCGGACACCATCGTGCCGTCGATCTTCACGCCGCCCTGCTCGATATTGCGCAGCGCTTCGCTCGTCGACGGCACGAGGTTCGCCTGCTTCAGCAACTGGCCGATTGCGAGCGGTGCGCCCGCGAGCGTCACCGCCGGAATGTCGTCGGGCACGCCGCCCTTCGCGCGATGATTGAAGTCTTCGAGCGCACGCTCGGCATCCGCCTGCGAATGGAAACGCGCGACGATTTCCTGACCGAGCATCACCTTGAAATCGCGCGGATTGCGGCCCGCTTCGATTTCCTTCCTGAAGCCGGCGATCTCGTCCATCGGACGGAACGACAGCAACTCGAAGTAACGCCACATCAGCGTGTCGGAGATGCTCATCAGCTTGCCGAACATATCGGTCGGCTTTTCGCTGATGCCGATGTAGTTGTTCTTCGACTTCGACATCTTCTCGACGCCGTCGAGCCCTTCGAGCAGCGGCATCGTCAGGATGCACTGCTGCTCCTGGCCGTACTGCTTCTGCAATTCGCGGCCGACCAGCAGGTTGAACTTCTGGTCGGTGCCGCCGAGCTCCAGGTCCGCGTTCAGCGCGACCGAGTCGTAGCCCTGCATCAGCGGGTACAGGAATTCGTGGATCGAGATCGGCACGCCGCCCTGGAAGCGCTTCGTGAAGTCCTCGCGTTCGAGAATACGCGCGACCGTGTAGCGCGACGCGAGCTTGATCATGCCGTCGGCGCCGAGCGGCATCGACCATTCGCTGTTGTAGCGGATCTCGGTCTTGTCGCGATCGAGCACGAGCGCGGCCTGCTCGAAATAGGTCTTCGCGTTCGATTCGATCTGCTCGCGCGTGAGCGGCGGGCGCGTCGCGTTACGGCCGGACGGGTCGCCGATCAGCGACGTGAAATCGCCGATCAGGAAGATCACCGTGTGGCCGAGGTCCTGCAGCTGGCGCATCTTGTTCAGCACGACCGTGTGGCCGATGTGGATGTCGGGCGCGGTCGGATCGAGACCGAGCTTGATGCGCAGCGGCTTGGCCGTCGCCGCGCTCCGCGCGAGCTTTTGCGCGAATTCGTCCTCGATCAGCAGTTCGTCGACACCGCGCTTGGTAACGGCGAGGGCGTGACGGACTTCGTCGGTGATCGGGAAGGCGGAGGTGGGCTTGGTGGACTCGGTGCTCATGCTGGAAACGTGAAGTCGCGAAAAAACAGGATTGTCCCATAGATGCGCGCCGCCGCGCCCACTGGGATACGTCTGGTGGCGGTGTGGCGGGTGATTTTGCTGTGATGCAGGCGGTTGGTGTGGGCTGCCGGCGCGGCGGGCGGCGCGGGCGGCGCGGGTGGCAGCACTGGTAGCTCGGGCGGCGTGGGTGGTACGGGTGGTACGGGTGGTACGGGTGGCGCGGGTGGCGCGGGTGGCGCGGGTGGCGCGGGTGGCGCGGGTGGCGCGGGTGGCGCGGGCGGCGTGGGTGGCTCGGGTGGCGGTGGCACGGGTGGCGCGAGCGATGACTGCGCAGGCGGTCACGAAAGCGGCTTGCGGACGCTCATGCCGCGACCATCACCGCGGCCCGGACGCGATACCAGAACCGCTCCCGGAACGCGCCAATCGCCCCCCGGCGCTTACCATCGGCCGCGCTTACGCCGATAATCTGCTACAACGAATCGCAATAAACATCGACAGGAGCAGCGACGTGGCGCAAGACCCCGCAGATGGCATCTATTTCGGGTTGATGTCGGGAACGAGCATGGACGGTGTGGACGGCGTGGCCGTGCGCTTTGTCGACGGGAAACCGCCCGAGGTGCTGGCCGAGGCGTTCGTCGCCTTTTCGGCGGGCATCCGCGAAGCGCTGTTCGCGCTCCAGCAGCCGGGCGACAACGAGATCGAGCGCGAGGCGCTGGCCGCCAACGCGCTCGCGACGCGCTACACCGTCTGCTGTCACGAACTGCTACGCGACAGCCGCGTGTCGGCCGATGAAGTGCGCGCGATCGGCGTGCATGGGCAGACCGTGCGGCATCGGCCGGAAAAGGGCTACACGCGGCAGATCAACAACCCGGCGCTGCTCGCGGAAATGCTGCACATCGACGTGGTCGCCGATTTCCGCAGCCGCGACGTCGCGGCCGGCGGCCAGGGCGCGCCGCTCGTGCCCGCCTTTCACGCGACGATCTTCGGCGCGCCAAACGAAACCCGGGTGGTCTGCAATCTTGGCGGCATCAGCAATATCACGATTCTGAACGCGACCGGTAGCGTGCGCGGCTTCGACTGCGGCCCGGCCAATGCGCTGCTCGACGCGTGGGTCGAACGCCATCTCGGCAAACCGTTCGACGAAAACGGGCATTTTGCGGCGAGCGGTCAGGTGAACCGCGCGCTGCTGAACGCATTGCTCGACGAACCGTTCTTCTCCGAGCAGCCACCGAAAAGTACCGGCCGCGATCTCTTCAACACCACGTGGCTCGACGCGAAGCTGGCGCCGTTCGCCGGCCTCGCTCCCGCCGACGTGCAGGCGACGCTGGTCGCGCTGACCGCGGTGACGGTCGCCCGTGAAATCGAGCGGCATGCATCGGACGCGCGCGCGGTCTACGTATGTGGCGGCGGCGCGCGCAATCCGGAGATCATGAAGGCGTTGCAGCAGGCGCTCGAAGACAGCGGCGTAAGCGGCGTACCGGTTATGACGACCGACGCGCTCGGCGTGCCGCCGAGCCAGGTCGAGCCGCTCGCATTCGCGTGGCTGGCGATGCGCTGCATCGCGAGGTTGTCGGGCAATCTGCCGAGCGTGACTGGAGCATCCGCCGAGCGCGTGCTGGGGGCGATTTATCCGCGCTGACCCACGCTGATCCGCCGTTGATCCGCGTTAAGGGGACGGTTTGATCGGATGCGTTTCTATTTGACGCAGAGGCAATAAAAAACGGGGCCTTGCGGGCCCCGTTTTCGTTGCAGCTTGAACAGCCGTAGATCGTGCTCAGACCGAGAACGACGAGCCGCAACCGCAGGTCGTGGTCGCGTTCGGGTTCTTGATGACGAACTGCGCGCCGTTGATGTCGTCCTTGTAATCGATCTCGGCGCCGACCAGATACTGGTAGCTCATCGAGTCGATCAGCAGCTGGACGCCGCTCTTGTTCATCACGGTGTCGTCTTCGTTGATCGCTTCGTCGAACGTGAAGCCGTACTGGAAGCCCGAGCAGCCGCCGCCCTGCACGAACACGCGCAGCTTGAGCTCCGGGTTACCTTCTTCTTCGATCAGTTGCTTGACCTTGTCAGCCGCTGCGTCGGTGAAAACGAAGGGGGCCGGCATCTCGGTCACGGGGGTGTCGGTGACTGCGTTCATTCGAACTCTCCAAAAAGCTTTAGCCGCTATTGTAGGGCTGTTCCGGATATCGTGCTGAAGCCCACAAAATCAATGGGTTCTCTCTTGAGGCTAGCGCATGGCGACGTTTCTGCAACGAGATCGCACGAAGCCCGCGGCAAACTCCTGCCAACCATAAAAAAAGCCGCCTTCGCATGGAGCGTTGGCGGCTTTTGCTGCAAACCGGCGATAAAGCCAGTTTGCATTCGAAACGCTTAACGCTTCGAGAACTGCTTGCGGCGACGTGCCTTGTGGAAGCCGACCTTCTTACGTTCGACTTCACGAGCGTCACGCGTAACGAAGCCAGCCTTCGACAGTTCCGGCTTCAGCGTTGCGTCGTAGTCCATCAGCGCTCGGGTGATGCCGTGGCGAACCGCACCGGCTTGACCCGTTTCACCGCCACCGTTCACGTTGACCTTGATGTCGAACGTGACGCCGTGGTTCGTGAGTTCCAGCGGTTGACGCACGATCATCAGCGACGTTTCGCGCGAGAAGTAATCGGCAATAGGCTTGCCGTTCACAATGATCTCGCCCTTGCCTGCCTTGATGAACACACGTGCGACGGCGCTCTTGCGGCGGCCCGTGCCGTAATTCCAGTTACCGATCATGTGGGCTCCCCTTAGATCTCGAGCGCTTTCGGCTGTTGTGCCGAATGCGGATGCGTTGCTTCAGCGTAGACCTTCAGCTTCTTGATCATCGCGTAGCCGAGCGGGCCCTTCGGCAGCATGCCCTTGACCGCTTTCTCGAGCGCGCGGCCCGGGAAGCGTTCCTGCATCTTGCCGAACGTCGTTTCATAGATACCGCCCGGGTAGCCCGAGTGACGGTAGTACTTCTTGTCGGTAACCTTGTTGCCCGTGACCTTCAGCTTGCCGGCGTTGATAACGATGATGAAATCACCGGTGTCGACGTGGGGAGTGAATTCAGGCTTGTGCTTGCCGCGAAGACGGTGTGCCACTTCGCTGGCGACACGCCCGAGAACCTTATCCGTCGCGTCAATCACGTACCATTCGCGCGTCACCTCATGGGCTTTTGCGGAAAACGTCTTCATGATCGATCCAAAAAAATTGCTGCGCCCAATGTGTTTTTTCCTGCTTGTAGTGTGCGCATCGAGGCGCGTGCAGGCTCTCCCTGGTTCTTCCTCCGCGGGCGCGGATGCGGAAAAGCCCTGAATTATAAAGGAATTTGCGCTGGCAAGTCAAAACTTGCGACGCGGGTGCCGCGACGACACAAAAAAGCGCCGCAAAGAGAGCACCCCAAAGGAACCAAACGGGTGAAAAAACCCGAAGGGCGAAAAAAAACCCGAACGAGCGGTTCGGGTTTAATCCACCAAAGGAGGAGGTGGAGGAGACAGCGGAAGTTGCAAAACTGCTGCAACGATGGGAGCAATTATATGAGGCGCCCTTGTGCGACGCAAGAACATTTGCATTGCGAAATGCATTCCCATAATGTGACATATCAGCGATTTCAGATACCGTCGATGAAACTCCTTATGGATCAAGCCTTAAGGCCATATCGATCCAGACCGCATCAGACGTCTTCTAGAGTAAAACCCCTAAATCCAACAAGGAATTGCCGGATCGCCCGTCCATGCCGCAGCGCAGCAGAAGAGCAGCCACCACGCATAATTTTGGGATAGCGTCAGCGCGCACCAATTGTCAAACCGCGGGCTACAATGCCGTCTCGATATAGCTATGCGCGGTGGAGTGACAGCATGGAATGCAAAGTAAGCTGGATGGGGCAAGACGGGATGGCGTTCGCGGCCGAGACGGGCAGCGGCCATCTGGTTGCGATGGACGGCGCGCCCGAGGGCGGCGGTCGCAACCTCGCGCCGCGTCCGATGGAAATGGTGCTGCTCGGCACCGGCGGCTGCACGGCGTACGACGTCGTGATGATCCTGAAGAAGAGCCGCCAGGAAGTCGCCGGTTGTTCGGTGACGCTGAAGGCCGAGCGCGCGAGCGAAGATCCGAAGGTGTTCACGAAGATCCACTTCCACTTCACGGTGACCGGCAAGAACCTGAACCCGGCGACTGTCGAGCGCGCAATCAACCTGTCGCACGACAAATACTGCTCGGCGTCGATCATGATCGCGAAGACTGCCGAACTCACGCATTCGTTCGATATCGTCGCGCTCTGATCCGGGCGCGACCGCGGCGGCGGCCAAGGTCGCTCGCCGCGCGTCCAAATGAAAAAGCCGGCGCCCCTCACGGGACGCCGGCTTTTCTTATTTAGCGGCAAAGCAGGCCGATAAGCCGGATTCTGTGCACACGCCGCGTCCGAAGACGCGCCGCGCGTGGCAGCCATTCCTCTAGGCGCGCCATTACTGACGCGCTCAAGCTTCCTACCCGCTGACGCGACGGGGGCCCCGCCCTGCATCTCGAAGATGCTAGCCAGCCTACTTGGAATTGCTCCGGGTGGAGGTTACCGTGCCGGTCTGCCTTGCGACAGCCGCGGTGCGCTCTTACCGCACCGTTTCACCCTTACCTGATCCCGACTTGCGCCGGGCCATCGGCGGTTTGCTTTCTGTTGCCCTGTTCCGCGTGTCACCACGGATGGCCGTTAGCCATCACCCTGCCCTGTGGAGTCCGGACTTTCCTCGCCCTCGTTGGCCGAAACCGTCGAGGCCGCGACTGCCTGGCCTGCTTTGCTGGCGCGGATTTTAACACCGAACGGGAATGCGGCTGGCGACGCGCTTCACTACTGCCGAAACCGGCCTGGAGTCGAAGTAGTCGGATCAGCAGGGAAAACCGCTGCCGCGCCTAGCTCTTGCGTCGCCCGGGGCGAAATACGGAGGTGTCGTCGTAAAACGCGGGCGCTTCGCTGTCGGGCCACCAGCCCGGAATGCCGAGCACGGGCAGAGGCGCAAATACGCGGCTGGTCAACGCGTCGGTGCCGAGCAGCGCCGCACTCACCGTTTCGTCGAGCCATGCGTTGCGCGCGGCGGTGTCCCATGCGAAGTACCCGGCCGGCACATCGACGATCCACGCATGACCGGTGCAGCCCTTGAACGGCGCGATCAGCTTTTCCAGCAACGCGTGGCCGAAACAGCGCACTTCGCAGTTGCGCCCCCACTCGGCGCGGCGCGCGACGAATAGCGTGCGCCAGTCGAAGCCGCGTAGCGCGGCGCTCAGCGAAGGATCGGCGCAAGCGAACAGCAGTGCGTTTTCGTCGAACAGGGTCAGCATGTCGCGCACGCCGCCTCGAGTCGGGCCGACGCCAAGCACATCGAGCTCGGCCGACTGCCGTGCGTTCAGCGCGGCCTTGATGCGCGGAAACGCAAACCACATCGAGCCGTTGAAAAAGTCGTGCAGGTTGTGCCGCGTCGGCACGCAACCGGTCGACGCGATGTGCGCCTCGTACGCGGCGCCCGGTGGCAGATCGTCCTGCGCAATAAACGCGAGACGTTGGCCACGGCCGGTGGTCTGCCGCATCTCGGTGGCGTCGGCGTTCATCGTCGCGAGCAGGTCTGCGTAGCTGGAGAGCGCAGCCTGCTGCCAGCGCTGGCCGCGCGGCCCAAGCTGGGCGAACCAGGGCTTCGACCAGTCGATCGCGGCGAAACCCGACGGGAGAGTCTCCTGAGCGACTTCATCCATCGACCCGGCCACCGCCTCATCCGCGGACCGCTGCTCCGCCCCACCCTCGCGCATTTACTTCTGCCTTAAACCAGGCGCCAGCCGATCGCTTCGCCGCCGCGCAGCGGCACGACCGGCGTATCGCCGACCGGCAGTTCCGCCGGCAGCGTCCATTCCTCGCGGCGCAGCGTAACCTTCTCCGTATTGCGCGGCAGGCCGTAGAAATCCGCGCCATGGAAGCTCGCGAAACCTTCGAGCTTGTCGAGCGCGCCGGCTTTGTCGAACGCTTCGGTGTACAGCTCCAGCGCATGCAGCGCCGTGTAGCAGCCCGCGCAGCCGCACGCATGCTCCTTCAGCCCCTTCGGATGCGGCGCGCTGTCGGTGCCGAGGAAGAAGCGCGGATTGCCCGAGGTCGCCGCCTCGACCAGCGCAATGCGATGTGTCTCGCGCTTGAGCACCGGCAGGCAGTAATAGTGCGGACGGATGCCGCCCTGGAAGATCGCGTTGCGGTTGTACAGCAGATGGTGCGCGGTGATCGTCGCGCCCAGCAGTTCCGGCGCGGCACCCGCGTCGCGAATGTAGTCGACCGCGTCTTTGGTCGTGATGTGCTCGAACACCACCTTCAGCGCCGGAAACTCGCGGCGCAGCGGCGTCATCACACGGTCGATGAACACCTTCTCGCGATCGAACAGATCGATCTCCGAATCCGTCACCTCGCCGTGCACGAGTAGCGGCATGCCGACTTCCTGCATCGCTTCGAGCGTTTTTGCGCACTTCATGATGTCGGTGACGCCCGCGTCCGAATTGGTCGTCGCGCCCGCCGGATACAGCTTCACGCCGTGCACGAAGCCGCTTTCGCGCGCGCGGCGGATTTCGTCGGGCGGCGTGTTGTCGGTCAGATACAGCGTCATCAGCGGCTCGAACTTCGCGCCGGCCGGAATCGCGGCGACGATCCGCTCGCGATACGCCTGCGCCATCGCGGTCGTCGTGACCGGCGGCTTCAGGTTCGGCATGATGATCGCGCGACCGAACTGGCGCGCGGTATCCGGCAGCACCGCCGCCAGCATCGCGCCGTCGCGGACGTGCAGATGCCAGTCGTCCGGGCGGACCAGCGTGATGGAATCGGGGGAAACGTTCGGAGTGGTCATGGCAAGAGGGGGACGAGACTTCGCGCGCGCAGCCCATCGAACCGGTCAAACCGCGCTGTTGCGGCCCGAACACACGTCGATTTTGCTATTTGGCGTCTCCGGCTCGGTGATATGCTTGGAAAATCATCATTGTAACGGCTCGATCCGTTCACAGGCTCACCTGCAACATGTGCCAACTTCTCGGAATGAACTGCGCCGCGCCGACGGACGTCACGTTTTCCTTCACCGGCTTTGCGGCGCGCGGCGGCGTCACCGATCACCACGCCGACGGCTGGGGTATCGCGTTCTTCGAAGACAAGGCCTGTCGCCTCTTTATCGATCATCAATCGTCGGCCACCTCGCCGATCGCGGAGATGGTCAAGCGCTACCCGATCAAATCGAAGAACACGATCGCGCACATCCGCAAGGCGACGCAGGGGCATATCCTGCTCGAAAACTGCCACCCGTTCATGCGCGAACTGTGGGGACGTCACTGGATCTTCGCGCACAACGGCGACCTGAAAGACTATGCACCGGAGCTCTCGGGCGTCTATCAGCCGGTCGGCACGACCGATAGCGAACTCGCGTTCTGCGCGCTGCTGCAGGGTTTGCGCAAGGCTTTTCCGTGTGCGCAGCCGCCGCTCGAAGAACTGTTCGCCGCGCTCGAAACGCTCACGCGCGAAATCACGCAGTACGGCGTGTTCAATTTCCTGATGTCGAACGGCCAGGCGCAGTTCGCGCACTGCTCGACGCATCTGCATTACCTCGTGCGGCGCTGGCCGTTTTCGACCGCGCATCTGGTCGACGCGGACGTATCGATCGACTTCGCAAAATACACGACGCCCGAAGACCGCGTCGCGGTGATCGCGACCAAGCCGCTGACCGACAACGAAGTGTGGACCGCGTTCGCGCCGGGCGATCTGCTGATGTTCCAGCATGGCGAGGTGATCGGCCGCACCAACATTCCGGTACCGGCATCGGTGCTCGAAAAGCTGCGCAATCCGGCGCTCGACGCGTCGGCGTCCGCCACGACGATCGCGGCGTCGAACGATGCCGCCTCACTGCCCGACAGCGAATCCGATCTCGAAGCCGCGGACGACGCGGCTGCGTTCGAGTCGTAAGCCGCACGCAGTGGCACGGCGCGGCCGCCCGCCGCGCAACTGCCGGCAATAAAAAAGCCGCTCCATCGAGCGGCTTTTTTTCGCCCCGCGCGTGCCCGCAAAAGGCTCGCGCGAGTCCGGCGGCAGACAAAAACTCAGTGCAGAATCTTCGCCAGAAAATCCTTCGCGCGATCCGACTTCGGATTCGCGAAGAAGTCTTCCTTGCGGTCGTCTTCGACGATCAGGCCCTTGTCCATGAAGATCACGCGATGCGCGACCTTCTTCGCAAAGCCCATTTCGTGCGTGACACACATCATCGTCATGCCTTCCTGCGCGAGTTCGACCATCACGTCGAGCACTTCGTTGATCATCTCCGGGTCGAGCGCCGAAGTCGGCTCGTCGAACAGCATCGCGATCGGGTCCATCGACAGCGCACGCGCAATCGCCACACGCTGCTGCTGACCGCCGGACAACTGCCCCGGATACTTGTCCGCATGCGCGCGCAAACCGACGCGGTCGAGCAGCTTCAGCCCCTTCGCGGTCGCTTCGTCGTTCGAGCGACCGAGCACCTTGATCTGCGCGAGCGTCAGGTTCTGCACGATCGACAGATGCGGGAACAGTTCGAAGTGCTGGAACACCATGCCGACCTTCGAGCGCAGCTTCGACAGATTGGTTTTCCTGTCGGTCAGCGACTGACCGTTGATCACGATCTCGCCCTTCTGGAACGGCTCGAGACCGTTGACGGTCTTGATCAGCGTGGACTTGCCCGAACCCGACGGCCCGCACACCACGACCACTTCGCCCTTTTTGACTTCCGTCGTGCAGTCGGTCAGCACCTGAAACTGGCCGTACCACTTCGAAATATTCTTGATAGAGATCATCTTGCGACCTTTTTCTGAAGACCTTTGACGAGGCTCGACGCGATCACACAGATCACGAAATAACACGCGCCCGCGAAGAGTACCATTTCGACACTCGTGCCGTCACGGTCGCCAATATTGGTGGCGGTGCGGAAGAAGTCGGCGAGGCTGATCACGTAGACGAGCGACGTGTCCTGAAACAGCACGATACCCTGCGTGAGCAGCAGCGGCACCATCGCGCGGAACGCCTGCGGCAGCACGATCAGGCGCATCGCCTGGGCGTAGGTCATGCCGAGTGCGAACGATGCGTTGACCTGGCCGCGCGGCACCGCCTGAATGCCGGCGCGGATGATCTCGGAATAATACGCGGCCTCGAACAGCGAGAACGCGACCATCGCCGACGCGAGCCGGATGTCGATGTCCGCCGACAGACCGAGCACGCTTTGCAGCAGTTGCGGCACGATCAGGAAGAACCACAGCAGCACCATCACCAGCGGGATCGAACGGAAGATCGTCACGTAGATCTTCGCGAACCACTCGAGGGGCTTGATCGACGACAGCCGGAACATCGCGAGGATGGTGCCCCACACGATACCGAATACGATCGCGATCAGCGTGATCTTGAAGGTGACGATCGCGCCGGTCCACAGCGTCGGCAGCGCGCCCGGAATACCGCTCCAGTCGAAATGATGCATCACTTGCCTCCGATATAGCCGGGCAGCCGGGTTTTCGCTTCGACCCAGCGCATCAGTTGCATCACGATCAGGTTGATCAGCATGTACGCGATCGTGACCGCAATGAACGACTCATACGTCTGCGCCGTATAGTCGACCAGCTGGCGCGCCTGCGCGGACAGGTCGAGCAGACCGATCGTCGACGCCACCGCGGAGTTCTTGAAGATGTTCAGAAACTCGGAGGTGAGCGGCGGCACGATGATCCGGTAAGCGACCGGCAGCAGCACGTAGCGATATGTCTGCCATTGCGTGAAGCCGACCGCGAGACCCGCGGCGCGCTGGCCGCGCGGCAGCGCGTTGATGCCCGAGCGCACCTGCTCGCACACGCGCGCGGCGGTGAACAGGCCCAGACAGATGATCGATGAAGAAAAGAACTGCGCGGCCGGCGGCAACTGCTTGAACCAGGTGCCGATCGACACGGGCAGCAACTCCGGTATCACCAGATACCAGACGAAGAACTGCACGATCAGGGGGACGTTGCGGAAGACCGCGACGTAGACGGTACCGATGCCCGACGCCCATTTGTTCGGCAACGTGCGCAGCACGCCGAAGAACGAACCGACGATCAGCGCGATCACCCAGGCCGACAAGGACACGGTGACGGTGACCCACAGCCCCGACACCAGCCAGCCGAGATAGGTAGTCGGCTCGCCCGTGGAGACGGGACTCAGCAGAATGCCCCAGTTCCAGTGATATGACATGACCAAGACTCCGGCAAAAAGAAACGGAAGAAGCGCGTGGCCCCTTCCGTTCCGTTAAGCGTTTCGAAAGTGTCGAAAAGCAGCTAACGTTTAATCGATTGCCTTGTCGTTCGGATTCTTGAACAGTGCCCGCATATCGTCGCTCATCGGGAAGTTCAGGTTCAGGCCCTTCGGCGGGATCGGCGATTCGAACCAGCGCTTGTAGATCTGCTCGCCTTCACCCGAGGTTTGCACCTTCGCGATCGCGTCGTCGGCGACCTTCTTGAATTCCGGATCGTTCTTGCGCAGCATGCAGCCGTAAGCTTCACGCGATTGCGCCGTACCGACGATCACGAAATCGCCCGGGTTGTTCGACTTCGCGCGCTCGCCGGCGAGCAGCGCGTCGTCCATCATGAACGCGGCAGCACGGCCGGTCGACAGCGTCAGGAACGACTCGCCGTGGTCCTTCGCGCTGATGATGTTCATGCCCATGCTCTTGTCCTGGTTCATCTTGCGAAGCAGGCGCTCGGAGGTGGTGCCGGCGGTCGTCACGACCGTCTTGCCCTTCAGATCGGCGAAATCCTTGATGCCGGAGTCTTTCCTGGTCATCAGGCGCGTGCCGATCACGAAGATCGTGTTCGAGAACGCTGCCTGTTGCTGGCGCTCGGCGTTATTCGTGGTGGAGCCGCATTCGATATCCACGGTGCCGTTCTGCACCAGCGGAATACGGTTCTGCGACGTGATCGGCACCAGCTTCACCTTCAGGTTCGGCATGTTCAGCTTCTGCTTGACCCCTTCGACGATCTTCAGCGCGTAATCCTGCGAGTAGCCGATCACATTCTGCTTGTCGTCGTAATAGGAAAACGGAATCGACGATTCGCGATGGCCCAGCGAAATGACGCCCGTATCCTTGATCTTTTTCAGCGTGCCCGAGTCTTGCGCATGCGCGCCGACCGTGAACAGTCCGAGAGTCGCGAGCAGCAGCGCAGCTTTTTTAACCTTCATCTTGATCTCCTTGGCAAGAACCGGCGCCAGTTTAGCAAAGTAATTTTTCTGAAAGTATTGCTATAAACCATGTTGTTGCGCGCACGCCGCGATTGCCGCCGGCGCCCGCGCCACAGTCGTTTTCACGGACATGCGAAGGCGGGCGACATCGTTACGATGCCGCCCGCCGGTCAAACACGCGGTCTTGTGAACCACGATGATGCAAATTGTACGGCGGTCCGCGAAAACCGCTGTGTCAAACAGTGTAGAACGTAGAACCCGTGTCGGCCCCATAACCATCCGCGTCAGCAGACGGTCACGGCCGACCGGCCACGCTCAGGGGTACAGACCGCGCATTTCGCGCGCCTGCAGAATCCGCTTACACGCGACGATAAACGCCGCCGTACGCACCGACACGTTCTGCTCGCTCGACACCTGCCAAACCGCGGCGAACGCTTCGCGCATCACGCGCTCGAGCCGCTCGTTGATCTCATTCTCGGTCCAGAAGAAGCTCGAGAAGTCCTGCACCCACTCGAAATATGACACTGTCACACCGCCCGCATTCGCGACCACGTCCGGAATCACGAGGATGCCGCGATCGTGCAGGATGTCGTCGGCCGCCGTGGTGGTCGGGCCGTTCGCGCCTTCGACGATGATCCGCGTCTTGATCTTGCCGGCATTCTTTTCGGTGATCTGATTTTCCAGCGCCGCCGGAATCAGGATGTCCGATTCGACCGTCCAGAACTCTTCGTTGGTGATCGCATCCGCTTCGGCGAAACCGCCGACGCCGCCCGTCTTCGCCACGTGGTCGAGCAGCGCGGCCGCGTCGATGCCGGTGGCCTTGTACACCGAGCCGGTGTGGTCCTGCACCGCGACGACCTTGGCGCCCGCTTCCTGGAACAGACGCGCGGCGATCCCGCCGACGTTGCCGAAGCCCTGCACCGCGATACGCGCGCCTTCGATGTCGAAGCCGATGCGGCGTGCCGCTTCGCAGCCGACCACGAACACGCCGCGGCCGGTTGCTTCACGACGGCCGAGCGAGCCGCCGAGCGTGATCGGCTTGCCGGTCACGACGCCGGTAGCCGTCTGGCCCTGGTTCATCGAATACGTGTCCATCATCCACGCCATGATCTGCTCGTTCGTGTTCACGTCCGGCGCGGGGATGTCGGTATTCGGTCCGATGATGATGCCGATTTCGCTCGTGTAGCGGCGCGTCACGCGCTCCAGCTCGCCACGCGACAGCGTGCGCGGATCGACGCGGATGCCGCCCTTCGCGCCGCCGTACGGCACGTTCACCGCCGCGTTCTTCACCGACATCCACGCCGACAGCGCCATCACTTCGGACAGCGTAACGTCCTGGTGATAACGCACGCCGCCCTTGCCCGGACCGCGCGACACGTTGTGCTGCACGCGATAGCCCTCGAAGTGCGCGACCGTGCCGTTATCGAGTTCGATCGGCACATCGACGATCAGAATGCGCTTCGGGCGCTTCAGGGTTTCGAGCCAGCGGGACAGCGAACCGAGATACGGCGCGACACGGTCGACCTGGCGCAGGTAGTTGCCCCACGGGCCGAGGTCTTCGCTATTGAGGTAGGAGGGAACGGACTGCAACGTTGAGACGGGTTGAACGGCTTGTTGCTGGGAAGACATGAACGCTCCGGCGTTGATCGAATACGAGCATTGTGGAAAAACGTCGTTTTGAAATCCAATGCCGTTTCATCATCCCGTTATGTTTTTTTTGCATAACGTTCCGAAAGCCGCAAATTCGCGTCGTCGGTGCGCAGGTCGGCTTCCGGGTTTTATGCCGCGCCCTGCTGCAACTCCTCCGACACCACGTCCCACAATTGCCGCACGAGAATCTGGCGCGCGTCGTCGCTTTTCGCGGCGAGCTTGTCGCGGTACAGGCGGATTTCCATGCTCAGCGTCAGTTGGCCTTCAGGCGTGCCGCGCGTCGCGCGATCGAGGCGGATCAGCTTGCCGTCGGCGATCGCGTCCTCGACCGCGCTATGCGGCAGAAACGCGATGCCGTGCCCCGCGAGCGCCATCGCCTTGAGCCCCTCGGCCATGTCGGTCTCGTACAGCCGGTCCACATACAGACGCTCGGGCGCCTGCGCGAAGATCACTTCGGTCATGCGCCCGAGGTACGCGTTCGGCGTGTACGACAGATATGGCGCGGGCGCGTCGGGCGTGCCCGGCAGCGTGTGACGCGGGCGGCCCGCGCGGGCGGGCGCCGAGAACGGACTGATCGGCTCGTGGCCGAGCGTCAGCATGTCGTAGCGGGCCGGGTCGAGCGCGACCGGATGGCTCGGATGGTGGTAGCCCATCATCAGATCGCAGCCCCCTTCCACCAGCGACAGCGCCGCGTCGTGCACGTTCAGCGCGCGCAGCCGCGTATGGATCGGCCCCATCTGCGCCTCGATGCGCTGCAGCCAGCGCGGGAAGTACGTGAGCGACAGCGTGTGCGGCACCGCGAATTCGATCGTCGCCTGCGGGGTCGCCGTGTGGCCGCGCAGCAACGCGCGCGCCTCGTGGAATTGCGACAGCATCGCGAGCGCCTGTTCGTTGAACACCTGGCCCGCCGCCGTGAGCCGCGTCGGATACACCGAACGGTCGATCAGCTCGGTGCCGAGCCATGCTTCGAGCGCCTGAATGCGTCGCGAGAAAGCCGGCTGCGTGACGTGGCGCAATTCGGCCGAGCGGCTGAAGCTACGCGTTTCCGCGAGCGAAATGAAGTCTTCGAGCCATTTCAGTTCCATGCGAGTGCGCTTTGCCGGCGAGAGGGAGGAAGTCTGCATTCTAGCGGCGCGGGCTCGCACCGCACGCCGCGGGCCCACCGTTGCACCGCTCGCCGGCGCGGCCCGCCCACCCTCGCGCCGCACACCGCCCGCTGCGACACGCCGCCCGCCGCCCGCCGCCCGCTGCTCGCCGCTCGCTGCTCGCTGCTCGCCGCTCGCCGCCTCGCCGCACGCCACCGGCGCCGAACCGCGCCCGCGCCGGCTTGCCGCGCGCACGGTGGTAAAATGCGCGGTTCCCCCCGTTCCCGATCCGCTCCTTGAGCGCTCATCACGTCCCATCATGTCCGACACCCGCCCCGACACCCTGTTCGCGCTGAACGCGCTCTCCCCGCTCGACGGCCGCTACGCCGCCAAAACCGAAGCCCTGCGCGACTGGCTCTCGGAAGCCGCGTTCATGCGCAATCGCGTGACGGTCGAAATCCACTGGCTGATCGCGCTGTCGCGCGCCGGCTTCGCCGAAGTGCCGCGCTTCTCCGAAGCGTCCGAGCAGTTCCTGCTGCAACTGGCCGAGCGCTTCACCGCGCACGACGCCGCGCGCATCAAGGACATCGAGCGCGTCACCAATCATGACGTGAAGGCGGTCGAATACTGGCTGAAGGAATCGGTGAAGGGTCAGGAAGAACTGGAACGCGCGAGCGAGTTCATCCACTTCGCGTGCACGTCGGAAGACATCAACAACACCTCGCACGGCCTGATGCTCGCCGGCGCGCGCGAACACGTGATCCTGCCGGCGCTGCGCTCGGTGCATCAGCGCCTCGTCGCGCTCGCGCACGCGCACGCCGAACAGCCGATGCTGTCGCGCACGCACGGCCAGCCGGCCAGCCCGACCACGCTCGGCAAGGAAATGGCCAACGTCGCCGCGCGTCTCTCGCGCGCGATCGAGCGTATCGCAAAGGTCGAACTGCTCGGCAAGATGAACGGCGCGGTCGGCAACTTCAACGCGCACCTGTCCGCGTATCCGGAGTTCGACTGGGAAGCGTTCTCGAAGGACGTGGTCGAAAACCGCCTGAAGCTCACGTTCAATCCGTACACGATCCAGATCGAGCCGCACGACTACATGGCCGAGCTGTTCGACGCGATCTCGCGCGCGAACACGATCCTGCTGGATCTGGACCGCGACGTGTGGGGCTACATCTCGCTCGGTTACTTCAAGCAGCGCACCAAGGCCGGCGAAATCGGTTCGTCGACGATGCCGCACAAGGTCAACCCAATCGACTTCGAAAACTCGGAAGGCAACCTCGGCCTCGCCAACGCGACGCTGCGCCACCTCGCCGACAAGCTGCCGGTGTCGCGCTGGCAGCGCGACCTGACCGACTCGACGGTGCTGCGCAACATCGGCGTCGCGTTCGGTTACTCGCTGCTGTCGTACGACTCGCTGATCCGCGGTCTCGACAAGCTCGAAGTGAACGCGCAGCGTCTGAACGACGACCTCGACAACTGCTGGGAAGTGCTGGCCGAGCCAGTGCAGACCGTGATGCGCCGCTACGGCATCGAGAACCCGTACGAGCAGCTGAAGGAACTGACGCGCGGCAAGGGCATCACCCGTGAAGCGCTGCAGACGTTCGTCGGCGGCCTGGCGATTCCGCAGGACGCGAAGGACCATCTGCTCGCGATGACGCCCGCCTCGTACATCGGCAAGGCGGTCGAACTGGCGAAGCGGATCGGCTGATTCGCTGGCTGAGCCTGACGTGGGCCGCGGTGCCGCCGCGGCCACGCATAAGAAAAGCCGCTCCAGGGAGCGGCTTTTTTACGTCCGGCGTTCGCAACCGGAACGCGGAACCATCGGAGACTCGCGGCAAATTCAGCGCTGCTCGACCTGCTTCAGCACCTCATCGACAATCTGCTCCGGCGTCAGATCGATGCTGACCGTGATCGCCTCGTCCGCGCCCGGTTCCTCGAGCGTATCGAGCTGGCTTTGCAGCAGCGACGGATCGAAGAAGTGCCCGGTGCGATGCCCCAGACGTTCGGAGAGCACCTCGCGCGAACCCTTCAGGTAGACGAAGCAGACGTCCTTGTCGCCGGCGCGCAGGACGTCGCGATACGAACGCTTCAGCGACGAGCACGTGAACACCGCCGTCTCGCCCGCCTTCTGCTTGTCCTCGATCGCCGCGCGGATCGTCTTCAGCCACGGCCAGCGGTCTTCGTCGGTGAGCGGGATGCCGTGATGCATCTTCTCCTTGTTGGCGGCGCTGTGAAACGCGTCGCCGTCGGTGAACGTGCAGTGCAGGCGCTCAGCCAGCAGTTCGCCAACCAGCGACTTGCCGGCGCCCGACACGCCCATTGCGATCAAAATCATTTGAATCTCCTTACAGGACCGCCGCAAGCGCGAAGGTCAGGCCCAGCCCCATCAACGAAATGATGGTTTCGAGGAGCGACCACGTCTTGAAGGTCTGCCCCACCGTCATGCCGAAATACTCCTTGATCAGCCAGAAGCCGCCGTCGTTCACGTGCGAGAAGATCAGCGAGCCCGAGCCGGTGGCGAGCACCAGCAGTTCGGGCCGGACCTGCACCGCGCCCGCCGAGACGATCGGCGCGACGATGCCGCAGGCGGTCGTCATCGCGACCGTGGCCGAACCCGTCGCGAGACGGATCAGCGCCGCGACGAGCCAGCCGAACAGCAGCGGCGACAGATGCACCGCGGTCGCGACGTTGACGATTTCCTTCGAAATGCCGCTATCCATCAGCACGCGGCCAAAACCGCCGCCCGCGCCGACGATCAGCGTAATGCCCGCGATCGGCGCGAGACACTCGCCGCAGAACTTCTGGATCTGCTCGCGATTGAAGCCGCGGCTCGCGCCGAAGGTCCAGAAGCTGACCAGCACGGCCGTCAGCAACGCGACGTCGGTGTTGCCGAAGAAGCGCAGCAGATCGTTCGGCAGCGTCTTCGGCGCGAAGAACAGATCGGCCCAGCTGCCGACCAGCATCAAAATCACCGGCAACAGGATCGTGAACAGCGTGATGCCGAAGCCAGGCAATTCGCGTTTCGGCGCATCGGCTTTCACGCCGTTGCCGCCGTCCGCGTCGCTGCCGAGAAATTGCGCGGCGAGCGCGTTGTCCTTCGGCAGTTTGATATGGCGACTCACCAGCAGCGCGAACAGCGGACCGGCGACGATCGCCGTCGGAATACCAATGATCAGCCCAAACGCGATCGTCTTGCCGATGTCCGCGTGATACGCCTGCACGGCGAGCAGCGCGGCCGGGTGCGGCGGAATCAGCCCGTGCACGACGGACAGGCCCGCCACCATCGGCAGACCGACCAGCAGCAGCGATTTATTGGTGCGGCGCGCGACGTTGAACGCGATCGGAATCAGCAGCACGAAACCGACTTCGAAGAACACTGGCAAGCCGACGATGATCGCGACGAGCATCATCGCCCAGTGGATGTGCTTCTCGCCGAACAGGTTGATCAGCGTGGTCGCAATGCGCTCGGCGCCGCCCGACTCGGCCATCATCTTGCCGAGCATCGTGCCGAGACCGACCACGATGGCGATGTGCCCAAGCGTGTTGCCGTTGCCGGTTTCGAACGACTTGACGATGGTCTGCATCGGCATGCCGGCCACGAGGCCGAGCAGCAGCGAGACGATGATCAGGACGAGAAACGGATAGACCTTGTAGCGCGTGATCAGCAGGATCAGCAGCGCGATCGCGATGACCGCGTAGACCAGCAGCATGCTGCCGTGGACAGCTTCCATGAAGCTCCTCCTTGGGTTTATTGATTCTGAGTGCGGAACACGGCCGGCACGTCGTCTCACGGCAACCTGCGCGATGCCTGAAAACCCGGCTAGCCGCGCGGACGCTGAATTTTACTGTTTGTGTCCTGAAAACGCGCGTTAATCCATCACGCATTACAGGTAAAAAAAGAGTCCCGGCGCGACAGCCGCGAGGGCTGCATCGACGAGACTCGTGTAGCGGACCCGATGACGGTGACAAACACCGATCGAGACGTTAATGCGCGGGCGCGGCCAGCTGACTCGCGGCGCGCGCGAGGCGCGTGACCTCGTCCCAGTTCTGCGCGGCCAGCGCGGACTTCGGCGTGAGCCACGAACCGCCGACGCACACCACGTTCGGCAGCGACAGGAAATGCGGCGCCGTCTCGGCCGTGATGCCGCCGGTCGGGCAGAACTTCAGCGCCGGGAACGGGCCGTGGAACGCCTGCAGCATCGGCACGCCGCCGGCCTGCTGGGCCGGGAAAAACTTGACGATCTCGTAACCGAGTTCGAGCGCGAGGATGATGTCGGACGGCGTCATCACACCCGGCAACAGCGGCAGACCGACGTCCTGCGCGGCCTGGTGCATTTCTTTCGTCAGGCCCGGCGACACGCCGAACTGCGCGCCCGCCTTCTTCGCCTGCGCGCAGTGCTCCGGCTTCGTGATCGTGCCGACGCCGACCACGATGTCGTCGGCCAGTTCGCACGCACGCTCGATCGCGCCGAGGCCCGCCGGCGTGCGCAACGTGATTTCGAGCACCTTCACGCCGCCCGCATGCAATGCGCGCGACACGTGTTCGCCCTGTTCGACCGAGTCGAACGCGAGCACCGGAATCACCGGGCCGAGGCGCACGATGTCGCTTACTGTTTTCGCCGTCATAGTCAGACTCCTTATTTGTGCAGCGCCGCGCTCGCTTGCGCGGTGCCCGTGTGCTTATGTGCGTGCTGATCGCCCGCTTGATGGCCGTGCTGTCCATGCTGCCCGTGCGAGGTGCCGCCCTCGCCGACCATCCTGCCGAATACCGATGCGCCCTGCTCCGCCGGCGCGGCCGCCGCGCGGAACACGCCGAACAGCTCGCGACCGAAACCGACCTCGTTGTCGGCCTGATGCTTCGGCTCGTCGCAGGGACGGGCCGCCCATTCGGCCGCGTCGATCTCGATGTCGAGCACGCCCGCTTCCGCGTCGATCACCAGCATGTCGCCGGTGCGGACCTTGCCAATCGGACCTTGCAACAACGCTTCCGGCGACAGATGAATCACCGCCGGCACCTTGCCCGAGGCACCCGACATGCGGCCGTCGGTGACCAGCGCGACATGGAAACCCTGATCCTGCAACACACCGAGCAGCGGCGTCAAACGATGCAGCTCGGGCATGCCGTTTGCGCGCGCGCCCTGGAAGCGCACCACCGCGATGAAGTCACGCTTCAGTTCGCCCTTGTCGAACGCTTCCTGCACCGCTTCCTGCGAATCGAACACGATTGCCGGCGCCTTCACCTTGCGATGCGCGGCGGCGACCGCCGAAATCTTGATCACGCCGCGACCGAGCTTACCCTGCATCAGGCGCAGGCCGCCGTCCGGCTGGAACGGCTCCTTGATGCCGCGCAACACCGCGGTATCCGCGCTCTCGTCGACGGCCGCCACCCATTGCAGCTTGCCGTCGATGAGCTTCGGCTCTTCCGTGTAATGCCTGAGGCCCTTGCCCGCCACGGTGTTGACGTCTTCGTGCAGCAGCCCGCCTTCGAGCAGATTGCGCACGAGAAACGCGACGCCGCCGGCCGCGTGGAAGTGGTTCACGTCGGCCTTGCCATTCGGATAGATCTTCGCGAGCAGCGGCACCGCCTGCGACAGCGCGTCGAAATCGTCCCAGTCGATCACGATGCCGGCCGCGCGCGCAATCGCGACGAGGTGCAGCGTGTGATTGGTCGAGCCACCGGTCGCCAGCAGCGCGACGATACCGTTGACGATCGCCTTCTCGTCGACCACGTGGCCGATCGGCATGTAGTTGCCGCGCTCGACCGTCAGATCGAGCACGCGGCGCGCGGCCTGCGCGGTCAGCGCGTCGCGCAGCGGCGTATGCGGATGCACGAAAGCCGAGCCCGGCAGATGCAGGCCCATCACTTCCATCAGCATCTGGTTGCTGTTCGCGGTGCCGTAGAACGTGCAGGTGCCGTGGCTGTGATACGCGGCCGCTTCCGCTTCGAGCAGCGCGTCGCGGCCACACTGGCCGGTGGCGAACAGTTGGCGCGTCTTCGCTTTGTCGTCGTTGGACAGGCCGCTCGCCATCGGGCCGGCCGGCACGAAGATGGTCGGCAGATGCCCGAATTGCAGCGCGCCGATCAACAGGCCCGGCACGATCTTGTCGCAGATGCCGAGGCACAGCGCCGCGTCGAACATGTTGTGCGTGAGCGCGACGGCCGTGCTCATCGCGATCACTTCGCGCGAGAACAGCGACAGCTCCATGCCCGCGTTGCCCTGCGTGATGCCGTCGCACATCGCCGGCACGCCGCCCGCGAATTGCGCGACGCCGCCGTTCTCGCGCGCGGCCTGCTTGATGATGTCCGGGTAGTTTTTGTACGGCGCGTGCGCCGACAGCATCTCGTTGTACGACGAAACGATGCCGATGTTCGGCTCGCGAATCTGCTTGATGACGAGTTTGTCGTTGCCCTCGAGACCCGCGAAACCGTGGGCGAGGTTCGCGCACGACAGCGCGCCGCGCGCCGGGAAGCGCCCCTGCGCATGCTGGATACGGGCCAGATACGCTTCACGCGTGGGCTTGCTGCGCTCGATCACGCGCTGCGTGACCTTCAACAATTGCGAATGCGGGGAAACCATCGGAGCTCCTTCGTCGCTGGCGGCAGGCGCATGCGTGACACCAGGCGGTATCGCGGGGTTGTCGCGGATTGTGGCAGGGTTCTACTGCTTGAACGACGCCATCTTAGTAGAAAAACTACACGATCGCAATGACGAGCGCTGCTGCAACGCGGCATCGCACAATGCCTCGAATCGGCCTACTGGCAGTGCATCAACGATTTTCGGCCAAAACCCAGGGAATACACTTAGGCATCGATATGTAGTTTTTGTACCTAGCTTTTGTGCGCCATCGGCCAATCGGATATAGTCCACACGTTCTTCAGCATAGTGCGAGTTTTCCGATGATGCTGTCCCAGGTGGAAGAGATGCGCGAGCAGTTGCGCCCGTCCGAGCGCAAGCTGGCCGATTACGTAATCGAGGCGCCGCGCGAAGTGCTCGATCTGTCGATGACCGAAGTCGCCGCGCGCGCGGGCGTGAGCCAGCCGACGATCGCGCGCTTCTGTCACGCGCTCGGCTTTTCCGGGTTTCGCGAATTCAAGATCCGTCTCGCCCAGGGCATTGCCGCCGAGGTGCCCGCCGTCTATCGAGACGTGCGGCCCGACGAGCCGACGCCGGGTGTCGCCGCGAAGGTGCTCGACCGGACCATCGGCGCGCTGATCCAGGTGCGCAACAACCTGTCGTCCGATAGCGTCGCGGCGGCAATAGAGATGCTCGCGCAGGCGAAGCGCATCGAGTTCTATGGCGCGGGCGGCTCGGGCATCGCCGCACTCGACGTGCAGCACAAGTTCTTTCGGCTCGGCATGCCGAGCGTCGCGTATTCGGACCCGCATACGTTCCTGATGTCGGCGGCACTGCTCGGCGCGGGCGACGTGGTGGTGGCGATCTCGAACACCGGCCGCACACGCGACATCATCGATGCCGCGAAGGCCGCGCTGAACGCCGGCGCGAAAGTGATCGCGATCACGCACGGCAACTCGCCGCTCGCGCGGCTCGCGACCGTGGGCCTGTTTGCCAACGTCGACGAAGACACCGACATCTTTTCGCCGATGACGTCACGCGTGTCGCATCTCGCGATCGGCGACATTCTCGCGGTGGGTGTCGCGTTGAGCCGTGGGCCGGAACTGGTGGAAAAGCTTGCGCAGACGAAGGAGGTGATTCATCGGCGGCGGGTGGATTCGCCCGGATCATAGGGGCAGCCAACGGGCGCGCGCGATGGGCTGGCACCGCGTTCGGGCGTTCGGCGGAAGTGTTAAGCGACAGTCTCCGGCAGCGCGACGGCTCCCCGAAAACGACAAGGGCGGTGTGCCAGTCATCCGGCACCCCGCCCTTTTTGCTTTCCCAGCGCCGCGGCGCTAGCCGCTATCGCACGCTCAAAACGGCTTGATCACCACCAGCGCGACCGCCGCCAGCATGCCGAGCACCGGCAGTTCGTTGAACATCCGATACCACTTGTCCGAGCGACGATTCTCGCCGCGCTCGAAACGGCGCAGCAGCACGCCGCAATACACGTGATAGGCGATCAGCAGCACGACCACGCCGACCTTCGCGTGAATCCAGCCCTGCCCACTACCAATGCCGATCACGAGCCACAACCACAGCCCGCACGCGAGCGCCGGCACCGCGATGAAGCTCATGAAGCGGAACAGCTTGCGCGCCATGATCAGCAGACGCGCGGTCGCCGCGGGTTCCGTTTCCATCGCCAGATTGACGAAGATGCGCGGCAGGTAGAACAGGCCGGCAAACCAGGAGGCAATCAATACGATGTGAAACGTCTTAACCCAGAGCATTCGTGGTCCTTTGTTGTTGTGGGGTACTACAGCGCAGCGCTTATTGCGCGCTTATCGGCGTTTATTGACGGCCCTCGCCGTGGCCCAGCACGACGTACTTCAGCGAGGTCAACCCTTCGAGACCGACCGGGCCGCGCGCGTGCAGCTTGTCGTTCGAAATGCCGATCTCCGCGCCGAGACCGAACTCGAAGCCGTCGGCGAAACGCGTCGACGCATTGACCATCACGCTCGCCGAATCGACTTCGCGCAGGAAGCGCATCGCGCGGTCGTGGTCTTCGGTGACGATCGCGTCGGTGTGCTGCGAGCTGTACGTGTTGATGTGCTCGATCGCCGCGTCGAGGTTGTCCACCACCTTGATCGCGAGCACCGGCGCGAGATATTCGGTGCGCCAGTCTTCCTCGGTCGCATCGACGAGGGGGCCGACGCCCGCATCGGCGAGCACCGCGCGCGCCGCCGCGTCGACGCGCAGCTCGACCTCTTTGTCGCGGTACAGCTTGCCGAGCGGCGGCAGCACTTCAGCCGCGATGCCGCGCGCGACCAGCAGCGTTTCCATCGTGTTGCAGGTGCCGTAACGGTGCGTCTTCGCGTTGTCGCAGACGTTCAGCGCCTTGGCGAGATCCGCGCGATCGTCGACGTAGACGTGGCAGATGCCGTCGAGGTGCTTGATCATCGGCACGCGCGCTTCGTTCATCAGACGCTCGATCAGGCTCTTGCCGCCGCGCGGCACGATCACGTCGACGTATTCGGTCATCGTGATCAGCTTGCCGACCGCCGCGCGATCCGCGGTCGCGACCACCTGCACCGCGTCCTGCGGCAGACCGGCCGCTTCGAGCCCCTCGCCGATCAGCTTCGCGAGCGCGGTATTGCATTCGAGCGCTTCCGAGCCGCCGCGCAGGATGGTGGCGTTGCCCGACTTCAGACACAGCGCGGCCGCGTCGATCGTCACGTTCGGGCGCGACTCGTAGATGATGCCGATCACGCCGAGCGGCACGCGCATCTGGCCGACCTGGATACCGCTCGGCCGGTACTTGAGGTTGCTGATTTCGCCGATCGGATCGGCCAGCGCCGCGACCTGGCGCAGCCCCTCGACCATCGTCTTCAGCGCCTTGTCCGACAGCGTCAAACGGTCGATGAACGCGGCGTCATGGCCCTTGCCGCGGGCGCGTTCGAGGTCGCGCGCGTTGGCCGCCTTCAGCAGTTCCGCATCGCGCTCGATCGCCTCGGCGACAGCCGCAAGCGCCGCATTCTTCGCGGCGGTCGACGCCCGCGCCATCGCGCGCGAAGCCTGGCGGGCGCGCCGGCCGAGGTCGGTCATGTACTGGTCGATATCCATGGTCATTCTCATGATGCCCCGCACTTTGGCGTGCGGTGGTCGGTCGGGATTAGCGAAAGATCAAGCGATTGTAAGTCGGGGACACGGGCTTTGCTTGCGGCAGCGGCGCGCAGCGCGTGTCGGTGTGGCGGTTTTGCCGGGGTTTTGCGTGGCCGTTGTGCCTGGCTATCGTGCCGCCCGCGATCGGCCGATCACAGGCCAATGACGGGCAAAACGTAGTGGTCGGAACGAGCGGCGAACTGCAGTGATTACGTCTGCCAGTCCCGCCTACCCATGCCATCCGGCGCTGCAAAGCTTGCGCGGGACATCGAGCATCGATCGAACTTCGCACGTCGGCGCCGACCGGACTCGTCACCCTGCCCGGCCTCGCGCCGCACTTCACACTGGCCGTCGCGTCGGCGCGGCAGCGGAAGCCCGAGGTCGTGGCGGCGGCACCGCCGGCCCCGCCGACGGTTTCGGCGCAGCCACCGCCATCGCGAGTTCGAACAGGCCATCCCACGGATCGGGCGGCGGATCGTTGCGATGATTGCCCGGCGTGCCGCCCGACAAGCCCTTCACCTGGCGGTCGAGCCGCGCCGCCAGCGCGAGCGCCTTCTCCAGCGCCGCCTCGTTGACGCGCGACAGCGCCGGCCCGATCAGCCGTTCGCGCGGACCCCACACGCGGTTCTCGCGCGTCAGCATGGCGAGCGGCTTGCCCGCCGCGACGCCGCGCTTGATCCGCAGCAGCGTGCGCACTTCTTCGACGACCGCCCACAGCACCAGCACCGCGGCCTCGCCTTCGCCGCGCAGCCCGTCGAGCATGCGCGCGAGCCGGCCGACGTCGCCCGCGAGCATCGCCTCGTTGAGCTTGAACACGTCGTAACGCGCGACGTTCAGCACCGCGTCCTGCACCTGATCGAAGGAGAGCGTGCCGCTCGGATACAGCAGCCCGAGCTTCTGGATTTCCTGATGCGCGGCGAGCAGATTGCCTTCGACGCGCTCGGCGATAAACGCGAGCGCGCGCCGCCCTTCTTCGCCGGCCGCGACGCGCTGCCCCTGCGCCGCGAGCCGCTGGCCGACCCAGTTCGGCAATTGCGCGCGCTCGACCGGATCGATTTTCAGCGCGACGCCGGCATCGGCGAGCGCGATGAACCACGCGGACTTCTGCGTGGTGGCGTCCAGACGTGGCAGCGTGATCATCGTCAGCACGTCGTCGTTGACGGCGGCCGCGAGCGCCTTCAGCGCGTCCGCGCCTTCCTTGCCCGGCTTACCCGACGGAATGCGCAACTCGACCAGTTGACGATCGCCGAACAGCGACATCGACTGACTCGCGCCGAGCAGCGAACTCCAGTCGAAGCCGCGCTCGACCGTGAACACCGAGCGGTCGGTAAAGCCCGCCGCGCGCGCGGCCGCGCGGATGCGGTCGCAGGCTTCCTGCGCGAGCAGGTGCTCGTCGCCGTACACGACGTACAGGCCGGCGAGACCCTTGGCGAGATGCGCTTCGAGCGCGTCAGGTCGCAGTTGCATGGCTGGCGGTTGGCGCGATGGATGAAGTACGGTGAATCACGAACACGCGACGCTCACAGCGGCGGCGGCGGCAGCGGCGCGCGCGGCGCAACGGCCGGCGTCGTCTCGCCCGGCGCGGGATGCAGCGAGCGCACCGCGCCGAGGCGGCGGATCAGCTGATCGATCGCGTCGTTTTCCATGTCCGCGAACAGGATGTCGGACTCGGCGGCCTTGGCCTGCGAATACTGGTCGCTATAAGTCATCGCGCGATTCAGCGCGATCACGCTGCCTGGAATCAGCACGGTGCCGTCCTTGCCGGTCAGCGTGTAGGTCATCTGCAGATTCAGCTGATACTCGGCGACCACGCCCAGCGAATTCAGCGTCAGCGTGCTGGTGTTGCGGTTCTGCGAAATCTGCAGGAGCGCGTCGGCATTGGCGGGCGAACTGACCACCACGGTATCGCTGCCACCCTGCACCATGCGCGTAAGGCGCGCGATCGCCGCGGGCGAACCGCCCGACACGTAAAGGCGCTTGAACGGATAGTCCTGCTGGCCGCGCAACTGGAAGCCGCAGGCCGACAACATCATTACGCTGCAAGCGAGCGTCAAAAACGATCTGCGAGTCACATTCGCTCCCGGTTCGCAGTGGATTCGCAGTGCCGACGAACGCCGCCGCATGTGGGCGGCGTCCGGTTTGCCGACACGATGGCGTGGTCCGTCAAACGACCACGTTCACGAGACGGCCCGGCACCACGATGATCTTCTTCGGCGCCTTGCCTTCGCTGAACTTGGCGACCATTTCGTGCGCGGCCGCCTGCTGTTCGATCGCTTCGCGCGACGCGTCCTTCGCCACCGTGATCGCGCCGCGCACCTTGCCGTTGACCTGCAGCACGAGTTCGATCTCGGCCTGCTCCAGCGCCTTCTCGTCGACCTTCGGCCACGGCGCGTCGAGCAGCGTGCCGAATTCGTCAGCGAAACCGAGTTCCTGCCACAGCTGGAAGGTCAGGTGCGGGACGACCGGGTACAGCACGCGCAGCATCACGCCGTAGGTTTCACGCAGCACGGCCGGTTGCGCGCCCTTCGCGCTGTCGAGCGCGTTGAGCATCTTCATCGCGGCCGACACCACCGTGTTGTACTGCAGACGCTGATAGTCGAAGTCGGCCTGCTTCAGCACGCTATAGATTTCGCGGCGCAACACCTTGTCGGTTTCGCTGAATTGCGCGGCGTCGAGCGTACCGCCCGCGCGCAGCACGGCTTCATTCGCGGAACCGAAATTCCACACGCGACGCAGGAAGCGGCTCGCGCCTTCGACGCCCGAACCCGACCATTCGAGCTGCTGCTCGGGCGGTGCCGCGAACATCACGAACAGACGCGCGGTGTCCGCGCCGTGCTGGTCGATCAGCATCTGCGGGTCGACGCCGTTGTTCTTCGACTTCGACATCTTCTCGACGCCGCCGAGCACGACCGGCTGGCCGTCCGCGTTCAGCACCGCGCCGACCGGACGGCCCTTGTCGTCGAACGACACGGTGACGTCCGCCGGGTTGTACCAGGTCTTCTTGCCCGCGTCGTTTTCGCGGTAATAGGTTTCGTTGAGCACCATGCCCTGGGTGAGCAGGTTCTTCGCCGGTTCGCCGAACTTCACGAGGCCGAGGTCGCGCATCACCTTCGCCCAGAAGCGCGAGTACAGCAGGTGCAGGATCGCGTGCTCGATGCCGCCGATGTACTGATCCATCGGCGCCCAGTAGTCGGTGCGCTCGTCGACCATCGTCTTCGCATCCGGCGACGCATAGCGGTAGAAGTACCACGACGAATCGACGAAGGTGTCCATCGTGTCGGTTTCGCGCTTCGCCGCGCCGCCGCAGGTCGGGCAGGAGCAGTTCACGAACGCTTCGGACTTCGCGAGCGGATTGCCCGTACCGTCCGGCACGAGGTCTTCCGGCAGCACGACCGGCAGATCCTTCTCCGGCACCGGCACGTCACCGCACTTCGGGCAGTGGATGATCGGAATCGGCGTGCCCCAGTAACGCTGGCGCGACACGCCCCAGTCACGCAGACGCCACGTGATCTGCTTGTCGCCGAGGCCGAGTTCCTTCAGATCGCCGGCGATCCGGTCGACCGCTGCTTCATACGCAAGACCGTCGTACTTGCCGCTGTTCACCAGCGTGCCGGTCTTCTCGCCGTACCACTCTGCCCAAGCTTCCGTCGAGAATGCCTTGCCTTCGACCGCCACCACCTGTTTGATCGGCAGACCGTATTTCTTCACGAACGCGAAGTCGCGCTCGTCGTGCGCCGGCACGCCCATCACCGCGCCTTCGCCGTAGCTCATCAGCACGTAGTTGCCGATCCACACTTCGACCTGTTCCTGCGTCAGCGGATGCGTGACGTAAAAGCCGGTGGCCATGCCCTTCTTTTCCATCGTCGCGACATCGGCTTCGGCCACACCGCCGCGCTTGCATTCGTCGATGAACGCCTGCAGTTCCGGCTTGTCCTGCGCGAGACGCGTGGCGAGCGGATGCTCGGCGGCGATCGCGCAGAAGGTCACGCCCATGATCGTGTCGGCGCGCGTGGTGAACACGCGCAGCAGCTTCTGTTCACCGTCGATTTCATACGGGAAGCCGAAGTTCACGCCGAAGCTCTTGCCGATCCAGTTCTGCTGCATGATCTTCACGCGCTCGGGCCAGCCGAGGCCGTCGAGATCGTTCAGCAGTTCGTCCGCGTACTGCGTGATGCGCATGTAGTACATCGGGATTTCACGCTTTTCGACGAGCGCGCCCGAGCGCCAGCCGCGCCCGTCGATCACCTGCTCGTTCGCGAGCACGGTCTGGTCGACCGGATCCCAGTTGACGGTGCCGGTTTTCTTGTACGCGATGCCCTTTTCGAGCATCTTCAGGAACAGCCACTGGTTCCACTTGTAGTAGTCCGGGCTGCAGGTCGCGACTTCGCGCGACCAGTCGATCGCGAGGCCCATCGACTGCATCTGCTTCTTCATGTAAGCGATGTTGTCGTAGGTCCACTGCGCGGGCGGCACGTTGTTGGCCATCGCCGCGTTTTCCGCCGGCATGCCGAACGCGTCCCAACCCATCGGCATCAGCACGTTGTAGCCGTTCATCCGCAGATAGCGGTACATCACGTCGTTGATCGTGTAATTGCGCACGTGGCCCATGTGCAGCTTGCCCGACGGATACGGCAGCATCGAGACGCAGTAGAACTTGGGCTTGTCGGTGGATTCCGTCGTCTTGTACGCGTCGATGGCGCGCCATTGCCCTTGCGCGGCGGCTTCGACGTCGGAGGGAACGTATTTTTCGTGCATGGTGTGATGGGATCGCTAGGTTCGGTGCTTTCGCACCGGCCTTGGTGCTCTGCAGAATGTAGTGGCGTCGTTTCCCCTTCGGCGGGGAAAGGGCTGATTATACCGTCCACGGACGGGCGCGCCGCGCGGCGTGGTGCGCGGCTGGCCGTGCCGGATCCGGCAACGCGGCGCGCGCGGCGGTGCTCGGGACGTCCGGTGGCGCTCAGTGTTGCGCGCCGGGCGGCGGCGGGTCCGTGACGAAGCCGATCCGTTCGAGCCCCGCCTGCTGCGCGGCCCCCATCACCTGCGCGATGACCTCGTAGCGCGTCGAACGCTCCGCGCGCAACTGGATTTCCGGCTGCTCCGATTGCTTGCCGGCCTTGGCGAAGCGCTCGCGCATCTGCGCGAGCGTGATCGGCTGGGCATTCCAGTAGAGCTGCCCAGCGCCGTCGATGGACAGTGCGATGGTTTGCGGGGTCTGACGCGCGGGGGCCGCCGCGACCTTCGGCAGGTCCAGCCGGATCGCGTGCGAAAACAGCGGCGCGGTGATGATGAAGATCACCAGCAGCACCAGCATCACGTCGATCAGCGGCGTCATGTTGATCTCGGCCATCGGCGCGGCCGTCTGCTTCTTCTCGAGTCCGCCGAATGCCATGTCGCCTCCTTGCGTCTGAGTCTGCTGGTGCGTTGCGGGTGCGCTGCGGATGTACTAGAGGTGCGTTACCTGGATCCGGTATTGCCGGCGCCACACGCGCGGGCCAGTCAGCGCTGCGTCTCGTGGGCCGAGGCCGGCTGCGCGCGCAATGGCGCCGGCGCGTGCTCGGCCGGTGCGCACACATAAGCGTGCAGATCGTGCGCGAAGCCGTCGAGTTCCTCGCACAACTGCCGCACCAGACGACCCAGCACGTTATACGCGAGCACCGCCGGAATCGCGACCACCAGACCAAATGCGGTCATGATCAGCGCCTCGCCGACCGGCCCGGCGACGTTCTCGATCTGCGCCTGCCCGCTCGCCGCGATGCTGCCGAGCGCGTGATAAATACCCCACACGGTGCCGAGCAGCCCGACGAACGGCGCAGTGCTGCCGACCGACGCCAACAGCACCTGGCCGAACTCGAGCCGCCGCTGCGATGCGTTGAGCGCCTGGCGCAGCGCCCGAAGCACGCGTTCGCTACGTTCGACACGCGCGAGCAGCGCACCCGGAATATCGACCTCGGCCGCATGCAGGGCCGCTTCGGCGAGCGGCACGAAAACGCGCTCGCGGTCGGTGCGGCGCAGGACGGCGACGCCTTCGGCGAGCGTCGGCGCCTGCCAGAAGCGCGCGATCGCCCGTGTGGCCTGGCGTTTCGCGCGCGTCAGAATCCAGCTCTTGACGATCAGAAAGCACCAGCTCGCAATCGACATGGCCAGCAGCACATATGCGACACCATGCGTGATCGCATCGCTGGTTTGCAGGTAATGGATGATGCCGCTGCTGCCTGCCATCTGACCTCGCCGTCGGAAAGTGACTTCGGAGGGCGCGCCGCCAAGGCGCGGCCCTGTTACGCCACGAGCCCGCTCAACGCAGGCCGAGCACGTCCTGCATGTCGAAGAAGCCGGTGTCGTGGCCTTCGAGGAAGCGTACCGCACGCAGCGCGCCTTGTGCATACGACAGACGGCTCGCCGATTTGTGGGTGATTTCGATGCGCTCGCCGATGCCCGCGAACAGCACCGTATGATCGCCGACGATGTCGCCGCCGCGAATCGCGGAGAAACCGATCGTCGACGGATCGCGCTCGCCCGTCACGCCTTCGCGGCCATAGACCGCGCAGTCGTCGAGCTTGCGGCCGAGCGCGTCGGCGATCACCTCGCCCATCGTCAGCGCGGTGCCGGACGGCGCGTCGACCTTGTGGCGATGATGCGCCTCGATGATCTCGATGTCGTAGCCGGTCGAAAACTGTTTGGCCGCGTATTCGAGCAGCTTCAGCGTGACGTTCACGCCGACGCTCATGTTCGACGCGAAGACCACGCCGACCTTCTCCGCCGCCGCGCGCAACTGCGTCTTCTGGGCGTTGTCGAAGCCGGTGGTGCCGATCACCATTTTCACGTTGTGGCGCTGCGCGGCTTCGAGGTGTTTCAGCGTCGCGTCGGGGCGCGTGAAGTCGATCAGGTAGTCGGATTCGGCGAACACGCGCTCGATGTCGTCGGACAGCAGCACGCCGGTCTGCTTGCCGAGAAGCGCGCCGGCGTCCTGGCCCAGCTGCGCGGCGCCGGTACGGCAAAGCGCGCCGGACAACGTCGCGTCGCTATCGTTGAGAACGGTTTCGATCAGCATGCGGCCCATACGGCCCGATGCGCCAGCAATGGCAATTTTCATGACGGTGAGGATTCGAAAAGACACAACCGGGGATGGCCCCCGGCAAACGCGGCTCGGCACGCGCGCCGGCACAGACGGTCGGGCGCACGCGATCCGGCAAATTCGGATCGAGCAGCGCGCGGCAGCGGCAGCGCACGCTCGGGTGATGCTTTCGGCGGGCGAGCAAGACGGAGCGCTGACCCGGTGTACCTGGCTTAACTGGCCGACCCGGCCCGCCCGATTGACGCGGCTGTCGGCCCATGCGGCCAACTCGAGCGCCATTCACGCGAGCGACCCATACAGTCAGTCGATCCAGCCGGCACACTCGCGGCACCGCTTCAGGCGGCCCGGCGACCAACCGGCACAGGCAATTCCGGCGCAGGCAATTCGCTTAAGCAAATTGCCCCAAGCAAATAACTACTCCAGCACCTGGCTCAGGCCCTACCCCGCCGCGACCCGCAGCGAGACAAATGCAAATCCGGCGGGCGCGCTCATCGCGCGCCCCGCCTTACAGCACGGACAACAGGCTCACTCGCCCGAGTTCGACGACGAACCGGTTGCCGGCGCGGTCAACGGCGCGTTCAGCGTCGGGCCGCTCTGCGAACCGGTCGGGCCGACCGGATTGTTCCCGGTGGACGGAGTCGGCGGCGCCGGACGATGGAACTGGAATTGCGGCTGGCCGCCGCTCGTCGGACCTTGCGTCGGAATCCCGCCGGCGTTCGCTCGCGGCGCGCTCGAACGCACGGACGACGGACCGTTCGATGACGACGACACCGCGTTGGTCGCGCGATTGGCGGCCTGAGCCGCTTCAGCGTTGGCGTCCGTGGACGGCGTGGCGACCTGCGCGGCACCCTCGACCGACGGCGAGCGGGTCGTGTCGATCTGCGCCGGAGCGGCTGCGGCGGCGGCTGCGGCGGCGTCGCTGGCGGCCACGGCATTCGCGGCCTCGGCGGCGCTCGTTGCGCGCACTGGCGCCGCATTCGGCCGACGGCCACGACGATCGCCGTCGATTTCAGCCAGCAATTCGAGATTGCTCGGCAGATCCTCGCCGCCCGTCCAGTGGCTCACGATATCGCCCGAGAAGAACACGACGAAGTCGCGCTGCTGCACGATCGATGTCGAGCCGCGCTTGAAATAGAACACGTAATCCCAGCGATCCGCGTGGAACATGTCGGTCAGCAGCGGCGTGCCGAGCAGCTGGCGCACCTGCGCGCGCGACATGCCGACCTTCATCTGGTTGGCCATTTCCTGCGAGACGAAATTGCCTTGCACGACCGTAATCCGGTACGGCGTAATACGTTGGGCGATCCGCTGGGTGAGGCTGTCGTACGTGGAACATCCGGCAAGAACCGCGACAGTCGCAACAGCGATCAAGGTACCCCGCATGCGGCTCCCCCGGTAAATCAGTTGAGATTTAGAAATCATTTCACTCACCGTGCGGGCCCTCTCACGGGCCGCGCTCATTCCATCGAAGATGACCAGAACGGCAAAAACACATTACTATGAGAGCCCAGCATTGTACTCTAGGGATCCCTTGTCATGACCAATCCAACCGATCTCAAGAATATCGGGCTCAAGGCGACCCTTCCGCGCCTCAAAATCCTTGAGATTTTTCAGCATAGCCCGGTGCGTCACCTGACCGCCGAAGACGTGTACCGCAACCTCCTGCACGAAGAACTCGATATCGGCCTCGCCACCGTGTATCGCGTGCTGACGCAATTCGAGCAGGCCGGCCTGCTTTCGCGCAGCAACTTCGAATCGGGCAAGGCGGTGTTCGAACTGAACGAGGGGTCGCACCACGACCACCTCGTGTGCCTCGATTGCGGTCTGGTCGAAGAATTTTTCGACCCCGAAATCGAGAGCCGTCAGCAGTCCATTGCGAAGGAGCGCGGCTTCAAGCTGCAGGAACACGCGCTGGCGCTGTATGGGGCGTGTACTAAGGAGAATTGCCCGCATCGCAAGCACTGATGCGTCACTGGCCGCGCGGGAGCTAGCGGCCAGGCAATCGGAAAAGGCCCGGCCCGATGAAAATCGGCCGGGCCTTTTTGTTGCTGCATCTTGTTACTGCAAATTGTTGCTGGATTTGTTGCCGGCTGTGTCGCGAGAGGGTGAAGGCTCACGACCACAGCCTTGCCGCTAGGCCAGCACCTCGACACCCGCCTCGAACGCCAGCTGCACCGAGGCCTCAAGTTGCAATTCGTCACAATTCGGCACATCGCCGCCACGATCGACCACGACGAAATCGCTGATGCGATCGAGTGCGAGCAGCGGATGGTGCCAGACCCCTTTCGCGTAGTTGACGCCTTGCCACGCGTCGGTCCAGAACGCGCGCAGGGCCGTCGGATCGAACTCGCCGGCCGGCGCGACCACCACCAGATAGCGCCCCGCCTGTAATGGAATGAAAGCCTGGCTGCCCAGCGGATGGCGCTCCATCATCGCGATCTCGACCGGCAACGCGCGCGGCTGCGCGCGAAACAGGTTGATCAGCGGCCGGCCGCCCTGCTCGGTCACGTCGACGCGCGCGAGATCGTGATACCGCTCGGTCGTGCCGCCATTGATCGGAAAATGACGCGCGCCGTCGAGCTCGATCACGTCGCCGAACGGCGCGAACGCGGCGCGCGTCAGGCGTTCCACCTGCAAGATCTTCATCTGCGCCGCTCCATCAGACGACCTCGCCCCACAGGCGCAGACGCGACACGCCGCCGTCGGGGAAGATGTTGAACCGCACGTGCGTGACCGGCCCGAGCGCCGTGAGGTCGTCGGCGAACGTGTGCACATGATCCATCTGCAGCTTCTGTTCGCCGAGCAGCACCGGCCAGAACATCGCCTGCGTGACCAGCGAGTCGTCGGTGCCGCCCGTCACGTAAGCCGCCTGCAACGAACAGCGGTCCGGGAAATTGCCCTTGAAGTGCGCGGTATCGACCTCGACCCTGCGGATCACGCCCGGCCGCGCGAGCGCGACGATCGCCCAATCGTTGCCCGGCTCGCGACGGCGCCGGGTTTCCCAGCCGTCGCCCATGTTGACGCCGCGGCCCGGCATCAGCATCTGCGAGGCCGCGCCGAAATGCTGGTTGTTCGCGCCGACGAGGTACGCACCGTTTTCGATCGCCGCGAGATCGAGCAGCGTGCCGCGCTCGACGCGGCTCCAGTCGCGCTGCGGCTGGCCGTACACGCGCAGACGCGCGAGCCCGCCGTCCGGATACAGGTTCACGCGCAGATGCGTGAACGGCCGCGCGTCGCTCACTTCGATGTAGTGATGCTGGTTGCCCTGCAGCGTGGTGGCCGGCACCAGCTCCTGCCAGTCGGTCTGCTCGGGCGGAATCTCGGCGTCGACATGGCAGGCGTCGATCGAAGCGGCCGGCGGGAAATTGCCGGTGAAGTGGCTGGTATCGAGATCGACACCGTGCACGACGCCCGGGCGCGCGAGACGGATCACGCAAAAGTCGTGGCCGGTCGTGCGCTTGCGACGGGTTTCCCAACCGTCCATCCACTTGCCGTGGTCGTCGTATTTGCCGGGGATGAACACCGCCGCCTGCGGCTCGAGCATGCGCTCCTTCGGCGCGAAGAATTCGTCGCTCGCGAGCAGCGCCTTGGCGCCGAGCCGCGGGTCGGCGAGATTCATGTAGCGGCGCGTGAAGGCAGGGGCGTTGGGGTCGAGAATCGGATTAGCCATGATGTCGGTCGATAAAGCCTGCAAAGAGTCCTGGGGAAGCCGGCGGCTCGGCAGCGGCCGCCGGCGTGGCGATCGCGTGTCGGCGCGACCGCCTGGAACGGGAAACTGAAAACGGCACAACGCAGGAACAGCGGAAAACAGAAAAGCGGGAACCTTGAAAAGCACGGAAAAGTGCAGCAAAGGGGCCAACGGTTAGTCCGGTCAGGCCAGACTCGCGGGCGGCCATCTGTCGTGGCCACTCACCGCGGCCGCCCGCCGTCAGGCCGGCGCGTGCTCGCCGCCGAGCGGCTCGGCCGCCGTGTCGTCGACTGCCGGCACGTAGCGCAGCGCCGCGTCGCGATTGAGCACCCGATGCGCGCGCGCCCTGTCGATGTCGTTCTCCCACACGGCGACCACCACCGTCGCGACGCAGTTGCCGATCAGGTTGGTCAACGCACGAGCGATACCGACGAACCAGTCGACCGGCAGGATCAGCACGAGGCCGAGCACGGGGATCGCCGGAATCGCCGACAGGGTCGCCGCGAGAATCACGATCGCCGAGCCCGGAATACCGTGCGCGCCCTTCGAGGTCACCAGCGACACCAGCACGACGACGATCAGGTCATGCATCGACAGCGGCGTATTGGTCGCCTGTGCGATGAAGATCACCGCGAGCGTCAGATAGATCGAAAAGCCGTCGAGGTTGAACGAGTAGCCGGTCGGAATCACGAGGCCGACCGTCGAATCCTTGACGCCCATCCATTCGAGCTTGCGCATGATCTGCGGCAGCACGGCGTCGGACGACGCGGTGCCGAGCACGATCGACAGTTCCTCGCGCAGGTAGCCGATCAGCTTGAAGATGTTGAAGCCCGCAAGCCGCATCACGATGCCGAGCACCACCACCACGAACACCACGCAGCTCGCATAGAACACCAGCACCAGCATGCCGAGCTGCTTGAGCGATTCGACGCCGTAGGTGCCGGTCGTGAATGCGATCGCGCCGAGCACGCCGAGCGGCGCGAGCTTGATGATGAAGCTCATCACGCGGAAGAACACCTGCGCCAATTCATCGATCAAACCGCTCACCCGCTGCGCGCGCTTGCCGAGCAGCGACAGCGCCGAGCCGAACAGCACCGAGAACACGAGGATCTGCAGGATGTCGCCGGTCGCGAACGCATTGAACGCGGTGTCGGGGATGATCTTCAGCAGGAAGGCCGCGGTGTCCTTCAGGCTCTTCGCGTTCTCGGTGTAGGTCGAGAGCGAAGCCGCGTCGAGCGAGTGCAGATTGATGTTCATGCCGACGCCGGGCCGCGTCGCATATGCGAGCACCGCGCCGATCACCAGCGCGATCGTCGTCATCACCTCGAAGTAGACGACCGCCTTCAGGCCGACGCGCCCGACCTTGCGCAGGTCGCCCGCATGCGCCATGCCGCTCACGACGACGCAGAACACGATCGGCCCGATCACCATCTTGATCAGCTTGAGGAAGCCGTCGCCGAGAGGACGCAACGACTGCGCGAAATGCGGAAAGGCGGCACCGAGCACGATGCCGACCACGAGCGCGATGACGACCCGCCCGAATAGCGAATTGAAGAACTTCAACACGGCTTCCTCCTGGTGACAGATATCTTTGGAATCACTTCTGTTCAGACTGGTCCGACCAGTACTGTTATGCCGAATAGTAGGAAGCCGATATAGTGGCGTCAAGGAATTGACGAACAGTGTTTACCCGTTGTTTTCGCGGCGATTTTCGGGCCAGATTCGGGATCCGCGACGCGATGTCGCACGGTGTGTCAAACCGCGTATAGAATTCCGGTCAGACCACGTCACCGAGCGAACCGTCATGAGAAACGTCCCGCATACCGTCACCGACGCGGCCATCGCGACCATTCGCGAGCGCATCGAAGCGGGCGTCTATCCGGTGGGCAGCCTGCTGCCGGCGCAGCGCCAGCTCTCGGACGAACTGTCGATCAGCCGCGCGTCGCTGCGCGAGGCGCTCTCCACGCTCGAAGCGCTCGGCCTGCTGATGATCCGCCCCGGCAAGGGCGTGTACGTCGAAAGCGCGCAGGCGAAGAACGCCCAGACATGGCGCTTCGCCGAGCAGTCGTCGCTGCCCGACACCTACCAGATGCGTTACGCGCTCGAAGGCTTCGTCGCGCGCATGGCGGTGCTCGCGGTCAGCAACGACGACCTCGCGTGGCTCGAAGACAACGTCACGGCGATGCAGAGCGCGCTCGCCGGCGACGAACTCGACGAAGCCGCGCGGCTCGACTACGAGTTCCACATGCGCATCGTCAGCATCGCCGGCAATGCGGCGATCGAGTCGATCCTGCGCAGCAGCGCGGAAATCATGAAGGAAAGCCAGCGGATGCCGTTCTATCGGCGCGAACGGGTGCTATCGACGTACGCCGAGCATCGCGCGATTCTGGACGCGCTGAAGGCGCGCGATTCGCTCGCCGCGGGCAAGGCGATCGAGACGCACATTTCGAACGCCGCGCAGCGCGCCGGCGTCTATTTCCCGACGCCGTAAGCCCTGAGCCGTAAGCGGCATGCCATCGGTGCCGCTCCCGCAGACGTGTAAAAGACATAAAAAAAAGCCGCTCCGAAGAGCGGCTTTTTCGTGCGGCGTGATACCCGAAAACTTACTTCGCGTTCGCGAGTGCGACAGCCGTGTCCAGCATGCGGTTCGAGAAGCCCCACTCGTTGTCGTACCAGCTCGACACCTTCACGAGACGGCCCGACACCTTGGTCAACGTTGCGTCGAACGTCGACGAAGCCGGGTTGTGGTTGAAGTCGATCGACACCAGCGGTGCGTCGTTGTAGCCGAGGATGCCCTTCAGCGCGCCCGTCGATGCTTCCTTCATGATCGCGTTGACTTCTTCGACGCTCGTGTCGCGCTTGGCGATGAACGACAGGTCGACGACCGACACGTTGATGGTCGGGACGCGAATCGCGTAGCCGTCCAGCTTGCCGTTCAGTTCCGGCAGCACGAGGCCGACCGCGGCAGCCGCACCCGTCTTCGTCGGGATCTGGCTATGCGTGGCCGAGCGTGCGCGGCGCAGGTCTTCGTGGTACACGTCGGTCAGCACCTGATCGTTCGTGTACGCGTGGATCGTCGTCATCAGACCGGTTTCGAGGCCGATCTTGTCGTTCAGCGGCTTGACCAGCGGTGCGAGACAGTTGGTCGTGCACGATGCGTTCGAGATCACCGTGTCCGATGCCTTCAGCACGTTGTGGTTCACGCCGTAGACGATCGTCGCGTCGACGTCCTTACCGCCCGGCGCCGAGATGATGACCTTCTTCGCGCCGCCCTTGATGTGCGCGCTCGCCTTTTCCTTGGTCGTGAAAAAGCCCGTGCACTCCAGCACGACGTCGACGCCCAGCTCGCCCCACGGCAGTTCGGCCGGGTTGCGGTTCGCCAGCACGCGGATCTTGTCGCCGTTCACGACGAGGTAGTCGCCGTCCACCGTCACTTCGCCCGGGAACTTGCCGTGCGCGGTGTCGTACTGCGTCAGGTGGGCGTTGGTCTTCGCATCGCCCAGATCGTTGATGGCAACGATTTCGATATCGTGCTTCTTGCCGTTTTCATAGAAGGCGCGCAGGGTATTGCGGCCGATCCGGCCGTAGCCGTTGATTGCGACGCGAATCGTCATGATTTATCTCCTGATGGCTAAAAAAACCTTTTTGTTCGTCCGACCGGCGGCGCTGCCGCGCGTCTGAAACCGACGCACGCGGCAACGCTCGACGCCGATCAGCCGAGTGCGGTCTTGACCGTCGCGACCACGTTCTCGACGGTGAAACCGAAATACTTGAACAGCACGCCTGCCGGAGCCGATTCGCCGAACGTGTCGATCCCGACCACGCCGCCTTCCAGACCCACGTACTTGCGCCAGAAATCCGTCACGCCCGCTTCGATCGCGACGCGGCGCACGCCATGCGGCAGCACGCGTTCGCGGTACTCGGCGTCCTGTTTGTCGAACACCGTGGTCGACGGCATCGACACCACACGTGCCGCGATGCCTTCACGCGCGAGCGGCTCGACGGCCTTCATCGCGAGTTCGACTTCCGAACCGGTGGCGATCAGGATGATCTTGCGCGCGACGATTTCCTCGTCCCAGTCGCGCAGCACGTAGCCGCCCTTCTCGATGTTGGCGATCTGCGCGTCGGTGCGTTCGTTGAACTGCAGGTTCTGACGGCTGAAGATCAGGCACGACGGACCTTCGTGCTCGATCGCATGGGTCCAGGCCACCGCGGTTTCGACCGTGTCGGCCGGACGCCACGTTTGCAGATTCGGGATCAGACGCAGGCTCGCGACGTGTTCGATCGACTGGTGGGTCGGGCCGTCTTCGCCGAGGCCGATCGAGTCGTGCGTGAACACGAAGATCGACTGCGACTTCATCAGCGCGGCGACGCGCAGCGCGTTGCGGCTGTAGTCCGAGAACGTCAGGAAGGTGCCGCCGAACGCCTTGTAGCCGCCATGCAGCGCGACGCCGTTGATCGCGGCGCTCATGCCGAATTCGCGCACGCCGTAGTTCACGTAGTTGCCGGCGGCACGGCCTTCGGCATTCACGCGCACCGGCTTGGCGGCCTTCCAGTTGGTCAGGTTCGAGCCGGTCAGGTCGGCGGAACCGCCGAGCAGTTCCGGCAGCACCGCCGACAGACCTTCGATGGCCTGCTGCGACGCCTTACGCGTCGCGACGGTTTCCGCGCGCTCGTTCGCGCCGGCGACGATGGCCTTCGCCTTCTCTTTCCAGTCGGCCGGCAGCTGCTTGTCGCTGCGGCGCTTGAATTCGGCTGCTTCCTGCGGGTACTTCGCCGCGTAGGCCGCGAACGCCTTGTCCCAGTCGGATTCGAAGCGCGCACCCGCTTCCTTCGCATCCCACGCCGCGTAGACTTCCTGCGGAATCACGAACGGCTCCCACTTCCAGCCGATCGCCTCGCGGGTTGCCGCGATTTCCTTGTCGCCGAGCGGCGAGCCGTGCGAGTCGTGCGAGCCGGCCTTGGTCGGCGCGCCTTCGCCGATCACGGTCTTGCAGCAGATCAGCGTCGGCTTGTCCGACTGCTTCGCCTGTTTGATCGCCGCGTCGACCGCGTCGACGTCATGGCCGACCACGTTCGGGATCACGTTCCAGCCGTACGCTTCGAAGCGCTTCGGCGTGTCGTCGTGGAACCAGTGCACCACTTCGCCGTCGATCGAGATGCCGTTGTCGTCGTAGAACGCGATCAGCTTGTTCAGCTTCAGCACGCCCGCGAGCGAGCAGGCTTCATGCGAGATGCCTTCCATCAGGCAGCCGTCGCCGACGAACACGTAGGTGTGGTGATCGACGATCTTCGCGTCGGGCTTGTTGAATTCGGTGGCGAGCAGCGACTCGGCGAGCGCCATGCCGACCGCGTTAGCGAGACCCTGGCCGAGCGGGCCAGTGGTGGTCTCGACGCCCGGCGTAATGCCGTATTCCGGGTGACCCGGCGTCTTCGAATGGAGCTGGCGGAAGTTCTTCAGCTCTTCCATCGGCAGGTCGTAGCCGGTCAGGTGCAGCAGCGAGTACAGCAGCATCGAGCCATGACCGTTCGACAGGACGAAGCGGTCGCGGTCGGCCCAATGCGGGTTCTTCGGGTTATGGCGCAGATGACGCGACCACAGGGCGACGCCGATTTCGGCCATGCCCATCGGCATGCCGGGGTGACCGGAATTGGCCTTTTGAACGGCGTCCATGGACAACGCGCGGATTGCGTTGGCCATCAGGGAAGTGGGTGCGGGAGACGGGGTCGTCATGTCGAGTCCGGAGACAGAGTCAGAAGGCAGTGCGCGCTTGAGGCCCGGAAGCTCGGCCGCCAGTTCGCTTCGGCGCACGATGCGGCGCCGGAAGACGCGAAACGGGCAGAGCAAACGGACAAGGCTGAAAGCGTCACATTCTAGCAGAAGGTTAACCCCGAGCCGCCCGGAAAGCCGCCCAGCCGCCTGTTTCGGTGCGGTTCAGTGTGGTCCGGCGCACGCGGCCGGGTGGTTCAGCGCACGCGGCCGGGCGCGGGCGCGCCGCGGCCTCTACAATTCGGGCACCTGCTCCCGCCACGCTCCCGACCGAGCCCGTCCGCCGTGAATCCGCCCCTGCTGTTCCAGCCCAGTCCCGATGCCGTCTACGGCTTTCCGCGCGCGCGCCTCGTCGAGCGTGTCGAGTCGCGTTATCAGACCATCGAAATCTGGGACACGCCGCAGCTCGGTGCGCTGTTCACGCTCGACGGCCGGCCGATGACCTCCGCCGGCGACGAATTCATCTATCACGAGTGCATGGTGCATCCGGCCGCGCTCGCGCATCCGGCGCCGCGCGCGGCGCTCGTGCTCGGCGGCGGCGATGGCGGCGCCGCGCGGCAGTTGCTGAAGCATCCGGGCATCGAGCGCATCGTCGTCGCGGAGCTGGATGCCGAAGTCGTGCGCCTCACGCGCCAGTATCTGCCCGACGTGCAGGGCGGTGCGTTCGACGATCCGCGCGTCGAACTGGTGATCGGCGATGCGGCGGATTATGTCGCGGCGCTGGCGGCGGCCACGGCGACCGATGCACCCGCGAACACGACGACGAAAATCGCGGCAGCCGCACCGGGCGCAGCACGCGAAGGAACGCCCCAGCCCGCCTCCGCCACGCCACCCGAAGCCCCCCGCTTCGACCTCGTCGTGTTCGATCTGACGCCGCCCGATTCGCCCGCCGCCGGCCTCTACACGCCCGCCTTCTACGCGCAACTGAAGCGCGTGCTGAGCGCCGACGCCGCGCTGTCGCTGCATCTGGGCTCGCCGTATTTCCACGCGCCGCGCATCGCCGGCCTGCTCGACGATCTGCGCGCGAGCTTCGCGCACGTGCGCATGCTGAGCACCTTCGTGCCGCTATACGGCTCGCTGTGGACGATGGCGATCGCCAGCGCCACGCTCGACCCCGCCGCGCTCACCGCCACCACGCTCGCCGAACGCGTCGCCGCGCGCGGGATCGACTCGCTACGGCACTACGAACCGGCCCTGCATGCGGGGCTATTCTCGGCAACGCGGTCGGTGCGCGATAAACTGAGCCCATTGCCGAAGCTATCCCGTTGAGGCTATCCCGTAGCGCGTGAAGCCACGGTGAGATCCGGTTCGAGCGATGCCGCCATGCGGCCGCCGGACCCGACTCTCAGCCAGCGTTGCGCCCACCCACGAAATCCGGAGAACTCGATGACCGCCTCCCGCCCCGCCGGCGTGCCCTGGCTAACCCCCTATCTGACGGTGCGCGACGCGCGCGCGTCGACGGCGTTTTTCTCGGCGGCGTTCGGTTTCGAAGTGCGCGACAGCGTGCAGGACGACGGCGCCGTGATGCACGTCGAGATGACCTACCAGGGCCAGTTGATCGTGATGTTCGCGCCCGAAGGCGCGTTCGGCTCGACCGCGCGCACGCCGAAGAGCGCGGGCGCGATCGCGCCGCAATCGTTTTACGTCTATGTCGAGGACGTCGACGCCGTGTATGCGCGCGCGCTCGCCGCTGGCGCGAAATCGCTGAGCGAGCCGCAGGATCAGTTCTGGGGCGATCGCTTCGCGCAGGTCGAGGATATCGACGGCTACCGCTGGGCGCTCGCGCGCCATCTTTCCTGAGTTCATTGAATCTTTCGTCGATGCCCCGTTTTTTTGTTGCCGCACCGCTTTATCCCGACGACGTCGTCGCACTGCCCGACGACGTCGTTCGTCACGTGCTCGTGCTGCGCTTGCAGCCGGGCGATTCGATCGCACTTTTCAACGGCGAAGGCGGTGAGTACGACGCCGAACTCGTCGAGGTCGAGCGTCGCTCGGCGCGCGTGCGGCTGCGTCAATTCCGCGACGTCGAGGTCGAGCCGCCGTATCGGCTGACGCTCGCGCAAGGCATCGCCGGCGGCGACAAGATGGACTGGCTGATCGAGAAGGCGGTCGAGCTCGGCGCGTCGGGCTTCGTGCCGCTCGCGACCGCGCGCAGCGTCGTGCGCCTGAGCGGCGAGCGCGCGCAGCGGCGCCAGCAGCACTGGCAAGGCGTGGTGCGGGCGTCGTGCGAGCAGTGCGGGCGCAATCGGCTGCCGGACGTGCAGCCCGTGCAGGACATCGACAGTTGGCTCGACGCGTTGCCGCGCGAACCCGAGGCCGGCGAACTGCGCCTGCTGCTGTCGCCGCGCGCGAGCATCAGCTTCACGGCGTTGCCCGACGCGCCGCCAGAAGGCCGCGTCACGCTGCTGATCGGCCCCGAAGGCGGCCTTTCCGGCGACGAAGAAGCCGCGGCCGTCGAGCGCGGCTTTACCGCCGTGGGCCTCGGGCCTCGCGTGCTGCGGACCGAAACCGCGGGAATCGCGGTGCTGGCGGCACTCGCGGCGCGTTGGGGCGGCTGGTAAATCGGCGCTCATCCGCTGTAGTAACCGTTTGCCTCGCTGGGCGCCGGATCGCTCGATACGGCCAGCGTTGCCACACAAGCGCGTGTTCAAAAGCAAAAGGCCCGCCGATTGGCGGGCCTTTTGCTTTCTTTTGCCGCGAATTACCAGGCGGTTCGCTTCCGGATACACCGCAAATACAAGCGGCAGTGCGCAAACAGGCTAAATTAGCCCGCCCACTCACACAAACGAATAGAACACCCGGAACGCGACCTTACGCTCGGCCCAGAACTCGGCCGCCTCGCGGAACACGTCGAGCAGCGTCTCGCGCCCTTCCTTGTCGAATTTCTGCGCGACCGGCAGCTGTTCGAGGACGATCACGAAGCCCGGCTGCGCGCCCGCCTTGTGCACGAGGTCGGTCAGGCAGTCGTAGAGCGCGTCGTAGTTCTTGCCGAAATGCTTCGGAAACAGGAACGATGTCGCGATCGTCTCCAGTACTTCCTGCTTCGAGGCCGCATTCGCGCAGTACGCGTACAGAAAATGCTGACCCAGCTGGTTGGCTTCGTCGGCGAGATCCTGCACGCGAAACGCGCGGATCGATTGCACGATGTTCGGTCGCACGCTCCTGAAAAGGCTCATGGGCTCCTCGTTCGATGAAACCACCGTGCCAGCCTCGCTTTGCGTGTCGCGGCCCTGCTCGTCGGCACGCATCTTCATGACGCGTTGGAACAAATTGCCGTCGCCGGCCGCGAAAAGATCCGTCGCGACTCCGGAATCGTGCGCGTAGATGTTGTCGCTCATGCCGTTCATCCCGATGTCATTCAACAATACGATTAAAACTGGTGTAGTGGTCGTCCGAGTAATAGCAGTTGTCGGTTCGCTGTAGCGGACCTCCGCAGACGATGCGGCGCGCCCCGCGATTACGCGCGTGAGGCGTGGGAACGGTGTATTCGTGGTAATAGCCGCGCCGATGGGCCGGCAGCACCCGTTCGTAGTTACCGAATACGACGCCGTCTTTCTGATACGGGTAAGGCCCGCCGGCGGCTATCAGGTTCAACGTATCGACCGCCTCGCGCGGCAATTGCGCGAGCGCGACGGTGCCTGTCTGCGCACTCACCCCAGCTGGTGCCGAGTAGCCGCGTGCCAACGCATCCGGCACGGAACTCGACAGCGCGCAGAGCGTTGCGGCACCGATCAGCACGCCTTTTATCTGCAACCAGTTGCGTGCCATGTATCAGGTTTCCCCGCTGTCAGATCACGAGTTTGACGACCATGAAAGTCGTAAGGGTATCGCTAATCCCCTTTGGAATCAACGTTCGACGGCCACACGGGCGACCTGTCGCAGCGGCAAAAGCCGCTCACCGGGGCTTTGACGACTTTTGACAAATTGTTTATCTTGATCAGGCTAAACTTAGCTCGATCGTGAACGAACAGTGACCGCCGGCAGTACGAAAGGCTATCGGCCAAGGTGTTCGGTTACGGTTGTTAGAGCCTGGAACCACTCAGCCGAAAGGCTGAGCTATGCCATTTTTCGGGGTGGCGATCCCCAGCTTGCCCTGAGGCGTGCCCATTGCGGGCACGTCTTTTTTTTCAGGGCGCGCCGGTCGGGCGACCGGCGCGGGCCTTTGCAGGCGGGTACTGCAGTCAGTTACCTACGACTGACGGGCTATCAGCGGGCTGCGCTGACGTCCGCCACCAGTAGTGCCGTCATGTTGACGATACGACGCACCGTCGCCGACGGCGTCAGCACATGCACCGGCTGGGCCGCGCCGAGCAGCATCGGGCCAATCGCGATGTTGTTGCCGGCCGCCGTCTTCAGCAGGTTGTACGAGATGTTGGCCGCGTCGATGTTCGGCAGCACCAGCAGATTCGCGTCGCCTTCCAGCGTCGAATCGGGCAGCACTTCGCGGCGCAGGTTCGCGTCGAGTGCGACATCGCCGTGCATCTCGCCGTCAACTTGCAGCTCCGGCGCACGTTCGCGCAGGATTTCGAGCGTATCGCGCATCTTCTGCGCGGTCGGCGCATTGCTCGAACCGAAGTTCGAATGCGACACCAGCGCGACCTTCGGCTCGATGCCGAAGCGGCGCACTTCCTCGGCCGCCATGATCGTGATTTCGGCCAGCTGTTCCGGCGTCGGATCGACGTTCACGTGCGTGTCGACGAGGAAAATCTGCCGGTTCGGCAGCACCAGCGCGTTCATCGCCGCGTACACGTTGCAGCCTTCGCGCTTGCCGATCACCTGGTCGATGAAGTGCAGATGGCGGTGCGTCGTGCTGACCGTGCCGCAGATCATGCCGTCGGCCTCGCCCTTCTTCACCATCATCGCGCCGATCAGCGTCGTGCGGCGGCGCATCTCGATCTTGGCCATCTGCGGCGTGATGCCCTTACGCGACATCATCTTCGAGTATTCCTGCCAGAAGTCGCGGTAACGTTCGTCATGATCCGTGTTGACGACCGTGTAGTCCTGACCCGCGACGAGCCGCAGACCATAACGCGCGATGCGCTGCTCGATCACTGCCGGACGACCGATCAGGATCGGTTTCGCGAGCTTTTCGTCGATGATGATCTGCATTGCGCGCAGTACGCGCTCTTCTTCGCCTTCCGCGAACACGATGCGCTTCTTCTCCGGCTCGACGCCACGCGCCAGCTGGAAGATCGGCTTCATCGTCGTGCCGCTGTGGTAGACGAACTGCTGCAGATGCTGGCAGTACGCGTCCATGTCCTCGATCGGACGCTCGGCGACGCCCGAGTCTATCGCGGCCTTCGCCACCGCCGGCGCGACCTTGACGATCAGACGCGGGTCGAACGGCTTCGGAATCAGGTACTCAGGGCCGAACGACAGATCCTGGATGCCATACGCGGTCGCGACGATGTCGCTCTGCTCCTGGCGCGCCAGCTCGGCAATCGCGTTGACCGCCGCGATTTCCATTTCCCGCGTCACCGTCGTCGCGCCGGCGTCGAGCGCGCCGCGGAACAGGAACGGGAACACCAGCACGTTGTTCACCTGGTTCGGATAGTCGGTGCGGCCCGTGCACAGCACGGCGTCCGGACGCACTTCGAGCGCGAGTTCCGGCAGGATTTCCGGGGTCGGGTTCGCGAGTGCCAGGATCAGCGGCTTCTCGGCCATCTGCTTGACCATGTCCTGCTTGAGCACGCCGCCGGCCGACAGGCCGAGGAACACGTCCGCGCCGCCGATTGCTTCGGCGAGCGTGCGGGCGTCGGTTTCGCGTGCGAAACGCTCCTTGTCCGGGTCCATCAGTTCGACGCGGCCCTTGTAGACCACGCCGGCGAGGTCGGTAACGATGATGTTTTCGATCGGCAGGCCGAGATCGACCAGCAGGTCCAGACAGGCCAGCGCCGCGGCGCCCGCGCCGGAGGCGACGAGCTTCACTTCCTTGATGTCCTTGCCGACCACCTTCAGACCGTTGGTGACCGCGGCCGCGACGACGATCGCGGTGCCGTGCTGGTCGTCGTGGAAGACCGGAATCTTCATGCGCTTGCGGCATTCACGCTCGACGATGAAGCAGTCCGGCGCCTTGATGTCTTCGAGGTTGATGCCGCCGAAGGTCGGTTCGAGCGCGGCGATCACTTCGACCAGCTTATGCGGGTCGGATTCGTTCAGCTCGATGTCGAACACGTCGATGCCGGCGAACTTCTTGAACAGCACCGCCTTGCCTTCCATCACCGGCTTCGACGCGAGCGGCCCGATGTTGCCGAGACCCAGCACCGCGGTGCCGTTCGTGACGACGCCGACGAGGTTGCTGCGCGCGGTGAAGCGCGCGGCGTTCTTCGGGTTCTCGACGATCTCTTCGCACGCGAACGCAACGCCCGGCGAGTACGCCAGCGCGAGGTCGCGCTGGTTGATCATCTGCTTGGTCGGGGTGATCGCCAGCTTCCCGGGGGTCGGGAACTCGTGATAATCGAGGGCGGCTTCGCGGAGTTTGCTATTGACGGGATTCGACATAAGGCAGGCTTCGGTGCAGATTAGAATAGATGTTCGACGGCATTGTAGCCCCAATTGCCTACGCAATTCCTTCAATACGGGTACAACAGCCGCGACTGAAACAGCGTGAACGGCGATGCCAGCTGCATTGCGCGGGCAGGCCCGGAGAGACGGATCACCTTCGACGCGCGCAGGTCGCGCGTTCGTTGCGGCGGTTTGAGGAAACCGGCCATGTCCGCGTCACGCGTCGCGTCTGCGCTAAACATATCGCCCGAAACGCTCACCAAAAACCGCAATCAGCTCTCGTTTTTCACGGTAATTCGCCCATCCTCCGCCATCATGCTTTCCGAGTTTTCGCTGATCGACCGTTTCTTCGCCCGCCGCGCCGCGTTGGCGCGACCGCCCCATGCCCATCGCGACACGCTCGGCATCGGCGACGATTGCGCGCTGCTTGCGCCCCGTAGCGGCGAGATGCTGGCCATTTCGACGGACATGCTGGTCGAAGGCCGCCATTTCTTCGCCGATGTCGATCCCGAGGCACTTGGCCACAAGGCGTTGACGGTCAATCTGTCGGACCTCGCGGCGATGGGTGCACAGCCGCAAGCGTTCACGCTAGCCTTTTCGCTGCCGAAAGCCGATGAAGCGTGGCTTTCCGCGTTTAGCGACGGCCTCTTCGCACTGGCCGAGCGCCACGGCTGCGAACTGATCGGCGGCGATACGACAGGCGGCCCGCTAAACCTGTGCATCACCGTGTTCGGCAGCGTGCCGCCGCAAGCCGCACTGCGCCGCGATGCCGCGCGGCCCGGCGACGACATCTGGATCTCCGGCACGCTCGGCGACGCGCGCGCCGGCCTCGGCGTACAGCGCGGCGAATGGAACGCCGCCGAGCCGGGCGACGCCGCGGCCTTCCGTCACGCGCTCGAACGCCCGGAGCCGCGCATCGCGCTCGGCCTCGCGCTGCGCGGGATCGCGCATGCGGCGCTCGATCTGTCGGACGGACTCGCGGGTGATCTGCTGCACATCCTCGAACGCTCGGCCGTGCGCGCGAGCGTCGACGTCGATGCGGTACCGCGCTCGGCCGCGCTGCGCCGTCTCGCGCCCGCGATCCAGCAGCGCTGCACGCTCGCGGGCGGCGACGACTACGAACTGTGCTTCACCGCGCCCGCCGCCGCCCGCGCTGCGGTCGAAGCCGCCGCGCAGAAGGCCGCCGTGCCGGTCACCCGCATCGGTACAATAAGCGCACTCGAGGCGGCCACCGACCGCCCGGCCATCGCGTGGCGCAATGCCGCCGGCGCGCCGCTCACTCTGACGTTGCAAGGCTTCGACCACTTCCATGCAGAATGACCCCTCGCTCGGCCCCGCCGACGATCTGATCGGCGGCCAGCCGACCGGCCCACGCGAGCGGAAGCCCCAGCAGCCGCGCCGCGCCACTGCGCGCTTCATGCTGTCGCATCCGTGGCACATCCTGTCGCTCGGCTTCGGCAGCGGACTGTCGCCGATCGCGCCGGGCACCTTCGGCACGCTGTTCGCGTGGGCGTCGTTCGTCGTGCTGAACCGCTATCTGACCGTGCTCGAATGGGGCGCGCTGATCGTCGTCGGCTTTGTCGGCGGGATTGCGCTGTGCGGCTTTACCGCGAAGCGGCTTGCTGTCGAGGACCCGTCGGCGGTCGTGTGGGACGAGATCGTCGCGTTCTGGCTGGTGCTGCTGATGGTCACGCCCGCCACGCTCACCGGTCAGCTATGGGCCTTCATCGTGTTCCGCTTCTTCGACATGGTGAAGCCGCCACCGATCGGCTATTTCGACCGTCGTCTGAAAGGTGGTTTTGGCATCATGTTCGATGACCTGATCGCCGCCTTCTTTACGCTGCTCGTGATCGCGCTGTGGCGGATGTCGGTCTGATGCCCGCATAGTCGCCAGTTAATCGCGTGTTAGCTGGCGATCAGACGTCGTTCCCGTACTGTTAGCCCATTTTCACTACCAGCCATCGCCATTCGCCGCGCCTCACGGCCGGCTTCGTTTTCCGGACTGATTGACGCCATGCCTACCGATTCCGTCGTTCATCAGCTTGCGATCCGCGTGAGCAACCGTCTGCGCGACGAGCGCCTGATGCTCGTGACCGCCGAATCCTGCACGGGCGGCATGGTCGCGACAGCGATTACCGACATTTCCGGCAGCAGCGGCTGGTTCGAGCGCGGCTTCGTCACGTACTCGAACCAGGCGAAAAGCGAAATGATCGGCGTGCCGGCCGATTTGATCGAGAAGCACGGTGCGGTCAGCGAACCGGTTGCGCGCGCGATGGCCGAAGGCGCGCTGCGCAATAGCCGCGCGCAGGTGTCGCTGTCGATCACCGGCGTCGCCGGCCCCGGCGGCGGCACCGAGACCAAGCCGGTCGGCATGGTGTCGTTCGGCTGGAGCAACCGGCTGCATACGTCGGTGGAAACGAAGATTTTCAAGGGCGATCGCGAGCAGATTCGCGTGCAGGCCGCCGCGCATGCGTTGCGCGGCGTGCTCGCGCTGCTCGACGAGCGCGAGCATTGAGCGCGGCCGCCGCACGCGCGGAACAACGGCGCAGCGGCGCGGCAACGGCGACGGGCTGGCCGGCAATTTTGAACAGGTGGACTTATGTCTGATTCGCGTGCGACCGCGGACGAACTGATCCGCCGCTTCGATCTGAAGCCGCATCCTGAAGGCGGATTTTTCGCGGAGACCTATCGCTCGAGCGCACGCGTGCTGCGCGACGGTGATGCGGCCATGCCCGACAACCGGCGTTCGGCGTCGACCGCGATCTACTACCTGCTATGCGACGGCGCGCATTCGGCGTGGCATCGGATTCGCTCCGACGAGGTCTGGCATTTCTATGCGGGCGCGCCGCTGCTGGTCCACGTGCTCGACGACGCGAGCGGCGCGCTGGTCACGCATCGGCTCGGCAATCCGCTCACCGATCCCGGCAGCGTGTATCAGGCGGTCGTGCCGGCGGGCTTGTGGTTCGCGGCGGAATGCGAAGACTCCGTCACGTTCGCGCTGGTCGGCTGCACGGTTGCGCCGGGGTTTGAATTCAGCGAGTTCGAACTCGCGGATATCGAGGCGCTGAAAGCGCGATATCCAATGCACGCGGAGCTGATTGGACGGCTTGCGCCAGCGGCCTGGCGGTCGGCGCAAGCCGCCCGCCATCTCAACGAAACGCGTTGATCCGATCGCGCGTGTCCTTCGCGGCCTGTGCGGCCGCCTGCGCGAAATCGTCGCCCTTGCCCGCGTAGATGATCGCGCGCGACGAATTGATCAGCATGCCGGTGCCGTTCGCGGTCCGGCCCGCGTTCACGGTCGCCTGCACGTCGCCGCCTTGTGCGCCGATGCCCGGAATCAGCAGCGGCATATCGCCGACGATCCCACGCACCACTTCGATCTCCTTCGGGAACGTCGCGCCAACCACGAGCCCAAGCTGGCCGCTCGCGTTCCACTTGTCGGCCGCCAGTTGCGCGACGACCTGATACAGCGGCCGACCGCCCGTCTCCAGAAACTGCAGGTCCGATCCGCCCGCGTTCGACGTGCGGCACAGCACGATCACGCCCTTGCCTTGATGCGCCAGATACGGCTCGATCGAATCGAAACCCATGTACGGATTGACCGTCACCGCGTCGGCCTGGTAGCGCTCGAACGCCTCGCGCGCGTACTGCTCGGCGGTGCTGCCGATGTCGCCGCGCTTCGCGTCGAGGATCACCGGCAGGCCCGGATGGTTCGCGTGAATGTGCGCGATCAGCTGCTCGAGCTGGTCTTCCGCGCGATGCGCGGCGAAGTACGCGATCTGCGGCTTGAACGACGACGCGTACGGCGCGGTTGCATCGACGATCGTGCGGCAGAACTCGAAGATCGCATCGGCGCGGCCGGCGAGCGCGCCGGGGAATTTGCTGGGCTCGGGATCGAGGCCAACGCACAGCAGCGAGTTGGTGCGCTGCCAGGCGTCGTTGAGTGTCTGGATGAAATTGGACATGGTGAGTCTCGCGGCGAGCCGGTAATCGGAAGAGGCGCGTATTTTACCTGCGTCCGGCGCGCCTTCCGATCGCATCGGGCGGGGCAAGGCGGGACAAAACATCCCCTGTCGGCCGAGGCGACAGCACGGCCCACCCGCCGCAACCACCTGCGTGTGCCAGGACGCGTGTCGCCAGCGCCCCAGTCCCACCGCAACCATGCGCCCGCGACAGCCGTCACGGCGCCGAAATCACACCGCCGCGACCGCCCCCCCTACTGCCGACGCCGCGCCCCACGCGCCCCCGGCATCGACCGCAAACCTGTGCGCTCGACGGTGAAGCGGAACGTGCGCGTCAGCCGCTCGCCGCGCTTGAGCAGCGTCATGCCGTTTTCGCTCGCACCGCCCGCCAGATTCATCGCGTTGATCGGATGATCGACCGGCTCGAAGCAGAAGAAGTCTTCGCCGGGCGGCGTGTACAGCACGTAGTAATCGGTATCCGCCGAGATGTTCAGCGACAACCGCCGCTTCGGCCACACCACCGCCGCCTGCCCGCTCCAGCCGGTGAACGCGTGATTGACGATCGTCTCCGGCAGCGGATACGCGACGCCGAACTGCCACGCGGGCGGCGCCGGCACGTGGCGCACCGGCAGCCAGTCGTCGCCGGACAGCCACAGGCCGCCCGCCGCCGCCGACAGCTCGGTATCCGCGTCGCGTACGAAGAACGGATGCACGCCGAGCCCGAACGGCAGCGTCTCGCGGCCGGCGTTTTCGATTTCGAGCGCGACGACGAGCGTCGGGCCGTCGAGCGTATAGGTTTGCGTCGCGCGGAACGCGTACGGCTTGCCGTCGCGGCGATCGAGCGTCAGCCGCACGTGCTCGCGGCCGGTCTCGGCCACCTGCCATTGCGCGAGCCAGCCGTCGCCGTGAATCGGCAGCGGCTCGTCGGCGCGGTTGCGCGGCACCTCGACGCGCCGCCCGGCGACGCTGAAATGCCCGCCGCCGATCCGGTTCGAATACGGCAACAGCGGGTAGCAGGCGAGCTGGTTCGGCTGCGTGTCGGCAGCGATGTGACGGCAGCGCCGGAAGATCGGCGTCAGCGCGCCGTCGTTGCGCCAGTCGAAGCGGGTCACGCCGCCGCCGAGCGTCGGCGCGACGTCGAGACGCAGTTGCGCGTTGGCGAGCGTGATGCACGCGATATCGCCGGCGCTGCCCTCGCCGAGCGCCACCGCCGACGTGCTCGGGCCGGGCAATACCGGATTGGCCGCCGCGGCAAGTCGCGAGCGTCGGGTCTGGGCGTTCTGGGACGAGGCTGAAACGAGATTCGCAACAGTCATATCTGGCTCCATCGAGAGGCTTGGGACGTTGCCGTCAGGGCTGACGGATAGTGCGGGCGACTTTCTGACGGAGTCGCCTCTGGTCCGAACTGCATGCTGCCGATTCGTTGCCGGCCGGCCGCGGGTCACTTGAAGGATCGCGTACCGGAACTGCCACATCGACTTCTGCTTCACCTGCACGATTGCGAGCCCCGGCGCGCGGCCGGAGCTGCGTCATTCTGCGCTAGATGGGCGCGCCTTGAAACAGCGGCTCGGGCATGCCGCGCCGCGCGAGCGTCGCGACGAAGATGCCGCCCGCGAGCGTGTCGGCCGCGCGGTCCACCGCATCGAGCTCGGCGTACGCGCTCGTGATGTACAGCGTGTCGAGCTGCGGGCTACCCGCCGCGAGCCCGCTCGGCGGACCGCCGAACGCGACGCAGCTCGGCTGCGAGGTCGGCACGTCGATGCGCTCGGTTTCCACGCCGTCGGCGCCGTAGCGCACCACCCGCGCGCCGCCCCACTGCGCGTTCCACAGACCGCCGTCGGCGTCGACGGTCGAGCCGTCGGGAATGCCGGTCGCATCGGTCAGGCGCGTGAACACGCGGTCGTTCGCGATACCGCCGTCCGCGCGATAGTCGCACGCGCGAATTTCACGCGACGGCGAATCGCAGTAATACAGCGTCGCGCCGTCGGGGCTGAAAGCGATACTGTTCGAAATCGCCGGCGCCGGCAACGGCAAGCGTTCGAGCGACAGATCGTGATTCAGCCGATAAAAACCGGCGACCTTTTGCAACTGGCCGCTTTCGTCCTTGGTGCCGAACACGAAGCGCCCCTGACGATCGCAGCGCCCGTCGTTCACGCGCGTATTCATACCGGGCTCGACGTCGACGATCCGCTGCGTTTTACCGGTGTCGAAATCGAAGAACGCGAAATGCGACGCGAGGCCGACCAGCAGATAGCGCGGATTCGCGCACAGCGCGAAGGTCGCGAGCCGCTCGGGCATCTCGAACGAATCGCTGCGGCCGTCGGCCGGATCGTAGCGCCACAGTCGCTCGCCCTCGATGTCGGTCCAGTAGAAGCGACCGCTCTTCGCGCACCAGGTCGCGCCTTCGCCAAGCTCGCACTTCGCGTCGAGCAAGAGCGTCGCCGCCTGCACGCGTGCGCCGCCACTCACGCCCAGCCTCCATCGACGACGATGTCCTGCGCGGTGATCATGCGGCTGTCGTCAGCGGCGAGGAAGAGCGCCATCCGCGCGAGGTCTTCCGGCATTAGTTCCGCGTCGATGCACTGGCCTTCCTTGATCTGGCGACGGCCGTTGTCATCGAGCCACAGACGCTTCTGCTTTTCCGTCATCACCCAGCCCGGCACCAACGTATTGACGCGGATGTCGAAGTGGCCGAGGTCGCGCGCGAGACCGCGCGTGAGCCCCTGCACCGCCGACTTCGACATCACGTACACCGGATAGCCGCCGTTCTTCAGCATCCAGCTGATCGAGCCGAGGTTGATGATCGAGCCGCTACGCGCAGCCTTCATGTCTTCCATCACCGCCTGGGCCGCGAAGAACTGGTGGCGGATGTTGACCGCGATGCCCGCATCGAACGATTCGCGCGTCACGTCGCCAATCTGGTGACGCTTGTCGTTCGCCGCGTTGTTGACGAGCACCTGGATCGGGCCGAGCGCCGCCTTCACGTCGGCGATCGCTTTTTGCAGCGCGTCGACGTCGGCCAGATCGCAGGCGAGAAAGAGCGGCTTGTGCTTCGAATCGCCGAACTGGTCGGCGAGCGCTTCACCGGCGCTCGCGTCGATATCGAAGAACGCGACGCGCGCGCCCTGCGCCGCGAAGTGCTCGACGAACGATGCGCCGATGCCGGTCGCGCCGCCCGTGATCAGCACCGTGCGGTCGACGAGGCTCGGATAGCGCGCGTACGCGGTGTCCGCGAGGCGGGCGTTTGCATTGGCCGGAGACGACATCGTTCGATTCCTTTATAGGCTTGATGAGCTTGGGATGAGGTGGCAGCGAATCAGTCGCGCGAACCGCGATTTTTCAGTTGGTCGAGCAACACGGCCGCGAGCAGGATCGCGCCGCGCACGAGGTACTGGTAGAACGCGTCGATGTTCAGCAGGTTCATCACGTTCTCGACCGTGCCCATGATCAGCACGCCGATCACCACGCCGGAGATCGTCGCGCGTCCGCCGAGCAGCGACACGCCGCCGAGCACGCACGCGGAGATCACGTTCAGCTCGAAGCCTTCGGCGGCATTCGGCTGACCCGACGTGATACGCGACGCGAGAATCACGCCGGCCAGCGCGGTGACGGCGCCCTGGATCAGGAAGATCCACACCCGCGTGCGTTCCACATTGATACCGGCAAGCCGCGACGCTTCCGGATTGCCGCCGATCGCGAGCGTGTTACGGCCGTACACGGTCTGGTTCAGCATCACGCCGAAGACGATGAAGCAGAGCAGCGTGACCCAGATCGGCAGCGACACGCCGAACATCGTCAGTCCGCCCAACGCGATGAACGTATCCGACGACACGCCGACCGCCTGCCCATGCGACACGATAAAGCCGAGGCCGCGCACGATTTCCATCGTCGCGAGCGTGGTGATCAGCGCGTTGATGCGCAGATACGCGATCACCGCGCCGTTGACGAAGCCGATCACCGCGCCGGCCGCGACCGCCGCGACGATCGCGATGAAGGTGTTGCCGGTCGCGTTGAGCACCATCGCGCACAGCACGCCGGCAAACGCGACGGTCGAGCCGACCGACAGATCGAAGTCGCGCGACGCGAGACAGAACATCATCGTGCACGCGACCATGCCGATCTGCGAGATCGACAGCGCGAGGCCGAGCATGTTCTCGATCGAGAAGAAATGGTCGACGGTCAGCGACATCGTGACGAACATCACGACGAAGATCACGATCAGGCTGTACTCGGTGATCTGCTGCCACCATTTGGCCTTGTCGCTGGTCTGCGGAATCAGCGCGTCGGCCGCGCTCTTGGCGGCCTGCTGCGCGAGGTTTTCTCTGGCTTGCATGTTCAATACTCCTCCCCGTTCCCCACGGGTTGCGGACTTGCGTCCGGATAAGGTTCAGGCCGCGTGCGAGCCGCTCTGGTTGGCGGCGTTCGCCGGTTCGGGCAACGCGGTCGAGCTTTGCGGCAGCGCGAGACTCAGCACCGCCTGCTCGTTCGCGTCCTTGCGCGCGAGCTCGCCGGAAATGCGGCCCTGGCGCATCACGACGATGCGGTCGGACACGCCGAGCACTTCCGGCAGTTCCGACGAAATCATCACGATCGCGCAGCCGCGTTCGGCAAGCTGATAGATCACGTTGTAGATCTCGTGCTTCGCGCCGACGTCGATGCCGCGCGTCGGTTCGTCGAGAATCACGACCTTCAGATCGGGCTCGGCGAGCCAGCGCGACAGGATCGCCTTCTGCTGGTTGCCGCCCGACAGGAAGCGAATCTTCTGGCGGCGGCTCGGCGTCTTGATCTTCAGCAGCTTGATGAAACGGTCGGCGGTTTCCGCTTCCTTCTTGCGGTCGAGGAACATGCCCGCGCGCAGATAGTGACGCCGGCAACTGATGTTGATGTTCTCCGCGACCGTCGCCATCGCGACGATGCCCTCTTCCTTGCGATCTTCCGGGCACAGCACGATGCCGTGTTTAATCGCTTCGCCCGCGCTGCGCACCTTGATCGGCTGGCCGTCGAGCACGAGTTCGCCGCCCTTTCTGTGCTCGGCGCCGTACACCAGATGCATGAGTTCGCTGCGGCCCGCGCCGACCAGCCCGAAGAAGCCGACGATCTCGCCGCGCCGCACCTCGAAGCTCGCCGGCTGCGCGAGCGGATGACCTTCGATCGCCTTCGCCGCGAAGCGCACCTCGCCGAGCGGCCGCGCCGAATAACTGTAGATATCCGAAATTTCCCGCCCGACCATCTCGCTGACAATCGTATCGCGCGACACCCCTTCGAGCGTCGGATGCGAGGCGACCTTGCGGCCGTCGCGGAAGATCGTGCACGCGTCGCACAGCTCGTAGATCTCGTCCATGCGGTGCGAGATGTAGATCATCGCGCGGTTGTCGGCGCGCAGATCGCGCACCAGCTTGAACAGCACCTCGGTCTCGCGATGCGACAGCGAACTGGTCGGTTCGTCGAGCGCGATCACGCGCGCGTTGCGCAGCAGCGCCTTGCAGATTTCGACCATCTGCCGCTGCGCGATCGACAGCTTGCGCAGCTTCGCGTTCGGGTCGAGCGCGACGCCCATCGCTTCGAGCCGCTCGCGCACGAAGCGTTTCGCCTCGCGCTTGTTGACCCAGCCGAGCGCATTGGGCAGTTGGCCGAGCAGCAGATTCTCCGCGACCGTGAGGTCGGGCACGTACTGCAGTTCCTGGTGAATCACCGCGATGCCGGCACCGATCGACGCGGCCGCGCTCGCAAAGCGCACCTCGTTGCCGTCGATCATCATGCGGCCCGAATCCGGCTGATATTCGCCGCCGAGAATTTTCAGCAGCGTCGATTTTCCCGCACCGTTCTCGCCCATCAGGCCGTGTACCTGGCCGACGTTGACGTCGAACGACACACCGTCGAGCGCACGCACGCCTGGAAAGACTTTGCCGATATTGTCAAAACGTAGCGTCGCTGACACGTCGCCTCCTCTCACGACCGGAGCCCGCGGGTGAGCGCGTCGTCCAGTCTCATGCAATTTCTTGCTGCCTCGTAGGGGCCGCGCCTCGCGCGCGCAGTCCCTGTCTCTACCGCAGTTCTACTGCTGGTCTTCTATGTGCCGTCGCCGGCGCGTCGCGAACTCCACGCGCCGGCGGCGTACGTCAGCTCACCGCGAGCTCACGCGCTTACTTCGACGCGAGGCCCATCTTCTCGCGCACTTCGCCGACGTTGTCGCGCGTGGCCAGCATGCCGCTCGTCAGCGTGAGCTTCGGCGGTTCCTTGCCTTGCGTGATCCATGCGTACATCAGTTCCGAGGTTTCCTCGCCGTGACGCTTCGGGCTGATGATCACGGTGCCGTAGAAACCCGTCGGCTGCGGCTTCTTGAACTCGTTCAACGCCGAGTCCGATCCGCCGATACCGATGCCGATCATGTTGTCGGCCTTGAAGCCACGACCTTCCGCCGCGCGCACCGCGCCGAGCACGCCTTCGTCGTTCAGCGCGTAAGCGACCCAGTGCTTGTACTGCGGGTTCTTGGTCAGCGCGATGTTGGCCGCGTTGAACGCGTTTTCGGTGTCGGTCTTCGCCTGCGGCGCAGCGATGATGTTCGCCTTCGGGAAGCCCGCGGCGACGAGCGCGTCGGTCGCGCCGGTGGTGCGGTCATGCGCGGTCGGCAGCTGCTCGTAGGTCACGTCGATCGCGCCGACGTCCTTCATGTCCCAGCCGCGCTTCTTGATTTCGGCCGCGATGCCGTCGCCGACCTGCTTGCCGATGTTGTACGCCGAGATGCCCATATGCGGGACCGACTCGATCGGCTTGCCCGCGCCGTCGACGAGGCGATCGTCGACCGTCATCATCTTCAGGCCGTCGGCCTTCGCCTTCGCGACGATGCCCGGCCCGAGCTTGACGTCGGGCGTGCAGATCACGAAGCCCTGCGCCTTCTGCGCGGCGAGGTTGTCGATTGCGCTCATCACCTTCTCGCCCGACGGCGCGCCGATCTTCACGAGCGTGAAGCCCTTCTCCTTGGCGGCCATTTCGGCGAACTTCCATTCGTCCTGGAACCAGGGCTCTTCCGGCTGCTTGACGAGGAAGCCGATCTTGACCGAATCGGCTGCCTGCACGACCGGCGCGTTGAACAGCACGCCCGTCGCCGCGGCTGCCAGCGTGAGGAAAATTCTGCGTTTCATGATGCAAGTCTCCTGACTAATTGATAACGAGAAGGTATCGGCCGCGTCTTCTTATACCGGTCTGACACACGCGGCCAGCGCGTCGTCCGGTGTTCTGTGCGCACCTGTGCTGGCGCTTTTTTTCAGGCGGCGCGAGCGCTTGCGCCGCCACTTAAATTCAGTCGTGATACAGCGCCGAGCGCCCACCATCGACGGTGATACAGCTCGCGTTGATGAACGGCGCCTCGTCCGATGCGAGGAACACCGCGGTCATCGCCACCTCCTCCGGGCGGCCGATGCGCTTCATCGGCTGCAGCGCGAGCGTCGCCTGTTGCGCGGCGGCCGGGTCGGGCTGCTCGTTCCACCAGTCGTGCGTCAACTGCGTCTCGATGTAGCCCGGCGCGATCGCGTTCACGCGCACGTTGCGCGGCGCGTACTCGATGCCGAGCGCGCGCGTGAGGCCGATCACGCCGTGCTTCGCGACCGGGTACGGAAAGCAGCCCGGAATGATCTTGAACGCGTGCGTCGACGCGATGTTCACGATGCTGCCCGCGCCGCGCTCGACCATCCCCGGCAGCACCGCGCGACAGCCGTTCCACACGCCGTCGAGATCGACCGCGAAGCAGCGCCGCCAGTCGGCGTCGGTCATCGTCAGCGGATCGCAGAACACGTTGATGCCCGCGTTGTTGACGAGCACGTCGAGCGCGCCGAATGCGCGTTCGCCCTCGCTCACCGCGTGTTGCACCGACGCGGCCTGGGTCACGTCGGTTTGCACCGCGAGCACGCGCGCGCCACCTTGTGCCGCGAGTTGCGATTCGATCTGCGCGGCGGTACGGCGCGCCGCGTCGACGTCGAGTTCCGCCAGCACCACCGCCGCGCCTTCGCGTGCGAACGCGAGCGCGATCGCCGCGCCGATGCCGCGCCCGGCGCCAGTGACAAGAGCGGCCTTGCCGGCGAGCCGGTTCATTTCTTCGCGCCCGCGCGGGCAATCCGCAGACCGTTGATGAACGCCTTCGCATGCGAGGCGGTCACGGCCGCGCTCTGCCCCGGCTTGTACAGCGCCGAGCCGAGCCCGAAACCGTTCGCGCCGGCCGACAGGAACGGCCCCATGTTGTCCGGATTGATGCCGCCGACCGGCACCAGCGGCACCTGCGCCGCGATCACCGCGCGCCACGCTTTCACGACCTGGCAGCCGAGCTGCTCGGCGGGGAACATCTTCAGCACGTCCGCGCCGTTCTTCAGCGCGACGAACGCTTCGGTCGGCGTCGCGACGCCGGGCGCGCACGCGAGGCCCCGCTGCTTCGCCGCGATCACGACGTCCGGGTCGCTATGCGGCATCACCACCAGCTCGCCGCCCGCCGACTTCACGTCGTCGATGAAGGTCGGATGCAGCACCGTGCCCGCGCCGACGATCGCATCCGCCGGCAGCACCTTGCGGATCGCCGCGATGCTGTCGAACGGCTGCGGCGAATTGAGCGGCACCTCGACGATGCGAAAGCCGGCTTCGTAGAGCGCCTGACCGTGATCGGCCGCATCGGCGGGCGTCACGCCGCGCAGGATCGCGATCAGCGGACAGGTTTCGAACGCGGCGATCAGCCCCGCGTGCGGCATGTACGGTGCGGGCAGATTGATGTGAGGTTGCATGTCGGTTCCTTGGTTCGTGTGCGTCGTAGGCGTCGTGTGCGTCGCAGGCTTCGCGGGGCGTTCGGTAAGGGCCGCGTGCGGGTTAGCCGGCGCGTGCCGCGTGAGCGGGCGGCGCGACGAGTCCCGCTTCGACCGCGACGCGCCACAGGCCGCGCTCGGTCGCGTGTTTGACCGGCTCCGCGCGCAGACAGCCGAATTGCGCGAGCGCGAGACGGTAGCGCTCGCACAGCGCGTCGTTACCGATCAACTGCAGACTCTGCTGCGCGAGCGAGCTGCCCTGCTGCGCGAGCACCGCTTCGAGACCGGCCAGTTCGTGACCGATCAATAGTCCCGACAGATAGTCGGACTGCGCTTCGCCCGACAGCTGTCCGGTCAGGCCGAGCGTGCGCGTGCTGAACACGGTCGCGAGCATGCCTGCGTGGCCCCTTTCGCGCGCGATATTCACGCCGCGCAGAAATGCTTCGGTATCCGGACGATCGGGCGTGACCATCGTGCGGCCGAGGATCGTGTGCTCGCGCAGCGCGGCGAACACCTCGCCCGTCATGAAGGTATGAAAACGCTCGATGCGCCCCGCCTGCACAACCGCCCATTTCGCGTGCGTGCCGGGCAGGCCGATCAGCGAACGGCTGCCGTCGTCGGGCACGTTGGCGCTGTTCGTGGCGTGGGCGGTGCCGTTGCCGCGAGCACTGCCGGCACCATTCGCGCCGCTCGCACCAGTCGCGCCATTCAGATCCCGCGCCCCCGCGCCGAGCGCGCCGAAAATCTGCGTCTCCTCGCCGCGCATCACGTTGGGCAGCTCGCCGCGTTGCAGCACCCCCGGCACGATATGCAGCGTTGCGCCGCAAGCGGCCTGCACGCGCACGATGCCGGCCACGAGCGCGTCGGCGTTGGCGGGCGTATCGACGTACGGCGCCTCGCGCCAACCCTGCGCGCTGCCGACCATCCCCGCGGCGATCACCGGCACGTCGCGCGCCTGCTCGAGCCATGCGCCGCAGGCGTCGTCGAAGGCCGCGTCGAAGCCGCCTTCGGCCGCGCTCTTCGGCAGATTCATGATGCCCGCCGTCGATGCGCGCATCGCCAGCACCTGGCCGTGCGCGTCGAACAGATACGCGCGCAACGAGGTCGTGCCCCAGTCGAGCGCGATCAGCGCGGCGCGCGAAAAATCGATGCCGGCCGGCGCGGCGTTAGCGGCATTAGAGGTCGTGACGGCGGCGTTGGCCGCGTCCGTGTTCAGGCCCGCTTCGGTAGCGGCGGCCGCTGCGTGATTCGCCGGCGTGGCGGTGCCCGCTTGTTTCATCGTTTGATCCTGCGGGCAGCCGGTTGCGGAGCGCGCCAACCGAGTTCCTCCGAGATCGCGCGCGCCTCGCGCTGCACGACCGCGATCAGTTCGTCCATCCGTTCGAGCGGCATGTACGGAATCGTGCTGGCGACCGACAGCGCCGCGACGATCGCGCCCGACGCGTCGCGCACCGGCGCCGCGACGCAGCGGATCGCCGCTTCGTTCTCTTCCAGATCGAAGGTGTAGCCGCCGGCCGCGTAGTTCGTCATGCGCTGCATGAAGGTCGGCGCGTCGGGACGGTTGTCGGGCGTGAAGCTGACGCCCGCAAGCGCGCGCCGCGACGCGTCGAACAGCGACTGCCACGCGTCCGGCGCGAGGTCGAGCATCATCGCCTTGCCGATGCCGGTCGACGCGAGCGGCATCCGGTGACCGACGCGCGAGCGCATTTCGAGGCCGCGCGTGCCGGGGATCTTGTCGATGTACAGCACGTCGTCGCCGTCGCGCACGCCGAGGTGGATCGTGTCGAGCGTCTGCTCGGCGAGCGACTCCAGATGCGGGCGCGCCACCGCGGTCAGCGGCATCTGTTCGAGCGCGATGGTGCCGAGTTCGATCAGCTTCGGCCCGAGCAGATAGCCGCCCTGCACCTGGCGCAGATAGCGCGCCTGCACGAGGCTGCTGACGAGGCGATGCGTGGTGCTGCGGGTCGTGCCGAGCGCGGCGCCGAAACTGCGCAGATCGCGCACGCCGGCGGCGGCCGCTTCGAGAATCGCGAGGCCGCGCAGCAGCGTCTGCGTGCCGGCCTGCTGCGGCGTGATATCGCGCAGCGTGACCGGCAACCCAAGTCCTTCGACGCCCGGCGCGCGCGTGACCGGACGCGATGCCCGCGCGGTCGCGGTCGCGCTGGCGGCGGCACTGGTGGGGACGGCGCTCGTCGCGGATGTCGGTGCGGCATTCGGCACAACGTTCGGCATCTGGGCAGTCTCGGCCGCGCTGACGGCGTGAGTAGGCATCGCTTTGTTCATGGCGATTCGCTTTCGGATGGATTTTTGCGCTTAGCGCGCGGGGCCGGAGAGGAACTCGGAACTGCGTTCGGCAGGACTGCTTGCGATACCGCGCTCGCGCGGCTGTCTATGACTGCCAGACATGATGGGCCTCGTCTCCGGTTTTTTATGTCGCGATTCGCGTGGTCGGCAGGCTGCGCCTGCATGACACGCGCTGCGTGTTGGCTTGGATTGTAGGGCGACTTTTTTAAATCACCAATATGTGAATGTTGAGTCCATATAGTGAGATTTTAGTTGCCGATCAGGGGGTTAGCGGCAAGGCGGCGGGGAGCATTGGATGCTGCTGCGACGTGGGCGGAAATGAGGAAGGCCCGCATTTGCGGGCCTTCGTTTCCTGCGGTCTCAATGCTTCGGACCTGACGGGGCATGCTCATCCTGTCTATACGCGGCACGGCGAAAGTATCGCCATAACTTCATGATCGCCCGATACACCACAATGGCGACGATCAATTCGATAACCGCCATGGCCGGAATGTAGACATCATCCGGATCACGGACACCGAGCCAGCGGGATATCTTCCATAAGATGTGTTGCTGGCCTGCCGGCATCGGATCGGGATACGTGTGGACATAGCGAATGGAAAGAAGCAACAGGCCGATAAACAGCGCTAGCCTGGATAACCTACGGGCAAGTGTTGCCATACGTGATGACCTCGATGGTTCCGTACGCCCGAAGGTTCGAACCAACTACCGGGATGGTAGTGGTATGTAGAAAGCTTTCCCGGATTGTCGAGAAATCGCGATGACTCGCCAGAGTAATGCAGCCGAGCGAGACACCACGTCCGCTTGCGGGATGCAAACGGAACTGCCCGCGCTGCACGCCATTCACCCATGTGACATCGTCAACCCTGCCATCGTCCCGATACAGCGCGAACCATTCATTGTGGTGAGATGGTCTGCCGTTGAAGGCATTCCAGACGTCTTTTGCACCTGCGATAGCTTTGGAACGGATGCCGCCCCGTAGGGCGATCTACGATCCAGTATTTGCCCGCGGGAAGTGGACCATCGTCTGGAACCGCAGTGCAACCTCCCCGGTTGCGATACTCGTCACTACCCGAATACGCGTTAAATGTCCCGATTCCATAAATAGTCAACGGCGACAACGGCTCGTTATTCACGAGAAATTTGCCGAAGTACGGCATCGCTATTTCACCTCCTGTTGCGAGCGCTGAAAGATCGCGACGCGCTCGCCGACCTCGCCATCACACGCACCGAGTAGCGCGGTTACGATTTCGCGGCACATCGCAAATGTCATTACGTTCCTGTCGAATGAGTCATAAGTGAACGAGAGCCTTCACGGTATGGCAAACCGCACGCACGGTGCAATCAGCGGACTCCTAAAGCCAGGGCACCAAGGGAAAGATCCGACCGATGGCATCGCGCCGACCAGCACGGCATGCGCCGACGCAAAAAAGCCCGCACGCGGCGGGCTTCATGCTCGTGAAAACTGCGGAAAAAGCGAGGCTTCAGGCGGTTGAACGCTAGCGGTGCAACCGCGCTCAGTCGGGCAACTCAGCCGCGCCCATGCGACGCGCGATCACCCGCGCGCGTTGCGCGAGATACGCCGAATTCCGGTGTTCGTCGAAATATTTGGGGCGCGGCAGCATCACCGCGAGGCGCGCCGCCTGCGCGGCGGACAGCTTGCTCGCCGAGGTCTTGTAGTAGTACTGCGCGGCCGCCTCGGCGCCGTACACGCCGTTGCCCCATTCGACCGAGTTCAGATAGATCTCGAAGATGCGCTGCTTGTCCATCAGCGTTTCGAGCATCCACGTGATGATCAGCTCCTGACCCTTGCGGATGTAGCTTTTCTCGCGCGACAGGAACAGATTGCGCGCGAGCTGCTGGGTGATCGTCGAGCCGCCGCGCACGATCTTGCCCTTCGACTTGTTGCGCTCCCACGCCTGCAGGATCGCGTCGGTTTCGTAGCCGTTGTTGTTGACGAAGTTGGCGTCTTCGGACGCGATGATCGCGCGCTTCAGATTGTGCGAAATCTGGTCATACGGCACCCACGCGCGCTGCACCGACAGATCCGGCCGATCCTGCGCGAGCGTCCACGCGTCCGAGCGCATGAACGCGGTCGAGCGCGGATTGACGACGTTCCAGATCGCGATCTGCGCGAAGTAGTACGCCTGAGTCGCGAGCCACGCGATCATCAGCACCGCGATCAGCCACGCGAGCCAGCGCAGCGGGCTCGTGTGGCCGCGCGAAGCGCTGGCGTGCCGCGTCGCCGTCATCGTGTGCTCAGGCCGGCGACGGCGCGCTCAGCAGCGCGCGCAGTTCGGCGAGCACCGGCGCGCCGTCCGGACGCACGCCGCGCCACACGTAGAACGATTCGGCGGCCTGCTCGACCAGCATGCCGAGGCCGTCGGCGCCGCGCGCGCCGAGACCCGCCGCGTGTGTCATGAAGACTGTCGGATGCGCGCCGTACATCATGTCATAGGCCAACGTGCCGGTGCCGAACGCGCGGTCGTCGCATTCGGGCAGCGACGCGTCGAGACTGCCGGCGGTCGCGTTGACGATCACGTCGTACTGGCCCGCCTCGATCGCGCGGGCGCTGCCGCCGGCGAGACGGCAGTGCGCGTCGCTCGCGGCCTGCGCGAACTGCGCGACCAGCGCCTCGGCTTTCTCCGCCGTGCGATTGACGATGGTCAGCGTATGCGGTGCGCGGTCGAGCATCGGCAGCACCACGCCGCGCGCGGCGCCGCCCGCGCCGAGCAGCAGGATCCGCGCGCCCTTCAACGGCACGCCGAGATTCACTTCGATATCGCGCACGAGGCCGAAACCGTCGGTGTTGTCGCCGTAGATGCCGCCGTCGGCGTCCACCCGCAACGTGTTCACCGCGCCGGCCGCCGCCGCGCGCGGCGACAGCGTGGTCGCGAACGCGTGCGCGTCGAGCTTGAACGGCACGGTCACGTTCAGGCCGCGCCCGCCCGCTTCGATGAATGCGCGCACGTGCGGCACGAACGCGTCGACCGGCGCGAGCAGATGACCGTAGTCGACCGGCTCGCCGGTTTGCGCGGCGAAGCGGCCATGGATGAACGGCGACTTGCTATGGCCGACCGGATTGCCGATGACCGCATAACGGTCGCGCGCTTCGTTGCCGCTCATCGTCCCGGCTCCGTGATGTGCTGGTCGGCGTCGCTGGTTTCGCCGTTTGCTGGGGTGGAAGCGTCGCCGGGGTTGGCCGGGTCGGTGTCGGCTGCGGTGTCGGCTGCGGTGTCCGCCGGGGTGTCCGCGGCAGTGTCCGCGCTCGCTTCGGCTTCGGCTTCGGCTTCGGCCTCGGCTTCGCTGGCGGCGCTGTCGTCGGCGGCGTCGAGCAGTTCTTCGTCGCTGTCGTCTTCCGCTTCTTCGGCTTCGGCGCCGCTCGTCACGGTCGGCGCATCGAGCACGTGCAGCAGACGCACCGACGCTTCGATCGTCAGTTCATCGATCGACATCACTTCCATCTGTAAACGCGTGCCCCGCGCATGCACGCCGAGGCCCGGCACGTGCAGCAGCAGCGGAATCTCCTCGAGCCGCACCAGATCGCCCTTCACCACCGACGCCACCACCTGCTTGCGGTCTTCCTGCTTGAGCCAGCGCAGACACCAGAAGTACTCCATGCGGCGCTGGTAGTCGGCGTACGCGGTGTAGGTGTCGTCGAAGCCCTGCACGACCGCGAACAGATCGGCGTCCTTCGGCTTGAACGGCGCGGCGAGCTTCGCGGTCACGCCATGCTGCACGCACGCGATCAGCTGCCACTGGTTCACGAGGTCGACATAACGGCGCAGCGGCGACGTGCTCCACGCGTACTGCGTGACGCCGAGGCCTTCGTGCGGTGCCGCGTTGGTCTGCATGCGCGTGCGTTTCGGGCCGCTCGGCGCGCCGAACGCGCGCTGTGTGCGGTAGATGCCCGGCACGCCGTGATCGTGCAGGAACGCGCCCCACGACGAGTTCGCGAGAATCGCCAGTTCGGCGACGATCGTGTCGAGCGGCGAGCCGCGGCGGCGCGGCGTGATCGTGATGTGCTCGCCGTCGACGTAGAAGTTGTAGTCGGTATTGCGCTGCACTTCGCGGCGCAGGCCGTAACCGGCGCGCGCGGTCTGGCGCCGTTCGAACAGCGCCTGCGCGAACGGCCACAGCACCGCGATGTCGTCCTTGTGCGGGTACTCGCCCGTACCTTCGGCGAGCGCCTCTTCGGTGACGATTTCGTCGAGCGTGTTGTGACGCAGGTTGCTCTTCACGAACACGCGCTCGGCGCGCGTTTCGCTCGCGACGATCTCCTGCGTCTCGCGATTGACGATCACATACAGCGACAGCGCCGGGCGATAGTCGCCCTCGCCGAGCGTAAAGGTTTCGACGACGCTGTCGGGCAGCATCGTGATCTTGTCGCCCGGCATATAGACGGTGGACAAACGCGCACGCGCGATCGCGTCGACGTCGTCGCCGCGCTGGATGCCGAGCGCCGGCGCGGCGATGTGCACGCCGATGCGCACGCGGCCGTCGCCCAGATGCTCGACCGAGAACGCGTCGTCGATTTCGGTGGTGGTGACGTCGTCGATCGAGAACGCCTGGACGTCGGCCTGCGGCAGATCGTCGGGCACGTTCGCGGCCGCGACCGGCGGAAAACCGGTGCCGTGCGGGAAGAACTCGGACAGGAATTTCGCCTCGTGCAGCGCGCGCGGCGACGCGATCGCGCCGCACTCGAGCATCAGCCGCGCCTGCGAAATGCCGCGCGCGGCGGCGGCGCCTTCGAGCGCCTTGTATTCGATCGTGTTCTTGTCCGGCTTCGTCAGCAGCGCGAGCGCCTTGCTGCCCGCGAACGCTTCCGGCAGACGGCCTTGCTTCAGTTCTTCCTCGTACTGCGCCTGCACCAGCGCCTGCTGGCGTTTGCGCTCGAGGCCCGCGAGCGCCATCTTCAGTTGCTCTTCCGGCGCGCGCTGATACATGCCGCGGCCCTTGCGGCGGAAGTAGACCGGCGAGCCGTGCATGCGCAGCACCAGCGCCGCGCGCTCGGTCGCGCCGAAACCCTCGCCGAAATACTCGGCGCCGAGCGTCGCGAACGGGAATTCGTCGTCAGGCGCGCATTCCCACAGGAAGTCGAGATCGATCTCCTGCGCCAACGCGTCGGCCTGCTGCATCAATTCCGCGGCGCTCGGCTTGTCGAATTCGATCAGCACATCCTTCGCGCGCACTTTCGCGCGCCGCCCGCCCGGCAACTCGACCTGAAACGCGTCGCCCTGGCGCGACAGCACGCCGCCAGCCTTGAAACTGCCCGATTCCTCGAAGAAAACGTTCACTCAATACTCTCGTTCTGACTTGCATCTGCCGGCGCGCCCAATCGCTTTAGCGATCGATCACTGCGTGCGCGGCACGGCAACGTGTTCGTAATATGAAGCCGCGACGCGCAAAGCACGCCGGCGGGTTGAATGGCCAGAGCGGCAGCCATGAGGCCGATCGACCTCGCTGCCGCTCGGGCACCTGAATCCTGGGCATGGAAACCGCGCGAGCCGCTGGATGCGGACGGTGCGCGCTTTCGCGCCTGCCTGGTGGACTGCTCCTGTACTGCTCTCGCGCTGTTTGCGTGTACTGTTCGTGCGCCATGGCTGCCCGCGCGACTTCCAGTTTGTAGCACGCTCTTCTTGCATGCTCTTACTGCACGCAGTTTTCACGCCTCTTTTTTGCACTTCTGTTGCGTGTTTCTTTCCCGCACACCCGTTCTGCACACCACTATCCCGGCCGGTTCCCGCATCCGCGCGTCGTAATGCTTAGCGCGGGCATCGCTCACGCATGCGCCCCGCTCACGCCATCCCGACGCTTTTGTCGCGTGGCGCGGCGGCGTGTTCCGCCGCGTGGTCCCGCGCCGCTATCAGGCTGCCTCGCGCGGCGCCGGCGGCTCGGCGGGCTGCTCGTCGCAAAACGCCAGCACCGGATCGAGGTACTGCGCGAACTCGCTGATCGCGTGGTCGCTACCTTCGATCAGCGTAGTCCGCGCGCCCGGATAGTGCGCGACCATTTCGCGATAGTCGAGCACTTCGTCGCCGGTCGCGGCCACCAGATAATAGCGTTCGGGCCGCGTAATCGACGCGACGCCCAGCGCGCGCAATTCGTCCAGATGATGCGGCTCGACGACGATGCTGCCGCCGCCATGCCACAACGGCTGCTCGCCGAGATAGGCGCTCAGGTCGCGCTGCGGCACGACCGCCGGGTTCAGCAGCACGGCCGGCCAGCCGTGCTTCTCGGCCAGATGGGTGGCGAAATAGCCGCCGAGCGAGCTGCCGATCACCGTCACCGGCCTCGCGTCGCCGTTCGCCCGGGCCTCGGCCACCAGCGACTCGGCGAGCGCCACCGCCTCGAACGGCGACACCGGCAGCATCGGGCAGCACCACTCGTCGGCGCGGCCCAGTTCGGCGAGCCGCGCCGCGAGCAGGCGCGCCTTGAACGAATTCGGCGACGACCGGAAACCGTGCAGATAGAGAATCAAGACGCGCCTCGCGCGGACAACGCGTCGAGCAGCTTCTGATGCACGCCGCCGAAGCCGCCGTTGCTCATCACCAGAATCTGGTCGCCGGGGCGGGCGGCGTGGACCACGGCCTTGACGAGCGCGTCGAGGTTGTCGAACGCCTGCGCGTGGGCGCCGAGCGGCGCGAGCGCTTCGCCGAGATTCCAGCCCAGCGCGTCGCGCCCGCTCGGTGCGCCGTAGCCGAATACGAGATCGGCGTCGGCGAGGCTGCCCGGCAGTTGCGCCTTCATCACGCCGAGCTTCATCGTGTTCGAACGCGGCTCCAGCACCGCGAGAATCCGCGTGTTGTCGCGGCCGACGCGCGCGCGCAGCCCGGCCACCGTCGTTTCGATCGCGGTGGGATGATGCGCGAAGTCATCGTATACAGTGACGCCGTCGACGCTGCCGCGCACTTCCATGCGGCGCTTCACATTGCGGAAGCTGGACAGCGACTTCGCGGCCTGCGCGGGCGGCACGCCGACGTGGCGCGCGGCGGCGATCGCGGCCAGCGCGTTCATGCGGTTGTGCTCGCCCTGCACCTGCCAGTCGACCACGCCGACGCGCTCGCCGTCGTGATAGACCGCGAAGCGCTCATCGACGGGCACGCCTTGCTCGGCCGGCTGGACTTCCCAGCCGCCCTGCACGCCAAAGCGCTCGACCTCGCTCCAGCAGCCGCGCGTCAGCACGCGCTCGAGCGCGTCCTCGCGACCGTTGGTGACGACGCGCCCAAGGCGCGGCACCGTGCGGATCAGGTGATGGAACTGCGTTTCGATCGCAGCGAGATCGGGGAAGATGTCGGCGTGATCGAATTCGAGGTTGTTCAGCACCGCCGTTTTCGGGCGGTAATGGACGAACTTCGAGCGCTTGTCGAAGAACGCGGTGTCGTACTCGTCGGCTTCGATCACGAAGAAGCTCGAATCCGTCAGCCGCGCCGACACGCCGAAATTCAGCGGCACGCCGCCGATCAGGAAGCCGGGATTGAGGCCGGCATCTTCGAGCAGCCACGTCAGCATCGAGCTGGTGGTGGTCTTGCCGTGCGTGCCGGCCACCGCCAGCACCCATTTGCCGTTCAGCACGTGCTCGCCGAGCCACTGCGGGCCCGACACGTATGGCAGGCCGCGGTCGAGAATCGCCTCCATCAGCGGGTTGCCGCGCGTGACCACGTTGCCGATCACGAACAGGTCCGCGTTCAGGCCGTTCAGCTGGTCCGCGTCGTAACCCTCGATCAGACCGATGCCTTGCGCCTCGAGCTGCGTGCTCATCGGCGGATAGACGCCGGCGTCGCAGCCGGTCACCGTATGGCCCGCGCCGCGCGCGAGCACCGCGAGACCGCCCATGAAGGTGCCGCAGATGCCGAGGATGTGGATGTGCATAAGCCTGTCGTGCCGCGCGGGCGTTTCTTGCGAGGGATGGGAGAGCCGCAGGACGGCCGGAACGACCGTCTGCAAAGGACGCCTATTGTAACCGACACGGCATATCACACCCGCCCCACGCCCGCGCCGGGCCGCCCGGCGCGGGCCTGTGCGGGCCGCCGAACCGCGTCGCCAGGCCCGATCTAGTATCATGGACGGATGGTTCGCAAATCACATTTCGATCCGCAGCGCGTGCGCGAGGAAATCGCGATCGCGGCTGCGCGCCTGATTGCCGAGGACGGCCTGGACTACGCCACCGCGAAGCGCAAGGCGGCCCGGCAGATCGTCGGCGAGACCCGTGTGGCCGGCGAATGGCTACCGGACAACGACCAGATCGAAGAAGAAATCCGCGAGTATCAGCTGCTCTTTCAGGGCGACAGCCAGCCGACGCTGCTGCGGCGGCTGCGCGTGATCGCGGTCGACTGGATGGAGCGGCTCGCGCCGTTCAATCCGTATCTGACGGGCGCGGTGCTTGGCGGCACGGCCGGCGAGCATTCGGACGTGCATCTGCAGGTGTTCTGCGACAACCCGAAAGAAGTCGCCATTTATCTGCTGAATGCGAACATCCAGTATGACGTATCGGAAACGCGGCATTTCGCGGGGCGCGGCTATGTGGAAACACTGAGCTTCCTGTGGCGTCCGCTTAACGAGCGCAATGCCGACCCGGTCGGCATTCACCTCGCGCTGTACGAAACCGACGACCTGCGCGGCGCGGTGCGCGCCGACGCGCGCGGGCGCACCGCGCGCGCCAACCTGCAGGCGGTGCAGGCGCTGCTCGACGGCGACCCGGTCACCTCCTTCACTAATTAGATAGATAGACTGAACAGGGCACGATGAATACGAGACGGATTCTGGCGGGCGCGGCCGTCGCGCTGGTGGCCGCGGGCGGCGGCGTGATGACCAATCACTGGATCAATCGCGATTCCGACGTCGCGTACGCGGCGCCGGTCGACAATCATCAGGACGCGGTCAAGCAGTTGTGGGGCGCGGCCGTCACCGATGTCAACGGCAAGCCGCAGTCGCTCAGCCTGCTGAAAGGCCACCCGATCGTCGTCAACTTCTGGGCCTCGTGGTGCGGTCCGTGCGTCGAGGAAATGCCCGAGCTGTCGCAAATCCAGCGCGAGTACGCAAAGAAAGGCATCCAGTTCGTCGGCCTCGGCGTCGATTCCGACAAGAACATCCAGGCGTTCCTGCAGAAGGTCAAAGTCGCCTATCCGATCTACGTCATCGGTTTCGGCGGCGCCGACCTCGCGCGCGCGTTCGGAAATAACGCGGGCGGGCTACCGTTTACCGTCGTGATCGACGCAAAAGGCAACATCCGCTCGACAAAATTGGGGCAGATCGACGCCGCAGCATTACGCAAGACGCTCGACACTCTGTAAATTTCGAGCATTTCTCATACCGCGTCTTTGCTGCCTGATTCCGTGCAGAACGAGCGAAAATGCGCGGGAAATTCCCGAATTTGAGTGAAGTTGAGTCCGAGGCGTTGTGGCGGACCGCGCCGACCAGTGTCGCGTACGTGTGGGAAACTAGACAAGTTTCTCTAATCAGCGCTAAAGTGCGCCCAATTCCACGGAAATAGAAGCGACCATGACGCGACTGCTGGTACTGCACGGACCCAACCTCAATCTTCTCGGCACCCGGGAACCCGAGGTCTATGGTCGCGTGACCCTGCCACAGATCGATCAGGCGCTGGCGGACCGCGCAGCCGACGCAGGCGTCGAGCTGGCATCGTTCCAGAGCAATCACGAAGGCGCACTGGTCGACCGCATTCAGGCCGCACGGACTGAAAAGACCGATTTCATCCTGATCAATCCCGCCGCGTACACGCACACCAGCGTGGCCATTCGGGACGCACTGGCGGGGGTCGACATCCCGTTCGTCGAAATTCATCTGTCGAACGTGCACCGTCGCGAACCGTTCAGGCATCACTCGTATTTCTCCGACCAGGCTGAGGGCGTCATTTGCGGCCTCGGCTGGAAGGGGTATCTTTACGCGCTCGAATTCGCGCTCGACCGGCTCGCCGCCGGTTCGTCGCGCGGCTGAATCCAAACACGTCCAATTTGAGCCGGCACTGCACACTTGCACACGCCGGCACTCTACGCATTGAAAAGGGGCAACCTGATGGATCTACGTAAACTCAAAACTCTGATCGACCTCGTCTCGGAGTCCGGTATTTCCGAACTCGAAGTGACCGAGGGCGAAGGCAAGGTCCGCATCGTCAAGAATGCGCCGCCGGTTTACGTGCAACCGTCCGCCGCCTACGCCGCACCGCAATTCCCGCAGGCCGCGCCGGTCGCAGCAGGCGAAGCACCGGCTGCCGCCGGTGCTCCGGCCACGCCGGCCGCCGCCGCGCCGCAAGGTCACGTGGTGACCTCGCCGATGGTCGGCACGTTCTACCGCGCGCCGTCGCCGGGTGCCGATCCGTTCGTGCAGGTCGGCGACACGGTCAAGGAAGGCCAGACCATCTGCATCATCGAAGCGATGAAGCTGCTCAACGAGATCGAGTCGGACAAGTCCGGCGTGGTCAAGGAAATCCTCGTCGAAAACGGCCAGGCGGTCGAGTACGGCCAACCGCTGTTCGTGGTCGGCTAACGCGGCACACAGTGTTCGCCGCCCGCGCGCCGCTCGTTGACGAGGCGCGCGACCGATCCTCTGCGGCAGCCGGCGTCGTGAACGACCCGGCGCCCATTGATGAGTCGAAAACCCGCTATGTTTGAAAAAATCCTCATTGCCAACCGTGGCGAGATCGCGCTTCGTATCCAGCGCGCCTGCCGCGAGCTCGGCGTCAAGACGGTCGTCGTCTATTCGGAAGCCGACAAGGAAGCCAAGTACGTGAAGCTCGCCGACGAGGCGGTCTGCATCGGCCCGGCACCTTCGAATCTGAGCTATCTGAACATGCCCGCGCTGATCAGCGCGGCCGAAGTCACCGACGCCGAAGCGATTCACCCCGGCTACGGCTTCCTGTCGGAGAACGCCGACTTCGCCGAGCGCGTCGAGCAGTCCGGCTTCACCTTCATCGGCCCGCGTCCGGAAACGATCCGCATGATGGGCGACAAGGTCACGGCCAAGCAGACCATGATCAAGACCGGCGTGCCTTGCGTGCCGGGTTCGGAAGGCGCTTTGCCCGACGATCCGAAGGAGATCGTGAAGATTGCCCGCCAGGTCGGCTATCCGGTCATCATCAAGGCGGCCGGCGGCGGCGGCGGTCGCGGCATGCGCGTGGTCCACACGGAAGCGGCGCTCGTCAACGCGGTCAACATGACCCGCGAAGAAGCCGGCCGTGCGTTCGGCAACCCGCAGGTCTACATGGAGAAGTTCCTGGAGAACCCGCGGCACATCGAAATTCAGGTGCTGTCGGATTCGTTCAAGAACGCCGTGTGGCTCGGCGAGCGCGACTGCTCGATGCAGCGCCGTCACCAGAAGGTGATCGAGGAAGCGCCGGCGCCGGGCATCGCGCGTCGTCTGATCGACCGGATCGGCGATCGTTGCGCGGATGCGTGCAAGAAGATGGGCTATCTCGGCGCGGGCACCTTCGAGTTCCTGTATGAAAACGGCGAGTTCTACTTCATCGAAATGAACACGCGCGTGCAGGTCGAGCACCCGGTGACCGAACTGATTACCGGCGTCGACATCGTGCAGGAACAGATCCGCATCGCGGCCGGCGAGAAGCTCGCGTTCCGTCAGCGCGACATCGTATTCAAGGGCCATGCGATCGAATGCCGGATCAACGCCGAAGATCCGTTCAAGTTCACGCCGTCGCCGGGTCGCCTGACCTCGTGGCACATGCCGGGCGGTCCCGGCATCCGCGTCGATTCGCACGCGTACAACGGCTACTTCGTGCCGCCGAACTACGATTCGATGATCGGCAAGCTGATCGCTTACGGCGCGACGCGCGAACAGGCAATCAAGCGGATGCGCATCGCGCTGTCGGAAATGGTGGTCGAAGGCATTCAGACCAACATCCCGCTGCATCGCGAGCTGATGCTCGACGCGAAGTTCGTCGAGGGCGGCACCAGCATTCACTACCTCGAAAACCGGCTGGCCGCGCGTCAGCAGGTCGCGCCGGAAGAAGCCTAAGTCATGAGCTATCGGGAACTGGTCGCCGAACTGGCGCGCGAGCACGCCGAGGAATTCTCCGACGCGCTGCTCGAGCTGGGCGCGCTGTCCGTGTCGGTCGAAGACGCGGATGCCGACACGCCCGACGAACAGCCGCTGTTCGGCGAGCCCGGTCTGACGCCGGATCGCACCGCGTGGCAACGCTCGCGCGTGATCGCGCTGCTCGCGCCGGAGCACGATCCGGCGGTGCTGCTGACCGCCGCGGCCAACGAAATCGGCCTCGACTCTGCACCGGCCTATACCGTGCGCGAGGTCGAGGAGCAGGACTGGGTACGGCTCACGCAATCGCAATTCGATCCGATCCAGATCGGCGAACGGATCTGGGTCGTGCCGTCGTGGCACGACGCGCCGGACCCCGACGCGCTCGTGCTCGAACTCGATCCGGGCCTCGCGTTCGGCACCGGCAGCCATCCGACCACGCGGCTGTGCATGGAGTGGATCGAGCAGTCGGTGAAGGCTGGCCAGTCCGTGCTCGATTACGGCTGCGGCTCGGGCATCCTCGCGATTCTCGCGAAGAAGTGCGGCGCCGATCCGGTGATCGGCATCGACATCGACCCGCAGGCGGTTGAATCCGCGCGCCACAATAGCGAGCGCAATCACGCCGAGGTCACCTACGGCCTGCCCGACGCCTGTCCGGCCGGCGAGTTCGACGTGGTGGTCGCGAACATTCTGTCCAACCCGCTGAAACTGATGGCGTCGATGCTGGCGTCGAAGGTGAAGCCGGGCGGACGCATCGCGCTGTCGGGCATTCTCGCGCGCCAGGCCGACGAAGTCGCGCAGGTTTACGCACGCTGGATCGATATCTGCGTGTGGCGCGAACACGAAGGTTGGGTGTGCCTCTCCGGAACGCGCCGCGAAAGCAATTAGAATAAGGCATATTGTCAAACCAACGGCCTCCGGCTCAACGGCTCGATATGCACCTGGCGACGCGCTGCCCCTTTTGCGAAACTGTTTTCCGCCTGCAACCGGCGCAGCTCGCGCAGCGTCGCGGCCTCGTTCGGTGCGGGCATTGCCAGGAAGTCTTCGACGCGTCGAGCAGTCTGTTCGAGGTGACCGAAGGCGGCGATTTCTCCACCGCTAAACCGGTTGCCGCCGCCGCGGCGATCGAAGCGCTGTCGGGCGTGCGGGCGAAGAGCCTCGACTTCCGCGCCGAAGCGTGGGATCCGTGGGCGCCGACTGCCAGCAAAGCGGGCGTCGCGAGCACCGTCGTCGGCGGCTCGAGCAGCACGCTCGATACCCGTTTGCGGCATCACGCCGACAGCATGCAGTTGGCACCGCTGCCGCTCGGCGACTACGCCACCGCGACGGCCACACCCGCTGCGCCCCCTACTCCACCGCGTCAGACGAGCGAGCCCGAACTGCCCGCCGGCGGCTTCACTACGCCCCTGCCCGCGGATCAGCAGGAACCGACGTTCGCCGACGCGCCGCTCGAACCGTTCGCTTATCCGGAAGATGAGCCGAACGAGCCGGACGAGCCGCTCGATGAACGGATCGGCGAGTCGCCCGCCGTACAACCCATCGTACAGCCCGCCGCGCCGCCGGTCGTTCCGCCCGGGACGCCCACGGCCGATACGTCAGCCTCACCCGTCACCCCGCCCACCGCGACTCCCGCGTCCTCGCCGTTCATCGACGAAGCGCCGCGTGTGTGGCACAGAGCCGGGCGCACGGACCCGTCCACGCCCGACGAACCCACACTGCACGAACCGGCGAGCCTGCATGGCATGCCCGATAACGAACCGCGTTTCGGTTCGATCGGCGCGGGCCCGAGCAGCTTCGGCGCAGAGACCGGAGCAGGCGCGGCAGCCGGCTTCGGCGCGGGCGCTGCCGCCGCGGCAAGTGCCGGTGGCGCAGGCGCTACAAGCGGTACAGGCGGCCCACGTGGCCCTCGCCCACCCGGCACTCCCGCACCCGCCGCATCGAGCGGCGAGCCGTTCTCGGTCAAACCCGTCAATGACGGCAGCGATCCGTTCCCGGTCACGCGCGAAACCCGCCCCGCCGAAGCCGGACGCACCGGTTGGGTCGCGGCCGGCATAGTGCTCGCGGCGCTGCTGGTGATCGCGCTGCTGGCGCAGCTCGCATGGTGGCAGCGCGAAACGATACAGGTCGCGATCCCGCGCTCGCAGGTGCTGTATGCGAAGGCCTGCTCGTATCTAGGCTGCCGGCTGACGCCGCCGCACGACATCGACGGCCTGCTGGTCGAGCCGTCCGATCTGCGCCAGATCGACGGCCCGCACAGGCTCGAGCTGAAGATGCCGCTGCACAACCGGCTGAACCTCGCGCTCGCCTACCCCGCGATCGAACTCACGCTGCTCGACGACCAGAACAACGTCGCGGTGCGGCGCGTGCTGTGGCCCCAGGATTACGTGCCGCCCGGCACCGTGATCGCGGCCGGCCTGCCCGCGCACACCACGCAGATGATGATCGTGCATCTCGACACCGGCAACGCGGTCGCATCCAATTTCCGCGTACAGATCTTTTATCCGTAACGCACCCCCACGCGCCCGCACCTCGCGGGCGCTTCATTGTCATTACTGACGCCCTTTCGGAGCAAAACATGAGTCAAGTCACGCTGGGTGGCAACCCGATCGAAGTAAGCGGCACGTTCCCGTCGGTTGGCCAGCAGGCCGCCGCGTTCTCGCTGGTCGGCCGCGACCTGAAGCCGCTGTCGCTCGCCGATTTCGCCGGCAAGCGCAAGGTGCTCAACATCGTTCCGAGCCTCGACACGCCGACCTGCGCGACGTCGACCCGCAAGTTCAACGAAGCCGCCGCGAAGCTCTCCAACACGGCCGTGATCGTCGTGTCGGGCGACCTGCCGTTCGCCGCATCGCGCTTCTGCACGACCGAGGGCATCGAAAACGTCGTGACCGCGTCGACGTTCCGCGGCCATGAATTCGCGCAAGCCTACGGCGTCGACGTGACGAGCGGCCCGCTGACCGGCCTGACCGCGCGCGCGGTCGTCGTGATCGACGAAAACGACAAGGTCGTGCACGCCGAGCTGGTCGGCGAAATCAAGAACGAGCCGAACTACGACGCCGCCCTCGCCGCGCTGAAGTAAGCCCGCCGCACACGATCTCCAGCGCCGCGCGAGGCTCGACTTCCGCGCGGCGCTGTCGCATCGTTGCGCCTCTTTCCACCGCTTTTTAACAGGAACGCCCGCCTTGGCTACGCTCATCTGCGGCTCGCTCGCGTACGACAACATCATGACCTTCGAAGGTCGCTTTCGGGATCACATCCTGCCGGAGCAGGTCCACATCCTGAACGTGAGCTTTCTGGTGCCGACCATGCGCCGCGAGTTCGGCGGCTGCGCGGGCAACATCGCGTACGCGCTGCATCTGCTCGGCGGCGACGCGCGCATCATGGGCGCGATCGGCGCGGTCGACGCGCAGCTCTATATGGACCGCCTCGCGACGCTCGGCCTATCGACGGAAAACGTGCTGGTCGTGCCCGACACCTATTCGGCGCAGGCGATGATCACCACCGATCTGGAAAACAACCAGATCACCGCGTTCCACCCGGGCGCGATGATGCAATCGCATTGCAACCGCGCCGACGAAGCGAAAGGCATCACGCTCGGCATCGTCGCGCCGGACGGCTACGATGGCATGGTTCAGCACTCCGAACAGCTGGCCGCCGCGGGCGTGCCGTTCATCTTCGATCCGGGTCAGGGTTTGCCGCTCTTCGACGGCGCCACGCTCCGGCGCATCATTGAACTTGCCACCTATGTTGCGGTCAACGATTACGAAGCCAGGCTGGTGAGCAACAAGACTGGCTGGTCGATCGAAGAGATCGCCAGCAAGGTCGACGCACTGATCATCACGCTCGGCGAAAAGGGGGCACAGATCCATCACGGCGGCGGCCTCGAAGAGATTCCAGCAGTGACGGCAAAGCAGGTGCTCGATCCGACCGGTTGCGGCGATGCATTTCGCGGCGGCTTGCTGTACGGTATCGAGAACGGCTTCGGTTGGGCCACGACCGGCCGTCTCGCCAGCCTGATGGGAGCATTGAAAATCGAGCAGCAAGGCCCGCAAAACTACGCGCCCAGCCGGGCGGAAATCAACGAGCGGTTCAAGCAGGCCTTCGGATACGACCTGCCCTGATATCGCGAGCTATGGGAGTTTGGTAATGAGAACAACGAGTCGCCTGGTCGTCGCCACCTTGATCGCCGGTTCGCTGGCCATGTCGGGGTGCGCGGTCAACAGCAGTTCTCCCGACGTCTTCACCGCGTCGCAGGCGCAGCGTGAACAGACGGTTCGCTTCGGCACGGTCGATAGCGTGCGCGCGGTGCGGATCAGCTCGAACAACGGTCAGCCGAGCGGCGTCGGCGCACTCGGCGGTGCCGCGCTCGGCGCGCTCGCTGGCAGCGCGATCGGCGGCGGACGCGGCTCGGTCGCCACGGGCATCGTCGGCGGTATCGGTGGCGCGGTGGCCGGCAATGCGGTCGAAAACAGCGTCGCCATGCGTGACGGTCTCGAGATCACGGTGCGGCTCGACAACGGCGACATCCGCGCGATCACGCAAACCTCCACCGGCGAGATCTTCCGCGCCGGCGATCGCGTGCGGCTGCTGTCGAGCGGCGGCGTCACCCGCGTCACGCACTAACATACCGAACGCCATTCCCCTCTCGCGCGGCCGCGTAAAGCTCAGGCTTACCGCGCCGCGACGACGACTTCACACGCATGCGCCCTCACGGGTCCATGCGTGTTTTTTCGTCCGCGTGTTTTTCTTCCGCATGCCGTCGATGCGGGCGCTGCCTTCACCCGGGCGCCGGGCAAAAAAAATCCCGCCACCGGAAAACCGGTAACGGGACATTGACCGGGTTGCGCTCGCTGAAGCCCAAGCACGACCCGGTCATCCGACACATCGAGCGATGTGTCGACGTACTTCCACTGCTTACGGACGGCTGCCCGTCGGGAACGGCCATGCCGCTGCCGGGTTCAGCGCGGTCTTCACCGTCGCCGCCGGTGCGCTCGAGACAGCAGGCGCAGCGGGAGCAGGCGCAGCCTTCTTGGCGACAGCCTTCTTCGCAGGAGCAGCCTTCTTCGCAGGCGCAGCGGCCTTCTTCGCGGCAGCCTTCTTGGCAGGTGCAGCTTTCTTCGCTGCAGCCTTTTTCGCAGGCGCGGCCTTTTTGGCAGCAGGCTTGGCAGCGGTCTTCTTCGCAGCAGCCTTCTTCGCCGGCGCCGCCTTCTTCGCTGCAACCTTCTTCACCGCGACTTTCTTGGCCGCAACCTTCTTTGCTGCGGCTTTCTTCGCCGGTGCTGCCTTCTTCGCTGCAACCTTCTTCGCCGCGACCTTCTTCACCGCGACTTTCTTTGCTGCAACTTTCTTCGCAGCAGCCTTCTTCGCCGGTGCGGCCTTCTTCGCTGCAACCTTCTTCACCGCGACTTTCTTAGCCGCAACCTTCTTCACTGCGACCTTCTTGGCAGCGACTTTCTTTGCCGGTGCGGCTTTCTTTGCCGGAGCAGCTTTCTTCGCTGCGGTCTTCTTTGCTGCGGGCTTCTTGGCCGCGGCCTTCTTTGCAGTTGCCATCATTTTCTCCTTCAGGTTTTCAGATGAGGTCAGTTCAAACTACACCCTTCGTCAAAACCCGCTTCCCGCGGACGCTTCTCAGGGCGCGCGCTACGAAGCGGGCTATTCATCGGCGTACGCAGGTGCAACGCGCTTACGCTAATGAATGCGGTAAGGCGCGCCGTGCCCCAAGGCACCGCGCGCCAGATCTGGTCGACGTCGCATGGCGACGCCGGCAATTGCTTGATCGGGCCGCCGACGTTCACGCCAGCGGCTTTTTCCGGGGGGAAGTTTGCCCATCCCACTGAAGGGTCCGCAAAGTGCCTGTCATGTTTGTGGGCCGCTAAGGCACCGGGCACGCTTTGCATCAGGCCGTTCTGCTCCTAACTCAGGTTGCCGCGGCCACAGCCGGCGGCACCCCCATCAATGAATACATCTGCGACACGGCGCTCCGGCTTACTCCCAGGAGAGCGCACCGCCAGTCTGATATTCGATCACTCGCGTTTCGAAGAAATTGCGTTCTTTCTTCAGGTCGATCATCTCGCTCATCCACGGGAACGGGTTTTCCTCGTTCGGGTACAGCGGATCGAGACCGATCTGCTGGCAACGACGGTTGCAGATGAAGCGCAGGTAGCTCTTGAACATCGACGCGTTGAGGCCGAGCACGCCGCGCGGCATCGTATCTTCGGCGTAGCGATATTCGAGTTCGACTGCCTGCTGGAAGATCGTGCGGATTTCGGCGCGGAACTCAGCCGTCCACAGATGCGGATTTTCCAGTTTGATCTGGTTGATCAGGTCGATGCCGAAATTGCAGTGCATCGACTCGTCACGCAGGATGTACTGGTACTGCTCCGCCGCGCCGGTCATCTTGTTCTGACGGCCGAGCGCCAGGATTTGCGTAAAGCCGACGTAGAAGAACAGGCCTTCCATCACACAGGCGAACACGATCAGCGAGCGCAGCAGCGTCTGGTCTGCTTCGAGCGTGCCGGTCTTGAAGGCCGGGTCGGTCAGCACGTGGATGTACGGAATCAGGAATTCGTCTTTCTCGCGAATCGAGGTGACCTCGTGATACGCGTTGAAGATTTCGCCTTCGTCGAGACCCAGCGATTCGACGATGTACTGGTAAGCGTGCGTGTGGATCGCCTCTTCGAACGCCTGGCGCAGCAGGAACTGGCGGCATTCGGGCGCCGTGATGTGGCGGTAGGTGCCCAGCACGATGTTGTTGGCGGCAAGAGAATCCGCCGTCACGAAGAAGCCCAGGTTGCGCTTGACGATGCGGCGCTCGTCCTCGGTCAGCCCGTTCGGGTCTTTCCACAGGGCGATGTCGCGCGACATGTTCACTTCCTGCGGCATCCAGTGGTTGGCGCAACCGGCCAGATACTTTTCCCAGGCCCACTTGTACTTGAACGGCACAAGCTGATTGACGTCGGTCTGGCCGTTGATGATGCGCTTGTCGGCGACATTGACGCGCGCTTCGGAAGCAGCGGCACCGGCGGCCGCGCTGGTCGCCGCGTTGGTCACATGAGCGACGGGAGCGACAGCGATGTCGTTCGCGAAGACTTCCTGAGCCGAGGGAGCATGAGGAGCGGAACGCGTTCCGATTTGCGAACCCACAGCCGATCCCGCAGCGTTGCGCAACACGTTCGGTTGCGTCGCGCTCGAGGGAGTTACGGCAGTGATCTCGTCATCCCAGTTGAGCATAAATGTCACCATCAATTTAGAACGGTTTGTACCATCTTTTCACGAGCGATAAAAGAGTTCGCTGATGAAAATTCCTGTTTTCGATTCGCGTTGCTACGTTCATACAACACTTTGTTCGACTGACTCTGTGCGATACGTCGAGTGACGCGTGTTGAACATGTGTTGTCAACGTGCTTCGCGAACTCGAAGAGCAACGTTTCGTTACAACGTTTCGCTGCTCTATCTATCTGTATTGCGCAGTGCGTTGTTTGCTGCCGTCACGCGAATCGCTCGTCGCGAGTGTCGGCGGTGAGCCGTGTTGGCCGTGCTGCTTAAGCGTTGTCCAAGCGTTGCGTGAGTGTTGGAGAGTGAAGTTCGAATGCGATATCGAGCGAGGTATCGCGAGCTTCGTTCCCTTTGCTGCGTTGCCCGAAGCGTTCGCGAGGCGCCTTGTCGCGCGAGATGTTGCGCGCTTCGTCTGTGTTGCGGACTGCTTCGCCGACTGCTTTGCCAACCGCGGCAGGCCATTACCGACTACACCTCGATTACGACCCGCCGACTACTTTTGCTGCGTCGATGAGCGGCGCGATTTCGAGGAACTTCGATCGAGAAACGTCGATCGGTCCACCATCCACCGCTCATCGAACTGCGTCTACTTCTCTACTTCACTTGCGCGATTGCCTGGAGCGTCGCGTGCTGCATGCGGGTCATCACCTACGACCACCTTGCCCGCAGTTAGCAAGCAACGCTCCCGCCAGTTGCCGACTGCTTACTGGCAAGCCTCGCATTCGTCGAAGCCAGGATCGCCCGGACGCATCATGCACACCGGACCCTCTGCTTCAGGCGCCGCTTCGACTGCAACCGCGGCAGTCGCTGCAACCGCCGCTGCTGCCTGGAAGCCGCCGCTCACGCCACCGGCCGCACCGCCGCTCGCGCCGAAACCACCTGCCGCGCCGCCTGCACCGCCCGAGCCGTCATGACCCGAACTTACCGCGTTCAGCGCGCCGTGCGCGACCGTCGATTTCTCGACGTGCGTCGCCGCCATCGTGCGGAGGTAGTAGGTCGTCTTCAGGCCGCGCAGCCATGCGAGCTTGTAGATCTCGTCGAGCTTCTTGCCCGATGCGCCGGCCATGTAGATGTTCAGCGACTGCGCCTGGTCGATCCACTTCTGACGACGCGAGGCTGCCTCGACGAGCCACGTCGGGTCGACTTCGAACGCGGTCGCGTAGATCGCGCGCAGGTCGGCCGGGATACGGTCGATGCGCGACAGCGTGCCGTCGAAGTACTTCAGGTCGGCGACCATCACTTCGTCCCACAGGCCGCGCGCCTTCAGGTCGCGCACCAGGTAGTCGTTGACCACCGTGAACTCGCCCGACAGGTTCGACTTCACATAGAGGTTCTGGTAGGTCGGCTCGATACAGGCCGACACGCCGATGATGTTCGAGATCGTCGCGGTCGGCGCGATCGCCACGCAGTTCGAGTTGCGCATGCCGTAGGTCGCGATGCGCGAACGCAGGGAGGCCCAGTCCATCGATTCGCTCGAATCCACCTCGACGTAGCCGCCGCGCGCTTCGGCGAGCAGCGCCACCGAATCCTGCGGGAGGATGCCGCGATCCCACAGCGAGCCGCGGTAGCTCGAGTAGCGGCCGCGCTCTTCGGCGAGTTCGGTCGACGCGTAGTACGCGTAGTAGCAGACCGCTTCCATCGAACGGTCGGCGAACTCGACCGCCTCCTGCGACGCGTACGGCGTGCGCAGCAGGTGCAGGCAGTCCTGGAAGCCCATGATGCCGAGGCCGACCGGACGGTGCTTGAGGTTCGAGTTACGCGCCTTGGCGACCGCGTAGTAATTGATGTCGATCACGTTGTCGAGCATGCGCATCGCGACGCTGATCGTGCGCTTCAACTTGTCGTGGTCGAGCACGAACGTGCCGTCGGCCTGTTCCTTCAGGTGCGCGACGAGGTTCACCGAGCCGAGGTTACAGACGGCGATTTCGGCGTCGCTCGTATTCAGCGTGATTTCCGTGCACAGGTTCGACGAGTGGACGACGCCGACGTGCTGTTGCGGCGAGCGCACATTGCACGGATCCTTGAACGTGATCCACGGATGGCCGGTTTCGAACAGCATGCCGAGCATCTTGCGCCACAGTTGCGCCGCCGGGATCTTCTTGAACAGCTTGATCTCGCCGCGCGCGACCTTGTCTTCGTAAGCCGTGTAAGCCGTTTCGAACTCGGCGCCGAACTTGTCGTGCAGGTCCGGACAGGTGGACGGCGAGAACAGCGTCCAGTCGCCGCCTTCCATCACGCGCTTCATGAACAGGTCGGGAATCCAGTTCGCGGTGTTCATGTCGTGCGTGCGACGACGGTCGTCGCCGGTGTTCTTACGCAGCTCGAGGAATTCCTCGATGTCGAGGTGCCACGATTCGAGATACGCGCACACCGCGCCCTTGCGCTTGCCGCCCTGGTTCACGGCGACCGCCGTGTCGTTGACGACCTTCAGGAACGGCACGACGCCTTGCGACTTGCCGTTGGTGCCCTTGATGTGCGAGCCGAGCGCACGCACGCGCGTCCAGTCGTTGCCGAGACCGCCGGCGAACTTCGACAGCAGCGCGTTTTCCTTCAGCGCTTCGTAGATGCCGTCGAGGTCGTCGTCGACCGTGGTCAGGTAGCACGACGACAGCTGCGAGCGATGCGTGCCCGAGTTGAACAGCGTCGGCGTGGACGACATGAAGTCGAAGCTCGACAGGATGTTGTAGAACTCGATCGCGCGCGCTTCGCGGTCGATCTCGTTCAGCGACAGGCCCATCGCGACACGCATAAAGAATGCCTGCGGCATTTCGATACGCACGCCGTCGTGGTGCAGGAAGTAGCGGTCATACAGCGTTTGCAGACCGAGGTAGCCGAACTGCAGGTCGCGGTTCGCGTCGAGCGCGGCGCCCAGACGCTTCAGGTCGAACTGCTGCAGCTTGTCGTCGAGCAGGCCGGCGCCGATGCCGCGCTTGATGAACTGCGGGAAGTACTCGGCGTAGCGCTGACCCATTTCCGCTTGCGTGACTTCCTCTTCGAGGATTTCGCGGCGGATCGTGTGCAGCAGGATGCGCGAGGTGACCTGGCTGTAGGCCGGGTCCTTTTCGATCATCGTGCGGGCAGCGAGGATGGCCGAGTCGTAGACCTGGCTCATCGGCACGCCGTCGTACAGGTTCTTCACCGTTTCCGCGACGATCGGCTCGGCGCTCACCGCGTCGCCGAGGTTCGCGCAGGCGGACTCGATGATGCCGCGCAGCGCGGCCATGTCCAGCGGACGGGTGACGCCGTTGTCGGTCACGTTCAGACCCGGCGTGCCGGCGGGAGTCTCTGCCTGCTCGTCATGCGCGCGCGCCTGGTTGCGCTTCTCGCGATACAGCACGTACGCACGCGCGACGTTGTGTTCGCCGCCGCGCATCAGCGCGAGCTCGACCTGATCCTGAATGTCTTCGATATGGAACGTGCCGCCGTTCGGGCGGCTGCGCACCAGCGCGCGCACCACGTTCTGCGTGAGTTGCTCGACCAGTTCGCGCACCCGTGCCGACGCCGCACCCTGACCACCATTGACGGCGAGGAACGCCTTCGTCACGGCGATCGCGATTTTCGACGGCTCGAACGACACCACGCTGCCGTTGCGGCGAATCACCTTGTAGTCGGCGTAGGTCGCCTGCGGCGCGAGCGCCTGTGCGCCTTGAGCCTGGCCGAAGGCCTGGCCAGTCGGTGAGCCCTCGTAACGGGTCGTCACGTTGTCGGTGGTTTGCATGTGCAAAGCTCCTGGTCTTGGAAATTGCGGCGAGTGCCGCGGATTAAATCGAACGCCGCGCCGCCGCGAGCTCGAGCGATAAGGTGCAGGAAGGCCGGCTACGCCGGTTGGCGGGATACGACTGCGAGGAAGCCTGATTCGATTTGATGTCGGTCTTCATCGGGTAGGTCGCGATCACTGGCTGGTCCTTTCCTGAATGCTTCTGGATGCAGCCGGAGATCCCCCTACCGGCCGCGCCCCAGGAATTTTTTTCGATGCCCGGAATGCTTGCGGCGCCATGCTCGGAGAGCGGGGCGCCGCAGACTTATACACTCGGTTATTCACATGGTTATGCACAGAACAACACAAGATGTAGTGGACAACCGATTTCGTGGCACCAAGTATAGTGGAGATTCAAGGCAGGTCAAACCGTTTTATTTGCTTTGGATGTCTTGACTTTTGCATCTCCCGGCGCGCTGCGGCTCCGCGCGCAGGCAGGCCGCGCCTTGCTCTGCGGGCATTGCGCCGGGTCGTGCAAAAACGGCTTACCGCGTTGCGGAAAACTTGAGATAGGGGAAATACCGAGCGTCGAGCGACGCGTCGTTTTGCAGCCGCGACCAGTCGAAATGCGGACCGGGATCGGTCTTGCGGCCGGGTGCGATGTCGGAGTGACCGGCGAGCGCGTCGATCGGATAACGCGCCTTCAATGCGCCGACGAGCGCGGCGAGCGTGCGGTATTGCGCCGCTTCGAAAGCGGTGGTGTCGCTGCCCTCGAGCTCGATGCCGATGGAGAAGTCATTGCAGCGCTCGCGGCCGAAAAAATTCGACGGCCCCGCGTGCCACGCACGCTCGTTGCACGACACGAACTGTTCGAGCGCGCCGTCGCGATGGATCACGAAATGCGCGGACACGCGCACGCCGCGCAGATGGGTGTCGTAGTACGGATGGGCGTCGCAGTCGAGCGTGTTCTGGAACAGCTCGGCGATCGCGGTGCCGCCAAATTCGTTCGGCGGCAGGCTGATGTTGTGGACGACGATCAGCGTCGGCACCGCGCCTTGCGGCCGCGCTTCGAAGTTCGGCGAGACGAGCTTGCGGGCGGTGGGCACCCAACCGTCGGCGTCGACGGTGAACGCGTCGCTCATCGGGCGTCGCGGCCCGACGGATGCGCGCTATGGCGCTGCGCGTGCGCGGCGCAGCAGAACGCCTGCCCCGCGACGCTGACCGAATCGCTCTTCGGCGCATGCACGCCGCACTCGACGCAGCGGATCATCGGCTCGGCCAGTTGCTGCTGCGCGCCCGCGGCATGCGCGGCGCCGGCGCCGTTTGCACTACTCGCACCGTTCGCCCCGCGGGCACCGGTGCGTTGCGCGGTCTGCGCGTCGTGACGGCGCAGCGCCTTCACGAGCCATTGACCGACAATGAACATCAGGATCAGCAAAAAGATTTGTCGCATGGTGACACGCTCACACTACAGGTCGGTGCAACAGCACCTCGAAAACGAAACGGCTGCCGACGTACGCGAGCAAGAGCGCGACGAACGAGACCAGCACCCAGCGCAATGCCGCACGGCCGCGCCAGCCGGATACCTTGCGCGCGGTCAGCAGCGCGCCGAACATCACCCACGAAAGAATCGCGAACACGGTCTTGTGATCGAGCCGCAACGCGCGGTCGATCAGTTGCTCGCTGAACAGAATGCCCGACAGCAGCGTCAGCGTGAGCAGCACGAAGCCGGCGCCGATCAGACGGAACAGCAGCTTCTCGAGTGTGAGCAGCGGCGGCAGCGTGTCGAGCCAGCTCGACCACCAGCCGTTGCCGGCCGCCGCATGCCGTTGCGCGAGACCGCCGCGCATCGAATGCAGACGCCGCTCGACCGCCAGCATCAGGATCGCGTGCAGCGCGGCGATCGCGAACAGACCGTAAGCGATATTGGCGATCAGAAAGTGCAGCTTGAACATCGGCGCGGCCGCATACGGCAGCACGCGCACGCCGCCGAACGCGAGCGGCAGCAGCGACGCGACGCACGCGAGCGGCAACACCAGCAGCCGCAGTCCGTCGAGCGGGAAGAAAAAGCTCTCGATCCAGTAGATGCCGGCGCCGAGCCAGAACATCGCCGACAGCGCGAACGCGAAGCCGAACACCATCGCGTTCTGCGGAAAGATCGTGGTATGCAGCAACACGCCGTGCGCGAGCAGCGCGACGAACAACAGCGCGCGCCCCGGCGCGCTCATGCCGGAAGCCGCCGAAGCAACGGCGGGCGCCGCATGGGCGGGCAGCGGCGGCACGCTCTCGAGCATCGGACGCACGGCCGCGTGCCGGTGCGAGCGCCAGCCGGCCACGGCGAGTCCGCCGTAGAGAAGCGCGGTGAGGGCATACAGTACAATATCCATATTCGAAGTTTACACTAGGCCCCTACTCCGCGACGTCTTGTGCGTCGCGCGCTGCCCGGGCCGCACCGTTCATCGCTCCCCATGCTCGACAATCTGACTCAACGGATGGCGCGCGTCGTCAAGACGCTGCGCGGCGAAGCCCGGCTCACCGAGGCGAACACTCAGGAAATGCTGCGCGAAGTGCGTCTCGCACTGCTCGAGGCCGACGTGGCGCTGCCCGTCGTGCGCGAGTTCATCGCCAAGGTCAAGGAGAAGGCGCTCGGCGAGGAAGTGATCTCCAGCCTGTCGCCAGGTCAGGCGCTCGTCGGCGTGGTGCAGCGCGAGCTGACAGCGGTGATCGGCGGCGACTACGAAGGCAAGGCCTCCGAACTCAACCTCGCCGTCACGCCGCCCGCAATCATCCTGATGGCAGGTCTGCAGGGCGCCGGTAAGACGACCACGGTCGGCAAGCTCGCGAAGCTGCTGCGCGAGAAGTACAAGAAGAAAGTGCTGACGGTGTCGTGCGACGTCTATCGCCCGGCCGCTATCGCGCAGCTGAAAACGGTTACAGAGCAGGTCGGCGCGGACTTCTTCCCGTCGGAGCCGGACCAGAAGCCGGTCGACATCGCGCGCGCCGCGGTCGACTGGGCCAAGCGTCATTACCATGACGTGCTGCTCGTCGACACGGCTGGCCGTCTCGGTATCGACGAAGCGATGATGAACGAAATCTCCGCGCTGCACGCCGAACTGAAGCCGGCCGAAACGCTGTTCGTGGTCGACGCGATGCTCGGCCAGGACGCGGTCAACACCGCGAAGGCGTTCAGCGACGCACTGCCGCTCACCGGCGTCGTGCTCACCAAGCTCGACGGCGATTCGCGCGGTGGCGCGGCGCTGTCGGTGCGTCACGTGACGGGCAAGCCGGTCAAGTTCGTCGGTGTCGCCGAAAAGCTCGACGGTCTCGAAGTGTTCCACCCGGACCGGATGGCAAGCCGGATTCTCGGCATGGGCGACATCCTCGCGCTGGTCGAGGAAGCGCAACGCGGCGTCGACGTGCAGGCCGCGCAGAAGCTCGCCGACAAGGTCAAGAAAGGCGGCGACTTCGACCTCAACGATTTCCGCGCGCAACTCACGCAAATGAAAGGCATGGGCGGCCTGTCGTCGCTGATGGACAAGCTGCCCGCGCAGTTCCAGCAGGCCGCGGCCGGCGCCGACATGGGTCAGGCCGAGAAGCAGATGCGCCGCATGGAAGGCATCATCAATTCGATGACGCCGGCCGAGCGCGCGAAGCCCGAGCTGATCAAGGCGACCCGCAAGCGCCGTATCGCCGCCGGTGCCGGCGTGCAGGTGCAGGAAGTCAACCGCATGCTGAACCAGTACGACCAGATGCGCACGATGATGAAGAAGCTCAAGGGCGGCAATCTGCAGAAGATGATGCGCGGCATGAAGGGCATGCTGCCCGGCATGCGCTAAGCTTCGAGGAGGACGGCGCCGCGTGGCTGACTTCACCGCGCGGCTGGCGGCTGACTTCAGGCCCGCGCGGGTTTATTCTGTAGCGCGTACCGCCGTCCTTCACAGGATCGTCCTTCGGGATGTTCCGACCCACCCTATGTATACAGTTACCGCCCGTCAGACGTCATGAACCGCGAAGAAGCCCTCCATATTTTTCAACACTCCGAAGAAATCGTTTCGGCCTCGGACGTCAATGCGTCGATCGCCGGCATGGCGAGCGCCATCCGCGACGAGATGAGCGAGGACTTCCCGCTCGTGCTGTCGGTGATGGGCGGCGCCGCGGTGTTCACCGGCATGCTGCTGCCGCACCTCGACTTCCCGCTCGAGTTCGACTACATCCACCTGACGCGCTACCGCAACACGACCAAGGGCGGCAACGAGATGCAGTGGCGCGTGGCGCCGGCCGAATCGGTGAAGGATCGCGTGGTGCTGGTGCTCGACGACATCCTCGACGAAGGCGAGACGATGGCCGCGATCCGCGACCGTATCCTCGCAATGGGCGCGAAGCGCTTCCTGTCGGCGGTGCTGTGCGAGAAGATCATTCCGAAGGCCAAGCCGCTGCGCCCGGACTACTGCGGCTTCGAAGTGCCGGACCGTTATGTGTTCGGCTGCGGGATGGACGCGAAGGGATACTGGCGCAATCTGCCGACCATCCGGGCGCTGACCGAAGGGGCGTAAGCCAGTCAAATTGCGCATTGCCGGCTTTCTCGCCGGCGAAAAAAAAGCGGCCTGGATGAACTGCACCCCAAAAGTTGGACACTGATCCAACCTTTGGGGTGTTTTTCATGGCGAAGTACGACGAACGGTTCAAGCAGCGGTTGGTAGACGCATATTTGCAAGGCGAGAGTGGGATTAAAGCGT
>NZ_JABBFZ010000016.1 GCF_012927125.1 Paraburkholderia antibiotica
CAACAAGTCATGCCTGATGACCATAGCGAGTCGGTCCCACCCCTTCCCATCCCGAACAGGACCGTGAAACGACTCTACGCCGATGATAGTGCGGATTGCCCGTGTGAAAGTAGGTAATCGTCAGGCTTCTCCTCAGTCAGAAACCCCACCCCGAAAAGGTGGGGTTTTTGCGTTTACGGCAGGACTGGAATCACTACATATAAGTGAGAACGTTGGGTTTGGAACGGTCAAGCAGGCCTTGACAAAAAGTTGTTGTTCCCCCATAATCATCAGTTCTCTGCGGAGGGGTGCCCGAGTGGCTAAAGGGGGCAGACTGTAAATCTGTTGGCTTACGCCTACGTTGGTTCGAATCCAACCTCCTCCACCAGAATGCAAGCTGTAGCAGTTGTTGGGAATCCATGACCTTGCGGGTGTAGCTCAATGGTAGAGCAGAAGCCTTCCAAGCTTACGACGAGGGTTCGATTCCCTTCACCCGCTCCAGCAACAACGAAGTAGCGCCCATGTGGCTCAGTGGTAGAGCACTCCCTTGGTAAGGGAGAGGTCGGCAGTTCGATCCTGCCCATGGGCACCAGAAGTACTCAGTGATTGTTTGCGCCCAGCGCAACGTACGGAAAATCCTCTTAGGAGTCGAAAATGGCCAAGGGTAAGTTTGAGCGGACCAAGCCGCACGTGAACGTGGGCACGATCGGTCACGTTGACCACGGCAAGACCACGCTGACGGCAGCGATCACGACGGTTCTGACGCAGAAGTTCGGCGGCGAAGCGAAGGCATACGACCAGATCGACGCAGCACCGGAAGAAAAGGCACGTGGTATTACCATCAACACTGCGCACGTCGAGTACGAAACGGCTAACCGCCACTACGCACACGTCGACTGCCCGGGCCACGCTGACTACGTGAAGAACATGATCACGGGCGCAGCGCAGATGGACGGCGCAATCCTGGTGTGCTCGGCTGCAGACGGCCCGATGCCGCAAACGCGTGAGCACATCCTGCTGGCGCGTCAGGTTGGCGTTCCGTACATCATCGTGTTCCTGAACAAGTGCGACATGGTGGACGACGCTGAGCTGCTGGAACTCGTCGAAATGGAAGTTCGCGAACTTCTGTCGAAGTACGACTTCCCGGGCGACGACACGCCGATCATCAAGGGTTCGGCCAAGCTGGCGCTGGAAGGCGACAAGGGCGAGCTGGGCGAAGTGGCGATCATGAGCCTGGCCGACGCACTGGACACGTACATCCCGACGCCGGAGCGCGCGGTTGACGGTGCGTTCCTGATGCCGGTGGAAGACGTGTTCTCGATCTCGGGTCGCGGCACGGTGGTGACGGGTCGCGTTGAGCGCGGCATCATCAAGGTCGGCGAAGAAATCGAAATCGTCGGTATCAAGGCGACGGCGAAGACGACCTGCACGGGCGTGGAAATGTTCCGCAAGCTGCTCGACCAGGGTCAGGCAGGCGACAACGTTGGTATCCTGCTGCGCGGCACGAAGCGTGAAGACGTGGAGCGTGGTCAGGTTCTGGCGAAGCCGGGCTCGATCAACCCGCACACGCACTTCACGGCTGAAGTGTACGTGCTGAGCAAGGACGAAGGTGGCCGTCATACGCCATTCTTCAACAACTACCGTCCGCAGTTCTACTTCCGTACGACGGACGTGACGGGCTCGATCGAGCTGCCGAAGGACAAGGAAATGGTCATGCCGGGCGACAACGTGTCGATCACGGTGAAGCTGATCAACCCGATCGCGATGGAAGAAGGTCTGCGTTTCGCAATTCGCGAAGGCGGCCGTACGGTCGGCGCTGGTGTGGTTGCAAAGATTCTCGAGTAACGCCAGACAGTTCTCGATAATCGGTTGTATCGGGGTTGGCGGTGTCGTCAACCCCAAATGGTTTAGGGGCATAGCTCAACTGGCAGAGCGTCGGTCTCCAAAACCGAAGGTTGGGGGTTCGATTCCCTCTGCCCCTGCCAACTATCGCGTCGTAGTGGCGCTTCGTTAAGGTGTTATGGCGAATCCTTCCGTCGAAACTGTAAATGCATCTGGCGACAAGTTGATGTTGGCCCTAGGTGTGTTGCTGGTCTTGGCCGGGTTCGTGGGGTTCTTCTGGCTGAATGGCCAGGAATGGTACATCCGCGGAGCCGCCTTGGCTGTTGGTGCGATCGCGGGTGTTGCAGTCGGTCTTCTCTCTGCGCCTGGCAAGGGTTTTATCGCTTTCGCCAAAGACTCGTACAAAGAAGTCCGTAAGGTTGTTTGGCCTACTCGCAAAGAGGCGACCCAGACAACGCTCGTGGTGTTTGGCTTCGTGGTCGTGATGGCGATCTTTCTGTGGATTAGTGATAAATCCATCGAATGGGCGATTTTCTCGGTGATTCTGGGTTGGAAATGATATGAGCGATACTCCGGCATCCCCGAGCGGTAAACGTTGGTACGTGGTGCACGCCTACTCCGGCATGGAGAAGAGCGTGCAACGAGCGCTTCAGGAGCGTATCGAGCGTGCCGGTATGCAAGACCAGTTTGGCCAGATTCTCGTTCCTACTGAAGAAGTTGTCGAGGTGAAAGGCGGTCACAAATCAGTGACAGAACGTCGTTTCTTTCCCGGCTATGTGCTGGTTGAAATGGAAATGACAGACGAAACGTGGCACCTCGTGAAGAACACGGCAAAGGTGACCGGTTTTGTTGGCGGAGCGCGTAATCGCCCGAGCCCGATTTCCCCTCGGGAAGTTGAGAAAATCATGTCGCAGATGCAGGAAGGCGTGGAGAAGCCGCGCCCGAAGACCCTGTTTGAAGTAGGCGAGATGGTGCGGGTGAAGGAAGGTCCGTTCACTGATTTCAACGGCAGCGTCGAAGAAGTGAACTACGAAAAATCGCGAGTCCGTGTTTCCGTTACGATCTTCGGCCGCGCAACGCCGGTCGAGCTGGAATTTGGCCAGGTCGAAAAGCTGTAAATCAGAATTCTACGGAACGCACCGCATGGTGCGTTCCGTATTTCGCGCTTACGGTCCGCGTAATGACCGTTGAGGAGCGTAACTAGCCAGTTTTTTCGGCGAACACGCGCTACTACTCACTGAACGTCCGCATCACGCATCCGGCGTTCCAAAGAGGTTCTCAAGATGGCAAAGAAAATCATCGGCTTTATCAAGCTGCAGATTCCTGCAGGTAAAGCCAACCCGTCGCCGCCGGTCGGTCCGGCACTGGGCCAACGCGGCCTGAACATCATGGAGTTCTGCAAGGCGTTCAACGCGCAGACTCAGGCAATGGAACCGGGTCTGCCGATTCCTGTCGTGATCACGGCATTCGCGGACAAGAGCTTCACGTTCGTGCTGAAGACGCCGCCGGCTACGGTTCTGATCAAGAAGGCAGCGAAGCTCGAGAAGGGTTCGAGCAAGCCGCATACCGACAAGGTCGGCAAGATCACCCGTGCTCAAGCTGAAGATATCGCCAAGACCAAGATGCCCGATCTGACGGCTGCTGATCTGGACGCAGCGGTTCGTACGATCGCTGGTAGCGCCCGCTCGATGGGCATCACCGTGGAGGGCGTGTAAATGGCTAAGCTTTCGAAGCGTCTGCAAGCATTTGCAGCTAAGGTTGATCGTCAGAAGCTGTACCCGCTCGAAGACGCTCTGTCGCTCGTGAAGGAATGCGCAAGCGCAAAGTTCGACGAGTCGATCGACGTTGCAGTTCAGCTCGGCATCGATGCGAAGAAGTCGGACCAGGTGGTTCGCGGTTCGGTCGTGCTGCCCGCTGGTACCGGTAAGTCGGTCCGCGTCGCTGTGTTCGCACAGGGCGAAAAGGCTGAGCAGGCTCGTGCAGCTGGCGCAGAAGTCGTCGGTATGGAAGACCTGGCAGAACAGGTCAAGGCCGGCAATCTCGACTTCGACATCGTGATCGCTTCGCCGGACACGATGCGTATCGTCGGTACGCTCGGTCAGATCCTCGGCCCGCGCGGCCTCATGCCGAACCCGAAGGTCGGTACGGTTACGCCGGACGTCGCGACTGCGGTCAAGAACGCCAAGGCTGGTCAGGTGCAATTCCGTGTCGACAAGGCCGGTATCATCCACGCGACCATCGGCCGTGCTTCGTTCGAAGCTGCAGCTCTGCGTAGCAATCTGAGCGCGCTGATCGAAGCGCTGCAAAAAGCAAAGCCGGCAACGAGCAAGGGCGTGTACCTGCGCAAGGTTGCTCTGTCGAGCACGATGGGTGTTGGCGTTCGCGTCGACCAAACGTCGATCGCAGCGCAGTAAAGAATTTGCCGCTCCGGTTCTGGCTGGGGCGGTCTTTATGGGCTTTGGGCGGTTGTGAGGTGGCAGTCTGCATCGCACAACCGGTTGTCAAAGACCGTTGGCGGGCACGCAGCAGGTAGGCGAGTCCTTAATGTAAAGCCAACGCAGATGGCGAACCCGAAAAAGTTTTGTAGTGATGAAGCCGTTGGATATCCGCAGCAATGTGGAGCTCAAGCGGTCGAAATACTCCTGACTGGTCGGACGCCGTTATTGAACGCGGTACACAAGGCGCACGCTGCGTGTATCGAATCTGGAGGTTAACCGTGCCACTCAACAAAGAAAGCAAGCAGGCCGTCGTCGCTGAGGTTGCCGCGCAAGTCGCGAAAGCTCAGACCGTGGTTCTGGCTGAGTATCGTGGAATTGCGGTTGGCGATCTGACCAAGCTGCGCGCGAAAGCGCGTGAGCAACAGGTTTATCTTCGTGTGTTGAAGAACACGCTGGCGCGTCGCGCTGTCGAAGGTACCCCGTTTGCTCCGCTGGCAGAGCAGATGACTGGCCCCCTGATCTACGGCATCTCGGAAGATGCAATTGCTGCTGCTAAGGTCGTCAACGACTTCAGCAAGAGCAATGACAAGTTGGTCATCAAGGCTGGTTCCTACGAAGGCAAGGTGATGGACAAAGCTGGCGTGCAAGCGCTGGCAAGCATCCCGAGCCGCGAAGAACTGCTCTCCAAGCTGTTGTACGTTATGCAGGCTCCTGTTTCTGGCTTTGCGCGCGCTCTGGCCGCGCTGGCAGAAAAGAAACAAGGCGAAGAAACCGCTGCGTAATGCACTTCAGTCGAGCGTGATTGATCGCTGGCTGTATCCGAATTCAATTTAGGAGTATTTCAAATGGCAATCGCAAAAGAAGACATCCTCGAAGCCGTAGGCTCGATGTCGGTTCTGGAACTGAACGAACTGGTTAAGGCGTTCGAAGAGAAGTTTGGCGTGTCGGCAGCTGCTGTTGCAGTGGCAGGCCCGGCAGGTGCAGGCGGCGGCGCTGCTGCAGCTGAAGAGCAGACCGAATTCACGGTCATCCTGACTGAAGCCGGTGCAAACAAGGTTTCGGTCATTAAGGCTGTTCGCGAACTGACGGGTCTCGGCCTGAAGGAAGCGAAGGACCTGGTCGACGGCGCACCGAAGCCCGTTAAGGAAGCGGTGCCCAAGGTTGCTGCTGAAGAAGCCAAGAAGAAGCTGGAAGAAGCCGGCGCGAAGGTTGAAGTCAAGTAAGTTTCAACGCGCTGTGCGAAGGCTGGCGGTTTTTCACCGCCGGCCTTTTTGTGCTTTGTGGGGGCTACGTTTTTGCAGGTGCTAGCCGGCAAGAATGTGACCCCAGAAGCCAAAGAAAATCGCCAATCGGCAACATTGACCGGCGTTTCTCTTTGTCTTCTGAAGCGACTGCAGAAGGCAAGTTTGGTCGGGTAGCGGGCAACACAGGCATCCGCTGCCGTCAGCCAGCGGTTGGTAGCGGCCAACCACCAAGCTTCTAGGCTCGTTCAAGCCATCGGACGGCCATCGGGTCTCAGTCGGTGAACACTCGGGTTGTCTCATCAAGGTACCCTGCCTCGACAACTATGCCCGCCGTGATTCGGAGATCGTATGCAATATTCCTTCACCGAGAAGAAGCGTATTCGCAAGAGTTTTGCGAAACGCCCCATCGTTCACCAAGTACCTTTCCTGCTGGCTACCCAGCTTGAATCATTCAGCACGTTTCTGCAAGCAGATACGTCGTCCACGCAACGCAAGCCGGAAGGCCTGCAGGCTGCGTTTACTTCCGTTTTCCCGATCGTTTCACATAACGGCTTCGCGCGTCTGGAGTTCGTCAGCTACATGCTGTCGCCGCCGGCATTCAACATCAAGGAATGTCAGCAGCGCGGCCTGACGTACTGCTCGGCGCTGCGCGCCAAAGTGCGTCTGGTACTGCTCGACAAGGAATCGCCGAGCAAGCCGGTCGTCAAGGAAGTGAAGGAACAGGAAGTGTACATGGGCGAAATTCCGCTCATGACGCCGACCGGTTCGTTCGTCATCAACGGCACGGAACGTGTGATCGTTTCCCAGCTGCATCGTTCGCCGGGCGTGTTCTTCGAACACGACAAGGGCAAGACGCACAGCTCGGGCAAGCTCCTGTTCTCGGCACGTATCATTCCTTACCGCGGTTCGTGGCTCGACTTCGAGTTCGACCCGAAGGACGTGCTGTACTTCCGCGTCGACCGTCGCCGCAAGATGCCGGTCACGATCCTGCTGAAGGCAATTGGCCTCACGCCGGAACAGATCCTCGCAAACTTCTTCGTGTTCGATAATTTCACGCTGATGCCGGAAGGCGCGCAGATGGAATTCGTGCCGGAGCGTCTGCGTGGTGAAGTCGCGCGTTTCGACATCACGGACCGTGACGGCAACGTGATCGTCCAGAAGGACAAGCGGATCAACGCCAAGCACATTCGCGATCTCGACAACGCGAAGACCAAGTTCATCTCGGTGCCGGAAGACTACCTGCTCGGCCGCGTGCTCGCGAAGAACGTGATCGACGGTGATACCGGCGAAGTCATCGCGAACGCGAACGACGAAATCACCGAAACCGTGCTCGACAAGCTGCGCGAAGCGAAGATCAAGGACATCCAGACGCTCTACACGAACGATCTGGACCAGGGTCCGTACATCTCGTCGACGCTGCGTATCGATGAAACGGCCGACAAGATGGCCGCGCGCATCGCGATCTACCGCATGATGCGCCCGGGCGAGCCGCCGACCGAAGAAGCGGTCGAAGCTCTGTTCAACCGTCTGTTCTACAGCGAAGAAGCGTACGACCTGTCGAAGGTCGGTCGTATGAAGTTCAACCGCCGCGTCGGCCGTGACGAAATCGTCGGTCCGATGACGCTGCTGGACGACGACATCCTCGCGACGATCAAGATCCTCGTCGAGTTGCGTAACGGCAAGGGCGAAGTGGACGACATCGACCACCTCGGCAACCGTCGTGTGCGTTGCGTCGGCGAACTCGCGGAGAACCAGTTCCGCGCGGGTCTCGTGCGTGTCGAACGTGCCGTGAAGGAACGCCTCGGTCAGGCAGAAAGCGAAAACCTGATGCCGCACGACCTGATCAACTCGAAGCCGATTTCGTCGGCGATTCGCGAGTTCTTCGGTTCGTCGCAGCTGTCGCAGTTTATGGACCAGACCAACCCGCTGTCGGAAATCACGCACAAGCGTCGTGTTTCCGCACTGGGCCCGGGCGGTCTGACGCGCGAACGCGCAGGCTTCGAAGTCCGCGACGTGCACCCGACCCACTACGGCCGCGTGTGCCCGATCGAAACGCCGGAAGGTCCGAACATCGGTCTGATCAACTCGCTCGCTCTGTACGCGCACCTGAACGAATACGGCTTCCTCGAAACGCCGTATCGCAAGGTTGCGGACGGCAAGGTGACCGACCAGATCGACTATCTGTCGGCGATCGAAGAAGGTCGTTACGTGATCGCTCAGGCGAACGCGGCAGTGGCCGACGACGGTACGCTGACCGACGAACTCGTGTCGTCGCGTGAAGCGGGCGAAACGCTGATGGTTACGCCGGACCGCATCCAGTACATGGACGTGGCGCCGTCGCAGATCGTGTCGGTGGCAGCTTCGCTGATTCCGTTCCTAGAGCACGACGACGCGAACCGCGCGTTGATGGGTTCGAACATGCAGCGTCAGGCTGTGCCGTGTCTGCGTCCGGAAAAGCCGGTCGTCGGTACGGGCATCGAGCGCACGGTTGCGGTCGACTCGGGTACGACGGTTCAGGCACTGCGTGGCGGTGTGGTCGATTACGTCGACGCAGGCCGTATCGTGATTCGTGTGAACGACGACGAAGCGGTTGCTGGTGAAGTTGGTGTGGATATCTACAACCTCATCAAGTACACACGTTCGAACCAGAACACGAACATCAACCAGCGTCCGATCGTGAAGATGGGCGACAAGGTTGCGCGTGGCGACGTGCTGGCTGACGGCGCATCGACCGATCTGGGCGAGCTCGCGCTCGGCCAGAACATGCTGATCGCGTTCATGCCGTGGAACGGCTACAACTTCGAAGACTCGATCCTGATCTCGGAGAAGGTCGTTGCGGACGATCGTTACACGTCGATCCACATCGAAGAACTGAACGTCGTTGCACGCGACACGAAGCTCGGACCGGAAGAAATCACGCGCGACATCTCGAACCTCGCTGAAGTGCAGCTTGGCCGTCTCGACGAGTCGGGCATCGTGTACATCGGCGCGGAAGTCGAAGCGGGCGACGTGCTGGTCGGTAAGGTCACGCCGAAGGGCGAAACCCAGCTGACGCCGGAAGAAAAGCTGCTGCGCGCGATCTTCGGCGAGAAGGCATCTGACGTGAAGGACACGTCGCTGCGCGTGCCGTCGGGCATGAGCGGTACCGTGATCGACGTGCAGGTGTTCACGCGCGAAGGCATCCAGCGCGACAAGCGTGCTCAACAGATCATCGACGATGAACTGAAGCGCTATCGCCTCGACCTGAACGACCAGCTGCGCATCGTGGAAGGCGACGCGTTCCAGCGTCTCGCACGTATGCTCGACGGCAAGGTCGCGAACGGCGGTCCGAAGAAGCTCGCGAAGGGCACGAAGATCGAACAGGCTTACCTGGAAGATCTGGATCACTACCACTGGTTCGACATCCGCCTCGCGGACGAAGAAGCAGCGGCGCAGCTCGAAGCGATCAAGAACTCGATCGAAGAAAAGCGTCACCAGTTCGACCTGGCCTTCGAAGAGAAGCGCAAGAAGCTCACGCAAGGCGACGAACTGCCGCCGGGCGTGCTGAAGATGGTCAAGGTGTACCTGGCAGTGAAGCGCCGTCTGCAGCCTGGCGACAAGATGGCAGGCCGTCACGGTAACAAGGGTGTCGTGTCGAAGATCGTGCCGATCGAAGACATGCCGTACATGGCCGACGGCCGTCCGGCTGACGTCGTTCTGAACCCGCTCGGCGTGCCGTCGCGGATGAACGTGGGTCAGGTTCTCGAAGTGCATCTGGGTTGGGCCGCGAAGGGTCTCGGCTGGCGTATCGGCGAAATGCTGCAGCGTCAGGCGAAGATCGCTGAACTGCGCGAATTCCTGATCAAGATCTACAACGAATCGGGCCGCGCCGAAGAGCTGGACAACTTCAGCGACGACGAAATCCTCGAGCTGGCGAAGAACCTGCGCGAAGGCGTGCCGTTCGCAACGCCGGTGTTCGACGGTGCGACGGAAGAAGAAATGTCGCGCGCGCTGGATCTGGCATTCCCGGACGACATCGCTGAAAACCTCGGCATGACGCCGTCGAAGAACCAGGTGCGTCTGTACGACGGCCGCACGGGCGAGATGTTCGAACGTACGGTGACGGTCGGCTACATGCACTACCTGAAGCTGCACCACCTGGTCGACGACAAGATGCACGCGCGTTCCACGGGTCCGTACTCGCTCGTCACGCAGCAGCCGTTGGGCGGTAAGGCGCAGTTCGGTGGCCAGCGTTTCGGTGAAATGGAAGTGTGGGCGCTCGAAGCGTACGGCGCATCGTACGTGCTGCAGGAAATGCTGACGGTGAAGTCGGACGACGTGACGGGCCGGACCAAGGTGTACGAGAACCTGGTCAAGGGCGATCACGTGATCGATGCCGGCATGCCTGAGTCGTTCAACGTGTTGGTGAAGGAAATCCGGTCGCTGGGTATCGACATCGACCTGGACCGGAACTAATCGGACTACTGGAGAGAAGCGATGAAAGCTTTGCTCGATCTATTCAAGCAAGTCCAACAACCTGAAGTTTTTGATGCGATCAAGATCGGTCTGGCCTCGCCGGACAAGATCCGTTCGTGGTCGTTCGGTGAAGTCAAGAAGCCGGAAACCATCAACTACCGCACGTTCAAGCCGGAGCGGGATGGTCTGTTCTGCGCGAAGATTTTCGGTCCGATCAAGGACTACGAATGCCTTTGCGGCAAGTACAAGCGCCTGAAGCACCGTGGCGTGATCTGCGAGAAGTGCGGCGTCGAAGTGACGCTCGCGAAGGTGCGTCGCGAACGGATGGGCCACATCGAACTGGCCTCGCCGGTTGCGCACATCTGGTTCCTGAAGTCGCTGCCGTCGCGTCTGGGCATGGTGCTCGACATGACGCTGCGCGACATCGAGCGCGTGCTGTACTTCGAAGCATACGTGGTGATCGATCCGGGCATGACGCCGCTGAAAGCGCGTCAGATCATGACCGAAGAGGATTACTACAACAAGGTCGAGGAATACGGTGACGAATTCCGCGCTGAAATGGGCGCGGAAGGTATCCGTGAACTGCTGCGCGCGATCAACATCGACGAGCAGGTCGAACTGCTGCGCACGGAACTGAAGAACACCGGTTCGGAAGCGAAGATCAAGAAGTACGCGAAGCGCCTGAAGGTGCTCGAGGCGTTCCAGCGTTCGGGCATCAAGCCGGACTGGATGGTCCTCGAAGTGCTGCCGGTGCTGCCGCCGGAACTGCGTCCGCTGGTGCCGCTCGACGGCGGCCGTTTCGCGACTTCGGACCTGAACGACCTGTATCGCCGCGTGATCAACCGTAACAACCGGTTGAAGCGTCTGCTCGAGCTGAAGGCGCCTGAAATCATCGTCCGCAACGAAAAGCGGATGCTGCAGGAAGCCGTCGACTCGCTGCTCGACAACGGTCGTCGCGGTAAGGCAATGACCGGCGCGAACAAGCGTCCGCTGAAGTCGCTCGCCGACATGATCAAGGGTAAGGGCGGTCGTTTCCGTCAGAACCTGTTGGGTAAGCGGGTCGACTACTCGGGTCGTTCGGTGATCGTGGTCGGCCCGACGCTCAAGCTGCATCAGTGCGGTCTGCCGAAGCTGATGGCGCTCGAACTGTTCAAGCCGTTCATCTTCAACAAGCTCGAAGTGATGGGTGTCGCTACCACCATCAAGGCTGCGAAGAAGGAAGTCGAGAACCAGACGCCGGTCGTGTGGGACATCCTCGAAGAGGTGATCCGCGAACATCCGGTCATGCTGAACCGTGCGCCGACGCTGCACCGTCTCGGTATCCAGGCTTTCGAGCCGGTGCTGATCGAAGGTAAGGCAATCCAGCTGCACCCGCTCGTTTGCGCGGCGTTCAACGCCGACTTCGACGGTGACCAGATGGCCGTTCACGTGCCGCTGTCGCTCGAAGCGCAGATGGAAGCGCGCACGCTGATGCTGGCGTCGAACAACGTGCTGTTCCCGGCTAACGGCGATCCGTCGATCGTGCCGTCGCAGGATATCGTGCTCGGTCTGTACTACGCGACCCGCGAAGCAGTGAATGGCAAGGGCGAAGGCCTGTCGTTCACGGGCGTGTCGGAAGTGCTGCGCGCGTACGAGAACAAGGAAGTCGAGCTGGCCTCGCGCGTCAACGTGCGGATCACTGAAATGGTCCACAACGAAGACAAGTCGGAAGGCGCGCCGGCATTCGTGCCGAAGATCACGCTGTACGCGACGACCGTGGGCCGCTCGATCCTGTCGGAAATTCTGCCGCCGGGTCTGCCGTTCTCGGTGCTGAACAAGCCGCTGAAGAAGAAGGAAATCTCGCGTCTGATCAACACGGCGTTCCGCAAGTGCGGTCTGCGCGAGACGGTGATTTTCGCCGACCAGTTGATGCAGTCGGGTTTCCGTCTGGCAACGCGCGCTGGTATCTCGATCTGCGTCGACGACATGCTCGTGCCGCCGCAGAAGGAAACCATCGTCGGCGACGCCGCGAAGAAGGTGAAGGAATACGACCGTCAGTACATGTCGGGTCTCGTCACGTCGCAAGAGCGCTACAACAACGTGGTCGACATCTGGTCGGCAACGTCGGAAGCGGTCGGCAAGGCGATGATGGAGCAGCTGTCGACGGAACCGGTCACGGACCGCGACGGCAACCAGACGCGTCAGGAGTCGTTCAACTCCATCTACATGATGGCCGACTCGGGTGCTCGTGGTTCCGCGGTTCAGATCCGTCAGCTGGCCGGTATGCGCGGCCTGATGGCGAAGCCGGACGGCTCGATCATCGAGACGCCGATTACGGCGAACTTCCGCGAAGGCCTGAACGTGTTGCAGTACTTCATCTCGACCCACGGTGCACGTAAGGGTCTGGCTGATACGGCACTGAAGACCGCGAACTCGGGTTACCTGACGCGTCGTCTCGTCGACGTGACGCAGGATCTGGTCGTCGTCGAGGAAGATTGCGGTACGTCGAACGGCGTGGCAATGAAGGCGCTGGTCGAAGGCGGTGAAGTGGTCGAAGCGCTGCGCGACCGTATTCTGGGTCGTGTGACCGTGGCTGACGTCGTCAACCCGGAATCGCAGGAAACGCTGTTCGAAGCGGGCACGCTGCTCGACGAAGACGCGGTCGAAGACATCGAACGTCTCGGCATCGACGAAGTGCGCGTGCGCACGCCGCTGACCTGCGAAACGCGTTACGGTCTGTGCGCGGCCTGTTACGGTCGCGACCTGGGCCGTGGCTCGTCGGTCAACGTCGGCGAAGCAGTCGGCGTGATCGCTGCGCAGTCGATCGGTGAGCCGGGCACGCAGCTGACGATGCGTACGTTCCACATCGGTGGTGCGGCGTCGCGTGCGGCGGTTGCTTCGTCGGTCGAAGCGAAGTCGAACGGTACGGTGCGTTTCACGTCGACGATGCGTTACGTGACGAATGCGAAGGGCGAGCAGATCGTCATCTCGCGTTCGGGCGAAGCGATGATTACCGACGATCACGGCCGCGAGCGCGAGCGTCACAAGGTGCCGTACGGCGCGACGCTGCTGCAGCTCGACGGTGCGCAGATCAAGGCGGGCACGCAGCTGGCCACGTGGGATCCGATGACGCGTCCGATCATCACCGAGTACGGCGGTACGGTGAAGTTCGAAAACGTCGAGGAAGGCGTGACGGTCGCGAAGCAGATCGACGACGTGACGGGTCTGTCCACGCTGGTCGTGATCGACGTGAAGCGTCGTGGTTCGCAAGCGTCGAAGACGGTGCGTCCGCAGGTCAAGCTGCTCGATGCGAACGGCGAGGAAGTGAAGATCCCGAACACCGAGCACTCGGTGCAGATCGGCTTCCAGGTCGGCGCGCTGATCACCGTGAAGGACGGTCAGCAGGTGCAGGTCGGTGAAGTGCTCGCACGTATCCCGACCGAATCGCAGAAGACGCGTGACATTACCGGTGGTCTGCCGCGTGTGGCGGAGTTGTTCGAAGCACGTTCGCCGAAGGACGCAGGTATCCTGGCGGAAGTCACGGGTACGACGTCGTTCGGTAAGGACACGAAGGGCAAGCAGCGTCTCGTTATCACGGACCTCGAGGGCAACCAGCACGAGTTCCTGATCGCGAAGGAAAAGCAGGTTCTGGTGCACGATGGTCAGGTCGTCAACAAGGGCGAAATGATCGTCGACGGGCCGGCGGATCCGCACGACATCCTGCGTTTGCAGGGCGTCGAAGCGCTGTCGCGTTACATCGTGGACGAAGTGCAGGACGTGTACCGTCTGCAGGGCGTGAAGATCAACGACAAGCACATCGAAGTGATCGTGCGTCAGATGCTGCGCCGCGTGCAGATTACGGACAACGGCGATACGCGTTTCATCCCGGGCGAACAGGTCGAGCGGTCGGACATGCTCGACGAGAACGACCGTATGATCGCGGAAGACAAGCGTCCGGCAACGTACGAAAACGTGCTGCTCGGTATCACGAAGGCGTCGCTGTCGACCGATTCGTTCATCTCCGCGGCGTCGTTCCAGGAAACGACCCGCGTGCTGACCGAAGCGGCGATCATGGGCAAGCGCGACGATCTGCGTGGCCTGAAGGAAAACGTGATCGTCGGCCGTCTGATTCCGGCTGGTACGGGTCTCGCGTTCCACAAGGCACGCAAGAGCAAGGAAATGGCCGACCGCGAGCGTTTCGATCAGATCGCAGCGGAAGAGTCGTTCGACTTCGGTACGCCGGAAGCCCCGGCTGCCGAACAGCAGCACTCGGGCGAATAAGTCCTGGGGCGGCTTGCGCCGCCTCGGCTTAACCGCCTCGAAAGCCGCTCAGTTTCGACTGAGCGGCTTTTTTATGCGCGTTTCTTTCGTGCGCGATACGGCGCATGTCGACGGAATTGCGTCGATGATGCCTAGGCCAATCGGCTAACGTTGTCGCAAACCGAGGGCGTGGAGCGAATGCGTTGGTAAAATTCGTGTCACTGCTTAAAAGCCGCCCCTTTCGCCGCCTCTCTCAAATTCATGTCCCGTCCGCTCGAAATCCTCAACGAAGTCTTCGGTTATCCCGCATTCAGAGGCCAGCAGGGCGAAATTGTCGAACACGTCGCCGATGGCGGCGATTGCCTCGTGTTGATGCCGACAGGCGGCGGCAAATCGCTGTGTTACCAGATTCCGTCGCTGGTGCGGCGCGAACGCGGCTTCGGTACGGGCATCGTGGTGTCGCCGCTGATCGCGTTGATGCAAGACCAGGTGGCCGCGCTGACCGAAGTCGGCGTGCGCGCTGCATATCTGAACTCGACGCTGTCGAGCGCGGAAGCGATGGCGACCGAGCGCGCGCTGCGCGACGGCGACATCGACCTGCTGTACGTGGCGCCGGAACGGCTGATGACGCCGCGCTTTCAGGAGTTGCTCGAGCGCACGCGCATCGGCCTCTTCGCGATCGACGAAGCGCATTGCGTGTCGCAATGGGGGCACGATTTCCGGCCCGAATATATCCAGCTGTCGGTGCTGCACGAGCGCTTTCCTGACGTGCCGCGCATCGCGCTTACGGCTACCGCGGACGCGATCACCCGCGACGAAATCATTCACCGCCTCGCGCTCGATGATGCGCGCGTGTTCGTGTCGAGCTTCGACCGGCCGAACATCCGCTACCGGATCGTCGAAAAGGACAATGCGCGTACGCAGTTGCTGGACTTCATCCGCGCGGAACATACGAAGGCAGATGGTACGACCGACGCGGGTGTCGTCTATTGCCTGTCGCGCCGCAAGGTCGAGGAGACCGCGGAGTGGCTGAAGGAAAAGGGCATGCGCGCGCTGCCGTATCACGCCGGTATGGAATTCGAGGTGCGTCAGAAGCACCAGGAGATGTTCCAGCGCGAGGAAGGCATCGTGATGTGTGCGACGATCGCGTTCGGCATGGGGATCGACAAACCTGACGTGCGGTTCGTCGCGCATCTGGACCTGCCGAAGAGCGTCGAAGGGTACTACCAGGAAACCGGCCGCGCGGGCCGCGACGGCATGCCGTCGAACGCGTGGATGGCCTACGGGCTCGGCGACGTTGTGCAGCAGCGCAAGATGATCGACGAGTCCGAAGCCGACGAGGCGCACAAGCGCGTGCAGACCGGCAAACTCGACGCGCTGCTCGGTCTGTGCGAAACGGCGACGTGCCGGCGTGTGCGGCTGCTCGCGTACTTCGGCGAAGCGAGCCAGCCATGTGGCAACTGCGACAACTGCCTCGAACCGCCGCCGACGTGGGATGGGACACGCGAGGCGCAGATGGCGCTGTCGTGCGTGTTTCGCGCGCAACGGGCGAGCGGCTTTCACTTCGGCGCCGGCCATCTGATCGACATTCTGCGTGGCAATCGTAGCGAGAAAATCATGCAGCGCGGCCACGAGAAACTGACCACGTTCGGTATCGGTGCGGCGCTCGGCGAGCCGGAATGGCGCGCGGTGTTTCGCCAGCTCGTCGCGTTCGGCTATCTAACGGTCGATCACGAGGGCTTTGGCTCGCTGGTGCTGACGGAGGCGAGCAAGCCGGTGCTCAAGGGCGAGCAGAAAGTCACGATGCGCCGCTACGTGAAACCGACGCGCACGCGGCAGTCGTCCGGCCGCACGAGCGAGCGCGCCGATCCGACGATCGGCATGGGCCCGCGCGAGCGCGCCCGCTGGGAGCGTCTGCGCATGTGGCGAACCGAAACCGCGAAGAGCGACGGCGTGCCGGCGTACGTGATTTTTCACGACGCGACGCTTGCGGAAATTGCCCGGCTTGGCCCCGGTTCGATCGACGATCTGCGTGGCATTCCCGGTATGGGCGCGCGTAAGCTCGATCGTTTCGGCTACGAATTGCTGCACGTCGTGGCCGCGGACTGACCCCGGCCGACCTTTGCCCGGCGGTTTTCATGGATCCACAGGGTGCGAAACATCGCAACCTGTTGACTCCCTTAGTATTTTCGGAATATTATGCTAGGTTCCGGTTCTTGGAATGCCCACGCACGGCTTGAGTTAACAAAAACGAGTCGTGCATGAGCAGGCCAGCTGGAAGTTCGATGCGCAGGCGTTTCCGCTTTGCCCGGAAACAGATGCGTCGATTTTGTTCAATTTCAGGAATAAACAATGCCAACCATCAATCAACTGGTTCGCAAAGGCCGCACGTCGGAAACGACGAAGAGCAAGAGCCCGGCCTTGCAGGACTGCCCCCAGCGTCGCGGCGTGTGCACCCGTGTGTACACCACGACGCCGAAGAAGCCGAACTCGGCACTCCGTAAGGTCGCCAAGGTTCGTCTGACGAATGGCTTCGAAGTCATTTCGTACATCGGTGGTGAAGGCCACAACCTGCAGGAACACTCGGTCGTGCTGATTCGCGGCGGCCGTGTGAAGGACTTGCCAGGTGTGCGTTACCACATGGTTCGCGGCTCGCTGGATACCCAGGGCGTCAAGGATCGTAAGCAGGCTCGCTCGAAGTACGGTGCGAAGCGTGCCAAGGCTGGCAAGTAATTAGCCGGTCAGTCGTAGTTTCAGGTCGCCTGCACAGGCGGTTAATGGCGATGGTGCCGGAATAGTCGGTGCTATCGAGTAAGTGGTCACCCGACCAGGCTGGTAAGTCTTACGGATGAATCGGGTTAGTTGGTGGCCGCGGGGCTATGAATAGCTCCAACTGAAAAGTAAAGGAAGAAACATGCCGCGTCGTCGCGAAGTCCCCAAGCGGGAAGTGTTGCCGGATCCGAAGTTCGGTAACGTTGATGTAGCAAAGTTCATGAACGTGCTGATGCTCTCCGGCAAGAAGTCGGTTGCCGAGCGTATAGTGTACGGCGCTTTCGAACAGATCCAGACCAAGGGTGGCAAGGACCCGCTGGAAGTGTTCACGGTGGCGCTCAACAACGTCAAGCCGGTGGTCGAAGTGAAGAGCCGCCGCGTTGGTGGTGCGAACTATCAGGTTCCGGTCGAAGTGCGCCCGTCGCGTCGTATGGCATTGGCGATGCGTTGGCTGCGTGAAGCCGCGAAGAAGCGCAGCGAGAAGTCGATGGCCCTGCGTCTGGCAGGTGAACTCTCCGAAGCGGCCGAAGGCCGTGGCGGCGCGATGAAGAAGCGCGACGAAGTTCACCGGATGGCAGAAGCCAACAAGGCGTTCTCGCACTTCCGTTTCTAAGCTTCCCGACTTCGGGTTTAGCGGAAAAACGGAAAGAAATTCCGGGCGGGTGCGCTTCAAAAGCGCCTCGCCCGTTTGTGTTACAGCGCGATGGGTATTTCTCGCATCGCGTCATCCCAATAGAGGATCAAAGTGGCTCGCAAGACTCCTATCGAGCGCTACCGTAACATCGGTATTAGCGCTCACATCGACGCCGGCAAGACGACGACGACCGAGCGCATTCTGTTCTACACGGGCGTGAACCACAAGATTGGTGAAGTTCACGACGGCGCTGCCACCATGGACTGGATGGAGCAGGAACAGGAACGCGGTATCACGATTACCTCCGCTGCCACGACGGCATTCTGGAAGGGTATGGCTGGCGACCGCGCCGAGCACCGCATCAACATCATCGACACCCCGGGCCACGTCGACTTCACGATCGAAGTCGAGCGTTCGATGCGCGTGCTCGACGGCGCGTGCATGGTCTACTGTGCTGTGGGTGGCGTTCAGCCCCAGTCGGAAACCGTGTGGCGTCAGGCGAACAAGTACAAGGTTCCCCGTCTCGCGTTCATCAACAAGATGGACCGTACCGGCGCGAACTTCTTCAAGGTCTACGACCAGCTCAAGCTGCGTCTGAAGGCGAACCCGGTTCCCGTCGTCGTGCCGATCGGCGCGGAAGAGAACTTCACGGGCGTCGTCGATCTGCTGAAGATGAAGGCGATCATTTGGGACGACGCGTCGCAAGGCACCAAGTTCTCGTACGAAGACATCCCGGCTGAACTGGTCGATTCGTGCAACGAATGGCGCGAAAAGATGGTCGAGGCGGCTGCTGAGTCGAACGAAGACCTGATGAACAAGTACCTGGAAGAGGGCGAGCTCTCCGAAGCGGAAATCATCAAGGGTCTGCGCGACCGTACGATCGCTTGCGAAATCCAGCCGATGCTGTGCGGCACCGCGTTCAAGAACAAGGGCGTGCAGCGTATGCTCGACGCCGTTCTGGACTTCCTGCCGTCGCCGATCGACATTCCGCCGGTTACCGGCGAACTCGAAAACGGTGAAAAGGGCGAGCGTCGCGCATCCGACGACGAAAAGTTCTCGGCACTGGCATTCAAGATCATGACCGACCCGTTCGTCGGCCAGTTGATCTTCTTCCGCGTGTACTCGGGCGTCGTCAATTCGGGCGACACGGTGCTGAACGCGACCAAGGACAAGAAGGAACGTCTCGGTCGTATTCTGCAGATGCACGCGAACCAGCGCGAAGAAATCAAGGAAGTGCGCGCAGGCGACATCGCTGCAGCAGTGGGCCTGAAGGAAGCAACCACGGGTGACACGCTGTGCGATCCGCAAAGCCCGATCGTGCTCGAACGCATGATTTTCCCGGAGCCGGTGATTTCGCAGGCTGTTGAGCCGAAGACGAAGCCCGACCAGGAAAAGATGGGTCTGGCGCTGAACCGTCTGGCACAGGAAGATCCGTCGTTCCGCGTTCAAACGGACGAAGAATCGGGCCAAACCATCATTTCGGGTATGGGCGAGCTCCACCTCGAAATTCTGGTTGATCGTATGAAGCGCGAATTCGGCGTGGAAGCAACGGTCGGCAAGCCGCAGGTTGCTTACCGCGAAACGATTCGCGGCAAGGCGGAAGACGTTGACGGCAAGTTCGTCAAGCAGTCGGGTGGTCGCGGCCAGTACGGTCACGCGGTCATCACGCTCGAGCCGAACGAGCAGGGCAAGGGCTACGAGTTCCTCGACGAGATCAAGGGCGGTGTGATTCCGCGCGAATACATCCCGGCGGTGGACAAGGGTATCCAGGAAACGTTGAAGGCAGGCGTGCTGGCAGGCTTCCCGGTTGTCGACGTCAAGGTTCACCTGACGTTCGGTTCGTACCACGACGTTGACTCGAACGAAAATGCGTTCCGCATGGCCGGTTCGATGGCGTTCAAGGAAGCAATGCGCAAGGCTCAACCGGTCATCCTCGAACCGATGATGGCTGTTGAAGTCGAAACGCCGGAAGACTACATGGGCAACGTGATGGGCGACCTGTCGGGCCGTCGCGGTATCGTTCAGGGCATGGACGACATGGTTGGCGGCGGCAAGATCGTCCGCGCAGAAGTGCCGCTGTCGGAAATGTTCGGCTACTCGACGTCGCTGCGTTCGCTGACCCAAGGTCGTGCAACGTACACGATGGAGTTCAAGCACTACGCTGAAGCACCGCGTAACGTGTCGGAAGCGATCATCAACGCCAAGTCGAAGTAATCGCGCGGCAAAGTCATTCAACGATTAACTTTCTGAAAGAAGAGAAACATGGCTAAAGGTAAATTCGAACGGACCAAGCCGCACGTGAACGTGGGCACGATCGGTCACGTTGACCACGGCAAGACCACGCTGACGGCAGCGATCACGACGGTTCTGACGCAGAAGTTCGGCGGCGAAGCGAAGGCATACGACCAGATCGACGCAGCACCGGAAGAAAAGGCACGTGGTATTACCATCAACACTGCGCACGTCGAGTACGAAACGGCTAACCGCCACTACGCACACGTCGACTGCCCGGGCCACGCTGACTACGTGAAGAACATGATCACGGGCGCAGCGCAGATGGACGGCGCAATCCTGGTGTGCTCGGCTGCAGACGGCCCGATGCCGCAAACGCGTGAGCACATCCTGCTGGCGCGTCAGGTTGGCGTTCCGTACATCATCGTGTTCCTGAACAAGTGCGACATGGTGGACGACGCTGAGCTGCTGGAACTCGTCGAAATGGAAGTTCGCGAACTTCTGTCGAAGTACGACTTCCCGGGCGACGACACGCCGATCATCAAGGGTTCGGCCAAGCTGGCGCTGGAAGGCGACAAGGGCGAGCTGGGCGAAGTGGCGATCATGAGCCTGGCCGACGCACTGGACACGTACATCCCGACGCCGGAGCGCGCGGTTGACGGTGCGTTCCTGATGCCGGTGGAAGACGTGTTCTCGATCTCGGGTCGCGGCACGGTGGTGACGGGTCGCGTTGAGCGCGGCATCATCAAGGTCGGCGAAGAAATCGAAATCGTCGGTATCAAGGCGACGGCGAAGACGACCTGCACGGGCGTGGAAATGTTCCGCAAGCTGCTCGACCAGGGTCAGGCAGGCGACAACGTTGGTATCCTGCTGCGCGGCACGAAGCGTGAAGACGTGGAGCGTGGTCAGGTTCTGGCGAAGCCGGGCTCGATCAACCCGCACACGCACTTCACGGCTGAAGTGTACGTGCTGAGCAAGGACGAAGGTGGCCGTCATACGCCATTCTTCAACAACTACCGTCCGCAGTTCTACTTCCGTACGACGGACGTGACGGGCTCGATCGAGCTGCCGAAGGACAAGGAAATGGTCATGCCGGGCGACAACGTGTCGATCACGGTGAAGCTGATCAACCCGATCGCGATGGAAGAAGGTCTGCGTTTCGCAATTCGCGAAGGCGGCCGTACGGTCGGCGCTGGTGTGGTTGCAAAGATTCTCGAGTAAAATCACGGATTGATCTTGTAGTACATGCAGTAGTGGTGCCCGGAGTCGGGCGCCCGCCCCAAGCGGGACGCCCGGTTCTACGTTCTTTTACTATCTGGCGGCGCAATACCGCCTCGCTCTTTTCAAGGAATTCGTCATGCAGAATCAGAAAATCCGCATTCGCCTGAAGGCTTTCGACTATCGCCTGATCGATCAATCGGCAGCTGAAATCGTCGACACGGCAAAGCGGACTGGCGCAATCGTTCGTGGTCCGGTGCCCCTGCCGACCCGCATTCAACGCTTCGACATCCTGCGTTCGCCGCACGTCAACAAGACGTCGCGCGACCAGCTTGAAATCCGCACGCACCTGCGCCTGATGGACATCGTCGATCCGACGGATAAGACCGTCGATGCGCTGATGAAGCTGGATCTGCCGGCCGGCGTGGACGTTGAAATCAAGCTGCAGTAAGGCTTCCAGCCCTTGTCTGGTAAGCCGGACGGCGCTAAGTCATTGATTGCTTGCGAAAAACGAAACGGCTCGCTATAATAGTGGGCTTTTCGCGCATTTGCGTAAAAAAGTCGGCGTGCTGCAGCATGGTTTCATGCCCGAAACGGCGCCGGCATTTTGTAAATTAGCCCCGACCAATCGCAGTCGGGAATGGAGAAAACGATGAGCCTTGGACTCGTAGGTCGCAAGGTTGGCATGACCCGTATCTTCACGGCTGAAGGGGATTCGATTCCCGTCACCGTGCTGGACGTGTCCGACAACCGCGTGACGCAGATCAAGACTGTTGAAACCGACGGCTACACGGCCGTGCAGGTTACCTTCGGTACGCGCCGTGCATCGCGTGTGACGAAGCCGCTGGCAGGTCATCTCGCCAAAGCTGGCGTTCAAGCCGGTGAAATCCTCAAAGAATTCCAGATCGATGCCGCTAAGGCTGCCGAGCTGTCGAGCGGCACCGTGGTTGGTCCCGAGCTGTTCGAAGTAGGCCAGAAGGTCGACGTGCAAGGCGTGTCGATCGGTAAGGGCTACGCCGGTACCATCAAGCGTTACAACTTCGCGTCTGGCCGTGCATCGCACGGTAACTCGCGCTCGCACAACGTGCCGGGCTCGATCGGTATGGCGCAGGATCCGGGTCGTGTTTTCCCGGGTAAGCGCATGACCGGTCACATGGGTGACGAGAAGGTAACGGTGCAAAACCTCGAAATCGCTCGTATCGACGCTGACCGCAAGCTGTTGCTGGTCAAGGGCGCCGTTCCGGGTGCGAAGGGTGGCAAGGTATTCGTTACGCCGGCCGTGAAGACGCGTGCCGTGAAAGGAGCGAAATAATGGAACTTAAGCTCCTGAATGCCAATGGTCAGGAAGGTGCAGGCGTTAGCGCGTCGGACGTCGTGTTCGGCCGCGATTACAACGAAGCCCTGATTCACCAGGTCGTGGTGGCGTATCAAGCGAATGCCCGTAGCGGCAACCGTGCGCAGAAGGATCGTGAGCAGGTCAAGCACACGACCAAGAAGCCGTGGCGCCAGAAGGGTACGGGCCGCGCTCGTGCCGGTATGTCGTCGAGCCCGCTGTGGCGCGGCGGTGGCCGTATCTTCCCGAATTCGCCGGAAGAAAACTTTTCGCACAAGGTCAACAAGAAGATGCATCGCGCAGGTCTCTGCTCGATCTTCTCGCAGCTGGCCCGCGAAGGCCGTATCTCGGTGGTCGACGAGCTGACGCTCGAAGCACCGAAGACGAAGCTGCTGGCCGAAAAATTCAAGGCGATGGGTCTCGACTCCGTGCTGGTGATTACCGACACGGTTGACGAAAACCTGTACCTCGCGTCGCGCAACCTCGCCCACGTGGCGGTTGTCGAGCCGCGTTACGCCGACCCGCTGTCGCTGATCTACTTCAAGAAGATCCTGATCACGAAGGCTGCGGTCGCCCAGATCGAGGAGTTGCTGTCATGAGCGAGATTCGCAAGAACGATCATCGTTTGATGCAGGTCCTGCTCGCGCCGGTGGTCTCCGAAAAGGCGACGCTGGTTGCTGACAAAAACGAGCAGGTTGTGTTCGAAGTCGCGCCGGATGCCACGAAGCAGGAAGTGAAAGCTGCAGTCGAGCTGCTGTTCAAGGTGGAAGTCGATTCCGTCAACGTGCTGGTCTCGAAGGGCAAAGCCAAGCGCTTTGGCCGCTTCATGGGCAAGCGCAAGGACGTGAAGAAGGCGTACGTCTGCCTGAAGCCCGGCCAGGAAATCAACTTTGAAGCGGAGGCCAAGTAATCATGGCAATCGTTAAAGTTAAGCCGACTTCGCCGGGTCGCCGCGCGATGGTCAAGGTGGTCAACAAGGATCTGCATAAGGGCAAGCCGTTCGCAGCGCTGCTCGATTCGCAATCCTCGACCGCCGGCCGTAACAACAACGGTCACATCACCACGCGTCACAAGGGTGGTGGTCACAAGCATCACTATCGTGTCGTCGACTTCCGTCGCACGAAGGATGGTATTCCGGCAAAGGTCGAGCGTCTCGAGTACGACCCGAACCGTAGCGCGAACATCGCGCTGGTTCTGTACGCAGACGGCGAGCGTCGCTACATCATCGCTCCGAAGGGTGTCACCGTCGGTCAGCAACTGATGTCGGGTTCGGAAGCGCCGATCCGCGCAGGTAACACGCTGCCGATCCGCAACATTCCGGTTGGTACGACGATTCACTGCATCGAAATGCTGCCGGGCAAGGGCGCGCAAATGGCGCGTTCGGCTGGTACGTCGGCAATGCTGCTGGCACGCGAAGGCGTCTACGCGCAGGTTCGTCTGCGTTCGGGCGAAATCCGCCGCGTGCACGTTGAGTGCCGCGCCACGATCGGTGAAGTGGGCAACGAAGAGCATAGCCTCCGTCAAATCGGTAAGGCTGGCGCGAACCGCTGGCGCGGTATCCGCCCGACGGTGCGTGGCGTTGCAATGAACCCGGTCGACCACCCGCACGGTGGTGGCGAAGGCAAGACTGCGGCTGGTCGCGATCCGGTAAGCCCGTGGGGCACGCCGGCGAAGGGCTATCGCACCCGCAGCAACAAGCGCACGACGAGCATGATCGTCCAGCGCCGTCACAAGCGTTAAGGAGTAGGCAATGGCACGTTCTATTAAGAAAGGTCCGTTCTGCGACGCCCATTTGCTGAAGAAGGTTGAGGCGGCTGCAGCTACGCGCGACAAGAAACCGATCAAGACCTGGTCGCGTCGTTCGACGATCCTGCCGGACTTCATCGGCCTGACGATCGCCGTTCATAACGGCCGTCAACACGTTCCGGTGTATGTCACGGAAAACATGGTCGGCCACAAGCTTGGCGAGTTCGCACTGACCCGTACGTTCAAGGGTCACGCGGCCGACAAGAAGGCCAAGAAATAAGGGGCTATCAAGATGGAAGTGAAAGCAATTCATCGCGGTGCCCGCATCTCGGCGCAGAAAACGCGCCTTGTGGCTGACCAGATCCGCGGTTTGCCGGTCGACAAGGCGCTGAACGTTCTGACGTTCTCGCCGAAGAAGGCTGCGGGAATCGTGAAAAAGGTCGTGCTGTCGGCGATCGCGAATGCGGAGCACAACGAAGGCGCCGATATCGACGAGCTCAAGATCACGAGCATCTACGTCGACAAGGCAGCGTCGCTCAAGCGTTTTACCGCGCGCGCTAAAGGCCGTGGTAACCGCATCGAGAAGCAATCCTGTCACATCACTGTGACGGTCGGGAATTAAGGGGTCATACGATGGGACAGAAAATTCATCCGACTGGCTTCCGTTTGGCCGTCAGCCGCAATTGGGCTTCGCGTTGGTACGCGAACAACAACAATTTCGCGGCGATGTTGCAGGAAGACATCGGTGTTCGTGAATACCTGAAGAAGAAGCTGAAGAACGCGTCCGTCGGCCGCGTTGTGATCGAGCGTCCTGCAAAGAACGCACGTATCACGATTTTCAGCTCGCGTCCGGGTGTCGTGATCGGCAAGAAGGGTGAAGACATCGAACTGCTGAAGTCCGAGCTGCAAAAGCGCATGGGCGTCCCGGTTCACGTCAACATCGAAGAAATCCGCAAGCCGGAAACCGATGCGCAACTGATCGCTGATTCGATCACGCAGCAGCTCGAGCGCCGGATTATGTTCCGCCGCGCGATGAAGCGTGCGATGCAGAACGCGATGCGTCTGGGTGCCCAAGGCATCAAGATCATGAGCGCAGGCCGTCTGAACGGTATCGAAATCGCTCGTACGGAATGGTATCGCGAAGGTCGCGTGCCGCTTCATACGCTGCGTGCTGATATCGACTACGCGACGTCGGAAGCAAAGACGACGTACGGCATCATCGGCGTGAAGGTGTGGGTCTACAAGGGCGACACGCTCGGCCGCAACGACGCACCGGTGGTCGAAGAAGTCGCCGAAGAAAAGCGTCCGCGCCGCAACGCACGTCCGGGTGGCGATCGCCGTCCGCGTCGTGATGGTGAAGGTGGTGGCCCGGCAGGTGCACGCCGTGGCGCTCCTCGTCGTACCGGCGGTGCCGGCGACGGGAAGACTGGAGAATAACGATGCTGCAACCGAAACGCAGAAAGTATCGCAAAGAGCAGAAAGGTCGTAACACCGGCGTTGCTACCCGCGGCAACGCGGTGTCGTTCGGTGAATTCGGCCTGAAGGCTGTCGGTCGTGGCCGTCTGACCGCGCGCCAGATCGAAGCGGCGCGTCGTGCAATGACGCGTCACATCAAGCGCGGTGGCCGCATCTGGATCCGGATCTTCCCGGACAAGCCGATCTCGACCAAGCCGGCGGAAGTGCGTATGGGTAACGGTAAGGGTAACCCGGAGTACTACGTCGCTGAGATTCAACCGGGCAAGATGCTGTACGAAATGGACGGCGTAACCGAAGAACTGGCACGCGAAGCGTTCCGTCTGGCTGCAGCGAAGCTGCCGCTGAAGACGACGTTTATCGTTCGTCAGCTCGGCGCCTAAGGAGCAAATGATGAAGGCTTCCGAACTTCACCAGAAAGATCAGGCCGCGCTCAACAAGGAGCTGTCGGACCTGTTGAAGGCGCAATTCGGCCTGCGCATGCAACTCGCGACCCAGCAGCTCACGAACACGAGCCAGCTGAAGAAGGTTCGTCGCGACATCGCACGTGTGCGGACCGTCCTGACTGAGAAGGCGAACCAGAAATGAACGATAGCGTAAAAACCTCGCTCAAGCGGACGCTGGTCGGCAAGGTCGTCAGCAACAAGATGGACAAGACGGTTACCGTGCTGGTCGAGCACCGCGTGAAGCACCCGATCTACGGCAAGTACGTTGTGCGTTCGAAGAAGTACCACGCGCACGACGATGCGAACACGTACAACGAGGGCGACCTCGTTGAAATCCAGGAAACTCGTCCGATTTCGAAGACGAAAGCTTGGGTTGTGGCTCGCCTGGTCGAGGCTGCTCGCGTCATCTAATGTCGCACCGCTGTAGAAGTAATTGAAATCGCAGTAGATTTCGCTTGCAAGACCGAGATTATTTGTTATAATCTCGGTCTTCCCTCTTTATGGGAGCCCCGTCGCGGGCGAAGTTGGTGGGGGAAGCGGATCGGGCGCCAGCCTGTTCCGAAGGATTCACCGGATTGCGATGGCGGGTTTCGTTTGCCGTCGCTGCTGTTCTAACCCAAGCAGCCGATTGGCTGACGGGACCAAGACTGACCGGGAAGCGCCATGGTGGTGTGACCGGATTAAGTTGGGAAAGATAAACCATGATCCAGACCGAAACTCGGCTTGAAGTGGCCGACAACACGGGTGCACGTGAAGTCATGTGCATCAAGGTGCTCGGCGGCTCGAAGCGTCGTTATGCCAGCATTGGCGACATCATCAAGGTGACTGTCAAAGAGGCAACGCCGCGCGGGCGCGTGAAGAAAGGCGAAATCTACAACGCCGTGGTGGTTCGCACCGCCAAGGGCGTGCGCCGTCAGGACGGCTCGCTGATCAAGTTCGACGGCAACGCAGCTGTGTTGCTCAACACCAAGCTCGAACCGATCGGTACCCGTATTTTCGGGCCTGTCACGCGCGAGTTGCGTAGCGAACGATTCATGAAGATCGTTTCGCTGGCGCCAGAAGTGCTGTAAGGAGTCGCGATGAACAAGATTCGCAAAGGTGACGAAGTTATCGTCATCACCGGCAAAGATAAGGGCAAGCGTGGCGTTGTGCTGGCCGTTCACGGCGAGACCGTGACTGTCGAGGGCATCAACCTCGTCAAGAAGCACGTCAAGCCGAACCCGATGAAGGGTACGACTGGCGGTGTGGAAGCCAAGACGATGCCGCTGCAAATTTCGAACGTCGCATTGGTCGACGCGAATGGCAAGCCATCGCGTGTAGGCATCAAGGTCGAAGGGGACAAGAAGGTTCGTTTCCTGAAGACGACCGGTGCCGTGCTGAGCGCCTGACGCTGCGGAGTAAAAAATGGCTCGTTTGCAAGAGTTTTACAAAGAAAAGGTTGTACCCGTTCTCGTCGAGAAGTTCGGTTACAAGTCCGTGATGGAAGTGCCGCGCATCACCAAGATCACCCTGAACATGGGCCTTGGCGAAGCCGTCGCTGACAAGAAGATCATCGAAAACGCTGTTGGCGATCTGACGAAGATCGCAGGTCAGAAGCCGGTGATCACGAAGGCACGCAAGGCAATTGCTGGCTTCAAGATCCGTCAGGGCTATCCGATCGGCGCAATGGTCACCCTGCGTGGCCAGGCTATGTACGAATTCCTGGACCGTTTCGTGACGGTTGCGCTCCCCCGTGTGCGCGACTTCCGTGGCGTGTCGGGCAAGGCGTTCGACGGTCGCGGCAACTACAACATCGGTGTGAAAGAGCAGATCATTTTCCCCGAAATCGACTACGACAAGATCGACGCACTGCGTGGGCTGAACATCAGCATCACGACGACTGCGAAGACTGACGACGAAGCAAAGGCTCTGCTCGCCGGCTTCAAGTTCCCGTTCAGAAACTGAGGTTACCGTGGCTAAACTGGCACTGATCGAACGTGAAAAGAAGCGTGCTCGCCTCGCTGCTAAGTACGCTCCCAAGCGTGCAGAGTTGAAGGCGATCATTGGCGATATGAGCAAGTCGGACGAAGAGCACTACGCCGCACGTCTGGAACTGCAACAATTGCCGCGCAACTCTAATCCGACTCGTAAGCGCAACCGCTGCGCAATTACCGGTCGTCCGCGTGGCACGTTCCGTAAATTCGGGCTGGCGCGTAACAAGATTCGTGAAATCGCGTTCCGCGGCGAGATCCCTGGCCTGACCAAGGCGAGCTGGTAATAGGAGAAACATAAATGAGCATGAGTGATCCTATCGCCGATATGCTGACTCGCATCCGCAATGCGCAGATGGTCGAGAAAGTTTCGGTGACTATGCCCTCGTCGAAAGTCAAGGTTGCGATTGCGCAGGTCCTGAAGGACGAAGGTTATATCGACGATTTCGCAGTGAAGTCCGAAGGTGCGAAGTCGGAATTGAACATCGTGTTGAAGTATTACGCTGGCCGTCCGGTCATCGAGCGCATCGAACGCGTCTCGAAGCCTGGTCTGCGTGTGTACCGCGGCCGTAACGACATCCCCGTGGTCATGAATGGCCTGGGCGTGGCAATCGTGTCGACGCCGAAGGGCGTGATGACGGACCGCAAGGCACGTGCAACGGGCGTTGGCGGCGAAGTCATCTGCTACGTCGCTTAAGGCCGAAAGGAGAGAAACATGTCTCGAGTAGGTAAGAGCCCGATCGCGCTGCAAGGCGCCGAAGTGGCCCTGAGCGGCGAAAGCATCACTGTCAAGGGTCCGTTGGGTACGATTTCGCAGGCTGTTAATAGCCTCGTGAAGGTGGTGAACGACAACGGCACGCTGAAGTTCGAGCCGGTCGACGAAAGCCGCGAAGCGAATGCGATGTCGGGCACGATGCGCGCACTGGTTGCGAACATGGTGCACGGCGTGACGAAGGGTTTCGAGCGCAAGCTGACGCTGGTTGGCGTTGGTTACCGCGCACAGGCGCAAGGCGACAAGCTGAACCTGTCGCTGGGTTTCTCGCACCCGGTGGTGCACCAGATGCCTACCGGCATCAAGGCTGAAACCCCGTCGCAAACCGAAATCGTGATCAAGGGGATCAACAAGCAACAAGTCGGTCAGGTCGCTGCAGAAGTGCGCGGCTACCGTCCGCCGGAGCCGTATAAGGGCAAGGGCGTACGTTATTCCGACGAGGTTGTGATCCTCAAAGAAACGAAGAAGAAGTAAGGGTGCGCAATCATGGATAAGACTCAATCTCGCCTGCGCCGCGCTCGTCAGACGCGTATCAAGATCGCTGAGCTGCAGGTCGCGCGTCTCGCCGTGCATCGCACGAACACGCACATCTATGCGCAAGTGTTCTCGCCGTGCGGCACCAAGGTGCTCGCCAGCGCGTCGACGCTCGAAGCCGAAGTGCGTGCGCAACTGGCCGATCAATCGGGCAAGGGCGGCAACGTTGCTGCTGCGACCCTGATCGGTAAGCGCATTGCAGAAAAGGCTAAGGCTGCCGGCATCGAATCCGTCGCCTTCGACCGTTCGGGTTTCCGTTACCACGGCCGCGTGAAAGCGCTGGCTGATGCGGCGCGCGAAGCCGGACTCAAGTTCTAAGGGAAGAATTCGTCATGGCAAAGATGCAAGCTAAAGTTCAGGCTGACGAACGCGACGACGGCCTTCGTGAAAAGATGATCTCGGTCAACCGCGTGACCAAGGTCGTGAAGGGTGGCCGTATTCTCGGCTTCGCTGCACTGACCGTGGTTGGCGACGGTGATGGCCGCGTCGGTATGGGCAAGGGCAAGGCGAAGGAAGTGCCGGTCGCTGTCCAGAAGGCGATGGAACAGGCTCGCCGCAACATGTTCAAGGTGCCGCTGAAGAACGGTACCCTGCAACACGAAGTGCACGGTAAGCACGGCGCATCGATGGTCCTCCTGGCTCCGGCCAAGGACGGTACCGGTGTGATCGCTGGTGGCCCGATGCGCGCAGTGTTCGACGTGATGGGCGTGCAGAACGTTGTGGCCAAGAGCCACGGTTCGACGAACCCGTACAACCTCGTTCGTGCGACGCTCGACGGCCTGCGCAAGCAGTCCACGCCGGCCGACATCGCTGCGAAGCGTGGCAAGTCCGTCGAAGACATTCTGGGCTAAAGGTGGACACCATGTCTGAAAAAATTGTCAAGGTCCAGCTCGTCAAGAGCCTGATCGGCACCCGTGAATCGCACCGCGCAACGGTGCGTGGCTTGGGCCTGCGCCGACTCAACTCGGTTAGCGAGTTGCAGGACACGCCGGCTGTGCGAGGCATGATCAACAAGGTTTCGTACCTCGTTAAGGTCATCGGCTAAGCGGCTGACCAGGACTCAAGGAGTTGATAATGGAATTGAATAACCTGAAGCCGGCTGAAGGCGCGAAGCACGCAAAGCGTCGCGTTGGTCGCGGCATCGGCTCCGGCCTCGGCAAGACCGCTGGCCGTGGTCACAAGGGTCAGAAGTCGCGTTCGGGCGGCTTTCACAAGGTTGGCTTCGAAGGCGGTCAGATGCCGCTGCAACGTCGCCTGCCGAAGCGTGGCTTCACCTCGCTGACGAAGGAATTCGTCGGTGAAGTGCGTCTCTCGGATATCGAGAAGCTGCCGGTCGACGAAATCGATCTGTTGGCTCTCAAGCAAGCCGGCCTGGTCGGCGAGCTGATCCGTAGCGCCAAGATCATCGCGACGGGCGAGCTCAAGCGCAAGGTCGTTGTGAAGGGTCTGGGTGCGACGAAGGGCGCACGTGCTGCTATCGAAGCAGCTGGCGGCTCTTTTGCCGAGTAACGCGCAAATTATTTGCCGTCACTAGCATTTGCATCGGAGAAGGTACTTGGCTAACAGCCCGAGTCTCGCAAAACCCGGTCGCAGCGCGGCGAAGTTTGGCGATCTGCGTCGGCGAGCAGTGTTCCTGCTGCTGGCGTTGATCGTCTACCGTATCGGCGCGCACATTCCGGTGCCGGGTATCGACCCGGACCAACTGGCGAAGTTGTTTCAAAGCCAGTCGGGCGGCATCCTTGGCATGTTCAACATGTTCTCGGGTGGCGCACTTTCGCGGTTCACGATTTTCGCGCTGGGGATCATGCCGTATATTTCGGCGTCGATCATCATGCAGTTGCTGGCGATTGTCTCGCCGCAACTCGAAGCGCTGAAAAAAGAAGGGCAGGCAGGTCAACGGAAGATTACGCAGTACACGCGTGTCTTTACGGTCGTGCTGGCAACGTTCCAGGCGTTCGGTATTGCCGTCGCACTGGAAAATCAGCCGGGCCTCGTGATCGATCCGGGTATGGTGTTCCGCTTGACGACGGTCGTGACGCTGGTGACCGGCACGATGTTCCTGATGTGGCTGGGTGAGCAGATCACGGAGCGCGGGCTTGGCAACGGTATCTCGATCATCATTTTCGGCGGCATTGCGGCGGGTTTCCCGAACGCAATCGGTGGTCTCTTTGAACTGGTGCGAACTGGTTCGATGAGCATCATCTCGGCGATTATCGTCGTCGCGCTGATTGCTGCTGTGACGTATCTGGTGGTGTTCATCGAACGCGGCCAGCGCAAGATTCTTGTGAACTACGCGAAACGGCAGGTTGGCAACAAGATTTACGGCGGCCAGTCTTCGCATTTGCCGCTGAAGCTGAACATGTCGGGCGTGATTCCGCCGATCTTCGCATCGTCGATCATTCTCTTCCCGGCAACCATCCTGAACTGGTTTAGTTCGGGGTCGCGTACCAGCTGGTTCGCAGACACGTTGCACAACGTGGCCGAAGCCCTGAAGCCCGGTCAGCCCGTGTACGTGTTGCTGTACGCGTTGGCGATCGTTTTCTTCTGCTTCTTCTACACCGCACTGGTGTTCAACAGCAGGGAAACGGCCGACAACCTGAAAAAGAGTGGCGCTTTCGTTCCTGGCATCCGCCCGGGCGATCAGACGGCGCGATATATCGACCGCATCCTCACGCGTTTGACGCTGGCCGGTGCGATCTACATCGTGTTCGTTTGCCTGCTACCCGAATTTCTGGTGCTGCGCTGGAACGTGCCGTTTTATTTTGGTGGAACGTCGCTGCTGATCATTGTCGTCGTCACAATGGATTTCATGGCGCAGGTGCAGTCGTACGTTATGTCGCAACAGTATGAATCGCTGCTGAAGAAAGCTAATTTCAAAGGCGGCGGCGTCCCGATGCGTTGAAAGGACTTATGGCCAAAGACGATGTTATCCAGATGCAGGGCGAAGTAATTGAGAACCTGCCTAACGCTACCTTCAGGGTGAAGCTGGAAAACGGCCATGTCGTATTGGGACACATATCCGGCAAGATGCGGATGCACTACATCCGGATTCTGCCGGGCGACAAGGTGACGGTTGAATTGACGCCTTACGATCTGTCGCGTGCGCGGATCGTGTTCCGGGCGAAGTGATTTGAAAAAAGGGTAATATCATGAAAGTGATGGCATCGGTTAAGCGCATTTGCCGCAATTGCAAGATCATCAAGCGCAAAGGCGTTGTGCGCGTGATTTGCAGCTCTGATCCGCGCCACAAACAGCGTCAAGGCTGAACGCCGCGCTTTTGCTTGCGCTTTTTGTTTGAGGAAAAACAATGGCTCGTATCGCAGGGGTTAACATCCCGAATCACCAGCATACCGAAATCGGCCTGACGGCTATTTACGGTGTCGGCCGCACGCGCTCGCGCGACATTTGCGTCGCTGCTGGTGTGGCATTTTCGAAGAAGGTCAAAGACCTGACTGACGCAGACCTCGAAAAGCTGCGTGAAGAAGTCGGCAAGTTCATCGTTGAAGGCGATCTGCGCCGTGAAACGACGATGAACATCAAGCGCCTGATGGATCTCGGCTGCTATCGTGGCGTGCGGCATCGTAAGGGTCTCCCCCTGCGCGGCCAGCGTACGCGTACGAATGCCCGTACGCGCAAGGGTCCGCGTCGTGCAGCGCAATCGCTGAAGAAGTAAGCGGAACTGACAGTTACAGGAAAACGTAATGGCTAAGGCTTCGAACAACTCCGCGGCGCAACGCGTTCGCAAGAAGGTCAAGAAGAACGTCGCCGAGGGCGTGGTTCACGTTCACGCGTCGTTCAACAACACCATCATCACGATCACCGACCGTCAAGGCAACGCGCTTGCCTGGGCAACGTCGGGTGGCCAGGGCTTCAAGGGTTCGCGTAAGTCGACCCCGTTTGCAGCTCAGGTTGCAGCTGAATCGGCTGGTCGCGTGGCGATGGAATACGGCGTGAAGAACCTCGAAGTGCGGATCAAGGGCCCCGGTCCTGGCCGTGAATCGGCGGTGCGCGCGTTGCATGGTCTTGGCATCAAGATCACCGCGATCTCCGACGTGACGCCGGTCCCGCACAACGGCTGCCGTCCGCCGAAGCGTCGTCGTATCTAAGACGCTGTTTCGCGAATGCCTGTTGCCGCTTTTCGCGGCGGCAGGCTGCACGCGTTATTGAATTGACTAAGTCCACCGTTCGACCCAAAGGGTTCGGACTAGCGCGAGTGCGAGCATTCGCGTGATCAATCACAGAAGGAATTAACGTGGCACGTTATATCGGCCCGAAGGCCAAGCTGTCCCGCCGTGAAGGCACCGACCTCTTCCTGAAAAGCGCCCGCCGCTCGCTCGCTGACAAGTGCAAGCTTGACAGCAAGCCCGGTCAGCACGGCCGCACGTCGGGCGCACGTACGTCCGACTACGGCACGCAGCTGCGCGAAAAGCAAAAAGTGAAGCGTATCTACGGCGTGCTCGAGCGTCAGTTCCGCCGCTACTTCGCTGAAGCAGACCGTCTGAAGGGCAACACGGGTGAAAACCTGCTGCAACTGCTCGAGTCGCGTCTGGACAACGTCGTGTATCGCATGGGCTTCGGCTCGACGCGCGCTGAAGCACGTCAGCTCGTGAGCCACAAGGCGATCACGGTGAACGGCGTCGTGTCGAACATCCCGTCGATGCAAGTGAAGGCTGGCGACGTCGTCGCTGTGCGCGAAGCGAAGAAGAAGCAGGCTCGTATCGTCGAAGCCCTGTCGCTCGCAGAACAAGGCGGCATGCCGAGCTGGGTCGCGGTCGACGCGAAGAAGTTCGAAGGTACCTTCAAGCAGAAGCCGGAACGCAGCGACATCGCTGGCGACATCAACGAAAGCCTGATCGTCGAATTGTATTCGCGGTAATCGGATTGACGGCCGGGGCGCCCCGATTGCGTTGCGCAAGGGGGCGTCTCGGCTGTTTATTTTCAGGTTGTTACCGGTCAGCCTTATCGGTGTAACGAGCCGAGGGTATTGAAAAGGAAAACCTATGCAAACCAGTTTGTTGAAGCCCAAGATCATTGCAGTTGAATCGCTTGGCGAGAGCCACGCGAAAGTGGTCATGGAACCGTTTGAACGCGGTTACGGCCACACCTTGGGTAACGCGCTTCGGCGCGTGCTGCTGTCGTCGATGGTGGGCTATGCGCCGACCGAAGTGACGATCGCAGGCGTCGTGCATGAGTATTCGACGCTCGACGGTGTGCAAGAGGATGTGGTCAACCTGTTGTTGAACCTGAAGGGTGTCGTCTTCAAGCTGCATAACCGTGACGAAGTGACGGTTACGCTGCGCAAGGACGGCGAAGGCGTGGTTACTGCCGGTGATATCGAACTCGCACACGATTGCGAAGTCATCAACCCGGATCACGTGATTGCGCATCTGTCGAAGGGCGGCAAGCTCGACGTGCAGATCAAGGTCGAAAAGGGCCGTGGCTATGTGCCGGGCAACGTGCGTCGTTACGGCGAAGAGTCGGCCAAGATCATCGGCCGTATCGTGCTGGACGCGTCGTTCTCGCCGGTTCGTCGCGTGAGCTATGCAGTCGAAAGCGCTCGTGTCGAACAGCGTACCGACCTCGACAAGCTCGTGATGAACATCGAAACCAACGGTGTGATTTCGCCGGAAGAAGCGATCCGTCAATCGGCGCGCATTCTGGTCGATCAGCTGTCGGTGTTCGCGGCGCTGGAAGGTACGGAAGCAGCTGCGGAAGCGCCGTCGCGTGCACCGCAGATCGATCCGATCCTGTTGCGTCCGGTCGATGATCTCGAACTGACGGTTCGTTCCGCGAACTGCCTGAAGGCCGAGAACATCTATTACATCGGCGACCTGATCCAGCGCACGGAAAACGAGCTGCTGAAGACGCCGAATCTGGGCCGCAAGTCGCTGAACGAGATCAAGGAAGTTCTGGCCTCGCGTGGTCTGACGCTCGGCATGAAGCTCGAAAACTGGCCGCCGGCTGGTCTCGACAAGTAATTTCGGGTGTAGCCCGCCGTCGTATTGGCGTACTGTGTACTGGCAAAGACGCGGATTTTCCTTTAAAATCCGCGTCTTGTCTTTTTTCACTACCGGCCCGTGCGCTCACTGCCGCTGTCAATGGGGCAGATCGAGCGCGATAGAAGAGCTGGACCAAAACTTTGAACTGAAGGAATTAACATGCGTCACCGTCATGGTCTGCGGAAACTGAACCGCACGAGCAGCCACCGTCTGGCAATGCTCCGTAACATGTCCAACTCGCTGATCGAGCACGAAGTCATCAAGACCACGCTGCCGAAGGCGAAAGAACTCCGTAAAGTCGTCGAGCCGCTGATCACGCTCGGCAAGAAGCCGTCGCTGGCAAATCGTCGTCTGGCGTTCAACCGCCTGCGCGATCGTGACTCGGTCACGAAGCTGTTCGACGTGCTCGGCCCGCGCTTCGCAAACCGCCCGGGTGGCTACCTGCGTATCCTGAAGTTCGGTTTCCGCGTCGGCGACAACGCACCGATGGCACTGGTCGAACTGCTCGACCGTCCGGAAGTTGAAGAAACGGAAGTGCAAGAAGCTGAGTAAGCTTTTTAGCTTCAAGAAAAAGCCAGGCGCATTGCCTGGCTTTTTTGTTTTTCGGGCCGCCGTCTGGTTGAAGTGAGTCACGCCCACCAGTTGCCAGACGCAGTGTCCGTACCATGTCGCCTTCTGCGGGCCGATAGGGCCAGGTGATACGATATCGGCATCTGAATCGTGGATTGCCGGAGTCCTGTGTGAGTGTGAACGTGACCTTGATTTTGACGACGGTGCCGGACGCGGCCGTCGCTCAGAAGCTCGCTGCGGATGCGCTGGCCGCGCGGCTGTGCGCGTGCGTCACTCAACTGGGCAGCGTGCAGTCGAGTTATCACTGGCAGGGCGCGATCGAAACCGAGCAGGAAATTCAACTGCTGTTCAAGACCAGCACCGTTCGCGCGCTCGAGCTCGAGCAATACATTCAGGCGAACCATCCCTACGACACGCCGGAAATCCTTTCATGGCAAGCGACGGCGTCCGCCGCGTACGGCCAGTGGATCACTGCTGAAACTCAACGCCCTCTCCATGTTTAACGGCCTCGACCGGCGTGCGCGCGCTGTACTGCGCACCGTATTCTTTCTGCTCGGCTGTGCGATTCTTGCGCAATTCAGCACGTTCGCGCACGCCGCTGACGATTTCCTCGATCCCTCGGTTGCGTTTAAATTCAGCGCGTCCGAAAAGCCGGGCGAGGTCCTCGTCACGTACAAGATCGCCGACGGCTACTACATGTACCGCGAGCGCTTCGCGTTCGCGACCCGCAACGGCACGGCGACGCTCGGCGAGCCCCAGTTGCCAAACGGTCACGTCAAGTTCGATCAGACGTTCAACAAGAACGTCGAGACGTATCGCAACGAATTGACGATCCATATCCCGGTCAAGCAGGCGGCGGGGCCGTTCGATCTGGCGGTGACGTCGCAGGGCTGTGCGGACGCCGGCATCTGCTATCCGCCGATGGAGCGTGTGTATCACGTGAGCGGCGCCGCGTTGCAAGCCGCCGGCAGCACAACTGCGGATGCGGCCGCCTCGCAGCAATCGGCCGCCGCCGACGACGAACCTTGGTATGAGCGCGCAACGAGTGCCGATTACGCGCAGTCGCTGCTGCAGCGAGGCGGCTTCTTCGCGATCATCGGGCTCTATTTTGTCGCAGGCGCGATTTTGAGCCTGCTGCCTTGTTCGTATCCGATGATTCCGATCCTGTCGGCAATCATCATTGGTGAAGGCGCGCGGGTCACGCGGGGGCGCGGTTTTGCGTTATCGCTGGCGTACGTGATTGGGATGGCGCTCGTGTACACGGTGCTCGGCGTCGCCGCGGCGCTTGTTGGACAAAGCCTCGGCGCATGGCTGCAAAATCCATGGGTGCTCGGTGCGTTCGGTGTTCTGCTGACCGTTTTCGCACTGCTGCTGATCGCGGGTGTCGACATCGAGATGCCGGCGCGTTGGCGCGATCGCATGTCGCGCGCCTCGGAGGGGCGTTCCGGCGGCAAATTCGCTGCGGTCGCCGTCATGGGCGCGTTGTCGGCGCTGGTGGTGGGCGCATGCATGACTGCGCCGCTCTTCGCCGTGCTCGCGTTCATCGCGCACACCGGCAACGCGGTGCTCGGTGGTGCGGCTCTGTTTTCGATGGGCCTCGGGCTTGGTGTGCCACTGCTGATCATCGGCCTTGGCGCCGGTACGCTGCTGCCGCGCGCGGGCAAGTGGATGGACAGCGTGAAGGTGTTTTTCGGCGTGGTGTTGCTTGCCGCGGCGTTGTGGATCGTCTGGCCGATGCTCGGCGCGGCCGCGACGATGCTGCTGAGCGCGCTCTGGTTGCTGATCGCCGCTGTTGCGCTCGGGCTGTTTTCGGCGCCGGTTGTTGGCGCCTCGGCGTGGCGCCGCTTCAGCCGGGCGGTCGGTGTGGTGATGGCGGTGTGGGCGGCGACGCTGCTGGTCGGTCTCGCGGCGGGATCGTCGGATCCGCTGCGGCCGCTCGCCGTGCTCGCTGCACGCGGCGGAAATCAGGCGAGCATCGCAAATGCCTCAGGCGCGAGCGCAGCGGCATCACAGAGCGATCTGACATTCGCGCAGGTACGTTCGACGGACCAGCTCGACCAGGCCGTCAAAACGGCTGCACAGCCCGCAATGCTCGATTTCTACGCAGACTGGTGCGTGAGCTGCAAGGAAATGGAGAAATTCACTTTCAGCGATCCACGTGTTCAGGCGAAGCTGAAGCAGATGAATCTGCTGCGCGCCGACGTCACCGCGAACAATCCCGACGATCAGGCGCTGCTCAAGCGCTTCAAGCTATTCGGGCCGCCGGGCATTATTTTCTTCGATCAGGGCGGCAAGGAAGTGCTGAGGGTGGTTGGCTACGAATCCGCGGATAAATTCCTGCGCACGCTGGACCGGGCTGGCGCACCGGGCGTGTAATCGACCGACTCGTTGCACTACGCAACGACCAAAGGCAACGACCGCGCAACGCTGCGATCAGCCAGAACACGGCATAAAAAAACGGAGGCGCGACCTTGATGGCCCGCCTCCGTTTTTTCATCTCGACAACCGCGCGCGATAACCGCGCATCGTCTTATTTCTGAGCGCGCAGCAGCCGCGCCGCATCGAGCGCGAAATAGGTCAGCACACCGTCAGCGCCAGCGCGCTTGAACGCGAGCAGCGATTCCATCATGACCTTGTCGTGATCGAGCCAGCCGTTTTGCGCGGCGGCTTTCAGCATCGCGTATTCGCCGCTTACCTGGTACACGTAAGTCGGGAACTGGAATTCGTCCTTCACGCGACGCACGATGTCGAGATACGGCATGCCCGGCTTCACCATCACCATGTCCGCGCCTTCGTTGATGTCCGCTTGCACTTCGCGCAGTGCTTCGTTCGAATTGGCCGGGTCCATCTGGTAGGTCATCTTGTTGCTCTTGCCGAGGTTCGTCGCGGAACCGACGGCATCGCGGAACGGGCCGTAGAACGCCGAAGCGTACTTCGCCGCGTAGGCCATGATGCGCGTGTGAATGTGGTTCTCGCTCTCGAGCATTTCGCGGATCGCGCCGATGCGGCCGTCCATCATGTCCGACGGCGCGACGATGTCGACGCCCGCTTCGGCTTGCGCACGCGCCTGCTCGACGAGGATCTCGACGGTTTCGTCGTTGATCACGTAGCCGGCTTCGTCGAGCACGCCGTCCTGGCCGTGGCTCGTGTACGGATCGAGCGCGACGTCGGTGAGCACGCCGAGCTCCGGGAAGTGCTTCTTCAGCTCGCGTACCGCGCGCGGGATCAGACCGGCCGGGTTGGCTGCCTCGCGACCGTCGGGCGTCTTCAGCGACGGCTCGATGGCCGGGAACAGCGACAGCACCGGCACGCCCAGCTCGACGCATTGTTCGGCGACACCCATCAGCAGATCGACCGACACGCGCTCGACGCCCGGCATCGACGGCACCGCCTGGCGCACGTTCGTGCCTTCGACGATGAAGACGGGGTAGATCAGATCGTTGGTGGTGAGAATGTTTTCCCGCATCATGCGACGCGAGAAGTCGTCACGGCGCATGCGGCGCGGACGATAGTGCGGGTAGAAGCTCATTATCGAATCGAAGATCGTGGATGGGTGGAGTGGACCAATGGTGCCTTGCTCCGCTCCCGGAAACTTTTCGAGACAATGGTATATCATACCGATCGAGCAAGGCGCCTTGCGCTGACCTCCCCGCTTCTCCTCCCTGAGCGGGTGCCTGTCGTTTTTTCGATTAGGCTGTTTGACCCGCCGTTCAAGCGGCGGGTTTTTTTATGGGCGGACGGAAAGTGCAGTTTCACGCTGCTGATGCCGGCATTTCACGCGTCTCGCATGATGCCGGCGCGCGGTTTCCGTGCCGATGACGCTCAACCGGCGCTCGGTGTTTCGTCCGTTACGCCCGCCGTGTCGGGAATCAACCAGCTTTCGATCAGCTCGTGCGCCTCGTCGAGGCCGGTGCGCTTGAGCGCCGAGAACAGCTGCGCGGTCAGTTCGCCGCGATAGCCGGCGGCACGGTATTCGGCCAAACCCTTCTGCGCGGTGCGCAACGCGTTGATGCTTTCCTGACGCGTCAATTTGTCGCATTTGGTCAGCAGCGAGTGAATCGGCTTGCCGGTCGGTGCGAACCACTCGATCATGCGTCGATCCAGTTCCGTCAACGGACGGCGCGAATCCATCATCAGGATCATGCCGCGCAGTTGTGCGCGCGATTGCAGATAGGTGGACAGCAGCGCCTCCCAGTGAGCTTTCGCTGCGCCCGGCACTTCCGCATAACCATAGCCTGGCAGGTCGACCAGATAGGCGGTCACGTCATCGGCCTTGCCGACCGAAAAATAATTGATGTGCTGCGTGCGTCCCGGCGTCTTACTCGCGAACGCAAGTCGCTTCTGATTGCAGAGGATGTTGATCGCGGTCGATTTGCCCGCGTTCGAACGTCCCGCGAAAGCGATCTCGGGCTGTGCGGTGGCCGGCAAGTCACGCAGATGATTGACGGTGGTAAAGAAGCGGGATTCGTGGAGCAGGAAGGGCATGGTGGAAGCCAGATTGGTGACGCCGCGGAGCCCGCAGCGGGAATGGGGTCAAGCCCGACTGGCGTCTAAGCGATTAGCGAGTTATTGTACAATATGAGGGTTTACTGAAAACCTGAAGGGGCGGCCCCACGTGCCTTGGGGGCCTCCTGGCGGTCATTCGGTCGCCGTCGTCGTACTTTGCAGAACCTCTAAAATCCCACAAGACGAGACAGGGTGTGCGAATGAATCGACTGTGCAAGACTCTGATGGTGCTTCATGTAGCGGCAGGTCTTTCAGGTTTGGCAATTCAGGCACGAGCGGCGGATCCGGCAAAGCCGGACATCAATCGAGGGCAGGCAATCGCGGTACAGGTATGCGCGTCATGTCACGGCGCGGATGGCAACAGTGCCGGCGGCGCGTATCCGAAGCTGGCGGGCCAACATCCCGAATATCTCGTCAAACAGCTTCGCGATTTCAAGATCCAACCGGGCGCGAAACAGCCCGCGCGCAACAATGCGATCATGGCGGGCATGGCTGCCGCGCTGTCCGATCAGGACATGATCAACGTTGCGGCCTATTTCTCGACGCAGACGCCGAAGCCGGGTTACGCGCACAACAAGAACACCGTGGCGCAAGGTCAGCAGATCTATCGCGGTGGGATTGCGGATCGTGGCGTGCCGGCTTGCGCAAGCTGCCACGGACCCACGGGGCAGGGCATTCCGATCCAGTATCCGCGCCTGTCGGGACAATGGGCCGAGTATTCGGTGGCGCAACTGACCGCGTTCACGCAAGGTCCAGGCGCTCGTAATAACAACGACGCGATGCATGCGATAGCATCGCGTCTGTCGGACAACGAAATCAAGGCCGTTGCCGACTACATCGCGGGTCTGCGTTAAGCAGCTCGCACGCGTCATGCAACCGGCCCGGCGAGGCCGGTGAAAAACAAGAAAAGGGTGAGGGCGTCGTGCCTACGACAGCCCTTCACCCTTTTTTGCTGTTCAGTCGGAGTTTGAATGAGCGTCACCACGTCGGGTTTGCAGTCGAAGTCGGGCAATCGCGTCATGCGCAGCACCGTCGAGCTTCTGAGTTCGATGCGTTTCGCGATCGCGCTGCTCGTGATTCTGTCGATCGCCAGCATCATCGGGACCGTCCTCACGCAGGACGATCCGTATCCCAACTACGTCAACCAGTTCGGCCCGTTCTGGGCGGACATCTTCCGCGCGCTGAGCCTCTACACGGTGTACAGCTCGTGGTGGTTCATGCTGATCCTCGGCTTCCTGATGGTGTCGGTGTCGCTGTGCGTGATCCGCAACGGGCCGAAGATGCTCGCCGACGCGAAAAGCTGGAAGGACAAGGTTCGCGAAGGCAGCCTGCGCGCGTTCCATCACAAGGGCGAGTTCGCGGTGCACGGCACGCGTGCGCAGACCGCGGCGGTGCTCGGCAAGCTGTCGGCGAAGCTCGGCTACAAGTTCGTCACGCGCGAGTCCGAAGGCGCGACGCTGATCGCTGCGAAGCGCGGCGCGCTGACCAAGTTCGGCTACATCTCCGCGCACCTCGCGATCGTGGTGATCTGCCTCGGCGGTCTGCTCGACAGCAATCTGCCGATCAAGCTGCAGATGTGGCTCTTCAACAAGTCGCCGATCAACGCGAATACGGTGATCAGCGAGATTCCGCCCGAGCATCGTCTGTCGCAATCGAACCCGACGTTCCGCGGCTACGCGTGGGTGCCCGAGGGGCAGCACGTGTCGACCGCGATCCTGAATCAGCCTAATGGCTCGCTGATCCAGGACCTGCCGTTTTCGATCGAGCTGAACAAGTTCATCGTCGATTACTACTCGACCGGCATGCCGAAGCTGTTCGCGAGCGATATCGTCGTGATCGACCACAAGACCGGCGCACGCGTGCCGGCCCGTGTCGAGGTCAACAAGCCGTTCGAATACGACGGCGTGTCGATCTATCAGTCGAGCTTCCAGGACGGCGGCTCGCAGATGCAGATGACCGCGTATCCGATGTCCGGTCCGAGCGCGAAGACCGCGCCGTTCGGCGGCACGATCGGCGGCAGTGCGCCGCTGAGCACGGCCACGCCGCTCGCCGACGGCCAGACCGTCGAATTCACCGACTTCCGCGCGATCAACGTCGAAAACATCTCGAATGGCAACGGCCAGAACGATGCGCGCGGTGTCGCCGCGCACCGCTCGCTGAAGGAAGCGTTCGACGAGCGCCTCGGCTCCGGCGCGAAGACCTCGAAGCCGCTCGACCTGCACAACGTCGGCCCGTCGGTGCAGTACAAGATTCGCGGCAAGGATGGCCAGGCGCGCGAGTACAACAACTACATGCTGCCGGTCGACGTCAACGGCGAGAAGATGTTCCTCGCCGGCATGCGCCTGAATCCGGACGATCCGTTCCGCTACCTGCGCATCCCCGCCGACAGCGGCGGCACGCTGAACGAATGGATGAACCTGCGCGCGACGCTCGAAGACCCGGCGATGCGCGCGACGGCCGCTCACCAGTTCGCGCAACGCTCGGTGCCGGGCTCGAATCCCGATCTGCAGCAGCATCTGGAAGAAAGCGCATCGCGCGTATTGACCCTTTTCTCGGGCGCCGACACCAGCATGAAGATGCCGAACGGCGAGACGCTCGGCGGCTTCCAGGCGATCGCCGGTTTTATCGACCGTTCGGTGCCGAAGGGCGAGCAGGAGAAGGCCGCGGGCCTGCTGCTGCGCATGCTGGAAGGCGTGACGTGGGATTTGTGGCAGCTGTCGCGGCAGCAGCATGGCGAGCCCGCCGCAGTGGCCAACGCGGACTCGAGCCGCTTCATCCAGAGTTCGCTGAATGCGATATCCGACAGCTTTCTGTACGGATCGCCGGTCTATTTGCAGCTTGACTCCTTCAAGCAGGTGCAAGCTTCGGTATTTCAGTTGACGCGCGCGCCGGGCAAGAAAGTCGTGTATCTTGGCAGCCTGCTTCTCGTATTGGGCATCTTCTCGATGTTCTACGTCCGCGAACGGCGGCTGTGGTTCTGGCTCAAGGATACCGACCACGGCACGAACGTCGTGATGGCGATGTCGAGCGCACGCAAGACGCTCGACTTCGAAAAGGAGTTCGTCCAGACGCGCGACGCCGTGGGCGCCGCGCTGGGCGCGAAACTCATCGAAGCAGCCGACGCCGCCGGCTCGTCCACTCAGGCCGCCGCGCCGCACGCAAGCTCACAGGATTCGACCCGGTAAGATCATGGACTTGACTCAGGTTTCCTCATCCTCCTCCGCCAAGCACGCCGACAAGGCGTTCGCGGGCGCTTTGCCCGAACTCGCGCAATACGACGACCGGCCATTCCTGAAACGGCTCGGCATCGTCGACTGGTTGTTCGCGCTGCTGCTCGTTGCGGGCGCCGGGTTTGCGCTGTCGCGCTATCACCCGTTCATGAACTACTACGACAAGCTGGTGCTGGTGTGCTCGGTGCCGGTGTTCGTCGTGCTCGGCTGGCGCTGGAAGCCGGTGCGTCCGCTGATGGTTGGGATCGCCGCGCTGTCGCTGCTGGCCATTCAGATTTACCAGGGCGATCTGAGCCGCGCCGACAACGCGTTCTTCCTCAAGTATTTCCTGTCGAGCCAGTCCGCGATCCTGTGGATGAGCGCGCTGTTCGTATTCGCGACCGTGTTCTATTGGATCGGCTTGCTGTCGCGCTCGCCGACGGGCGCCGCGATCGGCTCGAAGATGACGTGGGCCGCGGTGCTGATGGGCTTCGTCGGTCTGATGGTGCGCTGGTACGAGTCGTACCTGATCGGCGCGGACGTCGGCCATATTCCTATTTCCAACCTGTATGAAGTGTTCGTGCTGTTCAGCCTGATCACCGCGCTGTTCTATCTGTATTACGAACAGCACTACAACACGCGCGCGCTCGGCGCGTTCGTGCTGCTGGTGATCAGCGCGGCAGTCGGCTTCCTGATGTGGTATTCGGTGGCGCGCGACGCGCAGCAGATCCAGCCGCTCGTGCCGGCGCTGCAAAGCTGGTGGATGAAGATCCACGTGCCGGCGAACTTCATCGGTTACGGCAGCTTCGCGTTGTCGGCGATGGTGGCCGTCGCGTATCTGGCGAAGGAGCGCGGCGTGCTGGCGGACCGTCTGCCCGCGCTCGAAGTGCTCGACGACGTGATGTACAAGTCGATCGCAGTCGGCTTCGCGTTCTTCACGATCGCGACGATTCTCGGCGCGCTGTGGGCCGCGGAAGCATGGGGCGGTTACTGGAGCTGGGACCCGAAGGAAACATGGGCGCTGATCGTCTGGCTGAATTACGCGGCGTGGCTGCACATGCGCCTGATGAAGGGGCTGCGCGGCGCGGTCGCCGCATGGTGGGCGCTGACCGGTCTGCTGGTGACGACCTTCGCGTTCCTTGGCGTGAACATGTTCCTGTCGGGTTTGCATAGCTACGGCAAGCTGTAATCCGCTACGCCGAACCTGAACCGACAAAAAACCGCCGCGTGCATTCGCACCGGCGGTTTTTTCACGACTGGCGGAATATTCGTTGCGTCCATGTGTTCACCGATCGAGTACCCGCGCAAGTTTTCATGGATGACAGACGCGTCCGAACGGACGATCATCAGATAGCGGCCGCCGGCGGTACATCCCGGCGACCCGGCAAGGAGCAGCACGATGTGGATCAAGCGAAGCGACAGAATTCAACTGACCGGCGATGACATCGCGCGCAGCGAAATCACGCCGCAACATGTGTTCGAGAACCGCCGGCGCATCCTGCAGGCGGCCGGCGCGATGGCGCTCGGCAGCCTGATCGGCGTGAATGGCGAGGCGCTCGCCGCGTACACGTCGCCGGACCCGAAGGCGCAGAAGCTCGCGGCGAAGACCAACGCGAAGTTCGTCGCGCTCGACAAGATCACGCCGTTCAAGGACATCACGACCTACAACAACTTCTACGAGTTCGGTACCGACAAATCCGACCCCGCGCAGAACGCGGGCACGCTGCGGCCACGGCCGTGGAAAGTGAGCGTCGAGGGCGCGATCAAAAATCCGAAGGTGTACGACATCGATGAATTGCTGAAGCTCGCGCCGCTCGAGGAGCGTGTGTACCGGCTGCGCTGCGTCGAAGGATGGTCGATGGTGATTCCGTGGATCGGCGTGCCGCTCGCGGAGCTGATCAAGCGCGTCGAGCCGACCGGCAACGCGAAGTACGTGCAGTTCATCACGCTCGCCGATCCGTCGCAGATGCCGGGACTGTCCACGCCAGTGCTCGACTGGCCCTATTCGGAAGGCCTGCGGATGGACGAAGCGATGAATCCGCTGACGCTGCTGACGATGGGCGTCTACGGTCAGGTGTTGCCGAACCAGAACGGCGCGCCGGTGCGCGTGGTGGTGCCGTGGAAGTACGGCTTCAAGAGCGCGAAGTCGCTGGTGAAAATCCGCTTCGTCGAGAAGCAGCCGCCGACCAGCTGGAACACCTACGCCGCGAACGAATACGGCTTCTATTCGAACGTGAATCCGAACGTCGATCATCCGCGCTGGAGCCAGGCGACCGAACGGCGTATCGGCGAAGACGGCTTTTTCACGCCGAAGCGCAAGACGCTGATGTTCAACGGTTACGGCGATCAGGTCGCGTCGCTGTACCAGGGCATGGACCTGAAGAAGAACTTCTGAGGCGGCGACGATGGCTTCCGATACGCAACCGGCTCCCCGCAACGACCCCGCGGCGGCGCGCGTGACGGCGGGTACGCGCGCGAAGGCGGCACCGACGCCACGCTCCGCCGGCGGCGCGCGCTGGGTCGTGCCGGCGAAAATCGCGGTCTTTATCGCGGCCCTGTATCCGCTCGCGCGCCTCGTGCTGTTCGGTCTGACCGACCGGCTCGGCGCGAATCCGATCGAATTCATCACGCGCTCGACCGGCCTGTGGACGCTCGTGTTCCTGTGCATCACGCTGGCGGTGACGCCGTTGCGTCGTCTCACCGGCATCGCCGCGTTCGTGCGCTTCCGGCGCATGCTCGGGCTCTACACGTTTTTCTACGCGACGCTGCACTTCACCACGTATCTGTGGTTCGACAAGTGGTTTGATCTCGCGGCGATCCTGAAGGACATCGGCAAGCGGCCGTTCATCACCGTGGGCTTCGCGGCCTTCGTGCTGCTGATCGCGCTGGCCGTGACGTCGCCGCGCGCGATGGTGCGCAAGCTCGGACGAAGCTGGCAGACGCTGCATCGCGCGATCTATCCAATCGGCGCGCTCGCGATCCTGCATTTCTGGTGGATGAAGGCCGGCAAGCACGATCTGTTGCTGCCGAAGATTTACGGCGCGATCATGATTGCGTTGCTGGGGTGGCGATTGATCGTGTGGCTGCGTGGGCGCGCAGCGCAGACACCGCGACGCTGACGGTGAGCGGTGGTTCGGCCCGCAGGGTCGGGCGCAAAACAAAAAAGGCGATGCCGTGATGGCCTCGCCTTTTTCATTGGGCATGGCATCCGGATCGGACGCCACGCTCTCACATGACGTTTACGCCGGCAGAATCGTTTCGCCCGCGAACAATTGCTGGACCTCTTCACGCGCACGAACCACATGCGCCTGTGTACCATCCACCATCACTTCCGCGGCACGCCCACGGGTGTTGTAGTTGGAGCTCATCACGAAGCCGTACGCGCCGGCCGAGCGGATCGCGAGCAGGTCGCCCGGTTCGACCGCGAGCAGCCGTTCGCGGCAGAGCCAGTCGCCGCTTTCGCAGACCGGGCCGACCACGTCGTACACGTGTGCCGGCACGTCGCGCTGCACGACCGGTTCGATGCCGTGATACGCCTCGTACATCGCGGGGCGCGCGAGATCGTTCATCGCCGCATCGACGATCGCAAAGTTCTTTTCCGCGCCCGGCTTCAGGAATTCGACGCGCGTGAGCAGCACGCCCGCATTGCCGACCAGCGAGCGGCCCGGCTCGAAATACACGTCGCGATGGCCGTGACCACGCGCCTCGATGCGATCGAGCACCATCCGCACGAACTCGCCGATTTCCGGCGGCGTTTCGTTGTCGTAGGTAATGCCGAGGCCGCCGCCGACGTCGATATGGCGAATCGTCATGCCGTCCTGTTCGATCTGCTCGACCAGTTCCAGCATTTTGTCGATCGCGTCGAGATACGGCGCGACTTCGGTGATCTGCGAGCCGATATGGCAGTCGATACCGACCACCTCGAGATTCGCCATCGCGGCGGCGGCCTGATAGGTCGCGCGCGCGTCTTCGAAGGCGACGCCGAACTTGTTCGACTTCAGACCGGTGGAGATGTACGGATGCGTTTTCGCGTCGACGTCCGGATTGACGCGCAGCGACACCGGCGCCTTTTTGCCCATCTCGCCCGCCACTGCATTCAGGCGATCGAGTTCCGGAATCGATTCGACGTTGAAGCATTTGACGCCCGCCGCGAGCGCGTCGCGCATTTCGCCCGCCTGCTTGCCGACCCCTGAAAACACGGTGTTTTCTGCTTTGCCGCCGGCCGCGAGCACGCGTGCGAGCTCGCCGCCCGAGACGATGTCGAAGCCCGCGCCGAGTCGGGCGAACACGTTGAGCACCGCGAGATTGCTGTTGGCCTTCACGGCCACGTGCACGCTCGCGCGGCGACCTGCGCAGGCGCCCGCGTAGGCATTCCATGCGGCGGTCAGCGCGGCGCGCGAATAGACGTAGAGCGGCGTGCCGAACTGCTCGGCGAGGGAAATGGCGGATACGCCTTCGGCGTGCAACACGCCGTCGACGTAGTCAAATACGGATCGAGTCATGCGAAAGTCTTATTGAACGGGAGGGGCAGCAGAGGCGGGCAGCGGTGCCGCCGGGCCCGACGCGGCGGAAGCCGGCGGCGTGGCGAGTTGCTCTTCGGGCGCGAGCGTGAGCGGCGTGCCGGAGGTGTCCGGGATCGAGCCCATGTCGGCAGCGTTACCTGTTGCGTTACCGTTAGCCGGTTGCGTTTGATCCGGCGGCGGCGTTTGCGTGCGATGTGCCGGCGGGGCAGGCAGCGGCGGTACGGTCGGCAGATAAAGCGAGCCGCGTTGGCCGCAACCGGCGAGCGCGCAACCTGCGAGAATGGCTAAAACCGCTACAATCGCGCGGCCGGGCGCCGCCGCGCGCATCCGAGATACGACTCGCATGACTGTCCCTGAATGAATAATCGATGGAGTTTAGCATGTCCGATAGTGATTACCTGACCCGTGCGGAAGCCGTGCTGGCCGCCATCGAGAGCGCGCTCGACGACACCGACGCCGACATCGAACTCGAGCGCAGCGGCAACGTTCTGACGATCGAATTCGAGAACCGCACGAAGATCATCGTCAACCTCCAGCCGCCGATGAAAGAGATCTGGATCGCCGCGAAAGCCGGCGGTTTCCACTTCCGTTTCATCGATGGCGAATGGCGCGATACGCGCGGCGGCTCGGAGTTTTTCTCGGCGTTGTCGCAATATGCGAGCGAGCAGGCGGGCGAGCCGGTGCGGATTCCGGCCGTGTGACGATGGATGTGGCCGTGGCATCATGCGCGTGGTGCGATGGCGTGCGTGGACATCGAAGCCGTGCGTAAATCGCCGTGCACCGCCCCCAAAAACAAAACCGCCGCGTTTGCCTAACGCGGCGGTTTTTTTCTTTTCTGGCGAGACGCTGACGCGTCGATGCGTCGCCTCGGCTTCAATGCCCGCGGAACAGATTCATGATGTCCTGCTTCTCCTGCTCGCCGACCTGTTCGGGCGCGACCGACGCGGCGTTCGCCGCAGCTTCTGCATCGAGCGTCGCCTGACTGACGCCGACCGTGGAGACGAAGCCATGTCCCGGCGTGAAGTCATCGAAATACAGCTCCGAGCCGATTTCGGTCACGTCGTCGGGGCGCGCCATCTTGTACTCGGGCACGCCCTTCAACGCACGTCCCATGTACTCGATCCACACCGGCAGCGCGAGGCCGCCGCCGGTTTCCTTGTCGCCGAGGCTGCGCGGATTGTCGTAGCCGATCCACGCGATCGCGGTGAGCGTGTGCTGATAGCCGGCGAACCAGGCGTCGCGCGAATCGTTGGTGGTGCCGGTTTTGCCGCCGAGGTCGGTGCGCTTCAGCGAATTGGACTTCGCCCCCGTGCCGTGCTGCGCGACGCTCTGCAGCAGGCTATTCATCACGTACGCGTTGCGCGGTTCGATCGCGAGCGGCGCGTTTTGTCCGGCCACCAGCGGCTGCACCCGTGACACGACAATGCCGCGCTGATCGGTGACTTCGGCGATCAGATACGGATTGACCCGGTAGCCGCCGTTCGCGAACACCGAGAACGCGCCCGCCATCTGTAGCGGCGTGACGAGACCCGCGCCGAGCGCCATCGGCAGATAGGCCGGGTGACGATCCGCGTCGAAGCCGAAGCGCGTGATGTACTGCTGCGCGTACTTCGTGCCGATCTGGTTCAGGATGCGGATCGACACGAGGTTCTTCGACTTCTGCAGCGCGGTGCGCATCGTCATCGGACCGTCGAAGCCGCCACCATAGTTTTTCGGCTCCCACGCCTGACCGCCGGTTTCGGCCGCGCTGAAAAAGAGCGGCGCGTCGTTGATGATCGTGGCCGGTCCCAGCCCCTTTTCGAGCGACGCCGAATAGATGAACGGCTTGAAGCTCGATCCCGGCTGGCGCCACGCCTGGGTCACGTGATTGAACTTGTTCTTGTTGAAGTCGAAGCCACCGACCAGCGCGCGAATCGCGCCGTCCTGCGGGACCACCGAAATGAACGCGCCTTCGACTTGCGGCAACTGCGTGATCGACCAGTCGCCGTTGTCGTTCTTCACGAGCCGCACGATCGCGCCGGGCCGGATGCGCTGATTCGGCTGCGCGCGCGTGCCGAGCGCGAACTGCGCATAGCGCAGGCCGTCGCCCTGAATCGTCGCGACATTGCCGTCGATGAACGTTGCCTGCACCTGCTTCGGGCTCGCCGCGGTGACGACCGCCGCGATGATTTCGCCGTTGTCGGGATGTTCGAGCAGCGCGTCGTCGATCGCCTGTTCGCGCTCGTCGGCGTCGGCGGGCAGGTCGATGAACGCTTCCGGTCCGCGATAGCCGTGACGGCGCTCGTAGTCCATCAGGCCTTTGCGCAGCGCGCGATAGGCGACGTCCTGATCGGCCGAATCGATCGTGGTCACGACGTTCAGGCCGAGCGTGTACGCCTCTTCGTGGTACTGCGCGTACATCATCTGCCGCACCATTTCCGCGACGTACTCCGCGTGCACGCTGTACTCCTTGCCGAGACCCTTGACGACGAGCGGCTGGCGGCGCGCATCGTCGTACTGCTCCTCGGTGATGTAGTGCAGCTCGTACATGCGCTGCAGGATGTACTCCTGACGCACCTTCGCGCGCTTCGGATTGACGACCGGGTTATACGCGGACGGCGCCTTCGGCAGCCCCGCGAGCATCGCCGACTCGGCGAGCGTCAGGTCCTTCAGATCCTTGCCGAAGTACACGCGCGCCGCGCTCGCGAAGCCGTACGCGCGCTGCCCGAGATAGATCTGATTCATGTACACCTCGAGAATCTGATCCTTCGTCAGCTTCGACTCGATCTTGTACGCGAGCAGCATCTCGTAGATCTTGCGCGTGTAGGTCTTCTCGCTGGAGAGGAAGAAGTTGCGCGCGACCTGCATCGTGATCGTGCTCGCGCCCTGGGTGGCGTGGCCGTTGGTCAGCGCGACGAAGCCGGCGCGCGCGATACCGGTGAGGTCGACGCCGCCGTGATCGTAGAAGCGCGCGTCTTCGATCGCGAGGATTGCCTTCTTCAGACTGTCGGGCACGTCCTGGATGTGCACGATATCGCGCCGCTCCTCGCCGAATTCGCCGATCAGCACGTGGTCGGCGGTGTAAATGCGCAGCGGCACCTTGGGCCGGTAGTCGGTCAGCGCATCGAGCGAGGGCAGGTTCGGCGTCGCGACCACGAGCGCGTAGCCGAGCAGCAGCGCCACGCATGCGATGCCCGCCACGATCAGCCCGACAAAGCCGAGGACGAGCTTCTGCCACAACGGGCGTTTGCGCTTTTTCGGGGCGGGCGGCGGGGACGTAGGAGACGTGGCTTGCATAGGAATACCGGAAAAACAGTCCCGCGATTATAGCCGCCTCGCATTTCAGCTTTCGTCCTGCTTACGAATGGCGCGTGCGGGGCGGCGCGGTCACGACTTCGCTGTAGTCCCCACTGTAGTCCGTTTGATGTCGCGCGGGGCGGCTTCGGCACTGCGCTGGCCGTTTGGCTGAATGTCGTTCAGACGCCCGTCTGCCGACAATGATCGCTCGTCACTCGCGTTCGAAATGGTTCGTTGCGCGAGTCGAAGGGAGGGCGTGATGACCTATGCAAATTCGTGGCTTCAGACAGTGCAGGCGGGCTGGCAGCGGTTCGCCGCCGGTATCGATCTCGGTTCGCAAAGCGTGCGGTTGGTGGTACTGAGCCGGCGTTCGCGCGCGCGTGGCGCGCTGCGTCTCGAATACATGAGCACCGTGCCGCTGGCGCCCGGTGTGATGACGGGCACGGAGATCGTCGACCGGCAGGCAGTCGCTCGTGCGTTGCGCGACGCGTTCGCTGGGCTGCCGCAGGTGTGCGCGAGTCAGGCACTGCGCTGCGCGATGGCGATGCCCGCGTCGGCGACGCTGACGACGACGGTGCCGCTCGCGCAGCTCGCCGCGCAAAGTTACTGCGAGGACGAGGACGGCGGTCCCGCGCTGGCCGGACTCGCGCCGGCGGTGATGGGCGAAGCGGAGCGCATTGCCGGGATCGAGCGGCACGCGCTTGCGGTCGACTGGTTTGTCGACGAAACGCCGTCGCCGGTGCGTTCGGTGACGATTGCCGCGACCGCGCGGCAGCATCTCGAAGCGCGGATCGAGTGCGCGGCGACGGCGGGCATTTCGCTGTCTGCGATCGACGGCGAGCCGCACGCGGCACTGCGCGCGCTGCGTTACGCGGCGAACCGCGAGCTCGATCCGAACGAGCCGTATGCGGCGCTGTGGATTGGCTCGGACGGCGTGTACGGCTGGCGCATCGTCGATGGCGGAATCCTCGCCGAGATGCGCTACCCGGCGCCCGAGCACTCCGACCTCGCTGATGCCCTGCGTGATCTCGTGCACGGACCGGAGTTCGACTGCGCGTTGATCGGCGGCGAAGTCGATCTGCTCGACGGCGTCGGCTTTTCGCTCGCCGACATCGGCGACGTGCTCGGTTGTTCCGTGCTGCCGTTCGAATGCGCGCTGCTGGCCACCCGCGCGCAGCCATTCGAAGACGCGTTGCTGCACGAGCCGGCCGGTGCGGTCGCGTTCGGGCTCGCGTTGCGCGGGGTGCTCGAATGATGCGCGGGTTTGCGTTTCCGTTTGGGACTGGCGCGGCTGCCACGACGCGTGAGCGGCGCGTCGTCGAGCCGTGGCTGGGCGGCTTCAATCTGCTGCCGTACCGGCAGCGCGATGCGCGGCTCGCGCGGCGGCGCTGTCTGCGCGACTGGGCGGTGGCGGCGTGCGTCGGCGCTGCGGCGGTGCTCGCGCTGGCCGGTTGGCAGGCGTTGGCGAAGACGCGGCTCGAAGCGCGGCGCGCGGCGACCGAACAGGCGCTCGCGCAGCTTGCGACGCCGCTCGCGGAGCATGCGAAGTGGCAACGCGTGCGTGACGAGCAGCGCAGCAAGATTGTGCGCGCAACCAGTCTCGCGATGCCGCTCGCCCATCTGCGCGATCTGCTCGAGGCGCTCAGCTACGAGCCTGGCGATGGCGTCGTGCTGCGGCAGTTCCGGCAACGCGAATACGAGACCGAGTTGCTCGCGACGTCGGGCAGCCATCTCGCGTCGGCCGAGTGGCTGCAGCGGCTCGGCGCGGTTCACGGCGTGCAGGGCGCGGAGATGCGCGACCTGCATCGGCCAGTGGCGGCGCGTGGTGGCGCGGCGGCGGGCAAGGGGGCCAACAAGGCGGCAGATAAGGCAGCAGACAAAGCAGCAGACAAGGCGGTGGGCGGCCCGATCGAGTTCGGCGCGCGGCTGCGTTGGGGCGAGCCGCCGCCGAAGTCTGCCCGACAGGTTGGGGCCGCGGCCGTTTCCGCTTCCATGTCCACGGCGGCGCGTGCGTCGAAGTCCGCACGATCAGAACAATCCGGAGGTGCACGATGAGCACGACTTTTTTTGCCCCCGTCGGCATGGCGCCTACGTCAGCCGGTGTTTCGCGCTGGCTCAGACGCGCGCGTTTGCCGCTCGAAGCGTGGAGCGGGCGTCGTCGCTGGACGGTGGCGGCGCTCCTGGCCACACTCGTGTTCGGCGTCGGCGCCTACGGCTGGAGCACCGCCGATATGTCGGGTCTCGACGCGAGTCGCGCCGCGCTCGCGGCCAGCATGCAGCGTCTCGCGGACGCGCAGCACGCGCTTGCCCAGCTACCGTCGCTGCGCCGTGAAGCCGCGACGTTATCGGCTACGTTCACGGCCGCAGCTTCGGCCACCATGCCGTGGCGTTCCGCCGACGACGTGCGCATCGTCTCCGAACTGGCCACGCAAAGCGGCGTCGCGTTGCTCGCGGTGGAGCCGGGTACGGCGAGCGGCGAAGGTATCGAGCGGATGCGTCCGCTGCAACTCACCGCGCGCACCGACTTCGTTCATCTGATGGCGTTCTTTCACGGCCTCACGCAACTGCCGGTGCTGATCGTTCCCGTCGACGTGACCGTCAGGCAGGACGGCGGCGCGCTGACGATGAGCGCGACGCTGCGCGTGTTCGACGCGCTGCGGCCCGTCCCCGAGGCTAGCCAGACGAACGCCGGCGCGAGCCTCGATGCCGACGAGGCGGACGACGATGACGAGGACGAAGACGTCGTGTTCTTCGACCCGTTCGCGAAGCCGCAGATGTCCGCCGGCGACGTTTCGGCCGATGCCGTCCAATGGCGCCTCGTCGGCCTGCTGCGCGATCGCACGCGCGGGCTGGCGTTGCTCGACACGCCGGATGGCGCGACGACGGTCGCGACCGGACAGCAACTGGGCGTCGAGCGGGTGACGCAACTCGACGCGCAGGGCATCACGCTCGCCAACGGCGGCGCGACGCGCACGCTGACGCTGATGGAGGCCTCATGACGAGCTTGAGAAAGCGCTGGGACGCGTGCGGGGCGAGCGTCGCACGCAATGTGGGCTGCTGGATGGGGCTTTATGTCGGCGCGTTGTCCGGCGCTGGCATTGCGCAGGCGTCAACGGCGCCGCTGCTGCCGCCGTTGCCGGCCTACGTGGCACTCAACGACCGGACCGTCTCCACCGACGATACGTACGAGACGGCGCCGCTACCGCGTGGCGGCATCAGTGACGTGGCGAATCCGTTCGGCGACGGCGCGGCCCCGGATGCGGCAGCGAACCTGCCGCAGGACGCCGACGCGACCCAAACGAGCTTGCCTTCGAGTCTCGCGCCGGGTGTGGTTCCGGAGCTGGACCCCAATGGCCCCGTGCTGTCGACGTCTCGCCAGTCCGCAGCCGCAGCGCGCGACGACCCGACGAGCCCGCCCGCGCTCGAAGGCCCGCCCGTCCCGCTGCCGCCGCCCAAACGCCTGAGCGACGCCGCGAATAACACCGACGCGGGCCTGCCGGCCGGCAACAATCCGATCTCGCTGAGCTTCCAGCGCGCCGACCTGGGCGCCGTGCTCAAGGCGTTCGCCGAGTTCACCGGCCTCAATATCGTCGCCAGCGACAAAGTGCGCGGCGCCGTGTCGTTACGGCTCGACAAGGTGCCGTGGCGCACGGCGTTCGACACGCTGCTCGACGTCAACAATCTGGCGATGGAGCGCCACGGCAACGTGATCTGGGTCGCGCCGGCCGCCGAGCTGGCCGCGCGCGAGCGCCAACGCTTCGAAGCGCACGCGCGCGCCGCGGACCTCGAACCGCTCGCGAGCCGTACCTTCGAGCTGCATTACGCACATGCCGAGGACGTGCGGCGCCTGCTGACCGGCTCCGGCACGCAGCGCGTGCTGTCCAAACGCGGCGCGGTTACCGCCGATCCGCGCACCAATCTGCTGTTCGTGACCGATCTGGCCGGGCGGCTCGACCAGATTGCGGCGCTGATCGTCGCCGTCGACCGGCCGACCCGCCAGGTGCTGATCGAGGCGCAGATCGTCGAGGGCGACTATGGTTTTTCGCGCAATCTCGGGGTCCGGCTCTCGCTCGCGGGCACCAGCGCGGACGGCACCGCGCGGGGGCTGACCGGCGGCTCGGACGGCACCGTCTACGATCTGTCGGCCCGGCCGATCTCCGGCTTCGACGCCGCGACCGCCGGCCTGACGCTGTTCGCCGCGGGTGCCACGCGGCTGCTGAACCTCGAGCTTTCGGCGCTCGAGGCCGAGGGACGTGGGAAAATCGTTTCCAGTCCGCGCGTCGTCACGGCTGACCGGATGAAGGCGGTCGTCGAGCAGGGCACCGAGTTGCCGTATCAGGCCAAGGTCCAGCAGGGCGTCTCGGGCGTGCAGTTTCGCCGCGCGACGCTCAAACTGGAGGTCGAGCCGCAGATCATGCCGGACGGCCGCGTGGTGCTGGATCTCGACGTCGCGAAGGACAGCGTCGGCGAACAGACCGATGCCGGGCCGGCGATCAACACCAAGCACGTGCAAACGCGCGTCGAAATCGACGATGGTGGTACGGTGTCGATCGGCGGGATTTACGCGGCCGACGACCGGGACGACGAGGATCGGGTGCCCATCCTCGGAAAAATACCGGTTCTGGGCGCGCTGTTTCGCAACCGGACCCATCGCGACCAGCGTACCGAACTGGCCATTTTCATCACGCCGCGGGTGGTGCGCGAAAATTAGGGCACGTTATTGGGTCACATGATTGGGGCACATCAAGGCCAACCCGTGCCGCCGGCCTCCGGCGGCACGCAGGCTCGACAAGGCAGCCGCTTTGCCAGTAAGCTGCGGCACGAACTACACCGGATTAGCCAGAGGACACCGTTGCAAGCGCGGGACGCACACGCCAATGTTTTTTTCGTAGGGCTCATGGGGGCAGGGAAAACCACTGTGGGTCGGGCGGTTGCGCGCCGTCTCGAGCGCCCGTTCTTCGATTCCGACCATGAAATCGAGGCGCGTACGGGCGCCCGCATTCCGGTGATCTTCGAGCTGGAGGGCGAAACCGGGTTTCGCGACCGCGAGGCGAGCGTGATCTCTGAGCTCACCGGGCGCGACAACATCGTGCTCGCGACCGGCGGCGGCGCCGTGCTGCGGCCGGAAAACCGCGAAGCCCTGAAAAGCCGCGGCCTCGTGATCTATCTGCGGGCCAATCCGCACGACCTGTGGCTGCGTACGCGGCGCGACAAGAATCGCCCGCTGCTGCAGACGGAAGACCCGAAGGCGCGTCTCGAACAGCTGTACGAGGTGCGCGATCCGCTGTATCGCGAATGTGCGCATTTCGTGATTGAAACCGGCCGGCCTTCGGTCAACGGACTCGTCAACATGGTTCTGATGCAGCTCGAGATGGCCGGCGTCGCCAAACATCCTGCGTCATAATGGACCGTATGATCACCGTCAACGTTGAACTGGGCGAGCGCGCCTACCCCATCCATATCGGTGCCGATCTGATCGGCCAGACCGCGCTGTTCGCGCCGCACATCGCCGGCAGCTCGGTCACGATCGTCACCAACAGCACGGTCGATCCGCTTTATGGCGACACGTTGCGCGCGGCGCTCGCGCCGCTGAACAAGCAGGTGTCCACCGTCGTGCTGCCGGACGGCGAGGCGCACAAGAATCTCGAAACGCTGAATCTGATCTTCGACGCGCTGCTCGGCTCGCGCGCGGATCGCAAGACCACGCTGATCGCGCTCGGCGGCGGCGTGATCGGCGATATGACGGGGTTTGCCGCAGCCTGCTACATGCGCGGCGTGCCGTTCATTCAGGTGCCGACCACGCTGCTGTCGCAGGTGGATTCGTCGGTGGGCGGCAAGACCGGCATCAATCACCCGCTCGGCAAGAACATGATCGGCGCGTTCTACCAGCCGCAGGCGGTGATCGCCGACATCGGCGCGCTGCGCACGCTGCCCGGGCGCGAACTGGCGGCCGGCGTCGCCGAGGTCATCAAGACCGGCGCGATCGCGGATGCCGGGTTTTTCAGCTGGATCGAAGCCAATATCGAAGCGCTCAATCGCTGCGAACCGGCCGCGCTCACCGAGGCGGTCAAGCGTTCGTGCGAGATCAAGGCGTCGGTGGTCGCGCAGGACGAGCGCGAAGGCGGCCTGCGCGCCATCCTCAACTTCGGCCACACGTTCGGCCATGCGATCGAAGCCGGGCTCGGCTACGGCGAATGGCTGCACGGCGAGGCAGTCGGCTGTGGGATGGTGATGGCGGCGGATCTGTCGGTGCGCCTCGGCCATCTCGACGAAGCGTCGCGCAAGCGGCTCGTCGACGTGGTGCTCGCCGCGCATCTGCCGACCCGCGCGCCGGCACTCGGCGCGGACCGTTACGTCGAACTGATGCAGGTCGACAAGAAAGCGGAAGCCGGCGCGATCAAGTTCATTCTGTTGAAGCGTTTCGGTGAGACGCTGATCACTCGGGCGCCCGACGCCGAGGTGCATGCGACACTGGCGGCCGCCGTCTAGACGTGGCGCGGCTTTGCTGCCGCGCAGCGCGCACCCGCGTGACGAGGCGCCGTCCATGTTTCGGAGAACCTGGTGACTGACAGGCGCAGCGACGACCTCAAGCATGACCCGGCGGCGCGCGTAGCGGCCGCCCACGGCGCAAGCAGCGCCACTGCCATTGCCGCGGATTTCCCGGCCGATGCCGCCGCCGAGCCGGCGGCCGTTGCCGCGCCGACCCAGGAGGCGCTCGAAGCGCATCTCGCGCCGTACGCCGCGCATTCGAGTCAGTCGCGTGGACGTCGCTATCCGGAAGCCGCGCCCAGCGCGCGCACCGAATTCCAGCGCGACCGCGACCGCATCGTCCATTCGACCGCGTTCCGCCGGCTCGAATACAAGACCCAGGTGTTCGTCAATCACGAGGGCGACCTGTTCCGTACACGCCTGACGCACAGCCTCGAAGTCGCGCAGATCGCGCGTTCGGTCGCGCGCAATCTGCGCGTCAACGAAGACCTCGTCGAAGCGATTTCTCTGGCGCACGATCTCGGCCACACGCCTTTCGGCCACGCCGGCCAGGACGCGCTCAACGAATGCATGCGCGAGCACGGCGGCTTCGAGCACAACCTGCAGAGCCTCGCGGTTGTCGACGAACTCGAAGAGCACTACGGTGCGTTCAACGGCCTGAACCTCTGCTTCGAAACGCGCGAGGGCATCCTCAAGCATTGCTCGCGCGACAACGCGCGGCGGCTCGGCGCGCTCGGCGAGCGCTTTCTCGAAGGGCGGCAGCCGTCGATCGAAGCGCAGATCGCCAATGTCGCAGATGAGATCGCGTACAACAATCACGACGTCGACGACGGTTTGCGCTCCGGCCTGTTGTCGCTCGAACAGCTTGCCGAAGTCGAGCTCTGGCAGACCCACTACGAGGCCGCGCGAGTCGACTACCCGAAGATAGAAGGGCGCCGGCTGATTCACGAGACGGTGCGGCGCGTGATCAATACGCTGATCGTTGATCTGATCGAGACGACGCGGCTCAACCTGGTTCGCTACGCGCCGGCCTCGCTCGACGACGTGCGCGCCGCGCCCCCGCTGGTCGCGCACAGTGACACGATCGCCGCGCAGGCCGCGGCGCTCAAGCGCTTTCTGTTCAAGAATCTGTACCGCCACTATCGGGTGATGCGCATGGCCAACAAGGCGCGCCGCGTGGTGGTCGGGCTGTTCGACGCGTTCACCGATGACCCGCGGCTGCTGCCGCCCGCCTATCAGGCGGCCGAGACGGCGCGCCAGCCGCGTCTGATCGCGCATTACATCGCGGGGATGACGGATCGCTACGCGGTGAAGGAGTATCAGCGGCTCTTCGTGATCGACGATAACTAGGCGGCCTCGCCGGGCCGCCTGTCGTCACCTGCCGAGCACACGTTACGTCGGCGCCTGAGGTCGGCGCGAGGTGGCCTGACGTCAGCGCGAGCGCGACGCGAACAGCGCACCGGCAATCAGCGCAAGGCCGCCGACGATCGCAATCGTCTGCCACGGGTTTTCATGCACGTAGTCGTCGGCGCCGGAGATGGCGACGCCCGCGCGTTCGCGCATTGCGTCGCGCGTGTCGTTCAGGCGCGAGCGCGCCGAGTCGAGCTGCTTGCGCAGCTTGCCGCGCAACTCGACGGCGTCGGCCTGGGTGCCGTCCGCGAGCGTCGATTCGAGTTCCGACAGCAGCGTGCGCAGTTCGACCGCGATATCTTCGGCGGCGTGGCGGCTGTGGCGGGCGATGCGTCGCGCGCGGCGGCTCGCGCTGGTCCAGGATTCGCCGAGGGCGTCTCTCGTATTCGGAAGTGCTGTCATGGTCGCTCCGTCGATGAGTGTGAAAGGCCCCGCGCTTCGTCGCGCGGATACGGTATCCGCAGACGCAGTATCGCGTGACGGCGCGCGAAGCGCCAGGAAACGCCATCAGAACGCAACTTCGATGCCACACCCGGCGCGCCCCTGAGGGCACGCTCGACAGCTCAATGACGACGCATTTATCGTCAGCAGATATTGCACGGGCGCAGGCCCGACCCGAGTCAAATTTACAAAGGCGCGTAGCACATGGGCCGCCGGCTGGCAGCACAAATGAAAACGCCGCCATCGACTCGATGACGGCGTTGCAGCCCGCGAAAATTCGACTACCCTAATTTAAGCTCCCTGGTAATGCGAAGCGTTAGAAACGGTAACCGATGTTGACGTAGGTGACGATCGGGTTCAGCTTGATCTTGGTTTGCGATTGCACGTTCAGCGTGCCGACCGGCGTGGTCGATGCCGAGTTCAGTTTCGCGGTGGTGCTGAGCGGCAGGTAGGAGATCGATACGCCGGCGAACCAGTGCTGGTTGAACGCGTAAGTGAAGCCTGCATTAAACACCGGTTCCCACGAACTATCCGTCGTGACACTGGTCGGACCATGCAGAACGTTGGCTTCGAATGCGCCGTTGGTGATCTTTTCGTCCGTGAACCAGATGCGGCTCACACCGACGCCGAGATACGGCCGGAACGCAGCGGTGGGAGCATTGAAGTAGTACTTGAACAGCAGAGTCGGGCTCCACTGTTTTGCCTGACCGATTTTGCCGAACTGCTCGAGATTGCCCGTGCCGTAGAGGTCGAAAGAAGGCGGGTAGCCCAGCACGAACTCGGTGGCGATGTGGTCGGTAATGAAGTAACCGGCAGTGAAACCGATGGTGTCGGCCGAACTCAGTGAAGCGCCGGTGTTAGGTTCGGTGATATGAGTTGGGGTCCCCCCGATGCTGGTCACCGTTAGCGGGTCGCTGCTCGATTGCGGCGCAAGATGGAACCAGCCTGTCGTGACGTAGAAACTGCCGGCCGATTGCGCATGCGCTGCCGTGCTCATGCAGGCTAACACCGCCATCCCCGATACGGCCTGTTTTAATTTCATATGTGCTCCTCCAAAAAAGGCCCGCTCATTATGACTACAACGTTTGAAACAAACCATACGCGGCGGTTAGAGTTTTCTCCCTAAGCACCGCGCGGTTTCTGGCTTGCCCGCTTGGCGCGGAACCTTGAGCGCATGCGGTTCTTCGGACCTTCGGGTATATACCAACGCGACTGACTATTTGGACACTCCAGCATGGCACGGCTTGCACGTCTTTATGTCCCCGACCAGCCGCAGCACGTCATCCTTCGCGGGCTGGACCAGCAGCCCGCTTTCGTCGACGACCAGGACTACGAGCTTTTCATCGACTGTCTGAAGGCGGCGTCGCGGGATCACCATCTTTCGATTCACGCTTATGCGTTGATGCCGGGCGCCGTGCAACTGCTCGTCACGCCCACCGAGGAGTCGAGTCTGCCCAAGGCGATGCAGGCAGTCGGCCGACGCTACGTCGCGCATTTCAACCGGCGCTACGCGCGTCGCGGCACCTTGTGGGAAGGCCGCTATCGCGCCACCGTGATCGAAGGCGAGCGTTACTTCCTGCTGGCGAGTCGCGTGGTCGAGATGTGCCCGGTGCGCGCGCAGCTGGTCAATGCGCCGGAGGATTATCGCTGGTCGAGTTACCGGCATCACATCGGTCTTACCCTCGACAGCCTCATTACCGATCATCCCCTCTACTGGTCGCTCGGCAATACGCCGTTCGAGCGGCAGCGCGCGTACCGTGAGCTATGCGAGCAGCCGCTCGACGAGCGCGAAGCCAGCCAACTCCAGCAGGCCACGTTGAAGGGCTGGGTACTCGGCAGCGACACCTATCGGGAGTGGGCGGCGCGGGCCGCAAACCGGCGTGTTTCGCCGCTGCCGCGGGGTCGGCCGCGCAAGATACGGGAAACACCGCACACCCAATAGAGCGACGCTAAATTCGAAATTAGCGTTTCGCATCAAGGGGCTGCATGAAGACGGCATCGCGTATGCCGTTTTCTTTTGCCCCATTTTGATATGGCACTAATAAAAATAAGCCGCAATGCACCATTTTGATAAATGGGGTTCGATAATCAGGTTTTATTTGCTATTCCATTGATTCGTCGCGTATATTCCGATTTCCGACGCTTTTTGATACTCGCAGTCCCGCTGCGGGCACAGCGTCGTCGCGGTTGCAATACGCACTGCGGCAATAGAAAAACGGTTTTAACGGCCTGTCCGGCCCCTCACAGACGGTGTCCCCATGAACGATCACCAGCAACCGATTCACCCGGTTCCCGCCGCCCAAGGTCTGTACGACCCGCAGAACGAGCATGACGCGTGCGGCGTCGGCTTCGTCGCTCACATCAAGGGTCAGAAGAGCCACGAGATCATCCAGCAGGGCCTGAAGATTCTCGAAAACCTCGACCACCGGGGCGCCGTCGGCGCCGATCCGCTGATGGGCGACGGCGCGGGCATCCTGATCCAGATCCCGGACGGCTTCTATCGCGACGAAATGGCCAAGCAGGGCGTGACGTTGCCGCCCTACGGCGAATACGGCGTCGGTATGGTGTTCCTGCCGAAGGAACACGCGTCGCGCCTCGCCTGCGAGCAGGAGCTCGAACGTACGGTGAAGGCCGAAGGCCAGGTCGTGCTGGGCTGGCGCGACGTGCCGGTCGACCACACCATGCCGATTTCGCCGACCGTCAAGGCGAGCGAGCCGCTGATCCGCCAGATCTTTATCGGCCGCGGCAAGGACATCATGGTGACCGACGCGCTCGAACGGAAGCTGTACGTGATCCGCAAGACCGCGAGCCACCGTATTCAGGCGCTCAAGCTCAAGCACGGCAAGGAATACTTCGTGCCGTCGTGCTCGGCGCGCACGGTCGTCTACAAGGGTCTGCTGCTGGCCGGCCAGGTCGGCGTGTACTACCGCGACCTGCAGGACGAGCGTGTCGTCTCGGCGCTCGCGCTCGTGCACCAGCGCTTCTCGACCAACACGTTCCCGGCGTGGGAACTGGCTCACCCGTACCGGATGATCGCCCACAACGGTGAAATTAACACGGTGAAGGGCAACGTCAACTGGCTGAACGCGCGGACCGGCGCGATCGCTTCGCACGTGCTCGGCGACGACCTGCCGAAGCTGTGGCCGCTGATCTACCCGGGCCAGTCGGATACGGCATCGTTCGACAACTGTCTCGAGTTGCTGGTGATGGCCGGCTACCCGCTCGTCCACGCAATGATGATGATGATCCCGGAAGCCTGGGAACAGCACACGCTGATGGACGAGAACCGCAAAGCGTTCTACGAATACCACGCCGCGATGATGGAGCCGTGGGACGGTCCCGCCGCGATCGCGTTCACCGACGGCCGTCAGATCGGCGCGACGCTCGACCGTAACGGTCTGCGTCCGGCGCGCTACATCGTCACGGACGACGACCTCGTCATCATGGCGTCGGAAGCCGGCACGCTGCCGATCCCCGAATCGAAGATCGTCAAGAAGTGGCGTCTGCAGCCGGGCAAGATGTTCCTGATCGACATGGAACACGGCCGCATCATCGACGACAAGGAACTGAAAGACAACCTCGCGAACGCCAAGCCGTACAAGAGCTGGATCGACGCCGTGCGCATCAAGCTCGACGAGATCGAGCCGAAGGCCGAAGACGTCGCGACCGAACGCCGCGAAGCCGCTGCGCTGCTGGATCGTCAGCAGGCGTTCGGCTACACCCAGGAAGACCTCAAGTTCCTGATGGCGCCGATGGCGCAAGCCGGCGAAGAAGCGGTCGGCTCGATGGGCAACGACTCGCCGCTCGCGGTCATGTCCAACAAGAACAAGACGCTGTACCACTACTTCAAGCAGCTGTTCGCGCAGGTCACGAACCCGCCGATCGACCCGATCCGTGAAAACATGGTGATGTCGCTCGTGTCGTTCATCGGCCCGAAGCCGAACCTGCTCGACACCAACAACATCAACCCGCCGATGCGTCTCGAAGTGTCGCAGCCGGTGCTCGACTTCAAGGACATCGCGAAGATCCGCGCGATCGATCAGTACACCGGCGGCAAGTTCAGCTCGTACGAACTGAACATCTGCTATCCGGTCGCCTGGGGCAAGGAAGGCATCGAAGCGCGCCTCGCGTCGCTGTGCGCGGAAGCCGTCGATGCGGTCAAGTCCGGCTACAACATGCTGATCGTGTCGGACCGCAAGACCGACCGCGACAACGTCGCGATTCCGGCGCTGCTCGCTACCGCCGCGATCCACACGCACCTCGTGCAGCAAGGTCTGCGCACGAGCACGGGTCTGGTCGTCGAAACCGGCTCGGCGCGTGAGACGCACCATTTCGCGCTGCTCGCGGGCTACGGCGCGGAAGCCGTGCACCCGTACCTCGCGATGGAAACGCTCGGCCAGCTCGCGGCCGGCCTGAAGGGCGACCTGTCGGCGGAGAAGGCGGTCTACAACTTCACCAAGGCAGTCGGCAAGGGCCTGCAGAAGGTCATGTCGAAGATGGGCATTTCGACCTACATGTCGTACACCGGCGCGCAGATTTTCGAAGCGGTCGGTCTCGCCTCGGATCTGGTGCAAAAGTACTTCTACGGCACCTCGTCGAAGGTCGGCGGCATTGGCCTGTTCGACGTCGCGGAAGAAGCGATCCGTCTGCATCGCGATGCGTTCGGCGATAACCCGATCCTCGCGAACATGCTCGACGCGGGCGGCGAATACGCGTACCGCGTGCGCGGCGAAGAACACATGTGGACGCCGGATGCGATCGCCAAGCTGCAGCACTCGGCACGCAGCAACTCGTACCAGACGTACAAGGAATACGCGCATCTGATCAACGATCAGACCAAGCGTCACATGACCTTCCGCGGCCTGTTCGAATTCAGGATCGATCCGGCCAAGGCGATTCCGCTCGACGAAGTCGAATCGGCGAAGGACATCGTCAAGCGTTTCGCGACCGGCGCGATGTCGATGGGCTCGATCAGCACCGAAGCGCACGCCACGCTCGCCGTCGCGATGAACCGCATCGGCGGCAAGTCGAACACCGGTGAAGGCGGCGAAGACGCGAACCGTTACCGCAACGAACTGCGCGGCATTCCGATCAAGAACGGCGACACGATGAAGTCCGTGATCGGCGACGAAGTGATCGTCGACATTCCGCTGAAGGAAGGCGATTCGCTGCGCTCGCGCATCAAGCAGGTCGCGTCGGGCCGCTTCGGCGTGACGGCGGAGTACCTCGCGTCGGCCGATCAGATCCAGATCAAGATGGCGCAGGGCGCGAAGCCGGGCGAAGGCGGTCAGCTGCCGGGCCACAAGGTGTCGGACTACATCGGCAAGCTGCGTTACTCGGTGCCGGGCGTCGGCCTGATCTCGCCGCCGCCGCACCACGACATCTACTCGATCGAAGATCTGGCGCAGCTGATTCACGATCTGAAGAACGTGAACGCGTCGTCGAGCATCTCGGTGAAGCTGGTGTCGGAGTCGGGCGTCGGTACGGTTGCCGCGGGTGTCGCGAAGGCGAAGGCCGACCACGTCGTGATCGCCGGTCATGACGGCGGCACCGGCGCGTCGCCGCTGTCGTCGGTCAAGCATGCGGGCACGCCGTGGGAACTGGGTCTCGCGGAAACGCAGCAGACCCTGGTGCTGAACCAGCTGCGCGGCCGCATCCGCGTGCAGGCCGACGGTCAGATGAAGACCGGCCGCGACGTCGTGATCGGCGCGCTGCTCGGCGCGGACGAATTCGGCTTCGCGACGGCACCGCTCGTCGTCGAAGGCTGCATCATGATGCGCAAGTGCCATCTGAACACCTGCCCGGTCGGCGTCGCGACGCAAGATCCGGTGCTGCGTGCGAAGTTCCAGGGCCAGCCGGAACACGTGGTGAACTTCTTCTTCTTCGTCGCGGAAGAAGCGCGCGAAATCATGGCGCAACTCGGTATCCGCAAGTTCGACGACCTGATCGGCCGAGCCGAACTGCTCGACACGAAGAAGGGCGTCGAGCACTGGAAGGCGAAGGGTCTCGACTTCTCGCGCGTGTTCTATCAGCCGCAAGTGCCGGCCGAAGTCGCGCGCAAGCACGTCGACGTGCAGGACCACGGTCTGGACCGCGCGCTCGATCACACGCTGATCGAGAAGGCGAAGGCCGCGATCGAGAAGGGCGAGCACGTGTCGTTCATCCAGCCGGTGCGCAACGTCAACCGTACGGTCGGTGCGATGCTGTCGGGCACGATCGCGAAGAAGTACGGTCACGACGGTCTGGCTGACGACGCGATCCACATCCAGCTGAAGGGCACCGCGGGTCAGAGCTTCGGCGCGTTCCTCGCGAAGGGCGTGACGCTGGATCTGGTCGGCGACGGCAACGACTACGTCGGCAAGGGCCTGTCGGGCGGCCGCATCATCATCCGTCCGACCAACGATTTCCGCGGCAAGTCCGAAGAGAACATCATCTGTGGTAACACGGTGATGTACGGCGCGATCGAAGGCGAGTCGTTCTTCCGCGGCGTCGCGGGCGAGCGTTTCTGCGTGCGTAACTCGGGCGCGACGGCGGTTGTCGAAGGTACCGGCGACCACGGTTGCGAATACATGACGGGCGGCACGGTGGTGGTGCTCGGCGAAACCGGCCGGAACTTCGCGGCCGGCATGTCGGGCGGCGTCGCGTATGTGTTCGATCCGGACGGCACGTTCGCGGGCAAGTGCAACAAGTCGATGGTCGCGCTCGAGCCGGTGCTGCAACAGGCCGAACAGGAACGCACGGTCGACAAGGGCCTGTGGCACTGCGCGACGACCGACGAAGCGCTGCTGCGCGGTCTCATCGAGCGTCACTTCCAGTTCACCGGTTCGCCGCGCGCGAAGGCGCTGCTGGAAAACTGGGACGCGTCTCGCCGTCAGTTCGTGAAGGTGTTCCCGACCGAATACAAGCGTGCGCTCGGCGAACTCGCCGCGAAGAAGGCGAGCAAGGAAGTGCTTGCCGCTTAAGCCGCCGTCACGGAAGTCGCATTTAGCCGTACCCGCCGCGTCTCGAACAGTCGACGCGCGGCGGGTCCAGATTACCCCTCGATACAGATAGAGAAGAGAACCACATGGGCAAGGCAACCGGTTTTCTCGAGTTCGAACGTCGCCACGAGACGTACGAAGCTCCGCTCACGCGTGTGAAGCACTACAAGGAATTCGTCGCGGCACTGACCGACGACGAAGCGAAGATTCAAGGCGCACGTTGCATGGACTGCGGCATCCCGTTCTGCAACAACGGCTGCCCGGTCAACAACATCATCCCGGACTTCAACGACCTGGTGTTCCGTCAGGACTGGAAGAGCGCGATCGAGGTGCTGCACTCGACCAACAACTTCCCCGAGTTCACGGGCCGCATCTGCCCGGCACCGTGCGAAGCGGCGTGCACGCTCGGCATCAACAACGACCCGGTCGGCATCAAGTCGATCGAGCACGCAATCATCGATAAAGCCTGGACCGAAGGTTGGGTCGAGCCGCAAACGCCGAAGCACAAGACCGGCAAGAAGGTCGCCGTGGTCGGTTCGGGCCCCGCGGGTCTCGCGGCCGCGCAGCAGCTCGCGCGCGCCGGTCATGACGTGACGGTGTTCGAGAAGAACGACCGCATCGGCGGCCTGCTGCGTTACGGCATCCCCGACTTCAAGCTGGAGAAGTGGCAGATCGACCGCCGCATGCGCCAGATGGAAGCGGAAGGCGTGACGTTCCGCACCAACGTGTTCATCGGCAAGCCGGATTCGCTGCCGGCGTACATCGGCAACACGGCGAAGGAAACCATCACGCCGGCCGAGCTGAACGAACAGTTCGATGCGGTCGTGATCGCTGGCGGTTCGGAAACGCCGCGCGATCTGCCGGTGCCGGGCCGCGAGCTCGAAGGCGTGTACTACGCGATGGAATTCCTGCCGCAGCAGAACAAGGTCAACGCCGGCGACAAGCTGACGAACCAGTTGCTCGCGAAGGGCAAGCACGTCGTCGTGATCGGCGGCGGCGATACGGGTTCGGACTGCGTCGGCACGTCGAATCGTCACGGCGCGAAGAGCGTCACGCAGTTCGAACTGCTGCCGCAGCCGCCGGAAGAAGAGAACAAGCCGCTCGTGTGGCCGTACTGGCCGATCAAGCTGCGCACGTCGTCGTCGCATGAAGAGGGCTGCGAGCGCGATTGGGCGGTCGCGACCAAGCGCCTCGAAGGCAAGAACGGCAAGGTCGAGAAGCTGATCGCCGCGCGCGTCGAATGGAAGGACGGCAAGATGGTCGAAGTGCCGAACTCGGAATTCGAAATGAAGGCCGATCTGGTGCTGCTGGCGATGGGCTTCACGCAGCCGGTCTCGCCGGTGCTCGAAGCGTTCGGCGTCGACAAGGATGCGCGCGGCAACGTGCGCGCCGCGACCGAAGGCGACAAGGCGTACTACACGTCGGTGGACAAGGTCTTCACGGCGGGCGATATGCGCCGCGGCCAGTCACTGGTGGTGTGGGCGATCCGCGAAGGCCGTCAGTGCGCACGTTCGGTCGACGCGTTCCTGATGGGTCATTCGGAACTGCCGCGTTAAGCGTCTTCAGGCCGGCTCGCGCCGGCCGCTCACGTTTTTTGCAGGAAGGCGTGGAGACGACAAGGTGTCCAATGTAGGCACTGATAGCGGTAGAGCGAAGCTGTAGAAAAAGAAACCGGGCTGGCCTGAGAAGGCAGCCCGGTTTTTTTATGGCCGGTGCAGGCTGTGGGGGCGGGCTGTGAGCGATGCATGAGCGGCCCACGAGCGGTGCGTGAGCGGCTGCTCGCGCGAGCCGTTGCCCGCTTATTTTCCGTAACGCGCGAGCGTCAGCCCATCGAGATCGATTTCGGGTTGACGTTGCGCGATCAGATCCGCGACCACCCGCCCCGAACCCATCGACATCGCCCAGCCCGTCGAGCCGTGCCCGAGGTTCAGCCAGAGATTCTCGATGCCGGACGGGCCGAGCAGCGGCGCGCCATCGGGCGTCATCGGTCGGCGGCCGACCCAGAAGTGCGCGGAGTCCGGATTGGTCGCGTGCGGGAACCAGTCGCGCAGCACCTTCAGCAGCGTTTGCAGCGCCTGCTCGCGCAGCGTGGTTTCGCGATTGCCCAACTCCGCCGTGCCCGCGATGCGCAGGTTGTTGCCGAAGCGCGTGATCGCCGTCTTCAGCGACTCGTCCATCAACGCGGCGCGCGGCGCTTTTTCTTCATCGATGACGGGCAGCGTCGCCGAGTAGCCCTTGACCGGATAGAGCGGCACCTTCACGCCGAGCGGCGCGAGCAGTGCCGCGCTATCGACGCCAAGCGCGACCACCACCGCATCCGCGCGCAAGGTCTCGTCGCCGCGTTCGCTGCGAATGCGCACGCCACGCACCGTCGCGCCTTCGACATCGAGCGACGTGACGCGCGTGTCGAAGCGAAAGCGCACGCCGTTGCGCTCGCAGATCGCGCGCAGTTCGCGGGTGAAGCGCGCGCAGTCGCCGGCTTCGTCGTCGGGCAGGTAGAGGCCGGAGAACGGCGGCTGGGCAGCCCAGCGCAGCCCCGGCTCGATCACCGCGCACTGCGCGGCGCTGACTTCCCGATGCGCGATGCCCGCGTCGCGCAGCACCGCAAGCGCCGGCTGTGCGAGTTCGACGTCGTACGCGCTGCGAAACAGTTGCAGATAGCCCTGGCTGCGGCCGTAATCGAACGGATGGTGGCCGCGGAATTCGTGCAGACACGCGCGGCTGTAGTAAGCGATGCGCTGCATCCGCTGCTTGTTGACGCGAAAACGTTCGAGCTCGCACTCGCGCAGCCAGCGCGCGATCCAGCGCCATTGGGCCGGATCGAGCGTGGGTCGGAAGATCAGCGGCGAGGCCGGCTTGAACAGGTACTTGAGGATCTTGGTCGGCATGCCGGGCGCGGCCCACGGCGTCACATAGCCCGGCGCGATCACGCCGGCGTTGCCGAAACTGGTGGACAGGGCGACGTCGGGTTCGCGCTCGATCAGCGTGACGTCGCAGCCTTGCTGGCACAGGTAAAAAGCCGTGGCGACGCCGATCACGCCGCCGCCGAGAACGATCGTTTGCATGTGGTAGTGGAGCTACGGTTCGGGAGGCGGTCGGGCGCTCAGGCGGCGGAGCCGGTCGCCCCGAGCACCTTGCCTTTCGTTTCAGGCAGGCACAGCGCGGCGACGATCACCAGCAGATAGCCCGAGCCCGCGACGATACCCATCGCCTTCACGAGCGTCATCGTCTGTGCGAGCGTGCCGACGAGAATCGGAAAGAACGAGCCGACGCCGCGTCCGAGGTTGTAGCAGAAGCCTTGTCCCGAGCCGCGAATCTCGTTCGGATACAGCTCCGACAGATACGCGCCGATGCCCGCGAAAATCCCCTGCACGACGATGCCGAGCGGAAAGCCGAGCGCGAGCATCATCGTGTCGGTGATCGGCAGCATCGTGTAGACCATGCCGAGCACGAACGAGCCGATCGCGAACAGTACGAACGACGCGCGCCGGCCGATCCGGTCGCACAGAATCGCGCCGACGATGTAACCGGCGAACGAGCCGACGATCAGCACGATCAGATAGCCGCTGGTATTGAACACCGACAGATGCCGCACGGTCTTCAGATAGGTCGGCAGCCATGTGGTGATCGCGTAGTAGCCGCCGAGCATGCCGCTGCACAGCGCGCTGCCGAGCAGTGTCGTTTTCAGATGCGCGGCCGAGAAGATCTGCATGAAATGCGACGTGTTGAAGCCGCTTTCGCGCGCGCGACGCGTCGCGAGGAAAATCTCCGGATCGCTGACGTTGCGGCGGATATAGATGATCCACGCGGCGGGCAGCAGGCCGACCCAGAAGCACGCGCGCCACGCGTACTCTTCCGGCAGCAGCGCGAACGCCGCCCAGTAGACGATCGCCGCGGCCGCCCAGCCGAACGACCAGCTGCTCTGCACGGTGCCGACCGCTTTCGCGCGATGCTGCGGCGAGCGGATCGTCTCGGCCATCATGATCGTCACGACCGACCATTCGCCGCCGAAGCCGAGGCCTTGCAGCGTGCGTGTGGTCAGCAACTGCCAGAACGACTGCGTGAAGCCCGACAGGAACGTGAAGATCGCGAAGGTGGCGATGGTCCATTGCAGCACGCGGATGCGGCCGTAGCGATCGGCAAGGATGCCGGCGAGCCAGCCGCCAATGGCCGACGAAATCAGCGAGCTGGTCGCGATCATGCCGGCTTCGCTTTTGCTCATTCCCCACGTCGCGATCAGCGTCGGAATCAGGAACGAGTAGATCATGAAGTCGAACGCGTCGATCGCATAACCGCCGAAGCCGGCGTACAGCGTGCGGCGCTCGCGGGAGGACAGCTCGGTGAACCATTGGAGAGAAGACATGTTTTGTTGTGGTCTCCAGGTTTTTTTCGCCTGCGGGGCTCGATGGGAGGGCGTTTGTATTCTAAGGGCGCCTGATGCCGCGCGGCCAGCCGTGGTCAAAAATGGCGGGGCGCGGTAACAGTCGCGAAGGAAACGCAAGCGAACGGAAGGCGGTTGGGAAATATCGCGGTGCGGTGCAGTCGGGGCATGGCTGATAAGGGAGCGGCTTCGCGAGTCGCGTAGGCCTTTCGTAACGGGCGGTGATGGGCGGTGACGGGCCGCAAAGGGAGATAACGGGCGGCAAAGCTCGGTATCGGCCCGACCAAACCGGCCCTCTTTTTTCCTTACCAACTACTACGATGTAACGCAAAACTTATCGGCGAACGTTAAACTGCGCGTGCAGCCCCGGCTGCCCTGAATCCTTCCCTTAATCTGGGCTTACGCCTGCCGTCCCCGATACCGTCCCGATGCCTTTAGCCGCGAAATTCCGTTCGCCGTTGCGCGTGGCCGCGAGCACGACCGTGCACGCGGACGCCGGCGTTGCGGGCGCAACCTCGGCGGCGCGGCGGCGGTTCCTGAAGGGCACGGCAAGCTCGGCCGGCGCGCTGCTGGCCGCGGGCTTCGGCAGCACCTTGCTGTCCGCGTGCGGCGGCAGTCTCGAGGCCGATCAGTCGGACACGCCGCGTCTCGTGTCGGTCAGCAATTTCCGCGATCTCGGCGGCGCGGGCGCCGGCTATCTGACCGTCGACGGCAAGCAGATGCGCCGTGGCGTGTTCTATCGCGCGAACGCATTGACGCTGAGCGGCACGGACGCCGCGACGCTCGACAAGCTCGGCATCGTGTCGGTCTACGATCTGCGCACGCCCGGCGAAATTGCGCGTACCGCCGACGTGCTGCCGGCCGGCGCATCGTCGTCCACGTTGAACGTGCTCGGCACCAGCGACTTCGCCGAGCCCAGCGTCGACACGGTCGCGGACGCCGTCGGCTTCATGCAGGCGCAGGCGCGCGCGTACGTGACGGGCGGCGCGCAGCGGGCCGCGTACGGCGCGCTGCTCACCGCGCTCGCCGACGGTAGCGGCGTGCAGCTATTCCATTCGAACGCGGGCAAGGATCGCGCGGGCTGGGTCGCGGCGCTGCTGCTCAGCATCGCCAACGTGCCGCTCGACGTGATCATGCAGGACTATCTGCTGAGCAACGTCTACCTCGCGCAATCGATCGCCGCGCGAACCGCCACGCTGCGCGCGCAGGACGGCGTGGCCGTCGCGACGGTCGAGACGCCGTTGCTCAAGGTCGACGAAAACTATCTGCAGGCGGGCTTCGATCAGGTGCAGGCGAGCTACGGCACGATGGTCGGCTATCTGACGCTGGGCCTCGGTCTGTCGCAGTCGACGATCGATACGCTGCACAATCGTCTCGTGCGTTGAGGCGCTGTTCTTTTTTCGTTGTTCTTCCCGCGCCGTTCTTTCTCTTTTGCTCACACGTCGCGCTGGATGCCGCGCAAAAAAAGTCCGCCCCAGAGGTGCGGGCGGACGGAGAAGGGCGGCATCGAGGTTGCCGAGGACGACTATAAGGCCGCTCGTATCGCGGGAGTCCTTGCGGTAAGGGCAGGTAAGCGCGTGCGTCGCGCCACGTGTCCACTGCCGCCGCTTCGGCCACTTCCGTCACCGTTGCCACCGACTCGCACCGTTACCGCACACCGTGCGTGGTTCGCGTGCGCCGCATTCGCGATGACTCGCGCCGTCGCCACCTTCCCCTTTCGTTACGTCTCCACCGCCGCCACCGGCAATTCGATCTGCACGTCGAGCCCGCCGCGCGCGTGATTGCGCACGTGACAGCGACCGCCGCGATCGTGCGCGAGCCGCGCGACGATCGCGAGGCCGAGTCCGCAATGGCCTTCACCGCCGCGCGCGGCGTCGAGTCGCACGAACGGCTTCATCGCGGCGGCGATGCGGTCGTCGGGAATGCCGGCGCCGTGGTCGCGCACGCCGATGATCCAGTGACGGTCGTTGCGCGCGGTCGTGATCTCCACCGGCGGCATCCCGTGTTCGAGCGCGTTGTCGACGAGGTTCGTCACGAGCCGGTCGAGCAGCGTGCGCGGCAGCGTGAACGCCGGCCCGGCGCGCAGATCGAGCGCGAACAGTGGGGTTTCGGCGGGGTCGGCGGTTTGTGCGGCTTCTGCCGTTTCCGAAGCTTCCGCGGTTTCCGACGTGTCGGCGACATCGACGTGATCGCCGGAAGAGAACTGCTCGCGCAGGAACTCGTCGACCTCGACGGGCGGCCCGGCATCCGCCGACTGGCCCGCGAATTCGAGGAACTGCTGGACGATGTTGGTCAGCGAGTCGACGTCGCGGATCAGGCCGGCGCGCTCGCTTTCGTCGACCAGCACGCTCGCGCGCAGTTTCAGGCGCGTGAGTGGCGCCTTCAGATCGTGCGCGACCCCAGCGAGCATCACCGCCTGATCGTCACCGGCTTCGTTCAGGCGCCGCATCATGTCGTTGAACGAACCGATCAGATCGCGCAATTCGCGCGGACCTTGCACCGGCACCGGTTCGGGCCGCCCGCCCGAGCCGAACGCGCGCGACGCATCGGCGACGCGCGACAGCGGCCGCTGCATCTGCCACACCGCGAACAGCGACAGGATCAGCGCGGCGAGCAGCATCGAGACGGCTTCGATCAGAAAGCGCGGCGGCGGCGGGACGTCGACCGGCACGACGACCCAGTTCGATTTGCCGGGAAACAGCACCCATAGTTGCGGCGGACGCAGATCGTCGACGGCGATCTGCGTGCCGGGCGGCAGGTTTTCGCGCAGATGCCGGCTCAGCTCCACCAGCATCCGATCGTTGGGCTCGCGCAGATGCACGCTGGTCGGCATGTTCCAGGTCGGCACCAGATGCACGCGCATCGCCGGCGCGAGCGCGGCCCCCTTGATTGGCTCGCCGTTGATGGCCTGCAGCACGAGCAGAATGCCGCGCGCGAAGCCGTCGATTTCATGCCGCGGCGGTTGCATCGCCACCAGCACGAACCAGCTCGCCTGAATGGCGAACAGCACCGCCGCCGACAGTAACGCCATTCTGCCGAACAGCGTGTTCAGCGGATTTTTCATGCGCTCGGGGCAGTGTCGTCCTCGAACGGCGTGCCGTTCGCGTCGGGCACGAACACGTAGCCCTTGCCGCGCACCGTCTGCACGTAGCACGGGTTGGACGGATCGTCCTCGATCACGCGGCGCAGGCGCCAGATCGGCACGTCGAGGCTGCGGTCGCGGAACGCGAGGTTGTCGCGATGCACGAGGTCGTGAATCAGCACGCGCGACAGCACCTTGTACGGATTGTTGACGAAGATTTTCAGCAGCGCGAATTCGCTGTCGCGCAGCGGCAGCTTGGTGTCGTCGCGGCTTAGCGCGCGGGTTGCGAAGTCGAGTTCGAACGGGCCGAAGCGATAGCGCTTGCGGGCTTCGGGCGCGCTGGTGGTAGGCGGCCCGCGCCGGCGCAGCACCGTCTGGATGCGCGCGAGCAGCTCGCGCGGGTCGAACGGCTTGGTCAGATAGTCGTCCGCGCCAAGCGATAGTCCGACGATGCGGTCGGCCACCGTGCCGCGCGCGGTCACGAAGATCACCGGGATGTCGTCGCCGGCGGCGCGCAGCGCGGTGAGCGCACGCAGGCCGTCGGTGTTCGGCATCATGATGTCGAGCACGACGACCGACGGGCGCTCGCGCTCGAGACGACGCTGCAGATGGGTGCCGTCGTGCAGCACGGACGCATCGAAGCCGTTCGATTGCAGAAACTTGCAAAGCAGATCGCGTACGACCGGATCGTCGTCGACGATAAGGACCTGTGGATTCATGGCCAAATTCTAGACTGGTGCGCCCGGCACACGACCGGGCGATTCCTTACCGATGCTTACGGTGTGGGCGCGGCGTCGGCGGGCTCGCGCACGAGCATCGCGGCGAAGAGCGAGCGCCTACTTTAGCACTGCTCTATTCGGCTCCCTGAAACCGGCGCGAGCGCGCGGCGCGCCGGCGAGCCTTGCCGCGTGACGGCTATCAAGCGCGGCAATGGCGGCGCGCGACGACAACAGCTGGAAAGCGGCGGAAAGCCCTTGCAAGCACCCGGAACGCTTCGTAACAACCAGCCGAAAGCGCGGCCTGCTTCGCGCATCGTCGGCAAGTGCGCGGCGGGATCATTCGTTTGCAGCACGCCGCGCCGCATGCCGGGTCTGAGTCCGGTTCCGGGTTCGTTGCATCGGACCACGGCGTGCGGCGTTCAATCGACACCGGCGCGCAACGAATGCGCGCTCCGCGAGGCCCATCATGACGATCCAGAACACGCTCAGTTCCACGCCATTTTCTACGTCCCTTTCCACGCGGGCGGCAACGTCCGCCACGTCCGCTACACCGGCCACGGAAAAGGCCACTAGCTCAGGTCACGCCGAGACCGCTACGGCATCGCGCGAAGGCACCACGCAGCCGCAAGCCAGCCAGCACGTGTCGGGCGTCGGGTTGCTCGGTCATGTGATCAACACTACCGCGTGAATCGGCGAGGTTCGCGTGTCGTTAGCAAGAACTCCCGAACCGTGGCTGCGTGCCGCGAGGTGGCTCGTGTGCGGCGCGGCCCTGCTGCCGCTCGGCGGTTGCGGCGTCGCCGCGCTGCCGTGCCGGGTCACGTCGGCAACGCTCAAGGTGCTGCCGGTCGTCGGTCATGCGGCGGCGACTCCGTTCGACATGTGCGCATCGGCGATCGATTGAATCATGACGCTCACCCGGATGGCTTCTACATGGGCGCTGCTCGGCGTCGTTGCATTGAGCACGCAGGCGCAACCCGTCGCGCGCGAGACGAAGGCGGCCAACGCGGCATCGAATAGCGCTTCCGCCAATTTCGCGCGGCGCTCGCCGGACGCGCCGTTCGCGTTTCGCGGCGTCGCGCTCGGCACCACGATCGACGAATTCCGCGCGAGTTCGACGGTGCGCGCGACGCCGCTTGGCAGCGTGCCGATCTGCGAGACCGACGTGCAGGCCGGTGCGCTCGGCATGCGGCTGAAGTCGCGCGACAGCCTGAGCGTCGCGTGCCGCTGGGCGCATCGCGACGACGAACGTTGGGCGCTGTCGCAAGCGGTGGTCGATGGCGCGCCGGCGCTTGAGCATGTGCTGCGCTTTGCGCGTATCGACGGGCAGGGCGCGTTGCGTCTGTACGAGATGTCGTTCGTGATCGACGAGTTGACCGCCGAGGATCTGCGCGACGCGCTCGAAGAGCGCTACGGGCCACCGCATCTCGCGACGCGCAACGCGGCGTCGCCCGGTGCGATGCCGATGTACGTGTGGGAAAACGCCGCCAGTTCGATCACGCTGTGCTTTCTGCCCGGCAGCCGCAACGGCACGCTCACGTATCTGCTGAAGGGCTCCGATGCGTGGATGAAGGCGGTCGTGCGGCAGTGGCAGGCGAGCGGCACCGATGCCGGCTGACGATTGCCTGGCAGGACTGAGCGTCGGACGCAGGTGTTCGCGCACGGCCAACGATGGCGCTAGCGCCGTTGCGCGTCGATTTCATTTCATCTTTTTCGCCACGGAGCCAGCTTGATCGCGCTACGTCACACTCTCGCGCCGCGTGCCGCGCGCGCTTTCAATTTCAAGGGCGGTTTTGCCGCCGCGCTCGTGGCCAGTCTGGCTGCATGTTCGAGCACGCGCTCCGATTCGATCGTCGATACGCCGATGGCGCCGCCGCTCGCGTCCGCGCCGCTGAACGTCAACACGCAAGGCGCGATCTATCAGGCCGGTGCGCCGCTGCTGCTGTACGAAACGCCGCGTGCGCAGCATATCGGCGACGTGCTGACCATTCGTCTCGCCGAATCGTATAGCGGTAACAACAGCGCGAATGCGTCGGCGAGCCGCGCGAGCAGCATTACCGCGACCGCCGCCGATCAGTCGACCAACGCAGCCGCACGCCTCGCGCGGCTGTTCAACATCGGTTCAGCCAGCACCGACTACAAAGGGCAGGGCAGTGTCAGCGACATCAGCGGCATGACGGGCACGCTCGCGGTGACCGTGATCGGCACCGTGTCGGGCGGCAATCTGGTGGTGTCCGGCGAGAAGGTGATCGCGATGAGCGGCAACCGCGATCGTCTGCGGCTGTCGGGCATCGTCAATCCTAAGGATATCGAAGCAGGCAACTACGTCGCGTCGAGCAAGGTCGCGAATGCGCGCATCGAGCAGGCAGGCGTCGGCATGGTGAGCGACGCGACGACGATGGGCTGGCTGCAGCGCATGTTTCTGAGCGTGCTGACGTTCTGAGCGCTAACTGAGCGTGCTAACTGAGCGGCGGCGCGAGCCCGCGCTCGGCCGCGCCGATTTCGCCGTCGGGCACGAATACGTAACCGCGTCCCCACACCGTCTGTACGTAGCGCGGCTCGGACGGGTCCACTTCGATCAGCCGGCGCAAACGCCAGATCGATACGTCGAGGCTGCGGTTGCGGTGCGTTTCGCTATTGCCGTGCAGTTTTTCCAGCAGTTGCGCGCGCGTGAGCACGGTCATCGCGTGCGTGACGAACACCTTCAGTATGGCGAATTCGCTCGAGCGCAGCGTGATGCGTTCGCCGTCGCGACGCAGTTCGCGCGCGGGGAAGTTCACTTCGAAGCGGCCGAAATGGTAGGGCGCGCGCTGCTCCGGTGCGCCTGGCGCAATCGCGCCGCGACGCCGCAACACGGTGCGGATGCGCGCGACGAGTTCGCTCGGCTCGAACGGCTTGCCGAGATAATCGTCGGCGCCGAGTTCGAGGCCGATCACGCGATCGATCGGATCGGCGCGCGCGGTCAGCAGGATCACGGGAATGTCGTCGCCGGCGACGCGCAACGCGCGCAGCGCGCTGATTCCGTCGAGCTCCGGCATCATGATGTCGAGCACGATGAGCGCGGGACGTTCCTCCTGCAATCGGCGCTGCAGCGCGAGGCCGTGTTCGAGCGTGGCGACCTTGAAACCGCGGCCCTGCAGATAATCGCTGACAAGATTGCGTACGACGGGATCGTCGTCGACGATCAGAATGGTCTGGTTCATTCAGGTCATCTTAGTGATGCGCGCGAGCCGCGCAAAGCGCGCACTGCTTTCGAATACTTTCCGGAGTAAGACTGCGAAAGTTGCGTGCGCGCCGGGTTGAGAGACACCGTTGGTGGGGGCTCGGTGGAATGACGCCGCACGATCCGCTGCCTAGTTGCTGGGCGGATAGGCCTGCGAAGTTTGCAGCGTCTGCGAGGTCTGGCGCGCGAAATCGGTTCGATCGACGACCATCCGCTCGATCAGCCCACCGAGTTTCACCGATGCCGACGAGAAGCGGTCGGTGTTGAGGCCGCCGGTCTGATAGCGCGCGGTGACCAGAATCCGGCCGTCCTGGATCAGCGTCAGATCGATGATCGACAGGTACTGGATCGACGCGTCGCTGAACGAGCGGCGGCCGTAGTCGATCGCGGCGTTGTAGACGAGTCGCGCCTCGCAACCGGCAGGCGAAGTGCCCGGGTTGTAGACGTCCGAATGAATGCCGCGCTTATCGAGCGCCAGTTGCAGCGCCGGCACGAAATCGCCGACCGACACCGTCGGGTTCACCTCGATGCACACGTGCCGCACATCCGCGGGCCGGCCGTTGACAAAGGTCGGCGACGAGTAGTTCGACGCGATCGCATAGCCGGCCTGGATCACGGAGCCGGTGGCGTCGGCGGCCTGGATCAGCGTCCACGCGCAGCCGTCGAGGCTGAGCGTCAGCGCGGCGGCGACGCAAGCGAGCGTGACGCGCGCGCCACGACGTCGCGCGATGAGCGATAGCGATGCGCTGCGCGACGCCGCGCCGGCGTTCACCGCATGCGTGGAACCGCAAGAACGGCACGACCGCTGCGCTTCGGCTTCGGAAGCACGCAAGCCGGCAGATGCACGCAGGGTCGGCAACGAAGTCATGAGTCAGCGCCCGGTCGTGGTCGACAAGTGCGGCAAGTGCGGCGAGTCATCGGAAGCGGCGATTGCGTGCGCTTAGCGGGTCACGCGCAGGCGCAGTTCGTTCGGCCCCTGCACGCTTGCGGTGACGTTCACCCGACGCGTATCGGTGGTGACGATGAAGTGCTGGCGCACCGGCGTGTTGACGTCGTGCACGACGCGCGGAAAACACGCGGCGATGTCGGCGCCGAGTTCTTCGAGCGGATCGTTGACGGCGCCGTCGGCTTGCCAGTGCGCGCGCCAGTGGCAGTCGTACGCGTGCGGGCTCGCGCGGCAATCGTCGGCGGTCGAGACGCCCGGCAGTTGCGCGGCGCTCTCGTCCGGCAGGTGGCGGAAATCGCTGGCGTCGACGATCTGCGTGAGTGCCGCGCAGATGTCGGCGGGCTGATTCGGGGCGGCCGTTTGCGCGGCGTCGGCGACGCTCGACAACAGCAGTGCCGCGCCGCAGGCGAGCGCGACGCGCGAGAACAAAGGAGAGGAACGGCGAGCGAATGACATGGGCGAGGAGTCCGAAGAGCGGTTGCGGTGAATGACGTGAGGGCTGGCGCATGGCGCAGCCCGCACGACTATCGTCGCTTCCGCCGGACATTTTCAAAGCGCGGAACAGCTTGCCCGCTTCGCAAATGCTTTCGAAGTCTTCGCGTGTCTTTCAGGATGTTGCGCCGGCTTGCCTGCGGCGCGAAGCGAGGCGTGGTGTGGTGTGTCGTGGCGTGGCGGCTCAACCGAGCGTCAGACCGCCGTCGATATGGATCACCTGGCCGGTGATGTGGCGCGCTTCGTCGGACAGCAGGAACGCGATCAGCGCGGCGACGTCGGCGGGTTCGGCGACATGGCCGAGTGGCGTCGCGGCGACCGCGTGTGCCCATACTGCCGTGTTATCGGCACTGGGGCCGCGATCCTTGAGCGTATAGCCGGGGGCCACGCAATTGACGGTCACGCCGAGCGGCGCGAGTTCGGCGGCCGCCGTTTTCGCGAGCGATTCGAGCGCGGCCTTCGCGGCCGCCGTCGCCGCGAACGGCGTATCCGCGCGATAGCGATGCGCGACGAACGAACTCAACGCGATCACGCGGCCGCGCTTCGAGGTTTCGAGCGCGGGCATCGCGCGACGCAGCAGTGCGGCGAACGCGGCCGGCATCGCGGCGAAGCTGGCGTTGAAACTGTCGGGGTCGAGCGCGGCGAGCGTTTGGCGCTGCGCGTGCCCGGCGTTCGCGACCAGTTGATCGAGTGCGCCGAAACTCGCGAGCGTTTGATGGACCACGTGCTCGGCCGCACCGCGCTCGGCGAGGTCGCCGAACACCGTCGCGCAACGCGCGCCGCTGGCCGTGCAGTCGGCGGCGACCTGCACGAGCCGTTGCCGGGAGGCGTCGTCGGCGCCGCGTGCATGCAGCATCAGGGAGGTGGACGGTGCGGCGAGGCGGCGGGCCAGCGCCGCGCCGATGCCGGAACCGGCGCCGGTGATCAGCACGACGCGTGGGACGGCGCGGCTCGCGCCACCGTTTGCCGAAGCCGCCGTGCTGCCGGCGGCGCCGGGGGGAGGGAGATCGCCGGTGCGTTCGCTCATGGTGTCGCTCGCTGCGGTGCTTGTTGTGGCGCTTGTTGTGGCGCTTGCTAGTGTGCTTACTGCGGTGCTTGCCGCAGTGCTCGTTGCGGCGCCGCTCGCGCCGCTCAGGCGGCTACCGCTTCGCGCGAGCGTTCGACGTCGAGCGTTTCGTCGTGGAACGCCGCCAGCGATTCGCGATGCGCGACGCTGACGATCGCCGCCTTCGGCAGCCGCTCGGTGAACAGGCGATAGAGCCGCGCTTCGTTGTCCGCGTCGAGCGCGCTGGTCGCTTCGTCGAGGAACAGATAGTCGGGCTTGTGCAGCAGCACGCGCGCGCCGGCGAAGCGTTGCTGCTCGCCCGGCGACAGCACGCGGGTCCAGTGCGCCGATTCCTGCAGACGGTCCGCGTATTCCGACAGATGGCAGACGACGAGCGCTTCGCGGCACTCTTCGTCGCTATACGTATCCGCCGCCGACGGATACGCGAGCGCCGCCTTCAGCGTGCCGATCGGCATGTAGCTGACCTGCGGGATGAACATCATGCGCGCGTTGACCGGCGCGTCGATCGAGCCGTCGCCGAACGGCCACAGGCCCGCGAGCGCGCGCATCAGCGTGCTCTTGCCGGCGCCCGACGGACCGCGCACGAGCCAGCGCGAACCCGGCCGGATCGCGATATCGCGGATGCTCGACAACGGGTTGCCGTTCGGCAGCGCGAGCTTGAGGTTGTCGGTGGAGAGCGAGTTGGCGTCGACGAAATGCAGGTTGATGCCGCCGTGCTCGGTGGCCGGCGACACCGATTCCTTCAGACGCGGCGCGTGCATGATGCGCTTGAATTCGCGCAACCGGTTCACGGTCGCGCGCCATTCGACGAGGCTCGTATAACTGTTGATGAACCACGAGAACGAATCGCTGACGGTGCCGAACGCGCTCGAAATCTGCATCAGCACGCCGAACGTGAAGGCGCCCGCGAAGTAGCGCGGCGCGGCGACCACGATCGGGAAGATGATCGCGATCTGGCCGTAGAAACTCAGCACGAAGGTCAGGCGCTTGGTGTACTTCATCACCTGCCACCAGTTGTCGCGGATGCGGCCGAACAACGTGTGCGCGTTGGTCTTCTCTGTTTCCATGCCGTTGTAGAACGCGATCTGCTCGGCGTTCTCGCGCAGCCGGATCAGGCCGAAACGGAAATCCGCCTCGACTTTCTGTGCCTGATAGTTGATCGACACGAGCGGATGGCCGACCTTCTGCGTGACCAGCGAGCCGATCACCGCGTAGAGCGCGGCGGCCCACACCATGTAGCCGGGGATGTGCAGCGGCACGCCGCCGAGTGAAATGGACAGCGCGCCGGCCAGCGACCACAGGATCGTGATGAACGACACCAGCGTGACGACGGTGGACAACAGGTCGAGCGTCAGCGACAGCGTGCTGGTCGCGAACGATTGCAGGTCGTCGCTGATCCGCTGGTCGGGGTTGTCGGCGAGACGGTCGCGCTCGATGCGGTAGAACGCGCTGTCGTTGAGCCACTCGTTCAGATAGCGTGTGGTCAGCCACTGGCGCCAGCGGAAACCGAGCATCTGGCGCAGATAGCCCCGATAGACCGCGAGGATGATGAAGGCGAACGCGAGCCCGGTGAAGACCATCAGCAGGTGCGGGAAATCGTGCACGTTCTTGGCCTGCAGCGCGTTGTAGAAGTCCGCGCTCCAGCGGTTCAGGCGCACGTTGATGCCCACGATGGTCAGGTTCATCACGACGATCGTGATGAGCAGCCCCCACGCAACGAGGCGTTCCTCGGAGACCCAGTAAGGCTTGATCAGGCTCCAGGCGGAGACCTTTTCGTCGGGCGGCAGCGCGGGGCTGGCGGAAGTATTTGGTGTCATGAGCGTCCTGATGAAGTGCTGGCCCAACGCGCCGATCCGGTGCGTCGGTCCGGGCGGCCCGAGTCGCGGCGGGCCGTGGCGCGATGAACTGCGTATCTGCGCGCCGTGGTGCCATGGCTGGTCCGCTGCCGGTTGCTGCAGGGTGTTGCCGGGTGTTACCGATTCACTGCCGGTTGCCGAAGTCCGGCCGACACGCCCGCTCGGGCGTCCGGCCGTTCCGGCGAGCGCCGATTCTGGCGGCGCGCCCTTAAGCGGAAATTAATTTTCGCCGTCCGCGTCCGGGGCCTGGGGTTGTTCCGGAGCTGCCCCGACGTTTGCCTCGATACGTCTGCCTCGATACCGCCGTCGCGCGCAGCGTGATGCCTTCCCATACGCGTCGCCGTACGCCGTTCGCACCGTACCGCGTAGTACGCATCGTACCTGCGCGGCAGCTGGTCACGGCATTGTGCCAGAGCGGCGCGCGCGTCCGCAGCGAGGGCGCGAAAGAAGGTGCGGATCAGCGATGCGAGCGGCAGCGCCACGGCATGGGAAGGCTGCAGCGGGCGTCGGGGCGCTGGTTTGCGGCCGTCGCGCGTTTTATGGTCTAATGGCCTTTCGACGAAACAGGGGTGCTTCGCACACTGCCGGCGTGATTCCGATCCGCGGCGGCGAGGCTGAGAGAGACCCTTTGCACCCGATCCGGGTAATACCGGCGCGGGAAGTTTCCGGAAGCAACCTGTCTTCCATTCCCCGCCGGGCGGCGACCGCAAAAGCGCGCGCATGATGCCCGGCCGGCTTCACCCGCCGGTTTCGTCCTGGGTACGTGCGTTTTGAGCCGTACGGAAAGGACTCGATGACCGCCTATTCTTCAGTTATGTATTGTTCCCTTCGTCACGTCGCCTCCGGCGCAGCGTGCCGCATCGGCGTTGTCTGCCGCTCCTGTCTGACTTGCGACATGGAGCGTGCGCGATGAACCGCTCTTCCCGACCCGATTTCGCCGTGCTCGGCGGGGGCCTGTGCGGCCGGCTGGTCGCGTGGCGGCTTGCCGGCGAAGGGCATCGCGTGGCGCTCTACGAACGTGGCGATGCCGCCGGCTCGCAGGCCGCCGCGTGGGTGGCCGCGGCGATGCTCGCGCCGCTCGCCGAAGCCGCGAGCGCCGAACTGCTGATCACGCGGCTCGGCGCGAGTTCGCTCGAAAGCTGGCCGAACGTGCTCGCCGAACTGCCGGAGCCGGTGTTTTTCCAGCGCAACGGCACGCTGGTGGTCTGGCATCACGCCGACCGCACCGAGGCGCCGCTGTTCGAGCGCCGGGTGCGCTCGAACGCGCCGGCCGAGTTGCTCGACGGCGGCTTCGTCGCGCTGGCTGGGGCCCAACTGGGCGCGGCCGAACCCGCGCTGGCCGGGCGCTTCAACCAGGGCTGGCTGTTGCCGCGCGAAGGCCAGCTCGACAACCGTCAGGTGCTCGCCGCGCTGGCCGCGGGCCTCGCCGAACGCGGCGTCGACACGCACTGGAATACGCCGGTCGACGCCACCTCGCTGCCGGACGCCGGTATCACGATCGACTGCCGCGGCCTCGGCGCCAAGCCGGTGCTGCCGACGCTGCGCGGCATCCGTGGCGAAGTCGCGCGCGTGCACGCGCCGGGTCTGCAATTGAGCCGCCCGGTGCGGCTGCTGCATCCGCGTTACCCGCTCTATATCGCGCCGAAGCAGAACGGCCTGTACGTGATCGGCGCGACCGAGGTCGAAGGGGAGGACATGTCGCCGGTCAGCGTGCGCTCGGCGCTTGAGCTGCTGAGCGCGGCGTTCTCCGTGCATCCCGGTTTCGGCGAGGCGCGCATTCTCGAGCTGAACTCGCAGTGTCGACCGACCTTGCCGGACCATCGTCCCGCGCTGCTGTGGGACGGCGCGCGCACGTTGCGCGTGAACGGCCTGTACCGGCACGGCTATATGATTGCGCCCGAAGTCGCCGATGAAGCCGTGCGTTTTGCCAACGCGTTGCTCGACGGCCGCGTCGGCGATGCCGATGCGTTCGCCGGCTGGCGACGCGACGCGCGCTGGAGCGAGCTGTTCCAGCAGGATTTCGCGCGGGAGCCGGCTTGAGCGTCGCGCGTCATTGCGCCGCCCGCCTTGCCGCTTTCGCCCTCGATTGAACCGTATTCGAACACCATGGACATTCATATCAATCAGAAGCCGTTGTCGCTGCCCGAAGGCGCGACTGTCGCCGATGCGCTCGCCGCCTATGGCGCGCGTCCGCCGTTCGCGGTCGCGCTGAACGGCGATTTCGTCGCGCGTACCCAGCATTCGGCGCGCGCGTTGCAAGCGGGCGACCGGCTCGACGTTGTGCAACCGGTCGCGGGCGGCTGAGCGCGTTTGGCGCCAGCTTGCCGCTGACAGGCGGCCGCCAACGATCGCCGCCAACCCTTTGCCGCAAAGCCGCGGCTGCAAGCAGGTCGATGTAAACAGATCGATCGAACGGCTGCTGTAAAAGCCCGATGCAACCCCGCCGCGGCCAACCAGGATGATGCAAATGACTTCTCATGAGACCGCCGACGCGCTCACGCTGTACGGTCAACCCTTCGCGAGTCGCGTGCTGCTCGGCACCTCGCGCTATCCGTCGCTGCAGTCGCTGTCCGATTCGATCGACGCCGCACGCCCCGGCATGGTGACCGTCGCGCTGCGCCGCCAGATGAACGAAGGCAACGCCGAAGCCGGCTTCTTCGATCTGCTCAAGCGCCACGGCGTGCCGCTCCTGCCGAACACGGCGGGCTGCCTGACCGTCGACGAAGCGGTGACGACCGCGCACATGGCGCGCGAAATCTTCGAGACCGAGTGGATCAAGCTCGAACTGATCGGCGACGACTACACGCTGCAGCCCGACCCGGTCGGCCTGATCGAGGCCGCCGCGCGGCTCGTCAAGGACGGCTTCAAGGTGCTGCCGTATTGCACCGAGGATCTGGTGATCGGCCGTCGTCTGCTCGACGCCGGCTGCGAGGCGCTGATGCCGTGGGGCGCGCCGATCGGCACCGGCAAGGGCGTGATCAATCCGTACGGGCTGCGCGTATTGCGCGAGCGGCTGCCGGACGTGCCGCTGATCGTCGACGCCGGGCTCGGCGTGCCGTCGCATGCGGCCCAGGTGATGGAGTGGGGCTTCGACGGCGTGCTGCTGAACACGGCGGTATCGCAGGCCACGCACCCCGACGCGATGGCGCGCGCGTTCGCGCTCGGCGTCGAGGCGGGGCGCGAGGCCTATCTGGCGGGGCCGATGGCCGAGCGCGAGAGCGCGCACGCGAGCACGCCGGTGGTCGGCATGCCGTTCTGGCATCAGGATGGAGGTGCGGCATGACCCAGTCGCTGACTTTGAAGAATCGTGACCTGTTCTGGCCGCCGGCCGACGAACTGGTCGAAGCGACCGAGCGCATTCGCGCCCGTCTCGGCGACTGGCCGCCGACCCACGCGCCGTGGCGCCTCTGCCTGACCGCGCCGGACGCACCGAACGGCGGCGACCTGATCGTGATCGCCGACGCTCAGCAGCACGGCGAGCAGATGGCGCGCTGGCTGACGCAGGGCGCGGGGGTGATCGTCGCCGCGGAAAATCGCGCGACGCTGCATCTGGGCGGCAAAAAGTACGGCCTCGAAGGCCATCTGGCGGAAGACTGGATTGCCGCGCTGGCCGCGTTCCTCGACTGCGGTTTCGATCCGCACGACGCGTTGACGCTCGCGCTCGCGTGGCGCGACGGCGACGAAACCCGCGCCGACGACGCGTTCCCGTCCGACCTTACCCGCTTTCCGCGCCTGACCGGCCTGCCGGCCGCGCCGGCGCAGGCGTTCCCGCGTTGCCCCGACAGGCTCGGCCTGTATCCGGTGCTGCCGACCGCGGACTGGGTCGAACGGGTGGTCGGCTTCGGCGTGAAGACGACGCAGCTGCGTCGCAAATCGGCCGAACCCGCCGACGAGCTGAAGCGCGAAATCGCTCGCTGCGTGGCGGCCGGCCGCGCGCACGACGCGCAGGTGTTCATCAACGATCATTGGCAGGCGGCGCTCGAAGCCGGTGCGTACGGCGTGCACCTCGGCCAGGAAGACGTGCACACGGCGGATCTGGCGGCGCTCGCCGACGCGGGTATCCGGCTCGGTCTGTCGACGCACGGTTTCTACGAAATGCTGAAGGCGCTACATTTCCGTCCGAGTTACATTGCTCTGGGCGCGGTGTTTCCGACCACGACCAAGGTGATGCCGACCGCGCCGCAGGGCCTGAAGCGTCTCGCGCGCTATGTGCGGCTGCTCGACGGCGTGGTGCCGCTCGTCGCGATCGGCGGAATCGATCTGCAGGTGCTGCCGGACGTGCTCGCGACGGGCGTCGGCTGCGCGGCGGTGGTGCGCGCGGTGACGGAGGCGGCCGACCCGGCTGCCGCGGTTTCTGCGCTGCAACACACGTTTACGCAATAATCGTCAGGCATCGTCAAAGGAAAGGGACACCTCACGGCAGCTTTTGCAGGGTGGCCCTATAATTCGGCCTTCCCTGTAAAAGGATTGTCAGTTTGGTGCCTTCCTCTCCCGAGACCCTACTCGAGCTGCGTGACGTCGACTTTGGTTACGGCGATCGGCTCGTCCTGTCGAATCTGAATTTGCGCTTCCGGCGCGGTCAGGTCGTTGCGGTCATGGGCGGCTCGGGTTGCGGCAAGACCACGGTGCTGCGCCTGATCGGCGGCCTCGTCCGCGCGCAGCGCGGCCAGGTGCTGTTCCACGGGCAGGACGTCGGCGCGCAGACGCGCGAAGGTCTTTACGCGCTGCGTCGCAAGATGGGCATGCTGTTCCAGTTCGGCGCGCTGTTCACCGACATGTCGGTGTTCGAAAACGTCGCCTTCTCGCTGCGCGAGCACACCGATCTTCCCGAAGAATTGCTGCGCGACCTTGTGCTGATGAAGCTCAACGCGGTCGGGCTGCGCGGCGCGCGCGACCTGCTGCCGTCGGAGATTTCGGGCGGCATGGCGCGGCGCGTGGCGCTGGCGCGCGCCATCGCGCTCGACCCCGAACTGATGATGTACGACGAACCGTTCGCCGGTCTCGATCCGATCTCGCTCGGCATCACCGCGAACCTGATCCGCACGCTGAACCAGGCGCTCGGCGCGACCTCGATCCTCGTCACGCACGACGTGCCGGAATCGTTCGCGATCGCGGACTACGTGTACTTTCTCGCCAACGGCGGCGTGCTCGCCGAGGGCACGCCGGACGAGCTGCGCGCATCGACGGACCCGACGGTCCGGCAATTTATCGACGGCGCGCCTGACGGGCCGTTCAGATTCCACTATCCGAGTCAGACGCCGCTGGCGGCGGATTTCGGCATCGGCGGAGGCCGGTCATGATCAGTGCGATTGGTCGCTCGGTGCTCGGCGGGCTCGGCACGGCCGGCTACGCGACGCGTTTTTTCCTCCGGCTGGTGCTCGAATTCTTCCCGCTGCTGCGCCGGCCGCGTCTTGTCACGAAGCAGATCCACTTCGTCGGTAATTATTCGCTGGTGATCATCGCGGTGTCGGGGCTGTTCGTCGGCTTCGTGCTGGGTCTGCAGGGCTATTACACGCTAAATCGCTACGGCTCCGAGCAGGCGCTCGGGTTGCTGGTCGCGCTGTCGCTCGTACGCGAGCTCGGGCCGGTCGTGACGGCGCTGCTGTTCGCCGGCCGCGCGGGCACCTCGCTGACCGCCGAAATCGGTCTGATGAAGGCGGGCGAGCAACTCACCGCGATGGAAATGATGGCGGTCGATCCGGTCAAGGTCGTGATCGCGCCGCGTCTGTGGGCGGGCATTATTTCGATGCCGATCCTCGCCGCGATCTTCAGCGCGGTCGGCGTTCTGGGCGGTTATGTGGTGGGCGTGCTGCTGATCGGCGTCGATGCCGGCGCGTTCTGGTCGCAGATGCAGGGCGGTGTCGACGTGTGGCGCGATATCGGCGCCGGGGTCGTCAAGAGCGTGGTGTTCGGCCTCGCGGTGACCTTCGTCGCGCTGTTTCAGGGCTACGAGGCGAAGGCGACGCCGGAAGGCGTGTCGCGCGCGACGACTCGCACGGTCGTGTACGCATCGCTCGCGGTACTGGGCCTCGACTTCCTGTTGACCGCACTGATGTTCAGCTAAGACCGCGCAGCGCGGCGGCTGCCGGCGGCGCACGATGCGCCGCGCGCGGCGGGAAGCGGCGGCGCGGCGGATTCACTTTGGGATGACGATGAAAAAGAATGCTCTCGACTTCTGGGTCGGCCTGTTCGTGGTGCTGGGTTTCGTGGCGTTGCTGTTTCTCGCGCTGAAGGCCGGCAACATGAGCTCGTTGTCGTTCCAGCCGACTTACCCGGTCAAGCTCAAGTTCGACAATATCGGCGGGCTGAAGGCGCGCGCGCCGGTGAAGAGCGCGGGCGTGACGGTCGGCCGGGTCGCCTCGATCGGCTTCGACAGCAACACGTACCAGGCGCTGGTCACGATCAATATCGACAGGCAATATCAGTTTCCGAAAGACACGTCGGCGAAGATCCTGACCTCGGGCCTGCTCGGCGAGCAATACATCGGGCTGGAGCCGGGCGGTGACTCGGAAATGCTGAAGGCGGGCGACACGATTTCGATGACGCAATCGGCTATCGTGCTGGAAAACCTGATCGGTCAGTTCCTGTATAGCAAGGCTGCGGATTCCGGCGCGGCGAAACCCGCCGCACCGGCGGCGACTCCGGCGCCCGGCGCGCCCGCCGCCGGCAGTGCCGGTCAGGGCCAATAAGGAGAATTACGATGCAGACGACACTGCAGACCCCGCGCAGCGGTGCGCGCGTCCTACAGTTCGGCAAGCTCGCGGTAGCGGCGGCGCTGCTCGCCGGCTGCACCACCGTGCAGACGCCGACCAAGGGCGACCCATTCGAAGGACTGAACCGCACGATCTTCACCGTCAACGACAAGATCGACCAGTACGCGCTGAAGCCGGTCGCGAAGGGTTACGTCTGGGCCACGCCGCAGCCGGTGCGCGACAGCGTGACGAACTTCTTCTCGAACATCGGCGACGTCTACATCGCGGCGAACAACCTGCTGCAGCTGCGGATCGCCGACGGCGTGTCGGACATCATGCGGATCGTGATCAACACGGTGTTCGGTGTCGGCGGCCTGTTCGACGTCGCGACGCTCGCGAAGCTGCCGAAGCACGAGAACGACCTTGGTCTGACGCTGGGCCACTATGGCGTGCCGGCGGGGCCGTATCTGGTGCTGCCGCTGTTCGGCCCGAGTACCGTGCGTGATGCGGTCGGCTCGCTCGGCAACTACTACGTGAACCCGATCAGCTACATCGATCCGCCGGGCCTGAGCTGGGCGCTATACGGCCTGAACGTGGTCAATACGCGCGCGAACCTGCTCGGCGCGAGCGACGTGCTGGAAGGCGCGGCGCTGGATAAATACTCGTTCGTGCGCAACGCGTATCTGCAGCGTCGCCAGTATCTGCTGTCGGATAACCGGCGGCGTCCGCAGGATCTGCCGAGCTACGACGAGGAAGCGCCGCTGCCGAAGTACGACGACGACTCCGGTGTCGCGACCGGCACGGCAGGCGCCGCGGGCACGCAGGGTGCTGCGAAGGCGCTGCCGGCGTCGGGCGCGGCTGCGGCCACGCCGGCGCAGGGCGCCTCGGCGCCTGAAGCCGCGTCCGGCAGCGCTACAACGCCGTTGCTCGACGAGAACGGCAATCCCGCCAACACGCAGATTCCGGCTGGCCAGTTGGTGCCGCCTTCGCGTTTCAACTTCCCGTCTTTCAAGTTGCGTTGAACGTGCAGCCGTAACAGATCGATACGACTCTCGCAGTTTGCGCATGGATTGCCGTCGAACTCGCGTGGTAAGGTCGGTTTCACCGGTTGCACTATTTTTGAGGCAAGGCTCGATATGAAAAAATTCTTCCTGATTCCGCTGTTTGCGGCGTTGTTTTCGTTCGTTAGCGCAGGCGCTTTGGCACAAACCGTCGACACCAGCCAGCCGGACGTGTTGGTCAAGACCGTCACCCAGCAGGTGATCGACCAGATTCGCGATGACAAGTCGATCCAGCAGGGCGACATCTCGCACATCACGCGTCTCGTCAACGAAAAGATCCTGCCGTACACCGATTTCCGCCGCACCACGCAACTCGCGATGGGCCGTAACTGGCGCGCCGCGACACCGCAGCAGCAGGACCAGGTGGTCGAGCAGTTCAAGATGCTGCTGATCCGCACGTATTCGGGTGCGCTCGCCCAGGTGCGCGACCAGCAGATCCAGTACCGGCCGTTCCGCATGAATCCGGACGACACCGACACGGTGGTGCGCTCGGTCGTGATGAACAACGGTCAGCCGATCCAGCTCGACTACCGCCTGTACAAGACGCCGCAAGGCTGGCGCGTGTATGACATCAACGTGCTCGGCGCATGGCTGATCCAGGCGTATCAGCAGCAGTTCAACGAGCAGATCCAGCAGAAGGGCGTGGACGGTCTGATCCAGTTCCTCACCCAGCGTAACCAGCAACTCGCCGCGGGCAAGCAGTCGTGAGCGAAGTGCTGAACCCGGTCGCGAACCGCTTCGACAGCGGCGCGACGCTGACCCACGAGAGCGCGAAGGCCGCGCTCGAGGCGGGTTTGCAACGCATCGCGGCGGGCGCGGGCGGCGTCGATTGCGCGCCGCTCACGCAATTCGATTCGTCCGCGCTCGCGGTGCTGCTCGCGTGGGTGCGGGCCGCCACCGCGCGCGGCGTCGAATTCGAAATCGTCAATCTGCCGGCTGGTCTCGCCAGCCTCGCGCAGGCCTACGGCGTCGATACTCTCCTGACTTCCGCCACCGCCAGCATGGTTGCGTCGGCGCGACATTGACGCTCAACTAGCGTCGTTCCTCTCCTTCCGGCCGGGCCGGGGGTGTCAGTTTTTGCCCTATAATCAAACGTTTTTTTGGGGCGCTGAACTGGCCCCGAATCGGCCTCGATGCCGTTTCTTCCAGCATTTGCTCGTCCCCAGGCTCTATCGGGGCTACTTTAGGCGCCGCGACACACGCGGCCCATAGTCATGTCAGCCATAGAAATTCGTAACGTCAAGAAGCGCTACAAGGACTTGCAGGCGCTCAAGGGCGTCAGCCTCACGGTCGAAGAAGGCGAGTTCTTCGGACTGCTCGGTCCGAACGGTGCGGGCAAGACGACGCTCATCAGTATCCTCGCGGGTCTCGCGCGCGCCGACGAAGGCAGCATCGCGGTGCGTGGTCACGACGTCGTCGGCGATTTCCGCAATGCGCGCCGCGCGCTCGGCGTGGTGCCGCAGGAACTCGTGTTCGATCCGTTCTTCACCGTGCGCGAAACGCTGCGCATCCAGTCCGGCTACTACGGTCTGCGCAATAACGACGCGTGGATCGACGAGATCATGGCCAATCTCGATCTCACCGACAAAGCCGACGCCAACATGCGCGCGCTGTCGGGCGGCATGAAGCGCCGTGTGCTGGTCGCGCAGGCGCTGGTGCACCGGCCGCCCGTCATCGTGCTCGACGAGCCGACCGCGGGCGTCGACGTCGAGTTGCGCCAGACGCTGTGGAAATTCATCTCGCGCCTGAATCGCGAAGGTCACACGATCGTGCTGACCACGCACTATCTGGAAGAAGCCGAATCGCTGTGCGACCGCATCGCGATGCTGCGTCGTGGCGAGGTGGTCGCGCTCGATCGCACCAGCACGCTGCTGCAGCGCTTCGCCGGCATGCAGCTGTTCGTGCGCTTCGCGCAGGGCGTGCTGCCCGCCGAGCTGCGTCCGCTCGAAGCGGAAAGCAGCGCGGCCAACGGTAACGGCCGCCAGCATCTGCTGCGTCTGACGAGCTACGACGACGTCGAGCGGATCCTCGCGCAGTGTCGCGCGGCCGGTTGTACATTCGAAGAAATCGAGGTCCGCAAGGCCGACCTCGAAGACGTATTCGTTCAGGTGATGAACGGTCCGGAAGTGATCGAGGGGCTTGCATGAGCGGGTACAGTGGATTTAGCACGCTGTTCTACAAAGAACTGCTGCGTTTCTGGAAGGTGTCGTTCCAGACCGTGCTCGCGCCGGTCATCACCGCGCTGCTGTACCTGACCATCTTCGGTCACGCGTTGCGCGGCCATGTGCAGGTCTATCCGGGCGTCGAGTACACGAGCTTCCTGATTCCGGGCCTCGTGATGATGAGCGTGCTGCAGAACGCGTTCGCCAACAGCTCGTCTTCGCTGATTCAATCGAAGATCACCGGCAACCTCGTGTTCGTGCTGCTGCCGCCGCTGTCGCACTACGAGATGTTCGCGGCCTACGTGCTCGCGGCCTGCGCGCGCGGTCTGTGCGTCGGCTTCGGCGTGTTCATCGTGACGATCTGGTTCGTGCCGCTCGCCTTCAGCGCGCCGCTCTACATCATCCTGTTCGCGATTTTCGGCGCGGCGATTCTCGGCACGCTCGGTCTGATCGCCGGCATCTGGGCCGAGAAGTTCGACCAGCTCGCCGCGTTCCAGAACTTCCTGATCATGCCGCTCACGTTCCTGTCGGGCGTGTTCTACTCGACCCATACGCTGCCGCCGGTGTGGCGCGAAGTGTCGCGGCTCAATCCCTTTTTCTACATGATCGACGGCTTTCGCTACGGCTTCTTCGGCGTGTCGGATATCGACCCGCTGGTGAGTCTCGCGATCGTCGCCGGTTTCTTCGTGGTGCTGGCTATCGTGGCGATGCGCATGCTCGCCACCGGCTACAAGCTGCGCCACTGACGAGGAGCTTCTTATGTTGCCGACTCCTGAACAGGTCAAACAGTACATCGCGGCTGGACTCGCGTGCGAGCATCTCGAGGTCGAAGGTGACGGTCAGCATTTCTTTGCGACGATCGTTTCGCCGAACTTCGAAGGCAAGCGCCTGATCCAACGCCATCAACTCGTGTACGCGGCGCTCGGCGACCGCATGCGCGAAGAAATCCACGCGCTCAGCATGAAGACGCTGACGCCCGCCGAATGGCAGAACGCGTAAATCTGGAAATTTAGTGCGAATTACACAGGAAGGGCGCGACGCTGCCAGCGGCGCGCCGAACACAGACAAGGCAGGTCCGGGCGCGAACCGGGCCGATCAGGAACCGACAGGCATGGATAAACTCATCATTGAAGGGGGCTACCCGCTCTCCGGTGAAGTGGTCGTCTCGGGTGCGAAGAACGCGGCGTTGCCGATCCTGTGCGCGGGTCTGCTCTCCGCCGAGCCGGTGCATCTGGAGAACGTGCCGGATCTGCAGGACGTGCGCACCATGCTCAAGCTGCTCGGCCAGATGGGCGTGCGCATCGAAGCGGCCGAGGGCCGCGTCGCGCTCGACGCGTCGACGGTCGACAACCTCGTCGCGCCGTACGAGATGGTGAAGACCATGCGCGCGTCGATCCTCGTGCTCGGTCCGCTCGTCGCACGCTTCGGTCATGCGCGCGTGTCGCTGCCGGGCGGCTGCGCGATCGGCGCGCGGCCGGTCGACCAGCACATCAAGGGCCTGCAGGCGATGGGCGCCGAGATCACGATCGAGCACGGCTTCATCGAAGCGCGCGCGAAGCGTCTGAAGGGCGCGCGCATCGTTACCGACATGATCACCGTGACCGGTACCGAGAACCTGCTGATGGCGGCGGTGCTGGCCGACGGCGAGACGATCATCGAGAACGCCGCGCGTGAGCCGGAAGTGGTCGACCTCGCGCATCTGCTCGTCGCGATGGGCGCGAAGATCGACGGCATCGGCACGGACCGTCTGGTGATCCAGGGCGTCGACAAGCTGCACGGCGCGAAGCACGCGGTGATTCCGGACCGCATCGAAGCAGGCACGTTCCTGTGCGCGGTCGCGGCGGCCGGTGGCGACGTCACGCTGCGCAAGATGCGTCCGCAACTGCTCGAAGCCGTCACCGAAAAACTGCGCGAAGCGGGCGTGACGGTCGAGGAAGGCGACGACTGGATGCGCGTGCGCATGGACAGGCGCCCGAGCGCGGTCACTTTCCGCACTTCCGAATACCCGGCGTTCCCGACCGACATGCAGGCGCAGTTCATGGCGCTGAACACGATCGCGGACGGCACCGCGCAGGTCGTCGAGACGATCTTCGAGAACCGCTTCATGCACGTGCAGGAGTTGAACCGCCTCGGCGCGAGCATCACGATCGACGGCAACACCGCGCTCGTCACCGGCGTCGAGAAGCTCTCCGGCGCGAAGGTGATGGCCACCGACCTGCGCGCGTCCGCGAGTCTCGTGATCGCCGCGCTGCGCGCCGAGGGCGAAACGCTGATCGACCGTATCTATCACCTCGATCGCGGCTACGACCGCATGGAAACGAAGCTCAACGCGATCGGCGCGAAGGTGCGTCGCGTGTCCGGGAGCGAGGCATGAGTTCGATGCCGCAAACGTCGTCGTCGCCGGCGGTGAGCGCGCCGCTCACGCTCGCGCTGTCGAAAGGGCGTATCTTCGAGGAAACGCTGCCGCTGCTCGCGGCGGCCGGCATCGAAGTCGCGGAAGATCCGGAAACGTCGCGCAAGCTGATCCTGCCGACCACCGACCCGAACCTGCGCGTGATCATCGTGCGCGCGACCGACGTGCCGACCTATGTCGAGTACGGCGCGGCCGACTTCGGCGTGGCCGGCAAGGACGTGCTGCTCGAGCATGGCGGCAGCGGCCTGTATCAGCCGGTCGATCTGGACATCGCGCGCTGCCGCATGTCGGTCGCGGTGGCCGCGGGTTTCGATTACGCGAACGCGGTGCGCCAGGGCGCGCGTCTGCGCGTCGCGACCAAGTACGTTGAAACCGCACGTGAGCATTTTGCCGCCAAGGGGGTGCACGTCGACCTGATCAAGCTGTACGGTTCGATGGAGCTGGCGCCGCTGGTCGGTCTCGCCGACGCGATCGTCGACCTGGTCAGTTCGGGCAATACGCTGCGTGCGAACAATCTTGTCGAGGTGGAAGAGATCATGCAGATTTCGTCGCGCCTCGTTGTGAACCAGGCGGCGCTGAAGCTCAAGCGTGCCGCCTTGCGACCGATTCTCGATGCGTTCGCCAGCGCGTCGTTGAAACCGGGCGCTCCCGCGGCCTGACCGACACGGCACTTTGACCACGTAGCTCAAGCGCGCCTTACCGAAACGGATACCTGTATGTCTATCAAGATTCGCAAACTCGATTCCACCGCTCCCGACTTCCACAAGTCGCTGCACGCGGTGCTCGCGTTCGAGGCGAGCGAAGACGAAGCCATCGAGCGCTCGGTCGCACAGATTCTGAACGACGTGAAGGCGCGCGGCGACGAGGCGGTACTCGAGTACACGAACCGCTTCGACCGGCTCGACGCGCAGAGCGTCGCCGGACTCGAACTGCCGATGGCCGAACTCGAAGCGGCGCTCGAAAGCCTCGAGCCGAAGCGGCGTGCGTCGCTCGAAGCGGCGGCGGCGCGCGTGCGCGGCTATCACGAGAAGCAGAAGATCGAATGCGGCAGCCATAGCTGGCAGTACACCGAGGCCGACGGCACGGTGCTTGGCCAGAAGGTCACGCCGCTCGATCGCGCGGGCATCTATGTGCCGGGCGGCAAGGCGGCGTATCCGTCGTCGGTGCTGATGAACGCGATTCCGGCGCGGGTTGCCGGTGTGCGCGAGATCGTGATGGTGGTGCCGACGCCCGACGGCGTGAAGAATCCGCTGGTGCTGGCCGCGGCGCTGCTCGGCGGCGTGGACCGCGTGTTCACGATCGGCGGCGCGCAGGCGGTCGGCGCGCTCGCGTACGGCACGCAGACCATTCCCGCGGTCGACAAGATCTGCGGTCCCGGCAACGCGTACGTCGCGTCGGCGAAGCGTCGCGTGTTCGGCACGGTCGGCATCGACATGATCGCGGGACCGTCGGAAATTCTCGTGCTGTGCGACGGCACGACCGACCCGCGCTGGGTCGCGATGGACCTGTTCTCGCAAGCCGAGCACGACGAGCTCGCGCAGTCGATCCTGCTGTGCCCGGACGACGCGTTCATCGCGCGCGTGCACGAAGCGATCGACGAACTGCTGTCCACCATGCCGCGTCACGAAGTGATCCGCACGTCGCTCGAGAATCGCGGCGCGCTGATCAAGGTGCGCGACATGGCCGAAGCCTGCGCGATCGCCAACGACATCGCGCCCGAGCATCTCGAAATCTCGGCGCTGGAGCCGCATCAATGGGCGCAGCAGATCCGCCACGCCGGCGCGATCTTCCTTGGCCGCTACACGAGCGAGAGCCTCGGCGATTACTGCGCGGGCCCGAATCACGTGCTGCCGACTTCGCGTACCGCGCGCTTCTCGTCGCCGCTCGGCGTCTACGACTTCTTCAAGCGTTCGAGCCTGATCGAAGTCAGCGCGGAAGGCGCGCAGACGCTCGGCGAGATCGCTGCTGAACTCGCCTACGGCGAAGGTCTGCAGGCGCATGCGCGCAGCGCCGAATACCGGATGCGGCAGAACAACAACGAACGCGGTTGACGCGCATGACCGGCAGCGGCGGCGCGTGAAGCACTAGCGGCCAGCGGGAAGCCGCGCAAGCGGCGAGGGTAGCGGCAAAACATGCGTCGAGCATGATCCGTGCGCCCACCGCCAGCGCGGACCACTGCCCATGCTGGTCGCGCGGGTTCCCGCCCGTGCGACGGATCGCGCACCGTTCGCCCGTTCAATAACGACAACAGAGACCAGAGACCAACCAGCGCGGCCCCGTGCCGCCGACAACCGGGCCGGCGTTTTCCGCGCGGCCCGGCCCCCGAACTATGACGACACCTCAAGACATCATCCGCCGCGACGTGCTCGCAATGACGAGCTACCCGGTTCCGGACGCCACCGGCTTCATCAAGCTCGACGCGATGGAAAACCCGTTTCCGCTGCCGCCGGAACTCGCCGCGCATCTCGGCGAGCGTCTGGCCGGCGTCGCGCTGAACCGCTATCCGGCGCCGCGCCCCGAAGCGCTGATCGAACGGATTCGCCACGTGATGGGCGTGCCGGCGGGCTGCGACGTGCTGCTCGGCAACGGTTCGGATGAAATCATCAGCATCGTGTCGGTTGCGTGCGCAAAGCCGGGCGCGAAGGTGCTCGCGCCGGTGCCGGGGTTCGTCATGTATCAGATGTCGGCGAAGCTCGCGAATCTCGAATTCGTCGGCGTGCCGCTCAAGGCCGATTTCACGCTCGATACCGACGCGATGCTCGCGGCGATCGCCGAGCACGAGCCGGCCATCATCTATCTCGCGTATCCGAACAACCCGACCGGCACGCTGTTCGACGATGCCGACATCGAGCGCATCATTGCCGCCGCGGACAAGAGCCTTGTCGTGATCGACGAGGCGTATCAGCCGTTCGCGCAGAAGAGCTGGCTGCCGCGCGCCGATCAGTTCGACAACGTCGTCGTGATGCGCACGGTGTCGAAGCTCGGCCTCGCCGGCATCCGCCTCGGCTATCTGGTCGGCAAGCCCGCGTGGCTCACCGAATTCGACAAGGTGCGTCCGCCGTACAACACCAACGTGCTGACCCAGGCCGCCGCCGATTTTCTGCTCGACCACGTCGGCGTGCTCGACGCGCAGGCCGCGCAATTGCGCGACGAACGCGCGAAACTCGCGCAGGCCGTGGCCGCGCTGCCGGGCGCCGAAGTGTTCCCGAGCGCCGGCAACTTCCTGCTGGTGCGCGTGCCCGATGCGTCCGTGCTGTTCGAAACCCTGCTGACGGCGCGGGTTCTGATCAAAAACGTGAGTAAAATGCATCCATTGCTGGCTAATTGCGTGCGTTTGACCGTCGGTTCGCCGGACGAAAACGCCCAGTTGCTCGCCGGCCTGAAACTCGTGCTGCGCTGAGCGGCGGCGCGAGGCGGCCGCGCCGATCCCCAATCGTCGCGCGGCCGGTCGTTTTTCCATCCCACACTACTAGCGCTTTCTAGTCAGATTCGAGGAATTACCATGCGCCTTGCGGAAGTCGTTCGCAACACCAGCGAAACGCAGATCCGTGTGAAGATCAACCTGGACGGCACCGGTCAGCAGAAGCTGGCCACCGGTGTGCCGTTCCTGGACCACATGCTCGACCAGATCGCCCGCCACGGGCTGTTCGACCTCGAGATCGAAGCGCATGGCGATCTGCATATCGACGACCACCATACGGTCGAAGACACCGGCATTACGCTCGGCCAGGCCGTCGCGAAGGCGATCGGCGATCGCAAGGGCATCCGCCGCTACGGCCATTCGTACGTGCCGCTCGACGAAGCGCTGTCGCGCGTCGTGATCGATTTTTCTGGCCGTCCGGGCCTCGAATTCCACGTGCCGTTCACCCGTGCGCGCATCGGCACGTTCGACGTCGACCTGTCGATCGAATTTTTCCGCGGCTTCGTGAACCACGCCGGCGTGACGCTGCACATCGACAATCTGCGCGGCATCAACGCGCACCATCAGCTCGAGACCGTGTTCAAGGCGTTCGGGCGCGCGCTGCGCATGGCCGTCGAGATGGACGAACGCGCGGCCGGACAGATTCCGTCGACCAAGGGCAGCCTTTAATCAGCCTCTAACGTTTTTCAGCGCCGTTAGCGTCTTCAGCCATTCACCTCGAACGGGGCCGTCCGGCAGCATCATGCGGGCCGGCCAGTGTCGCTCGACGCCGCGCGGCGGCGTCGATGGATTGAAGGCCGGGCGGCCAAACCTGAAATGAAAACTTCGATAGCGATTGTGGATTACGGAATGGGCAACCTGCGCTCGGTGGCCCAGGCGTTGCGCCAGGCCGCGCCCGAAGCGGACGTGGCCATCGTCGACCGGCCCGAAGCGATCCGCGCGGCCGACCGCGTCGTATTGCCCGGGCAGGGCGCGATGCCCGACTGCATGCGCAGTCTCGGCGCGTCCGGCTTGCAGGAAGCGGTCGTCGAGGCGTCGCGCAGCAAACCTTTGATGGGCGTGTGCGTCGGCGAACAGATGCTGTTCGACTGGAGCGCCGAAGGCGACACGCCGGGCCTCGGCCTGCTGCCCGGCAAGGTGGTGCGCTTCGAGCTCGAAGGCCAGGTGCAGGACGACGGCTCGCGCTTCAAGGTCCCGCAGATGGGCTGGAACCGCGTGCGTCAGGCGCAACCGCATCCGCTGTGGGACGGCGTCGCCGACAACGCGTTCTTCTACTTCGTGCACAGCTATTACGTGGTGCCCGGCAACCCGGCGCATACGTCGGGCGAAACGGTGTACGGCGTGCCCTTTACCTCGGCGGTAGCGCGGGATAACATCTTCGCCACCCAATTCCACCCGGAAAAGAGCGCCGACGCGGGTTTGCGCGTGTATCGCAACTTCGTGCACTGGAACCCGTGAACCCTTTCCCGCATCCCGTTGCCCCGCGTCAAAAGCGCGGCATCGCGGTTTCGTTTCAGACCGGCGCGTCGCTAGAGCGCCGAAAGACTTGTACTAAACTAGCGAAACGGCGCGATAGCGGGCTGGCTCTCCAGCCGCTGCCGCCGACCCTCAACCCACTCCCAGACAACACCCGATTGCTATGCTGCTGATTCCCGCCATCGACCTGAAAGATGGTCAGTGTGTACGCCTCAAACAGGGCGATATGGACCAGGCGACGATTTTCTCCGAGGAACCGGCGGCAATGGCCCGACATTGGGTCGACCGCGGCGCGCGTCGTCTGCATCTGGTCGATCTGAATGGCGCGTTCGCCGGCAAGCCGAAAAACGGCGATGCGATCCGCGCGATCATCGACGAAGTGGGCGGCGAAATTCCGGTTCAGCTGGGCGGCGGTATTCGCGACCTGAACACGATTGAGCGCTATCTGGACGACGGTCTGTCGTACGTGATCATCGGCACCGCGGCGGTGAAGAACCCCGGCTTTCTGCAGGACGCCTGCACGGCGTTCGGCGGTCACATCATCGTCGGTCTGGACGCGAAGGACGGCAAGGTCGCGACCGACGGCTGGAGCAAGCTGACCGGTCACGAAGTGGCCGACCTCGCGCGCAAGTTCGAGGATTACGGCTGCGAGTCGATCATCTATACCGACATCGGCCGCGACGGCATGCTGCAGGGCATCAACATCGAAGCGACGGTGCGCCTCGCGCGCGCGGTGAAGATTCCGGTGATCGCGAGCGGCGGTCTGTCGAACCTCGCGGACATCGAATCGCTGTGCGAAGTCGAAGGCGAGGGCATCGAAGGCGTGATCTGCGGTCGTGCGATCTACTCGGGCGACCTCGATTTCGCGGCCGCGCAAACGCTCGCGGACAAGCTGCGCGAAGCGGACGACGCTTAAGCGTGTGACCGGGTCGAGCGAGGACTTCGCTCGACGGCTGGGCGCGTCGGGCTGACTGCGCTGGCCCATTGAGCCGTTGGGCCGGGTTGCGGTGTGGGTGTGGCGCTGCTGCGGGCTCGCGGCGCTCATCCGAACGCTAGCCTGTCCGCGTTGCACGTCGCCCGATCACGGACCCGGTCTTCGCCGGCATTCGGCCAGCCTCCGGCCTGCATTCCACTCGCGGCGCGACGCAACCTGTCGCGCCGACACCGTGCCGCTTGCCCGCAAGCAGGCGGCCTCATCAGCGGTATTGGCAGAATTGCAAGATCATGGCTCTAGCTAAACGCATCATCCCCTGTCTCGACGTTACCGCCGGCCGCGTGGTCAAGGGCGTCAACTTCGTCGAACTGCGCGACGCGGGCGACCCGGTCGAAATCGCGCGTCGCTACGACGATCAGGGCGCCGACGAACTCACTTTCCTCGACATCACCGCGACCTCCGATCAGCGCGACCTGATCCTGCCGATCATCGAGGCGGTCGCCTCGCAGGTGTTCATTCCGCTGACGGTCGGCGGCGGCGTGCGCGCGGTCGAAGACGTGCGACGCCTGCTGAACGCGGGCGCGGACAAGATCAGCATGAACTCGTCGGCGGTCGCGAATCCGCAGCTCGTGAAGGACGCCACCGACAAATACGGCTCGCAGTGCATCGTCGTCGCGATCGACGCGAAGCGCGTGTCGGCCGACGGCGAAACGCCGCGCTGGGAAGTGTTCACGCATGGCGGTCGCAAGGCTACGGGCCTCGATGCAGTCGAGTGGGCGCGCAAGATGGCCGAGCTCGGCGCCGGCGAAATCCTGCTGACCAGCATGGATCGCGACGGCACCAAGAGTGGCTTCGACCTCGCGCTCACGCGCGCGGTGTCGGACGCGGTGCCGGTGTCGGTGATCGCCTCGGGCGGCGTCGGCAACCTGCAGCATCTGGCCGACGGCATCACGCAAGGCCACGCGGATGCGGTGCTCGCCGCGAGCATTTTCCACTATGGCGAACACACGGTCGGCGAGGCCAAGCGTTTCATGGCCGACCAGGGCATTTCGGTGAGGTTGTGACGTGACGAATCCCTCGGCAGTGAACTGGCTCGACAAGGTCAAGTGGGACGCGAACGGCCTCGTGCCGGTGATCGCGCAGGAAGCGTCGACCAACGACGTGCTGATGTTCGCGTGGATGAACCGCGAAGCATTGGCGAAGACCATCGAGACCGGCCGCGCGGTGTACTTCTCGCGCTCGCGCCAGCGCCTGTGGTTCAAGGGCGAGGAGTCGGGCCACGTGCAGCACGTGCATGAAGTGCGGCTCGATTGCGACGAAGACGTCGTGCTGCTGAAGGTCGAGCAGGTGTCGGGCATCGCCTGCCATACCGGCCGCCACTCGTGCTTTTTCCAGAAATTCGAAGGCTCGGTGGACGACGGTGACTGGCATGCCGTCGATCCCGTGCTGAAAGACCCCGAACACATCTACAAATGACGCAATCCACGCAAAACCTGTCCGACACTTCGTCCGCCTCCACGAAGGACACGCTGCTGCGCCTCGCGGCGGTGATCGACGGCCGCAAAGGCGGCGATCCGGACCTTTCGTACGTGTCGCGCCTGTTCCACAAGGGCGATGACGCGATCCTGAAGAAGATCGGCGAAGAAGCCACCGAAGTCGTGCTGGCGGCCAAGGATACGCGTCACGGCGGCGCGCCGAAGGCGCTGGTCGGCGAAGTCGCGGATCTGTGGTTTCACTGCCTCGTGATGCTGTCGCATTTCGATCTGAGCCCGGCTGAAGTGATCGCCGAACTCGAGCGTCGCGAGGGGCTGTCGGGGATCGAGGAAAAGGCGCTGCGCAAGAGCCGCGAGCGCGAGCAGAACGGCGACTGAGCACGCACGGAGGCAGCGGCGCCGTGCCGGGTGCGGCGGGGCGGCTTCTGCCGTTTGCGCGCGTTCGGGCCTGTTTTCGCTTGAAGTCGCGCGCGCCGGCACCCATATTGCGATAAACGCACCTTTGGGAGGATGCAAGCATGGAACAGTCGCAAGGAAGCTATCCGCCGCCGGTCTATCGCAACGCGCTGGAACCTGAGCGCGAACGGAGCCTGCGCACGCTGACGCACGTGCTGTACGCGCTCTATGCAGTCCACTGGCTGACCGGTGGGCTGACCATTCTGATTGCGATCATCATCAACTACATCAAGCGCCCGGACGTAGCCGGCACGCCGTACGAAGCCCACTTCGAATGGCAGATCCGCACGTTCTGGCTGGGCCTCGTCGGTTATGCGATCGGCGCGTTGCTGCTGCTCGTTCTGATCGGCATTCCGGTGCTGTGGGCCGTCAGCATCTGGATGTTGTACCGTATTATCAAAGGCTGGCTGTATCTGTACGATAACAAGCCGTTCGCGAATCCGCGTGGCTGGGTCTGAGCGCCCTCCGGCCCGTTTCAGCGGGCCGGCTCTCGGGTCGGACCACGTCGCGTGAGGCTTTGCGCTTCAGTCATACCGCGTCAGGAATACGATGAGTCACGATCCGAACTGCCTTTTCTGCAAGATCGCCGCTGGCGAAATCCCGTCTACCAAAGTTCATGAAGACGACGAGTTCGTCGCCTTCCGCGACATCCGCCCGGCGGCCGAAACCCATGTGCTGGTGATTCCGCGCAAGCACATCGCGACGCTGTCGAACTGCACCGAAAGCGACGCGCCTCTGCTTGGTAGAATGCTCGTCCTGACCGCGCGTCTGGCCGATCAGCTGGGCGTCGCGTACACCGGCGGCGAGACGGGTTTTCGCACGGTAATCAATACCGGTCCGGGCGGCGGGCAGGAGGTCTATCACCTGCACGCGCACATTCTCGCGGGACCGCGCCCCTGGCAACGCATGGGCTGAGCGCCGCGCGTGGTTCGTCCGGCGCGCAACGCGTGATGCGCGTCATGCGCGCGAACCGCGACGAATTTTTGGTCGGCCACAATAACGCAGCCGTTGTTTTTACCGCAGTGTAATAACCTCGACGCGATGGCCGGCCACAATGGCGGGAGTGGTGCCGACGGATGCGTTGCCTGCGAGGCGACGCGGTCTGCGGTAACGTAGGAATAGATGGGGACGAGAAGCGCTCGCGCTTCGGATTACGCCGCAAGGCGCACGAAATTGATCGCATCGCAACGCGGTGCCGAGGTTAAGGAGAGTAGTCATGGGTTCGTTGAGCATCTGGCATTGGTTGATCGTGTTGTTGATCGTGGCGCTCGTGTTCGGCACGAAGAAACTGCGCAACATCGGCAGCGATCTGGGTGGTGCGGTGAAGGGCTTCAAGGAAGGCATGAAGGAAGCGGAGTCGCCGTCGGCTGATTCGCAGCAGCAGCGCGAACTGCCGCGCAACGGCGCGGTGGACGTCGAAGCGAAGGAAAAGACGCAGCAATCGAGCGACTTCCGCTAAGCCGCGGCGTTCACGCCGTTCCCGCGTTACTGACGGACATTCCACTTCATGCTGGATCTCGGTCTCACCAAGATGGCGCTGATCGGCGTCGTCGCGCTGGTCGTCCTCGGACCTGAGCGCCTGCCGCGTGTCGCGCGTACGGCGGGCGCGTTGTTCGGCCGCGCGCAGCGGTACATCAACGACGTGAAGGCCGAGGTCACGCGCGAAATCGAACTCGACGAACTGCGGCGCATGAAGACCGAGTTCGAGAAAGCCGCGAGCAACGTCGAAAGCACGGTGCACGACAATCTGCGCAAACATGAGAGCGAGCTGAACGACGCGTGGAATAGCGGCTCGTCGGTCTCGCCGAGCATCGCCGGCGGCACGCTCGAGGATGTCGGCAGCGGCAGCGCGAGCGGCACGTCGTGGCCGATCAGCACGCCGGCTGCGGCACCCAAACGCAAGAACTGGCGCGTCAGGCAGAGCGCCATGCCCACCTGGTACAAGCGTGCGAGCCTGCGCCGCACGCGCGTGCAGTCGGGTGCCGCGCGCGTCGCGCGTCACACGCCCGTCAACCTGCGTCGTCCGACGCGGTTCTTCTGATGATCAGAGCGACAATCTCTAACCGAGGGCCGGTGTGAGCGACCCCCAGCAATCCCAGAACGAAGGCGCCGAAGAGACCTTCATTTCCCACCTCGTCGAATTGCGTGACCGCATCATCCGGGCGGGTCTCGCGGTCATCGTCGTGTTCATCGGGCTCGTGTACTGGGCGCCGGACATTTTCCGGCTGCTCGCGCGACCGCTGATGCAGAACCTGCCGAAAGACGGCAAGATGATCGTCACCGACGTCACCGGCTCGTTCTTCGTGCCGATGAAGGTGACCATGCTGGTCGCGTTCGTGATCGCGTTGCCGGTCGTGCTGTACCAGATCTGGGCGTTCGTCGCGCCGGGGCTGTATCAGCACGAAAAGAAGCTGGTCGCGCCGCTGGTGGCGAGCAGCTATACGCTGTTCCTGTGCGGCATGGCGTTCGCGTACTTCGTCGTGTTTCCGACCATCTTCCGCGTGATGGCGCACTACAACGCGCCGCTCGGCGCGGAGATGACCACCGACATCGACAATTACCTGAGCTTCGTGCTGACGATGTTCATTGCATTCGGCGTGACCTTCGAGGTGCCGATCGTCGTCGTGCTGCTGGTGCGCATGAACGTGGTCACGCTGAAGAAGCTCAAGGAAATCCGGCCGTACGTGATCGTCGGCGCGTTCGTGATTTCGGCGGTGGTGACGCCGCCGGACGTGTTTTCGCAACTGATCCTCGCGGTGCCGCTGATCATTCTGTACGAGGCCGGGATCATTGCCGCGCGTCTGTTCATCGGCAAGCAGCCGCCGGTGGTCGAGGATGCGAGTCCGCCGCCGACCTGAACTCCCGACCGGAAAACCGATAGGCATTGCGCGAGTAAATTGAGGCGGCGTGGCGCAAGCGAAAAGGGTAGTCCATTACGGACTGCCCTTTTTCATTGGCGCTGTTTCTTCGTTCGTGACGACCGCTGCAAGCGGATCAACCGCCTTCGTCGTCCGGCTGGTCGCCGCCGTTGTCGTCTTCCGCCTGCTTCGGCGGCGGCGGGCGCTTGCCGATGGTGACGTCGAGATCGAGCTGACGGCCCTTGCGCGCGAGATGCACCTTCGCCGACGTCCCTGGCTTGATCTGCGCGATCACGTTCAGCAGACGCGTGGTGTCGGTGATTTCCTGGCCGTTCACGCTCATCAGGACGTCGCCGGGCTTGATGCCCGCGCGATCCGCCGGGCCGCTCTTCAGCACGCCCGCGACGATCGCGCCGGACTTCTGCTCGAGCCCGAACGACTCGGCGATTTCCGGCGTCACGTCCTGCGGTTCGACGCCGATCCAGCCGCGCGTGACCGTGCCGGTGGTGATGATGCTTTCGAGCACGCTGCGCGCGGTCGATACCGGAATCGCGAAGCCGATGCCGAGCGAGCCGCCCGAGCGTGAATAGATCGCGGTGTTGATGCCGAGCAGATTGCCGTTCACGTCGACCAGCGCTCCGCCGGAGTTGCCGGGATTGATCGGCGCGTCGGTCTGGATGAAGTTTTCGAACGTATTGATGCCGAGGTGGTTGCGCCCGAGCGCGCTGACGATGCCCATCGTCACCGTCTGGCCGACGCCGAACGGATTGCCGATCGCGAGCACGACATCGCCGACACGGGCCTGGTCCATCCGGCCGAGCGTGATGGTGGGCAGATGGGTCAGGTTGACCTTCAGCACGGCCAGATCGGTTTCGGGATCGATGCCGATCACCTTCGCGCTGGAGGTGCGGCCATCCGCCAGCGCAACCTCGATCTGATCGGCGCCGTCCACCACGTGCTGGTTCGTTAGAATGTAACCTTCCGAACTCACTATCACCCCTGAGCCGAGATTCGACGCCGGCTGCTCCTGCTGCTTGCGATTGTTTCTATCGCCGAAGAAGTAGCGGAACAGGGGGTCTTTCGCGCGGGGGTCCGGAGGCAGTGAACCGTCCTTGCTGGAGAACACGTTGACGACCGCGGGCATGGCCTTTTGCGCCGCGTCCGCATAGGACGCTTCGGCATGGCCGTTACTGATGCCCGGCGCCACTTCCCGCAGCGCGACGATCGGTTCGGCGAGCTGCTTGCCGAACTGCCCTTGACGCTGCAGCCACTGCGGTTTGAGGGTCGCAATGATGAACATTAGCGCCAACAGCACAGTCACCGCTTGGGCAAATAACAGCCAAAAGCGTCTAAGCATCTGAAGACTAGAGGTCTATATGGATCGGATCGAACTTGAATTGTACTTGAACAATCTCCTTGAAACCGCGCGCTTCAAGGACTATTGCCCGAACGGATTGCAGGTCGAGGGACGTCGCCGGGTCAACAAACTCGCGACCGGCGTGACCGCTTCGGTGGCCTTCCTCGAGGCCGCGCTCGAGTGGGGCGCGGACGCCGTGCTGGTCCATCACGGCTACTTCTGGCGCAACGAGGCGCCGCAGATCACCGGCCGCAAACACGCGCGCCTGAAGCTGCTGATCGCGAACGACCTGAACCTGTTCGCCTACCATCTGCCGCTCGACGATCACCCCGAGCTCGGCAATAACGCGCAGATCGGCGAGAAGATGGGCTGGATCAGCGATGCCCGTTTCGGCGACAACGACCTCGGCTGGCTCGCCACCCTGCCGATGCCGATCACGCTGTCGCACCTGACCGCGGAAATCGAGCAGACGCTGGGCCGCGCGCCGCTCGTGTTCGGCGATCCGGACATGGAGCTGCGCCGTGTCGGCTGGTGCACGGGTGCCGCGCAAGGCATGTTCGACGCGGCGATCAACGCCGGCGCCGACGTCTATCTGACCGGCGAAGTGTCGGAGTCGGTGATGCACACGGCGGCGGAGAGCGGCGTCGCGTTTCTCGCGGCCGGCCACCACGCGACCGAGCGCTTCGGCGTGCAGGCGGTGGGCAAGCACCTGTCCGAATCGTTCGATATCGAACACCTCTTTATCGATATCCCCAATCCCGTTTGAATTGCAAATTGCATTAACGAAGAAAAGCGCATGAATAGCGAAGAAGGCGCTTAAAAGGAGGTGCGAAAAAGTTTGCGATCGGTACGGACAAACCCTGAGTTATCAAGGGCTTCGCACGGTTTTTGGCAATCGGCCCTTGTAAATGGCGACTCCATTCGAGCAAACTAGCGGCGGTAGAAGCGACGTGAAGGAAAAATCCAACTCAGAAGTGGGGCGTGTGATGCGAGACAAAGAAGAGGAACGCGTCGATGGCAGCCGCCGTAACTGGCTGGTAGCGACGACCGTAGCAGGCGGCATAGGAGGTGTTGCCGTTGTCGTACCCTTTGTTAGTTCGTTTGCACCATCCGAAAAGGCCAAGGCAGCCGGTGCCCCGGTCGAAGTCGATATCAGCAGTTTGAAGCCCGGCGACATGATGACGGTCGCCTGGCGCGGCAAGCCGGTGTGGATCATCAACCGCACGGACCGCATGCTCGCCGATGTTCAGAAAGCCGATAGCCAGTTGGCGGATCCCCACTCGCTGAATCCGTTCTCGATGCCGTTGCCGGACTACTGCAACAACGAATTCCGTTCGCGTGCCGAGAACAAGCACCTGCTCGTCGCCGTCGCCGTTTGCACGCATCTGGGCTGCACGCCGACGCCGCGCTTTCAGGAGGGCCCGCAGCCCAATCTCCCCGACGACTGGCCCGGCGGCTTCCTGTGTCCTTGCCACGGCTCGACCTACGACATGGCCGGCCGCGTCTTCAAGAACAAACCCGCCCCGCAAAACCTCGACATCCCGCGCTTCATGTTCACGTCGCCGACGGCCCTCGTGATCGGGAAAGACGAGAAAGGAGAAGCGTAATGGCGAGCGAACACGAAGTAGAGACGACCGGGCTGGCGGGTTGGATCGACCAGCGCTTCCCGATGACGGCGACGTGGAAGAAGCACGTTTCCGAGTACTACGCGCCGAAGAACTTCAACTTCTGGTACTTCTTCGGTTCGCTTGCCCTGCTGGTGCTGGTCAACCAGATCGTCACCGGCATCTTCCTGACGATGAACTACAAGCCCGATGCGACGCTCGCGTTCGCGTCGGTCGAGTACATCATGCGCGAGGTGCCGTGGGGCTGGTTGATCCGCTACATGCACTCGACGGGCGCGTCGATGTTCTTCGTCGTCGTGTACCTGCACATGTTCCGCGGGCTCATGTACGGCTCGTATCGCAAGCCGCGCGAGCTGGTGTGGATTTTCGGCTGCCTGATCTTCCTGTGTCTGATGGCCGAGGCGTTCTTCGGCTACCTGCTGCCGTGGGGCCAGATGTCGTTCTGGGGCGCGCAGGTGATCGTGAACCTGTTCTCGGCGATTCCGTTCATCGGGCCGGATCTGTCGCTGTGGATTCGCGGCGACTATGTGGTCTCGGATGTCACGCTGAACCGCTTCTTCGCGTTTCACGTGATCGCGATTCCGCTGGTGCTGGTCGGCCTCGTGATCGCGCACCTGGTCGCGCTGCACGAAGTCGGCTCGAACAACCCGGACGGCATCGAGATCAAGGCGAAGAAGGGCCCGGACGGCAAGCCGCTCGACGGCATCCCGTTTCACCCGTTCTACTCGGTGCACGATTTCATGGGCGTGACGGTGTTCCTGCTGATTTTCGCGGCGATCATCTTCTTCGCGCCGGAAATGGGCGGCTACTTCCTCGAAGCGAACAACTTCGTTCCCGCTAATCCGCTGCAAACGCCGCCGGAAATTGCGCCGGTTTGGTACTTCACCGCTTTTTATGCGATGCTGCGCGCGACCACCGACCCGTTCAAGATTGTGCTGATGATTGTGATCGGGCTGCTCGGCCTGCTGGCGCTGGTGAAGGCGCGCGGCAAGTGGAAGCTCGGCCTGCCGGTGCTCGCGGTGCTGGTGATTCTGGCGATGGCCTTCACCGAGTCGAAGTTCTGGGGCGTGGTGGTGATGGGCAGCGCGGTGATTTCGCTGTTCTTCCTGCCGTGGCTCGACCAGTCGCCGGTCAGGTCGATTCGCTACCGGCCGTTTTTCCACAAGGTGTTCTACGCCATCTTCGTGATCGCGTTCCTGACGCTCGGCTTCCTCGGCACGCGGCCGCCATCGCCGGTCGCCACGCTGATCGCCCAGGTCTGCGCGCTGATTTACTTCGCGTTTTTCCTCGGCATGCCGTTCTGGACGAGGCTTGGCACGTTCAAGCAGCCGCCGGAGCGGGTGCGGTTCAAGCCTCACTAATCGCGAGCCAGGAGAACACGAAGATGAAAAAACTGCTTTCGACGTGCGCGCTGGTCGGCGCGACGGTGCTCGCGCTGCTGGCCGCTCCTGCCCACGCGGACGAGAATTTTCCGCTCGACCGCGCACCCGACAACACGAACAATTTCGCTTCTTTGCAGCGTGGCGCGCAATTGTTTGTAAACTACTGCCTGAATTGTCACAGCGCGAACCTGATGCGCTACAACCGCCTGACCGATCTCGGCATTTCGCCGAACGAAATCCAGGCGAATCTGCTGTTCACCACCGACAAGATCGGCAACACGATGACCGTGGCCATGCGCCCGGACGACGCGAAAACGTGGTTCGGCGCGACGCCGCCGGATCTGTCGGTGGAGGCGCGGGCGCGCGGACGGGACTGGCTGTACACGTATCTGCGCACGTTCTATCGCGACGATACGCGGCCGACCGGCTGGAACAATCTGGTGTATGAAAACGTGAGCATGCCTCACGTGCTGTGGCAGCTTCAGGGGCAGCGTGCGGCGAAGTTCGGCGACGAAACCGACGAAAAAACCGGCGAAACGGTACACAAATTCCTTGGTTTCCAGCAGCTCACTCCGGGAACGATGTCGCCGGTAGATTATGATTCTGCTGTGGCCGACCTCGTGTCGTACCTGTCATGGATGTCCGAACCGACTCAGCAAACCCGCAAGCAACTTGGCGTGTGGGTGCTGATGTTCCTCGGTATCCTGAGCTTTTTCGCCTGGCGACTGAACGCCGCGTACTGGAAACATATCAAATAATCACGCCGCATCACGGCGTGGGGCCGGCGCCAGGAAAGACCTGCTGAACGGTTTTTCCGCGCGCTGGCCCTTCAGCTTTTTGAGGAAATGTAAACATGATGGTTCTGTATTCCGGCACTACTTGCCCGTTCTCCCAGCGTTGCCGCCTGGTGTTGTTCGAAAAGGGCATGGACTTCGAGATCCGCGACGTCGACCTGTTCAACAAGCCGGAAGACATCGCCGTGATGAATCCGTATGGTCAGGTGCCGATTCTCGTCGAACGGGACCTGATTCTGTACGAATCGAACATCATCAACGAGTACATCGACGAGCGCTTCCCGCATCCGCAACTGATGCCGGCGGATCCGGTGCAGCGTGCGCGCGCGCGCCTGTTCCTGCTCAACTTCGAGAAAGAGCTGTTCGTCCACGTCGGCACGCTCGAAAACGAAAAGGGCAAGGCTGCGGAAAAGAATCACGAGAAGGCACGTCTCGCGATCCGCGATCGTCTGACGCAACTCGCGCCGATCTTCCTGAAGAACAAGTACATGCTCGGCGAAGAATTCTCGATGCTCGACGTCGCGATCGCGCCGCTGCTGTGGCGTCTGGATCACTACGGCATCGAGCTGTCGAAGAACGCCGCGCCGCTGATGAAGTACGCCGAGCGCATTTTCAGCCGCCCGGCTTATATCGAAGCGCTGACGCCGTCGGAAAAGGTGATGCGTCGTTGAGTTTGGCTTTGGAGCGCGGGCGCCGCATCGTCCTGATGCGTGCCCGCGCCCGCAAGAGGACTGTTGATGCAAGAGATTTCCACGAAGCCTTATCTGCTGCGCGCGCTCTACGAATGGTGCACGGATAACGGCTACACCCCGCACATCGCGGTCCGCGTCGACAATCAGACGCGCGTGCCGCGCCAGTTCGTGCGCGACAACGAGATCGTGTTGAACATCAGCTTCGAGGCGACCAGCCAGCTGCAGATGGGCAACGAATGGATCGAGTTCAACGCGCGCTTCTCCGGCAAGTCGCACAAGATCGAAGTGCCGATCGCCAATATTCTCGCGATCTACGCGCGCGAGAACGGCCAGGGGATGGCGTTCCCGGTCGAATCGGCGGGCGGTGAGGCACAGGATTCCGGCGCGGACGCTACCGACGAAGCCGACACGCCGGCCGCCCCGCGCGCGCTCGAGAGTGTGCCGGCCGAACCGGCCGCGGACAGCGACGGCGAAACGGTGAGCAAGCCGCAGCCCGATGACGACGGCTCGAAAGGCGGCGGAAGGGCTCGCCTTAAGATCGTGAAATGAAGTAGAATCACGGCCTCATGCCGGCTTAGCTCATCAGGTAGAGCGCTTGACTTGTAATCATGAGGTGGCGGGTTCGAGTCCTGCAGCCGGCACCAGTTAGTTTTCAGTTGTACCCAGCATTACCCGAAAACCCCGTCAGACATCGTCTGACGGGGTTTTTTGTTTCTGGCGCCGCTTTTTCCCCGTAGGGGCTCAGGGAAATCACGCCCCTTAATACCGGCAGTTCGTATAAATACCCGTGCTGATGCAGCGAACGTCTCCGCTACCCGGCTGCTGGATCGGCGTGACCTGAGGCGGTGCGTGCTGCCGGACCGAATTGAGCATCTGGGCGTTTTGTGCGGCGAGCTGAGCGTGCGTCGCCTGCAATTGCGCATTCAACGACGCAATTTCCTGCGCGTGCCGCTTCCCGTTTTTCTCGACCTTATCTTTCGTATTTCTTTCAAAAAAATTCTATCTTCCTTCGGTTTTGAAAATACAGGTTCCTGCACTGATTTCCTTCTAAGTTATCGTATGTCTTACATCAGCGAAGATCCGAGGGAAAATCCGTATACCCTCTATTTACCAGGAAAACAGAAAATTTTGCCGAGAGAAAACGCTGTCCTCATCGCGTTTTCTGAGACGAAAAATAGAGAGAATTTGTACGTCGTCTTACAAGATGGCGGTAAAGATACCCGCGCTGGCAACGACTGCGGCGCGTCACAACACGCAGGCTCATAGGAGACAGGGTTCATGTCGAGGAAAGTCGAAGATTCACGCAACGACGCGCAGCAGGCACATCCGCAATCGCCGGCTCGGCGCAGCTTTCTCGCGTTCGCCGGCGTCACGGCGGGCGCCGGGCTGCTGGCGGGCTTGCCCGGTTGCGGCGGCTCGACGAGCGCGCCGGCCGCGAGCGGCGGCAGCAGCACGCCGCCCACCACGAGCACGCCGACCACCGTGGACGCCGATCCGATCTGGGGCACCAACGGCCAGGCCACCGCGATCATCAACAAACTCGCGAACATCACACCGTCGATGTTCCCGTCAGTCGATTTCCAGGTGGCGACCTATGGCGCGCAGGCGCTGCCGGCGGCCGCACTGATCCAGTCGACCGCCTGGCCGGGCGGCACGATTCCGTGGGTGACGGGCGGCTCCGAGCAGACCGCGCATCCGACCAATGACCTGCAAAGTCCCGGCTCGAACATCATGGTGCCGTGCGACTACACGTCGTCGGCGTACGACTCGTGCTCCGCGTTCAATGCCGCGATCCGCGCCGCGAACCAGGCCGGCGGCGGCCGGGTGGTCGTGCCGGCCGGCAACTGGTATTGCGGCGGCCCGATCGTGCTGTTGAGCAACGTGAACTTCCACCTGAGCTCGGGCTGTACGATCTATTTCAGCCCGAACCCCGCCGACTACGCGAAGAGCGGCCCGTACCCGACCGCCAACGGCAATCTGTACTGGACCCGCTGGCAGGCCAACGACTGCCTGAACTTCGGTTCGCCGATCTACGCGTATCAGCAGAAAAACATCGCCGTCACCGCCGACGACAACACCTGCGTGCTGAACGGCCAGGCGATGACGCCGATCCAGCTGAGCACCCAGGCGCCGACTTCGTGCTGGTGGACCTTCAAGGGCACGACTAGCGAATACGGCTGCGCCGGTTCGTCGACGCCGTCGCAGGCATTCACGAACACGAACAACGTCGCGCTGACGAGCCTGCCGGCGTCGCAGATCACCAATCCGAAGGCCAACGTGTCGTTCACGAACCAGGACGGCCTGACGACGACGCTGATGACGCTGCTGACCAGCTCGAGCTGGCAGCAGGATCAGAACTATCTGCCGGCGCTGTCCGAACTCGGCGTGCCGGTGCTGAACCGCGTGTTCGGCAACGGCCACTACCTGCGCCCGTGCATGGTCGAGCTGATCGGCTGCACCAATGTGCTGCTGCAGAACTACCACACGCAGAACACGCCGTTCTGGCAGCACCATCCGACCGCCTGCTCGAACGTGGTGATCGACGGTGTGTTCGCCGACAGCGTCGGCCCGAACAACGACGGCTTCGACCCGGACGCGTGCAACACGGTGCTGGTGCAGAACGTCCAGTTCAACACCGGCGACGACTGCATCGCGATCAAATCCGGCAAGTGCCTCGACACCGAATACGGCCCGATGCAGAACATCGTCGTGCAGAATTGCACGATGCAAAGCGGCCACGGCGGTCTGACGATCGGCAGTGAAATGAGCGCGGGCGTCGAGAATGTCTACGCGCGCAACCTGACGATGCAAAACGAAAACTGGGCGAGCAATCCGCTCAATATCGCGCTGCGCTTCAAGACCAACATGAATCGCGGCGGCTTCATCAACAACGTGTGGATCAACGGCGTGACGCTGCCCAATGGCGTGAACCTCGCGGGCAAGTTCGGCGGCGGCGCGCTGGGTTCGGGCGTGCCGGGTTCGGTCGCGGGCTCGGGCACGGTCGGTCTGGTGAGCAATCCGTCGACGGGGCAGGGCGGCCTCATCACGTTCGACTGCGACTACAGCCCGTCGGGCGACGCGGTGCGCTGGAATCCGGCGACCATCAACAACGTCAACATCTCGAACGTGAACGCGACCAACGTGTCGGGCAGCGTCACGTATGCGATGACGTCGGGCTTCACCGCTGGCTCGAACTCGTGCTTCCAGGCGATCGTCGCGCAAGGCCCGGTGTCCGCCGACTACAACGGCCCGCTGCCCGTGCCGACGGTGTCGCCGATTACCGGCGTGACGATTTCCGACTGCAACCTGGGCACACCGGTCTGCACGGGGCCGGCATCGTCGACGGTGCCGGGGCCGCTGTTCGTGGTCAACACCAACGGCATCACGCTGAACAACGTGGTGATCGCGGGGACCACCTACAACTCGGTGTTGACCGGCTGATGCGGTTCGGCGCCGACGGGCCTGGGCCCGTCGGCGTGGTGTCCGCGTGGCCGAAGCAGCCACGCGCAATAAAAAGCGCCATCGGATTCGACGGCGCTTTTTGCGTTTCTGGCGCCCGCGCGAAATGGTCGATCGGTGCGAAACCCTTACTGGGCGGGCTCACCCTGGGAGGGTGAGTCTCGCAAAGGACCAAAAATCACGCTATCTATTTCACCTTGTCTATCGTAGATATTTTTGTCTATTTTTAGGCATGCCTAATTTTTTACATTTGACAGTCGACAAATTATTTCGGAGAGGTGAGGCAGCAGAAGGCTCTAAAAATCACGCTATCTATTTCACCTTGTCTTTTATAGACAATATTGTCTGAATTTATGGAATTTGTGTCTCACCATTGAGAGTGCGCCAGCGCATGCATCAGCGTGAATCGGCGTGGCTTCGGTGCGGTACCATTCGGGCGTCGTCCGTTATGGCCATGTGGCTAGCGGACGTGCCGGCCCGCTCTCGCGGCTTCTGTCGCCGGCAACGCAACATCGATCTCATCTCACCATGACCAGCCCCGCATCTATCACCTGGCCCGAAGCCGACGGCCCGCGCACCGCGCATTGGCGTTCCGAGGCGGCCGTGCCGCCGCCGAAGCGCGTCGTCGTTGCCGATGACCGCACCACCGCCGATTCGGCCTATCGACTCGCCTGCGAAGGCACCGCGCTGCTGTGGCACGGCGACTTCCAGAACGCGCGCCAGCTGCTGCAGGCGGTCACGCGCCGACTCGAACGCAAGCCGCGCAAGCACGGCGCGACGCCGCTCGATGCGTTCAACCTGCATCGTCAGGCGCAGTCGCAACGCGCGCGCACGCTCGGCATGATCCTGATTCCGCTCGACGGCGCTTACGCCATTCCGTTGCGCCGCGCGCCCGACGTGCAGCAGGCCTGCGTCGAAGCGTATGGTCCGGCGAGCGGTGAGGCGTCGGTGGTGTCGCTGCGTGAACTGCTGGGGTTGATCGGCGCGCACGAGTGGCGCAAGAAGGGCGTCGAGATTCCGGCGCTCGGCGAGCACATTCATCCGCACTACGGGGTGTTTTCGCCGGTGCGCGGCGAGTATGTCGATCTGGTTGCGCGCACGCCGTTGCCGTCGCTCGATCTGGCGTTCGATATCGGCACGGGTACCGGCGTGCTGGCCGCGCTGCTAGCCAAACGCGGCGTGCAGCGGATCGTCGCCACCGATCAGGATCCGCGCGCGCTCGCATGTGCTCGCGAGAATCTCACGCGGCTCGGTTATGGTGCGCAGGTCGAGGTCGTGCAGACGGACCTGTTTCCCGACGGCCGGGCGCCGCTCGTCGTCTGCAATCCGCCGTGGGTGCCGGCGCGGCCGGCGTCGCCGCTTGAATACGCCGTCTACGATCCGGACAGCCGCATGTTGCTCGGCTTCCTGAACGGACTCGCGGATCATTTGACGCCCGGCGGCGAGGGCTGGTTAATCATTTCGGATTTTGCCGAGCACCTGGGCCTGCGCACGCGCGAGTGGCTGCTGGCGGCGATCGAGAACGCGGGGTTGAGCGTCGCGGGGCGTGAGGACATCCGGCCGCGCCATCCGAAGGCGAGCGATCAGAACGATCCGCTGCATACGGCGCGGGCCGCGGAGGTGACGTCGTTGTGGCGGCTTAAGGTGCGGTGAGGGTGGGCGTGGGTGGCGGGGCGGGATGAAAAACGCCTCGCTGCCTCGCGGTTGTGCGGCTTTGAGGTTTTACGATTGCGGAGGCTTCGTGAGGTTGGGGCTTCATGGCTCCAGGGCCGTACCGCATAGCAGCTAAACAGCGTCGCAGCTTCGCCGCCCTCCGGCCTTAAACAGCGCTCATCACTTCCAGAAACCGCGCGAGCGTGTCACACCCCGCGTCACCTCTCAAGCACGCGCCTCCAGATACGCCCCCACGCCACGCCCAGCCACCAACCCACTGGCAAAACACGCGGTCAGCAGATAACCGCCCGTCGGTGCTTCCCAATCGAGCATTTCGCCTGCGCAGAACGCGCCCGCCATCCGCTCGATCATCAGACTGTCGCTCAGCGCCTCGAACGGAATTCCGCCGGCGGTGCTGATCGCCTCGTCGATCGGCCGCGCGCGCAGCAGCTGCACCGGCAGCGCCTTGATCGTGTGCGCGAGACGGAGCGTGTCGGCGAATGCGTCCTTCGGCAAAATCTCGTGCAGCAACGCCAGCTTGACGCCGCCAATCCCGATCCGGCCATGCAGATGGCTTGCGATCGAGCGCGAACCGCGCGGCCGCGTCACTTCCTCGACGACGCGTTCGAGCGGTAAGCCTGGCGCGAGATCCAGCGCGATCGTCACCGCTCCGTCGGCCAGAATCCGCTCGCGGATCGGCGCCGACAACGCGTAGATCAGACTCCCTTCGAGGCCCGTTTCGGTCAGAAGTATTTCACCTTGTCGATTGTGGACTTTTTTGTCTATATCGATGAGTGAGATCGCGACCGGCTTGATCGGCTGACCGGCGAAACGCTCGCGCAGATAGGGGCTCCAGTCGGCGTCGAAGCCGCAGTTCGCGGGTCGCAGTGGCTCGACGGGCACGTCGCGCGAGGCCATCAGCGGGACCCATGCGGCGTCGGAGCCGAGGCGAGGCCAGCTGGCGCCGCCAAGCGCGAACACGACTGCGTCGCAACTCACCGTGCGTTCGCCGTCGGGCGTGGCGAAGCGCAACACGTGCGCGGCAGTGTCGTCGTCAGCCGCTTCACTCCAGCCGATCCACTTGTGACGCATATGGAATTGCACGCCCGCCTCGCGCAGCCGATGCAGCCACGCGCGCAGCATCGGCGCGGCCTTCATGTCGGACGGAAACACGCGCCCCGAGCTGCCGACGAACGTCTCGACACCGAGTTCGTGCAGCCATGCGCGTAACGCATCGGGACCGAAAGCATCGAGCAGCGGCGCGATCTGGTCGCGGCGCGCGCCATAGCGATCGAGAAACGGTGCGAGCGGCTCCGAATGCGTGATGTTCATGCCGCCTTTGCCCGCCATCAGGAACTTGCGGCCGACCGACGGCATCGCGTCGTACACGTGGACTTGCACGCCGCGCCGGGCGAGCGTCTCGGCGGCCATCAGGCCGGCGGGGCCGCCGCCGATCACGGCGACGCGGGCGAAATCGAGCGAGGAGGACATGGGGTTCTGCGGATCGGGCGGAGGAACAGACGGCGCGTCGGACCGACTGGATGAGCGGGCGGCGCGAAGGGCGCTATTGTCACACCGTGCGCGGCACGGGGCAAACGGCGCCGAAGCCGGGCGGATTGCGCCGGACTTCGCGACCGGACCTCACGGCCGAGCCAAGGCACTACGCGGCGCGCAACACGCTGCAAACATGCCGGCAACACGCCCAGGCCGGAAAAGACTCGATTCCGGCGTGCGTGGCGTCGTCGAGGATTAGCGGCACGACGCCGCCCGTCAAACCCGCGAACTATACTTTTCGAATCCCCTTCATCGGACGCCGTTCGCGTCGCTTCCCGCGTTAAATCCCGTATCCGTGCAGGCCTCCCGATACGCGGCCGTCATCACGCTGCCGCTCCTATCGGGCGGTCGACGCGTCTCGCGCGCATTTAAATCGATGGAAGGGTCGATCGTCTGATCAAGGAGGTTGCCATGACCCGCAAATACATCGACTGTCGCGAGTTTCCGAGCGAAATGGGCTGCACCGTCGCGCTATCGGCCGATAGCGACGGCGAACTGCTCGAAGCCGCCGTCCAGCACGCGGTGAGCGTGCACAAGCATGCGGATTCGCCGGAATTGCGCGCGCAACTGAAGACGCTGTTTCATGACGGGACGCCGCCCGTCGAGGCGCCGCGTGCGTAGGAAATCGTTGCGAAGAGAGGGGAGAGGGAAGGAGTAGTCCGCGTTGCGAGCGGCTTGAGGCGGCCGCCCGCGCGCGGTGATCTCGGGATCAGGCCGTGCACACGACCAGGCGATCCCGAGCGGAGTTGGCAAGCATTCGCAGTCGGCTACCCGTCAACTAACCCGGATAGGCTTCGTCGACCTTCAGGCCGGCGAGCTTGAAGATGACCCGCAGCGTTTGCGGCTTGATATCGCGCCGCGACGCGAGCGTCGTCATCACGAAGTCGAGCACTTTTGCGTACTTGAGCATCGTCAGGCAGGTCTCGAGGTCGACGTTGCCGTCGCGCATCACCTCGGCGAGCCGCAGCATTTCGGTGGAGATGTCACGCGCCATCTCCAGTTCGAGTTGCTGCTTCTCCGACCAGGCCGGCGTCGCGGTGAGCTTCGCCATCATTTCCTGAAATTTCTGTTCGACGTTTCCGTTCGGTACCGTATCCATCGCCGCCTCTTCTTTCATCATCCCTGCGCGCGTCCGGTTGCGATCTCGGCGCACGGCTGGTTACGTAACATTCGACCCTTGTTCCGGGGTCGCCCTCCCCACATGCTGGTCCGGCGTCGCGGGCCGGACCGCCTCCTTTTTTCGGCGACACGGCCTGTGCTCGCGCTTCGGGCCGGTGCGCAGGCTGGCTTCGGTCAGTCCCGAAACCGTTTCCGCGTGAAGCTTTTCGAGCAGGAAGTGTTCCAGGTTGAAGGCCTGTCTCGCACGATCCGCACGGCTCGCTCGCTGGGAGGGCCGCACTTTGGGTAAACTGACAGTAACTTTTCTCTTTTTCCGTCATCTGTCGCACGTTCGCGCTGCGATTGATGCCGATCCAACACGATGTCCGGTAAAACCCACGAAATCCGTCCCAACCAGTCCGTCGAACTGCTGAAGGAGCTTCATATCCTCACGCGCGACGGCAAGATGAATCAGGACAGCCGTCGCAAGCTCAAGCAGGTCTACCATCTGTTCCAGTTCATCGAGCCCCTGCTCAAGGAGCTGAAGGACCAGCAGGGCGCGCTGACGCTCGTCGATCACGGCGCCGGCAAGTCATACCTCGGTTTTATTCTGTATGACTTATTTTTCAAGGAGTTTCAGGATGCCGCTGGTGGGGCGTCGCACATTTACGGCATTGAAACGCGCGAAGAGCTGGTGACGAAGTCAGAAGAGCTGGCCGCGCGGCTCGGCTTCAAGGGGATGTCGTTCCTGAATCTGTCGGTCGCGGACTCGATCACGTCGACGCGTCTGCCCGCCGAAATCGACATCGTGACCGCGCTGCACGCATGCAACACCGCCACCGACGACGCGATCCGCTTCGCGCTCGAAAAACACGCCAAATACATCGTCGTCGTGCCGTGCTGCCAGGCCGAGGTCGCGGGTGTGCTGCGCCAGAACAAGGGCCGGTCGCTGAAGAATGCGCTGACGGAAATCTGGCGGCATCCGTTGCATACGCGCGAGTTCGGCAGCCAGATCACCAACGTGCTGCGCTGCCTGCAACTGGAAGCGCATGGCTATCAGGTCAGCGTGACCGAGCTGGTCGGCTGGGAACATTCGATGAAAAACGAGCTGATCATTGCGCAGTACAAGGATCTGCCGCGGCGTCGGCCGACCGAGCGGCTCGGCGAAGTGCTGGAAACGCTCGGGCTCGACGCGTTGAAAGAGCGCTTCTTCGCGCCGGCCTGAAGCGTTAGCCGCGAGCAGTTCTACCGCTGTCAGTCTTCCCGCTTCATCAGCGCATCCCAGCCTGCGCGGCCGATGCGCCGCAACGTCTCCTGGTTGCGCTCGTAGATATCTTCCGCATCGGGAAACGCCTGCACCGCCCGTTCGATACTGTCCTCACGCAGCAGATGCAGGATTGGATAGGGCGCGCGATTCGTGTAGTTCTCGATATCGTCGGGCGCGCTGTCTTCGAACTGGTACTGCGGGTGAAAGCTCGCGATCTGGACGATGCCTTCGAGCCGCAGTTGCCGGATCAGCCGATCGGCGAAGTACAGACAATCGTTGAAATCGAGGAAGTCGCCGAGCGCGCGCGGCAGGATCAGCAGCGTGGTATCGACGGCGGCGGGATCGGCTGCGACGAGCGTCTGCAGCTCGGCTTCCAGATCGGTCAGCACGGCTTCGAGCGTGTCGGCGTCGCTGACCGCGTAGCGGATCTGCCCCTTCACATGCACCGCCTTCGCGAACGGACACAGGTTCAGTCCGATCACGGCCTCCGTCAGCCAGTGACGGGTCGCGGCGATAACGGCATCGTGGGATTCGGCGGGCAACGGCATGGCGGACGGACGCGGCGGGGAAAAGCGTGATTTTAATCGAGGCGGTTCGGCAAGCCGTTTAACGGGTCGCTTGGCGAGTCGCTTAACGAGGTGGTTCAGCGATCCGCCTCAGCGCGCCGACGCACCACCGCAAGCCGCCGCGATCAGTTGCGCGGCCACCTTCGGCGCGGCGAGGATCGGGCCGCAACCTGGCCCGTAAGTCTGACTCGCCGCGTACACGCCTTCGATCAGCAAGCCGAGCGCGTTGGCGAGCGCGTCCGGCGCGTCGGCGCCGGCGGCTGTCGCCAGTTCGAGCAGGCGCGCCATCAGACGCTGCTTGTTGCGGAACACGAACTGCCGCGCCGGATGCGCGGTGTCCGGAAATTCGACCGATACGTTCACGAACGGGCAGCCGCGGTAATCCTCGATCGACGCGCGTGCCGCGAGGTCGTCGAAATACTGCTGAAGCTGCTTCGCCGGCTCGCCGGGATGCTTCGCGAAGCTCGCCTCGACGTAGCCGAAAAACTGCTCGTCCTTACGCTCCAGATAAGCCATCACCAGTTCGTCCTTCGACGAAAACTGCCGGTACAGACTCATCTTGTTGACACCCGCCCGCTCGACCACAGCATCGACGCCGACGCTGCGCACGCCTTCGCGATAGAACAATTCGCTGGCGGCGCGCAACAGATGCTGCTGCGCTTCCGGCCCGGCGGTCTGGGCGCCGCGCGCACGCCGGGCGCGGGGGGCACCGGGGACGGCCGGCTTGAGGGTTTCGTTGTCGGACATGGAAAGTCACCCGAATAAAATTGACGCCTTGACATGTTACCGAGCGGTAACTAAGATCGCAACACTATTGTGACAGACCAGTCACAAGTCATTTACCGAAGCCGTAATAATACGAACGACGTCACCACCATGATGCGTCGATTGGAGAACCGATGAACTGGGCTGCGAGACTGATAGGCGGACGTTTTCACTACGGCTGGTTGACCGTCGCCGTGGTGTTCCTGGTGTTGCTCGCGGCGGCGGGCACGCGCGCGACGCCGAGCGTGATGATGGTGCCGCTCGAACACCAATTCGGCTGGAGTCGCGCGACGATTTCGCTCGCGATTTCCGTGAACATCGCGTTGTACGGGCTGATGGGGCCGTTCGCGGCCGCCGCGATGCAGCGCTTCGGCGTGCGGCCGACGCTGCTTGCCGCGCTCGGCACGATGGCCGCGGGCGTCGCGCTGTCTTCGCTGATGAGCCACCCGTGGCAGATGGTGTTGATCTGGGGCGTGATGGTCGGCGGCTCGACCGGGGTGGCGGCGTTGTCGCTGTCGGCGACGGTTGTGACGCGCTGGTTCACCACGCGCCGTGGCCTCGTGATGGGTATCCTCACCGCCAGTTCGGCGACCGGCCAGCTGGTGTTCCTGCCGCTGCTCGCGGCGATCGCCGAGCATTACGGCTGGCGCCAGGTGGTGTGGGTCGTCGCGCTCGCGGCGGCCGTCGTGATTCCGCTCGTCGCGTTCCTGTTGCCCGAGCATCCGGCCGACATGAAGCTGCGTCCGTACGGCGAGCCGCACGACGCGCCGATCACCACCACCATGACGAAGCAGAATCCGCTCGCGATCGCGTTCGGCACGCTCGCGTCGGCGAGCAAGACGCGCGACTTCTGGCTGCTGTTCTTCAGCTTCTTTATTTGCGGCGCGAGCACCAACGGCTATGTCGGCACGCACCTGATCGCGATGTGCGGCGACTACGGGATGACCGAAGTGCAGGGCGCGTCGCTGCTCGCCGCGATGGGCGTGTTCGATCTGTTCGGCACGACGCTGTCGGGCTGGCTGTCGGACCGCTTCAATAGCCGCGTGCTGCTGTTCTGGTACTACGGGCTGCGCGGGCTGTCGCTGATGTATCTGCCGCACGCGTTCGGTATCGACTTCTTCGGGTTGCCGCTGTTCGCGGTGTTCTACGGCCTCGACTGGATCGCCACCGTGCCGCCGACCGTGCGTCTTGCCACCGACGTCTACGGCAAGGAGTCGGCGCCGATCGTGTTCGGCTGGGTGGTGGCCGGCCACCAGCTCGGCGCGGCGTTCGCGGCGCTCGGCGCGGGGATGCTGCGCGCGAGTCTCGGCACCTACACGGTGGCGTCGATGATTTCCGGCGGCTTGTGTCTTGTGGCCGCGGTGATCGTGCTGCGTATCAACCGTCCGGCGAAGGTGCCGACGCCGCAGGCGATCTGACGCACGCGGAGCCGCTGGCGCCGCAACGATCGCACGAATGACGCAACGGCAGACGCAATCACAAACGGCCCCACAACGGGGCCGTCCTTTTTTGCCCCACCGCCCGCATCGCGCCTCACCGCGGGTTGGAGCGCGCGCCGAAGCCCGTTATCCTATGTGGCCCCGGGCAGCCGCCCGGCGATCATGAATTTCCATCGAGAGAAGCGCATGACCAATAAACCCGCCTCAACCGAAGTTGCCATTCACGAACTGATCGCAGGCCGCTGGAGCCCGCGCGCGTATTCGAGCGAACCGGTGAGCCGCGACCAGTTGCGTGCCGTGCTCGAAGCGGCGCGCTGGGCGCCGTCTTCGTATAACGCGCAGCCGTGGCGTTTCCTGGTGTTCGATCGCAGCGTCGACGAAGTGGCGTTCAAGAAGGCGTTCGCTACGCTGGTGCCGTTCAACCAGGGTTGGAACGCGCCCGCGCCGGTGCTGATCGCGGTGACCGCGCACACGCTGACCAACAAGGGCGACGTGAATCGCTGCGCGCAATACGATGCGGGTGCGGCGGCGATGTCGCTGGTGCTGCAGGCTCACGCGCTCGGCCTCGCCGCGCACCAGATGAGCGGCTTCGACGTGAACGCGTTCCGCACGAGCTTCGAACTGCCGAACGACGTCGAACCGATCGCGATGATTTCGCTTGGCCATTACGGCGACGTCGATAAGCTGGACCCGGTATTGCGCGAGCGAGAGAAGGCGCCGCGTCAGCGCGCGGCGCTCGCGGAAATCGCGTACGGCGGCGGCTGGAAGAAGGCGTTTTGAGCGATGGGCGCGCGGCACGGGCCGCGTGACTTTGCGAACGGCGAGCCGGCCGCCAAAGCAGGGCCTCAAACGCCGATGAACGCGCGGCCCGGTCCGCGCGTTTTTTATCTGGTGGCCGCATCGTCCACATCGTCGACCACGCTCGATAGCGGCGCCGCCACGTGTTCGAGCGATTTGCGCTCCGCGTCGACACCCCAGATCGCCGCGACGACAGCAGCCGCCAGCATCAGCGCGGACCCTACCAGATAACCCGAAAACACTTCGCTGCGCTGCTGCGTATCGATCAGCCGGCCAAAAAACGCCGGCCCGATGATGCCGCCGAGCGCGGTGCCGAACGCGTAGAACACGGCGATCGCGAGCGCGCGGATTTCGAGCGGGAACGATTCGCTGACCGTCAGGTACGCGGAACTCGCGGCTGCCGACGCGAAGAAGAAAATCACCATCCACGCGATCGTCTGCGTGACGACGGTGAGCAACTGCTGCTCGAACAGATAGCCGGACACCGTCAGCAGGAGCGCCGACATCGCGTAGGTCGTAGCGATCATCTTGCGCCGCCCGATCACGTCGAACAGCCGGCCGAGCACCAGCGGCCCGAGGAAATTGCCGAGCGCGAACGGCAGCAGATACCAGCCGATGTCGTCGCCCGGCACGTGATAGAAGTCGGTCAGCACCAGCGCATAAGTGAAGAAGATCGCGTTGTAGAAGAACGCCTGCGCGGTCATCAGCGTGAGACCGACCAGCGCGCGGCGTCGGTGCACGTTGAAAAGCGTGTGAAACACCTCGCGCAACGGCGTGTGCTGACGCGCGCGCAGACACAGGCGGGTGAGGGCGTCGTCGGCGAGCCTGTGGCCGTCGGCGCGAAAACGCGTCTCGATGCCCTCGACGATTGCGCGCGCGTCGCGTTCGTCGCCATGCGTGAGCAGCCAGCGCGGGCTTTCGGGGACCCAGATGCGCATCGGCAGGATCGCCAGCGCGAGCACCGCGCCGATGAAAAAGCACGCGCGCCAGCCCCAGTCGGCGGGCAGCAGGTTCGGATCGAGCAGCACCAGCGAGCCGGCCGCGCCGAGTCCCGCGCCGACCCAGAAGGTGCCGTTAATGCCGAGATCGGTCCAGCCGCGCACGCGCGCCGGCGTGAATTCCTGGATCGTCGAATTGATCGCCGTGTATTCGCCGCCGATGCCCGCGCCGGTCAGAAAGCGGAACAGCATGAAGCTGGCGAGATTCCACGACAGCGCGGTCGCCGCGGTCGCGGCCAGATACAGCGCCAGCGTGATGAAAAAGAGCTTGCGGCGGCCGAGCCGGTCGGTCAGCCAGCCGAAGCCAAGCGCGCCGAGCACCGCGCCGGCGATGTACGCGCTGCCGGCGAGGCCGACGTCGGCATTCGAGAAGCGCAGCGCCGGGCTCGTTTTCAGCGCGCTCGCGACCGCGCCGGCCAGCGTCACCTCGAGCCCGTCGAGCAGCCATGTCACGCCGAGCGCGACGACGATCAGCGTGTGAAAGCGTCCCCACGGCAGACGGTCGAGCCGCGACGGCAGATCGGTTTCGATGAGCGTGGCGGTCGGGTTGCGGGTCGTATCGTTCATGGCGGCGGTCGGCGGCACGCTCATTGCGCAAAGTCTCCTTGTTGGCAAACGCTGGCGGCGTATTCGGGCGGGAATGTGCGGGCAAGCAATCGCCGTTCCGCCGGCCAGATTTCAAACGATACCGCCGCGGTCCTGGCCGCCTCAGTTGATACCGTCGGAGTTTTCGTGATACAAAGCCGCTCCCCTTTCTGTCCGCGCCAGCCGTGAGCGGCGATTCCTGCCATGAACTATTGCGCGATTGATTTCGGCACTTCCAACTCGGCTGTCGCGATTCCGGACGGTGCACAACTGAGGCTGGCGCCGGTCGAGGGCGCGTACACGACGCTGCCCACCGCCGTGTTCTTCAATACCGACGAAGACACCACCGAATTCGGGCGCGCGGCGCTCGCGGCCTATATCGACGGCTTCGACGGCCGGTTGATGCGCTCGATGAAAAGCATCCTCGGCTCGCCTCTCGCCGAGAACACGACCGACCTCGGCGACGGCAGCGCGATCAAATACACCGACGTGATCGCGACCTTTTTGAATCATCTGAAGCGCTGCGCCGAAACCAGCGCGGGCGGTGCGATCGACCGCGCGGTGCTGGGCCGCCCGGTGTTTTTCGTCGACGACGATCCGCGCGCCGACCAGATGGCACAGCAGCAGCTCGAAGCCGCCGCGCGCACCGTCGGGCTGCGCGAGATCCACTTTCAGTATGAACCGATCGCGGCCGCGTTCGACTACGAATCGCATCTGACTCAGGAAGGACTGGTGCTGGTTGCCGACATCGGCGGCGGTACGTCGGACTTTTCTCTGGTGCGTGTGGGGCCGGAACGGATGCAGCGCGTCGAGCGCAAGGACGATGTGCTCGCGCACCATGGCGTGCACGTCGCCGGCACGGATTTCGACCGCCGTGTCGAACTGGTGACGATCCTGCGCGAACTGGGCTACCAGACGCTCGACCCGCAAGGACGCGAAATTCCGAACCGGATCTATTTCGACCTCGCGACCTGGCACCTGATCAATACCGTCTATACGCCCAAGCGGGTCAGCGAACTGGGCCTGATGCGGCACCTTTTTTCCGAGACCCGGCATCACGACCGGCTGATGCGCGTCGTCGAGCAGCGTCTCGGCCACGCGCTCGCCGCGCATGCGGAAGAGGCGAAGATCGGCGTGGCGGCAGGCGGCGAGACGGTGATCGATCTCGACGAAGTCGAAGAAGATTTGCGACTTGCGTTTGACGAAGCGCAACTGATCGGCGCGGGCGAAGACGAAACGCGTCGTATCGTACAGGCCGCGCGCGACACGGTGCAGGCAGCGGGTGTCGCGCCACGCGATGTCGACGCGATCTATTTCACCGGCGGCTCGACCGGCCTCGCGTTTCTGTCGGGCGCGCTGGCTGCGGCGTTTCCGGACGCGAAAGCGGTATTCGGCGACCGTCTTGCCAGCGTCGCGACGGGCCTCGGCATCCATGCCCGACGTCTGTTCGGTTAATCAAAAATAATCCGTCGATAATCCGCCGCGTATTGCGAAGCCGGACAAAGTTAATCGGCGGATTCTCAAATACAACGGATAATAAAAAACCCCGCCGAAGCGGGGTTTTTTGTGGCGTCCCGAAGGAGCGCTGCGCTTACACCGGCTTGATGTTAGCTGCTTGCTTGCCCTTCGGGCCCGTCTTCACTTCGAACGTGACCTTCTGGTTTTCTTGCAGCGTCTTGAAGCCTTCCGTGCGGATTTCCGAGAAATGCGCGAACAGATCTTCGCCGCCGCCGTCCGGAGTGATGAAGCCAAAGCCCTTTGCGTCATTGAACCACTTGACGGTACCGGTTTCCATATTACTTGTTCCTAAAAATGGTAAATAAGGCCGAAGCCCGGGGTGCATGAAAATCAAGGAAGGGGTAATGGGACCAACCGGAGTACCGTTGATGGGCGACCTACGAAAGAACCACTTCACTCGCCACTTGAAATCCTGCCCGAACGTTATACGGCGAATCGGGCCGAACGTCAACCGTCTGCTCGAAACTTTGCCAGATGGATGTGAATGTTTCTTACAAAGCTTGCGGACCTCACTACTTTTTTGCTAGGGAGAACCCTTAGTTGAGCCGCAGTTTCGCTGCAGTAACACGGTGCAACCGTTAAACTACGCGCCGCGCGTCGGTTGCACCTATTTCTGCATCGTTCGACGCGCTTTCATGCGCGCCACCCGTCTCCACCGCCACAAGCGATGTCACGCGGTGCCGACATGGTTCTGATTTAGGAGAAGACGTGAAAAGTTCTATACAACGGAACATCGGGCCATTCGCGCTGATGCTGACCGGTCTGGGCTCGATCATCGGATCGGGCTGGCTGTTCGGCGCGTGGAAGGCCGCCAAGATTGCCGGTCCCGCCGCTATTTGCGCATGGATCATCGGCGCGGTCGTGATTCTGGCGATTGCGCTGACCTACGCGGAGCTCGGTGCGATGTTTCCGGAATCTGGCGGGATGGTGCGCTACGCGCGCTACTCGCATGGCGCGCTGGTCGGTTTTATCAGCGCGTGGGCCAACTGGATCGCGATCGTATCGGTGATTCCAATCGAGGCCGAAGCATCCATTCAATATATGAGTACATGGCCCTATGACTGGGCGCGTGCGCTCTTTGTCAACGAGTCATTAACCACGAACGGGCTATTGCTGTCCGCCGTGCTCGTGGTCATTTACTTCCTGCTCAACTATTGGGGCGTGAAGTTGTTCGCGCGCGCCAACTCGGCGATCACGATCTTCAAGTTCCTGATCCCGGGCGCGACGATCATCGGCCTGATGGCGACCGGCGTTCACACCGAGAACTTCGGCGAGACCACCACGTTCGCGCCGTATGGCTGGTCGGCGGTGCTGACGGCGGTGGCGACGAGCGGCATCGTGTTCGCGTTCAACGGCTTCCAGAGCCCGATCAACCTCGCCGGTGAAGCACGCAATCCGGCGAAGAGCGTGCCGTTCGCGGTGATCGGCTCGATCCTGCTCGCGCTGGTGATCTACGTGCTGCTGCAGATCGCCTACATCGGCTCGGTGAACCCGGCCGACGTCGCGAAGGGCTGGCGCCACTTCAATTTCGCTTCGCCGTTCGCGGAACTGGCGATCGCGCTGAACCTGAACTGGCTCGCGGTCCTGCTGTACGTCGATGCATTCGTGAGCCCGAGCGGCACCGGTACGACCTATATGGCGACCACGACGCGAATGATCTACGCGATGGAGCGCAACAACACGATGCCGAAGATCTTCGGTCAGGTGCATCCGTTCTACGGCGTGCCGCGTCCGGCGATGTGGTTCAACCTGTTCGTGTCGTTCATCTTCCTGTTCTTCTTCCGCGGCTGGAGCTCGCTCGCGGCGGTGATTTCGGTCGCGACGGTGATTTCGTACCTGACCGGCCCGATCAGCCTGATGGCGCTGCGCCGCGCGGCAACCGATCTCGAACGCCCGCTGAAGATCGCCGGCATGAAGGTGATCGCGCCGTTCGCGTTCGTCTGCGCGTCGCTGATCCTGTACTGGGCGAAGTGGCCGCTGACCGGCGAAATCATTCTGCTGATGGTCGTCGCGTTGCCGGTGTACTTTTACTTCCAGGCGAAGTCGGGTTTCGAGGGTTGGGGCCGCGATCTGAAGGCCGCCTGGTGGCTGGTCGCGTATCTGCCGGTGATGGCCGTGCTGTCGCTGATCGGCAGCAAGGAATTCGGCGGCTTCGGTATCCTGCCGTACGGCTGGGACATGCTGGTCGTGATCGCCTTCTCGCTGGTGTTCTACTACTGGGGCGTGAACAGCGGCTACCGCTCGGAGTACCTGAACGAGCGTGAAGAGCATGACGAAGTGCTCGAAGGCATCGGCGCGCACTGAGCGTCGTGTCGTTCTGACGGACCTGCGGTAGAGGGTCCGGCAAATAAAAAGCCCGCCTGAGCGATCAGGCGGGCTTTTTTGTTGGGCGTTGGGGCGTTTGGCTTGTCTTGCGCCGGCCGGCTTCGATCAGGCGGTGCCGAACACGTAGTTCGTCATCGCGAGCGAGCGCTGATAGGTGCCGAGCGACTGGATCGCGAGCGAGTAGTCGTCGTCCGCGGCGCCGAGCGCGGCGAAGACGGGCAGCAGATGCTCGTCGGTCGGATGCATCAGGACCCCGTGCGGCGCCTGACGGCGATAGTCGAGCAGCGCGTCGATGTCGCGCGCGGCGAGCTTTTGCTCGAACCAGTCGGTGAATTCGCTCACGCGCGGATCGGCGTCTTCCGGACGCGCGGAGAAATCGGCGGCGCGCAGATTGTGCGTGATCTGGCCCGAGCCGATCACCATCACGCCTTCGTCTTTCAGCGCGCGCAGCGCCCGGCCGACGCGGAAGTGATGCGCGGCGTCTTCATACGGCTGGATCGACAGTTGCGCGATCGGCACGTCGGCGTGCGGGAACATCAGCAGCATCGGCACCCACGCGCCATGGTCGAGCCCGTGCGGCTCCACGTCCGTGGCGATGCCGTTCGCGCCGAGCAACGCGGCGGCGCGACGCGCGACATCGGGCGCGCCGGGCGCCGGATACTGGATCTCGTAGAGCTGGCGCGGAAAGCCGTAGAAATCGTGGATGGTCTCGGGCGCCGTGGCAACGCTCGCGAGCGGCTGCGCGGTGCACCAGTGCGCCGACAGCATCAGGATGGCTTCGGGACGCGGCAGCTGGGTGGAAAGCGAGCCGAATTCGGCGGACGGCATCGACGGATCGATCGGCAGCGTCGGCGCACCGTGAGACAGGAACAGGGAAGGTAGGCGATTCATGGCAGCAACGCGGCCGGACGGACGCGGCATCGAGATTAGGTTGCTACCAATATAGGTCCGCACGGGTATTTCATAAACGCGCGGCTACGGAATTGATTGTGTCGCCGGTGTTGTCAATCTTGTGCGCTGCGCAGACCTTGCCAGGCGGGCGACAGCGCCGGCCCGAGCGCAAACAGGTCGAGCACGCGCGCGACCGTGTGATCGACCATTTCGTCGATCGACGCCGGCTGGTTATAAAACGCGGGCAGAGGCGGGAAAATCACGCCGCCCATTTCGGTGACGGCCGTCATATTGCGCAGATGCGCGAGGTTGAACGGCGTTTCGCGCACCAGCAGCACCAGACGACGGCGTTCCTTCAGCGTGACGTCGGCGGCGCGGGTGATGAGGTTGTCGGCGAAACCGTGCGCGACGCTCGCCAGCGTTTTCATCGAGCACGGGGCGACGACCATGCCGTCGGTCGCGAACGAGCCGGACGCGATGCTCGCGCCGACATCGCGCACCGAATGGACCACATCCGCGAGCGAATGCACGTCTTCCTTGCTCAACTGGAGTTCGTGCTGGATGTTGAGCCAGCCTGCGCCGGATACCAGCAGATGGCTCTCGACGCCGCCAAGCCGGCGCAGCGTTTCGAGCAGCCGGACGCCGTAGATGGCGCCGGTGGCGCCGGTGATCGCGATGATCAGCCGGCGGGGCGCCGCAGCGCGGGTGTGCAGCATGGCTGGCGGCGCCTGATGAAGCGAACGGAGCGAAGCCGGGCGCTCAGGCCGCGGCGAACAGCTGCTGCAGTTCGCCGGATTCGTACATCTCCATCATGATGTCCGAGCCGCCGATGAATTCGCCCTTCACGTACAGCTGCGGAATGGTCGGCCAGTTCGAGAACGTCTTGATGCCCTGACGGATTTCGTCGTCTTCGAGCACGTTGACGGTCTTGATTTCGCCGACGCCGCACGCTTTCAGGATCTGGATGGCGCGGCCGGAAAAGCCGCACATCGGGAACTGGGCCGTGCCCTTCATGAAGAGAACGACGTTGTTGCCGTCGACGATTTGCTTGATGCGTTCTTGCGTATCCATGACTGACCTTGCGGTTCCGATATATGTAGGGAATAGGCTGAAATGATAGCGGATTTCGCTACAAACGGCCGATGCCGCTTCGCGCGGCGGGGTTTCTGTAGGGCTTGTCGCGGGGCGCTGGATTTGTTCGCGAAGCTACCGGACGAGGCAGCCGGGCAACGCGACGGTCGCGCTCAGGCCGCATCCTCTCTCAGCACACCGCCGCTGATCCGCTCGATGCCGGCGAGGTCGCGCTCCGAACGAACCTGCGCAAAGCCGCCCGCGCCCAGCAACGCGCGCACGGCCTCGGCCTGATCGTAACCATGCTCGATCCACAAGACGCCGCCGGCCGCGAGCCGCGCGGGCGCGCCGGCGACGATCGCGCGGATCGCGCTCAAGCCGTCCGCTTCGTCGGTGAGCGCGCCGCGCGGCTCGAAGCGCAGATCGCCTTCGAGCAGGTGCGGATCGCCGCTCGCGATATACGGCGGGTTGCTGACGATCGCATCGAAGCGCGGCGCGGTGTCGAGCGCGTCGTACCAGTCGCTGTGCAGGAACGTGATGGCGCCGCCCGGGCGTTGGGCGTCGAGCAGACGCGCGCCGTTGCGGGTGGCGACCGCGAGCGCGTCGGCCGAGCGGTCGAGCGCCCACACCTGCGCGTCGGGCCGCGTCGATGCGAGCGCCACGGCGATTGCGCCAGTGCCGGTGCCGAGATCGAGCACGCGCGGACGCGGGCGATGTTCGAGCGCCGCCAGCGCGGTCTCGACCAGCAATTCGGTTTCGGGACGCGGAATCAGCACATGCGGCGTCACCTCGAATTCGAGCCCGAAAAACTCCCGCGCGCCGACCAGTTGCGCGACCGGCTCACCGGCGGCGCGACGCGCTTCGAGCGCCCGATAACGCTCGACGCTAGCGCATTCCAGCGGCTCGTCGCCGCGCGTGATCAACTGCGTGCGTCGCCAGCCGAGCACATGCGTGAGCAGAATCCGCGCTTCGAGCGGCGGCAGCGGCGACGCGCGCAGCAGCGCGTCGGCCGTGACGGGGGCAGGCGTGGAGGCGCGGGTCGTCATCGAGGCATCCGGCGCGTCAGTCCGCGTCGCCGAGCGAGGCCAGCAGCTCGGCCTGATGCTCGCTGACGAGCGCCGCGATCAGTTCTTCGAGATCGCCGTCCATGATCGCGTCGAGTCGATACAGCGTCAGGTTGATGCGGTGATCGGTGAGGCGCCCCTGCGGGAAGTTGTACGTGCGAATCCGCTCCGAGCGGTCGCCCGAGCCGATCAGGTTCTTGCGCGTCGCCGCTTCCTTCGTCTGCTGCTCGTGAGTCTGTTTGTCCTTGATGCGCGCGGCCAGCACCTTCAGCGCGCGATCCTTGTTCTTGTGCTGCGAGCGGTCGTCCTGACATTCGACGACGATCCCCGTCGGCAAGTGCGTGACGCGCACCGCCGAGTCGGTCTTGTTGATGTGCTGGCCGCCCGCGCCCGACGCGCGGAATGTGTCGATGCGCAGATCGGCTGGATTGATCTCGACTTCGCCGATCTCGTCCGCTTCCGGCATGACCGCGACCGTGCAGGCCGACGTGTGGATGCGGCCCTGCGTTTCGGTGGCCGGCACGCGCTGCACGCGATGCCCGCCCGATTCGAACTTGAGCTTCGAGTACGCGGCATCGCCGGCGATCCGCACGATCACTTCGCGATAGCCGCCGAGGTCCGATTCGCTTGCCGACATCATCTCGACCTGCCAGCGGTTGCGCTCCGCATAGCGCAGATACATGCGCAGCAGATCGCCCGCGAACAGCGCGGATTCATCGCCGCCGGTGCCCGCGCGAATTTCGAGGAAGATGTTGCGCTCGTCGTTCGGGTCTTTCGGCAGCAGCATTTTTTGCAGCTCGACGCCGAGCGTTTCCATGCGATCGCGCGCCGAGCGAATTTCCTCTTCGGCGAAATCGCGCATCGACGCGTCGGCGAGCAGCTCCTGCGCGGTGTCCGCGTCGTTCTGCGCCTGACGCCAGAGCCCGTACTGCTCGACCACCGGGCCGAGCTCCGCGTGTTCGCGCGTGAGCTTGCGGTACTGGTCGAGATTGGCGGTGATGTCCTCGCGGCTCAACAGGTCGTTCAGTTCGGCCAGCCGGGTGGTCAGCTGGTCGAGCTTGCGTTGCATGCTCGTTTTCATCGGGCGGTAGCGGAGCGGACTCCGGAAAGGATGCGGCCAGGGGAACGGGCAGGGGCCCAACTGAAAGCACGTTGCGAGCCGCGTAACAGCGGCGCGCACGCTGCGGCGAGGAAGGCGCCGCTAACGCTCCGAAGAACCGGAGTGTTTGTAGAAACCGCTCATCAGCTCGATCAGCTTGTCGCGGTTGTCGCTGTCCGCGCGGTTGAGCGCGTGCGTGGGACCGTGGATCAGCTTGTTGGTCAGCGATTGCGACAGCGCTTCGAGCACGGCGGCCGGATCGTCGCCGCGCGCGAGCATTTTCTGCGCGCGTTCGACTTCCGCGCGGCGCAGCGCGTCGGCCTGCGTGTGCATGTGACGGATCACCGGCACGATGCTGCGGGCGTCGAGCCACTGCATGAAGTTCTGCACGCGCGTTTCGATGATCGATTCGGCCTGCGCGACCGCGGCCTGGCGCGACGCATTGCCTTCGCGGACGATCGCGCCGAGGTCGTCGACGGTGTACAGGAACACGTCTTCGAGCTGGCCGGCTTCGGGTTCGATGTCGCGCGGCACGGCCAGGTCGACCATGAAGATCGGCCGGTGACGGCGTGCCTTCACCGCGCGCTCGACCGCGCCCAGACCGATGATCGGCAGCGTGGACGCGGTGCACGACACGATGATGTCGAATTCGTGCATGCGCGCCGGCAGTTCGGACAGCGGAATCGCGCGGCCGTTGAAGCGCTCGGCGAGCCGTTGCCCGCGTTCGGCGGTGCGATTGGCGACGACCAGCTCACGCGGATGCTGCGCGGCAAAGTGCGTCGCGCACAACTCGATCATTTCGCCCGCGCCGATGAACAGCACGCGCTGGTTCGCGATCTTGTCGAAAATGCGCTGCGCGAGGCGCACCGCCGCAGCGGCCATCGACACCGACTGCGCGCCGATCTCGGTGGTGCTGCGCACTTCCTTCGCGACGGCGAAGGTGCGCTGGAACAGCTGGTTCAGATAGGTGCCGAGCGCGCCGGCTTCGGACGCGGTGCGTACCGCATCCTTCATCTGTCCGACGATCTGCGTTTCGCCGAGCACCATCGAATCGAGACCCGACGCGACGCGGAACGCATGGCGCACCGCTTCGGACTGCGGCAACGCGTAGACGTGCGGTGCGAGTTCGTCGATCGGGAGATTGTGGTACTTCGACAGCCACTGGATCGCGGCTTCGCGCGCCGCGAGGTCGTCGGTCGCGCAGTAGAGTTCGGTGCGGTTGCAGGTGGACAGAATGGCCGCTTCGGGCGCGTTGGGCGCCATGCGGCCCAGCCAGATGCCTTTGAACGTGTCCAGCGCAGGCTTGATCTGTTCGAGCGGAAACGCCACGCGTTCGCGCAAGGCGACAGGCGCAGTGTGGTGGTTGATTCCGATCGTTAGAAGCTGCATGGTGGGGTGCTATCGTTCAGGCCGATATTATAGCGTTTTCACGATTTTCACATCCTGCAGGCCACATACCGGGCATGCGTCAGCTTGTGCCGGTCAGGCTTTCCGACGGAATCGCGTCGAGCTGGTAACCGTAACCATAGACCGGCGTCAGCGCGTAGCCAAGCTCCGGACGCAGTTGCAGCTTGCTGCGTACCCGCGACGCATGGGTGTCGATGGTGCGCGACTTCACGTCGCGGCGGCGCGCCCACACGGTTTCGAGAATGTGCGCACGCGACACCGGCCGGGCGAGGTTGTTGAACAGCAGCAGCGCGAGGCGGAACTCCTTCGGCGTCAGGATCACGGTGAGGTCGCGGAAGGACACGGCGAAGCTCGCGGCGTCGAACGTATAACCGCCGATCACGTCGCGGCGCCGATTGGCTGGTCGCCGCAGGCCCGCGCGGCGCTGCAGCGCCTCGACCCGCGCGAGCATTTCGGGGCCGCGCACCGGCTTGCTCAGGCAGTCGTCGGCGCCGGCATGCAGCGCGGCGACGATCTGGCTTTCGCGTGGTGTCGCAATCAGCATCATGACGGGCAGGCCCGGCAAAATGGAGCGTGCGCGCGGGATCACATCTTCGGCGCAATGGTCACCGGCCCAGCTTTCGGTGATCAACAGGTCGAAGAATTCGTCCGTGGCGTGCTGGAGGAACGTAGCACTCGTGGTGAAGTGCTGGCAGACATGGCCGCCGGCAAAAATGAGCCGGTCGACCAGTTTGGCGTGCTGCACGTCTGGCTCGATAAGGGCGATGCGCATGGCGGGCGTCAGCCTGGCAACGAGCGGGAGCCCGGCTTTTTCGTAAGCCTTACAGCTTGCCTAAGCACACTCCCGACCCCTAAACTCAACCGCTATGCGGAAAGCGCCGTGCTGAACTTCTATAGTTAATGAGGCAAAAATGCTAGCCCTGCCGGCTTCTTTCGCCTATGAGACGAATCCGAATTTGGTTTTGTTGAATTTTTTGCTGTGTTCTGAGGCCCCTTTCTGATGGGTTGGCCAGGCATTCTCGTACTCGGTGTGACGATCGGTCTCGCGGGCTGGTGGCTGCATCCGTTGCGGCGCGCGAGCCGCGCCCGCTGGTGGGTTGCGCTGCTTGCCGGGGTGCTCGGCGCGAGCGTCGCGCGCATGGCCGGCAACATCACCGGTCTCTTTCATGACGGCGATCTGCTCGAATGGCCGGTGTGCACCGCCGTCGCGCTGATTGCCGTCGCCGTGACGGTCGGCCTCCTTTCCCGTCGCTCAAGTCATCGATGAATTCTTTGCAGGTAACTCCATGAACGCCCGACTTCCCGAAACCTCCTCCATTCCCGAGCGTCTCGCGAGCCTGCGTGCCGCGATGGCGCGCGAAGGCATCGCCGCTTACCTCGTGCCGTCCGCCGATCCGCATCTGTCGGAGTATCTGCCCGGACGCTGGCAGGGTCGCCAGTGGCTGTCGGGTTTCACCGGCTCGGCCGGCACGCTGGTCGTGACCGCCGACTTCGCCGGCGTCTGGACCGACAGCCGCTATTGGGAGCAGGCGAGCGCGCAACTGGCCGGCACCGGCGTCGAGCTGATGAAGATGACCGGCGGCCAGCTGACCACGCCGCATTTCGACTGGCTCGCGCAGAACGTCGCGCGCGGCGGCACGGTCGGCGTCGACGGCGCGGTGCTTGGCGTCGCGGCGGCGCGGGCCCTGAGTTCGACGCTCGGCGCGCGCGGCGTGCTGCTGCGCACCGACGTCGATCTGTTCGACGCGATCTGGGCGCAACGCCCGACGCTGCCCGCCGACGCGGTGTTCGAGCACGCGGTGCCACAAGCGGGCGTCGCGCGTGCGGAGAAGCTCGCGCAGGTGCGCCGCGCGATGGCCGACAAGGGCGCGCAGTGGCACTTCATCTCGACGCTCGACGATCTCGCGTGGCTGCTGAACCTGCGCGGCGCCGACGTCAGCTACAACCCGGTATTCGTCGCGCATGCGCTGATCGGCGCGGACCGCGTGTCGCTGTTTATCGCCGACGGCAAGGTGTCGCCGGCGCTGGCCGACGTGCTCGCGCGCGACGGCATCCGCGTCGAGCCGTATGCGCAAGCCGCCGCCGCGCTCGCCGCGCTGCCGGCCGACAGCACGCTGCTGATCGACCCGCGCCGCATCACCTACGGCTCGCTGCAGGCGGTGCCGTCGACGGTCAAGGTTGTCGAGGCGGTCAATCCGTCGACTTTCCTGAAATCGCGCAAGACCGCCGCCGACGCCGCCCACGTGCGCGCGACGATGGAGCAGGACGGCGCGGCGCTGGCCGAATTCTTCGCGTGGTTCGAGAGCGCGCTGGGCCGCGAGCGCATCACGGAACTCACCATCGACGAACGTCTGACGGCTGCCCGCGCGCGCCGGCCCGGCTTTGTGTCGCTGAGCTTCGCGACGATCGCCGGCTTCAACGCGAACGGCGCGATGCCGCATTACCGCGCGACGGAAGAGTCGCATTCGGTGATCGAGGGCAACGGCCTGCTGCTGATCGACTCCGGCGGCCAGTACCTGAGCGGCACGACCGATATCACGCGGGTCGTCCCCGTCGGCACGCCGAGCGCGGAGCAGCGGCGCGATTTCACCGTGGTGCTGAAGGGCATGATCGCGCTGTCGCGCGCGCAATTCCCGCGCGGCATCCGTTCGCCGATGCTCGACGCGATCGCGCGCGCGCCGATCTGGCAGGCAGGCGCCGACTACGGCCACGGCACCGGCCACGGCGTCGGCTATTTCCTGAACGTGCACGAAGGCCCGCAGGTGATCTCGCACTACGCGCCGGCCGAACCGTGGACCGCGATGGAGGAGGGCATGATCACGTCGAACGAACCGGGTCTGTACCGGCCGGGCAAGTGGGGCGTGCGGATCGAAAACCTCGTGCTGAACGTGGCCGCCGAAAAAACCGAATTCGGCGATTTCCTCAAGTTCGAAACGCTCACGCTCTGCCCGATCGACACGCGCTGCATCGAGCTGTCGCTGTTGCGCGACGACGAGCGCGCGTGGCTCAACACGTATCACGAGACGGTGCGCGCGCGCATCGCGCCGCATGTGACGGGCGACGCGAAGGCGTGGCTCGAACTGCGTACCCAACCGATCTGAGCGGCGCGACGGGAAAACGATCTCGCGAACTGCTGAACTGGCGAACCAATGGAGAGCGCATGGCGATCAAGGCGGTGGTGTTCGATTTCGGCGGCGTGCTGATCGACTGGAATCCCGAGTATCTGTATGGCCAGCTGATTCCCGACGAAGCCGAGCGCCGCTGGTTCCTCACGCATGTCTGCTCGATGGACTGGGTGATCCGCCAGGACGGCGGTCAGCCGATCGTCGAAGCGACCGACGAACTGGTCGCGAAGTTTCCCGATCACGCGCCGTTGATCCGCGCGTTCTACGAGCGCTGGCACGAGATGGTGGCGGGTGTGCTCGACGACGGCGTCGCGCTGATGGAACGGCTCGAAGCGGCGCAGGTGCCGCTCTTCGGGCTCACCAACTGGTCGGCCGAGACGTTTCCGTATGCGTGGGAGCACTATCCGGTGCTGCGGCGGTTTCGCGACATTGTCGTGTCGGGGCGGGTAAAGCTGGTGAAGCCCGATCCGGCGATCTTCGCGGAGATGCGTCGCCGGATCGATGCGCAACTGCCGGGCATCGCGCCCGCCGAACTGGTCTTCATCGACGACAACCCGAAGAACGCCGAAGCCGCGACGGCGCTCGGCTGGCACGGCGTGCATCACACGAGTGCCGCACAAACGGCGACGCGGTTGCGGGCGTTGGGCCTGCCAGTTTGAGCGGGGCGGGCCGGATTGGACCTGGGCCGTAATTAAACGGCCTGATTCAACGGCTCCGGCTCATCGGCCCAGATTCGACGGCTCGAACTCAACCAACTGAAGCCGCCCGCTACTGCCCCAGCAGATTCTTCAACGCATTGCCGAGACCCTTGACAGTCTCGCCCGCACCCTTCGCGACCCCTTCCACGCTCACCCCCAGCGCTTGCGCAAACCCCGCGCCGATCCGCGTGAGGATACCTTCGCGCACCGAGAACTTCGGATCGCGCAAATCGCCGTCGAGCACGAAATGCAGCGTGATGTCGCCGTTGTGCTTCTTCAGCGCGGCGACGGCCGCGTGCGTCGGAATCGCGAGGAAGGTCTCGAGCGGGTTGTCGGTTTCAGCAAGTTGCAGATTGTGGACCGTCACCGTGCCGGGGGCGTGCAGATGATAGTTGCGCACTGTCGATTCGACCGTCAGGTCGACGGTGCCGCCCGTCACCTGCGCGCGCGTGCCGGCCTTCTTCAGCAGATACGGATCGAGCATCGCGATGTCGACGCCGTGCAGTTTGCTGGTGGTCTGCGAATCGCGACTGGCGATCCTGATCCAGCCGTCGAACGTGACGGTGCCCGTATGCGTCGGCCCCTTGATCGAGCCGTTGACGCTGACCTGGGTCGGCTCGGTGAGCGACGGCAGATGCAGGTTGTCGACCGTCGCGTTGGCGTTGCTGACCGTCACCTTGAAGGCGGGCGGTCCGACGGTCATGTCGTAGAAATGGAAATTACCTTGCTCGAAACGGATCCGGTCGACCTGTTTTTCGCTCGGCACCGACGCCGGCGCGCCGCGGTTCGGCTGATCGGCGTTGTTCACCGACTGACGCAGATTCGGCAGCAGGTTCAGCGAACCGTCCTGCTTGCGCAAAACGGCCATGTCGAAGCCGCGCACCACGACTTCGCGGATATGCATGCGCCGCGCGAGCAGAGCGCGCACATCGGGCGTGATGATGATTTCGTCCGCGCGCAGCGGCTCGCCCGCGGGCCAGCCGGGCGGCGCTTTCAGCAGAACGTGGGAGAGGTGAACCGAGGTGAGGCCGACGTCGATGCGCTCGGCGCTGCCGAGTGGGCCGAGCGCGGCGCTGATGCGATCCTTGACTTCCTGTTGCGCGAATTGCAGCGCGCCGATGGCGATCAGAAGCAACGCCAGCAACGTGCCGCCCACGACGACGATCCAGCGTCTGCCCTTCGACATCGCCATGCTTGTCTCCTCGTGACCGCGTCGCGCGGTGTGCCGATCGATGACCGGCTCAGGCCTGCGCGAATGGCGCATCTTCCGACCTGGCGGCGGGCGTCGCGCCGCTTTTGCGCGGGCTGTGCGCTGACGTTGCGCGCACGTTGCGCGCGAGCGGTCGCGTGAACCCCCGGCCCCACGCGACCCCAAGCAACGCGCATGCCTCACCGTCCATCCGCCATAACGCGGGACAGACGACGAGGCCCGCGACCCGCTTAACGCGAGATCGGCTTGTAGCGCAGACGCTTCGGCCGCGCGCCTTCCTCGCCGAGACGCGCGCGCTTGTCGGCTTCGTATTCCTGGTAGTTGCCGTCGAAGAACGTGACCTGCGAGTCGCCTTCGAACGCGAGGATGTGCGTCGCGATCCGGTCGAGGAACCAGCGATCGTGCGAGATCACCAGCACCGAGCCCGCGAATTCGAGCAGTGCGTCTTCGAGCGCGCGCAGCGTTTCGACGTCGAGGTCGTTCGACGGTTCGTCGAGCAGCAGCACGTTGCCGCCCGCGATCAGCGTCTTCGCCAGATGCAGACGACCGCGCTCGCCGCCCGACAGATTGCCGACGATCTTCTGCTGGTCGCCGCCCTTGAAGTTGAAGCGGCCGATGTACGCGCGCGACGGCGTTTCGTACTTGCCGACCGTCAGCACGTCCGCGCCACCCGAGATTTCCTCGAACACGGTCTTCGTGCCTTCGAGCGCTTCGCGGCTTTGATCCACGTAAGCGAGCTTGACCGTCGGGCCCTTCACGATCTCGCCCGAATCGGGTTGCTCTTTGCCGGTCAGCATGCGGAACAGCGTCGACTTGCCGGCGCCGTTCGGCCCGATGATGCCGACGATCGCGCCGGCCGGAATCTTGAAGCTGACGTTATCGAGCAGCAGACGGTCGCCGTACGACTTGCTGACGTTCTTGAACTCGATCACTTCATTGCCGAGTCGATCGCCGACCGGGATGAAGATTTCCTGCGTCTCGTTGCGCTTCTGGTAGTCCTGGCTGTTCAGCTCCTCGAAGCGGGCGATACGCGCCTTCGACTTCGCCTGACGGCCCTTCGGGTTCTGGCGCACCCACTCGAGTTCCTTCTTGATCGCCTTCTGGCGTGCCGATTCCGACGCTTCTTCCTGCTTCAGGCGCTCTTCCTTCTGATCGAGCCAGCTGCTGTAGTTGCCCTTCCACGGAATGCCGTGGCCGCGGTCGAGTTCGAGAATCCACTCGGCGGCGTTGTCGAGGAAGTAGCGATCGTGGGTGACGGCGACCACGGTGCCCGGGAAGCGCGTCAGGAACTGTTCGAGCCATTCGACCGATTCCGCGTCGAGGTGGTTGGTCGGTTCGTCGAGCAGCAGCATGTCGGGCTTTTGCAGCAGCAGCTTGCACAGCGCGACGCGGCGCTTTTCGCCGCCCGACAGATGTTCGATCTTCGCGTCCCAGGCCGGCAGACGCAGCGCGTCGGCGGCGATGTCGATCTGCTGCTCGGCGCTGCCGTCCGAGGTCGCGAGGATCGCTTCGTACTTCGCCTGCTCGGCGGCGAGCGCGTCGAAGTCGGCGTCCGGCTCGGCGTAGGCCGCGTAGATTTCGTCGAGCTTCTTCTGCGCGTTGAAGACGTCGCCGAGACCTTCCTCGACCGCTTCACGCACGGTCTTCTGCGGATCGAGCTGCGGCTCCTGCGGCAGATAGCCGATGTTCAGGTTCGGCATCGGCGTTGCTTCGCCTTCGATCTCGGTATCCACGCCGGCCATGATGCGAATCAGCGTCGACTTGCCCGAGCCGTTCAGGCCGAGCAGACCGATCTTCGCGCCGGGGAAGAACGACAGCGAGATGTCTTTGAGGATCTGGCGCTTGGGCGGCACGATTTTGCCGACCCGGTTCATGGTGAAAACGTATTGGGCCATTTGCTTGCAGTAGACGTTGACGACGCCGGCCGCGTGCGGGCGGGCAGTCGAGGGTGAATGGGTAATCGGTGTGTCAGGGCCGGGCTGAGTGCCCGGCGCCGGCCGGCGCGGCAGCGGATTTCGACGACGTTCGCGCGCGCGGCAGTGGTTCAGGTGGCATTGTACTTCGCGGCGGGGGCGGGGCGGCAGGGGGCGCTCGCGCTGGCGGGCGGTTTGCGCGTGGCCCGCGCGCCGCGGGTGTGTTTGGCGCCTGGTTACGTGCAGGCTCAGATGTCCCGCTGCAGGGGCTCAACTGGAGGGGCTCAGTTGCGAAGGCTCAGTTGCGGCGCTCACGCGCTCGTGCTTCCCGGCTTGTCTCACCGCGTGTCTTGCCACCAGTCACAGCCATTGTGCGACGCCGCCATGGCGCGAGCAGGTGCCTCTGTGATGCCGGCTGAAGCTGTAGCTGCCGTCGCGGCAGCGCGCGGTCGCACCTTCCGGGACCTGGCCCGATAGCGAACGGGCCGGCGCGTGCACGGTGTTGCCGTCGCGATTCGTGTAGGTGTTGTGGTTGCTGAGGTTCGATTCGTCGGGGTTCGTGCCCGGCGCGACGTAGGCGAAGGCCGGCGATGCACCCAGCAGCAGCGCCGCGATGACCGCATAGGAGCGAAGCGCGCGCGGCGCGAGGCTTGTCATGATGTCCCTGAGGCGTGGGTGATTCGTTGTTCTGGATCGCGGCGACTGCGTCTGCGTGTGCGACGCGGGACACCCCGATAGCATCCCGCGCCCATATCAATTCACCCGCCGTCCCGTCTGCGGATCGAAGAAGTGCAGATGCTGCGCGGGCAGCGCGACCTGCAGCGCCTCGCCCGCTGCCGGACGATGCGCATGCGGCAGCCGCGCGGTCACGTCGTGCTTGCCCCAGTGACCATGCGCGAGATTGTCCGCGCCGAGCAGTTCGCAGGAGTCGACGGTGAGCGTTGCGTGCGGCGCGTTCGGCGTGCCCGGGCTCAGATGCTCGGGGCGGATACCGAGCGTCCATTCGCGGCCCGGCGCGACTTCGCGGCCGATCGACGGCACGCCCGCGAGCGGCAGCTTCGGACCGTTGCCGGCGACGTCGAAGGTCGAACCGTCGTCGGAGATGCGGCCGTCGAGCAGGTTCATCCCCGGCGAGCCGATGAAGCTCGCGACGAACACCGTGGCCGGCCGCTCGTAGACTTCGGTCGGCGCGCCGATCTGCTCGGCGTGGCCCTTGTTCATCACGATCACGCGCTGCGCGAGCGTCATCGCTTCGATCTGATCGTGCGTGACGTACAGGCTCGTGGTCGCGAGGCGCGCATGCAGACGCTGGATTTCGAGGCGCATCTGCACGCGCAGACGCGCGTCGAGATTCGACAGCGGTTCGTCGAACAGAAACACCGCCGGCTCGCGCACGATCGCGCGGCCCATCGCGACGCGCTGCCGTTGCCCGCCCGACAGCTCGCGCGGCTTGCGCTGCAGCAGCGGTTCGAGTTCGAGAATCTGCGCGGCGGTCTCCACGCGTCTGGCGATCTGCGCGCGCTCGACGCCCGCGATCTTCAGCGCGTAGCCCATGTTCTCGGCCACGCTCATATGCGGGTAGAGCGCGTAGTTCTGGAACACCATCGCGATGTTGCGATCCTTCGGCTCCAGCTCGTTGACGACCTTGCCGGCAATCGAAATCTTGCCGTCGGAGATGCGTTCGAGCCCGGCCACCATCCGCAGCAACGTGGATTTGCCGCAGCCGGACGGTCCCACCATCACGACGAATTCGCCGTCGGCCACATCGACGTCGATGCCGTGCAGGATGAACTGTTTGCCGTCGTAAGTTTTTTTGACGCCTTGTAGAGTCAGTGCAGCCATGCCGTTCCAACCTTTGCCTTGAGTGCTTGAAGGTGTCTGAAAGTGCGTGAAGTCGTCCGCAGCGCGTCGCCGTTGCCCGAACGTAACGACGACACGTGCCCGCTCACTTCTCCGAATCCACGAGGCCGCGCACGAACCAGCGCTGCATCGTCAGCACGACGACGAGCGGCGGCAGCATCGCGAGCAGCGTCGCGGTCATCACCAGATGCCATTCGGTGGCGGTGTCGCCCGAGGCGATCATGCCTTTGATGCCGATCACCGCCGTGGTCAGCGACTGCTGGCTCGTGATCAGGATCGGCCACAAATACTGGTTCCAGCCGTAGATGAAGGTGATCACGAAGAGCGCCGCCATCGTGGTGCGCGACAGCGGCAGCACGACGTCCCAGAAGAACCGCAGCGGACCCGCGCCGTCGATGCGCGCAGCCTCCATCAATTCGTCCGGCAGCGTCTTGAAGAACTGGCGGAACAGGAACGTCGCGGTGGCCGACGCGATCAGCGGCAGCGTCAGACCGGTGTACGTATTGCTCAGATGCATCGACGACACCACCTGCACGGTCGGGAAAATCCGCACTTCGACCGGCAGCATCAGCGTGATGAAAATCAGCCAGAACGCGGCCGTACGAAACGGAAAGCGGAAGTAGACGATCGCGTAGGCGGAGATCATCGACACCGAAATCTTGCCGATCGCGATCACCAGCGCCATCACGAGGCTGTTGAACAGCATGCGGTTGAACGGCGCCGCCGCGTTGCCGGTGCCCTGGGTCCAGATGGTCGCGATGTTCTCGAACAGATGCGTGCTCGGCACGAGCGACAGCGGCACCGTGAAGACTTCGTGCGAGTTCATCGTCGCCGCGCAGAACGCGACGTACACGGGGAACACCACCAGCGCGACGCCGACGATCAGCACCGCGTGGCAGAACAGGTCGAAACCGCGTCGGTTCTCGATCATGAGTATTGCACCCTGCGTTCGATGAAGCGGAATTGCACGACCGTCAGCGCGACGACGATGGCCATCAGCACGACCGACTGCGCGCCCGAGCTGCCGATGTCGAGCCCCTGGAAGCCTTCGGCGAAGATCTTGTAGATCAGCGTGCGGGTCGCCTGGCCGGGGCCGCCGCCGGTCGCGGCGTCGATCACGGGGAAGGTGTCGAAGAACGCGTAGGTGATGTTGATCACCAGCAGGAAGAACGTGGTCGGCGACAGCAGCGGCAACGCGATACCGAAGAAGCGCCGCACCGGGCCCGCGCCGTCGATCGCGGCCGCTTCGATCAGCGAGCGCGGAATCGCCTGCAGGCCCGCATAGAAGAACAGGAAGTTGTAGCTGATCTGCTGCCACACCGACGCGAGCACCACGAGGAACATCGCCTGGCCCGGATTGAGCGCGTGATTCCACGTGACGCCGAGCTTCGCGAGCGCATAGGTGACGAGGCCGATGCTGGGGTTGAACAGGAACGTCCACAGCACCGCGGCGATGGCCGGCGCGACCGCGTACGGCCAGATCAGCAGCGTTTGATAGGCCTTCCTGCCGCGCGTCACGCGATCCGCGCAGACCGCGAGCAGCAGCGAGATCACGAGGCCCGACACGGTGACGAGCGCGCAGAACACGATCGTCGTATTGAACGACGCCAGATAGAGCGGATCGGCGAAGAGCTGCTTGAAGTTCGCGAGTCCGACGAACTCGCTGGAGGTGCCGAACGCGTCCTGGCTTTGTGTCGATTGCCAGAGCGCTTCGCCTGCCGGCCACAGGAAGAAGACCAGCGTGATGAGCAGCTGCGGCGCGACCAGCAGGTAGGGCAGCGCGCTGGTGCCGAAACGGGAGCGCTTTTCCATCGAAGTTTCCACGGTGTGCTGCGACGATCGATGCTGATGCGTTCGCGCCGGCATCGATCGTTGGCAGGTGATGGCTGGTGGGCCGCTCCGTTTGGCCCGCCCCGGCGGGGTCGTCCGGACGGGGCGGCTGCGGTTGCGGGCCCGGCTTGCCGCTTTAGTTGCTGCCGGATTTCTCGAAGCGGCGCAGCAGGTCGTCACCGCGCGCAACCGACGAGTCGAGCGCCTGTTGCGGCGTCTTCTTGCCCGCCCACACCTGTTCGAGTTCTTCGTCGATCACGGTGCGGATCTGCGGCATGTTGCCCAGACGCAGGCCCTTCGTGAACGGCAGCGGCGGTTTGTTCATCATCTGGCGGATCGCGGTGTCGCTGCCGGGGTTCTTGTCGTAGAAGCCCTGCTGGCGCGTCAGGTCGTACGCGGCGGTGGTGATCGGCAGATAGCCGGTGTCCTGATGCCACTTCGCGGCAACCGGCGCCGTGGCCAGATACGCGAGGAACTTCGCGACGCCCTTGTAGACGGCCGGGTCCTTGCCCGACAGCACCCACAGGCTCGCCCCGCCGATGATCGCGTTCTGCGGCGCGCCCTTCACGCTCTCGTCGTACGGCATCATGCCGGTGCCGAAATTGAACTTCGCGTATTTCTTGATCGTCGCGAGCGAGCCTGACGAATTCGTGATGATCCCGCAGTCGCCGCTATAGAACTTCGACACTGGTTCGTCCTTGCGGCCGACATAGGTGAAGGTGCCGTCCTTCGACATGCTCTGCAGGAACTGGATGTGCGCGACCTGCAGCGGCTTGTTGAATTCGAGCTGCGCGTCGAGGCCGTCGAAGCCGTTGTTCTTCGACGCGAACGGCGCCGCGTGCCACGCGCTGTAGTTCTCCAACTGAATCCAGCTTTGCCAGCCCGACGAATAGCCGCACGACATGCCCGAGGCCTTCAGCTTCTGCGCGTCGGCATGCAGTTCGCCCCAGGTCTTCGGCGGCTGGTTCGGATCGAGCCCGGCCTTCTTGAACGCGTCCTTGTTGTAGTACAGCACCGGCGTCGAGCTGTTGAACGGCATCGAGATCAGCTCGCCCGTTTTCGAGTCGCTGTAGTAGCTTGCGATGGTCGGCACGAAGGCCTTCTGGTCGAGCGGCACGCCGGCGGTCTTGAACACTTCGGTGACCGGAATGACGGCCTTTTTGGCCTGCATCATCGTCGCGGTGCCGACTTCGTAGACCTGCAGGATGGCTGGCGCGTTGCCGCTGCGATAGGCGGCGATGCCGGCCGCGAGCGTCTGGTCGTAGGTGCCCTTGAACACCGGCACGATCTTGTAGTCGCTTTGCGATTTGTTGAAGTCGTTCGCGATGTCGTTCAGACGTTCGCCCAATGCGGCTTCCATCGCATGCCAGAACTGGATTTCGGTCGCCGCGTGAGCGGTCTGGGCAAGACCGACGCTGAGGACGGCGGCAACGGAAAGCGAACGGAACAGCGGCTTGTAATTCATCGATTTGTCTCCGGTTCGGAAGGGCGCGGACGCGAATCGCGCGATTCTATTTGTGTTCGATGACATTCCGGCGTCGGTCGCCGGGCAGCGCTAGCGGCTCATGGCCGGCGCCGGAAGCCGCAATTTAACATCGGCTGTCATGAAACGGAAATATGCTGTTTTCATCGCCCGGTCTTATCCGGCCATGCGATCTGTTTATCGGGTGCCAGCGCCTGGGCTCAGTGCAAGCGCCGATGAGTGACCGGAAAGCCTTGAGGCGCGGGGCTTCATCCAGGCACGCGGCGAGACGTTTGACCTGTGTCAAAACTATCTGTAGGCATCCCAGGGATAGCCCTGAGTGGCTCGCGTTGGAGCGGGTTTATACCGTGCGGGCATCGATAAACGGTTCGCCAGAAACAGCCCGCTTGCGCCCGGTCGGCCCGACCGGCGGGAGAAAGCCGGTTGCCCACCGGCGAAGCACATGACGCAGGAGCTTTTGCATGGCACGCATCATCGGTGGCCTCGCCACCTCCCACACGCCGACGATCGGCTTCGCCTACGACAAGGACAAACGCAACGATCCCGCGTGGGCCCCGATCTTCGAGAACTTCGCACCCCTGACCGCATGGATCGCGGCTAAGCGCCCGGACGTTCTGCTGTACATCTACAACGATCACATCACGTCGTTCTTTTTCGATCATTACTCGGCGTTCGCGCTCGGTGTCGGCGCGCAATGGCAGACCGCCGACGAAGGCGGCGGCGCGCGCGATCTGCCGCCGATCGACGGTCATCCCGGACTCGCGGCGCACATCGGCCAGTCGCTCGTCGCCGACGAGTTCGACATGTCGTTCTTCCAGAACAAGCCGCTCGATCACGGCTGCTTCTCGCCGCTGTCGGTGCTGTGTCCGCACGAGCCCGCGTGGCCGGTCAGGTTGGTGCCGTTGCAGATGGGCATCCTGCAGTTGCCGGTGCCCAGCGCGAAGCGCTTCTATAAGCTCGGTCAGGCGCTGCGCCGCGCGATCGAGAGCTATCCGGAAGACCTGAAGGTCGCGATCGTGGCGACCGGCGGCCTTTCGCATCAGGTGCATGGCGAGCGCTCGGGGTTCAACAACACCGAATGGGACGCGCGCTTTCTCGATCTGTTCGAGCGCGATCCGGAGCAGTTGAGCCAGCTCACGCTCGCCGAATATGCGACGCGCGGTGGCTATGAAGGCGCGGAAGTCATCATGTGGCTGGCGATGCGCGGTGCGCTGCCGGCGAACATCGTGTGCCGGCATCGTGCGTACTACTTGCCGTCGATGACCGGCATCGCCACGGCGATCTACGAGCCGCTCGACGACACGCCGACCGACCCGGCGATCACCGCGCGCCATCTTGCGCATATGGCCGCGCAGACGGCCGGCGTGGAGAAGCTCGCCGGCACGCATCCGTTTTCGGTCGGCACGGCGGTCAAGGCGTGGCGGATCAACGAGTATCTGCATCGGATGATCGAGCCCGCGCATCGCGCGCAGTTCGTCGCCGATCAGGAGGCGAGCTTCGCGGCGGCGGGACTTTCGGACGAAGAGCGCGATCTGCTCCGACGTCGCGACTGGCAGGGTCTGCTGCACTACGGCGTGATTTTCTTCCTGCTGGAAAAGGTCGGGGCCGTGGTGGGCGTGTCGAACCTGCACATCTATGCGGCGATGCGCGGCGAGACGCTCGAACAGTTTCAACGCACGCGGAATGCGCCGGGGGCGTTGTATTCGGTGGCGGGCAAGGAGGCGGCGCCGCAGGCGTGGAACGGGCAAGGCGACGCGCAGACGAAGTAGTGCGAGTAGTGCGCAAGCTCGCGGCAAGGGACGAAGAGGGCTGCGCACCGCGTGGCATTGCCCCGGTCTGGAAACAAAAAAGCCCGCAAACCTTGAGGGTTTGCGGACAGGGCAGGCGTGGCTGGGTTTGCCCTGCCGCGCCTGCCGGGACGCCTTGCCTGCGCGCGTTGGGTTGGGGTCGGCCACGCGCGCTAACGTAATGACGATGTCACTGGTTTTCTCGCATCGAAGCCACGCCGCTTCTTCGCATCGAACTCCGAACGGTCGAAGCGCCTAAGCTCGAAAGAGCGGCGCAGTCCTTCAGAACCGATGCGCGATACCGGCAGTCAGCGCAACCTGGTGATTCGTCGCCGACGGGCTCATGAAGCCGATTTGCGCCACCGCCGGTTTGCCCAGCGAGTTGGTGCCGTTCGCCTGTTCCCACGCGGCGAGCACGTACAGATCGGTTCGCTTGCTCAACGCATAGTCGCTACCCGCGGAGACCTGGTGGTAATGCGACGTGCCGAGGTTGCCCACGCTCGACACCCACGCATAGTCGTAAGCGGCCGCCGCCGACAGGGTTGGCGTGAAATTGTGCTTGAAGCTGACTTCCGCGTTACTGACGTTGGCGCTGCCCTGCAAATGCAGCGGATTGGGTCCGGATTGACTCGTGTTGCCCAGCCCCTTGAAGGCGGTTCGGGTGAACACCGCGCCGACCTGTTCGTTGGCAAACTTGTACGTGCCGCCGACGGCGATTTCCTCCAGCGTATTCGCCGACGCGAATCCCGCGATGATGGGCGCCGATTGCGCCGACGTCGCCGAGCCCGCCGAGCCGAGGTTGTTGCTCGTGACTCCGCCCGCGTTGGGATTGATCCCGTAGGCCGAGATATTGGGGTTGCGTGCGTTGAGATAACTCACCGCGGCCGCGAAGCCGCCGGCGTTGTAGCGCAACCCGCCGCCAAACACCGAGTTCTGCGAGATCGAGCCAGGTACGCCACCCAGGCCGACGAGCGTGCCGAAGCTGATGCCGTGAAAATCGGGGCTCTGGTACTTGAGCGCATTGTTCACGCGGCGAATGTTCAGCAGGCCGTCGGCGTTTCCCGGGTGCGTGGAGAACTCGCCGCCGAATGTCGTTACCGCCGACAGCACGCCCACGTACTCGGTCGTGAACTCGTACTGCCGTCCGGCGGAAAGCATGCCGAGCGTGTCGGACTTCAAACCGACCCAGGCCTGCCTGCCGAATTCTGCGCCGCCTTGTGCGAACGTCCCGTTCGCCATCGAGAAGCCGTTCTCGAGATTGAACACCGCTTGCAGGCCGGCGCTGAGGTCTTCTTTGCCGAGGATGCCCCAGCGGCTCCCCATCTTGCCGGCGTTCAGGCCGTCGGCGATAAACGTCTGACTGTGACCCACCGGCACACCGTTCGCGCCGACCGAGGTTTGCGTGTTCGACGAGTAGTTGATGCCGATGTCCGCGACGCCATACAGCGTTACCGACGATTGCGCATGAGCCGAGGAGGCGATGGCGAGGCCGACGGCGGCCACGGCCGCGCGAGTGGGCGTGAAGGAAGTTCGCATGTTGGTACGCTCTGAAGTAGGTGGCGGGTTGCGAGCCGATCAGGCCGGTTCTTTGAATTTGGCGTTCGCGTCGTACGGCAACTGATGCACGCCGCTCGCGTCGACGACGAAGGACATCAGGTCGTCGCCGATCACGAAGGGGCCGTCGTAGTGCTCGGCGATCCGGCTGCGCAGTTCGTCCATGCTGGCGCGTGGAATCCCGTGACGGCTATAGAGCGAGATGTGCGCGAGCACGGCGAGCTTGGGACGCGACTCGGTGAAGATCTTCCCGGTCGTCGCGGGGTTGGCGAGATAGCTGTAGAAGTGGCTGGCGTAGTCCATGTCCGCCTTCTCGAGCTCCTTGCTCGCGATGGCGACGCTTTGCACCATCAGGTCGGCGCCCTTGGCGTGCTGCGTGAGGTTTTCGGAGTACGTACAGTCGTCGGTGACGACGACCGAGTGACCTTGATACTCGACGCGGTAGCCGTAGTCGGGCTGGGTAACGCCGTGCTGAATCAGAAACGCGCTGACCGTGACGCCATCTTTCTCGTAGATCACGCCCGGATGGGTCGTGTGTGCCTCGATGCGGATCGCGCCCGGATTGGTTTCCTGTTGCAGCAGGCGCAGTCGGTTGTTGTCCTTGAGCATCAACTGCAGACCGGCGGCGACGTTATCGATGCCGTCCGGCCCGTACATGACGACGGGTTGGGTTCGCCGGCCGTCGTCGGTGGGGAGCGGCGCCGATGCGTAAAGGTCGGTCAGGCCGGTGACGTGGTCGGAGTTCATCAGGCTGATGAACACGGCGTCGAGATCTTTCAGCGGCACCTTGGCCTGGTGCAGCCGCATGGCCACGCCGCGGCCCGCGTCGAAGAGAAGCTTCTGGCCGCCGGCTTCGACCAGCATGCTGATGCCGAAGCGATTGATGTTCAGGATGGGCGTGCCGGTGCCGAGCAGCGTCACCTTGATCGATTGACCGAACGCGGACGACGCGGCCGCTGCGCTCAGAACTAGGGCCGCCGCGAGTTTTACTGCTTTGTGCATGGTAGTTCTCTCGTGTCATGGGGAATGACGAGCAATCTACCGATCGGAAAAAGCCGTAAAAATATTCAATTTTCATCAGGTGATAACGCGCTGTTATGCGCGCTGACGAACCCCGTGCGCCGCGGTGTGCGGATCGCGACGATGCGGGTCGACGCGTGTCAACGTGGGGCCAACGCGGGGCCGACGCGGGGCCGACGCTCGTCAACGCCTGAGGAGTCCTTCGGAATTTGTCGCGAGCCATAAAAAAGCCGCCCCTGACGAGGGCGGCTCTGTTCGCGTTGCCGATCCGGTTCCTTCCGTTCAGAAAAAACCGTGAACGTTATGGCCTAGTTGGCGGGTTCGAGCTGGCGCTGTGCCGGTTGGTACGCCACGCGCGCGACGCCGTTGGCCGACACCACGAAGCGCATCAGGTCCTGGCCGACCACGAACTTGCCGTCGTATTTCCTGCCGATGCGCTCGATGATTTCCTGGTCCGTCGCTCGCGCGATGTTGCCGCGGCTGTACAGCGAGATATGCGAGAGCACCGCGTCGCGGGGATGGGTTTCGTTGAGGATGCGCGACACCATTTCGGGGTTCGCCAGATAGTCGTAAAAGTGTTTGACGTACTCCGGATGCGCGGCCTCCAGTTCGCGGCTACCGACCGAAACGCAGTGCACTAGCAGGTCGGCGCCTTTCGCGTTCTCGACCAGATTCGGCGCGTAGGTCGTGTCGCCGGACAGAACGACCGAGCGACCCGCATAGTCGATACGGTAGCCGTAGGCCGGGTGGACATGCCCGTGATCGACGAGGAAAGCGCGTACGACCACGCCGTCTTTCTCGTAGACCACGCCGCCTTTCGCGGCGAGCGTGTGTGCATTGATCGACGTCGCGGCAGGGTCGACCTCCTTGCCGGTTTCGCGAATCCGGTTGTTCTCGACGAACATGGTCTGAATGCCGTTTGCGACCGAGTCGATGCCTTCCGGGCCGTAAAGCTCCAACGGTTTGGTGCGACGGCCGTCGTCGGTCGGTAGCGGTGCGCTCGCGTAGATGTCCGGCAGCCCGGTCAAATGATCGGAGTGCAGATGCGTGATGAAGATCGCGTCGAGGTCGCGCAACGGCGTCGAGATCTGATGAAGGCGGATCGCCGCGCCGCGTCCCGCGTCGAACAGCAGTTTCTGCTTGCCGGCTTCGACGAGCGTGCTCATGCCGAACCGGTTGACGTTCAGGATCGGTGTGCCGGTGCCGAGGAGCGTGACGGCAATTTCGTTTTCGGCGGCGCTGGCGGGGGCGGCGCAAACGAGGCTCAGGCACACCGCGAACGACACGGCGATAGATTGGATCAGCGCGGCTTTTCTCATGACTGGATGTATAGAATGGTTGCGTCGAAGGGCTCGAAACGTCTTGCGGAGAAACGATTCGAACGATGAATTCCGCGAGCGCCGCCGGGTATGCTGCCAGGTCTACGGGCGTCCCTGTATGCGGTTGATAGCGGAATGTAAGGAATCTAACGCGCGCTGCGGAACACAAAAATACTCAATCTTTATTGGGTGATAACGACGGGTTATTAGGAGACGAATGAACGAACGGCATGTCATTGCTCGGTTGCGAATCAAGCATCTCGAGCTTCTGCTGGTGTTGGCGGAGGAGCGCAGCGTCCACAAGGCAGCCCAACGGCTGCAGATGAGTCAGCCGGGGGCGAGCAAGATGCTTCAGGAGCTCGAAGCCCTGTTCGAGGCGCCGATATTCGTCAGAGACGCCAGCGGGCTCGAACCGACGGCCGCGGGGGAGCGGCTGATCGATCGCGCCCGGATCATGCTGGGCGAGGTTCGCCTCATGAAGTCCGATGTCGACGAAGCCGCGTTCGGGGTGAGCGGACGGGTCCGCGTCGGCATGGCGGCTGTCGCTACGTCGACGCTTCTGAGTACCGTGGTTCGCACCATGCGGGAAGAGGCGCCGCGAGTGACGATCGAGCTTCAGGAGGGTTCCCTCACGTGGCTGATCGAGGCGCTATTGAGCGGCGTGGTGGATTGCGTGCTGGCGCGACTGTCCGAGCACACGTCGTCGCCGAAACTCACGAGAGACAGTCTCTATGACGAGCGGGTTGCGACGGTCGCGAGAGTCGGTCATCCGATCTTCGATACGCCGGTCGCCTCCACGCAGGAACTCACGGAAGCGGAGTGGATCTTGCCGGCGCGTGGCGCGCCGATGCGGGAGTCGATTAACCGCTTTTTCGCGGCGCAGCGTTTGCCGATGCCGCAGCCCGCGGTCGAATCGGTGAGCGTGATGGCGAATCTGTCGCTGATCCAGAACTCGGATCTGCTGTGTTTCTTCCCTCAACCGGTCGCGGAGGAGTTCGACCGCCTCTCTGCGCTCAGGATCGTGCACACCGAGATGAATCTGATCATGCCGCCCGTTGGACTGGTCACGCGCAGCGAGGCGCCGCTTTCGCTGGCGACTCAACTGTTTATCAGGCTGACGAAAGAAGCCGTGGCGGGAAGCGATCGCTGGTCGCTCATCGAACCGCAGAAGTGAGTGCGGGGAGTGCAGCGGGGTGGCGCTGGAGGAAGCTTTGAGATGAGCCGGTGCGGCCGGGCGAGCGCGGATTCCGCATCTGAATTTCGCGGCTGAATTTCACATCGTTCAGACAGGAAACTCGCTGCAGCGCGCGCCGGCTTCCGGCGGCTGACAGGGCCGCACCGATGGCGGCCCCGATAGCCAATACCCGATAGACGCTGCGCTTAGACGTTGAACAGGAAGTTCATCACGTCGCCATCGTGCACGACGTATTCCTTGCCTTCCGCGCGCATCTTGCCGGCTTCCTTCGCGCCTTGCTCGCCCTTGTACGCGATGTAGTCGTCGAAGCCGATGGTCTGCGCGCGGATGAAGCCGCGTTCGAAGTCGGTGTGGATCGCGCCGGCCGCCTTCGGCGCCGTGTCGCCGACGTGGATCGTCCACGCGCGCACTTCCTTCACGCCGGCCGTGAAGTAGGTTTGCAGGCCGAGCAGGCGGAAGCCCGCGCGGATCACGCGGTTCAGACCCGGCTCGTCCATGCCCATGTCGGCGAGGAACACTTCCATGTCGGCTTCGTCGAGATCGGCGATTTCCGCTTCGACCGCGGCGCACACGGCCACGACCGGCGCGTTTTCGGCGGCCGCGAACTTCGTGACCGCGTCGAGGTGCGGGTTGTTCTCGAAGCCGTTTTCCTTCACGTTGGCGACGTACATGGTCGGCTTCGCGGTGATCAGGCAGAACGGCTTGAGCGTCGCCTGTTCTTCCTCCGACAGTTGCAGCGCGCGCACCGGCTTGGCCTGGTCGAGCTGCGCGCGGACTTTTTCGAGCACCGCCGCGTTCTTCGCGGCTTCCTTGTCGTTACCCGACTTGGCGGCCTTCGAGTAGCGCGCGAGCGCCTTTTCGACGGTCGCGAGGTCAGCCAGCGCGAGTTCGGTGTTGATCACTTCGATGTCCGACAGCGGATCGACCTTGTTCGCGACGTGAATCACGTTCTCGTCTTCGAAGCAGCGCACCACGTGCGTGATCGCATCGGTTTCGCGGATGTTCGCGAGGAACTGGTTGCCGAGGCCTTCGCCCTTGCTCGCACCGGCCACCAGACCGGCGATGTCGACGAATTCCACCACCGCCGGCATGATGCGCTCCGGCTTGACGATTTCGGCGAGCGCTTTCAGACGCGCATCCGGCACCTCGACGATGCCGACGTTCGGCTCGATCGTGCAGAACGGATAGTTTTCAGCCGCGATGCCCGCCTTGGTCAGCGCGTTGAACAGGGTGGACTTGCCGACGTTGGGCAGGCCGACGATGCCGCATTTGAGGCTCATGGAAATCCTTCAGTAAATCGATGTAGGTTGCGTGATGCGCTCGACGCTGCGCGCGGATTCGGAAAGCCTTTGCGCGGGGCGCGCGGCTGGCTCAGCGGAGCGGACACGTCACCCGATCGGGGCGTGGGCTCGACGATTGGGTGCGCGTTTTCACGGAAGGCGCAATTGTAACCCGTTCGTCCGGGCGAACCGGTCGGCGCATTTGCCCGTAGCCACTGTAGAATCGTTAGACCAAGGCCGGCAGAGCTTACTTTTCGGGGAAACAGCGTGCGAATGATTGGATGGGTGGGAACCGCGGTCGTGGTTGCGCTCGTGGTGGGCGTGGTCGCTGCATGGGTGGCGCCGAATTTCGACGAAGCCCAAGCCACCACGGACCGGCAGACGATCGATTGCCTGACGAGCCACCTGTCGAGCGAAGATCGGGCGAATCTCGCGCAGTTTGCCGACAGAAACGACTCCGACTCGTTGTGGCTCGTGTTCGACCGCGTGTTCCCCGACTGCGCGGTGCGCGGCGATCAGCGCGATCGCAAGGCACAGCTTGAAGCGGCCGCATGGCGCATCCTGTCGTCCGATCCGGATTTCATGCGCACGCGCGAAGCCAACGCGGCGCTGGCCGCGAGCGCCGCCGCGCATTAAGACCGGCCACTCCATTTCAGCCCTGCCACGGGGGCTATGCGCCTCGTCAGATCCAGGCGCAAATGCCGCGCCAGTCGATCCGTCCCCCGCAAACCCCGCGGCTATAATGCGCGGATGAACGCACACCACCAGACCTTCGATGTCGCCGTGATCGGCGGCGGGCTTGTCGGCAAGACCGCGGCGCTCGCGCTCACACAAGGCGGACTGCGCGTCGCGCTGCTCGCGCAACCGTGCGCGGCACTGCCCGCCGGCGCGGCCTTCGACTCGCGCGTGTACGCGCTGTCGTCGAGTTCGCAGGCGTTGCTCGAGCGGCTGCGGGTCTGGCAGGCGCTCGATCATGCGCGGCTCGGTCCCGTCTACGACATGCGTGTGTACGGCGATGCGCATGCCGAACTGCATTTCTCCGCCTTCCAGGCTTCGGTGCCGCAGCTCGCGTGGATCGTCGAGTCGTCGGTGATCGAACGCGCGCTCGATGCGGCGCTGCGCTTCCAGCCGAACCTCACGTGGATCGACACGCGCGCCCAGGCGCTCGACTTCAGCGCCGATAGCGCCAGCGTCGGCCTCGCGAACGGCAATGTGCTGGCCGCCGATCTGCTGGTCGGCGCGGACGGCGCGCATTCGTGGGTGCGCGCGCAGATCGGCTCGAAGATGGTGCGGCGCGACTACAAACAGACCGGCGTGGTCGCCAATTTCAAGGCCGCGAAGCCGCACGGCGAAACCGCTTACCAGTGGTTCCGCGACGGCGAGATCATCGCGCTGCTGCCGATGCCGGACGGTCATGTCTCGCTGGTCTGGTCGGCGCGCACCGAGCACGCGGAGCAGTTGCTCGCGCTCGATCCCGAACGGCTCGCGGCTGAAGTGGAGCACGTGACCGGCGGCCAGTTCGGCGCGCTCGAATGCGTGACGCCCGCGCAAGGTTTCCCGCTCGCGCTGCAGACGGTGGACCGGCTGGTCGCGCCGCGCGTCGCGCTGGTCGGCGACGCCGCGCATCTGATCCACCCGCTCGCCGGCCAGGGCATGAACCTCGGTTTGCGCGACGTCGCGGCGCTCGCCAGCACGGTTGCTGGCAAGGAAGCGTTCCGCGATCTCGGCGACATGGTGCTGCTGCGCCGCTACGAACGCGCGCGCCGCGAAGACATCCGCGCGCTGATGATTGCCACCGACGGCTTGCAGAAACTGTTCTCGGTGCCCGGTCCGCTCGCGCGGGCCGTGCGCAACACGGGGATGGCGTTCGTCGGCGCGCAGCCGTTCATCAAGCGCTGGCTGGTGTCGGCCGCGCTCGGTTAAGCGTTCGGTCAAGCATTCAGGCGCAGGCAGGTCGGCGCGCGGCGGCGTGAAGATAGCCGATGGCCGGCCAACGACGGCCGGGGCAGGTATCATGAGCGGATCGCCGGGTTGCAATCCGTCCCCGGCACCGATGAAAGGCGCGGCGGAAAAGCGCGGCCGAACGTGAAAAAAGCGCACGATGCGCGACTGAATCAGGACTCCAGCATGAAAATGACCTTCCGCATGGCAGCCGCGGCGCTCGCGATCGCTGTCGCCACGCTCGGTTGCTCGGCCCAGGCCGACCAGACCACCGACAAGCTCAAGGCCACGCTGCAAACGCGTCTGGCCGACGTGACGATCAAGAGCATCACGAAGTCGCCGATTGCCGGCCTCTACGAGGTGAACCTTGGCTCGCAGATTATTTACAGCGATGCGAGCGGCGATTACCTGATGCTCGGCGACCTGGTCGATGCGAAGACGCGCAAGAACCTGACCGAAGCGCGCCTGTCCGAGACCAACCGCATCGATTTCGCGAGCCTGCCGTTCGCGAACGCGGTGAAGGTGGTGAAGGGCAACGGCTCGCGCAAGATCGCCGTGTTCTCCGACCCGAACTGCCCGTACTGCAAGCAGCTCGAAACCACGCTGAAGTCGATCGATAACGTGACGGTCTACACGTTCCTGTACCCGGTGCTGTCGGCGGATTCGACCGCCAAGTCGAAGTCGATCTGGTGTTCGACCGACCGCGCGAAGGCGTGGGAATCGTGGATGCAGAACCATCAGGCACCGACCGCGGCCGCCACCTGCGACACCGCCGTGATCGACAAGAATCTTGCGCTCGGCCGCGCGATGAACGTGGAAGGCACGCCGACGGTGTTCCTCGCCGACGGTCGCCGCCTGCCCGGCGCGGTGCCGGCCGACCGGCTGGACCGCGAATTGTCCACGGTGCACTGAACGCACGGCAGGGCATGTCACGCTGCACGCCGCTGGGCGCGCAACATGGACAAAAAGGGAGGCGCGCGTAGCGCCTCCTTTCGCATCAAGCTCCGCATTTCTTCGCCTCACTCTCTGACCTCTCCCAATCACTCCCAATCGCCGCCGATGAAGCCGATCCGCTACACCATCGTTCCGAGTCAACCCGCCGCCCACCTGTTCGAAGTCACCGTGACCGTGGCCGATCCCGATCCGGCCGGCCAGCGCTTCATGCTGCCGGTGTGGATTCCGGGCAGCTACATGGTGCGCGAGTTCGCACGCAACATCGTCACGCTGCGCGCGGTGAACGACGCGGGCCGCAAGGTGCGCGTCGAGAAGATCGACAAGTACACGTGGCAGGCCGCGCCGGTGAAAGGCGCGCTGACGCTGCGCTACGAGGTGTACGCGTGGGATCTGTCCGTACGCGCCGCGCATCTGGACGACACGACCGGCTTTTTCAACGGCACCAGCGTGTTTCTTTCACCGCTCGGTCACGAAGAGGCGCCGTGCGTGGTGGACATCCAGAAACCGCAGGGCCCCGCGTATCGCAACTGGCGCGTGGCGACCGCGCTGCCGGAAGCTCGCGGCACGAAGCGCTACGGTTTCGGCGAGTACCGCGCACAGAACTATGACGAACTGATCGACCATCCTGTGACACTCGGCGAGTTCGCGCTGGCGACATTCAAGGCGCACGGCGTGCCGCACGATGTGGTGATCGGCGGACGCGTGATCGGGCTCGACATGGAGCGGTTGTGCCGCGACCTCAAGCGCATCTGCGAGGCGCAGATCGCGCTGTTCGAGCCGAAGTCGAAGAAGGCGCCGGTCGAGCGCTACGTGTTCATGACGCAGGCCGTCACCGATGGCTATGGCGGGCTCGAGCATCGCGCGTCGACCGCGCTGATCTGCAACCGCACTGATCTGCCGGTGCTGGGCCGCGACGCGATGAGCGATGGCTATCGGACCTATCTCGGCCTGTGCAGCCACGAATACTTCCACACGTGGAACGTGAAGCGCATCAAGCCGGCCGCGTTCGCGCCGTACGACCTGAGCGTCGAGAACTACACGTCGCTGTTGTGGCTGTTCGAGGGCTTCACGTCGTATTACGACGATCTGATCCTCGTGCGCAGCGGCGTGATCTCGCCGGACGACTATTTCGGTCTGCTCGGCAAGGTGGTCGGCGGCGTGCAGCGCGGCAGCGGGCGGCTCAAGCAGAGCGTCGCCGAAAGCTCGTTCGATTCATGGGTCAAGTATTACCGGCAGGACGAGAACGCGCCGAACGCGATCGTCAGCTATTACACGAAGGGCTCGCTGCTCGCGCTCGCATTCGATCTGACGATTCGCGCGCAGACCGGTAACCGCAAATCGCTCGACGATGTGATGCGTCTGCTGTGGCAGCGTTTCGGCCGCGATTTTTACCGTGGCAAGCCGGTCGGCGTCGAGGAAAGCGAGATCGAGGCGCTGTTCGCCGAAGCGACCGGCGCGCAACTGGCCCACCTGTTCGCCGAGGGCGTGCGCGGTACCCGCGATCTGCCGCTCGCCGAGCTGCTCGTGCCGTTCGGCATGACGCTCGCGCCGGACGTCGACAAGAGCGGCAAGCCGTCGCTCGGCGTGCGGTTGCGCGGCGGCGCGGATTGCGCGCTGGCGGCGGTGCACGAGGGCAGCGCCGCGCAGAAGGCGGGTTTCTCGGCCGGCGACTTGCTGATCGCGCTCGACGGCCTGCGCGTGACCGGCGGCAATCTCGATGCGCTGCTGAGCCGCTATCAGCCGGGCGCGAAAGTCGAGGTGCACGCGTTCCGCCGCGACGAGCTGCGCATCGCCCAGCTGAAGCTCGACGGCCCCGAGGTGGCACGCTACAAACTGGCGATCGGCGATAACCGTCCGGCCAGCCGCAAGGCCCGCGAGCGCTGGCTGGCGAGCTGATTGATTTGGGCTGACTGAGGGGCTGCTTGACGGACTGATTGACGGACGGCGCGGCCCGCGCGGCCCGTGTGACGGGGCGCCGATCGTCGTCCCTGTCGTTACCAATCGACGGGCGAGGGCGGCGGATTGTTCTACCTATGCAACAATCCGTCGCCGCCGGATGGCTTTTTCGGCGGCCGGTAAAAAAACACAATGGCTCCACTCGCGCAACACTGCGCGCCCCCTACTGGAGTCAAACCATGACCACGATCCTGCAAATCAACTCGGCAGCCCGCTCGCAAGGCGCGAACTCGACGCTGCTCGTGAACGAGCTGACCGCGAAGCTGCAACAGTCGAACCCGGGCGCGCAAGTCGTCGTCCGTAACCTGCAAGCGGAGCCGCTGCCGCACCTCGACGACGCCGTGCTCGGCGCGTTCTTCACGCCGGCCGAGCAGCGCACGCCGGAACAGGCCGCGATCGCCGCGCGCAGCGAAGCGCTGATCGCCGAACTGCAAGCCGCCGACATCATCGTGATCGGCGCACCGATGTACAACTTCGGCATCTCGTCGCAACTGAAGACGTACTTTGACTTCATCGCGCGCGCGGGCATCACGTTCCGCTACACCGCGAACGGTCCGGAAGGCCTCGTCACGGGCAAGAAGGTCTACGTCGTGTCGGCTCGCGGCGGCAAGTATCTCGGTACCCCGAACGACAGCCAGACGCCGTACCTGAAGAGCTTCCTCGGCTTCCTCGGCATGACCGACGTGAACTTCATCTACGCCGAAGGCCTGAACATGGGCCCGGACGCGGCGACGGCCGCGCTGAGCGCAGCGCGCGAAGCGATCGCCGCGGTTTAAGCCGCGCGAGTCGAATCGCTGCACAGTGCGTGTGCCGCTTCGATGCGGCGCCGCGCGGTGAAATGAAAAACGCCATGGATGGTGCACCCATCCGTGGCGTTTTCGTTTTTTATCGCGGCCTGGATTGACCGCTCAGGCAAGCGCGCTGGCAAGCACTTAGGCCAGCATTTGCGCTTCGTCCGGCAGACGCCAGTCGATCGGCTCGTGGCCGTGCTGCATCAGATACTCGTTGGCCTTCGCAAAATGCCCGCAGCCGAGAAAGCCACGATGCGCGGATAGCGGTGACGGATGCGGCGCTTCCAGCACGTAATGCGACTTGCCGCCGAGCAGCGCGCGCTTGGCCTGCGCGTGCGCGCCCCACAGCATGAACACGAGGCCGTCGTGGCGCGTCGCGAGTTCGTGGATCAGCGTGTCCGTGCATTTCTCCCAGCCGCGCTTCGCGTGGCTCGCGGCGCTGTCACGCTCGACGGTCAGCACCGTGTTCAAAAGCAGCACGCCCTGTTTGGCCCAACTGTCGAGACAGCCGTGCGGCGGCGCTTCATAGCCGAGGCTCGCGGCGATTTCCTTGAAGATGTTGCGCAGCGACGGCGGCGGGCGCACGTGCGGCGCGACCGAAAACGCGAGGCCGTGTGCCTGCGGCGTGCCGCGATCTTCGCCGTGGTACGGGTCCTGGCCGAGGATCACGACTTTGACTTCGTCGGGGCTCGTCAGGCGCAGCGCGCGGAACACGTCGGCTGGGTAGATGGTTTTGCCGGCCGCGCGCTCACCGTCGACGAAGCGGCACAGCGGCGCATAAGCGTCGCTGTCGATGAACGGTTTCAGGTGCGCACGCCATGCCGCGGGGAGGGCCGCGAATTGGGCTTCGAGCGTGGGAGGGGCGTCGGCGTTTGCCGGCTGCTTGGGCGCGGTGGTCGTGGCGCTGGCGGCGTCGGTGGAGACGGGCGCGATATCGTCGAACAACGATGCCTGCGACGACTTGGAGCGGGTACGGGATGCGGAGGTCATGGCGGGGAAGTGTCGCAGCAAACGCGGCCAGGCTCAAGTTCGCGGGCCGTCATCAACGCGCCGAGCGACTCTAGTTTGGTGAGCGTCAAGGGCCACGCGCCAAGGGACGCTTGCCAGGGCATCCGGCTTCCTGCCGCGCAAAGCGGTGCTGGAAGCGCCCGCCAAGGCTGAAGCCCGACCCAGCCAGTGTCAACTACGCTCGCGCCCGCAACTGATACCCGCGCTGCGCCTTGCTGACGTTGTCCGGTGCGAGGCCGGCAATCTGTTTGCCGAGTTCTGCGGCGAGCGTGTGAAGCGCCGCTTCGTCGCCGGACTTCAGTTCGAGTTCGATCTCGGAGATCGGCGCGCGGCGCGTCTCGCCATCCACGTTCGCGAACACGTCGCCCTGATCGATCGCGGCTTCGATCTGCGCGCCGTCCACGTCGAGCTGCCATAGCGTGCGCGTGAAATTGGTGCGGAACAGCTCGATCAGCGACGGCGCCGCCTGCTTCAGCGCCTGCGCGGCAGCCGGCTCGTCGCACGCGTTCAGCAGCGCGTCGATTTCGAGCTTCGCGCCCGCCACCGGCAATTCCCATTCGTGCCGGCTATGCAAACCGTTCGTCGCCTGACCGACGGTCTTGAAGGTCTGCAGCCAACCGTGCGGCGTTTGCCGCAAACGCAAGGCGCTCTTCGACGACGCCAGCGTCAACTGCGGCGTATCGAAGTAAATATTGACGAGCTCGATGGCCTCACCGTCCTTGCCCGCGCGCGCGATGAACCACTGCGTCGCCGAGCGCACCTGCGCGGCCGGCAGCGCCAGCTTGATTTCGCGTTCCATGCCCATGATGTAATTCCTTGCTCCTGCCTGACGACGAAACGTCAGGCTCAGAAAAACATCCGCGCAAGTTCCACGCCCGGCTCTTCAGCGCGCATGAACGCCTCGCCGACGAGGAACGTATGCACGTCGCGCGCGCGCATCTTCTCGACGTCTTCGCGCGACAGGATGCCCGATTCGGTCACGACGATGCGGTCGTCCGGAATCGCGTCGAGCATGCCGAGGGTGGTGTCGAGCGAGGTTTCGAAGGTGCGCAGATTGCGGTTGTTGATGCCGATCAGCGGCGTCTTCAGTGTCAGCGCTTCCTTGAGCTCATCACTGTCGTGCACTTCGACGAGCACCGCGAGACCGAGCGAATGCGCGAGCGCTTCGAGGTCCTGCATCTCGGCGGTCTCCAGCGCGGCGGCGATCAGCAGGATCGCGTCGGCGCCCATCGCGCGTGCTTCGACGACCTGATACGGATCGACGATGAAGTCCTTGCGGATCACCGGCAACTGGCACGCCGCGCGCGCCTCCTGCAGATACGCGACGCTGCCCTGGAAGAACTGCACGTCGGTCAGCACGGACAGACACGCGGCGCCGTGCTTCTCGTACGAACGCGCGATCTCGGCCGGCACGAAGTTCTCGCGCAGCACGCCCTTCGACGGGCTCGCCTTCTTCACTTCGGAGATCACCGCGGCCAGTCCGGCCGCGTGCTTCGCGCGCAACGCGCCGACGAAGTCGCGCAGATCGCGCGACGACGCTTCGAGCCGCAATTCTTCGAGCGGCGCGCTCTGTTCGGCCGCTCGAATCTCTTCGCGTTTGACCGCGATGATGCGGTCGAGAATATCGCTCATAAATGTCTCGTTACGTGATTACTGCTTGAATTGCTGGGTGAAGCGCACCAGTTCGTCGACCTTCGCGCGCGCCTTGCCGCTCGCGATCGCTTCGCGCGCGAGCACGATGCCGTCGGCGATCGAGTCCGCCACGTTCGCCGAATAGAGCGCGGTGCCCGCGTTCAGCTTGACGATTTCGCGCGCGACGCCCGGCTTGTTGTCGAGCGCGTCGAGCAGCATCGTCTTCGATTCGTCCGCGTTGGCCACTTTCAGCGTGCGGTTCGACACCATCTGCATGCCGAAGTCTTCCGGATGGATCTCGTACTCGCGGATCTCGCCGTCGCGCAACTCGCCGACCAGCGTGGCGCCGCCGAGCGACACTTCGTCCATGCCGTCCATCCCGTACACCACCAGCACGTGTTTCGCGCCGAGGCGCTGCATCACGCGCACCTGAATCCCGACGAGGTCCGCATGGAACACGCCCATCAGCTGGTTCGGCGCGCCGGCCGGATTGGTGAGCGGCCCAAGGATGTTGAAGATCGTGCGCACGCCGAGTTCGCGGCGCACCGGCGCGACGTTTTTCATCGCCGGATGATGGTTCGGCGCGAACATGAAGCCCATGCCGGTTTCCGCGATCGACGCCGTGACCTGTTCCGGTTGCAGATCGATGTTGACGCCGAGCGCTTCGAGCACGTCCGCGCTGCCCGACTTGCTCGACACGCCGCGATTGCCGTGCTTCGCGACCTTCGCGCCGGCCGCGGCCGACACGAACATCGTCGCGGTGGAAATGTTGAAGGTGTGCGCGCCGTCGCCGCCGGTGCCGACGATATCGACGAAGTTCGAGTTGTCCTGCACGTGCACATGCCGGGCAAATTCACGCATCACCGTGGCGGCCGCGGTGATTTCGCCGATGGTCTCTTTTTTGACGCGCAGGCCGGTGAGGATCGCCGCCGACATCACGGGCGACAGCTCGCCGCGCATGATGAGGCGCATCAGGTGCAGCATTTCGTCGTGGAAAATCTCGCGGTGCTCGATGGTCCGCTGCAAGGCGTCCTGGGGCGTAATGGACATGATTTTCGTCTCTCTTCTTATCAGGCGTGGCGGGAGGTCGCGAGCTTCGATTGCTTGACGAAGTTTTCAAGCAGCGCGTGGCCGTGTTCGGACAGGATCGATTCGGGGTGGAACTGCACGCCTTCGACGGCCAGTTCCTTGTGACGCACACCCATGATTTCGCCGTCGTCGGTCCAGGCCGAGACTTCGAGGCAGTCGGGCAGCGATTCGCGTTCGATCGCGAGCGAGTGATAGCGCGTCACGACGAAGTGCTTCGGCAGGTCCGCGAACACACCTTTGCAGTCGGTTTCGATCGTGCTGACCTTGCCGTGCATGATGGTCTGCGCGCGCACGACGCGTCCGCCGAACGCCTCGCCGATCGCCTGATGGCCGAGACACACGCCGAGAATCGGCGTCTTGCCGGCGAATTCGCGTAGTACGTCCAGCGTGATGCCCGCGTGTTGCGGATTGCTCGGGCCGGGCGACAGGCAGATGCGCTCGGGGTTGAGCTTCGCGATGTCGTCCAGTGTGATTTCGTCGTTGCGATAGGTGCGCACGTCCTCGCCGAGTTCGCCGAAGTACTGCACCAGGTTGTAGGTGAACGAGTCGTAGTTGTCGATCATGAGCAGCATGGTGGGTCTCCGGTCAGAAGTCGCTATCGAGGCCGTCTTGAACCTGTTCGGCCGCGCGCATTACCGCGCGCGCCTTGTTCTCGGTCTCCTGCCATTCGGATTCCGGCACCGAATCGGCGACCACGCCCGCGGCCGCCTGCACATACAGATTGCCGTTCGCGATCACGCCGGTGCGGATCGTGATGGCCAGATCCATCTCGCCGGTGAACGACAGGTAGCCGACCGCTCCGCCATACAGGCCGCGCTTGACGGGTTCGAGCTCGTCGATCAGTTCCATCGCGCGGACCTTCGGCGCGCCCGACAGCGTGCCGGCCGGGAAGGTCGCGCGCAGCACGTCGAAATTGGTCATCTCGGGCTTCAGCTTGCCTTCGACCGAGCTGACGATGTGCTGCACGTGCGAGTACTTTTCGATCACCATCTTGTCGGTCACGACGACCGAGCCGATCTGCGCGATGCGGCCGACGTCGTTGCGCGCGAGGTCGATCAGCATCACGTGCTCGGCGATTTCCTTCGGGTCGTTCAGCAGCTCGGTGGCGAGCGCGGCGTCGCGCTCGGGCGTGTTGCCGCGCGGACGCGTGCCGGCGAGCGGACGGATCGTGACGATGCGGTCCTCGCCGCGCTTTTCCTGGCGCACCAGAATTTCCGGCGACGCGCCGACCACGTGGAAGTCGCCGAAGTTGTAGTAATACATGTACGGCGACGGATTCAGCGAGCGCAGCGCGCGATACAGCGACAGCGGATTGTCGCGGTACGGCTTGGTCAGGCGTTGGCCGACCTGCACCTGCATCAGTTCGCCGGCGGCGATGTATTCCTTCGCCTTGCGCACGGCGGCCAGGTAATCGTCTTTCGCGAATTCGCGGTAGATCTCGGTGCGCACGCTGGACGAGATGACCGGCGGCTCCACCGTCACGCGCAGCCGCTGACGCAATTCGCGCAGACGGTGCTTCGCTTTCGTGTAGGCCTCGGCCTGGGTCGGGTCCGCGTAGACCACCAGATAGAGCTTGCCCGCGAGGTTGTCGATCACGGCGACTTCCTCGGTCAGCAGCAGTTGGATGTCCGGGAGGTTCAGATCGTTTTTCGGCGCGCTGTGCGCGAGCTTCTTCTCGATGTAGCGCACCGCGTCATAGCCGAAGTAGCCGGCGAGACCGCCGGTGAAGCGCGGCAGCCCCGGGCGTTGCGCGATCTTGAAGCGTGCCTGGAACTGCTGGATGAACGCGAGCGGATCGCCTTCGTGCGTTTCGACGACCTTGCCGTCGCGCACCACTTCCGACACGCCGTTGCGCGTGCGCAGCACGGTGCGCGCTGGCAGGCCGATGAACGAATAGCGCCCGAACCGTTCGCCGCCCACCACCGATTCGAGCAGGAACGAGTTCGCGCCGTTGCGCTCGGTTTGCGCGAGCTTCAGGTACAGCGACAGCGGCGTTTCGAGGTCGGCGAGTGCTTCGGCGATCAGCGGGATGCGATTGAAACCCTCGTTGGCGAGGGACTGGAATTCGAGTTCGGTCATGTTCCGATCCTGTACGGTGGTCCGGCGGCAGCGGTCGTCGGACAAAGCGGGGCTAGGCGCCTCCGGTCAGGGCGTGGGTCGACGTTCTCGACACGATGATACTGACCGGCGCGAGTCTCCCATCGACGCGTGCAAGCGGTGCGAGTGCGCAGCGGTACTTTGCGGGTACGCGCAGGCGAATCGGCCGATGCCGCAGCGAAAAATCAGACGATGGAAAAAGCGCGTGAGCGCAGCGAAGCAAAAAACGGTTGCCGAAGACAGGCTTCAGCGTACCTCAGGCGAGGTTAGCGCGACCAGCGACGCCAGGGCCAAGCTCCCCGGTCGATGCTAATCAGACTCCGTTTTTTGTTCAGAAACATGAGGATGAAGGACTGTTAAGTCGTGGATTGGTGCGCTGCGATCGCCTTGGCGGCGTCGAGCAGCGAGGCAACTATACCATCGGATTTTATTGTTTGTATAGCTTGGCCATGGTTGTAGCCGTAGGGCACGGTCAGCGTCGCCATGCCGGCCGCGCGGCCCGCCAGCGCATCGTTTTCCGAGTCGCCGATCGCGACCGTGGCGCGCGGTTCGACGCCCAGTTGCGCGGCGGCGGTGAGCATCGGCAGTGGGTCGGGCTTCTTTTTCGCGAGGCTGTCGCCGCCGATCACGACGCTGAAATACGGCGCGAGTCCGTACTGTTGCAGCAGCTCGACTGCGAAGCGGTGCGGCTTGTTGGTCACGCACGCGAGCTTCACGCCGGCGTCGCGCAGTGCGCGCAGACCGGCTTCAACGTCCGGATAAAGGCGGGTATGCAGGCCGTTGATCTTCGCGTATTCGGCCTGGTAGATCGCCAGCGCTTCGTCGAAGCGCTCCTGCGCATGTTCGGTCTCGAAGCGCGGCGCGAGCACGCTGCGGATCAGATGCTCCGAACCCTTGCCGACATAGCCGACCACTTCCTCGCGCGTGGTTTCTTCCGCGTCGAGTTGCGCGAGCATGCCGTTCAGGCCGGCGGTGAAATCGTCGGCGGTATCGATCATCGTGCCGTCCAGGTCGATGATCGCGGCTTCGAGGCGTGGGCCGGTGAAGGTTGGGGCGGGGTACGGAGCGGTCATGAGGCGCGGGCTCGGATGCGGAGTTTTAGTGCTGAATGGTGTTAGTGCTGAACGGCGGCGAGGGCGGCGCGCATCTTGTCGATCACGACCTTGTGATCGGGCTGGCCGAAGATCGCCGAGCCGGCCACGAACGTGTCCGCGCCGGCTGCCGCGATTTCCGCGATGTTGTCGACCTTCACGCCGCCGTCCACTTCGAGGTGGATGTCGCGGCCGGTGCGCTCTTTATACGCGTCGATGCGCTTGCGCGCTTCGCGCAGCTTGTTGAGCGCCTCGGGGATGAACGACTGGCCGCCGAAGCCGGGGTTCACCGACATGATCAGCACGAGGTCGACCTTGTCCATCACGTGATCGAGGTAGCTCAGCGACGTTGCCGGATTGAACACGAGACCGGCCTTGCAGCCGTGGTCGCGGATCAGCGACAGCGTGCGGTCGATGTGATCCGAGCCTTCCGGGTGAAAGCTGATCAGGTTCGCGCCGGCTTTGGCGAAGTCCGGCACGATGCGGTCGACCGGGCGCACCATCAGGTGCACGTCGATCGGCACGTCGACGTGCGGGCGGATTGCTTCGCACACGAGCGGGCCGATGGTCAGGTTCGGCACGTAATGGTTGTCCATCACGTCGAAGTGGATCCAGTCGGCGCCGGCGGCGACCACGCTGCGGACTTCTTCGCCCAGGCGGGCGAAATCGGCGGACAGAATGCTGGGAGCGATGCGAAATTGCGTCATGACAGGAGGCGGATGCGAGCGGGAAAGCGCCATTTTACCGTTTTGCGGGCGTCGGCCGGCGAGCGGCGGCGGGCGGTTCCCGGTTGAGCTTCGGCTGGGCTGGCGGGTGGACTGGGGCGCAGGAGGCGGCCCGCGGTGAAAGTGGACGAAGAGAGTGGACGACGCGTGGACAAAGCGGGGCAGTGGCACGAAGCGGCATGGCGGAACGGCATGATGAAACGGCGGAACAAAACGCAGCGAAAGCCGTAAGCGAAACGACATGAAAAGGCGGTGCGGCGAAGCGCGTCTGTCCTATCGTCCGAAGCAGCCCTGGCCAAAGGTTTTGCCCTGTTGCGGCCATGACGCGCATCAAGCAGAATGCCACTCCATGAGCGCCCGAGTCGCCGCTGTACCCACAAAACCATAGGCGTTCGGGGCCTTCCACGATTTTTCACTCGCGTTTGACCACACCGGAATCAGGATGAGCCAGTACGAATTCAGCGTCTCGGCGCAGGTGCAATATCTGCCCGAAGAATCGGACCCGGAGCGTCGCCAGTACGCCTTTGCCTACACGCTGACCATCCGCAATACCGGCCAGGTGCCCGCGCAATTGATCGCGCGTCATTGGATCATCACCGACAGCGACAACACCGTGCAGGAAGTCAAAGGCCTGGGCGTTGTCGGCCATCAGCCGCTGCTCAAGCCGGGCGAGCATTTCGAATACACGAGTTGGGCGGTGATCGCGACGCCGGTCGGCACGATGCGCGGCGATTACTTCTGCGTAGCAGAGGACGGCGAGCGCTTCGAGGCGCCGGTGCCGGAGTTCGTATTGCGCATGCCGCGCACGTTGCATTGAACCGGCGCGGCGGCGCGTGGTCTTTTAATGACTTTGTATGGACGTGCGGCGCGACGGGAACGCGAGCCGACGATGTGACAGGCAGTGCGGTGAGTGGCTGAGGAGGGATTCGTTACACGACGCGGTGCGTGTTTTGCCAAGCGCGGTCACTGCGGCTTTTGTCGCTGTTGAGACTGTTCCGCCGTTTTGGCACGCGTCGCTTTCTTCTTGCCGGACGACGTCCATACAACGATAAACACGAGCAGGAAGAGCGCGAGTAGCGCTTCCAGCGCGAAGATGAGCATCGGGTATTCGTCGAACAGATCAGACATGGCGGTTTCCATCAAGAACGAACATTGTATGCGTTTTGTCCGCCGGGCCGGTGCGTGGCTCGGTGCGTTGTCGGTGGCGGTATTGCTGGCGTCCTGCGGTGGCGGCGGTGCGATCCGGCCGGCGCCGCCGACTGGCGCGGCGATCATACCCGGCCAGATCGCGTCGGCGCGATTGACCGCGGTGGCGTGGCAACAGGTGCCGGGCTGGCAGGATGACTCGTTGATCGGCGCGACCGCCGCGTTGCGGCAGAACTGCGTGCGGCTCGCGCGTCAGCCGAGCTGGTCGCGTGCCTGCGCGGCGGCCGCGCAAATCGACGATCTCGACGTCACCAGCGCGCGCGCTTTCTTCGAGGCCTACTTCACGCCATTCCAGTTCGCGAACAACGACGGCACGCTCGACGGTCTCGTCACCGGTTACTACGAACCGCTGCTGCGCGGCTCGCGTACGCGACACGGCGTCTATCAGACGGCGCTGTATCGCTGGCCGGCCGGCTATCGCGCGGGTGCGCCGCTGCCGGTGCGCGCGCAGCTCGAACGCACGGGTGTGCTCAACGGCAACGAACTCGTGTGGGTCGACGATCCGATCGAAGCGTTCTTCCTGCAGGTGCAGGGTTCCGGGCGCATCGTGATGGAGGACGGCAGCGTGATGCGCGTCGGCTTCGGCGGCACCAACAATCAGCCGTACAAGTCGATCGGGCGTTGGCTGCTCGATCACGGCGAGATCACTCCCGCACAGGCGACGATGCAAGGCATCAAGGCTTGGGCGCGCGCGAATCCGACGCGCGTCGACGGCCTGCTCGATACCAATCCGCGCTTCGTATTTTTCCGCGAGATGCCGTCGGCCGAAGCCGTGCCGAGCGGCGGTGCCGACGGTCCGATCGGCGCGCTCGGCGTGCCGCTGACGCCGGAGCGTTCGATCGCGGTCGACCCGAGCGCGATTCCGCTCGGCACGCCGGTGTTCCTGCAGACCACGCGGCCGCTGACGAATTCGCCGATGAACCGTCTCGTGTTCGCGCAGGATACTGGCTCCGCGATCAAGGGTGGCGTGCGCGCCGACTACTTCTGGGGCCTCGGCGACGACGCCGGCGATCTGGCCGGCAAGATGAAGCAGGGCGGCCGGATGTGGTTGTTGCTGCCGCATTCCTGAGGTGCGGTTTCAGTTGCCGCGGCTACGAATGCAGCGTGTTGACGTTGCCACGAAGCTGAAGCGGTAAGAGTCGAAGCAGTAAGCACGATTGAAAACGGCGTCACGTACGGATCGGAATCCGGGCGTGACGCCGTTTTTTCGCCTGAAGTCCTGGCGTAGCGTTTTTGTGCGGCACGTGTTCAGGTCAAAGGTCAAAGCCCCGACTTGCGCTTGTCCACCACGCGCCGCGCCTTACCCACTGAACGTTCGATGCCGTTCACCGCAAGCACGTTGACCACCACGCTCACGCCGATCAGCGCCTTGATGTCATAGGCCAGCGCGTTTTTTGCGGTGGTCAGCGCGACCGTATCCGGCGCGGTTTCGGGGCAGGGTTCGACGTTCAGCGTCATGACATCGAGCGGCCCTTCCTTCGTCAGCACGATCTGATAGTGCGGCGCGAGTGCATGCTGCTTGAGCAGCAGTTCCTCGATCTGCGTCGGGAACACGTTGACGCCGCGCACGATCATCATGTCGTCCGAGCGGCCGGTGATCTTTTCCATGCGACGCATCGTGCGGGCGGTGCCCGGCAACAGACGCGTGAGGTCGCGCGTGCGGTAGCGGATGATGGGCAGCGCTTCTTTCGTCAGCGACGTGAACACCAGTTCGCCGAGTTCGCCGTCGGGCAGCACCTCGCCGGTTTCGGGATCGATGATCTCGGGGTAGAAATGATCTTCCCAGATCGTCGGGCCGTCTTTCGTTTCGACACACTCGGACGCGACGCCCGGGCCCATCACTTCGGACAGACCGTAGATGTCGACCGCATCGATGCCCATGCGCTTTTCGATCGCCTGGCGCATATCGTTGGTCCACGGCTCCGCGCCGAAGATGCCGAGGCGCAGCGAGCAACTGGCTGGATCGATGCCCTGGCGTTCGAGTTCGTCGGCGATCGACAGCATGTAGCTCGGCGTCACCATGATGATGTCCGGACGGAAATCCTGGATCAGCTGAACCTGCTTTTCGGTCTGGCCGCCGCCGAACGGAATCACGGTGAGGCCCGCGCGCTCGGCGCCGTAATGTGCGCCGAGGCCGCCGGTGAAGAGGCCGTAGCCGTAGCTCACGTGTACCTTGTCGCCGCGCTTCGCGCCGGCGGCGCGCACCGAACGCGCGACGAGATTCGCCCACGTGTCGATGTCGCGCGCGGTATAGCCGACCACGGTCGGCTTGCCCGTCGTACCCGACGACGCATGGATTCGCGAAATCTGCTCCTGCGGCACGGCGAACATCCCGAACGGGTAGCTGTCGCGCAGGTCCTTTTTAGTGGTGAAGGGAAAGCGCGCGAGGTCCGCGAACGACTTCACGTCGCCCGGATGAACACCGGCTTCGTCGAACTTGCGCCGATAGACCGGCGAATTTTCGTACGCATGGTTCAGCGACCATTTGAGCCGTTCAAGTTGGAGCGCGGCGAGTTCGTCGCGGCTGGCGGTCTCGATCGGATCGAGCGGAAGGGCGGTGCTCATCGAATGTCTCCTTACTGCCTCAATGCCTGAGTCTGATATGCGGCGCATGCGCGCCGGAATGCCTGAGCGGATAGCTTTCTGTGAGGGCGGCTCGGGTGGCCGCTTGTCGCTCACCGATCACTATTTAATTACCTGTGGGAATCAGATTGCCTTTGATTTGCGCCGACTTGCCGCGGAACATCGCGACGGTCTCGCCGGCGCGATTCGTCACGCGGATATCGTAGATGCCGGTGCGACCGCTTAATGTCTGCTCGACCGCTTCCGCGTTCAGCACATCGCCGCCGTACACCGGCCGCAGAAACTCGATCGAGCAGCCCGCCGCGACCGTATTGATGTTGTAGGTGTTGCAGGCGAACGCGAAGGTCGAGTCGGCGAGCGTGAAAATCAGACCGCCGTGGCAGATCTGATGACCGTTCAGGAAGTCGTCGCGCACGGCCATGCGCAGCCGTGCGTAGCCTGGACGCACTTCGAGAATTTCCAGTCCGAGCGCGCGGCTGCAGGCGTCGTTTTCATACATCGAGGCGGCGGTGGCGCGGGCGAGTTCGTCGGGTGTCATCTGGTCAGGGCGATTGGTTTGTGTGGACATGTCAACGCCCCTCGAAGCGCGGCGCGCGCTTTTCGATGAACGCCTGTACGCCTTCAGCGTAATCGTGCGAGGCGCCGAGTTGGCGTTGCAGATCGCGCTCGAGATCGAGTTGCTGGTCGAGCGTTTGCGTCGTGCCCGCGCGCATGGCCTGCTTGATTGCGGCGATCGCGCGCGTGGGTTGTTGCGCCAGTTGGGCTGCGAGTTTGGCGGCGGCGGGCGCGAGGTCGGCGTCGTCGAACACTTGCCAGATCAGGCCCCAGCTTTCGGCTTTTTCGGCACTGAGTTTGTCGCCGGTGAGCGCAAGACCCAGCGCGCGTGCCATGCCGACGCGCTGCGACAGCAACCACGTGCCGCCCGAGTCCGGCACGAGGCCGATCTTCACGAATGCCTGGATGAAGCTTGCCGAGCGGGCCGCGAGCACGAGGTCGCAGGCCAGTGCGAGATTCGCGCCCGCGCCGGCGGCGGTGCCGTTGACCGCGGCGATCACCGGCAGCGGCAGCGCCTGCAGACGGCGGATCAGCGGATTGAAGTATTCATCGATCAGATCGCCCAGGTCGGTCATCGCGCCCGGCGTGAAATCGAGGTCGGCCAGATCCTGGCCGGCACAGAAGCCCCGGCCCGCGCCGGTCAGCACGAGCGCGCGAGCGCCGGACGTCTCGACCTCGCCGAGCGCGGCGCTCAGTTCCCGATGCATCGCCCGCGTAAAGCTGTTGAGCTTGTCCGGGCGGTTCAGCGTGATGGTGGCGACGTGGCTCGATGGGTCGATGTCCAGCCGGATCGCTTCATATGACATTGGGCGTCTCTTCAAAGTCTCGTTGATCGATGGGCACTGTGGCGTGGTTGGCAAGAAGGCTGCGCGACGACGGTATGGCGACTGGCGCTGACAGCGTTCGATGTTCCGCTGTCTCAACCTGGTGCCGAGCTGCGGATTGCTTCGCGGCTGGGTGCATCGCGCATCATCGGCCTTCCTGCCCGGGTGGATCGGCGTGTGATGCCGATCCGATGTCTCATGTTAGTTAGAGTGCGCGGCTCGGTCCATTCGCCGGAAGGCATAGGATCGGCCGGCGTTGTGCCGCCGTCCTATCCCATTCAGCCGACTACCGCCGGCGCCGCTTTGGGTTCAACATGGGCCCGGCTCTGAACGACGCGGAAGCGGTTGGTCACGAACGCGGCGTCGGCCAGCGCGGCATTCGCGGCGGGGTTGGCGCCGGTGCCGTGGAAATCCGAGAAGGCCGCGGATTGATTGACGAAGACGCCGCCGGTCAGGTTGATCGACAACGCGACGCCGCCGCGAATCGATGCCTCGTGCGCGGCGTCGAGTACCGCGTCGTCCGTGCTGTAGACCGACAGCGTCAGCGCGCCGTGCTCGGCGGCGATCGCGCCGGCGAGGTCGAGTGACTGCTCGGTCGAGTCCGTCGCGATCACGAACGAGATCGGGCCGAACCATTCTTTGGTGAACTGCGCGCGGTCGGTTGTGGCGTCGAGCTGCAGCATGAGCGGGCTGCGCACGCGTGCGCCGGGGAAGGCCGGATGTTCGAGCGTCTGGCTTGCGGCGAGAACCCGGCCGAGCTTCGCGGCTTCGTCGATGCGCTGCACGACGCCGTCGTTCTGGATCGCGCCGAGCAGTTCGACTGCACGGGCGGGGTCGGCGACGAGCTTCTGCACTGCGCTGGCGAGTGCCTGCGCGACTTCGTCGAAGCTGAGTGCGCCGTCGGCAGTGCGAATGCCGTTGCGCGGCACGTAGATGTTTTGCGGCGCGGTGCACATCTGGCCCGAGTACAGCGCCAGCGAGAAGGCGATGTTGCGCGCGGCGGCTTTGATATCGTCGACCGAGTCGATCACGATCTGGTTGACGCCCGCCTTTTCGGTGTAGACCTGCGCCTGATGCGCATTGCGCTCGAGCCACGTGCCGTTCTGGGTGCTGCCGGTGAAGTCGATCAGTTTGATTTCGGGGCGCACGGCCAGCTCCTGGACGAGAGCGCCGTCGTTCGGCTCGGTAGCCAGCAGCGTGACGACGTTCGGATCGAAGCCTGCCTCGCGCAACACCTCACGCGCGATGCGCACCGTCAGCGCGAGCGGCAGGATCGCGCCCGGGTGCGGTTTGACGATGACGGTGTTGCCGGTGGCCAGATCGGCGAACAGGCCGGGATAGCCGTTCCAGGTCGGGAACGTGCAGCAGCCGAGCACGAGGCCGGTGCCGCGTGGCACGACGGTGTAGCGCTTGTGCATCGCAAGAGGCGGATTCTTGCCTTGCGGCTTTTCCCAGTGCGCGTCGACGGGGATGCGGCGCAACTGGTCCCATGCGTAGGCGACTGCTTCGAGTGCGCGGTCCTGCGCGTGGGGGCCGCCAGCCTGGAACGCCATCATGAAGGCCTGGCCGGTCGTGTGCATCACGCTATAGCCGATTTCGAAGCTGGCGCGATTCAGACGCGCGAGAATTTCGAGGCTCACGCCGATCCATGCCTGCGGGCCGGCCGCGCGCCAGTCGTGCTGCGCGGCTGCTGCGGCGGCGATCAGCGCGTCCGGATCGGCTTTCGGGTAACGCACGCCGAGCGGGAAGCCGAACGGCGAGACCTCGGCACCGACGGTTTCGTTATTCGACGGCTGGTCGAGTTCGAACGTCTTGTCGAGCAGCGCTTTGAACGCGGCTTCGCCGTCCGCGTTGGCTGTTTCCCCGTACACTTTCGGACTGGGCATCTCGACGAATGGGCTCCAGTAGCCGCGTGTTTCAAGCGCGGCGAGCGCCTTGTGCAGCGTGTCTTCGTGCTTCGTGAATAGCGGATGTGTCATGACTGAGGGCCTGGCTGTGTGTTGGGGAAAGCCTGTCGAATAATTGACCGACCGGTTGGTTGGCGAATGGTAGCATTATTAAGAGAGCCGCGCGAAGCGTTTTCGCGTGGGTATTAACCATATGGAGGCGGCATGGCTTACGAGAACATTCTGGTTGAGACGCGAGGGCGGGTCGGTCTGATCACGCTGAATCGCCCGAAGGCATTGAATGCGCTGAACGACGCGCTGATGGATGAACTCGGCGTCGCGCTACGCGAATTCGACGCGGACGACGCAATCGGCGCGATCGTCGTGACGGGTAGCGAGAAGGCGTTCGCCGCCGGCGCGGACATCGGAATGATGGCGTCCTATACCTATATGGACGTCTATAAGGGCGACTACATCACGCGTAACTGGGAGACGATCCGGTCGATCCGTAAGCCGATCATTGCCGCGGTGGCGGGGTTCGCGCTTGGCGGTGGCTGCGAACTGGCGATGATGTGCGACATGATTTTCGCGGCCGATACCGCCAGGTTCGGTCAACCGGAAATCAAGCTCGGCGTCATGCCGGGTGCGGGCGGCACGCAGCGGCTGCCGCGCGCGGTATCGAAGGCGAAGGCGATGGACCTGTGCCTGACCGCCCGTTTCATGGATGCGGCGGAGGCGGAGCGTGCGGGGCTGGTTTCGCGTGTGATTCCGGCGGCATTGTTGCTCGACGAGTCGGTCGCCGCGGCCGCGACCATTGCCGAGTTTCCGCTGCCCGCGGTGATGATGGTCAAAGAGTCGGTGAACCGCGCTTACGAAACGACGCTTGCGGAAGGCGTGCACTTCGAGCGCCGCCTGTTCCATTCACTCTTCGCCACCGAAGATCAAAAAGAGGGTATGGCTGCGTTTGTGGAAAAGCGCAAACCGGTTTTCAAGCATCGTTAATACGTTTGTCGAAATAACGCTTGCAAGCCACGTTCGTGGCGACTAGAATCTCGCTCTTTCGTGCTTCGGACACCGGGGCACGGGGAAGCGGGAGAGCCTTAGGTGGCGAGCGTTCCAGCGACGTGAACAGGTTAAGGAAGTGATAAAAACCTGTTGACGGTTCGA
>NZ_JABBFZ010000017.1 GCF_012927125.1 Paraburkholderia antibiotica
TGAACGCGGCTGAGTGCGTCCGTCGGGTTCTCTTCGTCATCTTCCTGGTTCCTTTGTCGGCATTATCGCCGGCTCAGGCCCCGAGCGTTCCACTTATCCGACCGTCCGAATTTGCGCGCCCACTTCTTATTGCTGCTGTCCGGTTTGCTTGTACAGTTCCCGCAGTCGCGCAACGAGTTGCTCTGGTAGGGGAATGACGATGTCGCGACGCATCTTCATTTTTTCCTGGGGAATGGTCCACAAGGCAGCATCGAGGTTGACATCGCTCCATTCTGCAAAGCGAACCATGCCAGGGCGACTGGCGGTCCAGATGGTCATCCAGGCGGCAGTGCGTTGGATGAAACGGCTGGTTGATCGGTCAAGCGCCCGCAGAAAGTCAGGGAGTTCAGGTTCAAGCAGATGCGGGTAACGCTTGGACTTAGGGGCTTCCTTGGCAATAACCTTCAACTCTGAAGCGGGGTTGTACTCGCATTTGCCGCGAGCGATGGCATGGCTGAAGATCTCACGTAGCCAACCTCGCGCCTTTCTGGACACGTTTAACGCATTCCGCTTCTCAATGCGTTCCTGTACGCGGGCGCAGTCGGCGCGAGTGATCTCTGGCAAGCGTTTGTTTCCCAGCTCGGGAAGGATGTCCTTATCCAGATAGGTGCGGAATTTATTTAACGTCCCTGGCGCCCGACCAGCGTTTTCCTTGCCTTTGTACCAGAGCTCGGCCGCCGCTTTGAACGTGTCATCATCGCTCGCCTTTGATTTCTGACGGGGCTTCGGGTGAAGGCCTTGAGAAATTTGGATGAGGGCGTGAGCTCGTAGCTCGCGGGCGCGTTGCAGCGAGATGGTGGAGTACACCCCGAACGAAACGCGGGCGCGTTTGCCGGCAAGACTGTATCGGAAGTGCCAGCTCTTCGTCCCGCTGGTCGCAACGAACAGGAATAGCCCATCACCGTCATTGAGGATATAGTCGCGACTCGACGGTTTGGCCGCTTCGACTTGCTTGGCTGTCAGAGGCATGGCAGGCACCTTGGGTATTGGTACATCCGGGTAACTCGAACTTTGGATGTACCGAAAAATGTACCACTTTGGCGCTGGCTTGCCTTGGTTTTCAGTAGATGGCGTGGGAGGCAAAAAAACAAAAAAGCCCACAGTGGCGGGCTTTTTCGGGTGTTCAGAAGACCTTCTTGGAAGTCTCTGGATGCTTAAATGGTGCCCAGGAGAGGACTCGAACCTCCACGGTGTTGCCACCGCTAGGACCTGAACCTAGTGCGTCTACCAATTCCGCCACCTGGGCACGTCTTCAAGCTAGACCGCTATTTTAGCGTGACGATCAAGTTTGTCAATCCCTGCTTCAAACTTTCTCATCCGCCCGGTTGAATCGCGTAACGAAGTGCTGCTCTCGCTCACGAACCACCGTCCTGCTTATCCGACTCGACGATCTGAAACAGCCAATCGCTTTACCGGGTCTTACACAAAACCCTACACAAAAAATAGAGCCGCCAGAAGGCGGCTCTATTCTGAATCTGGTGCCCAGGAGAGGACTCGAACCTCCACAGTGTTGCCACCGCTAGGACCTGAACCTAGTGCGTCTACCAATTTCGCCACCTGGGCAGGTGATGAACAGCGAAGACCGACATTATAGCGACAGATTCAGGCCTGTCAAGCGTTTCGCCCAAGCCTTTTCGATGTCGGCTCGATGCCTCTCTTTACCCCCGCAGCGACGTCCGCGAACGGCCGCCGACGGCCCGCTTGGCATGCGGCACGGGTGTTAGAATGCCTCGCAGTAGTTCGTTGGCACGGTGCATCCAGTGTCCATACGCGCGTCGACTCAGCCTTGATCGAGCCGGACCCGGACAGCTTCCGGTGCGAGCGCAGCAGAGCAGAAGCAGCAGGTGCAATGACCGACGCAGCACACGCGCGATGCAGATGCAGTTGAGTGGCTGCACGCATGACACCAACGCCTTCCAGGCCGGACTCCATCGCCGACCGACGTCCATGCAACGAGAAAAAACCATCGACAAGCCCTTGAGCAAATTTCCGTATCCGATTCCCAGCCGCGAAGAAATCCTCGGCGTGTTGCGCACGAGTGAAACGCCGCTTGCCGCGAACGACATCGCCGAAGCGCTGTCGATCAAGCGTCAGGAGCGCGAAGGATTTTTCAAGCGTCTCGGCGCGATGGAGCGCGACGGCCAGATCCGGCTCGATCAGCGCAATCTCTATCAACTGACACATCCGTCGAACTTCGTCGCGGGCCGCGTGCAGGGTCATCGCGACGGCTACGGCTTCCTGATTCGCGACGACGGCCAGGACGATCTGTTCCTGCCCAACGGCGAGATGCAGAAGGTCATGCACAACGACCGCGTGCTTGCGCGCATCGTCGGCTATGACCGGCGCGGGCGCCCGGAAGGGCACATCGTGGAGGTCACGGACCGCGCGAACAAGCGCGTGATCGGCCGATTGCTGAACGAGAACGGCGCGCTGATCGTCGCGCCCGAAGACAAGCGCATCGGCCACGACATCCTGATCACGCAGAACGCCCGCAAGGCCAAGGTCGGCCAGGTCGTGGTGGTCGAGCTGACCGATTTCCCGAGCCGTCATTCGCAGCCGTTAGGCCGAGTGGCCGAAGTGCTCGGCGATATCGACGACCCCGGCATGGAAATCGAAATCGCGGTGCGCAAATACGGTGTGCCGCACGAGTTCGGTCAGGCCGCGCTCGACGAAGCCGCGCGTCTGCCCGACGAGGTGCGCCCGACCGATATCCGCCATCGCGTCGATCTGCGCGACGTGCCGCTTGTCACGATCGACGGCGAGGACGCGCGCGATTTCGACGACGCCGTCTATTGTGAGCCGGTCAAGGTCGGCCGTGGCGACGGCTTCCGCCTGATCGTCGCGATCGCGGACGTGTCGCATTACGTGCAGCCGCAAAGCGGGCTCGACACCGATGCGATCGAGCGCAGCACGTCGGTGTATTTCCCGCGTCGCGTGATCCCGATGCTGCCGGAGAAACTGTCGAACGGGCTGTGCTCGCTCAATCCGCAGGTCGACCGCTGCGTGCTCGTGTGCGACATGATCGTCACCGCGCGCGGCGACGTGAAGGCGTATCAGTTCTATCCCGGCGTGATGCATTCGGCCGCGCGGCTCACCTACACGGAAGTCGCCGCGGTGCTGAAAAACACCAAGGGGCCGGAGGCGACCCGCCGCGCCGCGTTGCTGCCGCAGCTGCAGAATCTGTATGGCGTCTACAAGGCGCTGTTCGCGGCGCGCCAGAAGCGCGGTGCGATCGACTTCGACACGACCGAGACGTATATCGTCTGCAACGCGCAGGGCAAGATCGAACAGATCGTGCCGCGCACCCGCAACGACGCGCACAAGCTGATCGAGGAATGCATGCTGGCCGCGAACGTGTGCGCGGCGGATTTCCTCAAGCGCAACAAGCATCCGGGTCTGTTCCGCGTGCACGCGGGTCCGAGCGCGGAAAAGCTCGAGAATCTGCGCACTTTCCTGCGCGGCATGGGCCTCACGCTCGGCGGTGGCGACACGCCGCATGCGAGCGACTACGCAGCGCTGATGGCGCAGATTCGCGACCGGCCCGACGCGTCGATGCTGCAGACGATGCTGCTGCGCTCGATGCAGCAGGCGGTCTACAGTCCCGACAACATCGGTCACTTTGGTCTCGCGTATGAGGCGTACGCGCACTTCACGAGCCCGATTCGCCGCTATCCCGACCTGCTCACGCATCGCGCGATCTACGCGATCCTGCAGGGCCGCAAGTATCAGCCGCAGCCGTCGCACGGTATCGAGCTGAATACCGCGCTGTCGCCGCGCGCCCGCGCGATGCAGCAGGCCGACGAGGAAAAACGCGGCCCGCGCGCCCGCGGGAACAACGTCGCGATCTGGGAAGAACTCGGGTTGCACTGCTCGGCGAACGAACGCCGTGCGGATGAAGCGTCACGCGATGTCGAGGCGTGGCTCAAGTGCTATTTCATGCGCGACAAGCTCGGCGAAGAGTATGGCGGCATGGTCAACGGCGTCACGTCGTTCGGCATCTTCGTGCAACTGGATTCGCTGTTCATCGAAGGTCTCGTGCATGTGACGGAACTGGGTTCGGACTATTTCCAGTACGACGAGATCAAGAACGAACTGCGCGGCGAGCGCACCGGCATTCGCTATCGGCTGTCGGATCGCGTGCGCGTGCAGGTGAGCCGCGTCGATCTCGACGCGCGCAAGATCGACTTCCGTCTCGTGCGCGATACGCCGATCAAGCCGCCGACGGCGCGCGGCGTTGCGCTCGACAAGGGCGCGGCAGCAGGCGACGGCGGTGGTCCGCGCGTGCGCGCATTGTCGGCACCGGAGCACGACGCAGTGCCGGGGCCGCGGCGCAGGAAGGCCGCACCGCCGCAAAGCGCGGCGGTCAAGGAAGCGCGCGCGGCGCGCGGCGCGGCGAAGAAGCATGGCGCGCCGGCCAAGGCGGCATCGAAGCAGGCACGCAAGAAGCGCTGACGCCATTGCCGTACCGATACCGCGCGCAGCGGGTACGTGAAGACGTGCCGGTTGCGCGCGGTCTGCGTTTTATCGGGTTGCTGTTTCAGTGCGGGCACGGCGGAGTGGCGCGGCAGGCGCTACTGCGGGAAAGCACGCACGGGTATCCGGTTTTATCTTCATCACTGCGGCGCGCATCGACGCGCGCCCAATCAAAGGTTGTTCAGTCATGGCACGTCACAAGGTTTTATACGGTTTCCACGCAGTGACCGCGCGTATCCGGCACGATGCGTCGACGGTCGAGGATGTCTACTACGACGCGACGCGCAAGGACCGGCGGATGACCGAATTCCTGCACGCTGCGAAGGAAGCCGGTGTGCGCCTGATCGCCGCCGACGAAACGCGTCTGTGGGGGCTGGCCCGCACCGAGCGCCACCAGGGCGTGGTCGCGCGCGCCGGCGATCTGCCGCTCGCGCAGAACCTCGCCGAACTGCTCGACGGCATCACCGGCTCGCCGCTGATTCTCGTGCTCGACGGCGTGACCGATCCGCACAATCTCGGCGCCTGCCTGCGGGTCGCCGACGCGGCCGGCGCGCATGCGGTGATTGCGCCGCGCGATCGCGCGGTCGGGTTGAACGCGACGGCCGCGAAGGTTGCGAGCGGCGCGGCCGATACGGTGCCGTACATCACGGTGACGAACCTGGCGCGTACGCTGCGCGAGCTGAAGGACGCGGGCGTGTGGGTCGTCGGTACCGCGGGTGAGGCGCAGAAGAGCGTCTACGAGACGGAGCTGGATGGTCCGGTGGCGATCGTGATGGGTGCCGAAGGCGAGGGCATGCGACGTCTGACGCAGGAAACCTGCGACATCGTCATGCGTATTCCGATGGCGGGGACGGTGGAGAGCCTGAACGTTTCCGTGGCGAGCGGGGTGTGTCTGTTCGAGGCGGTGCGGCAGCGGGCGGTGAGGAAGTAATTTCTGTTCGGCTTTTGTTGTTGGCCGATGGATGGCTGGTTGATGGCGCCCGGGACACCTTAGTGTTGCCGGGCGTTTTGTTGTTGGGGCTTGAGGGCTGCCTTGCGCGCGGAAGCGCTGTTTGCGATTGGTCGGCGATGCCCGAAAGTCAACTGTGTCCTGTCGACCTGTCGGGTAATTCAGATTACGCAGTGAGAATTCTCTTCAGTTCATCGAAAAAGGAACTGGTTGTGTATCCCCACAGGACGGGATTGAAATCAAATCCATATGCATCATAAAATTTTTCATCAAGTTTTTTGCCCGCTTCTGCCTTGAATTTCTCAATTTCGGCTAGCGTATCCCGGATATCTTCGGGCGAGCTGTCTCTCCTGAAGCAGGAAACGACCTCCTCCAGCGTGTCTCCCCAAAGATCCGAATCCTGATTCAGATAGCCACCGAACAATGCAAAGAATCGTGGGTAGGATGTTTCGTCAATCATTTCAGTAGATACGATGTGAGAACGTAGTAGGGCATTCCGTTGTGCTTTTCAAATTTAATGGCAACCCGGACTGTACTCGTGTATTTGAATTCTCCTGTTGCTCGGACGACTCCGTAGCCAGCTTTGTAGCCGACATCCTGATGGAGAATCAAAAGGCGCCTCGGGTTCGATTGGGCCCAGTCTCTGATTCTCGACGCATTAGACTCCATTACTCGCGATATCGCCCATTCCGCCGTCGCCAAATTCCGAAACGACGATACTACGTCTCTTTCCGACTCCAGTTGTCCTGGCATATGCCGCGATATCCAGCGATATCCAGTGCTTTCCAGGCGTGGCGCGAAGCATCACCGCATGATCCAACGCGCGCTCAAAACGGTATCCAGGCTCGCGCGAGTGCGACTCGATCTGAGGGAAACCACGACTCAATCACGGCCCATCCCGCGCCATCCGGTAAACTAACGATTTTTCACGTTTGCCCGCATCCCCATGACTCAAGACGAACTCAAGCAACTGGTCGGCCAGGCCGCCGCCGATTACGTGAACGCCAACGTGCCGCAAGGCTCGGTGATCGGCGTCGGCACGGGCTCCACCGCGAACTGCTTCATCGACGCGCTGGCCGCCAGCAAATCCCGCTATCGCGGCGCGGTGTCGAGTTCGCTCGCCACGACCGCGCGTCTGCAATCGCACGGCTTCAAGGTGCTCGACCTGAACGAGATCGACTCGCTGCCGGTGTATGTCGACGGCGCCGACGAAATCGATCACGGCGGCGCGATGATCAAGGGCGGCGGCGGCGCGCTGACGCGCGAGAAGATCGTCGCGTCGGTGTCGGAAGTGTTCGTCTGCATCGCGGACGCGAGCAAGGTGGTCGACACGCTCGGCACGTTCCCGCTGCCGATTGAAGTCGTGCCGATGGCACGCACCGCGATCGGCCGTCGCGTGACCGCGCTCGGCGGCGTGCCGGTCGTGCGCGTGACGAAAGAGGGCGTGCCGTTCATCACCGACAACGGCAACGAAATCATCGACGTGAAAGGCCTGAGCATCAGCGATCCGCGCACGCTCGAGACGCACATCAACGCATGGCCGGGCGTGGTGACGGTGGGTCTGTTTGCGGGCCGCGGCGCGAACCTGTGCCTGCTCGGCACCGACACCGGCGTGCAGACGATCACGTACGGCCAGAACTAAATAGAGGGCGTTTTTATTTGCCGCCGTTTTTCATGCGGCGGGCAGTACGTCTAGCGCAATGCGCGGTGCGGGGCCATCTTTTCTGCGGGCCCACGCACCGCGCCTTCGCGCGTCTTCGTTATCACATCCGCACCGCATGTTCCTCAACGCGCAGCCTGTCTGATCGCCTGCGTCATCCGCTGTAAATAACGCTCCACCGAAAACTCGGAACGCGCATCGCTGAGCGCTTGCGTTGCGAGTTGCGCGGCCAGTTCGGGGTCGGCGCGCAAGGTACCGATCGCGTCGGCGAGCGCGCTCGCGTCGCCCGGCTTGACGAGCCAGCCGTTGCGACGATGACGCACAATCTCCGTCACGCCGCCCGCCGCGGCAGCGATCACCGGCCGCGCCGCGGCCATCCCTTCGACGATCACGCGTCCGAACGGCTCCGGTTCCGTTGACGTATGCAGGATCACGTCCATCGCTTTCATCCACGCCGGCACGTCGTCCTGAAAGCCCGCGAAGTGCACGCGATCCGCAATGCCGAGCGCGGCCGCCTGTTCGTGCAGACGTTGTGCGTAGGCATCCTCACCAAATAGCGGCGCGCCGACCAGCACCAGATGCACGTCGGGCAAACGGGCCAGTGCGTCGAGCGCGACGTGCTGTCCCTTCCACGGCGCGAGCCGGCCGAACAGACCGGCGAGCCATGCATCGCGCGGCAAACCGAGCCGCGCGCGCAACGCGGCCACATCGCGGCCATCCACGCGATCGAACGCGCGCGCATCGATGCCGTTGTAGATGACGGGCACCGAATCGGCATCGATGCCAGTCAGCGCCGCGAGCGAACGCGCCGACGCCTGCGAATTCACTACCACGTGATCGACCGCCAGTCGCACGAGCCATTTGACAATGCTTAACTGTATTCGCCCGAAATGCTCGCGCGTAAGGATGTCATGCTGATACCAGATCACCGGCCGACGATGCAGCGGTTTGCCGAGCGCGCCGAGCACCAGCGCTTTTTGCGTATTGAGGAACAGCACGTCGAATTGTCGTGCGCGCGCGGCGATCGCGCGTACCTGGCGGAAAAGGCCTGGCACTACGCGCAGGCAGTTCAGCATCGATGCCTGCCGCATGACACCGGACACGCGCGCGTCGCTGATCACCTGCACGCGGGCGCCGAGCGCTTCGAGACGCGCGCGGAACGGGCCATCGGCGAGCAGCACGACTTCGCTGCGCGCGGTGCAATGTCCGGCGAGTTGCAGCAACGCGAATTCGGCGCCGCCGAGCTGGCCGCTCTGATCGACGAACAGCACGCTGGGCATGGCGGCGGCGTGAGTGGCAGGCGTTGTTGCGGAGGGGGTGCCCGGATCGGTCAGCGTGGACTGCACCAGCGAGGCGGCGAGAGGTGAAGCGTCGAGCGTAGGGCGCATAGGAAAGCGAAGTAATCAAGGCCGTGAGTTCGCGGCGGCGAACGAATACTCCGCATTATTCGCGTACTGTCGCGCGTCGAATGTGGGCACGCGCACGCACAGCGAGGAATGGGGCACATACACTGCTGCTAAGCCGTTGTGGCGTTTTATGACAGGTAGGAAGCAATATGAAAGTGGCGATCGTGCACGATTGGCTCGTCGCACCCGGCGGCGCCGAGAAGGTGCTCGAGCAGATCATCGAATGTTTCCCCGACGCCGATATTTTCAGCCTCGTCGACTTCCTCGAGGATCGCAGGCCGTTGGGTGGCAAGCCGGTCACCACGTCATTCATTCAACGTCTGCCGTTGGCGCGCAAGCGCTATCGCGCGTATCTGCCCTTGATGCCGCTCGCGGTCGAGCAGTTCGACCTGTCGAGCTACGACCTGATCATCACGAGTTCCTATGCGGTTGCAAAGGGCGTGCTGGTCGGTCCCGATCAGACGCACGTCAGCTACGTGCATTCGCCGATGCGCTATGCGTGGGATCTGCAGCATCAGTATCTGCGCGAAGCGAATCTGCTGAGCGGACCGAAGTCGTGGGCCGCGCGCGTGATGCTTCACTATCTGCGTAGCTGGGATGCGCATTCGGCGAACGGCGTCGATCGTCTGATCGCGAATTCGCAATTCGTCGCGCGGCGTGTGATGAAAACCTATCGCCGCGATGCGGTGGTGATTCCGCCGCCCGTCGACGTGACCGAATTCGAACTGCGCACCGACAAAGAGGATTTCTATCTGACCGCGTCGCGCATGGTGCCGTACAAGCGTATCGACCTGATCGTGGAGGCGTTCAACGCGACGCCGCATCGCAAGCTGGTCGTGATCGGCGACGGTCCGCAGATGGCATCGATTCGCGCCAAGGCCGGCCCGAACGTGTCGATTCTCGGCTATCAACCGTTCGATGTACTCAAGGATTATCTGCAACGCGCGCGCGCGTTCGTGTTCGCGGCCGAAGAGGATTTCGGCATCGTGCCGCTCGAAGCGCAGGCATGCGGCACACCGGTGATTGCATTTGGCAAGGGCGGCGCGCTGGAAACGGTGGTGCCGGTTGGCGAGGCGCATCCCACCGGAGTTTTTTTCGCGCAACAAACGGTCGTTTCGATGCTCGACGCGATCGATCGCTTCGAGCGACTCGGCGTGTACATCACGCCGACGGCCTGCCGCGCGAATGCCGAGCGGTTTTCGGCGGCGGTGTTCCGGCGCGCGTTCATGGCCGAGGTCACCCGCACGATCTCGGCCGAGGGGCTGCGCGAGCGCACCGAGACGGTGGCGCGGGGCGAGCACGATCTCGCCACTCTCGCCACCCAGGAGCTCGGCTGGTCGGGCGATGCGACGCCGAACGGCGGTTGGGGGCATTGAGGCCGGTGTCGGCGCGATGTTTCAGAAACACACAAAGTTTTCGTAGGAGAACCAGGAGTCTCATGTTGATGCAGTGACTTCGCAACGCGTAGTAACGAGCCGTGCGGGCCAACGCGTCCGGCGGCTATTGGTGTCGGTGCGTCCGGTTGGGCCGGGCTCTGGAGCGGGTATCACGCGTGATGCGTGCTCCACATGCAAGGCCGGCCGCGGCGGATCCTCGCCAGCTAGGCAGGGTTGGACTTCCTGAACAGCATCGGGGTGCGCTCCACGCGCAATTGACGTGACATTTGACGGGCACCGCATGCCTCGAGTGCCTATCACGACCTGAAGCAGACGTTCGCCGGTATGGACGCTGGACCGTCTCGCCGCCATTCTTGCGGTGGGGCAGCGCAGCGTGCAACGGCGATTCACTATAACGGGCAGCCGTCATCCGGGCGCCGCCGATGGGCGTCTGACGCGGACGGTTTTTGGACGAGGATGAATTTAAACCCATGAATGCCGATCGCCTTCCGGGACCGTTTCCCGACATCTCCGCAACCTGGGCCGCGCTGCGGGACCAGTTGCCGATTACACCGATTCGCACCGAAGAGGATTATCAGCAGATGGTGCGCGTCGCCAATTCGCTGTCCGATCATCTGAGCGGCAAGGAGCAGGATCCACTCGTCGATCTGCATACGATCGTGGCGGAGCTGGTCGGTCACTGGCAGGCGCGCCACGTGACGCTGCCGCAGACCGAGCCGCGCGAAGTGCTGCGGCATCTGCTGGCCACGCATGGGCTCAAGCAGAAGGATCTGGCCGGCATCGCGTCGCCGACCGTGGTGAGCGATATCCTCGCGGGACGTCGCGCGATCAGCAAGAAGGTCGCGAAAGCGCTCGCGGTGCGATTCCAGACCGACGTCAGCGCGTTTCTGTGAGGATGGGGCGGCACGGCGAAGCGGCGAAATCCGCGTATTACGGCGTGATTCGTCGCGCCTGCCCGCGCCCGGTCATGCCTGTTCCTGTTTGATCATGGTCGAGCGCGCCTGACCTCGATCGATCGCGCCTGACGACGACATTAACGCCAATGCCGGCGGCTCCTGAACGAGCCGCCGGCATTGGCGTTTGCATTTGAACCGGCTGGAGCCGGCTTGAACCGATTGGAACCGCATCGAGCAACATCGAGCGGCACCGAACGTCGGCACCGCTCGATGCGAGATTAGCGCGGCGCGTGAATATCCGGCGGATCGCCCGCCGAATACGTGTACGCGTACGCATAGTCATAGGTGCCCTGGCGGTTGTGACTCTTCGCCGGCATCGCATTCATCACGCCACCGATCACGCGTGCCCGCGCGCGCCGCAACTTCTTCAGCGCATCGGCGACATGAGTCTCGGTATGCGCGCCCGCGCGAATTACGAGCACCGTCGAGCCGGCCAGATTGGCGATCACCGCGGCGTCGGCGACCGCGAGCAGCGGCGGCGTATCGACGATCACGAGATCGAACTCCTGCTCGAGACGCGCGAGGATTTCGGCGAAGCGCGGCGAGGTCAGAATCTCCGACGGATTCGGCGGATAAGCGCCCGACGCGATGAAGTGCAGACCGTTCACGCCGGTCGTGCGCGCGGCGGCTTCGAGGTCGGCCTGACCCGTCAGCAGCTCGCTCAGACCGCCGTTCGGCGAACGGCCGAGATATTGCGCGAGCCGGCCGCGGCGCAGATCGGCGTCGATCAACAGCACGCGCTTGCCCGATTCGGCGATCAGCGTCGCGAGATTCGCGCACAGAAAGCTCTTGCCGTCCGAGGGCGCCGGACTCGTGATCGCGACGATCCGGTTCGGCGCGTCGAGCAGGCCGAACTGCAGATTCGCGCGCAGGCTGCGCAAACCTTCGACGGTGGTGTCGTACGGATGCGTTTTCACCAGCAGCGAGCGCATCGGCGTCTTGCCCGACGCGATCACGGTCTGCGTGCCGACCGGGACGGTATGGCGCGTGGGCCAGTTGGTCGTGGCGCTGGCGGCGGAGCGCGGGCGCAGCAGGTTTGCGAGACCGGCGAGCGGATCTTTCAGCGCGGCGAGGCGACCCGCCGGCCCGGCGGGCACTTCGGTCGGCCTCGAGCGCGGCGCCGGCAACGCGGCCGCGCGTAGCGTGCTCAGTTGACGGTCGCTACGTGCCTGTTCCGGGCTGAACGTGATCGAGCTGAAGATCGGCAACTGGAAGCGTCGTTCGACGAACTCCGGGTCGCTCACGCCAGTGAGGAACTTGTGGCGGCAGAACGCGAACGCGATGCCGGCGAGAACCCCCAGCATCGTGCCCGCGCCGATGATCAGCGCGGACTTTGGCCGGATCGGCTGCGACGGCACCAGCGCCTCGTCGATGATGTGCACGTTGCCGACCGTGCCCGCGCGCGAAATCGACAGCTCCTGGATTTTGTTGAGCAGCGCGACGTAAATTTCGTCGGCGACCTTCGCATCGCGCTGCAATGCCAGCGCATTACGTTCGGAACTCGGCAGCGTGGTGAAGTGATCCTCGAAGCGCGCTTTTTCACGCGACATCGCCGCGATCTGCGCGTCGACCTGCTGCACCTCGGGCGCCTGCTCGGTGAAACGCTGCAGCAGTTGCGAGCGCTGGATACGCAGCGCCGCGATCTGCTTTTCGTAATCGAGGCCACCTTGCAGATACACGCCCGCTTCCTGGGTCGGCTGGAACGAGCCGGCCTTGGCCTGGTACTCGGACAACGCGGTTTCGGCGTGCTTCACCTCGTCGCGCAGATGCGGCAATTCGCTATTCAGAAACTCAAGCATATGGCTCGCTTCTTCCTGCGCGCGTTCGGTACGCTGCTTCAGATACGACGCTGCGACCGCATTGGCGATGTCGGTGATCGCGCGCGGATTGGTGCCCGTATACGACAGTTGCACGACGCCGGTTTCGTGGCCCTTTTCCGACACCTGCAAACTGTTCGCGAGCGACGACACCGCGTCGAGCTGGTTATGGCGCGTCACGTAGAACTCGGTGCCCGGCCGCGCGACCAACGTTTTCACCCGCAACGTAATGCCGTTGCCGCGCGCTTCGACGCCGGCCACGCCGGTCAGCAGCAGCGTGCCGCTACCGTCGCGCAGTTCGAAACTGCCGCCGTCGAGTGCCCGCAAAGTCAGGCGCGCGCCTTCGAGCGTTTTCGGCACGCTGATCGATTCGACCTCGAACTGCTCGCCGCCCCACGCATACGAGCGCATGCCGAACAGCGCGCGCAGTGGATGACCCGGCCGCGCGAACGGCGCGGTGAGATGGCCGAGCACCGGCAGGGTCCGCGCGCCCGTGCTGAAGTTCAGGCCGAACTGGTCGACCACCGGCTCGACCACTGTGCGGCTGCGGATGATCTCGATCTCCGCGTCGGTGTGCGTCGGATCGCTCGACGGCAACAGCGAGAACGACTTCGTGTTGTTCTGGCCGCCGCTGTTGCTGGTGTCGACCTGCAACAGCGCGTCGGCGGAATAGACCGGCGTGGCGACTTTCGCGTAGATCACCGCCGCGACGATCACGCTCGCCGCGATGCCGATCACCCAGCCGATCTGTCCGACGACGATGCGCAGCAGGTCGCGCATCACCGCATCGTCTTCGCTGTTGCCGGGCGCAGGGCCGTAGTCCTGCATGTCATACGTACTCATGGTGATACTCCGTCGCGGGAAGCGATTTATCTGGACATTTGCACCGTGTAGAACAACGACTGCAGGGTCGGCGTGATCTGTTCGAGCGCACGGTTGAAGCGCGCGGAACTCGACACCTGCACATACACCACGTCCTTCGGCTGCAGATCGAACTTGGTCATCAGCATCAGCGCGTCGACCTGGGTCATGTCGAGCTGATAGACGTCGGGCGTCAAGGTCTTGTCGGCGCCGCGCACCACGTAGACGAAGCGCGGGTCGCCGGTCTTGACGTCGAGGCTGCCCGCGCCGGTCAGCGCGTCGGCGAGCGTCAGGCGGCCGCGGTTCATCGGCAGAGAAGTCGGCTTGTTCACTTCGCCGAGCACGAACACGCGGCTATTCGAGCGGTCCGGCACGTCGATGATGTCGCCGTCCTGGAGCAGGACGTTCTGCTGCGGATTGCCGGTTTCGAGCAGCGACGCGATGTCGACCGTATAGCGCCGGCCGTTGCGGGTCACGCCGACGTTCTGCAGATCGGCGTCGGGCAGTGCGCCGCCCGCGCGGTTGATCGCGTCGAGCACGGTGAGCGGCGAGTCGGTGATCGCTTCCGACGAAGGCGTGCGCAGATTGCCGGTCACCTGCACCGACTGGCTGTTGAAGCCCGACACGCGCACGTCGAGTTGAGGATTGCGAACCGTGCGCGACAGGCTGTGCGTCAGCGCTTCCTGCACCTGCTGCATGCTCTTGCCAACCACCTTGATGCGGCCTACGCGCGGAAAGAAAATCGTGCCGTTGCTGGCGACGCGCACCGTGAGACCGCCTTCGCCGCTACCCGTCGAGATCGGCGCCGACGCGAGCGGTGTCGCGCCCTGCGTCTGCGACGGGCCTGGCGACGGCGTGATCGCCGTCGGCAGCGGCGGCAGACTCGTAATCCCCGTGCCGCCGGTCAGCTCCGGATGATCCCAGACGATGATCGTCAACTGGTCGCCGATGCCGACGCGGTATTCGTACCCGGCGCGCGTTTTCGGCGTCAGGCACGACAACGGACAGACGGACGGCACCGCCGCCGCGCGTTCCTTGCGGAAATAGTCGACGTCGATCATGTGCACCGGAAACTTCTCCGCGGTCTGCTCGGGCGGCGCCGGCGGTGCGAGTCGGTTGGTGTCCAGATACGGTCCGGGCGCCAGCGAGCAGGCGCAAAGCGATACGGCCGCGAGGGCCGCGGCCATTGTTTTGATAGTCATGTAACGGTCCTTCAGAAAGCGGTCCGGCGATCCTTTGACAACAGACCTTAGCGCACCGCTTCCTGCCAAGCTCCGCGCATTGCGCGTAAACCGACTCGCCATTTATGCAGCGAGAGTGCGAGTCCGCCGCGCTCGAATGCCAGCGACAACGCGCGCAGGAACCCCGGGTCCGCGCGATCGCCGATCAGCGTCGAGTACACGACGAACGCCCATCGGCCTGGCGGCGTCAGGTGTTCGCACATGATGAGTCGAAGATTGAACGACGCGTTGTAGAACGCCGTGTCGTTGAACGAGAAGCGCTGGTCTTCGTCGCTGCGGGCGGCGGGGAAGTGCTCGACGAGCAGCGCCGGATCGTAGACGAGGGTCCAGCCGCGGCGCCGCAGATCGAGACTGAACGCCATCTCGCAGTGGACCTGCGCGCCGGTGCCGCGCAGCCGCGGGTCGAAACGCAGCGAGCCGATCGCGTCGCGGCGAAACGCCATGTTCACGCCCTTGAGCACCTGCACTTCGCGCGCGGCGCCGTGACCGATGTGATGATTGCCGATCGTGCGGCCGTACCAGCGCACCAGGCCCACGTGCGGCTTGCGGCCTTCGAGGATGCCGCCGCGCTCGTGCACGATGTCGCGCCCGCCGATGCCGCCGAGCTTCGGATTGCTCCGGAAGCTCTTCGCGATCCGCGCGATCCAGTCGCTATGTGGAGCGGCGTCGTCGTCGGTGAAGCAGAGCACGTCGCCGCTCGCGCTTTCGATGCCGAGGTTGTACGCGGCCACGACGCCGGGCTTGCGCACGAGCACGACGCAGCGTCGCGGATCGGGCTGGGTCGCTTCGCGCGTGCGCAGCCAGTCGAGCGTTGCGTAGTCGTCGTGACGCACGATCACGACTACCTCGTCGGCGCGGCGCTGCTGCGCGTCGAGCGCGGCGAGGCAGCGGGCCAGATCGGCGGTGCGCCGGTAGGTCGGCACGATCACCGAGACTTTCAGATGCGATTCCTGTATTGGCATGGTCAGAAGGCGTTACGGCCGACGAAGCCCTTGAAGATCGTGATGAAAACGATCTTCATGTCGAACCAGAACGACCAGTTATGGATATAGAAGAGATCGAACTTGACGCGCGCTTCCATCTTTTCGACCTTGGTGGTCGCGCCGCGATAGCCGTTAACCTGGGCCCAACCCGTGATGCCGGGCTTGATGCGATAGCGGTGCATGTAGCCGTATACCTGGTCCTTGTACAGATCGTCGTGTTCGATCGCGTGCGGACGCGGGCCGACCACCGACATCTGCCCGAGCAGCACGTTCAGGAATTGCGGCAGCTCGTCGAGGCTGGTGCGGCGCAGGAAACCGCCGAGCTTCGTCACGCGCGCATCGTTGCGCGTCGCCTGGGTGATCTGGCCGTGCGCTTCCTGATGCACGGTCATCGAACGGAACTTGTAGATGCCGAACGGCCGGCCGTCGACGCCCTTGCGGATCTGGCGAAAGAACACCGGTCCCGGCGAGGTCAGCTTGATGGCGAGCGCGAGCGCGATGAACACGGGTGACAGCGCGAGCAGCACGAGCGCGGCGAACAGGCGGTCGAACATCAGCTTCGGCCACATCTGCGGCGGCGTGAAGGGCGTCGCGCTCAGATTGAGCGTGGGCAGCCCGACCACATCGACGATCGTGTGATTGAAGAGCGACAGGCTGCGCACATCGGGAATGAAGCGCAGATTGACGAAGTCGTCGCGAAACGCGCGCGTGAAGCGATAGATCGTGCGCTCTTCGGAGAGCGGCAACGCGAGCCACACTTCGTTCACCTGTTCGTCGCGCACCTTGGCGGCGAACGCCTTCAGATCGGTCAGCACCGGCAGGCGGGTCAGCCGCGCACCGTACGCATCGTGGCCTTCCACGCTGGTGTCGAATACGCACACCGGTTTGAAGCCGGCGTCCGTCGCGTGTTCGAGATGGGCGAGCAAGGTGCGCGCAAAGCCTGGCGCGCCGACAATCGCAACCGTGCGCGCATTGATGCCGCGGCGGCGCAGCGAGCGCAACACCAGATGCATGACGCAGCGCGCGGCAATGATTAGCGCGCCCGAAATCAGCGTCGAATAGCCGAACCACAGGCGCGACACCGTATCCATCCGATGCAGCGTGAACGCCAGCACGAGCGCGGTCGCGACCACCGTCAGCCACGCGGCCGCGATTCTCGCGAGCACGGGCCCGAGTGCCTTGCCGCGCCAGGTCTCATAGACACCGAAACCCGGAAACAGCAGCAGCACGAGCACGCAGTTGAACGCGATCAGAAGTCGCTGGGTATCGGATAGCGCGATCGGTGTCGAGAAACGCATCCAATGGGCGAGCAGCCCGCCCGCAATCACGAAGAGTGCGTCGAGACATCGCGCAGTATTCCTGAACATATCTGAATCAATCCCGGTAATCGGACGAGGCAACGCGAACGCCGCGGCGCAGACGATGCCGCGCGGACAACGCAACGCTAGCGATGCAACGAAAAGGCGAGCTTATTCGACGGTCTCGGCCTGGTGCAGGCGCGGCAGCAGACGATCGAATTCGCGCTTGACGAGCCCGTAGCATTCGCAGGCGCGCGCTTCGAGACCCTTGCGGTCGAGTACCTTGATGTGGCCGCGGCTGTGATGGATCAGGCCTTCGTCGTGCAGCTTGCCGGCCGCTTCGGTGATGCCTTCGCGGCGCACGCCGAGCATGTCGGCGATCAGCTGTTGCGTGACCGTCAGGTCGTTCGACGCGACGCGGTCGACTTCGATCAGCAGCCAGCGGCACAGCTGCTTGTTGAGCGCGTGGTGACGATTGCAGGCAGCGGTCTGCGCGACCTGGGTGAGGAGGGCGTGCATATACAGCAGCATCAGGCGACGCAGGAAGTCGGAGCGTGCGAACTGCTGCTTGAGTGCCTGCGCGCTCATGCGATACGCGAAGCCCGCGCATTGCACCTGCACGCGGTTCGGCATGGTTTCGCCACCGGTGAGCACCGGCACGCCGGTCATGCCTTCACGGCCGACCGCGGCGATCTCGACGGAGCTGCCGTCTTCCATCGTCGACAGCATCGAGATGATCGCGGTGGTCGGGAAGTACACGTGATGAATGCGTTGACCGGAGTCGCACAGCAACTGCTCGGTGCGCAGATGGACCAGTTCGAGGTGGGGAGCCAGCGCCTGCCATTCGTGCGACGGCAACGCGCCTAGCAGATGGTTACCGTGCAGATCGGATTGAAGTGTCAACATGATCGGTCCTCGCGTGAAAGCCGCGCGTTGCGCGTCTTTCAGATTCTTTGATCCGATGCCCGCATCCTCATGACATGCTGCCTGGCAAGCAGCGAGGAAGATCGGGATCGGCCCCGTTTTGGCCTGTGCTCCGCCGCCCTTGTTGTTGCTCCGGTCGCGGTGGCACTGTGTCGCGGTTATCTAATAGCGAGGACCGTGCCAACGTTAGGGAAAACGAGTGCTGATGCGGTGCGGCGGATGTTGTACCGCTTCAGGACGTGGCTAAAAGCGGCTTTTTGTTTCAAATCTGCACACCCGCCCGCAGCGGGCAATGCATCGGATGAAAGCTTTGCGTTTAACCGAATCCCTTGATATGACGGGCATTGCGCCGCAAAACAGGGGGCTGTCGAAGCTGTCTCAGAATTGAACTTCGCGCCGTATGCACGTTTTGATGCCTTCTTCGTTAGGTGCCGGAAATGATTCAGAAGTGTTAAACCCATTGCGTGCGCCGTCGCACCGAGGCCCCTTACGGGGCGTCGATGGAGCGGAAAAAGTCAGATGGGAGCCAACACTGATTTAACAGAACAGACAGTTAAATTCGCGTAACGCGAGCTTCGATGCGATTCGCGTGGATGCGACTAGCGCGGAATAACCCTAACCGTAGAAGATGGCGGATGTCGCATTGATCGCGTGCACTTCGCCGGCCGGTGCGGCGAATGTTTCATCCGCTTTAAAGCGCGGGTTGGATGCGGGCGCAACCAATTCGCCTATGGCGAAGCCAGGTGCGAGCGGAATCAGCGGCACCACGCAGGCCTGGTTCGGCGCGAGATGAAACCAGTCGCGCGCGGCCCGATAGTGTGGATCGACGATGTGCACGAAGCGCGCGAAGCGCTTCGTCTCGATCGCGAGCTGCCAGCCGTACGGCGTGCCGTCCGCCGCGTGGCGCGGCTCGACGCTAATCGTCATACCGAGATCATGACGCTCCTGCAGACGCGGTTCGGGCAGATGGAACGCTTCGGAAACGATGGCGCCGCTCGCCGCGTCGCGCAGCGTCGCGATCGTGACATCGTGGGGACGTGGCCCGAAGCGGTATGCGTGGGTGAAGTCGAAGAACTGGCCGAGACACTCGGCCGCGCTCAGGCAGGCCATGCTGCGCGGTGCGAGTTCGACCGCGCGGCGCGCCGACATGACCTTGACGCTGCCGTCGCGCAGACAGACCAGTTCCAGCTCGCCGCAAAACGTTTGCGCACGTTCGTTGATCAGATGAATGTCGAGACCGTTGAGGCCTTCGTCGGTGAACGTGACCTGGAGCGGCTGCAACGCGTGCGCGAGGCCGTGCAGCGCGCTCTTGGGCCGTCCGGTCGCATCGATCAGGCCCCAGCCCGCGCCGGCGCGCAGATCCTGCAACTGCCATACGAGGCCGCCGCCGCACGTCGAGCCCGCGCGCCGCCATTCGGCGAACACGGTGCCCATCAGTTCGGCGACCACCGCGCGCGACAGCGCCAGGTAGCGCGCCGGGTCTTCGTAGCGCAGCCGCGCGGGCTCGATGCCGTAAAGCGTCTGCAAATAATGGTCGCGCACGTCGTCGAAATCCCAGCCCGCGCCGGGGTCGCGCGGCACGGCGGCTTTCCAGCGCGGATCGTGCGTGTGGATCGTGCCGAGCACGTCGTGCAGCGTCGCGTCGTCGGGGATGTTGGCAAACGCCAGACATTCGGCCGCGAAACGCACGCGCGCGCGACGCGCATCGTCGAGTGGGCGCTGATAGGCGCCGACGCCGTAGTAGTGCGTGATGCCTTCGTTAGTCGAAAACGGCCATACGCCACCCGAGGGCGAGTTGCTCACGTAGGGCACGTCCGCGCGTTCGCGCGCGACGAGCGCGGGCAGTAATTCGGTGAAGAGCGGCTGGACACGCTTCGCCTCGGACAGGCCGAACATCGCCGCCTGCTGCTCGACTTCGCTGCCGCCGCACAGCACGGCAAGCGACGCAAAACGCCGCGTACGCGCGAGAAACTGACTCGCCTCGCTTTCGATCAGCGTGCTGAAGGCAGCGTCAATCGGGTAGTCGAAATTCGCCAACGCGAAGTCCTGCCAGATCAGCAGGCCGTATTCGTCGGCGAGTGCATAAAACAGATCGGATTCGTACAACATCGTGCCGCCGACGCGCAGCATGTTCATGCCGGCCGCGCGCGCGAGTTCGAACGCGTTGCGCAATTGCGCTTCGGTGCCGGTGAGCGTGACGAGGTCGGCGCTGGTCCAGCAGGCGCCGCGGCAGAACACCGGCACATCGTTCACGCGCAATGCGAAGCCGAGACCATCCTCGCCGCGCTCCACTTCGATACGACGAAAACCGATCGAACCCAATGCATGAGCGCTTACGCGGCCGTCTTCGAGCTGCAACGTGAGAGGATATAAAGCGGGCTCGCCATGCGTATGCGGCCACCAGCGCTGCGCATCCGGCACGCGCACTTCACCGCTCAACGTGTGCGCATCGTCCCAGCGCAGCGACGCGAGGTGATCGCCGCATGAAAATGTCGCGCGGCAGGCGGTGGCGTCATGGGGATGCACGAAACGTAACGTCAACGAAACAACCCCATCTTCATGCTCGAGCCGACTGGTCAGATCAATCGTGTCGAACGCGTGCGGCGCGTCGCCGAGCAGCTCGATCGGACGCCAGGGACCGGCCGGCTGGATCGGCGGACACCAGCCCGGCATGTGGCCGAGCAGCGTAGTACGAACATTGCGCAACGTCGGCGGCGACACGAGCCGTGGGCGCCAGCGCGCACGCGAGCGTTTTGCCGCCAACGCTGGCGTCAGAAAGCGAAAACACAGCGCGAGCGTCGCGTGGCCATTCAGTTCGATGTCCAGATCATGGGCAACGAACATCGATTCGGAGTCGAGTCGTTTGACGCCGTCGAGCCACACTTCGGCGAGTGTCGCGAGGCCATGAAAGCGCAGACGTCGACGACCGGTGCCGGTCAACGTGAGCCGATACCAGTGATCGTCGAATGCGAATGGAGGCGGGTGATCGAAGTCGAGCAGACCGGCGGCGCGACGGGCGCCGGCGACTGTGCCGGGCACCTGGGCGGGGAGCCAGCCTTGCGCGGGCAAGTCGGCGGGCGATGCATACGCATGCGGCGGCGTGCTCAGACATTGCCAGCCGGTGTCGAGTCGTTGCGGCCACAACGAAAGCGAAAGCGCCAAGGCGTCGTTCGTTTCGGCCGATGCGTCCGGCGTGCCCCCTGAAGCTACTTCGCTGATCGCGGGCGCTGCGAGCGGGCGGTCGGCGCCGCCTTCGTCAGCCGCCGGATCGAGTGTCGATACATCCACGGCAAATTCCCGGAAATACCGCGCGGCGTGAGCCGCGCGCGGTAATGCACCCGCTAACGCACCAGCGCGGCTAGCGGCGGCAGTGTCTTTTCATAGGCGCTTTCGAGCACGTCGAAGCAGTCCTCGCAAGTGTCGCGGCGGCCACGCGCGATCGCGCGGACCAGCCGGAACTGCATCACCATCGACTCCGACGCGATCCGCTGCGCGGCCGCCGGAATCGTCGGCGGGATCTCGAAGCCCTGCGCGAACAGCCACAGCAGATACTTCGACAGAAACTCGAAATTCGCGCCGAGCTGGCGCATCAGATTGAACGAGTACAGATGGAAGTACGCCTCGTCGCGCTCGAACAGCGTGTCGAGATGCGCGGGAAACGCGGCCCGCCATTGGGAGATCGGATTGACGAGCGGGCGCCGATCCAGATGCACGCACAACAGTTCCGCCGACGTATCCGCGAGCGCGGTGCCTTCGAGCGCCGGCCGCGCCTGCTTGGCGAACTCGACGTACGGAAACAGCAGGTCGGGCTGCCCGGCGAAATGCGGCAGCTTGCGGAACACGCCGTCGTAATCCTCGCCTTCGAGCCAGTGATAACCGGCGTTGTGGAAGTAGCCGATGCGACGCGCGGCGATGTCGACGAAGTCGATGCCGATGGTGGTCTTCGGATGCTCGCGGCGATACGAGGTCGCGCGCGTGTCGGGCAGGTAATAGCCATCCACTTCGGCGAGCACCGTATGGCCGCGTAACGTTTGCGCGAGCACACGGGATTCGAGCGAGTCGTAGATTGCGAGTTCCTGGACCTGAATGCCGTAGAGCCGGTCGAGATCGTCGAGAGGAAACTTGAAGAAGGTGAACTGATCGCCCTCGAAATCCTGCGTGACGGTGAACGCCAGCGCCGCGCGCGGATCGAGCCCGAAGCCATGCAGCAGTTCGATCCACAGATCGACGTAGCAGTTGGTCTCCTGCCACACGCGCTCGCCCTGATGCAGCACGTGCGGCACGTGCTGCACGTGTTCGTACAGGCTCGCGCCGACGCGCGGCGCGAGCCCGGAGGGCACCTGATAGGGCGCATGAGCCGGCACGCTGCCCGCGCGCCGCGGCAGCGGCGAGCTCGCCAGCGTGTCGCCGCTCGCCGGTGTCGACGGCGAATTCATGCGGGGTCCCCGCCGGCGGTTGCGGTCTGTGTCATCTGCATCGCGTGGGCGACGCGCGCTTCGGTGTCGCCCCACAGCAGCGCGCGCACCTCGTCGGGCCACGCGTTCACGTCGAGCCCGTGATGACGGAACAGCGCGAGCGTGATGCGCTCCATGCCGAAGCCGACGCAGCCGGTATGCGCGACCGAACCGTCGTCGCAGACGATCTTCCAGATCGCGCCGAAGTGGTCCATGTGATAGTTGAACGACAGGCACGCGGTCTTGCCGCGCGGATCCGCAACCGGGATCAGCAGCTCGAACTTCAGTGCCTGCGCGCGCTGGCTATCGGCGACGATCTTGCCGCCGCGGCCGAAGAACGGGTCGTTCGCGAGATCCACTTCGACCGGCAGTTTCAGCAGCTCGACGAGCAGCTCGCCGCGCTCGATCCACATCTGCCGGAACGCCATCACCTGTTCGGCACTGCCGAGCCGCACGTATTCGCGCTGCCGGAACATCTGCATGCGGCCCGGATCGAGCGAGGGCTCATGGCGAAAACAGTACGACAGCACATCGACGGTGCGGCCCTCGGCGGGCAGCGGCCCGCGTCGCGCCATCACCGGATAGATCGGATAGCACGCGGCCGGCGTCAGCACCACGCGGGTCGGCTTCTGCTGCTCCATCCACGCGTCGTCGCGGTCGTCGTCGCGTTCGGCCATCGCATCGTCGAGCGCGCGCAGCAGACGATGGTGACCCATGTCGTTGCCGCAGAACGAATGGATCGTGCCGGCGAGATTCGGAAAGCTCTTCAGATACTCGCTGTCCTCGAAGTCGGTGCGGCGCATCGCCGGCGGAAAGCGCAGTACTTCGGGCTGCTGATCTTTGCCCAGTTGCGTGATCGCGACGTTCAAACGGTCCAGCACGTCTTCGAAAGTCTGGCTGCGGCCATACAGGCCATTCTCGCCGGTATCGATCAGCAGGCCGGCGGCCAGCATCTCGTCGCGCAGCGTCAGCGAAGGCCCCAACTCGGCGGCGTCGGCGGCCGCCGCGGCCGCGGCGTCGGTCATCAGATTCATTCAATGTCTCCCCGGTGCGGCCGGACGTTGCGCAAGCAACAGGCTCGCGGTGTTCTGTGCGATACGGTCGTTGTTGATCATTAGCGGCGCGGAGTGCAGATCGCGCAGATGCCGGCCGACGCTATACGGCGTGCCGTTCTTGTAGCCCGCCATGCCGCAGATCATCAGCACTTCCTGCACGACCTGCAGCGCGGTGGTTGAGATGCTGGTCTTCAGCGTGTTCATGTCCGCCGCGAAGCCGAGTTGTGCGGCGAGCGGCGCGTCGGCCTGCTGGCCGGGCTCGTCGTGGCACGACTGACGCGCATTGCGCGCGGCCTCGAACGCGACCGATAGCCGCGCCTGCATCATCTGCAGCAGACCGACCGCCTCGGCGAGCCGCAGGCCGGCCGGCGGCATCGTGCCGGGCTTCGCGCGCGCCTGGGCGCGGAAGAACGCCTTCGCGCGATTGACCGCGTCGGCGGCGATGCCGGTCCAGACCGACGCCCACAGCGTGTGCGAAACCGGCAGCATGGTCTGGTCGGCGATGTCGGCGAACGGCGTCGCGAGGACCTGTTCGGCCAGCCCGCCGGCGACGAGCCGGAAGCCCTCGCTGCAGGTGCCGCGCATGCCCAGCGAGTCCCACATGCCGCGCTTGTCGAGCTGGAGGTCGGCGCGCAGCGCGACGGCCAGTACCTGGTCGGCGGCGGCCGCGTCGGCGCTGCGCCGCGCGGTCACGAGGATCACGTCGGCGGCGGCGCCGTACGAGATCGTCGGTGCGAGCTTTTCGATCCGAAAGCACGCACCATCGAACTCGATCGCGCAGGCGCTGGTGCGCAGGTTGCCGCCGATCGTTTCCTCGGAGGTCGCGGATGCGAGCAGCCATTGCTGTTCGACCAGTTGCTCGAGCAGGCGCGCATGCCATGCGGAATTGCCGCGATGGACGTCGATACAGGCGACCTGGATCTGATGCATCGCATAGATCATCGCGCTCGACGCGCAGCCCTGCGCGAGGATCTCGCAGATCGCGCCGATCTCGGCCAGCGCGAGGCCCGCGCCGCCGTACGCGGCGGGCACCATCGCCGAGAGCAAACGTTCGCGCTTGAGCGCGTCGAAAGCCTCGACCGGGAAGCGCGCGTCGCGATCGACCGCGTCGGCGTGATGCGCGGCGATCGCGGCGCAACGATGCGCCGCGGCACGCCATGCGGGTTCGGGAGCGAGCGAGGTCAGCGCGGCGACGCTCGCGCTGTTGCTGGCCTCCATGCCGGCGGCGGGCGTGCCGGTTGCGGCCGCCACGGCGGCCGGGTCCAGCAGCGGCGCGCTCATGCTGCCGCCTTTGCCTGCTGCAGTTCGGCGATCGCGGCCGCCATCGCGTCGATGCTCGAGAACAGGCGGCGCGTGAGCATGCGGTCGGGAATCTCAACGTCGAATTCGTCTTCCATCGCGAGCATCAGATGTACGGTCGCGAGGGACGAGAGGCCGGCGGCGTAAAGATCGGCGTCGTCGGGGAGACTCTCTACCGGAACGTCCAGGCGGGCGGATTCGGAAAGGATACGTCTCAGGGCTGTCTTCATTTGGGTGGTCCCCTTCTGGTCCAAAGGTCTAACGGTTAATGCCGACGTAAAACGATCGCAGCACGTCGCTTTTCGTCGTGATGGTTTTGCTTGTAATCGGTCCAGGCGGCGTGCAAGCCGCGCGGTGTTGGCACATGGCGCCGCGGCGCCGTCGTGCGGTGATGACACCCCTCGAGCCATCCCCGCCAACGGGCGCATTGTGGGCCGTGCGCTGGTAGCTGGTATTTAAGAATTGTCAAAGCCCAGCGTCAGTGCGATGCCGCACGGAAACACGCGTTTCGCGGACGTACCGTGTAGCCCGTGACGATGGACCGTCATGCCCGAGCCCGTCATCCGGTCTGCGGGGCAGGGTGCGGTCCCGCAATCCGTTGACCGCTGGAGGAGCTTGATGAACTGGAAAACGCTGGAATTCGAGCAGCTATCCGCGCGTGAGTTGTACGTCGTGCTGCGCGCGCGCAGCGCGGTGTTCGTGGTCGAACAGTCGCACGTCTGCCTCGATGCCGACGGTCGTGACGAGCATGCGCTGCACGTCTTCGCAACCGAAGACATGGCGCGGCCGATGCCGATTCTCGCCTATGCGCGCGTGCAGCCCGGCGACTCCGAGGATCCGGAGGTCATGATCGACAAGGTGCTGACGAGCCCGCTGCGGCGCGGCGACGGCACCGCCGAGATGCTGATCGAGCGCGTGCTCGATGCGGTGGCCGAACGCTGGCCGGGCCGCGCCACGCGGGTGAGCGCGCCGCTCGGTCTGCGCGACTTCTACGAGCAGTTCGGCTTTCGTAAGACCGAGGGGCCGTACCTCGAGCACGGCGTGCCGTTTATCGGCCTCACACGCCAGCTGCGCGGTACGCCGCCGCGCTTCGGTTCGCGGCGCCGTGTGCGCGACGACGCGCCGTTCGTGAATACCTTCGAGCTGCTGTAATGCCGCGTGTGCTTGTTACGCCGTCGAGCGCACGGCTCGGCGTGCCGCAGTCGTCAGACAGAACGCGTGCGACGCTTTCGCCGGCCGAGGTCGCGTCGGCTTCTTCCCCCGCCTCGAAGTCGGTGGACGACGCGGCGCCGGGTCTGCGCTATCCGTTGCGTCTGCCGCTGCTGCTGTTCGGCATCACCCTCGCGCTGATCCTGCTGCATCAGGGGCGTCTCGTCGAATATCTGTATCCGGCGGGCGCGATCGGCGTCGCACTGGTGCTGTATCTGCGCTCGCCCGCGCATTACCTGGGTTTTGTCTGCTGGTTGTTCTTCCTGTCGCCGGAAGTGCGGCGGCTCGCCGATTTCGTCGACGGCGCGTTCAACGCGCAAAGCCCGATCATGATCGCGCCGCTCGCGGCGGTGTCGCTGACCGGGTTGACGTTGCTCAAGCACATGTCGAAGCTCGGCCAGCGGCGTGCCGCGCCGCTCGTGCTGATCGTGATCGCGCTGTTTTATGCGTTCGTGGTCGGCGCGGCGCAGGTGGGACCGTTCGGCGCGACCTTCACGCTGATCAACTGGCTCTATCCGGTGCTGGTGTCGTTCTATCTGATCGTCACGTGGCGTCACTATCCGGACTATCACCGGGTGCTGCTGAAGACTTTCATTTATGGCGGACTCCTGATGAGCGTGTACGGCCTCGTCGAATTCGTCTCGCCGATGCCGTGGGACGCGTTCTGGCTGATGTCGTCGAAGATGCAATCCGAAGGGCACGCGGTGCCGTTTGGCATGCGCGTGAGCAGCACGATGAATTCGTGCGGCCCGTTCGCGGTCACGCTGATGTCGATTCTGCTGACCTCGCTCGCCGCGCGCGGGCGCATGCGCATCGTGCTCGGCTGCATCGGCGTGCCGGTGCTGCTGCTCACCAGCGTGCGCAGCGCGTGGGGCGGCTTCGCGGTCGCGCTGATCTATTCGTTCGCGATGCTCGACGGCAGGAACCGTCTGCGGATGCTCGCGGCGGTGTTCGGTCTCGCGCTGATGGTCGCGCCGCTGATGATGGTCGATCAGGTGGCGACGCCGGTGCTCGCACGCTTCGACAGCATGCAGAACCTCGGTCAGGACGACAGCTATCAGGTGCGCTCGGAGTTCTACAAGACGTTCTTCGCGTCCGCGCTGACCAATATCGCGGGGCAGGGGCTCGGCACGACCGGCGTCGGCACCAAGCTCTCCGACAACTCGGCGGTGCAGACGATGACCGACTTCGACAGCGGTCTGATGGAAGTGCCGTACGTGATGGGCTGGCCCGGCACGCTGCTGTACGTGAGCGGCGTGCTGATGCTGCTGTGGCGCGCGTTTCGCGCGAGCCGTCAGCGCCCCGGCGACCTGTTCGCGAATGCGGGCGTCGGCGTCGCGCTCGGGATCGTCTCGCAGATGGTGTTCGTCAACACGCTGACCGCGGTCGCGGGAATGCTTTTCTTCATCGGCGCGACGCTGCCGGTGATTTCGCTGCGCTATGCGCGCGAAGGCCGCGGCGCGAATCGCGCGGCCGCCGCGCCGGACCCGAAGCGCCAACAACGCACAACGACAACGATAAGCACCCACACAGCAGGATGAAAAACAACAGCATGCGGATTCTGATCGTCACCCATGCGGTGAAGAAAAACGATGGGCAGGGAAGGGTCAACTACGAGATCGTGAAGGCCGCGCTGGCGGCCGGTCATCGCGTGACGCTGCTCGCTTCCGAGGCGGCCCCCGAACTGCTCGACCATCCGCGCGTGCGTTTCGTGCCGATCGCGCCGAGCCGGCTGCCGAGCCGGCTGCTGCAATACCAGATGTTCGCGTGGCGCAGCGGTGCGTGGATTCGCGCGCATCGCGACGAGTTCGACATCGTGCACGTGAACGGCTTCATCGCATGGGCGCGCGCCGACGTCAACGCGGCGCACTTCGTGCACGACGGCTGGTATCGCTGCGGCTTCTTTCCGTTCCGTCTGCTGCGCGGCTTCTATCAAGCGTATCAGGTGATCTACACACTGCTGAATATCGTCTGCGAGAAGTGGGCATTTCGTCACGCCGAAGTGATCGTGCCGGTTTCGCAGCGAGTCGCGAGCGAAGTGGGCGCGTTAGGCATCGACGCATCGCGCATGCAGGTGATCCATAACGGCGTCGACGTCGACGAATTCACGCCGGGCCCCGCCGAGCGCGCGCGCTTCGGTCTGCCGGAGGCGCCGTTCATGCTGCTGTTCGCGGGCGATCTGCGGATGTCGCGCAAGAACCTCGACACGGTGCTGCACGCGCTCGTGGCGACGCCCGCCAACGTGCATCTGGCGGTGGCCGGGATTCTGCACAACAGCCCGTATCCGGCGCTCGTGCAATCGCTCGGCTTGAGCGGGCGCGTGCATTTCACCGACATGGTGATGGACATGCCCGCGCTGATGCGCTCGGTCGATGCGTTCGTGTTTCCGTCGCGCTACGAGCCGATGGGGCTGGTGCTGCTCGAAGCGCTGTCGGTCGGATTGCCGGTGATCACGGTGCGCACCGCGGGCGGCGCCGAGGTGATTACGTCCGGTAGCGGCATCGTGCTCGACGACCCGGACGACGCCGAGGCGCTCACCGCCGCGATCGTGCGGCTCGCGAGCGACCCCGCTTACGCCCGAGGTCTCGGGCAAACCGCGCGCCGCGTCGCGGCGACGCTCAGTTGGCAGGCGATGGCCGAGCGCTATCTCGCCGTCTACGCGCAGGTGTATGCGCAGCGTCATGCGCAGGCGGTGCCGGCGCGCGCGACGGCATCGGTGAAGCTATGAGCAGGACGATGCGAAGGACCGCGAAGGGGAGTCGTGAAAGGATGATTAAAGGAGCAGCTAACGGAGCCGTTGAAGCAGCAGTCGAAGGCGCCGTCAAAGGCGTGACCCAGGGCGCTGCGCAGGGAACCGCCAGGCGGAGCGTCGGCGACGCGACCCGCGGGACGTCGAAGGATGCCGCTGGCAGGATCAGGCCGGACTTCACGAAAGACACCCCGAAAAACACTGCGCAAACCAGCCCGACGAAGCCTGCGATCGATTCGCTGCAGATCGGCATGCACTGGTTCAACGAACGGCCCGGCGGCCTCGACCGCATGTATCAGTCGTTGATCGATACGCTGCCCGCGCAGGGCGTCGGCGTACGCGGCATGGTGGCCGGTAGCCCCGGCGTGTTCGACGCGTCGGGTGGACGCGTGTGGTCGTTCGCCGACGCGCAGGCGCAACTGCATACGCGGCTGTGGGGTTCGCGCATGCAGTCGCTGTCGCTGCGCGCGGCGAAGATGCCCGACGTCGTCGCGTCGCATTTCGCGCTGTACGCGGCGCCGACCGTCGGCGTATTTCGCCACGTGCCAAAGGTCGTGCATTTTCACGGGCCGTGGGGCGCGGAATCGCATCCGGGCGGTGGAGGCGGCTGGTCGCGCGCCGCGCGCGTCGCGCTCGAACGCTTCGTATATCGCGGCGCGACGCGCCACATCGTGCTGTCGCGCGCGTTCGGGCGGCTGCTGCACGAGACCTACGGTGTGCCCGAGGACAGTATTCGGCTCGTGCCGGGCTGCGTCGACATCGGGCACTTCGATATCGATCTCGGCAAACGCGAGGCGCGCGAGCGGCTCGGCTTGCCGCAGGACCGGCCGCTGCTGTTCTGCATTCGCCGGCTGGTGTCGCGCATGGGTCTCGAGGACCTGATCGACGCGATGGCGGTCGTCAAGCCGCAACTGCCCGACGTGCTGCTGACGATCGCCGGCAAGGGACCGCTCGAAGCGCAGTTGCAGGCGCGTATCCGCGCGCGCGGACTCGACGGGCACGTGCGGCTCGCCGGCTTCGTGCCCGACGACGACGTGCCGCTGTGGTATCGAGCAGCCGATCTGTCGATTGTGCCGACCGTGTCGCTCGAAGGCTTCGGACTCACGACGATCGAATCGCTCGCGGCCGGCACGCCGGTGCTCGTTACGCCGGTCGGTGGTCTGCCGGAAGCGGTGGCGCCGCTCTCGGCCGAACTGGTGCTGCCGTCGGGCGGCTACAAGTCGATCGGCGAGGGCATCGCCGAGGCGTTGCTCGGCCAGCGCGTGTTGCCGACGAGCGACGCGTGCCGCGCGTATGCGCGCCGTCATTTCGACCGGCCGGTCGTGGCCGCGCAGGTCGCCGACGTCTATCGCGAAGCGATCAGCGTGTTCTGAGCCGGCCGTCGCGATGCAACGTCCTGCCCGCAAGACCGTCGAGCGGCTGGTGTGCGCGGCCGCGCTGGCGTTGCCGCTCGTCGCGCTGCTCGCGGCGTCGGGTGGTGACGATGCGAGCGGGCATGGGGTGTCGCCCGATCGCCGCGATGCCATGCGGGCAGCGGCCACGCATCGGTCGCTGACGTGGCGAACCTCGTGGATCGGCAATACGTGGGGTTACGGCGATCAGCGCTGGATGCAGATCGACGTGCAGGCGCTCGCGGTCACGCCCGACGGCGACGTGTTCACCAATGCGCCATGGGACGAGGGCGGCGGCGAACTCGGCCAGTACCGTGGCGGCGAACTCGTGCGTCACGGCGGCGAGTCGCACGGCTGGGGCATGATGGGTGGCGACGCGATCGCCGCGAACGACGACTACGTGTACGCCGCGCAGACGATCGTGAGCCTTGGCAACGAGGAAGCGAAGCGTCGGCCGACGCCGCCCGAAGGCGAAGTCTTGAGCGGCGTGTCGCGTCGCAGCCGCGCCGATATCCGCGACGGCGTGCCGTTCGCCGGGCAGTTGAAGTTTCCAGGCGGCAGCCGTCTCGCGTTTCTGCCGATCTCGCGCTATGCCGCGAAAACCGATTACGCGATTCGCGGTCTAGCCGCCGACGAGACGCGTCTGTTCGTCTCGAACGCGCTCGACAATCGCGTGCAGGTGTTCGACGCGCAAACCATGCAGCCGGTCGGCGCGTTCGCGGTGCATGAGCCGGGCCGTATCGCGCTCGCGACGGATGGCTCGCTGTGGATCATCGAAAACAGCCGCGGCGACACGGCGAGGCGCGTCGTGCATCGTTCGCGCGACGGCGCGCGCCTCGGCGAGCTGACGCTGCCCGACGGCGTGGTGCCGGTCGATCTCGCGGTCGATACGCACGGCCGCGTGCTAGTCGCCGATAACGGCGCGCGCCAGCAGATTCTGATTTTCACCGCCGATCCGGCAGGCACCTTGGGCGCTACAAACACCACCCGCACCGCCATGCGGCTATCCGCGAGTTTCGGCGAGCAGGGCGGCATCTACTCGGGTCGCGCGGGCGCGGTAGGGCCGCGCCGGTTCAACGGCCTGACCGGCGTCGGCGTGGACCGCGCGGGCAATCTGTACGTGTCGATGAACGGCGCGGGGCCGCGTCCAATCGGCACCGGTCCCAGCACCTACGACGGCGCGTTGCTCGAAAGCTATACGCCCGACGGCGCGCAGCGCTTCAGTCTGCAAGGACTCCTGTTCATCGACGGTGCGCAGTTCGTCGACGGCGAGTCGCCTTCCGTGTATAGCGGCAGCAAACGCTTCACGCTCGATCTGTCGCGCGCGCCCGGCGAAGAGTGGGCGTATGCGGGCTACACCGCCGACCGCTTCCGCTATCCGTATGACCCGTACTTTCATCTCTACCTGGGCGGCCAGCGCGGCATGCCGATGGTGCGCGACGTGCGCGGCCACCGCTTGCTCTATACGACCGATATGTACTCGTCGTACTTACGGATTTACCGCTTCGCCGCCGACCGCGAGACGGCGATTCCGGCGGGCTTTTTCACGCAGGAGCATATCGACGGCGCATGGCCGCCGAACCAGCCGGCGCACGGCGAATGGATCTGGCGCGACATCGGCGGCAACGGCGACTTCTCCGCCGCCGCGTTCGATCAGAGCCCGAGCCGCGGCGATGCGCCGCTTCTGCGCGGCTGGTGGGTCGACCGTCATGGCGACATCTGGCAGGGCACGGAAGCAAAGGGCATCCGCCGTTTTCCGTTGCAGGGTTTCGACAAGCTCGGCAATCCGGTCTACCGGTACGATGCGATGCGCGAGTATCCGTTTCCCGCGCCGTTCAATCACATCGCCCGCCTGATTTATTCGGCCGACGACGACGTCATGTTCATCGCCGGTTCGACGCCCGCGCGTCCGTTCAATCAGGACAACTGGAATAGCCTGGGGACGCAGCTCGCGCGTTACGACCACTGGAGCAGCGGCCAACCGGTACTGCGCTACATGATCGATCTGCCCAGTCTCAGCAAGCCCGCGTCGCTATCTCTTAGCGGCTTCGCGGAGGCCGGCGACTATCTGTTCGCGGTCGAAGCGCGCAGCGCGATCGTGCGCGTCTACGACCGCGCGAACGGGCGCGAGATCGGCCGGTTCGCGCCGGGCAAGGAGGTGGGCGAGACGAGCGGCTGGACCGACGTGCCGATGCCGATCACCGCGCATCGTCTCGACTCGGGCGAATACCTGGTGTTCGTCGAGGAAGACGCGCACGGCAAGGTGTTGATGTATCGCTTCACGCCTGCGACGGCGGCCGCCACCGTCTCGACTGTTTCTCGCGATCCTTCCGGAGTAGTCGCGAACCGATGAAGACGCTCGTGTGGCTCATCCGGCACAAACGGGTGGCAACGGCATCGTCGACCTGACGGCACGATCTCGCGTGTCACAACGCGACGCGCACCGAATCTCCGAACGCCAACTCTTCGCAAGCGCCGCGTGCCACGGCGCAACGCGAGGCAACGCAACGCAGCGCGGCTAGCCCTCGGCCTGCTTCGTCGACGGCACGAAGCGTGTCCATGCCTTGTAAAACGCGGCCCGCAATTCGCTCGACCCATGCAGCGACATGCCGAAGTTCGCGGCGGTCAACGCGAGCCCGACGACGATCGCCACCGGCAGCGCGCCGATCGAATCCGCCAGTACGAGCGCGACGATCAGGAACGCGAGGTGCGCGAGCATATTGCGCACGATCGACCACACGTGCAGCTTCGCGAACGCAAGCAGTATCGAATAATCGAGCAGCGCTTTCAGCACGACCACGACCGCGGCGCCCATGAGCCCGAACCAGTGGATCGCGCACCAGAGCGCGCCGGCGAAGAACGGCAGTTGCAGCCAGCTCACGCCGGCGACGAACGCCGGGTTGGCCTGCGCCTGGATCAGGATGCCGAGCAGGCTCGACTGGCCGGCGAGCCACACGCCGAGTATCAGTACGCTCGCGACCGGCGCCGACGCGGCCATCGTCGGGCCGAGCCACAGCAGCAGAAACGGCTTCAGCGCGAACAGCGCGACGATCACGCAGGGTGTGAACGCGCCGTTCAGAAACGCGAGCGAGCTATGCGCGAGCGCATCGGCATCGGCGCGCGAGGCTGCCGACAGACGCGGAAACAGCGTGCGCGCCATCGCACCCGGCAGCAGGTTCAGGCGCGTGACGAGGTTCTGCGGCGTCGCGTAGTAGGTGACGAAGCGCGCGCCGAGCAGCGCGCCGATCAGCACGCGATCGAGCGTCGACGCGATCATGTTGGCGCCGGAAAACATCAGCATCCAGCGGCCGTAGCGGAATAGCTCGGCCATCAGGTGCCATTGCGGTAGACGCAGGCGGCGAATGCCGAGCGCGCGAAACGCCGCGACGCCGAGCATCAACCCGCCGACGAAGCGTGCGATCACACAGGCCGGAATCACTACCGCGAGCGACGCCGAGAACATGAAGATCGCCGCGAGCGGGAACAGCTGGAACAGCGCGGTGCCGATCGTCTGATTGATGTTATAGCTGGTGAAGCTCTCGACGCCGGTGAGCGAGCCCGCGAACACCCACGAGACGTTGGCGATCGGCACGGCCGCCGCGATCCACGGCAGGCTCGCCATCACTTCGTGCTGGAAGGTCGGTTCGATTTTCACGCCGTGCGTGATGTAGATGATCGTGCCGACATAGATCAGCACGCCGCCGACGATGCCGGTACCGAGATTCATGAACCACGCGCTCCAGAAGATGCGCTCGATCGAATCGTCGGTGGCGGCGCGTGCCTTGGCGATCTGGTTTTCGGTGGCGAGACTGGTGCCGAGATCGAGCACGCTGAAGTAACCGATCAGCGTCCAGACCAGATTGATCACGCCGTAACGCGCGGCACCCAGCAGATGGATATAGGCCGGCACGGTCACGAGGGAAACGAAGGTCGGTGCGACGGCTCCGGCAAAGTTGATGAAGATGTTCCTGACGATACTTCTTTCCATAGTTCGCAGTCCGACCGATGAGGCTTGCAATCGTGTGATTTTTCCCGGCACGGCGGCCGCGCGGGCGCGCCACGGCGCGCGGTGGCGATTCGCCGCGAGTCTTGCATCTTGCCCTGGTGTGCCGCGTGCCTGTGTGGGTGGCCGAACAGATAGGCACTAACAGGAGGGGGTTAAATGTCAATTGTCTTAAGGTAACGTGCCGCCCGGCCACGGGCTGTCGCACGAACCGGCTTCCGGAGTTGGCATGGTTGAACTGAATCACGGGCAGAGCGGCGCGGCGCAGGCAGAAAACGCGGCAAGTGCAGCAAGGGCGCGGCTGATCTCGATCTGCATTCCCACCTGCAATCGGGCCGCTCTGCTCGAGCAGGCCCTCGCCAGTTGTGCGGCGCAAACGTATCGCGAGTTCGAAATCGTGGTCGGCGACGATTCGCGCGACGACAGCGCGCAGCGGGTCGTCGAAGCGTGGCACGCGCGTTGCGACCGGCCGATCCGCTACCGGCGCAATGCGCCGCGGCTCGGTCAGGCGGCCAACGTGAACCGGCTGTTCGCGCGTGCGCACGGCGCGCGCCTCGTGCTGCTGCATGACGACGATCTGCTCGAGCCGACTGCTTTGAGCACGCTCGACGCGTGCTGGCGAGAGCATCCCGATCTGGTCGCTGCATTCGGCACCCAGCGCGTGATCGCCGACGACGGCAGCGCTCGCCCGGACGCGACCGAACGCCTGAACCGCGACTACCGCCGCGTGCCAGAACGAGCCGGCCGGCTCGCGGTGCCCGCGCTGGCCGGCATCGATCAGATGTTTCCGAACAACGGCTATCTGGTCGACACGCTCGCGGCGCGTCGCATTGGTTATCGCACGCGGAGCGAAGTCGGCGACGCGTGCGACTTCGACTTCGGCTTGCGCCTGTGCGTCGAGGCGAGCGCCGTGTATTTCGTCGACGAATTCGTGTCGGTGTCGCGCGAGACTGCGTTGTCGATTTCCACGCACGCATTACCGGCGATGCATGCGTTCGCGCAACTGCGCGACAGCGCGGTGCCGCCCGCCGCGCAGGCCGCGCGCGCCGACGCGTTGCGTCGCATCGCGCCGCGCGCGGCGTCCGCGTATGCCCGCGCCGGCGAGGCAGCCGGTGCATGGCGGGTGTTGTTGTCGAAGCACTATCCGCTGCGCGAGCGGTTGCGCGCGCGCTTTCTCTATCACCTGATGCTCGCCGCGCGCGCGACGTTCGCGAGCCCCGCTCGGGGGCGCCTCGCGTAATGCGAAGCGCGCGCCGTTCGGGTTGTGTGAGTCATGTGCCACGCGAATCGGGGGGCGCGTGAGGGGCATGAATCGCATTAGTCGCGCTCGCATCGCGCGGCATGCTGCATCGCATCGCATACCGTCTGCGCCGCTGGGCTTGCATCGGAGTCCGGAACAATGTGGCGGGACGCACATATGCGCGCGGCAAGCTTTGTTGTAATACTTGAAAGAAAAATCTCGTGAGGAGTGTACTGTGAGACCCATCGTCTTCGACGGCAAATTCGGCTGGTTGCATCCAGCGGACGGCCCGGATGGCGTTGTGATGTGTTCCCCGTTCGGCTACGACGCGCTGTGCACATATCGCGGCATGCGCCGGCTCGCCGAACGTCTTGCCGCGCGCGGCATGCCGGTGTTGCGCTTCGACTATCCGGCCACGGGGGATTCGGCCGGCGACCCGACCGATGCGGGTTTGTGGCGCGCGTGGATCGACAGCGTGAAGCAGGCGGTCACGCAGTTGCGCGCGGCGACCGGCGTCGAGCGCGTGAGTCTGTGCGGTCTGCGTCTGGGCGGCACGCTCGCCGCGCTCGCCGCGCAGGAGTTGGGCGACGTGCAGGGTCTTGTGCTGATGTCGCCGGTGATGTCGGGCAAGCATTATCAGCGCGAATTGCGCGCGCACTACCGGCAGTGGCTGGCATTGCCCGCCGCGATGGATTGCATGGTCGAGCCCGAAACCGACGAGTTCGTCGAGGCGTACGGTTTCCGGATGTATCGCGACACGCTCGACAGCCTGCGCTCGCTCGAACTGTTGCGCGACACGAACCGTCCGGCCGTGCGCGTGCTGCTGCTCGATTCGTTGAACGGTGCGCGCATGGACGCGCTGGCCGCGCACTACGCGCAGCATGGCGTTGAGATCGAACGCCGGCCGTTCGACGAATACAGCCGCTTCATGCTGGAGTCGCTCGACAGCGAAGAGCCGCATGCGGCGTTCGAGGCAATCGAAAACTGGTTCGCGGCAGGCGGCGCGCCGCTCGCGAGCACGCCGGCCGCGATCCCGCAGCGCGGCGAAGATGCGGCGGGCGGCCACTACGTCGAGGCCGGGCTGCTGGAGACGCCGGTGTGGCTGAACGGCGGCAAGGTGGCCGGCATCTACTGCCTGCCCGATGGCGTGGCCGCCGCGCGTGCGCCCGCGGTGGTGCTGCTGAACACGGGCGCGGTATCGCGTATCGGCAATGCGCGTTTCGGCGTGCATTTCGCGCGGCGCCTCGCGCGTCAGGGGATCGCGTCGCTGCGTATCGATGTGGGCTACCTCGGCGACAGCATGCCGTCGGTCGAGATGGTGAGCCTCGACGATCTGTACGCGCAGTCGAGCGTCGACGATGCCGCCTGCGCGGCGCGCTGGCTGGCCACGCGCGGTCACGCGGGCGCGGTGCTGGTCGGCATCTGCTCGGGCGCGTACGTCGGTCTGCATGCGGCGGCGCGCGAAGACGCGGTGCTCGGCGCGGTGCTCGTCAACGTGCAGAAGTTCAAATGGAAGAACGTCTGCGATGAACACGGCAAGCCGATGATCCCCGTCTCCGCGTTCGGCTCGACCCGCAACTACATGCGCTCGATGACGCAGCCGCGCAAGTGGCTGCGTGTGCTCAAGGGCGAGACCGGTGGTCTGGGACTGGTGCGCGAGTTGACGGTGCGGCTGTTCGCGCGGGTCGGCGAGACCTGCGCAGATCGGCTCGACCGCTGGTTCGGCGTCGAGCTTGGCGCGAGCGATGAGCGGCATCTGTTTGCCAGCCTCGATAAGCAGGGCGTCGATACGCATCTGGTGTTCGGCGTGCTCGACGAAGGCGTCGAGGAACTCGAACGCTGCTTCGGCGTACGCGGCGCGCGGATGCGGCGCTTCGAGCATGTCCACGTGGCCTTCTGCAAGCATACCGATCACGCGATCCTGTCGTCGGGCGCGCAGGAAAACATCATGTCGTACGTCGAGAACGTCTATCGCGGCGGCTTCACGAAGCTGCGCGAGCCCGTTATTGCGACGACCGACGACGAGTCGCGCAACCCGCAGAGCGAGTGCGAGGAAGCGGGCATGACCCAATGGCGGACCACGCCCGACAGCGGGCTGCGTCCGTTCGGAGAGGCGTGATGGCGAGCGCGCGCCGAGCCGCTCGCGTGCGTCGTTGCGGCGGCGCGGGTTGTCCACGCGGCGTAGGCGGCGTAGGCGGCGCGTCGGTTGCGGATTGGCGCGACGCGCGGCCGCTTTGCGCGCGAGCGACGGCGCAACGCTATCGGCACAGCGACGTGCGTGAGCGGATCGCCGACCGCCGCACGACCGATCCGCTCGAAGACGGCGACGCGTGGTGGCTTTACTTCATGACTCATAAACCGCTCGCCGCGCTCGGCGTCGACTGACCTCGACCGACGCGCGGACGAACGGAAAACCAACAGACAACGATTGCGACCGCGAGGCAATTCCTGGCGTCATGCCGGCCCTTGAACCAGACAGACTAGAACTCTACGGAATCGCATCATGAACCGAATAGTAGAACCAGGTAATCCGCTCGTGCCGCAGGCTGGACCTGCCAGCGCGCCCGCGCCGCTGACCGTGCAGCCGGTGATTCTCGCGGGCGGCTCGGGCACGCGCTTGTGGCCGCTGTCGCGCGAACGCAATCCGAAGCAGCTGATCGGTCTGATGGGCGACGAATCGCTGCTCGAAGCGACGCTGCGCCGACTCGACGACGCGTTCACGCTGGCCGCGCACGATGCCGCGCGCACCACGCCGCCGGCCGTGCCGCTCCTGGTCTGTTGCGAGGAATTACGGCTGCCGACGCTCGAACGCGTCGAGCAATACCGCAAGCCGGTGCGCATGCTGCTCGAACCGGTGCCGCGTAACACCGCACCGGCGCTGACGGTTGCGGCGCTGGCCGCGCGCGCGTCGGCGGCGGACGGCGACGATCCGATTCTGGTGGCGTTGCCCGCCGATCATCTGATCGCCGATCACGCCGCGTTCGGCGCGGCGCTGAACGAAGCGCTCGTGCATGCGGCGCGCGGCGCGATCGTCACGCTCGGCGTGCCGCCGCAACGCGCGGCGACCGGCTATGGCTACATCCGTACCGGCTCGGCGCTCGGCAACCAGGGCGCGCGCGCGATCGAGCGTTTCGTCGAGAAGCCCGATGCGGAACTCGCTGAACGTTACTTCGCGTCGGGCGAGTACTGGTGGAACAGCGGCATGTTCGTGGTGCGCGCGTCGGTGTGGCTCGCGGCGCTCGCGCTGTGTCGCCCGCTGATCGCGGCGGCCTGCAAGGATGCGTTCGAGCGCGCGAACGTCGATGGCGACGGCGCGCTGCATCTCGCGCGCGACGCCTTCGCCGCGTGCCCGGCCGATTCCGTCGACTATGCGGTGATGGAGCGCATCGGCACCGACGCGCGACTCGTCGGCGTGACGGTGCCGCTCAACGCGGGCTGGTCGGACGTCGGCGCGTGGGACTCGGTGTGGGATGCGTCGAGCAAGGATGCGGACGGCAACGTCGCGCGTGGTCGCGTGATGTTCGACGGCTCGCACGATAGCTTCGCGCATTCGGATGGCCGGCTCGTCGCGTGCGTCGGCGTGAGCGGTGTGGTGGTGGTCGAGACCGCCGACGCGGTGCTGGTCGCCGCGAAGGATCGCGTGCAGGACGTCAAGGCGATCGTCGGTCGTCTGAAGGCGCAGCAGGGCAGCGAGGCCGAGGAACATCGCAAGGTCGGGCGGCCGTGGGGCTTTTACGATTCGCTCGAACGCGGCGAGCGTTTTCAGGTGAAGCGCATCGTCGTGAAGCCGGGCGGGCGGCTGTCGTTGCAGATGCATCATCATCGCGCCGAGCACTGGATCGTGGTGCGCGGCACCGCGCTCGTCACGCGCGATGAAGAGCGCTTCCTGCTGTCGGAGAATCAGTCGACCTTCATTCCGCTCGGCGTCAAACATCGGCTCGAAAATCCGGGCAAGACGCCGCTGGAGATCATCGAGGTGCAGTCGGGCAGCTATCTCGGCGAAGACGACATCGTGCGTTTCGACGATCAGTATGGCCGCGGTGAGGGCAGCGACGGCGGCGCGGCGCGCAACGGCACGTCGGGCCGTTGAGTCGTCGATTCGATCGCTGGGATAAAACCAGACCAGAACCAGCGCGATCACCAGACCAGCCAATCACCCGGCCCTCGACCCAACCGGAGCGCCGTTCGACGAACGGCGCTTTCTCGATGTGCGCGGCGCCCGGCGTGCTACGCGGCCGCCACTGTCGCGAGGTTGCGGAGTCGAGCGGCCGCGGCCACTCGTTTCACGCGATGGTGGCCCGGGCGTTCATGTGGGGGGAGCGCGCTCGGGCTAACGCTCATGCAGCGATCGCGCTATCCCGCGCCCGCCGGTCGCCGCCGCGTCACTGAGCGCGTGTCACGCTAGCCGGCGGCTCCGAGCGTGCGCTTCAGCTCGGCCGCCTGGACGTATCAACGACCGACGCTCCAACGAACCCGTGCGTTCATGGCGTTTTCACGGCGTTTTCGCACGTTCGCCTAATTCAGACAATTTCATCTCATAACGTGCGTATTCGCACGATGTAAGCCCCTCAACACAGGCACGCTTGAAGAGCAAGCTTCGAGCCCGTCGAAACAGGCCGCGTTACACGAACGAAACAATTCTTCAGAGGGATAACCCTGTCAGGAAGTGTCCCAACTGGCGCATCTGTTTCGAAGCTAGCAACGTATCGTAAAACGATCCGATTTGCATAAGAACGGTACGTACGGGCCCTTCAATCAACAGGCTACGCGGGGTCAACACCGCTGCGGGGAGAGTGTTATGGAACAGGCAAACAAGGATCGCTCGCTGGTGAGCAAAGTGATGGACGGACTGGTCACCGGCATCGTCGAAGAAAAATACGGCGCGATACTGCCGCCGCAGGACGTCCTGTCGAAAGAGTTCGACGTGAGTCGCACAGTGATGCGCGAGGCGCTGTCGATGCTGCTCGCGCGCGACATGCTCGACGTGCGGCCGAAGATCGGCACGCGCATCCGGCCGATGAGCGACTGGCGCATGATCGACGAAGACGTCGTCAACTGGCGCTTTCGCGCGAAGCCTGATCCGATGTTTCTGCGCGACGTGATCGAGTTCCGCATCCTGATCGAACCACGCGCGGCGGCGCAGGCGGCCGCGCGCGGCGGTGCGGCCGAGATCGCGGCGATCCGCGAGGCGTTCGAGGCGTTCCGCGGGATTCGTCCCGGCGAGAGCAGCTACCAGGCCGCCGACGAACTGTTCCATACACGCATCGTGATCGCGAGCGGCAACCAGTTCTTCAGGCAGATGGCGGCGATCATTCGCGGCGCGCTGGCCAGTGTGAATCCGATCATGAGCGATCGCGACGGGCTGTGGGAGAGCGCGCTCGCGTCGCATCAGCGGGTGGTCGAGGCGATCGAGCGGCGCGATCCGAAGGATGCCGAAATGGCCTCGCTCGCGTTGATCGATTCCACCGCCGAGGAGCTCGGCGGCCGCTTTTCGGCGGAGCCGCCGGCGCGCGTGTGAAGCGTGTGAGCGTATGAGCCTGGCCGGGGCGTCTGTCGTCGGGCGAGGTGGCGGGCGTGTCGATGCGCGGATAGCGGGGCGCGCGACTATCTGTAGGGATGTGCGAGTGTCGAAGGGCATGGCCGGGGATGCAACCGGCCGCGCCGCGCAGACACGCGCTCGTGTGCGGCATGCGCGACAATAGCGGCTTGTTTCGAACCGCATGGACCCTGACAGACACGATGACAGACACGACGACGGCATCCCACGCAGCAAGCGCACATACGACAGCTCACGCAACGACGGCGGACGCCGGTTCATCACAGGACAATCGCGAGATTCGCTGGGGCATCGTCGGCACCGGCCGGATTGCGCGTCGTTTCGCGCAAGGACTCGCTTACGTGCCGCACGCGCGGCTCGCCGCTCTGTGGTCGCGTCGCGCGCAACCGGCGCAGGCTTTCGCCGATGAGTTCGGCGGCACGGTGTGCGACAGCTTCGACGCGTTGCTCGCGAGCGGCATCGACGCGCTCTATATCGCAACCGTCCAGGACAGCCACGCCGATTACGCGATCGCCGCGCTGCAGGCCGGCCTGCACGTGCTGTGCGAGAAACCGGCGACCATCAATCGCGCGCAGCTCGAACGCGTGCTCGCGGTCTCGCGCGCGTCGCAACGGCTCTTCATGGAAGCGATGAAGCCGCCGTTCTATCCGCTCTACAGAAAGTTGCGCGCGCAACTGGCGGCCGAGCCGATCGGCGAGGTCGGTCTCGTGCGCGCGGGCTGCTCGGTGCCGGGCGTGCCGGACGATCATCCGTCGCTGTCGTTCGAGCATGCGGGCGGCGCGCTGCTCGACATCGGCATCTACGAAATGTTTCTCGCGGTCGACTGGCTCGGCGCGCCACGCGACGTGCAGACCTTCGGCCGGCTCGGCCCGAGCGGTGTCGATACGTTCGCGAGTCTGAACAGCCAGCACGAGCGCGGTATTTCGCAGCTATTCTGCGGGCTCGATCTGCATGGCAAGGGCGATGCGCTGCTGATGGCGAAGGGCGGACACGTGACGATTCACGAGCCGTGGTGGAATCCGTCGCGCGCGACGATCCGTTATGCGGACGGCCGCGTCGTCGAACTCGACGAGCCGTTCGAAGGCGGTGGCCTGAACTACGAGACCGCGCACTTCTGCGAACTGATTCGCGCGGGTCGGCTGGAAAGTCCGTTGATGCCGCACGATACGTCGCTGCAGATGATCGCGATGGCCGATGCGGCGCGCGCGGCGCTCGGGCTGAAGTTCGCCGGCGAGTGAGCGGAGCGCGGCAGGGGCGAAGCAGCGGCGAATGAATCGATGCGCGCAAGAACGACCGCGCGCATAAAGAAACGCCGCAGTGCTCAGTGCCGCGTCGGCAGCGACAGACGCCGCTCGTACCAGCGCTGCGCCCATTCGAGCACCTGACACAGCACCCAGTAGACGGCCGCCGCGGCGAGATAGAGCGGCAACGGCTGATAGGTCGACGCGATGATCTCCTGCGCGCTGCGCAGCAACTCGGTCACGGTGATCACCGAGACCAGCGAGGTGTCCTTGATCAGGCTGATCAGACTGTTCGACAGGCTCGGCACCGCGATGCGCAGCGCCTGCGGCGCGATCACGTAGCGCAGCGTCTGCCGGCGCGACAGGCCGAGGCTATAGGCGGCGAGCCACTGGCCCTGGTGAATGCCGAGAATCGCGCCGCGCATGCTTTCCGACAGGTACGCGGCGACATTCGCCGACAGCGCGATCACGCCGGCCGGCGTCGGATCGAGCGAAATGCCGAAGCTCGGCAGACCGTAGTAAATCACGAAGATCTGCACGAGCAGCGGGGTGCCGCGCATCACGCTCACGTAGACGCGCGCGATCCAGTTCAGCGGGCGGCTGTGGCTGATACCCATCAGCGCGAGCACGGCGCCGCCGATCAGGCCGAAGATCATCGACAGGACCGCGAACTTGACCGTCAGCAACGCGCCCTGTGCGAGCACGGGCAGCGATTGAATCAGCAGGGAAGTGATGGACATGGACGGTGTACTGGTTGGCGCACAAAGCGCACATCATAAACTTTGGCGCGCGTTATCGTGCGGCTTGCGCGACGCAGATCGGGGTATACGCGACGCGCTTCGGGCGGCGCGCGGCGGTGTCGGCGATACATCGGCGCGGCCTGGGGTGGTTAAGTTGGCCTGAGGCTCGCGGCGCGTAGTCCGCGATTTGCATGCCGTTGCCGCAGAAAAGCGAAGGGCGGCATCGCCGACGATGCCGCCCTCCGGTTGCACGACGTGCGTCTTACTTGATCGGCTTGCTCACGTCGATGCCGAACCACTTGTCCGAAATCTTCGTAAAGGTGCCGTCAGCTTCGAGCTGGGCCATCGCGTCGTCGATTGCCTTCGCGAACTTCGGGTTGCCCTTCCTGAACGGAATGCCCGACGGCGGCGCCGAGCCGACGTTCGCGCCGGTGCGCAGCGGCAGCTGCGAGTTCTTCAGCAGGTACGCGAGCATCAGACGGTCGTTCAACGCCGCGTCGAGCCGGCCGGCGGCCAGGTCGCGCAGATACTCGGGCGCACCCGGGTAGGTCTTCACGTCGATGCCCGGCACGGCCTTCGCCATGTCCATGTAATTCGTGCCGAGACCGACGCCGAGCTTCTTGCCCTTCAGGTCGTCGAGCGAGGTGAACTGGCGGTTGTCGTCCTTACGCTGGATCAGCTGCGCGGCCGAGTACGTGTACGGCACCGAGAAGTCGAGCGTCTGCTTGCGCGCGTCGGTGATGCCGACCTGGTTGACGATCACGTCGAACTTGCCCGCCTGCAGACCGGCGATGATGCCGCTCCACTCGGTCGTGACGAACTCCGGCTTCACGCCGAGCTTCGCGGCGACTGCTTTGGCGATGTCGACGTCGTAGCCGACCAGTTCGCCCGACGGCGCCTTCGAGTTGAACGGCGGGAAGGTGCCTTCGAGACCGATGCGCAGCGTGCCGCGTTGCTTGACCTGGTCGAGCAGGTCTTCCGCGTGCGCGGCGACGGCGGTGAGCGACGCGCCGATCAGCGCGGTGGCGAAAAGCTTTTTCAGCAGGCCAACTTTCATCGTGTTCCTTTGTGTGCGTCGGTGGACGTCTGACGTTTTAACGGCCGCAAGCATAACAAACGAGACTATCGAAATCTAAATATCGTTTGAGTATGTCTATATGCCTATGCGACGTGGATGGCTGACTTAACGCAGTGCCTGCGCGCATTCGGCGACGAGCGCCGGGCCGCGATAGATGAAGCCCGTATAAAGCTGCACCAGCGACGCACCGGCCGCCAGTTTCGCGCGCGCGTCCTCGCCCGAGAAAATTCCGCCGACGCCGATGATCGGTACCGCTTCGCCGACTTCGGCGCGCAGCTTGCGGATCACTTCGTTCGAGGCGTCGAACACCGGCTTGCCCGACAGGCCGCCGGCTTCGTCGCCGTGCTGCATGCCGGTGACGGCGGTGCGCGACAGCGTGGTGTTGGTCGCGATCACGCCTTCGAACTGGTGGCGCAGCAGCGTGTCGGCGATCGACCTGATCTGCTCGTCGTCGAGATCGGGCGCGATCTTCAGCGCGAGCGGCACGAGCTTGCCGTGCATGTCGGCGAGGCGCTGCTGCTTGTCCTTCAGCGCGGCGAGCAGCGCGTCGAGTTCGCCCGCGCCCTGCAGCTGGCGCAGGTTCTTCGTATTCGGCGACGAGATGTTGACCGTCACGTAGCTCGCGAACGGGTACACACGCTCGAGGCAGTACAGATAATCTTCGGCGGCGCGCTCGATCGGTGTGTCGGCGTTCTTGCCGATATTCAGCCCGAGGATGCCGCGATAGCGTGCGGCCTGCACGTTCTTCACGAACTGGTCGACGCCGGCGTTGTTGAAGCCCATCCGGTTGATCACCGCGTTCGCCTGCGGCAGACGGAACATGCGCGGGCGCGGATTGCCGGGCTGCGCGCGCGGCGTCACCGTGCCCACTTCGATGAAGCCGAAGCCGAGCGCCGCCAGACCGTCGATGCACGCGCCGTCCTTGTCGAGACCCGCCGCGAGCCCGACCGGGTTGCGGAACGTCAGGCCCATCACGGTGCGCGGCGAATCCGGCACGCGCGCCGCGAGCGCGCTGGCGAGGCCGGTGCGACCGGCGGCGCCGAGCATGCGCAAGGTCAGGTGGTGGGCGTCTTCCGCGTCCATGCGAAAGAGTTGGGCGCGAATAAGCGGGTAAAGGGAACTGAGCACGGGATGAAGCCGGGGGCCGGAAAATGGGAACCCGCTATTTTACCGGCTTTAGACGCGGGCGAGGCGGGATGGGCTGCGCGGGTGATGGCCGCTACGGCTTGGGCGGCCCGCGCCGGCCATGCATCGCGAAGTCGACCGGCGGCAGATCGATGCTGGACGGATCGAGCACGCGCCAGGCGCCGTCGATCAGTCCTTCCAGCGGCCGGAAATTCGCCTTGTACGCCATCTTCGGACTCTCGCGAATCCAGTAGCCGAGATACACGTACGGCAGGTTCAGGCTGCGCGCCTGCTCGATCTGCCAGTAGATGTTGTAGGTGCCGAAGCTCGCATGCGGCAGGTCCGGCTCGAAGAACGTGTACACCGACGACAGTCCGTCGCCGAGGATGTCGATCATGCTGATCATGCGCAGCGCGCCCGGCGCGTCGGGGTGCGCGTCGGAGTGTATATAGGGGCTTTCTAATGCGGGCTCGCGGAATTCGACGAGCCGCGAATTGATCCGGCTTTGCAGCAGGAACTGCTCGTACTGGTCGCGGCTGTCGCGATCCATTCCGCCGCCCGCGTGACGCGCGGACTGGTAGCGCATATACAGCGTGTAATGCTCTTCGTCGTAGTGCAGCGGCGCGACGGTCGCGATCAGCTCGCCGTGCTTTTTCCACACGCGCCGTTGCGTGCGATTCGGCTGAAAACGTTCGACCGGCACGCGCACCGGCACGCACGCGCGGCAGCCGTCGCAATACGGGCGATACGTGAACACGCCCGAGCGCCGGAAGCCCGCCTTGACGAGATCCGTGTAGACGTCGGAATTGATCAGGTGACTGGGCGTGGCGACTTGCGAGCGCGCGATGCGGCCGTCCAGATAGCTGCAGGGATAGGGCGCCGTTGCATAAAATTGCAGCGCGGAAAGCGGAGAAAGAGGCAGCTCGTTGGGGTGAGTCACGTTGGCAGCTCTCGAAGCGTCTCTGGTAATGCAAACCCGGCGCCCTGGCGGCTGAGGTGCCGCGATTCGATGCGCGGCGGCGCCGGATTCGGCCTGATTCTTCCTATGCCGCTCGCGCGACGAGCTCGAGCAGGGCGGTCTTGTCGAAGTGCCACGGAATGGCCGGTGCGCCGACAGACGCGCGAACATGCGCGACGAACGCCTTGCGCGCTATCTCGCGTCCGCCCAGCGACGCCAGATGCGACGTGTTCTGCTGGCAGTCTATCATTTCTATTTCGTGACGTCGCAAGTGGCCGACCAGCGCGGCCAGCGCCATTTTCGAGCCGTCGGTGACCTCGGTGTACATCGATTCGCCGAAGAACATCCGGCCAAGCGACACGCCATACAGACCGCCCACGCGTTTGCCTTCGAACCACGTTTCGATGCTGTGCGCGTCGCCGAGTCGATGCAGCGACGAATACGCCTCGACCACGTCGGCGGTGATCCACGTGCCGCGCTGGCCTCGGCGCGGCGCCTGCGCGCACGCGCGCATCACGCCGGCGAAATCGTGATCGACGCGGATTTCCCATGCGTCGTCGCGCAACACGTGTTTGAGCGTCTTGCGCAGCGATGGCGACAGTTTGAATTCGGCGGGGCGCAGGATCATGCGCGGATCGGGGCTCCACCACAACACCGGCTGGCCGTCCGAATACCACGGGAAGATGCCGCGCCGATAAGCGTCGATGAGGCGCGACGGCAGCAGGTCGCCGCTCGCCGCGAGCAGGCCGGGTGCGCCGCTCGTCGCGCCGAGCGCGCGTTCGACGGGCGGAAACGGATCGTCAGCGCCGAGCCAGGGGACCATGCGTGCCGCTCAACCTTCGCGCAGCGAGCGGAAGATATCGCCGGTATGCAGGCCGAAGCTGCCGGCCGCGCGGTCGGCGAAAAAGAAGCGCAGCGTCTGGCCGACGGTCGGAAACGCGATCTCGTCCCACGGAATCTCGTGTTCCTCGAAGAGCTTCACTTCGAGGCTTTCCTCGCCGGCGGCAATGTCGAGGTCGAGCAGCCGCGCCATGTAGAACAGATGCACCTGATGCACGTGCGGCACGTTCAGCAGCGAAAACAGATTCTGTACTTCGACGCGCGCGCCGGCTTCCTCGAGCGTTTCGCGCGAGGCGGCCTCGGCGGTCGTCTCTCCCATCTCCATGAAGCCGGCGGGCAGTGTCCAGTAGCCGTAGCGCGGCTCGATCGCGCGCCGGCACAGCAGCACCTTGTCGTCCCACACGGGAACGGTGCCGACCACGTTGCGCGGATTCTGATAGTGCACCGTGCCGCAACTGCCGCATACGAAGCGCTCGCGATTGTCGCCCGGCGGAATGCTCAGACTGACGCCGTGGCCGCAGACAGAACAGAATTTCATAGAGAGGGGACGAGAAAGGGTGATAGGAGTTTATCACCGGGGCGAGGCATTTCTGAGGCGATCGCAGAGGCTCGGGCAGTGCGAGCGGCCGGCTCGTGGACTCTGGATGGCGTGGCGGTTTCCATCGCTCGATGCCGCGCCGGGCAACGGTTAATTAGCAGCCAATTTGTAGTCGATTCGTCGGCAATGGGGCGTGTCGGCCCGTCTGACATTGGTTGACAGTCGATTTTCGAATCCGCTGATAGCATCGATCCTGATGGTTGCAATGGAAGCCCCCCGCATCCGCTGCGATCATCTTTTCTCTCTTGTACATTGCCTCGTAGTCTTAGGCGCGTCATTTAGCTGACGCGCTTTTTTTTTGCCCGAGGCCGGGCGGTTTCGTTGCTGGATTGTCGACTTATGGATTCTTTTTTCGCGCTGGTGTCGTTGTCCGTGATGCTGGTTTTGTATTGCGTCGTCGTGGTGTGGCTGGACTAGGGGGCTGCTGCTTTTATTTTTTCCTGGTGCGTGCTTGAGGCCGAAAGCTGCCGGATCAGCGCGCCGGTTTATTGCTACTTATTTGCTGGATACCTCGTCGGAAACCCGGCACCAGACACCTGAAATACCCGCGAAAAACGGCCGACCAAAACAAAAAAGGGTTACACGCCAATGCGTTGTAACCCTTCAGTGATTTCTTGGTTGCGGGGGTAGGATTTGAACCTACGACCTTCGGGTTATGAGCCCGACGAGCTGCCAGACTGCTCCACCCCGCGTCCGTCGAAGAAAAGATTATAGAACAATCCTGCAGCCGACGCAACACCTATGTAAGGATTGGCTTCATTGAGCGTCGCGGAGCGCGGCCGCACGGGAAATGACCGGAAAGCGGTGCGAAAGCCGGCATCGAACGCTGCGCTAGAATTCAGCTTCTCCACGCGGCTTGCCTGGCTCTTCGACGGCGAGCGCGTCCTCTCTCCGATCTCGCTTCGAACCCCATGGATATCGCTCACGACCTGCAGGTAATTGCCGTTCAGGAAAAGACCCTCGTGTTTCCCCGCTTTGACGCCGACCGCGCGTGGCAAGTCGGTGCCTATCTGCACGAAATCGCGAAAGCGCGCGGCATCCCCGCCGCGATCGACGTGCGCACGTTCGGCCAGCCGCTGTTTTTCAGCCTGCTCGATGGCGCGACGCCGGACAACGTCGACTGGGCGCGCCGCAAGGGCAACACGGTCGCGCATTTTCGTCGTAGCTCGTACGCGATCGGTCTGAAAGTGCAGCTCGCCGGCTCGACGCTCGCCGACAAGCACGGTTTGCCGGCTACCGAATACGCATCGCACGGCGGCGCGTTTCCGCTGACGGTGGAGGGCGCCGGCGTGATCGGCTCGATCACCGTGTCCGGTCTGCCGCAGCGCGCCGATCACGAACTGGTCGTCGAAGCGTTGTGCGCGCATCTCGGCCACGACTACGGCAAGCTCGCGCTTGCGAAGGCCTGACGCGATGCGCGTGCCTCCGTATGCGCTACTCGCGATTGCGATCGTCGCCGAAGTGATTGCGACCTCCGCGATGCGGGCGTCGGATGGGTTCTCGCGGCTGCTGCCGTCCGCGGTCGTGGTGGCCGGCTACGGCATCGCGTTTTACTGCCTGTCGCTGACGCTCAAGAGCATCCCGGTCGGCATCGTCTATGCGATCTGGTCGGGCGCGGGCATCGTGCTGATCACGCTCGTCGCGCTGGTGCTGTACCGGCAGGTGCCGGACCTGCCGGCGATCATCGGGCTCGGGCTGATCGTCGCCGGCGTCGCGGTGCTGAATCTGTTCTCGAAGATGCAGGCGCATTGAACGCTTGCGCGCGGCGCGGTGTTGGCCGCGCGTAAGGCGATCGCGTCGTTTATTTGCAGCGCACGATCATCGAGCGGTTTTTCACGTTCGCCGACACGACGTTCGTGACGCTGCCGCCGGCGGTGCCGCCTTCGTCGTTATCTTTCGACACGATGTCGTAGCCGGTCGCGCCGCAGGCCTTGCCGGCCTGCACATAGCACGACGCCCAGCTCGAGCCGGCGTCGGCGCCGCTGCAGTTGACCGCGAAGCCGCTCTGGCCGTTCGGCAGATTGATCAGCGTGGTCGTGTTCGACGACGCACAGCCGCCGAGCCCCGCGGCGAGCAGCAGCGCGGCCGACATCGACGCGCGACGCACGGCGGCAAACGCAGCGCTGGATCGAAGGCGGGAAAGTCGGTCGGCGCGCCGCGCTTGCGTCGGGAAATGCATCGTGAAGTGTCCTTTCATTCAGATAAAGTCGGCCTGCCGGGCGGAGCCCGGTGGGCGTCGACGTACGTTGGGAGGCAAGCCAAAGCAGCAGGTCAGGGCGCTTCGATCGTGATGCCCGCGGCGTTAACGAGCCGTCGGGCTTCGGCGCCCTCTTCGGTGGCCGCGTCTTCCCAGATGCTGATCGCTTTCGGGATGTCGATGCCGTGATTTTCGGCGTAGGCAAACCACAGGTTCGCCGCTTCCGGTTCAGGCAGTTCGTGGTTCTGCAGAAAATATTTTCCCATATTGCGCTCGCTGGGCTCCAAAAGGCGTCGTGAACGGTATCCGGCGATAGCAGGTTGCATGCTGGTCGTGGCTGTTCGACTGGTGTGGTCCGCATAAGTTGTGCGGTGTTGTCGGGCGCCGTTCGCGTGTCGTGCAGAACTTATCGTGTCGCGGCGCGCCTTATCTGATGATGCGGATTTTGCCGCGGCGTGCGTAAGCGTATGCAGGAGCCTGCGAGCGCGGGTTGCGTTGCGCGCTTGTATCGGCACTGGGTGCTGCGGGATTGCCTGAACGGATGGCAACCCGCACCGTTCGTGACCGGCGCAGCGCGTCGCGCGGCAGTCAACGCACGCGTCAAACAACCGGAAAGAGGAGGACGAACATGGCTGAACGCGTCAGCGGCCCTTATCGCGGGTATTACATCAGCGCCACCGCGCGTCTCGTGCCGGTCGGCAGCACGTCGAGTACATCGCACGCCGCGTCCGGCGGCTCAGGCAATAAAGCCGATGCCGACAGCACCTACGTCGGCTCGGTCAGTCTCGCCGAACTCGGCCCCGACGATCCGCACCGGATGGAAACCTTGCTGGAACTCGGCGACCGGCAGCGTTTCGGCAGCGAAGAAGAGGCGCTTGCCTTTGTCGAGCAGGCGGCGCGCGATTACGTCGACCGGTTGCTGGATGGACAGTGAGCGCGCGATGACGGCACCGACCGGCATCGGCTGGACCCCGCCGCGGCGGCGCGAGTACCATAGCGAAACCCGCGCGGGGTCGGCGGCTGGTGGCGTATTGCGCCGGCATCGCCTGTCCGCTGCAATCTTTTGACGAGGCGAATATGGAAATCCGTTTCCCCCCAAACGCGCCTGCTTACCGCGACTCGAATCTGACCGTGGTCTTTTCCGCGCTGGTGGACGGCGAGCCCGTGCCGTGCGCGATCTCGGTCGAAGCGCTCGAAGATCATTTCGGCGCCTACAGCGAAGACCTCGAAGGCTGGCTGCGCGCGTTCGATGTGGGCCGTCCACGTATCGAAGCCGTCGCGCGCGAGCATCTGCAGATCAGCAACGGCACGCCGGTACTTCTGAAGAGCGGCCATTTTCCGCCGGGGCAGGTGGGCGGCTAGGGCGCCGCGCGCCGACCATCATCAATCACCAGCTCGAGTGGCCTGACGTTCCCTCGGTGGTTCAACGCTTCCTCCGATACCGCATTTCCAGCGCCTTCCCGTCGTTCGGTTCGTTCTATACGCCCCACGTTGCCATCGCACCGTCTAACGTGCCGCCCGATCTATTGCGCTACATGCCCGTTACGCGCCGCCTCAAAAGATTGCCTGATCCCTTCCTGATACGAGGTTTTCTCGATCGGCCCGAGCAGCGCGGTTAGCGCGGAATCGTCGAGCACGACGGGCTCCGTCATCAGATAGTTCATCTCAACAAGCTCGCGCATCAATGGATTGAACAGGCCGAGCATGCGCAGCATGCCTTTGCCCGCCACCATCAGCTTCGGCTCGCGGCCCGCGAGCGCGTAGGCCTGTCGCGCGACTTCGCGCTGCGTGATCGTGCCGACGCCTGCCAGATGCCACCAGCGTCCATAGGCCTGCGGCGTTCGCGTGAGCTTTTCGACCACCGGACCCACGTCCGGCAGAAAAATGAATTCGTGCGGCACGTCGATGGGGCCGATCACCTGCGCGCGCTTGCCGCTCGCCGCGCCGACGAAGACCCCGTTCAGCAGGCTGCGCTCGATGCCGAGCCCATAAAAGTCGGGCAGCCGCAGCACCAGCGTGTCGAGACCCCGCTGGCCGTGCGCCGCGAGCACGAGCTTTTCCTGTTCGAGCCGCATGCGACCCTTGAACGTATGCGGCTCACGCGGATGATCCTCGCGGATCGGGTTGCCGCGCGCGCGGCCATACGGATACACGGTGCCGATCAGAATCAGACGCTCGACACCCGCCGACGTCACGCCGGCCAGCGTCTTTTCCATCAGCGGCGGATGCTGGGCGAACTGGTCGTAGGGCACACCGACGAGGTAGACCACGGTTTGCAGCCCGGCCGCGGCGGCGCGGATCGACGCTGGGTCGTCGGGATTCCAGGTGACGATCTCCGCGTGCGGGTCGTGGCCGAACGCGCGTTGCAGCGCTTCGCGCGAGCGGCCGACCACCCGATAGTCGCGGCCCGCCGCGCTCAGCGCCGCCGCAATGCTTTGCCCGGCCGCGCCCGCGGCCCCGAATAAACCGACTTTTCCCATCGCCTGCATGACGGCTCCGTGCTGGCGGCCCGAACTTTCTGCCGCATGTGAGTGGTTTCGAATGATAGATGAATATTTACTGAACAGTGTTCAATAAACGCTGTTCAGTTTAATTTGACTTTTCAGTTTGTCAATCTGAAAATTGCGCACATGGGAATCGCTGAACGAAAAAACCGCCAGAAACAGGCACTGCGCGAACGCATCCTCGATGCCGCGCGGCGCATCGTGATGCGCGAAGGCTTCGCCGCGCTGTCGATGCGCAAGATTGCCGACGCGATCGAATATTCGCCGGCCACGCTGTATCTGCATTTCGAGAGCCGCGACGAGATCGCGCGGGCCTTGTGCGAAGAGGGTTTCGCGCAGTTGCTCGAGAGGTTGGTGCCGCTTGCGCAAATCGCGGATCCGGCCGAGCGGCTGCAGGCGTTCGGCCGCGCGTATGTCGCGTTTGGCGTCGAGCATCCGCAGACCTATCGGCTGATCTTCATGGAGGATCCGAGCTATACCGGCGCGGCGCTGGGACGGCCGGCCGGCGCGGCGGCCGATGGGCGGGGGCAGGGTGCGGCGGCCGCGGAAGCTGGGCGCGGCGCGGGCGGCAGCGATGCTGGCGGCGCGGGCGTGCAGGCCCAAACCGAGGCTGCAGCGGGGACCGAAGCCGTAATCGAAGCCTCAATCGAAGCCGGAGCACCGACCGGCATTCCCGCTCAAACCTCACCCGACGACCCGACCGGCACGGCAGACAAGCCAGCCGCTGAAACCGGCGACGACCCCGGCGCCGCCGCACTCCGCCTGATGATCGACGCGCTCGACGAGTTGCGGGCGGCGGGGCGTCTGTCGGCATCGATTGCCGCGCTGGAGCCGGCGATATGGGCCGAGGCGTTGTGGGCAAGCCTGCACGGCATCGTCGCGTTGAACCTCACGTGCCCGATATTTCCGGGCGCGCCGCTCGATACGATCGTCGGCGTGACGCTCGATGCGTGGCTCGGCGTGCTGCAGTCAGTACAGCCAGCGCAGCCGACCGAACCCGCGCAGCTGACGGGCGCGGCAATTCCACCCCGCCCATCCGGTAAAGCGGCGCCGCGCGCGCGGAAATCCGCCGCGAGCGCATCAAACGAACCCTCCGCTCAACCCGTTGCAAAGTCCACCGACGAACCCGCCGACCCCCACCCCAAGCGGCCCACCCGGCGCAAAGCCGCAAGCGCGTGATAACGTTCAGTTCCACTCCACCTTGCGCCGCCGCGCCCAGCTCTCCATGTCCACGTCTGCCTCGCCTGCCGTCAGCGACGAAATCGCGACCCACGTCATCCAGCGCATCGGCTTCATCGAACTGGAAAGACCCAAGGCGCTGAACGCGCTGTCGACCGGCATGATCCGCGCGATGCACGCGGCGCTCGATCAATGGCGCGAAGATCCCGAGGTGCTGGCGGTCGTGGTGCGCAGCCAGCATGCGCGCGCGTTGTGCGCGGGCGGCGACATCCGCTTCATGTACGAAGCCGCGCAACGCGGCGACCAGCAGGCGCGCGATACGTTTTTCACCGAGGAATACCGCCTCAATCACGCGATTTTCACCTATCCGAAGCCCTACATCGCGCTGATGAACGGCATCGTGATGGGCGGCGGGATGGGCATTTCGCAGGGCGCGCATCGCACCGGCGGCCTGCGCGTGGTCACCCAGACGACGAAGCTGGCGATGCCCGAAACCCGTATCGGTCTCTTTCCCGACGTCGGCGCGAGCTGGTTTCTGGCGCGCACGCCGGGTGCGATCGGCCGCTATCTGGCGGTGACCGGCGAGACGTTCGGCGCGGCCGATGCGCTCTACGCAGGTCTCGCCGACACCTATCTCGACGAAGACGCGTTGCCCGCGCTGCTCGATACGCTACGTGGCGCGTCGTTCGAGCGCGGCGCGGATGTGGTCGAGTGCATCGAGCGCGAGGCGGCCGCGTATCGGGTGACGCCGCAGCCGGAGGAGTCGGCGCTTGCGAAGATGCGTCCATGGATCGACCGGCATTTCGCGTTGCCCGATGTCGCGCGGATTCTCGCGTCGCTCGAGCAGGAGCGCGAGCGCGGCGGCGAGGCGGCCGAGTGGGCCGCGCAGACGATCGCGGTGTTGCGCGAACGCTCGCCGCTGTCGATGGCGGTCTCGCTGGAGGTGGTGACGCGCGCCGATGCGTCGATGGCCGACGTGCTGCGCACCGACCTCGATCTGACGCGTTCGAGCTTTCTGCTCGGCGACACGGTGGAGGGGATTCGCGCGCGCATCATCGATAAAGACAACGCGCCGCGCTGGCGTGTCGCGCGCATCGAAGACGTGAGCGCCGCCGATGTCGCGAAGATGTTCGACAGCCCGTGGGCCGCGAACGAGCATCCGTTGCGCGATCTGCGCGGGTGATGGGGTTGGGGCGCGTGAGGGGCTTGATCGAAGCGGTTGACTGAAGCCGGCTGATTGAAGCAGCTCGCCACGTGCCTCGCGCTTACTCTTCCTCTTCGCTCGCCATGAAGGCGCGCATGAACACGAGCGCGCCCCAGCCCCACATTGCGTTTGCCGCGAAGCCGACCGCGAGGCGCGGCAGCATGTTGCCGCTCGGCCAGATACCGCGTAGCGGATCGACGACGAACACGCTCGCCGCCGTCAGCACGATGCCGCCGAACACGAAGGCCTGCACCCATGGCGCGCGACGGTGCGGCGCGACGCGCAGCAGCCATGCCATCAGCACGGCCCAGCACGCGCTCCAGATCGCGTTGGCGATGAACTCAGGCAATCCGAGCGGCAGGAAGGGGGCGGTGGAAAAACCGCTGGGATCGATGGTGCCGGCCGCGTGCATCAGCGCCAGCGTCGATTCGCGAAAGAACAGGGAAGCCAGAAAACCGGCGACAAACGGCAGAATAATTTTTTGCATGCATTGCACCCGCAAAGTACAGGTGGCGCAATTCTTCGCAAAACCCGTACCGGATGATTGGAAACGTGCGCCATTATATCGACAGGGGTGGTGTTGCCCGTCACCGCGTGCATAAAGTGCAACACCCGGAGTGCAACATTCCGCGCAACATCCGTATGCCCGAGCGCCGGGCTAATCACGAAAGCGGAAATCCTAAGCTCAAAAAAATCGTTCAAAAGCCAGGGACCGCTCCATAGACTGTTTCCTCATGCAGACGGCAGCGACTGCCGCCGTCATCCGTTAATCGAGCGCGTCACGCGCACGTTGGTCGAGGAATGCCGCCGCGATGTCGAGCCTGATGCCGAATTCCTGTTGCCGCAGTGCCGGCGCGTGCGGTGAGCCGTGCTGTCGTCGGTCCGGCGCATAGCCGTTAGCCGCGAGCCATTGCGGGCGGCATAACGCCGTCGACCTTTTTCCGTTTCCCTGATTGCGTCGCAACGCGTTGCCGGATGCCGGTTCGACGCGTGCGGCCGGCGCTCGCGCGCATCGTTTCCATTCCGTTTAGAACAGGCAGGAGCAAATAACATGAATGTGTTCTGGTTCATTCCGACTCACGGCGACAGCCGCTATCTCGGTACGTCCCAAGGCGCACGCGCAGCCGATTACGACTACTTCCGCCAGATCGCCGTCGCCGCCGATACGCTCGGCTACGAAGGCGTGTTGCTGCCGACCGGGCGTTCGTGCGAGGACGCGTGGGTCGTCGCATCGAGCCTGATCGCCGCGACCCAGCGCCTGAAGTTCCTGGTCGCGCTGCGTCCGGGGCTGTCGTCGCCGGGGCTGGCCGCGCGCATGGCGGCGACCTTCGACCGGCTGTCGAACGGCCGTCTGCTGATCAACGTCGTGACGGGCGGCGATGCGGCCGAGCTGGCCGGCGACGGCGTGTTCGTCGATCACGACACGCGCTACGAAATCACCGACGAATTCCTGCACATCTGGCGCCAGCTGCTCACCGCGTCGCACACCAACGACGCGATCGATTTCGACGGCAAGCATCTGCAATCGAAGGGCGGCAAGGCGCTGTATCCGCCGGTGCAGAAGCCGCATCCGCCGCTGTGGTTCGGCGGTTCGTCGGCGGCCGCGCACGACATCGCGGCCGAGCACATCGACACCTATCTGACCTGGGGCGAGCCGCCCGAAGCCGTCGCGAAGAAGGTCGCCGACATTCGCGCGCGCGCCGCGGCGCGCGGCCGGCAGATCCGCTTCGGGATCCGCCTGCACGTGATCGTGCGCGAGACCGAGGAAGAAGCATGGGCCGCCGCCGACAAGCTGATCAGCAAGCTCGACGACGACACGATCGCGCGGGCCCAGGCGTCGTTCGCGAAGATGGATTCGGAGGGGCAACGCCGCATGGCCGCGCTGCACGGTGGCAAACGCGGCGGGCGCGAACAGCTCGAGGTCTATCCGAACCTGTGGGCAGGCGTCGGCCTCGTGCGCGGCGGCGCGGGCACCGCGCTGGTCGGCAATCCCGGGCAGGTGGCCGCGCTGATGAAAGAGTACGCGGCGCTCGGCGTCGATACGTTCATTCTGTCCGGCTATCCGCATCTGGAGGAATCCTACCGATTCGCCGAACTCGTGTTCCCGTTGCTGCCCGAGCGTCTTACCAAGGTCGCGAATGGGCCGTTGTCGGGACCGTTCGGCGAGATCGTCGGTAACAACTATCTGCCGAAGGCGGCGAGCGCGAGCTGAGCACGCGCGGCGCGTGCGTCGTGCGGTGACACCAGCATCGCACGACGTTCGACAGGCAAGGAGAACCGCATCATGAGTCAAACCACTTTGCGCGCGGGCGCGCAGCCGCACGCGCTGGCCGTGCGCGGCGCGCGTACCGATGCGCTGCGTCGTTTCGGCGCGCATCTGCTGCCGTGGCTCGCGCCGCTCGCGATCCTGCTCGCGTGGGAAGTCGCCGCGCGTAGCGGCGCGTTGTCGACGCGCGTGCTGCCCGAGCCGCTCGCGGTCGTGAAGGCCGCATGGGCGCTGATCCAGTCGGGCCAAATGTGGGCGGACGTGCGGGTCAGCACCTGGCGCGCGGTGTCGGGTTTCGCGATCGGTGGCGGCATCGGCCTCGTGCTCGGACTCGCGACCGGGCTCTTCAAGCCCGCCGAAATCGTGCTCGATTCGAGCGTGCAGATGATCCGCAACATCCCCGCGCTCGCGATGATTCCGTTAGTGATCCTGTGGTTCGGCATCGAAGAGGAAGCGAAGGTCTTTCTCGTCGCGTTGGGGGTGTTCTTCCCGATCTACGTGAACACCTTCCACGGCATCCGCTCGGTCGACGCGAATCTGATCGAGATGGCGCGCAGCTATGGTCTGAAGGGTTTCGCGCTGTACCGGCACGTGATCCTGCCGGGCGCGCTGCCGTCGATTCTGGTCGGCGTGCGCTTCGCGTTCGGACTGATGTGGGTCACGCTGATCGTTGCCGAGACTATTTCCGCGCAATCGGGCATCGGCTATATGACGATGAACGCGCGCGAATTCCTGCAAACCGATGTGGTGGTGGTCGGCATTCTGCTGTACGCGGCGCTCGGCAAACTTGCCGACATGCTCGCGAAAAGTCTCGAGCGCGTGTCGTTGCGCTGGCATCCGGCTTATCAGCGAGGAGAAAAAGCATGAGCGCAACGACCCTGGCGGCGACGTTCGGCGGGATCGCGGGCAGCGACCTCGAGGCCGAGCTCGCGCAACCGCGCGTGGCGGACCACGACGCGAGCGAGGTGAGGGAAGTCGAGCGGGAGAGTGTGCCCGGGCACGGCGCCGCGCGAGGACTACAGCCCGCCGTGGCGCTCGGCCGCCATGATACGCGCGGCGACACACACCAGGCGAACGATTACACGAACGACTACGCGGTGCAACTGCGCGGCGTCGGCAAACGCTACGGCGAGCGTGAAGTGCTGTCCGGTTTCGATCTGTCGATCGAGCGCGGTAGCTTCGTGGCGATCGTCGGCCGTAGCGGTTGCGGCAAGTCGACGTTGCTGCGGCTCATCGCTGGGCTCGAGACGGCCAGTGCCGGTGTGCTCGACAAGCACGTGGACGACGGTGGTCCGCTCGATACCCGCATCATGTTTCAGGACGCGCGTCTGCTGCCGTGGAAGAGCGTGCTGCAGAACGTGATGCTCGGTCTCGGCCGCGGCGCGCGCGACGATGCGCGCGCGGTGCTGGCCGAGGTCGGTCTGCTCGAACGCGCGAACGACTGGCCCGCGCAGCTATCCGGCGGCCAGCGCCAGCGCGTCGCGCTCGCGCGAGCGCTCGTGCATCGTCCGCAACTGCTGCTGCTCGACGAACCGCTCGGCGCGCTCGATGCATTGACGCGAATCGAAATGCACGCGCTGATCGAGCGGCTGTGGCGCGAACATCGCTTCACCGCGCTGCTTGTCACGCACGACGTGCACGAAGCGGTTGCGCTTGGTGACCGGATTCTGCTGATCGAGGAGGGGCGCATCGCGCTCGATCAGCCGGTCGCGCTTGCGCGTCCGCGCGCACGGGCGTCGGCGGGCTTCGCCGCGCTTGAGGAGCACGTGCTGCAACGCGTGCTGAAAAATGCACCGAATGACGATGCGCGGTCGCATCGCGTGTATCAGCCGTATGACCCATACGGGGTGTCCGACGCGGGACGTCTCGCGCGGCCGACCGAGGTGCGCTGGGCCGTGTGAGTGGGCGAAGCGGCGCGATTTAACCGGTTTGTTGGGTGGTTTTTATTGGGTTTTCGTTTTCAACTGCTTTTGTGGAGCTATTTCAAATGAGCATTTCCGCCATCAACGTGCGCAATCAGTTCAAAGGCAAGATCAGGGAAATCATCCGCGGCTCGGTGGTGTCCGAGGTCGATGTGGAGACGCCGTTCGGCGTCGTCACGTCGGTGATCACGACGCGTTCGGTCGACGAGCTCGAACTGAAAGTCGGCTCGGAAGTGGTCGCGCTCGTGAAGTCGACCGAGGTATCGATCGCGCGACTTTGACCGTGCTGCGTTAAGGATCGGCTTTGACGCGAAGGCCGCGCGCGGCTATTTCGCGTTCGCGCCGCTCGCGGGCGGTGCGTGCGACATGCGATCGTTGGTCGGCCTCGCAGGACGCTTGATCGGCATGTTGTCCGGGTTGCTGGAGCTGCCCGCGCCCGAGGCGGTCTCGGGCGGTTTGGCCATCGGCGCATGGCTGTCCGGCGGCGTGCTCGGGGGCGTCTGCGCGAAAGCTGTCGCGCTGCACGCGAGCGCCGCCGCGAGCGCGATCCCGGCGGCGGTTAGCGTCGAGCCTTTGCATTGCTTCATGTCGTTCTCCTTCGATGCCGCGCGCCTTTGCGTTTCGAGCGCAGGTGATGGCTAGCCACGCGGCTGTATCGACACTGCGTGAGTAGCATGTCGTGTTCCGCGCCGACGGTGTGGCCTTCGTGCCGTTCTATTTCCACCTGGATCCACCTTTACGCGCGCGCCGGACTGTCGCGCTGCGCGCGTTTTCAAGCCGGTTCCAGAACGCCAATTTCCAGCGTCCGCGCTCCGTGTCATCGCGCATCGCCTGTGCCCGCCAGCATCGGCGGATGAAACTTGCTAGGATGAATTGAACATTCCGATGGAGACGGCCATGTCGAAGTCCCTGAGTCCCGAAGCGGTCGAAGCGCTACGGCGTCTGAACGAAGTCGGCGTCGGCCAGACGACGCCCGAAGTCGCGCCGTCCGTCGTGGCGGAGTTGCTGGCGAGCGGCCTCGTGGCCGAGGCCGGCAGCGGCGTGGAGATCAATTGCAGCGGGCGGCAGTATCTGTCCGGCGATTGCGATTGATCGGGCGACCGGCGGCGCGTCGATGGCTGACCGATGATCGATACTGCGGCGTGATTCGGAAGACGAAGCGGCGCGTTGCAGGCGCGAGAGTGGCGAGCAATCGCGACGCTTGCAGGGACGGCTGCGGCCGCCCGATGCCAATTTCCGACACCACGGAGGCGAGCATGGAACCGAGGGGCCTCGATATGGGCGATTATCAGGAGCGCTACGGCGACTACGACATCGAGGTCGCCGTCGAGCAGGTGCTAACCGGCGTCAAGGCGCACTTCCGGGTGCTGCGCGGCGATGAGACGGTGGTCGACTGGCAACTGGTGCATATCGACACCTTGTGGCCCACCGAGCATGCGGCGGCCGAGGCGGGATTTCGCGCGGCGCGTGAGGCGATCGATGCGGGGTTGGCGCGGTAGCGGCGCCGTGGTGGCGCCGTAGTGGCAGATGGCGCGCCGCTCCAATCACTGATACGTCATGGTGAAAGTCATTTCACTATTGGCTGTACCTGGACCGACAGGCGTGCCAGTCTGGTAATACCGCACCTTGAGCGGAATCGTGTAGTCACCGCCCGTGCTGGAGTTGTAGGTGCTGCTACCAGGGGCTGAGCCAAGCGTTGCGGCGCTTTGAAATCCCTTTGCCGCTGTCAGTGGGTTGCCGTCGTTATCGAGCAATTGCAGGCCGATCCCGGTCGCGGTGGATGAACCATCCAGCGCGATGACCGCATCTGTACTCGATACGACTGTCGTAGCGGGATCGATCTCGTACTGGATGCTGTTCATTCCCGCCGGACAGCTGTTCAGTGCGATGTTGAATGAGGTCGTGCCGGCAGACGTGCCCACGCCCTTGAGCTCACTCTGCTTAATGCTCGACATGACGACATTAACGTCGGGTGTCGTGCAGGACGGGGTCACGATGTTCATGCTCCCGTTGATATAGAGAGAGTTAAGCTGAGGGGAGGTCACGCTGGTGGCCACCACGCTGGTAGCGGAGGCCGAGAGCCAACTGGTCGCGATTGGTCCGGAAAAGCTGAGTGTCCCTGCCGTCACCAACCCGGTTTTGATGAGCTGGTATCCCCACGTTTCCCACGGGACGATGATCGGCGCAGTAACCGTGGAATATGCGTACACTGAGGGAGACGCCAGCAGTGCACCGGATGGATTGTTGTAACCAATGACCTTGATTCCAATGCCTGGCACATTGGTGGCGTAGACGTTCGCGATTGATGTCGTCGTCTGTGCCGTGTACATGCCTTCAACCAAGTAATTCACTACGCTCGCGGGACAGCTGATATTGGCGGTTGAGGTGGATGCTGTAGCTCCTACATTTAGCAGCACCGACCCGACTGCGGCATCCCGGGGGACCACCAGCGTGGCAGGTAGCGTAAGGTTGACGTCGCCGTTCTGTGTGCTTGCAAGTCTGCACCCGGTCTGCGCAAACGCACCCTGATTCATACAGAACAGGCAAACCAGTAACGGAAGCGCGAAGCGCAGGAATAGATACTTCAGAGACAGCGATCCCCACGGCAAGCCCGGCTGCAGCGTGCTCCCGCACCCCGGTGCTCCTGCAACGGGGCTCGCAGGCATCGCCATCCAGCCCGACATTCGCTTCACCAGCGGTGAATTGCCGCGTCGGCTATCCTCACCGAGATTCTTCACAGTCCTCATTACTTCACCTCTGTTTGACGGTCGTCCGGTAACGGCCGAGGAGAATTGTCGGCCTGCTGCGCCGTGCCGGAGGAGGGCATCTTCTGGTCGCCGGCGACTGGCACCGTGCCGACCTGGCCAACCTGGCAAACGGAGTCCACCGTGGTCCACGTAGTGGACGTCTTGCTGACGGTGTCGGGCAGCGAGTACGACAGGCGGCACTCCTGCCGGTGGATGCCATCGGCCCAGCGCACGCTAAGCTCACCCTTCTGACTCTTCAGGCCGCGCACGATGATGCGTCCGCCTTGCGCCACCGTGCCCATGTTCTGTCCGGCGGCATCGAACACGTCCGCGCCGAACGGCATGGGCTGGCCATCCGTTCGCGTGGTGCGGATGATCGCCGAGGCACCCGGGTTGTCGGTCTCGAATGTGGCGCGCACGATCGCGCCCGCGGTAGGCGCCACGTGTTGCGAGGTGGACTTCAACTCCACACTCACCGGCAGCCCCTTCGGGTCGATCCCGATCTCGTTCCTCGAAAACGGCGTAAGGCCCGGCACCAGCGCATGCCCCCAGTGGTCCACGCGCAACCCTGCCTGGTTGGCGAGCTGGGCGCCCGCGGCATCCTTCGCTTCCACGATGGCCATCGTGTCGCCCGTGGCGGGCGACATCACGATGCCACCGCCGTAGGCCACCACCGTGCCCGAGGCGCCAGCCCCGTACTGGCTGTAGCCACTGGCCGTCGATGCATTGGCCGCGAGCGTAGACACCAGCGAGCGGTACGACACGCTGCCGCCGGCGCTGGTCGTGTTGCGCGAGGTGCCGCCACCGCTGTAGCCGCCGTTGACCGAGTAGCTGAACGCGTTGTTCTCGCCGAGCGTCCCCGACACCGTTTGCTGCACACTGGTGAGCCCGTTGGAGTCGTGCTGCACGCTGGTGGAGCTGAACGGCGTATGGGCTCCGATGCCCAGCGGGACTGAGGCCGTGAGCATCACTCGGTTGTCCCACTTGTGGTTGACCACTTCGAGCTGGCGCGACAGCGAGATGCCGTAGCTGACGCGTTTGAAAACATTGTTGTAGCCTGCCTGGAACTGCACATCGGTGCCCCGCTGGCTCCAGTAGTTCTGGGCCGTGCCGCTCAGGTAGAACGTGCCCCAGCCCTGCGGCAGCCGCTGGTTCAGGGTCACCTGCGCGCTGTTGCGCGGGGTGCCGTTGCCGAACGTGTCCGGGCTCAGGTTGCCCGTGGCGCGCATGGCGATGGCGTTTTCCAGGCTCAGGAAGCCGCTGCTGGAATACCGGTACGCCGCCACCGAAATGTTGGTGTCGGTCGGCGCAAAAAACTTGCTGTAGCTGAGCCGCAGGCTTTGCCCCCTGCGCGAGACTTGCTGCGGCAGGCGGGTATCGGACTGCGTGATGTCCATCCCGAATGCGCCGAAGCGGGTATTGAGCGCCGCCCCCGCCACGGCGGCGAGGTAGCCGTCGGCAACGGTCACGCCGCCGTAGCCCGTGATCAGGTTGGTGAAGCCGTGCTGGACAGTCGCCTGGAACAGCAGCGGTTTCTCGTTGAGCAGCGCGCTGCGGTACTCACCGGCCGTCACGCTGTAGTGCGTGACGCCCGGGCGCAGCGCGTTGGGCGCCGCCGCATACGGCACCACGGAGATCGTCTGGGAACCATCGGCCTCAGTCACCACGACCTGCAGGTTGCCGCCGTAGCCGGTGGCATACAGGTCATTGATCTCGAACGGTCCGGGCGCCACGTTTGTCTCGTAGAGCACATTGCCGTTCTGCTGTACCTGCACCCGCGCGTTGGTGCGTGCCGTGCCGCGGATGATCGGCGCGTAGCCGCGCTGCGAATCCGGATACATGCGGATGTCGCTCGCGAGCTGCACGCCCCGAAAGCCCACGCTGTCGAACATGGTGCCATCGGTGAAGGCGTCGCCAATGGTGAGCGCGCTCTTTAGCGGCGCAATCGCGCGCTGCAGGCTCGTCTCGATCGCCTGGTAGTGGGTACCCGACTGCGTGCCAGTCTGCGAGCTGCTGGACAGGTTGCCCGAATGCCGGAAGCGCCATGGCCCGACATTCACGCCGGCCGTCAGGCCCAGGTAGCCCTGGGTCACCGAGGCGCCGCCGTTCTGGCTGCGCCAGGCGTTGGCGTTGTACTGCAGCATGGCGGAGGTCACGCCATCATCCCAGTACTTCGGGTCCACGTAGCCGCGCGCCTGGCGGTTCATCGCGGCCTGCGGCACGCTGATATCAAGGCGCAGCTCGCCGTTGTCGAACGAGGCGCTTGCGTCGTTGATGAGTTGGGGCAGCGTTGTGCACTCACCCTTGTTCGCGAGCTGCGCGGTGGCCTCGGGGGAGAGTTTCGTGAGGTCAACCCCGATGCGCTCGAGCAGATCCTTGTCGAAACACGGCTCGACGCTGCCCGATGCCGTCTTCCTCAGCGTCACTTCGGTGCGTCCCAGCCATATCTGGTTGACATACAGGTCGGCCACGTAGCTGCCCGGCGTGGCCACATTACCCTTGTCAAAGCGGCTGACGTCGATATGGGTGCCGCCAAACTGCTGCAGGAATCCGTCGTTGAATTGCACTTCTGCCACCTGCTCGCCCTGCGGGGCAGCAGCCAGCGCTGCCGAGGCAAAACTGAGCAGCGTGAGCGCGTGCAGCGGGCGCAGCCGGGAACAGTGAGACAGGTGAATCCTTTTCATGACAGTCGGCACGTTGACGCACAGGCTTCCCCCTGCCGGTCAGGCCGGCACGGTTTGTCAGGGGAAGTCAGGGGCAATGGAATTTCAGGGACGTCGCGCGCCTGCTTCAGGGCGACGCCGGATTGCGGATACGGCGTGGATGCCGTCGAGCAGGAGGATTACTGCAGCGGGGCTTCGCCTTCCACGGTGCCGCCGTAGTCGTTGATCGCGTGGTAGTGCACGCGAGCCCCACTTGCGTTCGACAACGTGCCCTTGAGCGGGAACGTTTCGCTCTGGCCTGGCCGCACCATGCCGCCGTCGTCAAAAGTGGCGGTGTTCGCGCCATCGACGACATCCACGCCGGAGAACGAGACGTTATAGGCACCCGGGTTGTGTGCCTGCAGGGCAGGTTTTCCGTTCACGCTCGTGAGTTGCCACGTGACCTTCGCGGGTGCGTCTTCGACGCGACCACTGAGGCCAGCGGGGCGGTAAAAGAGCTTGATGCGCGAGCGGAACGCGAGCTGCAGCTTGTTGGCGTCGGCTGCCGCGCCGGCTACCTTGGGCGGAATCTCCAGCACGTTGAGCCAGTACACGGATTCATGATCGTTCGCCGGCACCTCACCCGTGCGGATGATGCGCAGCGTCTGCCCCTTGCCCGGATCGATGCGTGAGACCGGCGGCGTGACCGTGAAGGGCACGTCGATCGTGGAGGGGGCCGCGCGTGCGTTGCCCTTGTCGATCCATGCCTGGACGAGCGCGGGCGAGCCGCCCTCGTTGGAAAGCCTCACCGTGACTTCCGGGTCCTTCTGGTTGTAGATCACGCGGGTGCCCGCAATAACGACCGAGGCGTGGGCCGGGTGCATCATCACAGAGGCCAGCATCATCGCGCCGGCGTATAACACGTGTCCGAGGAAGGATCTGGAGTTCATGGTCAGGGTTCACCAAAAAAGACAAAAAACAGAAACCGGGAAAAGCAGGACGGACAGACTGTTGTCCGCCCCGCCACAACGGCTTACTGGTACGACATCGTGTACATCACGCTCGAGTCTGCCGCGCCCGGGGTTGCTGCACCGGTTGCCTTGTACTCGACGTAGTAGGGCAGCGTGGCCGCTCCGGCCGAGCTGATCGCGACCGACAGCGAGTTCTGCGTGCCATCGTCGCCGTTGAGCGCGATGTCGCTCAGGTCGCTGTTCTGCAGGTGCAGCTGGACGTTGGTGGCGCCACCGTTGGCCAGGATCAGGTCGCCGGTGGTCGCGTCGATCGTCGGGCCCTGTTCGAAGAAGGTGTGCACGTTGCCGCTAGCCGGCGTGCAGTTGGTCAGTGCGATGTTGAACGGCGTGCGACCGGCGGTGTCGCCGGCTGCGGCCAGCGTCGAGGCCGAGACGGTCGGCAGGGTCACAGTGAAGTCGTTGCTACCCGAACCGTTGCCGTTGATCGTGCAGGTCTGCGCCGTCACCATGCCGTTGAAGGTGATCGTGCCGTCCGCTGCGTGGGCGCCGAGCGACGCCAGGCCGAGCACACCGAAGGCAGCGATCGCGCGAAGAGATTGCTTCATATTAGATACTCCAGAAATAGAAAGGAAGGATTACTTAATAAGTGACCACGTTCATGTTCCGGCGGTAGGTCCATCCCGGTCGAGAACAGACTCACTGCGCAGCGGTGGACGTGGGGGGCTGCGATGGCGCAGTGCTGCAGAGCATTGACCAGACGAGCCAGACCGAAGATACGGAAAACCGGCGATGCTGTTTATCGAACCGGTCTGAATTTGGAGTGACGCGAGGCGTCCCGGACGCAGAATTAGGACACGTTCGCCATTTAGCCGGGGGCGGGTCTCAGTAAAGGTATCTGCGGCCGCACCATTCATATGGCAGCGGTCCGTTCGGAAGCCCAGTCGATTGCAGTTGCGATTGCGCTGCCCGTTAGCCTGTTTCATGAGAATGGCAGCGCTGGTGTACCGAATGCTGCGTTGCTCGCGCGAGTTGCGCGGAGCAATGTAACTGCCGATTGACCGGTCGTAGCTGGCGGGCGGGAATAGCGAACGGTCACGCGAAGTCTTTCTCTGCTCATGCATACCTTGCAGGCGATGGCCGCATAACGAGCCAGTAGCTTGGCACGCAAAGCGAAGTGTGACGCCGGTAGAGTCCATTCCTGATCGAAGGAATGGTGGCAGGATGCGAGGTGAGCGAGGGTGCGGAACTCTGGGTGCCCCCTCGATCTTTATGGGCGCCACATTACTATGGCCTCGGGTTAAAATATTCCGCAATCGTTAAGGATGCCAAACTTTATTTATTCACCTTAAGGGGTGGCGCTGGCTCAGGTTATTCATTGCGCGGGGCAGATCGCTAGTGCTCCGGAAATTCCAGCGCAGTCCACTATTGATGTGCGCCGCCCTCGGCGCGCCGCCAGCGCGGTGATTGAGTTGATGGCCGATGGCCTCGGACACATAGGCGACAGTGTCTTGTTGCGCGATGCCATTGAAGCCGCGCAACGCCTGCTCGCGTCGAGCGCACTGGATAGCACAGCGTCAGCCGCCGCAAATCAGCCCGCGGGTTACCCCATGCGCTTGTCCGCCGCGCTAGCGCATCGCGCGCTGCGTGCCCACGGAATGTCGTGCCGGTTGTGCGCCCGTTGTGTCGGCAATGGCAGCGCGGCGAATGGTCGCTACTTGCGGGGCACGCAATACTTTCGCGATGCCACTGAAGCGAAGGGATAGGGCCGACAGGACTCGGAGCGGGTCTGACGTGGCAGATGACCGTTTCCAGCCATCGGGTGTTGCCGCTGGGAACATCCTCGGCTTGAGCGGACGTATGCAGTTGCGGCGAACATGTGGCAAGCGCCAAAATCGATTGCACAGTGCCGAACTTTGTCGCGTTGAGCAAGGGCTAGATCTACGCCGTAAGGCTCCGGTTTAACGCGGCGCGGACCGAATGCGACGCGGTTTGCGAAAGTGATAGCTTTTGATCGCAGATCTAGTTGAAGGTGGAAGAGGGCAACCGACCACTGATCTGCGTTGATCGAATTGGCCCACGCAGCGCCTACACGGTCCCGGAAAGCAAAAAGCCCAGTCGCGATGACTGGGCTTTTGCTTGAATTCTCTGGGGTGGCTGATGGGACTCGAACCCACGACGACAGGAATCACAATCCTGGACTCTACCAACTGAGCTACAGCCACCACTAACGTCTGCTTGACTTGTTTTAAAAACTTGTCTCGCCAACGAAGAAACGAGATTATAGGGACTAGTTTTGCGTTTGCCTAGTCCTTTATTCAAAAATTTCGATGGGCTCGCGCAGATGCTGTCTTGCTTCGTCGAAGATAGCCAGATCGCGCGCCGCGAGCCGCTTGCTGTCGGACAGCACACGACGCCAGCCACGCGCGCCCGCTTCGCCGCGATAAAGGCCGAGCGCATGGCGCGTGATCGCGCCGAGATACGTGCCGCGCGCCATTTCCGCCGCGCAATACTCGATCAGTTGCGCTTCGACCTGCTCACGCGTCAGCGGTGCATCGGTCGCTCCGTAGAAGCGCGCGTCCACGTCGGCGAGCACGTACGGGTTGTGATAAGCCTCGCGCCCGAGCATCACGCCGTCGACGTGCTGAAGATGCGTTTCGACTTCGTCGAGCGTCTTGATGCCGCCGTTGATGATGATCTCCAACTGCGGAAAATCGCGCTTCAACTGATACGCGTAGTCGTATTTGAGCGGCGGAATCTCGCGATTTTCCTTCGGGCTCAGACCCTTCAGGATCGCGTTGCGCGCGTGGACGATAAACACTTCGCAGCCCGCCTCGGCAATCGTGCCGACGAAATCGCGCACGAAGCCGTATTCCTCGACCGCATCGACACCGATCCGATGCTTGACGGTCACCGGCACCGACACGACGTCGCGCATCGCCTTCACGCAATCGGCGACGAGTTGCGGCTCGTTCATCAGACACGCACCGAATGCGCCGCGCTGCACGCGCTCGGACGGGCAGCCGCAGTTCAGGTTGATTTCGTCGTAACCCCATTGCTCGCCGAGCTTGGCCGAACGCGCGAGATCGTCGGGCTCGCTGCCGCCGAGTTGCAACGCGACCGGCGCTTCCGCGGGCGTAAACGCGAGATGACGCGGCACGTCGCCGTGCAGCAGCGCGCCGGTCGTCACCATTTCCGTGTACAGCCACGTGTGACGCGAAATCATCCGATGCAGCGAACGGCAATGACGATCCGTCCAGTCCATCATCGGCGCGACGGAGATGCGGCGGGGGCTGGGGGAGTGAGGTAAAGACATGGGACGGCCAGACGGGTTGAACCAAAACAGTAATTTTACCGCAAGGCCTGCAAGCGCCGCGGGCGAAGGCTCGATCAGTGCGGTGAGGAAGGCGCCCGCCTCGGGGGGGATGCGTCGGCGTGTCGACGTTCCCCCTCGCGTAACAGTTCAGGCGGGAAAGCCCACCGGAATCAGATAGATGACGGTTTGCCCGGCGGGCAAACCGAGCGCTTGTGCTGCCGGCGCTCCATCGACGGCGGCCACCGGCACCGCCACCAGCCCGAGCGCGGTGGCTTGCAGCAACATGTTCTGCGCAGCGTGTCCGACCTCGTAGCTCGCGTACGGGTTGGCTCGCGCGCCATATCGCGCGGCGAGCCGACTGGGATCGTAGGCCACCACCAGCAATGCCGGCGCTGCCCCAACCGATGCCTGCCCGAGTGCCAGCGACTTGAGCTTGGGGCGCAAATCGGCCGAGGCCCGCGTCTCGGCGCGGTGGCCCTGAGGCAGGTAGTGCATGATCTCCGTGGCGGTTACCACGTAGAGGTCGAGCGCATACAAAGCGCCGGCCGACCGCCGCGCGCTTGCCGTCCGGGCTGGTCACGCCCTGTCCGGCCCACAGCAACTGACCGATGGTGTCGACGGGCAGCGGGTCCGGGCCGAAGGTGCGCACGGACCGGCGCCGCGCGATGGCGTCCTCGAGGGAAACCGTGCCGGCAGTTTTGGGCTTCGGCAATTCGATTTCTTTGGTGTACTGCGCCGGGCTCGCCTGCGCCGGGCTGGTGGAAACCTCGGCAATCGCGCTTGCGGCCAGCACAGCCAACACTTCACGGCGTTTCATCGGGCGCCTCCTTGAGCAAAGGAACAGGTCGGCAGGCGGCCCCTGCAGCCTGGGTGAATCTCAGCATTGCACGTTTTCAAGCCTGTTTTCTACGCTGGCAAACCTCGTCGAGAGGCACAGACCTTGTGGTATCGGGGGGATGCCCCAACCGTCATGAAAGGAGAAAACTGCGGCATCGGCAAGGTGACGGTTCACAGGCGACGCAATCTGGTCGACCGGGAGGTTACGTCGACCAGTCGAACTGGAAGCCGATTAGGATCCCGGGAGGCCCCACCCGACGGCGTTCAGTCTGAACGGAGAGAGCGCGTCCGATTGTCGACGATTCGCGCGGGTATGTCGAACCTCAAGCCAGTGGTCGAATACGATTCAATGCCGATTGGGTAAAAATAACTGGCCCTGAACCGGCTAAAAAAACGCTTGGTCAACGGGGTCGGACCACTGTTGAGCCTTGTCGCGTATAGGTCTGATTGATTGTTTTCAGAAGAGGAATAGTAATTTCAGATTATCGACACAAATTTTCGATAGTAGGGGTATACACTGCCTTCACTGATGTCGCAGATACCTTACTTCATAGGCTCCTGCGACGCCTTCCTGAATGCAGTCGAAACGCTATCGGAGTCCTACCATGAAGACCAAGTTTATCGCCGCCCTGCTGGTTGCCGCTTCTGCCTCGATCGCCGCTCCCGCTTTCGCAAGCGGCTACGGCCCGGCACCGTTCTATCATCCGTCGGTTGGCGCACCGGCCTCGCAACAAGGCCAGAACGAGCAAACCGTCGCTGCCGAACGCGCCAGCAACGACTCCAATGCATACGGTGGTGTGAAGAGCGTGTCGTCGCAGTCGGGCACGCGTGCTGAACCCACTTCGGGTCCGCGCTCGGTGTTCTTCGGCCAGTAAGCCGCCGCTCGCACGGTTGAATCCGCTGCCCGTACGGGCAGCGATCTGTCAGGCGCCGCGCATCCAGTCAGGATGCCGGCGCCTGATTGCATTTGCAAGCGCATGAGCATGCTTGTCGTGCAGTTGATGCGATGCCGCTGTGCTTTGCTTTATCGGGCACCAGTCTGACGTCCAGAGTCAATCTGTTGCAATTGCGTAGCGTTGCTTGCGCTGATCGGCTCCGTCAGCCGCGCTCAGTGTCCCCGGCCTCCCATCCCGCCGCCGCTCCACGCACTTCCGCCTCCATGCACGCCGCCATAGCCGCCGCCGTGCCATCCGCCATGGCCGCCATGCCATCCGCTGTGCGGGCCATGCCAGTATCCGTGGCCGCCGTGGTAATAGCAGCACGGACCGCCGAAGCCGCCCCAGATGCCGACCGTGCCATACACCGGCGCGTACGGCGGTCCGTACGCATACGGGTAGTAAGGCTGCGGGTACGCGTAGTCATAGCCCGCGGGTGCGACCGCGCATCCGGTGAAACTCGCTGCCGCCGCTAGCAGCGTCATCGACGCCATGAGCCTGCTCACGATTTTCTCCTTGCATATAAGACGTCAGAAAATCCGCGCGCGGCAGAGTTCAGCGGCATTTGTGTCCACACGTTACTGCGCGAAAACGGTGTTATCCGTGCTTGGTTCGTGCGACGAAACCGGATCTCGCGACGTTCGTGCTTGCCCGACATTTCTCTGTGTCTGACACGCCGGATGGTCGTAACACACGGATAAGGAGGCGAAACGAAATTGAAGGCCAGGGTGATCAGGTTTCGTTCAGACAATTAGCCTTGGCCTCGACGTAGATCTGCATGCCGTGCATAGAGTGGCCATTGCTGTGCGGTCATTCGTGTGTCATTCCCGAGTGCGTACCGCGCTCTCCATTGTGTTTGCTCTCCGGACGTTGCAGCAGGGTGCGTGCCTCGATTCGGCCATCGTCGATAGGTAACCCAGAGCCCGACTTTCAGCTGGACATCGTCGTGCGCGCGCATCAAGTTCGGCGAGATATTCGTCAACAGCATCGGGCAATAAGGGAGGTGATCCGTTGCGGATCGAGCGTCATGCGTTGCGAGTGGCGGTGGAGTGTGCTTGGTGCCGAGTATCTGCATAGGGATGCAGCGCGCGTTGGCGCAACGCGATGAACACACCACACGCTTCGCCAGCAGATACCGTTCAACTTCATCAACATCGGCCTGATCCCTCTCACGCAGCCGAACGAGCTTTATTAAAAAGCTGACATTTGCCGTTGCAGACCTGACTGTCGATTTTCTCAAGGATCTTTTACGACGTACCGTCTGGTGACGACCTCAACAAGTGGCGTCGCTACCGTCACGCGTATGATGCATCGATTGCCCGCCGGCAACGCATATCGCCTGCGGACGTGACGATCGGGATAGGGTATGAAGAGGTATTGACCGACGATTTCGAAGCCTACGCATGCCGCCTGCTCGTGCATCGCGGACCCGCCTGAAATGAACGCTGTCCCGGCGTTTCACGAAACGACGCGGAGCGAGAGCATGGTCGTCGAGTTCGACGCAGACGCGCGAACCGCTTTATAGAAGCTCGATACGGCACCTGCAGCCGTGCCGCGAATTGCTCGTACCGCTACTGCAGAGTCCCGAAGAAGAACCGGTCGCAGCCGACAGACACCGCATGTCCAGACCACGAGACGCGACGTAATAAAGCGTGAACCGCGCCCCACGCATCAACGCGCGACAGCCGCACTCACATGATGCAGCACCGGATACACGCCAACGAGAAACGCCGCGTACAACGCGGCCATCGTCACGCCGGCGGCTGTGCCCCAGACGTCGCGCGAGGCGGCGCCTTGACGGAAATGCACCGGCAAGCCGACCACCACATAGCCGATCAGAAAGAACACGATGACCGCGCACACGGGCGACAGATCGTGGCCGATAAACTCGAGCAGCGCGGACAGATTGAAGTCGGGCATGGACAGGTTGGGAAACACGCAGGCGGAGGATCGGACGACGTCGAAACACAAGGTGACAGCTCGACGAACGGGGCAGACTGGGTTCGCATTCGATACCCGACGTCGCGACGACTTATGCCGATTAAAGCCTACGCACCTGCGATGCGCAAGAAAAAGACTGTATAAATTTTTTACTGACAGTGCTTGCTTGCAGCTTGCCTGTCGAGCGACTTTCAGCGGGCTTGATAAGGCTTCACGCGGCTTTCATCACGCGCGTGTCGGCGCTCGTACGAAGGCAGGTATCGACGCGTGCCTTAACGTTTGCTTCAACGTTTGCCTTCGCGTTTGCCTCAGCGTTTGCCGACCGACTTGAGCAACGGTTCGAGCAGCGGCTTCAGACCGTTGTGATCGATCTCGTGCATCAACGCGAGCAGCCGGCCGATCTCGCCGGGCGGAAAGCCTTCCCGCGCGAACCAGTTCAGATAGTGACCGGGCAGCTCGGCAATCAGGCGGCCTTTATATTTCCCGTAAGGCATTTCACGCGTAACCAGCAGTTGGAGGTGTTCGGGATTCATGGCAACGCGATGGCAAGCTGGGAGTAATCGGATGGCGAGGAATGCGCGGCAACGCGTAATGAGGCGCAACGAAACGCAACGAGGTGCAATGAGATGCAACGAAGCGCGAAGCAAAAGCATGCCGCCATGCGACGCATTCATTCACGCAGCCGGCGCATCGTCAGCGCACTGTCAACGCATGGTCAGCACAAACACGCCGCGCGGCTTCGCATTCTAGCGTGTGCAGGTCTTGCGCCGGCGTGGTAACGTCTGCGCTTTCCGATTACCTCTTCAACAGGACAAGTTAGATGGAATACCGCAGACTCGGCGACTCCGACGTGCAGGTCAGCCTGATTGGTCTCGGCACGATGACGTGGGGCGAGCAGAACACCGAACAGGAAGCGCATGCGCAGATCGACTACGCGCTCGATCATGGCGTGACCCTGATCGATACCGCCGAAATGTACCCGGTGCCGCCGCGCGCCGAAACGCAGGGCTCGACCGAGCGCTACATCGGCACGTGGCTCGCGCAGCACAAGAGCGCGCGCGAGAAGATCGTGCTCGCTACCAAGATTGCCGGCCCCGCGCGTCAGCCGCACAATCCGCGTCATATCCGTGGCGAGGGCAACCAGTTCGATCGCAAGAACCTGACCGAAGCGCTCAACGACAGCCTCAAGCGTCTGCAAACGGACTACGTCGATCTGTATCAGCTGCACTGGCCGGATCGCAGCACGATGACGTTCGGCCGCCCGGCATATCCGTGGGTCGACGACGCGTACACGGTGCCGATCGAGGAAACGCTCAGCGTGCTCGCCGAATTCGTCAAGGCGGGCAAGGTGCGCCATATCGGCGTGTCGAACGAAACGCCGTGGGGCGTCGCGCAGTTTCTGCGCGCGGCCGAAAAGCTCGGCCTGCCGCGTATCGTCAGCATCCAGAATCCGTACAGCCTGCTGAACCGCACGTATGAAGCGGGTCTGTCCGAGTACGCGCATCGCGACAACATCGGTCTGCTCGCGTATTCGCCGCTCGCGTTCGGCTGGCTGTCGGGCAAGTACGAAGGCGGCGCGCGTCCGGAAGGCGCACGCATCACGCTGTTCGAGCGCTTCCAGCGCTACAGCAAGCCGCAGGCGGTGCAGGCGACCACGCGTTACGTCGAACTCGCGAAGCGTCACGGCATGACGCCCGCGCAATTCGCGCTTGCGTTCGTCAATAGCCGGCCGTTCGTGACCAGCAATCTGATCGGCGCGACCTCGCTCGAGCAGTTGAAGGAAAACATCGCGAGCGCGGACGTGAAGCTGTCGCCGGAAGTGCTGGCTGAGATCGACAAGCTGCACGAACTACAGCCGAATCCGGCGCCGTAAGCCGTCAGTGTGAGGCGTACGTTGGAGCGGGTCGCCCGACCTGCTTCAACGTGGAAAAGGAAGTGTCAGTCGCCCCGGCTCGAATGCCGGGGCAACCTGCAGGTCATCTGCGATATCCGCAAGATCCGCAGTAACGAGGGCAATAGCGAGGCCGGTTTTTCTGCCAGCCTCAAGCGCCCGAGCCGCTTATCCCCGATGCGGCGAATTCTCGCCCAGATCCCAGAACAGTCCCGCCATCATCTGCAGGCCTTCGCGCACGACCGGGGCGAGCAGGTGTTCGTTCGGCGCATGCTGCGAGCACGCCGGATACGAATGCGGAACCCAGATCGTCGGCAGCCCGAGCGTATCGGCGAATACTTCGTTCGGCAGCGTGCCGCCGAGATTCGGCAGTACGGCGGTCTTCTTGCCGGTGGTCTGCTCGAGCGATGCGATCGCCCACGTGACCCACGGATCGTCCGGATCGAGACGCGTGGCCGGTGCGCCGCGTTCGACGTCGACCTCGACCTGCTGAAACCCGTGCGCATCGAGATGCTCGCGCAGATAGCGGCCGAGATTCTCCCAGTCGGTGCCGACCACGAAGCGCAACTGGCACACCGCGAACGCCGACGGCGGAATCGCATTGACCGGATTCTCCGGGTTGCCCGCCTTGAGCGCGAGCACCTCGAAGCTGTTCCAGCCGAATACGCGCTCCGGCGCGCTCAGGCCCGGTTCGCCCCAGTTGTCGTCGACGGTGGGGTCGCCGGGGCCGCCGCCGACCGCGATGTCGGCCAGCGCGCGGCGCACGGCTTCGGGAATCGGCGGCGGACGCAGGCCGTCGACCGCGATCACGCCGCGTGCATCGACGAGACACGCGAGCGCATTCGCGAGCACCGTCGCCGGGTTGCGCAGCAGGCCGCCCCAGTTGCCGGAGTGATGCGCGCCGTCGCGCAGGTTCAGCGACAGCTTGAAATTGACCGCGCCGCGCGAGCCGAGAAACACGGTCGGGCGGCGCGCGGCGAGACGCGGGCCGTCCGAGGCGATCAGCACGTCGGCGGCGAGTTCGTCGCGATGCGCGCGGCAGATCGCGTCGAGCCCCGGCGAGCCGGTTTCCTCGCCCATCTCGATCAGCAGTTTGGTGTTGAAGCCGAGCTTGCCGTCGCGCGCGGCGAGCGTGCTGGCGAGCGCGGCGAGGTTGATCGAGTGCTGGCCCTTGTTGTCGGCGGTGCCGCGGCCGAACCAGCGTTCGCCTTCGACCGTCACCGCCCACGGCGTCAGCGGCGCGCGCCATTGGCTGTCGTAGCCGCGCACGACGTCGCCATGACCGTAGATCAGCACAGTCGGCAGCGCGTCGCCTTCGTGGCGCTCCGCGATCAGGAACGGGCCGAAGCCGTCCACCGGGTTATCGACGATGCGGGTGCGGAAGCCGAGGCGTTGCGCCTCGGGCACGATCTCGTCGGTCAGGTAGGACAGCAGCAGCGCGCCGCGATCGCTCTCCTGGCTTTCGGTGCGAAAGCCGACGCGCCGGTTCAGATCGGCGAGAAAGGCGCCGGAGTCGAAATGTCGGGCAGCGTGTTCGATCGCCTGGGTGCGGCTCATGGGATGTCTCCAATGCGGAAATCGTGGGGAAGGGGATGCGACGCTCGATGGCCGGAGCCGCGCAACGCATCGGGGCGTGGCGGGGCGTCGTGTGAACGACAGTGAATGCCATTTTCCGGCCAACACGTTGCGACCGATTCTAGAAGCGCGTTATTTTTGTCACAATGATCGTGTTTCGAAGCTTGCGTTGCCGGAAAGGCAAAGCAGCCCAAACCCTGCCGCGCGTGCGCTGTCGCATGCGCGCCGCTCATCGTTGCAATCGACTGGAGTGAGGCGCCCAGAATGGCACGTTCCCTGCACGGCATCGCGTTGCGCTATTTCGTCGAAGTCGCGCGCAGCGGTTCGTTGAGCGACGCATCCGAGCGGCTGCACGTCGCGGTGTCGGCGATCAGCCGGCAGATCGCGCGACTCGAAAGCGAACTCGGTGCGACGCTGTTCGAGCGGCGGCCGCGCGGCATGGCGTTGTCCGAGGCCGGCGAGCGACTGCTCGGCTATGCGCAGCGCAGCCTGCTCGAAGCTGAGCACGTGATGAAGGAAATCGGCGGTCTCGCGAGTCTGCATGGCAGTCGTGTCAAGGTCGCGACCGCCGAAGGCTTCGCGGTCGACTTCCTGCCCGCCGCGATCGCGGATTTTCGTAGCGCGCATCCCGGCATCGATTTCACGCTGTCCGTGATGTCGCCGGCCGACGCAACCCGGTTCGTGCGCGACGGCGACGTCGATCTCGCGATGACCTTCAGCCTCGCGCCGGAGAAGGGCGTCAAGGTCGAGCACACCGAGCGCGCGCCGGTGCTCGCGCTGATGCGCGCGGATCATCCGCTGGCCGCGCGCGCGAAGCTGTCGCTGGCCGAGGTGAGCCGCTATCCGCTGGTGTTGTCGGAGGCGGGCACGACGATTCGTCAGTTGATCGACATTACCTGCGCGCTCGAAGGCATCCTGCTCGAGCCGGATCTGATCTGCAACAACAGCGGCTCGATGTATCGCTATGCGCAGAAGTCCGGCGCGATCATGTTCACCGGGCTGCTGACGGTGCGCGATCGCTATGAGGACGACGGCTTCGTGGTGATTCCGCTGACCGATCCGCAGATGCGCCAGCGCAGCATCCAGGTGCAGACGATGGCCGGACGCGAGCTGCCCCCGTCGGTCCGCGCGTTTCGCGATCATCTGATCGCGCGGATCGCCGACGCGAAATCGGCCGATGTGCCGGCGTCGAAAGCGGGCCGCGCACGCGGCAAGCGGGTGTCGCGGCGTACGCAAGCCGAATGAGGAATACAACGAAAAATCGCGGTGCGTGCCCGATAAACGGGCAAATGTCCTCCCGGAAGCCGAATCACGACCTAAACTGTGACGGAGGCGGCCGCCCGGATGGACGGTACCGCGAAGACGTGCTGGTGGCGGCCCGGAGAGCACCCCGTAGCGCTCGACAGCGTGCGCAACGTTCACGAGCAGCGATGACGAATAACGGTAGAACAACGACACGACCATGACAGTCTCACCGCAGGCGCACCGTGCAGCGCGTGATGCCGCGACGCGCCGGCGGCGGGCGGAATTCAACCCCAACAGCAAACGCGGCACGTCGTTCCGACGACACGCCGCCAACCACAAAGCGATAGGACCCGGACCTCAATGGCGCAACAGAAAACCAATCCGAAACTCGAGCAGGCGCTCACGCGCGGCGATCTGGCAATCCGGCAGGCCAATTCGGCGCGCGCGACCGCGTTGTTGCGTACGCTCGCGAGGATGATCGTCGATGCATCGGCGACCATCGGCGTGGAAGCCTTCACGCTGATCCACGACGGCGACAAGATTTACGATCCCGCCGACGGCCTGTGGCCGCAGGCACTGCTGATCTCGCTCGATGGTCCCGTCGAGGATTCCGATCCCGACGAACTGCGCACGGTGCGACTGATCGCGGACGATCCGGGCACGGTGTTCCGGGTCGAGTGGCAGCGCGCCGACGGCAAGATCGGGCGTCACGAGGGCGGCCCGTTCGCGACGGTCGCGTTCATCTCCGACGTCGAGATTCCGTGGACCGACGATGAGGATTGATGCGCGAGGATTGACGCACGAGCGCGTCGATTCGAGGGAGACGACGTAGCGTCGGTTCGGCGCGGGATCATGCGAAATGTGCCTACGTATGGCCGTTTTCGCATGATGCGTGGTTGGTCTCGCGAATGGAATGATGCGCGACCGACCTCGCGCGTCGCCTCGTCCCGATTTCGCGCCTACTTCATCATCCGGCGCCGAAACAGGATTGCCGACACGACGAAACCGCCGATCGCATAGGCAGCCAGCACGCTCACGTGCAGCAGCGCGTGCTCGAGTGGCCGCCCGAGCATCGCCGGGCGGATCAGATCGACCGCATTCGCGAGCGGCAACGCGGCGGTCACCGCCTGCGCGGCGGCGGGCAGTTGCGAGGTCGGAAAGAACACGCCGGAGAGCAGCAGCATCGGCGTGAGGACGAGCGTCTGGTAGAACATGAAAAAGTCGTACGACGGTGCGAGCGCCGTCACGATCATCGCGACGCTCGCGAACGCGAGGCCGGCGAGCACGATGATCGGCAGCGCGAGCAGCATCGACGGAAAATTCGCGTAGCCGAGCGCGCTGGCCACCAGCATGATCGCGATACCCGACAGCACCGACTTGCTGGCGGCCCACACCACCTCGCCGAGCACCACGTCGCCGAGCGACAGCGGCGTATGCATGATCGCTTCCCACGTGCGCTGCACGTGCATGCGCGAAAAACCCGAGTACATCGACTCGAAGCTCGCCGACATCATCACGCTCGATGCCGCCGTGCCCGCCGCGAGGAACGCGATGTACGAGACACCGTCGACGTGTCCGACCATCAGCCCGAGCCCGAGGCCCAGACCGAACAGATAGATCATCGGATCGGCGAGGTTGCCGAACATCGACGCGATCGCGAGCTTCTTCCACACCAGGTAGTTGCGGCGCCACACCGCGATCCAGTTCACCGCGTTGGCGGGGAAGGCGGCGAACGGGTGCTGCGCCGACGGCGTGCCGTCGTGGGTTTCGTAGGTGCGTGCGTCCATTGGAGGTCTCGGGTGTCGTCTCTTGTATTTCGTGCGTTTCAAGCGTTTCGTGTCGCTGTGGTGTTGTGCGTGCGGCGTGCTCAGTCCTGCATCTCGCGGCCGGTGAGCCGCAGAAACACGTCTTCGAGATTCGCCGGCCGATGCAGGTAGCGCAGATCGGCACGCCCTTTGAGCCGCGCGTGCACCGGTTGCGCGTCGTTCACGTAGCAGAACAGCGTCTCGCCGCTGATCTCGGTGCGCTCGGCGAGCGGCGCGAGTTCGTCGCGCAATGCCTGCGGATCGGGACCATAGATCTCGATCACGTCGCAGCCGATTTCCGAGGCGATCAACTCGTTCGGCGCGCCCTCGGCGATCTTGCGTCCTTCCTCGATTACGCACAGCCGATGACACAGCCGCTCGGCTTCCTCCATGAAGTGCGTGGTCAGCAGGATCGTCTTGCCGCGCGCGAGCAGCGAGCGCAGCCGCTCCCAGATCAGATGACGCGCCTGCGGATCGAGCCCGGTGGTCGGTTCGTCCATGATCAGCACGTCGGGATCGTTGATCAATGCGCGCGCGAGCGTGAGGCGTCGTTTCATGCCGCCCGACAACTCGCTCACGCGCGCGTCGGCCTTGCTTTCGAGGCGCGCGAATTCGAGCAGTCCAGGCACCGCGTCGCGACACTGCGCGGCGCTCAGGCCGAAGTAGCGGCCGAACACCAGCAGGTTTTCGCGCACGGTGAAATCGGGATCGAGGTTATCGAACTGCGGCACCACGCCGACGCGCGAACGCGCGATCCGCGCGCGACCCGGAATCGGCTCGCCGCACAGGCGAATCGCGCCGGCGTCGGGCGACGCGATGCCGAGCAGCATCCGCAGCGTCGTGGTCTTGCCCGCGCCGTTGGGGCCGAGCAGGCCAAAGCATTCGCCGGCGTTCACATGGAAGGACAAACCGTCGACGACCGTTTTTTCGCCGTAGCTCTTTCTGACCTGGTGGAATTCGATGGGTGCGGCGGGCATAGATCGATCGAGGCTCCAAGGAACGCGCAGCACATGCGACGCGCCTGCGCGGCCGGAATGGCCGGTAAGCAATCGCCTATTCTAGGGTATCGCTTGGCGCGGCGAACGCGTGTCCGGGAACGCGTCATGCATGCGATGTTGGTGATGTTGGTGCCAGGCGCGCTGTCGGTGCGGGTGTAGTTGGGCAGCGCGTGGTGGGATGCGCGCCGTGGTGGCGGTTGCACGAAACGCGGGAACCTGCGTCGGTACCGCGCCGGCGGGCAACGTAGCCGAAACCAGGCGCGCACCATGGGCTGCGAGAGGAAGGACAAACTGACGCTCCGCGTTTTGCACCGCCGCATCCGCATGCACGATCCCGGCCGCTATCGCCCAACGCCTGTGCAGACTGGATCACGATGCACCGGTGATGCACTTAGCGTTTTCCATCTCTTGCAAGTCGAATTGCGGCGCACCATGATTGATTCAGACCGCGCTTTCCGCGCGAAGGGAGAAAACGATGGCGAGCTACCAGAAAATCCTGTTGTGCTACGACGGCTCGCGCGAAGGCCGCAAAGCCCTGCGTTGCGGCGCCGATCTGGCATTGGACCTGAAGGCGGAAACGCATTTGCTTTCCGTCGTCGACATGCGTTCGAGCATTGCGCAAAGCGCGGGGCTGTTGACCGATGTCGCCTGCGGCAGCTTTGAAAAAACCGCCCGCGAAATTCTGCAGGAGGGCGTGAACTGGCTGACCGAGCGCGGCGTGAACGCGCAAGGGCATTTCGCATTCGGCCATCCGATCGACGAGATCGCCAACCTCGCCAACGAATTGCAGGTCGATCTCGTGGTGGTCGGCCATCGCTGCCGGACCGGTTTGTCGCGCTGGTGGATGGGGGCGGGCAATACGCCGCTACTCGACCGGGTGTCGTGCAGCATTCTGGTGGCCTGTTCATCCGGGCAGGAACAGCAGCAGGCCGCCGCGGCGTAGCGGGATTGAGTGGGATTCGTACCGCTCGCGGTTGGGAGGCGGGCGGCACGGCTTGAATGGCTTCGCAGCGAGGCGGCTGATGCGGAGCGATCGGAATATGTCGCCTATCTGGCTGGCTTCATGTTGCCGGGCTCATGCGGATGGGCCGCGATGGCCGGCTTCCGAAGCGCTGGGAGCGGATAACCCGCGACGTCTCCGCTCCCCCCGCTTTCACATCATTCGTTCAGATTGATCGCCGCGAGCTTCCACGTGATCAGGCCTTCGCGCCGGAAGATCGCCGAGTAATTCGCGTTGCCTTCGCCACGCTGGTAGGTGACGGCAAATTCATTGAGGCTGCGATAGCCGGCCGTGCCTTTTCGTTCGGGCGGCGCAGCGTTGGGTTGACTACCGTTGTCGGCCGCGGCGGGCGCTGCGTCGGTACCGCCGGCTGGTGGCGCGGCGGGTTGCTCGCCTGGCGTGCCGCGCGGCGGCATGCCGTTGAGCAGCGCCGAAACGCCGTCGGGCGTTGCGTACGCGTCGACCAGCGGACCAATCAGCGTGACGCCGATCACCGCGCCGATCGTGGCCATCTTGTTACCGGCGTCGGCTTCGAGCCGGCGCGTCAGCATCGCGCCGACCTGCTGCTTCAGGCTGTCGCGTAACGCGGGAAAGTCGACGTATTGATTGACCGTTTGCACGTCTCGCGCATCGGCCGCGCGTTTCAGATTGTTCACCGCGATATACGGCGACGCATAAACAAATCCCAGCGCGGCAATCACGATCACCACAACCAGCGTGATCAGCAGTGGCCGGGTGGCGCTGCCCTGAATACGTTTCGGAACTCTCATCGAATGGGACTCCCCGTCAGTAATGATCTAACGTGGACCACGGCGAGGTCGAAACGATCCCATCCCGGACGAATATCTGAAACATTCAATGCGCTCCGAATGCCTGCTCGGAATTCGCCCGGATTTGCTCACGCTTCGCGCAACCTTTGCTCAACCCTCGAACACCGCGCCGTGCACGTTGGCTTCGTCGGCTATGCACCGGTCGATCATACGGCATACGGCGTCGACCGTGCCGACCATGATCAGTCGCGACGGCCCATGATAGACCCGCACCGGCGCGCGACGGGCGGGTTCGGCGAGATTGAGGCCCGCATTCAGCGACACGCGCGCGAAGGCCGGCAACGACGACGGCAGCCCCGCGTTTTGCACCGGCTCGTCGAACAGCGACGGCGTGTGCGCCGCGGATGTCTCGATCGGGGCGCAGGGCGTGAGCTTGCGCAGATGGCGCAGACGACCGAACTGGCGAAAAGGCAGCAGGCGGGCAAGGCGTTCCATGAGTCTCTCCAGGCGATGCGACGTAAATGCAGCTTGGGTTGGACAAACCGGCGCGAACGGTCCGACGAGGGGCCGGCAGAAGATTCGGCGGGTGGTCCGGGATGCGGCTATAAAGATCAGAACTCGCCGGGGCGGATCAGCCCGACGGCGATCCCTTCGAGCGCGAAATCCGCGCTGCCGCTGGCGACGAAGATGTTGTCGTAATCGGGGTTCTCGGCAATCAGTTCGAGCCCGTTCGGGCGCCGCTTCAGGCGCTTGACGGTGACGTCGTCGCCGAGCCGCGCGATGACGATCTGGCCGTCTTTCGCTTCGCTGCGCTTTTGCACCGCGAGCAGGTCGCCGTCGAGAATGCCCGCGTCGCGCATCGACAGCCCGCGCACCTTCAGCAGGTAGTCCGGCTTGCTCGAGAACAGCGCCGGGTCGCACGCATAGTGCTGCGAGATATGTTCCTGCGCGAGGATCGGGCTACCCGCCGCGACCCGGCCGACGAGCGGCAGCGACAGCTGCATCAGCCCGGCATGCGGCAGCGTGAACTGGTGCGGCGCATCGTCTTGCCCCGCGAGCAGGCGGATGCCGCGCGACGCGCCGGCCGCGAGTTCGATCACGCCCTTGCGTGCCAGCGCGCGCAGGTGCTCTTCCGCGGAATTGGCCGAGCTGAAGCCCAATTCGGCGGCGATCTCCGCGCGGGTGGGCGGAAAGCCGGTGCGCTCGATGGCGCGGCGGATCAGATCGAAAACCTGCTGCTGTCGTGCGGTGAGTTTGGTCATGGCCACTGTATGTATGAACAGGTGACTGTATTTTTATACAGTATTCGGCGCAATTCAAGCTTTACTTTAAGTTCGTCGTGACGACCATGCCGCGGCGTCGTTTTCCCGCGTCATCGCGTCGGTTCGGACGTTGCGGCGGCGAACGCGTCTGCCGTTACCACTTTTGCGTATTAAAAAATGAATAAACATTATTTTTAATGATGAAAGCGCTTCGATAGACTGGCTTCCGGGTTGGCGCTCATGTGCACGTGACCGCGACGCAAAACAACATCAGACGCTCACAAGCGGACCATCACGTGGAGAAAGTTGACATGAACCATCGGCATACGGGGCTTGCGGGCCGCGCCAGAAGACTGTTCGCGGCGTTGGCCGTCGGCGCGGCCGGCATGCTCGGCGCGAGCGGCGCGGTGCACGCCGACACGACGCTGCTGAACGTTTCCTACGATCCGACGCGCGAGCTCTATCAGGACGTCAATCAGGCTTTCGGCAAGGAATGGAAGGCGAAGACCGGCGAGTCGGTCACCTTCAAGCAGTCGCACGGCGGCTCGGGCGCGCAGGCCCGCTCGGTGCTCGATGGCCTGCAGGCCGATGTCGTCACGCTCGCGCTCGCTTACGACATCGATGCGCTCGCCAACAAGGGCCTGCTCGACAAGGGCTGGCAGAAGCGGCTGCCCGACAACGCATCGCCGTACACGTCGACGATCGTGTTCCTCGTGCGCAAGGGCAACCCGAAGCACATCAAGGATTGGGACGATCTGGTGAAACCGGGCGTATCGATCGTGACGCCGAATCCGAAGACCTCGGGCGGCGCGCGCTGGAACTATCTGGCCGCATGGGCGTATGCCGCGCATCAGCCGGGCGGCAACGACCAGAAGGCCAGGGAGTTCATCGGCAAGCTCTATAAAAATGCGGGTGTGCTCGATTCGGGCGCGCGCGGCGCGACCACCAGCTTCGTGCAGCGCGGTATCGGCGACGTGCTGATCGCGTGGGAAAACGAGGCATTCCTGTCGCTGAAGGAGTTCGGGCCCGAGAAGTTCGAGATCATCGTGCCGTCGGTGAGCATTCTCGCCGAGCCGCCGGTCGCGGTGGTCGACAAGGTGGTCGACAAACACGGCACCCGCAAGCTCGCCGAAGCGTATCTGAACTTCCTGTATAGCGAGGAGGGCCAGGAGATCGCCGCGCGTAACTTCTATCGGCCGCGTTCGAACAAGGTGCCGGCCGAGCTGACCGCGAAATTTCCGAAGCTGAAGCTGTACACGATCGACGACTCGTTCGGCGGCTGGACCAACGCGCAGAAGACCCATTTCGCGGACGGCGGCGTGTTCGATTCGATCTATCAGCCGCAGTAACAGCCGTATCGACAGGCGCCGCCCGAAGCTCGGGCGGCGGCGAAAAGGGCGCGCCCAGGAGGCGCGCTTTTGGCTAACCGGACGCGGTTGGCCATGCAGGTGGCCACATGGTGGCCAGTAACGCAGCAACACCGCAACGCAGCAACACCGCAACACAATGCAGCAACACAACGACCGGACAACCCGGCAACACGACACAACCGCGCGAGCATCAACCATGAACGAGTCTCCAGCATGACCACCTTGACCTTCCGCAAGCCGAGCGCGCTGCCCGGCTTTGGCCTGACACTCGGCATCACGGTGGCTTATCTGAGCCTCGTGGTGCTGATTCCGTTGGCGGCGACCTTCCTGAAAACCGCGACGCTCGACTGGGATCAGTTCGTGCGCGCGGTCACGTCGCCGCGCGTGCTGGCGTCGTATCGGCTGACGTTTTTTTCGGCGCTCGGCGGCGCGCTGATCAATGCGGTGTTCGGCTTTCTGGTCGCGTGGGTGCTGGTGCGCTACACCTTTCCGTTCAAGCGCATCGTCGATGCGGTGGTCGATCTGCCGTTCGCGCTGCCGACCTCGGTGGCCGGCATTTCGCTCGCGGCCGTGTATGCGGGCAATGGCTGGATCGGTCAGTTTCTGGAGCCGCTCGGCATCAGGATCGCGTTCACGCCGGCCGGCGTGCTGGTCGCGCTGACCTTTATCGGCCTGCCGTTCGTCGTGCGCACGGTGCAGCCGGTGCTCGAGGAGTACGAGCGCGAGCAGGAAGAGGCCGCCGCGTGCCTCGGCGCATCGCGCTGGCTGACGTTTCGCCGCGTCGTGCTGCCGGCCGTGTTTCCCGCGCTGCTGACCGGCTTCGCGCTCGCGTTCGCGCGCGCGCTCGGCGAATACGGCTCGGTGATTTTTATTGCCGGCAACGTGCCGATGAAGTCGGAGATCACGTCGCTGCTGATCATCACGAAGCTCGAGCAGTACGACTATGCGGGCGCGACGGCGCTCGCGGTGGTGATGCTGGTGGTGTCGTTCGTGATGCTGCTGTTGATCAATACGCTGCAGTGGTATCTGCAGCGGCGTACGAGTCGCGGCAGCGCGGGACCGGCTCCCACGGTCGCGACCGGTGCGGCGAACGTCGCGGCCATCGGTGGAGGTGCGCAATGAACCGCGTTCCGACTACGCCGCTGAATGTGGCAGCGCGCCGTCCCGACCCGGTTAGCGAGCCGCGCGCGGTGCGCTGGCTGCTGATCGGCATTGCGCTGCTGTTTCTCGCGCTGTTCCTCGTCGTGCCGCTCGTCGCGGTGTTCTATCAGGCGCTCAACAAGGGGCTGCGTTTCTACTTCGAATCGCTCGCCGATCCGGATGCGCTGTCCGCGATCAAATTGACATTGATCACCGCCGCGATCGCGGTGCCGCTGAATCTCGTGTTCGGCCTCGCGGCGTCGTGGTGCATCGCGAAGTTCGAGTTTCGCGGCAAGGCGCTGCTGACCACGCTGATCGATCTGCCGTTTTCGGTGTCGCCGGTGATCTCCGGTCTGATCTACGTGCTGATGTTCGGCGCGCAGGGCTGGTTCGGCCCGTGGCTGCAGGACCATAACGTGCAGATCATTTTCGCGGTGCCGGGCATCGTGCTCGCGACGATCTTCGTCACGTTCCCGTTCGTCGCGCGCGAACTGATTCCGCTGATGCAGGCGCAGGGCAACGACGAGGAAGAAGCCGCGCACGTGCTCGGCGCGTCGGGCTGGCAGATTTTCCGTCGCGTCACGCTACCGAACGTCAAATGGGGCCTGCTGTACGGCGTGATTCTGTGCAATGCGCGCGCGATGGGCGAGTTCGGCGCGGTGTCGGTGGTGTCGGGGCATATTCGCGGCCAGACCGACACGATGCCGTTGCACGTCGAAATTCTCTACAACGAATACAACTTCTCGGCCGCGTTCGCGGTGGCGTCGCTGCTCGCGTTGCTCGCGCTCGTGACGCTCGGGCTGAAGCTGCTGGCCGAGCGCCACATGTCGGCGGAACTGTCGGCCGCGAGCGACGTGCCCGCGTATGCGGGGCCGGCGCCGGCTGTTGCGCCAGCCGGCGCTTCTTCGCAAGCCGCTCACGCGCAGTCCGCTTCTCATTCGATTTTCGTCAACGCCGCGCCTGCGTCGCAGCGACACCCGCTCAAGCAAGGAGAGCTGTAAATGGGTATCACCGTTCGTAACCTGCAAAAGCGTTTCGGCGATTTCGTCGCGCTCGACGACGTATCGCTCGACTTCCCGCCGGGCGAACTCGTCGCGCTGCTCGGGCCGTCCGGTTGCGGCAAGACGACCTTGCTGCGGGTGATCGCCGGCCTCGAATACGCGGACGGCGGTCAGGTCGAGCTGCAAGGCCAGAACGTTGCCGAAGTCGGCGCGCGCGAGCGCGAAGTGGGCTTCGTGTTCCAGCATTACGCGCTGTTCCGTCATATGACGGTGTTCGAGAACGTCGCGTTCGGGCTGCGCGTGAAGCCGCGCAAGGAGCGTCCGTCGGAGAAGGTGATTCGCGAGAAGGTGCATGAACTGCTGAAGCTCGTGCAGCTCGACTGGCTCGCGCAGCGCTATCCGTCGGAGCTGTCGGGCGGGCAGCGGCAGCGCATCGCGCTGGCGCGCGCGTTGGCGGTGGAGCCGAAGGTGCTGCTGCTCGACGAGCCGTTCGGCGCGCTCGACGCGAAGGTGCGCAAGGAATTGCGCAGCTGGCTGCGTCGTTTGCACGACGATCTGCATATCTCGACGATCTTCGTCACGCACGATCAGGAAGAGGCGCTCGAAGTGGCCGATCGCATCGTCGTGCTCAATCGCGGGCACGTCGAGCAGGTGGGCAGTCCGCAGGAGGTCTACGATCATCCCCAGACGCCGTTCGTCTACGAGTTTCTCGGCGCGGCGAACCGCTTGCACGGCAACGTGGATGCGCAGGGTTTCGTCGTCGATGGCGCGGCGTTGCCGGTTGCGATTGCGGCGGGCTTCAGCGGTCCGGCGTTCGCGTACGTGCGGCCGCACGATCTGCAGCTGTATCCGCAGGCGGCCGGGCATCGCGAGGGGATTGTCGTCGATGTGCGGCGCGTGGTGACGCTCGGCGGCTCGGTACGCGTCGAGCTGGCCGGCCGCGAAGGCAATCTGCTCGAAGCGGAACTCGATCGCGAGACGTGGCGCGATCTGCAACTCGCGGTCGGCGACGGCGTGACCGCGGTGCCGCGCGCATTGCGCGTGTTCCCGGCGCAGTGACATGGATGGACCGTCGCGCTGCAATGAGCGGCAACGCGGCGCGGCGGGTGCGACAGGAGAGAAAACGTATCAGCCCGGCTGGGCAGACCGAATCCGTGTCTCCAGTCAGCGGCTCCAATAACTCAACTCTGGCAGAACCGGAGACACATCGATGAATTTCCAGCAACTGCGCTTCGTGCGCGAAGCGGTGCGGCAGAACATGAACCTGACCGAAGTCGCGAACGTGCTGTACACGTCGCAGTCGGGCGTGTCGAAGCAGATCAAGGACCTCGAGGACGAACTCGGCGTCGACATTTTCATTCGTCGCGGCAAGCGGCTCACGGGCCTGACCGAACCGGGCAAGGCGGTGCATCAGCTGATCGAGCGGATGCTGCTCGACGCGGAGAATCTGCGCCGCGTCGCGCGTCAGTACGCGGATCAGGACAGCGGCCACCTGGTCGTCGCGACCACCCACACGCAGGCGCGCTATGCGCTGCCGAAGGTGGTGCGGCAGTTCACGGCGGTGTTCCCGAAGGTGCATCTGGCGCTGCGCCAGGGCAGCCCGCAGCAGATCGCGCAGATGATCATCAACGGCGAGGCCGATATCGGCATCTCGACCGAGGCGCTCGACCGCTTCCCCGACATCGTCACGTTCCCGTGCTATTCGTGGCATCACGTGGTGGTGGTGCCGAAGGACCATCCGCTCGTCGGTCGTGAAAATCTGACGCTCGACGAGATCGCCGAATTCCCGATCGTCACCTACGACCAGGACTTCACGGGCCGCTCGCACATCGACCAGGCGTTCGCGAAAGCGGGCGCGTTGCCCGACGTCGTGCTGACCGCGATCGACGCCGACGTGATCAAGACCTATGTCGAACTCGGCATGGGCATCGGCGTGGTCGCGGCGATGGCCTACGACCCGAAGCGCGACACCGAACTCGTCGCGCTCGATACCCAGCATCTGTTCGAGGCGAGCACGACGCGCGTCGGCTTGCGCAAGGGCGCGTTCCTGCGCGCATACGCGTACCGGCTGATCGAGATGTTCGCGCCACAACTGAACGAGGCGGAGATCGCGGCGCAGTTGCGCGAGGCGGTTTAAAGCCTGGGCAGCTTTGCTGCGGTAGTGTTCGCGTGGACGCGGCGTGAAGCCGCGTTCACGTGTGCATGTAGTTCGTCTGCACGGTGTTCGGCAAATCCGAACGCATGAATATCCCATCGAGCGCATACGGATGCGCTACATGCTCGGGCGACACGCGTCCTTATCCAGCGTGGAGGTCGCGCAATGCGCGCGCGTGGGGCCCGCTCCGAACGCGACGACGCTGAGCAGCGCCAGGGCCCAGGCAGCGATCATCGCGTACAGCATCACGACGCCGAAGCCGTGCACGAGCGCCGCATGAAGGAGCGCGCCGTGCGGATCGGCAGTCGTGAGCGTCGCGCTGTCCCGCGCGAGGTTCGCGAGACTCGCGAGATTGCCGGCGGCCACCTGTTCCGCGAGCGAACGCAGCGATGCGGTGTCGGAAAAACCGGGAAGCGCGCGAGTGAGATAAGACAGCACGCCTTCGACGAGCAGGTAACCCATCAGCGCGATATTGATGGCGAGGCTGATCAGTCTCGCGCTCATATCGATACCCGACGCCATGCCCGCACGGTTCGGCGAGACCGAGCCGGTGGCCGTATTGGTGACCGGCGTATTGGTCAGGCCCAGCCCGGCGCCGCATAGCAGGCTTCCCGGCAGCATCGTGAGCCAGCTCGCGTGCGCCATCCCCGCGCCGTAGCGCATCAGCATGAAGCCGAGACCGATCGTGAACATGCCGAGCGGAATGACCCGGCGCGCGTCGAAGCGCAGCGCAAGCCGCTCGGCAAGCGGCGGTACGACCAGCGTCGGCAGCGTATAGGCGAGCAGCGACAGTCCCGATTTCACGTTCGTGTAGCCGAGCGCGCCCTGAAAATAAATCGGTAGATAGATCATGAACGGCCAGTAACTGCAGTTCATGCCCATCGACCCGCACAGCGCGCCTGAAAACGGCCGGATCCGGAACACGGAAAAGTCGAACATCGGCCGAGGGCTGCGTTTCTCGACAACAAGGAACGCGATAAAACTCAACGCCGTCGCCGCGACGATGCTTAACGCGGCGGGGCTGCCCAAGCCGAGATCGGGTCCCTGCGTAATGAAATAAACGAGGCCGAAACACGACGCGGAAAGCGTGAGCATGCCGGCGACGTCGAGATGTTGCGCATGAGGGTCGCGCGACTCCTGCACGCCCGCGAAGATGAGGCCGAGCGCCACGATCGAGATCAACGCGTGGATCAGAAAGACCCACTGCCAGTTGGCGACCGCGACGATCAGCCCACCGATGATCGGCCCGAAACCGAGGCCGATGCCGAAGATGATGCCCCACATGCCGAACGCGTTGCTGCGTTCGCGCCCCGCCTGAAACTGATGCGAAAGCACGGCCACCTGGCAGATCAGCATCGCGCCGCCGCCCATGCCCTGAAAAAAGCGGCTGACAATCAGAACGGACGCGCTCTGCGCGAGCCCGCAAACGAGCGAGGTGATCCCGAACATCACGCAGCTGGCGACGTAGATGCGTTTGCGTCCGAAGCGGTCCGCCAGCGCGCCGGTGCCCATCAGCACGGTGGTGCAGGCGAGCGTGTAGGCGTTCATGATCCATTGAAGCGCCTTGAAATCCGCGTGCAGCACGCTTTCAAGGGTGGGGAGCACGGTCGGCACACTGGAAATTTCGAGGCCGAACATCAGCGACGTCAGGCACACCGCGGCGAGCGCGACGGCATTGCGGGGAGAGCGGGAAAGTGTCATGAAGAGTGCGGGGCAAGGCGCCCTGGTTCGTACACGACCGGCGTACACGGACGGATGGCAACTCGATCGGCATCACGTCCGATGTACTATATCGGGGATTTTTATTCCCACTGACGACGATTTTTCCCATTAATTAATCCCACAAGGACCCAATATGCTGGATCGGATGGATGGCGTCGCGGTCTTTGTGGAGGTCATCGATGCCGGCAGCTTTACGCTCGCGGCCGAGCGCATGCACCTCACGCGTTCGGCCATCGGCAAGGTGATCGCGAAGCTCGAAGGGCGTCTCGGCGTGCGTCTGCTCCAGCGCACGACGCGCCGTCAGACGCTGACGGAGGCGGGGCGCGCCTATTACGATCGATGCGTGCGGGCGCTGGCCGAACTCGAAGCGGCCGAGGTCGAACTCGAGACCGGGCACAGCGAGCCTCGCGGTCGCCTGCGGGTCAGCGCGCCGCTGGCCTTCGGTCACCATTGCGTCGCGCCGGTGTTGTTCGAACTGACACGCCAGTACGCCGAACTTCAGATCGACATTTCGTTTACGGACCGGGTCGTCGATCTCGTCGAAGAGAACATCGATCTGGCGGTGCGCATCGGCGAGTTGCGCGACAGCACGAGCCTCGCCGCGCGACGCCTCGGCGTGCAGGAAATGAGCATCGGGGCTGCGCCGTCGTATCTGGCGCGGCACGGCATGCCTGTCGAGATCGACGATTTCGGCAAGCATGCGGGCATCGCTTACTCGCGCGCCGGCGTGGTGACGCCGTGGTGCGTAGTCGACACGGATAGCGTCGAACGGGAATTGCCGGTCCGGTCGCAACTGAGCCTCGACGACGTGCAGGCGATTGCCGGAGCGGGCATCGCCGGTCTGGGGCTCGTGCAGTTGCCGTGCTGGTTGCTGACGCGGTATGTGGCGACGGGGGACCTCGTCGCGGTGCGGGAGCGTTGCGGCGTGCGACCCAGGGAGATCCACGCGATGTGGCCGAAAACGCCCTATCTTCCCTTGAAGACGCGCTGCGCGATCGATGCGCTGGTGGCCGAAATTCCGCTCATGCACCTCGGTCGATAAAAGCCCCTTTCCCGAAGGCACCCCTTACAATCGCCGCCATGAATATTCCGACTTCCTCTTCCTCGAATTCCTCCAGCGTGCCTGGCGCAAGCTCGTTGCCGCGCATTGCCGTACTCGCGACCGGCGGCACGATTGCCGGCGCGGCGCCCGATGCCGCCAACACCTCCGGCTATCAGGCCGGCGTGGTCGGCGTCGATCAATTGCTGGCGGCGGTGCCGGCGCTCTCCACGGTCGCGCGGATCGCGCCGGAGCAGATCGCCAGCGTCGATAGCAAGGACATGACGATGTCGTTGTGGACCACGCTCGCGCAACGCATCAACACGCTGCTCGCGAGCGACGACGTCGACGGTGTGGTCGTCACGCACGGCACCGATACGCTCGAAGAAACCGCCTATCTGCTGCACCTGAGCGTCAAGTCGGACAAGCCGGTCGTGCTGACCGCGGCGATGCGGCCGGCCTCGGCGCTGTCGGCCGACGGCCCGCTGAATCTGCTAAATGCGGTGACGGTCGCCGCCTATGTGGCAACCCATGCCGCGGCGCGCGGGCAGGGTGTGCTGGTCGCGTTCAACAACCGCATCCATAGCGCGCGCGATGTCGTGAAGACCAGCACCTATGCGGTCGATGCGTTCCAGTCGCCGGAGATTGGCGCGCTCGGCTGGGTGCAGGATGGCCGCGTCGAATTCCAGCGCGGCGTGGTGCGCGCGCATACGCTGACGAGCGAATTCACGCTCGCTTCACTCGACTCACCCGATGCCGCGCGGCCGCAGGTGGAGATCGTCGCGAGCTATGCGGGCGTGTCGCGGCTGGCCGTCGATGCGCTGGTGGCGGCGGGTGTGCGCGGGATCGTCGTCGCGGGCACCGGCAACGGCTCGATCCATCAGACCTTGCAGCAGGCGCTGGCGGAAGCGGTGTCGCGTGGCGTGGCGGTGGTGCGTTCGTCGCGCGTCGGCTCGGGGCACGTGATGCGCAACGGCGCGGCTGCTGATGACGCGCTCGGCTTCGTCAGCGCGGGTTCGCTGAATCCGTACAAGGCGCGCGTGCTGTTGATGCTGGCGCTGGCGGCGGGACAGACGGCGCCGGCGGCGTTGCAGAAGCTGTTCGATACGTATTGATGCGAGCCGGCGCGTGATCATTGCACGCGCGGTGGAGTCCAGGATTGTGATTCCTGGCTTCTACGTCATGGTTCGGCAAGCGTGGGGAACGACCCACGAAACACGATAGCGAATCCGACAGCCGGACACCCGACGACGACGTCTGACCGACCAAGGCTTCCCCGTCGCCGACGGGTGCCGCTGCGGACCCCACTTGCCGCTCTCAGCCCAGAGCGGCAGATTTGCCCGTTGCGCCGCGCACAGCCCCCAAGCTGACACGCGACGAACGGGCGCCCCACCTGTGCTCGCTGTGAGTTCTTACCGCGAGTTCGTCGAGGCCGACGCGGCCATCGGTGCGACCCACTGCGAGCTGAAGCGCCGGGCAATCACGAAGGCTTCATGCCCTCATGCTGTCAGGCCGCCTTCGCCTCACCAGCGGGCGCCTGCGCGACCTCATGATTCGCCATGATTTCCAGCGCGCGCACCATCGCCGAGTGATCCCACGCCTTGCCGCCGTTCGCCGCGCAGACGCTGAACAACTGCTGCGCGCTCGCGGTATGCGGCAACGCGATGCCGAGCTTGCGCGCGCCGTCGAGTGCGAGATTCAGGTCCTTCTGATGCAGCTCGATGCGAAAGCCCGGCTCGAACGTGCGCTTCGTCATGCGCTCGCCGTGCACTTCGAGAATCCGCGACGATGCGAAGCCGCCCATCAGCGCGCGGCGCACGCGCTCCGGATCGGCGCCCGAGCGCGACGCGAACAGCAGCGCCTCGGCGACCGCCTCGATGTTCAGCGCGACGATGATCTGGTTCGCGACCTTGCAGGTCTGACCCGCGCCGTTCTCGCCGATCAGCGAAACGTTTTTGCCCATCAGATCGAACAGCGGCTTCGCCTGCGCGAAAGCCTTTTCCGGACCGCCGACCATGATCGTCAGCGTCGCTTCGCGCGCGCCGATTTCGCCGCCGGATACCGGTGCGTCGAGATAGTCGACGCCAAGCGCGTTGATCTTCTTCGCGAACGCCTGCGTGTCGAGCGGCGAGATCGAACTCATGTCGATCACGAGCTTGCCCTTCGCGAGACCGGCGGCGACACCGTCGTCGGCGAACAGCACGTTGGCGACGTCGGGCGTGTCCGGCACCATGATGATGACCACGTCGGCGGCCTGCGCGACCGCGCTCGAACTGGCGACCACGCTCGCGTTCTTCGCGATGTCGTCCGGCACCGGATACGCGCCGTTCACGAACAGCGTATGGCCGCCCTTGATGAGGTTGCGCGCCATGTGCGCGCCCATGATGCCGAGGCCGATGAAGCCGATCTTTGCCATGTGTGTGAATCTCCAGGTGAGAGGGAAGGGCCTTGGGGCCGCGCGACGCGCGTCAGGCCGCCGTTTGCGCCGAGCCGTGCGCCGCACCGCGCGTCTGACCGGCCACACTCTGCAGCCAGCCGAGGCCGGCTTCGGTCGTCGTGCGCGGCTTGTATTCGCAACCGACGTAGCCGTCGTAGCCGAGCGAGTCGAGCAGCGCGAACAGGTACGGATAGTTGATTTCGCCGGTGCCCGGTTCGTGCCGGCCCGGGTTGTCGGCGAGCTGGATGTGGGCGATCCGCGCGAGGTTCTTTTCGATCGTCGCCGCGAGTTCGCCTTCCATCCGCTGCATGTGATAGATGTCGTATTGCAGGAACAGATTGTCCGAGCCGACGTCGCGAATCACGTCGAGCCCGTCGCGCGAACGGTTCAGCGCGAAGCCCGGAATGTCGTACGCGTTGCACGGCTCGACCAGCAGCCGGATGCCGGCTTTCTTCAACTCGCCGGCGGCGAAGCGCAGGTTGTCGACGATCGTCGCGTGCGCGGTGTCGGCGTCCACGTTCGCGCCCGGAATGCCGACGAGGCAGTTCAGTTGCGGCACCTTCAGCGCGCTGGCGTAGTCGATCGCGCGGCCGACGCCGTCCTGAAACTCGCCGACCCGATCCGGCAGACACGCGATGCCGCGTTCTCCCGCTTCCCAGTTGCCGGCGGGCAGGTTGTGCAGCACCAGCTTCAGGCGGTTGCGTTGCAGACGCTCGCTCAATTCGGCGATCGCGTACGGATACGGGAACAGGAATTCGACGGCATCGAAGCCGGCATTGGCCGCAGCCGCGAAGCGGTCGAGGAACGGCACTTCGTTGAACAGCATCGTCAGGTTCGCAGCGAATTTCGGCATGGTGCGTAGATCTCTCAGGTCGGTCAGGGAAGGGCACGCGGGGCGGCCGAGGTGTGGCGAACCGCGTGGGCGACGTGGGTGCGTGCGACGTGCGACGCCCGCGATGCGCGCGCAGACGGTGCCGGGCATCGGCCCGGTCCGTGCGCGTCGCTGCCGCGGTTATCGTTCGCGCCGCGGCTGCCGCGAAGAAGAGCGGCTCAGTCGAGCAGACTGATTGCCGTCGGCGCGTCCGCGTGCTTCTCGGCCAGTTCCTCGAACTCGTTGATCGCGTCGATTTCGGTGCCCATCGAGATGTTGGTCACGCGCTCCAGAATCACTTCGACGATTACCGGCACGTTGAACTCGCTGAGCATCGACTGTGCTTTCTGCAACGCCGGCTTCAGCTCTTCAGGCTTGAACACGCGAATCGCCTTGCAGCCGAGACCTTCGGCGACCGCGACGTGATCGACGCCATAGCCTTCCATCTCCGGCGAGTTGATGTTCTCGAAGCCGAGCTGCACGCAGTAGTCCATCTCGAACGCGCGCTGCGCCTGGCGGATCAGCCCGAGGTACGAGTTGTTCACGACCACATGCACGTACGGCAGCTTGAATTGCGCGCCGGCCGCGAGCTCTTCGATCATGAACTGGAAGTCGTAGTCGCCCGACAGCGCGACGATCGGCCGTTGCGGATCGGCCGCGCGCACGCCCAGCGCCGCCGGAATGGTCCAGCCGAGCGGGCCGGCCTGGCCGCAGTTGATCCAGTTGCGCGCCTTGTACACGTGCAGGAATTGCGCGGCGGCGATCTGCGACAAACCGATCGTGCTCACGTAGCACGTGTCGCGGCCGAACACCTGGTTCATCTCTTCGTACACGCGCTGCGGCTTCATCGGCACGTTGTCGAAGTGCGTCTTGCGCAGCATCGTGCGCTTGCGTTGCTGGCAGTCGGCAACCCATGCGCTGCGATCCTTCAGCTTGCCCGCGGCCTTCCATTCGTCCGCGACTTCGACGAACAGTTCGAGCGCGGCCTTCGCGTCCGACACGATGCCGAGATCCGGGCCGAACACGCGGCCGATCTGCGTCGGTTCGATATCGACGTGCACGAACTTGCGGCCCTTCGTATAGACGTCGACGCTGCCGGTATGACGGTTCGCCCAGCGGTTGCCGATGCCGAGCACGAAGTCGGATGCGAGCATCGTCGCGTTGCCGTAGCGGTGCGAGGTCTGCAGACCGACCATGCCGGCCATCAACGGATGATCGTCGGGAATCGCGCCCCACGACATCAGCGTCGGGATTACCGGCACGCCGAGCGTTTCGGCGAACTGCACGAGCAGGTCTTCGGCCACGGCGTTCAGCACGCCGCCGCCCGACACGATCAGCGGACGCTCGGCGTCGTTGAGCAGCGTCAGCGCGGCTTCGATCTGCTTGCGCGTCGCCTTCGGCTTGTAGACCGGCAGCGGCTCGTAGGTGTCGATGTCGAACTCGATTTCGGCGAGCTGCACGTCGATCGGCAGATCGACCAGCACCGGGCCCGGACGGCCCGAGCGCATCAGATGGAATGCCTGCTGGAACACGCGCGGCACCAGCGCCGGCTCGCGCACGGTCACGGCCCACTTGGTGACGGGCTTGGCGATCGATTCGATGTCGACGGCCTGGAAGTCTTCCTTGTAGAGACGCGCGCGCGGCGCCTGGCCCGTGATAGCGAGAATAGGAATCGAGTCGGCCTGGGCGGAGTACAAACCGGTGATCATGTCGGTGCCGGCGGGGCCCGACGTGCCGATGCATACACCGATGTTGCCCGGCTGCGCGCGAGTGTAGCCCTCGGCCATGTGCGACGCGCCTTCCACGTGCCGCGCGAGCACGTGGCTGATGCCGCCGGCTTTGCGCATCGCCGAGTAGAACGGGTTGATCGCGGCGCCGGGCACGCCGAACGCGGTATCGATACCTTCTTTTTCGAGCACCAGCACGGCGGCGTCGACAGCTCTCATTCTGGCCATGAAATGTCTCCTCAATGTCGGAAATAACTCTGTTGGAGGAGACTTTAGGCCTGCATTAAAGGTTTGATAAGATCAGTTCGGGTCGCTTATTTCGAAACAAAAAGTATTGAATGACGCCGTGACGGACGAGCCGGCAGGGCCTTGCAACGCATGACCGTCGGGGCTGGCCGGGCGCTATCGCGCGAGACAGGCAGGAGACGACAATGGATCGCTTCAAACAGATCGAAACTTTCGTGCGGGTCGCCGAGGCGGGCAGTCTCGCGGCGGCGGCGCTGGAGGAAGGGGTGTCGCCGGTGATTCTCGGGCGACGCATCGACGCACTCGAAAAGCGCCTCGGCGTGAAGCTGATGTATCGGACTACGCGGCGGCTCGTCGTCAGCGAGGACGGTGCCGCGTTTCTCGAGCGCTGCCGCGGCTTGCTCGCCGAATGGGACCAGGCGGAAAACGAACTGAGCGCGGGGCGGCGCGCGGTCAGTGGTCACCTGATCGTGTCGGCGCCGGCCGCGTTCGGTCGCAAGCACGTCGCGCCGCTCGCGCCGGCGTTTCTCGCCGGCAAGCCGGAACTGCAGATGTCGTTCAATCTGACCGACCGGGTGGTCGATCTGGTGCGCGAGGGGTACGACCTGTCGATTCGTATCGGCGGCGCGGTCGATCCGAACTTCGTCGCGGTGAAGCTCGCGTCGAACCGGCGGGTGGTGTGCGGCACGCCCGAGTATTTCCGGCGCCACGGCCGGCCGAAGACGCTCGAAGATCTGCCGGCCCACAACTGCCTCGCGTTCAATCTGCAGGGCGGCCAGAACCGCGGCTGGTATTTCCGCCGCAACGGCAAACTGGCGACGGTGCGCGTCGGCGGCTCGCTCGACTGTAACGACGGCGAGCTGCTGCATCGCTGGGTCTCGGAGGGGCTCGGGCTCGGCTGGCGCTCGACGTGGGAAATCCAGCGGCAGCTCGCGTGCGGCGAGCTCGAAACCGTGCTCGACGAGTACGCGTTGCCCGACTACGACATCCTCGCGGTCTATCCGCAGCAGCGCTACGTGCCGGCCAAGGTGCGGTATTTCATCGATTATCTGAAGGAGATTTACGCGAGCGAGGGGTATTGGAATCGGGCGTCGTATTAGGGGGGCCGTGCGCGCTTAATGTGGTGGATGCTCGGGATGGGGTGTGATTGCGGGCTGCGGGCGAAGGGCTGCGGGCGAAGGGCGAAGGGCGAAGGGCGAAGGGCGAAGGGCGAAGGGCATCACCGATTTTTTGAGAATCCCGGCCGAAGGCGGGAATAAACTCGGCAAATGAGCGGTTCTGCTGTGAAAGACACATCACGAATGACACGGCGCGGAGCGCGAACGTTGCGAATCGCGGCGCCCCGCACGACGTAGCGATGCCCTTGGAGGGGCCCACGTGGTCCAGACCGATTCAGACGCCGCCCGCGCGCGCGGCGAGCCCGACGCCGCTGCCGATGCCGCCAGGAGCCGCCGCTTCCAGCAGCTCGCGCTGCCGCATCTCGACGCCGCGTACAACCTCGCGCGCTGGCTGTGCGGCAACCCGAACGACGCCGAAGACGTCGTGCAGGAGGCGTTCATGCGCGCGTTCCGCTTCTTCGATACGTTTCGCGGCGACTCCGCGCGGCCGTGGCTGCTCGCGATCGTGCGTCGCACCTGGTACACTGAATGGCGGCGGCGCGCGCCATCGCACGACATGCTCGAATTCGACGAAACCATGGACGACGCGACTTTCGACGGCTGGAGCGCAGGCGGTGACGATCCGCAGACGCTGCTGATCCGAGACGAGGATGCGCGCCAGGTCCATGACGCGCTCGCTCGCTTGCCGGTCGAGTATCGCGAGGTGTTGATCCTGCGCGAGCTGGAGGAGATGGGCTATCGGGAGATCGCGGTGGTCGCCGACGTGCCGATCGGCACCGTGATGTCGCGGCTCGCGCGCGGACGGCGTAAGCTCGCCGAGGTGCTGATGGCGCAGGAACGCGGTGGGGCGGCGTCGGCCGGCGCGGGCGCGGGGAGGCGAGGCGCGCTGGGCGTGTCGCATGCCGGAACCGCGGAATCGGCGAAATCTGTCGGTGGTGCCGCGCGTTCAGGTGACGCAGGGACGACTGCTGCGAGCGTGCCGAAGCGAACGCCATCGGACGAGGCCGGGCAGTCGATGCGATCGGTGTCGCCCGTATCAGCCGGAGCATCGACGCAGACAGTGCGACACGCCGGCGCCGGTCGAGCCGCTGCGGTTGCCGCGAGTTCGGCCGCCGGTCTGGCTACTGATCAGGCCACTAACCTGGCCACTGATCTGGCCGCCGCCGGTTCGCCGGTTACAGGCTTGTCTACGACCAGTCCTCCGGCCATCGCCACCGCAACTGCCACCGTCACCCAGCTCCGGGCGTTTGCCGACGGCCGGCCCCTCATCATTCCCGGCGCTGCCGCCGACGCTGCCCAGGAGACGCCGGATGGACTGTAACGAAGCACGGCCGCTCCTCGATGCGAATGCCGATCACGAATTGCCGGCGCCCGATGCGCGCCGGGTCCAGCAGCATATCGAGAGCTGCGACGACTGCCGGCGCGCCAGCGAAAATCTGCGCGCGCTGAGCGGTGCGCTGCGCGCGGCGCCGTATCATCGGACGCCGCAGGCGTTGCGGCAGCGGATCATGGCCGGGTTGCCGGCGACGGTGGATGAAGGGGCCACGGCGTCTGCTGCGGGCGAGACTTCCTGGAACGATGCGGCGGCGCAGGCTGGCGAGATTGCGAGCGGGGGGAGTGCAGGCATGGCGGGCGCTGCCGGCGCGACGCAGCCTGAGTCCGGGCGTGGGCGGCGCGGCGTAGGGTGGTCCGCGTGGCTGGGCGGGTGGCTGCGAGGCGGCGGTGGCTCGGGTGGCTCCGTGGGGGCGCGCGCTTCAGGCGGCCCAGGGGGCTCAGGCACAGCCGGCGGTTCACGCGACCCGCAAGGTGGCTTCGGCGGCTGGGGCGGTTGGGGTGGCTTCGGCGCACCAGTCGGCGCCGGCGGCGCGAATCGCAGCGCCGCGCGCGGCGGCCTTGCGGCGCTCGTCATCGCGTTGTGCGCGGCGGCCGGGGTGCTCGCGCTCACGCTGCATCGCTCCGCCGACGTCGCGCCATTCACCGACGAACTTATCGAAAGTCATGTGCGCGCGCAGGTGTCGGGCCGCGACATCGACGTGATTTCGACCGACCGGCACACCGTCAAGCCATGGTTCAACGGCAAGCTCGACTACTCGCCACCGGTCGAGGACCTGGCAGCAAGCGGTTTCGCGCTCGAAGGCGGGCGGCTCGACTACCTCGCCCATCAGCGGGTCGCGGTGCTCGTGTACCGGTATCGCAAGCACGTGATCGACGTGTACGTGTTCCCGCAGGGCGCGACAGGCGGCGCGCTACCCGCATCGCTCGGTCACGACGGTTATTCGATCGCGCACTGGGACGCGGCCGGCATGACCTGGTGGGCGATCACCGACGCCGCTCCCGATGCGCTGAGCGGTCTCGAGGCGGCGCTGCGGGCGCGCCTGCAGGCCGGCAGCGAGCGCACGGAAGCGGGCTGAGCGGGCGCGCGGACAAAGCTCGGGAGCGCTCGCAACGGCTCGCGAGGGTGAGAAAGTGCGCGCAGGGCGGACAGGAACGTGCTGCCGCCGACTGCCCGGCAAGCGCCGGAGGGCCGCTGCACAAGGCGGCCCGCAGTCCGTGGAGAATCCGGGGAAGTTTCCATGCGCACCTGTTTCAGCGCCTCGCGAGGCCAGCCTCCCGTTTTCTAAAGCCTTGAAAATACAGCCGATTCCGTCGCCAAAACGGCGGAAACGTTGCAGCACCGATTATTTTGCGTTATAGTCTTCGGCTTCTCACTTGCCGCACCGGTTCCGACGCCCGGGCGGCTTTAATCCACAAGGAGTGAATATGCGTCATTACGAAATCGTATTTATCGTGCATCCCGATCAAAGCGAGCAAGTGCCCGCCATGATCGAGCGTTACAAAAGCACGATCACGTCGCACGGTGGTCAGATCCACCGCGTCGAAGACTGGGGCCGTCGCCAACTGGCCTACATGATCGAGAAACTCGCGAAGGCTCACTACGTCTGCATGAACATCGAATGCGACCAGACCACGCTTGACGAGCTGGAACACGCGTTCAAGTTCAACGACGCCGTTCTGCGTCACCTCATCGTCAAGCTGAAGAAGGCCGAAACCGGCCCGTCGCCGATGATGAAGGAAGTGCAGCGCGAAGAAGCCAAGAAGTCGGCAGCAGCTCAGCCGACCGAAGCGCAGGCTTAAGACACACTATTTAAGCTGCCAGACGCGTAGCGTCGCTGTCGCTCACGTACACAGGTAAATCAGGTACATGAACCGGCTGCAACTCACGGCAAGCGTCGTCGAACGCGAACCGGTGCGGTACACCCCCGCCGGCGTTCCGATTGCAAGCTGCACGTTGCACCACCGCACGGAAGTCGTCGAGGCGGGCATTGCCCGTCAGGTCGAACTGACCATGCAGGCGGTTGCCGCGGGCGAAGCGAGCGGTCAGCTCGAAAACTGTCGGATGGGCGTCGAAACGCTCTTCACAGGTTTTCTGGCGAAACAGCACCGTAACGCGCGAACTCTGGTATTTCACATCACAGCATTGCAGGACATTGGAAAGGACTAATCATGCCCCGCCCGACTGGTAAGAAATTCGACAAGCGTCGTCAGCAACAGAACCCGCTCTTCAAGCGCAAGAAGTTCTGCCGTTTCACGGCAGCTGGCGTCGAATCCATCGACTACAAAGACATCGAAACGCTGAAGGACTTCATCGGCGAGAACGGCAAGATCACGCCGGCACGTCTCACGGGTACCAAGGCTCACTACCAACGCCAGCTGGACACGGCTATCAAGCGCGCACGTTTCCTCGCGCTGGTGCCGTACACCGACCAGCACAAGGCCTAACCCGACGACGCGATAAGGAGCATCCGAATGCAAATCATTCTTCTGGAAAAAGTCGTCAATCTGGGTAACCTGGGCGACATCGTGAAGGTCAAGGACGGTTACGCACGTAACTTCCTGATCCCGAACAAGAAAGCTCGCCGTGCAACGAAGGACGCGCTGGCTGAATTCGAAGTGCGTCGCGCAGAACTCGAAAAGCTCGCCGCTGAAAAGCTGGCAGCTGCTCAGGCTCAAGGCGAAAAGCTGGCAGGCCAGACGGTTCAGGTCCATCAGAAGGCTGGCGTCGACGGCCGTCTGTTCGGCTCGGTGACGAACGCCGACATCGCTGACGCACTGGGCAAGCAAGGCTTCGCAGTGGAAAAGGCGCAAGTGCGTCTGCCGGAAGGCCCGCTGAAGATGGTTGGCGAGCACCCGGTTCAGGTTTCGCTGCACACCGACGTTCTCGTCGATGTGACGGTGGCCGTGATCGGCGAGCACGTCTAAGTCGACTGCTGAGCCGCACTGAGCTGCACTGAGCATTACGCAGGATCAGCCAGCACTTTGTGCTGCTGAAGGGCAGGGGCCGGGTAACCGGCCCCTGCTTTTTTTGTGCCCGACTCTTTTCCCGCATCGTCGGTGTTGGCGTTTTTTCCGCTCGCCGCAGCCGCCGGATTGCCTGATAATTCCTCCCCATGAACGCACCGTCCAAAGACCCTCAGCTTGAGTCGCTGAAAGTCCCGCCGCATTCGATCGAGGCCGAGCAATCGGTGCTGGGCGGCCTGCTGCTCGACAACGCGGCGTGGGACCGCATCGCCGACTTTCTCGCGCAAAGCGACTTCTATCGCTACGACCACCGCATCATCTTCGAGCACATCGGCAAGCTGATCGCGGCGACGCGCCCGGCCGACGTGATCACCGTCTACGAGGCGCTCGGCACCTCGGGCAAGGCGGAAGAGGTCGGCGGTCTCGCTTACCTGAATGCGCTCGCGCAGAACACGCCGAGCGCGGCCAATATTCGCCGCTATGCGGAAATCGTGCGCGATCGCGCGGTGCTGCGCCGGCTCGTGTCGGTCGCCGATGAAATTTCTGCCGACGCGTTCAATCCGCAAGGCAAGGAAGTCCGGCAACTGCTCGACGAAGCGGAATCGAAGGTGTTTTCGATCGCCGAAGACGGCGCGCGCGGCACCCAGGGCTTCCTCGAAATCGGACCGCTCCTGACCGAAGTGGTCGAGCGGATCGACACGCTGTACCACACCGCCAATCCGAGCGATGTGACCGGCACGCCGACCGGCTTCGTCGATCTGGATCGGATGACGTCGGGCATGCACGGCGGCGAGCTGATCATCGTTGCGGGTCGTCCGTCGATGGGTAAAACGGCGTTTTCGATGAACGTCGGCGAATACGTGGCAGTCGAGTACGGGCTGCCTGTTGCGGTGTTCTCGATGGAAATGCCGGGCACGCAGCTGACCATGCGTATGCTCGGCTCGGTCGGCCGGCTCGACCAGCACCGTATGCGAACCGGGCGTCTGACCGACGAGGATTGGCCGAAGCTCACGCACGCGGTGCAGAAAATGAGCGAGGCGCAGATTTTCATCGACGAAACCGGCGGTCTGAACCCGATGGAACTGCGCTCGCGCGCGCGCCGGCTGTCGCGCCAGTGCGGCAAGCTCGGCCTCATCATCATCGACTACCTGCAGCTGATGAGCGGTTCGTCGTCCGGCGAAAACCGCGCGACCGAAATTTCCGAAATCTCGCGTTCGCTGAAGAGTCTCGCGAAGGAACTCGACGTGCCGGTGATCGCGCTGTCGCAGCTGAACCGTGGTCTCGAACAGCGCCCGAACAAACGTCCGATCATGTCGGACCTGCGCGAATCGGGCGCTATCGAGCAGGATGCGGACGTGATCCTGTTCATTTATCGCGACGAGGTGTATAACCCGGACAGCCCGGACAAGGGCACCGCGGAGATCATAATCGGTAAGCAGCGTAATGGTCCGATCGGCCCTGTTCGACTCACATTCCACGGTCAATACACAAAGTTTGACAATTTTGCCGGCGCGCAGAATTTCTACGGCGGCGAGTGACGCCGCCCGGCCCGCGGAACCCTCGCGGGCAGTCCGTCAGTAACACGATGGGGCGACGCAGTGTCGCCCCGTTGTTGTAACGGCACTGTCAAAAGTGCGACATCGGTTACACGACGGTACAATATGGCGGTTTTATGTCAGCCATCACGTGACCCATTTCCAGGATCCCAATGTTCGGTCGATTCATGCCCACCGAGGGCAAGTTCTTTGAAATCTTCAATTCGCACGCAACGTGCATCGTCTCGGCGAGCCACGAACTCGAGCTGCTGATCGACAATCTGCAGGACGCGGAAACCCACAAGCAGAACGTGCAGAAGGCCGAGAAAGCGGCAGACAAACTGACGCACGAAGCCATCGACCTGTTGCACAAGACTTTCATCACGCCGCTGGATCGCGACGAGATCCACAAGCTGATCACGACGATGGACGACATCCTCGATCTGATGGAGGACGTCGCGACCGCGATTTCGTTGTACGACGTGCAGTCGGTCACGTCGGAGGCCAGCCAGCTCGCGCATATCTGCACCGCGACCGCCGAGCGCGTGCAGTTCGCGGTCAGCCTGCTGTCGGACATGAAGCAGGCGAGCCAGATCCTGAAGGCTTGCGAGGACATCGACCGGCTCGAATCGGAGGCCGACCGCGTGCTGCGCGCGGCGATCTCGAAGCTGTTCCGCGAGGAAGACGACGTCAAGGTCCTGATCAAGCTCAAGGCGATCTACGAGCTGCTCGAAACGATCACGGACAAATGTGAGGATGTGGCGAACATCATCGAAGGCATCGTGCTGGAAAACGCATAATGCAATCGATACAACTCGCTATCTGGGTCGTCGCCGGCCTGGTCGCCATCGCGTTGGTGTTCGACTTCATGAACGGCTTTCACGACGCCGCGAATTCGATCGCCACGGTCGTGTCGACCGGCGTGCTGAAGCCGCAGCAGGCGGTGGCGTTCGCCGCGGCGTTCAACGTCATTGCGTACTTCGTGTTCCACCTGAAAGTGGCCGCGACCGTGGGCAAGGGCACGATCGACCCGGAAATCGTCGACCATTACGTGATCTTCGGCGCGCTGGTCGGCGCGATCGCGTGGAACATCATCACGTGGCATTACGGCATTCCGTCCAGCTCGTCGCACGCGCTGATCGGCGGTCTCGTCGGCGCGGCGCTCGCGAAGTCGGGTTGGGGTTCGCTGAACCTCGACGGCCTGATGAAGACCGTCGCGTTCATCTTCATTTCGCCGCTGCTCGGCTTCGTGCTCGGCTCGTTTTTCATGCTGCTGGTGTCGTGGCTGTATTTCCGCACGCCGCCCAGCAAGGTCGACCGGCGCTTCCGCCGCCTGCAACTGCTGTCCGCGGGTCTCTACAGCCTCGGGCACGGTGGCAACGACGCGCAGAAGACTATCGGCATTATCTGGATGCTGCTGATCGCAACCGGCTTCGCGTCGATGAACGCGGATGCGCCGCCGCTGTGGGTGATCGGCGGCTGCTATCTGTCGATGGGTCTCGGCACGCTGTTCGGCGGCTGGCGGATCGTGCGGACGATGGGCCAGAAGATCACCAAGCTGAAGCCGGTCGGCGGCTTTTGCGCGGAGTCGGGCGGGGCGCTTACGCTGTTTACCGCGTCGTGGCTCGGCATTCCGGTGTCCACCACCCACACGATTACCGGCGCGATCGTCGGTGTTGGCGCGACGCAAAAGCTCTCCGCCGTGCGCTGGGGCGTGGCGGGCAATATCGTCTGGGCGTGGATTCTGACGATTCCGGCTTCCGCGGTGCTGTCCGGCGCCGCCTGGTGGCTCGGCCACCGCTTCCTGTAAAACCGGGCGATGCGGGCCTGCGCTGCCGGTTTGGCTGAGCGGCACGCGCGGGCGTCGGCTTTATGCTGCTAGCCGCATCGCTGCGGTTTCCTTCTTACCGCAGACTCCGTGCGGTTTTCACGCAGTTCTCCTCAAAGCACGCTTTCGCGTCGGCCTGCAACGGCATCGCGCGTGACTTGCGTTCAGATCAGCGGCGCGCTCGCGCCATCCATCGGGATAATCGCGCCCGTCACGTAGCTCGCGCGCCGGCTCGCGAGGAACAGCGCGACGTCGGCGATTTCCTCCGGCTTTGCGTAGCGCCCGAGCGGCACTTTGGCCTGGCCGCGCGCGAGCGCCTCCTCGTTGCCGATACCGTGCTGCGCCGCTTCCAGCTTGACCGCTTCCTCGACGCGTTCGGTCAGCGTCGAACCCGGATTGATCGCGTTGATGCGAATGCCGTAGCGCGCGTAGTAGTGCGCGAGACCGACGGTCGCGAGCATCAGCGCCGCGTTCGCCGCGCCGCCCGCGATATGGATGTCGCTCGCCATCTTGCCGCCCATGCCGATGATGTTGACGATCGTGCCGGGCTCGCCGCCGCCGGCCTTCGCGCGCTCGGCCATGCGGCGCAGCACTTCCTGCTGCGGATAGATGTAGGGGAAATACTTCGCTTCCATGGTCGCGCGGAACGCGTCGGCGTCGAGCGTTTCCGGGTCGTAGCGGCGCGCGGCGCCGGCGCTGTTGACCAGCACGTCGATCGGGCCCACCGCGGTGCTGACTTCCTCGACGATGTCGGCGGCGCTATGCGGCTCGTGCAGATCGGCGCGCGTGCGATGCACGTGCAGGCCTTCCTGCGTTAGCTGCTCGTAGGCACGCGCGAGATTGGCGGGATCGCGCGACACGATCGCGACCTTGGCACCTTCCTGCGCGAAGGCGCGCGCGCAGGCGAAGCCGATGCCTTTGCTGCCGCCGGTGATCAGCACCACTTTGTCTTTGAGACCGAGTTCCATCGTCGCCACCCGCCGTCGGAAGAATATCGATGACGATAGCAGATCAGCGTCCGGGCGGTGCCTGACGGCGGCTTTTTATGCGAGGCGGGAGAGGGTGGAGTCGCGCGTTTTGCGGACAGCAGGTAAGGCGCGGCGTGTCGTATTGCGCCGCAGGCAGCAGCGCTTCGTAGCCCATCGCGTCGGCCGGCGTACGGCGAATGCTGTTGAGTCCGGCACCGTGGCCGTGGTGAGCGTGCCTGGGCTGCGTCAGTAGCTACCGTTCGCGAAGCGGGCGATCGGGTCGTCGCTGGTTTGCGTCGGCGCTGGCACACCGCGTGAGGCCGTCGATGCGCGCATGAGCTGTACGCCGCTGCCCGTTTCCGCCTGCTGCGCCTGCTGGGCCTGACGTGTCGCCACGGCGGCGGGCGGAGGCGGCTCGAACGCATCGGCGGCGGCATCGATGGCGTCGGGAGCGCCTGTTCCGGTCGCCGAGGCCGGTGCGGCGGCGCGGGTCGCTATCGGCTGCGGTGCCGATTGTGTCGCTTGCGCAGCTTGTGCCGCTTGAACTGCCGACGGCACGCCGGCCCCGTAGGTGCTCGCCTGAGCGGTCGGCACGACAGTCGGTGCAACGGCGCCGGCGGAGCGCGCCTGCAACTGCGCCGCGCTCATGCCGGGCGGCGGCGGTTCGAACGGATCGGCCTGCGCGGCGGGAGCGCCGCCTGAGTTGGCCAATGCTGTTGTCGAAACTGTAGACACCTGAGGTGCCGCCATCGACGGCGCGCGCGGCGCTGCGTCAACGCGTGCCGTTTGCGCCGGCGCGCCCGCTCCGGCATAAACCGGCGCCTGTGCCGACGATGCCTTCGCCGTCAGCGGCACGTTATTCGAAGCGGCACCCGCTCCCGCATATCCCGAAGACGACGTCGCCGCAACTGCAGCCGTGCCAACCGCGCCACGTTCCCCCTGCGAGGCCGGAGCCGCCGCCTGGTAGCTCGGCGCATCGAACGGCGCCGGCGTCGCGGCCGGTCCGGCTACCCGGCGAATACCGTCGAAGCGCTTGGCCCAATAGGGATTGGTCAGATAGTCGAGCCGCACCGTGCCGCCCGTCGACGGAGCATTGACGAAGCGCAGCTTGCCGACATAGATGCCGACGTGCGAATGCGGGCGCCCGGTCGTATTGAAGAAGATCAGGTCGCCGGGCGCAATTCCGTCCGGTTCGATCGATTCGCCGCGCCCGCTCATCTCGGCCGTGGTGCGCGGCAGATTCACCGACGCCGCGCGCAGCACCACATAGCGCACGAGGCCGCTGCAATCGAAGCCGCTATCGGGCGTATTGCCGCCCCAGCGGTACGGCACGCCGACGAGGCCCATCGCCTGGATCGAGATTTCCTCGCGGCCGATGCTGTGATCGACGAAGTGGGGGAAGCCAGGCGGCGGCGCATGATACGTGCCGTTCGCAACGACGATGCCGCCGGAGCCGCGCGCGCTCTTCTGCGGTGCACCGGCACAGGCGGCGAGCAGCAGGACGGGGAGCAGCGAAAGGGCGAGTCGGCGCATGAAAAACGTAACGGGTGTAAACACCCGCTTACTCACTGACGATGTCGGGATGGTAGCCGCCGAATAGGGTCGCGGCAAGAATTGTTCATCAATTACTTGAAGTTTGTGCGCTAAGTGTTGCCGGTGCGGGACGTCGTCGGCAATAAAAAAGCCGCGTCCGGAACCCACCGGACGCGGCTTTGCGGGGAAAAAACAGCCGACGCTTACAGAATTTCCGACGCGTAGTCCGCCAGACGCGAACGTTCGCCGCGCGCCAATGTTACATGGCCGCTATGCGCCCAACCCTTGAAGCGGTCGACCACGTAGGTAAGCCCGGAGCTGCCCTCAGTCAGATAAGGCGTGTCGATCTGCGCGATATTGCCGAGGCAGATGATCTTCGTGCCCGGGCCCGCGCGTGTGACGAGCGTCTTCATCTGCTTCGGCGTCAGGTTCTGCGCCTCGTCGATGATCAGATACTTGTCGACGAAGGTCCGGCCGCGCATGAAGTTCATGCTCTTGACCTTCAGGCGCGAGCGGATCAGCTCCTGGGTCGCCGCGCGGCCCCATTCGCCGGCGGCGTCGTCGGTCTTTTGCAGCACTTCGAGGTTGTCGTCGAACGCGCCCATCCAGGGCTGCATCTTTTCCTCTTCGGTGCCCGGCAGGAAGCCGATGTCCTCGCCGACCGGCACGGTTGCGCGCGTCACGATGATCTCGTTGTAGCGCTTGTCGTCGAGCACCTGCGCGAGGCCGGCCGCGAGCGCGACCAGCGTCTTGCCTGTGCCGGCCTGGCCGAGCAGCGTGACGAAGTCGATTTCCGGATTCATCAGCAGGTTCAGCGCGAAGTTCTGCTCGCGATTACGCGCCGTGATGCCCCACACGTTGTTCTTGTGGTGGCCGTAGTCGCGCAAGGTTTGCAGCAGCGCTGTCTTGCCGTTCAGCTCGCGCACCAGCGCATGAAACGCCGGCTCGCCGTTCTGCGGCTCCAGATAGACGAACTCGTTGACCAGCATCGACGCGCACAGCGGACCCGTGACCCGGTAGTAGGTCGTGCCGGTCTTGGTGTCCTGCCAGCTCTCCATGCCCTTCGCGTGCTTCGTCCAGAAGTCCTGCGGCAGCGCGCGCACGCCCGAATACAGCAGGTCGCTGTCTTCGAGCACCTGGTCGTTGAAGTAGTCTTCGGCGGGCAGGCCGAGCGCGTGCGCCTTGATGCGCATGTTGATGTCTTTCGACACCAGCACGACCTGGCGATCCGCGCGGTCGCGCTGCAATGCGCGCACGACGCCGAGGATCTGGTTGTCGGCCTTGCCTTCCGGCAGACCTTCGACCCGCTCGATCGCGGTCAGCCGCGTCTGGAAGTACAGCCGTCCGGACGCCTCGCGGCTGCCCAGACGCGCGAGCGAAATGCCGTCGGCGATGTCGCCGGCGTTCGCGACCAGCGCGTCGAGTGTGCGGCTCACCTGACGCGCGTTACGCGCGACTTCCGACATGCCCTTCTTGTGGTTGTCGAGCTCTTCCAACGTCATCATCGGCAGATAGACGTCGTGTTCCTCGAAGCGGAACAGGCAGCTCGGGTCGTGCATCAGCACGTTGGTGTCGAGCACGAAGAGCTTCTGCACCTCGGCCGGCGCGGCGCCGGTGCCGCGTTTCTTGCGCGTGGTGCCGGTGGCTTGCGTGGGCGCGGCGGCCGTTTCGGCCGTGGGTTGTTTCGCGGACGGCGAGCGCGCGACAGCCGGCTCGGCGTGCAGCCGGGCTTCGGCGGCAGCGGCCGCAGCGATCTCGGGTTGCGCACGCGCAGCCGGCACCGGTTGCAACAGCGCGGCGGTCTGCTTCGTTTTGCGGCCGCGTGCCGGCGCGGGTTGCGAGACGGGCTGCGGCTCGACGGCCGGCACCGGACGCAATGTGGTGGCGGCGTTGGCCGCGTGCGCCATCGGGGTGGCGACATTGGCGCGGCCGTAATCGGCCGACTCTGCGGATTCCCCTTCACGCGGCTGTTTTTTCGCGGCGGAGCGCGCGGGCGTGACGGCTTTGGCCTTGTATTCGTCAGGCGACAAAAGATTGCCGAGCTTGCTGGGGGGAGTAGGCAAAGGCATGGTTTCCCTCGAAATAATCGGGTCACATATCGTGCGCCGCCCGTCGCATTCTGCCGGCGCCCTCACGGGGGCGCCCAGTTTGCGCGAGGAGGCGCGCATTCGGTCTAGAGATGCCGGTTCGCCTGGTCTTCGATAGGCTCCTTGACGGAAGCGCGCAACCCGATAAACGAACGGTCGCGCGCAATTAAAAAAGCCGCCGCCCCGGCATTGGGGGCAAGCGGCTCGACTACGATGCTCGCGTTGCGCCTCATGCTCCGAACCGCCCCGGTGGATCCGGTCAAGCGGCCGTCAGAGTTGGCGCAGCGGAGAACAGTATGGGGTGGACAGGCACTCATTGCGGCCCAATATAGCGCGCCTCAAAGCGCTTGTACAGCTTCCAGAATGTCGTCGACGTGGCCCGGCACTTTCACGCCGCGCCACTCCTGGCGAAGCACCCCGTCGGCGTCGATGAGGAACGTGGAGCGCTCGATCCCCCGTACCTCTTTGCCATACATTTTCTTCATTTTGATGACATTGAAGAGCGCGCAGAGCGTTTCTTCCGTATCCGAAATCAGCGGGAACGGCAGTTCGAGCTTGGCCTTGAAATTGTCATGCGAGCGCAGGCTGTCGCGCGACACGCCGAGCACTTCCGCGCCGGCCTTCTTGAACTTCGGGTACAGATCGCGGAACTGCAGACCTTCGGTCGTGCAGCCCGGCGTGTTGTCCTTCGGATAGAAATACAGCACCACCTTCTTGCCCCGCAGCTTGGACAGCGTGATCTCGCCGCCGGTCGCGGGGGCGGTGAAGTCGGGGATGGGTTGGTCGACTGCGATGGACACGAGGTTCTCCGGTGGTTGGAGCCGGCGTCGCTGGCTGCCGCGGCGTCGGCTGGTCTGTCGTCGAGGTTGTTGTTGTTCGGGGAGGCGGGCGGTGCCGGTGCGAGGAGGCCCGATGGCAGCCTGCCCGCAGCCCGCTTGCGCCTGCTTGCGCCTGCTTGCGGCGCCTTCGGAGCCCGCCTGCAGCATCAGGCGAGCTTGCCGCGTCCCCGATGCTGCAGGCGGCGAGCGTCGCGCCGTGTTCCGGCCGTGTCAGGGCTGGATGATCAGCTTGCCGGAGCGCCCTGGAATTTCGCCCCACGTAACAGGGTACGATGGCAATGTGTCGCGGTCTAGCGTGGCGTAGTAGTCGCCCATCGTCGCGAACGTGTGGCCCTGCGCGCGCCAGCCTTCCAGCAGCTGCTCGAAAATCGGCGCGAGCTTCTGTCCTTCGAGTTCCGCGTGCAGCGTGAACACCTGGTCGTGCGGATTGTTTTCGGTCTGTTTGAGCATCCACGCGGCGACGTTGTGCGTGTCGACACCGTCGACGCCGAGCACTTCGTCGAGTGTCGGCAGCGTGGTCGGCATCTGCACGTGCGCGAGCGTCCTGCCGTCGACCACCGGCAGATACGGCGAGCGGCCACGGCCGTCGGACGCGTAGCGCATGCCCCACGCGTCGATCTGCTCGAACGCGTAGCCGTTCATCTGCCAGCCGGCCGCGCCGTGCGTGACGGGCGGCGCGCCGAACACCTCGATGAAACGCTCGTGGCTGTGCTGCATCTGCCGCGCGGTCCACGCGCGATCTTTCGAGCGCACGTTGTCCTGCCAGTACACGTGGTCCCACGTATGGATGCCGCACTCGAAGCCGGCTTCGTGGATCGCGCGCATTTCCGCCGAAGTCTTCGCGCCGATGTCCGGACCAGGCAGCAGCACGCCGTACATCAGTTGCCGGATGCCGTAGTGCTCGACCACGGAAGTGCGCGACACCTTCTTCAGAAAGCCCGGCCGCAGCACGCGGCGCATCGCCCAACCGGTGTGGTCGGGACCGAGGCTGAAGAGGAAGGTGGCGCGCGCCTTGAAGCGGTCGAAGATGCGCGCGAGGTTTGGCACGCCTTCGCGGGTGCCGCGCAGCGTGTCGACGTCGATCTTCAGAACGATGCGAGCCAAGGATGCGCTCTTATTGCTGTTCGACGAGTGCGCGGGCTTCCGCGACGTGGCCGCGGTACGCCTCGAAAATCTTGCGCAGCGCTTCGTCGAAGGTCGACTTCGGCGCCCAGCCGAGTTCCTGCATCGTGTTGTCGATCTTCGGCACGCGGTTCTGCACGTCCTGGTAGCCGTTGCCGTAGTACGCGCCCGACGACGTCTCGACCAGTTGCACCTGCTTGGCCATCGCCGCGTATTCGGGGAATTCCGCGGCCAGCGCCAGCATCTTGTGCGCGAGCTCACGCACCGAGAAGTTGTTGGTCGGGTTGCCGATGTTGTAGATCTTGCCGGTCGCGACGCCGTCCTTGTTCTCGATGATCTTCATCAGCGCGCCGATGCCGTCGTCGATGTCCGTGAACGCGCGCTTCTGCGCGCCGCCGTCGACGAGGCTGATGTTCTCGCCGCGCACGATGTGGCCAAGGAACTGCGTGACCACGCGCGACGAACCTTCCTTCGGCGTGTAGATCGAGTCGAGACCCGGGCCGATCCAGTTGAACGGACGGAACAGCGTGAAGTTCAGGCCTTCCATGCCGTAGCCCCAGATCACGCGGTCCATCAACTGCTTCGAGCACGCGTAGATCCAGCGCGGCTTGTTGATCGGGCCGTACGACAGTTGCGATTCTTCCGGATCGAACTGCTCGTCCGTGCACATGCCGTAGACCTCGGAGGTCGACGGAAACACGAGGTGCTTGCCGTACTTGACGGCCGAACGCACGATCGGCAGGTTCGCCTCGAAGTCCAGTTCGAACACGCGCAGCGGCTGCTTCACATAGGTAGCGGGCGTGGCGATCGCGACGAGCGGCAGGATCACATCGCACTTGCGGATGTGATATTCGACCCACTCCTTGTTGATCGTGATGTCGCCTTCGAAGAAGTGCATCCGCTCGTGATTGACGAGGTCACCCAGACGTTCGGTCTGCATGTCCATCCCGAACACTTCCCAGTCGGTCGTTTCGAGAATGCGTTTGGACAGGTGATGGCCGATAAAGCCGTTCACACCCAGAATCAGGACTTTTTTCATGACTATCGGGGAGTTTGGATGAGCTGGGCGAATTCCGCCGGACTGACGACAGTTTCTGCGCCGTCGTGCTGGTGCCGTAATTCGTGGATGGTGATCGCGCGGCCGTCGCCGCAGATCGCGAAAACGGCATTATCGCTTACGTGCAGGCCCGCCGGCAAATCCGGGCGGAGCGCGCCGGGCATCGCGAGGCGCGCGCGCGCGACGATCAGCCGGTGGCCGTTCAGGTCCGTGAACGCGCCCGGATAGGGCGGCGCGACCGCGCGGATCAGGTTGTAGACCTGCTGCGCGGGCTGGGTCCAGTCGATGCGGCCGTCTTCCGGCTTGCGCCCGCCGTAGTAGCTGCCGTGCGCGAGATCGTTCGGCAGATGCGGCGCTTCGCCGGCGAGCAGCGCCGGCAGCACGCGCCACAAGGTCTGCTCGGCGGCGACCGTGACCTTGTCGAACACTTGCGCGGCGGTGTCGTCGGGCAGGATCGGTACCGGCGTCTGCGCGATGATCGCGCCGGCGTCGGGCTTGGCGGCCATTTCGTGCAGCGTCGCGCCGGTTTCCGTTTCGCCGTGGATCACTGCCCAGTTGGTCGGTACGCGGCCGCGATATTTCGGCAGCAGCGAGCCGTGCATGTTGTAAGCGCCCCGTGCGGCGAGCGCCAGCAGCTCGAGCGGCAACATGTGGCGGTAGTAGAACGAGAAGATGAAGTCCGGCCGCGCGGCGCTGACCGCGGCGCGCAGCTCAGGGCTCTTCGGATCGGCGGGCGTGACGACCGGAATGCCGTGCTCGGCCGCGACCGACGCGACGCTGCGGAACCAGATGTTCTCGCTCGGGTTGTCCTCGTGGGTGACGACGAGCGCCACCTCGACGCCGCGCGCGAGCAGCACCTGCAGGCAGCGCACGCCGACGTTGTGATACGCGAATACGACGGCGCGCGGCTTCATGGCGTGGGTCCCTGATCGGCGAGCGGGGTGGCCCGCACCGCGGGTTGCGCGACGCTCTCGCGCGGCGTCTGGCTGATCGGCAAACCGTCACGCTCTTCGAGAATGGTCTGCACCAGATAACGCGGCCGCGCGCGCACCTGCTGATAGATCCGGCCGATGTACTCGCCGAGCAGGCCGAGCGCGAAGATGATCACGCCGAGCAGGAAGAAGGTGATAGCGAACAGCGTGAACACACCTTGCACTTCCGCGCCGATGATGAAGCGCCGAATCAGCAGCAGCACGAACAGCGCCGCGGAGCCGAGCGACAGGATCACCCCGATGAACGACAGCCATTGCAGCGGCACCACCGAAAAGCCGGTGACGAGGTCGAAATTCAGCCGGATCAGCGAATACAGCGAGTACTTCGATTCGCCGGCGAAGCGCTCCTCGTGCGCGACGTCGATCTCGACCGGGTTCTGCGCGAACGTGTACGCGAGCGCCGGAATGAACGTATTGATCTCGCCGCAGCGGTTGATCGTATCGACGATGTGGCGGCTGTACGCGCGCAGCATGCAGCCCTGGTCGGTCATCTTGATGCGCGTGATGCGCTCGCGCAGATGGTTCATCGCGCGCGAGGCCTTGCGGCGCCACAGGCTGTCCTGGCGCTGCATGCGGATCGTGCCGACGTAGTCGTAGCCGTCGCGCATCTTCGCGACCAGCTTGCCGATTTCCTCGGGCGGGTTCTGCAGGTCGGCGTCGAGCGTGATCACGATGTCGCCGCGCGATTGCTCGAAGCCCGCGAGAATCGCCATGTGCTGGCCGTAGTTGCCGTTCAGCAGGATCACGCGCGTCGCGTCGGGGCGGGCGCGGAACTGCTCGGCGAGCAGCGCGGCGGATTTGTCGCGGCTGCCGTCGTTGATGAAGATCACTTCATAGCGGGTGCCGAGCGCGTCGAGCGCCGGATAGAGGCGCGCGAACAGCGCAGCCAGTCCGGCTTCCTCGTTGTACACCGGGATGATGATCGATACTTCCGGTGCGACGGCGCGATGTTCCGAATAAGTCATGTCCGCTTATTTTCCGTATTGTTCGCAAATTTCATTGACCGCGCGGCACACGCGCTCGACATCGCCTTCGTTCATCAGCGTGAAGAGCGGCAGCGTCACGGTGGTGGCGCCGAAGCGCTCCGCGTGCGGGAACATGCCTTCCCGGAAGCCGCGCGCGCGGTACAGCGAGAACAGGTGTAGCGCCGGGTAATGCACGCCCGAGCCGATGCCGCAATTCTTCAGCTCGCCCATGAAGCCGGCGCGGTCGATCGACAGTTTTTCGAGCGGCAGCGTGATCTGGAACATGTGCCAGTTGCTGTTCTCGAAGTCGGCGAACGGCAGGCCGATGCCGAGCTGGACCGCCGCGCCGCCTTCGAGGCCGGCGAAATACGCCCGCACCAGCTTCCTGCGCTGCGCGGTGAAGCGTTCGATGTGCGGCAGCTGGCCGAGGCCGACGCGCGCGGCGACGTCGGTCAGGTTGTACTTGCCGCCGAGCACGTCGCAGTCCATGCCGTCGAAGCCGGTGCGGGTGATGCCCTGCAGCCGGTACTTCTGCGCGAGCAGCGCTTCTTCCTCGTTGTTCAGGACCAGCGCGCCGCCTTCGACCGAGGTCAGATTCTTGTTCGCGTGGAAGCTGAACGACACGATGTCGCCGAGCTTGCCGATGCGCTCGCCGCGCCACGTCGAGCCGAACGCCTGCGCCGCGTCTTCGATCACGCGCAGCTTGTGCGCGCGGGCGATCGCGTACAGGCGGTCCATGTCGACCGGCAGGCCGCTCAGGAACACCGGCAGCAGCGCCTTGGTGCGCGGTGTGATGGCTTTTTCGAGCTGGTCCAGATCGATGTTGCGGGTGACCGGGTCGATGTCGGCGAACACCGGCGTCGCGCCGGTTTCGAGGATCACGTTGGAGGTCGACACCCAGGTGGCCGGCGTCGTGATGACTTCGTCGCCGGGACCGACGCCGGCGATGCGCAGGCCGATTTCGAGCGTCGCGGTGCCGGAGTTGAAGGTGCGCACTGGACGGCCGCCGCAGAACTCGGAGAGCGCCGCCTCGAACTTCTGGTTCTGCGGGCCGGTGGTGATCCAGCCGGAACGCAGCACGTCGGCGACGCCCTGGATCGTTTCTTCATCGATCTCGGGTTTGACAAACGGCAAAAACGGGACTGTTGACTGGCTCATGAATGCATCGCTCGATTGAAAGGGGGGCTCAGCCCGACGGGCGCGAAGTAAACCACAAAGTACGCGCAAACCCAAGACCACGGCGGAAAAGACGCAACCGTGCAGCTTACCGCGCTCAAGCTTACGTCTGGCTTAGGCGGCCGGTAAGCCGCCTGGGTTCCTGCGTGCCTGCCGATCGCTTACAGTCCGATTGCAGCGCGGCCGTTGCGCGACTGTCGCACGTGGGCCGCGAACTTTTCGCGAAATTGTCGCGCCGGGCGTGTTTCGCCAAGGCGGCGCGAAGATGCTAAACGGTTATAAATGGTGACCGGGCCTGACCGGCGGTAGCCGGCCAGCCGTGGCCGGCGCCGCGCCTAGCTGCGCGCGAGCACGAACACGCCGATCAGGATGATGCCGATGCCGACCAGCTTCTGCACCGACATCACTTCGCCGAACAGATACCACGCGGCCAGCGCGTTGACCACGTAGCCGAGCGACAGCATCGGATAGGCGATCGACACGTCCACGCGCGACAGCCCGACGACCCACACCACCACGCTGATCACATAGCAGGCGAGCCCGCCGATGATCGGCGGCTGCATCGCGAGCTTGAAGCCGATGGGCAGGATGTTCGCACGGGTGAATTCGAAGTGTCCAACGGCATTCGTGCCGGCCTTGAGAAGGAGCTGCGCACCGGCGTTCAGCGTGACGCCGGCGAGAATGCAGAAGAGGGAAATCGGGTTCATCGAACGGTCCGGATGGCGGGGTGGTCAGGGTTGTGTTTTGGCAGCCGACGCCGGCGCCGGTACCGCGGCGGGCGTGGCTGGCGTGGTGGATGCGGCCGGGGCTGCGGTGTCCGCTGCGGCCGGCGTGGCCGGCGTGGCCGGTGCTGCGGCCGGGGAAGCCGAAGAGGCCGCGGCCGGCGAGGTTACAGGCGCGGCATCGGTCGCGGCGGGCGCAGCGCCGGCGTCCGCCGGCAGCGGTTTCATCACCACCACGCGACGCGAATCGCGCGCGATCACCTGTATCGGCAGCCCCTGTTTGACGAGGCGCTCGTAGGTCGGCGGCGGAATCAGCGCGAGCGCGTAGCGGTCGGCCTTCCAGCGTTCGATCCACGCATCGACGGTCGGGACCCATTTTTTCGGCTCGACCGATACGCCGAACGCGAGTTCGTCCGGGTGCTCGACCATGATCATCGTGTGGTCGATATAGAACGGCAGCGTGTGATCGAGCACGCCGACCGAATAGAACGGTGTGTCGGGCGGCAGCTTCGCGAGCTCGGCCTTGATGGCCGGCGCGAGCGGCGCGCCGGAGCTCAGGCGGCCGAACACGTCGTGACCGGTGCCGGCGATCGTGCCGAGCAGCAGCCAGCCCGCGCCGAACGCGGCGAGCGCGCCGAGGCCGACCCGCTTGCCGGCGCCGCCGGCCTGGCCGCGGCGATTCAGCCACAGCGCGAACAGCGTCAGCACGAACGCGACGGCGAGCGCGGCGAGCACCCATACGCGGAATGCGACGTACAGCTCGGTCGGGTTGCGCGCGGTGCCGAGGCGCGGCAGGAACAGCGCGCCGAACGCGGCGACCACGAAAAAGAGCGCGTAGCCCGCCAGATGGCGGTGCAACTGCTCACGCGTGACGAGCGGCAGGTACATGCCGATCAGCATGGCGATCGGCGGCGCGATCGGCAGCGTATAGGACAGCAGCTTCGAATGCGACGCGCTGAAGAACAGGAAGATGAACACGATCCAGGTGAGCATCAGCGTGACCGGCGCGAAGCCGTTCGGCTGACGCGGCTGGCGCCATGCGTGACGCACGCTTTGCAGCGTCACCGACAGCCACGGCAGGAAGCCCACCAGCAGCACCGGCACGAAGTAGTAGAACGGGCCGGGGCGGTTCTGCTCGGGCGTCAGATAGCGCTTGAACTGCTGAACGATGAAGAAGAAGTTCAGGAATTCCGGATTGCGCTGTTGCACGAGCACGAACCACGGCGTCACGATCGCGAAAAAGACGATCAGTCCGCTCACCAGGTGCAGCCGCTTCCACAGCGCCCAGTCGCGCGCGATCAGCGTGTACAGCACCAGCACCGCGCCCGGCAGGATCAGGCCGACGAGGCCCTTGGAGAGCACCGCCATCGCCATCGATGCCCAGCACACCCACATCCAGCCGCGCACGCACGATGGCCGCAGGTTGGGGCGCTGCGCGAGCAGCAGCGCGCACAGCGTGAGCGTCATCCAGAACGACAGGCCCATGTCGAGCGTGTTGAAGTGGCCCATCAGGTTCCAGTACGGCGAGCAGGCGAGCACCAGCGCCGCGAACACGCCGGCCGTCGTGTTGAACACGCGCGCGCCGGTGAAGCCGAGCAGCAGCACGCCGACGAAGCCCGTCAGCGCGGTATAGAGGCGCGCCTGCCATTCGCCGATACCGAACCACGCGAACGTCAGCGCATTCGCCCAGGTTTGCAGCGGCGGTTTCTCAAAATACTTGTAGGCGTTGTAGCGCGGCGTGATCCAGTCGCCGGTGACGAACATCTCGCGCGCCATTTCGGCGTAGCGGCCTTCGTCGCTCGGCAGCAGATGGCGCCAGCCGAGCGGCACGAACCAGATCACGGCGAGAACCAGCACCAGCAGCAGGATGGCGGTGCGGTTGAGCGGTAGCCTCGACGGCGTATCGTTCATGAATTTTCAACCTTTTGTTATCGATGACGCGCGCAAGCGCGCGGCGCCGGAGTCCGGCCCCGGGCGGGATACGCCGGCGCCGGGCGCGATCAGGCTTCGATCAGCAACGCGGCCGCGACCTTGCGGCCCTCGGCCATCAGAATGTTGTAGGTACGGCAGGCCGCCTTGAAGTCCATCGTTTCGACGCCGATGCGTTTCGCGGTGAGCGCGGCGGTCAGGCGTGGGTGCGGAAAGCGCAGCCGCTCGCCGCTGCCGAACACGACCACCTCGGGCGCGGCGTCGATCAGCATCGCGAAGTGCTCGGGGCTCAATTGCTCGAAGGACGAGACGGGCCAGGCAATGACCGGTGCGTCCGGCAGCACGAGAATGCTGCCCGCGTGACGCACCAGATTGATTTCGACGTAGTCGGTGCCGTAGCCGGTGACGGTGTTCAGCGCGCCGCTGGAATCCTGATGTAATTTCAAATTGGTTTTCCGAAGTCGTCGTGAGACGTCATGCGTGTTGCCGGCCTGGTTGGACGCGGCACGGGCCGCGCGGTTCGGCGCGCGTGACACACGAAGGGGCCGAAAAGGCTTGCCGATGCGGTTGGTGCATTGCGGAAGTCGGCCAAAATCCGCTAAATTATAACTTTTTAGCCGCCTTGCGGCGTCCCTTGCTCGATAGCTGCCACAAGCTGCGTCGAGCATCGGTATGGCGTATCGGTCATTTGCGCGGATTCCTACGCGGTCGTCCCCGCGGTTGCCTGCGTGGAGATCCGGGTAGCTGTTCGTGTCGGCGGTGGCGGTTTTTGCTGCGCTTTTGATGCGTTTTCGTTGCTTTTGCCGGTGGTTCGCCTGCTTTCGGGATTGGCCCGGAGCGTTCCGGTAAGCGGCGGCGCAAGACAGCCGGAAAGCCCCGGAAAGCTGATCCGCAAAAACGCAGCCTGCAATGCCTGCCGGAGCGCTCCGAACAGCCGGTCGCCCGGAAAAAGCCGCCTCATCACCCCCGGCGGCCACGGCGGCTCGATAGTTCGGCAGTGTCGACAGTTCGCCATCCGCGACTGGCGGTCGTCGCCGCCGCGTTTCGAATGCCCCCTAGCGGTGAATCCGGGCGGTCCAGTGTCGTCAGCCGGCCCCGTTTGCCAAGGTTTGCCCCAGCCATCAACCAGGATGAAGTGCCCGCCGTGAAACCGATTCTCAAATCCAACAAGTTGTTGAATGTCTGCTACGACATTCGCGGGCCCGTCCTCGAACATGCGAAGCGGCTCGAAGAAGAGGGCCACCGCATCATCAAGCTGAACATCGGCAACCTTGCGCCGTTCGGCTTCGAGGCGCCGGACGAGATCATTCAGGACATGATCCGCAACCTGCCGAATTCGTCGGGTTACTCCGATTCGAAGGGCGTGTTCGCCGCGCGCAAGGCGATCATGCATTACACGCAGGAAAAGGGCGTGCAGGGCGTCGGGCTCGACGACATCTACATCGGCAACGGCGCGTCCGAGCTGATCGTGATGGCGCTGCAGGGCCTCGTCAACGACGGCGACGAAGTGCTGCTGCCCGCGCCGGACTACCCGCTGTGGACCGCTGGCGTAAGCCTCGCGGGCGGCACGCCGGTGCACTACATCTGCGACGAATCGAACCGCTGGATGCCCGATCTCGACGACATCCGCGCGAAGATCACCCCGAACACGCGCGCGCTCGTCGTGATCAACCCGAACAACCCGACCGGCGCGCTGTACTCGGACGAACTGCTGCTCGGCCTGATCGAGATCGCGCGCCAGCACGGCCTGATCATCTTCGCCGACGAGGTCTACGACAAGATCGTCTACGACGGCAGGACCCACACGTCGATGGCGTCGTTGTCCGAAGACGTGCTGACGGTCACCTTCAACAGTCTGTCGAAGAGCTATCGCTCGTGCGGCTATCGCGCCGGCTGGATGGCGATTTCGGGTCTGACCGGCGAGAACCGCCGGCTCGCGAAAGACTATCTGGAAGGGCTCGGCATCCTCGCGTCGATGCGGCTGTGCCCGAACGTCCCCGGCCAGTATGCGATCCAGACCGCGCTCGGCGGCTATCAGAGCATCAACGACCTGATCGTGCCGAGCGGGCGTCTCTACAAGCAGCGCGAGCTCGCCTACGACATGCTGACGGCGATTCCCGGCGTGAGCTGCGTGAAGCCGGAAGCGGCGCTCTACATGTTCCCGCGCCTCGACCCGAAGGTGTATCCGATCCAGAACGACCAGCAATTCATTCTCGACCTGCTGCTCGAAGAACGCGTGCTGCTCGTGCAGGGCACCGGCTTCAACTGGAAGACGCCGGATCACTTCCGCGTCGTGTTCCTGCCGAATGTCGACGACCTCGCGGATTCGATCAACCGGATTGCGCGTTTCCTCGACGGCTACCGCAAGCGTCACACGGCCTGAGCCGGCCTCGCGTACGATGTGGCGCGCGAGTGCGAGACATGAGGCGCCACGCCCGACCCCGTTTTTTAATCATTTACTCGACACACACGCTGCATGGAACCGATCAAAGTTGGACTGCTGGGCTTCGGCACGGTAGGCAGCGGCACCTTCACGGTACTGCGCCGCAATCAGGAAGAAATCAAACGTCGCGCGGGCCGCGGCATCGAGATTGCGCGCATCGCCGTGCGCAATCCGGCCAAGGCCACCGCGGCGCTCGGCAGCGAAGCCGGCAAGGTCGCGCTGACCGATGACTTCAACGCGGTCGTGGACGATCCGTCGATCGCGATCGTCGCGGAAATGATCGGCGGCACCGGCATCGCGCGCGAGCTCGTGCTGCGCGCGATCAACAACGGCAAGCACGTGGTCACGGCCAACAAGGCGCTGCTCGCGGTGCACGGCACGGAGATTTTCGAGGCGGCACGCGCCAACGGCGTGATGGTCGCGTTCGAAGCGGCGGTGGCGGGCGGCATTCCGATCATCAAGGCGCTGCGCGAAGGGCTGACGGCGAACCGCATCCAGTACATCGCCGGCATCATCAACGGCACGACGAACTACATCCTGTCGGAGATGCGCGACCGCGGCCTCGATTTCGCGACCGCGCTGAAGGCCGCGCAGGAGCTGGGCTACGCGGAAGCGGACCCGACCTTCGACATCGAAGGCGTCGACGCCGCGCACAAGGCGACCATCATGAGCGCGATCGCGTTCGGCGTGCCGGTGCAGTTCGACCGCGCGTACGTCGAGGGCATCAGCAAGCTCGCCGCGATCGACATCAAATACGCCGAGGAACTCGGTTACCGCATCAAGCTGCTCGGCATCACGCGTCGTACCGATAAAGGCATCGAACTGCGCGTGCACCCCACGCTGATTCCGGCCAAGCGCCTGCTCGCGAACGTGGAAGGCGCGATGAACGCGGTCGTCGTGCAAGCCGACGCGGTCGGCGCGACGCTGTACTACGGCAAGGGCGCGGGCGCGGAGCCGACGGCGTCCGCGGTGGTCGCCGATCTGGTCGACGTGACGCGCCTGCACACGGCGGACCCCGAGCATCGCGTGCCGCATCTGGCGTTCCAGCCGGACAGCCTGTCGAACACGCCGATCCTGCCGATCGAAGAAGTGACGAGCGGCTACTACCTGCGCCTGCGTGTCGCCGACGTGACCGGCGTGCTCGCCGACATCACGCGCATTCTGGCGGACACCGGCATCTCGATCGACGCGCTGCTGCAGAAGGAATCGGAGCAGGTCGACGCGAACGGCAAGGGCGAAACCGACATTCTGCTGATCACGCACGAGACGGTCGAAAAGCAGGTCAATGCCGCGATCAAGTCGATCGAAGCGCTGAAGACCGTCGTCTCACAAGTCACGAAGCTGCGCATGGAAGCGCTGAACTAGGCCGAACTATGAACTACCTCTCCACGCGCGGCGCCGGAGCCGGCGAGCGCCATACCTTCTCCGACATCCTGCTCGGCGGTCTCGCGAAAGACGGCGGCCTGTATCTGCCGGCCGACTACCCGCGTGTCACCGCGGACGAACTCGCGCGCTGGCGCACGCTGCCGTACGCGGATCTCGCGTTCGAGATCCTGTCGAAGTTCTGCGACGACATCCCCGCCGAAGATCTGCGCGCGCTCACGCGCAAGACCTACACCGCCGCGACCTACTGCAATGTGCGCGACGACGAAAGCGCCGCGCAGATCACACCGTTGAAGACGCTCGGCGTCGAAGGCGGCGCGCCGCTGTCGCTGCTCGAACTGTCGAACGGCCCGACGCTCGCGTTCAAGGACATGGCGATGCAGCTGATCGGCAACCTGTTCGAGTACGCGCTGGCGAAGCACGGCGAAACGCTGAACATCCTCGGCGCGACCTCGGGCGACACCGGCAGCGCCGCCGAATACGCGATGCGCGGCAAGCAAGGCATCCGCGTGTTCATGCTGTCGCCGCACAAGAAGATGAGCGCGTTCCAGACCGCGCAGATGTACAGCCTGCAAGACCCGAACATCTTCAACCTCGCGGTGGAAGGCGTGTTCGACGACGCGCAGGACATCGTCAAGGCGGTCTCGAACGATCACGCGTTCAAGGCGAAGTACAAGATCGGCACGGTCAATTCGATCAACTGGGCACGTGTCGTCGCGCAGGTCGTGTACTACTTCAAGGGCTACTTTGCCGCGACGAAGAGCAACGACGAGCGCGTGTCGTTCACGGTGCCGTCGGGCAACTTCGGCAACGTGTGCGCGGGCCACATCGCGCGCATGATGGGTCTGCCGATCGAAAAACTCGTGGTCGCGACCAACGAGAACGACGTGCTCGACGAGTTCTTCCGCACCGGCATCTACCGCGTGCGCAAGGCGGCCGAGACGTATCACACCAGCAGCCCGAGCATGGACATTTCGAAGGCGTCGAACTTCGAGCGCTTCGTGTTCGATCTGCTCGGCCGCGATCCGGCGCGCGTGCTGCAACTGTTCCGCGACGTCGAGGAGAAGGGCGGTTTCGATCTCGCGGCGAGCGGCGACTTCGCGCGCGTGAAGGAATTCGGTTTCGTGTCGGGCAGCAGCAGCCATGACACGCGCGTCGACACGATCCGCGACGTGTTCGAACGCTACGACACGATGATCGATACGCATACGGCCGACGGCGTGAAGGTCGCGCGCGAGCATCTGCAGCCGGGCATCCCGATGATCGTGCTGGAGACCGCGCAGCCGATCAAGTTCGGCGAGACGATCCGCGAGGCGCTGCTGCGCGAACCGGAGCGGCCGGCGGCGTTCTCGGGGCTCGAATCGCTGCCGCAGCGCTTCGAGGTCGTGCCGGCGGATGCGCAACGGGTGAAGGACTTTATCGTCGCTAACACGGGCAAATAAGCCGACTCGCTGGCAGGTGAGTGAATAGGCGAACGGGCCTTGCCGGGTAGGCAAGGCCCGTTTGTTTTTGCCGATCGGTTTTGTTCGCGCGGGCTGGAGGACAGCTTGTGCGAACAAGGCAGCATTCCATGCGGTAGCGTTTTCGGCTCACCCGGTCGATGCAATCCTCCGCGATATCTTCCGCCACGAACACGGACTCCATACGCCCGCCCATCCACGCATCGAAAAACACAAAAAGTTCTCCATAACGCCCGGCCGCCCAGGCTGACGGCATCGGCCGCTACAATGCTCTTTTAACCTGCGGCTTCGACCTCCGAGATGTCCACCCCCACGCCCCGCGCTCCGATGCTTGCCACTGCCGACGCATTGGCGATCCTGCTCGACGCCGCGCGTCCGATCGACGGCACGCAATCGCTGCCGACGCTCGACGCGCTGAACCGCGTGCTCGCCGCCGACGTCGCGTCGCCGCTCGACGTGCCGCCGATGAACACCAGCGCGATGGACGGCTACGCGGTGCGTATCGCCGATCTCGCGCACGGCAGCCGCTTGCCGGTGTCGCAACGCATTCCGGCCGGCCATGCGCCGACGCCGCTCGCGTCCGGCAGCGCGGCGCGCATCTTCACTGGCGCGACGGTGCCGCCGGGCGCCGATGCGGTCGTGATGCAGGAGCAGACCGAGGCCGCTGGCGACGATGTGACGATCGTGCATCGGCCGCAGGCGGGCGAGTGGATCACCGCGCAAGGCGCGGACATCCGCGCGGGTTCGGTGATCCTGCCGGCCGGCACGCGGCTCACGCCGCAGGCGTTGGGACTGGCCGCGTCGGTCGGCTGCGCGCAGCTCGAGGTGCGTCGTCGCGTGAAGGTCGCGGTGTTCTTCACCGGCGACGAACTGACGATGCCCGGCGAGCCGCTGAAGCCAGGCGCGATTTACAACTCGAACCGCTTCACGTTGCGTGGGCTGCTCGAAAATCTCGGCTGCGAGGTGACCGACTACGGCATCGTCGCGGATCGACTCGACGCGACCCGCGCGACGCTGCGCGAAGCCGCGCGGGAGCACGACCTGATTCTGACTTGCGGTGGCGTGTCGGTGGGTGAAGAGGATCACGTGAAGCCGGCGGTCGAGGCGGAAGGGCGTCTGTCGATGTGGCAGATCGCGATGAAGCCGGGCAAGCCGCTCGCATTCGGCGCGGTGCGCCGTGGCGTGGGAGCGGGTGTGGGTGTGGATCAGGCGACGGCTTCGGCGTCTTCTGCGGCTCCCATGGCTTCAGCGTCTTCCACGGCTTCCGGATCCGCGTCCGAATCCGCCCCCGGAACCGCAGCCGAAACCTTCTTCATCGGCCTGCCCGGCAATCCGGTGTCGAGCTTCGTCACGTTTCTGCTGTTCGTGCGCCCGTTCGTGCTGCGTCTCGCCGGCGTGCAGGCGGTCGCGCCGCGCGCGCTGTCACTACGCGCGGACTTCGCGCAGGGCAAGGCCGACCGCCGCAACGAGTTCCTGCGCGCGCGCGTCAACGTGGCGGGCGGGCTCGATCTGTTTGCGAACCAGAGCTCGGCCGTGCTGACGTCGACCGTATGGGGCGACGGCCTGATCGACAATCCACCGAACCATGCGATCAGCGCCGGCGAGACCGTGCGCTTCATTCCGTTTTCCGAACTGCTGAACTGAGGCCGGTCGTCCGCGCGAGATCCGGCGCGGACCGGCGCGACTCTTATGAAAATCGAACTCCGCTATTTTGCGAGCGTGCGTGAAGCGCTCAACCTGTCCGACGAAACCGTCGACGTACCCGATGGCATCTCGACCGTCGGCGACGTGCGCGCGTGGTTGCGCGTGCGCGGCGGCGTCTGGGCCGAGACGCTCGCCGAAGGCCGCGCGCTGCGCATGGCCTGCAATCACGTGATGACCGACGCGGGCACGCGCCTCACCGAGGGCTGCGAAGTCGCGTTCTTCCCGCCCGTCACCGGCGGTTGAGCGGCGCTCGCCGCCAGCCCGCCAGCCCGCCAGCAGCCTCAGGAGCCGATCATGCCCGTGCGCGTCCAGACCGAAGATTTCGACCTCAGCGCCGAGGTCGCCGCGCTGCGCGCGCGCAATCCGAAGATCGGCGCGGTCGCGTGCTTCGTCGGCACGGTGCGCGATCTGAACGAAGGCAGCGCGGTCGAGACGATGGAGCTCGAGCACTATCCGGGCATGACCGAGAAGTCGCTGAAGGCGATCGTCGAGCGGGCGCGGGCGCGCTGGCCGGGCATCGAAGTGTTGATCGTGCATCGGGTCGGCAAGCTGTATCCGCTCGATCAGATCGTGCTCGTCGCGACGACGGCCGCGCATCGCGGCGACGCATTTGCGTCGTGCGAGTTCGTGATGGACTATCTGAAGACCGAGGCGCCGTTCTGGAAGAAAGAGAAAACCGACGCGGGCGAGCGCTGGGTCGACGCGCGCGTGAGCGACGATGCGGCGCTTGCGCGCTGGGGGCTCGAAGCGGGGAAGCGGGAGGCGGAGTAGGTGGCGGCGTCGAGGCTGTGAGGTTTCGAGGCCCTACGCCGGGCCGGGAAAACGGCGCGCTTAGCCGGAGCTTCGGTTTCGAGCTTGAACCCGCGAATCTGAAACCTCGGGCCGAGGCTGAGGCCGAGGCTGAAGCCCAAGCCCAGGCCCAGGCCCAGGCCCATCTCACTCGTCCCGCGAGCGCCCGATAATCGGCACCGGAAACGGCTCGCCGGCCGGTCGTGGCGGATGTTCGCTGTCGTCATCGCGCGGCCGCCGCTTCGGCGCGACGCGCTCGAGCAGTTCCTGCTGCTCCGGCGGAATCTTGTAATCCCACCCGAACCGGCTCAACTGCAGGCTTTGCGCGATCCGCAACGCCGGTTCCATGAAGCGCACGGCCGCGGCCGGCTGATAACGCGATTCGACCGTATCGAGGAACAGGTACAGCCAGCGGCTGAAGTGCTGCGGCTCGATGCCTTCGAGCGGCTGATGCGCCTGCTGCACGTTGCCGCGATACTGCTTCGCGCCCAGTACGAGGCTGCTCCAGAACGTGCACATCTTCGGCAGATGATCGTCCCAGCGGCCCGCGAGCTTCGCATCGAACACGGGGCCCAGCAGTGGGTCGGCGCGCACGCGATCGTAAAAACCATAGACGAGATCGCGGATATTCGCGTCGCTGGGTTCGGCCGCGCGCTCGACCGGCGGCGCGGCGGGGAAAGACGGATTCATGCGGATTCCAGAAAAATACGGTTCCCGACGACAGCGGGCGATAGCGACGCGAGCAGGCGGCAGCGTTACATCGATTACGTCGGCGCACGCGCGGCGCCTGGGGGGCCAAACGCCGTCAACGCCGCCAACCAGGCACCCAGCCCTACGCAATGCGCACAATGCGCAATCAAACGGAAGAAGGGCTCGAATCACCTGCTTTTCGTACGAATGACCGGGGCAGGAAACGTTACCATTGCTAATGCAAAACGACTCGATGCCGACGTCGTGAGCCACTCATTTTGGGCTCGGCGGTCGGACCCGTAACGGCAACCCTTGCATCGACGCGGTTATCCCCGTCCTCGCGGCTCGCTTCCTCGCTGCCTTTCACGCGACACCAAGAATTTATGAGACTAACCGACTACACGGATTACGCGCTGCGCGTGCTGCTCTACCTCGCCGTGCGGGGCGACGGATTATCGACGATTCAGGACATTTCGCAAGCGTACGGCATCTCGAAGAACCATCTGATGAAGGTCGTGCAGCAACTCGGCGAGCACGGCTGGGTCGAAACCGTGCGCGGTCGCAACGGCGGGCTGAGACTCGGCGCGCAAACGCTCACCTTGACGGTCGGCGACGTGGTGCGGCTGACGGAAAGCGACTTCGCGCTGGTCGGCTGCCTGCCGGACCGTCAGGGCGAACAGCGCCCCTGCGTGATCACGCCGCATTGCCGCTTGCGCGGTGCGCTCCAGGCGGCAAACCAGGCGTTTCTCGCCGAACTCGACCGCCATACGATCGGCGATGTCGCGCAGCCGCAAAGCCCGCTCGCGGCGCTGCTCGGGCTCAGCGTCAGGATTCCGGTCGTGCCGCTGGCGGCGGTTGCGGATAGTCCGGGCGGGCCGGGCAGCGGCAGTCCAGCCCCCGTCGTCTGAAAACGGGGCCACGCCAGTTGTTTCGCTTAAATGTTAAATAGTTGCGTCCGAGGCCAAAAAAGCGCTTGAAACTCCAATAAATCGCCTCATTTTGGTGGTAATCGAAATTGGAGGTCTCTTGATGAGAATCGACAAACTCACCACTAAATTCCAGGAAGCACTGGCCGATGCGCAAAGTCTCGCCGTTGGTCATGACAATCAGTACATCGAGCCGCTCCACGTGCTGTCGGCACTCGTCGCGCAGCAGGACGGCTCCGCGCGTTCGCTGCTCTCGCGCGCCGGCGTGCACGTGCAGCCGCTGCAAACCGCGTTGAACGACGCGATCACGCGGCTGCCGCAGGTGCAGGGCACCGACGGCAACGTGCAGATCGGCCGCGAGCTGACCGGCTTGTTGAACCAGGCCGACAAGGAAGCGCAGAAGCTCAACGACACGTTCATCGCGAGCGAGATGTTCCTGCTCGCGATCGCCGACGACAAAGGCGAAGCCGGCCGCCTCGCGCGCGAGCACGGGCTGTCGCGCAAATCGCTCGAAACCGCGATCGTGGCGGTGCGCGGCGGCTCGCAGGTGCATAGCCAGGACGCCGAAAGTCAGCGCGAGGCGCTGAAGAAATACACGATCGACCTGACCGAGCGAGCGCGCGCCGGCAAGCTCGACCCCGTGATCGGCCGCGACGACGAAATCCGCCGCTCGATCCAGATTCTGCAACGCCGCACCAAGAACAATCCGGTGCTGATCGGCGAGCCGGGCGTCGGCAAGACCGCGATCGTCGAAGGGCTCGCGCAGCGCATCGTCAACGGCGAAGTGCCGGAAACGCTGAAGAACAAGCGCGTGCTGTCGCTCGACATGGCCGCGCTGCTCGCCGGCGCCAAATATCGCGGCGAGTTCGAAGAGCGCCTGAAGGCCGTGCTCAACGACATCGCGAAGGACGAAGGGCAGACCATCGTCTTCATCGACGAAATCCACACGATGGTCGGCGCGGGCAAGGCCGAGGGTGCGATGGACGCGGGCAACATGCTGAAGCCGGCGCTCTCGCGCGGCGAGCTGCATTGCGTCGGCGCGACCACGCTCGACGAATACCGCAAGTACATCGAGAAGGATGCCGCGCTCGAACGCCGCTTCCAGAAGGTGCTGGTCGACGAACCGTCGGTCGAGGCGACCATCGCGATCCTGCGCGGTCTGCAGGAACGCTATGAGCTGCACCACGGTGTCGACATCACCGACCCGGCGATCGTCGCGGCCGCCGAGCTGTCGCATCGCTACATCACCGACCGCTTCCTGCCGGACAAGGCGATCGATCTGATCGACGAAGCCGCGTCGAAGATCAAGATGGAAATCGACTCGAAGCCGGAGGAGATGGATCGGCTCGACCGTCGTCTGATCCAGTTGAAGATCGAACGCGAAGCGGTGAAGAAGGAGAAGGACGAAGCGTCGCAGAAGCGTCTGCAACTGATCGAAGAGGAAATCGAGCGTTTGAATCGCGAGTATTCGGACCTCGAAGAAATCTGGACCGCGGAAAAAGCGGCGGTGCAGGGCAGCGCGCAACTGAAGGAAGAGATCGAGAAGACGCGGGCGGAAATCGTGCGCCTGCAGCGCGAAGGCAAGCTCGAGAAGGTCGCTGAGCTGCAGTACGGCAAGCTGCCGGGGCTCGAAGCGCAACTGAAGGAAGTCACGCGCGCCGAAGCCGAGGAGCAGAACAGTCCGAAGCGTTTGCGTCTGCTGCGCACGCAGGTCGGCGCCGAAGAAATCGCGGAGGTCGTCTCGCGCTCGACCGGCATTCCGGTGTCGCGGATGATGCAGGGCGAGCGCGAAAAGCTGCTGCAGATCGAGTCGAAGCTGCATGAGCGCGTGGTTGGCCAGGACGAGGCGATCAACGCGGTCGCCGACGCGATCCGGCGCTCGCGCGCGGGTCTGTCGGACCCGAACCGGCCGTATGGCTCGTTCCTGTTCCTCGGCCCGACCGGTGTCGGCAAGACCGAGCTGTGCAAGGCGCTGGCGTCGTTCCTGTTCGATTCGGAGGATCATCTCATTCGTATCGACATGAGCGAGTTCATGGAGAAGCATAGCGTCGCGCGTCTGATTGGCGCGCCGCCGGGATATGTCGGCTACGAGGAAGGCGGTTATCTGACCGAGGCCGTGCGTCGCAAGCCGTATAGCGTGATCCTGCTCGACGAAATCGAGAAGGCGCATCCGGACGTGTTCAACGTGCTGCTGCAGGTGCTCGACGATGGCCGCATGACCGATGGCCAGGGGCGCACCGTGGACTTCAAGAACACGGTGATCGTGATGACCTCGAACCTTGGGTCGCAGGTGATCCAGTCGATGGTCGGCGAGTCGCAGGACGCGGTCAAGGACGCGGTGTGGGAAGAGGTGAAGCTGCACTTCCGGCCCGAGTTCCTGAACCGGATCGACGACGTCGTCGTGTTCCATGCGCTCGATCGCTCGAACATCCAGTCGATCGCGCGGATCCAGCTGCAACGTCTGCACGAGCGGCTCGCGAAGCTCGAGATGCAGCTGGTGGTGTCGGACGCGGCGCTCGAGCACATCGGCAAGGTCGGCTACGATCCGCTGTTCGGCGCGCGGCCGTTAAAGCGTGCGATCCAGCAGGAGATCGAGAACCCGATCGCGAAGCTGATTCTGGCCGGCAAGTTCGGTCCGAAGGATGTGATTCCGGTCGAAGTGGAAGAGGGCGAGCTCGTGTTCGACCGCGTCGTGCATTGAGCACTGCGGATGGGTGACGTCACGGAACGGCGATAGCTTCGCCGTTTCAGCCGACGTTATCCGCCGACGTTAAAAAGCCGGCAACGAAGAAAACTTCGTTGCCGGCTTTTTTATGCGCCGAGGTTCGATGACGCAGGCGTCGTCGAGCGGCGGTGCAAGCGCTCCGCCTGCGCGGAGCGCGTTGGCGGCTTAAGCGTTCTTGTTGCCGAACAGCGCCGACAGGCCGCCGAGCGCGCCGAGCACGGTCGTTGCGTTGAGCTGGCCTTCGGCCGGCACCTGGCCTTCCGGCGTCGCGGCGTTGACGACGTGCGGCAGGAGCTGCGACAGCATGCCCGTGACCTGATCCGGTTGAACGCCGACCTTCGCGGCGAGATCGGTCACCGCTTGCGAGCCGAGTACGTTGTGCAGCGCGTCCGGTGCGATCGGCTGGTTTTCGCCGTTGCTGACCCACGACGTCACGACGTCGCCGAGGCCCTTTTCCTGGAAGCGCTGGATCAGGCCGTTCAGGCCGCCCGGCTGGTTGTTGACGAATTCGAGCGCGGCTGCGATCAGCGCTTGTTGGCCGCCGCCTTCCGGCGATTTGCCAAGCAGGGAACCGATGGTGTCGAGTAGGCTCATGACGGACTCTCTTGAATGCCGGCGCGTGTGGGGACGGCCTGGCGGGTGAAAACGCCGCGCGGTTGCGCGGCGCGGTAAAACGGGGCGGCAGGGCGGTTTCGCTGTATTGCAACTAGGGCGCAACCGCCTGCGCGTAATGACGTTCAGTGAAGGCGCTCAGTAGAGACGCCTCAGCATCAGGCGCCGGAAGCAGCCGCAGCCGATGCCGCCTTGCTCTTCTTTGCCTTCTTCTTCGAAGCCTTGGTGCCGGATGCGTCGGCCGGCGCGTTTGCGGCTGCGGTGGCCGGTGCTGCGGCCGCCGCCGCGTCGGACGCTGCGGCCTTGCTCTTCTTCTTCGACTTCGACGTCTTCGCAGCCGAAGCGGCGGCAGGCGCGGCCGGTGCAGCGGTGGTCGCGGCCGGTGCCGCAGCGGTCGTGGCCGCGGGTGCCGGGGTCGTGGCCGCCGGCGTGGTGGCCGCCGGTGCAGGAGCCGGCTGCGTGCTTGCCGTGCTGCTCTTCGTCGACGCCTTCGCGCCGGTCGGCGGCGCCGCCGAACCGTTGATCGTCAGACCGGCGGCTTCAAGGTTCGCGACCGATTTCTGGCCGATGCCCTTGACGCGCGTGGCGAGATCGTCGGCATTCTTGAACGGGCCGTTTTTCGCGCGTTCATCGAGAATCGCTTTTGCATGCACGGGGCCGATGCCCTTGACCGATTCGAGCGCGGCCTGATCCGCGGTATTCACTTCGACGGCCGCGGCAAAGCCGGCCGACAGCGACAAAGCCACAGCAACGCAAAGCATCAAAAGCTTTTTCAGCATGGCAAGCACTCCATTGAGGGCAAAAAAAGTTAGCCGGGAAAGGACGACACATTCTGTCTGCGGGCGCTGCGTTTAAGCATAGAACAAATCGCTGGCCCAATTTGTGATCGCGGACGATTTATACCGATCGATTCATGACAAGTAAATCAGGGTAGACAATATTTAAAACTTTTACTGGCCGGTGTAACGCCTGTGCGTTTATCGGCTGCCTGCTCGAGTGCGATTCGGCCGTCCGAAGTCGTCTGCGATGAAAACGGGCAACGCGAACGAATGATTGTCCGTTACGCTTGACCTGGAGTGCACTCGAAGTCCTAACCTGAGTCCGTCATGTCGAAACACTCAATCGCGCTCACCATTGGTCAAGTCGCCGAAACGATCGGCGTGTCGACGCACACGCTGCGCTATTACGAACAGGCCGGGCTGATCCGGCCGGTCGGGCGCACGCACGCGGGGCATCGGCTGTATTCGCCGGCCGATCTCGACTGGTTGCGCTTCGTCATGCGTCTGAAGGCGACCGGTATGTCGATTTCCGGCATGCAGCAGATCGCCGCGCTGCGCGTGCAAGGCCGGCCGACGATGCGCGCGCGGCGCGATCTGCTGGTCGTGCATCGCACTGAACTGCTTGCGCGAATCGCCGATCTGCAGAGCAACCTCAGCGCGATCGACGACAAGATCGCCTATTACGAGGCCGCCACGAGCGGCGCGATCGAGCCTGTTCCGACCCGACAGGGCAACGAATCCTCGTTGCCCTCGCACATCGATAAGGACTTGCAATGAACTACGCACATGACGAGCGCTACGCACGCGGCTGGGACAAGCTCCGGGAGATCGACGGCTCGGCCGGTGAGCAGGTCATCGCCGCGCTCGCGCCGATCGCGCCGGAATTCGGCCGCCTGCTGATCGAATTCGGCTTCGGCGACATCTACAGCCGGCCGCAGCTCGATCTGCGCGCACGCGAAATCGCGACGATCGCGTCGCTCGCAACGCTCGGCTGCGCCCAGCCGCAACTGAAGGTGCATATCGAGGCGGCGTTGAACGTCGGTTGCACGCGCGAGCAGATCGTCGAGGTGTTCATGCAGATGGCGCTTTATGCCGGATTTCCGGCCGCGCTCAATGCGCTGTTCGCGGCGCGGGAGATTTTCGAGCGTAGAGATCGGGAGGAGGCGGCTGCGAGCAACGTCTGAGAGGGGCGCCGGGCCGGGCATGTGCGGAGGTGAGTGCGAAGAAAAACGCTTGTTTTGATCTGCGCTCTCACGCAACTAACGGGCTTGTTTGGGCTGACTATCCCCGTTTGGACAGGTCATCCCATACCACACGTCGCGCGAGCATGTAGGCGGCATTTTGCAGAGAAGGAGGGGGTTCCGTTCACGTTCCCTGCCGCCGACGCGACGCCTGCCACTTGCTCGAACTGAAGCCTCGACCGCTCCCCGCCCATTCCCTCAAACCTTCGTATCCGCCCGGACACCCGTCTCACCGCGCAAATACCGCCGGCTCACGATCCGCCAGTACAGCAGCAATCCCACGCCGGCAATCGCGAGACTCGCCGTATTCGCGACCCAGAAGCCGCGCGCGCCGGTCAGCCACGACGGCGTCAGGCCGGTCGTATCGAAGCCGAGCGCATAGCCGCCGCCGAGCCCGACGCCCCATAGCGCGACCGCATAGATGACGGTCGGCACGACCGCCACCTTGTAGGCGCGCAGCACGAATGCGGTCGAGATCTGCAACGCGTCGAACAGGTGGTAGCAAACGACGATCAGCACCAGCGGCAGCGCCTTCGCCGCGACCTGTGCGTCCGTGGTGTAACCGTCGACGATATACGGCCGCAGCGCGAGCACCAGCGCGCCATAGCAGCAGGCGATCGCAACCGCCATCGCAATGCCGTGCCGCGACAGCGTGCGCGCTGCTGCCGGTCGGTGCGCGCCGAGCGCCTGCGCGACCAGCGTCGACGACGCAATGCCGATCGACAGCGGCGTCATATACAGCACCGCGCCGATGTTGCCGGCGATCTGATGGCCGGCGAGCGTGGTCGTGCCGAAGCGCGCGATAAAGAGCGCCATGAACGTGTACGACGTCACTTCGATCAGGTACGACAGCCCCATCGGAATGCCGAGCCGCAGTTGCGCGGCCTGGCGCTTCCAGACCGGCCAGCAGAAGTGAGTGAAGATGCCGAGCGTTTTGAAATCGTCGACCCGCGCGAGCAGCAGCATGCCGAGCACCGCGAGCGCCCAGTTGAGTAGCGTGCTCGCGAGCGCGCAGCCGGGGCCGCCGAGCGCCGGCAAGCCGAGCCCACCGAAAATGAACCACGTATTGAGCGGGATCTTGAGCAGCAGCGCGGCGACCTGCAGGAACATCACGAGTCGCGGCTTTCCGAGTGCGTTGGCGACCGAGCTGTAGACGCGAAACGCGAGCCCGGCGGGCAGCCCGAACGCGAGAATGCGCAGATAGGAGAGCGTGCGCTCATGCAGCGCGTCGGGCACGCGCGACAGATTCAGCAGCGGCCCCGGAAAGAACAGGATCAGAAAGCCGATCACGGTTAGCGCCGCCGCGAGCCACAGCGACTGGCGCACTTCCTCGCCGATCTCACCATAGCGTCGCGCGCCGTACAGCTGCGCGGTGATCGGCTGTAGCGCGGTCAGAATGCCGGTCAGGCCGATATAGACCGACACGTAGATCGACGAGCCGAGGCCGAGCGCGGCCAGATCGACCGCCGAAAAACGGCCGACCATCGCCGTATCGATCACGCCGAACGCGATGATGGCCAACTGACCGATCAATACGGGCCACGCGAGCGCGGCGATTTTCCGTATGTCGGCGAACATCGTCAGTCGAGCTTCTTGTGCCAGCTGCGCCGCTTGCCGGGCACCGGCTTCGGCCGGTCGATGCGCACGTACAGGCGGAAGCGCTCGTCGCGGTCGGCGGCGCGGCGGCCTTCCCAGACCAGCTTCCAGATGTAGTCGGGCATCGCGCTCGGGTCGCCGTAGTCCTGGGTGTCCTGACGCAGGATCACGTCGCAGTCCTGGTCGAACGCGAAGTGCATGTCGCCGAAATAGGCGAAGGTCGCGATCTGCGCGTTACCGAGCCGTACCGGCGCGATACAGGTGTAGTCCTCGGGCAGGTGACTTGCGATCTGCAGCGCGACGTCGCGATAGGTCCGGCTGTAGTTGACGACCGGCAGCCACAGTGTCATCAGCAGCACCCACATCAGCGTCGTGCCGGCGCTGGAGAGCACGACGCTGCGCCACAGCACCTTCGGATGACGCGCGAGCCGCCAGCGCACCAGCACGAACCAGCACACGGTCACCGCGACCGCGCACACGAACGACAGAATCTTGAACTGCGGCACGAAGCCCGGCGCGAGTCGCGCGAGGTTGCGCGCGAGCGGATGCGGGAAACCGGTGAGGCTGGCGATGTAGACGAGCCACACGAAGCTGCCGAGGATCGTGAAGCTGAGTAGCGCGAACCAGTCGATCGCGTTGATCGCGCCGCGCTTGAGCGTCGGTAGCGCGAAGGTCGCGAGCACCGCGAGCGGCGGCAACAGCAGCATGTAGAGCCGGTTCGACTGATGGCTTTGCAGCACCACCAGCACGAACAGCGGCCCGATCACCGACAGCGGAATCGCCACGTGCGGCGCGCGCCGCAGCCCCTTCCAGCTGAACCACGACCACAGCGCGAGCGGCCACGCGGGCCAGGTGAACAGCGGCAGGTTTTTCAGCGCATAGCCGGCGACCGAGCCGGGCGGCCCGGCGAACGAACTCAGGCTCACGTGGATCCACTGGTTCAGATACCAGACGGCATCGTCGGGGAACGCGGCGAGCGCGGCGATCGGCCACGACACCGAGAGCACCAACGCGACCGGCAGACCGGCGAGCAGCAGCCAGCGCGAGCGCGTTTCGCGCACGATCAGCGTCATCGCGAGGGTGCCGACCAGCAGCGCGCCGACCAGCACCGGACTGCTCGCGAGTGTGACGAGGCCGAGCGCGAGACCCCAGATCAGCGCGCCCTGAATCGGCTTGTCGATCATCCGCACGAGACCGTAGACGAGCATCGCGATGCCGACGAACTGCGCGAGTTGCGGCGTGGTTTCGTGGCCGCGCTCGGCGAGACCGAAGCAGGCGAGCAGGATCAGCAGCGCGCCGTCGGCGAGCGTGCGGCCGTAGTCGCGCGGCTCGGGCTCGCCGCCGAACGCGTATTTGAACGGCTGCACCTCGGCGCGGCGGCCGAGCAGATAGGCCGCGTACCAGACGAACGCGCAGCCCGCGCAGAACAGCAGGCCGGTGAACACGCGCGACGCGTTGCTCGCGTCGACCCACGGCGCGAGCGCGCGGATCGCGCTGGCGCCGAGCCAGTAGCCGAGCGGACCGTCCTCGGTCAGATATTTACCGACGAGGTTCGGCAGCAGCCAGTCGTGGGCGCCGCCGTTGGCCATGGTCCACATCACGCCGAAGCCGGCTGCGTCCTCGTTCTTCCACGGATCGCGGCCGAACAGGCCGAACGCCGCGTAGACGGCACAGATGGTCAGTAGCAGCCAGCGCGGCAACGCACTGGTCGCTGAGGCAGTGAGGCGAACGACAGGTCTCATGCGGTGTTGGGTATTGGATAAGCGATGCGGCCAGAGCCGGACGGCAGGTCCGGGGAATGGCCCGTCTGGAGCATCCGGCATTGTAGTCGTGCCGTGGGACGCCCGTCACGGCCGGTAACGACCGGCAACGTCATGACAAAAGCTGTAACACGATGCCGTGTTGGCGTGCCGTGCCGGGTCGGTACCGACGGGCGTGGCGCTCAGATAGCGCGCCATAAGCCTCGCAAGCAGCCCCGCAAGCGACACGACCCGGCAGACGCGGGCGACAAAAAAGGGCAGCTCGCGCTGCCCTTTCTGTTTGCTCCGTGGCCGGCGCAAGCCGGCGATGAAGCGGTATTACTTCGCTGCCTTGCCCGAAGCGCGTGCACCGAACTTCTTGTTGAACTTCTCGACGCGGCCGGCCGTGTCCATGATCTTCTGCTGGCCGGTGTAGAACGGGTGCGATTCCGACGACACTTCGATCTTTGCGAGCGGGTAGGTCTTGCCGTTGAATTCGGCGGTTTCGCGCGTCTGGATGGTCGAACGCGTCACGAACTTGAAGTCGTTCGACATATCGATGAACAGGACTTCGCGGTAATTCGGGTGAATGCCTTCTTTCATGGTCTTTCCTTTAATCTGGCGGTAGCCAACCCGCGTGCAGCCTTGAACGGGGCTGCCTTCAGGCGCGAGCCACTTGCCTACGGTCGAAAAAACGCGATTATGCCAGAAAATCAGTCGCTTGGCGATTTTTCTGCCAGCGGATTCTATTCGGGCGCGTGCTATCGGAGTGGCAGGTAGTGGCGCTCGCAGGTTGACGCCGCAAGTGCCCGCTGGGCGGGGCGTTCGCAACTATGCGCACCGGGCCTGGGCGCGCAACCCTACGTGCGGTCCCCGCGGCCTGGGCCGCCCCGCGTCAGGGTCGGCGTCAGGGCGCAGCGAACGTCAGGCCGACACGCGCCGGATCCTGCCGGTAATAGCGCGCAAGCAGCCGGTACAGTTCCGGATACTCGGCTTCGAAGGCCTGCGGCTTCACGAACAGCGCCTCGCTGCACACCGCGAAGAATTCCGACGGATGATCCGCCGCATACGGATCGATCAGCGATTCGCGCTCGAAGCGCGTCCAGCGCCGCTCGGGCACCGCGTCGACTTGCGCGCAGAAGTGGTCGTACGCGTTGTCGAACACGTCGGCCCAGGCTTGTGCGTCGAGCGGTGCGTGCCAGCGGCGCATCAGCGGCGGATGGCCGTCCGCTTCGCCGTCCAGCATGTCGATCTTGTGCGCGAATTCGTGGATCACGACGTTGTACGCGTCGGTGCTGTCGGTTATCTGCGCGTCTTCCCACGACAGCACCACCGGACCGCCTTGCCACGCTTCGCCGCTCGCGTCGTGCTCGACCTCGTGCACGACGCCGTCCTCGTCTTCGACGGTCTTGCGGATCACGAACTCGCCCGGATAGACGATCACGCCGACCCAGCCGCGGTACAACTCGAGACTCAGGTTCAGCACCGGCAGACAGGCTTGCGCGGCGATCGCGACCGTCATCGCGTCGGTCAGCTCGAGCTCGTGTGCGGTCGAAAACTCCTTTTGCGCGATGAACAGGCTCGTCAGCTCGCGCAGCCGCGCGAGATCGGGCGCTTCGAGGTGGGCGAGAAACGGCAGGCCGGCGAGGGTCGCCTGCCACAGCGGTTCGTCGATCGCGTAGTCGCGCAGCGCGCGTTCGCGGCGGCGCGCGCCCAGCCAGTTCGTGAGTTTCGACAGCATGCTTGAGCTACCTCTAGTCGATCTGTTTTTGCCACGCGGCAAACAGCCCGCCGCAAATCGCAACGCCGATCAGAAAATAGAAGCCGTCGAGCGACGCGAGAAAGCTCGCCTGCTGCGCGACCGTCCGGCCGATCGACGCGATCGCGAGCGCGTGCGCTTCGGTCGCCGCGTGGCCAGCGGCCGCGAAACTCTGGGTCAGGGTCGCGAGCGTGTTCTGGAACACCGGATTGTACGGACTCACGGACTCCGCGAGGCGACTCTGGTGCAGCGCCAGCCGATGCTGCTCGACGATGATCACCGATGCGGTCGCGAACGAAATCGTCAGTTGCCGCACGATGTTCTTGAGCCGGTAGCCGTGCGTGAACTCCTCGATCGCGAAGATGCGGAAGGTCAGGTTCGCGACCGGCAGCACGATGAACAGCAACAGCAGGCCGCGCAGCAGCAGCGGCACAACGAGCGCCGCCTCGCCGACGCCCGGCGACATGCGCGTCATCCATGCGGCAGCGAAGGCGGCGACCGCGAAGCCCGGCACGATGATCCATTTCTTGCGCGTCAGCAGTTTGGCGTAACGCAGATAGACGAACAGCGCGCTCGCCGAAATCAGCGAGGTCACGCCGACGAGTTGCCCGGTGTTCTCGACCGGATAGCCGAGCCCGCTTTCGAGAAAGCGCGAGATCAGATAGCTGAACACGGTCGTCATGTAGTAATAGAACATGTACAGCACGAGGCCGACCTGGAAGACCTTTTCGCGCAGCGCGTGCAGCCGCACGAGCGGCGCCGGATGATGCCACTGCTGATACGCGAACCAGCCGAGCGCGACGAAGCCGGCGAGCGTCAACAGGATCAGCGCCGGCGACGTGCTGAACAGCTGGAAGCGCACCTGCTGCATCACGATCTGCAGCGCGCCCTGCGCGAAAGCGAACACCAGGTACGGGCAGAAATGTGCGGCGCCGCGCTCCTCGGGCAGACGGTTGCCGGCGTCGGGCAGCGCAAGCAGCGCCAGCCCCGCGAACAGCACGCCGGCCGGCACCGTGCACGCGAACAGCGCACGCCAGTCGAAATGCGCGACCAGCTGACCGCCGACGAGCGGCGCGAGCGCGCTGGACAGCACGATCAGGATCAGAAACGCGCGGGTGGCGGTCGGCCGCTGTTGCGGCGTAAAGCTCATCTGGATCAGGATGCGGCAGGTGCCCATCATCGGGCCGATGAAGTAGCCCTGAAAGCCGCGCGCGAATGCCAGTTCGATCGACGATTCGCTGAGCGCCGCGGCCACCGCGCCGGCCGCGTAAAGCAGCATGCAGCCGGCCACGTAGCGCCGGTAGCCGAAGCGCTCGACCCACCATTCCTGCTGCAGGATGCCGAGCACCGCCGCGACCGCGTATGCACTCGACGCCCATACGAGCTCATCAGGCGACGCGTTGATGCCGCCGGCGATATAGCTCGCGAAAAACGAGAAGATCGCGTTGTCGAAATAGTCGAGGCCGGTAACGACCGCGAGCACCCATGGGAAAAAATCGCCGCGCAGTTTGGCGACGCTGAACCAGCCGGTATGGGGCGAGACGCCGTTCATGACGATTTGTCCGTCGACGCTTTAGCCATTGCCGTTGCCGCCGCGCGCGATTTGCCGCTGCGTTTTGCGGGCGTCGTGCCGGTTGGTGTGGTGGGGGGAGTGCCGGTCGTTGCTGTCGGCGCTGCTTTGGCCTGGGCGTTCCGGCGTTGCGCGAGCAGCGTGTCGGCGTTTTCGCCGGCGAGACGCCGCTCCAGATAGTCGAGGTCGGGGCTCAGTTCGGCGCGCAACTTCTGCGCTTCCCTGAGCTCACGGCGCATCGTTTCGATGCGGGCATCGAGCGCGTCGACCTGCTGGGCGATCGCATCGCGGATCTGCTGCAGCGATTCGGTCGAGAAGCGATGACCGCCCTCGACCGTTTCGAGCGGACGCTTCAGCATTTCGGTGATGCCATGCAGCGAAAAGCCCAGCGAGCGCAGCCGCAGGATGCGCGCGAAGCGCTTCAGGTCTTCCTCGTCGTACAGACGATAGCGGCCTTCGCTGCGAGTGGGCGAGACGAGGCCGCGTTCCTCGTAGTATTTCAGCGTGCGCGGGGTGACGCCAAGCCGTTCGGCGGCGTCGCGCACGGTCAATAGCGCGGCAGAGTCCTTCGACATAGTGGTGACGGACGTGGACGGACTGGGGCATTGTACTGCAACGTGTACGTTCACGTACATGTTGGCAGCCACGTGCCGGATGAACGGCGCGGTAGACGGGCAGGGCGCGGACGAAAAAAAACCGCTCGCGCGGGGCGAGCGGTTTTTCGGTCTGCAGTCTGTGCCTGCAGTGGCGACCGGCCGATCAGGCCGCGACGCTAACGTGACACGTTAGCTGCCGCCACCACGACGCATCATGTCGAAGAACTCGGAGTTGCTCTTCGTCTGGCGGATCTTGTCGAGCAGGAATTCCATCGACTCGACTTCGTCCATGTCGTGAATGAATTTGCGTAGCACCCAGATCTTCTGCAGCACTTCGGGCTTGATCAGCAGCTCTTCGCGGCGCGTGCCCGACTTGTTCAGGTTGATCGACGGGTAGACGCGCTTCTCGGCGAGGCGGCGCTCGAGGTGCACTTCCATGTTGCCGGTGCCCTTGAACTCTTCGTAGATCACGTCGTCCATGCGGCTGCCGGTTTCGATCAGCGCGGTGCCGATGATGGTCAGCGAACCGCCTTCCTCGATATTGCGCGCCGCGCCGAAGAAGCGCTTCGGACGCTGCAGCGCGTTGGCGTCGACACCACCGGTCAGCACCTTGCCCGAGGCCGGTACGACGGTGTTGTAGGCGCGCGCGAGACGCGTGATCGAGTCGAGCAGAATCACCACGTCGTTCTTCATTTCGACGAGGCGCTTGGCTTTCTCGATCACCATTTCGGCGACCTGCACGTGACGCGCGGCGGGTTCGTCGAACGTGGAGGCGATCACTTCGCCGGCCACCGAACGCTGCATTTCCGTCACTTCTTCCGGACGTTCGTCGATCAGCAGCACGAACAGCACGACGTCGGGATGGTTCTGCTTGATCGCGTGCGCGATGTGCTGAAGCATCACGGTCTTACCCGACTTCGGCGACGCGACGAGCAGGCCGCGCTGGCCCTTGCCGATCGGCGCGATCATGTCGATGATGCGGCCCGTCACGTTTTCTTCGCCACGCATTTCACGTTCGAGCAGCAGCACCTTGTTCGGGTGCAGCGGCGTCAGGTTTTCGAACATGATCTTGTGCTTCGAGGCTTCCGGCGGCTGGCCGTTGACCTTGTCCACCTTCACCAGCGCGAAATAGCGCTCGCCGTCTTTCGGCGTACGCACTTCGCCTTCGATCGTGTCGCCCGTATGCAGGTTGAAGCGGCGGATTTGCGACGGGCTGATGTAGATGTCATCCGTGCTGGCGAGGTAGGAGGTTTCCGGCGAACGCAGGAAGCCGAAACCGTCCGGCAGCACTTCAAGCGTGCCGTCGCCGAAGATCGTGTCGCCCGCTTTGGCTCGTTTTTTTAGAATGGCGAACATCAATTCCTGCTTACGCAGGCGGTTCGCGCTTTCGATCTCGAGGCCATTGGCCATCTCGATCAATTGGGACACGTGCAGAGTCTTAAGCTCGGATAAATGCATACGGAGAACCCGCAGGAGAAGGTGCGACGAAATGAAATCTGGGAGGAGGGTGAGCGGAACGCTCAAAGACTTACACGTCTTTTCGACGTTTTGCGGATTCTAGCATAGCACACGCCAATTTCGGCCAGTACGGCGGCGTGGCATCTTTGTCATAACGCGTGTTGCCGGCTGACAACAGGCTTCATCAACGAGTGCGGCGGTTGCTGTTCAATCTACCAGGCCTGCCTCGCGTGCTCATTCGAATGTTCATTGTTACGCGCTGTGACGCGCTTGCGAACCGCGTGTGACCTGTGCGATCCGCAAGCGCCGCGGCGTTGCTTTACAGGTTGCCGTCGAGGAACGCGGTGAGTTGCGACTTCGACAGGGCGCCGACCTTCTGTGCGGCGACCGCGCCGTTCTTGAACAGGATCAGCGTGGGGATACCGCGCACGCCGAACTTGACCGGCGTGGACTGATGCTCGTCGACATTGATCTTCGCGACTTGCAGGCGATCTGCGTAATCCTTCGCGACTTCGTCGAGGATCGGCGCGATCATCTTGCACGGACCGCACCATTCAGCCCAGAAATCGAGCAGCACGGGTTTATCGGATTTCACGACGTCCTGTTCGAACGATGCGTCGCTAATATGCTTGATTTGTTCGCTCATTTATGAATACCTCTATCGGTTCGAGGCCGGCCTTGAATTGCTCGCCACGATACGTCAAAAACTGGGAAATTTCCGTTCGCTTTGCCGCCTTCGGAGGCTTGCCGCACATGCCTGCAAAAATCTGAAAAGCCGGCAGATTTTCACGGCATAGGCGGAAAAGCTCGCGTTTGCGGGTCTTTCAATCTGGCAGTGTAGCTTAATTCGCTATGCGTTGCCGATGGGCGATAGTACTCGTTAGGGCAGTGGGGCTAATGGGTCGCGAGTAGCGTGGTGGCGAATGCGTGGTTGCTAATAGATAGGGCGCCGGGATTCGACGAGATGTGGTTAGCACGACGTGGATCGCACGGCCGCTGTCCCTGCCGAACGCGACGCGCGAAGCGCATTGACAGGCATGACAGAGATCACGGGAGGCGCGCGACGAAGGGCAAAGTTGTCCGATCCGGCGCGTCGTTTGCGTTTTGCTCGTATTAACAGTCGCACAATGCGCGCGGCAATGATAGAATGTTTCGTGACGGGCCTCCTCGCATGGAGGGATGGTCAACCTGGTCAGGTCGGGAACGAAGCAGCCACAGCCGTTTTCCACCAGTGCCGAGGGTCGGGCTCGTCACCTTCTATTGCATTTTCTTCGCGGGCGTTTTCACGATTTCCCGCAATCATTCCCAGCTTTTCTGTTCCTCGTTCGCCGTGTTCTTTCCGAGCATCGTCGCGGCCCTATCGCGCGCGTTCATTGCGTTCACATCTTGCGGGCGACGGATTTTCGCGTCGGGCTGTCAGCCTGTTCCAGCAAAGCGGGAGCAGGGGTTCGCGCGTCATCCGGATTCGGTTTTGCGCGCCATCGTTACTGATACAATTTCCCGATGACCTATCAAGTTCTCGCACGCAAATGGCGGCCGAAGGATTTCGCTTCGCTCGTCGGACAGGAGCACGTGGTGCGCGCGCTCACCCACGCGCTCGACGGCGGCCGTCTGCACCATGCCTATCTGTTTACTGGCACACGCGGCGTCGGCAAGACCACGCTGTCGCGCATCTTCGCCAAGGCACTGAACTGCGAAACCGGCGTGACCTCGACGCCGTGCGGCGTGTGCCGGGCCTGTCGCGAGATCGACGAAGGGCGCTTTGTCGATTATGTCGAGATGGACGCGGCGAGCAATCGCGGTGTCGATGAAATGGCCGCGCTGCTCGAGCGCGCGGTGTACGCGCCCGTCGATGCGCGCTTCAAGGTCTACATGATCGACGAAGTGCACATGCTGACGAACCACGCGTTCAATGCGATGCTGAAGACGCTGGAAGAGCCGCCGCCGCACGTCAAGTTCATCCTCGCCACCACCGACCCGCAGAAAATTCCGGTCACGGTGCTGTCGCGCTGTTTGCAGTTCAATCTGAAGCAGATGCCGGCCGGCCATATCGTGTCGCATCTCGAACGGATTCTCGGCGAAGAAAACGTGCCGTACGAAGCGCAGGCGCTGCGTCTGCTCGCGCGCGCGGCCGACGGTTCGATGCGTGATGCGCTGTCGCTGACCGATCAGGCAATCGCGTATTCGGCGAACCAGGTCAGCGAGGACGCGGTGCGCGGAATGCTCGGCGCGCTCGATCAAAGCTATCTGATCCGTCTGCTCGACGCGCTCGCGCAAGGCGATGGCGCCGCGGTACTGGCAATCGCCGACGAGATGGCGTTGCGCAGCCTGTCGTTTTCGACGGCGTTGCAGGATCTGGCGAGCCTGCTGCACCGGGTTGCGTGGGCGCAGTTCGCGCCGTCGTCGGTGCTTGACGAATGGCCGGAGGCGGCGGATCTGCGTCGCTTCGCTGAAACGTTGAGCGCCGAGCACGTGCAGCTGTTCTATCAGATCGCGACGATCGGCCGGAGCGAACTCGGTCTTGCGCCCGACGAATACGCGGGCTTCACGATGACGCTGTTGCGCATGCTCGCGTTCGAACCCGCGCCGACAGGTGGTGGCGGAGGCACAGCGGGAGCCGGTTCGCAGACGGGGGCTGCGGGCGCTGCCGGTGCGAAGCGTTCCGGCGCGCCGACTGTCGCCGCGCTGCGCGCGTTGTCGCCGTCGTCCGCGACGGCTATGGCTGCTGCCGCGCCGCTGCCGCCGGCGGCTCCTCGTGCAAGCGACGCGGCGCAGCGCGCTGTGCCGGCGCGCGGACCGCAGGTGGACGATTCAGGCTCGGGGCAGGTCGAGGCGGCAAAATCCGCCGGGTCGGCTACGGAGTTGGCGGTGAAATCGGTGGATACACCGGTTGAGCAGCAGGTTGAGAAGCCGGCCGTGCAGCCCACTGCTGGTGCCGATGCTGATGCAGTGCAAGCTCAGACCGCACCTGAATCCATCGCTATTGACGCGCCGCGTGCCGAGGATTCGGTGCCGGCCGGGCAAGAAGTGAACGAGCAGGCCGCACGCGCGGCCGATGTGTCGTCAACGGCTGCGGCTCGTCCGTTGGCACCGTGGGAAGACGCGCCCGAAAACGACACCGCCGCGACGGTCAGTTCGACCGAACCGGCATCGAACGAAAGCGTTGATACGCCGCCTGCATCCGCATCGACGGCGCCCGCGGCCGCCGCGCCCACGCGCGCGGAACCCCGTGCGGAACCTGTCACGCCGCCGCAACGCGAACCGGCACCGGAGGAGGCCTCGCCCGCATTGGCACCAACGTCAGCTGCGGCCGATTCCGCGTCGCGTCGTGCGGGAGGCGCCAGCGCCGCTCTCGACGTGCTGCGCAACGCCGGCATGAAAGTGTCCGACCGTGGCCGCGCCAACCCGGCCGCAGCCGCGAAACCTGCCACGTCTGCCGCACCGAAGCCCGCCGCACCGCGCGTAGTCGTCCCGGTACCGACGCCCGGCGCGCCGCGGCGCGCGCAGCCGGACGCCACGTCCGCGCAGGCCGCGCCAGTTCGTAGCGAGCCTCGCGGCAGCAACGGCGGCGCCCAGGACGGTTCGTCGATGCCGTGGGACGACATCCCGCCCGACGACTACATGCCGCTATCGGCCGCGGACGACGCGTATTTCATCCCGCCCGACGACAACTTCGTACCGGTCTTCGATCACGGCCCCGACGACGTTCGCATGGACCGCGCGGCGAAGTCCGCCGCGCCCGCACCGGTCGTCGATACGCGTCCGCTGCCGCCTGCCGTGCCGCTCGATCCGCTCGGCTTCACCGGCGACTGGCCCGCGCTCGCGGTCGATCTGCCGTTGAAGGGCATTTCGTATCAGCTTGCGTTCAACAGCGAACTGATGGCGCTCGAAGGCAGTACGCTGAAGCTGAACGTGCCGGTGCCGCAATACGCGGAAGCGTCGCAGGTCGCTAAACTGAAGGCGGCGCTCGTCGAGCGGCTCGGCCGGAACGTCGACGTGCAGGTCGAGGTCGGCGCGGCGCGTCGTACCGCCGCCGCGCACGACGCCGCCGTGCGCGCGCAGCGCCAGCAGGAAGCCGAGCGCGAGATCCGCGCCGATCCGTTCGTGCAGTCGCTGATTCGCGAATTCGGCGCCAGCATCGTCGATGGCTCGATTCGCCCGATTACTCCGGACGCCGCCTCGAACGGCGCGGCGCCGGCCCACTGATCCATCGTTCGCGGCGGCGTCGCAGCACGGCGCCGGAACGACAGATTCACGCTATCTAGAAGGAGCATGTCCATGATGAAAGGCCAACTCGCCGGGCTGATGAAGCAAGCCCAGCAGATGCAGGAAAACATGAAGAAGATGCAGGAGCAACTCGCGCTGATCGAAGTCGAGGGGCAGTCGGGCGCCGGTCTCGTGAAGGTGACGATGACCTGCAAGAACGACGTGCGCCGCGTGTCGATCGATCCGAGCCTGCTCGCCGACGATAAAGACATGCTCGAAGACCTCGTCGCCGCTGCGTTCAACGACGCCGTGCGCAAGGCCGAGGCGACCGCGCAGGAAAAGATGGGCGGCATGACCGCCGGGCTGCCGCTGCCGCCGGGCTTCAAGCTGCCGTTCTGAAGCTGCTGCAAGAGGGCGTCCGCTGCGCCGTTGATGCCGCGGCGTCAACGGCGGCGCGGGGCGCTGACGCGAAGCCCCGCGCGCCGGCATGAGGTACGGTCGAGACTGACGTACCGGACACGCCGAACGATTCGCGCCAGCCGCGGTGGCGCGGAGCGTGAAAACGCCACGACGATTCTCACGCTCGCCGCTACCGCCGCCACGTCCCAACCTGTGCATTCAGGCACCATTCACGTCGACGCCGATTCGCATGAAACAACCTTCCGCCTTGTCGGCGCTCGTCGAAGCGCTGCGCGCGCTGCCCGGGGTCGGGCCGAAGTCCGCGCAACGCATCGCGTATCACATGATGCAGCACGACCGCGAAGGCGCCGAAAAGCTCGGCCGCTCGCTGTTGTTCGCCACCGAGCATCTGCGTCACTGCGAAAAATGCAACACGTTTACCGAGGCGCAGATCTGCGAGGTCTGCCTCGATGAGGAGCGCGATCCGTCGCTGCTGTGCGTGGTCGAAACGCCGGCCGACCAGATCATGCTCGAACAGACGATGACTTACCGCGGCCTCTATTTCGTGCTGATGGGGCGGCTCAGTCCGCTCGACGGCATCGGCCCGAAGGAAATCCATTTCGACCGGCTCGTGAAGCGCGCGTCGGATGGTGTCGTCAAGGAAGTCGTGCTGGCCACCAATTTCACCAACGAAGGCGAGGCCACCGCGCATTACCTCGGCCAGACGCTGAAGGCGCGCGGGTTGTCCGTCACGCGTCTTGCGCGCGGCGTGCCGGTGGGCGGCGAACTCGAATACGTCGACGCGGGCACGATCGCGCGCGCGATGCTTGATCGTCGGTCGATGTAGCGCGTAGGCGCGACAAACGCGTGGGGCAGGAGTAAGTGCTAAAGCAATTAACTGCTGCCGACCGCGATAAACGCATGGGACGGCAGTAAGTGCTAAAGCACTAACTGCCGTCGACAAAGGAGACACATGAGCGCTATTCCCGAATCAGACGCGAGCGCCGTGCCGCACGACCCGCGCGGTCCGCTCGCCGGCGTCAAGGTGCTGGAGCTCGGCACGTTGATCGCCGGGCCGTTCGCCGCGCGTTTTCTCGGCGAATTCGGCGCCGACGTGATCAAGATCGAAGACCCCAAAGGCGGCGACCCGCTGCGCAAATGGCGCAAGCTGTATCCGGAAGTCGGCGGCACGTCGCTGTGGTGGGCCGTGCAGGCGCGCAACAAGAAGTCCGTCACGATCAATCTGAAAGCCGACGAAGGCAAGGAAATCGTGCGATGCCTCGCGAAAGAGGCCGATATCGTCGTCGAAAATTTTCGCCCCGGTCTGCTCGAAAAACTCGGGCTCGGCTACGACGTGTTGTCGGCCGAGAACCCCGGCCTCGTGATGGTGCGGCTCTCCGGCTACGGCCAGACAGGCCCGTATCGCGATCGCCCCGGCTTCGGCGCGATCGCCGAATCGATGGGCGGCCTGCGTCATATCACCGGCTATCCGGATTTGCCGCCGCCGCGCATCGGCATTTCGATCGGCGACTCGATCGCCGCGCTGCACGGCGTGATCGGCGCGCTGATGGCGCTGCATCACAAGCAGGTGAACGGCGGCAAAGGACAGGTCGTCGACGTCGCGCTGTACGAGGCCGTCTTCAACATGATGGAAAGCGTGGTGCCCGAATACGGCGTGTACGGCATGGTGCGCGAGCGCACTGGCGCGTCGCTGCCGGGCATCGTGCCGTCGAACACGTATCCGTGCCGCGACGGCAGCATCGTGATCGGCGGCAATAGCGATCCGATTTTCCGGCGGTTGATGCTCGCGATCGAACGCGACGATCTCGCCAACGACCCAGCGCTTACGCACAACGACGGCCGCGTGCCGCGCACCGCGGAAATCGATGCCGCGATCGCTACGTGGCTGTCCACCCGCACGATCGACGAAGCGCTCGCGGTGCTGAACGCGGCCGACGTGCCGGTCGGCCGCATCTACAGCGTCGCCGATATGTTCACCGATCCGCAGTTCCTCGCGCGGCAGATGATCCAGCGTTTCAAATGGCAGGACGGCCAGGAAATCACGCTGCCGGCGGTCACGCCGAAGCTCTCGGCGACGCCCGGGGAGACCCGCTGGCTGGGGCCGGAACTGGGTGAACATACCGATGAAGTCCTGCAATCGCTAGGTTATGATGCTGACGACATCGCGAGGTTGCACGCGCAACAGATCGTTTGAAGAGCACGCCATGCGTGCATCGCGATAGCGGCGTCGCGTAGCACGCAGCAAACGGGAAGCACGCAGCAAGAGTTCGAAGCGGGAAACGCGCGCAAGCGCGGGACAGCGCGGCGTCGTGGCACCAGTGAGCGCGGTGTGAGCGGTGGAAGCGGTGTGGGTGGCGCAGGCCAGGCCGCGCGTCAGCCGCGCAACCGAGCGACTGAATCACTGCGCGACTAAGCAACTGAGTAACCGCGAGCGCGGCAGCGCCCGCCACGCGCCGAAAAAAAAGCCGGACACAAAGTCGGACACAAAGTCGGACCACAAAAATCTGGAGACAACAGACCATGCAACGCAGAACCTTCCTTGCCGGCGGTGCGGCGCTCGCCGGTGCCGCGCTGACGACCACGCCGTTCGCTTTCGCACAGGGCAAACTCGAGACCTCCAAAGTCGCGATCGCGGTCGGCGGCAAGAACCTGTTCTATTACCTGCCGCTCACCATTGCCGAGCGCCGCAACTACTTCAAGGACGAAGGGCTCGACGTCGAAATTTCCGATTTCGCCGGCGGTTCGCAGGCGCTCAAGGCGGCGGTCGGCGGTAGCGCGGATGTGGTCTCCGGCGCCTTCGAGCACACGCTGCTGCTGCAGGCGCAAAAGCAGATGTTCCGCGAATTCGTGCTGCAGGGACGCGCGCCGCAGATCGTGCTCGCGGTGTCGAAGAAGACGATGCCGAACTACAAGTCGATCGCCGATCTGAAAGGCAAGAAGATCGGCGTGACCGCGCCGGGTTCGTCGACTGCGATCATGGCGAGCTTCGTGCTCGCGAAAGCCGGACTCAGCCCGAAGGACGTCGCGTTCATCGGCGTCGGCGCGGGCGCCGGTGCGATCGCCGCGTTGCAGTCCGGGCAGATCGACGCGATCGCCAATCTCGATCCGGTCGTCACGCGTCTCGAGCGCGCAGGTGAAGTGCGCGTCGTGTCGGATACGCGCACACTCGCCGATACGCACAGCGTGTTCGGCGGCGACATGCCGGCCGGCTGCCTGTATGCGTCGCAGGCGTTCATCACGAAGAACCCGAACACCACCCAGGCGCTGACCAATGCGATGGTGCGCGCGCTCAAGTGGCTGCAGAACGCGGGCGGCAGCGAACTCATCAATACCGTGCCGGAAAGCTATCTGCTCGGCGACCGCGCGCTCTATCTCGACGCGTGGCAGCACGTGCGCGAGGCGATGTCGCCCGATGGCCTGATGCCTGCCGACGGTCCGGCGACGTCGCTGAAGACGTTGAAGGCCTTCGATCCGGTGATCCAGAACGCGCAGATCGATCTGTCGAAGACGTGGACCAACGACTTCGTGAAGAAGGCGCTGGCGACGGTTAAGGCATAAACGCGGCGGCGCGTGCGACGTGGCGTGGCGCAGAGCGGTGCAGGGCAGAGGCGGGAGGCAATGCGCTGCGTCTCGCCGCCCGTCAGGCGCCTCGCGGCCACGTGGCCACCGCGCCGCTGCCGTCACCGCGACTGTGACTGTGACTGTGACTGTGACTGTGACCGCCACCGCGACTGCTAACGCAAGCTTCCCCGAACCCGCAGTTCAACCCAACCCGATCTCGAAGCGAGCCGAACGATGACCGTTGCTGCCCTGGCGCTCGAAAACATCACCTGCACGTTCGCCGCGCGCGATAACCGCTCGCAGCGCTACACGGCGGTCAAGGACACGACGCTGCGCATCGAGCCGGGCGAGTTCGTGTCGGTGGTCGGTCCGACCGGCTGCGGCAAGTCCACGCTGCTGAATGTCGGCGCGGGGCTACTGCAGCCGTCGGCGGGGACGGTCAACGTGTTCGGCGACAAGCTGAACGGCCTGAATCGCCGCGCCGGCTACATGTTCCAGGCCGACGCGCTGATGCCGTGGCGCTCGGCGCTCGATAACGTGATGGCCGGCCTGTCGTTTCGCGGCATGCCGCCGGCCGAAGCGCGCGCGAAGGCCGAGGAGTGGTTGAAGCGCGTCGGCCTCGGCGGCTTCGGCGACCGCTATCCGCATCAACTGTCGGGCGGCATGCGCAAGCGTGTCGCGATGGCGCAGACGCTGATACTCGATCCCGACATCATCCTGATGGACGAGCCGTTTTCCGCGCTGGATATCCAGACGCGTCAGCTGATGGAAAACGAGCTGCTCGATCTCTGGGCCGCGAAGCGCAAGGCGGTGCTGTTCATCACCCACGATCTCGACGAGGCGATCGCAATGTCGGACCGCGTGGTGGTGCTGTCGGCGGGGCCGGGCACGCATCCGATCGGCGAATTCAGGATCGACCTGCCGCGTCCGCGCGACGTCGCCGAAATCCGCTCGCATCCGCGTTTCGTCGAATTGCACGCGCAGATCTGGGGTGTGTTGCGCGACGAAGTCCTGAAGGGTTATCAGCAGCAACTGACCGCTGTTTAAGCGTACCGCGCGAGGCCGCCGCGACGGTCTCGCGGGTGAGAACAGAAGACGCGTTCAATCATCGTCGAAGGCAAACCAAGTCATGTGGAAGACGTTGCGCCCGAACCGGGCGAATCTGGTGATCTGGCAATGGCTGCTGCTCGTGCTGTGCTTCGTGCTCTGGTACGTGCTGACCAGCCCGACGCTGGTGCCGCCGTTCTATTTCGACGATCCGGACAAGGCCGCCTTCTTCTTCGGCGAGCCGCAGAAAGTGCTGCAACGGATCTGGGAGTGGTTCACGGGCGGCGAGATCTATCTGCATCTGTGGGTCACGCTGGTCGAAACCGTGCTCGCGTTCGTGTTCGGCACCGCGCTCGGGCTCGGCGTCGGCCTGTGGCTCGCGCTCGCACCGACCGCCAGCGCGCTGTTCGATCCGTACGTGAAAGCCGCGAACTCGATGCCGCGGGTGATTCTCGCGCCGATCTTCGGCGTGTGGTTCGGGCTCGGCATCTGGTCGAAGGTCGCGCTCGGCGTCACGCTGGTGTTCTTCATCGTGTTCTTCAACGTCTATCAGGGCGTGAAGGAAGTGAGCCCGGTCGTGCTCGCGAACGCGCGCATGCTCGGCGCGAACCGCAAACAGCTGCTGCGCTTCGTCTATCTGCCGAGCGCGATGAGCTGGGTGTTTTCGAGCCTGCATACGTCGGTGGGGCTCGCGTTCGTCGGCTCGGTGGTCGGCGAGTATCTGGGCTCGGCGCGCGGCGTCGGCTATCTGATCCTGCAGGCCGAAGGCACGTTCGATATCAATACCGTGTTCGCGGGGATTCTGGTGCTGACCGCGTTCGCGCTGATTCTCGATGCGATCGTCGGCATCGCGGAGCGGCGTCTGATGAAGTGGCAACCGCGCAGCGGGGATACGGAGAAGCTGTGAGCGTGGCTGCTGTGAGTCGGCTGTGGCGTGACGCGGCGACGGGGCAGAGCGGCGAGGAGGGGGCGGGAAAAAGTGCGGGGTGCGTCGGCGGGAAGCGTCGAGGCGCGAGGTGACGTACAAGCTTCCCGTGCAAGGACTGCGACGGTAACGGTTATCGGCTTATCACCGGCAAAACGGCGCGGTGTCCGAAATGGCTTTCGGACACCGCGCCGTTTTTGTTCTCAGTCCGTCATCAAGGCGTAATCACAATCTTGCCGATCACGCGACGCTCGGCCATGTCGCGCAACGCGCGCGCGGTGTCGTCGAGCGGATAGCGGGCCGACACGTACGGCTTGAGCTTGCCTTCGCGAATCCAGCCGTTCATCTGCTCGAACGCGGCGCGATTGCGCTGCGGCTCGCGCTTCGTAAAGTCACCCCAGAACACGCCGACCACGCTCGCGCCCTTGAGCAGCATCAAGTTGAGCGGCAGCTTCGGGATCTCGCCGTTGGCAAAGCCGACCACCAGATAGCGTCCGCGCCAGCCGATACTGCGAAACGCGGGCTCCGCGTACACGCCGCCGACCGGGTCGTAGATCACGTCCGGCCCCTTGCCGTCGGTGAGCGCCTTGATGCGCTCGCGCAGGTCCTCGGTGTTGTAGTTGATGGTGGCGTCCGCGCCGTGCTTCACGCAGGTCGCGAGTTTTTCGTCACTCGATGCCGCCGCGATCACGCGCGCGCCGAGCGCCTTGCCGATCTCGACCGCCGCGAGTCCGACGCCGCCGGCCGCGCCGAGCACCAGCATCGTTTCGCCGGGCTGCAACGCGCCGCGATCGACCACCGCGTGATGCGACGTGCCATAGGCGAGCGTGAACGCGGCCGCGAGTTCGAACGGCACGTCGTCGTCGAGCGGCACGCAGGCCGCGGCGGGCGCGAGCGCCTGTTCGGCGAAGCCGCCCGAGCCGGTGAACGCGGCCACGCGCGAGCCCGGTTTGAATTGCGTGACGCCTTCGCCGACCGCGCGCACGACGCCCGCGGCCTCCGAGCCCGGCGTGAACGGCAGCGGCGGCTTGAACTGGTATTTGTTTTCGATGATCAGCACGTCGGGGAAATTGACGGCCGCGGCTTTCACGTCGATCACGACGTGACCGGGCGGCGCTTCAAGGTCCGGCAGGGTGTCGACGACCAGACTCTCGGGCGGCCCGTATTGCTTGCAGCGAATCGCGCGCATCGTGTCTCCATATCGTTCAGGGTTCGCAACGTTTTCGAGTGTAAAGCAAAGCGTACGACCGTGCGATTTTATTGCTGCGCTGTGACGGCGCGCCGCGCGATTCGATGACAGCACTGTCAAAGTTGCACGGCCAGCGCGGCGCGGTGCGCATCGTGACTGCACCGCGATTTAACACGTCGCAGCGGTGCATCGTCAGCGTCTCTCACCAGGCGTTCGGTGCGAGAGGGATTCGGTAACTTCACGCCCGGCATTCGTGCATCGTCCACGCGTCGTTCATATGCGCGAAGCAGGCATCTTCGCACGCGAAAAACGCCGGCAGGAACGCGTGTTTCGCGCGCGATGCAAGCGCGTCCGCCATGTCGTTCGCGTGCCATCTTTCCTCGGTTACAATCGGCGCATGCGAATCCTACTCAGCAACGACGACGGTTATCTGGCGCCGGGCCTCGCCGCGCTTTACGAAGCGCTGAAGCCGATCGCCGACATCACCGTGATGGCTCCCGAACAGAACTGCAGCGCGGCGTCGAATTCCCTGACGCTGTCGCGGCCGCTGTCGGTCCTGCGTTCGGCCAACGGCTTCTATTACGTGAACGGCACGCCGACCGACTCGGTGCATATCGCGCTGACCGGCATGCTTGACCATACGCCGGACCTCGTGGTCTCCGGCATCAACAACGGTCAGAACATGGGCGACGACACGCTGTATTCCGGCACCGTCGCGGCCGCCACCGAAGGCATCATGTTCGGCGTGCCGGCCATCGCGTTTTCGCTGGTCGATAAAGACTGGGCGCATCTCGAAGACGCGGCGCGCGTCGCCGCCGAGATCGTCGCGCATTATCTCGAGCGGCCGTTGCCGGGGCCCCCGCTTCTGAATGTCAATATTCCTAACTTGCCGTACGACCAGTTGCGCGGCTGGCAGATCACGCGACTCGGCAAGCGGCATCCGTCGCAACCGGTGATCCGCCAGACCAATCCGCGCGGCGAGCCGATCTACTGGATCGGCGCGTCGGGCAGCGCGCGCGACGCGAGCGAGGGCACGGACTTTCACGCGGTCGCCAACGGCGCCGTGTCGATCACGCCGCTGCAGCTCGATCTGACCTACACGCAAATGCTGCCCACCGCGCGCGACTGGCTGCGCGCCGGCAGCGGCACTTCATGACCGGCGAGCGCGCGAAGCGCTTTCCGCTCGGTCTCGAGGACCTGGTGCGCGAGCCGCGCCGGCCCGAAGGACGTCCGGGCGAAATGCGCGCGGCGGCGCTCGCGGCGAGTGCCGCGTTGAATACGCGGCAGCAGTCGGCGAAATCCACCCAGAGCGGCGCGGCGGCGCGTGCGCAGGCGAGAGCGACTGGCGCCGCGCAGAATGCGGCGACGGCACGCCCCCAGGTGATTCCCCAGGCGAAGGCGCAAAGCAGCGCGGTTGGCAGCGCATCGGGTAGCGCCGCGGCGAGTGGCGCAGTGCCGCCGAGACCGCAGGCCGCGCCGGTTGCGAAACCCGCTGTGAATCCGTCTGCCGGTATCTCGGCGCGGCAGCCTGCCGCGCAGGTTGTGAAGCCGTCGGTGAAGTCGAACAGGACGGCGGGTTATGCACGCGCGACGTCCGCGCCGCTTCAGCCGTCCGCGCAGCAGGCCACGAAGGCGGCAAAGGCCACGAACGCGACGAAGACCACACCGCGCGCGGGCAGCGAGCGCGGCACCGCGGCGAACGCCGTGCCGGGCAGCACCTTCGGCGGCGCCGGCAGCGGTGCGCTGAACAATGCCTTGGCGCTGACTTCGGAACGGGTTCGCGAACGCATGGTCGAACGCCTGCGTGCGAACGGCATCAGCGATCCGCGCGTGCTGAACGCGATGGCGGTCGTGCCGCGCCACATGTTCGTCGACCCCGGTCTCGCGGCCCAGGCCTACGAAGATGCGGCGTTGCCGATCGGTCATCACCAGACCATCTCGAAACCCTCGGTGGTCGCGCGGATGATCGAACTGGCGGGCGCCGGGCGCGAGCTGAACACGGTGCTCGAAATCGGCACCGGCTGCGGCTACCAGGCCGCGGTGCTGAGCCAGGTCGCACGCGAGGTTTATTCGATTGAACGTATCAAGCCGCTGTCCGAACGCGCGAAGACGAATCTGCGTCCGCTGCGTATTCCGAATATCCGGCTGCATTACGGCGATGGGCGGCTCGGTTTGCCGTCGGCGGCGCCGTTCGACGCGATCGTGATCGCGGCGGCCGGCCTCGACGTGCCGCAGGCGCTGCTCGAACAGCTCGCCATCGGCGGACGTCTGATTGCGCCGGTCGGCTCGCAGGACGGACAGAGTCAGGTGCTGACGCTGGTCGAGCGCGTCGGTCCCGCGCAATGGCGTGAGTCGCGGCTTGATCGCGTTTTCTTTGTCCCTTTAAAATCCGGAGTGATTTGACACCGATGAGTATGTTGCGCGCGATGCAAAGAACCACCCCGAATTCCCCTATGATCGTAACCCGGCGCAGCGTGTGCGTGCTCGCCTTGTCCCTGTTGATGACGGCTTGTGCCTCCCGGCTCGATCAGGCGCCTGTCGTCGACCGCTCCGGCGGCGGTACGCTCGCTACCGCGTCGGGCGCGGCGCAGCCGGCCGTGCCGCTCGGCCCGCCGCCGCCCGGCTACTATCGCGTGAAGCCGGGCGATACGCTGTACCGGATTGCGCTCGAGAACGGCCAGAATTACCGTGATATCTCGACGTGGAACAATCTGACCAACCCGAATCAGATCGAGGTCGATCAACTGCTGCGCGTGGTGCCGCCGGGTGCCAACACCGCAGCGATGACGCCGGGTGTCGCGACCGCGCCGATCGGCAGCAACGGCGCGGTGCAGAGCGCACCGCTGAACAACAACGCGGCCACCGTCGGTGCCGCGATGCCGCCGCTCTATGGTGCGGCGACGAACGGCACGCCCGCGAACGGTGCAGTCGTGTCGCCGCCGGCTAACCCCGCCGCGGCATCCGACTCGGGCAGCGCCGCCGCGAGCAACGTCGCGTTCGCATGGCCGGTGCGCGGTCCGTTGCTGGGTACGTTCAACGACTCGACCAACAAGGGCGTCAATATCGGCGGCTCGGCGGGCGAGGCGGTGAAGGCTTCGGCGGACGGTCGCGTGGTCTACGCCGGAAATGGGCTGCGTGGTTACGGCAATCTCATTATCATCAAGCATGATGCAACTTATCTCACCGCGTATGCACACAACCGCTCTTTGATGGTAAAAGAGGGGGATGCGGTGACGAAAGGGCAGAAGATCGCCGAGATGGGCAATAGCGATTCCGACCGCGTGATGTTGCATTTCGAAGTTCGCCGGCAGGGTAAACCTGTCGACCCACTGAAGTATTTGCCGCCGCAATAAGCGATACGACCATGCCGAAATCGAAGCGCCGCCCGCCGCAAGCCGAGTCTGAGACGATCAGCGAAGCTACGTCCGCCGCAGTGGATGAAAGCGGCGCTTCGGAAGCGGAAGAAGAGATCGTCGAGGAACGCGATCTCGACGAACGCCAGGGCGGCATCGATCAGGCTGCCGACGCGCGCGAAGGCTCGGCCGATGCCGCGCCCGACGCCGACGATTTCCGCGCACTGCTGCAGGCCGAACTCACGGCCGACACAATCCAGCATTATCTGAATCGCATTAGCGTGAAGCCGCTGCTCACCGTCGAGGAAGAGCAGAAATATTCGCGTCTTGCCAAGGCCGGCGAGTTCGAGGCGCGGCAGGTGATGATCGAGCGCAATCTGCGGCTGGTGGTCAGCATTGCGAAGGGTTATCTGAATCGCGGCGTGCCGCTGCTCGATCTGATCGAGGAGGGCAACCTCGGCCTGATGCACGCGATCGAGAAATTCGATCCGACGCGCGGCTTCCGCTTTTCGACGTACGCGACGTGGTGGATCCGCCAGAGCATCGAGCGCGCGATCATGAACCAGGCGCGCACCGTGCGCTTGCCCGTGCACGTGATTCGTGAGCTCAACCAGGTGTTGCGCGCGAAGCGCCATCTGGAAAAGAACTCGATGAATTCCGGCGAGGCGGCCGATCGCCGCGACGCCAGCATCGACGACATCGCGTACCTGACCGGCAAAACCACCGACGAAGTCACCGACATCCTTGCGCTGAACGAGCACACCGCGTCGCTCGACGCACCGCTCGACCTCGATCCGGCGTCGAGCCTGCTCGATCTGCTGTCCGACGACCAGAGCCAGTCGCCGGATGCCGAGGTGCAGCATCGCGAGCTCGAAACGCTGACGCGCGCGTGGCTTGCGCGGCTGTCGGACAAGCACCGCCATGTGATCGAGCGGCGCTTTGGCCTGAACCACATCGAGCCCGCCACGCTCGAGGAACTGGCCGACGAAATGGGCCTCACGCGCGAGCGTGTGCGCCAGATTCAACAGGAAGCGCTGGTGCGGTTAAAGCGCTTCTTCGCCTCCAACGGCGTTCGCAAAGACGCCGTTCTCTGACCTGATGACACCGATTCTAGTTTTCGACATCGAGACGATTCCCGATGTCGCCGGCATCCGCCGTCTTGAAGATTTGCCCGCGTCGATGAGCGACGCCGACGTCGCCGAGCACGCGTTCGCCGCGCGTCGCGAGAAGACCGGCAGCGATTTCCTGCCGCATCATCTGCAGCGGGTCGCGGCGATTTCCTGCGTGTTTCGCGACAACAACGGTTTTCGCGTGCGCTCGCTCGGCACCCCCGAGGATGGCGAGGCGACACTTGTGCAGTCGTTCTATCGCGTGATCGAGAAGTACACGCCGCAGCTGGTGTCGTGGAACGGCGGCGGTTTCGATCTGCCGGTGCTCAACTACCGCGCGCTCGTCAACGGCATTCCCGCGTACCGCTTCTGGGATACCGGCGAGGACGACCGCGACTTCAAGTGGAACAACTACATCAGCCGCTATCACGCGCGTCACACCGACCTGATGGACGTGCTGGCAATGTACCAGGCGCGCGCCAACGCGCCGCTCGATGCGCTCGCGAAGATGTGCGGCTTTCCGGGCAAGATGGGCATGGACGGCAGCCAGGTGTGGCAGGCGTTCCAGCAGGGGCGCATCGAGGAAATCCGCAACTACTGCGAGACCGACGTCGTCAACACGTACCTGCTGTATTGCCGCTTCCAGCTGATGCGCGGCGGCTTCTCGCCGTCGGAGTATGCTGACGAGATCAACCTCGTGAAGAACGCGCTCGCGCTCGAAACCGCGCCGCAATGGGCGGAGTATCTGGCGGCCTTCGAGTCGTGAGCTGGTGCGCGTAGTCGACGAATGAGCGACGAATAAGCAGGACGCGCGCGGTCCGGGCGCCAGTCGCGTAGCCATTCACGCGACGAGGCGGGCTCGGTTCCGGCCGTGCTGCGCCCGATACGATCGGCCCGACCTTCCTGCCACGCCCGGCGCTTCGTCTACAATCTCGCCTTTCCCCCACAGTCTGTCAGGAAGTCCGCAGGTGTCCCGAACTGCTCCCCAACGTCACTCGCCGCGGCGCTCATCGAAGCACGCGAAGGCGCACGCCGCCGCGCCGGCGCCCGTCATTACCGGCAACGAACCGGTCATCGAAATCGTTTCGCTCGATATGGAAGCGCGCGGCGTGGGCCGCACCGAAAGCGAAGACGGCACGCCCGGCAAGGTGGTGTTCGTCGAAGGCGCGCTGCCTGGTGAGCGCGTCAGCTACTCGACGCATCGCAGCAAGCCGAAATTCGAGCAGGCCGAGGTCGTCCAGGTGTTCCGCGAAAGCGTGATCCGCACGACGCCGAAGTGCACGTACTTCAACATTTGCGGCGGCTGCTCGATGCAGCATCTCGATGTGCGCGCGCAGGTCGCGGTCAAGCAGCGCGTGCTCGAGGACAACCTGCAGCATCTCGCGAAACTGCGCCCCGAAACCGTGTTCCGGCCGATTCACGGGCCGTCCTGGGGTTATCGCTATCGCGCGCGTCTCGCGGTGCGCTTTCTGCCGGAAAAGGGCGGCATGCGCATCGGCTTTCACGAGAAGAAGAGCAGCTATATCGCCGACATGAAGACCTGCGAGGTGCTGCCGCCGCATGTGTCGGCGATGCTGATGCCGCTGCGCTTCATGATCCGCAAGCTGTCGATCTACACGCGTATGCCGCAGCTCGAGCTCGCGGTCGGCTCGTCGGTGACGGCGCTCGTGGTGCGCAACCTCGAACCGCTGACGACTGCCGACGAGCAGGTGCTGCGCGAGTTCGCCGACGAGCACAAGGTGCAGTTCTGGATCCAGCCGGGCGGCCCCGATACGGTCACGCCGCTTTATCCGCTCGACGTGCAGCTCGATTACACGCTGCCCGAGTACGACATCCGCATGCCGTTCAAGCCGACCGATTTCACCCAGGTCAATCACGCGATCAACCGCGTGCTGGTGAGCCGCGCGCTGCGCCTGCTCGCGCCGGCGCGCACCGACCGCGTGCTCGATCTGTTCTGCGGGATCGGCAACTTCACGCTGCCGCTCGCGCGCGTGTCGCGGGAAGTGGTCGGCATCGAGGGTAGCGAGGTGTTGACCGAGCGCGCGCTCGCGAATGCGGAGCTGAACGGCGTGGCCGCGCATACGTCGTTCGCGTGCCGCAACCTGTTCGAAGTCACCGCCGACGACCTGCGCGCGCTCGGCCATTTCGACAAGTTCCTGATCGACCCGCCGCGCGAAGGCGCGCTCGCGGTGGCCAAGGCGCTCGCCGAGATCGCGCAGAGCGGCGACGGGCCGCTGCCGAAGCGCATCGTCTACGTGTCGTGTGCGCCGGCCACACTCGCGCGCGATGCCGGCCTGCTCGTGCACGAGGCCGGCTACCGGCTCGTGGGCGCGGGTGTCGTCAACATGTTCCCGCATACGTCGCACGTGGAATCGATCGCGCTGTTCGAGCGGGACTGAGGACGCGCGACTGCGCGGGCGCGACGAAGCTTCACGCGCGACGCGCATAAAAAACGCCACGACCAAAGTCGTGGCGTTTCTGTTTGCAGACGGTGGCGCTCAGGGCGCCGTCGGCGTGTGGCGCGTCAGAACTGCCACCACGATCTCTGCGTGCCGGGCCGTGCCTTGCCGGTTACGTACGGGCTGTCCGGGAAGGTGCCGGCCAGCACGCGCCGCGTGTCGTCGGCGAGTTGCTGGTTGTTCAGCTTTTCGTACGACAGGATCATGATGTGCAGTGCGTCTTCGATCGCCGGCGCGTTCTTGTACTCGCGCAAAGCGAGCTGCGCGCGGTTGATCGCGGCCACGTAGGCGCCACGGCGGTAGTAGTAGTCCGCCGTATGGACTTCGTGCGACGCCAGCGCGTTCACGATGTAGCGCATGCGTTGCGCGGCGTCCGGCGCGTACTTGCTGTTCGGGAAACGCTCCACCACGACCTTGAACGCGTCATACGACTCGCGCAGCGACTTCGGATCGCGCTCGCTCATGTCCTGGCCGGAGAAGCGGCCGAACAGACCGAGGTCGTCGTTGAAGTGGATCATGCCCTTCAGGTAATACGCGTAGGCGATGTCCGGGTGATCCGGGTGCAGCTGGATGAAGCGGTCGATGGCCTGGTCGGCGGCGGCGTTTTCGTTGTCCTTCCAGTTGCAGTACGCGACGTTGATCTGCGCCTGCTGGGCGAAGTGGCCGAACGGGTCGCGGCCCTCGAGCAGCTCGAAGTACTTCGCGCACTTGCCCCAGTCACCACCGCTCAGAGCGTCGTTCGCCTCCGTATATAATTTGTTGTTGTTCCACGTTGCCGTTTCGTCGGTCTTCTCCGGCAGGCCGTGGCAAGCCGCAACAGCGACGACGGCCGCAGCGCATGCAATGTATCCGGCCACTTTCCGGGCCGCCTTCTTGATGGCCGCCAAATTGATCGCCGCTTCAGTGATGGTGTTCAAGGCTCGCATTTTCCAGTCTAGCTTTACGTCCAGGTGACCCAGACTCAATGACCCGCTCAAATACTCCTGGCGCCGCTGGCGCCCGGAATAGCAACGAAGATTATAGCGTAAGCGCCGACCCCGCCGACGCGTTGGGCGTCGATTCCCTCGACGACGACTTCGCCGGCGACGCGCTCGCCGCGACCGCCCCGCAGGGCGCCAGGTCCGCGCCGGCGATGGTGCCGAACCGTACCGCCGACGAAACCCCGCGCCAGGTCGTGGTGCCCGACGAACTGGCCGGCGAGCGCCTCGACAAGGTGCTCGCGAAGGTTTTCCCCGAGTTCTCGCGCAGCCGTCTGCAAAGCTGGATCGAGGCCGAGCGCGTGCGCGTCGACGGCAAGACGGCGAAAATCCGCCAGCCGGTGCCGCTTGGCGCCACGATCGAACTCGTGCCCGACCTGCTGCCCGAGCAGCTCGCGTTCACGCCGGAGCCGGTGCCGCTCGAGATCGTCTATGAGGACGAGACGCTCGTCGTCATTAACAAACCGGCCGGCATGGTCGTGCATCCGGCCGCCGGCAACTGGAGCGGCACCGTGCTGAACGGGCTGCTGTATCGTTATGGCGAGGCGGCTGCCGGGCTGCCGCGCGCGGGCATCGTGCATCGGCTCGACAAGGAGACCTCCGGCCTGATGGTGATCGCGCGCACGCTCGAAGCGCAGACCGATCTCGTGCGCCAGTTGCAGGCACGCACGGTCAAGCGTCGCTATCTCGCGCTCGTGTGGGGCAACATGCCCGATGAGGGCACGATCGACGCGCCGATCGGCCGAGATCCGCGCGAGCGCACGCGCATGGCGGTGGTGACCGGCGCGGCCGGCAAGCCGGCGCGCACGCATTTCCGGCGCGTCAGTTCGGCGATCTGGCAGCGGCAGCCGGTCACCGCGATCCACTGCGATCTGGAAACCGGCCGCACGCATCAGATTCGCGTGCATTGCGCGCACATCGGTCATCCGCTGCTGGGCGATCCGGTGTATGGGCGCGCCCGTGGCAAGCGCTCGGTCACGCCGCTGCCGGACGGCTTCGCGCGTCAGGCGCTGCATGCGTGGCGGCTCGGGTTGATCCATCCGAAGACGGGCCGCTCGATGCAGTGGCGCGCCGATGCGCCGGCCGATATCGAGGCGTTGTCGGCGGCGCTCGGACTCGGCCGCGACGAGTCGGGCGAATTCGACGACACGTACTATGAGGACGAGGACTACGACGCCTCGCTCGACGACGCCGACGCAGACTACGCCGACAGCGACGAGGACGACACCGATCACGCCGGCCAGGATCACGACCAGAATGACGACCAGGACGACGACCGCGAAGAGGACGATCACGCATGAGCATCGAGATGCCGGAGCTGGGCTTTGCCGACGTGGTGCAACCCGCATGGAACGTGTCGCCGCGCGTGCGTGCGCTCGTGACGACGCGCGACGGCGGCGTGAGCGCCGCGCCGTTCGGCCGCTGGCGTGACGGCGCCGATCAGCCCGGCGGCCTTAATCTGGGCATGAAAACCGGCGACGATCCGGCCGCGGTCGCGACTAATCGCGCGCGGCTCGTCGCGCTCGCCGGCGTTCGCGAGAGCGCATGGCTCGAGCAGATTCACGGCGCGGGCATCGTGCGTGCCGAAGACGCGCTCGCGTATGCGCGCGAACACGGCACGCCGCTGCGCGCCGACGCGAGCGTTACCGATCGCGCGGGCATCGCGTGCGTCGTGATGGTCGCCGATTGCATGCCGGTGCTGTTGTGCGACGAAGCAGGTCGCGCGGTCGGCGCCGCGCATGCCGGCTGGCGCGGACTCGCGGCGGGCATCGTCGAGCAGACCGCGCAGCGGGTCGCGCAACTGGCCGGGGTGGAGGCGGGCGCGTTGCACGCGTATCTCGGACCGTCGATCGGACCCGACGCGTTCGAGGTCGGCCCGGATGTGCGCGATGCGTTCCTGAATGGCGTCGATGGCGAGCAGCGCGAGGCGACCGCGCAGGCATTCGTCGCCCATCCCGTCAATGCGGGCAAATATCTCGCCGATCTGCCGGCGCTCGCGCGACTGCGGCTGCAACGGCTCGGTGTGTCGCACATCAGCGGCGGCGACCTCTGCACGGTCACGCTGCGCGAGCGCTTCTATTCGTATCGACGCGATCGCGAAACCGGCCGCATGGCCGCACTGATCTGGCTGGACGAACAGGCGCAGACGCTCGCCGATTAACCGATGCGGGCGACGCCCGTCGCCTTCCTCATCGCGCTCCTCATTGAGCTCTCTTCATACCTTTGACGATTTGAAATCGAACGCGCGTATTTATTCTGGATAAATACGCACGTTCGTGATTTTTCATCTCGCTAACGGATGCGCGAATATGCAATATCGCGCCTGCAAACGCACATTTTTGCTGCGCTGCCGGAACGCCTTCGGCTAGCGCAGATCGGCCACGGTCAAGGCGGCCGTGCGAATGTATAAATATCTTAAAAACGGCGGAAAGCAGGCTTTTTTCATCAGTTCAGAATTGCGCGCGTTCGACTTCTAAAAGAGCGATTTGCCATACAGGGAAAACGATAATTAAAAAACTATCGCACTGCGGCAAAATCGGGAACAAGCATTGACATGCCTTGTGATGGGGAGCAAGAATGTTCCTCCCAAGCTCCTCGTCGTATATGGGACAGGGCGTGGACGAAGTCGCGAGCAATCGCCACGTGTGCACGACCTGCCTCTCAACCCGTCCGTAAGGACTTACCGGTCAAAAGCAGGTATGGCATCTCATTCCTCAGCTTCCCCCAGCACGGACTCCTCGAAGGAGCAAACGCAGCAGGCCGGTACGAGCGGCGCATCGGCGGCCGCAGGCATGCAGCAGTTTTTCGACGCCTGGGCGAACGCATGGCGTTCGTTGGGCGTGCCGTCCAACGGCACACCGTTCCAGGTGCCTTCAATGCCGCAGATGCCCGACATCGCGCAGATGGCCGCGGCCTTTCCGCAAATGCCGACGTTCCCCGGCATGCCGGACTTCAGCAAGCTGGCCGCCGGCGCATTGCCGTCGCTGCCGTCGTTCCCGGGGCTGAACATTCCCACCGCCGCGATTGCGCCGGAGCGTTTGCAGAAAATGCAAAGCGACTATTCGCGCGAGGCGATGGAGCTGATCCAGCAGGCCGGCACCTCGGCGAACAAGGCCCCCGAACTCAAGGACCGGCGCTTTAGCGCCGACGCATGGAGCGCGACACCGGCCTATGCATTTACCGCCGCGTGGTATCTGCTGAACGCGCGCTATCTGCAGGAGATGGTCGACGCGCTCGACACCGAACCGAAGACGCGCGAGCGCATCCGCTTCGCGATCCAGCAGTGGACCGCGGCCGCTTCGCCGAGCAACTTCTTCGCGCTGAATCCCGAAGCGCAGAAAACCCTGCTTGAGAGCAAGGGCGAGAGCCTGCGGCAGGGTGTGATGAACCTGCTCGGTGACATGCAGCGCGGCAAGATTTCGCAAACCGACGAATCGCGTTTCGCGGTCGGCGAAAATCTCGCGACCACCGAAGGCTCGGTGGTGTTCGAAAACGAGCTGCTGCAACTGATCCAGTACAAACCGCGCACGCCGACCGTGCGTGAGCGGCCGCTCCTGATCGTGCCGCCGTGTATCAACAAGTACTACATCCTCGATCTGCAGCCGGAGAATTCGCTGGTCGCGCACGGGCTCGACTCGGGCCACCAGGTGTTCCTGATCTCGTGGCGCAATGCGGATCAGTCGGTCGCGCACAAGACGTGGGACGACTACATCGGCGAAGGCGTGCTGACCGCGATCGACACCGTGCGCAAGATCAGCGGCCGCGAGCAGATCAACACGCTCGGCTTCTGTATCGGCGGCACCTTGCTTGCCACCGCGCTGGCGGTCGCCGCGGCGCGCGGCGAACATCCGGCCGCGTCGATGACGCTGCTCACCGCGATGCTCGACTTCTCCGATACCGGCGTGCTCGACGTCTTCGTCGACGAGGCGCACGTGCAGATGCGCGAACAGACCATCGGCGGCAAGAACGGTGGGCGGCCCGGACTGATGCGCGGCCTCGAGTTCGCCAACACGTTCTCGTTCCTGCGCCCGAACGACCTCGTGTGGAACTACGTGGTCGACAACTATCTGAAAGGCCGCACACCGGTGCCGTTCGATCTGTTGTACTGGAACAGCGACTCGACCAGCGTGCCGGGGCCGATGTACGTCTGGTATCTGCGCAACACGTACCTCGAGAACAAGCTGCGCGTGCCGGGTGCGCTGACCACCTGCGGCGAGCCGGTCGATCTGTCGAAGATCGATGTGCCGACCTTCATCTACGGTTCACGCGAAGACCATATCGTGCCGTGGCAAACCGCGTACGCGTCGGTGCCGCTGCTGTCCGGGCCGCTGAAGTTCGTGCTTGGAGCATCGGGGCATATCGCCGGCGTGATCAATCCGCCCGCGAAGAAAAAGCGCAACTTCTGGAAGCTCGAAGCCGACGCGAAGACGTTGCCGGAAAGCGCGGACGAATGGTTCGGCGCGGCGACCGAAGTGCCCGGCAGCTGGTGGCCCGAATGGACGGAGTGGCTCGACCAGTACGGCGGCAAGAAGGTGAAGCCGCGCGCGAACGCGGGCTCCGACGAATTCCCGGTGATCGAACCGGCACCCGGCCGCTACGTGCGGCAGCGGGAGTAGTTTTTGACATGCGCCAACGTGGGCTGTCGATGTAAAGCAGGTAAATGGGCGTCTGGTTGATGAAGGCGTGAGAGCAAAGTAATTTGCAACGCATTTTTAACGTAGCGGGCTGCGGCGCGGTTAGCCGAGGTGCCCGGAGGATATGGAAATGACTGATGTTGTGATCGTATCGGCCGCTCGTACTGCAGTGGGCAAGTTTGGTGGTTCGCTCGCCAAGGTTGCCGCTCCTGATCTCGGCGCCGTGGCAGTGCGCGCCGTCCTCGAACGGGCTGGTCTGAAGCCTGAACAGGTGAGCGAAGTGATCATGGGTCAGGTGCTGACCGCGGGTTCCGGTCAGAACCCCGCGCGCCAGACGCTGATCAAGGCCGGTTTGCCGTCGTCGGTGCCCGGCATGACGATCAACAAGGTGTGCGGCTCCGGTCTGAAGGCCGTGATGCTCGCGGCTAACGCGATCATCGCGGGCGACGCTGACATCGTGGTTGCCGGCGGTCAGGAAAACATGAGCGCGTCGCCGCACGTGCTGCCGGGTTCGCGCGACGGTTTCCGCATGGGCGACGCGAAGCTGGTCGACACGATGATCGTCGACGGTCTGTGGGACGTGTACAACCAGTACCACATGGGCGTGACGGCTGAAAACGTCGCGAAGGAGTACGGCATCACGCGCGAGGCGCAGGACGCGTTCGCGGCGCTGTCGCAGAACAAGGCGGAAGCCGCGCAGAAGGCCGGCCGCTTCAACGACGAAATCGTGCCGGTCGAGATTCCGCAACGCAAGGGCGAGCCGCTGCGTTTCGCCACCGACGAATTCGTGCGTCATGGCGTGACCGCCGAGTCGCTCGCGAGCCTGAAGCCGGCGTTCTCGAAGGAAGGTTCGGTCACGGCGGCGAACGCGTCGGGTCTGAACGACGGCGCGGCCGCGGTGCTGGTGATGTCGCTGAAGAAGGCGGAAGCGCTCGGCCTCACGCCGCTCGCACGCATCAAGGCCTACGCGAACGCCGGTATCGATCCGAAGGTGATGGGTATGGGCCCGGTACCGGCTTCGCGCCGCTGTCTGGAGCGCGCGGGCTGGACGCCGGCCGACCTCGATCTGATGGAAATCAACGAAGCGTTTGCCGCGCAGGCGTTGGCCGTGCACCAGCAGATGGGCTGGGACACGTCGAAGATCAACGTGAACGGCGGCGCGATCGCGATCGGCCACCCGATCGGCGCGTCCGGTTGCCGGATCCTCGTCACGCTGCTGCACGAAATGCAGAAGCGCGATGCGAAGAAGGGGCTGGCATCGCTGTGTATCGGCGGCGGTATGGGTGTCGCGCTCGCGCTCGAGCGCGTTTAAAGTACGCTGGGTACGCCGCGCGGATTCACGCTTTCGCGTCGATCGCGCGGTCTTGCGCCGGCAGCGGGACTGGGTATCAGGCCGCGCCGCACGCCGATTGGCGTAGCGGCGCGTCGCTACTGGCAAGTCGCGCTGTTAGTGCGTGTTGCTGGCCGGCCATCCGGCTGTCCGGCGGCAGCGGGAACCAGCATCAGGTGAGGGACGAGGCTGCCGGCCGGCGCCTCGACAACGATAACGGAGTGTAGTTTATGACACAGCGAATTGCGTACGTAACGGGCGGCATGGGCGGGATCGGCACCAGTATCTGCCAGCGTCTGCACAAGGAAGGCTACCGGGTGATCGCGGGCTGCGGCCCGAATTCGCCGCGTCGTGTGAAGTGGCTCGACGAGCAGAAGGCGCTCGGCTACGATTTCGTCGCTTCCGAAGGCAACGTCGGCGACTGGGAGTCGACCAAGGCCGCGTTCGACAAGGTCAAGGCTGAAGTCGGCGAGATCGACATTCTGGTCAACAACGCCGGTATCACGCGCGACGTCGTGTTCCGCAAGATGACGCATGAAGACTGGACGGCGGTGATCGACACGAACCTGACGAGCCTGTTCAACGTCACGAAGCAGGTGATCGACGGCATGGTCGAGCGCGGCTTCGGGCGCGTGATCAACATCTCGTCGGTGAACGGCCAGAAGGGCCAGTTCGGCCAGACCAACTATTCGACCGCGAAGGCCGGCATCCACGGCTTCACGATGTCGCTCGCGCAGGAAGTCGCGACCAAGGGCGTGACGGTCAACACCGTGTCGCCGGGTTACATCGGCACCGACATGGTCAAGTCGATCCGACCGGACGTGCTGGAAAAAATCGTCGCGACGATTCCGGTGCGCCGCCTCGGTCAGCCGGACGAAATCGGCTCGATCGTCGCGTGGCTCGCGTCGGAAGAGTCGGGTTTCTCGACCGGCGCCGATTTTTCGCTGAACGGTGGTTTGCATATGGGTTGAGCCCCCGCCGCGCCGCTCACAAGGCGGCGCGTGTCGGCTCACAGGTTTTCCGCCGGCGTCCCGGCTGCGCAATGGATCCGATTGCACAGCCCGGACGCCGTTTCCGCGTTGCTTTAACCGAGCCTAAAGGCGTTACATGACTACTACTACAAAGAAAACGGCCGAACGACTGATAAAGAAATATCCGAATCGTCGGTTGTATGACACGGAGACGAGTACCTACATCACGCTGACTGATGTGAAGCAGCTCGTGCTCGATCAGGAGGATTTCAAGGTCATCGATGCCAAAAGCAACGAGGACCTGACACGCTCGATCCTGCTGCAGATCATTCTCGAAGAGGAGAGCGGCGGCCTGCCGATGTTCTCGTCGTCGATGCTGTCGCAGATCATCCGCTTCTACGGTCATGCGATGCAGGGCATGATGGGCACGTACCTGGAAAAGAACATCCAGGCCTTCATCGACATTCAGGCGAAACTGGCCGACCAGTCGAAGAATCTCTATGAAGGCAAGGCGATGAATCCGGAAGTCTGGTCGCAGTTCATGAACATGCAGGCCCCGATGATGCAGGGCATGATGACCAGCTACATCGAGCAATCGAAGAACATGTTCGTGCAGATGCAGGAGCAGATGCAGAACCAGGCGAAGACGATGTTCGCCACGTTCCCGTTCACGCCGGGCAGCGGCGCAGTCAATGCGGGCAACGCGAACAATGCGCCGGGCACGCCGCAGGGGAACCCCGAGGCGGAGAAGAAGTAACGGGCGGAGCGGGGGAGCGCGGCCGGGTCGGCAAGGGCCTGGCGACAGTCGAAGGGGACGAAACCCGCCGTCGTTGCTACGCGGACGGATGCGACTGAAGTGCGCTCGCCGGTATCGTTCGCGCGCGCCGTGGGCGGTTCGCGGCCGGAAGGCCGGAAGTGGGCAAGCGCCGGCGCGATACAATTGCGGATTGCCTGTGCGGCTTCAAGCCGACCTTAAGCCGACCTCAAGCGGGTGGCCTCGACTTGGTGGCTTCACCCTTGTCGCTTCGACCACGCGGTCTTGATCGAGCGTCAACGGTCCGCACCGCAGTCCCTATCGCGCAGTTTCATTGTTATCGTCTTTCTTCCGCCGGACCCGCCTTATGTTTCCGACTGTTTCCCCGAGCGCGTCAGCGCCTTCGACTCCGAAGGCTGCACGGCTCGGCGTCGCCTGACCCGCGGCTCGCCAGGATTTCCTCATGAGCCGGTTGTTTCTCGCCCCGATGGAGGGGCTCGCGGACTACGTGCTGCGCGACGTGCTGACAAGCGCGGGCGGCTTCGATGGCTGCGTCTCCGAATTTATCCGCATCACGGGTTCGATGTTGCCGACGCGCGTCTACGAGCGCGAGGCGCCCGAGATTCTGCACGCGAGCGTGACCGCCAGCGGCACGCCGATGGTGATCCAGTTGCTCGGCAGCGATCCCGAATCGATGGCGCGCAATGCCGCGCATGCGGCCACGCTGTCGCCGTATGGGATCGACCTGAACTTCGGCTGTCCCGCCAAGGTCGTCAATCAGCATGGCGGCGGCGCGATGCTGCTCGCCGATCCGAAGCTACTGAACCGGATCGTCGCGGCGGTGCGCGGCGCGGTGCCCGCCGGCATCGCGGTGACGGCCAAAATGCGCCTCGGCGTGTCCGATACGTCGCGGGCGATCGAGTGCGCACAGGCGCTCGTGGACGGCGGGGCGGCGTCGCTGGTCGTGCATGCGCGCACCCGCGACGATCGCTACAAGCCACCCGCGCACTGGGAGTGGATCGCGCGTATCGACGACGCCGTCGACGTACCCGTGATCGCAAACGGCGAAGTCTGGAGCGTGGCGGACTGGCAGCGCTGCCGGGCAGTTAGCGGCTGCGCTGACGTGATGATCGGGCGCGGCGCGGTGTCGGATCCGTTTCTCGCGCAGCGCATCTGCGGTCTCGTCGAGCCGCAGCCGTGCGCCGACGAATGGCGGGAGGTACTGCACGAGATCGCCGGCTATCTGCGCAAACTGCGCGCGCATGGCAGGTTGAGCCACGAGCATGGCCGCGTGAAGCAGTGGCTCAGCTATCTGCAGCGGACCTGGCCGCAAGCCACGGCGCTGCACGAGGCCATCCGGCGGGTACAGGATTCTGATCAGATTCTCGCGGTGATCGGCGAGGCGCTGGCGGCCGAAGGTGGATCGGCGGCGCTTTCCGACGACGAAAATAACCAGCCGAATCAAGCCGATCTGGCCGAAGCGATCGCCGTTTGAAGACTAGAATTCAAAGACTTACGAGCGGTAGCGGTGGCGAACCGCTACAATTCGGGGTTTAACGTCTTCAAGCGGTTCCCCATGTCTTCCACCCCCTCGAACGCCCCGGTCGCACCGGGCGCCACGCCGAAAGTCGGCTTCGTTTCGCTTGGCTGCCCGTAGGCTAGTATATATAAACTGAGGTTAGGTGAGTTCGGCCAGTTCGCGTTAAGATAAGTGAGTCGCCGCTGCGCGGGGTTTCAATAAAAACGAAAATGAATCTCGTCCTCCCTAAAAAAATTTCAATCCGGACTCTACCGTCCACCTTGGCCTTTTTTGCTTCTCTGTTCCACGAGCGCGGAGAAGAAATCCATATCGATTGCAGTGAGTTTGTTTTCACGGATCCCATGGGGCTGTGCTTTCTTCGTTATCACCTCGATCTGGTGACTTACCTCGACTGCACCGTTCACCTAGACGGGCTGTCGGATGTTGCCGCCGCATATCTGGAGCGGATGAATTTTTTTTCCGACCTCGCTGATGGTGTGTACTGTTCCAATAGACCCAAGCAGCAGTCCCGCGCAAATCTCGACCATCTGCGAGTCGAAATGACCAAAATCGGGAGCGAGCTTGAGATTGACTCGGCGGCCGGACGATTGGCCAAGGCAATGGTGGGAGCGTCCGCAGCGTCTTCTGCGCCCGACCCAGAGGGCATGCGGCCTAGTCCGGCGGATCGCTTACATACGGTATTGCAATATGTGTTTTCGGAATTGATAAACAATGCCGCTTTCCATGGCCGTGCGCGGGGCCGCGCACGGTCGGAGATCTGGGTCGCGGCGCAATATTACAACGATACCGGCAATGTGCGATTGGCCATCCTTGACGATGGTTGCGGCTTTCTTGACAGTTTGCGTGGTCATTCTGCACTTGAAGAGGAAACTGACGCTGCAGCGATCGAGGCAGCCCTACGCCCGCGTGTCAGCTGTAATCGTGATTTGGCCAGGGGGCTCGATTCGGCAAACCAAGGAATCGGGTTGACTGCATCCAAGGAACTGACCCTTGCTGCTAAAGGAACGGTAGATATCTTCAGTGGGGGCGCTTGGTACCGAGAAACACCGCAGGCCAAGACTTTTCGTCCAATGCGGTTTGGATGGCAAGGAGTGGGAGTCGCGTTGACAATGGAACGCGCTTTGCTCCAAGAGATTGAGATTGCGAGTATTATCAGCAACATAGCGCCCCTTCGTGAGCGCCGAAGCTTTAATTTTGAGTGAGGTTGAAATGGTTCGGGATGATACTGCCCATGCGGTCACCCCTCCAAAGGGGTTCTACGGTACGCGATCGCGCGCCTTCGAATTCCGCGATCAAATTGAGCATTTGTTAGATAGCGAGGCGCAGAGAATTATCATTGAGTTCGATGGCGTTTCGGCGACGCAATCATTCATAGATGAGTTGCTAGGCGTATTGATCGTGCATCGAGGCGCTGAAACGGTGCGTCGCTTGGTCTTCAAGGGCTGTTCGGACGATCTGAAGGCTATCATTGGCTTTGTGCTCAACGATCGGATCGAGCAGTTGGAAGATGCAAATGCGATGAGATCGCGGCACTAAGAAAGCGGCGCCGTGAGGCGCCGTTGTCGTTCATTGCTTGGTCTGGTTGGGGGGCTTCGATAGCACGCGGAGGTGCCCGGTCCCCATCAGGAAATTCCGGTAAGACCGAACAGCCGCATCCCACGCGGCCTTCGCGACATCGGCGCTTGCGTCGATGACGTTTCCATTCGAGTCGACAACAGCGAGGCGTGTTGGTTTTCCCTTGCGGGTGTGACGCTGCAACTTACGTTTTATCAACTTGGCCGGGTGGTCTCGCATGGACCTCCAGATGGCCGCTCCCCACTAAGAATTCACGATAAGCGCCGACGGCGACACGCCAAGCATCTGCTGCAACGTCCCCCGAAATGATTTCGCCATCGTCGCTGACAACACAGAGCCGCGCACGCTGGCCGGTGGCCGTCTCGACAATCAAACCTTGGTGACTAGTGGCGCTGATCGCGTACGCCCGCGCAGGCTCGCCTTCGCAGTCTGAGTCGCCATCCCCGCTCGCCGGTTTGCGCGCCGAAGTGCGGCGTTGCGTGCGCGGCGCGCGTACCGGAGCAGGTGCGGGCGATCCAGCGCCCGCAGGCAGCATATGTGCCTCGTTGCGGGCGTCGAGCGCGCGCAGGATGGTATGCGATGCGCGCTCGCGTTGGCGGGCCGTCCCGCGCCCGAGGATTTCGTCAACGTTGAAAAAGTAGCTCATTGTCGGTTCATGTGGTTGTGTAGGAAATAAATTCTGTCGCGGGTGCCGGTCGTCCATAGTTGCCGGAGAGCGGCCTTTACGCGCCCAGGTCGTCGAGGACAGACGACGCGAGATCGACTCCGAGCTTGAGCCAGTTCGGCAACGTCGGCGTCGCCAATTTCAACGATGATCGAGAGCAGATTCTTTGCGATGCGGTGTGCCGAAACCGCACGCGAGAGACAATCAACGGCGCCTACAACGTCTTCATCACGTGCATGGTCGCGGCAATCGACAAGCGCGTCACAGAGGATTTTGTGCCCCATACGCGCGAGGCTCGCTACGTCGCCGGCCGCTCCGACGATAGTCTCGATTCGAGAGAATTGAATCGATAGCAGGTCGGTCGCGACCATTGAAGTCTGAAGTGAGCTGTCGCTCCCGAGCAGGATGCCGGTGACGATTGAATCTTTACTGATCGATTGGGATGCGTGCATGGCTGGTATGGGCTTCTCGTTGCGGTCTTCGGTGGATCGAATAGTCATCAGTTGCAGAAGGTGCGCATCAGATCTGCAACGAGCGCAAAAGAAACCGCGCCCCACATTACGAAGAAGACCGCGTTGACGTGCCTCGGGTGTGGGTGACGGTCGCCGAAGCGGGCAGCGGTCGGTTAGGCGAAGGTGACGGCGAGCGCTTCGCTGAGGAGGGCATCGCCGCCCATTTCAATCGCGCGGTTCATCAGCGAGCGCGCCATGCTCGCGTGGTTACCGTGCGCGATGTACGGATTCCACACGTGGGCCGTGAAGGCTTGATGTAGTGGTCAACTCACGCCGGACACCGAGTTAAGTTTTTCTTCTGCGACTGCCGGCGCTAGACCGTCATTGAATTGATGCGGTCGAGTCCAGTTGTATCGCTGCATCAGGAAATAGCTGATGTCCC
>NZ_JABBFZ010000018.1 GCF_012927125.1 Paraburkholderia antibiotica
GAACAGGACCGTGAAACGACTCTACGCCGATGATAGTGCGGATTGCCCGTGTGAAAGTAGGTAATCGTCAGGCTTCTCCTCAGTCAGAAACCCCACCCCGAAAAGGTGGGGTTTTTGCGTTTACGGCCGCCATAAAGCGGACGCTGAGCTGGCAACGACAACCCGACACCGTTGTGCCACAGCTCAAAAAGAGTGGCCGGCATGTGGCCGGCCATTTCGGGAATCGCCTGCTTGCACACTGTGCTATATGCACAAGCAAACAGGCCGAGGCAGAACATCCAACATCATCAACGACTACTACGCGGCAGTATTTCCGCCGTCACCGGTATCAGCCGACATCGGTCCTACAGAGTTCGTCTGCCCAACTTCCGCCAGCAATGCTTCATCGCGAGCAATGACTTTTGGCAGATGCGCGCGCAGGAATTCGACCCATGTCCGTGTCTTCGCATCGATGAACTTACGCGACGGATACAGCGCATAAACGTTCATTTTCTGCGCTGTATATTCCGGCAGCACGCGCACCAGCGTGCCATCGCGTAATCCGGAAATAGCTGAATAAAGCGGCACCATGCCGATTCCCATGCCTTCCCGAATCGCGACGATTAACGACTCCGCGATGTTCACGTGCACGGGACCATCCACTTCCATGATCTCGCTGCCGTTCGGGCCGTCGAGCGTCCATTCGTGCGGCGGAAATGCCGGCGTGTGCAGGATCAGACATTCGTGATGAGCGAGCTCGTCCGGCTTTTGCGGTGCACCATGCGCGCGGATATAAGCCGGCGATGCGCACAGGATGCTAAATGTCGCTCCCAGCGGAAACGACACGAGGTCGGAGTTCGGCAACGTTGACGCGCCGATCACCGCGACGTCGGCACTCCCTTCGAACAGATCCGGTATGCGTTGCGACAACGTCAGCTCGACGGTGACTTCGGGATAAAGCGTTCGATAACGCGAAATAGCCGGCAGGATGTAGTGCTGGCCGATACTCGCAAAGCTATGCATGCGCAAAGCGCCGGTCGGTCGCTCGTGCGCGCAACTGGCTTCTTCTTCGGCGATATCGACATCCGCGAGTATCTGCTGCGATCGCTTCAGATAACGTTCGCCCGCCGTGGTGAGCGCAAGCCGTCGTGTCGAGCGATTGAGCAGGCGAGTGCGCAGATGCGCCTCAAGTTCCGAGACCGCGCGCGACATCGCGCCGGTCGTTGAATTGAGCGACTGCGCGGCGGCGGTAAAGCTTCCCGCTTCGACCACCCGCACGAACACTCGCATATTTTGTAGCGTGTCCATCAAACCTTCTATTTCATGACCCAGGTCATATTCTCCGCCTGTCCCATAAACACATTGTTGTCCTTTCTGGAACAGATGTTCTGCACGCATCATCTTAATGCGCGTATCGCGGACTCCTACAATCGGCGCCTCGCCTATCGGTATCAGCGGTTTCAGCCGGTGGCTCTTTCAGCGACCAAGCGGGGCGCATTGTTTTCAGATGAAACGCGATCATGCGATCAAGCCGTCGACGGGATTCTTCCGCCCGCGCGGCCTTATGCGGCAACGATTCAACCGGCCTGTGTTCCATCAGGCCATGCGCGATTGGGCAAATAGCGACGGCCTGATCTGGCTGCATCTGCTGAAAACGGTGACCGCCGGCCTGCTGACGCTCGGCGTTGCGATGCTGCTCGATCTGCCGCAGCCGCGCATTGCCATGACCACCGTCTTCGTCCTGATGCAGCCGTTCAGCGGGATGGTTCTCGCGAAGAGCTTCTACCGGATTCTCGGCACGGCGGTGGGTACCGTGGCAGCCCTCCTGCTCGGCGGGCTGTTCGTGCAGCAGTCCGAACTGTACATGCTCGGCATGATCCTGTGGGTGAGCGCCTGTATCGCTGCTGCGGTCCGGTATCGGCATTTCAGGTGGTATGGCTTCGTGCTCGCGGGTTATACCGCTGCGTTGATCGGCATTCCAAACGTAATGGCGCCGCAGGGGCTGTTTCTCGCGGCGCTGACGCGCGCGGCGGAGGTCGCGGTCGGTATCGTGTGTTCGAGCGCGGTCAGCGCATTGATCCTGCCACAGCGCTCGAGCCTCGTACTGCGACGTACCCTGCGGAGTCGGTACGCGAATTTTAATGCGTTCGCTGCCGATGTGCTCGCACGCGGGCTCGAACGTAACCAGTTCGAGCGACGTTTCGCCAGCCTCATCGATGAAATCTCCGGCTTCGAGGCGACACGTACCTTCGTCGCGTTCGAAGATCCGACCTTGCGTTCGCGCGCCCAGCACCTTGCCCGCCTGAACAGCGGCTTCATGGATGCATGCGCGCGCCTGCACGCGCTGCATCAGCTGCTCAAGCGTCTGCGGTCGAGCGGTTCCGCATCGATACTCGCAGCAGTGGGGCCGTACTTCGACGAACTGGCCACGCTGTTGACCGCGCAAGCGCCGGAACGGCTTGATGCCTCCCGCATAGCCGCGGACCTGCGCCTCTTTCAGGCCAATCTGCCGCGCCGCATCCGCGAGACGAAACGGCCACTGGAGACCACCTCCGCCGACTCGCTCGCGGACTTCGATACGGCCGCGGAGTTGCTGTACCGCTTCGTCGCCGAGTGGATCAACTATTCCGACACCTACGTCTCCTTATCGTGGCGCAAGTCGGAAAGCTGGCCGCATGACGGCCGACGCGTCCCGTCTAAAAGCCGTCACCAGAGCCCAACCAACAACTTCTTCGTGCTGTTCGCGTTCGTGCGTTCGGCGATCGTCATCGGGATTGCCGGTTCGTTCTGGATCGCGACCAACTGGCCGAGCGGCGGCCTCGCGGTGATCGGCGCCACGCTGGTCTGCGCACTGACGTCGACCTCGCCCAATCCGACGAAGATGGCCACGCAGATGGGCCTCGGCGCGGTCGCGGCGACGCTGACCGGCTATCTGTTCATGTGCTACGTGTATCCGAACATCGACGGCTTTCCGCTGCTTTGCGCGGTACTCGCGCCGGTGCTCGCGCTCGGTGCGTTCATCGCGACCCGCCGGGGCGCGGCGGGCTATGGCATCGGCTTTTCGGTGTTCTTCTGCCTGCTGGCCGCACCGGACAACGTCGTCAACTACGCTCCCGATCTGCTGATCAATAACGGCATCGCGCTGACCGTCGCGATGCTGCTCGCAGCCGTTGTTTTTTCGGTGGTTTTTCCGGTCGATATGCCCTGGCTCACCGGCCGCATCATGGGCGATATGCGCGCCCAGGCGGTCGCCGCATGCAAGGACGCGTTGCCGGGTCTCAACCAGCGTTTCCAGTCGAACACGCACGACCTGATTTCCCAGTTGCGCATGCTGTTGACGCACCGCTCGCGACGCCGGCGCGACGCATTACGCTGGATGCTCGCGACGATCGAGGTCGGTCACGCAGTCATCGATCTGCGCAACGAAGCGGCGCGCGCGCAATACGTCGACACGCTTCAGCCGCGCTGGCGCGGCGTGATCGACCATACCTGCGACGATCTCGCCCGACTCTTCGAACGCCCCGAGCCACGCTCGCTCGAACGCGCGCAGAGCTCGGTACGCTCGGCCACGTGGCTCGCGCAGGACATCCTGCAAACGGTGCATGCGGATCGCGATAAACGTCACGATCTGCAACGTATTCTGAGCTGTCTGCACTTCATCCGTACCGCGTTGCTCGACAAGGACGCGCCGTTCAGGCCGCGCTAGCGATCCGCCGCGATCTTTCCTCCAGATGGAAAGATCCCTTCCGGACGGCCCCGTTTATCCATGTAGATGGCGGTCATATAGTTTCATCACTGCCTCGTAGTGATCGTCGCAGTCATCGTAAGTCTGGAGAACGAGATGAAAGTGTTGAAGATGGTTTTGATTGCCTGTTCCTTGTCCGCTACCGCCGCTGCCTATGCGCAAACGGCACCGGCCGCACCGGAACAACAGATTGCACAGGCCGCCAGCCCGCGCGCGAATAACGTCACGAAGCAACGCCACGTATGGGCGCCGAAGGCAAAAGCCGACGAGTGCGTCGGTCCGATGAGCTACTGCAACATCTACTTCGGTAGCTAAATCGCCGGCGAGGCTGCATCGTGCGTCATGCCCGCTTGCCTGCCTGCTGTGCAACTGATGTGCAACACCTGTCGCGAACCTTGTTACGCGACGAAACACCTGCTTGCGACGCCGTCCGATCGAGACGCCGCAGCGGGTGCGGCATCCGTCTTTCGAGCCAGGCACACCGCAGACGTGCGCACTCGTAGACGGAGTTGGTGACCATGGAGAGACTGAGTTTCATGTACGAAGACCGGATTCGTTGCGCCGCGCTGCGCGAAAAAATCACCACGGCCGCTGAGGCCGCGCTTCTGATTCAGGACGGCATGTGTGTCGGCGCCAGCGGCTTTACGCGCGCGGGCGACGCGAAGGCCGTGCCGGTCGCGCTCGCCGAGCGCGCGCGCCAGCAGGGCGAGCCGCTGCGCATCACGCTGATGACCGGCGCGTCGCTCGGTCACGATGTCGACCGTATGCTGACCGAAGCGCATGTGCTCGCTCGCCGTCTGCCGTTTCAGGTGGACAAGACGCTGCGCGACGCGATCAATCGCGGCGAGGTGATGTTTGTCGACCAGCATCTGTCCGAGACCGTCGAAATGCTGCGCGCGAACCAGCTCGGCAAGCTCGACGTCGCGATCATCGAGGCCGCTGCGATCACGGAGAGCGGCGGCATTGTGCCGACCACGTCGGTCGGCAATTCGGCGAGCTTCGCGATTCTCGCGGAGAAGGTCATCGTCGAGATCAATCTTGCGCAGCCGCTTGAGCTCGAAGGTCTGCACGACATCTGGATTCCCGGTCGCCGGCCGCATCGCGAGCCGCTGCCGATCGTGCGTCCGCGAGACCGTGTCGGCACGCCGACGATCGAGATTCCGCCTGAAAAAATCGCGGCGATCGTCATTACCAACATGGCCGACAGCTCGTCCACCGTGTTGCCGGCGGATCAGGAAACCGCGGCGATCGCCGGTCATCTGATCGAATTCTTCCAGCACGAAGTCGCGCACGGCCGCATGCCGAAGCAGTTGCCGCCGCTGCAGGCAGGCATCGGCACGATCGCCAACGCGGTGCTGGCAGGCTTCGTCGATTCACCGTTCGACGTGTTCGAAATCTATTCGGAAGTGCTGCAGGATTCGACCTTCGATCTGATGGATGCCGGCAAGGTCACGTTCGCTTCCGGCGCATCGATCACGCTGTCGGCCACGCGGCAGGCGCAGGTATTCGGCGAACTCGAACGGTATCGCGACCGCCTCGTGCTGCGGCCGCAGGAAGTCAGCAATCATCCGGAAGTGATTCGTCGCCTCGGTCTGATTGCGCTGAACACCGCGCTCGAATTCGACATCTATGGCAACGTGAATTCGACGCACGTGGGCGGCACGCACATGATGAACGGCATCGGCGGTTCGGGCGACTTCGCGCGCAACGCGTCGTGCGCGATCTTCGCGACCAAGTCGATTGCGAAGGACGGCCGCATTTCGAGTATCGTGCCGATGGTCCCGCATTGCGACCACAACGAACACGATGTCGACGTGGTGGTCACCGAGCAGGGCCTCGCCGATCTGCGCGGCCTCGCACCGCGCGAACGCGCTCAACTGATTATCGATCACTGCGTGCATCCGCTGTATCGCGATCTGCTGCGCGATTACTATCACGATGCGTTGCGCAGAGGCGGCCAGACGCCGCATTGTCTCGAACAGGCGTTCGCGTGGCATAGCCGGTTGCGCGAGACCGGTTCGATGCTGCCGGCCTGATTCGGCAGTACTGCCTGGTGGGCGAGCGCGCCCACCAGGTGCCCACTACGGCGCGCCCACCAAAGCGCGCCCACCAAAAGAAAAAAGCGCCAGCGGCATGCAGCCGGCTGGCGCTTCAGAACATCAGTACATCGGATGCGTGCTTAGGAACCTCGTCGCACGAGCCGGATGATAAACAGCAGAATGACCGCGCCGATCAATGCGGTGATGATCGAGCCGATCCAGCCGCCGCCGAGCGAAATGTGCAGCACGCCGGACAGCCAGCCGCCGATAAACGCGCCGACAATACCGACGATGATGTCGACGATCAGGCCGAAGCCGCCGCCTTTGACCAGCACACCCGCGAGCCAGCCCGCAACCGCGCCGATGATAAGCCATGCAATGATGCCGTGTTCCATATTCGAGACTCCATGGTTGAGTTTAAAAAAATCACGGTGATAGAGCTTAGTCGAAGGTCATGGGACAGTCCATTTTCAGGACGCGGAATTAACATTGTCTAAATTTGCTGCAAGCTAAGTGTAGACGATGCACACGAATAAAGTCGATTGGTGCCTCCTGCTTCACTCGGGCGTCGGCTCCGCTTCCCGCGCGCTCCAGCTGACGCTGGACACGCTTTTCTCCATGCTGAGGCGGCTCGCCATCTGTTCGAGCTTCGATTGATCCTTCGGATGCAGTTTCAGCGTCGCGGTGACGCGCATACGTCCGGGTTCGTTTTCGACGTCCTCGCTCGTCAGACTCTGAAACGACAGCGGTACCGAGTACATCGAGTTCGAGATCGCCGTGCGAATGTGGATCTCGTCGGCTTCGCGGCAGACGATCGTCAGCATGTACTCGCGCACGAGATCGGCATTGGAGACCGGCGTCGCATTGATCATGCGACTCACTTCGCGCAGCACCGTATTGGTCAATAGCACGATCGCCGTGCCCGCGAGCGCGGGTCCATAGTGTCCCGCGCCGCTCAGGACGCCGACCGCCGCCGAGCACCAGAGCGTCGCCGCGGTGTTGATCCCCTGGATCGAGCCTTTGTCGCGCATGATCACGCCGCCGCCGAGAAAGCCGACGCCCGACACCACGTAGGCGGCGATCTGCGTGATGCCGCTCACGCCGTTGCCGGTCAGTACACCGAGCGTGACGAACAGGCAGGCGCCGCTCGCGACGAGCGTAATCGTGCGCAGGCCGGCATTGCGTTGCCGCATCTGCCGCTCGAGGCCGATCGCGACGCCGCAGCCGAAAGCGGTCATAAGCCGCAGGAAAAATTCGAGTGTCATCGTTTAGAAAGGTTGGGGCGCGTGCTGTCGCAGTGTGAAGCCTACGCGTGACACCGTCGCGTCGTCCATCGTGTCGTGTGACGGCGAGGGACGGACGTGCGTCGTCAGGCACGACGCGGCATGCGGGCAACCGCGCGCTCGATGCGTGCGGAACCGGCATGGCGTCGAGCCACGCTGCGCTTTACTGGCAGTACGAAAACGTCAATGAAATGAGAACGACGTGCGCCATCGAGCCTGAAGGCAGGATGGCGACAGAAGAGGCTGACGCGGAAATCCTGCCGCTCAGGCAAGCGGGCAAATCGATACTCGGCGGCTACAACTGCTACTGTCCAAGATCGTGATTCCGGTTAAAAGAATTGGGCGCATTTTAGGCGGCTGCGTAAAGGCGAGTCAAGCCGCGATTCGATGAGCGTGCGTAACACGTATGCCGTGATGTAGCGATTGCTTTGCAGATTTCTTTGTCCTGCTTGCAAGATTAAAACGGACTCCGAATAGTATGGCGGTCGATTCGGCGCTCACTGCGGCGAGACTTTCATGATGGCTTGAATGGGCTTCCGCATGCGCGCGTCGTTTGCATATGGAAGTAAGGTTCAATGAATGTCTAAACGAATAGCCGACAATGACAATTCATTGACCTTGTCATGCCTGCTTCCGCTTTACTCCCTTTATTCCCTTTACTCAGGTTCACCCGGCACCAGTCGCAATCGCGTGATTTCCGATGGCGCGCCCAGACGCTTCGGCGGTCCCCAATAGCCGGTGCCTCGACTGGTGTAAACCCACAGTCCATTCAGACGCGCGAGACCCGCGGTAAAAGGCTGCTGAAGCCGCACGAAAAAATTCCACGGAAAGAACTGACCGCCGTGCGTATGTCCGGAAAGCTGCAGCGTGAATCCGGCCGCGGCGGCGGCTTCCGCCGAGCGCGGCTGATGCGCGAGCAGCACCTTGATCAGTACGTCGCCCGGTGCGCCCGCGAGTGCCGCAACCGGATCGCTGCGATGCGCCGGGTCGTGATGCCCGGCGGAATAATCGGTGACGCCGGCAATCACCGCGCGCGCGCCGTCATGATCGACGACGACGTGCTGGTTCAGCAGCACCCGCAATCCGAGTCGACGGAATTCGGCGATCCACGAGTTCGCGCCGGAGTAGTACTCGTGATTGCCGGTGACGAGGAACGCGCCATGCCGCGCGGCGAGTCGGGACAACGGCTGCGTGTGCCGGCTCAGTTGCGGCACGCTGCCGTCGACGACATCGCCCGTCACCGCGATCAGATCCGGCTTCAGACGATTCACCGCGTCGACAATCGCGTCGACGTAGCGGCCCTTGATCGTCGGGCCGACGTGGATGTCGCTGATCTGCACGATCGTGAAGCCGTCGAGCGCGGCGGGCAGATCGTCGATCGGTACTTCGATCGTCACGACGCGTGCGCGACGCCGCGCGTTGAAGAGGCCGATCAACGTCGACAGCAATGCGGCCAACGGTACCGCGATCGCCGAGCCAGTGCGCCAATGGGCCAGCGCGAGCGTGCGTGGCCAGATCGCATCGATCGTCAGCAGCGAAGCGAGCACGAGGTCGCGCACGAACGTCAGCACCAGCAACGACGAAAAGAAGCCCATCGCTAGCAGACCGACCCACGCGAGCCGGTCGCCGAGCGGCTGACGCTTGAAGCTGCGCGCCATCATGCCCAGAGGAATCAGGAAGATCGACAGCACGAGCCACAGCACGCAGAGCGCACGGCCGATGGCGTCGATCGGCATGTCGGGAATCAGGCGCAAGCCGACGTAGATATGCAGCAGGATGCCGATCGAAATGATGCGGACAAGGAACGATGAACGGCGCATAGAGTGGCTGGAAAAACGGGAAGGATGCGACGCGCCGACGTCAGCGAGGGCGCGCCGCCTGGTGAGCGGCAACGCATTGCGTGCACGACGCTTCACGAATGCGGCGAATCATTCTACCGAGATGTTCCGGCCCTTGCCGGAGCCGCAAAATTCGCGCCCCCGCACTGCACAATGCGTCGGATCCGGCGAGTGGAAGGAAGCCGCGACGCGTGCCAAGGCCAGCGGCACGCGCATCCGCGAACTCGGGCGTGATGACTGCCTGACGACGATACGGCAACGCCGAGCGGCTCGTATTTCACTGCCTATGCAAGTTAATTAAATGGGCTTTGAATTGTTTCGGAGCGTGGACTATGCTTGAACGAACCAGCTCGTTTTCGGGCCACTGCAGCATCCATGAGGGGCTGCGGCCGAGCGTGCCGCGTCAAGCCGCGCGGTTCGCACGACGGGTTATATCGCCGGCAAAGTACTCGGGCGAGGCAGAGGGGGAGGCACCTATGAAGCTGCTCAAATCGGGTCACCCGTGGCGCCATGCACATGATGTGCATGACGCGCCTCACCCTCATCATGCGCACCATGTCGGCCACGAGGGGAGCCACGTGATGCTGCCGCTCGTCGGCATCTCGCTGATGGCGATCGCGCTTTACGTCGGCGTGCGCAACATCGACTTCTCCGAGCTCGGCAGGAGCGCGCTATTCGACGTGGTGATGGTGTGCGTCGCGTTGGGTATCGCGGGATTATTCGGCGCGGTCGGCGCATGGCTGCGCTCGAATGGCGACGAGGCCGACGAAGGCTTCTGCTTCATCGGCGCATTGATCGGCACCGTGGTGTTTTATATCGCGCTGCTGACCTGACGTGGACGGGGCGAGTCGGGCGCGGTGCGTTTCAAGCCCTCGCGCCACGTTTCGAACCTGCGAATCGCACGCTGAAATCAGGCGCGCAATTATCAGACGCCACGCTCAATCACACGCCTGATCGCCTCTTCACCGCCGAACCGTCAAACGATTCGCGCCGCTTCGTCGAACGAAAAACGCGGGCTGCGCGGGAACAGCTTCGACGCGTCGCCATAGCCCAGATTGATCAGGAAATTCGACTTCACGGTCGTGCCCGCGAAAAACGCCGCGTCGACCTTGGCCGCGTCGAAGCCCGACATCGGTCCGGTATCGAGGCCGAGCGCGCGAGCGGCGAGAATCAGATAGCCGCCTTGCAGCGTCGAATTGCGAAACGCGGTGTCCGCGATCGCACGCTCGTTGTCGGCGAACCAGCTGCGCGCGTCCGCATGCGGAAACAGCTTCGGCAGATGCTCGTAAAACGCCATGTCCATCCCGACGATCACCGTGACCGGGGCGGCCATCGTTTTCTCGAGATTGCCCGCCGATAGCGCCGGGCGCAGCTTTTCCTTGCCCTCCGGCGTCTTCACGAACACGAAGCGGCCCGGGCTCGAATTGGCCGAGGTCGGGCCGAGCAGCACGAGTTCGGTCAGCTGTTTGAGGAGGGCGTCGTCGACCGGTTTGTTCTGCCAGCCGTTGTGGGTGCGCGCGTCGCGAAAGAGCTGGGCGAGCGCCTGATCGGAAAGAGTCATGAGGGTGGTCCGTGGCGGTAAGCTGAGAAAGAAACGCGCGGCGCGTATCGAATGACCGACATCGAATGACAAAGCAAGAGGCCCGCTTCGGCGGCCGCGCCGTTGCCGCCATAATAGCCGGGGTACTTACTCGTTCGCTCGTCGCCCGTATTCACGCCTCGCCATGACCGATCTTTTCAACGACCTGCCGATACCCGACGTCGACTGGTATCCCGACTGGCTCGCGCCGGCTGCGGCCGCGCAAATCCTTACGCGTCTGATCGACGAAGTGCAATGGCGTCAGGACATGATGGGCACGCCGGGCGGCCGTGTTGCACTGCCGCGTCTGACCGCCTGGCAGGGTGAAGCCGACGTGGTCTATATCTATTCGGGCATCCGCAACGTGCCGCAACCGTGGACGCCGGCCGTCGCCGAACTCAAGGCCGCCGCCGAAGCGACGAGCGGCGCGCGTTTTAACAGCGTGCTGCTGAATCGCTACCGCAGCGGCGCCGACAGCATGGGCTGGCATGCGGACCGCGAACCCGAACTCGGCAGGCAGCCGGTGATCGCGTCGGTGAGCCTCGGCGTCGCGCGCACGTTCGACTTGCGGCATAACCGCAGCGGCGTCGTGCAGTCGTTTTCGCTGAAGGGCGGCAGCCTGCTCGTGATGAAAGGCGATACCCAGGCCGAGTGGCGCCATCGGGTGCCGAAGGAGCCGCGCGTGAGCGGCGAGCGCATCAATCTGACCTTTCGCTGGGTTACACCGCGATAAGTCCGCGCTGATTCACGGCGAAATAAGGCCGGCCCATCCATCCGCAGGCGCCTGAAAAAAGCCACCCGAAGCCGCCGAAGCCCTCCGCAGCAATCCAAAACCCTCACTACGCCGACCCCGCGCGCTATATCAAAATTGGTATCGCCGTCGCGAATCATATGATTGGACGGTTAACGCGTCGCACAGTACGCTACATCACGATCCACGCACCGTGAGGGCCGCGAAGGCTGGCAGGTGGGTCGCTACACAACAACGATCAGGAGACAGTCATGGCGAATACACGACGTGCCGCGTGCCGCGCTCTGGGCGCGCTCGCGCTTTCCGCGAGTCTTGGCGTGCTGACGCTGGCCACGCCCGTCGCGCATGCCGAGGACAAGCAGATTACGCTAGGTTTTGCGCAGGTCGGCGCGGAGAGCGCATGGCGCACCGCGAATACCGAATCGGTGAAGTCGGCGGCGGCGGACGCCAAGATCAAGCTCAAATTCTCCGACGCCCAGCAGAAACAGGAAAACCAGATCAAGGCGATCCGCTCGTACATCGCGCAGAAGGTCGACGTGATTGCGTTCTCGCCGGTGGTCGAATCGGGCTGGGAGCCGGTGCTGCTCGAAGCAAAGGCCGCGAAGATTCCGGTGATCCTGACCGACCGCAACATCGACGTGAAGGACACCTCGCTCTACGTGACGATGATCGGCTCGGACTTCCTCGAGGAGGGCCGGCGCGGCGGCAAGTGGCTCGAAGATCACTACAAGAGCGACAAAGGCCCGGTCAATATCGCCGAACTGCAGGGCACGGTCGGCTCGGCGCCGGCAAACGATCGCCATTCCGGTCTGATCGAAGTGATCAAGAACGATCCGAAGTTCAAGATCATCGCGTCGCAAAGCGGCGACTTCACGCTCGCCGGCGGCAAGCAGGTGATGGAAGCGTTCATCAAGACCTACGGCAACAAGATCAACGTCGTGTACGCGCATAACGACGACATGGCGCTTGGCGCGATCCAGGCGATGGAAGAAGCCGGTATGCATCCGGGCAAGGACATCACCGTCGTGTCGTTCGACGCGACCAAGGGCGGCTTCCAGGCGATGGCCGCGGGCAAGATGAACGTCGATGTCGAATGCAGCCCGCTGCTCGGCCCGCAACTGATGTCGGCCGTGAAGGACGTGGTGGCCGGCAAGCCGCTGCCCAAGCGCATCCTGACGGAAGAGACCGTCTTCCCGATGAGCGTGGCCGCGCAGACGCTGCCGACGCGTAAATACTGACGCTATCGATGCAACCCGGGAACGCCGTCGCCATGACGTGCGTTCCCCACGCCGCGCGCCGGGGCCCAACACCGCCGACGCGCAGGAGGCGTACAGCACGGATAGATCGAACCGGTTTCTCCAGCGGTGCCTGACCGCCCGGGCTGCTTCGGCAGCGGGCGGTCTCTTTTCACCCGCACGCCGCTGGCGCAGCCTGCCGAACCACGCATAGCCGATCGAGCGAGGTCCATGACCCATTCCGCTTCCGAACCGAATCAGCCGGGCCAGCCGGCGCGCGGCACGCCGGCGTCGTCCGGCGTCGAGCGCGAGCCGATTCTGGAGACTTCCGGCGTCAGCAAGACATTTCCGGGCGTGAAGGCGCTGCAACGCGTCGACTTTCGCCTCTTTCCCGGCGAGGTGCATACGCTGATGGGCCAGAACGGCGCCGGCAAATCGACGCTCATCAACGTGCTCACCGGCGTGCTCGCACCCGACGCCGGCACGATCCGGCTCGGCGGCGAGATCGTCGCGTTCGCGTCGCCGCAGGAAGCCGAGGCGGCCGGCGTGCGCACGCTGTATCAGGAAGTGAACCTGTGTCCGAATCTGTCCGTGGCGGAGAACATCTTCGCGGGCCGGCAGCCGCGCCGCTTCGGCGCGATCGACTGGTCCGACATCAAGCGGCGTGCGCAGGAAGCGCTCGCGCGCCTCGACGTATCGCTCGACGTCACGCGCTCGCTCGACGCCTATCCGATCGCGGTGCAGCAGATGGTCGCGATCGCGCGCGCCCTGTCCGTCGACGCCCGCGTGCTGATTCTCGACGAACCGACTTCGAGCCTCGACGACAGCGAAGTCGCGCAGCTTTTCAAAATCCTTCGGCATCTTAAGCAATCGGGCATTGCGATCCTGTTCGTCACGCACTTCATCGAGCAGACCTACGCGATCTCCGACCGCATCACGGTGATGCGTAACGGCGAGCGCGAAGGCGAATACCTCGCGCGCGATCTGCCGGCCGATCAACTGGTTGCGAAGATGGTCGGCCACGAACGCATGAGCGCGCGTCTGCGCGAAGCGGCGCACGAAGGCCAGGCCGCCGACGATCTGCGGGAGTTCGCGCACGAGCCGGCCGAGGAGCACGCGAGCGCAGCGGCCGCGCAGCCGTTTGTCGAACTGCGCGGCGTCGGCCGGCGCGGCACTTTGCAGCCGATCGATCTCGACGTGCGGGCCGGCCAGATTCTCGGTCTCGCCGGGCTGCTCGGTTCCGGCCGCACCGAAACCGCGCGCCTGCTGTTCGGCGCGGACCGCGCGGACAGCGGCACGATTCTCGTCAACGGCCGGCCGGTGAAGCTGCGCTCGCCGCGCGACGCGGTGCGCCACGGCATCGGCTATTGCGCGGAAGACCGCAAGAAGGAGGGCATCGTCGCCGAACTGTCGATCCGCGAAAACATCGTGCTCGCGCTGCAGGCGCGGCGCGGCTGGTGGCGCAAGATCAGCCGGCAACGCGCGCGCGAACTGGCCGACGTGTGGATCGAGCGGCTCGGCATCAAGGCGTCCGACGCCGAGCAGCCGATCGCGCTGCTATCAGGCGGCAACCAGCAGAAGGCGTTGCTCGCGCGCTGGCTCGCCACCGATCCGAAGCTGCTGATCCTCGACGAACCGACGCGCGGCATCGACGTCGCCGCGAAGTTCGACATCATGGACCGGCTGCTCGCGCTGTGCGCGAACGGGCTGTCGATCCTGTTCATTTCGTCGGAGATCGGTGAGGTGCTGCGCGTGAGCCATCGCGTCGCGGTGCTGCGCGATCGCCGCAAGATCGCCGAGGTCGCCGGCAAGGCATCGAACGAGGACAACATCTACCGACTCATCGCAGGGAGCGGCGAATGAAGCTATCGAACTGGTTCGCGCGCGACGGCGCCGAGCGTCCGCTGCTCTGGCCATGCGTGACGCTCGTGCTGCTGTGCGGGCTCAATCTGCTGGTCAATCCGCATTTCCTCGCGCTGCGCATGCTCGACGGCCATCTGTTCGGCGCGCCGATCGACATCCTCAACCGCGCGGCGCCGCTCGTGCTCGTCGCGATCGGCATGACGCTCGTGATCGCGACGCGCGGTATCGACATTTCGGTCGGCGCGGTGGTCGCGATTGCCGGCGCCGCGGCCGCGACGATTCTCGCGACGCAGGCCGAGCCGAGCGGCGTGCTGGTTGCGCAGGCACTGGTGGCGGCACTCGTCGTCGGTTTGCTGAGCGGCATGTGGAACGGGCTGCTGGTGTCGTTCGTCGGCATGCAGCCGATCATCGCGACGCTGATCCTGATGGTCGCCGGCCGTGGCATCGCGCAACTGCTGACTGCCGGGCAGATCATTCCGATCGGCGCGCCCGCGTATCTGTTCGTCGGCGGCGGCTACTGGCTCGGCGTGCCGTGCTCGGTGTGGATCGCGACGGTGGCCGTGCTGGCGACCGCCGCGTTGGTGGAGGGCACCGCGCTCGGCCTGTTCATTCGCGCGATCGGCGTGAATCCGGTCGCGACGCGCCTCGTCGGCTTGCGCTCGAAGGCGATCGTGTTCGCGGTGTATGCGTTCTCCGGCCTGACCGCTTCGCTGGCCGGCATCCTGATCAGCTCGAACGTGCGCAGTGCCGACGGCAATAACGCGGGCCTGCTGCTCGAACTCGATGCGATTCTCGCGGTGACGCTCGGCGGCACCTCGCTGCTCGGCGGGCGCTTCAGTTTCGCGGGCACCGTGCTCGGCGCGCTGATCATCCAGACGCTCACGTACACCACGTATTCGATCGGCGTGCCGCCGGAAGCGACGCTCGTCGTGAAGGCGGCCGTCGTGCTTGCGGTCAGCGTGATCCAGTCGCCGGCGGCGCGCGCACTCGCGATGTCGGCGGTGTCGCGCGGCGCGTCGCTCGGCAAACATCGCGGGGTGGCACGATGACGCGCGTTCTCGAAGCCCTTTCTCGCGTGGTCGATCCGCGCACGCTGCCGATCGCGGTGACGATCCTGCTGTTCTGCGCGCTGTTCGGCTTCGGCTCGGTGATGTACACCGGCTTCTTCTCGTGGCAGGTGCTGCTCGATCTGCTGGTCGACAACGCGTTCCTGCTGATCGTCGCGATCGGCATGACCTTCGTGATCGTGTCGGGCGGCATCGATCTGTCGGTGGGCTCGGTGGTCGCGCTGACGACGATCGTCGAGGCGGTGCTGTCCGAGCATATGCATCTGTCGGTATGGCTGATCATTCCGATCGTGCTGCTGATGGGCACCGTGTTCGGCGCGGTGCAGGGCGCGCTGATTCACTTCTTCCGCCTGCAGGCATTCATCGTGACGCTGGCGGGGATGTTCTTCGCGCGCGGCCTGTGCTTTCTGATTACCACGCAGTCGATCACGATCACCGATCCGACGTTCAAGCAGATCTCCGCGTTCCGCTTGAATCTCGGCGTCGGCTCGGTCTCGGCGAACGTGCTGATCGCGTTGGCGACGCTCGCGGCCGCGATCTATGTCGCGCATTTCACGCGCTTTGGCCGCAACGTCTATGCGGTCGGCGGCAATCCGCGCTCGGCGCTGCTGATGGGACTGCCGGTCGCGCGCACGCGAGTCGGCGTGTATGCGCTGAGCGGCTTCTGCTCGGCGCTCGGCGGCGCGGTGTTCACGTTCTATGTGTTGTCGGGCTACGGCCTGCAAGGTCAGGGGATGGAGCTCGATGCGATCGCGGCGACCGTGATCGGCGGCACGTTGCTGACGGGCGGTGTCGGTTATGTGCTCGGTTCGCTGTTCGGCGTCGGCATTCTCGGCACGATCCAGACGCTGATCACGTTCGACGGCACGCTCAGTTCGTGGTGGACCCGTATCGTGATCGGCGCGTTGCTGTGCGCGTTCTGTCTGCTGCAGCGGTTGATCGAACGGCATGCGAAGTCGGTTGGTCGGACGGGTGGGACAGGCGCGGTGGCGACGGCGGGGCATGCGCATGCGCACGAGAAAACACCGGCGCCGGCTGCGGATTCGCAGGTGTTGGGGCGCGCGCCGGGTTAGGGGCGTTGTCTTCGCGGCTTCTTTCGATGCTTCGGGGGCGCAGGCCGCCCCTGAGCGCAACGATCGCGATGGCGCTAAGCAGCAGGCCCGCCAGCACGTCGGCGAGATAGTGGCCGCCCTGGGTCGGCGTCGACAGGATCATCGTCAGGTTGAGCGGAACGGCGATCGGCAATAGCCACGGTGTGCGGCGGAGCACGTAGATGTAGAGAATCGCGACGGTCGTATGAAACGACGGCATCGACACCATCCCTTGCGGCGGCACCATGTCGAATACGCGGAACGTGCCGTTACGCAGCGGATAAAAGTCCGAGACCGTGGACGACGTGTCCGGGTCCGTGATGCCGAAATGAAGAAACGCGCTCGCGGCGGGAAGCGGCGTCGAAATCAGCAGAAGCAGCAGGCCGGACAGCATGAAGAGCAGCACGAACTCCGATACCTGCTCGTATCGTCGCGCGAGTCCGAGGATGATTGGAATCGCGAGTCCTTGCGCGAGCATGCTCGCGTACGCGATCTGCAAGACGTGTTGAATCGCGGGGCGCGCGTGAATCCAGCGATAAACGCTTGGCCAGTGAAAGCCGAAGAGGCGGTCGAATGCCAGCAGATGCTCGTCGATGAGCGGTGCGTTGACGGTCGCGCACAGGTACTGAAGCAGATCGAAGGCCGCGACGAAGGAGAGCAGCAGCGTGAGCCACGCGAGCGTGCGTCCGAGGTCGCGACAGCGCAGCGCGCGGGTCAACGGCGCGTAACGGGACAGGCCCGCGAGCGCGATCAGGCCGATGGCCATCCCCAGCGAGACGGCGGCGCCTCGCGCCAGATTGGCGACGCCTTCTTCCGGCACGCGATAGTCGTGAGTGGAAACCCAGCGCCAGTCGAGCGCGATGATGGCGGCCACGATGACCCAGCCGATCAGGTATCGATTCAGGTAAGACGCATTGCCCGGTTTTTCCCCGATTTTCTGCTCGTGACGACGCATGGTGCTGGTCCGTTTTTTATCGACGTGGCGAGCATGAGCGGGGTCGGGCAATCAACGGGTTCGCGGGTGTTGAGTGCTCGACGCGCAGGCGCTCGGTCGCCGCCTCGTGATGGATAAGCACGGGTGATGCCAATCGTCCGTCGGCTTTGTCGCGGTTGGGTTCGCGGGTGTGCGGGCGATGCCGGGAACGCGCGGTGGTCCGGATTGTTGCAGGGGTGAGACGTGTGCGCTTCGAGTTCGGCTTCTTGTCGTCGCTGTGCTGCGTCGGATCGGCGAATGTCATTTTCGCCTCTTCCGTGTGGAGGCCTGACGAAGTGTTTATTGGCGGAATCCAGCTCGAGGACTCGGCGTAACTTCCGACGCGTGCCGCCTGCGATCAGCGATCGCGTCCCAACCGCCGGCGAATCGTCGGCACCAGCCGCTCGAACGGCAAGCTGCCGGATGCGATCGCGGTGGCGTCGGCGCAGTTCTCCCGCGCGATATCGGTCAGTACCTGCCCCGGCGGCGCTTCGACCAGCACGCTCGCGCCCATCTCCTGCATCGCGGTGAGCGCGTCGAACCAGCGCACGGTGTAGCGCATGTTGGTCGCGAGATCGTCGCGGATCGCGTCGGCGGTGTAGAGCGGACGTCCGCCGCGATTGCCGATGTAGCCGCTATGCGGTCGCTGAAAAGTCAGCTCGTTTGAATAGGCGAGCAAGGCGTCGCTGGCTTGTGCGAGCAGTTCGCAGTGCGAAGGCACGCTGACCGCGAGCCGCGTCGCCTTGCGCGCGCCGGCCGCCAACGCGCGGTCGATGAACGCATCGAGCGCGTCGTTTGCGCCGGCCATCACGATCTGGCGCGGCGCATTGACGTTACCGACATACACGCGTTGCCGCGTGTCGGCGGCGTGCTGTGCGGCATGTTCTGCGGCAAGCGCTTCCGCCTGATGTTCGGTCAAGCCGGAAATTGCCGCGAGACCATAGCCCGACGGATACGCGGTTTCCATCAATTCCGCGCGTCGCCGCACCATCTTCAACGCGTCGCCGAAACCGAGCGCGCCGCAACTGACGGCCGCCGGATACGCGCCGACCGACAGGCCCGCGCTGAACTCCGCCACCAGGCCTTCCTCGGCCAGCGCGCGGGCCATCGCCACGCCGGCGATCGTCAGCCCCAGTTGCACCGCGACGGTCGAATTCAACGCGTCGGATGAGTCGAGCGTCGACACGTCGACGCCGAGCGTGTCGGCGGCTTCGGCCAGCGTGTCGCTCACCGCGCGATGTCGCGGCAGACGATGCAGGAAGCCGTCGCTCTGCGCGCCCTGACCGGGAAACAGTAGCGCGAGCATCACCCGGCTCCGTCATGCCCGTCGGCGACGGCCCACGGATCGGCGATCAGGCGCGGGCCGCCTGCATCGCGCGCGAGCACACGTGTTTTGCCCGCCGCCCATTCGACTAGCGCGACGCCGCCCGCGGGCGTTTCGAGTTGCGCGTCGATCCGCATGCCGAGACGCGCGGCGAGCGTTTGCAGCTGTTCGAGCAATGCGCGTGCGGGGTCCAACGCAAGCGGGGCTGGCGCGCGGATCAGCAGATCGAGATCGCTTGCTTCGTTGACGGTCGGCGCGCGGGTGGCGAGTTCGAAACCGGTGCTACCGGTAGGACCCCAAACGAAGTCCGCGAGCGGACCGCACGAATCGCGCTGCAACGAAGCGAGCGCAACGAAGGAGGGCAGCGCAATGCGTTCGTCCGCAGGCTGCATCTGGACCAACGCTTCCGGCGACACCACTTCGACGATCTCGCCGGCATGCGCCCACGTGCCGTAACGCTGCGCGCGTTCGGCACCGCGCAGGCCAATCGCGACGAAACCGTCGGCGGTCAGTGCGCGTCGCACCACCGCATACGGGGCACGCTCGAACGCGTCGCGCACCCATGCGGGTTCACCGTCGAACGAACGCAGGCATCGTAGACGCAGCAGATCATGTGGCTGCCAGCGGGTATTGCTTGCTGGGGCCGTTGCCGCTGCGTTGGCAACCGACCCCTCCCGCGAAGCGCCACACGCAATCTCGAACGGCGCGGCCGCACACACCCGCATCACACCGCATCCCACTGTTCAGCCAACCGCCGCCGCACCTCGATCGAGGCCGCCCGGTTCTGCCGTGCCGCATCCGATGTGAGCCGATGCGCCAACGTGCGATCTCCCGCGCGGGCGCTGCGAATCTGCTCGATCAGCACCGTACGCACGCGCTCGATCTGCGCGGCATCCGGCGCATCCGCATCGATGCCTTCGATCAGCTGATCGAGCAGCCCCAGCTTCGCAAACGACGTCATCGAATACGACATCGGCACGATCGTTTCGCCGAGCGCGTCGAGTGCTTCGACCGTGCGACGCGTGACGCGCGCGGCCGCTTCCTTGCCCATCGCATGGACCATCGTGCCGGGTGCGTCGAGCGCGACGATGCGGTTCGCCTGATAGCCGTGCGCGAGAAACGCCCCCGACATCGCCGGTCCGACGATCAGCGCGATCACCGGATGGCCCGCGTCGCGCGCGCTCGCATACGCATCGACGGCCGCCGCGCACGCGAGGTGAATGCCGAGCATTTCCTCGCGATAGCCATACGCCTGGCTCTTCACGTCGACGATCGCGACGATCGGGCGGCGCGCGCCATTCGCCGTGCGGGTATCGGCGTCGGCATCCGCCTCGATCGCTTCGCGCACCGCGCGCGCGAGTCGCCAGCCCTGTTCGAGCCCAACCACGTTGCTGGTCGCGCGCGGAAAACGGTTGTCCGGATCGGGCACCACCGTGATGAAGCGCGCGGTCTCGCCGCCGAGCGTCGCATCGCCGCTCCAGACCGGCGCCGCGTTCGATGCTGTGCCCGATGCCGCGCCCGCGAGTGCGTTGAACCAAAGCACGCCGCGCGTGAGTGTCGTGTCGTTCATGCCTGCTCCCTGTTCGCGGTGCCGTGGCTGTCCGGCTGATAAAGCGCGCGCATGCTTTGCGGCGTCACGCTCGCGGGATCGACCTGCGCGAGCCGCTGCAAGAACGTCTCGACCTGCTCGCTGCGATGCGCGGCCGGCACGCCCTGCGCGAACGCGGCCTGCACGGCGGCGCGCACCGCGTCGCTGTCATCGTCGACGAGCCGGTCGGCGAGCGCGCTCGCAACCCGCTGCTCGCCGCCGATCAACTGCCACACACGGCGGCGATCGCTCGCGTCGAGTTCGTCGATACCGGCTTCCTGTTCGATTACTTCGGGACCGTTCATGCCGAGCCGCCCCTGTTTCGTCACGACCAGGTATGAGCACAGCGCGGCCGCGAGCGACATGCCGCCGAAGCAGCCGACCATCCCCGCGATCACGCCGACCACTGGCACATGGCGGCGCAGCGCGACGATCGCCGCCTGAATCTCGGCGATCACCGCGAGCCCGAGGTTCGCTTCCTGCAGCCGCACGCCGCCGGTTTCGAACAGCACGACCGGGCGCACGCGCTTGCCGCGCTCGCAGTCGCGCAGCGCCATTTCGAGCGCCGCGGCGATCTTGCTGCCCGACACTTCGCCGATGCTGCCGCCCTGGAACGCGGATTCGATCGCGGCGACCACGGCCGGCTCGCCGTCGATCGTGCCGCGCGCGATCACGCAGCCGTCGTCGGCCTGGCAGACGATGCCCTGCAACGGCAGCCACGGCGACTCGATGCGATCGAACGGTCCGAGCAGTTCGCGAAAGCTGCCCGCGTCGAGCAGCGCACGGGCGCGCTCGCGCGCGGGCAGTTCGATGAAGCTGTCGCGCAGCAGCGGCGCGCGCTGAATGCTGGCTGTCGTGCTCATACGTTGTCTCCTTCCTCGGCGGCTTCGACCGCTTCGGCGAGCCGCAACGCGACCACGCCGGGCGTCGCGCCGAAGTCGTTGATTTCGATGGCGGCGGCGCCGTCGTAGCGGGTGAAGAAGCGGTCGAGCACGCTCTTCCAGATATGGCTGTAGCCGTCGACGCTGGTGCGCACGACCACGTGCGCGGTGAGGGGCGTGCTATCAGCGCCGCCCGCGCCGGCCGGGGCCGGCGAGAGCAGCACTTCGAGATCGCCCGAGCCGACCACGCCGACGTGCGCGCGGGTCGTGACGGCGCGTTGCGCCGGATAGTCGAAGGTCAGATGTTCCATGAGGCTTGGCTCCGGCCGGCGTCGCGAGGCGCCAGCATGTCGAGAAAGAGGGTGGCGGCGAGCAGATCGGCGGCGCCGCCGGGCGACGCGTTCAGCGTCAGCAGTTCGCGTTCGAGCGCGTCGAGCGCGACGCGGCCCGTGGGGGTCGAGCTGCCGCCCGCGTCGAGCACGCGTTGCGCGCCGTGTCGGCCCGCCTGCAAACCGGCGAGGCCTGCGCGATGCAGCAGGCAGGTGTCGTCGAGCGTGGTCATGATGGCCAGCAGGGCGTCGACGCGCGCGGCGTTTTCGTCGATGCCGCGCGCGCGTGCCGCGTGCAGCGCCGGCAGGCCGATTTGCAGCGCGTGTGGGAAGCCGTCCTGTGCTTCGCGCCGCGCGCCGCCGACCTGATAGCGTTGCCGCGCGCGTTCGCCGTGGCTGTCCGACGGCGCGGCGAAGCGGTCGGGGAAGCCCGCGATTTGTGCGGCCAGTGCGCAGACGCGCGCCGCATCGGGATAGATCGGATTGCCAGGTATCGGTGCGTGGGTGGGCGAACCCGTGGCCGAACTCGCGTCAGAATCCGCAGCCAAACTCGCGGACGTTGCTAGCGCGACGCCGGCAACCAGTAAACCGACGATCCAGATCGCGCCGCGATGCGCATTGCTGCCGCCGGTCGCGCGCAGCATCTGCTGTTCGCCGGCGCGGCCGATTTGCGCGAGCTCGGTGCGCAGCAGCGCCGAGGGTTCGCCACGACGGCGCGCGGCGCGCGCCAGCGCCGCGAAGGTCGGCTCCAGCGCGTGCGCGGAGCGCAACATGAGCGCGAGATCGAGGTCGCGATGCGCGCCGCTGCCGCGCCGGTCGACCAGCGCGGGCTTCGGCGTAAGTTCGGCTTCGTCGATCAGCGCGGTGATCGCGTAGCGCGCGAGTCGCGCATCGGAAAAGAGCGGGGCGGACAGCAGCGCATCGGCACGCGGCACGGTGCCGACTTCACCACGCGCATCGAGCGCATCGATTGCGTCGGTCGACGCCGGCGGTTCGAGCAGGGCGGCAGCGAGCGCCATCGTCACCAGCTCCGGAAGCGCGCGGGCGGCGCGTACAGTCCGCCCGACGACGTGACCAGATCGTCGATGCTGCGCGCCGCGAGCAGCGAGCGCTTCGCTTCGCCGCGCCGGATGCCGAGGTCTTCCGGATACGCGACGATGCCGCGCCGGCGCAACTCGGCGGTCTTCTCCGGCTTCGCGCGCAAGCCGATCGGCGTGACGCCGGCCACCGCCGCGAGTGCCGCGCGCCGTTCGTCGATGCCCTCGGCCTTGTGCAGATGCGCGATGCCTTCTTCGGTGACCACGTGGCTGACGTCGTCGCCGTAGATCATCACCGGTGCAATCGGCATGCCGCTTTTCGCGCCGACCGCGACCGCGTCGAGTTCATCGACGAAGGTCGGCTCGCCGCCTTTCTTGTACGTCTCGGCCAGTTGCACGACCAGCTTCTGACCGCGCGCGACCGGCCCGTCGCCTTTCAGCAGTTTCAGCCACGCCTCGCTCGAATGACGCCGGCCGCGCGGATCGTGGCCCATGTTCGGCGCGCCGCCGAAACCGGCCAGCCGCCCGCGCGTGACCGTCGACGAATTCGCGTCCGCGTCGATCTGTAGCGTCGAGCCGATAAACAGATCGACGCCGTATTGCCCCGCGAGCTGACACAGCACGCGGTTCGAGCGCAGGCTGCCGTCGTTGCCGGTGAAAAACACGTCGGGCCGCGCCTCGATATACGCCTCCATGCCGACCTCGCTGCCGAAGCAGTGGATGCTGTCGACCCAACCCGATTCGATCGCGGGGATCATCGTCGGGTGCGGATTGAGCGTCCAGTTGCGGCAGATCTTGCCCTTGAGGCCGAGCGCTTCGCCGTAGGTGGGCAGCAGCAGTTCGATCGCCGCGGTATCGAAGCCGATGCCGTGATTGAGCGACGTGACGCCATACGGCTCGTAAATGCCGCGAATCACCATCATCGCGGTCAGCACCTGCAGGTCGCCGATATGGCGCGGGTCGCGTGTGAACAATGGCTCGACCGCGAACGGCCGGTCCGCCTGCACGACCACGTCGACCCACGAGCCGGGAATGTCGACGCGCGGCAGTTCGTCGACGATCTCGTTGACCTGCACGATCACGATGCCGTGACGGAACGCGGCGGCCTCGGCAATGGTCGGCGTGTCTTCGGTGTTCGGGCCGGTGTACAGATTGCCGTGGCGGTCGGCCTTTTCCGCGCAGAGCAGCGCGACGTGCGGGCTCAGATCGACGAACATCCGCGCGTACAGCTCGACGTATGTGTAAATTGCGCCGATTTCGAGCTGGCCGTCTTCGAGCAGTTGCGCGACGCGCAGGCTCTGCGGACCGGCGAACGAGAAATCGACCTTGTGCGCGATGCCGCGTTCGAACAGCGTCAGATGTTCAGGACGACTGATGCTCGAAATCAGCAGGTGCACGTCGTGCAGCTTGCCGGGGTCGACCTTCGCGAGCGAGCGCGACAGGAAGTCGGCCTGCTTCTGGTTGTCGCCTTCGAGCGCGACGCGCTCGCCGGGGCGAATCAGCGTTTCGAGCGCCTCGACGATGCGGTGCGCGGGCAGCACGCCGTCTTCGAGCCACGGGGCGATCGCGGCGAGACGGCGGTTCTTTTCGTCGCGACGGGTCGTCCACGAACGGGCGGCGGACAACGGCGCAGCGGCTTCGGCGGAATGGTTCATCGGCTCAATCGGCTCCGGTGGTGGCGCGCGGGCGTCGGCCGCGCGACTTCGGTTGATGCGCAAGCGCGGCTTCGTCGCGCGCGCGTTCGGTCAGAAAACGATGTAGCAGCTCGCCGGTGCCGAGCAGATGCGCGACCACGAGCGACTGCGCGGTCGCGATGTCGCGACGCTGCACCGCGTCGAGCAGCGCCGCATGCTCCTGGTCGGATTCGCCCTTGTACGACGGCAGGCCGAACTTCAGCCGCAGATAGCGTTCGCCGCGCCGATGCAGTAGCCCGATCATGTCCTCGAGTTGCGGGCGGCCGGCGGGCGCATACAGGCTCATATGAAACGCGGCGTTGCGCGCGACGTAGCGCGACGGGTCGGCTTCGCGTTCGGCGGCATCGCACAGCAGCGCGGCTTCGCTCAGGGTCGCGGCGGTGTGATTGGGGATCGCAAGAGCCAGCGCGAGGCTTTCGAGTGCCGAGCGGATCTCGTAGATTTCGCGCGCTTCGTCGGCGGACAGTGGGGCGACGGTGGCGCCCTTGTGCACGGCAGCGCGCGCCCAGCCCTCGCTTTCGAGCTGGCGCAGCGCTTCGCGCACGGGAATTGCACTCACGGAGAAATGCCGCGCGATCGCGTCCTGTCGCAACGGCGCGCCAGGCGCGAGCGTGCCGTCGACGATCGCCGCGCGCAGCGCCTCCGCGATCACGTGCGAGGTGCTCTCGCGTGGCGCCGCGGCGGGCAGAAGCGGGGCGCGTGCCGGCGCTTCCAGGGGAAAACCTTCAGTTGCGTCGCTCATGATTTCAAATATTGTATATAAAAAGACGCGTTTTACAGCGCGGGCAAACCCGCAAACCTGGTCGGGAAGCCCTTGCACGAACGTCGCAACCGGCGCCGCGATGCGCTGGAATCTGCTGCATGGAGATTGCTGGAAAGATTGCCTGAGCGCGCTCGCGGTCGTCCTCATCGTCAGTTGTACGAGGGCGTTGCCGATCATTCAACCTGCGCGCGCCTGTCGTTTTCGTTACGTTCGCCCACTGTAGGCTGGAGGAGCATGATGAATACATTGACCGACCGCAATGCGGTCGCCCGGCGGCGCACGCCGCTCAACCGTTCGCAGATCGCCGGGTTCTGGGGCGCGTGGGCCGGCTGGACGCTCGACGGCATGGACTCGTTCATCTACGCGCTGGTGCTCACGCCCGCGCTGACCGAGCTGCTGCCGCGCTCCGGCTTCGCGGCGACGCCGTCGAACGTCGGGCTCGCGGGCTCGATCCTGTTCGCGCTGTTCCTGGTCGGCTGGGGGCTGTCGTTCATCTGGGGGCCGCTCGCGGATCGCTTCGGCCGTACCAAGGTGCTCGCGGCGACGATCTTCACGTTCGCGATTTTCACGGGGCTCGCCGCGACCTCGACCAATGTGTGGCAGCTTGGTATCTATCGCTTCATTGCCGGTGTGGGCATCGGCGGCGAGTGGGCGTTGGCGGGTACCTATGTGGCCGAGGCGTGGCCGGAGGATCGTCGCAAGATGGGGGCCGGTTATCTGCAAACCGGCTACTACGCGGGCTTCTTTCTCGCGGCCGCGCTCAACTACACGATCGGCGTGCACTTCGGCTGGCGCGCGATGTTCCTGACCGGCGCGGTGCCGGTCGTCGTCGCGATTCTGATTCTGCTGCGCGTGAAGGAGCCGGAGAAGTGGCAGAAAGCCGACGCGAAGACGGTGCGCGTGAAGCCGCTGCGCGAAATTCTTGGGGCCGCCTACCGGCGTCGCACATGGGTCGCGTGCATTCTGCTGACGATCGCGATCATCGGTTTGTGGGCGGGCGCGGTGTATGAGCCGTCCGCGGTGATCCAGCTCGCGACGCGCGCCGGCATGTCGAAGAGCGACTCGATCCGCACCGCGTCGCTCGCCACCGGCTTGCTGTCGATCGGCACGATCCTCGGTTGTCTCGCGCTGCCGCCGATGGCCGAGCGAATCGGCCGCAAGAAGACACTGGCGGTGTATTTCGTCGGGATGGCGATCTCGATCGCGGCGAGCTTCGGCTGGGCGTTCTATTTGCCGAACGGACTCGCGCCGTTTATCGCGTGGCTCTTCGTGCTCGGCTTCTTCGGCGGCAATTTCGCGCTGTTCAGCCTGTGGCTGCCCGAACAGTTCGAGACCCGTGTGCGCGCGACGGCGTTTGCGTTCTGCACGTCGTTCGGGCGTTTCGTCGGTGCGGGCGTGAACTTCCTGCTCGGCGCGGCGGTGCTGCATATGCAGACGCTCGGGGTGCCGGTCGCGCTGACCGCGCTCGCGTTCGTGCTCGGCCTGTTCGTGATTCCGTTCGCGCCGGAGACGAAGGGCGAGACGTTGCCGCAGTGAGAAAGACGGCGTGGGACGGGCGGCGCGCTACTTCGCGTGACTGCGTGCCCGTCCGCCCGGATGCAGCAGCGACAGCAGCGGCCAGCCGAGGTTGACGCCGAGACTCGCGGCGACGATCAGTACCATGCCCGCGAGTTGCGGCAACGACAGCGCGCGGCTGTACACGAGCGCATCGACGACGATCGCGGTCAGCGGATAGACGAACAGCAGCACCGCGATCACCGGCGTGGTGAGCTTCGGCAGCGCGCCGTAAATCAGCACATACGACAGCCCGGTATGCAGCACGCCCATGCCGATCAGCCAGAACCATTGCATCGGGCCGATGTGCGTGAGCGTCAATGAGCCGACCAGCGGCGCGATCAGCGGCAGACACACCACGCCGACCGCGCATTGCGCGAGCGTCAGCAGATGCGGGCGCAATTCGCCGAGGCTCTTGGCGATCAGCGTGACACTCGCATACAGCAGCGAGCCGAACAGCGCTTCGCCGAGGCCGATCAGATAGCTGCTGTGGCCGTGCAACGTATCGGTAGTGATCACGCCCGACGCCAGCACGAGTCCGACGAATGCCGTTGCGATCCAGCCGAGCCGGTCCGCGCCGAGTCGCTCATTGAACAACGCCGCGCCGATCAGCACGACCCAGAACGGTTGCACATGAAACACGACGGTCGCGACCGCGATGCTGGTGCGATGAATCGCGTCGAAAAAGCCGACCCATTGCGTGACCATCAGGACACCTGAAATCAGCGCGAGCGTAACCGTGCGGCGCGTGAACTGATCGCGCGTGAAAAAGCCCTTCCACACGCAATACGCGGCCAGCGACAGAAAGCCGAACAGGCAGCGGAAAAACACCAGCGTCAGCACATCGAGCCGCGCTTCCTCGACGAACACGCCGATCGTGCCCATCAGCAGCCCGCCGCTCGCCAGCGTGATGGCGCCTTGTTGACGTGAGGTGAGGGACATGCGGGACGGCTCCATTGAATGATGCCTGCGAGTATCGCGCGGCTTGCGGGCCGATCACAAACGAATTAAATTGAGCAATTCCATAAGCTTGATTGATAAATCGTGAACCCTGAATTCGACGTCGATCTGTTGCGCAGCTTCGTCGCGGTCGTGGACGCGGGCAGTTTCACGAAGGCGGCGGCGAATGTGCATCGCTCGCAGGCGGCGGTCAGCATGCAGATCAAGCGGCTCGAGGCGATGCTCGGCACCACGCTGTTCACGCGTAATACGCGCAATCTGTCGCTGACGCGGCCCGGCAATACGCTGCTCGAATACGCGCGGCGCGCGCTGGCGTTGCAGGAGGAGGCGTGGTCGGCGATCGTGCGGCCGGAGGTGACCGGGCGCGTGGTGCTCGGCGCACCGGACGACTACGTGTCGTCGCTGCTGTCGCCGGTGTTGCGGCGCTTCGCGACTCTGTATCCGCGCGTCGAGATCGAGATCGTCTGCGCGCAGAGCACCGCGCTCGCGCCGATGCTTGCCGACAACAAGATCGACCTCGCGTTCGTCACGCGCGACCGCAAGCTGCGCGGCGAATTCGTGCGCAGCGAGCCGATGGTGTGGGTGGGGGCGTCGATCGATACGCCGGTGCTGGCGGCCTCGCCGTTGCCGGTGGGGCTGTACGAGCCGGGCTGCATCGCGCGGCAGCACACGCTCGCCGCGCTGGATGGCGCGCGCATCCGCTATCGCGCGGCGTTCAGCAGCGCGAGCCTGATGGGGCTCGTCGCGACGGTGGATGCGGGTTTGTCGGTGATCGCGCTCACGCGTTGCAGCGTGCCGTCGCGACTCGCGATTCTCGGCGACGCGCAAGGCCTGCCGAAAATCGCGCCGCTCGAAATCGTGGTCGCGCGTAGTGCGAAGTCGGATCGACCGACCTGCGATTATCTGGCCCAGCAGATGATGCAGGATCTGTCGTTACGCACGCCAGGGCGCGGGGCGGGGCGTAACGAGGGGTAGTGCAATGAAGGGTGGTTCGACGAAAGGCAGCGCTCACGCCCGTGCATAAGCGGTCACGTCGCCGTCCACCGCGATCCGCACCTGGTCGCCCGCGCGCGGGCTCAGATAACCCGGCACACGCGCGCGCACCATCGTGCGCGTCGCGGATTGCAGTTGTAGCGCGACGCTCGCGTCCTGGCCCTGGAAGATCACTTCGGTGACGAGCGCGGCATGCGCGGTGCCTGCCGGCGGCGTCTCGTCCGCGCGCAGCAGTCGGATCTGCTCGGGCCGCAGCATCACGTCGACCGCGCCGTTGCCGGGCGGTGCGGCCAGGCTCAATTCGCCCAGCTCGCAATGCACACGTTGCTCGCGCGCGTCGCCCGGCAACAGCACCGCCTCGCCGACGAACGACGCAAGCTCGCGCGTCACCGGCCGCCGGTACAACGCCTCGGGCGTCGCGGTCTGGATCAGCCGGCCGTTCCACAGCACCGCGACTTCATGCCCGAGCGACAGCGCCTCCGACTGATCGTGCGTAACCAGCACAGCAGTCGCGCCGGCCGCGGCGAGCGCGTTCGCGACCGCCTGGCGGGTTTCGACGCGCAACGCGGCATCGAGCGACGAGAACGGTTCGTCGAGCATGACGAGGGTCGGCGCGGGCGCAAGCGCACGCGCGAGCGCGACGCGCTGCTGCTGACCGCCCGACAGTTGCTGCGGTGCGCGTTCGCCGAATTGCGCGGGCAGGCCGACCAGTTCGAGCAACTCAGCGACGCGATGGCGCGCGCGCCGCTGCGCGCGCGGCAGCCCGAACACGATGTTGTCCGCCACCGACAGATGCGGAAACAACGCGCCTTCCTGCGGGACATAACCGATGCGGCGCTGCTCGGACGGCACATGCAGGTCGTCGCCCACCACGCGCCGGCCGTCGATCTCGACACTGCCGCCGTCCGCGCGCTCGAAGCCGCACAGGAGGCGCAGCAGCGTGGTCTTGCCGCTGCCCGACGGCCCCAGCAGTGCGAGCAGCGTGCCGCGTTTGACCGCGAGATCGATGCCGTGCAGCACCGGGTGGCCGTCGAACGATTTCTGCAGTCCGCGGATACGAAGTTCGCTCATGAAAATCCGAAGGAGGTCGAAGTAAAAAGCGGCGAGTTGAAAAGCCCGCGCAGTCTAGCCGCGTTCGCCGAGCAGCGCCGATTTGCCGAGCAGCGCGAACAGCAGCCCCGACGCGCACAGCGAGATACCGGTCAGCAGCGCCGCATACGGCGCGGCGGCGGCAAACGCCATCGTCGACGTATCGGCCCATACCTGGGTCGCGAGCGTTTGCGTGTCGAGCGGCGACAACAGCAGCGTCGCGTTCAGTTCGGTGACGACCGAGATAAACACCATTGCCGCAGCCGCGCCGAGTCCCGGACCGGCGAGCGGGAGAACCACGCGCACGAGCGTCTGCGTCCAGGTGAGGCCGAGCGCACGCGCGGTTTCCTCGAGACGAGGCTGCGCCTGCATGAACGCCGCGCGCACGCTGACCAGCGCGACCGGCATGAACAGGATCGCGTACGCGACGACCAGCAGCGTCGCGCTCTGATAAAGCGGCTGCAACGCATGCACGGCGAGTGACACGATCGCGAGCGCGATCACCAGCCCCGGCACGCCCTGGGCGAGAAACACGGTGCGCTCGAACAGCGTCGCGAAACGCGTCGGATAGCGCACCAGCAGAAACGCGAGCGGCACCACCAGCAGCGTGGTCAGCGCCGCCGCCGCGAGGCCGAAACCAAGCGACGACAACGTCGCATTCCACAGTAGTTCGGGCGAGACGTCGGCGGGCGTGACCGCGGCCGCGCCCGGCTGCGTGAGCCAGAAACCGATCATGCCGAGCGGCACGCCGAGCGTAGCGAGCGTCAGCAGCGCAAAGCCAGCGACCACGAGCCAGCGCCACGCGCCGAGTTCATAGCGCAGCACCGCGCGGCGGGTGCCGCGATCGACGCGCTCATAGCGCGCCGCGCCGCGCACGCGAAACTCGAACGCGAGCACGACGAGGCAGATCGCGATCAGCAGACACGCGAGCAGCGACGCGCCGCCGCCATCGAAACTGGTGCGGAATTCCGCGTAGATCTGCGTGGTGAAGGTATGGAAGCGCAGCAGCGTAAACGCGCCGAATTCGGACAGCACGCCGAGCGCCACCAGCAACATGCCGCCGAGCAGCGCCGGGCGCAATTGTGGCAGCACCACGCGCACGAAGCTGCTCCAGCGATTGCAGCCGAGCGCGCGCGCGCTTTCTTCGAGCGCCGGGTCCATGCCGCGCAACGCGGCGGCGACCGGCAGATAGACGAGCGGAAAATACGCGCAGCTCAGCACCAGCAGCGCGCCGTTGAAGTCCTGCAGATCTTCGCTCAGCGACACCCATGCGTAGCTGGAGATGAACGCCGGCATCGCCAGCGGCGCGGCGCACAGTACGGCCCACGCGCTGCGTCCGGGTAGATGCGTACGCTCGACGAACCATGCGGCCGCGGTGCCGAGCACCGCGCACACCAGCGTGGTCGCGACGGTGATCAGCACCGTGTTGATCAGCAGTTCGCCGACGAGCGGCCGCCAGATCAGATCGAGCGCTTCGCCGACGCCGAAGCTCGCCGCGCGCCAGAACGTAAACGCGATCGGCAGCAGCACCAGCAATGCGCTGAGTGCCGCCGCCGCGAAGAGGCCACGCGGCGCGCGCGTACGCACGCGTGCCGGGGCGGGGGAGACAGCCGGCGGACCGGCTGACAGTGCTTCGCTCATTTACAGCAGACCGGCCTGGCGCAGCAGCTTGCCGGCCTGACTATCGTCGCCGAGCTGCTGGATCGTCAGCGCGGGCGGAGTCAGTTCGGCGAACGGCTTGAGCGCCGGGTCCGGCGCGACGCCCGCGTGCAGCGGATATTCGAACATCACGTGGCTGTTCGCCATCAGTTGCTGCGCGCGCTCGCTGACCAGATAGGCGAGAAACTTCTGCGCGCCGTCGGCGTTATGCGCGGACTTCAGCACGCCCGCGCCCGATACGTTGACGAGCGCGCCCGCATCGCCGTGGCCGAAGTGATAGATCGCGCTGCGGGTTTTCGCGTCGCCGATTTCCGCGTGCAGACGCGACCAGTAGTAGTTGTTGATCAGACCGGTCGCGACCGCGCCGCGATTCACCGCGGCGACCACGCCTTCGTCGTCGTCGAAAATCTGCGAGTTGGCCTTCAGGCCCTTCAGCCAGGCCACCGTCTGCTCTTCGCCCTTCAGTGCGAGCACGGCGCTCACGAGCGGCAGGAAGTCGGCGTCGCTCGGCGCGATGCCGACCTTGCCTTTCCATTCCGGCTTCGCCAGATCGAACAGCGATTGCGGCAACTGCGACGGTTGCAGCTTCGCCGTGTTGTACGCGAGCACGCTTTCGCGCGCGGTCACCGCGACCCATGCGCCGCCCGGCGAATTGAAGCGCGCCGGCACCGTGGCGAGCGTCGCCGCGTCGACCTTCGCGAGCAGGCCTTTCTCTTCCAGCAGCATCAGCTCCGGCGAGTTCTCGGTGAAGTACACGTCGGCGGGCGATGCCGCGCCCTCCGCGACGATCTGCGCGGCCAGCGCCGGGCCTTCGCCGTTGCGGATTCTCACCGAAATGCCCGATTCCTTTTCGAAGTCCTTCGCGAGCAGATTGACGACCTGCTCGTGCTGCGCGTTGTACAGCGTGATCGACGCCGCGTGAGCCGCCGACGGCACCGTCGCGAGCGCGGTGAACGAGAGCGCGGCCACGCCGGCGAGCGCGCGCAGGCGGGTGGCAAACCAGGAATAAGCCATGTTGCGGAAGTCCGTTTTAATGGTGTTGGAGTGGGGCCGGGCGGCGCGCGCCCGGCGTGCTTCATTTACTTCGGATGCCTGATGGTGCCGGATGGCGTGTGCCTGGCTGCACCCGCGAGTGCGGGGCAGTTCACATGCAAAGCCATCGGCGGCCGCATCACGTCTCGAACAATCCCGCGCCGACATACGAACCCGGCTTCGCCCCCGGCGGCACGACGAAAATCGCGCTGCCGACGTGGGTCGTGAACTGGTTCATCATGTCGAACTTCGCGAGCCGGTCGTTGATCGGGATGAAGCCGGTGCGCGGGTCGCTCTGATGCGCGACGAAAATCAGCCCCGCGTCGTACTCGGTTTCCTGGCGCCATGGCGGCCAGCGCTCGATATAGAAGTTGGTGCCTTCGTTGTACGAATACGAGCGGCGCAGGATCTGCGCGCCGTTGTTGCTCGCCTGATTCGACAGCCGCACGTGCGAGTTCTCGGGAATCAGCGGATTGCCGTCCTTGTCCTCGGCCTTCAGGTCCACCGCATCGAATTCGTTCTTGCTGCCGATCGGCGCGCCGCTGTACTTGTGGCGGCCGAACACCTGCTCCTGGAAGCCGAGCTCGGTGTTGTCCCAGTGTTCGAGCGTGATGCGAATGCGGCGCACGACGGTGTAGGTGCCACCTTCCATCCACGGCGCGTCGTCGGTGGCGCGGGCCCACACGAACTGGTTCATCAGCTCCGGCTTCGCGGTCGACGGATTGTTGGTGCCGTCCTTGAAGCCCATCAGATTGCGCGGTGTCTGGTTGCGCGGCCCGGACAGGAAGCCGGCCTGACCCCAGCGCATCGCCGCGACGCCGTACGCGCGGCGCGACAGTTGCCGCACCGCGTGAAACGCGACCTGCGCGTCGTTCGCGCACGCCTGGATGAACAGGTCGCCGCCGGTCTTCTCCTTGATCAGCTGATCGCCGTTAAAGCGCGGCAGATCGACGAGCGCGGCGGGGCGGCGCGAGGCGAGTCCGTAGCGGTCCTTACCGTCTTTGCTGAAGAGGCCGGGGCCGAAGCCGAACGTGATCGTCAGACCGTTCGGGCCGAGTCCGAGCACGTCGCCGGAATCGGGCGCGGCCTGGTTGTCGCCGGTCTCGCCCACGGGCAGCGCGACGGCCGTGCTGCCTTGCGTGAGACGCGCGGCCGCCTCGGTCCATGCGCGCAGCAGCGCGATCACCTCGTCGCGCTTGTCGGTGGTCAGATCGAGCGCGGCGACATAGGTGTGACTTTGCTGCGGCGTGACGATGCCGCCTTGATGCGCGCCGTAGAACGGCTCGACCTGCAACTGCGGGTCGGGGTTCGGCGCGCTGTGCGCGGGGGCTTTCGCGAGCGCGGGCTGAGCGGTCGCGAGACCGGCGCCGAGCGTCGCACCCAAGCTCGCCCCGGCGGCGACCGCGGCGCCGCCGGCTTTCAGAAAGCCGCGCCGCGAGGGCCGCGGCGGCCGTGGGGGGTGATCGTTGCTCATATCACTTCACCTTGCTGAAGCTGGCGGGTGCGTCGCTTACTTCGCGAGCACCAGCGTGTTCACGTCGTCTTCGACGTAGTAGAAGCCGTCGCCTTCCGGCGTCATCGCGATGCCGAACAGGTCGCCGTTGCCGGGCGGCGATTGCGCCTTGTCGGTATCGATCCAGCGTGCGTAGAGCTGCTTGCCGGTCGCCGGGTCGATCTCGACGACCTGGCCATTCAGCGCGTTGGTCACGAGCAGGTGACCGTTGGGCGCGGTGACCATCGCGAGCGGACGATGCAGCAGGCCGTCGGCGGTCAGCTGGCGGCCGACGCCCGCGCTGGTGTCGCGCGTGAGCGGATCGTCGATCTCGGTGATGCGGTTGCCGATCGCGTCGGACACGTACAGCAGTTTCTTATCGCCCGACAGCGCGAGGCCGGTCGGCCCGACGAGGAACACGCCCTTGTCGGCCTGCGCGCCGAAGCCGCTGCCGATCACGGTTTCCTTCTGCACGACGGGCGGCTTGCCGTCCGGCACGTCGAGGTCGAGGCGCAGCACGGTGGCCTGCTTGAACACCGGCGGATTGCCGTCCGCGCCGCCGACGCCGAAGCCCGCGTTGCTGACGAACAACGTCGCGCTGGTGCCGTTGTCGACGACCGCCATGTTGCCCCACGGGTCGTTGATGTTCGGCGTCGAGATCGTCGAGGCGATCTTGCCCTGCGGGTCGATCACGATCAGACAGCCGGCGCCCTTGGTGCCGGTCGTACCGTCGTTGCTCGGCGTGCTGCCGACGATCACCCAGCCCGACTTCAGCATCGTCATCGCGGTCGACAGGCCGATGCCGCCCGGGCATTCCTTCAGATCGCGCGGCACGGTCGCGAACACCGACATCTGTCTGGTGTCCGGGTGATAGTTGATGATCGTGCTGCCGGTGCCTTGCAGATTGGTCGAGTTGTTGAAGTTGCCGACCAGCACGTCGCCCTGCTTCACGGCGCCGGCGCTGACCGGCGCGACCACGATCGCGTACGGGTTCTGGTCGCCGTTATCGGGCACGGTGTTGATCAGCGTCGTGTGATGCTTGACGGTTTCGAGAAAGCCTTGCGGCTCGGCATAGGCGCTGCTGGCCGTCGCGAGTGCGAGCGTGCCGAGCGTGGCGGCCGTCGCGGCGAGCAGTGCGCGCGACGAAAACTTGCGCGAGAACGGGTTCACGATTGGGCCTCCGTGCGGGCGCACAAAGCGGGAGTGGCGGTGACGATGGAGTGCATGGAAGTGCGGGTCCGATTGCGTGTGGTTGCGTGTGGTTGCGTGAGTACGTGTGTATGAGTACGTGTGTATGAGTACGTGTGTATGAGTACGTGTGTATGAGTACGTGTGTATGAGTACGTGTGTATGAGTACGTGTGTATGAGTACGTGTGTATGAGTGCGTGGCGCGCGGCGTCAGAAATTGATGATGGTCCGCACGCCGACGACGAACGTATTGCGCAGCGGCTGCGTCGGGTCGTTCGGGTTCTGGCCGGCGCCGGCGTTGAACGTGTATTGCGCATCGGCCTGCACCTGCCACCACGGATTGACCTGGTACTGATAGGTCGCCTCGAGCGCGGTTTCGCTGGTGCGCACGCCGTACGGACCGCCGCTGAATGCCAGGGTGTCCTGATCGAGTCCGTTCACATGGCTGCCGATCTTGATGTAGGTGAGCGCGAGACCGGCGCTGTCGTTGTCGCGGCCCTTGAACGGCGCCTTCAGCACGACGCCGAGGTTGGCCGCGACCTGCACGAGGTTGCGGTCGCCCGGCGCGCCCATCACGCGTGCGAACACGCCGAGGCTGCGCGCCTCGTCGGGGTCCGGACGCCAGATCATCTGGTCGGCGACCGCATAGAAGCTGTAGTTGCCGCGATGATTCGCGGCAATGCCGGTCGATGCCGGGTTCGCGAGCGACAGACCGTTATTGTCGAAACGCTGATCCGCGAAGCTGTTGCTGTTGTACCAGACACCGATCTTGTAGGTGCCCGGCAGACCACCGCCGCCCACGCCGACCATTTCGCCTTCGGCCGGCTGGTTGATCGCGTACTGCAATTCGCCGATCCACAACGCGCCGTTATGCAGGTTGAAGTTCGTGCCGCTCATGTTGTTCGGGTTGTTGCCGAGCGGATCGCCCGAATACACGCCGGCAAGCGCGGTCAACGAAGGGGTGATCTGGCCGCGCACGCGCACGCCGAGACCGGACAGCGGATACGCCGGACCGCCCGAAGGCATGTCGTAAGAGGGCAGCGCGGGCCAGCCGAACATCGTGTTGAGGAACAGCGCCGCATACGAACTCACGATGAATTCCTGGTCGAGACTCTGCTGACCGATCTTCACGTCGACGCGCTTGTTCAGGAAGGACTGCTGATACCAGAGCTCCCACAGACGCGTCGCGTCGTCCGCTTCGATGCCGCTCGCGGTGTTCAGCGTGCCGAGCTTGTTGGCGCTCAGGTTGGCGCCGTGAATCTGCAGCGCGCTGACGTTGAAGAGGCCGCCCGGCAGACCGAACGCTTTTTGCGTATCCATCTGCACGGTGGCGGTGGTGAGGCCGTCGTAGTCGGCGCCGCGTGCGAGACCGCCGCGCAGATTGGCGAGCACTTCGCTGGTTTCGGTCAGCGTGAAGGTTACGCCGTATTTGCCGAGCCACGGACGCAGGCCACCCATGTCGCCGAGCATCTGCTGACGATTCCAGAAACCGGTCCACTGACTGGTCTGGGTCGCCTGGATTTTCAGGTCGGCTTCGGGCGCTTCCGGGTTCGCATCGGGATTGGCTTCGGCCATGGCCGCGCCGGCGCTCAGCGAGGCCCACGCGAAGGCGGTGCACAGCGCGACGCGACGCAGCGAAGGCAAACGCGTACGAGAGATTGCGCGGGAACGGGCAGGGGAGTCGCAAAAAGGACGCGCATCGACGCGCGGTCCGTTGAGTTGGGCGAACTTCATCGAAATCCTTATTGGTGTTGTTTCGACCGATGTGATCAGCATTGCGACTGCCTGGCGCGAATTCGCGTGATATCCCGGGATGCCGAAGCAGTAGATGGCGTGATCGTACGTAGGGTAATTAAGAGAGTCAACACAAATGAGAACGATTCTCATCAATATTACTGACACGTAATGCTGATATTTACAAATCAATTTCAGTACCTATAGATAGGCAAATCGATGTTAATAAAAACGTAATTCGATCGTATTGATGTGGTTAGACAAAACGCGCTGGGGGATAGTGTGTGGACACGCACGAGTTGACCCGAAAGGAAAAGTAAGGAGGTCGAAGTGAACGGGCGCACGCTGTTGGTTTTGTTGCTGATGAGCGGGGGTGTGTTTCCGTAGATCGTGCAAAGCGCGTCGTGTATCGCGCTGTCGGCGCTAAAGAGTAGCTAGAGGGTATGCCGGGAGCAGATAGCGGGAATGGCATCGCCGCAGCAACGGTTGAACAACGGCTGCGCAAGGATTGCGGGCGACGCGCACGCAGTGCTTCGCAAATAAAGAAGACGTCGCATGAACGTCGCGATGGATCGGCTATGATCGTCTCGCCGAGTACCCGGTCGGCCGCGCATGCAAACGCTCACGCTCGCGGCCGACCGGCGTCGATCCCGCAACCCTATCGGAACCACGCCGATGTCCGACACCATCAATCTGGAAAACTACTTCGCCCGCATCGGCTATCAGGGCCCGCGCACGGCCACGCTGGACGTGCTGCAGGCGATTCACCGGCTGCATCCCGCCGCGATTCCGTTCGAGAATCTGAATCCGTTGACACGCTGTCCGGTCAGGCTCGACCTCGAATCGATCCAGCGCAAGCTCGTCACGGCCAAACGCGGCGGCTACTGTTTCGAGCAGAACATCCTGTTCGCGAACGTGCTGATGCAACTCGGCTTCAAGGTCACGCCGCTGCTCGCGCGCGTCGTGTGGGGCCGCGAGCCGGGCGCGATTCCGCCGCGCACGCATATGGCGCTGCGCATCGATATCGGCAACGACGCGTGGATCGCCGATGTCGGCTTCGGCGGCGTCACGCTGACCGCGCCGTTGTGTCTGAGTGCGGGGCTCGCGCAACCGATTCCGCTCGGCACGTTCCGGCTCGCCGACGCGGGGCACGACACGCTGTACCTGGAGGTGCAGACGCACGACGGCAATTGGGCGCGTGTCTATCACATCGATCTGGGGCCGGTCGAATGGGTCGATTACGAGACCTCGAACTGGTACACGTCGACGTCGCCGGATTCGGTGTTCGCGCATAACCTGATGGTGTGCCGCGTGCTGCCCGAGTTGCGGCTCGCGCTATTCAACGATCAGTACACCGAGCGCGACGGCGAAGGACAGGTCGTTCTGGAGCGGCGTCTCGCGAGCGCCGCCGAACTGGCCGACTGTCTGCGCGAGCGGTTCGGTCTGAACCTGGAGGATATCGACGTTGGCGACGTGTTCGAGCGTGTGCGTACGCGCGATGGGGCGGCTTGAGGGGAGGCGTGACGAAGGCCCGTCGCTGGGCCTTCGTTTAACGTGGGCGATACCATCGCCATAGTTTCATGATCCCGATATAGGCCAGCACCGCCACAATCAGTTCGATCGTTACCCACACCAGGAAATACAGATCGTCGGGATCGTGCACGCCGAGCAATGCCGAAGCTGCGAACCATGCACGCGCTTCGCGTGGTGACCACTCGTACGAGAACGGGATATAGCGAATCGAGAGCAGGCACAACCCAATGAAAAGGACTACCTTGAACGCCCTATGGGCAAGTGTTGCCATAAGTGACGACCTCGATGGTTCCGTATGCGTGAAGGCCTGAGTTGCGAACGGGGATAGTCATGGTATGCAGCAGTGCCGCGCGGATTTTAAAGAAGTCGTCACGGCTGCGCAGGGTGATACAGCCAAGAGATAGACCACCGCCGCCTGCAGGATGCAACCGGAACTGCCCGCGCTTGACACCGCTAACCCACGTCACATCATCAATCGCCCCATCATTCCGATACAGAGCGAACCACTCACTGTGATCGGTCGGGCTGCCCTTATAAAAATTCCACTCATCTTTTAGCCACGCGATAGCCTTCGAGCCTACGCCACCCGTAGGCCGCGCGACGATCCAGTATTGACCGGCAGGGATGGGGCCGTTATCGGGCACCATCGTGCAGCCGCCACGGTTGCGGTATTGATTGTTGCCAGAGTAGGCGTCGAACGTGCCGACGCCGAAAATGGTAAGAGGTGAAAAAGTATCGTTATTCACCAGAAATTTACCTTGATAAGGCACTGCTCCCCCTTTATCCGCGCTGATGCCAAGATTCGGCCAACGCCTTAACGGGGTAATTCCCCGCCGCCTTACGGTTTTGCTGGCGCTGGCCAAACGTCATTGCTTCCTGCATTGATTTCCTCCCGTTGGTGAAAGCGTTCAACATAGGCGCCACGCTAATCGCGCGTAATCGGATAACTCCGAAATTCGTCTCCCCTTGATCGTCGCAAAAGAAAAGCCCGCAAAAGCGGGCTTTTCTTTGCGACACAGCGTTATTTGAAATTGATGAGTGCGGTGCGCTGAGAATGTTTCGTGGTTTCATGGCGTGGGCCCTCGTTATCCGGCTATTCTGAGTAGGTCGGCAACGCGGTGCGGTTGGCGACAGCGTACGGCGACGCGTCCCCCCCGCTGCAAACGGAAAGCACCGCAGTAAGCACATGAGAGCGCACAACGGAGCACTACAATGGTCTCGCGCCTGATCCTGCAATCGCTTGCATGGCTCGTGTTCATGGGCGTGCTGCTATTCGGCGCGGCCGGCACGTTGGCGTGGCCGGCCGCATGGTGGTATCTGCTGGAGCTCGCATTGTTGAGCCTGTGGCTCGGCTTGTGGCTTGCGCGTCACGATCCCGCGCTGCTTGCCGAGCGGCTCGCGCCGTTCGTGCAGGCACAGCAGAGTCGCTGGGACCGGCTATTCGTCGTCGCGGTCGGGCTCGTGTGGGTCGGCTGGATGATCCTGATGAGCTTCGACGCGATGCGCTTTCGCTGGTCGGCGCCGTTGCCGCTGTGGCTCACGGGCTGCGGTGCACTGTGCGTGCTGCTGTGCATCGTGTGGTGCCGCGACGTGTTTCGCGCGAACAGTTACGCGGCGCCGGTCGTGAAGATCCAGGCCAGCCGCGGACACAAGGTCGCCGACACCGGCCCCTATGCCTATGTCCGTCACCCGATGTACGCCGATGCTCTGCTGTTCTTTCTCGGCACGCCGCTGATGCTCGGCTCGTGGTGGGGGCTCGTGGCGCTGCCGGTGATGGCGTACGGCTTCGGCTGGCGCGCGGTGCGCGAGGAGCGCGTGCTGGCTGAGCAGCTCGGCGGCTACGCGGAGTACATGGCGCGCGTGCGCTATCGCTTCGTGCCGTTTATCTGGTAACACTCGCTGGTAACACCCGCTGGCAGCATGGCGCGGCATTGCCGATGGCCGGCACATAGTGGCCAAAACGCGCGGACTCAATGCATAGGTCAAACGCAGAGACCAGACGCAGGCGCCAAACACAAAGCCCCACCGCAAACCCACCGCACGGGACAAAACCCTCGCCGTCAGCGCTGAACCGGGTAAGATTGGGACCGGCCGCCGGAGAACCGGCCACGGTGTACCACTCGTATCACCGGCGAACCATGCATGAGGTTTGGAGTGAAAACAACGACACACGCGCATCACGTACCTGCGGTACCTGCCCCATCCGCCGCGCCATCCGCCGCGCCGGCCGAATCGATCGAGCCGGGCGCGCAGCAGCAGAACCCCGTCGAACGTCATCGCGACGGTCGCGATAGTCGCGATGGTCGTGATATGCAGCCCAAGGCGATGCCCGCGTACGAGCAGATCAAACGCTACGTGGTCCAGCGCATCAGCGATGGCGCCTGGAAGCCGGGCGGTCTGATTCCTTCCGAAACGGAGCTGGTCAAGGAGTTCGGCGTCGCGCGCATGACGGTGTCGCGCGCGCTGCGCGAGCTGACCGCCGAGCGCGTGCTCACGCGCGTGCAAGGCTCGGGCACCTTCGTCGCGCCGCAGCGTTATGAATCGACGGTGCTGGAAATTCGCAACATCGCCGACGAAATCGCCGCGCGCGATCATCGTCACGCGGCGCGCGTGCTGACGCTCGAACCGAGCGACGACCCCGATGCGCTCGAAGCGCTCGGTCTCGCGAGCGGCCCCGCGTTTCATTCGTGCATCGTGCACAGCGAGGAAGGCGAGCCGATCCAGTACGAGGATCGCTTCGTCAATCCGAAGGTGTTTCCCGAGTACCTGCAGCAGGACTTCTCGGTCGAAACGCCGAATCACTACATGGTGCGGCTCGCGCCGGTGCAGCGCGCCGAGTTTCGCATCTACGCGCAGAAGCCCGACGCCTATGTACGCCGGCATCTGATGATGGATATCGGCGAGCCCTGTCTGCTGCTGTGGCGGCGCACGTGGGTCGGCGAGAACGTCGCGACGTCGGTGCGGCTCTGGCATCCGGCGTCGCGGTTCCATCTGGCGGGGACCGTCTAGTCCGGCTCCCGTCCTACAGATAACGCGCTCGTTACGCGCGCGTTATCTGCGTTATCCCTGACGCTGCGACGTATCCGGCGAGAAGCGGCAGCCGAGCCGGTAGCGCGAACCCGGATGCACGAAGCGCGCGAACGTCACCGCGACGCCGCTCGTCCATGTGCGGCGCGTCAGCGTGAGGCACGGTTCCTCGTGCGGAATTTCGAGCAGTTCCGCTTCGGTGGGCGTGGCCAGCGCGGCGTCGACCACGTGTTCGAGATCGTGCATCGGCACGACCGTCAGCAGATATTCCGACGGCTTCAGCGCCGAGAAATCGTGCTGCAGAAAATCCGGCGCGACGGCCGGATTCACGTAGCGATCTTCGAGTTGCACTGGCAGACCGTTTTCGCGGTGCACGCAGATCACATGAAACACCGACGCCCCCGGCGCGAGCCCCAACGCATTCGATACCGTCACCGACGCGCTCTCGCGCTGCAACAGCACCACGTCGCAACGGTACGCATGACCGCGCGAGCGGATTTCGTCGCCGATATGGGCGATCATCAGCAGCGTCGATTGCGGCTTGTTCGGTGCGACGAAGGTGCCGACTCCGGACACGCGCGTGACGAGCCCCGCATCCGCGAGTTCGCGCAACGCGCGATTGACGGTCATGCGCGACACGCCGAGCGTGGCGACGAGGTCGAGTTCGGAGGGCAGGCGGTCGCCCGCCTGACGCTCGCCCGAATCGATGATCTGGCGGATATGCTGCTTGACCTGTTTGTAGCGCGCGGCCGGCGCGTTGTCCGCGCCGCGCGCACCGACGGGCGCCTGGGCGCGGGTGCTGGTGTGCCTGGTCGCGGCACCGGGCGTAGCACCGGCCGCGGCGGCGGGTTGGCTCCGGGGCTTGCCGCGCACGGTCGGGCTCATAGCGGTTGGGCGTCGTCGGGGCCGCGCGTCCAGAACGCATTGCGGTCGAAATAGTTTTGCAGGAACTGCCGCAGACGCGGCTGCGCGGCATCGTGGAACACGTCGCGCGGCTTGCCCTCGACGGCGATGCGGCCTTGATCGATGAACACGACCTTGTCGGCGACCTGCGCGGCGAAGCCCATTTCGTGCGTGACCACGGCCATCGTCATGCCGTCGCGCGCGAGCTGCTTCATCACCTGCAGCACTTCGCCGACGAGTTCGGGATCGAGCGCCGAGGTCGGCTCGTCGAACAGCATGATGTGCGGTTCCATCGCGAGCGCGCGTGCAATCGCGACGCGCTGTTGCTGACCGCCCGACAGCTTCGCCGGATACGCATCGCCCTTGTGCGCGAGGCCGACCGTCTCCAGCATCGCGTTCGCGCGGCGGCGCGCTTCGTCGTGCGACAGGCGACGCACGCGCAGCAGCGCTTCCATCACGTTGCCGAGCGCGGTCATGTGCGGCCACAGGTTGAACTGCTGGAACACCATGCCGACGTTGCGGCGCACGCGGTTGATCTCGCCGTGCGATGCACGCACGCGGCGGCCGTTGCGCTCGGTATAGCCGAGCAGTTCGCCTTCGATGCGCACGTCGCCGTGGTCGTAGGTTTCGAGCGCGGCGAGGCAGCGCAAGAGCGTGCTCTTGCCCGAGCCCGATGGCCCGATGATGCAGACCACTTCGGAGCGCGCGATCTCGAGATCGACGCCGCGTAGCACCTCGACGTCGCCGAAGCGTTTGCGCAGATCGCGCACCTGGATCAGCGGCGCGGCGGACGCTGAGTGAGCGGAAGGCGCGGCGGATTGCACGGAAGAGGGCATATCGGCGATGGCGTTCATAAGTGCTCCTGAATCATGCCATGAAGCGTGCGAGACGGGCTTCGGCCCACATGCCCGCGCGCGAGGTCAGCTCGACCAGCGCGAGGTAGCACACGCACAGCACCAGCAGGGTTTCGACGAAAGCGAAGGTGGCCGAGCCGATGCCGGTCATCACGAACGTCAGCTCGGGCACGGTGACGATCGACAGCACGGCGGTTTCCTTGCTCAGCACGATGATCAGATTGGTCAGCGCGGGCACGATCAGCACCAGCATCTGCGGCGCCTGAATGCGCAGGATCGCTTGCCAGCGCGACAGGCCGAGACACGACGCCGCTTCGAGATGGCCTTTCGGCACCGACTGGAAGCCGGAGCGGAACGCCTCGGCGAAATACGCGCTGCCGTAGAGGCCCAGACCGACGATGCCGGCCGTCATCGGTTCGAGCGTGAGCCCGATCGACGGGCCGCCGTAGTACAGCAGAAACAGCTGCACCAGAAACGGCGTGCCGCGCAGCAGTTCGATATAGACGCGCAGCGCCGCGCGCAGCCACGGGCCGCAGAACAGTTGCAGCACCGCGATCAGAAAGCCGATCGCGAGACCGATCGCGACGCCCGCGGCCCAACTGCCGAGCGTCGTCGCGAGACCGGCGGCGATCGGCTGCAGGTTGCGCGTAATGACGGTGGGATCGAACGTTTGCATGGCGGCGGATTGAGCGTGGGGGTCGGGGCGATCAGGCGTGCTGCAAACGATATTCGGCCGCGTGCGCGACGAGCGCGAGCGTGCCGCAGATCACGAAATAGATGAACCCCGCCGCGAGATACGCTTCGAGCGGACGGTAGGTGCTCGCGGCGATGTTCTGCGCGGTGCGCGTGAGTTCGGCAACGCCGACCACCGAGATCAGCGACGAGGCCTTGATCAGCAGCACCATTTCGTTGACGAGCGACGGCAGCGTCAGACGAAAGGCCTGCGGCACCAGAATGCGCCGCAGCATATCGAGCGGCGACAGGCCGAGCATGCGCGCGGCCTCAAGATGGCCCGGTGGAATGCTCAGAAAGCCGCCGCGCAGAATCTCGGCGATATACGACGCGGAGCACAGCGACACCGCGCTGATCGCGGCGACGATCGGCGACACGTTGATGCCGGCGAACGGCAGCAGGTAGTAGACGAGCAGCAGTTGCACGAGCATCGGCACGCCGCGAAAGAAGAACACGTACGCGCCGCCCGCGAGACGCGCGGCACGATGTTGCGAAAGCCGCGCGCTGCACACGCCGATGCCGACGAAGAAGCCGATCACGAGCCCCGTCAGCGAAATGCCGATGGTGGCGAGCGCCGCATGCATCAGCAGCGGCAGGCCCTGAACGAAGACAGTCGTGTTGAACATGACGGTGACGGCCGGGGAGTGGAAAGGGCGGCGCGCTCTGCGGCGCTGCTATCGCAAAGCAGCGCGCATCGCCCGTGCTGTAGAAGCTGTAGAAGCGATCAGTAATTCGGCGTCGGCAGCGTACTCGGCATGTCCATCGCGACGCCGAACCATTTCTTCTGCAGCGTGGCGAGGCGGCCGTCCTTCTGCATCTTCACGAGCGCCGCGTTGAACGCATCGGCGAGCGGTTTGCTGTCGGCGTCCTTGCGCAGCGCGTACGCGAAGTACACCTTCGCGCCGAACGGCGGCTGCACGACCGCGAACATCTCGGGACGCTGCTTCGCGACATACGCGATGTTGGTCATCGAGTTCGCGACCGCCGCGATGCGGCCGGCGGCGAGGTCCGCGTAAGCCTGGTTGTTGTCGACGTACTCGCGGATTTCCGGCGGCTTCGGCAGCGTAGCCACATAGCTCTTCAACTGGTCGAGTTGCGCGGTGCCCTTGCCGGCGCCGACCGTCTTGCCGGCGATATCCGACGATTGCTTGAGCGCCGTATCGTTGGCGCGCTTGAGCAGCGCGTCGGTCGCATCGGCAACCGGCAGCGTGTACGTGTAGCGTTCCATGCGCGCCTTCGTGACGGTCAGCGGGCCGCCCACCATGTCGAACTTGCCCGCTTCGAGACCGGGCAGCACGCTTGGCCACGGCAGATCGATGAAGCGCACCTTCACGCCGATTTCCTTGCCGATCTCCGCGAACAGATCCTTGTTGAAGCCGGCCTGCTGACCGTTTTCGAGGAAGTCGAACGGCGCGAACTGCATTTCGGTGCCGACCACCAGTTCGCCGGATTTCTTCACTTTGGCGAGCTGGTCGTCGGCATGGGCGGAAACGCTTGCCGCGCACAGCGCCAGCATGGCCAGACGACATTTCCAGCCTGCAAGGATACGCATGGGGTTCTCCGGGGCGAGTAGATTCGGTGGTTGAAATGTTCTGGTCCGAACGCACGATGGCGCTTGCGCGTCGCAGTGCCTGCAGGGCAGTATATACCGCGTTTCCGGCAAAAAATAAATGCTGTCGCGAGTAGAGAAAAGCCCTGATATGAAGGAGCGCGAAGCAACTTGCCGCGATGCTTTTGGCGGTATATACAACTGCAATGCAGGCGGTGCGGCGTAAGTGTCGAAGAGGCTCGCGCCGCGTCTTTCGTCAGCGGAAAGCCGCCGTGGCCGGAACCCGTTCAATCGATTCCCGAAGGAGCAGCGCGATGTCCGTGACCCGCATTCCGATCATCGATCTTGCCGGCGTACGCGCGGGCGATCCGCACGCGCTGCAACGCGTCGCGAAGCAGATTCACGACGCGTGCACGACGATCGGCTTTTTTTACATCGTCAATCATGGCGTGCCGCAAGCGATGATCGACGCGGCCGCGCAAGCCGCGCGCACGTTCTTCGCGTTTCCGGTCGAGACCAAGCGGCGCGCGGCGGTCAATCTTCGGCATCGCGGCTTCAATGCGCTCGGCGACGCGACGATGTATCAGGCGAAACGCCCCGACTACAAGGAGTTTTTCAGCATCGGTCTCGAACTGCCCGAAGACGATCCCGACGTGCTCGCGGGCCAGGCGCTGCGCGGGCCGAACAACTGGCCCGACTTCATGCCTGAATTGAGGCCGGCGCTGTACGACTACTACGAGGCGGTCGGCGCATGCGGCGCCGATCTGCTGCGCGCGGTCGCGGCGAGTCTCGGTGTCGATGAAAATTTCTTCGCGCCGCGCTACACGAAGCGGATGCAGCGCACGCAGATGGTCTACTATCCGCCGCAGCCGCCGCAATCGGATCAGGACCAGTTCGGCGTCGCGCCGCATACCGACTACGGCTGCATCACGCTGCTGTGGCAGGATCAGGTGGGCGGCCTGCAGGTGCGCGAAATCGCCAACGATACGTGGATCGATGCGCCGCCGCTCGAAGGCAGCTTCGTCGTCAACGTCGGCGATCTGCTCGCGCGCTGGACCAACGACCGCTTTCGCTCGACGCTGCATCGCGTGATTAATGCATCGGGGCGCGAGCGCTATTCGATCGCAACGTTCTACGATCCGACCTACGGCGCGCTCGTCGATCCGCGCGAACTCGGCGCGGGCGATGCGCCGGGCGCGCAGGTCGAATATCCACCGGTCGCCGCCGGCGACTACATACTCGGGCGCATCAACGACTCGATGGGCTATCGCCGGAAACTCGCCGCGGCGGCACAGCAAGGAACCGTTGCATGACAGAGCAGAGCAGCACGCACGATAAAACCACCGCCGCTGTTACGGCCACCGCGCCGCTCGCGGCGACACTCGACGCATTGCGAGCCGTCCTCGGCGACGATGGCGTGCGCGTCGGCGCGCAGATTGGCGAACGCGCGATGACCGACTGGACGCGCCACGATCCCACGCGCCCGGCCGCGCTGCTGGTGCCGCGCACTGTCGACGAAGTATCGCGCGCGCTCGCGATCTGCCACGCCGCGCATCAGCCGGTGGTGCCGCAAGGCGGCATGACCGGACTCGCGGGCGGCGCGATCGCACGCACGAGCGATCTCGCGCTGTCGCTCGAACGACTCAGCGGCGTGGAGGAACTCGACACCGCGTCGGCGACGCTGACCGTGCGCGCCGGCACCACGTTGCAGGCCGCGCAGGAAGCGGCGGAGCAGGCGGGCTTCGAACTCGCGCTCGATCTCGGCGCGCGCGGCTCGTGTCAGATCGGCGGCAATCTGGCGACCAACGCGGGCGGCAATCGCGTGATCCAGTCCGGTACTGCGCGCGATCAGGTGCTCGGGCTCGAAGTGGTGCTCGCGAATGGCGACGTGCTGAGCTCGCTCGGCAAGATGGTGAAGAACAACACCGGCTACGATCTGAAGCACTGGTTCATCGGTTCGGAGGGCACGCTCGGCGTGATTACGCGTGCGGTGTTGCGGCTGCATCCGCGGCGCGCCGCGCGTCATACGGCGCTCGTCGCGCTCGGCGATTACGATGCGGCGGTGAGTCTGCTGCGGCGACTCGCGACGCGCTTCGGCAACGACATCGGCGCGTTTGAGATCATGTGGCCGGATTTCTACGACTTTGGCGTGAAGCTGACGGGCGCACGCTCGCCGTTCGACACCGCGCATCCGCTGTATGCGCTGATCGAGCACGCGGGCTTCGATGCGAACGACGACGGCTCGCGCTTCGCGCAAGCGCTGACTGACGCGCTCGAAGCGGGCGCGTTGCGCGACGCGGTGATCGCGCAGTCGGTGGCCGATGCGCGCGCGTTGTGGGCGATTCGTGAATGCACGGCCGAGTTTCCGATTAAACTCGATCCGATCAACTTCGACGTGAGCCTGCCGATCGGCGAGATCGGTGCGTTCGTCGAGCGTTGCCGCGCGGCGCTCGATCAGCGCTGGCCCGGCAACGAAGCGTATTTCTTCGGCCACATCGGCGACTCGAATCTGCATCTGACCGTCGACGGCCGTTCGGTGCCCGGCGTCGATCATCACTCGGTGTATGCGTTCGTCTATGAGATGCTGGGGCCGTTGCGCGGCTCGGTGTCGGCCGAGCATGGGATCGGTTCGCTGAAGCGCGAGTTCCTGCCGATCTCGCGCTCGCCGGTGGAGCTGGCGGCGATGGTCGCGATCAAACGCGCGCTCGATCCGCACGGCATTCTGAATCCGGGCAAGCTGTTCTGAGTCGGCGGTGCGTGGTTGAACGAAGCGGCGCGTACGCCGCTTCCTGAAGCAACGATCTTTGAATTAACGAGTCGTCACTGCACTCAGTGCGCGGCAACCGGCTCGAGCCCGGTCGCGCGCACCGTGTCCTGCGCCGCCGGCGATGACAGATACTCGAGCAGCGCCTTCGCTTCGCGCGGATGCGGCGCGTTCACCGGAATGCCAGCCGCGAAGCGCGTGACCGATTGCACCGAATCCGGAATCTTGCCGACGAAGGTCGCGCCCTTCACCGGCAGCAATTCGCTGACCTGCTGGAAGCCGATTTCGTATTCGCCGCTCGCGACCACCGACGCGACCGGAATCTTCGGCACCATCTTTGCCTTCGCGCCGACCTGATCCTCGATACCGAGCTTTTTGAACAGCTCGCGCTGGATATAGACGCCGCTCGCGCTATCCGAGTACGCAATCGACTTCGCGTGCAGTAGCGTTTGCTTCAGGCCTTCGATGGTGCTGATGTCCGGCTTCGGCGCGCCGTCGCGTACGACCATGCCGATCGGCGAATCGGCGAGTTCGACGCGCGAGCCGGGAATGACCTTACCCTGTTTGATCAGATCGTCGAGCGCATAGCCGACCATGATGACGACGTCGGCGGGCTCGCCGCGCGCGAGCCGGTTCGGAATCGCTTCCGGTGCCTGACCCATCGACGGGCCGAGGATCGTCTCGAGCGTGTTGCCGCTCGATGCCGCGAACTGCGGCCCGAGCTGTTTGTACGCGGCGGTGAAGCCGCCGGAGGTCATTACGCGAAGTTCGGCCGCCTGCACCGGCATGGCGGCGACACTGTTGCCGAGCAGTCCGGCGGCACACAAGGCCAGCAAGAATTTTTTCATCGGTATGCGGGGAGAGAGCGAAAGGGATGTCAGCGCGACGAAAGCATTGATGTGCTCGCGTCGCGCAACAGGTACCATACCGGAAGATGGGCGCGGCGAGAACCCGTCGCGCGTGGATCACGCGTGGCGCATCAACGAGCGGCGGGCCGTGCGTGGCAGTGTGAGTGTGGCGCGTACCGCGCCGCGCTCAGTGTTCGTCCAGATAGCGGACGATCAGCGGATAAACGTCGACCGCCGCGTTCTTGCCGAAGATGCAGTCGATATGGCCGTAGCCGGGAATCAGATGCCGTTCGTACGGCTGCTCGGGGAAGCGGTTGCGCAGCATCTCGAACGTGAGTTCGGTGCTCCGCGGCAGATAGGTTTCGTTTTTCTCGCCGTGAATAAAGCCGATTGGCAAACGCATGCCTTCGAGTCCTTTCATGCCGTTCGCGCCGGTGAGATACACGTTCCCGCCCTGCGCATCGACGACATGGCCGGCGCGCACCATCGCGGCCAGATGCTGGAACACGGCCATATCGTGAATGCCGAACAGCTCCTGCAGGTTCGCGTGCAGCGTTTCGTTCAACTGCTCGTGCTCGTAGAGCAGCCCATACAGGAACGTCGCGCGATGACAGATCGGACTGCCGCAGCCCTCGTCGTGATCGAGCGGATAGAGGCGCAGTGCTTCGTCGAACAGATTGGCGGGCCATGAGGCGTGCTGCGTGTAGGCGGTGAGGTCGTGCACGCGCAGATGCTGCATCAGATCCGGGATATGCAAGCCGGCTTTGACGCGTTGCAGCGTGCCCGGCACCGGATGCGCGGAGACCTGCGAGATGACCGCCGAGCGCACGCCCGCGAGCCCGTACAGCAGCGACATGCTGAGCGCGAGTCCGCCCATGCAGTGGCCGAGCACCTGGATCGCCGGCGCGCCGGTCAGTTCGCGAATCTTCGCGACCGCGGCGGGGAGGTCCTCGCGCGCGACCTTGTCGACGTTGGTCGGCACCAGCACGCTCGGCAGTTCGATGCTCACACGCAGATCGACGAGCCACACGTCGTAGCCGGACGCGCACAGATATTCGACGAGATTGGTCGGAATCAGATCGGTCGAAAAGATTCGACTCGATACGCCCGAGCCGTGCACCAGCAGCACCGGCTTCGCGTGCTTCGCGCCGGCTGCGTCGCAGTAGCGCGTGAGCTTCAGTGACGTGCCGTCGGGCGTCGTGAAGAACGTGATTTGGGGCGCTGGCGCGCGCAGCGTGCGCTTCGCGCGCGGCGGCAGGTTCGGGTCGTAGAACTGCAAGGGCGCAGCGACGCCGCCGTATTCGGTGAACAGCACGCCCGCGAAGAACCGGCCGAACTTCAGCGTCCATTCGAGGCGTGTTTTCAGATCGGGCGCATGCGTGACTTCGAGCGTGCGCTGCTGCTTCAGGAAGTTTTCGGGCGTGATGATCAGCGTCGCGGTGCCGAGCACGGGCGCGGTGTCTTCGGCCGATGCGCGGATTTCCGCATACAGCGTGTTGGTTTGCTCCCACAGATTGATCGGCGACGTGTGCGTGATGATCTTCTTGCCGGTCAGATAGAAGGTGTTGCCTTCGGCCGCGTCGAGCGTCATGTGGTAAGTCATGTTGCGCTCGTCGACATCCGATGCATCGACGATGAACAGGTTGAACGTGCCGTCGGTGATCGTTAGCGGTTGCGCGGAGAGTGCGGGGCAGGTGAGCGTGCCGGCGGTGCGCGCCAGATGATTCGGGTTGCTGAGCATATCGGCGAGATCGTCGGACTCGACGGTCAGCGTGAATTCGATCGGGCTTGATGCTGCGCCTGCGCCGGTTCCTGCGCCGTGGCCTGTGTAAGTGCCGACCATCGTCTCGGTGAAACGCAGACCGATTTTCTGCGCGGGCGGCGCGGTGGCCGCGCCTTTCGCCGCATAGTCGATCGACCAGCCATGGCTTTGCGCAAGCAGCGCGCAGTTGCGCTCGGCGAGCGCGGAGATCGTCAGCAGCGGATTCACGCCGAGCGACATCGGCATCACCGCGCCGTCCATCACGTAGAGGCCGTCATGCACCGCTGCGCCGGTCGTGCCGCTGAACACGCGGCCCAGATGATCGACGACGCCATGCTCCGCATCCTCGCCCATCCCGCAGCCGCCGAGCGGATGCACGGTGACGGTGCGTCGGCCGAGCAGCGGCGTCGAGATCGGGTTGCGCAGATACTTGCCGCCGAGCGGCGCGGTGGCCTTGATCAGCACGTCCTCGATGGTTTGATAGAGCGGCTGCTGTCCGGCGTTTTTCCACGCGATGCGCGCGCGGCCGCGCTCGTCGATCTTGATGTGGCCGTCTTCGTCGTCGTGCGCCATCACGAGGTAGCTTTGCGTGTGATGCAGCGCGCCGTGATACGGGCCGCGCAGCAGGCTGTCGAGCGTGCGCGCGTCGTAGGCGAGTCGCTCGTGCAGCGGCGGCGCGCCGGTCGGGTCGACGCCTTCGAGCGGTGCGACCGCGCCGAGCATGCCGACGAGCGCTTCGCCGACCGCGCCGGCGAGCGAGCCTTCCTCGATCACATAGCCATCCTTAACGTTATCGGCCGATGCGCGATTGTCGATCAGACCGGTAATGGTCGGCCCGACCGGCTCGATCTCGCCGGCGTGGTGCCCACCCCAGCCGACGCCGTTGATCGTGTCCCGGGTGTTGTACGCGAACGCGAGCACGTCGCCATTGCCGGTGAAATGCCGGCCGAGCATCTCCGAGGTGCCGAGGCCGGCCTCACGCGAGCGCAGCAGTAGCGCGGTCGAGCCGAGCGTGCCCGCCGCGACGATCACGATGTCGGCCAGCACGAACAGATCGGGCGCGCCGTAGCTTTCGCGTCCCAGCTCGACGAGCTGGAAATCGACTTTCCACTGCTGCGTGTCCGGATCGCGCTGCACCGAATGCACGGCGGTGCCGGTGAAAATCTGCGCGCCGTGCGCGACCGCGTCGGGCAGATAGTTCATATGCGTCGAGTTCTTCGCGTCGTAGTTGCACCCCGAGTTGCAATCGCCGCAACCGACGCACGCCTGCTGTTCGACCCCCGCCGCGTTCGCACCCGCCTTGAAGGTCACCGTGATCGGCGGACGGCTGAAACGGTCCGCCATGCCGAGCGCCTGGGCCGATTTTTCGAGCGCCTGCAATTTCGGCAGCGTCGGGAAAGCGGCCGGCACGGGCGATGGCGACAGCATCTCCCACGCGAGCGCATAGCCCTTGTCGCGGCCGCTCTGGTCCGCGCGCAACGCGGCCGGCCAGCGCGGATCGTCCCACAGACGCGGATCGGCGCGCAGCGCGACGTTCGCATTGATCAGCGACGTGCCGCCGAGCCCGCAGCCGACCACCGCGTTGACGTCTTCGTTGACGTGCACTTCGAGCAGCGCGAGTCGCGAGCCGATCTGCGCGGCGGCGGTGTTGTACTGGATCTGCTCCGCGCCTTGCACGGCCGTGCGCGGATACTCGCCGGCCATGAATTCGCGGCCGCGTTCGAGCACGCACACCCGGCGCCCGGCACGCGCCATCCGGCTCGCGGCGATCGCGCCGCCGTAGCCCGAACCTATCACCACCACCTCGTAATGCGCTTGCAGCGCCGTCGGCGCGCTCGATAAGCGGTTCATCAGGACCACCTCGTCTGGAGTCGGATGCGGGGAACGGAGGCTGTACTTCGGAACAAAGACGGCGTGCGGCGGCAGCTTTTTTATCGTAGGCGGAATGCGCACACAAAAAAAGCGCGCCGTGAAGGGCGCGCAACCGTAGCGTGCGATGTGTCGGCGGGCGTGACGGCGCGGACCCTTGCCGGTGAGCGCCGGCCGTGCCGTCGTGCGGCGCCGACATCGCTTCTTGTGCGGCCTGCTGGTTTGCAGGACTAATGGTTCGTGATATCAGGCCAGTGTATTACGCGGCCACTTCATTCATTTCGCTGTCGTTCGATTCCGCCGCGAGCAGGTTCAGCGCGACCAGGATCGCCGCGCGATTATCGAGGTCGATCTCGATGCCGAGCACGTCGGTCAGCCAGCGGCCGATCTTCGTGTTGGAAAAATCCCCGGCATCGGCCGTCTTTTTCATCGTGACGCCCAGTTTGACCGCACGATAGTGATAAGAGGGGACCCGATGCCGAGCCGCCACCGCCGAGAGCCCGCCTTTGCCTTCCGAACACCAGCCGAGGCTGCCGGCCAGCACGATGCGCTCGGGTTCGTCGAGTCCTTCGATGAACTCGCGCGCCGCGAGCCGCACGCGCTGCTCGTTCAGCCCGTATTGCAGCAGCACGCTTTGCACCGGATCTTCGAGCGCCTGCGCGTGCAGATCGATTTCCTGCGCCATGCCGTCGTTTTCCATCGACACATTGCGCTGATGGCACGCGCTGCGCAGACAGTCGATCAGATAACGGCGGAAGTAAGCGCACAGTGCATAACCGTTGGACGGCGCGCTGTCGGCGCAGGCGCTCGTGTCGGTGTGGCCGGGCGCGAGGCGCAGCACCTTCGCGTAGATGAACTGCGCGACCAGTTCTTCCTTGTCTTCGCCGAGCGCCTGCAATTCGAGCGGGTGATAGGTCCGCAATGCGCGCTTGACCAGTTCGACCATCGACACCATTTCGTCGGCTGACAGCCGGGTGCGTTTGCGCCATAGCTCGGGCAGAACTGCATCGTCGAGTTGGCGGGCGAACTCGTAGCTCGGGACTGCGCCCATGAAAACCTCCGTCGGAGTTGGCGGAACAGGTTGGCGGGAAGCGCGCAAAACAGCGGCGGATGACGGCGCACGGTAACGATAAGGACCGCGAAGCGTGGGACGGTGCCGGTGAGGCCGCGCTGGAACGTGAATGCAGTATGGTTCGCGGCAATGCCTTCGCCTATATGGATTAAGTGTTAGCTGATGGGTAAACTGCCGGGTAAACCTTCTGACGGATGACGCACTATTCGTCTGAAGAGTCGGCCTTCGCTGTAGAAGAAAACCGTGCGGGTGCTGCGTTGCGACACCCGGCTCGACCCGCGGTTTTGCCGGAGCGCCGGGGCGCCGCCTTGTCGGTGGTACTTCGTCTGCGCTTCGATTCGACGAAATTGCCATGCCCATGGCGATAAAAATGCATGAGATCGGAGTGGGGGCTGAAGCGCCGGCGCCGATCGACACAGGAGACCGCCCCATGCGGGCCGACCCGATCCAGCGTGCCATCGACGAAGACCTCGTGCGGGTGCTGTACGCGCAGGACCCGATCGCGTTCTTTTCGCACTGGTTTTCGATTGCGGTGCTGGTGGCGATCTATTGGCCGCATGTGCCGTCGCCGCCGCTTTTCATCGCGTGCTTCGTTTTTTATGCGCTCGCCAATTGTGCGGGACTTGCGCTGTGGATCTGCAATCGCCGCTATCCGCAACGGGTGTCGCCGCGCGACTGGATCTATCTGCACGCGCTGCGCGGCGTGCTGCTTTACAGCGGACCGGGCTTTGCGGTGTGGTTCGCGTTCCAGAGTCCGCAGGCCGATCTGCCGCTGCTGCACACGGTGATGCTCGTGACGCTGGCGGCCGGCGTGTTCATGTCGAATGGTTTCGACCTCCTGAATTTTTCGACGTCGATTCCGTTTCTGCTGTTGCCGTCGATCGTGCTGCATTTCGGTTCGCACACGTTCGATCGCACGATTCTGGCCATCGTGCTCGCGTTCTTCTTCTGCGCGATCAACGTCTACGCGATGAGCTATCGCAAGCTGTTTCGCCAGGTCGTGCAGGCGCGCGTCGATCAGCAGTACCTCGCGGAATCGCTGGCGGCGCAAAAGCGCGTCGCCGAAGAGGCGAGTCTCGCGAAGACGCGCTTTTTCGCGGCGGCGAGCCACGATCTGCGCCAGCCGCTGCATGCGATCGGACTGCTCGCGGCGTCGCTGAACGATCCGGCGGCGACGCCCGCGCAGCACGCGAAGACCTCCGGGCACATCGTCTACAACGTCGAAGCGCTCAATCAGCTGTTCAATCAGGTGCTCGATCTCGCGCGCCTCGAAAGCGGCGTGACCCAGGTGATCCGGCTGCATTTCCGGCTCTCCGAACTGTTCGAGCGGGTCGGCAGTCAGTATCGTCCGCAGGCGGCGGCCAAGGGGCTCGCGCTGCGCATCGCGCCGACCACGATGGTCGTCTACGACGATCCGGTGCTGCTCGAACGCGTGCTCAGCAATCTGCTGTCGAACGCGGTGCGTTATACCGAGGAAGGCGCGATCTGGCTCGGCTTGCGGCGCGCGGGGCGACAGAAGGGTGGTTATATCGAGGTGCGCGATTCGGGTGTCGGCATTGCGCCGGAAGAGCACGCTCGTATTTTCGAGGAGTTTTATCAGGTCGAGAATCCGCAGCGCGATGCGCGCCAGGGGCATGGTCTCGGGTTGCCGACCGTCAAGCGCCTCGTCGGTCTGCTCGGCGGCGAGCTGCAACTGCGTTCGGCGCCGGGACGCGGCTCGGTGTTCCGCTTTGCGGTGCAGGCGGGCGACGCGAGCGGCATCGTCGCGAGTCTGGACGATACGGTGGCGGGCGGACCGGCCGCGCAGGGGCGACGCGTGCTGTGCATCGACGACGATCCGTCGATACTCGAAGGGCTCGCGAGTCTGCTCGAACGCTGGGGCTGCGAGGTACGCGGCACGCACGACGAAGCCGAGGCGCTCGCCGCGCTCGCGAGCGGCTTCGTGCCCGACGCGGTGCTGTGCGACTACCAGCTCGCCAATCGTCGCACCGGCGCGCAGGCGCTGACGGCGATGCGCGGCGCGCTCACGCGCGCGGGGCACGCGAATGTCGTGACGGTGCTGATTACCGGCGATATGGCATCGGCGGAACTGGCGGCGCTCGCGTTGCAGGGGATTCCGGTGCTGCACAAACCGGTGACGCCGGCGCGGTTGCGGCGCACGTTGGAGATGCTGTGGCAGCAGGCGGAGCTGGATAGCGGGCGAGCGGTGGTGGGGGGCGAAGGGCAGGCGGTGGATCGCACGGGCGACTCCGTCGGCGAATCGCGCCGGGCTGCGGGGGGCGTGGTGGATTGAAGCCGGTGCAAGTTCAGGCAACCGCCTACAACGTCCTCCCCGCCTCCAGCCATCCATTGATCACCGCGATCGCGGTCGAGCGATTGTGCACACCGAGCGCCCGAAAGATCACCGATAGATGGACCTTGACCGTGCCCTCGGCGACGCCGAGATCGCGCGCGATCATCTTGTTGGTCCAGCCGCGATGCACGAGCCGCATGATGTCCTGCTGACGCGGCGACAGATTTTCCAGCAGATGCTGCTGATGCGGCTGCAGCGCTGGTAGCGTCGTGAGCGGTTCGATCTGGCCTGATGCGTTGGGCGCGGTCTGAGCGGCGACGCTGCGGGCTGCGCCTGCTACGCCCGCCACATCGCTATCCCTATGAGCTTGCGCATTCGCGCCCGCTGCACCACCGCCACTTGCCTGCGTCTCCCGCGACCCGAGCAGACTCAACGCCTCCATCGGCACATACGCGCCGCCTGATAGCACCAGCTCGATGGCCTTCAGCATCACGCTGGCCGGCTGCCGCTTCGGCACGAAGCCGAGCGCGCCGGCGGCGAGCACCGCGCGCATTTCGTCGGGCGATTCTTCCGCCGACAGCACCACCACCGGCAGCGCCGGATTGGCCTTGAGCAGCGTTTCGAGTGAGCTCGCGCCGTTCATCCCCGGCATATGCAGATCGACGATCGCGAGATCGTGATTGGCGTCGGGGCGCGCGGCGCTTGCGAGGGTTTCCCAGCTATCGGCTTCATCGAACTGCGCGTCGGCATCGAAGCCGCGCAACATGCCTTTGACGCCTTGCCGGATCAGTTCATGGTCGTCGGCCACAAGAAACTTCATGATGTCTCCGCGAGTCGAGCCTGTCCGTTGAGGGCTGCCGCCGTTTCTGGAGTGCTTACTGCTGGTCCTCGTGACACGCATCATGGCCGGTCTTGCGCGCTGCCGTGCCGGTCGTCGGACCGGTGGCAGGCCGACTCGTCTGTCGCGAGCCGTGCGGTCTTTTCATCCTGTTCCGGATGTTAATGCAGGGAGGTCTCCCGCGCATAGGCGTCGGTTTGCTACGTAGACGAGCCGCACGGTCCGTTTTTTAAGCGCGGCGGCGCGCGTGTCAGCGGTTTATGCCGGCCGGATCGACGCGCGAGGCCGGGCTGAAATCGCGCCGCTATTTGACGGCGAATAACGTCGCATTCATCAGCAGTTTGAAGGCGAAACCGAGCGACATCGCGGCGGCCACGCCGCCGCACCACAGCATGGCGAACCAGAGCCAGCCCGGCAGTTTGCGCTTGCGCGAGGTCGAAGCGGCAGCGTGAGCAGCGACGTGAGCGGCGAGCGGCACGGAAGCCGCGGCGCAAACTTCCTCGCTGGAATCCGCCGTGGGCATCCCGGCGCGAGCCCGCGCGCCGCGCGTTTCAGTGATAGTGATGTTGGTCGTCATGGCGCACCTTGCCTCGAAAGACCCAGTAACCCATCGTCGTGTACGCGATGATGATCGGCAGGATCACCGCCGCGCCGACCAGCGTGAAGGTCTGGCTGGTTCGTGGCGCGGCGGCCTCCCACAGCGTCATGCTCGACGGAATCGCGTACGGCCACAAACTGACCAGCAGGCCGAGATAGCCGAGCAGCACGAGCGTCAGCGCGAGCACGAACGGCGTGTTGTGATGCCGCGCGCTCACCGCGCGATGCATGAAGAACGCGCAGACCGCGACGAGGAACGGCACCGGCAGCAGACGGTAGAAAATCCCGTCATGGAACCAGCGTTGCGCGATGCCCGCGTCCATCAGCGGCGTCCACAGGCTGACCACCACGATGAAGCCGAGCAGTACCAGCGTGAGCGGCCACACCACGCGATGCAGGCGTCGCTGCAGATCGCCTTCGGTCTTCGCGACCAGCCAGCAGCAGCCGAGCAGCGCATAGGTCGCGACGAGGCCGAGGCCGGTCAGCAGGCTGAACGGCGTGAGCCAGCTGAACGCGTCGCCGGCATAGGCACCGTCGACGACCGGAATGCCTTGCAGGAACGCGCCGAGTACGATGCCCTGGAAGAACGTCGCGCCCGCCGAGCCGCCGATGAACGCAAGGTCCCACAGGTGCTTCGTGCGACGCGCCTTGGCGCGGATCTCGAACGACACGCCACGGAAAATCAGGCACACGAGCATGAATACGAGCGGCAGATAGAGCGCCGACAGCACGGTCGCATAGACCACCGGAAACACCGCGAACAGCGCGGCGCCGCCGAGCACGAGCCAGGTTTCGTTGCCGTCCCACACCGGCGCGACCGTGTTCATCATCAGGTCGCGTTCCTTCTCGTCCGGGAAGAACGGGAAGACGATGCCGATGCCGAGGTCGAAGCCGTCCAGCACCACGTACATGAAAAGGCCTAGCGCGATGATCGCGGCCCATACGACGGTTACGTCCATAGTCTTTCTCTTGATGCGTGGGTTAGACGGCGTCGATCATCTGATCGGCGGCGGACAGTGGGCGGCGCGCGGTCTGCGCGGGCGTGGGTGGCGGCAGCTCGTGCGGATGGTCGTGCGACCCGCTGCCCGGCAGCGCCGGACCTTTGCGCATCAGCTTCAGCATGTAGTAGATGCCGGTGCCGAACACGAGGAAATAGACGACCACGAAGGTCATCAGCGACAACCCGACCTGCTGCGCGGTGAGCGGCGACACCGCCTGCGACGTGCGCATCACGCCGTACACGACCCACGGCTGACGGCCCGCTTCGGTCGTGACCCAACCGGCCAGCAGCGTGATGAAGCCGCTCGGCCCCATCGCGACGCACAGGCGCTGGAACCATATCGCTTCGAACAGGCGGCCGCGGCGGCGCAGCACCCATGCGGCGATCGACATCGCGATCATCAGCACGCCGAGCCCCGCCATGATGCGGAAGCTCCAGAACACCACGGTCGAATTCGGGCGGTCCTCCGGCGGGAATTCCTTCAGGCCGCGAATTTCGCCGTCCCAGCTATGCGTGAGAATCAGGCTGCCGAGGTGCGGAATCGATACCGCGTAGCGGGTGGTTTCGGCCTTCATGTCGGGGATGCCGAACAGGTTCAGCGCGGTGCCGCCTTTTTCGGTTTCCCACAGACCTTCGATCGCCGCGATCTTCGCCGGCTGATACTCGCGCGTGTTCAGACCATGCTGATCGCCGACGAAAGCCTGGATCGGCGTGAGGATCAGCAGCAGCCACAGCGCCATCGAGAACATTTTCTTCACGGCCGGATCGCGCCGGCCGCGCAGCAGATGCCACGCGCCGACCGCCGCGACCACCAGCCCCGCGACGATGAACGCCGCGAGCGCCATATGCGCGAGACGGTACGGGAACGACGGATTGAAGATGATCTTGAACCAGTCGAGCGGCACGACCTGGCCATTGACGACTTCGAAGCCTTGCGGCGTCTGCATCCAGCTGTTCGATGCGAGAATCCAGAAGGTCGAGATCAGCGTGCCGATCGCGACCATCAGCGTCGCGCCGAAGTGTGCGCGCGGACTCACGCGCTGCCAGCCGAACAGCATGATGCCGAGGAAGCCCGCTTCGAGGAAGAACGCGGTCATCACCTCGTACATCAGCAACGGACCGGTGACCGGGCCGGCGAAACTGGAGAAGCCCGACCAGTTGGTGCCGAACTGATAGCTCATCACGACGCCGGAAACGACGCCCATACCGAAGGCGACCGCGAAGATTTTCGACCAGAACAGACAAAGATCTTTGTAATACGTCTTACCGGTTTGCAGCCAGCGCCATTCGAGCACGGCGATAAAACTGGCGAGGCCAATACTCAATGCGGGAAAAACGATATGAAAAGAAACAGTGAACGCGAATTGAATGCGGGCTAGATCGAATGCCGATATTGTGGAACTCATAAGCGTGTTGTGCGTGATAGCCGCGAGAGCGGACTTACGCGCGTCGACCGATGTCGGTGCGCACTGCTCGTGGCAGATGACGCCAGCGTAGGGGATCGAAGAAAATTGTGCTGCAACGCGACGTGCGTCAAAGAACCACGTTGTTTTCTCTAAAAGGCGCGAATTGATACTGCAAGTTCTTGATGGGCATCAATTTTTGCCCGACAGATGAAGAGCGGTCGCTTCGCCCGTCGCTGAGGGGCTGCGTCAATCTGCGTCAGTCGATTGCGCCGCAGCAAACGGCGTCACCACACTTCGCGCAGCCTGGTTCCGCATGCTTGTGTGCAAGGTCCGTCGTCAACCGACAATCGATCCATCCGAACCGACTTCCTGGATTCGCGCGCTAGCCAGGCGATTTTTTTACTTCTACGATGCTCGTTGCCGCATTGCCGCATTGCCGTTTCAGCGCGTTTCTTTTCTTTATTTGCTGCGCATTAGCCAATTCACCAGCCAGTTCGCTATTTGGGTCGTATTCGCCGTTTTTGCGTTAGGTGCGTTGAACTGCTATTGATTCCGGCTTCGTTCTGGATGTCGCTTTTTGCGCGTTGTCTCGCCTCGTCATTCAGCCGTAGGTCCTGCCGTGCCGCGATTGCGCAAACACGGCGAGCGGATTCGCACGGCGCCCGCGTATTGCTATCAACGCATTGCTATCAATTCTGTCACGCATGACCGGCATGCTTTAACCACGGCTTCGGCTTTATTCCGCTTCATTGAGCTTCATCCCCCTGCCGGCGACGGCACACTTCATCCCTTAGGAGTCAGCAGATGAGCACGATTAAAACCAAAGACGGCACGTCGATTTTCTACAAGGACTGGGGCAAGGGACGCCCGGTCGTGTTTTCTCACGGCTGGCCGCTTACCGCCGATGCGTGGGATGCGCAGATGCTGTTTCTCGGCAGCAAGGGCTTTCGCGTGATTGCGCACGACCGGCGCGGCCACGGCCGCTCGGAGCAGCCGTGGGACGGCAACGATATGGACACCTATGCCGACGATCTGGCCGCGCTGATCGAGCATCTCGATCTGCAGGACGCGACGCTGGTCGGTCACTCGACGGGCGGCGGCGAGGTTGCGCACTACATCGGCCGGCATGGCACCGCGCGCGTCGCGAAGGCGGTGCTGATCGGCGCGGTGCCTCCGCTGATGCTGAAGACCGCGGGCAATCCGCTCGGCCTGCCGATCGACGTGTTCGACGGCATCCGCAAGGGCGTCGTCGACGATCGCTCGCAGTTCTTCAAGGATCTGGCGGTGCCGTTCCACGGCTATAACCGGCCGGGAGCGAAGGTCTCGCAGGGCGTGATCGATTCGTTCTGGCGCCAGGGCATGGCCGGTTCGATCAAGGGGCTGTACGAGTGCATCAAGCAGTTCTCCGAAGTCGACTACACCGAAGACCTGAAGAAGATCGACGTGCCGACGCTGGTGCTGCACGGCGACGACGACCAGATCGTGCCGATCGATGCAGCCGGCCGGCGCACCGCGGAAATCGTGAAGAACGCGACGCTGAAGGTTTATCCGGGCGGCCAGCACGGCATGTGCACGGTCGAGGCCGACAAGGTCAACGCCGATCTGCTCGAGTTCATCGGCGCCTGATGCGGTAGAAGGGCAAAACCCGTGCGGGCCGACTCCGCCCGCGCGGGTTCGTGTTTTTCCATTCGATAACTGAACGAAGCCAATTCACGGAGGAAAGAAGCGGTCTAAGTTATACGATGTCGCATAAATAATCACTTCCTATCTCCTTGATCTATAAAGAGATAATGGCTGAATCCTTGATGATTTAAGGGTAAATGCCTAGTTGAATTCCGCTTCTTCATCGTCGATAGTACGTTATCGTACAACTTGGGTGTGTTATGCGACGCGCACAGCGCGACTCCGCCGGCCGCTCAAGCTCTCCCTCTGTTCTCGGTAGACCTCGCGCGCGGCGCAGCAAAGGAACCCTTATGAAGAAGATTGCCCTCAGTGGCGCCGGCGGTCAGCTCGGCTCCGTGGTACGTGCGGAATTCGTCGCGCGCGGCATTCCGTTGCGCTCGGCCGCGGGCTCGAAAACGCTCACGCCGCTGGTCGACGGCGAGGACGTGATGAACGGCGACCTGCGCGATCCGGCGATTGTCGACCGCCTGCTGAACGGCGTCGACGTGCTGATCCATTTCGCCGGCACCAGCGTCGAGCGTCCGCTGCCCGAGATCATCGAAAACAATCTGCGCGGTCTCGTCGAAGTCTACGAAGGCGCGCGCCGCAACGGCGTGAAGCGCATCGTGTTCGCGAGCTCGAATCACGCGATCGGCATGTATCCGGTCACCGAGCCTCTGAGCCTCGATTGCGAACTGCGCCCGGACGGCTTCTACGGTTTGTCGAAAGTGTGGGGCGAAGCGCTCGCGCGCATGTACTGGGACAAGCACGGCATCGAGAGCGTGTGCGTGCGGATCGGTAGCTGCCTCGAGAAACCGACCGAGCAGCGTCACCTGAGCACCTGGTTCGGCCACAAGGACCTGTTCCATTTCCTCGATCGCTGCATCGAAGCGCAAGACGTCGGCTTCCTGACCATCTGGGGCGTGTCGGCCAATACGCGCAGCTGGTGGGACAACAGCGGCGCCGCGCGTCTGGGCTACGAGCCGAAGCAGAACGCCGAGGACTACGCCGTGGAGATCGAGGCGCGCCCGAATCCGCTCGATGAGTTGTGCCAGCGCTTCCAGGGCGGCAGCTTCGTCGGCATCGACTATTCGCGCAAGGCTTAAGTCCCGGGCACTTCGACGGGCAATGCATCACGAGGAGACGTAGCAATGAAGATCAAGGGAATTCGCTGGTGGATGGTGGGTCTGGTCGCGGCCGGACTGATCATCAATTACCTTGCGCGCAATACGCTGTCGGTCGCGGCACCGACGATGATGAAAGAACTCAACATCACGACCGAGCAGTACTCGCACGTGGTCGTGGCGTGGCAGCTCTGCTATGCGTTCATGCAGCCGGTCGCCGGTTTCGTGCTCGACACGATCGGCACCAAGATCGGCTTCGCGGTGTTCGCGCTCGCGTGGTCGGTGGCGTGCGCGGCGGCCGCGTGGGCGACGGGCTGGCGCAGTCTCGCGGTGTTTCGCGGCATCCTCGGTCTCGCGGAATCGGCCGGTATTCCGGCCGGCGTGAAGGCGACGAGCGAGTGGTTCCCCGCGAAGGAGCGCTCGGTGGCGATCGGCTGGTTCAACATCGGCTCGTCGATCGGCGCGCTGCTCGCACCGCCGCTCGTCGTGTGGGCGCTGTTTCACGGCAAGTGGCAACTCGCGTTCGTGATCGTCGGCGTGGCGGGCATCGTGTGGAGCGTGCTGTGGATGCTCGTCTACAAGCATCCGCGCAATCAGAAGCTGCTCGGCGACGACGAGCGCGACTACATTCTGAGCGGCCAGGAAGCCAAGCATAGCGACGACGTCAGCACGCCGAAGCGCAACTGGCGCGCGATGCTCGCGAGCCGCGATTTCTGGGCGATCGGTATTCCGCGGATTCTGTCCGAACCGGCGTGGCAAACGTTCAACGCGTGGATTCCGCTGTACATGATGACCGAGCGTCACATGAACCTGAAGGAAGTTGCGCTGTACGCGTGGATGCCGTTCCTCGCGGCCGATATCGGCTGTGTGCTCGGCGGTTATCTGAGCCCGCTGTTCCACAAGTACGCGAAGGTGTCGCTGTTCACGTCGCGAAAGATGGTGTTCGTGGTCGGCGCGCTGTTCATGATCGGACCGGCGTGCGTGGGGCTGGTCGAGAGCCCGTACGTGGCGGTGGCGCTGCTGTGCGTCGGCGGCTTTGCGCACCAGACGCTGTCGGGCGCACTGTACGCGATCACCTCCGACATGTTCGGCAAGAACGAAGTCGCGACCGCGACCGGCATGGGCGGCATGGCCGGCTATCTGGGCGCGGCGGCGTTCACCGCGCTGTTCGGCGTGCTGGTCACGCAGATCGGCTATAGCCCGCTGTTCGTCGTGCTGGCGGTGTTCGACCTGATCGCCGCGGCGGTGGTCTGCCTGATGGCGAAGAGCTCGGACAAGGCGCCGGAGCCGAAGTGGAGTGGGGCGGGGCCGGTGACGGTGAAGTGATATGGAATGACGGTCGGCGGCTTTAGTGGGTCGACTGCGTAATTGATGTGAGAGGCGGCGTCCATTTGAGTGGGCGCCGTTTTTTTTGTTTGGGGGTTCTGGTCATCGAATCCCGCATCGAGGAAGAGTTTGCAGAGCATTACCGAGACTGGAAGGCGGTGTTCGATTTCTTCGGATTCGTTTGAAACCGACGCATGGCATCGACCTGATGTGTTGCGACGAGTGGGCTATGTGCTGAGAAGCCGCTTCAACTCTTCGAGGAACGATGCCGTCGTGTAGCCCCACAGTTTTGGAGAGAAATTTCGCCCATAGTCTTTTTTGAACGCGGAATCTAAATCATTCGGATGTTCATTTATGAATGAATTTGCTTCATCAATTATTCCAAGTTGATTTTCCCGTGGGCAATCTCTTTTGTAGCAAGCGATTATTTCGGGGAGCGTGTCTCCCCATATATCCGAATCCTCATTGAGGTATGCGCCAAATAGCTGATACATGTAGGGGTAGCGAGTTGATAACATAGGCTTCATTTATCCAATGTAAGCAGTAACAATATAGTATGGCATCCCGTTGTAGGTTTTATATTTCAGAACAACCACAACTTCATTCATTGGCGTCAATTTTCCTGTCTCTCGTGTTATGCCATAACCGACGTCGCCTACCACACGTCGCTTCAGAGTAAGAGGGCCACCTCCACCTGAGGACTGCGCCCAGTTTCTGATGTTTGTCGCATTGCTACGCATAACTTCCGAGATCGCCCATTCTGCCCGTTCAAGGTTCGTGAACGACGAAACCTGTTCTCGCTGTGGTTCCAGTCTGAGCCTTTCACGCAACTCGGCTTCAGTCCGCCCAATATGCTTTCGCAGCGTATGCCCACCAATCTGGCTGCCGTTTTTCGCCTCATGCATTTCCAGGTTGACCCGGCCCATCACGATCCGCGAAGCCCTTACGGCTTTGAGCGATCCCGCGAAACCAAACGGCACGGCCAGATCGAGCGACAAGCCGATATTGTTCGCCATGTCGGGGCTGGCTTTCATCGCCTCGGCTAGCTTCGTGGCGCCCTGGTAAGTCAGCGTCGCCGTATCTCGTGCCGTCCAGATCTGACGTAGGCCGCCCGCCGCGGTATCGGAGCCGTGTGCGCCGAACACGATGCACCCAGCTTTGCTTGCCATCGTCGGTTCTGGCATCACACACAGCGCTCCGGCTCCGACCATTTCCAACAGGCCACCGACAAGCTGCAATCCACCCCACAGCCGGTTGGTAACCATTTCTGTGGAGCTGATCGAGTGCCGACCAAGCACCGCTACCAGTTCGGCGCACTGAGCACGACGCGCACGCCATCTCCATCCTGTTCGAGCGGCATTCCGTAGTCCTTTGTGATTATTCGAGGCCGCGAAGATAGCAGCCGACCCTAGGGACAGGAAATGGGCGATGGATGATTTTTATGTCCGATCGGCCAACTAATAGGAGACATTCAGACTTCAGACTGCTCGGGGTCATACGCTGGTTGAAGCGCATGAGCAGTGCGGTTCGACGTGAAAGTCCGGATCGAATATGCGCTTCACCATGGACTCGCCATGCGCTCGAGAATATGATCGCGACCTTCCCGGCATTCCGTGAGGCATGCTAAAAATAACCGGTTCGAGTAACTCTTAACAAATGACCTCACGCACATGGGCAGATCTCGAAAAATTTATTCGAGAAGAAACCGGAATTTCCGACAGAAAACCGGTCGAGAGGAATCTGGATGTGGTGTTTGACCTGGGCCAGGAAGGCGATGAGGCGGACGAATTTATGGGTAAATTCTTCGAGCGCTTTGAGATCGAAGTAGGGGATTACGACTTTGGGCTCTATTTCATGATGGAGGGCGAAGGCCTGCTCTATCATTTATTCAGAAAATTTATCCGGAGAAAGCCTCACACATTCCGGCGAGAGGTCCTGACGGTTGGCATGCTTTACAACGTCATTCTCAAGGGGAAATGGGAGTGTGACGCGATATCTGAAGGAAAATATAGTTGACCGCATCATCGTCCCTCACACACGTTCATCAACCATCCACGCATAAAAAAACGCCGCCGCGTCGTCCCCGTCTACAACGAGGAACGGCCGCAGCGGCGTGATTGATGTGGCGAGTCGGCGCGAATTTACGCCGTCTTCTGCCCAATCTCATGATTCGCGAGCACCTCAAGCGCGCGCACCATCGCCGAGTGATCCCACGCCTTGCCGCCATGCGCGACGCACGCATTGAACAGCGCCTGGCAGGTCGCAGTGTTCGGCAGCGACACGCCGAGCGCCTGCGCGGTCGACAGCGCGAGATTCAGGTCCTTCTGATGCAGCTCGATGCGGAAGCCCGGGTCGAAGGTGCGCTTCGTCATGCGCTCGCCGTGCACTTCGAGAATCCGCGACGACGCGAAACCGCCCATCAGCGCCTCGCGCACGCGCGCCGCATCGACGCCGGCCTTCGACGCCAGCAGCAGCGCTTCGCCGACCGCCTCGATGGTCGCCGCGACGATCACCTGGTTGGCGACCTTGCACACCTGGCCCGCGCCGACCGCGCCGATCAGCGTGACGTTCTTGCCCATCATGTCGAAGAGCGGCTTCACACTGTCGAACGTGGCCTGCTCGCCGCCGACCATGATGGTCAGCGAGCCGGCCTTCGCGCCGACTTCGCCGCCCGACACCGGCGCGTCGAGATAATCGGCGCCGGTCTCGCGCACGCGCGCCGCGAAATCGCGGGTCGCCATCGGCGAGATCGAGCTCATGTCGACCACGGTCTGGCCCGCGCGCAGTGCGCTCGCGAGGCCGTTTTCGCCGAACAGCACGCGCTCGACGTCCGGCGTGTCCGGCACCATGATGAAAATCACGTCCGCGTGCGCGGCGACCGCCGCCGGGTTGTCGCAGGCGACGGCGCCGGCCTGCGTGAGCTCGGCGGGCACGCCGCTGCGCGTGAACGCCGCGAGCGACACGCCGTTTTTCAGAAGGTTGGCGGCCATGGGCTTGCCCATGATGCCGAGTCCGATAAAGCCTGCTTTTTGCATGGAATGCTCCGAAGATGTCGTGGCGGCGACGCTCAGGCTTCGCCCGCCGGTTTCTGCATGAAGTGTTTCTGCGCCGCCTGCGCGGCGCCCTTGAGCAGCCCGAGATCCGCGCAGACCGCGACGACGCGCGCGCCCATCGACAGATAACGTTCCGCCTCGGCCTGCACCGGTGCGAGGATGCCGCTCGATTTGCCGGCCGCCTGCGCGCGCTCGAACACATGCGCGATCGCCTGCTGCACGTCCGGATGGTTCGCGTTGCCGAGGTGGCCGTACGAGGCCGCGAGGTCGGACGGACCGATGAACACCGCGTCGATGCCGTCCACCGCGAGGATGCTGTCGATCGCCTCGACCGCCTTGCGGCTTTCGATCTGCGGGATCACGCAGAGGTTGTCGTTGACGATCGCGAAGTAATCGGCGACGGTGCCGTAGCGGTTGCCGCGATGGCCAACCGACACGCCGCGAATGCCCTGCGGCGGGTAGCGCGTCGACGCGACCGCGCGGGCGGCGTCGTCGGCGCTGTCGACGAAGGGCACGAGGAAATTGGAGAAGCCGCTGTCGAGAAAGCGCTTGATCACGACGCTGTCGTTGGCCGGCGGACGCACGACCGGCGCGCTGCCGCTGTCCTTCAGCGCCATCAGTTGCGGGATCAGCGTGAGCACGTCGTTGGGCGCGTGCTCGGCGTCCAGCAGCATCCAGTCGAAGCCGACCGTGCCCAGCAGTTCGGTGGCGATCGGGCTGGCGAGCGAGGCCCAGCAACCGATCTGCGTGTGTCCTTCACGCACCGCGCGACGGAAGCGGTTGGGCAGGGACTGGTAGGGCGTGACAACGGGCATGCGGTATCTCCTCGAACTACGATGGATCGGGAACAGGCTCGGTCGACGCCCGATAACCCGCGAAATGCGAGGTTATAAGTCGTCGTACGTCTAGTCGCAGATTAGCATTGGCGTCCGTGGTTGTAACGGGCACGTAAACCCGAATATCCTGATCTGACAAGCGTTTCGGGTTGCATGCAGGCCTCTCTATGTTGTAGGATGACTTATATCCAAAGCGTTCATTTGAGGAAAGCCAAAATGCCTATTACCGGCGAAATGCTGATCGGTCGCAAAGCGCTGCGCGGCGAAGAAAAAGCGCTGCGCGCATTCAATCCCGCCACGGGTTCCGAGATTGCCGAGCCGGTATTCGGCAGCGGCACCGTCGCGAACGTCAACGCAGCGTGCGAACTCGCGCGCGACGCATTTGACGCCTACCGTCAACTGCCGCTCGCCGTGCGCGCCGAGTTTCTGGATCGTATCGCCGATGGCATCACCGCGCTCGGCGATGAGCTGATCGAGCGCGCGCAGGCCGAGTCGGGTCTGCCGAAGGCGCGTCTCGAAGGCGAGCGCGGCCGCACCACGGGCCAGCTCAAGCTGTTCGCTCAGACCGTGCGCGCGGGCCAGTGGCTCACCGCGACGCTCGATTCGGCGCTGCCGGATCGCAAGCCGCTGCCGCGCTCGGATCTGCGCATGCAGAAGATCGCGCTCGGTCCGGTCGCCGTGTTCGGCGCGAGCAACTTCCCGCTCGCGTTCTCGGTCGCCGGCGGCGACACCGCCGCGGCGCTCGCGGCCGGCTGCCCAGTCGTCGTCAAGGCGCACCGTGCGCACCTCGGTACGTCGGAGCTGGTCGGCCGCGTGATCCAGCGCGTCGCGCAGGAAATGGATCTGCCGGAAGGCGTGTTCTCGATGATCGTCGGCGCGGGCAACTCGGTCGGCGAAGCGCTGGTCGCGCATCCGGCGATCAAGGCGGTCGGCTTCACCGGTTCGCGCGCGGGCGGCACGTCGCTGATGCGCGTCGCGGCGGCACGTCCCGAGCCGATTCCGGTCTACGCGGAAATGAGCAGCATCAACCCGGTGTTCCTGATGCCGAACGCGCTGGCGGCGCGCGGCGACAGCATCGCGCGTGGATTCGTCGACTCGCTGGTGCTCGGCGCTGGCCAGTTCTGCACGAACCCGGGCCTCGCGATCGCGATCGACAGCGACGCGCTGAAGGGCTTCGTCGCAACGGCATCGGAAGCACTCGTCGCGAAGCCGGCGCAGACCATGTTGACCGCCGGCATCCACGCCGCGTATGAAGACGGCGAAAGCAAGCTGGCCGCGACCAAGGGCGTCGAGGTGGTGGCGCGCGGCGTTGCCGCAACCGGCCCGACCCAGGCATGCGCGGCGCTGTTCGTGACCGACGCGGCGACGTTCCTCGCGAACCCGGCGCTCGAAGACGAAGTGTTCGGCCCGGTGTCGACGATCATCCGCTGCAAGGACGAGCAGGAACTGCTGAAGGTTGCCGAGCACTTCGCCGGCCAACTGACCGCGACGCTGCAGATGGACAGCGCCGACGTGGCGGCCGCCAGGAAGCTGGTGCCGATTCTCGAGCGCAAGGCGGGCCGGATTCTGGTCAACGGCTTCCCGACCGGCGTCGAAGTGTGTCACGCGATGGTCCACGGCGGCCCGTTCCCGGCGACCTCGGACAGCCGCGCGACCTCGGTCGGCACGACCTCGATCGACCGCTTCCTGCGCCCGGTCTGCTACCAGGACTTCCCGGCCGAACTGCTGCCGGAAACGCTCGTCGACGGCAATCCGCTGGAACTGTGGCGTCGTCGTGATGGCGAGCTGACGCGCGCTTGAGGCGCAGCTGATATGCGTTTGATGCACGCTTGCGCGTAGTTAAGCGCAGGCAACTGTCCTGAACGATGGCGGCGCGCCCGCGGCGAGAAATCGCCCGGGCGCGTATTCACGAAAGCAGGGCGGATTACATGCCGCGCGGCAAAAGCGGGGAAAAAAACGCATGCGTCGGGCGCAACAAACGCAGGCAAAGCAAACGCAGGCAAAGCAAACGCAGGCAAAGCAAACGCAGGCAAAGCAAACGCAGGCAAAGCAAACGCAGGCAAAGCAAACGCAGGCAAAGCAAACGCAGGCAAAGCAAACGCAGGCAAAAAAATGGCCGGGATCTCCCCGGCCATTTTTTTATCCTGCCCAGCTTCGGGCCATGCGTTGCGCGCGAATCAGCTACTTGCCTCGCTCACCTCATTCGCGCGACGCAGCCGCTCGCGGCTATTCGACAGATGCATGCGCATCGCCGCGCGCGCGCCTTCCGCGTCGTGACGCGAGATCGCTTCGAGAATGCTCTCGTGCTCGAGGTTCACCAGCGACAGATACGCATCCGGATCGGCACGCGCGATGCCCGCCGAGTCGAGCCGGTTGCGCGGAATCAGCGCGCTGCCCATCTGCGTGAGGATGTCGACGAAATAGCGGTTGCCGGTGGCTCGCGCGACCGAAATATGGAATTGGAGATCGGCATCCACGCTATCGAGCCCGTTGTGGCGCGTGGCTTCGATCGCGTCGAGCGCGCTGCGCATGCGCGCGAGGTCGTCCGGCTTCGCGCGTTGCGCGGCGAGACCCGCGCATTCGGTTTCGAGGCTGATCCGCAGTTCGAGAATGGACAGCACGTCGCGCAGCGTGGTGGCGGGCACCATGTCGATGCCGAGTTTTTCGCGCTGCGGTTCGAGCACGAAACTGCCGATGCCGTGCCGCGTCTCGATGACCTTGCCCGCCTGCAGGCGCGAAATTGCTTCGCGAATCACCGTGCGACTCACGCTGAGCGTGCTCATCAGCTGTGATTCGGTCGGCAGTTTGTCGCCGGGCTTCAGCATGTTGGTGGCAATCTGCTCGGTGACGTAGTTGACGACGAACTCGGCAAGATTGCGAGCGCGTCGTGGCGGGGCCGCGGATGCTAGTGGAGTAGCCATCGAAAACGCTCCTTTGTGGGTGGTTCGCTGAGATTCCTGCATTTTCATTATATCGTCGTCTGACGACTGATTATATAAGCGTCGGATCGTTTTCGGCGCGAATGTGATAGGGAACGGCGCACGGCCGCTGGAGAGCCCGTCGGCGCGCGCGTAGCGCGATGCGTCGGTGCTCCGGTGGCTGATAGTTCGCGAGTCGCTATGACCGCGAGTGCGCTGAAGTACGATAACCTGGATCGACGCGGGTCGACATCAGGACTGACGAGGAGCTGACAAAGGGGCTGGCGAAGGGAGCTGATGCAGGGCCGGCCGCCGCCGCCCCCGCCCCCCCGTACAGCCGCGCGCCCGTTCAGGCGGCGCGCAGCTCGACCCGCTTGATGTCCTTGACGATCACCAGATAGCTGATCACCGTCAGCAGCGCGTTCGCGCCGACGAACACCAGCGCGCCGTTGAACGAGCCCGTGCGCGCGACCAGATAACCGATCACGATCGGCGTGACGATGCCCGCGACGTTGCCGAACATGTTGAAGATCGCGCCGGACAGGCCGAGCGCTTCCTTCGGCGACGTATCGGCGACCACCGCCCAGCCAAGTGCGCCGATGCCCTTGCCGAAGAACGCGAGCGACATCAGCGCGACGACGACCCAGTCGGTCGACACGTAGTTACAGCCGATGATGCACGTCGACAGCAGCATCCCGCCGACGATCGGCACCTTGCGCGCGACGGTCAGCGAGCAGCCGCGACGGATCAGCCCGTCCGACAGCACGCCGCCGAGCACGCCGCCGAGAAAGCCGCAGATCGCCGGCAGCGACGCCACCAGACCCGCCTGCAGGATCGTCATCCCGCGCGCCTGCACGAGGTAGATCGGAAACCAGGTCAGGAAGAAGTAGGTCAGCACGTTGATGCAGTACTGCGCGAGATAGACGCCGAGCAGCATGCGGTTGCCGAGCAGCTGACGCACCAGCGACCAGCCGCCGGCCTGAGCGACATCGGCGGGAGCGGATTGGCTCGAGGCGCGCGAGGTACGCGCACCGTTGACGAGGCCGCCGCCCTGTTCGATGTAGTCGAGCTCGGCGCGCGACACGCGCGGATGGTCGGCGGGATTCTTCATCACCTTGAGCCACGTCAGCGCGAGCACGAGCCCGATCGCGCCCATCACGACGTAGACCATATGCCAGCCGAACGCGTGCGTGAGCCACGCCATCAGCGGCGTGAACACGACCGCGGCGAAGTACTGCGCGGCGTTGAAGATTGCCGACGCGGTGCCGCGCTCGTTGGTCGGAAACCAGCTCGCGACCACCTTCGCGTTGGCCGGGAAGGCCGGCGCTTCGGCCGCGCCCATCACGAAACGCAGCACGAACAGCGCGGTGACCGCGGCGCCGGCGCTGCCGAGCAGGCCGATCGAGCTTTGCAGCAGCGTGAACAGCGACCACGAGAAGATGCTCGCCGCGTACACACGCCGCGCGCCGAAGCGGTCGAGCAGCCAGCCGGCCGGCAACTGCGACAGCACGTAGGCCCAGCTGAACGCGGAGAAGATGTAGCCCATGCGGATCGCGTCGAGGCTGAACGCGGTGCGCATCGCGGAACCGGTGACGGACAGCGTCGCGCGGTCGGCATAGTTGAGGGTGGTGATCAGAAAGATCAGCAGCAGGATCGTGTAGCGGACCTTGGTGCGCGCCGCGCTATCGGCGGCATCGCGGGCATTGGCGGAACGGGCCGTGCGGCTCATGTCCATGGGTCATCTCCTGTATCGTCGGGCGCGAATGGGATCCGCGCGCCGGGCGGCCGGCTGGCCGCCTGCCTGTCGTGCAAAAGCAGAAACGCCCGGCGACGTTGCCGTGCCGGGCGTTCGCGACGGGACCGTCTATGCGGTCCTCGTTCATACGGCTGGCGAAAGAAAATCCGTGTGCCGGACTTTCGCGCGAGCCGTGACGCCGGGGCCTTACTGCGGTCCGAGCTTCCTGATCAGCGCGTCGAGCATGTCCAGCTCTTCGGCCGTCAGATCGGTCAGCGGTGCGCGCACCGGACCTGCGTCGTGGCCGACCAGCTTCGCGCCGGCCTTGACGATGCTGACCGCGTAGCCTGCACGACGGTTGCGGATCTTCAGATACGGCAGGAAGAAGTCGTCGATCAGCTTGCCGACCGTTGCGTGGTCGTCAGACGCGATCGCGCGGTAGAAGTCCATCGCGGTCTTCGGGATGAAGTTGAACACCGCCGACGAGTAGACCGGCACGCCGAGCGCCTTGTACGCTGCCGCGTAGACTTCCGCGGTCGGCAGGCCGCCGAGGTACGAGAAGCGGTCGCCGAGGCGGCGGCGGATCGTCACCATGTTTTCGATCTCGCCCACGCCGTCCTTGAAGCCGATCAGGTTCGGGCAACGGTCGGCCAGACGCTCGAGCATGTCGGCGTTCAGCTTCGAATTCGCGCGGTTGTAAATGATCACGCCCATGCCCGGCACGGCCTTGCAGACTTCTTCCGCGTGGTCGGCGATACCGTCCTGGCTCGCTTCGGTCAGGTAGTGCGGCATCAGCAGGATGCCGTGCGCGCCGAGGCGCTGCGCTTCCTTCGCGTAAGCGATCGCCACGCGGGTCGGGCCGCCCGCGCCGGCGAGGATCGGTACCTTGCCCTTGCAGACTTCGACCGCGGTCTTGACGACTTGCGTGTAGTCGTCTTGCGTCAGCGAGAAGAATTCGCCCGTGCCGCCGGCGACGAACAGTGCCGAAGCGCCGTACGGAGCGAGCCATTCGAGGCGCTCTGCGTAAGTGTCGGCACGGAAGTCGCCTTTAGCGTCGAAGTCGGTGATGGGGAAGGACAGGAGGCCTTCCGAAACGATCTGCTTGAGTTCCTGCGGTGTCGTCATGATGAGTAATCCAGGCGTCGGAATTGGGTCGATGGGTCGGAATCGGCCGGTGCGGCGGGGCCGTGCCGGCAGAAATTTTTTGTTAATCCAGATTTCTTATACGTCATCGTACAACAACAAATCAGACAACTCAACGGGGTTTTCACGGCATAATGCGCACCATAGGGTAAATACGGAACATCCAGGCTAACTTCTATGTTGTAGGATGACGTATGAATAGTCGGCGCGCAGGCTGAAAGCGCCTTAAGGATCGATCAATGGAACACACTCCGCTCTATATACGCGTTCATCCCAATGACAATGTCGCGATCGTCGTCAACGACGGCGGTCTGGGTGAGGGCGCCGTATTTCCCGATGGCCTCAAGCTGCGCGAGCGTGTGCCGCAAGGCCACAAGGTCGCGCTGGCCGATCTGGCCGAAGGCGACGAAGTCATCCGCTACAACGTGGTGATCGGCTATGCGCTCAAGCCACTGCCGAAGGGCAGCTGGATCAACGAGCATGTGATTCGCATGCCGAGCCCGCCGGGACTCGAAGACCTGCCGATCGCAACGACCAAAGCGCCGGAGATGGCGCCGCTCGAAGGCTATACGTTCGAGGGCTACCGCAACGCGGACGGCTCGGTCGGCACCCGCAACATTCTGGCGATCACGACCACCGTGCAGTGCGTGGCCGACGTCGTGCAGCACGCGGTGACCCGCATCAAGGCCGAACTGCTGCCGAAGTATCCGAACGTCGACGACGTCGTGAGCCTCGGCCACACGTACGGCTGCGGCGTCGCGATCGACGCGCCCGACGCGATGGTGCCGATCCGCACCGTGCGCAACATCGCGCTGAATCCGAACTTCGGCGGCGAAGTGATGATGGTGAGCCTCGGCTGCGAGAAGCTGCAGCCCGAGCGCCTGATGCCGCCCGGCACGATTCCGATCGCGGCGGCCGCCGTCATCGACGACGTGGCCGATGTCGGCGACGTCACGCTGGAACAGAACGGCGACGTGGTGGTGCTGCAGGACGAATCGCACGTCGGCTTCCAGTCGATGATCGTGTCGATCATGAAGATGGCCGAAGGCCACCTGAAGCGCCTGAACAACCGCCGCCGCGAAACCTGCCCGGTGTCCGACCTCGTGGTCGGCGTGCAGTGCGGCGGCAGCGACGCGTTCTCGGGTCTGACCGCGAACCCGGCCGTCGGCTTCGCGACCGACCTGCTGGTGCGCGCCGGCGGCACCGTGATGTTCTCGGAAGTCACCGAAGTGCGCGACGGCGTCGATCAGCTGACCGCACGCGCGGCCAACGCGGACGTCGCGCAGGCGATCATCCGCGAGATGCAGTGGTACGACGATTATCTGAAGCGCGGCGGCGCCGACCGCAGCGCGAACACCACGCCCGGCAACAAGAAGGGCGGCCTGTCGAACATCGTCGAAAAGGCGATGGGCTCGATCATCAAGTCGGGCAACTCGGCGATCTCCGGCGTGCTGTCGCCGGGCGAGAAAGTGCGTCAGAAGGGCCTGATCTACGCGGCGACGCCCGCCAGCGACTTCATCTGCGGCACGCTGCAGGTTGCCTCGGGCATCACGCTGCACGTGTTCACGACCGGCCGCGGCACGCCGTACAGTCTTGCCGAAGTGCCGGTCATCAAGGTCGCGACGCGCTCGGATCTCGCGCGCCGCTGGTTCGACCTGATGGACGTGAATGCCGGCACGATCGCGACCGGCCAGTCGAGCATCGAAGAGGTGGGCTGGGAGCTGTTCCGCCTGATGCTCGAAATCGCCAGCGGCCGTCAGCAGACCTGCGCGGAGAAACTCAAGCTGCACAACGCGTTGACGCTGTTCAACCCGGCGCCAGTGACCTGATCCGGCCGCGCTCCGCATCACATCTCAAGGCGAGCCCGGCTGTGCCGGCGCTCGCTTTTCTGTTCAGCGGACCCCTGCTGGTCCGATTGCTCATCGCAGCCAATTCGCAGCCAATTACAGAAACACAAAGACATGACCGATTCGAACCTTGACCGCGCCGCGGCAAAGAAACCCTTCCGTCGTCTGCTGCTCACCGGCGCCGCCGGCAACCTCGGCAAGCAGTTGCGCCCCGCGCTCGCGCAGTGGGCCGATATCGTGCGTGTGTCCGACATCGCGCCGCTCGGCGAAGTCGCGTCGCACGAAGAAGCGGCGGTCGTCGATCTGGCCGACGCAGCCGCGGTTCACGCGCTGCTCGAGGGCGTGGATGCGGTCGTGCATCTGGGTGGCATTTCCGTCGAGGCGCCGTTCGAAGACATCCTCGAAGCGAACATCCGCGGCCTCTACAACCTGTACTCGTCGGCGCAGAAGCACGGCGTGAAGCGCGTGATCTACGCGAGCTCGAACCACGCGGTGGGCTTCCATCCGGTGACCTCGGTGCTCGGCACCGACGCGCCGCTGCGCCCGGACGGCATGTACGGCGTGTCGAAGGCCTTCGGCGAATCGCTGTCGCGCTACTACTTCGACCGCTTCGGCCTCGAAACCGTGTGTCTGCGGATCGGCTCGTCGTTCGAGCAGCCGAAGACCGCGCGCATGCTGGTCACCTACCTGAGCTATCGCGACTTCATCGAACTCGTACGCTGTTCGCTATTCACCAACCGCGTCGGCCATGCGATCGTCTACGGCGTGTCGAAGAACCGTATCTCGTGGGTCGACAACACCAATGCCGCGTTCCTCGGTTTCCGTCCGCAGGACAGCTCCGAGCAGTTCGAGCATCTGTTCCCGCCGGTCGCGCCCGACACCCGTTTCGACGACCCGACCCAGTTGTACCAGGGCGGCCCGTTCGTGCTGGCCGGTCCGATGGAGCCGAAGGCGGGGGCGAAGTAATGAGCGCGAATCCGCAGGTGGAGCGCTTCGAAGCCGCCGGGCCACTGCCCGCCGCGACCGGCGAAAGCCCGGTCTGGCGCGCGGCCGAACAGGCGCTGTACTGGGTCGACATTCCGGCGAAGAAAATCGTGCGCGGCTCGCTCGCGACCGGCAAGCGCACCGAATGGCAGTTGCCGGAGCAGGTCGCCTGTATCGCGTTCGATCGCAACGGCACGGTGCTCGCCGGCTGCGAGACCGGATTGTTCGCGGTCACGCTCGCGGATGCGTCGCAAGCGAGCGGCAACGAGCCGCTGACGGCGTCGCTGCGCAAGCTCGCGGCGCCCGAATTTCCGCACCCCGGCATGCGTTTCAACGACGGCCGCTGCGACCGGCAAGGGCGTTTCTGGTCCGGCACGATGGTGATGGACATGGCGGCGGCGATCCCGGGCGGCGCGCTGTATCGCTTCGACGGGAAGGGCGTGCTGTCCGCGCCGGTCGTCGATGCGTTGATCACGCAGAACGGTCTCGGCTGGTCGCCGGACGGCACGACGATGTATCTGTCCGACTCACATCCGCTGCGCCGGCTGATCTGGGCGTTCGACTACGACGTCGAGACCGGCGAGCCGCGCAACCGTCGGGTGTTCGCCGATCTGCATCACCATGAGGGCCGTCCCGACGGCGCGGCGGTCGATGCCGACGGCTGCTACTGGATCTGCGCGAACGACGCCGGTGCGCTGCTGCGCTTCACGCCGCAAGGCAAGCTCGATCGCCGGATTGCGGTGCCGGCCGTCAAGCCGGCAATGTGCGCGTTCGGCGGCCGCGATCTCGACACGCTGTTCGTCACGTCGATCCGCCCGGCCAACGGCGCGAGCGAGCACGACGGCCACGTGTTCGCGCTGCGGCCCGGCGTGAATGGGCTGCCGGAGCCGGAATACGCCGGGCAACTGTAAGCAGGATTGCAAGGCGGCGAACGCCGGGGCGAGCTTCTCGCCCCGGCGTTTTTTATTTTCAGGTCATTTTTACGTCGTTTTATTTGTCACTCGTCGTACAACATGTGGTGTGAAGACCACGATTGTTCCTTGTTCGTCTCATAAAAAAACAACACTTCACGAGACTGTTTTCCGTTTCTTCGCATTTCGCGCGAGGCCGCGCGGGGCCTTGAGCCCGCGTGGTGTTGGTCAATGCTGCCGAGGGCTTCCCGGGTGCGGGTAAATACCGTCTGTACAAGAGAAAAGCCCTTTTATAGACTTCATATGTCGTCGTACAACATATGAGCCCAAACAAATGCCTTTCTGTGTTTGGGCCGTAGTGTGCAAACACGGCGGGCTTCAGCAACGCAGGGCGGTGGTCGTTAATGCCGGTCTGCGTATTGCCAGCGCGCCGACGTGCCTGAAGTAAGTAGTCGAGTTGTCGACTGGAGTGCTGGACACACTGCGCCGGGGAATCGCGCAGCCAGTACGGCAAGTGCCCGCACCTGCGAGGGGGTGAGCGCAACGCCGGAGACGCATCAAAACCATGTCACATCCGCAATCGATGGGATGGTCTATTTTTCAAGGAATGTCACGATGAACAAGAAGTTTGCCTCTTCCCGTGTTTCGATGATCGTCGCAGCGACGGCACTGGCCTTCGGCACGATGTCGGCACAAGCGCGCGTATTCCGCTGCGCCGACGTGCATGGCGATACCTTCCCGACCAACATGGCCGTGAAGTTCATGGGCGAGGAAATCAACAAGGCGACCGGTGGCAAGGATTCCGTGAAGGTGTTCGGCAACAGCGCGCTCGGTTCGGAAAACGACACGATCGACCAGGTGCGTATCGGCGCGCTCGACATGGCGCGTGCCAACGGCGCGGCGTTCAACGAAATCGTGCCGGAATCGATGATCCCGTCGCTGCCGTTCCTGTTCCGCGACGTCGACCATTTCCGCAAGGTGATGTACGGCCCGGAAGGCCAGAAGATCCTCGACGCGTTCACCGCGAAGGGCATGGTCGCACTGACGTTCTATGAAAGCGGCGCGCGTTCGATGTACGCGAAGAAGGCGATCAAGTCGCCGGCCGACATGAAGGGCCTGAAGGTCCGCGTGCAGCCGTCGGACCTGATGGTCGACGAAATCAAGGCCATGGGCGGCACGCCGACCCCGATGCCGTTCTCGGAAGTCTATACGGGCCTGAAGACCGGCCTCGTCGACGGCGCCGAAAACAACCTGCCGTCGTACGACGAAACCAAGCACTTCGAAGTCGCTCAGGTCTACTCGGAAACGCAGCACTCGATGACGCCGGAAGTGCTGGTGTTCTCGAAGAAGATCTGGGACACGCTGTCGCCGCAGGAGCAGCAGACCATCAAGAAGGCGGCCGCCGACTCGGTGCCGTACTACCAGAAGCTGTGGACCGCGCGTGAAGCCGACGCGCAGAAGGCTGTCACGAAGGGTGGCGCTACGATCGTCGCGCCCGCGCAGATCGACCGCGCGGCATTCGTGAAGGTGATGCAGCCGGTGTGGGTGAAGTACGAAAAGACCCCGGCGATGAAGCAGATCGTCGACGAAATCCAGGCAATCAAGTAAGTCTCGCGTCGTTCCGACGCACTACGTAATTAGCAACGCTTGTAGCAGCAGTGGCGCGGAGGTCTCGCGGGGCAACCCTCGAGGCCTTCCGCCGCGCGGTGTCGCGCGCGCGTGACGTCCGTGTTCGAACAGGACTGCTGACTGTCAGACATTAGGTCGGTCGTAAGCAAGGACAGGGTCATGAGTTTCCTTAAACGCCCAAACGATTTTCTTTTTCGCGTGCTGCTGGTCCTGGCGTCGGTCAGCCTCGCCGCACTTTGCCTGCTCGTCATCTATAGCGTGGTGATGCGCTACGTATTTGCCGATGCGCCCGACTTCGTCGAGCCCATCGCACTGTTGCTGGTGATCCTGATCGCGATGTTCGGCGCCGCGCTGAAGGTCCGCGAAGGCGGCCACATCGGACTCGACTCGCTGGTCAAGAAGCTGCCGCCGAAAGGTCAGGTGGCGGCGACCGCGATCCAGCACATCTGCCTGATCGCTTTCGCGGTGGCCGTGTTCGTCGGCTGCTGGGAAATGGCGGAGACCACGATGCACGACCGCATTCCGATCATCGGCGTGCCGGAAGGGCTGCGTTACTGCATCCCGATCGTCGCGAGCGTGTGCATCGCATTGTTCTCGTTCGAACATCTGCTCGACCTGTTCTCCGGCAAGCGGAAAGAGCAGCCGCTCGAACTCTCCGTCACGGAATAAAAGTAGATCCATCATGGAACTTACCCTTCTTACCGTCAGTTTTCTTGTTTTCCTCTTTCTAGGGGTTCCGGTTTCGTTCGCGTTGGGTCTGTCGTGCGTGCTGACCTACCTGTTCGAAGGTCTGCCGACCGCGACCGCGATGCAGTCGATGATCTCGGGGATGAACGGCTTCTCGTTCCTCGCGGTGCCGTTCTTCATCTTCTCCGGCGAGCTGATGCTGCACGGCGGTATCGCCGACCGCATCCTGCGTTTCGCGCAGTCGACGGTCGGTCACTTCCGCGGCGGCCTCGGGATGGCCAACGTGGTCGCCTGTACGCTGTTCGGCGGCGTATCGGGTTCGCCGACCGCCGACACCTCGGCGATGGGCGGCGTGGTGATCCCGCTGATGAAGCGCGAAGGCTATAGCGCGGCTTACGCGGTCAACGTGACGACCCACTCGTCGCTGGCTGGCGCGCTGATGCCGACCTCGACCAACATGATCATCTACGCGTTCGCGGCGCAAGGCGTGAGCGGCGTGCTGCACGGCCAGCAGATGACCGGCGTGTCGATCGGCGATCTGCTGTTCTCGGGGCTGCTGCCGGTGCTGTGGGTGATGGGCCTCGTGCTCGCCGCCGCTTACTGGCAGGCCGTCAAGTTCGGCTATCCGCGCCGTGCCGACGGTTCGACCGGGCTGCAGCGCTTCCCGGGCTGGATGGCGGTGCTGCGCACCTTCATCGGCGCGGTGCCGGGCCTGATGGTGATCGCGATCATTCTGTTCTGCGTGGCGCGGGGGATTGCCACGGCGACCGAAGCGGCCGCGATCGCGGTCGGCTATTCACTGATCCTGACCATCGTCGTGTATCGCTCGCTGTCGCTCGCCAAGCTCGGCCATGCGCTCGGCAAGGCGGCCAAGACCACCGGCGTGGTGCTGCTGCTGATCGGCGTGTCGAACATGCTGCGCTTCCAGATGGCGTATCTGGAGATTCCGGACGCGATCGAACGCATGCTCGACGGCGCGACGTCGCTGCCGTGGCTGATGCTGCTGTACATCAACGTGATTCAGGTTTTCCTCGGCACGTTCGTCGATATGGCCGCGCACATCCTGATCACGACGCCGCTGTTCCTGCCGATGGCGATGCATAACGGCGTGGGCCCGGTCCAGTTCGGCATCATGATTCTGCTGAACTGCGCGCTCGGTCTCGTGCATCCGCCGATCGGTTCGGTGCAGTTCATTGGTTGTGCAATCGGCAATGTGTCGATTGGTGAAACTACCAAGGTGGCGTGGCCGTATTACCTGGCTATCTTCAGCGCCATCAATATCGTCACGTACGTGCCGTGGTTCTCGACGTGGTTGCCAAGCGTGATCAACGGGCACCCGGTGTTCTAAGCAGATACTTGATATTTCCATACTCAGCGGCGCTTGGTCCGGCCGCATAAATATAGTTTTTAACAGAGGAGTAAAAATGAAAAAGACTCTCGTCGCCGCAGCTGTGGGGTTGGTCGCCCTGGGCGCGCATGCTCAAAGCAGCGTCACGCTGTACGGTATCGTCGATACGGGTTTCGGCTGGCAGAACAGCTCCACGTCGCTGAGCGCGGTCGGTTCGGCCAAGCCGTCGGCAGGTGGCCGCTCGGTCGTGAAGATGATCAACGGTATCTGGGCTGGTAGCCGTTTCGGCCTGAAGGGTTCGGAAGATCTGGGTGGCGGCACCAAGGCCATCTTCACGTTGGAAGAGGGCTTTAACAGCGCAACCGGCGCGGAAAGCACGTCGGGCCTGATGTTCAGCCGCCAGGCATGGGTCGGTATGACGAATGCGCAATTCGGTACGCTGACGGCTGGTCGCCAGTACACGTCGTACTACACGCTGCTCTCCCCGTACAGCCCGACCACGTGGCTGACCGGCGCTTACGGCGCGCACCCGGGCGATATCGACTCGCTGGACACGCTGTACCGCGCGAACAACTCGCTGGTCTATACGTCGCCGAACTTCGCGGGCCTGACGGTCAGCGGTTCGTACTCGCTGGGCGGTAACGCAGGCAGCTTCGCGGCAGGCCAGGTGTGGAGCGTCGCGGCACAGTACCTGAACGGCCCGGTCGGCATCGCCGCCGGTATCCAGCGCATCGACAACGCAGGTATCGCGACGGTTACTCCGCCGGCCGTGAACTGGAATTCGGCGATGTCGAACAACGGCGCCGAACCGGCCGTCTCGGCAATCAACAATGGCTTCCAGACCGCAGCGAAGCAGCAGCGTATCGCTGTGACGGGCGGCTACGCGTTCAACTCGCAGTGGGACGTGTCGGCTTCGTACTCGAACGTTCAATACGCTCCGGGTTCGAGCTCGTTCTTCCACAACACGCAGATCTGGAACACCGGCGGCGCAGTGCTGCACTTCAAGCCGATCTCGGTGCTGGACCTGGCCGCTGGCTATAGCTACACCCGTGCAACGCAAGCGAACGGCATCACGAGCGCGGCGACGTACAACCAGTTCAACCTGTCGCAGTACTACACGCTGTCCAAGCGCACCGGTCTGTACGCGCTGGAAGCGTACCAGCGTGCTAGCGGCAAGACGCTGGCAGGCGACGGTCACACCATCATCGACGCAACCGCAAGCATCGGCGACGCTCAGAACGGTTCGCCGTCGTCGTCGCGCAGCCAGGTCGCTGTCGGCGTGGGCATGATCCACAAGTTCTAAATAGTTACTGAAAAACGTGGCGACGTGTTGTTTTGTCGCCACAACAACACGATTTTTTCGGGTTGTCAGTGATGCAGGCTGCGCATGAAAATGCGCAGCTTTTTTTTTCGTCTGCGGATTGTTTGTGCGGCTCGCGGGTTGGTTTCGGCAGTGCGGTGTGGGCTCGTTTCGACGCGACGTCAGCGCAATCCGGCCGACGCCGCTTCAGGCGAATTCCCGCGGGCGCTCAGGCGTCCGACCACAAACGGCCACCCGTTGCCCAGTTTTCGCGCTTCACGTCGGTCAGGATGATGTCGACGGAATTGGGTTCGACGCCGAGCGATTCGCAGGTCGCCTGGGTGATCGCTTCGACGAACTGGCGTTTCTGTTCCAGCGTGCGGCCTTCGAAGAGTTCGATATGAAACGTGGGCATGGGATGGCTCCGTGAGGTTGACGATCGAGGGTGGAGAAGCGGTATCGAATTGAGCGAACGGGGTGCGGACTAACTCGTCAGTTAATTCATGCCGCCGTGGCGATGGACTAGTCGCGATAAGCGAGGTCGAGGCGGTCGAGCTTGCGCAGCAGCGCGGGCCATTCGAGCGTGCCTTCGATTGCGCCGCCGTCGTAGAGCTGTTCGGCGGTGCGCGCGGCGATCGCGTCGGGCGGCACCACCAGCGGCGCGCCGCAGGCTTGCGCCTGGATCTGGATTTCGCAGGCTTTCAGCAGCGTCGCCATCAGCACATAGGCCTCGGCGACCGTGCGCCCGAGTGTCAGCGTGCCGTGATTGCGCAGCAGCATCGCCGGTTTGTCGGCGAGATGGGCGACCAGACGCTCGCCTTCGGCGGGCGTGAACGCGAGACCTTCGTAGTCGTGATACGCGAGCTGGCCGTGAAAGCGCAGTGCGTGCTGAGAGGCCGGCAGCAGTCCGGCCGGCTGCGCGGACACGGCGACGCCCGCGGTGTTATGCAGGTGCATCACACAGAACGCGTCGGCGCGCGCCGCATGCACGGCCGCGTGCAGCGCGAAGCCGGTCGCATTCACCGGATAGTCGCTGGCGCCGACGATATTGCCGGCGATATCGATCTTGACGAGATTCGACGCGCACACCTCGTCGAAGGCGAGGCCGAACGGATTGATCAGGAAGTGGCCGGGTTCGCCGGGCACGCTCGCTGAAATATGCGTGTAGATCAGATCGTCCCAACCGTTGAGTGCGGCGAGTCGATAGGCGGCGGCAAGATCGATGCGAGTGAGCCGCTCGGCTTCCGATAGCGGCCCGGTCCCGGCGATACGACCGGCGGGTAAATGAACAAACGACATTGTGTCTCCTGTCGACCCGAGTTAGCGCTTCAGCGCTTACTCGGGTCCCATGCAAAGCGGTCGACCCGAGTTAGCGCTTCAGCGCTTACTCGGGTCCCATGCAAAGCGGCCGACCCGAGTTAGCGCCTGATCGCTTACTCCGGTCCCACATAAGGCTCAAGGCTCTTACTCATTCCCACGCCTTGCGCGCGGTGTGTGCGAGCCGACCAGAGATGCTACCGCACAATGCCGATGAGAGAAGCGATGCAACATGCCTCGATGCTACGTGATCGTCCACCACGCGAACCTGAATAATTCCCGCCTGCCGCCCATGCCTTGGCCCACATGAGAGACGGCGCCTGATCAGTTGCATAGCCCACGTCGCAAGCACGAACGGCGCGCTCATCGTCGGCCAACCGACGTGCGCTGCGCCCGCCTGCAAAGCCGCTGCGAGCGTAACGCCAGCGAGCATCGTTGCCCAGCCGGCATCGGCCAGCGCGAGCGCGGTGAGCGCGCCATTGAAGCCGCACAGACCGGCGGCGAACGAATCGATGCCCGCGCCAAGCGATAGAAGCACGGCGCTCGCAAGCGTCCCGCCGATCAGCGCGCACCACGCGGGCCTGCGCGCCGCGACAACAATTCCCAGCAACACGATCGCGCCCGCCGGTGCCCCCGACGCGAAGCCGGTTTGCGCGATGCCTGCGAGCGTGCCACCGATGAACTGCATCGCATCGAGCGGCTGAGCGGGCAGCGCACTAGCCTGTCCGGCATGAACGCCGGCCAACGGCAGCCACAACCACGTCACGATCAGGCACGGGCTCGAATAACAGCCGAGCCCATGCTTTCGCAGCCAGCGCGACCACGGTGGCTGAAGCCACGCGGTCGCGGTCGCGGCCAGCAGCGCGACGGCCGCCGCGGTCGCCGGGTCGTCGATGAAACTGAACGCGGCAAGGCCCGCGAGCGCGCCGTTGAAGCCGTGCAGGCCGGCACGCGTGTCGGCATCGGCGGCGCCTGCGAGCGTTGCGTTCACGTTGGCCGCCAGCGCGCCGAGCAGTGCCGCGCATGCGAGACGCGGTCCGCTCAGTAGCCATGCAGCGACGAAACATGCGCCGCTGAAAGCGTTCGCTTGCAGCACGATCTGGCCGAAGCTGCGCAGCAGCATGCGTAACGGGGCGCTGGGCGAGGCGGCAAGGGCGTCGGTTGCGGCGGCGTGCATCGGCGGAAGGTTGGGCGGATTGCGGCAAACCGCGAGCATAGTCCCGCCAGACCTTGCGAGGCATCGTCGCGCGGTGATAGTGGCTATTTGTCGTCGTCGCGCGCCTGGTGCGGCAGTGTCTGCCGCGTCCGCTTTCGCGCTACGATGAAAACCCGGCGCGCGCCGCTGCGCCGTTTCGCGAGGAGACGTCGATGCGTGAACTACGGTGGGCTTCAGAAGAGGGCGATGGCATCGAGCATCTGGTGTTCGATGCGCGCGACGATGGCTTCGCCGTCGAGAGCGTGGTGGTCGGGCAGCGTTACGGCAAGTCGTACGGGCTGCATTACGCGGTGCGCTGCGATACGCAATGGCGCACACGTTACGCACGCCTGAAGATCGTCGGCGGTGGCGAGCTGGAACTGCACGGCGATGGCGAAGGCCGTTGGCACGACGGGCACGGCCTCGCGCTGAGCGCGATCGAGGGCTGCATCGACATCGATATCGCCGCGACGCCGTTCACCAACACGTTGCCGATTCGTCGCCTGCAACTGGCCGAAGGCGAGCGTCGGCCGCTGGCGGTCGCGTATATCTCGACACCGGATCTGCAGGTCACGCGAGTCGAGCAGGCGTACAGCTGCATCGATCTGAATCGCGAATACCGCTACGAGGGGATTTTTCGCAACTTCGTCGCCAATCTGCCAGTGGACGGCGACGGTCTCGTTATCGACTATCCGACGTTGTTCGGACGTTTGCCGCGCGTGCGTTGAGCGTCGTCGTGGTCGTCGTTGGCGGCGGCGTCGCGATGTGCGTCGACGAAGCGCGCGATGTTCGTTGCGATCCGCTCGGGGTCGCGCAGCACGACCCAATGGCCGGCGTCGATTTCGATGCGCTCGTACGCGCCGAGCCAGCCTTCGAGCCCGAGCGATAACGCCGGTCCCACATAGCGATCGCGCAGCGGCACGATGAACTGCACCGGCACATGCGCATGACGCGCGCGCGGCCGCAGCAGCTTGTCGATGAAATTCGCGCGATACAGATTGAGTCCGTTCAGCGCATTGCGTTTCTGCGCGGGATCATGCTCCGGGCGCACGCGTTCGGTCACGCGCAACCATAGCGGCCACATCCGTGCGCCGCCCGCGCGCCACACGAGCTCGGGCAGCCACGGTAGATGAAAGAAGACGATGTACCAGGACTTCAGCGCCTGCCGCACGCCGCTGCCGAATGGACGTTTGGCGGGACGTTCGGCCGGACGTTCGGCACGCGTAGCTCGCGGCGTTTGCCGGTCCTGATCCGGCGCAGCCGCTGCCGCATCACCGCGCACACCGAGCGACGCATGATCGAGGCACGGCCCCGAAATCGACGTGTACGACAGGATGCGACCGTTGAACGCCGGATCGGTGACCGCTTCCCAGCTTTGAATCGAACCCCAGTCGTGACCGACGAGATGAAACGGCCGCGCGCCGCAAGTCGCATCGGCGACCGCGGCGAGATCGGCGGCGAGGCGTTCGAGCCGGTACGCACCGCGCGTGGCCGGCGCACCGGATGCACCCGCGCCGCGTACGTCGTAGGTAATCACGCGATAGCGCGTATCGAGCTGCGCGCGCAGCGGTTCCCATACCGCCGCCGAATCGGGGTAGCCGTGTACGAGCACGATCGGCGTCGCGTCGCGCGGTCCGCTGACGTAGGCCGCGAGGCGCACGTCGCCGGCATCGACCGACAGCGTCTCGCGTATCACGCGGCCGCCCGTACGCCGCGCCGCGCGCTGCGCGCACCCGGCATCGTCGCGTTGGCGGCGTCGACCGCGGCGACGAGGCCGTCGATGCGCGTGAGCTGTTCGCGATTGTCGTGATCCCACGGATGGAAGCCGGGCCGGAAAAAGCTCAGCCATTCGCCGGCGATGCGCGGAAACACGCCATGGCGCGGCCCGTACAGATACTTCGTCAGGCGCCACATGCCGCGCAGATGGCCGCCGCGTTTGCGGTCGGCGATGATCAGCCGCACGTTGTAGTCGAACACGATCAGCCAGAACGTCAGCGTGGTGAGCAGCATCGTGCCGGTACGCAGCAGGTAGCGGCCGAGGCCGGGCTTGAGCACCGCATTCCACACGTCGTACGAAACGGACTTGTGTTCGGTTTCCTCGAGCGCGTGCCAGGTCCACATCTGCGCATAGCCTTCGACGGCACCGGCGATTCGTGTCGAGTCTTCGAGCAGCAGCGCGGCCAGCATCGCCGTGTAGTGTTCGAGGCAGACCGTGATCGCGAGCTGGTACGAATTCGGCAGCATCTTGCGGAACAGGTTCAGGATCCACCACAGTCGTTTATCGAGCTTGTGCGCGGGCAGTCCGGCCTGTTGCAGCAGTTCGTTGTACTCGATGTGCTCGCGCGTATGCATCGCTTCCTGGCCGATGAAGCCGAGCACCTGCTTCTTCAGTTCGGGGTCGTCGATCTGGTCGCGATAGTTGCGCACCGAGTCCATGAAAAAGCGCTCGCCGGCCGGAAACAGCAGCGACAGCGCGTTGAAAAAATGCGTCACGTGCGAGCCTTGCGCGTGCCAGTCGCAGGCGCGCTCCGGCGGCAGGTTGAAACGTAGATCGCGGCGAACGGGCATCATGGCCTTTCTCCCTGTGATTTTTTTACGTACTACGAAGTGCTAGATGAATGCGGGCGAGCGTGATGTCGCGCGCTTGTTGCCCGCTTCACGCGCGCTTGCCATCGATCTGCGCGGCGCGGCGCGCGCGCTTTTCGGCGGCGCGCTTGAGCCGGCGCGTCTGCATCACGACGAGCGCCTGATAGGCGGCGGGCAGCGTGCGCGCGAGCCAGTCGGCGGCGCGTGCATCGCGTCCGATCAGCACGCGCCGTCTATTTCTGCGCACGCCGTCGAGAATCACGCGCGCGGCGTCGTCGGCGCTCGTGATGAAGAACTTCTCGAAGTCGTCCTTGCCTTGCTGCTCGTTCTCGACCATGAAGCCGATCATGTTCGACGAGATCCGGCTCGCCTGCGCGATGTTGGTGCGGATGCCGCCCGGATGCACGCAGGTCGCCGAGACGCCGCATTTCATCAGGTCGAGCTCCTGGCGCAACGCTTCGGTGAAGCCGCGCACCGCGAACTTGGTCGCGTTGTAGCCGCTCATGCCGGGTTGCGCGAACAGCCCGAACACGCTCGACGTATTGACGATATGCCCCGCGCCCGACGCCTTCAGATACGGCAGAAACGCTTTCGTACCGTGTACGACGCCCCAGAAATTGATGCCGACGATCCACTCGAGATCGGTGTACTCCATGCCGTCGATCGTGCTCGACAGCGCGACGCCCGCGTTGTTGAACACGAGGTTCACGCGTTTGTGTTCGAGCGCGGTTTCGGCGGCCCAGTCGAACATCGCGGCGCGATCGGCGACGTCGAGCACGCGCGTCGTGATGCGCAGCGGCGCGCCGACCACCTGCGGCGCGGCCGCCTGCGCAAGCTGCGCGGTCTCGGCGAGGCTCGCCGGATTGCGGTCGGCGAGTGCGAGATGGCAGCCCTCGCTCGCGAGCTGGATCGCGAGCGACCGGCCCATGCCCGAACCCGCGCCGGTGATCGCGGCCACTCTGTCGGTGAAGTTCTTCATTCGCTTGTTCTCCCTGATCGATGCACTGTCGTTGTTATGAGTTCAGGTCGCTTCGGCCGACGTGACCGCGGCGTTGCCGCGCGCGTGCGCGGTCTGTGCCGTCTGCGCGGCATGTTCCGTGTAGGCGCCGGTTTGCTGGGCAGGCGCGTACGCGAAGTAATCGTTCATGCGGAAGCTGCGCGTGGCCTGGCGGAACTTGTACGCGAAGCCTGGCCAGAGCGTAGTGTTCTTGCCGGTCTGCGGGTCGAGATACCAGCTCTTGCAGCCGCCCGTCGACCAGATCGCGCGACCGAGCTTCTGCTGGATGCGTTCGTTGTAGTCGCGTTCCACTTGCGGACGCACCTCGATCGCGGCGGCGCGCTCGGTTTTCATCGTCTGCAGCGCCTGCAGGATGTATTCGACCTGCGACTCGATCATGAACACCATCGAGTTATGACCGAGGCCGGTGTTCGGGCCGACGATCATGAAAAAGTTCGGATAACCAGGCAAGGTCGTACCGAGGTACGCATGCGCGCCGTCGCGCCATGTATCGACGATGTCGACGCCGCCGCGTCCACGCACGACGCCCGGCGTAAACGGATCGGCGACCTGGAAGCCGGTGCCGAAGATCAGGCAGTCGGCGGGATGACGCACGCCGTCGGCGGTGACGACCGCGTCGGCCTCGATGCGCGCGATGCCGGTGGTCTTCACCGACACGTTCGCCTGCGAGACGGCCGGGAAGTAGTCGTTCGAGATCAGGATGCGCTTGCAGCCCATCGTGTAGTTCGGTGTCAGCGTCGCGCGCAGTTGCGGGTCCGGCACCTGGCGACGCAGATGACGCTCGGCGACTTTCTGCGCGGTCTTCATCAGCGACGGATGCACGGCGAAGCCGACCGCGCGCGATTCGAGCATGCAGTACAGCGCCGAGCGCATGATCTTCTGCGTGAACGGCAGGCGTTTGAACAGCCACTGTTCGAGCGGCTTCACGGGACGATCGGCCTTCGGCATGATCCACGGCGGGGTGCGCTGGAACAGATCGAGATGCGCGACGTGCGGCTGGATCTGCGGCACGAACTGGATCGCGCTCGCGCCGGTGCCGATCACCGCGACGCGTTTGCCTTGGAGCGAGTAGCGATGGTCCCAGTGCTGCGAATGAAACGCTTTGCCCTGAAAGTTCTCGATGCCGGGAATGTCCGGCATCGCCGCGCGCGACAGGCCGCCCATGCCCGAGATCAGCACGCGCGCCGACCACTGCTGGCCATTGGCGAAGCGCAGTTGCCAGCGATGGCTGGCTTCGTCGTAGACCGCGCTCGCGAGCTCGTGGCCGAAACGCAGATGACGCTCGACGCCGAAGCGCCGCGTGCAATCCTCGAGGTACGCGCGAATTTCCGGCTGGCGCGCGAACATGCGGCTCCAGCGCGGATTCGGCGCGAACGAAAACGAGTAGACGTGCGATTGGACGTCGCACGCGCAGCCGGGGTAGTGGTTGTCGCGCCAGGTGCCGCCGACCGAATCGGCTTTCTCGGCGATGACGAAATCGGTCAGGCCGGCCTGGCGCAGGCGGATCGCCATGCCGAGGCCCGCGAAGCCGGAGCCGATGATCGCGACATCGGTGTGGAGCGGCGCGGCCGCGTCGCGCGGGGCGTCGTCGTGGGGCATCATGCGGGCGTTCATCCGATCCGTCTCCTTTTTAACGCTCATAACTGTTACATTGAGTGATGTAACAATAGAGGCTGACAACGGACGATGCAAGACGCCGGTTAGACGGGCTGCTCTAGTGCGGTCGTTCGGTTCGGGAGGGCGAGGCGAAAGCGGGGGGCGGGGTTGCCGCGCCGAATAGGCGGCAGGAGGCGGTTTGTGGGGGCGGAAAAGCGCGGCTTAGGGCTTCGTTTTGCCTTTCTTCGTCGCCACGCGTTTTTCGGCTGTGCGCGATTCCGCCGCGTCCGGGCCTTCCGCCTGACGCGCGAGCTTCTTTTCCATGATCGCCGCGACGCGGTCGCCGAGATAGTCGCCAGACGCTTCTTCGAGCGCGCGATTCATCTCGCTTTCGACCAGCACGCTCGCGAGTGGCCGCAAGCGCCAGATCGCGTCGGCCAGCGCGGGCACGTCGGCGGGCGGCGGCAGCGCGTCGGCTTCGTAGCGGTCGAGCTGATGCACGACCAGATCGACGAGCGCCTTCGCGACCGCGTTGAAATGCGGCCGCGCGATGCCGACCGCATCGAGCAGGTCGGCGAGCGGGATGCCTTCTTTCGCCATCGTCGCGCCGGCGGCGAGCGCGGTCGGATTGCCCGACACGAACGACAACCCCTTGCGCTCCAGCAGCCCCAGTTCGACCGCTTTCGTGAGTGCGCTCGGCGAGGCCTTATCGCCGAACATCTGCAACAGTTCGATCAGCGAGTACTTGCGCGGCCGTTCGCGTGACCAGCGTCCGCCGATCGCGGTTTCGAGCCCGAGGATCGAGCGCAGGTCGTGGCCTTCGTCGACCGCCTTGATCAGGTCCTGGATGTTCGCGAGCGTGTAGCCGCGCGCGAGCAGGTGATTGATGAGCTTCAGACGCGACACGTGAGTGTCGTCGTACACGCCGACCCGGCCGCGCTTTTCCGGCGGCGCGAGCAGACCGCGATCCTGATAGGCGCGCACGTTGCGCACGGTGGTGTCGGTGACGCGCGCGAGTTCGTCGACGGTGTATTCGTTACGGGGCGCGGCGGACGGAGCGGAGGGCGGCAGATTCGGCATGCACGGATTCTAACGCGGCGGCGCGCGCGGCGACCAGCGCGCGGGCCTAGCGGGGCGGCTGGCCTGGCGCGTTTGAAACGTCGTCGGGTGCGGCCGACGCGCCACGCCCGAGTGTGCGCTGCATCAGCGTCGTGTCGAGCCAGCGACCGTGCTTGTAGCCGACCGCCTTCAGCGTGCCGGTCAGCTCGAAGCCGAGTTGCGCATGCAGCGACAGCGAGCCGCCGCTGCCGCCGTCGGCGATCACCGCGACCATCTGGCGCCACGGCCCGCTTTCGCAACGCTCGATCAACGCCTGCAGCAGCACCCGGCCGATGCCGCGGCCGCGATACGCGTCGCTTACGTAGATCGAGTCTTCGATCGTATTGCGGTAGGCCGCGCGCGGGCGATACGGCGTTGCGTAGCAATAGCCGGCGATCGCGCCGTCGAGTTCCGCGACCATGTACGGCAGATGGTGACTGCGCACCGACGCGAGCCGGCTGCGCAGATCGTCGACGGACGGCGGGGTTTCCTCGAACGACGCGACGCCGTTCAGCACGTGGTGCGCGTAGATGACCTGGATCGCGGGGAGGTCGGCTTCGGTGGCGTCGCGGACGTGGAGCGTGTCCGAGGTGGCGCTGCTGGGGCTCATGCGGGGTGGTCCTGTCGTGGCCGGTGAAATCCGTGATGGGTTTCACTATGCCTGCCGGCGGCGCGGATTTGAAGCGGGTCAAAAATGGCGGAGGTTTGCGTGCGCTCGGATTGGGGTCCGAAAAAGGCTGGTCGAAGCTGGCCGGGCCGACATGCGACACGCGTGCGAGCCCCACGCGCCCCACACGTGACCCACGCGCGGCCGACGCCAGTCAGAGTGCGAGTCAAACAGCCGGCCGTGCCGGCGCAGCCCGTGAAAAGCGCCGCGCTCCCGCCACGCACGCAACCACGACGACGGTCACGACGATCATCGACGGCGGCACCTGTTCGTGCAGCAGCACGCCGGCAAGCAGCAGCCCGAAGAACGGCTGCAGCAACTGCAATTGCCCGACCGCCGCGATGCCGCCGAGCGCGAGCCCGCGATACCAGAACACGAAGCCGATCAGCATGCTGAACAGCGACACGTACGCGAGGCCCCACAGCGCGGCCGCGCCGACGCCGTCGAACGAGGCGGGCCGCGTCCACCACGCGAGCGGCAGCATCAACGGCAGCGACAGCACGAGCGCCCACGAAATCACCTGCCAGCCGCCGAGATGACGCGACAGCCGCGCGCCTTCCGCGTACCCGAGCCCGCACACGACGATCGCGGCGAGCATCAGCGCGTCACCGAGCGGCGATGCGTCGATGCCGTGCCGCAACGCGAACGCGGCGACCGCGCCGCTGCCGAGCGCCGAGAACAGCCAGAATGCCGGCTGCGGCCGCTCGCCGCCGCGCAGCACGCCGAAAATCGCGGTCGAGAGCGGCAGCAGACCGATGAACACGACCGCATGCGCGGCGCTCACGTGACGCAGCGCCAGCGCGGTCAACAGCGGAAAGCCGACCACGACGCCGAGAGCGACCACCACGAGCGGCAGCAGATCGCGCCGCGCGGGCCGCGTCTCGCGAAACATCAGCAATAGCAGCAGACCGAGCAGGCCGGCGATCGTCGCGCGCGCGACGGTCAGAAACACCGGTTCGAGTCCCTGCACGGCAAGCCGCGTGGCGGGCAGCGAGCCGCTGAAAATCAGCACGCCCGCGAAACCGCTGAGCCAGCCGTTGGTGGTCTTGTCCATGGCAAAGATTCCTGCGCTGAAAGCGGTCCATGATGCTCGCCGCCGCCGAAAACGGTAAGCTACAGATCAGTACACTTCGCACGAACTGTACCGAACATGGAACAGTACAGATGGCCGAAAGCAGCAACAACGAGGCGGTATCGGGCACGCGGGTCGGTCTCGTGATGGACACCTTGCGCGAGCGCATCGCGAGCCGTTCGCTGATGCCGGGCGCGCGCGTGCCGTCGATTCGCGCGATGACCGACACGCTCGGCGTGTCGAAGTCGACCGTGGTGGAAGCATACGACCGGCTGGTCGCGGAAGGGGCGATCGTCGCGCGGCGCGGCTCCGGTTTTTTCGTGTCGGGCCATGCGCCGCCGTTCGCGCTTGCCGATCTCGGGCCGCGGCTCGATCGCGAGGTCGACCCGTTGTGGCTCACGCGGCAATCGCTGGAGGCGAGCTCGAAAGTGCTGAAGCCGGGCTGCGGCTGGATGCCGGCATCGTGGCTGCCGGAGGACGGCGTGCGTCGCGCGCTGCGGGCGGTGGCGCGCGATCCGCAGTCACTGCTCGCCGATTATGCGAGCCCGGCCGGCTTGCCCGCGCTGCGTCAGCAACTGGCGCGGCGGCTCTCGGCGCACGGTGTCGACGCGCCGCCCGAACAGATCGTGCTGACCGATGGCGGTACGCACGCGCTCGATCTGGTGTGCCGCTTCCTGCTCGAACCGGGCGACACGGTGTTGATCGACGATCCGTGCTACTTCAATTTTCAGGCGTTGCTGCGCGCGCATCGGGTGCGCATCGCGAGCGTGCCTTATACGCCGCAGGGGCCGGATCTGGCGGCGTTCGAGCGTGCGTTGCGCGAGCATCGTCCGCGGCTCTACGTGACGAATTCGGCGATCCACAATCCGACCGGCGCGACGCTTGCGCCGGCCGTCGCGCACCGGCTGCTGAAGCTCGCGGGCGAGCACGATCTGCTGATCGTCGAGGACGATATCTTCGCGGACTTCGAGAACGAAGCGGCGCCGCGTCTGGCTGCATTCGACGGGCTCGCGCGTGTGGTGTCGATCGGCAGTTTTTCGAAGACGCTGTCGGCGGCGGCGCGTTGCGGCTATATCGCCGCGCGCGCCGAATGGATCGAGCCGCTGATCGATCTGAAGCTCGCGACCTCGTTCGGCAACGGCCAGCTCACCGCGAGCGTCGTGCATCGGATGCTCGTCGACGGTACGTATCGGCGTCATATCGAGGCGATGCGCGCGAGGCTCGCCGATGCGATGGGCGAGACGGTCAGGCGGCTCGGCCATGCGGGGCTCGATATCTGGACGCTGCCGCGCGCCGGACTATTCGTGTGGGCGCGTCTGCCCGATGGGCTCGATGCCGCCGAGATCGCGCGGCATGCGTTGACGGCGGACGTGGTGTTCGCGCCGGGCAACGTGTTCAGCGCGACGCAGGCGGCCACGGATTTTCTGCGCTTTAACGTGTCGCAATGCAATCGCCCGAAAGTCTACGAGGTGCTGCAACGGGCGATGGATGCGAGTGCGGCGTCGGCTCAGGCAGAACGCGAGCGCGTGTGAAACGAACCGGATGGCAGAAGCGCTCGCGTTTTTTGCCCGAAGATTTCTTGCACGAAGCAACACGCCTGCACGGCGCTTTTGCCTGAAGTATTACTTGCGCGTTATTTGCACAGCAGCAGCAGCCGCTCCTGTTCGGAACATGGCGTGTGCGGTTTCTGCGCGGCCTGGGTCGCCGCGGCCGCGCTCATCGCCGCGCTGCGATTCGCGAGGCAGGCTCGCAGATGCTTTTCGACCGGCGGATAGTATTTCCAGCCGTGCACGAGCGTCGGCAGTTCGAGCTTCACCTGCTTCCATTTCGGATGGCCGTGCTCCTGCAGGTTGTCGAAGTTCGCGCAGAGCGAGTCGGCGAAATGATTCAGATTGCTGACGGTGTCGCGCAGGCCGTAATCGTAGGTGACGAGAAACGCCTTGACGGTCAACGCGGGAACGTCTTCCTTGAGCCAGTTCGGATAGCTGGTCTGACGGATCGTCGTCGGGAAGTAGGTCTGCTTCGCGCGCAGCGTTTCCGGCGCATTCGGATCGGCGCGCAGCAGACGCAGTTGTTGCAGCAGCTCGGGTTTCATGCCGTTGAACAGGTTCGCGGGCTGCCCGACCACGATGATCGCGACGTCGATCTTCTTCACGATCAGCGCGGCGAGCGCATCTTCGTTGCTCAGATGCTGGACGTTCTGCTCGGGAATCGGCTGGCCGAACATCAGCCGGTAGAGCGTGGTCGCCGACTGGGCGGTGCCGCTGCCGAGCAGCCCCACGCTGATGTTCCTGTCCTTCATGTCGGCGAGCGTTTTCAGCGGCGAATCCGCCCGCACGACGACGTTAATCTCCTCGTCGTAGAGCGGCATGATGAGCCGCAGCGGGCGGATCGTCGTGCCGGCATCGGGGTTGCCCGTGTTGGCCATATCGATGAACGCCTGGTAGACGTCTGACTGCACGAGCGCGAGTTTCACGCCGGGCTCGAAACGCATGCGCTGCACGTTTTCGGCCGAGCCTTTCGACGCGACCACTTCGAGATCGATGCCGGCCGGCTGGGCCACCCATTTCGACAGATCGTTGCCAATCTGGATATAGGTGCCGCGCTCCGGTCCAGTGACGATCTTGTAGTGCGCCGGCTCCGCGCCGGCCAGCGAACACACGACGAGTGCCGTCAGCCCCAGCCATCCCGCGAGAAGTCTCTTCAGCATGGTCTTTCTACCTATCGGTCAGGTTGATCCCGCTTCACGCGTGGCGCGCGCAAGTACCAGTGATCCGGCTGCCATGTCATGTTCAGGGTGTCGCGAGAGGCAGTCCGTCTGTTTCCGCTCAGAACACGGACGAAAATGTGCGGGTCGGCACAGACAGTCATCGTTTGATTCGGTATGCGAATGATGTTTTCGGCTTCGGGCGTGTCTTGTTGCCGCGGGCTTTCGAGTGAGTGCGAGTGCGTTTTGCGGCCGATTGCAGTGGGTGGCGTTGCTCGATGCCGTTGCGCTTCATCCGGCACCGCGTGTGTCTCGGGAGCGCGACGCCTTCTCCTTCGCTTTTGCCATTCCGTCTAACCGCTTGCAAGCGCTCGCGTCGGCTGTTGCGCCTGCGCGAGCGAGGTATCGTGTAGCGCAGCGCCTGGCGCGGCCGCATGCGGCGGTGGCAGCGGAGCCCAGCCGGTCTCGCGAATTACACGCTCGAGAATGCTCTTCGCCGCGTCGTTGCTGCTGTCGATCGCCAGCGCCTCGTTTGCGTGCTGACGGGCACAGGGCCACGACTGTTGCGCGACACAGTTTTGCGCGGCCTGCAGTGCGTTGTCGCGGCGCTCGACGAGTGGGCGCATCTCGCCGGCCAGATCGCGGGCGTCGCTATTGCCGGGTTGTAACGTTTGCGCGACGGCGACAGCGGCCAGTGCCTGCGACAGATCGTTGGCACGGAACGCGGCACGCGCGGCCTGCAGCGCTTGCGCGGCGTCGTGGAACTGCGTCGCGGGGCGTACGGTTGTCGCCGCGAGCGCTGCGTTAGGTGTAGGGGGCGCCACGGGCGTGGCCCGCGCGACGGTCGCGGGCGGTGCGGTGGGTGCCGGCTTCGCCGCCATATCGGGCGCGGCATTAGGCGCGGCTGCCGACGGCGCAGCCGGTTTGACCGCCGCGGCCGAATGCGCTGCCGGTGTTTGAGCCGGCGCCACCGCAGCAAATGGCGCGATCGTACCGCTCGTGGTGGTGCCTGTCGGCGCCGTGCCGGCGGTTGGTCTGGGGTCCTGAGTAATCTGCTCGACGCCTTTGTCCTCCGATTCGCTACTGTCACTGAATAGTGCATAACCGACATACGCAATGCCGATCAGGACAATTGCGCCGATCGCGTACAGCACGCGTCGAATCGTTAGCACGGTGTTGCGTGGCGCATACAGCGGCTCTTCGAAGTCCGGAATCGTCGTTTCCGTCGAGACCAGCGCCGTGTGCATGAGCGGTTCGCTGGGCAGCAGTTCGTCGGCGGGCAACGTGTGAGCGGCGAGGACGGAGCCGCCCGGCATGTCGGGGGTGTCGTCGAAGTGGGGCACGGGTTTGTGCGTAGCACTCGCACGACTGCCGGGCGTTCCCGTGCGCCGGTGCGGATCCGGATCGAGCGGATGCGTGGCGCCGCAATACGGACAGGCATCGACTTGCCGGTAAAGGGTGCCGCCGCAGCGTTTGCAGGGCGTGGGAAAACTATGGCCGGTTGCTGTCTGGGTGGACATGCCGTGGCCCCACCTTTGGAAAACGATGCCGTGAAGGCATGCTCCGGATCGTGTTGAGGCAGGAGCCTTGTCCGCGGAATCACGATCCACATGCGCCGGAGAGTCACCGAGAGCGAAGTCTCGCGCGGCTTCCAATATGTGGTGTTTCAGGGGTAACGTCAATCGCCTTACGCCCCTGGTCTGTGTGCGTTAGCGCACATTCGGACGTATGAAGAAAGTCGCGTCGGGCACTGGACATGCATCGCGCGATGCGATGAGCGGGAAGCGGAATGGAAACGAGGCCGACGCGTTTCGCGTGCGGCCTCGTCATATGGAATGCTACAGGCACGTGGCGCAGGCATTTGCAGCCGCGCCGGAAGCGCGGGCGCCGACGCCCGATTAGCGCTTGCGCAGCGGATGATCCTTCAGCAGCCATGCGAGCACGAACGCCAGCACCACCACGCACGCGGCCGACAGATACACGGTGTGCAGCGCGCCGGCGAACGCATGCAGATAGTCGTCGCGCAATGCTTCGGGCAACTGATGGATTGCGGTCGGACCCAACGCGTGCGGCAGCTCGGTATCAGGCGGAATCAGCTTTTCGAGCCGGCTGGTGAGGCCATTCGAAAACACCGCGCCGAAGCTGGCCACGCCGATCGAGCCACCGATCGAGCGGAACAGCGTCACGCCCGAGGTCGCCACGCCCATGTGCCTGAACTCGACCGTGTTTTGCACCGCCAGCACCAGCACCTGCATCACCATGCCGAGACCGCAGCCGAGCAGACCCATGTACAGATACATCACATGAATCGGCGTGTCGATCTGCAGGCGCGCGAGCAGCAGCATCGCTACAGACACCAGCAGCGTGCCCATGATCGGGAACATCCGGTACTTGCCGATCTTGCTGATCACGCGACCCGTCACCATCGACATGATGAAGAGGCCGCCCATCATCGGCAGCATCTGCATGCCGGCTTCCGACGGCGTGGAGCCCTTCACGACCTGCAGATAGAGCGGAATGAACGTCACCGAGCCGAACAGCGATACGCCGATGATGAAGCTCACGAGGCTGCTGATCAGAAACGTGCGGTCCTTGAACAGTGCGAGCGGCATGATCGGTTCGACCGCGGTGCGCTCTTCGTGAATGAAACCCCAGATCGACACGAGACCCATGCCGAGCGTGAACCACAACTGCGGCGAGGTCCACGGCAGGATCGTGCCGCCCTGGCTCGTGAACAGGATGATGCAGGTCAGCGCGCCGGCGAGAAACGCGGCGCCCATGTAGTCGATCGTGTGCTTCACGTGGTGCACGTGCGGCTTGAACACCGCGCCGATCACGACCAGCGACAGGACGCCGAGCGGCAGGTTGATGTAGAAAATCCAGCGCCACGTCAGATGCTCGACCAGAAAGCCGCCGAGCAGCGGGCCGATCACGGTGGCGAGACCGAAGATGCCGCCGAACACGCCCTGGTAGCGGCCACGCTCGGCGGGCGGGATCACGTCGGCGATCGCGGCCATCGTGACGACGAGCAGGCCGCCGCCGCCGAGGCCTTGCAGCGCGCGCAGCACGATCAACTGGCTCATGTTCTGCGCGATGCCGCAGAGCGCCGAGCCGACCAGGAACACGACGATCGCGGTTTGCAGCACGATCTTGCGGCCGAACAGGTCGCCGAACTTGCCGTACAGCGGCACGACGATCGTCGAGCTGAGCAGGTAGGCGGTCACGACCCACGACAGATTGTTGAGCCCGCCGAGTTCGCCGACGATGGTCGGCAGCGCGGTCGAGACGATGGTCTGATCGAGCGCGGCAAGCAGCATGACCAGCAGCAGCGCGGGAAACAGCAGCCGGATCGGCGGGTGGTCCGCGGCGGCAGGGGCCGAGCGCGGATCCTGCGCGGAATCGACAGACGGGGTCGTGACGGGTTGTTCCATGGCGGCAACATATTGAAATTAATTAACTCGGCGATTAATATATGCGACATCGCCTCTCACGTCAAATTGAATGCAATGGCAAGGATTCCGTCAGACACCCCGTTGGGGGAGCCGGTCGCGACCGCAGCGCCGTCGCGTAGCAGGGTCGCCGCGCAGCCGCGCGGCGCGGCGAAGCGCGCCGTGAAATCCGTGCCGGCTGCGGTGCGAGCCGAGGGTGGCAGCAGCGCGAAGCCGGCAGGCGAGATGGCCGGCGCTGGGCCCGTTGAAGCGCCCGCTGGCGCGACTGCCGGAGCAACTGCTGGCGCAACCTCGGCGCCCCGTCGTCCGGGACGGCCGAGCGGCGCCGCGCGCGGCGCCGAACAGCGCGCCCGTCTGCTCGAAGCCGCGCTTACGCTGTTCGCGAAGCAGGGCATCGTCGAGACTTCGCTGGGCGAGATTGCCCGCGAGGCCGGCTTCACGCCCGCGATGATGCATTACTACTTCAAGACCCGCGACCAGTTGCTCGACGTGCTGATCGACGAGCGTTTCGCACCGTTGCGCGCGAACCTCGGTGTGCCGTTTCAGGAAAATCCCGATGATCCGGTCGAGGCGATCACGCAGCTCACGCATCGGCTCGTGCAGATCGCGAGCGATTACCCGTGGTTCGCATCGCTGTGGGTCCGCGAAGTGATCAGCGATGGCGGTCTGCTGCGTCAGCGCATGCACGAGCGCTACGGCAACGCGAATCAGAAAGCGTCGCTGCTGGCGATCGCGCGCTGGCAGAAACAGGGGCGTCTGAATGCGTCGCTGGAGCCGGCGCTCGTGTTCGTCACGCTGCTCGGCATGACGATCCTGCCGCTCGCGACCTCGAAGCTATGGCGCAACGATCCGATGCGGCGCAACATCGGCGGCGCGGAAATCGCGCGGCATGCGGTGGCGTTGCTGGTGCAGGGAATCGGGCCGAAGCAGCGCGAATAGGGGCGAAAGGGCATAAAGGCGAATCGGGTCGCGCCGGTGCGAAGCTTCTGGTGCCGAACTTCTGATCCGACGCGCTTCGGAGCAAAGCTTCCAGCCAACTTGCAGCAAAGCCTTTCGTCGAGCCTTTCTAACTCTTGCGCCGTTTGTTCCATTCTTCGAACGCGGCTTTCGTCGCTTCGTTCGGCGGATAAGTCCCCGGCAGCGCGGCGCCCGCGCGAATCCGTTCGGTGAGAAACGCTTCGAGCTGTTCCTGCGCGGCGGCGGCTTCTGTAACCTCGTCGGCCATCTTGCGCGGAATTACAACCACCCCATCCACGTCGCCGACGATCACATCGCCGGGAAACACCGCCACGCCGCCGCAACCGATCGGCACATCGATATCGACCGCATGATGGCGGATCAGATTCGGCGGCGCACTCGCGCCCGCGCAGAACACCGGCATGTCGAGCGCGGCGATCGTCGCGCTGTCGCGCACCGGGCCGTCTGACACCATGCCCGCGACTCCGCGCACCTGTAACCGCAGCGACAGAATCGACCCGAACGACGCACTGCCGCGCTCGCCGCGGCAATCCTGCACGAGCACGTAACCGGGCGGAATGGTCTCGACGCATTTGCGTTGCGCGTACTCGGGGTCCGCGAACAGTTCGAGCACGTCGATATCTTCGCGCGATGGAATGTTGCGCAGCGTGAACGCGGGCCCGACCAGATTCGCGCCACGCGGCGCGGCGAGCGGCGCGACACCTTGCATGAACGTATTGCGCAGTCCGCGTTTGAACAGTTGCGTGGTCAGCGTCGCGGTGCTGACGTGGCGTAGAAGATCGAGCGTGGTGGGACTGAGTGGGGACGGGATCGCGGACATGGTCGGCTGGCTCCGGTTGACATGACATGCGTTCGGACATGCGTTCGCGATGATAGCGCCGCCATGCTATGCCGTAGCGCGCCGGGCGATTCAACGGCCGCCTATCTCCCGACGATCGGCCACATCTTCGCCGGTTCGCGCCAAACTCCATGCACGCGTCGCAAGCCATGCCGCCGAGGCACGCGACGTGCTATTTGAGGGGGGATACGAAACGACGAAGCCGCGCGATACGAAGTAACGCACAGCAACATGCAGCAACGTGAAACGACATGAAGTACCGCGTCGCGTGATCGGAGTCGAAGGACAGGAACGATGCCGGGCGGGGCAGGCCGCGCGAACGGGGTTCGCGCGAACCGCGCGGATGAGTCGGGTGCCGGCAATCGGCATGCCGCGGAAACTGCGGAAAAACAGGCAGAAAAATCGCGGTGGAGTCGAAAGCCGTTTTTTCATCGGCGTGCAATTTTGGCGCGTTACCGTGCGCGCGTTGTACTCGGGCAGGCGGCGGGCGATGCTTTAAAATCGCCGACCTCTCTGCAACTCGGCGTGCGAAATCGAGTCGGAACCATGGACAGCAACATCGTAGCCGCGCAGATCGGCGGCAAGCAGCAGAGTGAAACATTGGCCATATCGGATGGCCTAACCGGTTTTCCAGAGCAACAACAGACAATGAACGCAGCAATGAGGCTCGATCACGCAACGATCGTGCTGGTGGAAGACGACCCGGACAGCCGCGAGTCGCTGACCTTGTTACTCGAAGCGGAAGGCGCGAACGTGTGCGCGGTGGCGGATGCCGAAGAGGGCGTCGAAGCGGTGACGCGGCTCTTGCCCGACGCGGTCGTCTGCGATCTCGACCTGCCGGCCATGGACGGTTTCTACCTGATCCAGCGGCTGCGCGATCACGAGATTTGCGGTGGCCATTCACCGGCGGTCGCGGTGGCCCTCACCGGACATACGGACGACGCCTACCGTCTGCGCAGCATCGGCGAAGGCTTCCAGCATTTCATGACCAAACCCGCATTGCCGGAAGATCTCGTGACGCTGTTGCACGACGCGATCGACGCACGCGCGGCAGGTTGAGCCGCGCCGCCCTGGGGATGGTTGCCGCGAGATAGATCGTGGTAGGCGAGGTGCGCGTGCCGCGCCCCTCGCTATTTCTCTATTTCTCTATTTCGCCGAGGCCTCCGGCGCGACGGCGCCCGCCGCCTCGGCCGCCTGACAGGCCGAACACAAGCCCTTCAGTTCGATTTCATCGCTCGCGAGTCGATAGCCCGCGTCCTCGATCTGCGCGACGAGCGCCTGGCGCAACTTCGGCTGATGCAATTCGGTGACGCTGCCGCATTGCTGGCACACCACCAGGATGCCGTGCTGGCATTGCGTCAGATCGTGGCACACAGCGAACGCGTTGATCGATTCGATCCGATGCACGAGCCCGGCCGACAGCAGAAAGTCGAGCGCGCGGTACACGGTCGGCGGCGCGGAGCCGGGGTGAATCTGGCGCATTTCGTCGAGCAGCGAATAAGCCTTGGTCGCGCGGCCGGAATTCAGCAGCAGTTCAAGCACCTTGCGGCGGATCGGCGTGAGTTTCTCACCGCGCTCGCGGCAGTACTCCTCGGCGAGCGCGAGGGCGGCTTCCGGCGACGCGCCGTGCGTGTGCGCCGAATCATGGGCTTCATGATGGGCGTCGTGATGGGCTTCATGAGGCGAGCCGTGATGCGCATGGGCGTCGTGCGCATCGGTTGCGTGGGCAGGCGTGGACTGAGGGCCGGTCGCGGCGGGCTTGGCGTTCTTCATGCGTCGATTATAGAGGTCCGCGCGGGGGGCCGCCGCGCGGGTCGTCGCGGCGGAAGACTCAGGTCAGCGGAAAGTCCACGTACTTCTTGAACCCCGAGCGCGTCGCGAGACGCGAATACCAGCGTTCGAGGTTGGGCAACTGTGGCCGCTGCAAGCCATCGACGCCAAACCACCGCTTCGCATACGCGCCGATCACGATGTCGGCCAGCGTGAACTTCTCGCCTTCGAGAAAGAAGCGCCCCTGCAGATGCGTGTCGAGCAGATGCCACAGCTTGCCGACCGCCTTCACGTCGTCGGCGAGTTTGTCCATGTTCCGCTCGGCTTGCGGCGTGCGCACCAGCGTCCAGAACACCGGGCGCTCGGTGGGCTGCAAGGTGGACAGCGACCAATCGAGCCAGCGGTCGATGCTCGCGCGCAGTTTCGGCTCGGCCGGATACAGCAGGCTCGATTCGCCGTATTGCAGCGCCAGATAGCGCAGGATCGAGTTGGATTCCCACAACGCGAAGTCGTCGTCGACCAGCGTCGGAATCTTGCCGGTTGGGTTCATCGCGAGGTAATCGGGCTCGTTGTTGCGGCCGAATTGCAGGCCGGCGTCGATGCGGTCGAACGGCAGCACGAGTTCGTCGCAGCACCACAAGACTTTCTGAACGTTGACCGAGTTGGTGCGTCCCCAGATCGTAATCATCCGGTAAATCCTTTCTCTTACGGTTGGCAAGCCGCGCGTCGTCCGCGGCGTTCAGCCAAAACGATACACGATGCGCACGCCTTTGCGCGCGCCGAGCAAAGCGTGCCGGCCCTTCCTGCCGACACCGCGTTGCGTACAATGACCGCACCCTGAATGGCGCACGGCACTCACGCATCCCGATCCACGCATCTGAATTCATTGAGGCACTGCATGGCCCGCATTGTTCCCGACGACTGGAAGAGCCTCGAAGCAACCGGCGCGGCGGCGCGCGAACGCGAAACCCTGGCGCTGCTCGAAAAAGCGCTGCCCGCCGATTACACGGTCTACCACGGCGTGCACTGGACGCGCCTGAACCAGACCTTTTCGGTGTTCGGCGAGGCCGATTTCGTGATCGTGAGCCCGGCGGGCCGCGTGATGATCATCGAGCAGAAGACCGGTTTTCTGCGCGAAACGCCCAAGGGGCTCGTCAAGGTGTATCTGCAGACCGAGCGCAACGTCGCGATCGCGCTCGCGCATACGATCGAGAGCCTGCATCGGCGCTTTACCGCGGCGTTCGGCGCGGGCACCTACTTCATCGAGGAACTGCTGTACTGCCCCGACCACATCGTCAAGGACGCGGCGATCGCCGGCGTGAATCCGGCGCGCATCGTCGATGCGACGCGGCGCGACCGGCTCGCCGCGGTGATCCGCGAGGCGCTGCCGGAAGATGAGCCGCGCCTCGCGTGCGCGTCGAAAATCCATCACTTTCTCGCCGATGAACTCGCGCTGACGCCGGACACGAGCGCGCTCGTCGGTCAGGCCGGCACGCTCGTCACGCGTCTCGCGGGCGGTCTCGCGACGTGGGCGCGACGGCTCGAATTCGCGCCGTTCCGTTTGCGCGTGATCGGCACGGCCGGCTCTGGCAAGACGCAACTTGCGGTGCAGGTGATGAAGGACGCCGTCGCGGGAGGTCAGCGGCCGTTGTACGTGTGCTTCAACCGGCCGCTCGCCGATCATATCGCGCGGGTGGCGCCGCCCGAGGCGAAGGTCGCGAACTATCACCAGCTGTGCGACTGGATCGCGCGCGACGCGGGCCGCGCGCCCGATTTCGAGTCCGCCCACGTGTTCGAGCAACTGGAGCAGGTGTTCGCCGCGACGCCGATCGAGCCGCGCTGGCAATTCGACGTGCTGATCGTCGACGAAGGGCAGGACTTCCAGCAGCCGTGGGTCGCCTCGCTGGAGCGGTTGCTGCGTCCGGGCGGCGCGTGGTGGTGGCTCGAAGACCCGCTGCAGAACCTGTACATGCGCGAGCCGGTCACGCTGCCGGGCTGGACGACGCTGAAGGAAACCACCAATTACCGCAGTCCGCGCGACATCCTCGACTATCTGCGCGAGGTGCTCGGGCCGGCGGCGCCGCTTGCGGCGGCACTCGCGTCGGGCAGTCCGTTCGACGGCTCCGAGGTGTCGCTGTCCGTGTACGACGAAGCGCAGGCGCCCGAAAGCGCGATCGACGCGAGCAAGCGCGCGATCACCCATGCGTTGTCGCTCGGTTTTCGCAAGCAGGATATCGCGGTGCTGTCGTTTCGCGGCCGCGAGGGCTCGGCGCTGACCGCACTCGATCATCTCGGGCCGCATCGGCTGCGCAGTTTCACCGGCAAATACGATCTGTTCGGCAACCCGGAGTATCGCGAAGGCGACGTGCTGTTCGAGTCGATTTACCGCTTCAAGGGACAGGCGGCGCCGTGCGTGATTTTCACGGAGATCGACTTCGATGCGTTCGACGAGCGCAGTGCCCGCAAGCTGTTCGTCGGCGCGACGCGCGCGACGATGAAGCTGATCGTCGTCGCGTCGCAGCGGGCCGCGCGGCATTTGCAACAGCGCGACGGTAAGGCAGCGTAGGGCGGTTGTGTAGGCGCGGGCTGGGCGCGGAGTCATCGGCACGCGCCGCGCCTTGCCGGGCCGCGTCCAGCCGTGCGCGTCACGCCGCCCGAACGCAGTCGGCGCTGCTCCGACGCGCTTACCGCGCAATCAACGCGCAATCAACGCGCAATCACCGCGCAATCACCGTGCAATCACCGCCCGCTCACCGCCCGTTCGGCATCCCGTCAACCCGCCTCGCTCAACTCCACGCCCGTCCACTCACCAGCATGCCGGTGCGGGTCGGCGCATCCCACCAGATCACGCGCAACAGCGGCGCCTGCTGCGCGATCAGCAGCGCCTGCAGCGGCTCGCTTTCGACGAAGTGCGTGACGCCCGCGCGCAACGCCGCGCCCGCCTTGTGTGCGGCTGCGCCGGCGGGGCTGTCGTCGTGCGTGCCGGGCTCGCGCATCAGCAGTTGTAGATGACCGAAGCCGTGACGCGCGAGCCAGGCTTCGGTACGCGCGCGATCCATCTCCGGGCGTCCCGTGATGATCGTGCGCACGCGTTGCAGGTCGATGCCCGGCAGCACCTCGAACGGCAGCAGCGCGTCGCGTTCGGCGAGGGCGGCGGTGAGGTCTTCGTCGTAGCGCGCGGACGGCACGTCGGGCAGCAGGATGCCGTCGAGGTCGATTGCATACGCCGCGTATTCGTGATCGTCGGCCATCGCGGGCGCGGCGCCGGACTCGACACGCGCCCAGTCGTCGCGATACTGCTCGGTGTAGGCCTGGCGCTCCCACGGAAACAGCGCGAAATAGCCGCGCGCGTCAATCGCATAGTCGGGCTGGGCGCGGCTCAGATCGTCGACCGCGGCGGTCAGCGTCTTGACCTCGAGCCCGTGGCCACGCAGAAACGCGATGCAGTCGACCAGCGTAAAGCCGCGTCCGGCGATGTCCTCGCACAGCAGCACTTTCGTGCCCGCGGGCGGAATCGGCAGCGTCGAATCCCACGCGACCGCGCGGGTCTGACGGTCGTAGCGCAGGAACGCGACCGGCGTGCCGACAGCGTGCGACACCATCAGCGCAAGCGGCGCGCCGCCGCGCAGAATGCCGAGCGCAAGCGTGAAGCGTTCGGCGAGCAGGGCGGGTTGCAGCGATTCGATCCATTGATCGAGCTGTTCGTACGTCAGAGGCAGGACCGGCTTGTTCATGACTATCGGCGTCGCATGGCGCGATGAAAGGCGGGTGTCCGCGAGGACGCGTCGGCGCGGCTGACGTGCCGATGCGACGCTGCGGCATCCCGTTTTTGAGTCGAAGGATTTTGGCGATATTATGCATGCGGGTCACAGGTCGCGTGTCGGGGTGATGCGCGTTTGACGGCACGGCAGGACGTAGTGCGGCGCGTGGCGGCGTATCGTCCGCGCGGTGCGGTGGGAAACGGCGCGCGCGTGGCGAGGCAGCAAGGCAACGAGACAGCGGGGCAACGACGCCGCGTGCCGCAGCCGCGCAAGGGCAACGAGATCGTGGCGTGCCGCATCGGTACCGTTACAGCGCCCGCCGGTCCTACGAATCAATGGAAAACGGATAAGAAAATAGATGGCCAACGTGATTGCAACGCTGCGTGATAGCGCCGCCGCACCCGGGTGGACACGCTGGATGATGGGGCTGATGCTCACGCTGGCCGCCTGTTGCGCGCAGGCGCAGCAGGCACCGGCGTTGTCGCTCGACGTGCAGGGCAAGATCGCCAATACCAACGACGCCGAGCATCGCGTCTATCACTTCAGCGAGGCGCAACTGCTCGCGCTGCCCACGCATACGATCACGACCGCCACCACGTGGACGCCGCGCTCCACATTTACCGGTCCGCTGCTCTCCGACATTCTGAAGGTGGTCGGCGCATCCGGCACCGAGATCGAATTTCATACCTTCGACGACTACACCTACACGGTGCCGGTGTCCGATTGCGAGCGCTATGGCGTGATCGTCGCTTATGCGATGAACGGCCAGCGCCTGAAAATCAGCGACTTCGGGCCGCTGTTCCTCATCTATCCGCGCGACGCGTATCCGAATGAATTGACGGGCGCGGGCGGCGATTCCAAATTCGTATGGCAGATCAAGGCCCTCCTCGTCAGATAGCGCATCGTCCGTGGCGCCGGGTCATGCACGTGCTGATCTGGCTGACCGCGCTGGCGGCGCCGGCCGGCGCGATCGGCTACCTGCTGTACGCGAACCTGCTGAATCCGCGCACGACCGAGCAGTTGACCGGCAGCTACGACGGCTTCTACTGGGACGCCGCGCAGCTGCAGATCGCGTATGCGCGCTTCGAGAACCAGCTGCTGCTGTATCAGTCCGGCACCGACGACGACTATCAGCGGCTGCTGCTGCGCTTCCAGTTGCTGCAATCGAAGCTGCACGTGATGGCGGGCTCGACGCATCGGCTGTCGGCGCAGCTCGCGCTGCTGCAGCGGCAGCTCGACGAAATCAATGCGCTCGATCATCTGCTCGACCAGATCCAGCCCGAAATCGACGCGCTCGCGAAGGATCGCAGCCGCGCGGCGCAAGTCGTCCGGCAATTGGGCCTGCACTGGAACGAGGTCAACGATCTCGCGCTGTCGCGCCGTTTCGCCGACGTCGCCGACCGCGAAGCGATGAACCGCGATTTCATCGACAAGCGCCGCATGCTGTTCGCGGGCGGGCTGTTGCTGCTGCTGTTGTCGGCGGCGGCGACGCTGCTGCTGGTGCTCAACGGCCGGCGCCGCACGCGGCTCATGCATCAGCAGCGCGCCGCGCTCGACGCCGAGCATCAGGCGAGCCGCGCGGCGCGCGAGGCGAGTCTCGCGAAGGATGCGTTTCTCGGCATGATCAGCCACGAGCTGCGTACGCCGTTGCACGCGATCGTGTCGTCGGTCGAACTGCTCGGCTTCAACTATCACACCGAGGCCGACCGCAAGGTGATCCAGCGGCTCGAAACCGCGGCGCGCCATCTCGAAGCGCAGATGAAGGACCTGACCGACTACGCGCGGCTCGGCGCCGGCAAGCTCGAATTGCGGCACCAGCATTTCGAGCCGCGCGAGCTGCTCGCGTCGATTGTCGACGAACACACGATGTCCGCCGAAGCGCGCGGACTCCGGCTCGAAAGCGAGGCGAGCGGCGCGAGTGGTCTTGTCGAGTCGGACCCGCATCGGATCCGGCAGATCGTCAACAATCTGGTCACCAACGCGATCCGCTACACCGAAGCCGGTCGTGTGCGCGTGGAGCTGCGGCAGCAGCCGGCGCTGCTGGTTTTTGTCGTCAGCGATACGGGGTCGGGGGTACCGCCGGCGCAGATTCCGCTGATCTTCGAGGAGTTCACCCAGCTCGACGCGTCGCGCACGCGCCGCTTCGAAGGCGCGGGGATGGGGCTCGCGATCGTGCAGGGGCTCGTGAAGCTGTTCGGCGGCACGGTCGATGTCGCGAGCACGGTCGGCCAGGGCACCACCTTCACGGTGACGATTCCGGTCGTGCCGGTCGCGACCATCGAGCCGTCGGACGTCGCGACGCAAGCCGCGCCGGGCGGCGCGCGGCCGCGCGTGCTGATCGTCGACGATAACCGTCTGATTCGCGAGTCGTTGAGCGAAATGGTCGCGCACATGGGTTACGACGCGCACGCGTTCGGCAATGCCGACGATGCGCTCGCGTGGCTCGACACGAGCCGTTGCGACGTGGTGCTGCTCGACCTGCATATGCCGGAGCGCGACGGCTATACGTTTCTCGCGGACTTCGCGACGCGCGGCGGACCGTCGGTAGGGGTGCCGGTGATCGTGGTCAGCGCGTACGCGCCGGAGGTCGTGCGGGACGACGAGGACCCTGTGCCGGCGTTTTTCGAGGCGTTATTAAAGCCGGTACATTACGAGGATCTGAAGCAGGCGCTGCAGCGGGCGTTGGCGGCGCGGCAGATCAGGTGAGGGTGCGCGCGGTGAGGGTGGCCAGGTTCGCCGCTTCGCACGGTGGGCGCGCGCCGACGCGGCTCGCGCGCTCACATACTTACATGCGTCTCAAGGCCGGTTCAGGCGCTTCGACAGATCGGCGACCAGAATCGCCATGCGCGCGGGCTTCTCATAACAGGCGACGTCATAGTCGCGAATTACCTGACTGATTTCCGATTCGCTGGCTTTGCCGGTCAGCAGTTCGCCGGTCAGCACGAAGATCGGCGCATCCGGATTTTCCGACGCGCGCACCGCGCGAATCGCGGCCGCCGAGGTTTGCGCGCCGAACAGCCAGTCGATGATCACGCCGTCGAACACCTGGGTCTGCAACTGCTCGGTAAAGGCCGCGAGCCCGTAGATCGCCACCGCCGTGAAGCCGCTGCGCTCGAGGTAGTCGCGCAGGTTGTCGGCGCTCGCGCGATCGTCGTCGACGACCGCGATGGCCGGCTTGTCGGTTTCGGCGCGGCGCGGATAGATCTCGATCTTATGGACCTCGTACGCGCTCTGATACAACGCGCTGTCATGACGCGCGACGCGCCATTGACCGAGCCGCGAATACGCGACGAACTCCGGGCGGTTGCCCGGTTCGAGCGCGGCGCCGACCCACGCGGTGCAGGCGATCTCGGTCGCGCCGACGCAGAACAGCGCCTCCTGGGCGACCGCGCCGACCACGCCCGGATCGAGCGATTGCGCGCCGAACAGCTGCGCCGCGGGTTCGTCGAATACTTCGGCGACTTTCTTGATCTGCGAGAGGGTCCACGGGCTATTGCCGCGCAGCTTGCGGTGTCCCTGGGAAAAACTCAGGTCGAGAATCCGGCAGAGCTCCGTGGTTTGCTGGCGCTTGCCGATTCCATGCCGGCTCATCAACTCGCGCACGCGCTCGGCAACCGCGATGGAGTCGGGTGAGTGTGTTTCGTTGGCCATACTGCTTGAGAAATCTGCCGTCTTAAAAGGTACTGGGGGAGCGCGATCGTCCGGCGCAGCGCGGGTGAATATGCAATATGCATGGGCCGGCTACGCGAGGGACAGCAAATGTACCGTAAAAAATTCACAGTTTGTGATTTTGTTTGCCTGCTCGCAAAGACCGTTGATACACGCGGCGCAACGGCCATGTCGACGAAATTTTATGCAATTTGCATCACCCGCATTTTACCGGTGAAATGATGACGAAACCGTAGGGAATGCGCGAATGAAGTCGCATCGCGCGTGCGGGAAATGGGCGAGCCGTTTGCCGGGCCGGTCGGCCCGGCGCACCGTGGGATGGCGGGTTCGAGGACGAACAGGACGGGCGGGTTGCGTGTATCGCCGCACGCGACGGATTGACGCCGCGGCGGGTTAATCCACACCGGGCAGCCTGAGGGCAGTCGCGGCGCAGGCTCGCCGGGCGTTCAAGCCGACACGGCTGCGCCGGCCGGGATCAACGGGCCGGCATTTTTTCGAGCTTGACAGCCGAGTTTTTTAGCCCCTTGAAAATCTTGTCGGCGACCTTGCCGGGAAAGCGCTCGGGCAAGTCGGCCGCGACCCGCTCGATCACGCCGGGCGTCTGTTCGATCAGCCGCTGGATCAGCGGCTCGGCGTCGGCGCCGTACGAGCAGGTCAGCGCCGTCGCGTTGAAATGGCGCCGCTGTACGTCGCGAAACGCATCGTGCTTGCTGCGCGACCACAGGCCCATCGCCAGTCGCGCCTTGTACCACGACCACTGATTCGGGCCGTTGCCTTCGACCGGCCAGATCGACATTACGTCGTAGAGCGGGGTGAGGCGGAACTGGCCGCCCGCGAGCAGGCGGATGCTGAAGTTTTTCGCGTGGCCATCGGGCGCGGCGAGCATCCAGAACAGGATCTGGCTCGCCAGCAGGGTTTCGATGTCGCGCCGCGCGTCGACCGACTGCTGCAGAATCCGCGCGAGATCGCGCACGCCCGGGCCGCCTTCGTTTTCGTACTTGCGATGCGACGGCACGCCGTACACCTGGCAGAAGTCTTCCTGCGGCAGACGCAGCAGCCAGGTGCCGCTCGAATGCATCTGCCGGTCGAAGCGCTCGACCGCGAGCACGCGCTGCTTGCCGAATCTGAGCACTTCGGTGTTCGCGACCGGCAGCCCGAATTCGCGCAGAATCCGCAGACACAGCCACTCGTTTTCCACCGACGTGCTGAGGTCCGCGAGCCGGTTGCCGACCAGCCCGAGCGGCAGCTTGAAGATGTGCGTGGTCGGCGTCGCGCCGTGCGGCCGTTGCCAGCGGCCGTCGTGCCATAGCAGCGCGGTTTTCTCCTGCGCGCCGGCGAGCGAGATGCGGAAGTCGTCGCTCTCTTGCGGCGCGCCGAGCGGTGGATTGCCGACCGTTTGCGCGAGCAGCGCCTCGATTTCGTCGTCCGTGAGCGGCGTGCCTTCGATCCTGTCGACCCCCACCGGCACATCGTCTTCGGCGAGCAATTGGACCGCGCCGACACAGTCGCGGCCGATTGCCTGCAGCAGATCGAACGCGTCGAGCGTCTCGGTGCGGTAGCGTTGCGCGATACGTTTGCGGATCACGTCGCTATCGGGCAGCAGGTTGTCGAAGTAGTTGAGGACGCGCGGCCCTTTGTGCGCCATGTTGCCGGGCGTGAACGGCAGCGAGAGCGACAGCGGCCGGCCTGCCGGCGACACGACCCAGGCGTCGTCGTAGACGAATTCCATCGGACCGCGCGCGGGCAGGCGCCAGAGGCCGACGCGCTCGCCGTTGGCCCATACCGACAAGGCTTTCGAGGAAGTTGGCCGGGTCATCTCACCACTCGGTGGCCGGCACCGGCTCAGGGAGCGGCTGGTGTTTGTCACGGAGCTGCAATTGCAGGCCGTAGACGCCGCACAGCGCCAGCAACTGCGTGAGGGTGAGGGCGCTCGCGTCGGTTTCGAACACCGAAATGCGGCTCTGGCTGACGCCGATCCGCGCGGCGGCCTCGGCCTGCGTGAGGCCCGCCTGGCGGCGACTGGCCGCAAGCAGCTGGGCCAACTGGTCCTGCGTGGCGATGAGATGGAGCATGGCGAATTATCTGTGAGACGAATAAATGCAGTTTATGCGTGAGACGAATATTCGTCAAATATTCGTTTGGCGAATAAACGACGAATATTCGTCTGGCGCATAAATAGGGCTGGGTTTGTCATCTGGCCGTGCCGGCCGTGCGGCGGGCGTTTGCGGCCTTCGGCATAGCGCTGGCTAGTGTCGCGCGGCATTGCGAACAACCCCAGCGCCTGCGAAGATGACGCCCAATTCGCCAAAACCGCCGAGCTCATGACCACGACTTACCCGCTGCACTCGACCTTCACCGGCGCCGACCAGGCGTTTCCCACCCAGGCCGACGTCGTCATCGCCGGCGCCGGCATCATGGGCTGCGCGGCCGCCTACTATCTGACGCGCCGCGGCCTGTCGGTGGTGGTGCTCGACAAGTCGCGGATCGCCGGGCAGCAGTCGTCGCGCGCGTGGGGTTTCGTGCGGCAGCAGGGGCGCGAAGCCGCTGAAGTGCCGCTGATGATGGCGAGCATCCCGCTGTGGCAGGAACTCGAGCGCGAACTGAATTTCGATCTCGAATGGCGTCAGGGCGGTTGCCTGTACGTCGCGACCGATGAAGAGGATTGGGCGTCGTTCCGGCAATGGCTCGACGTCGCGCGTCAGTACGGACTCGACACGCGCACGCTCGACCGCAAGCAGATCGATACGATCGTGAGCGGCATGCAGGGCCCCGCGCTCGGCGGCCTCTACACGCCGAGCGACGGTCAGGCCGAACCGCGCCGCGCCGCCGCGGCATTCGCGGCGCGGGCCGCGCAAGCCGGCGCGCTGTTTTTCGAAGGCTGCGGCGTGGTCGGCGTCGAACGCGCGGGCGGCGCGATCGCCGGCGTCGTCACCGAGCGCGGCACGGTGCGCACGTCGCGTTTTATCTGCGTGGCCGGCGCGAGCAGCTGGCGGCTGCTCGACACGCTCGGCCTCGAATTGCCGCAGCAGGCGGTGCGCGGCACCTGTATGCGCACCAATCCGCAGCCGGCCGTCACCGCGTCGACGTTCTGGGGGCACGGTCTCGGCATCCGCCAGCGCGCGAACGGCGCCATCAATCTCGCCGACGACATGCAGGTCGACGTCGACATGACGCTCGGCCATTTCCGCGCGCTCAAATGGTTTTTGCCCGAGTTGTGGAAGCAGCGCGAGAAGTTCAGCTTTCATCTGAACGGCGCCTGTCTGAGCGATCTGCGCGAACGTCTGCCGGGCGGCGTGCCCGCGGCCGAGCGCGTGCTGCATCCGCGCGATCCGCAGTCGCAGCCGAATGCGGGCCATGCGCCGCGTGCGCTCAAGAAACTGCACGTGCTGTTTCCGGTGTTGCGGGATGCGCGGATCGTCGAGGCGTGGGCCGGTCTGATCGATGTGCTGCCCGACGGCATTCCTGTGATCGACGCGCCGCCGCAGGTTCCGGGTCTGACGATCGCGACCGGCTTCTGCGGCCACGGCTTCGCAATGGGGCCGATCGTCGGTAAGCTGCTCGCGGAAATGAACGATGGCGGCGAGGCGTCGCTGGATCTGTCGGCGTTCCGCTTGCAGCGTTTCTTCGACGGCACGATGCAGCGGCCGCGCAGCATGCTGTAAGCGCCCGGCTCGATACCACCGCAACGACAGCAACGACAGGCGATCCGACCGATGATCGATTCCGTACTCCGCCACGCCGACGTGCCGTACTACACGCAATGGGGCAGCCCCGAGTGGGTGCGCGACATCGTCGAGCGGCAGCGCGACCCGTGCGACGATCCGCTATGGCAGCGCAGCGGTTTCGACGATCCCGAGCGTTATCGCTTCTGGGCGAAGCGGCTGTGCGGACTCACGTGTCTCGAATCGGCGCTCGACTACTGGCGTATCGATCACGCGCCGCGCGCCGCGTTGCTCGACGACGCGTTGCGCCACGGCGTGTACCGGATGCGCGACGATGGCGGCGTCGACGGTCTGATCTATCGGCCGTTCGCCGGATGGGTCGGCGATGCGTACGGGCTGCAGGTAGAGGTGTTGCCGCAGGCGTCGCTCGAGGAGATCGCCGGGCAGCTCGACGCCGATACGCTCGCGATCGTCTCGGTGAGTGCCGAGATCCGCTATCCCGAGCGGCCGAACCAGCGTCAGGGCGGTCATCTGATTTTGCTGCACGGCCGCGATCGCGACGGTGTGTGGTTTCACAACCCGTCGGGCGTCGCGCCGCATCAGGCCGACGTGTATCTGCCGTTCGCGACGCTCGCGCGTTTCTACGCGGGGCGCGGGATGACGCTCGGCCGCGGCGCGCGTTAGAAGTGACGGGGCGCCGAGTCGGCCAGGCAAGTCGCCGCGATGAACAGGGCGGGCCCGTTTTCTGCTGCGCGGCCGTCATCGATGTTCGACCTGACGGAGATCCAGTATGAATCGAACCTTATATCTCCTGGTCGCCGGCCTTGTCGCGCTCGGCGCCGTCACTTCGGCTCAGGCCGCGAGCCGTGACGAACAGGCCCATGCCTGTCGCGGCGACGCGATGCATTTCTGCGCCAGCGAGATTCCCAACGAAGAGAAGATCACCGCCTGCATGAAGCAGCACATCGACGAACTGAGCCCGGCCTGTCGGGCGATGTTCAAAAACGGCAGGAAGGCTGACAGGAAAGGGTGACAGCGAGCGTGGCGCGGCAATGAGGTAACAGAGCCGGGAAGAGGGCTGGTAACAGAGCCGATAAGAGCGCCGATGAGCGCGCCGCCGGGGCATCGCTTGATGAACGGCAGCCGCGCCCGGTCCGCCATACCCGCTCTCAGCCACGCACACAGAACCGCCAACCTCCCACCCGGCTGGCGATTTTTTTTCCGCTCGGTTACGGTGACGCATGCCCACTCACTCCAGGATTGGACCGTCCCGCCTATGAGCCGCCCGACCACGCAGATCTTCGACGCCGCCGCCACCGCGCGGCTGATGCCGTACGCCGCCCTCGTCGACGCGCTGAAGCGCGCGAGCATCGATTACGCGCAGCAGCGCATCGCGAGTCCCGAGCGGCTCGTCGTGCCGCTCAACGCCGGCGGCATCATGCTGTCGATGCCCGCCACCGCGCCCGATCTCGCGATCCACAAGCTCGTCAACGTGTGCGCGAGCAACGGCGCGCGCAATCTGCCGACGATCCACGGCCAGGTGATGGCGTTCGACGCCGATACCGGCGAGACGCTATTCGTACTCGACGGCCCGACCGTAACCGGGCGCCGGACCGCGGCGATGTCGATGCTCGGCATCGCGACGTTCGCCGCGCGCGCGCCGCGCGAAATTCTGCTGATCGGCACCGGCACGCAGGCGCTCAATCATCTGGAAGCGATCGGCGAGCTGTATCCCGATGCACGCGTATGGGTCAAGGGCAGCGCGCCCGCGCGCGCCGACGCGTTCTGCGCGGCGCAGCGCGGCAAGGTGCGCGACTTGCAGCCGCTCGCGCCGGGCGGTGCGCCGCTGCCCGAATCGATCGATGTCGTGATCGCGCTGACCACCAGCAAACAGCCGGTCTATGACGAACCGGCGCGCGCGGGGCGGTTCGTGATCGGCGTCGGCGCGTTCACGCCGCAGATGGTCGAGATCGGCGCGACCACGATCGCGGGCAGCGCGCTGTTCGTCGACGATCCGGCCGGCGCGAAGCACGAGGCCGGCGATTTCATTCAGGCCGGCGTCGACTGGGCGCGGGTCGGCGGAATCGCGGCGGTATTGCAGAACGCGCAGCCGCTACCGACGGCCCCGATGGTGTTCAAGAGCGTCGGCTGCGCGGCGTGGGATCTGGCCGCGTGCCGGGTCGCGCGCGAGTCGTTGGCGCGACACTGAACGCGCGGCGCGCGAATTGAATCGATCGCGAAAAGTCCCGCAAAAACAGGTCTCTGCCGCGGCGGGTTGGCATCCTGAGTCAGCTTGCGGCAGATCTTGCCGTGCAAACTATCTTAAAACGTTGCACCATAGGCGTTTGCCGGAAAAAGCGCCTGCGCGAAGGTCCGCCGTTCGACCGCGCGCCGGCCGCCGATTCCTGTTCCTGATCGACGCCCTTTCCCTAGACGCTGCAATCGTGCCATGACGACCCAACACGCTTCTGCCACACCCGACCTGCCGCTCGACATGATCATCTTCGGCGGCACCGGCGACCTGTCGTTCCGCAAGCTGCTGCCCGCGCTTTACATGGCGCATCTGCACTGCAATCTGCCGCCCGAGACCCGCATTCTGACGATCGGCCGCAAGCCCTGGTCGCGCGACGAATACATCGGCGAATTCATGGAGCAGAAGGCCAAGCCCTTCATCGAGAAGAAAGCGTTCGACGCCGCCGCGTGGGACAAATTTCTCGCGCTGTTCGAATACGTGCGGATGGACGTCGACTCGCCGGAGGACTACCAGCGCCTGAAGGAAGTCTCGCGCGAAGGCGTGCGCCGGGTGTTCTATCTGGCGACCTCGCCGGATCTGTTCACCAATATCTGCGAGAACCTGTCGGTCGCGGGACTCGTCGACGAACACTCGCGCGTCGTGCTCGAAAAGCCGCTCGGCCACGATCTCGCCTCCGCGCAGGCGATCAACACCGCGGTCGGCAAGCACTTCAGCGAAGCGCAGATCTACCGGATCGATCACTACCTCGGCAAGGAAACCGTGCAGAACCTGATGGTGCTGCGCTTCGGCAATCCGATTTTCGGGCCGCTGTGGCAGGCGCCGTACATCAAGAGCGTGCAGATCACGGTGGCCGAGACGGTCGGCGTGGGCAGTCGCGCGGGGTTCTACGACAAGACCGGCGCGTTGCGCGACATGGTGCAGAACCATCTGCTGCAACTGCTGTGCATCGTCGCGATGGAGCCGCCGGTGTCGCTCGATCCGGACGCGGTGCGCGACGAAAAGCTCAAGGTGCTGCGTTCGTTGCGGCCGATGACACCCGAGGACATCGCGCGCGACACCGTGCGCGGCCAGTACACGGCCGGCGCGGTCGACGGCGAGGCAGTCAAGGGCTACCTCGAGGAAGACAACGTGCCGGCGGGCAGTCGCGCCGAGACCTTCGTCGCGTTGCGTGCGCGGATCAACAACTGGCGTTGGGCCAACGTGCCGTTCTTCCTGCGCACCGGCAAGCGGATGCAGAAGAAGCTGTCGGAGATCGTGATCGAATTCTCCGAGCTGCCGTTCTCGATCATCCCGAGCGACGGACGCACCTACGGCAATCGGCTGGTGATCCAGCTGCAGCCCGAAGAGTCGATCCAGTTGCAGGTGCTCGCGAAAGAGCCGGGCAGCGGCATGCATATGCTGCCGGTGAGCCTGAATCTCGATCTGCAGCAGGCCTTCACCGAGCGTCGCGCGGAAGCGTACGAACGGCTGCTGATCGACGTGATTCGCGGACGTCTGACGCACTTCATGCGCCGCGACGAACTCGAAGCCGCGTGGGCGTGGGCCGAACCGATTCTCGACGGCTGGGCGAAGTCCGGCGAGCGGCCGCGCTCGTATTCGGCGGGCACGTTCGGACCGGCGGCGTCGACTGCGTTGATGGCGCGTGAAAACGCGGTGTGGGCGGAGGAGTCGCAGTAAGCGGCGCTTCGATGGGTTGAATGGGCGGATGGGCGTCGCCTCGACGGCGGTGCGCTATGCATGCAGCTACCCGCGGCTCGTGACGTTATGACGGCGTCGCGAGCCGCGTTCGTTTTGCGGTTCGTTTCGCTTGATGCTTAGTGATCCGTAGCGGTTGTGATCTGTGTGGAGCGACTCGCATCATTCGTACTGCATGACAATTTGATTTCATCCGGATTACGCCTATGATGATTTCCTTGTCCGCATGAGCGGGCGGCATTTCACAGGAGACATCGATGAGGCGGCTTTTCGTGGCATTGAGCTGGGCGGCAGTCATGGCAATCGTTCCCAATCTGGCCGCGTGCGGTGGCAGCGATCTCAATGCCTCGGCGGGTCCGCCGAAGGTGATCATCGATAGCGACTACAACACGCTCAGCGACGACGGCCAGCTCGGCGTGATGGCCGCGCAATTGCAGGCGCAGGGCTCGCTGAAAGTGCTCGGCATCACTGTCGTGTCGGGCAATCAGTGGCTCATGCAGGGCGTCTCCGATGCGCTGAAATCGGTCGAGCGTCTGGGCGTCGAAAATCAGATCGGCGTGTATGCGGGTGCCAATTACGCGCTGTCGCACGACTACGCGACGATCCAGCAGGAACTGAAAGAGTTTCCTGGCGGCGACGGCTATCTCGGCGCATGGAGCACGCCCGAGCCGAAATCGGCGAGCGACCTCGTCGCGCCGCCCGACGGTTTCGCGACGCATACGAAGGTGCAGAGCCAGAGCGCGAAGGATTTCATCGTCGAGTCGGTGAAGCGCTATCCAGGCGAAGTGACGATCCTCGCGATCGGCCCGCTGACCAATATCGCGCAAGCCACCAGCGAGCATCCCGAGATCGTGCCGCTGATCAAGCAGATCATCTACATGGGCGGCGCGATCGACGTGCCGGGCAACACCACGCCGACCGCCGAGTTCAACTGGTGGTTCGATCCCGAGGCGGCGAAAACGGTCTTGCGTCTACCGATCAAACAGACGGTGATTCCGCTCGACGTGACCGACACGGTGCAGATGGACAAGGCGTTATACGATCGCGTCGCGCACGATCCGACGAAGCAGACCATCATCACGCAGCTGTTCAAGACGCTGAACGGCTATGGTTTCGACGGCAAGAACGGCTTCGAGACGAACCCGAACTACACGACCAACATCTGGGACACGCTGACGCTCGCATATCTGATGCATCCGTCGTTCGCGACGCAGACGGTCGATGAGTGGGTGGACGTGGATACGAGCTTCGGCGCCAACGATGGCAAGGCAACCGGCTATACGAGTTCGCCGCCGGCGGGTTTGCAGAAAATGACGATCGTCAAACGTTTCGACAATCCTGCCTTTTTCGATTTCTACGTGGATCTGCTGACGCGGCCGGTGCCGGTCAAGCTACCGGACTGATTGCGAGACTCCGATGGGCCTGCACCCGCTTTACGCGGGATGCAGGCCGCGCAACAACTGCCGCACGCGCGACAGATCCTGCTCGACGTGACCGGCTTTCTCGAACAGCTCCGCGAGCCAGTCGACGAACGCGCGCACGCGCGGCGACACGCGGCGATTCTTCACATACACGACCGCGACCGGCATCGGCACGGGTTTCCATTGCGGCAGCACTTCGCGCAGCAGGCCCGAATCGAGGTAGGGCTGCGCGGCGACCCGGGCGGGCTGGATCATCCCGAGACCTTGCAGTCCGCAGGTCAGGTAGGCCTGTTCGTCGCTGACCTGCACGAAGCCTTTGAGCTTGACGCTGAGCGCTTCGCCGTCCACTTCGAAATCGAAGTCGCATTCGCGGCCGTTATGCGGCGACACGCAATTGACCGCGACGTGCGCGCGCAGATCGTCGAGATCGGCGGGCGTGCCGTGGCGCGCCAGATAGTCCGGGCTGGCGCAGGTCACGTGTTCGAGCGTGCCGAGATGACGCGCGACCAGATTCGAATCCGGCAACTCGCCGAGCTGGATGCAGCAGTCGATTGCTTCGGAGACCAGATCGATGCTTCGATTGCTGACGCCGATGGCGAGATCGAGGTTCGGATAGCGGGCGTGGAAGTCGTCGAGGGCGGGCAGCACGATCGCACTGGCGACGGCGCTGGGCATTTCGATGCGCAGACGGCCGGTCAGGTTATCGGTTGCATGACGGAGGCTGGCTTCCATTTCATCGATATCGGCGAGGATTTGCGCGCAGCGTTCGTAGTAGGCCGCGCCTTCCGGCGTGACGCTCAGACGACGTGTCGTGCGGATCAATAGTGCTGTGCCCAGCAGGGCTTCCAGATTCTGGACGATCGTCGTTGCGGTCGCGCGTGGGATGTTCAGGGATTCCGCTGCGCGGGTGAAGCTGTTGGTGTCCACAATTCGGATGAATGTGCGCATTGCAGTTAGTCTGTCGATCACTGGGATGCTCCAAATGGTTTTTTTGCCGTGCGGCGCTTTTTTTCGTTGTTCCTGGGTTTTTGGCCTCTCCTTGTTGTCTTATTGGTCTATTAGCGTTGCCCCCTGTGCGGGGCGGCACCTACTTTCTTTGCTGCTGCAAAGAAAGTAGGCAAAGAAAGCAGCTTCACACCGCTAATTCTTAAGTGGGCACCTCGGTTAACTACGGGTAGTGGTGCATCTGGAATCTGTCATCTCGCACACTCAGCGTGAGTGACAAAGCCGTCATGCTTCCCACTTCGCACTGCGTGCGTCGTGGACGGGTCTGCAATGGAAACCCGTGTGAATAGTTCGTGTAATGAGGGCCGTCGGCTGCGCCTCGGCGAGGCGCTTAAAGACCGAGGGTTTGTGACCGAGGCTTCGGGGCGCGGAGCGCCGCCGGAAGAATGACTGCCTTGTCACTCACGGGGAGTGTGCAGGAACACAGATTCCAGATGCACCACTACCGGCGGTTGACCGAGGTGCCCGTTTAAGAATTAGCGGTGTGAAGCTGCTTTCTTTGCCTACTTTCTTTGCAGCAGGCAAAGAAAGTAGGTGCCGCCCCGCACAGGGGCAACGCTAATAGACCGAAAGCAAATCAAGGAAAGGCCAAAAACCCAGAACAACAAAAAAACCAGAACAACAAAAGCCAGAACAACAAACAAAAGCCCCGCGCCGCAGGCGCAAAAAAACTGCCCACCCGCTGCGCGGAACAAAAAACCGACTACTTCCGCATGGAATCCATATCCACCACAAACCGATACTTCACATCGCTCTTGAGCATCCGCTCATAAGCCTCGTTAATCCCCTGCATCGGAATCATCTCGATGTCGGAAACAATGCCGTGCTGGCCGCAGAAATCCAGCATCTCCTGCGTCTCGGCAATGCCACCAATCAGCGAACCCGCAAGGCGACGTCGTTTGAAGATCAGATTGAACACCTGCGGCGACGGATGATCGTGCTCCGGTGCGCCCACCAGCGTCATCGTCGCGTCCCGCTTGAGCAGATTCAGGAACGGATTCAGATCGTGAGGCGCCGCCACCGTGTTCAGAATGAAATCGAAGCTATTCACATGCGCTTCCATTTCCTGCGGATTCTTCGATACGACCACTTCGTCCGCGCCAAGCCGCTTGGCATCTTCGATCTTCGACGGCGACGTCGTGAACAGCACGACATGCGCGCCCATCGCGTGCGCAAGCTTCACGCCCATATGGCCGAGACCGCCCAGGCCGACGATGCCGACCTTCTTGCCCGGCCCCGCGCCCCACGTGCGCAGCGGCGAATACGTGGTGATGCCCGCGCACAGCAGCGGCGCGACACCGGCGGGATCGAGATTGGCCGGCACGCGCAGCGTAAAGGCTTCGTCGACGACGAGCTGCGTCGAGTAACCGCCATACGTGACCTGTCCGTCGACGCGATCCACGCCGTTATAGGTGCCGACAAAACCGTTTTCGCAATACTGCTCGAGACCTTCCGCGCAGCTTGGGCAGGTGCGGCACGAGTCGACCAGACAGCCGACCGCGACCAGTTCGCCAACCTTGAACTTCGTCACGTTCGGACCGACCGCGGTCACGCGGCCAACGATCTCGTGGCCCGGCACCACCGGATAAATCGTGTTCTTCCATTCGTTGCGTGCCTGATGCAGATCGGAATGGCACACGCCGCAGAACAGCACTTCCATTTGCACGTCGTGCGCGCGCGGCGCGCGGCGCTGGATTTCGAACGGGGCGAGCGGCGCACTGGCGTCGGTCGCTGCATAGGCATAAGTCGTGCTCATGGGTAGCTCCAGCAAAGAGGGTGATGGCGCAACAGTGCGACACGTCGACGATACGCAACCAGCAGGGTTGCGGATGCGGCGAGTCGCAGCAGGAACCGGGATCGGGCGCGAGCGCCGGAGGATGTCATTCGCCACCTTACGACTCGTGACGAGCCGGGCGGCGTATGACCGGACACGCTGCGCGCGACAAAAAAGGCGATCCGGCAGGGTTCCCATCATAGGAGTGGGGCCGTATTCGCGGAATACCTGATCGTCTTGAAGATTTGCCTAAAACTATTGAGGGGCGGCGCAGTAGTTCGTTTGATGCTAAATTTCAAGCATTATTCTCTTGCCCGTCACCCTATCGTCATGTCCACTCAAGCTGTCGGTTCCGTTACGGACGATCCCGCCCAACAACGCGTGCGTGAGCTGTTCGATCTGCTCGCGCCCGCTGCCGGCATCTCGCGCACGAGCCTCGAAGGCGTGAACCTGCTGCGCGCGAACCGGCCCATGCCGCGCATGCCGGTGATGTACGAGCCGAGCATCGTGATCGTCTGTCAGGGACGCAAGCGCGGTTATCTCGGCGATCAGGTGTTCAGCTACGATGCGCAGCAGTATCTGGTGCTGTCGGTGCCGCTGCCGTTCGAATGCGAGACCGAGGCGAGCGCGGAGGAGCCGTTTCTCGGCATCTCCGTGCGCGTCGATCTGACGATGGTCGCCGAGTTGCTGATGGCGCTCAACGACACCCAGGGCATCGCGCAGCACGAGCCGGTCGGGATCTTCTCGACGCCGCTCGATCCGGCGCTGAGCAGCGCGGTGCAGCGTCTGATGGAAGCGCTCGCGTCGCCGCTCGACGCGCGCATTCTCGCACCGGCCATCGTGCGGGAGCTTTGCTATCGGGTGCTGACTGGCGAGCAGGGCGGCGCGATTCGCGCGGCGCTCACGCATCAGAATCACTTTGGCCGCATCGCGAAGGCATTGCGGCGCATTCATGCCGAGTACCACGCATCGCTCGACGTCGACACGCTCGCGGCCGAAGCCGGCATGAGCCTCGCGGTGTTCCATGCGCAGTTCAAGGCGGTGACGGCGACCTCGCCGATGCAGTATGTGAAGACCACGCGTTTGCATCACGCGCGTCTGTTGATGGTGCAGGATGGTTTGAACGCGGGCGCGGCCGCGGCGCGCGTCGGCTACGAAAGCGCGTCGCAATTCAGCCGCGAGTTCAAGCGGCTGTTCGGCCTGAGTCCCGTCGACGAGGTCAAGCGCATGCGCGTCGCGCACGATGCGCCGCCGCGTCCGCAGAAGCCGGTGCCGCGTTACGTTACCGCGGTCTAGCGGCGGTTAAGGCTAAGACTAAGGCCGATGCGCGGCGCGTGTGCAGCCGCGCGTCATACGTCACGCGTTAGCCGTCGTTATTTCCCGGCCGCATCCGCGCCCGGCTGATCCTCGTAGTGCGCGCGCTTTTCCTCGTACATCAACAGATCGGCGCGCTGCACGCCCGCTTCGAGCCGGTCGCCGCGCTGGCAGGTGGCCGCGCCCATCGAGAAGCTCAGCGGCGAGCCCGGATAGAACTGGTTGTTCATTTCGACGAGCTGACGGATCGCATCGATCATCATCGCGCCGCCGCGCTCGTCGGTGTCGGGCATCAGGATCGCGAACTCGTCGCCGCCGATCCGCGCCGCGTGGAACGGCGACTCCATCGCCTTCGCGAGCACCTCGCCGGCGCGTCGCAGCAGCGCGTCGCCGGCCGCGTGGCCGAGCTGATCGTTCACGCGCTTCAGGCCGTTCAGATCGGCCATGATGATCGTCACGGGCCACGGCCCCTTGCGTTCGAGCCGGTTCAGTTCGTCGACGTAGAACGAGCGGTTGCGCAGCTTGGTCAGCACGTCGTGCTTGCCGAGGAATTCGAGGTACGCCTCGGCCTTCTTGCGCGCGGTGATGTCGGTCAGCGCGACCAGCACGAGATCCCAGTTTTCCTCATGACCCGGCAGCACCGAGAATTGCAGGTGCACATAGACCTCGCTGCCGTCGAGCGAGTAGTTGAGCACTTCGCGCTGCTGGAACAGCTTGCCGTCCCACAGATCGACCAACTGCTCGCGGAAATGCGGACGCATGTCGTCGCGGAACACTTCGCTCAGGCGCGCGAGCAGCGTTTTCTTGTCCGGCGCGGCGAACATTTCGAGCGTGTGCTGGTTCACGTCGAGCACGTGAATTTCCGCCATGCAGCGTTCGACGAACTCCGGATGCACATCGGTAAACACGCGGAAATCGTTGATGCCGGCGGCGCGCGCGTCGTCGAGCAGGCGTTTGACCGCGCTGAAATTCTCGACCCACAGCGACACCGGCGAATGTTCGAACAGTCCGCGCGCGTATTGCTCGGCGAGCGCGACGCGCCGCCGCGCGCCTTCGAGTTCGGTGATGTCCTCGGTCGACACCAGCACGCGATCCCAGCGCTCCTCGTGACCGGGCAGGATCGCGCCCTTGAGTAGCACGTCGAGTCGCCGGCCGCCGAGCGTGTAGTTGACCGTGTGGCTGGTGAACTGCAATTGCCCGGCCCACAGCTGGCACAACTCTTCAAGGTGGGTCTTCAGCATGTCGTCGCGGAACACCGAGCCGAGGTTGCCCGTCAGCGTGTCGAAGTCGGCGGCTTCGAACTGTGCGAGCGTCTGGCGATTCACCTTGATCACGCGGATGCGGTGCGCGCATTCGGCGACGCAACGCGGGTCGGCGGCGAAATGCGCGCGCAGGTCGGTGACGCCTTCGGCGCGCCATGTGTCGAACAGCGCGCGCACGCCGCTGAAATCTTCGAGCCACAGCGACACGGGGGCGAGCTCGAACATGCCGGAGTCGTCGCTGAGCGGTGCGGAGTCGCGCTTCAAGGTATCGAGCATGGAGGTCTCGGAATCGGAAGTGCGGCTATTTTAAGATGGGTTGGCGCGGGCCGAAAATGCCGAAAGAATAGTGTGTGGTTTTTGCGCCGACGCGGGCGCCTGATCACGGCGGCTGCCGCGAACTTCAGCGCCGGCGTTCTGCGCGCGCGGCCTGGCCTTGTTACACTCGATCGCCACGCAGTCCGCGCGCATGCGCCGGATGCCGTCTCATCTAGCCATCGGGAAACGCCGCCATGAAGCCATCCCTGCTGGTCCTGATTCACCTGGGCGACGCGAGCCGCGCGCACATCGACGCCGCCTTCGACACGATCCACGCGCCCGACGCGCTGCAGCGCGAAGCCGCGATCGCGCGCCATGGCGGGGCGATTCGTGCGGTGCTGACCAATGGCACGACCGGTCTGAGCGCCGCCGACATCGACCGCATGCCGCGACTCGAACTCGTCAGCGCGCTGGGCGCCGGCTACGAAAATCTCGCCGTCGATCACGCGCGCTCGCGCGGCATCGTACTCGCCAACGGCGCGGGTACCAACGCGGATTGCGTCGCCGATCACGCGTTCGCGTTGCTGCTCGCCGTGGTGCGCGACGTGCCGCAACTCGACCGCGCGACGCGCGAGGGCGCATGGCGCGACCATCTGCCATCGCGGCCGAGCGTGTCGAACCGGCGCTTGGGGATCGTCGGCCTCGGCCATATCGGCGCCAAGCTCGCACGCCGCGCCGAGGGCTTTGATATGGAGGTCGGCTATCACAACCGTAAGCCGCGCGAAGACAGGCCGTTGCTGCGCTATTTCGACAGCGTCGCGGCGCTCGCGCAGTGGAGCGATTTTCTGGTGGTCGCGACGCCGGGTGGCGCGGCCACGCGGCATCTGATCGACGAGACGGTGCTGGCGGCGCTCGGCCCGCGGGGCTTCGTGGTCAACGTGTCGCGCGGCAGCGTGGTCGATACGGCCGCGCTGGCTCGCGCGCTCGCGGCGGGGACGTTGGCGGGCGCCGCGCTCGACGTCTACGAAGGCGAGCCCGAACCGCCGCAGTCGCTGATCGGACTGCGCAACGTGGTGCTGACGCCGCATGTCGGCGGCCGCTCGCCGGAAGCGATCGCGGCTTCGGTCGACAATTTTCTCGACAACGCGCGGCGGCATTTCGCGGGCGAGCCGGTGCTGACGCCGATCTGACGCATCCTAAGTATTCGAAGCGTTTGAAGCGTTTGAAGCGTTTGAAGCATTTGAAGCGCAGGGTGCGCTGAAGCCCCTGGAACTCCCGACCGCGCTTGCCGCTTACTTTTCGTCGTCGCGTGCCGCGCGCGTGCCGATGTATTCGTATTCGTCGGTATTGAGCCGCGAAATCCGCAATTCGACCGCATTGCGATGATACGAATAGGCGATGCGGCGAATCTCCAGCAACGGTGCGCCGACCTCGACCCCGAGCTGTTCGCTTTCGAGCAGATTCGCGAGCGCGACGCTCACACGCTCGTCGGTATCGACCACGTTGATGCCGAAACCGTCCTGATAGAAGTTGTACAGCGTATTCGGCCGGTTACGCAGCTTGCTTTCCGTGAGCCCCGGAAACAGCGCGTCGGGCACGGTGATGTGTTCGATCAGCACGGTCTTGCCATGCAGCGCGAGGCCGTTGACGAACTGCAGCACGCGCGCGCCACTTTCGATGCCGAGCATGGCCGCCACCTCGCGCGACGCGCGCGCCTTCTTGAAGTCGATCAGCGTGACGACCGGATACGCCTTGTCGCCGTCGCGACGCACGATGCGAAAGAAGCGGAAGAAGTGCCGGTCGCGCTGATGCATCGCCACGAAGGTGCCGAGACCCTGATGGCGGATCAGGATGTTCTCGGCGCACAGTTCGTCGATGGCTTTGCGCAGCGTGCCGATCGACACGCCGAAGCGCTCGGCGAGGCGCTTTTCCGAAGGAATGCATTCGCCGCCTTTCCATTCGCCGGCCGCGAGCGCCGCGAGAATCGCGCTCTTGACCTCCTTGTACCGCGTGCCGCCCAGCGCGGGCGCATTGATGGCGAGCGTGCTCATGAAACCTCCCGGATACGCGAGTCGTGCCGCTCGCTGGGTTGAACCTGCCCCGATTCTAAACGACCCGCTCATCCAGAACATCTGGATGAGCCACAGATTGTCGGCGTGCCGGACGCCTCGGTCATGTGATCAAACTCTTCTAACACATATAGATGACATAGTTGACATTGGCAACATCGGCGCCTACTATCGATTCACTGCGGCGCACCTCGCTGCGCTGCCCCGGCGGCCCCACACCGCATTCAAACCATGAACGGAGACGCGAATGAGCAATCCCACGGCAGACATCCATCACCCCACGGCGGGCGCGGCGGAGCGCAGAACGATCCACATCGTGCTGCACGAAGCGAAGGACACGGTCGGCGTGGCGGTCGTCGAGGGCATCAAGGCGGGCACGCTGCTCAACGCATGGATCATGGACGACGACGAGATCGTCACGGTGCCGGCGAAGCAGGACATTCCGATCGGCCACAAGGTCGCGCTGAAGGACATGGCCGTCGGCGACACGGTGTTCAAGTACGGCGTCGACATCGGCAAGGTGGTCGCGCCGATCAAGGCCGGCGAGCACGCGCACGTGCACAACATCAAGACGAAGCGCTGGTAAGCACGGACAACGGCGCACGCGTTTTCCCGCATTCCGCTGCGCGGCATCAAGCCGCCCCTCACTGGCATCAACCCGAACGAGAGAGACACCATGAGCGTGATTGACCTGGGTACGACTTTCCGCGGCTATCGTCGCGACAATGGCCGCGTCGGCGTACGCAACCACGTGATCATCCTGCCGGTCGACGACCTGTCCAATGCCGCGGCGCAGGCGGTCGAGCACAACATCAAAGGCACGATGGCGCTGCCGCATCCGTATGGACGGCTGCAGTTCGGCGCCGACCTGGATCTGCATTTCCGCACGCTGATCGGCGCGGGCAGCAATCCGAACGTCGCGGCGGTGATCGTGATCGGCATCGAGGAAGGCTGGACCAAGCGCGTGGTCGACGGCATCGCGAAGACCGGCAAGCCGGTGATGGGCTTCGGCATCGAATTGCACGGCGATCACGACACGATCATGCGTGCATCGAAAGCGGCGAAGGAAATGGTGCAGTACGCGACCTCGCTCGATCGCGAAGAGTGCCCGATTTCGGAGCTATGGGTGTCGACCAAGTGCGGCGAGTCGGACACCACCTCGGGCTGCGGCGCGAATCCGACCGTCGGCAACGCGTTCGACAAGCTCTATGGCCTCGGCACCACGCTGGTGTTTGGCGAGACCTCGGAGCTGACCGGCGGCGAGCAGATCGTCGCCGCGCGCTGCGCGAACGACGGCGTACGCGAGCGCTTCCAGTTCATGTTCGACCGCTATCAGGAGATGATCAACCGCTGGAAGACCGACGACCTGTCCGAGTCCCAGCCGACCAAGGGCAACATCGCGGGCGGCCTGACCACGATCGAGGAAAAGGCGCTCGGCAATATCCAGAAGATCGGCAAGAAGTGCATGGTCGACGGCGTGCTCGACAAGGCCGAGGAGCCGACGCATGCGGGGCTGTGGTTCATGGACTCGTCGTCGGCGGCGGCCGAGATGGTCACGTTGTGCGCGGCATCGGGCTTCGTCGTGCATTTCTTCCCGACCGGGCAGGGCAACGTGATCGGCAATCCGATCGTGCCGGTCATCAAGATCTGCGCGAATCCGCGCACGGTCCGCACGATGGGCGAGCATATCGACGTCGACGTGACCGGCATTCTGCAGCGCGAGCAGAACCTCGACCAGAGCGGCGACAAGCTGCTGCAATGCATGCTGGCGACGATCAACGGCCGGTTCACCGCGGCCGAAGCGCTCGGTCATCGCGAGTTCGTGCTGACGCGTCTGTTCGAAAGCGCCTGACGCGCGCGGCCGTGCCGCTTCGCCGGGCCGCGCGGTCCGGGCGCGGCGGCCGCGGCCCCCCACATTCCCGGCGCATGCCGGCGCGGAGAAGGGCCGACGATGCCTCCCGCGACCGGCAGCTCAGGCGGCAGTGGCGCCGGCTCGATATCTGGCAGCAGCGAGTGGAGGAGACACCATCTTGCGCGTGCTCAAACATCTCTACGTGCAGGTCCTGATCGGACTTGCGGCTGGCATTATCGTCGGTCATTTCGCGCCCGCGTTCGGCGTGCAGATGAAACCGCTCGGCGACACGTTCATTCGCCTTATCAAGATGCTGATCACGCTGGTGATCTTCTGCACGGTTTCCGTGGGCATCGCGCGGATGGAAAGCCTGAAACAGGTCGGCCGCGTCGGCTTCAAGACGCTGCTGTATTTCGAGGTCGTCACGACGATCGCGCTGGTGCTCGGGCTCGTCGTCGCGAATCTGCTGCGGCCGGGCGCGGGACTCAATATCGATCCCGCGTCGCTCGATCCGCACGCGGTCACGCATTACGTCGAGACCGCGCATTCCGCGTCGTCGAGCTTCATCGACATGATCGTGCCGAACTCGGTGGTCGGCGCGTTCGCGCGCGGCGATCTGTTGCAGGTGCTGCTGTTCTCGGTGCTGTTCGGCATCGCGCTGTCGATCATGTCGCAGCGCAGCCGGCTGCTGATGCGCGGCATCGAGCAGTTCGGCGACACGCTGATGCGCATCGTCGAAATGATCATGCGGCTCGCGCCGCTCGGCGCGTTCGGCGCGATCGCGTTCACGATCGGCAAGTACGGCATCGGCACGCTGCAGCAACTCGGGCTGCTGATCCTGTGCTTCTACATCACCAGCATCCTGTTCGTCGGCATCGTGCTCGGCGCGGCCGCGCGCTGGGCGGGCGTCGGGCTGTGGCCGCTGCTGAAGTACTTCCGCGAGGAACTGCTGATCGTGCTCGGCACCTCGACCACCGAATCCGTGCTGCCGCGGCTGATGGAAAAGCTCGAACGGATGGGTTGCCCGCGCGCGATCGTCGGGCTCGTGCTGCCCACCGGCTACTCGTTCAATCTCGACGGCGCCGCGATCTATCTGACGATGACGTCGCTGTTCATCGCGCAGGCGACCAACACGCATCTGACGCTGATGCAGCAGTTGGGACTGCTGGCGATCCTGATGCTGACGTCGAAGGGCGGCGCGGGCGTGGCCGGCGCGGCGCTGGTCGCGTTGACCGCGACGCTGTCGACGCACAACATCATTCCGGTCGCCGGCATCACGCTGATTCTTGGCGTCGATCGGGTGCTGAACGAGATTCGCGCGCTGACCAACATGATCGGAAACGTGGTCGCGACGCTAGTGGTCGCGCGTTGGGAAGGCGTGTTCGATGCCCGCGCGGCGCGTGAATTCCTCGCGGCGCCACGCGACGTGCAGGCGCAGGTCCAGCCGGCGCGCAAGCCGCAGCCGGTGCAGCCGGCGTCCGCGGGGCAGCCGGAGCGCGAGGCGCACGAACTGCCGGGCGCGCCGGGCTTGCTGAAGAAAGCGGCGAAGTGAGCATCGTTCGAAGCGCGGCGGCTTTGAAGGGGCCGTTTTGAACGGACCACCTCGAACCGGCCGCTTCCGGCTTGCCGCTTCGCGCCGGCAATGACACAGTGATGCGCTGACCCCAACCGAACCCAAGGAAGTCCAGATGGCCCGTTTGTTTCCCGACGCGCTGACCGTGCTCGCCGTCGGCGCGCTGCATCGCGCGGGCGCGTTGCCGGCCACCGCCGAATCGACCGCACGCGCACTCGTTTATGCCGACGTGCGGGGCCTGTCATCGCATGGCGTGTCGCGTCTGCCGATGTACTGCGCGCAGTTGCGCAACGGCCGCGTCGATCCCGCCGCGCAGCCGTCGATCGTCGCGGATCGCGGCGCAACCGTGCTGATCGACGGCGCGGACGGCATCGCGTATCCCGCCTGCGATCTCGCGATCGCGACCCTCGCCGAGCGCGCGCGCCAATACGGCAGCGCGGTCGCGGGCATCGGCCGCAGCCATCATTTCGGCGTGGGCGCGGCGCATCTGGCCGCGCTCGGCGAAGCGGGCCTCGTCGCGCTCGCGTTCAGCAATTCGCCGGCGGCGATGCCGGCGTGGGGCGGCCGCCGTGCGCTGTTCGGCACCAATCCGATCGCCGCGGTGTTTCCGCGCCGCAACGGCGCGCCGCTTGTGATCGACCTCGCGCTGTCGCAGATCGCGCGCGGCAAGATCGCGCTGGCCGCGCGCGACGGCAAACCGATCCCCGAGGGCTGGGCGACCACGCGCGACGGCCTGCCGACCACCGACGCGCGCGCCGCGCTGGACGGCATGATGCTGCCGTTCGGCGGCGCCAAAGGCGCGATGCTCGCGCTGGTGGTCGAGCTTCTGGCCGCCGCGTTGACTGGTTCTAACTTCGGCTATGAAGCAGGTTCGTTCCTGACCGAGGAGGGCGAGCGCTCGCGCATCGGCCATCTATTCTGGACGATCGATCCCGGCGCGCTGGCCGGCGACGCCGCGTATCTGTCGCGCGTCGAGGCCTTGATCGAGATGATGCTGCTCGACGACGACGTGCGCCTGCCGGGCTATCGCCGGGAACGTCTCGCCGAGGCGGCACGGCAGGAGGGCGTCGAGATTCCGGACGCGCTGATCGCGCAGTTGGAAGGGCGTGGCTGAGCGGCGCGCTCGCGCTGGCGGTCAGGCGGACCGGCCGCGCGCCTGAGCCGCCCCTCGCCGAAAGCGAAGCGCAAACTATCGGCGCGCCAGATAGTTTGCGTCGAAAATCGCGATTTCCGTTGTGATGCCGACGCGAATACGATAAGCGCAATCGTGTGACTCACGCGATGGCCCCCAGCAACCGCGACGGAGAGTGTCCATGGAGCATCACGCCCGCACGCAGAACGAACGGCTCGAGTTCAAGACCACCACCTGCTACATGTGCGCGTGCCGCTGCGGCATCCGCGTGCATCTGCGTGATGGCGAGGTGCGCTACATCGACGGCAATCCCGAGCATCCGCTGAACCAGGGCGTGATCTGCGCGAAGGGCGCCTCGGGGATCATGAAGCAGTACTCGCCCGCGCGTCTCACCCAGCCGCTGATGCGCAAGGCCGGCGCCGAGCGCGGCAGCGCGCAGTTCGAGCCGGTTTCGTGGGAGGTCGCCTTCGACGTGCTCGAAAAGCGTCTCGCCGCGATTCGCGCAACCGATCCGAAGAAGTTCGCGCTGTTCACCGGCCGCGACCAGATGCAGGCGCTGACCGGTCTGTTCGCCAAACAGTTCGGTACGCCTAATTACGCGGCGCATGGCGGTTTCTGTTCGGCGAACATGGCGGCCGGGATGATCTATACGATCGGCGGCTCGTTCTGGGAATTTGGTGGCCCGGACCTCGACAGCGCGAAGCTGTTCTTCATGATCGGCACCGCGGAGGATCATCATTCGAATCCGCTGAAGATCGCGATCTCGAAGTTCAAGCGCGCGGGCGGCCGCTTCATCGCGATCAACCCGATCCGTACGGGCTATGCGGCGATCGCCGACGAATGGGTGCCGATCAAGCCGGGCACCGACGGCGCGCTATTCATGGCGTTCCTGCACGAACTGATCGCCGCGGACGCGTGGGATCACGAGTTCGTGCAGCGCTATACGAATGCGGCCGAGCTGATCGATCTCGACGAAGCGAGCGAAAATTTCGGCCTCTTTGTGCGCGATCCCGGGCGGGCGGAAGGCAATCCGCTGTTTCCGCAGAATCATCTGTGGTGGGACCCGGCCACGCAGCGCGCTGTGCCGCATCATGCGAGCGGCGTGACGCCCGCATTGGACGGGCGCTATACGCTCGAAAACGGCAAACCGGTTACGCCGTCGTTTGCATTGCTGCGCGAGCGCGTCGCCGATTGCACGCCCGAATGGGCGGCGGCTATCACCGGCATCGCCGCCGAGACGATCCGGCGCCTCGCCGGCGAAATGATCGAGACGAGCCGCCGGCATCGCATCACGCTGCCGATCCGCTGGACCGACGCATGGGGCGAGACGCACGAGACGGTCTCCGGCAACCCGGTCGCGTTTCATGCGATGCGCGGGCTCGCCGCGCATTCGAACGGCTTCCAGTCGATCCGCGCGCTGGCGGTGCTGATGTCGCTGCTTGGCACGATCGACCGTCCCGGCGGCTTTCGCCACAAGTCGCCGTTTCCGCGCGCGGTGCCGCCGTCGGCGAAACCGCCGAACAGTCCCGACGCGGTGAAACCGAACACGCCGCTCGCGAGCGGCCCGCTCGGCTGGCCCGCCGCGCCCGAGGATCTGTTCATCGACGAACACGGCGGGCCGGTGCGGATCGACAAGGCGTTCTCGTGGGAATATCCGCTCGCGGTGCACGGCGTGATGCATAGCGTGATCACCAACGCGTGGCGCGGCGATCCGTATCCGATCGACACGCTGATGATTTTCATGGCCAACATGGCGTGGAATTCGTCGATGAACACGATGAAGGTGCGCGAGATGCTCGCGGACAAGCACGCGAACGGCGAGTACAAGATTCCGTTTCTGGTCGTGTGCGATGCGTTCCAGTCGGAGATGACCGCGTTCGCCGATCTGATTCTGCCCGACACGACGTACCTCGAACGCTACGACGCGATGTCGATGCTCGACCGGCCGATCTCCGAGTTCGACGGTCCGGTCGATTCGGTGCGCGTGCCGGTCGTGCCGCCGACCGGCGAATGCAAGCCGTTCCAGGAAGTGCTGATCGAACTCGCGTCGCGTCTGAAGTTTCCCGCCTTCACGACCGCCGACGGCAGCCGGCGCTATCGCGACTATCCCGAGTTCATCGTCAATCACACGACGACGCCCGATTCCGGCGTCGGCTTTCTGATCGGCTGGCGCGGCAAGGACGGCGACAAGGCGCTCGTCGGCGAGCCGAATCCGAACCAGTGGGAGCAGTACGCGAAGAACAACTGCGTGTTCCATTACCGCTTGCCCGAGACCTTGCAGTACATGCGCAACTGCAATGGCCCGTATCTCGACTGGGCGGTGAAGAACGGCTTCCGCAAATTCAACGAGCCGATCCTGATCCAGCTTTACTCGGACGTGATGCAGAAGTTCAGGCTCGCCGCGCAAGGGCGCACGAGCGGCCGGCAGCCGCCCGAGCATTTGCGCGCGCGTATCGAGCAGTACTTCGATCCGCTGCCGTTCTGGTACGCGCCGCTCGAAAGCGCGGCGACCGATCTCGCGCAGTTCCCCCTTGCGGCGGTCACGCAGAGGCCAATGGCGATGTATCACTCGTGGGATTCGCAGAACGCGTGGCTGCGGCAGATTCATGGGGAGAACTATCTTTACGTGAATCCGCTGACGGCCAGCGAGAGCGGCATCGCCGACGGCGGCTGGATCTACGTCGAATCGCAGTGGGGCCGCGTGCGCTGCATGGCGCGCTACAGCGAGACCGTCGAGCCGGGCACCGTGTGGACGTGGAACGCGATCGGCAAGGCGGCGGGCGCGTGGAATCTCGGCCCGAACGCGAACGAATCGCAACGCGGCTTTCTGCTCAATCATCTGATCACCGACGAACTGCCGTCCCGCGACCAAGCGGCCACGCGCTTCTCGAACTCCGATCCGGTGACGGGCCAGGCCGCGTGGTACGACGTGCGCGTGCGCATCTACCCGGCCGAAGCCGACGCGCGGCACACGCTGCCGCAGTTCGCCGCGATGTCCGCGTTGCCCGGCTCGATAGAAGAGCGGGGCGTGGTGTCGCGGATCGTGCAGACCTATTTCGCGGGACGCGGCGAATTCGCCGCGCGCCTGCGCGGCGCGGTCCGTCGCAAATGACGACCGTCGCCGCGGTAACGGCAAGGAGCTTCCGATGACCCAGATGGCGCTGGTGATCGATCTGAACGTATGCGTGGGCTGCCAGGCGTGCGTGACGAGTTGCAAGGAATGGAACACGTCGGGCGAATCGGGCAGCCTCGCCGATTCCAATCCGTACGACGCGGACCCGTCCGGCACGTTCTTCAATCGCGTGCAGAGCTTCGAGGCGGGCAGCTTTCCCGACACGGAGATGATCCACTTCCCGAAGTCGTGCCTGCACTGCGAAGACCCGCCGTGCGTGCCGGTCTGTCCGACCGGCGCGAGCTACAAGCGCAAGGAAGACGGCCTCGTGCTGGTCGACTTCGATCGCTGCATCGGCTGCAAGTATTGCGCGTGGGCCTGCCCGTACGGCGCGCGCGAGCTCGACGAAGCGCGTCAGGAAATGACCAAGTGCACGCTGTGCGTCGATCGCATTCACGACGAGAATCTGTCCGAGCGCGATCGCAAGCCGGCCTGCGTGCTCGCGTGTCCGACCTCGGCGCGGCTGTTCGGCGATATTCACGATCCGCAGTCGGTCGTGTCGCAAGCGATCCGCGAGCGCGGCGGTTATCAATTGATGCCCGAATGGGGCACGCGTCCCGCGAATCATTATTTGCCGCGCGTACCGACCACCGCCGCCGGTTGCGGCAGCGACGCGTGTTCGTGCAAATCGGCCGGTTCGGCAACCGACGACGCGACGCAAATCTCGGGCTCGGCCGACTCGCAACCTGGAACGTCACTCGACTCGCAACTCGAAGCGCAGCTCGAACGTGGCGAGCTGCATCTTGCGTCGATCGCGACGCGCGTTTGAATCAGCACGGGGCTTACGATGAATCCGGCATTTTCCGTAGTGTTCCTGACGACTTTGAGCGGTGCGGCGCAGGGCTTGCTGATTGCTCTGGTGGGAGTGGAGAGCGCTGCGTGGCTAGGGCTCGTGGCGCAGCCGGCGACCGCGTTGTATGTGGCCGGCGCGGTGCTGGCAGTGCTGCTCGGCGGACTTGGGCTGATCGCGTCGTTTTTTCATCTCGGCCATCCGGAACGCGCATGGCGCGCGATCGCGATGTGGCGAACCTCGTGGCTGTCGCGCGAGTGCCTGTGCCTGCCAGTGTTTCTGGCGTGTGCGTTCCTGTATGGCGTCGCGCACTGGTTCGGCTCGCCGTGGTCGCTCGCGCTCGGCTGGCTCGGCGTGCTGGCGAGTGCCGCGCTGTTCGTCTGTACCGCGATGATCTACGCGTGTCTGCGCTTTCTGCAGGAGTGGGCGACGCCGTTGACGATGGTGAACTTCGTGCTGCTCGGCTGTGCGTCGGGCTTCACGCTCGCGACCGCGCTCAGCGCGTGGTTCGCGCCCGCTCTCACGGTCGGGCTCGCGATCGGCGCGTGTGTGCTGACGCTTGCCGGTTGCGCGAGCCGCTCGGCGTCGCTGCTGCGTAATGCGCGCCTGCGGCCGAAATCGACGGTGCAGAGTGCGACTGGTATCCGCAATCCGAAGCTCGTGCAGGTGTCGCGCGGCTTCACCGCGGGTGCGTTCAATCTGCGCGAGTTTTTTCACGGCAAATCGGCGCGGACGTTGCGGGGTGTCAAGTGGGGCTTTCTTGCGGGCGCTTTTGTGGTGCCAATCGTTTTGATTGCGCTCGGCGCCGGGCTGCATTCGATCGGCGCGTCGTTCGGGCTGCTGGCCGCGGCGTGTCTGGTGCAGTATGCGGGGCTCGTGGCAGAGCGCTGGTTTTTCTTCGCGGAGGCGAAGCATCCGCAGAATCTGTATTACGCACGGGTGGGGTGAGGTGGGGCGTTCGTTATGAATGGCGTGCCTACTGCCACCGCATACGGTTGAGTCTCTGCGCGAGAAACTGATGCTGGAGTGGACTTACCACTCGAACGCCATCGAGGGTATCGAAGGCAATACGCTTACGCTGCGTGAGCACTTCGAGGCGACGTCTTCACAATGCGATTTTTTTTGTCGAAGACAATTGTCGCGAAGAAGGAAGCCTTGTCTGAACGACAGATGCGTAACGTTGACTCGCTGGTACTGAAGGACATCGACGCGAGCGCCGGTTAGCGGTCACAGAGGCCGGGATTCTGTCTTCGTCCCGCTTTTTTGTGGTCCACAGACCCTCATGCTGCGATGCATTCGCGAGTGGCGGCGCGATAATGACCTACTTTAACGAGCGCGCGGGTCGGCATGGCGAAGAACGTAACGGCTAATCGAGACGGCATGCCACTAAGGAAGGTCTGCACAACCCGCTTCCTGCGCATCGCGCAGTTTGCTGCCCGCGTTGTAGTGGCGGCGAAGACGCCGGGACCTCGATCACCGTTCTGTTCGAACCGTAGGAAGGTGCGTTTGCC
>NZ_JABBFZ010000019.1 GCF_012927125.1 Paraburkholderia antibiotica
TGCCCGCCGCCGGAATCACGCCGATCGCATCGATGGCGAGAATGCCCCAGTTGAAGAGATTTTTTTCCGCGCCCCTGACGCTGCAGATGCGGTAGATGTCGGTCCCCACGTCATACAGCGACATCGCGTTGCCGACCAGCGGCACCATGTACAGGCACTGCACGAAGATTTCCTGGCCGTGGTTTTCGACACGCTCAACGCCTTTGTGCACGAGGTTCGGCGTAGTGGCCTTCGCGGGTACAGCGCTGGGGATGACGCGCCGGCCTTCGGCATTGGTCTTTATCTCTGCCGGTATCTCATGTTGCGGAGTACGCGGGGTTTCTGCTGCCGTCATGTTCCTGTTACCTGCTTGTGATGATGGGGATCGACTGGTCAGCCCAGCGCGGGCGGCGTCAGCGGGTTATGTGCGAGTACGTCACCCGAAACTCCTGACAGCCGGTTCGCGATCTGGCCGCGAGCGGCGGCTGGATAGCAAATGTCGCCATCCTGTTGATGTAGTCACTGCGTGGCTGGTCGCGCTGCGGATGCGTGAACTCGATGGTGTACTTTATCGGCACGCCCATGCCGCTCGTCCCTTTGAACGAGTAGATATCCGCGAGGGCAGCACCGGGTGTTCCGGTCACTTCGAGGGTGTAATACTGATGAACGTTAATGCCTGCGCGCGCGGCGACATCCGACAGAACCGAATTCAAGTTCCATCCCTCCGGTTGATCGTTGTGAATTACGCTGAAGCGATGTGCTGACCGTGCGTGGACCATGCCAGATGCCACTGGTCATATTGGTCTGGCCCCCGACGGTCGGGAAGCCGAAGGGTGACGTTTCAGGCCTGAGGGAGTCAACTGGACTAATCTGAAACCCTTCGATTTTGACAATGATTTACGATGAATTTCTATATCCCGGTTTTATTGCGTGGCTCCGCCGGTGATGAATCAATAAAAAGGCGACAATAAGCTGTCTTAATCGCAGCGATTAGACGGTGTTATGCACTTTTGGTAAGGAATGCAAAGTGAGTAGGCATAAGCACGGAAAACACGACAAAGTGCAAGCCAGCCAGAGTTTCGGGCAGTCGCTCGTAATCCCTGGCCAATCGCGGAAGCGGTTGAGCCAGCCAAAGCTGCGCTCGACCGCCCAGCGACGTGGCAACAGTACAAAGCCCTTTTTCGCCTCCGGAGCTCGATGACCTGAAGCTCAATGCCCTCGTCGAGTGCGGCCTGCGCGGGCTCTTCGCCGGTGTACCCCTGATCCGCAAATGCTACTTTGACCGTCTGCCCCGTGACCTGCTGGACCTGCCGCGCCAGTTCTCCAACCTGTGCGCGCTCCTGTTCGTTCGCCGGCGTCACATGCACTGCGAGCAGTTGCCCCAAGGTATCGACCGCGATGTGCACCTTGCTGCCTCTCTTGCGTTTGTACCCGTCATAGCCTGCACGCGGTCCGCTCTCGCACGTCGATTGCAGCGTTCGGCCATCAAGGATCACTGCACTGGGCTGACCTCGCCGGTCCTGCGCCACCCGGATAATCGAGCACAGGTCCTGGACCATGGCTTCGAAACAGCCCGCCTGAATCCAGCGTTGCGGTGCGTCTTTGCTCATCGAAGTCAGGTACGGAGCAGCGAAGTACCACTCTTCATTCGACACATCCGCTGGGTAAGCTCTGCGTTTTTTTTCATACCCCCGAGATACCAGGTCTGGCCGGAAGTTCATAACATCGTCTAGGGGCGACCGCGTATTTCTGGGTCTGCGCGGGCCTGTATTGCGTGGCTGGGCCACGGTGCTGCAGGTTCAATTCGAACCAGATGGGCATTCGCGATCTTTGCGTAATCGACGACGACCTGCTCGTTCTTGCCGGCCCCACAATGGAGCTTGACGGCCCCATCCGTCTTTTTCGATGGCGCAATGCTCTTCGAAATAACGAAGAACAACGCGTCGACAACAGTGTTCTCGATCTGTTATTCGACATTCCATGGGATGAACGCGTCGATCACGCGGAATGCATCTCACTGTTCAGATCAGGCAATGGCGACGCCCAGTTGCTTGTCGTCTATGACAGTCCGGCTAAAAAGCGGCTCCACGAAGGAAAGTATTTCGAGATCGACCTTTTCCGGCTCGGGGCATGATCGGGTCATGAATAGCACTCTGATGGTCGCTGTCCGGCGCGCGAGCGACCTGCGGCCAAAAATTCTTCACGTCATTTCAAGGAGGCGTCATGTCGTCGGACTTTCAGGTGGTGGGCACAAATGCAGCCGCGCAATTCACACTAAAACTTCATCGCGGCGAAGGCATGCTATTACTCGCGATGAACTGGAGAAATGGCAAGCCGTCGCGAAACTTCGTCGGTTTCGCAATTGAATACCGGGAACCCAACGGCGTTAAGTTCTTTCAGTTGAAGAACAGACTTGCATTCAAGGGCGTGGACGGGACGATCAACCCCGAGGCGCTGTCCACCATGAAGTCACCGATCCAGAAATTCCGATGGGTACACTTTCCGCGAAACGCACACCTTCCGGGAGCATTCACCTACAAAGTGACCCCTGTGTTTATGGATGATGCGGGTACGTTGACGTACGGTGTGGCGCAAGAGGCGAATATCGAACTGATGAGCGAAACATACCCCGGTGAATTAAACGTCGCTTTCACACGTGGATTCGTTTCGTCTCAGGCGTTCGTGGACCAGTACCAGAAGGACGGCCCCATATCCAGTTTGCTGCCGTCCAAGGCGGCAGAGGGACTGGACTTCACTCCAACGCATCCCAAAGCGGACGAAGCATTCGCCTGGATGGGGTTCGAAGCGCGTACCGCGATCCTTGACGTGCTAGACAAGGCCGTCAACGACGAGCACGCGACGGTGCGGGTCATTGCTTACGATCTCAATCTTCCAGAGATTGTCGAGCGACTGGAAAAGCTGGGCTCGCGCTTGCAGATCATCATCGACAATAGCAAAGATCATGGGGGAAAAGAGTCTGCCGAGACCGCGGCCGAAAGCCGTTTGAAGCAAAGCGCCGGTGACGAAAACGTGAAGCGCCAGCACGTAGGTAACCTTCAACATAACAAGTCGATCGTCGTTGATAGCCCTGAGCATAAGCTTGTCGTTTGTGGGTCGACAAACTTCAGCTGGCGCGGGTTTTACGTGCAGTCGAACAATGCACTGATCTTTAGCGGAGAAAAGGCCGTCTCCGCGTTTCATGCGGCATTCGAACAATACTGGAACCATCCTGCGGGTGAGTTCGGAGAATCGGTGTCCGCGAGCCAGGCGGTTATCGACCTGGCCTCACTGAAGCCGCTTGTCGCATTTTCTCCGCACAGCGCCTCTAATGCGCAACTGGAACTGGTTGCGAATGATATGAGAACTGGCACGTCATCCAGCATGCTCTTCTCGTTGGCTTTTATCTATCAAACTGGTGGCGCAGTACGCGATGCCGTCAAGGCGCTTGTCGAAGACAATGAAATCTTCGTCTACGGGATCTCGGATCAAAAGGTGGGTGGACTGGACATCCAGCAGACCAACGGCAACATGGCGCCGGTGTACCCCGCGGCACTGACGCAGCACGTGCCCGAACCATTCAAAGCGGAAGTGACGGGGGGATCGGGTGTACGGATGCACCACAAGTTTGTCGTTATCGATTTCGACAAACCAACTGCCCGCGTGTACACAGGTTCATATAATTTCTCGGGGCCTGCTGACACCGAGAACGGCGAGAACCTGCTGCTTATCAAAGACAGGCGGGTAGCCACCGCCTACATGGTAGAAGCGCTACGAATCTTCGATCACTACCGCTTCCGGGTCGCTCAACTCGATGCCGCCACAGCTCAAAAAGAACTGACGCTCCAAAGGTCGCCGCAGTCGGAGGCGGAAAAGCCGTGGTGGCTGGAGGACTATGAAAATCCCCGGAAGGTCAAGGATCGCGAACTGTTTGCCTGAGTTCGAGGTGCGGCTTTCAGAAACAGCGCCTTCTGCAATGATCTTTAAGCAGCACCATTCACCGAATACCGTTCAATCAACCGATGCGCAAACTCGCGCGCGAAAGCCGACAAGCCGTCGAGATCGCGCGCGCACACCTGAAACGTTCGCAACGCCCACGGATCACGCAACGCGCAGGAGCCGATCGGTTGATCGCCTTTCAGTCGCACGAATGCGGCTTTCGGCACGATCGCGATACCCGCTCCCGCACCGACCATCCGGCAGATCGCGTCGTAACTCGCGACATGAACGCGAATCGTCATCGGTTTGTGCACCACCGATGCCGCCCTATTGAGGAAGATCTGAATCGCGCTGCCTTCCATCAGCGCGACGAACGAATACGCGAGCGATTCTTCGAACGAGACTTCCGCATGCTCCAGCAACGGATGCCCCAATGGCGCGATCAGAACCAGCGTACTGGAGACGAAGGGGACGGCCTGCAGGCCATCGGTTGCGACGTTACCGGAAATGATGCCGAGATCGGCGGCGCCTTCACGCACGATGCGTACGATGTCGTCGCTCAGTCGTTCGCGGACGTCGATATGAATGTCGGGATGTGCGCTCAGATAATCGCCGATCACCGGCGGCAGATATTCGGTGACCGCCGTAGTATTCGCGACGAGGCGAAGATGTCCTGTGAGGCCCGGCGCAAACTGCTGCAAATCGCCAGTCAGCTTCTCCAGTTCGGAAAGCACGACGCGCGCATGCTGCAGGTAAACCTGGCCCGCATCGGTGAGCGCAACGCCTTGCGGCGAGCGTTCGAGCAGGCGAATACCCAGCGTGTCTTCGAGGTTCTTGATTCGATTGCTCACCGCCGGCACGGACAGAAACGAACGCTCCGCACCGCGTGTCAAGCTGCGAGTTTCCGCAATATTGACGAACAGACGAAAATCGGTGATATCGAACGATACAGCCATCTTCGTGTCTCGACTCTAGCTTCCGGAGCCGTCATCATAACGGGACACGAAAGAAAACAGTGTATCGCGCACGCCCTCTGCCACCGGTCACACGCGACACCAAACGTCGGCGGAATTACCAGCTTGCCGGTTCGAACCGGAAGCCCTGCCCCTCACGGCGAATGTAGCCGCAATGCGGTTCGCCAAAGTGAACCGGCAGCAGGAGCGCTTCCCGGTCGGCGGCCCGATTCAGACACTCCATGCGCGTTCGGCGCGCAATTTCAGGCCAGATGCAGTACCCGGAATTCACGTCGGGACGCACGATCTGCAACGGGCTATGAAAGATGTCGCCGCAAAAAATGCCTTCTTCTCCACGCGAGCGCACACGGAACGTGAGCTGTCCCGGGCTATGTCCCGGTGCCGGTTCGACCGTCAGACAATCGGCGATCTCGCGCGCCGGGTCGATCATTTCGGCCAACCCTTCATCGACGATCGGCATCACGCTATCGAAGAACGACTCGCCGAATACATCGATCACGCCGGACTCCCGGTTGCGTCCTTCGCGGCAGAACACGAAGTCGTCGTTCGGAATGTAATAACGCGCGTTCGGAAACGTCGGAACCCAGCGATTGTCCTGCCACGTGGTATTCCAGCCAACGTGGTCCGCATGCAGGTGGGTCATCACCACATGCGTGACCTTTTCCGGCGGCGCCCCCGCCGCGATCATCCATTCCCTCACCAGCGTGTTGAGCATGTTCATGCGAGCGATCCCGGGTCGCGGCTTGAAATTGCCCACACCCGTATCGATGACGATGATGTTGCTGCCCGCGTGCACGACCCAGAACTGAATGGTCACAATCAGCTTGTTCATGTGCGCGATCCAGTGATTGGGCGACATCAGCGCGGCGTGATCGTCCAGCACCGACCGGTCGATCTCGGGAAACAGAAAAGCCGGATCGTGAGTCGGGCCAGCGTATTCGAGAATACGCGTGACTTTCAGGTCGCCAATCATGCGGGACTGCATCATCGTTCTGTCTCCTTGATTCGCTACGGCGAATTGTCTGTTGTATCGGCGACGCGCACGGCAAGCCGCGCACGTTTGCATCACATTCTGTCGCTCACTCGCTGTCGATCACGCCACGCGCTCGAACAGCGCGGCCACGCCCTGGCCGCCGCCCACGCACATCGTCTCCAGTCCGTATCGACTGCCCCGTCGCGACATTTCGTGCAGCAACGTCGTCATGATACGTAGACCCGTCGCGCCGATCGGATGTCCAAGCGAAATGCCGGAGCCGTTCACGTTGAGATTGGTGAGGTCGTCGATGTGCCATTGACGCAGCACCGCGAGCACCTGCGCGGCGAACGCTTCATTAAGCTCGATCAGATCGATGTCCGCCAGCTTGAGTCGCAATCGTCCGAGCAGTTTGTCGACTGCCGGCACGGGACCGATCCCCATCCGCGACGGCTCGCAGCCGGCGGCGGCCCAACCCACCAGGCGGGCGAGGGGCTGAAGCCCATGCTGCCTTGCATACGCTTCGCTGACGACCAGACATCCGGCCGCCGCATCGTTCTGTTGACTGGCGTTGCCCGCCGTTGTCACGCCGTTCGGCAACAGCGGTTTGAGTGCCTGCAGGCGCTCGATCGATATATCCGGACGCACGCCTTCGTCCTGCCGAACCAGCTCGACCCCGCCTTTCTTCTTTACCTCGACGGGAATCACTTCCGCATCGAAACGACCGTCGCGCCAGGCGGCTGCCGCGCGTTGGTGACTGAGAAGCGCCAACCGGTCCGCTTCTTCACGAGCGATGCCGTAATCGGCGGCGAGGTTCTCGGCGGTCTCCGGCATGCCCGAAATGCGTCCGAAGCGGGACTCCGGTTGCGAGCGCTCGCGACCCCGCTCGAGCCGGTCGTGCAGTTTCACCGAGCCGCTGCGCGAGCCCCAGCGCATGTCGGTGGTGTAGTACTCGATGTTACTCATGCTCTCCACGCCGACCGTCAGCACTGCGTCCGCGGCACCGGTCTGAACGGCCATCGCGGCATTGATCAGCGCTTGCAAGCCCGAGCCGCAGCGTCGGTCGAGGGTATACCCCGGGACTTCGATCGGCAGTCCGGCGAGCAACGCCGCATAGCGGCCCATACAAGGTGCTTCGCTCGATGCATACGATTGCGATACGACCACCTCGTCGAGCGTATCGGGCGCAATGTCGGTGCGAGCCACCACGGCCTTGATAACTTCCGCAGCCAGCACATCCGCCGTGACGGAAGCAAGCGCGCCGCCGAATTTGCCAATCGGCGTTCGAAGGGGAGAGACGATCAAGGCTTCACGCATCGGCAAGTCCGGTCCAGTGGGTTCTTGGGGTCCCCAGCATGACCGAGATGGCCCGTCAGGCCAATTTTGCTTTGCGAAAGCGCCCTTTCGTCGGCTTTAAGACGCCCGGCTATTGGAGCGTTGCTTTGCGTCCGTGGCGAGCGCGGCGCATGTCGACAACGCAACTAGCCATACGCCATTCGAAGACCGGAATGGAACGGAACGTAGCAAGAAAGCTGAAAGCGACGCGTAGGAAAAGCGCGCGTCGCGACCTCCTGTTTACGGCGCTTTTTTGGCCAGCGCGCGCAAGGTCTGCTGCGGATCGAGCCACACTTCGCGCGCGAGCGTCGCTCTCTGCTCGACCAGTTGCCGCGCGCTACGCATCTCACGGCCCAGCTCGATCGTGATGGCGCCCACCAGCGCGCCCTCTTCGTCGAGACCCAGCAACACGCAGGGCGAGCCGTCGAGTTGACCGCGCACAAGCCAGTCCGATGCCGCCATGTCGCCGACGAACTGCACGTTGAGGCCGCACTGATCGGTCCAGAACCACGGCGCGGCTTCGGCGTCGGGCGCGAGACCCAGCATCGCACGCGCAGCGGCGCTGCCCTGCTTCTGCGCGTTCTCCCATGTTTCGTGGCGTCGATAGAGACCGCTGCCGGCATGACGACGGCTCGCGACGTCGCCGGCCGCGTAGATGTGCGGGTCCGACGTGCGGCATTGCTCGTCGACCACGATGCCGTTGTCGATTTCAAGGCCCGCTGTTTGCGCGAGCGCGATATCGGGTTGCGCGCCGATCCCGTAGATCACCGCATCGCCCGCGATCCGCGTGCCGTCCTGCAGATGCAGCACGATCTCACCGTTCTCGCGAGTCGCGCGCGCGAGACTCGCGCCGAAGTGAAACGCCACGCCGCGCCGGCGATGCAGATCACACAGGAATTCGCTCACCAGTGGCGGCGCGCAGCGCCCCATCGCCGATGCCGCGGCTTCGATCACGGTCACCTGAGCGCCGAGATCGACCGCGCTCGATGCCAGCTCCAGCCCGATCACGCCTGCACCGACCAGCAGCACGCGCCGGCCCGGCTGCAACTCACCAGCGAGCCGGTGTGCGTCGTCGAGCGTACGCAGCGTGTGCACGTTCGCGCCCAACGCATCGAGCAGCGGCAACCGACGCGCCCGCGCGCCGGTCGTCAGCAGCAGTTTGTCGTAAGCGATCGATTCGCGATTCGCCAGCGTCACCGTGCGCGCGTGTGGATCGAGCGTCGTGACGGACGCACCGAGCCTCAGCTCGATCGCATGCTCGTCGTAAAAGCCGTCCGCGTGTACCGCGCAGCGCGTGGACGCGGCACGCAACAAGACGTCTTTCGACAGCGGCGGCCGCTCGTACGGCGCATGCGCTTCGTCGCCGAGCAGCAGCACGCGGCCGTCGAAACCCTGGCGGCGCAACTCGGCCGCCGCATTCGCGCCAGCCTGTCCGGCGCCGACGATCACATAAACGGAACGATTCATCGATTCAACTCAGGTGCTCAACGGGTATTCAACTCTCACGCGGCCACGCATCAGAGATGCAGTCCGCCCGCCACGTGACGAATGCCGCGAATGCCGAGCCCGGCGTCCGCATTGATCATCACGCCGCTCAACACGCGGTTGTTCGCGCGCGAAGCCAGCATCACGTAAGGGCCGGTGAAATCGGCGGGTTCCGGAAAGAACTGCAACGGCAGAATGCCGGCGATCGCTTCGGGCGAGCGCGAGTCCATGATCCGTCTGTCCTGCTGACCGAGCGCGGCGGGCCCGCGCAGATCGCTTGCCATCCCACACGGACCGACGCCGTTCACGCGCACTTTCGGCGCGAGTTCATAGGCGAGCTGACGGATCAGTCCGACCGCCGCGTGCTTGCTCGCGGTATAGAGCGGACCGCCGCCGCCCGGATAGAACGACGAGTTCGACAGCGTGAAGATCATGCTGCCCTCGCTTGCGAGCAATGCGGGCGCGGCGGCTTTCGCGCCGAGCAGATAGCCCTTCACGTTGATCGCGAACAGTTCGTCGAAGCCGCTGTCCAGCTGCTCGGCGGGCAGGTCCATCAGACCGGCCGCGTGGTCCCAGATCGCCGCGTTGCCGACGAAGGTGTCGAGCGAGCCGAAGCGCGCCAGCGTCGCCGCGACCGCGCGCGCGTTGTCCTCGTGCGAACGCACGTCGCCCTGCACCGCGACCACGTCCGCGCCGAAGCGCTCGTTGAGCGCCCCGACCTTTTCCGCCGATCGTTCCAGCACGCCGACCCGGCAACCTTCACCGAGAAACCGTTCGACCAGCGCAAGCCCGAGCCCCGAGCCGCCGCCGGTAATCAGCGCGACCTGTCCTCGCAACCAGCCACCGGTTGCCTGCGCTTTCTGCTCATGCGTCGTACTCATGCGGCCTCCGGCACGTCGACGTAAATCTTCCCTTCGACCACCGCGACCGGGAACGTCCGGAGCGCCTCGGTGGCCGGCTGGCACAACGCGGCGCCGGTCTTCAGACAGAAACGCGCCGCATGCAGCGGACATTCGACGGTGCCGTCGTCCTCCACATAACCTTCGGACATCGAAGCGTTGCCGTGGCTGCAACGGTCGGCGAGCGCGTAGACGTCGCCATTCGAACGGAACACCGCGACCGCTTCGCCGGGCGCCTCCACCTTGATTGCCTCGCCGTCGGGCAAAGCGCTGTCTTCGCAAACGAGAATGCGTGCCATGGTATTCGCTTCAGAAAAGTACGCTGAGGTTGTGGGAGTTCAGGGTCGCCTGATCGAGCGTGATCTCGCGGCGGCAGATCTGCCAGCCCGCCTCCGTGTCCGCACGACGAATCCGGTCGAGCCGCTTGCCCGCGTAGATCGTTTCGTCGCGTTCCTTTTGCGAGCGATACAGCAGGTAGTTCACGCGCACGTCGAAAGTGTCGGCTTCGTCGGTCGCCGACACCACCACGTTGGCCACCAGATGGCGCGTGCGCGACGGCGGCTCCTCGGCCCAGGCCATCCCCGTTTCGAGTCGCGCGATACGGCGTTCGAGCTGCGCGTACGTGTCGTTGAAGATCCACGTAGTCGGCGGCTGCACGCTGCGGCGCCGGTCGCGCGTTTGCGCATTGACCGTGGTGCGCATCGTGTACTGCGTGTCCGGCGACATCAGCGCGAGCCAGTCGCGAAAGCGCCAGTCGTCGAGCAGCTCGGCCTCGCGATACAGAAACTGTTCGATCTCGTGATGCAGTTGCAGCGGCACCGCGCATGCGCGCGTGAGAGTGGCTTCAGTCATGCTTCATCACCTCCTGTTCATAGACGCGCGTGCGTTCGAGCACCTCGTCCCAGCTGTCGCAGGCGAGCAGATCGGCCCAGCGGCGATACATGCCGCGCGCCGCCGTCTCCGAGAAGATGTAGTTGGTCATGCCGGGGATGCCGTCGTCGCGCCGCTTTTCGTTGCCCAGTCCCATTTCGACGATCAGCTTCGTCGAGCGCGCGCGCTTGCCGCGCAGCACCTTCTGAATCTCGACCCAGTTCTCCGAGTCGTCCTGCTCCAGAAAACCCGCCGGCCCGAACGCGCGCGTCGCGCTGCGCTCGAATGCCTGCTTGACCTCGTCGGATGCATCCTTGTCGGCGATGCAGAACGCCCACACCTCGACCTGATTCGGCCCGCGCGGATGCCACACGCGCAGCGTCGCGGTGCCGTTCAGCCAGGACATCGTCGGGAACATGTTGTTGTGGCCGGCGAGGCGCAGCGCGCGCACCTTGCCCAGACGCGCTTCGACTTCCGGGTAGGTGTCGCGGAAGTACTGCGATACTTCACCGTCGACCCACACGTTCGCGTCCGGCCCCTCGGTGAAGAAAAAGCCGCTGCCGTGACCGGCCTGGCCGTACTGCAGCGCATCCTTCGCGGTCTCCCACACCGGCCGCGCGGTCTGCCCCGCGCCGAGCGCCTTGTCGCCCTCGCCCTCTTTCGCGCCCAGCACCTGCACGGCCGACGCATGCGAATACAGCGCGTGATACTGATCGCTCGCGAACTGCTCGGCCGGAAACTTCCAGTTGCAGTCGATCACCCACTTATGCACGCCGCCAATGATCTCCGTGCCGCCCGGCCGGCGATCGAGCACGCCGTCGAGATACCACGCGATATCGCCCATATACGCTTCCAGGTCCGGCGCGCTCGCGTCCCAGTTGCCGAAGATCAGCCCCTTGTATTCGGCGACGCGCGTGACTTCCTGCAAGCCGAGCTTCTGCTTGCACAACCCTTGCGGATACGCGCGCGCTTCGAGCGGCACGTCGACGAGCGCGCCGTCCGTGCCGTACGACCAGCCGTGATATGGACAGGTGAACGAGCGGGTATTGCCGCAATCGGCGTAGCTCACGCGCATCGACCGATGCCGGCATTGATTCAGGAATGCCTTGATCGAACCGTCTTTCTGGCGGACCACGATGATCGGGTCTTCGCCCATGTAGGTGTTGAAGTAATCGCCGGCTTTCGGAATCTGGCTGACGTGCGCGAGAAACAGCCAGCAGCGGCCGAAGATGCGCTCCAGCTCCAGTTCGTACAGTTCGGGATCCGAGTAGATGGATGCGGCGACCCGGCCGGTATGGGCGTCGACGAGCGCGTCGAAATCGATCGATTTCTGAGACATTTAGCGTCTCCTCCGTGGGAGGTTTGGTATGCGAGGTGTGGCCAAATGATCGCGGCGTAGTGCCGCGCTGTAAAATATTTTGTTTGTTTGGATTAAGACGTTTCAGCGATAACTGAAACCCCGCCTGGGAACACGACCAAGGACAAGCCGACGATGGAACTCCGACACCTGCGCTACTTCATCGCCGTCGCGGAAGAACTGAGCTTTACGCGCGCGGCCGAGCGTCTGCGCACCGCGCAGCCGTCGCTGAGCCAGCAGATTCGCGATCTCGAAGATCAGGTCGGCACGCAACTACTGGAGCGCACGCGCCGCAAGGTGGCGTTGACCGAAGCCGGTAAGGTGTTTCTGATCGAGGCGCGCCTGACACTCGCGCAAGCCGAGCGCGCGGTGGCGCGTGCGCGGCACGTCGGCCGCCAGAACAGCTCGACGGTCACGATCGGCTTCGTGCCGGCCGCCGAGGTACGAATATTTCCGCGCATCCTGCCGCGTCTGCGGCTGCGCTTTCCGGAATTGAACGTCGAGTTGCGCAGCATCCCGACCTCCGAACAGGAGCAGATGCTGCTCGACGATGAAATCGACGTGGCCTTCATGCGCAAGCCGATCCGCTCGCCCGACATCCTCAGCGAAGTGGTGCTGCGCGAGCCGATTCTCGTCGTGCTGCCGGTCGATCATCCGCTCGCGCGCTACAAGCGCATCAAGCCCGCGCAACTCGACGGCGAGGCATTCATCAGCACGCACCCGCTCTACTCGGGCGACGTGTACGACGTGGTCGACGGCTATTTCAAACAGCACAACGTGCAGCCGAAAGTGATTCAGGTCGCCACCAATATCCTGCTGAACCTGAATCTGATCGGGATGGGCCTCGGCGTCGGACTGCTGCCCGGCTACACCGCGCTGCTGACGAATCCGGCGATCTGCACGCGCCCGCTGGCGGGCCCGGTGCCGCAAATCGAGCTATTGATGGCCTGGCGCGCCGGTCATCGCTCGCAGCAACTCGACGTGCTGCTCGAACTGGCCGCGCACCAGGCCAACGACGAATGACGCGCGCGGCCCCGTGTTAGCCGTTAGCCGTTAGCGTTTGGTCCCGCACATCGATGCGGCGAGCGCGGCATCGAGTGCGCTCGAGGTCGAGCCGAACAGCTTCGCCAGCAGCCCGCCGAGCAGCGGATTGTTCGCGAGCCACGCGGGCGTCGTCACCTTCGGCACGTTAGAGGCGCCCGGCGTGTTCGGCGCGTTAGGTGTAGACGTGCTCTTGCCCGACACGATCGCGATGTTCTGCATCATCCCCTGATCCTCGTGATCGAGGATGTGACAATGCATGACGAACTGGCCGATGAAATCCTCGTAACGTGTACGCAGCACCAGCGTATAGCCGGGCTTGATGAAGATGGTGTCGCGCAGCACGTCGCGCTGCGTACAGTACTGGGTATCGCCGGTCGCGATTTCCGCCTGCGTACACGCGCCGGTGGAATCGTAAATCGATTGACCCGACGCATTCAGCACGTCGGTCACGCGAAACGGATTCACGTGGATATGGAATACATGACCGCCACCCGCCACCGTTGTGCTCACGCGCCATTCGTCAAGATTGCCGAGCGTGCCCGTGTAATCGATGCGGCTCATGTCGTAGAGCCGGTTGTTGATCACGAAGTGCGGCACACCAGACGACGCGTCGACGTCGAACGTATCGGACACGGTCTTCGCCGGCACGCCGTCGGTCACGCGCGGCGGAGCGAATACGTGCGTGTCGAGCCGGTTCAGGTCGGCCAGCACGTCGCGCGGCAGGTTCTGGTTCGCGTCGACCAGCTGGTTGCGCACGTATTGCCAGTACTTCGAATGACCGAGGCCGTCGTCGCTGTAATCGGGGATGTTGTTGCCCGGCCCGACGCGCGCGAACGAAAGCAGCCGACGGTCCTTCACGGTCGCCGAGTTGCGGCGGAAGTTGATCGTCGCGGCCGCGTTCGCCGCCTCGTCGAGGATGCAGTACAAACCGGGACGCGGAAACGCGACCAGCACGTCGCTGCGATAACCGGGGTCGAGCGTATTCACGTCCTTCTCGACTATCGACGAGCGCGTCAAGCCATCCACCGCGATTTCCAGCTGCTTGACCGTTTCGCCGCTGCACAGCGCGTCGAGCGTGGTGGTCTGCTGTGCATGGCCATGCGAGGCCGCGAGCCGCGCGGCGGCCGTGCGCGTCGCGCTGTCCACGTCGGCGGCGCTCAGCGCGCTCGAATCGTTGATGCCCAGCGCCGCCAGATTGGCGCGCACGATCTTCACGTTGATGGTGTCGCGATTGCCGCCGTGAATCATCCGCAAGCGACGGATTTCGCCGGCCGGCACATAGCTCGCCACGCCCGGAAACACCGGCTGCACCACGCCGTTGATCTGCGTATAGCGCCCCGAGATTGCCCACGTGCTGTTGACCTCACCCGCATGGCCGGGACGCGGATCGGCGACGAAGTTCAGCTGATTCGTGTAATTGCGAATCTCGCCGACGCTGCCCTGCGGACAGACCCACGCCTGCGTGACCGGATCGGCGAGCGGCGCGCTCGCCGCCGCATTCTCGAAGCAGCCGTACTCGATCTGCTGGAACAGCATCACGTGCTCGCGAAACGGCTGTGAGCGCTCCTTGCGATGCAGGATGGTATCGATGTCCGCGATGCCGCCGTTCGACGCGCGCGCCGCCGCGGTTCGCGTGCCGCGCACGATCAGCACGCCGGCCATCCCGCTCGACACATCGATCGCGGTCGAGCCGTGATTGTGCGAGTGATACCAGAACGTGCCGGCCGGATGGTTGGCGGGAATGTCGTAGCGATACGCGAAGCTCGCGTTCGGCGCGACGCTGACCATCACGTTGTCCGAGTTGCCGGACGGCGACACGTGCATCCCGTGCGTGTGCAGGTTGATGGTGTTGAAGCAGTGCGGAACGGACGGGTCCGGATTCGGCGGACAGGTCGTCGACGATTCGGGCGGCAGCCGGTTGTTGAGCGTCACGTTCAGACGCATGCCCGGTTTCACGCTGATGGTCGGGCCCGCCGGGCAGCCGTTGTACGAGCGCATCGACACGGTATCGAACGCATTCGTGTCGGGGTTGAAGAGCTTGTAGCTCGTCATGTTGACGTTCAGCCCGAGCGAAGCCTGGCTGCCGTCGAACGTATAGCCGGTCAGGCAGCGCTGCCGCGCGAGTATCGACGCGAGACCGCCGGTCGAATTCTCGGCGGTATTGTCCGCGCTCGCCTCGGCGGTCGCGCTGAGATCGGCGAATGCCTGCGCCGCCGACACCGCCTGCGCATGGACTTCACGACCGAAAGTAAGACCGATCAGAACAACTAACCACACTGCTACTACTGAAGACAACCTCATTACTACCCCCGAGGGCTTTTAGCCCTTCCTTCTATGGATTTTTGAATTCTTGTGAATCCTGTTATCTGGCCAACTGCACGACTACGTTCGAACCTTCGTCTAGTGCCCCGCTCCCTGATCGAGTGCCGCCGCGCGAAGCGCGTCGTTGCTGTCGGGAAAGAGCCGCTGCCGCAAACTCGCCACTTGCGTCGCGTAGTCCTGCGCGGAGAGTCCGGCCTGCGCAAGCTGCGCGCGTTGCGCGTCGTAGCTCGCGTAACGTGACTGCCAGTCGTCTTCGTCCTTCTGCATCTGCACGACCCGCTCGGCGGCGGCCGGCCCAAGCGTTTGCGACACCTGGGCGCGCAGGTCGTCGGGCGAGACATGCTGCTTCTGCAACTGCGCGATCGAATCGATCGTAGCCTCCTGCGCGCGCGCCTGCTCGCGTTCGGCACGCTCGGCCGGGGGCAGTCCGGCATCCAGGGCCGCGAGACGTGCACGCTTTTCCGCGTCGCTCAGGTTCGGATCGGACGTGATGCGCAGCCGCGCGAGATCGTCGCGTTGCTGGTGCAGTTCGTCGCCGAAGAACGCGTCGCTCCAATCGCCCATCAGGCGCGTCGCGAGTTCCGCGCGCTGGTCGAGCGTGGTCTGCAGCGCGTCCAGGTCCGGCTTGCCAGGGCTCGCGTTACTGGCCGGCGGCGTCAATTTCGCGCTCGCCGCGAGATACGCGCTGTAGCGCTGCCAGACCGCCAGCGCTTCGTCGGCGGCGGGCGTGCCTTCGAGCTGCGCGGCGATCGCGCGACGCACCAGTGCGTCGATCGCACGCGGCGACTCGCTGTCCTGCGCGGTGAGGAAATAGTCGAAGAAGTCGCGCACCGCGCGCGTATGGGTCAGACGCCCGTGCTCGTCGACGGGCAGGCGCGGCGCCTCGGTGCCTGCCAGCGACGCCGGCAACGCCGGCGCCTGCGGCGCGGACGCGCTATCCAGCGCCTCGGCGCCCGCCGGGGCAGCCTGCGCCGCTGGCGCACCGTCCGCCGCCGCCGCGGGCGCGGCGCCCGGATGCCCAGCCAGCAGCACCCACGCGACCGCGCCGACGGCAGCCGCGCCGGCCACTGCAAACAACGCTTTCCAGTAAGTTCCGGCGCGCGCCATGCTTACACTCCGCCCGTGCGCAGACGATTCGCGTGCGTGCGCAGGACCGCCACCGGATCGGCCGCATTCAGACCGCGAATGCCGAGCAGCTGGTTGATCGCGTCGAAGTGATTCCACTTGTAGCTGGTGCTGATCACCGAGCCGTACAGCGAGCTGCACGCCGACACGAAGCCGTCGTTCGGACCGGACTTGCGCCCGGCCATGATCACGCCGGCGGTGTAGAACACCGGCGTCGAAATATCGAGCAGGCTTGCCGGATCGAGCAAGCCGACGCTGGTATCGACCGCGCCGGTCACGATGCCGAACAGCGAGATCGGCTGGAACGCGGTGCCGCTCCACGAGTACAGCAGATGCACGTTACCGTTGACGGTCTCGCTCGCCGCACCGATCTTGCACGAGCCTGCCGTGCCGAGACCCTTGCTCGGGAACAACTGGTTGAACGATGCGGTCGTGGTCGTGCTCAACGCATTGAGCGCCGCGATCGAATCCTGGTTGGTGTTGTGCGTATCGCTCGTCAGCACGCCGAAGATATTGAGCACCGCGCCGAACACCGGTGTCGCGATGCCGGTCGGATCGAGCTTCAATGCGGCGAGCACGAAGTCCGCGAACTCCGAGCCACGATGCGGCGTGGCGATCGTCGTGACCGACGCGACGAGGTTCGGCGCGACGGCCGCGACATAGCGCGAGGTCAGACCGCCCTGGCTATGGCCGATCAGGTTGACCTTCTGCGCGCCGGTGACCGCGAGCACCTGCTTCACATACGCCAGCAGTTGCTCGCCGCGGCCGTTCGCGCCGAGGTCGCTCTGGAAGCCGGATAGGTCGGCGACGTAGACGGTCGCGCCATGGCTCTTGAGGTCGGCCTGCATGCCGTACCAGTACGGCAGCACGCCGAAGTAGTCGGCGGTGCCGGTCAGCCCGTGCACGAGGATGATCGGGTAGCGGGTTGCCGCGTAGTTATCGGCCACGGCCGTGGTGCCTGCGTGAGCCGGATTCGCGACCGCGCCGAGCGCCAGCGATGCGGCGAGCACCGCATAGCGCGCGCGACCCGCGAGCAGCGTCCACAAGCGACGCACGGTAAAACTTGTATTTCTCATAGGAGCGTATTCTCCGGTTAACTTCGGTTAGTAGTGTTATGAAAAATGTTTTGCGTCAGGCGCTCATGGCCGCCGCCTGGACGCCGCGAGCGCGACGCGGTGCTGCCACCAGATGAACAGCGGCGCGCCGATCACTTCGAGCGCGGTGAAGCCGACAAACGGCAGAAACGGCAGGCCGACCGCGAACAGCGACGCCGCCCGGCCGATACCGCCGATAAAAATCATCAGCCACAGCGCGCGGAACAGGACGGTTTCGCGCTCGATGCGCGGCACCACCCAGAACGCCGCGAGACCCAGGCCCATCCAGACACCCGCATAGAAGCGCAGGTTGCTGTCGAGCGTGGCGTCGTGCGGCAGCGATAGATGCGCGTAGAGCGGATCGGCGAGCCCCGTCATCGCGACGAGGCCGGAGACGGTCGGCACCACGGCGAGGATCGCGGTCGCGACCTGCAAGGCGCGCCGGCCCGCCGTGCCGCCGCTGTTCATGGTTGGGTTTGCGAAGCGCTCGCTCATTTGATCTCCTCACGGTCTCATTGATAGAACTGAGTGATAAAACTCAGTGGCAAAACTCAGTGATAAAAAACACCCACCAGTTGCACGCTGCGCGCCTCCGACATCGCCCCGAAGCGGCTCCATGCCGGGCCCGTCTGCGTCTGCGCCTGCAGCGCGACGTCGAAGCGCTGGAAGCGGCGCCGCAGTTCGGCCCAGTATTGCCGGCCGCCGCCCGCATCGGCCTGCACGAAGGCCGACAGGTCGAGGCCACGCACGCCGAGGTTGCGCCACATCGCCATCACGAACAGCGCGTGCCGGCTCGGCAGTTCCTGCGAGGTTACCGCCGTCTGCACCGCGTTGCCCCATGCATACGGATTGGTGGCCGCGAGCGAACGCCACTGCGATGCGCTCGCGCCCGCGCCGTTGCTCTGAAACTCCGCGGTCAACGACAGATCGACCGGCAGCGTCCACGTCGCGCCGATCGACGAACTCGTGCGAAACGCGGTGTCGTCGATATGGTTCGCGCGGCCGATCAGCGAGCGACGCCGACCGCCCGTCCACTCCGCATAGGCGACCACCGAATTGCCGATCAGCACGCTGAGGTTCTGCCCGACCTGCGGCGCCTCGCCCTGCTCGCGATAGATTACCCACTGCGGCTGCACGGTCGCGCCGAGCCGCTGACTGCCGAGCAGCATCCAGCGCTCGACGCCGTTGGTGCGCTGCAGATCCGACGACGCGTCCGGGTTGCCCGGCAGGCTGCGACTCGTGAGCCGCGGCGAGTACGTCAGCGACACCGAGCCCGTGTCCCACAGTTGCTGCGCGCGCACCGCCACGCTGCCGAGGCGCGTCGTGCGACGGCTGTCGGGATCGGGCGGCACGTCGGTGGTGATTGCGCCCGCGCCGAAAAAATCGGTCGGGTTGTAGCCGACGCCCGCGCCGATGCGCATGTTGATCCGCCCGAGGTCGACCTGCTGCAACGACGACGGATGCCAGCTGACGTAGCCCTCTTTCACGAGCGGCACGTCGCGATGCGACTCCGCCTGCGACGACAACGGATCGAAGCGGTCGTAACGCGCCGCGAAGTTGACGACGAATTGCGAGCCCAGCGCCTGCACATACTGGAAGTCGAGTGACAGCTGGCTGCGGCCCGAGTACGTGCCGTCGCGCGCGCCGCTCGCCCGCACCGCTTCCTCGATCGCGACCTTCCACGGCCGCGAGGTTTGTACCTTCGTGTCAGGCGTCGCGTCGGCGAGGTCGAGCGCGGCGGCGGTGGCGTCGCTGGCGTCGGTGCTTGCAGTGCTCGGGATGCTCGGGGTGCTAGCCGGAGCGGCGGGCGCCGTGGTCGCCGCGCGTGTGACCGGCGCGTAATCGGGCGCATGCGCCGCTGCCCCATCCACGCCCGCCGCACCCGCACCCACTACATCCGCTGCATCCGTGCCTGCCGCCTCCGCGCCACCCGGCACGCCGGCTGCGCCTGCCGCATCCGGTGGTGCATCGTTCGCGTCAGCTTCGGCCGCCGTCGCCTTGCCGCACACGAACGGCAACCACGCCGCCATCAGCAGCGTGGCCGTCGGTGCGAACGAGCGCATCGAGCGCCGCGTCATTCCGCCTTGAAGCGCTGCAGCGAATCGCGTTGCAGCCAGGCATCGGGAATGTCACGCCATGCGTAGCCGGAAAACTGCATCACCGTGACCCAGCTCGAATCGAGTCCGTCGATGATCACCGTTTCGGTCGGCCGATCGACGCCCAGTTGCTGCGTATAGCGCCGATAGAACGCGGTCTTCAGCAGCCGGTCGCTCTCGGAATAGAACTTCGCCTTCACCGGACGGCTATTGCTCGCGTCGAGCCACATCTCGATGCGGTGATACGTGAGACCTTCCGACTGACCCGCCAGTGACAGCTTGTAGCAATGGCGCATCTGACGGTCGCCGTCGGTGACGTCCTCGGTGCCCTTCAGCTCTGCCTTGTAGTCGTGCGCGAGATTGACCGTCACCACGTCGCCGTTGGCCGCCTGACCGAGCAGCCGCTGGTCCGGCGAAATGCGGATGCTCGCCTGGTTGGCCGGATCGTAGAACCACAGGTCGTTGCCGTTTTTCAGCATCAGCTTGCCCGCGTCGCGCGCCGGCTGGATGAAGCGCACCAGCGTGCGAAACGCGCCGCCCGGCGCATCGGGCTTCGAGTAGATCGTCAGCGCGTTGCCGTCGACCTGCTTGCCGCCGCGATACTCGGTCAGCGCCGCGTTCAGCACGAACGAGCCGGTCGGCGTGCGGATCGCATCGCTTTCGCGCAGCAGCTTCTGCGGATCGGGCGCGCTTTGCGCATGCGCGGCCGGCGCGGCGAACTGAAGCGCGACGGGCACGGCGAGCTGAACCGCGAACGAAGCGGCCACCAGCAGACGGGCAGACAAGCGGGCGGGCAAGCGTCCAGATACGCGAACGAACGAAGAGACGGACGAAGAAGCAAACAGACGACGCACAGGCAAACTCCAGAAATTCCAGCAATGACGAAACAAAAAACCACCCACTTCAGACATGGGGTTCAGACGTGCCGCAGCGCATCGACGATCGACAGCCGCGCGGCATTGCGCGCCGGCCACCACGCCGACAGACCCGCCACCAGCGCAAGCCCGACGAAGGTCAGCGCCATCAACCGCCACTGGCCCCACACACGCACCGTCAGCGCGATCGAGTCGATCCGCGCGGGCGGCGTCCACGAGATGCCGCTATGGTTGATGCCGGTGGCGATCAGCAACGCCGCGACGACGCCGACTGCCGCGCCCGCGAAACCGAGCAGCAAGCCTTCGCTGACGAACAGCGCCTGAATGCCGCCGCGCCGCTCGCCCATCGCGCGCAACGTGCCGATTTCGACGGTCCGTTCGACGATCGCCGTGCTCATCGTGTTACTGACCACGAACAGCACGATCGCGCCGATCAGCGTGAACACGAAGCCGAAGATCACCGAGAACATCCGGTTGGTCTGGTCGTAGAACGGGTTGAGCGTCGCGAAGTCGAGCACGTCGAGCGACTGATCGGCGAAGTGCTGCGCGAGCAGTTGGCGGATGCGCTCGCGCGCGGCCGGCAGTTGCGCGGTGTGGCGCAACTGCACCTGGATCGCGGTCACGCGCGGCGTGTCGCCGCCATACACGAGCCGCTGCGCGCGCGGCAGATGCATCGCGAGATACACGTCGTCGAGTTCCTTGACCCCTTGCTGTTCGGCCTTGACGACCGTGAAGCTGCCGACGTTCGGCGCGCCGTACGCGTTGGTGGCCAGCACTTCGATATGCGTCGCCGGACTCTTGGCCTCGGCAGGCGGCGCTTCGAGCGCGGCGAGCGCGAGCACGTCGGCCGGCGCGGTGGCGGACGCTGCGTCGCTCGCGCCGTCCGCCGCCGCGGCCGACGGCTCATGCGCCTGTCCATGGCCCGGCTCGTGCTCCGCGCAATCCGGCACGTGCAGCGCCATGCACAGCTGCAGCACCCGCGCGACGCCACGACCGACCACCGCGGCATCGTCGGAGGTGCCTTCGAGTGCGAACGGGTGCGGCTTCAGCGGAAACGCGTACTCGTTCCACAGTTGCATGCGGCCCTGGTCGGCGGCGACCATCCCTTGCGCGAGCACGGTGCGCGACACGCCCGCCGCGAAGTTGCCCGCGACGCCGCCGAATTGCAGTGTCGGCGTGACCACCACCAGCATCGGCTTGAGCACCGGATCGGCGCGCAGCGTGTCGAGCAGCTTCTGCGGATCGCGAATGCCGTACGCGACCGGGTTGCCGCTGCCGTACAGGAAGTAGTCCTGGCGCTGGATCTGCAGATGGCCACTGCGCCGCACGAAGTCGGTTTGCAAACCGAGCGTGATGTCGGTGCTGAAGCCGCCGAACAGCAGGATCGAGCACACGCCGACGATCATCGCGAGCAGTGTCGTCAGCGAGCGTCGGCGGTTGCGTTGCAGGTTGCGCAACGCGAGCAGGAACGTGTGTTTCATGCCGTGCCCTCCGCCACCATGCTGCGCTGGCCAATCACCGCACCGTCGCGGATCTGGATCACTTCGTCGGCCGCGCTCAGCACCTGCGGATCGTGCGACGAAATCACGAACGACACGCGTCGCTCCTGCTGCATGCGCCGCATCAGCGCGATGATCGCTTCGCCGGTGCGGCTGTCGAGATTCGCGGTCGGTTCATCGGCGAGCACCAGTGCCGGCTCGCGCGCGAGCGCGCGCGCAATCGCGACACGCTGGCGCTGCCCGCCCGACAGTTGCCCCGGCCGATGCCGCGCCTTGTCGGCGAGGCCGACCGCGTCGAGCAACTCCATCACGCGCGCCTGACGCTGCCGCGCGGGCCGCCGCGCCATCAGCAACGGATATTCAACGTTCTCGTACGCCGACAGCACCGGCAGCAGATTGAAGGTCTGAAAAATATGGCCGATATGCCGCGCGCGGAAGTCCGACAGCGCGTCGTCGGACAGCAGCGCGGTGTCCTGACCGGCCACCACGACGCGCCCGCTATCGGGCCGGTCGATGCAACCGATCATGTTCAGCAGCGTGGTCTTGCCGCTGCCCGACGCGCCGCTCAGCACGGTGAAGCGGTTCGGCGCGATCCTCACGGACACGTCGGCGAGGCCGGTCACGCGCACGCTGTCGAGCAGATAGCTCTTCTGCACACGTTCGATCGACACCGCGTTCGAAACAGACGAGACGGTCATGCGTGGGTGGCCTCCTCGCGTCTCGGCGCGGACGGCAGCGCCGAGGCGCCGACGGCCGACGCCGGCAGCTTGCGGATCAGGCGCTTGAGCTGCGCGCGATACTCGAAGTGCTCGACCTCGATCGCGTGACGTTGCGTGTTCGTGAAATGGATGCCGCCTTTCCAGTCGGAATGGTCGGTGCTGATCAGCTTGTCGATGCGCTTCGCCTTGCGCGGCGCGGCGTCGCGCGCACGCAGATAGCGCGCGAGCAGTTGCGACTGATAGTCCATCACCGGCCAGTTGCCGGTCGAGGTCTGGAACAGGCCGATAAAGAACAGGTTCGGATGCTGCGCATCGAACATGTTCAGATACAGCTGCGGATGGTTCTTGTTCCAACTGAGATACGCCTGATCGATGAACGGGAAGCTCAGCTCGAAACCGGTCGCATAGATGATCACGTCCACGCGTTCTTCGCTGCCGTCGCTAAAGCGCACGCTGTCGCCGCACAATTCGTGCACGTCCGGCTTGGACGTCAGGTCGCCGTGGCCGAGGTGATAGAACAGCGTCGAGTTGACGATGAAGTGCGACTCGAGCAGGCGGTGATCGGGCTTCGGCAGACCGTAGTCTTCCGGCTGCCCCGCCGTCGCGAAACGCAACAGCTTCTCGCCGGCAAGACGGCGCATCCACATCGGCAGACGCATTTTGAGCGGCCACTCGGCCCAGCGGTCGACCGGAATGCCGAACACGAATTTCGGCCAGTAGTAGTAGCCGCGTCGCGTGCTGTGAAACACCGCCTGCGCGTGATGCACCGCTTCCACCGCGATGTCGCAGCCCGAGTTGCCCGCACCGACCACCAGCACGCGCTTGCCCTTCAACACGTCCGGCGTCTTGTATTGGGCCGAGTGCAGTTGCAAACCGCCGAAACGGCCCGGATAGGCCGGCATCTGCGGCTTGCACAGGTGACCGTTGCAGACCAGCACGCCCTTATAGCGGCGTACTTCGCCGTGATCGAGCGTCACGTCCCACAGCGCGGTGCCCGCCACCGGCTCCATATCGATCACGCTGCGGCCGAATTCGATGTGCTCGTACAGACCGAAGCGGCGCGCGTAGCTGCGCAGATAGGCGAGCGCCTGATCGGCGCGCGAGTAGATCGGATAGTCGTCCGGCATCGGGAAGTCCGTGTACTCGGAAAACTTCTTCGAGCTGATCATGTGGACCGACCGGTAGATCGCGCTGTTGTCGCGACCGTAGTACCAGGTGCCGCCCACGTCGTCTTCGCGCTCGATCACGTCGAATGCGAGGCCCTGCTCGTGCAGATTCTTGGCGGCCGTGATACCGGCCGCGCCGGCGCCGATGATGCAATAGCGCGAACTGAAATCCCGCTTCGTCATAACGAATCCTGTCCTTTCTTGCTGAATGTACGAGGGTTAGGCGGCCTGTGCGGCGACCTGCCCGGCCTGCTCGACCCGATCGGCCGGCTGCACCGTTGGCAGCGTCATGCCGCGCAGCTCGAGCAACACCTGGCCGTGCGCATCGACGACGTCGACATGGCCATCGCGGTACTGCACGATCGCAGCCGCGCTCGCGGCGGGCAGACCGCCGAGCGCGATGCGCTCGACACGCCACGCGGACGGTGTCGCCGGGTTGTCGCGCGCTTGCCCCGCCGCCAGCGCACGCAGGATGTTTTCGACGTGATTGACCGGCAGCAGCAGCTCGGGGGGAAACGGCACCGCCCACAGATCGGACGCATCGGCGCAGGCCACACGACCCATCCCGACGATCTCGCCGGCCGGATCGAACGCGGTCTGCCAGTCGGCCCCGGGCAGCACATGCGCGTTCCACGTCAGCGCCGACGCGGCAAGCGCCGGAGCCGGACTCAGCGACGCATTCGCCGGCCACACGATGCGCGCCGCCGTCGGCGCCGTGCCGGCCCGATAGACGAGCGTCGCCCGCAGCAGTTCGGCGCGCGTTTCAACGTGCACGCAACGCACATCCACATGCCAGCGCTCGTCGCGCAGATAGCCATTTGCTTCGGTTTGCAGAACGATTTCGGCACCGGCGCCACGGCTTGGATCGCTGTCGACCGGCAACGGCTGCAGACGGATCACGACGTTCGTCAGCGTCTCCAGATACTGCGGTTCGAGCGTCGGCGGCGTCACCCACGTGCTGACCGAACACGCGTGCTCGATCAGCAGCGCGGCCGGCAGCGCATGACGGCCTTCGACGCGAAACGCGAGCGCGACCGGCGCGGCGCCCGGATCGATCCGGTAGCGTGTCTCGAAGCAGCCGAACGGCCGGAAGCGCAGCGGATCGCCCGCATGATGGCGGCGCGTGAGCAGCTCGGCGATGTTCGGCAATTCGACGATCGGCGCGAAGCCCTTGATCTGCACCGGCGTCAACGCCGGGCCGACCGCGCCCATGAACATCACCTCGCCGCTGTCGCGGCTCGCGAGTTCGCGCAGCCAGTGGCGCACGCCTTCGTCGACGGCCAGCGGCGAGATGTAGCGCTTGGTGACCGCGAAATTGGTGATCATCCCAACCTCTTCCCAGGTTGGCCACACCAAAGTTTTCACGCTGCACGGCAGCGCATGACGGTGAGCCCACAGGCCGAGCCGCGCGAGCGCGTCGTTGGCCGCCGCGTAGTCGGTTTCGCCGGTCATGCCACCCCAGCGGCCGGTCAGCGAACCGACGTTGCAGAACTGCACGAGACGCGGATAACCGGCGACGGCCGAGCACAGGTTCGCGAAGCCGGCGACCTTGGTGCGCACGGTATCGATGAACGCGTCGGCGCTCTTTTGCGGCAGCCGCACCGGACGATCGACGCCCGCGTTATGGATCACGATGCGCAGCGTGTCGCGCCATTCGCCGCACAGCTTGCGCACGGCGGCCGCGTCGGTCACGTCGCAGACGCGGTAGTGCACCGGCAAGCCGCGCGCGGCCAGCGCATCGAGCGCGGTCTTCAGTTCGCGACGGCGACGCAGCCGCGCCAGTTGATCGCGAATCATCTTCGGCGTGCGTTCGCGGTTCGCGAGACGCAGTTGCTCCTCGCCGTAACGGCGAAAGCCGGCGTCGTCGAGCGTCATCCACGGTTCGGTGCCGCTCGGCAATGCATCGCGGCCGGTCACGATCACCGTGCTGCCGTAGCGCTCGGCGATCGCGGTCGCGCACAGCAGACCGATGCCGCGCGCGCCGCCGGAAAACAGCACCGTGTCGCCGGGCTTCAGATCGGCCTCGGCACCGGGCTGCGGCGCCGGCAATTCGTCACGCCGCGCGCGCAGCGTGTAGCGACGACCCGCGCGATAACCGATTTCGAACGGTCCCCAGCGATACAGCTCGCGCGCGATCAGCCGATCGATCTGTGCCGCGTCGTCGGGAGCGACGTCGAGTATGCAGACGTTGCAGTTGGGCACTTCCTGCGGCAACGTTTTGGCGAGGCCGGCCCACAGGCCGCCGAGCGGTTGAACCAACGGTCCGGCCGCTTTTTCGCCGAAGCCCATCAGGCCGTCCATCCACGTGACCGCGAGGTAGAAGAGACGCGATGCGTTCTCCTCGACTTCCCAGTCCGGATAGCACGCCTGCAGCATCGCGACGCTGTTGCGCATCGGCGCTTCCCATGCGGCGGCGGCATCGAGCGAGAACGCCTGTTCGACACTCAGATCGACGATGCCGTCGAACGGACCGGCATCGCGCACCAGCGCGCGTGCCGCCTCGACCGGATCCGCATCGCCGGGCGCGAATACCGATACCCGTGCGCTGGCACGCGCCAGCGCGACCGCGACGCGCTCGGCGGTACCGGCGCGACCGTTGACGATCACGACGCGCTTGCCGCCGAGCTCGGCTGCGGGCGCTTCGGGCAACGCTTCGATTTCCGACGCGAACCAGGTGAAGCGGGAGTTCGGGACCGTATCGGGGACGGCGCCCGTGGACGAACTGGAAGACGGTTGAGCCGACGTCGGCGCAGGATTGAGGCTCGGCGATGCCGACAGCGTTTGAGCGGCAACGGCCGCAGCAATGGCGGAGGCAGGCGCAGGATTCGGTGCTGGGGCCGGTTGTGGTGCGGCAGCGGGTTGCGGTGCTGCGACCGGTTGCTGTGCAACAGCGGCTTGCGGTGCGACGACCGGTTGCTGCGCGGCAGTGGCCTGCGACGCGACAGCAGACTGCGGCGCCGCGCCCGACGCCGAGAACGGGCAGCCGCTGGCCACCTTGCCTTCAGGCGTCGCACCGACAGGCGTGGTTTGCGCACGTGCAGCGCCCGAAGCAGAAGCCGCCGCGGACGCAGATGCGGAAGCGGCTGCCGCCGCAACACCCGCAACGTCACCCGTCGACCCCGACGCATCCGCCCCGCTCGCCCCCGGCCGCTTCTCGATTCGGCGAGGTTTGACGACCATCAGGATCCCATGCATCGGTCGCAGCGAAATCGCCGCGCCACGTTCGATAGGATGCCCAGGCACCACGCTCAGATCGACGTGCTGCGCCACCACCGCCATCAGCACGCGCATCTGCAGCAACGCGGTCTGAAAGCCGATGCATTTGCGCATGCCGCCGCCGAACGGGAAATAGCCGAAGCGATGCGGAGTGGGCGCGTGGCTCGCGAAGTTCTCCGGATCGAACGCTTCGGGATTGCGCCAGAACTCCGGATGCCGATGCGTGACGTACGGCGACATGAACACCGACGAGCCCTTCGGAACATAAAAGCCGCCGATCTCGTCGTCTTCGATCAGATCGCGCGTGAAGCCCCAGATCGGCGGATACACGCGCAGCACTTCGTCGACCACCTGGTTCAGATACGGCAGTGCGTCGAGATCTTCGAGCGTCGGCGCGCGTCCGCCGAGCCGCGCATCGAGTTCCTCGCGCAACTGGCGCATCACGCCGGGGTTCTGTGCCAGCGCATAGAGTGCCCACGCGATCCCGCTGCCAGTCGTTTCGTGACCGGCGAGGAACACGGTCATCACTTCGTCGTGAACCTCCTGCTGCGACATCGGCTGGCCGGTCTCCGGATCGCGTGCGTTCAGCAGCAGCGAAATCAGATCGCTCTCGTCGCACTGACCGGTGCGGTGATCCTCGATGATCTGCGCGATGATCGAATCGATGTTGCGGCGCGCCTCGGCGATGCGGCGATTGAAGCGCGTCGGCACCCAACGGGGAATCACGTCGTTGAGATTGGCTTGCGGCATCATCGCCGTGATGCCGAAGCGCACCGACGGCCCGACCTGGCGCGCGAAGCGCGAGATATCGGTGTTGAACACCATCAGCCCGAGCATGCTCAGGCTCAGGTGCATCATTTCCTCGACCACCTCGACCGGCTGGCCGTCCGGCAACTCGCCCCAGCGCTGCACGAGCTTGAACGCCGCGGCGCCGACCGCCTCCGCGTGTTCGTTCACCTGCTTCTTGTGAAAGAGCGGCTGCACCACGCGACGATGACGCCGCCAGAACTCGCCGTCGGTGGTCAGCAAACCCTCGCCGAAGAACACCTTGAACGCGTCGTAGAAGCGGCCGCGCGAGTAGTTGCGATGGTTCTCCTGCAGCACGTACTGGATGTGCTCGGGATGCGCGAGCCCATGCGTGAGGAACGGGCCGAGCCGGTTACGCGCGATGTTCCCGTACTGCCGATACAGATCCATCAGCATCGTGACCGGGTCATTCTTGTACGCGGCGAGATTGCCCGTGACGAAGTTGCCACGGGGGCCGGGAGCGAGGCGGCGGGTCTTCATGCGCTCACCCGATTCGACATGCCGCGCGCGGCGACCAGCGCATCGACCTCGTCCTTCGACACATACGCGCCGCTATCGCGATGCACGTAGCCGATCACCACACCGGTCACGTCCTTCATCTGCATCAGCATGTGGCCGTCCGGGCGCACCGCGACGAAGCGGTTGCGCGTGCCGACACCTTCGAGCGAAAACTCGCGCGGCGTCGCATACAGATCGATGCGGTCGTAGCGGCTCGACAGCTGGCAATCGTTGCCGTCTTCGTAGATGTCGATACGGCGGATCGTCATCGGCGCGGCGAGCGGGATGTAGTCGTCGGCGACGTAGTTCAGCACCGCGACGCGCGCGAGGCCGTCGAGCATGATGCTCGGCACGACGAAGCGCGAGAACACCGGATCGTCGACGCCCACGCCGAGCTGATAACGCGCGCGTTTGCCCGGAGGCGACGAACCGGTGTCGGTGGTCGACACGAACATCCCGCTCAGGTACACCGGCGCGGCCGCGAAGTGATACGGATCGGCGATCGACATGTGGCCAGCTTCGGGCCAGCGTGCCCAGGCCGGCGCAGGCTCATAGGCCGGCGCGAGCAGTACCTTGATCTCGAAGTGCAGCTTGTCGCGCACCAGCACCTGGCCGCTCGGCGCCTGCACGTCGCCGGTCACACGTACCTGCAGCGTGGTCAGCTCGCCGTCGCGCTTGATCATCTGCGCGTGGATGCGCTTCACGCCGGGGCGCTTCGCGTCGTAGACACGCAGGAAGTGGTGGAACACCGCGTCCTGGAAGCCGACCACCTTGAGGCCCGGCAGCAGTTTCAGCGCAGCCTCGGCGGCCAGCTCAGGCACAAAGGTGCCGGGCAGCGTCGCGAAACCGTTGACCACGTGATGCTGCAGATACGCGTCCGTCTGCAGATCGAACACGCGCTCGAACGTGATGCTCTCGGCGGTGTGCTGCAGTTCGCGGCCGAGATAGAAGTCGCCGATGCCGCCACCAACGATGCCGGTGGAAACTCGGGCGACGACGCGCGCCGGGCTCGCTTCAGGTGCCTTGACTTCGGGCGCCTTGAAGAAAGTCGGCAGATGCGCTTCGATCGCGCGCCGTTCGGGCACGCCGAGATGCACGGATGCCGAGGCCCGATCGACCAGATCGAGTTCGCGCAGGAAGTGATGCACGCCCTCTTCGGTGCGCATGCTGGTGAAGAGCCCGCTCTTTTCGAGGAACGCGCGCGTGACCGGATTCGAACCGAGCCCGACCGAACGCCACAAGGTCCAGCCGATCGTGAATTCGTCGTAGCCGAGCGCCGCGCGATGATAAGCGGCGCGCGTGTTCAGGAAGTCGTTGCCGGATGCGTAGTCGGTTTCGCCGGATTGACCCGTGAGGCCGATGAACGAGCCGAAGTTGCACCATGCGCGCGGCGGATTCGCGACGAACGCCTCGCGCAGGTTCCAGTAGCCGCGTACCTTGATGTCGCGCACCGCGACGAAGTCTTCGAAGGCCTTGACCGGGATCGACGCCGAGCGATTCAGGCCCGCCGCATTGACGACCAGATCGATCTGGCGTTCGCGCGCGGTGATCTGCTGCACGGCGGCCTGCACGCTGGCGCGATCGAACACGTCAGCGCGCAGATAGTGCACGCGGTCCGCGCCGCAATGCGCCTTCATCGTTTCGATGTTGCGATGCGCGGCGCGCACCTCGACCTGACGCTCGAACGACTTGATGATCTGCGGCAGCGGCATCGACGGATGCTGCTCCTTCTGTTCGCGGATGTACTGCGGACGCCGCTTGATGAAGTCTTCGTCGCTACCGGCGAAGGTCTCCGGCGGATAGTCGTCGAGACGGCTGCTGCCGATCAGGTAGAGCGTCGGGCGGTAATGAGCCGCGACCTCTTTCATCAGCTCGGCGGTAATGCCGCGCGCACCGCCGAACGCGACCACGACCGAGTCGGGGCCGAGCCGCGCGAGCCGGTCGTCCGGCAGTTCGCCGGCGGCCTCGGTCACGCGGATCGTCAGACGGCGCGAGCCGCTCAGCACCACCACCGGCAGCAGATGCAGCGCGCCGCTTTCGTGCTCGGCCTGCGCGATCGCCACGCGAACCGTGGTGCTGCTGGTGAAGACCGCGAGCGAATGCGTGTCGTGCAGTTCGATCCCGAGCGCCTTCGTCAGACCGGAGAACAGCCCGGCTTCGGGATGCAGCACCGTGCCCGCGACCGCGTCGAGCAGCAGCGCGATAAACGAGCCGTGCTGCGACACGCCATCGTGACAGCGTTTCAACGCGAGGAATGCGAGGTCGTGCAGCGCCAGCAATTCCGGCACGGGCGGCGGCACCTGACGCGGCAACAGCTTGCTCGCGTGCAGCGAACTCAGCACGCGCACATGCTGCACGTCGGCATGCAGCAGGCCGGCGAGCGTTTCTTCATCGGGCAATTGCACGTGATGCCAACCCGCGCGCGCTTGCGCGAGCGGCTGCGTCGACAGCACGATCAGATCGGACGGCAACGTGTCGAGTTCGGCGAGCAATTGCGGCGCGTCGGTGACGACCACGCATTTCGCCGGCAAAAATTCGACCGGCTCGGCACCCCACTGCCACGGCACCTCCTGCAGATCGATGCGATAGCGTTTGACGCCGAGGGGGTCGCCATCGGCGGCCACGTCGGTTCGATAGAGCGCCGGCGGCAAGAGGGTCGGCGCAGCGGCTGCGGTAGCCCCGGCAGCCGCAGCCGCCGGGGCTACCGCCGCGGCGACGCTCACGCTTGCGCGCTGCTGAGACGGTGCGATCGGCGCGGACGGCGCGCCCGAAGACGGGAGCGATTGCACCGTCGTCTTGCGACGCGTCGAATCCGGTCCCGCGCCCGGCGGCAGGTCGCCACGCGTCAGACGCAGCGAGAAGCGCGCACGGTCGCCCGGGTTGTGGGTCGCCACGGTGGCCGCGGCATCTTCGCGCACCAGTGCGCTCAGTACCGAGACGGCCGCATCGGCGCCCGCATACGTGACCGCACGTCCTTCGCTATCGCGCGGCGCCGGCGTGGTTGTGCCCGTGCTGTCGCTTGCGCGTTCGGTCTCGACCCACGCGAGCACCGGCAAGTCCGCCGCTTCGGCCTGCGCCTGCGTCGTCACCGCGAACAGCACGACGCCTTCGGCGAGTGCGGTGTCGAATGCGGGCTGCACTTCGTCCGCCACGTTGCCGTTGATGCCGCCGACGATCACCATGTCGAGTTCGCCGCTATGCAGGAAACGCGCGGCCACTTCGAAGGCGGCGAGCGTCGATGCATGGCCGGCATCGACGGTCATGTTCATCCCGTGCAGATCGTGATAGTTCGCGATGCGCGCCGGAATCACGTTCGACATCATGCCCGGGAACGAATTCTCTGTGGTCGGCGGCACGAGGCTGCGCGTCTTCGTGCGCAAGCCGGCGAGCGCCGCATCCATTGCGCGGAATTTGGCGGTCTCGGGCACGCCGCGCAGCGCCGTGTCGATGTCGTCGAGATAGCAACGGCTCGCGTACAGCGCCGAGTTGCGCGTCGGGCCCATATGGCCCATCACGATGCCGATCGTGTCGCTGGTCGCGCTCCAGAACGGCAGCAGCTTCTCGCGCAGGTCGTGCGCGGCATCGAGCGACATCAGCTGGCAGCGGTCGAGCGCGCGCAGCACCGCCGGCGGCATGCGGACGCGGTCGAAGCTCGGCAGCGGATAACTGAGGCCGAAGCTCGCGTGCGGAGCGGCACCTTCGCCGCGCAGCCACGACGACACCGCGCCGTCATTGGCAAGACCCGGGAATTTCGCCGACCAGCCGACGATCGCGAGCGGCGCCTTGTCGTGCTGTCGCGGCGACGGCACAGCGGGCAGATCGGGCCGGTACTCGCTGATCACGAGGTGGCCGTTGGTGCCGCCGAAGCCGAAGCCGGACACCGCCGCGGCACGCGCGCGGTCGGCTTCGCGCGGCCATGCGACCGCGCTGGTGGGAATGGTCAGGCCGGTCGTGGCGAGGTCGAACTCGCGCGGCGCTTCGGAATAGCGGTGCTGCGGCGGAATGCAGTCGTACTGCAGGCCGAGCAGAACCTGAATCAGCGACACCACGCCCGCGGCCCAACCCGTGTGGCCCACCAGCGACTTGTTCGATGTCACCTGCACGGTGCGGTTCTGGCCGAGCGAATCGCGCAGGCTCTGGAACTCGGCGAGGTCGCCCGCCGGCGTGCCGGTGGCATGAGCGACGACCCAGTCGATCTGCTCGCTCGTCACGTCGGACTGCTGGTACGCGCGGCGAATTGCGATGCCCTGGCCATCCGGATTCGGCGCGTAGATCGCCTTGCCCTTGCCGTCGGACGACGAGCCGAACGCCTTCAGGACGCCGAGCACACGGTCGCCATCGGCAATCGCGCGCTTCAGGCGCTTGAGGATCACGACGCCTGCGCCGTCGGCGAACAGCACGCCATCGCACTTCTCGTCGAGCGGGCGCACTTCGCCGCTGCGCGACAGACCGTGCAGCTTCGAGAACAGCACCGAGCAACGCGGCGCGAGCGCGAACGCGCCACCGCAGGCAACGACATCGTGCTGGCCGAGCAGCAGCCCCTTGATGCCGAGGTCGACCGAGTACAGCGACGACGAGCACGCGGTGTCGACCATCATGTATTCGGCGTCGTCGGGCAGGATGCCCTTCATCGCGTCGAGGCCGACACGATGCGGGAAGAATTCCGCGAGCCCGGCCGCGCCGCGTCGATAGCGTGCATTCAGTACGTCGCCGACGTGCGCGATGCACGCGTCGCGCTCCTCGGGCGAGACGCCGGCTTCGTCGAGTGCGCTATGCAGACGCGTGCGTGCGGCTGCCAGCACCATGCCTTCCTCGAGATGCTGGCTGCCGTCGGCGGTGTAGCCGACGAGAAACGACGTGCGGTCGTCCTGACGGATGCGCACGCCGTCGAGCGCCTGCAGCAGCGAGTGGCGCAGCCACAGCGTGGTGAGTTCGTGATGATCGCCTTCCTGCCCGGCCAGTTCGGATTTCAGAGCGGGCGTCGGCTGGAAATCGCCGATGAACACCGAGCGCGACTGATAGCCCTTGTCTTCGGCCGACGTATCCGCCGAATAGAACGAGCGGTAGTCCCAGCGGTCGGCCGGCACGTTGCCGAACAGCTCCGGCCCTTCGAGCAGCGCGCGCCAGAATTCCTGCGGGCTGTTGGCGCCCGGAAGGGCAAGGCCCATACCGACCACAGCGATGGCGTCGTCGCTTGCGTCGATCGCATCGAGCAGGTTGTGGCCGTTGCTGTTCAGAATCTTCTGCGTGGCGGGATTGGCGTGGGTCGGCAGCGGCTGCGCGCCGGCCGCGGGCGTGGCACCCTGCGCGCCTTGCGACGCCCACTCCGCACGCGGCGACAGGCCTTCGCTGCACAGCGACAGGCCGCCGTCGGCCGTGACCACCTGACCCGTCACCCAGCGCGACGCGTCGGAAGCGAGGAACAGCACCACGTCGGCGAGATCCTCGGCGGTCGCGAGGCGTTTGAGCGGCGTCGCGGCGATGCTGGAGCGGCGCGTGTTGTCGGGATCGGGAAACTGCTGCGCGACGTCGCCGTCGATCAGGGTGGACGAGGCGCTGTTCACGCGGATGTTGTCCGCCGCGTATTCGACCGCGAGATAACGCGTCATCGATTCGAGCGCGGCCTTCGCGGTACCGACCACGAGATAGTTGGCCGGCACCAGCGTGGAGCCGACCGACGACACGTTGACGATCGAGCCGCCACCCGTGCGCGCCATCAGCGCGGCCGCGCGACGCGAGCACCAGAACGCCCCTTTCAGGTTGGTGTCGAGCGCGCGATCGAAATGCTCGGACGCGATGTCGCCGACGCCGAGCAATGCGCCCGACGCCGCGTTGTTGACCAGAATGTCGAGACGGCCGTACTTGGCCTCGATCTCGTCGAACATCCGGTCGACCTGAGACTGCTGGGCCACCGACGCCCGGATGACGTCGACGGTGGCGCCGAGCGCCCGCAACTCCGCCACTGTCTCTCTCGACGCATCGAGAGAATGGAAAAAATTCACGATGACATGAGCACCCTGCTCGGCAAAACGCCGGCAGATCGTCTTACCGACGTTCTTCGCGCCACCCGTCACCAGAACCAGCTTACCCTTCAGATTGGAGCTTGACATTACACGCCTATCCAGATCGACCACAAAAAAACGATGCATGGCGTGGGCCGCCTCGCGGCGGCCTCACGCCGGGAAATTCACTCCCTAGTTGCCGGCAACCGCCGACGCACCCATCTGCGTATGTACGAAATCGACGATCTGCCCCATCGCCTTGAAATCGCCGAAGCGGAAACCCGCGGGCAACGGCGGCAGCCCGTACAGCTTGCTGATGCGCTGGATGATTTCCGTCTGCTTGACCGAGTCGATACCGAGTTCCGCCTCGAGCTCGACTGCTTCGGTGAAGACCTCGGGCGGGTATTCCATCGCTTCCGCGTAGATCGCTACGAGTTCATGGAACAGCTGGTCGCGCGAAATCGCGGCGCGGCGGGCCGCCGGCGGCGGCACGGCCGGGGCGCTGGGTGCCGCGACGGGCACAGCCGCGAGCGGCGGCGGAACAGCAGCGGCCACCGACTGTGCCGGCACGCTTGCGGTCATTCGCACCGCCGGCGCCGCCGCGACGTTTTGCGAGCCGTTCAACTGGTAGAACTTCTCGAATTCGGCTTTGATGCCGGCCGTTATCGCGGCCCCGCTGGCACGCCAGAACGTGTCGAAATCCGGCTGATTGAGATTGGTTTGAGCATTCGCGTTCACGATATTCATCTCCCTGAAATAAAGCACAACTTTCCTGATATTTTCGAGCTCAGCGCCGGCCCTTATGGCGCCCGAAAAAGTTTTAACTACTCCCGGACCGGCAATTCGAATAACTATTTTGCCAAGTGCGTCGAGCGCGCCACATTCGACATAAACATCGAAATTATCTGATTTAAGAAAACCTATTCCATCAAAAAATTTAACCGGCAAGGTTAAGTGCTGCCCAAGGCAATTTCCGAATTCATCCGATGAATCGTAATAGCGATTCAGGATCGGAGAATAGATCGCATATTGCGGTGCCTTTGTCGGATACGATTTCAACCGGCGTGAAAAAACCTCGCCCGCCTTCACGAGGCTGCTGTGATGAAATGCGTAGGGCGCTTTCAATTGCCGGGCGGTCATGCCCTGACCGGCACAATGGGCAACGAATGCCGCCATTTCGCCTTCGGGCCCGGACACCACGGTTTGCGAGCGATGGTTTTCGACCGCGATCTGAATACGCGCATCCGCGTGCTCACCACGACCCGCATAAAACGCTTCGAGCGCCGCGTGCACGGCCTGAGGGCCCGCCGAGACCGCCGCCATGCAGCCGCTGCGCGGCGCTGCGGCGGCCAGCGATTCGATCCGGTCGCAGACGATCTGCGCACCCTGCTCGACCGAATAAACCCCCGCGCACACCAGCGCGGCGATTTCACCGAAGCTATGTCCTACCAGTACATCCGGCTCGATACCTTCCTGCCGAAGAATTTCGAAATTCGCAACCGAGACCGCATAAATAACCAGTTGCAGAATATCTGATTTATTTCGAAAATTATCTTCGGCTGCATCTTCTCCACCCCAGATTACATCGAAAAAAGAATGACCAAGACGGCGTTGCGCTACCGTCTCGATTGTTTTCAAGATTGGATCGATGCAATGATAGGTGGATCTTGATGCAAGCAAAGCGTCGGGATAAAACGCGCCCTGCCCAGGAAACATAAAGGCAATTCGATTCATACGGATAACTCTTTACTCATTTGGCATTGCCGTCCGAGTCATTTAAAACTTAATTAACTATACCCTGACGCATATCTCTAAAACACCAAAACGCATTTTTTTATTGATAAAGTTTTAATTTGAATTATTACTATTCATTGCGAATATTTCGTCTGCTACGGGCTAAAAAGGTTCGCCAGAAGCGTTCACGCCATTAAAACGGCATGCGGGAATTAGCGTGTTGGCGCTCTCTCACGCACGGCTGCGAGAAAGGCAAGGAGGCGCGGCTCGCGATAGGCGAACGCCACGAAATGATGCGGCGACTCAGTCAGGCCCGAGTCGCCGCTAAAGACAAACAGAGGTGGTGGATGCGGCGGGAATCAATACCTGCTAGGCGAGCGCAAAGCGGGTCTTCACGCTCATCATGAACTGATGCGACTTCAGCACCGATTCGCGCGGCAAACGCGCGAGATCGGCAGCGGCGGCTTGCGGCGGAATCACACCGGTGCCCTGCCCGACCGAAATCCAGCTCGTCGCTTCGAAGTGCATGAAGTTGCCTTGCCGATACGGCTGCAGATCGGCGGTACGCGGCAGGCGATGCTGCCAGCACGCCTTGAGCGTCGCGTAGGTCTCGGGCAGCGTCAGCGCGGTCACGTCGCGCCAGAAGGCCGTGTCGCGACGGCGCACGTCGTAGTGCATGCGAACGAAATCGCGAATGCCCATCCAGTCGATACGGTTGCGCTCGTTGAACGTCGTGATACTGGTCTGCGGCACGATGTAGGCGCTCCCCGCAACCAGTTCGCCGAACGTCTGCACCTGTCCGAGCATCTGTCCGATCGAGGTGGCTTCGAGCGGTTCGATGAATCCCGATGCGAGTCCGACCGCCATCACGTTGCCGATCCACACATCGTCGAAATGGCCGGCCTGGAAGCGGATCGTGCGCACCGCCTCGATCTTGCCGACCCGCGCTTCGATTTCCTGCAACGCTTCGTCGTCGCTCAGATGCGCGCTCGAATAAACGTAGCCGCAACCGACGCGCTCCTGCACCGGGATCTGCCATAGCCAGCCGGCGTTCATCGCCACCGCGCGCGTGACCAGATGCGGCTGCGGGCGCGGATGCGGTAGATAGAATGGAATCGCACGATCGTGCAGCAGGTGCTCGCTGAACGTGCGCATCGGCACATGGAACTGACGGTCGAGCGTCATGCGCGCGAAGCCCGAAGCATCGATCAGGAAATCGACCGGCACCGGCTGCTCGTTGCCTTCGATTCGCAAGCCCGTCACATACCCATTCTCGGCCGCGACGTCGAGTTGCTGCACGGTCGCTTCGAGCAAACGCACGCCGCGTCCGGTCGCGACGCGCTTCAGATAGGCGGCGACACGATGCGCATCGAAATGCATCGAGGTCGGCAGTCGTGCGCCGAGTGCTGAGCGCACGCCCAATGTTTCGGTTTGCGAAGCATTATTCTGGATCAGCGGTAGCGCGCTCTCGGTGTACTGCACGCCGAGGCCGTTCGCGACGAGCATCGCCCAATCGACCGGCACGCCGTCGACGAGGCTACCGTCGGCCGCATTCGGCGCTGCATGAAACAGGTGGTAGAAGACATCGTCGTCGCGACCGGTATTCCAGCCCACATATTCGAAGCCCAGCTTCAGTACCGCGCCGGTCGCCTCGATAAATTCCGCTTCCTGGATGCCGTAGCGCGCCAATGCGCCGGGCAGATTCAGAATGCCGCCCTCGCCGACACCGATCACGTTGATACGCGGCGACTCGATCACCGTGATGCTGACCTGCGTGCCGAACAGACGCTGCAGCTCCAGAGCCGCGAACCACCCCGCTGTGCCGCCGCCCAGCACGACGAAATGACGCATCGACCGAAAATTGAGCATGTTATTGCCCTCGAGTGGGTAGGTTAGCCTGCCGTGGATGAAGCCGCGTCGTCATCCGCGAGCGGCTCGCCGCGCATCTCGCGCTGCAGCCCCTCCAGATGCTTCTGCACCGACGCGAGGCCTGGCTGCAATTCAAGCGCCTGACGATAAGCCTGCTCGGCCTCGACGAAACGGCCGCTTTGCTGCAGCAGCACACCGAGTCCGTCGATTGGTCCCGGCAGCGTCGGCGCGAGTCGCACTGCTTCGCGCAACGCCGCCTCCGCTTCGGTAAAGCGGCCGGATTCGCGCAGCAGATTGCCGAGGTTCGCATGCGCCTCGCCACGCTGCGGCGCAATCGCGATAGCCTCGCGAAATTCGGCCTCGGCTTCGTTCTGCCGACCCTGCGCGAGCAACAGAATGCCGAGATTGTTGCGGTCTTCCACGCGCCCCGGACGCAGACGGATCGCCTCGCGCTGCATCGACTCGGCTTCCGCGACGCGCCCCAATTCACGCATCACGAGTGCCAGGTTGTACCAGGCATCGGCATAGCCCGGTGCATGCGCGGTGGCCTGACGAAGCGGCGCTTCGGCATTCGCCGCCTCGCCGACGTCGAGCAGCAGCACGCCGAGGTCGTTCCACGCACGCGCGAAATCCGGCTGCCGCTCAACCGCAAACCGGTATGCCGCCTCGGCTTGCGCACGATGCCCGCTCTCGCGATACAACGTGGCCAGGTGGAAGCTGATCTCGGCGTTCTCGGGCAACAGTTGCTGCGCCTGCAGGTAAGCGGCCTCCGCGGGCTGCAACCGTCCCTGGTGATGCAGCAACACCGCCAGATTGAAATGCGCCTCCACCATCGTCGGATTGAGTTCGATCGCCGAGCGATACGCGCTTTCCGCGTCCTGCAGGTTGCCTTCGGTCGCGAACAGCAGGCCGCGATTGCAGAGCGTTTGCGCGCTATGGGGGTTCAGGTCGAATGCCTGTTGCAGTGCGCGGCGTGCATCGTCGAAGCGACGTTCGCGCATCGCCGCAAGCGCGTCGAGATTGTGCGTGTTGATCGCCTGCTGATGGCCCGCTTGCGCGGCAGGTTCGTTGGTGTCTTTCATCGCCTGTGCTCTCCGTTACTGGTTCGCTGTTCGGTTATTCGCCACCCATGCCGGCAACGCGGCCGCCGCCTCGTCGATCGCGGTGTCCCATGCGTGTTGCCGATGCTGCCGGAAAATTTGCGCGACCGCCGGATACCACGGCGAATCGGACCGATCGTGCAACCAGCGCCAATCGCCGTCGAACTTCAGCAGCAGCCAGAACGGCTTATTCAGTGCGCCGGCGAGATGCGCGATGGCCGTGTCGGCCGTGATCACGAGGTCGAGATTGCGGATCAAGGCCGCGGTATCGGCGAGATCGCGGACCTCGTCCGTGAGGTCAAGCGGCTGCAAAGCAGCGGGCAACTCACGCCACGCCGCCCGTTGATCCGGCGCCTTGCATAGCGAGACGAACGACGCGCCAGGCACGTCCAGCAGCGGCCGATACAGATCGGCGGGCGAATCGATCGCGCTGACAATGCCGAGCTTCGGCCGATCCGCGGGCAAGCTGCGATCGAGGCGGTTCTTCCAGCGCTTGAGTTGCGTGGACGGCACGCGCAGATACGGCAGCGCCGCGGCGAGATGGTCGAGCGTCACGTCGAGCCGCAGCGGCAGACTCGTCAGATAGCACCAATAGTCGGCGCGTTGCAGATCGACGTGCTCGTCGGTCGACTTGAGCGTGTCGATGTCCGGTATGCCGTCGAACAGCGGTTTGATCTCGGGCGGACAGACGAGCGTCAGTTGTGCGGGACCAAGCGCCTTGAGCTGCGCGAGAAAGCGCACGAACTGGATGGCTTCGTCGAGGCCGAAACTGTAATCGCATTGCACGATCAGCGCTTTGCCGTCGATCGGCTCGCCCTGCCATTCGGGCAGCACGCCGGCGAGCGCCGAACGGGTCATGCCGGGCCCGCGGCGCGCGGTGAAGTATTCGTAGTGCGGCCACGCTTCGCGGTAACGCCCGAGTGTGAGCAGCGCCATGCCGAGAATCAGCCGGCCGGCCGCTAATTCCGGTGCCAGCGCGTAACCGCGCGACGCCGCCTCGACCGCTTCGTCGAGGCGATTCAGCGCCATCAATGCGCCGCCTTCGTGGCAGTGCGCTTCGGCGTCGCGCGGGTCGAGTTCGACCGCGCGGCGAAAACTCGCCAACGCCTCTTCCGGGCGCTGCGTCGCCATCAGCGCAATACCCAACGTGCGATGCGCGATAGACGAATCCGCCTGAAGGGAAACCCGCGTGCGCAGATACGCCTCGGCTTCGCCAGGTCGGCCCAGGCTAAGCAACAGCGAGCCGAGATTGTGGATCGCTTCGACAAAATCCGGCTTGATTTCAAGCGCGCGCCGAAAGCTGGCTTCGGCCTCGGCCACGCGGCCGCTCATCAGCAGCAGATTGCCGAGGTTGTAGTGCGCGTGGACGAGATCCGGCCCGAGTTCGATGGCCTTGCGCACGCACGATTCCGCTTCCTTACGACGATTCGTGCGCAACATCACTTCGCACAGATTGTTGTACGCGTGCGCGAAGGTGGGGCGCAGCACAATCGCGCGATGCAGACACGCTTCCGCCTCGACGAAGCGGCTCATGTTCAGCATCAGCGTGCCGAGGTTATAGAAGGCTTCGCCAAGCAACGGATCTTCGACAGTCGCGCGGCGCAGATGCTGCTCCGCCTCGTCGAGGCGGCCCGTGCGTATCAGCACGTCACCGAGATTGTTATAGGCGGCCGCGAAATCGGCCTTGCGCGCGACGGCCACGCGAAAATGCCGCTCCGCTGTCTCCAGCTGATTGCCGTACAACGCGGCGAGGCCAAGGTGATATTGCGCGAGGGGGAAGTCGGGGCTCTTTTCATCGACGGCGCTCAAACAGGCTTGCGCGCCGGCGACGTCGCCCGCTTCCAGCAACTGCATGCCGCGTTGGCAGAGCCCTTTTTCGCCGGCTGCGTCCGTGCTCATTTTCTCTCCTTGTTGTAACGGCCCTTTTCGTGCGAGCCTTCTCGGGTCAAACGGGAAGCATCTGGCAGGTGCTTACGCGATAGCCGGCAATGCGAATAGCTCGTCGATGGCGTCGCCATACGCCTTGATGTTGGGCGCGTAGTCCGGCGCGAGCGTGTTCAGAAAGGCCCGCGCCGTTTCACGGTAGCGCCCGACATTCGCATCGTGCTCCGCGAATGCATGCAGCAGCGCGCGGCCGCCCTCCTCGCAATCGAAGTCGTGATAGCGGTAGCCACACGCGCCGATCATAGACGAGTTATGCACGAGCGGATAGCCGCCATGAAGTGCTTCGTAATACAGATAATTCTGTGCGTTTTCCCACTGATGCGCGACGACCACGTCGACGTAGCGCGTCATCATCTGGTGGAACGGGAAGCGGCCTTCGAAGGTCGCGAGTCCATGCTTGAGGATGTCGAGGCTTTCGGCGAAGGCCGCAAAACCCGCCTGCGCTTTCTGCGCGAGCGTGCTGTAGACCCACACGTGCTCGAGCGCCTCGGGATTGCCCCGATGCGCCGCTTCGCAGCAGAGCATCGGAATCTGGCTCGTCTTGACCATGCAGATGTTGGGCTCGAAGATGCCCGCGCGCCACCGGCGCCGGCCTGGCTGGTAGCCGAATGCGTCGCGCGCCTGCGGGTCGCGCGCAATCGCGCGGTCGAGCACGAGCGGGCTCCAGATGTGCGGCACGATACGCACCGGCACACGCATCGCGCTGCGATAGTAAGGCGCGCAGATGTGCTCGTATTGCGGTAGCGTCCATACTTCGTGATACGACGCACGGCTGATCAGCAGTGCGTTGGGGCGGTCGAAGATCATCCGCTCGATATCGATCACGTAGTCGTTGCCGACGCGCATCGACACGATCTTGCCGCCGCGCTCGCGAAACGTCGCGATCCATTCGCGGCCCAGTTGCGCACTCATCTCGATCATCACGTCGAGCTGCGTGGCCGCGGCGTCCATCGTCATCACGGGTACGGGCACGTCTTCGACGAGGCGCTTCGCCTCTTCTTCGCTGCCGTCGCCGCCCATCACGATGTAGACCTCCGCGACCGACGGCAGATTGCGCAGCAGCATCGCGAGAAACAGGCAGTTCTGGAAGATGCCGTTTTCCCACAGCGACTGGCCGCCCTTGCGCACGAACAGCGAGACGCCGATCTTCAGATTGCGCGGCTTTTCGCCCGGAACGTTCATTGCGCCTCCCCTGCTGCCGCGGTGTGATTGGCGAGTGCGAGAAGCCGCTGCGCGTAGGCATCGAGATTAGGTTGCGCGAACGGATTCACCGCGTCGAAGACGGCTTGCGAACGCTCGCGATAGCCGGCGAGCAGCGCATCGTGCTCGCGGAAAGCGCGCAGCAGTTGCGCGCCACCCGCGGCCGCGTCGAAGCCCGGGTAATAGTAGCCGGCCGCCGCGAGCCACGGCGAGTTGTGCACGAGCGGGTAATCGCCGTACAACGCATCGAGGTACGCGTAGTTCTGATCGTTCTGCCATTGATGCGAGACGACCGCATCGGCGTGCTGCCCCATGAAGCCGACGATGTCGTGACGCCCGTGAAACCGCGCATGGTGATTGCGCACGAGATCGAGCGAATTCGCCAGATACAACATTGTTGCGTGGTCTTTCATGTGCAGCGTGTTGAGCACATGCATTTCGCGCACGCTCTGCGGATCCGCGCGCCATGCCTCGTCGCAGACGAGCATCGGAATGCTGCAGCATTTGACGACGGAGACGTTCGGCTCGAAGATCGCGACGCGAAAGCCCTGCCCGGGGACACGCCCGTTCTCGCGGTAACCGTAATGCACGCCATGTCGCGCGGCCTCGGCCATGCGCGCTTCGACGAACTCCGGATGCCAGATGAACGGCACTTCGTAGACCGGACACCGATGCATCGTGCGCATCATCGGCATCAGCGAACGGTCCTTCGGGAACAGCCACACCTCGTCGTATCGATCGGGACGCGACGCCGGCGCGGGACGGTCGAACACCGCCGGCTCGACGAGCGCGGCATACGGTTGAGCGTGGCAATAGAACACGACCTTACGGCCGCGCCGCCGCATCAGCTCGAGCCATTTGCTATCGAGATTGCCGCCTGCCTCGATCACGATATCGACCAGGTCGGTCGCTTCGTGCTGATTCACGACACGCAGCCCTTCGACCACGGCGGCGGCCTCGGATGGCAACGCGCCTTCGCTGCCCACGTCGATCAGTACGACCGATTCGACGAACGGCAGGCGCTGGCATAGCTGCGCGAGAAAGACGACGTTCTGGCCCAGCCCGTTCTGCCAGATGTTTTGGCCCGCGCGGCTCAGAATCGAAATGCCAATCCGCATGGAGTCCTCTCCAAAGTTTGGGGGCCGGCGTCCGTCGTGCAACGGAACTGCCGGCCCCCGGAACGCCACCCTGTCAGGCGGCAGGTCTTACCACTGGTACGACGCGCCCACGCCGACTGCCGTGCCGCCACCGCTGATACCGACACCCGCCTTCATCTTGATGTTCTGCGTGATGCGTGCGGAGCCGCCGATGGCCATCGCCTGGTAACCATTGTAGGACGCCGAGCCGACACCGATCGACAAAGTACGGCCCGGGTCGACTTCCGGGATCATCGCCAGCGCCGTGGCGGCCGCTACGCCCGAGTAGGCATTGCGTGCAACGTCGTTGATCTGGTTGTTGACGCTGCCGATCGCGCTGTTCAACTGGCTGACGTTAGCCGCGTCGGTCGGTGCGACACCCGGCGCCACGTTGGTGATGCGACGTTCGTTGCCGGCCGAACCGACCGACACCGTGTTGTCTTCCGTCGCCATCGAGCCCGCGCCCAGCGCGACCGAGTTGTTGCCCGTCGCCGTGGCGCTCGCGCCCACCGCCACCGAGTTGTTGCCGCCGGCGAGCGAGTTCGCACCGACAGCCACGGTCGGATCGGCCGTTGCCTGCGCGTTGTAGCCGACCGCCACCGAACCTTCGTAGGTTGCGCTGGCGCGGAAACCCACCGCGGTCGTGTTAGCCGCGGTCGCCTGGGCGTTCGAGCCGTACGCGGTCGAGCCGGTACCGTCGGCCGTCGAGCACAGACCCGAGGCCGTCGAGTCGACGCCGTTCGCCGACGTACAGGCCGCTGCGTCGACGTTGGTGATCGTCTGACCGTTACGACCCTGCGTCTGCACGGTGCCGTTCGTGTTCATGCCGCCGCTCAGCGTGCCCGAGAACGAGTCACCCTTCGCGTTGGCGGTCTGCACCATGTCGACGAGCGGCGTGACCGACGACACCGTGGTCGACAACGAGCTCACGCTGGTCGACAGCGAAGCGAGGCCGGTCGAGGTCGTGCTCGACAGCGTGGCGAGGCCGGTCGAAGTCGAAACCGACAGCGTGTCGAGACCGGTCGACAGCGAGGCGACGCTCGTCGACGTCGAGGTCGACAGCGTATCCACCGTGGTCGACAGCGAGGTCACGCTGGCCGCCGCGTCGCCCATGCTCGTGGACAGGCTGGCGAGCGAGCTGTTGGTCGAGACCAGACCGGTCGACAGCGACGACAGACCGCTCGAAGTCGACACCGACAGGCTGGCGACGTTGCTGTTGGTCGTATCGATGCTGGTCGACAGCGAAGCGACGCTTTGCGAGGTCGAGGTCGACAGGTTGCTCAGGTTCGTGTTCGTCGTGTCGATGCTGGTCGACAGCGAGGACAGACCCGAAGCCGTCGACGACGACAGGCTGCTCAGGTTGGCGTTCGTCGAATCGATGCTGGTCGACAGCGACGCGGTGCTCGTCGAGGTCGAGGTCGACAGGCTGTCGAGGTTGCTGTTGGTCGTGTCGATGCTGGTCGACAACGATGCAGCGCTCGTCGAAGCCGAGGTCGACAGGCTCGCCACGTTGCTGTTGGTCGTGTCGATGCTGGTCGACAGCGATGCAGCGCTTGTCGAAGCCGAGGTCGACAGGCTCGTCACGTTGCTGTTGGTCGTGTCGATGCTGGTCGACAGCGAAGCAGCGCTCGTCGAAGCCGAAGTCGACAGGCTCGTCACGGTGTTGTTCGTCGTGTCGATGCTGGTCGACAGCGAAGCGACGCTCGTCGAGGTCGAGGTCGACAGCGTAACGACCGTCGTCGACAGGTTGAAGATGCCCGTGGACAGCGAAGCGACGCCCGTCGACAGCATGTTGATGCTGTCCGAGGTCGACAGCGACAGGCTGCTCAGGTTGCTGTTGGTCGTGTCGAGGCCGGTCGACAGCGAACCGAGGCTGTCGGCGGTTGCCGTGGACAGGCTGCTCACCGTGCTGTTGGTCGTGTCGATACCAGTCGACAGCGAGGCGACGCTGTCAGCCGTCGCGGTCGACAGGCTGCTGACCGTGCTGTTGGTCGCGTCGACGCTGGTCGACAGCGAAGCGACGCTCGTCGAGGTCGAGGTCGACAGCGTGTTGATGCCCGTGGACAGCGAGTTCACGCTGTCGGCCGTCGCGGTCGACAGGCTGCTCACCGTGCTGTTGGTCGCATCGATGCCGGTCGACAGCGAAGCGACGCTCGTCGAAGTCGACGACGACAGCGTGTTGATGCCGGTGGACAGCGAGTTCACGCTGTCGGCCGTCGCGGTCGACAGGCTGCTCACCGTGCTGTTGGTCGCGTCGATACCGGTCGACAGCGAGGCAACGCTCGTCGAGGTCGACGACGACAGCGTGTCGATACCCGTGGACAGCGAGTTCACGCTATCGGCCGTCGTGGTCGACAGGCTGCTCACCGTGCTGTTGGTCGCGTCGATACCGGTCGACAGCGAGGCAACGCTCGTCGAGGTCGACGACGACAGCGTGTTGATGCCGGTGGACAGCGAGCTCACGCTATCGGCCGTCGTGGTCGACAGGCTGCTCACCGTGCTGTTGGTCGAATCGATGCTGGTCGACAGCGAAGCGACACTCGTCGACGTGGAAGCCGACAGACCGTCGATCGCGGTCGACAGCGACACCGTGGTGGTCGAGGTCGACGTCGACAGGCTCGTCACGTTGCTGTTGGTCGTATCGATGCCGGTCGACAGCGAAGCGACGCTCGTCGAGGTCGACGACGACAGCGTGTTGATACCCGTGGACAGCGAGTTCACGCTATCGGCCGTTGCGGTCGACAGGCTGCTCATCGTGCTGTTGGTCGCGTCGATACCGGTCGACAGCGAAGCGACGCTCGTCGAGGTCGACGACGACAGCGTGTCGATACCCGTGGACAGCGAGTTCACGCTATCGGCCGTCGTGGTCGACAGGCTGCTCACCGCGCTGTTGGTCGAATCGATGCTGGTCGACAGCGAAGCGACACTCGTCGACGTGGAAGCCGACAGACCGTCGATCGCGGTCGACAGCGACACCGTGGTGGTCGAGGTCGACGTCGACAGGCTCGTCACGTTGCTGTTGGTCGTATCGATGCCGGTCGACAGCGAAGCGACGCTCGTCGAGGTCGACGACGACAGCGTGTCGATACCCGTGGACAGCGAGTTCACGCTATCGGCCGTTGCGGTCGACAGGCTGCTCATCGTGCTGTTGGTCGCGTCGATACCGGTCGACAGCGAGGCGACGCTCGTCGAGGTCGACGACGACAGCGTGTCGATACCCGTGGACAGCGAGTTCACGCTATCGGCCGTCGTGGTCGACAGGCTGCTCACCGTGCTGTTGGTCGAGTCGATGCTGGTCGACAGCGACGCAACGCTCGTCGATGTGGAGTTCGACAACGTGTCGATCGTGGTCGACAGCGAAGCCTGGCCGCTCGAGAGCGACGACGAAACCGACGTCGACAGGCTCGCGACATTGCTATTGGTGGTGTCGATGCTCGTGGACAGCGAAGCCACGCCCGTCGAGGTCGAAGCCGACAGCGTGTTGATGCCCGTGGACAGCGATGCAACGCTCGTCGACGTCGAGGTCGACAGCGTGTTGATACCCGTGGACAGCGAGCCGACGCTATCGGCCGTCGCGGTCGACAGGCTGCTCACCGTGCTGTTGGTCGTGTCGACGCTGGTCGACAGCGAAGCAACACTCGTCGACGTCGAAGCCGACAACGTGTTGATGCCCGTGGACAGCGATGCAACGCTCGTCGACGTCGAGGTCGACAGCGTGTCGATACCCGTGGACAGCGAGTTGACGCTATTGGCCGTTGCGGTCGACAGGCTGCTCACCGAGCTGATGGTCGTGTCGACGCTGGTCGACAGCGAAGCGACGCTCGTCGAGGTCGAAGCCGACAGCGTATTGATACCCGTGGACAGCGAGCTGACGCTATCGGCCGTCGCGGTCGACAGGCTGCTCACCATGCTGTTGGTCCCGGCGATGCCGGTCGACAGCGAAGCAACGCTCGTCGAGGTAGAGGTCGACAGCGACACGATACCCGTCGACAGGCTGGCGTTGCTGGTGCTCAACTGCGAAACCGTCACGGCATCCGTCGCTGCCGAGCCGTCGGCAAGGTTCGTGATCCGGCGCAAGCTGCTTGCGCTACCCACCGACACTTCCGAAGTCGGCGCGGCCTGTGCCGTCATATAGCCGGTGCCGGTCGGCGCAGCCGCACCCGTCGTGCTGCCCGCGCCGATCGCAACGCTGCTGCCGTATTGGGCGCTCGCGCCCGTACCGATCGCGATCGCGTCGGTCGTGTTGCTGTGTGCCGCCGAACCGAGTGCGATCGATCCATTCGACGAAGCCGTCGAATTCACGCCGAACGCCAGCGCGCCGTTGCCGTTCGCAACCGTTGCGCTACCGATGGCAACCGCACCGTCGCCGGTCGCGGTTTCGGCACGGCCGATCGCGACTGCGCCGCCGGCGCCCGTGCTGGAATTGGCGTTGGTCGCCGCCGAGCCGATGGCCACGTTCTGGCCAGTCGCGCCCGCGACCGAGCTATCGCCCTGTGCGATGCCGTACGCGCCAAGCACCTTAGCCGAGTGACCCAGCGCGATGCCCGACGTCCCGTTGCTCGAAACCGTCGACTGCGCGCCGATCGCAATCGCGTCGGTCGCGGCAGCCGTTGACTGCGTGCCCATGGCGATCGTGTCGGTCGCGCTTGCGGTTGCATAAGTACCGAACGCGAACGAGCCCTGGCCCGACGCGGTCGAGTTGATGCCGAGTGCGGTCGCGCCAGTGCCGGACGCGACGGCGCCCCAGCCCTGTGCGTTCGAACCGATACCGGTGGCTTGCGAGCCGCAGCCCGTCGCGAACGAGTTCATACCGGTTGCGAGCGTGTTGCCGACGCCGTTGGGCGTCGCCGCAGTACCGGCCGAGACGGCCACGTTGCCTAGCGTCTGCGCGCCCGTCCAGTTGTTAATACCCGAGGTCTGACCCGTGCCCTGGTTGACCAACGTGCCATAGCTCATTGCGGTTGCTTGCGAACCGAAGCCGTACAGGCCGCCGGTGAAGTTGCCGTCAGTGCCATAGATCATCGACGTGGTGCTCGAGCTGCCGGCCGGCGAGAGCATGCCGCAGTCGATTGCGCCCGCCAGCGCAACGCCGTTAAAGCCGGCCGCAATCGTGTTCTGATACGTATAGCTCGAGGAAGCGTCCCTTGCGGAGTTGTTGGCGTTGGCCGATACATAACCGGCCAGAACAGGCTGCACCACTGCTCCACCCAGCCCCAGTCCGAGGACGATTGATAGTGCCACGCGCGTCAGCGAACGGCGTGCCTTGCGCTCCGAACGACTGGACTTGCCTTTAGCCGAGTCGAGTTCGCTGATCGCTACCCACGCGTTGAGCGCTTCGTTGTAGACGGTGCGATAACTTTTATTCATTTTACAGACCCCAATGGTGCCGAGTAATGAACAGGCGACTCCGATACGGAATGGAAGTACCTGGCTCTTGGTTCGACGCGGGCTGTTTGTGAGCTGCGTCACCGCTTCGTATTAATCCGAAGCCTGTACGCATAATCTCAATAAAGGCGAAATCTCAACATCTGACGCGTACTAATCAGGAATATCCGATGCTAGTACGAGTACTAATCGATTTTTACTGCCTTTTTATTGGTCAGAAAGGCGTTTCTCACGCCCTTTTTTGGTGAAAGATTTTATAAATCTTAACGATTATAAAAATTGATCAGACGTTGAGGTCTACCAGCTCTCATTCCCGTCCCATCGGCGTTCTACGCTGAAATGTCCCTCAAATCGAGCGAAAGAAGAGATATCTATCTCTTTTTCATTCCGCTTATCCATAGACGTATCACCCAGAATTTTTTTAGTGATACAATGTTTAAATTCATTTAAATTTTATTCGAAGATTGACTCTATTAGTCACATCTGATCCGTCCTATTCTTCTGAATGAAGACGAAGTTCCTCGATGCGGTAATTTGTCGCAATTTAAAAAGCGGTTTGGCGGTCGCTGAATACTTCGCCGCGTTGTACGGCAGCGTGGTAGTCCCGCAGTCACGTGCGCACAAAGGAGCGCAGCAACACTCAGATAGTTGTCAGCCACGCGTGCGATGCACAACCGCAGATCGTCGCTAACGAAATACAAGTTTCGGATACCGAATCATTTCCCATAGCGCAAGCGAAAGCATTCGCTTCACTTGCCCTTACCCCACCATCTGCTCCGCACTCGCCTCGCGCAACGCCGCGAGCACCATCGACACCGCCGCGTTGTGCGGCTGCGCGGTCAACACGCCAATCCGCTGCACCGCCGTCGATAACTTCAGCGGCAACTGCTTCAGCTCGCCATTCAGATCCGTTTCGCCGCGCCGCAATGGCGTCGACACGAACAGGCACGGCACACGCCGCGCCACCGCGCATTTGGTCAGATGCGAGGTCGACTCCATCAACACGTGCGGCACGGCTACGCCGACATTGGCGAACTCGACTTCGAGCGCGATGCGCATCGGCGAACCGGTCGGCGGCATGATCCACGGGTAAGCGGCCGCGTCGCGCCATGTAATGCGACTGCGTCGATGCAGCGGATGAAGCTTCGGCGCGACCACCAGAATCTCGTCGTTGTATAGCTCGGTGACGGTGAAGCCCGAGGTCAGCGCGACCGGCTCCAGTCGACAGACCAGCATGTCGAGTTCGCGTCGCTGCATCAGCGGCAGCAGATGGTCGAGCGTGTCTTCCGAGAAATTGATCTGCTGCGTCGGCGCGAGCCTCGACAGATATTCGATCACGCCCGGCAGCACGCGCATCGAGATATACGGCAGCATGCCGATCTTCAGCGGCAGACTGGTGCCGCGCTTCAGCGCGTCGAACGCGGGCTGCACCGTGCGCAGATCCGTGAGGATGCGCGCAACGCATTCGAGCATCGATTCGCCATACGCGGTCGGTGCGACGCGCCGCGACGTGCGCGCGAACAGCGGCAAGCCGAGCGTATCTTCGAGTTCGCGCAGCCACTTCGACAACGCCGGCTGGGTGATCGACGCTTCCTCGGCGGTGCGCGCAAAGCTGCGATAGCGGCCGAGCCAGTCGAGCGTTTCCAGATCGCGAATGCGCAGCTTGCGCAGCACGTGAGGCAGATGTTCGATGCGGCTGCGGTCCGCACCGGGCGGCGTGACGGCCGGAAGCGGCACGGTCGGCTTTTTCGGGGTGGCCATCGGCGTCCTTTGATTCATTACCGTACGGTTATTGATCGACCTTCATCTTTCATCGAATCGTATCGCATATTGCGACACAATCGTTCACCCATCCGCCGCCCGGTGGCTACGGATAACAGACAGAAGTTGTGGAGACAAATGGTATGAGCGATCGAAAGAACCCTGAGGCCGACACGTCGGCTGCACCCACGAACGACGGCAGACGGCATTTCCTCAAGGTAGCAGGCGCAGGCGCGGCGATCGCTGCAACCGGCATCGCTCGGGCCGCGGACACGGCGGCACAACCGGACACTGCCGCGCAAGCAACGCAGGCCTCGCGCGTCGCGCCAGAAAGCGCGCCATCCGGCTACAACATTCTGTTCATCCTGACCGACCAGGAACGCTACTTCGATACGTGGCCGTTTCCGGTGCCGGGCCGCGAAGCCTTGCGACGCGACGGCATCACGTTCACCCAGCACCAGATCGCCTCGTGCGTGTGCTCGCCGTCGCGCTCGGTGATCTACACCGGCCAGCACACGCAGCACACCGGCGTGCTCGACAACGCGGGCGTGCCGTGGCAACCCGACATGCGCACGGACATCCGCACGATCGGCCATATGATGCGCGACGCCGGCTACTACGCGGCGTACCTCGGCAAATGGCATCTGAGCGGCAGCCTGCACGAAACAAGAAGCCCGTACGACGCGCCGGTGTCCAACTATCACAAGAAGATCAAGGAGTACGGCTTCGACGACTACTTCGGCGTCGGTGATCTGATCGGCGAAGTGCGCGGCGGCTACAACTACGACGGCATCACGACCGAGTCGGCGGTCAGCTGGATGCGCACGCGCGCGCCGCAACTCGCGAAGGAAAACAAGCCGTGGTTCCTCGCGGTCAACCTCGTGAATCCTCACGACGTGATGTTCGTGAATACCGATCCGCCGGGCTCCGAATTGCAGCGCGCCAATACGATGATCATCGGCAACGCGCCACCGCCCGAGGACGCGCTGTATCAGCAGCACTGGAATCATGTGCCGCTCGCCGCGTCGCGCCGTCAACCGTACGACGAACCGGGCCGCCCGCCCGCGCACGGCATGTACAACGACGCGCACGTGCATCTGGTCGGCCGCTTTCCGTTCACCGACGAACGCGTGCGCGTCTATCAGAACAACTACTTCAACTGCATCCGCGATTGCGACACGCACGTCGTGCGTCTCCTGCAGACACTGAAAACGCTCGGCCTCGACGACAAGACCATCGTCGTGATGACGGCGGACCATGGCGATCACGTCGGCGCGCACCAGCTCGTCGACAAGGGTGCGACGACCTACGCGCAGCAGAATCACGTGCCGCTCGTGATCCGTCACCCCGCCTATCCGGGCGGCAAACGCTGCGAAGCGTTGACCTCGCACGTCGACATCACGCCGACGCTGCTCGGCCTCACCGGTCTCGACGCGGGACGTTTGCAGACGATCGGCGGTGACACGCTGAAAGGCCACGACCTCGCGCAACTGCTCGCCAAACCGGAGCACGCGCGTGCCGACACCGTACGGTCCGCGGCGCTCTTCAACTACGCGATGCTGCTCTACTACGACAGCGAATGGATGCTCAAGGAGTTCAAGACGCTGCACGAAAAAGGCGTGCCCGAAGAGGAAATCCGTCGCCGCGCGCTCGCGCAGCAACCCGACTACCGCTTGCGCGGCACGATTCGCAGCGTGTTCGACGGACGCTATCGTTTCAGCCGCTATTTTTCGCCGCTCGAATTCAACCGCCCCACCACGCTCGAAGCGCTGTTCGCGAAGAACGACGTCGAAGTCTACGATCTGCTCAAAGACCCCGGCGAGATGCACAACCTCGCGGTCGATCGCAAGCGCAACGGCGAACTGCTGCTCGCGTTGAACGACAAGCTTAACGAAACGATGGATCGCGAAGTCGGCGAAGACAGCCCGGACGTGATGCCGATCCGCAACGGACAGGTGCAGATCCAGCTCAGGGAATCGATCTGAGCAGGCGCCGGCTGGTTGCCGCCGTTGGGAAAAGAAACGGCGACCAGTCGGCGCGAATGGATCACCCGATCCTTAACGAAACCTTAAGAAATAAGCAGCACGAATTAAAAAACTCAAGTCACACGAATGACTTCCTTTCGCTTCACGCTCGTCCCGCCTTACCCAAAATTTCCGGCAAACAAAAGGACGAGACATGAAGACGATCAGGAAAGGAAAGCGTAAACAAAGTGCGATCTGCGCCGCCGTCGCTGCTACCGTTGCATTGCTCGCAGGCCTGCACCCGGCAGTCGCAGTCGCAGCCGCCGACGACGATCACGACCACGGTCGCGACCACGATCGCAACTCGGTCAAGCATGTGTTGCTGATCAGCTTCGACGGTCTGCACGAACAGGACGTCGCCCGTTGCATCGGCGCCAACACCTGCCCCAATCTCGCACTGCTCGCCAAATCCGGCACGACATACGCCAACGCACACACACCAGGTCTTTCCGATTCGTTCCCGGGACTTGCCGCACTCGTGACCGGCGGCTCGCCGAAATCCGCGGGCCTGTTCTACGACGTCTCCTACGACCGCACGCTCTACGCGCCGTCCGATAGCAACTGCACCGGCCAGACTGGCTGGAACGTCGTCTTCGATGAAACCACCGGCATCGACGCCGAGAACGGCGGTGCGCTCACGCATCTCGACGGCGGCGGCAAGTTCAATCCTCAAGCGATTCCGCATGCGCTCGTCAATGGCGTGTGCACATCCGTCTATCCGCACAACTACCTGAAGACCAATACCGTCTTCGAAGTGATCAAGGGCAACGTGAGCGGCGCGCGTACCGCGTGGGCCGATAAACACGCGTGGGGCTACGACTGGCTCAACGGGCCGTCGGGCAAGGGCGTCGACGATCTTTCGCGCACCGAGATCAACTCGATCGATGCCGCGACCAACACGTACTATCTCGACAGCTACACGCACACGGAGAAGTTCGACAACTACCACGTGCAGTCGCTGATCAACGAAATCGACGGCAAGGACTCGACCGGTCAATCGAGCGCCGCCGTGCCGACCGTGTTCGGCGCGAACTTCCAGACGCTCAGCGTCGCGCAGAAGGCGACGGTCGCGACGGGCGGCGGCTATCTGGATGCGAGCTTCACGCCAGGGCCGCAAGTCACCGGCGCAATCGCGTATCTCGACGATGCATTGGGCCGCATCGTGACCGAGCTGAAACAACGCAACCTGTATGCGTCGACGGCGATCATCGTCACGGCGAAGCACGGTCAGTCGCCGACCGATCACTCGAAGCTCGTGAAAAACGGCGACACGCTGAGCAAACTGCTCGAAGCGAACAATTACCTCGATTCCAGCGGTAATTTCGGGCAGAACAGTACGAAGAGCGGCAACCTCAACGACGGCACCGGCCTCGTCGGCACCGGCTTTGTGCAAACCGACGACGTCGGTCTGATCTGGCTGCCCGATCAGAGCCAGCTGCCCTCGGTCGTGAAGACACTGAAAGCGAATCTGAGCTGCAACGCGCCCGGCATCTGCGCGGACGGTCCGCAGGCGTACCTGCTGTATGGTCCGCAACTCGCCAACCGCTTCGGCGATCCGGCACGCGGCCGCACGCCCGACATCATCGTGCAGCCGAACCCGGGGGTCATCTACACGTCGAGCACGTCGAAGGATGAAGAGCATGGCGGCAATGCACCCGACGACAGCCATCTCGGTCTGGTGGTCTATGTGCCGCACGCGCACCACGCCGGACAGGTCAACAACGAGCGCGTGCTGACCACGCAGGTCGCACCGACGATCCTGCGTCTGCTCGATCTGAAGCCCGAGCTGTTGCACTCGGTCGCGCTCGAAGGCACGCAGCCGTTGCCGGAGTTCGAGCGTCGGGACTAAGCGCCTGCATAGTTCGCGTATTCGGGTAGTGGGCCACGGTAGGCCGCGCCGCGGTGAGGATCGGGCGAACCGTGGCGCGGCCGTTTGATGACGTAGCCCGAGCATGACCGGCGCGCGCCGGACCATGCGAGAATTGGAGCCGCTCGAGCCGCCAGACCGGCGTGCGTCGATCGCCCGCAAGGAGGACGTTCAAATGAACTCCGTTGCTCTCGCATGCGTAGCGGTGTTAGGGCTGCTGCTATTCGGCCTCGGCTTGTCCGTCTCGATGATGCGTTTTCGCGAGCGCGTCACCTCGGGCTGCGCCGAAGACCCGGCGAACCTGCTGCACAAACTGGTTCGCGCCCACGGCAATACGACGGAATACGCGCCCTTTTTCGCACTGCTGTTTCTCTATCTGGGTTCGCGCTCGCCTTCGTCGGCGACGGTTGCGCTGATGGTCGTCGCGACCGTGTGCCGATGTTTGCTCGTGGTCGGACTGGTTGCGTGGCCGACAATGGCGCGGCCCAATCCCGCGAGGTTTATCGGCGCGGTTGGGACGTACGCGGCGGGGATCGGCCTGTGCCTGGGGTTGCTGCGGTGAGATGAGACGGCGCCGCGGCACCAGGAGCCCTCCGTCGGAGCGTTGTCCCGACAGTTTCTCTTGCGGCTCATCGAGCAGCACATGCTGCGGGCGGCCAACTCGTGCTCGCACTCGTGACTCGCATACTGACCGCAACGCCCGATTGTCCCTTATTGGACTCGGTTCCAGGTTGGCCGAACGCTCGTCTACGAATAAGGGCAGCTATCGAGCGCCGGAATCGCGACGCCCGCGCAACATGCGCCGCGGGACAGCTTGTCGCCACCCGTAACTCCACCGGTTTTCCACGCTTCCCAAACGCCTCGCGACGATACATAAGAATTTCATATGCGTTGAGGCGGATCGATCTTGCCCCCCGTGCAGCGAGTCGACAGAATCGATTCACGAATTGACGACGCCGACCGGAACGCGACCGGGCAGGACGGCGAGCGTCGTTCGACATTCTGCGCGATGCGAAGAGCGTTCGTCTGATTGAGCCACGCCACATCCAGGCCGCAGTGTCCCGCCGCTAATCATCCCCACTGGGTATAAATCATGGGTCATTCGAATTTCCGTAGAACACTTTCCGTTGGTGAGGTCATAGTGAAATCGTTCGTCGAACACGGCGTGCAACGTGCATTCTGTGTTCCCGGCGAGAGCTATCTGGCGATTCTCGAAGCGATCCGCGAACAGGGTGACGCCTTCGATCTGGTGGTGTGCCGTCACGAGGGCGGCGCCGCCTACATGGCCGAGGCTAGCGGACGCATCACGGGCAAGCCAGGAATCTGCCTCGTCACGAGAGGACCGGGCGCATGCAATGCGGCAATTGGCGTTCATACGGCACAGCATGAAGGCACGCCCATGATTCTGCTCGTTGGCGACGTCACGCGCGGAACCAAGGGACAATTTGCATTTCAGGACATCGACCTGCACCAACTCTACGGTGGAATGGCCAAGCAGGTCCTCGAAATACAGAAGGCAGACGACGCTTACGACGTCATGGATCAGGCCTTCCGCATCGCGACGACAGGACGTCCAGGGCCAGTGGTCATCGGCGTGCCAGACGACGTACAGTTCGACGAAGTACCTTGCCGCGAAACGGCACACCGCCAGGAATTGCCTTGGAAAACGGATCTGAGCCACGACGTGGCCGAGGTAGCCGACCGTCTTGCCGCCGCACAACGCCCGTTGCTCGTGGTTGGCGGCACAGGCTGGACACAGCAGGCGTCGTCGCGACTCGCGAACTTCGCGGAGCGCCTCGGCATACCGGTCGCCTCGACCTTTCGCCGGCACGATCTGCTCGACAACCGCAGCGAGAGCTACGTAGGCAGCATCGGCATTTTCACGCCCCCGACGCTGCACGATTATCTGACGACCAGCGATCTCATCATTTCGATCTCCGGAACGTTCGGCGAAATCGAGACCGCCCGCTACAAGCGCATGGTGACACCATCACCCTCACGATATCTCGTGCACGTCGCGCGCGAAATGGCTGAGTTCGATGGCGCGGTTGCGCCGGATCTCGCGATCATCGGCGACGCGGAAAACTTCTGCAACGCGCTGAACCAGCAGGAGCCGGCCTGCAACCCGCTATGGAACCGACACCGTCAGACGCTGCGCGCGGGTTACATGGCCTACAGCGAACCGGTCGACTTCGGCGATCGCATCAATCCCGCCAGCGCGGTATCGGCCCTCGCGCAAAGGTTGCCCGAACGCACAATCGTCACGCTGGGCGCCGGGAACTACACGCACTTCGTGCTGCGTCATCATCCGTTCCACGAACTGAATACACTGCTCGCGCCGGTATGCGCGCCCATGGGCTACTCGATTCCCGCTGCGATTTCCGCCGCGATGCAATGTCCTGCGCAGGAAGTCGTAGCCTACGCCGGCGACGGGTGCTTTCTGATGAACGCCCAGGAACTCGTCATTGCCGTTAAACGGCGCCTGAAGCTGACGGTCATCGTCATGAATAACGGCATTTACGGCTCCATCCGCATGCACCAGGAATTCAGGTATCCAGGTCGACCTATCGCGACCAATCTGGACAATCCCGACTTCGTCCAGTTCGCCAACTCCATGGGCATCCCGGCACGCCGTATCGACGATCCGCGTGAACTGTCCGAGACATGGCAAACGATGCGCCGCTCCACCGACGGCCCCATCTTCATAGAAATGTCGACTGACCCCGCCATCATCAACACCGAACGCCTGATCCAGCCAGGACAACCGCAATGAACGGCCCCCACTTCGACCACCGGCATCCAGACGAACATGCAGTCGGCTCGCCGCTGCCAATGCCGTATCTCGTCGACGGCCCCGTCTATACGCCGGGACAGGCGAGCGCGCCCGCCGGTGCAGCCACCGTGTTCCGACTTGCAAGCAACGAGTCTCCGCTCGGCATGTCGGATATGGCACGCGACGCAATCTTTGGCGTGGCCGGTAACCAGCATCTGTATCCCGATCCCGACGGCGCACCGCTCGCGCGCGCTATTGGCGACGTGTTCGGACTGGACCCCGCCAGAATCGTCACGTCACCCGGCTCGGACATCATCATCAACTGGATCATTCAGGGCTGGGTAGGCCAAGGCAGTGTGATCTATCCCGAGCACGCATTCCAGTCCTACCGGATTCGCGCCGCGAACAACGGCGCCACGCCTGTCGCCGCTCCCGAGGTAGATTTGCGGACCGACGTCCAGGCGATTCTGCGCTGCGTGTCGCCGCAGACCCGCGCCGTCTTCATTGCAAATCCTAACAATCCGACCGGGACGTGGCTTTCGCTCGAAGAGTTGCGAAGTCTTCGCGCGCGTCTGCGATCGGACATTCTGCTCGTGGTGGACGAAGCCTATTTCGATTATGTGCGAGTCCGCGGCTACGAGACCGCGCTCGCGCTGGTGGACAGTCCAGCAGCGAATGTGATCGTCACGCGCACGTTTTCCAAGTTCTATGGTCTCGCCGGACTGCGCGTGGGCTGGGCCTATGTGCCCACGAGCTTCGTACGCGTTTTTGACAAGCTTCGCGGCCCGTTTGCAGTCTCGCGCATTGCGATCGCCGCGGCGATCGCATCGTTGGGAGACACGGCTTATCAGACTTCCGCGTACACGCACAACGTGAGGTGGCGCACCTGGTTGCAGGACCAGATCAGAGGGCTCGGCTACCGTACGACCGACAGCGTCGGCAACTTCGCGCTCTTTCAGGTGCCCGGCGGTGCCGATGGTGCGACGACCCTGAATGCCCGGCTCGCGGCAAAAGGTTTGTTATGCCGGGTCGCCAATCAGAATGCACTGCCAGAGTGGATCCGGGTATCTGTCGGCTCAGCCGATGCGATGACCGCATTCGTGCAGGCATTGAGCGACCTCAGTAGAGACGCTCGACACCGCTAGTGACGATAGCAGGCACGGGGCGCGTCCGCAGCGATGCACGCCCCGCCGCAAATACTGCATATCGTTGTCGCCTCGATCCCAGTCAAGACCCTCGCACTGTCGATCAGCGTCGCGCTATCGCAGGCTCGCCAGCAGCGCCTCGACCACGAGAGCCTGCGGCGAACCGTCGATCAATCCTGCTTCGGCAAAATGCAGACACACTTCATACCTCGGCAACGCCTCGCGAATCGATAGCGGTCGAATCGCGGCTTGCTCGTCGGTACTCACCAGTATCTGATGAGGAACGACACACAGCAGATCCGTCCCTGCGACGAGCCGGACCAGCATCCGGAAATCCGGGCACAGCGCCTCGATACGCGGCGAAGGGAGCTTTCTCACCCGCAGCGCCTCCTCGACCAGATTGCCTGGCGTGCCGGCCGGTCCCGTGACCACCCACCCCGCACCCGCGATTTCCTCCAGACTGCGCGCGCCGGCCAGCGGGTGTCCCTTGCGTGCGCAGATCACTGGTTGAGCAACGTACAGCACGTGACGGACCAAGCCCTCCGCCTTGAATTTTCGAGGCGTGGGTGCAATCACCAGGTCCAACGAACGCTGCTTGAGTTGTTCGAGCATGTCCGTGGCGCTACCTGCGACGAGTTGCACGGTAGGCGGGTTCTGACGCTGATGCACTGCCTGAAAAACCGTCGCGCCGTACAGCAAGCCGGCGGCCGGCGACATTCCAACGCGTAGCGTTCCCTTGGCAGACTGCGTCGACCTGACGCCGCGTGCGACACGCAACTCCCTGACGGCGGTGTCCAACTGATACCCGTTGCGCGCCAATGCGAGCGCCCGATCGGTAGCGAACTTCCTTCGCCCCTCCTTGTGAAATAGCGCAAACCCCAATTCGCGTTCCAGCGCCTGCATGGCGAGCGTAATCGCAGTCTGAGTTACGCCAGCCGTCTGCGCAGCAGCAGCAAAGCTGCCCTTTTCGATGATCAGACGAAGAAACGTGAGGTGGCGAAGATTCATAAGAAAAAGATATGTGTTCCTGCGCAAGTCCATTGAGTCGATATTTTTCTTCGCAGAATAATGCATCAACGGAGCGGGTGTCCACGTGCCCTCGCCTCGTTTCCAGCGCTACCGCCCTTCAGCATTCCGATGGAGCATCGACTATGTCTTACCCGAACGTACTGCTGCTGATCGACAACGTGTGGCGCGAAGGGAGACGCAACGCCACACGCGCCGTGCACAATCCCGCCAATGAGGAGGTCATCGGCACCGTTGCGCTCGCAACCACGACCGATCTGGACGATGCCGTAGCATGTGCGGCGTCCGGCTTCGAGGTCTGGCGCCGCACTCCTGCCGTGGAACGCACGCGCGTCATGCTCGGCGCGGCCGAGCTGCTCACCCAGCGCGCCGAGTCGATCGCCAACCTCCTGACGCTCGAACAAGGCAAACCGCTTGCCGAGTCCCGGGCGGAAATCGCCATGTCCGCCGACATCATCCGCTGGGCTGCGAACGAAGCACCGCGTATCTACGGCCGCATCGTTCCGCCGCGCGCCGCCGGCGTGCAGCAGATGGTCCAGAAGGAGCCCGTGGGCCCGGTTGCCGCATTCACGCCCTGGAATTTCCCGATCGCACAGGTGGCCCGCAAGGTGGCTCCGGCGCTCGCGAGCGGCTGCTCGCTCGTCTTGAAGGCAGCCGAGGAAACCCCGGCCTCCGCAGCCGAACTTGTCAGAGCTTTCGTCGATGCGGGCCTTCCCGCCGGCGTTCTGGCGCTCGTCTTCGGCGAACCGGCAGAAATCAGCGAGCATCTGATTACGCACCGCGCGATCCGGAAAATCACCTTCACGGGCTCGACACCCGTCGGTAAACAACTGGCAGCACTTGCCGGCATGCACATGAAGCGCGTCACGATGGAGCTGGGCGGTCACGCGCCTGTGATCGTCGCCGCCGACGCCGACGTGGCACGGGCCGCGCGCACGCTCGCCGACGCGAAATTCCGCAACGCCGGTCAGATCTGTCTGTCGCCGACGCGCATGATGGTCGCACAGACCGCTTTCGACGAATTCATGGAGACATTCCTCGCCCGTATCCGCGAGATCCGGGTGGGAGACGGAATGCTCGAAGGCAGCACGATGGGGCCCCTCGCCAACAAACGGCGCCTCGACGCCATGGAGCGTTTGACTCACGACGCGCTGTCGCGAGGCGCGTCGCTGGCGACGGGCGGCGTCCGCCTCGGCGATTCGGGCAACTTCTTTGCGCCGACCGTATTGACCGAGCCGTCGAAAGACAGCCTCGTGCTGAACAGCGAACCGTTCGGTCCTGTCGCGACGGTTTGGCGATTCGCGGAACTCGGTGAGGCCATCGCCGAGGCGAACCGGCTCGATTACGGGCTCTCGGCCTACGCCTTCACTCGCGCGATCAAGACGGTTTCCCGCCTTGCGGCCGAGGTGCAAGCAGGAACATTGTGGGTCAACCAGGCCGCCGCCGCGTGGCCCGAACTGCCCTTCGGCGGCGTAAAGGACTCGGGATACGGTTACGAGGGCGGCCCCGAGTCTCTGGATGCCTATCTGCAGGCCAAGACCGTGGCCATTTCCGACGTCTAGATGTTTGCGAGTCGCTACCACCAAAACAGGTGCGGCAACTCGAGCCGGAGTTGTAGATTACACGTACAACAAACAGGTCGATGGGCGATACCTCCACAGAAGGCACGCACCGTCGGCATCTTATGGGTGGAGACAAAGATGAACGTAACCGGAAACCGCTTCAGGGTAGTACTGGCTTCAACGATCGGCAATGTTCTCGAATGGTACGACTTCATCTCCTTCGGATTCTTGATGGGGATCGTCGCCAAACATTTCTTTCCTTCGTCATCCGCGGCGAGCGGACTACTTCTGGCATCGGCCACGTTCGGCGTGTCGTTCTTTGCCCGGATCTTCGGCGCGGTGGTGCTCGGTGTCTACGCCGATCGTGTCGGCAGAAAAGCGGCGCTGTTCCTCGTCATGAACATGATGTTCGTGTCGACCGTGCTGATTACCTTTTGTCCGACCTATAGCTCGATCGGCATCTGGGCGTCGATCATCATGCTGGTCGCCCGGGTATTGCAAGGCATATCGGCCGGCGGGGATTTCGGCGGAGGCACGGCGATGCTCGTGGAGTTCGCGCCGGAAAACAGAAAGGGCTTTTTCGGTAGCTTCATGCTCTTCTCCCAGGCAGTCGCCGCAACTCTCGCGTCGGCAGCGGGCTATCTCGTCACGAACCTTCTCGCGCCGGAGCAGCTCGACAGTTGGGGGTGGCGTCTGCCTTTCGCCGTGGGGCTCATCATCGCACCGGTCGGCATCTACATTCGCCGCCATATCGAAGAACCCGCCGAGTTCAAGGCCACGCTGCAAGCACGGAATCGCAAGTCGTTCGGCGCCTTTCTCGTCGAATTCCGCAAACCGATTTTCATCGGTATCGGTCTCGCGACCGGCGTCAATATCGTGCAGATCTTCTTCAACGTCTACATGCCGTCGTACGCGGTGCGGGAACTCCATCTCGCGGCTCCGTCCGCTTTTCTCGCGGTCATGCTTGGTGGCATCGCCCGCATGCTGACAACACCCGGATTCGGCGTGCTCGCGGACCACTGGGGTCGCAGGAAAACCATGGTTTACGGCTGCGTGCTGACGACGCTGTCCGTCTTCCCTGGTCTCATCTGGCTCCAGGCATCACCAGTCTTCTTCACGCTGCTGACCGTCGAACTGATTGTCAACGTGCTCGCACAAATCGTGAATGCCGCGATGCCGACCGCCCTCGCCGAACTCTTTCCAACCGAAGTTCGCTCGCAAGGATTGTCGGTGTGCTTCAACGGTGCAGTGACCCTGTTCGGCGGCACGACGCCCTTCATCGTGACGTGGTTCGTGTCGCAGACCGGTAACCAGCTGGTTCCCGGATATTACGCGACCGCCGGCATGCTGTTCAGTCTCGCCTGTGCATTCATGATCGCCCGAAAGCCGGCGTCCTCTCTGGAAGTGGCCGGCGCGCACTCGACGTCCAGCTGAACCGCGCGGATTTCTCATCGCTGCGCAAAACAACACTCCATAATATTTAGGATACCTTCATGAAACACCTGGCAGCATGCGTCGCGACTACCACTACCGTTACTATCGCCACGTTGCTCGCGTTTGCCGCCAGCGCGGCCCACGCGCAGTCGAGCGTGACCCTGTATGGGGTCGCGGACGCCAGCGTCCGTTACCTGAAGGGCGCCAATGCCGGCAACGACGGCGTCCTGTCCCTGACCAACGGCGCGATTTCCCAAAGCCGTTGGGGTCTCGTCGGCAGCGAGGATCTGGGTCACGGACTATCGGCCATCTTCAGGCTGGAGTCGGGCTTCAGTCTTCCTAACGGTGCGTCGTCGGTATCAGGCGTACTCTTCAATCGCTACGCTTACGTCGGTCTTGCCAGTGCCACCTATGGCACCCTCACGTTCGGTCAGCAGCAAAATGCTGTCTATCAGAATCTGACAGAAGGCTGGGATCCATTGACCGTCGGCAACTATCTTCAGAACGAATGGCTCCCCATCGCGTTTTCGGGTTTTCTTCGCGGCGAAAACAATACGGCGTTCTACACGTGGCGGCGCGGTCGGCTCGCGATCCGGGGAGCGTATGGCCTGGGTAATCAGGCAGGCGACTTCAGCGCCAACTCGATGAGGTCCGTGTCGGTGACGATCGACCCCGAGCCGCTGGGCGCGGAGATCGGCTACGTCGACGCGCACGATCTGTCGAATCGGGCACAAACCTCCTACAACGTGCAATTGCGATATCGGGCCTATCCAGCCGAAGCGTGGCTCGGCTACTACCACAGCCGCGACGAGACGGGTCGCGTGAACGCGTTTCTGACCGGCACGGCGGCCCCGAACGTCGTCAACCCGCGCTGGGACAACGCGTATGTAGCGGGGCTCTCGTGGTTCCTCGCGCCCGACTTCAAACTGACCAACGCATTCTATTTCGACCAGTCGAGAAAAACACCGCCGGGAGCAAGCACGACCGACAGCGGGCATCGCTATGCGCTCGTCGCGCTGGCCGAATACCTGTTGTCAAAGCGGACCACGCTGTATGCGACGGTCGACTACAACCGGGTATCGGGTGCGGCTGACGACGAGATGCCGAACCGAAAATACCAGACCGGCGTCAGCGTCGGTCTGCGCAACCGCTTCTGAACGCAGCCTGCGCCAGCGGGTTCGGGCGTATGGGTGCCCGGACTCGCCGCCGCCTTTCCCCTTTCCCCTTTCCCCTTTCCCCTTTCCCCTTTCCCCTTTCCCCTTTCCGACCTTGGGACACTTCCAATGCCAGCACAATCGAAACGGCCCAACTTCCTCTTAATCATGACCGATCAGCAACGTGCGGATCATCTGGGCGCGGATGGCAACCCGATTGTACGAACGCCCAACCTCGACCAGCTTGCCTCGGGGGGATGGCGAGCAGACCGCATGTACGTGGCGACACCGGTATGCATGCCTAATCGCGCGAGCATTCTGACCGGTCGCTATCCATCCGCACATGGCGCGCGTCACAACGGCATTGCGTTATCGACCGATGCGACCACCTTCGTCGACATGCTGCGCGTGACCGGCTATTCGACGGCACTGGTTGGCAAGGCGCACTTTCAAAACATGACCAACCTACCGCCGTCCTGGCCCGTCCGGGCGGAGGATCGGCTCGTCAGAGAAGCATTTCGCGCTCCCGCCGGCCGCTATGATCAGGAACTGAAAGAAAAATGGCTGGCCGACGACGCTTTCGAGCTGGACTATCCGTTCTACGGCTTCGAAACAGTGGATCTCGTCGACGACCATAGCGATGAAGTGCACGGCCACTATCTGCGCTGGCTACGCAGTAATCATCCGCAGGTTGCACAGCTAGCGGGACGTCAGCAGGCCGTCCCGACGCCGGAGTACGAACTCAGTCGCTTCGGTCAGGCGTGGCGCACGCGGGTACCGGAGGAGCTCTACCCGACAGCCTACATCGCCGATCGGGCCTGCGCGAAGCTACGTGCTTTCTCGAGTAGTGACCGGCCTTTCTTCCTGCAGGTATCCTTCCCCGACCCGCATCATCCATTCACGCCACCGGGACGCTACTGGAACATGTACATGCCGGACGACGTGAGCTTGCCCGCCTCATTCCATCACCCGGAGCCCATGCCTCCACACCTGCGCTGGCTGCTCGACCGGCGCGCAAACGGTAAGGATGCCAAACACACGCCTGCTCTCTTCGCATGCTCGGAACGCGAGGCCCGCGAGGCGATCGCGCTGAACTACGGTTCGATCACCAACATAGACGACCGCGTCGGCCAGATCATGGATACGCTTGAGGACGCAAAGCTGCTCGACAATACCGTGGTGATTTTCACGAGCGATCATGGCGATTATCTGGGCGATCATCGTCTGATGCTGAAGGGGCCAATCCACTATCAGGGATTGATCCGCGTGCCGTTCATCTGGAAAGATCCGGCCGGCGTCGCCGGCGCCCGTTCGAGCGATGCACTCTTCAGCAGCATCGACATCGCACCTACGATTCTCGATCGTGCCGGCGTGACACGCTTCAATGGCATGCAAGGCGAATGCATGCTGCCCGTCATGCTCGGCCGCAAGGAATCCGTGCGGGAAAATCTGCTGCTGGAAGAAGAAAATCAGCGTGTCATTCTTGGCTTCCAGGGCCGCACCCGCTGCCGAACGCTCATGAATCGGCGCTACCGTTTGACCATTTACGACGGCGTGCAATGGGGCGAACTGTATGACCTGCAGGAAGATCCGCTTGAATTTCGCAATTGCTGGGATGATTCCGCGTACGCCGGGACACGCGCCGCGATGATGGAATCGCTCACGCGCAGCATGCTCTACCACGTCGATACCAGCCCCTATCCCAGCGCACTGGCCTGATACGAAACACGCGCACCCGGCAAGCGAAAGATGGTCTCGCAGGCGGAGCGTGTTCGACGTATCAGGTCGGGCACGACACATCCGACGATCGGCCGCTTTCCCGTCAGGACAGTCCAGCGGCATTTCCGGACGACACTTCGGGTGTCGTCACGCCATCCGTTCGAGCATGCACTCGGCGCCAGACGCGAAGCATCAAAGCTCCAGCACGAGCTTCGTGCCTTTTGCACGCGAGCAGCAGGTCATCATCCGCGTATTGGATTGCCGTTCGCCTCTGGTCAGCACGACGTCGCGATGCTCGATTTCACCGGCCAGCACACGCACCTCGCACGAGCCGCACAGGCCTTCCTCGCAATCGCTCTGCACGTCGACATTCGCGAGACGCAGCGCGGCAAGCAGCGTTTGATCGGCGGCCACCGTTACGACGAGCCCGGTGTTCTTCAGCTCGACTTCGAACGCATGCTCCTTGTCCGGATCGAGCGTACGCGTCGTCGATTTGAAATGCTCGATTTTCAGCGTGTCGTCAGGCCAGTCGACGCACGCCTGTTGCAGCGCGTCGAGCATGCGCGCCGGTCCGCACGCATAGACCTGGGTTCCATCGGCTATCCGCAGCGCGCCGAAGTCGTTGCGTGTTCCTTCATCGGAAACGTACACGTGCATACGCTCGCCGTGCAGCGCGGTAAGTTCATCGAGCAATGCCATCGATGCGCGCGTGCGACCACTGAAATGCACTTCGTAATCGATCCCCAGCACGCGTGCGCGGCGAGCCATCGCGCTGATCGGCGTGATACCGATGCCACCCGCGATCAAAATAAGTTTGCCGGCTGTTTCGTCGAGCCGGAAATGATTGCGTGGACCGCGTATGCGCAGCAATGCGCCCGCTTTGGCGTGGTTGTGAATCCACTCGGAACCGCCTCGTCCCTGCGATTCCCTGAGCACGGCAATTTCGAACGTACCCACATCGTCCGGGTCGCCGCAAAGCGAGTATTGCCGCGACATTCCGCTCTGTCCGCACTCCACGTCGATATGTGAGCCTGCCGTCCAGCGAGGCAGCGGCTGGCCATCGCGTGAGGCGAGCTTCACACGAACGATGTCCGCGCCCGCATCAGACACCGAGGTGACAACCACAGAACGACTGATTGCCTGTGCGGAAGGCTCGCCGATGCGCACCGCGAACCGGGGTTCGAGCACCGAGGGATCGGTACGTTCGGGATTGCACGTCGGATCCCATTCGACCAGCAGATGCTCGGGGCCGCGAAACGACGTGTTCGGTACATAGGTGAAGCGCTGTTCCGCAAGACGCATGTGCGGCAGACGCCGTGTGAACTCCTCGAGGAAAATCTGCATTTCCATGCGCGCGAGGTTCTTGCCCATGCACTGATGCGAACCATAGCCGAAGGTGAGCTGATCGCTCGCATTCTCACGCCTGATGTCCAGCAGATCGGCGTCGGCAAAGTGATGTTCGTCATGATTCGCAGAAGACGTGACGATGAGCAACTTCGAACCCGCGGCAATGTCGATGCCGCCGATCGTCACGTCCCTGGTCACGAGACGGCGCCATGCGGCAACCGAACCGTTATGCCGCAAACACTCTTCGACGGCATTCGGTATCAGGCCCGGATCTTCGCAGATCTCACGCCACACCTGCGGATGCTGAAGCAACAGCTTCATCGCGTTGGCCGTTGCGTTGGCCGTGGTTTCGTGCGCCGCTACGATGCCCGCCATCATCATCGAATGTAGATAAGAATCGGTGACGACCTCGGGCAATTCCTTCTGTTTGCGAATACCGTATTGCATCCAGCCCGGACCGTCCGGATCCAGCCTCATCTTGTCCAGTACCTTCCCGGCAAACTGCCAGAAATTGCCGACCGCATGCGCGACTTCGACCTGCTCTTCCGGTTTCGGCCGTCCCCAGGTGTTGACCGTGTGCGCAATCGAATACTTCCGCAAGGTGTCCATGTCTTCTTCCGGTACGCCCAGAAAATGCAGCGCAACGGTGAGCGGCACCTCCCACAGCATCTGGTCGACGAGGTCGGCCTTGCCGTCGTCGATGAACCGGTCGACATATTCGCGCGCGAGACGGCGCACCATCGGCTCGTGATGCGCGAGCGCTTCCGGCGTGAAAGGGTCCATCAGCGCGCGACGGCGCGGCATATGCGCGGGCTCGTCTTCGTTCACCAGCGTGCGGTTCATTGCATAGCCATATGACGCCAGCACAGCATTGGCCTCGGGGCCAGTCGGCGTGATCTTCTCGAGCGCAATCGACGGGCTGAATGTCAGGTTGTCGCGAAAGATGGCCTTGATGTCTTCATAGCGAGTCACCACCCAGTAGCCCAGCTTCGGACTATAGAAAACAGGTTCCTCGTTGCGCGCCCAACGCACATATTCCGGCGGATCCTGCTGGTAACCGTCTTCGAACGGATCGAATTCCGCAGCGCGCGGGCTGACGGGGCAGCCTGTCGGCGTCGTCGGCGTGCCGGTGGCTGCGCTTTGGTGAAATGGACACGCCGAAGCGCGATCCGGGTTCAGGGCGTCGCTCATGCGTGTCTCCTTGCCGTATCGATTTAGCGTAACTATAGTACGCATTGCGTAATCACCTCTACAGGGTAAACGTGGCAAGGCCGACGGCCGTTAGCCGCGCCCCGTTAGAATGAACAGATGAAAAAAGCGCCAGCAATCGAAAAAATCGAAGTCGCAGCGGCCGCGCCTGAGCGCGAACGTGAGCGCCGTCAGCGTGTGCAGTCGGCGTCGACTGCGATGAACGTACTGAAGAGCCTCGCGACAATCGGCGGACGCGCGTCGCTCACCGCGCTGGCGTCGCAGGTCGGCGAAAATCCGGCGAAGGTTCACCGCTATCTGGTGAGCCTGATGGAAGAATCGCTGGTGACGCAGGAACCCGGCACCCAGGAATACCTGCTGGGAAGCGAGTGCATCACCATCGGCCTCGCCGCGATGCGGCTCGCCGACCCGATCCGGCTTGCCGAACAATCACTCGTGCGTCTGCGGGAAAGCCTCGAAGTCACCTCCTTCATCGCGGTGATGGGCAATCGGGGACCGACGATCGTACGTTTCGAGGAGCCGGGGCTGCCTGTCACGGTCAACGTGCGGGCCGGCTCGGTCATGTCGCTCTTATGGTCGGCGACGGGCCGGCTCTTTCTCGGGCTGCTCGATGAATCTCGCGTTCGAACGATGGCGGAAGAAGAGCTGCGGCATTCGCCCGCCGATCTGCTGGCACTCCTCGATCGCAACGATCCCGTCGGCCAGTTGCGGCGCGAGATTCGGGCGGCCGGGTGCGCAACGGTCAAGGACACCAATCTGAAAGGAATCAGTGCCGTTGCCGCACCGATTTTCGATTTCAACGGCCGACTCTGTGCAACGCTTACGTCGCTCGGTGCGACGGGTGGATTCGACTCGTCCGTCGATGGGTTGATTGCGAAAGCGGTGCAGCGGGAAGCGCAAGCTATCAGCACCCGGCTCGGATATCTTCCTGAATCCGGGCCGACCGACCGGACCAGTTCGGTCTAGTGGAATGAAGACGGGCAAGCGCCGGTCACGACGAGGATGACTGACGTCGCGATGAACCGGCACTGCCGAAACCCGCAATGAAAAAAGCCCCACGGTTACCCGTGGGGCTTCGTGGAACCCGCAGCGCATCGCCGCGAGTCCTCTCTTTCACCAAACGCCGCTTACTTCACGTTCGGGAACACCGGCCAGGACGAAGCCTGATCGCACAGCGACAGCTTCGGATTCGCCGCGACGATCGTCGCCGCCGGGTCCGTGTCGCTCGCCGCGCCCGCATCGTCGCTGCCGTTGACGGTCAGGTTGAGCGTGTTGGTCGGGCTCGTGTACTTGCCCGCGCCGCTCGACGTGTTCGTCAGGATGCCGCCCGAACCGTGAGCGAACGACTGACCGATCAGGCTCACGTTCGCGCCGAGGTTCAGCGTTGCATCGGCGCCCTTCGACTGCGACGAGCCATCCGTCGAACCGATGTTCACGACCGGCTTGCTCAGGTTCGAGATGCCCATCACGACGTCCTTGTCCGCAACCACGTTATCCAGGTTCAGCTGGATCACGCTCTGCGTATTGGCGTAAGCGGTATCGGCATGCAGACCGCGGAAGGTCAGATTGCCGCCGCCGTTCTTGCCCGCCGACTTGTTCGCCGGGATGTTCATCATGCGGATGTTGCTCAGGTTGATGTCGTGGAAGCTCGGGATCAACCAGCCGAGGCCCGTGTACGAAATCGGGTCGGCACTCGGGCCCGTGTAGTACATGTCGAACACGAGGAAGTCCTTCACGCCACGCATACATGCGCCGTCGTAGTAGATGTTGCTGACGTCACCGCCGCGCGCCTGGCCGCTCTTGATGCGCAGACCCACAATGCCCATATCCGTCGACGAGTTGGTGCCGTCGTAGATATTGTCGAAGTAGTTGTCGTAGAAGTGAATGTTTCGGACACCTGCATTCGTCGGGCTGCCGATCGACAGACCGTGGCCGTTGTAGTTGTGGTTATGCGCAACCGTAATGCCGTAGGTGCGGTTCGACGAAACGTCGCGATTGCCGTCGATGCCCCACACCATCTTCGTCGGATCGGAACCGTTCTGCGCGCCGTGCGTAGCGCTCGGACGCGGATCCATCAGACCACCCTTGAACGCGACGTTGTCGTCGGACGGGCTCAGGAAGTTGTACACGATCGCGACGTTCTTCACGTAGCCGTCGAAGTACACCTGGCCCGACGAGGTCGTCTTGCTGCCCGTGCCCAGTGCCGCATGCTCGGGCGCTGCCGCCACGCTCGGGTCGACGCCGTCGGTGTTCTTCACGCCGGTCGAGCTCGCGTCGATCGTCGCGCCGGTGTAGAGGTGCGAGTACGAACCGCTAACGCCGTCGAAACCGTCGTTGTTCATGCCGACGCTCGCCTGGTTCGCCGCATCCGGCAGCAACGGCGTGATGATCTTGATGCCCCACACGGTCAGGCCGTCCACGCCGTCGGCTTCGACGGTGAAGAAGGTGCTGTTGCGGAACGTGATCTGGTACAGCGACAGGTTCTTCGACTGCTGCATCCAGAACATCCCCGGGTTGCCCTGGAAGCTGTACGGGCCGCCGCCGATGTCCTTGTTGCCGTGGTACGAGATGTCCCACCAGCTCGCCGGCACCCAGCGCGCGCAACCGGTCGTGCTGGCGTTACAGCCGCCGCCGGTAACCGAGTAGCCGCTCGGCACGCTGGTAGCCTGACGGTTCACCACGTAGGTCACGGCCGGCGTGGTGAGTGTCGTCTTGCCCATCGCGGTGACCACGTCGCACGCGGTGCCTTCCGGCGCGAGCGTGCCCGCGCGGTACGCGGCGATCGTGTTGGTGCAGCTGAACTTCGGCGTCGTCACGCCGGTGATGTTGTTGCCCGAGTAGGTGAACGCTTCCGTGACGCCGGTGGCCCAGCGGATCATCGGATACTGCGACGACGAGCTGATGAGCGGCATGTAGCCGCGCGCATCGATCGAACCCGTGCCCATCACCGATGCGTTGACCGTGTGGTTGCCGCGAATCAGCGGGTAGCAGTTCTGCATGCCGCTCGTGCCGGCGATCGTCGCCGTGCCCGCGTTGAGCGTGCCGCTCGGCGCGGGAAGCCCACTGGGGTTATTGATCGCGGCGCCGCAGGTGATCGCATTCGGGCGGTCTTGCGTGGTCTTGTCGTAGACCACGACATCGCGGCTCGCGAACAGCGTGACGCCGTCGTCGACCCACAACGTGACACCCGACGGCAGCACCAGCGGACCGCTCAGGAATGCATTGCCCGCGCCGCTGCTGTTCTTGACGAGACGCACCGCGAACTTGGTCGCCTTGTAGGTGGGATTCGACAGCGTTTCGCCCGATGCACCCGCGATGTTGACGAGCGGGTTATTCGCGGCCTGCTGCGTAGCGGCCGCCTGCTGGTCGGCCTGCGCGATCTTCGCGCCGACTTCGGCATCGACGGCTGCGCCGCACGCGTCGAGCGCGGCCTGGATACGCGCCTGGTCGGGGTTGTTCAGCGCGGTGGTCGCGCCGCCGTACGCAGCGGGCGTCGGGTCCGAGCTGAGCGGCAGCGAGCCGTCCGCGTTCTTGATCAGCGTGTTGCTGGCTTGCAGCGTCGAGCAGACCTGCGTGTCCGCCGGCAGTGACGGCGAGTCGGGCAAGTTGTTGTCGGCCGCATAACGACCCGGCGACCAGGACGGCTTTGAGGGCGAGGTCGGGCTGGTCGTGCCGGTGGATGTGGTCGAGCTGCTACTTGAGCCTGCAACGCCATGACCGTCACCGCAACCGGCGACGGTCAGGACAAACAGGCCAAGAGCCAACAGCTCCCGGACCGAGCGCATCTTCATAAGTCATCTCCTTGGGGTGGATTCTGTTCGTGTTCAGCACGCCCGCTCGCTCCTCGCGACAGCGCGTAGGGAGCGTCGCCGGCAGGCGGGACACGGCTATTTGTTATAAGACATCGTATAAGATATCACGTAAAGTTACAGCCGACCACGCGACGCGCGACATGCCCTCCCAGGCCGTTTCGGTGCTTATGTGGACACGCGAATTCGATCTACGAGCGGAACCATTCACGCTCGCCATGCGGAATACATTCCTTGCCTGACAAAGGATTACGATCTCATTAATAGGCTTGTGCTGTGCGGCTGCCGCTCGACCGTCAGGTCCGCTCTGCCCTTCACCTGTTCCTCGGTAGTTGTCTGGCAATGATGTAATTCATCGTACAACATGCGACGCATAATGCTTCAGATGACCGTGTCGTTTCAATTACAGTAAACCCCACCTTTCCAATTCTTATCGACACCCCGGCGGCCCCGCGACGAACAGCAGAATGTCAAATTCGACGAACGTCTGGCGGGCAAGCTGAACGCCCTGGCCCGGCTTGCGGGCACTGGCTTAAGCCGATTTGGGCCGACATCGCTTCGGGATGCATAGGTATGATGCGAAGACCGAACCCACGATAATTCGCACTAGTTCGCAATAGTTCGAATCTGCACCCCAACCCATCACCGGGGACCCATCTTGCATTCGATCAACCTCCTGCTCGCGCTTGCGGGCGTCCTGCTGCTCAGCGTCGCGAGCCCCGGACCGAATTTTCTGATCGTCACGTCGACGGCCATCGCGTCGCGCAGTGCCGGCGTGATGACCGGCCTTGGCCTTGCCGCCGCCTCGGGCACATGGGCGCTGATCGCCATCGCCGGGCTGAGCCTGATCGTGACGCATGTCGCGTGGATCGGCGCGGTGTTGCGTGTGGCCGGCGCGCTCTATCTGATCTGGCTGGGTATGAAGATGATCGCCACCGCGCGGCGACCGTTGTGCGCTGCCGAGCCGAGCACCGTCTCCGGTTGGGCCGCGACGCGAAAAGGCTATGTGGTCAGCATGACGAACCCGAAGTCCGTCGCGTTCTACGGCAGCATCTTCGCGCTGATGGTGCCCGCGCATGCGCCGTTGTGGCTGAATACGGCGGTGGTGGCGCTGTCGATCGGCATTTCGTGCGCGTGGTACTGCACGATGGCGCTCCTCGCATCGCATCCCGCGGTCCGGCGCACGCTGATCCGACGCAAGGCCGCGCTCGATACGGCGGCCGGCGTGCTGTTGATGGGACTGGGCGGACGCTTACTGCTGGGGCGTTGACGGCAGCACCCGGTGAGAAGCGAGAGCAGCACGACGCTCAGGCCTTGCGCGTTTGGAACGACACGGCTTCATCTCGGCTCGGCGTGCGGTCCTCCGCGAATCACCAGTTCCATAAATCCGGTCGTGGAATCGGGCTCGCGCGCGAACACATATCCAGGCAGCGACGCCAGCAACAACTCGACCGTCGTGCGCACCGTGCAGCCGTGCGCGACATGACCACCGAACACCTGGCCGCGCGCGTCTGCAATGGACATGTGCAGATGCGCGCCATCGGGCGACACGGAACCGGCGAGCGTCAGGATTTCGAGGTCGCCGCGAATTTCCGTCGCGGCATCCGCGCCCGCGAATCTCAATGCCGCGACGCTCAGACTACCGATGCCCTGCACGACGAAGGCCGCTTGCAGGTTGCGCTGACGGAGCGCATCTTCGATGGCGACGCGCAGGTCGTCGCCGGGGGAGAGTCGAAGCGGATGGGCTTGCATGGCTGGCTTGATGTGCGGTGGACATCGAGATTAGGCGTCTATGAGCCAGTGTCTCATAGACGCCTGGTTCCGGCGAGTTACGTGGCGTCCGTACAGATTCGATTCATCATCGATCGCTAGTTGGCGAGTAGCGGTTCCGGCATGAAGCGCATCGTCCTTTGGGTGGAAATATATACAGACATTGAGACACATCTACGGACGCAGCATGCCCGGTAGCTGATGGATTCCACCCGTGATCAACGTAGCCAGTGATAACCGGATCCGCGCCGATATTCACGACGCATGAATCGCCCTCCATCACCATGACCGTTGTTGTGGTGGAATAGCGCTCGGTCATCGAAATATCGAATTCAGCCGGGATGCACTCCATGTCGCGCGTGATGCGTAAGCTTTTCCAGCCCTCAATCGTTGTACGATCAATGATCCGCGCAATGTCATCAATCATGCTCGTGGATTTGTCGTTGTACTACATGCCGGTGTCTCGCCGGCTTTACGATCGGAGAAACTTATGTTTGATTGGGGAGCTGCCGCACAGCTTGTAACCGTTGCAATCTCACTTTATGGCGTTCGAAAGATCTACCTCGAAATGTCACTCACCTCAAGAAATCGAATACGGGAGGAATACAAGTTCGCAAAGGAATTTCTTGCTGAACTCCGCGGTGAAAGTCGCCTAGATCCCTTTCTTCGAGAAAAAGGATGTCAGGCGATCACTGGAGACAGCCGGGCGATTCCGGAGCACGTCGAATACCTGCTTTCGTTGCAAGCGCCGTCTCAGGCACTTTCCCAATATTCGCCAGGCAAGAAATATTTGGAGCATTCCGACGATGCTCAGTCAGTCCACGGCTTCGCTTTCAAAAAATGGTATCGAAAAGTCTGGGTGCGAGCACTGCTCAAAGGCTGGTACTGCACAGTCACGATATTTTTCGGCGCGGCCAGCCTTTGGATACCGCCCCTTGCTAATGCAATGTTCCAGGACAAGCATCGCCGTTTCATTTTTGCTTTAACCAGTTTTCCTGTATCGGCGTGCTGCACTTTTTTCTTTCTATACCTTCTTTCGAGAGTAGCCAGCGCCGAATTGCTGATGACTCAGATCAGATCGGGATCGCAACAAGGAAAAGGCAAAGGTAGACGCACCAGGCTAAAGCGAAACGCGGAATTCGCTGGGTGAGAAAACAGGGTTAATAGGATTCACCTGTTGTAGCAGATGGTCATATTGAGCCATATCCTGACAAAGCCGTTGCACCAGCATCAGTAAGATGCGTGGCTGCAGGCGTGCCTGCCGTCTTGCATGCTGACGAGCGATGTGCCGCGCGTGGTCCGATCCTGCACCACGGCAACCTCAAGCGCGCACAAGCATCGCCAATCCACTCCTCACCCAGGACTCAACAAAAGCAATAACGCACCCATGCCGACAGGAAAAAACTTCATTGCATCCCTAAGCATTGCTTTAGCCACTGTCGGCACAGCATCGGCTCAACAGGCGGCGAGACCTCCGGGCCCCGTCATAACGGTTCATTTCGACTACTACCCGCAAGATCGCCCACGCATCGGCGCGCTCGAACACCAGTTGCGGCACGTTATCCGACGCGCCGGCGTCGGCGAACTCGGCGACAGCGAACTACACGCCGACGGCAACGACGGCTACCTGTACATGTACGGTCCCGACGCCGATCGGCTCTACGCGGTCACGAGCCCGATTCTGCAATCGTCCCGGTTGATGAAGGACGCGGAAGTGACGAAGCGCTATGGTTCGCATACCGAAACCTTCGCGCTGCCTCGAAACCACACGCGCGTCGTGATCAATCCAATGGAACCGTAAGCCGGTCGATCACCGCACGCGTCTGTGGTCGCACGCCGCGCCACCACGCGAACGCTTCCGCCGCCTGTTCGACCAGCATGCCGACCCCGTCCGCGACGCGCGGCACGGCCGCCTCACGCGCAAGCCGCAGGAACGGCGTCAACCCTTTGCCGTAGACCAGCTCGTAGGCTGCGCCCGTGGCGCTGAACACGCCCGGCGGTAGCGGCGGCAACTCACCGGCCAGGCTCGCCGACGTCGCGTTGACGACCAGATCGAAGTGTCCCATCGCGGCAAGCTCGCGATAACCGCATGCAAGCAGCGGACTATCCGCGACGACCTGCGCAACCAGTGTCTGTGCCTTCGCGACGTGCCGGTTCGCAATCACCAGCTCCGCCGGTCTCGCGGCAACGAACGGCAGCAATGCGCCACGCGCCGCACCGCCCGCGCCGAGTATCAGCACGCGCTTGCCCGCGATCGGCAATCCGAGGTTGACCTCGATGTCGCGCAGCAAGCCAACGCCATCGAAGTTCTCGGCGACGATGCGCCCTCCTTCGAAACGTAGCGCGTTCGCGGCACCCGCCAGTTCCGCTCGCTCGCTACGTTCGTCGGCGAGCGCAAAGGCCTGCAGCTTGAACGGCGCGGTCACGTTCATCCCCTTGCCGCCCGCAGCGATAAAAGCACGCACCGTCGCCGCAAAGGCATCGGCCGGTTCGACCGGCCCCTCGAGCGCGGTATAAGACAGGTCTTCGCCCGTCTCCTGCGCAAATAGCCCATGAATCAGCGGAGATTTCGTGTGGCCGATCGGATTGCCGATCACCGCGTATCGATCCTTCATCATCGTGTCACCTTCGAATACAGCACGCCGTCGGTCTGCATCGCATCGATCTCGGCGGCATTGAAGCCCAGCGATTGCGCGACTTCCATGTTGTGCTGACCGAGATCGGGCGCGACCTCGCGAATCGTCGTGTCGCAATCGGAAAAGCGGAACGGCAGGTTCGGCAGACGCAGCGTGCCGTAGCGCGGATGCTGCTGCTCGACCACCATGCCGCGCGCGACGATCTGCGGATCGGCGAGCACCTCGTCGATCCGCTGCACCTTCGCGCATGGCACATCGATGCTATCGAGCAGCTTGAGCACCTGGGCAACGGACTGGCTCGCGACCCACGGCTGCACCACCGACAGAATTTCCAAGCGGTTCGCGTTGCGCCCGTCGAGATGGTGAAAACGGCTGTCGCTGCCGAAGTTCGCCGGACCGCCATGCGCCTCGACCAGCGCGGCAAAACGCTTCCATGCATCATCCACCTGCGCGGCGATCACGAGGTCTCCGTCAGCCGCGCGGAACACGCCATAGAGCGTCGAGGTCGGCATATCGTGGCCGGTCTGTTCGGGCACAACGCCTTGCAACGTGTAGCACTGCACCGCGTATTCGTGCATCGACACCAGCGTGTCGTAGAGCGCCATGTCGATATGCTGGCCACGGCCGCTCTTCGTGCGACCGAGCAGCGCGGCATTGATCGCCGCGACCGCGTGAATCCCCGTGTACATGTCGCCGAGCGAAATGCGCATGAGCGGCGGCGGCTCGCCCGGCTTGCCGATCATCTGCATGATGCCGCTCTTCGCTTCGGCGATCAGACCGAAGCCGGCGCGATGCGCATCCGGTCCGGTATGCCCATAGGCGGAAATCGAGCAATAGACGAGCCGCGGATTGCGGGCCGACAGTTCGGCGTAGCCGAGCCCGAGTTTGTCGAGCGCGCCGGGTCGGTAGTTCTCGACGAATACGTCCGCCGAATCGCACAGACGCTGCATGAATGCCTTGCCGCGCGGGTCTTTCATATCGACGCTGACGCCGCGTTTGCCCATGTTCAGTTGCAGGAAATAACCGCTCTGTTCGTCGTCGAGCACGCTCGCGTGCTGACGCCCGGCGTCGCCGCTACCCGGACGCTCGACCTTGATGACTTCGGCGCCGAGCGCCGCAAGACAACGGCCGACATACGGCCCCGCGAGAAAGTGGCTGTAATCGACGACACGCAGACCTTCGAGAGGACGGGCTTGCATCAGAACGCTCCCGGCCGGCGCGGCACCATCAGGCGATGCTCGCCGAGTTGCACGACCTGGTCATGCTGATTAATCAACTCCGAAGGCAGCACGACGATGCCCCACCCCGGACGGCTGTTGCTCTCTCGCATCGAGCCGACGCGGAATTTCACGTGCAGCACGTCGTCGACCTTGATCGGCAGTCGGAAGTCCCAGCTCCAGCCCAACGACATCCCCGGCACGAAGCGATAGTCGCTCTGTGTCTTCAGACCATCCGCGATCGACAGGCCGAACAGCCCATGCGCGACGATCGACCCGAAGTGGCTTGCGTTTGCGTATTCTTCGTCGACGTGAACCGGCGTGTGATCGCCGGTGAGGTCGGCGTAAGCCAGAATGCGTGCTTTCGTCACCGTGTAGGTCGGGCTCACGCAGGCGTCGCCCTCGCGGGCGTCGTCCCAGTACTTGTCGATGATCGTCATTTCATGCCTCCGCGCGTGGATTGATTGCGAGAGCCTGAGCGACGCACGACGCGGGCTTCGCCTGAATCAGTTCGACCGCGAGCCCGCCGGGCAGGCGCAACCAGTTGCGGCCCTGAGGCATCGTGCTGACGTCGTAGCGATGGGCGGCGGCAAGTGCCGCTTCCAGGTCTTCGCACATCACGCCGAGATGCGCGAGCCGTCCCTCCCGCGCGTCGTGCCGCGGCTGATGGATGAACTGCAACCCGCCGAGCGTCCAGTACTGGCGCGGTTCGTCGCGCGTACCGTCGACTTCGCGCATCGTCATGCCGAACACGTCCTCGAAAAAGCGGATGTGCCAGCGAATATCTTTCACCCAGATGGCGACGTGCTCCAGATAAGCCCGAGGCATATTCATGCTGCTGTCTCCTTGTGTTGCCGGTCGGCCATCGCGCGCTCGATGCCCTTGATGCACGACACCAGCGTTGCATTGACGGGCGTCGGCACGCGATGCCGCTGCCCCCAGCGCACGACCGCGCCGTTGATAAAGTCGATTTCGGTGCTCGCCCCTTTCTCGAGGCTTTGCAGCATCGAGGTCTTGAAGCTCGCGGGCAGTCCTTCGCCGGCGAGCGTCCACGGACGTTCGGGATCGATGGTGGAGAGCTTCACGCCGGCGGCCCGCGCCACCGCAATGGCTTCGGCCACCGCCGCGAGCGCGGTCGTTTTGAGTTGAGGCTCGGCATACAGCTGCCCGTAGGTCAGGCCCGTGACTCCGGTCAGTGCGCCGGTCGCGACGTTGACGAGCAGCTTGTCCCACATCGTGCCGACGATGTTGTCGCTGATCGTAGTAACCAGACCCGCCGCATTGAAGGTGTCGGCAAGGTTCGACAGGCGATGCGTGATACGGCCGTCGAGTTCGCCGATGCAGGTGGTCTTGCCGGCCACGCCGGACTCGATGTGTCCGGGGCCGCGCATCACGCCGCCCACATAGGTCTTGCCCGCCAGCACCCGCTCGCGTCCGACGACCTCGGCCAACAGATCCTCGTGCCCCAGTCCGTTCTGCAACGACAGCACCAGCGTTTCGGGCCCGATCAGCTCCAGCGCGCCGCGCATCGCCGTGGCGGTGTCGAACGACTTGACCAGCACAACCACCAGCTCGACGACGCCTGCCTCGGCGGCGCGTGTCGTCGAGCGTACTTTTACGTAACGCGAGCCGTTAGCGTCGTCGACCCTCAGGCCGTCGCGCCGCATCGCTTCCACGTGCGCCGCCGAACGGTTCAGCAGCCAAACCTCGTTGCCGCCCTCGGTCAGCGCCGCACCGATCGCACAGCCCAGCGCGCCGGCGCCCAGAATCGCAATCTTCACTGTCGTCTCCCTGATGTTGAGACCACGATACGATCCGACGTCTATGTCGGCAATGCAATGACTACAATGGCATCATTGCGACAGGCAATATCATCATGAACACGACCGAACTCCCCGACCTGAAACTGCTGCAACTGTTCGATCTGCTCTACGACGTCCGCAGCGTCACGCGTGCCGCCGAGCAGCTCGGGCAAAGTCAGCCGACAGTCAGCATCTGGCTCGGGCGCCTGCGCGAGCATCTGCAGGACCCGTTGTTCATCCGCACGCCCGGCGGCATGGCGCCCACGCCGCAAGCCGATGCGCTGATCGGGCCGTGCCGGGAAATCCTCGAATCGCTGCGGCGCTTCACGGCGTGGGAAATCGCGTTCGACCCGGCCACGGCGAAGCGGCGTTTTCGCATCTGCATGACCGACGCGAGTCACATCACATTGCTGCCACGCATGCTCGCGCACGTTCGCGAACATGCACCGGGGATACGCCTGGAGGCGGCGAGGATTGACGGTAATACCGAGCGTGCGCTGGAATCCGGCGAGGCGGATCTCGCGATCGGCCATGTGCCGTGGCTCGGCGGCGGCATCTATCAGCAACAGCTGTATATGCAGGACTGGATTTGTCTGGCGAATCGCCGTCATCCGAGGCTACGCGCGAAGCTTGGCCTGAAGCAATATCGTGCGGAAAGTCATGTCGCGATTACCGCGGGAACCGGCGCGCAACTGCTCGAACAGGCACTGACGCGCGAACATATCGAGCGCGACGTGGTGCTGGAATTGCCGGGCTTTCTGGGGCTTGGCGCGATCATCAGGAGTACCGATCTGATCGCCACGCTGCCGCGGCACATCGGCGAGACGCTGGCCGAAGTGAACGATCTCGCCATTCACACCTGCCCGGTTCCGGTCGACCGTTTTGCGGTCCGTCAGCATTGGCACGCGCGCTATCACCAGGAAGCGGGCAATCGCTGGTTACGGGCGATGGTGGTCCAGCTATTCGGCAATCCGACTTGACATGCAAGCAATCCCTTGCCTATATTAAAGGCAACAGATTCTTTGCCTATCGCCGCTCATGGCCGAGCGCCCCGCCGACACCGACCTGCTCTTCAGAGCCCTCGCCGATCCGAGCCGCCGCAAGCTGCTCGATCTGCTGCATGCGCACGACGGCCAGACACTCAGCGAGCTATGCGAGCACCTCGAGATGACGCGGCAAGGCGTCACGCAGCATCTGGTGCTGCTGGAAGCGGCGAATCTCGTCGTCAGCGTACGCAGCGGCCGCGAGAAATTGCATTTCCTCAATCCGGTCCCGCTGCAGGAGATCTACGAGCGCTGGATTGCCAAGTTCGAAAAGCCGCGCCTCAAGGCGCTCTCGAATCTGAAACGACGCCTGGAGAAAGGCAATGACTAGATCAACCTTCGTCTACGTGACCTATATCCGCACCACGCCGGAGCAATTGTGGTCGGCCTTGACCAACGCGGAGTTCATGCAGCAGTACTGGTTCGGCATGCATTGCGAGAGCGAATGGGAAGCGGGCTCCACGTGGAAGCTCGTGTCCGCCGCCGGGCAGATTTTCGATGCGGGCGAGATTATCGAGGCCGATCCGCCACGGCGTCTGGTGATCCGCTGGCAGCATCAGATTCGTCCCGAGTTGCAGGCCGAGGGCGATTCGCGCTGCACGATGGAGCTCGAACCGAGCGGCACCGCGGTCAAGCTGTCGATCACGCACACGATCGAGCGCGAGCCGTCGAAATTTATCGAGGCGGTGTCGGGCGGCTGGCCGAAGATCATGTCCAACCTCAAATCGCTGCTGGAAACGGGCGCGATTGCGTTGCAGGAAGCGTATCCGGCCAATAACGCTGGTGCCGCGAAACAGTGAGGCAGTGAGGGTGGGCGGCGGCACGCACTCAATGCGACCGCCGCAAACTTGTTAAGCGCCGGTGGAACCGGGTAGACGCCGGCAAACGCGCACACACTGCCGGCGTGAAGAACCGCCATCTCCTTCCAGCCTGGCGGCTCTTTTCAGCTGCACGAATGCCGCTCAATACCCAAGCGCGCAACCATCCTTGCGATGATCCGACGCGCCCATCAGCACGCCCTGCTCCCAGTCGATCCAGATCGCCTGCGAACCGCCAATCGCCGACGACGGCTGCGCGAGCCTGAAGCCGCGTCCGCTCAATTCCGCGCAAACGGAAGCCGGCATCGTCGATTCGACCTCGACCGAGTCGGTACCCGGACGCGGGAAGATACGCGGCAAGTCCATCGCCGACTGCATATCCACGCCGTAATGCAGCACCTTCGACAGAAAATGCGCGTGCCCCATCGCCTGATAGTGACCGCCCATCACGCCGAAGCTCATGCGCACGAGCCCACCTTGCGTGACCATGCCGGGAATGATCGTGTGCATCGGACGCTTGCGCGGCCCGATCGCATTCGGATGCCCCGCCTCGACGACGAAGCTCTGTCCGCGGTTATGCAACAGCACGCCCGTGCCCGGCGCCATCAGACCGCTGCCGAACGGATGGAACAGCGAGTTGATGAAGCTCACGCAGTTGCGGTCCTTGTCGACCACCGTGATGTACACAGTGTCCTTGTGTTCGACCGGCGTGAGCGGCGGCGCGGACGGCAACGCGCGCGCGAGGTCGATGCGGCCGCGCAGTTCGTCGGCAAGCGCATCGGACAGCAACCAGTCGACGTCGACCTTGCCGTGGCGCGAGTCGCCCAGCACCGCGTCGCGCACCGAGTACGCGAGCTTCGCCGCCTCGACCTCAAGATGGATGCGATCGGCGTCGAGCGGGTCGCCTTCGGCCGCGCACTTCTCGAGAATCTTCAGGATCATCAGCGCGATCACGCCCTGGCCCGCCGGCGGACACTCGACCACGTCGTAGCCGCGAAAGCTCGCGCGAATCGGCGTCACGTAGTCGCCGTGATAGTCGGCGAAATCGTCGAGCGTGTGCAGGCCGCCGTGCGCGCGCAGATGCGCGACCATCTTTTCGGCGAGCGGACCGCGATAAAAAGCATCGCGGCCTTGCTCGGCGATCAGCCGCAGCGTGTTCGCCAGATGCGGCTGGCGATGCACCGTGCCCTGCGGCGGCGCGGCGCCATCCACCAGCATCGTCGCGCGTGCTTCGGCGTCGCGCGCGAGCGTGTCGACTTCGTGCGCCCAATCCGACGAGCTGCGCGGCGTGACCGCATAGCCTTCCTCCGCGTAGCGGATCGCCGGCGCGAAGATGTCGCGCAACGGCAGGCGGCCGTGATCGCGATGCAGCGTGGTCCACGCATGCACCGCGCCGGGCACCGTCACCGCATGCGGCGAATGACGCTCGATCGCGTTCACACCCAACTGCTGCAACCGCTCGACGCTCGCCTGTGCAGGCGCCCAGCCCGAACCGTCGTACGCGACGATGTCGTCGGTGCCGCCGCGCGAATACAGTGCAAAGCAGTCGCCGCCGACGCCGGTCGAGCCCGGCTCGACCACGCATTGCACCGCGCACGCGGCAAGCGCCGCATCCATCGCGTTGCCGCCAGCCGCTAGCACGTTGACCGCCGCGAGCGTTGCGGCCGCATGCGACGTCGCCGCCATACCGTTGCGGGCGAACGCGAGCGAACGGCCGGGTTTCTCGAAGTTACGCATAGAAACGTTCTCCAATCCGTTGAGAAGCGCGCGACATATCAGGGCTTCAATTCAATGCCTGATCGAACGCGCGCGCTTCGGGAAAAATGACGCCGCGCCGCACAGCCGTGGCGGCGACGGCCTTGACATGAGCGTTGGCAGCGACGGCGCAGCGCCAACGCGAACACACGGTCGAGCGCGGCTCAGCCGTGATTCAAGCGCGAATCAACCGCGACTCAAGCGGCCACTAAACCGACGACTCTGGCGCCAGCACCGGCGCGCTCTTCAACGTGCGGCGCAGGAACGCGCGCGTGCGCGCATGCGTCGGCGCGGTGAAGATCTGCTCGGGCGGCCCCTGCTCGATCAATTCGCCCTGGTCGAGCACGACCACGCGATGCGCAACCTCGCGAGCGAACTCCATCTCGTGCGTGACGACGACCATCGTCATGCCGTCGCGCGCGAGCTCCTTCATCACCTGCAGCACTTCGCCGACCGTCTCCGGATCGAGCGCGCTGGTCGGTTCATCGAACAGCAGCACTTTCGGCTGCATCGCCAACGCGCGCGCAATCGCGACGCGCTGCTGCTGCCCGCCCGACAATTGCGACGGGTAATGATCCGCGCGATCCGCGAGGCCGACGCGCGCGAGCAGGCGTTTGGCCTGCTGCACCGCTTCGTCGCGCGACACTTTCAGCACGTGCACCGGCGCCTCGATCACGTTTTCGAGCGCGGTCATGTGCGGAAACAGATTGAAGCGCTGAAACACCATGCCGATGTCGCGACGTTGCCGCGCCAGCTCGCGCGCCGAGTCTCGCACCACCTTGCCGTCCGCGCGCTCGACGAAACCGAGCAGGCGACCATGCACGCGCACGCGGCCGGCGTCGAACGTTTCGAGCAGATTCAGGCAGCGAATGAAGGTGGTCTTGCCCGAGCCCGATGAGCCGATCAGCACCACCACCTCGCCTTTCTTCACGCTCAACGAAATACCGTTGAGCACCTTCGTCGCGCCGAACGACTTGTGAATGTCCGACGCTTCGATGATGACTTCGTCTGTCTGACTCACTTCAACGCCCTCTCAGAAGCTTCATGGTTTGCGCGCCGAACAGGCGGTTGCCCGACGACGCATGCGCTTCGCCGCGGCCATAGTGCGCCTCGAGGCGGCGCTGGACGAAGCCCCATAGCGTCGTCAGCAGCAGGAAGTAGATCGCGAGCACGAGGTATAGCTCGAACACGCGGAAATTGACCGACGTGACCATCTGCGTGCTGAGCATCAGTTCCGGTACGCCGATCACGCTGACGAGCGTCGTGTTCTTCAGCATCACGTTGAACTCGTTGCCCATCGGCGGCACGATCACGCGCAGCGCCTGCGGCAGCACGATGCGCCGCATCAGCAGCGTCGAGGTCATGCCGAGCGAGCGCGATGCCTCGTACTGGCCGCGATCGACCGCGCTCAAGCCCGCGCGGATGATCTCGGCCATATACGCGGCCGAGTTCATGCCGAGCGCGAGCACCGCCGCCTGAATGTTGCCGGGCAGCGTGAACACGCCGAAGTCGAGATCGTGGAAGCGGAAGATGTCGGCGGCCGCGAATGCGGTATACAGAAACACGATCTGCACCAGCAGCGGCGTGCCGCGCACGACCCAGATGTAGCCGCGCGCGAGGTACTGCAGCGGCCGGCTCGGCGACAGACGCAACAGCGCAACGACCAGCCCGAGCGCGACGCCAAGCAGAATCGCGCAGACGCTGATTCCGCAAGTCAGCCAGAGCCCATGCAGGTACGCCGGGCTCGGCGTCATCAGGAACTTGCGGAAAATCTCCCAGCTGAAGTTCATGGCGTCATCCCGCTCAATAGCGTTCGTTTTCGAGCTTCCACTTGCCGAGCATCTGCGTATAGCGCTCGCTCTTCGTCAGCTCGGCGGTGGCCTTCGCGACCGCGCCGGACAGCGGCTCGCCCTTGCGCGCGCCGATGCCGGTCGGCATCCGCGCAAAGCCGGTGACGGCCTCCTCGAACATGCTGCCGGACACCTTCTGGAATTGCGCGGCGCTTTCGGCGGTCGTGCCGTAGGCGTCGACCTGCTGTAGACGGAATGCCTGGAACGCGTCGGCGTCGGTGTTGTAGACGACGACGTTCATCGGCGGCTTGTGCGCGGCGACGAGCTTGTCGTTTTCTTTTTCCAGCAGCGAGCGCATCGTCGAGCCGTTGATCACCGCGACCTTCTGGCCGGACAGGTCGTCGAGCGAATGAACCTTGCGCGGGTTGCCGCGCGGCACCATGATCGACTGGCTCGAATACATGTAGTCGATGATGTCGATGATCTCGCGCCGCTCCGGCTTGTCGAACAGCTGGCCGATGATCAGGTCGCACTGATGCGCCTTCAGCGCCGGAATCAGGCCACTGAACGGCACCACATGCCATTCGACCTTCAGATTGCCCATCGACTTCGCGACGTCACGCGCGATGTCGATCGAAAAGCCTTGCGGCTGCTGCTGCTCGTCATAGAACGCGAGCGGCGGTGCGTCCATGCTCGCGCAATAGGTCAGCGTACCGTTCTTCAGCAGGCCCGCCGGCTGCGCCTGATCCGCGTACGTCATACCTGCGTGCAACAGCACGGAAACGCCGGCGCAAATGGCGGCGAAACGAAAGCGCGTGATCTTTGTTCCTGACATGGGCTTGCTCCTGTGGTGTTCTGTTTTGTCGTGGTGTGTCGTGGAATGTCGTGCCATGCGACCCGCGATCGCGCACGGCTGGCACAGCCGGCCGTCAATCGCGTGGTTTTGACGTGCCGAGCAACGCGAGCACGCGCGGCACCGTCGATTCGATGTGCTCGCGCATGGCCTGCTCTGCAAGCTGTGGATCGCGGCTACGCAGCGCGTCGATCAGCAGCTGGTGGTAATCGCGCGCGCTCTTGCGTTTGAAGGTGGCCTGCTCGATCCAGAGCCGCATCGGTCCTTCGATCAACGCGTAGAGCGAGCAGATCTGTTCGTAGAGGCGCGTGCGGCCGCTGATGCCGCACAGGTACTCGTGAAACGCGCAGTGACGCTGGATCCACAGATCGATGTCGTCGACCGAGGTGTCCATGTCGTCGAGCAGACGCGCGAGCGTGCGCAGATGCTCGTCCGTGCAACGCGGCGCGGCGACACGCATGGCGAGACCTTCGAGCGCGACGCGCATGTCGAAGATGTCTTCCAGCTCCTCGGCGCTCAGGCCGCGCACGATCGCGCCGCGATTCGGACGCAGCACCACGAGGCCTTCCGCATGGAGCCGGCGCAGCGCTTCGCGCACCGGCATGCGGCTCATCGACAGCTCGGCCGCGATGGTCTCGGCGACGATCCGCTGGCCGGTCGCGAAGCGGCCTTGGGAAATCGCGTCGAACAGGTATCGATAGGCCGCCTGTTCGGCGGTCGTGCCGTGCTCGGCGCTTCGTGACGCGGCGGATGTCTGCATGATTCGGTGGGAAAGGCGCAAGAACACGGAAGCAGGATACTTAAACTGGATTTTTGTATCCAGTTTTTCAAAAACAAATCAGGGAATGTCCGGAGAGAAGGCCCGAACCTGGTGATTACCCTTGGCGGACGCTTACTGGCGGGAAGAGATAAGAGGTAACCGCGATGGCGGGGATCGCGGTCCACTGGTCAAGGCGTGAAAACGGAGTGGATGTCGCTCACGGCGTTGCACCGTGAGCGGTAGCGGTACGCGTATTGCTGCGTCCGCTCGGGTTGGCTGCGCGGAGGCGTTGTACTCCGCGCGCGACGGGTAGGCTGAGGCGCGCCCAGCGGCAAGCGCAACAACGCGCTCGCCGCGCGGCTTGCGCTACGGACGCCTGCGCAGCGTCTGATCGGCGTTCGGCGTGGCACCGACCTTTTCCAGCACGGCGACGGCCGTTTCGTTGCCTTGCAGGATCGCGTTCTGCAACGCGGTGCGCCCAAGCCGGTCGACGTGGTCAGGATTCGCGCCGTGCGCGACCAGCATCGGCAGCATGTCGAGCCGGCCGAACAGCGCGGCGAACGACAACGCGGTCTCGCCCGCATGGTTGGTCTGATCGATCGGGCAATGCGTATCGACGAGACGTTTCGCGATCGCGGTCTCGCCCTTGAACAACGCGCCCATCAGCGCGGTATTGCCGTGACGGTCGCCGATGCAGGGGTCGGCGCCCGCGCGCAGCAGATAGTCAAGCGCATCGGGCTGGCTGCGATACGCGGTCAGGATGACGGCCGTATAGCCTTCGGAGGTGGTCGTGTCGAGCGGATAGTGCGCATCGACGAGCGCCTGCAGAATATCGACGCGCCCCAGGCGGGCGGCGGCAAACCACGTGTCGTCGTAGCGATGCGGATCGCCGGGTTGCGCGCTTTGCTGATCGGGCTGCGGCAGCGCGTCGGGAAGTCTGGGCTGCGCACAGCCGACAAGCACGGCGGCGCACGCAATCGCCAGCGGGCGAAAGATGGCGGTCTGGAATCGTTTCATCGGGAAGTGCGCTGCGCGCGCGAGCGGTGAGAAAAAACGCGAAGGCCCCACGCGGCCTTCGCGGCGCCCGTCGATTAGTTCTCGACGAGCTTGTCGGCGAGCGACTTCACGCGGCTCGGGTCCGCATGCGTCGCTTTCGCGAGGCGCGTGCCGTAGTCGGCATCGGCCTTATAGAAGTACGACAGCATCGTGTACTTGTTGGCATCGTTGGTGACGCGACCCAGATCGGCGGAAAGCGCCGTCACGAGATCCTGCTTGTCCTGCGCGGACAGCGTCCGGTAGAACTCGCCGGCCTGGCGGAAATTCAGCGTCTTGTGGATCGCTTTCTGCTGGGTCGTGCCAGCGAGCGGCGTCTCGATGTACTTGTAGCTCGGATCCTGAGCCAGTTCGTTCATCGCCGACGGCTCGTAGTTCACTTCGCCCTTGCGATCGCCCACGTTCATCGCGCCGTCCTGGTTGTTGCTCACGACAGGAACATGCGGACGATTGACCGGCAGCTGATTGAAGTTCGCACCGAGGCGATACATCTGCGTATCGGCATACGAGAACAGACGGCCCTGCAGCATCCGGTCTTCCGACGGCTCGATGCCCGGTACGAGACGCGAGGGCGCGAACGCGGACATTTCGGTGGCATCGAAATAGTTGTCCGGCACGCGGTTCAGCGTCATCGTGCCGATTTTGCGCTCAGGAATGTCGGACCAGATCTTCGTGTCGTCGAGCGGGTTGTAGTCGAACTTGTCGAGATCCGACGGGTTCATCACCTGGATATACAGATCCCATTTCGGATATTTGCCGTCTTTCAGCGCGCCGTACAGGTCGTTGGTCATCAGGTTCCAGTCCGCGCCGATCGAGCCCGGGATATCCTGCGGACGCATGCCGTGAATGCCCTGCTGGCTCTTCCAGTGGAACTTCACGTAGGTGACCTTGCCCTGCGCGTTGACGAACTTGAACGCGTGCACCGCGAAGCCATCCATATGCCGATACGAATTCGGCATGCCTTCGTTGGTGTACAGGTGCGTCAGCATGTTGGTCGCTTCGGGCGTGTGCGCGAAGAAATCGAATGCGAGATTCGGATCCTGCACGCCGGTGACCGCGCTCGGCTTGTTCGCGTGAACGAAGTCGGGGAACTTGATCGCGTCGCGAATGAAGAAGATCGGCCAGTTGATGCCGACGAAGTCCCAGTTGCCCTGCGTGGTGTAGAACTTCACCGCGAAGCCGCGCGGGTCGCGCGCCTGTTCCGGCGAGCCGCGATAGCCCATCACGGTCGAGAAACGCACGAACACCGGCGTCGTCGTACCCGGCTTGAAGACGGCAGCCGAGGTCAGATCGCTGATGTCCGCGCTGGGCATGAACTCGCCGAACGCGCCGGTGCCGCGCGCGTGGACGACACGCTCCGGAATGCGCTCGCGATCGAATCGCTGCAGTTTCTCGATGAGATGCGAATCCTGCAGCAGCACCGATCCGTTGGGACCGGCGGTCTGCGAATTCTGGTTATCGCCGACGGGCGAACCGTTGTCGCGCGTCAATTGGGCCGCATAGGGCGTTGCGCAAAACGCGACGCACGCTGCGGCAACCATCCCCCGCAATAACCGGTTTGTTGATTTATTAGGCATATCCATGAAACTCCTTGATTACAGTCGACTACAAAGAAGCCGCCTAAATTACAAAAGATCATTTGATAATTGGCCAATTGAAAATGCGTATAACGACGATAGCAGTCCGACAAATCTGCATTCGCGTGAAATTTTTACCAAAAGAAAATACTTTCTTATTTGTTTTATCTCAAAAATGAGAGAGCGATTTTGTGAAAACTATTTAACTTTTCGCGCCAAATATACCGAAATCATCGATTTTTCAATGGAAATATTTTATTTCTCATTTATTCCAATTAAAATTCCGATGTTTAATTGATTGATATCAAAAACGCTTTGGCAAGCCATGTAACGGCCGACCGCACGGCCGCGGAGCCTTCCTGTCGCGACGCGTATCGCCCATGCATGAGCCATGCTTCTACGCATCGCCGCGGCATCATTCAAATACAATATTTTCGCAAGACGCTGTTGCGGAAAAGCCAGCAAATGAAGACGGGCATCGATGAAATCACGATGCGCGCATCATCTTGACCGAGATGTCGCCCGTCTTTCCAGGCCTCTCTAAACGTTTGATTTCCTTGGCTTCTTCTCGAAATCGCTCAAACTCATCCGCATCACGCTCAAGAAAATCGGACACGTCTAATATCCTCAAGATGGCCGTCAATATATTTTTCCGCTTAATGCTTCGCCCGGAGGGGGAAAATCGTGACAAATTACCGCGATATCAACGATGAAGAATGGCAGCGTGTTGCTGAGCTGCTTCCGGAATTGCGGCCGCGCCGTGAAATGCGTGGCCGGCCGCTGGCCAATACCCGTGAGGTACTGAACGGCGTGTTGTGGGTCATCTATAGCGGCGGTGTGTGGTCCGCGATGCCGCGCAAATACCCGTCGTATCAGACCTGCCACCGGCGGTTTCTGGCGTGGAATGAATCAGGCGTACTAAAGCGTCTGCTGCATGAGCTATATGGTGCGGGTGCTGAAGAATTGTGCAAGACCATGCAGGTTCGCATGCGCAAACACACCATGTCCGCGCGTAAATCCAGCCACGTCACATCTGGCTTGCGAATTCTGGATTCGCTTACGCCCGGCGTGTCGCAAAGCCCGGCATATCCGGCGTCTTTCAAGCACGCTGCATAATCGTATTAATACGTTTTTACGGTTTTAACACCACCCGAATGACCTGTCATTCGGGTGGTGTTGTTTCTTGCTGCCTATCATCGCAACGCAGGGGTTCGAGCTAGCCGCATTACGGTCATCGCGGATGTGGCTCACTCCTCGACTCGCCCCTCCTCGTCGATCAGATTCCGCAGCGACTGCCCCAGCGCCTCCAGCTCTTCCGGCGACGACACCGCCCGGTCGCGCTTGATGTCCTGCTCGACGCGCGCGCACGCCGTCCCCAACTCCGCGTGCCCGAACACGGACAACGCGCCGCGCAGCGAGTGAAGCTCGGCAAGCAGCGCATCCACGTCGTTCGATGCGTGCGCGGCCTCGATAGCCGTCAACGCTTCGCTCGTCGATTTCAGGAATATGTCGCGAAGCGGCTTGGGCATCGCATTGCCGCTGAACTTCCGTTCGTCCGCCACCGAGAAACCGGCGAGCTTGACGCCCTTGCCGTTCGCGATCGTCGCGAGCGCCTGGTTCAACTGCTCGAGCGAAAGCGGCTTCGTCATCACACGATTCATGCCGGCCGCCTCGCAGCGCAACCGCTCCTCGCGTGTCGCGTGCGCGGTGATTGCCATGATCGGCAACGCGGGACGGCGCTCGCGCACCGCTTCGGCCAGCTGATAGCCGCTCATGCCCGGCATGTTCAGGTCGGTCAGCAGCACGTCCCACTCGTCGTCGTCGAGCAGCTCGAGCGCCTGCTTACCGCCCGAGGCCGACTTGACCTCGCAGCCGAGCGTTTCCAGTTGCTCGCATAGCAGCAGCCGGTTCGCGGCGTTGTCCTCGGCCACCAGCACGTGCAAACGACGCTCGAGCGGCATCGAGCCGGCTCGCGCCTGCATTCCGGCGGCACTCGCGGATGCGACCGGCAGCGGCTCGCCGAGCAGCGTTGCGCGCACGCTCGCCTCGAGTCCGCTCAGACTCAGGCATGACACGCTGAGAATCTTGCCCGTGCGCATCGCGTGCGCGGGCCCCTCCAGATAACCGTCGATCACCCACAGCGCATCCTCGATCACGCGGTTCTCGTCTTCGGGCTGCCATTGCTCGCGCGTGCCCCAGATCACCAGCAGCGAATCGTCTTCGAGCGCGCCGTCGGCAATGGCGGCCGGATGCCGGAATACCTGCACCTGGGCGCCCCAACGCTCGAGATGCGGCACCGCAAAATCGCACCACTCCTGCGCGGAAGCCAGGAACAGCACGCGCTCGCCGTCCAGCATGCGGGTATCGGAGCGCACCGCGATACCGTCGCCGAGCGGCAGATAGACGGTAAAGCAACTGCCGACGTTCGGCGTGCTCGATACGTCGATGCGGCCGTGCATCGCGTTCACTAGGCGCTGACACAGCGTGAGGCCGAGTCCGGTGCCGCCGAAGCGCCGGTTGATCGACAGATCCACCTGCGAGAACGCCTTGAAGAGCCGCTGCCGATGCTCCTCCGCGATACCGATGCCGGTATCGGCGACCGCAAACGTGATCTGCGGCCGACCTTCGGCTTCCTGACCGACACCGACCGTCAACGTCACCATGCCGCGCTCGGTGAACTTGATCGCATTGCTGAGCAGGTTGTTGAGAATCTGCCGCATGCGCGTCGGATCGCCCCACATCGTTTGCGTGGTCGCGATGTCGAGGCGCGGATAGATGCCGATGCCGCGCATCCGCGCGATCGGCTCGAAAATCTCGAGCACGCGTTCGACCACCTCGACGACGTTGAACTCCATCTCTTCGAGCGGCATCTCGCCGGCCTCGATCTTCGAGAAGTCGAGGATGTCGCTGATGACCGCGAGCAGCCCGTCCGATGCAACGCGCACGGTCTCGAGACGGTCCTGCTGCACGCTCGTCATCGGTGAATTGGCGAGCAGTTCGAGGTTGCCGAGAATCGCGTTGAGCGGCGTGCGGATTTCGTGGCTCATCGCCGCGAGGAATGCGGATTTTGCCTGGTTGGCCGAATCGGCCGCGCGCATCGCCTCGGCCAGTTCGCGCTGCATGCGGCGGCGCTGCGTCACGTCGATAAACGCGGCCACCAGCACGTCGATGCCGAGAAAACGCGCCTGCGACGCGCTGCTCGCGAATTCGAAGTGGCCGCCGTCGACGGCCGGAAACAGAATGTCCTGGCGCAGCACGCCCACCGTCGCGTCGCCGGCATCTTCCCGCTCGAAGTCGGCGTAATGCGCGACGAGCGTATCCGCGAGCGCCTTCTCGCCGCCGACCATCTGCTGCGCCATTTCGTGCATCAGCGGATTGCCGAGCAGCCACTCGCCGGTCTCGCGCGACACCAGCATGAGCCCGACCGGCACCGTGTGAATCACGGTGCGGCTCAGGTGCTCGCTCTCGAACACCCGCGCGGAATCGGCGAGAATCGGCGCGAACACGCGGCTGCGAAACATCAGCAGCAGCGTCCACACGGCGGCCAGAATCACCGCGACGGCAATCCCGGCCGTAATCAGCTGATTGGCGATGCCGCGCGCGACGTCGCGCCACGAAAACGTATAGAGCAGCGTCCAGCCGGTGTCGTAGATAGGCTCCTTCATCACGAAGAAACCGTTGGCGTACGCGACGTCGCCGCCGAAAAAACCCGGGCGCGGCAACTGGTGTTTCGCGCCGGCCTGCGCGACGCGATCCTTGTCGGCGTCGTCGCCGAGACTCGTGATCACCGTGCCGTCGGGTCCCGCGATTTCGTACGCGTTGTCGGGACCGCGTTCGTCGAGCGCCCTCAGCAGCACGCGCGGATCGTATTCGATCGCGATCACCGCGAACGGTTCGCCATGATTGGTCGCCTGGGCGACGAGCCGCAGACGCCGGTGGCCCGTGAGCGGATCGTTAAACGGCGGCAGCCAGTACACTGGCACATGAAAGCGCTTGGGCCGTTCGTGCTCGCGTGGCGGAAGCTTCGCGAAGTCGATCTTCAACTGTTCGATCAGCTTACCGACGTCGAGAAGCCGACTCACGGGCACGACCGAGTCGGGCACGACGATCAGCTCGTGATGCATGCTGTAGATGTAGCCGTCGACATCGATGTTGTTGCTCGCCGACGCCGACGCATTGCTGATCGCGAACTGCCGCGCCAGCGCGAGATAGCGGCGCACCAGCAGCGGATCTTCGAGCGCGAGCGCATCGGCCGCGAACAGCACGCCGTTGGAGGTCGCCGACGGCGAAATCGTAAGCCGGTTACCATTGCGCCGGAATTCGTCGTAGTACTGCTGCTCGGCAGCGGGCAAGGTCGGCCACGACAGTTCAATAAACGCCACCGTGCGGCGCAGCGACGTTTCGGCCTCGCGCACCGCGGTCGCGACGCGGCTTCTGTCGTCGGTGAACTGCTGCCGCTCGTCGGCGACGAACTGCCGGACCGCGTAAAGGCACGCTGCGGGAATCGTCAGCAGCGCCACGAGCGTGATGACGACGCCGCCGCCCAGCAACAGCATGTCCTGATAGCGGCGCAGGCGTCGTAACGACGTGGTGGGCATGTACGGTTATTTCCCCAATATTGTGGTCAATTGATCCAGTGCAGAATAAAACTTGTCAAATTGAAAAAATAGGACAAGTATCAGTTAGATATGAAAAAAATACAGACATGTCCTATTCCATATCGTATTTCTCTTAAAATTGCAATCTAGCAAACGTTAAGCAAAGTCAATTCCTCTACCCGCTACGCAAATACGAGATTCCCACGGTCTATACTTGTCTCAAAATTGCTCAGCCGAGCTAGCCATAAGGGTCTTTCATGCAAATCAACGTCGTGCTTGCCGACGATCATCCCGCACTCGTCGCCGGCGTCAAGTACGCGCTCGAGCCGGTCAAGACGATCAAGGTCACCGGCACTGCGCAAAACTCCAGCGAGATCGTCCAACTGCTCGAAACGGTTCCGTGCGACGTCCTGGTCGCCGACTACGCGATGCCGAACGGCGCCTATGGCGACGGCATCACGCTGCTGTCCTACCTGCGACGCCGCTATCCCGACCTGAAGATCATCGTCTTCACGATGGTCGACAATCCGGCTATCGTGCGCGAGGTCGCGCGGCTCGGCGTGCATTCCTACCTGAACAAGACCGACGACCTCGATCGTCTGGTCTCCGCGATTCACGCGGTCTATGCCAACGCGATCTATTTCCCGACCGAAAGCTCGCGCCATGAGCACAGCCTCAGAGCCCCGACCAGCAAACAGGACGAACGCGTCGCGCTGTCCAAGCGCGAGATCGAAGTGATCCGTTTTTACGTGTCGGGCATGTCGATCGGCGAAATCGCGAAAAAGCTGAACCGCAGCAAGCAAACCATCAGCTCGCAGAAGACCACGGCGATGAAAAAACTCGGCATCGTACGCGATGCGGAACTGTTCCGCTATGCGTGGGAGATGGGCATCGACGGTACGCCGCCGTCGACGCCGGACAGCGACGCGTCCGCCGAGAACGCCGGCAATCCGGACAACGCCGACAACGGCTTGTGACGCGGGCTATAGCGCGGGTTGGCCCGACACCCCACCGGCCCGCCCTACGCCACTGGGCAAACGCTCACCCCGCCACGTTCAACCCCGGCCACAGTCGCGGCGGCATCGCTACCACGCCGCGCGCCACCACCTCCAACCGCCCCACCATCGCCCTCTTCACGCTCAGAACTGCACCTTGAGCGCCCCCTGCACAGACTGATTCGTCGTACCGCTGCCGAACTGGCCGCGATAGGTGATGCCGAGCGACGCATTGCGCGTGACCCGGAAGTCCAGCCCCGCCTCGACGAGCGCCGCATTGCGCGCGATCGGCACGCCGGCGACGTCGAACGGACTGCCGCCAGCGAACGCGAGCGCCGACACCGGCACCACGTTGCCGAACGCGTGCTGCCAGCCGAGCGTCGCGCTGGCCGTCATCACCGTGCCGTTGCGCAACGCCAGATCGATCGACTGGCGGATGCCGAGCGTCGAGAACGTCGAATTCGTGCTGCCGCTGTCCGCGTGCAGGGCCGCGAGGCCGCCCTGCTCGTTGAATGCATCGGTGTGCAGATTGACGTAGGCGATGCTCGCGAACGGTTCGATCGACATCTGCCGCAGCGGAATCCGGTAGCCGACGTCGCCGAACACCTGGATGGTGTGCGCGTTGTAGCCGGCGGTCAGCCGGTCGGAATAGCCGGTGAAGACCGGCGAGCGCGTGGTGTCGATCGAATGCCACGTGTAGGCGGCGCCCGCGCGCACGCCGAGCGCGCCCCACTGCGAGCCGCCATACACGCCGACGTGGTAGTTGTCGCTGCTTGCGGACGAATTGCGGTCGTCGACGTTGAAGCTCGTGCCGCTATAGCCGGCGAGCGCGCCGACCCGCCAGCGCTGCGCGACCAGCGTGTCCGCGCCGATCAGGAAGCCGCCGGTGTTCTGACGCAGCGTCGCCGCGTTGCCGTCGCCGTTCATATGGCCCCAGCCGCCGAACACGTGCGCCCAGCCGACCAGGTCGCCTTCGCGCGCCGCGCATTCGCCGCCCGATGCGGAGGGCGCGGACATCGCGCCCGGCGCCGCGTTCGCCGACGAGGTCGCGATCGGGTTCGCGCTGCCGCCCGGCAGGCAGAAGCTTTGCCGCACGCGCTCGATCGCGACGTCGCGAATGTAACGGCTGTCGTCGATCAGCGCCGATTTGACCGACGCGTGGATTTCTCCGGACACCTGATCGTAGGCGGCCTGCGCTTCGGTATCGTTCGCGAGGGCCGCGACCGCCGCCTTCAGCGCATTGCCGTCGGGCAGATTTTCCAGCCCGCCGGCCGCGGCACGCTGGTTCGGCGTGCGGGCCGCATCGACGAAACTGCGCACCCGCACCGCTTTCAGGTACACGTTGTCGGCGTCGTAGCTATCCACCAGATCGTAGAACGCGCCGCTCGTCGCGCCGGTCAGCGTATAGGTGCCGGTCACGCCGCCGGTCGCGCTCAGCACCGTGTAGTTCGATGCCGCCGAGTACTCGCCGGGGTAGTACTTGATCACGTCGAGCACCGCGCCCTGGGCGATCGACGCCGCGCCGTTCACGTGAATCAGGTCCGACGACGTGCTGTTCGGATCCAGTTCGACCTGATAGGTCGAGCCGGACGCCTGCGTGAAGCCGCCGTTGATCGTCAGCTTGCCGATCGAGTTGCCCGGGCCGATCGTGCCGCCGCTCTGGATCGTGATCTGCCCGACCGTGCCGTTGCCGCCGAGCGTCGCGCCGTTCTGCACGGTCACCGCCGAGCGCACCAGCGAGCCGTTCACCGCGAGCCGGCCGGCCGCCACCGTGGTCGCGCCGGTCAGCATGCTGTCGCCGGTCAGATTCAGCGAGCCCGCGCCGGTCTTCGTCAATGTGCCGGTGCCGTTGATCGAATTCGCGAGTGCCGCATTGACCGGCTGGTCGATCACGAGCGCGGCGTTATTCATGATCGAGCCGCTGCCGAAGCTCGTCGCCGAGCCGTTCAGCGTGCCGGCCGAAATCGTCGTGCCGCCGCCGTAGGTGTTCGTGCCCGTCAGCGTCAACGCGCCCGCGCCGGTCTTGCTCAGGCCGCCCGCGCCGCTGATCGCGCCGGAGAAAGTTGTCGCCGCCGTGTTGTTCGCGGTCAGCACGGTCGACGCCTGCGAGCCGAGCGTGATCGCGCCCGCGCCGGACAGGTTGTTGACCGTCTGCGAGAAGTCCTGCAGCGCGAGCGTCGCGCCGCTATTCACCGTGACCGCCGAACTCGATGCGATCGCATTCGCGATGCCCATCGCGAGCGTGCCGCTGTTGACCGTGGTCGTGCCGGTGTAGCTGTTCAGCGCCGACAGCGTCAGCGTGCCTGCGCCGGCCTTGGTCAGGTCCATGCCGTTCCAGCCGGTCGCCGACGCCGTCTGGTTCGCGAGCGCGACGTCGACGTTGAACGCATCCGACGCGTTCTCCAGCGTGAAGGTGCCGTTGCCCGCGGTCGAGCCCGCCTGCCACGCGAGCCCGAAGCCGACCGTGTACAGCAGATTGTTCACGCTGCGGCCCGTCGCGCCAGCGGCGAGCACCAGATAATCGACCGGGCTCGCCGCGCTGCCGAGCGTAATCCCGCTGAAGTCGCCGCTGATGCCGCCGGTCGTGCTGACGATCGTGAAGCGCGTCGACGTCAGCGCGCTCGCCGACGAGGGCGCATCGGCCGCGAAGCCCGCGATGTTCAGTATTCCTCCCAATGTCGCGGTATTCGCGGTGATGACCGGATTGTTCGTGCCGAGCGTGACGTCCAGCGTCGAGCCGGCCGCTTCGGTGAAGGTGCCGCTCGCGGCCAGTTGCGAATTGCCGCCGATGCTGGTCGTCGCACCGCTTTGCGTCGTGTAGTCGGACGCGTTGAACACGCCGTTTTGCGCGAACTCCAGCGTGCCGGCGGCGGCCGAGACCGCGCCTTGCGTCGAGCCCGTCGCGGTCAGCGTCGCGGTGCCGGCTCCGGTTTTGGTCAGGCTGCCGGTGCCGGACAACGTGTTGGCAAGCGTGCTATCGGATGCGAAATCGAGTTGCAGCGCGGCATTGTTGGCGACGGCGCCGCTGCCGAGGGCGTTGCCGTTCGCCGCGACGAGCGTGCCGGCGCTCACCGTCGTGCCGCCGCTGTAGGTGTTATTGCCCGAGAGCGTCAGTGCAGCCGTGCCGGTTTTATCGACGCTGCCCGCGCCGCTGATCGTACCGGAGAAGGTCGTCGCCGCCGTGTTGTTTGCGCTCAGTACCGTGGCGCTCGATGAACCCAGCGTCACCGCTCCCGCGCCCGACAGATCGTTCAGCGTCTGCGAGAAGTCCTGCAACGCGAGTGTCGCGCCGCTGTTCACCGTGACCGCCGAACTCGATGCGATCGCGTTGGCAATACCCATCGCGAGCGTGCCGCCGTTGACCGTGGTCGTGCCGGTGTAGCTGTTCACCGCCGATAGCGTCAGCGTGCCCGCCCCCGCCTTCGTCAGATCCGTACCGTTCCATCCGGTTGCCGATGCCGCCTCGTTCGCCAGCGCCACGTCGACGTTGAACGCATCCGCCGCGTTCGCCAGCGTGAATGTGCCGTTACCGTGCGTCGTCCCTTCCTGCCACGTCAAATCGAAACCGACTTCGAGGTCGAGCAGATCGGCGCTCGTGTGCGCGGACAGCGTCAGATAGTCGACCGGGCTCGACGCGCCGCCGAGATTGACCGTGCCGAAATCGCTCGGGATGCCGCCCGTCGTGTGAATCAGCGTGTATTGCGTGCCGGCCAGCGCGCTCGCCGAGGTCGGAGCGCTCGCGGTAAAGCCGGCCACGTTCAGCGTACCGGCGAGCGTGGCCGTGCCCGTCGTGATGACCGGGTCGTTCGAGCCGATCGTGAGGTTCAGCGTCGAGCCGGCGGCCTGGTCGAGCGCGCCGCTGATCGACAGTTGCGCATTCGGGCCGATGTTGGTCGTCGCGCCGCTCGCGGTCGTCAGGCTCGCTGCGTTGAACACGCCGGTTTGCTCGAAGGCGAGTGTGCCGGCATTCACCGACACCGCGCCTTCCGTCGACCCCGCAGCAGTGAGCGTGGCGGTGCCGGCGCCGGTCTTGGTCACGCTGCCGGTACCGGACAACGCGTTGGCAAGCGTGCTGTCGGATGCGAAGTCGAGTTGCAGCGCGGCGTTATTCGTGACGGCGCCGCTGCCGAGCGCGTTGCCGTTCGTCGCGACGAGCGTGCCGGCGCTCACCGTCGTGCCGCCGCTGTAGGTGTTGTTGCCCGAGAGCGTCAGCGCACCCGCGCCGGTTTTGTCGACGCTGCCCGCGCCGCTGATGACGCCGGAGAAAGTCGTCGCCGCCGTGTTGTTCGCCGTCAGTACCGTGGCGTTCGATGAACCCAGCGTCACCGTCCCCGCGCCCGATAGATCGTTCAGTGTCTGCGAGAAGTCCTGCAACGCTAACGTCGCGCCGCTGTTCACCGCTACCGCCGAACTCGATGCGATCGCATTCGCGACGCCCATCGCCAGTGTGCCGCCGTTGACTGTAGTTGTGCCCGTGTAGGTGTTCACCGCTGACAGTGTCAGCGTGCCCGCGCCCGCCTTCGTCAGATCCGTGCCGTCCCACCCGGTCGACGAGGCCGCCTCGTTGCCCAGCACCACATCGACGTTGAACGCATCCGTTGCGTTCGCCAGCGTGAACGTGCCGTTGCCGAGTGTCGCGCCGGCCTGCCATGTCAGGCCGAAGCCGACGTTGTAGTCCAGCGTATCGGCGCTGCGTTGTGCGGCCAGCGTCAGGTAATCGACCGAACTCGACGCACCGCCCAACGCGATCGAACTGAAGTCGCCGGTGATGCCGCCCGTCGTGTGAATGATCGTGTACTGCGTGCCCGGCAGCGCGCTCGCCGACGTGGGCTCGGCCGACGTGAAGCCGGCGATGTTGAGCACGCCATTCAGCGTCGCCGAGGCGGCGCTGATGGCCGGACTGTTCGCACCGATCGCGACGTCGAGCGTCGAGCCAGCGGCCTGCGTGAACGCGCCCGTCGTCGACAGTTGCGAGGTCGAGCCGATACTGGTCGTCGCACCGGTTTGCGTCGTGTAGCTCGACGCGTTGAACACGCCGGCCTGCGAGAACTGCAGGGTGCCGGTGCTCACCGATACTGCGCCCTGGGTCGAGCCTGTTGCGGTCAGCGTGGCCACACCGGTGCCGGTCTTGGTCAGGCTGCCGGTGCCGGACAACGTGTTGGCCAGTGTGCTGTTGGACGCGAAGTCGAGTTGCAGCGCGGCGTCGTTCGTGACGGTGCCTGTGCCTAGTGCGCTGCCACTGGTGGCGATCAATGTGCCGGCGCTAACCGTCGTTCCGCCGCTGTACGTGTTGGCGCCGGAGAGCGTCAGGGCGGCAGTGCCGGCTTTATCGACGCTGCCCGCGCCGCTGATTACGCCGGAGAACGTCGTGTCCGCTGCGTTGCTCGCCGTCAGTACGGTCGAGGCCGACGAGCCCAGCGTCACCGCACCGGCGCCCGACAGATCGTTCACCGTCTGCGAGAAATCCTGCAATGCCAGCGTCGCACCGCTGTTCACCGTTACCGCTGAGCTTGTCGCGATCGCGTTCGCGATGCCCATCGCCAGTGTGCCGGCGTTGACTGTGGTCGTGCCCGTGTAGGTGTTCACCGCTGACAGTGTCAGCGTGCCCGCGCCCGCCTTCGTCAGATCCGTGCCGTCCCACCCGGTCGACGAGGCCGCCTCGTTCGCCAGCACGACATCGACGTTGAACGCGTCCGCCGCATTCGCCAGCGTGAACGTGCCGTTGCCGAGCGTCGCGCCAGCCTGCCATGTCAGGCCGAAGCCGACGTTGTAGTCCAGCGTATCGGCGCTGCGTTGTGCGGCGAGCGTCAGGTAATCGACCGAACTCGACGCACCGCCCAGCGTGATCGAACTGAAGTCGCCGGTGATGCCGCTCGTCGTGTGAATGATCGTGTACTGCGTGCCCGGCAGCGCGCTCGCCGACGTGGGCTCGGCCGACGTGAAGCCGGCGATGTTGAGCACGCCATTCAGCGTCGCCGAGGCGGCGCTGATGGCCGGACTGTTCGCACCGATCGCGACGTCGAGCGTCGAGCCGGCGGCCTGCGTGAATGCGCCCGTCATCGCCAGTTGCGACGTGCCGCCGATGCTGGTCGTCGCGCCGCTTAGCGTCGTGTAGCTCGACGCGTTGAATGCGCCGGCCTGCGAGAACTGCAGCGTGCCGGTGTTGACCGAGACCGCGCCCTGGGTCGAACCCGCCGCGGTGAGTGTGGCCGTGCCGGTGCCGGTCTTGGTCAGGCTGCCGGTGCCGGACAACGTGTTGGCCAGCGTGCTGTTGGACGCGAAGTCGAGTTGTAGCGCGGCGTCGTTGGTGACTGCGCCGCTGCCGAGCGCGCTACCGCTCGTGGCGATCAGCGTGCCGGCGCCAATCGTCGTGCCGCCGCTGTACGTATTGGCGCCGGAGAGCGTCAGGGCGGCAGTGCCGGTTTTATCGACGCTGCCCGCGCCGCTGATTACGCCGGAGAACGTCGTGTCCGCTGCGTTGTTCGCGGTCAGTACGGTCGAGGCTGAGGAACCCAGCGTCACCACACCCGCGCCCGACAGGTCGTCCAGCGTCTGCGAGAAGTCCTGCAATGCCAGTGTCGCACCGCCGTTCACCGTCACCGCCGAACTCGATGCGATCGCGTTCGTGACGCCCATCGCCAGCGTGCCGCCGTTGACTGTGGTCGTGCCGGTATAGGTGTTCAACGCCGACAGCGTCAGCGTCCCGGCGCCATCCTTGGTCAGATCCGTGCCGTCCCAACCAGTTGCCGAGGCCGCTTCGTTGCCGAGCGCCACGTCGACGTTGAACGCATCCGCCGCATTCGTCAGCGTGAACGTGCCGTTGCCGAGCGTCGTGCCCGCCTGCCACGTCAGGCCGAAGCCAACGTTGTAATCGAGGCCGTTCGCACTCGCGCGCGCGGCCAGTGTCAGGTAATCGACGGGACTCGACGCACCGCCCAACGCGATCGAACTGAAGTCGCCAGTGACGCCGCCTGTCGTGTGGATGATCGTGTACTGCGTGCCGGGCAACGCACTCGCCGACGTCGGCGCGGTCGCCGAAAAGCCGGTCACGTTCAGCGCGCCGCTCAGCGTAGCCGAGCCCGCGCTGATGATCGGATTGTTCGAGCCGATCGCGACGTCGAGCGTGGAGCCGGCGGCCTGGGTGAACGCGCCGGTCATCGCCAGTTGCGACGTGCCGCCGATGCTGGTCGTCGCGCCGCTTAGCGTCGTGTAGCTCGACGCGTTGAATGCGCCGGCCTGCGAGAACTGCAGCGTGCCGGTGTTGACCGAGACCGCGCCCTGGGTCGAACCCGCCGCGGTGAGTGTGGCCGTGCCGGTGCCGGTCTTGGTCAGGCTGCCGGTGCCGGACAACGTGTTGGCCAGCGTGCTGTTGGACGCGAAGTCGAGTTGTAGCGCGGCGTCGTTGGTGACGGTGCCTGTGCCGAGCGCGCTACCGCTGGTGGCGATCAGCGTACCGGCGGTCACCGTTGTGCCACCACTGTAGGTGTTGGCGCCGGAGAGCGTCAGAGCGGCAGCGCCGATTTTATCCACACTACCCGCGCCGCTGATGACGCCGGAGAAGGTCGTCGCGGCTGCGTTGTTCGCCGTCAGCACGGTTGCGGCTGAGGAACCCAGCGTCACCGCACCAGCGCCCGACAGGTCGTTGATCGTCTGCGAGAAGTCCAGCAATGCAAGCGTCGCGCCGCCGTTCACCGTCACCGCCGAACTCGATGCGATCGCGTTCGCGATACCCATCGCCAGTGTGCCGGCGTTGACTGTAGTCGTGCCGGTATAGGTGTTCAACGCCGACAGCGTCAGCGTCCCGGCGCCATCCTTGGTCAGATCCGTGCCGTCCCACCCGGTCGACGAGGCCGCTTCGTTCGCCAGCGCCACGTCGACGTTGAACGTATCCGCCGCATTCGCCAGCGTGAACGTGCCGTTGCCCAGCGTCGTGCCCGCCTGCCACGTCAGGCCGAAGCCAACGTTGTAATCGAGGCCGTTCGCACTCGCGCGCGCGGCCAGTGTCAGGTAATCGACAGAACTCGCCGCGCCGCCCAGCGAGATCGAAGTGAAGTCGCCAGTGACGCCGCCTGTCGTGTGGATGATCGTGTACTGCGTGCCGGGCAACGCACTCGCCGACGTCGGCGCGGTCGCCGAAAAGCCGGTCACGTTCAGCGCGCCGCTCAGCGTAGCCGAGCCCGCGCTGATGATCGGATTGTTCGAGCCGATCGCGACGTCGAGCGTGGAGCCGGCGGCCTGGGTGAACGCGCCGGTCATCGCCAGTTGCGACGTGCCGCCGATGCTGGTCGTCGCGCCGCTTAGCGTCGTGTAGCTCGACGCGTTGAATGCGCCGGCCTGCGAGAACTGCAGCGTGCCGGTGTTGACCGAGACCGCGCCCTGGGTCGAACCCGCCGCGGTGAGTGTGGCCGTGCCGGCGCTGGTCTTCGTCAGGCTGCCGGTGCCGGACAACGTATTGGCCAGCGTGCTGTTGGTCACGAAGTCGAGTTGCAGCGCGGCGTCGTTCGTGACGGCGCCTGTGCCGAGCGCGCTACCGCTGGTGGCGATCAGCGTACCGGCGGTCACCGTTGTGCCACCGCTGTAGGTGTTGGCGCCGGAGAGCGTCAGAGCGGCAGCGCCGATTTTATCCACACTACCCGCGCCGCTGATGACGCCGGAGAACGTCGTCGCGGCCGTGTTGTTCGCCGTCAGCACGGTTGCGGCTGATGAACCCAGCGTCACCACACCCGCGCCCGACAGGTCGTTGATCGTCTGCGAGAAGTCCAGCAATGCAAGCGTCGCGCCGCCGTTCACCGTCACCGCCGAACTCGATGCGATCGCGTTCGCGATGCCCATCGTCAGCGTGCCGGCGTTGACTGTAGTCGTGCCGGTATAGGTGTTCAACGCCGACAGCGTCAGCGTCCCGGCGCCATCCTTGGTCAGATCCGTGCCGTCCCAACCAGTTGCCGAGGCCGCTTCGTTGCCGAGCGCCACGTCGACGTTGAACGCATCCGTGGCATTCGTCAGCGTGAACGTGCCATTGCCCAGCGTCGTCCCCGCCTGCCACGTCAGGCCGAAGCCGACGTTGTAATCCAGGCCATTCGCGCTCGCGCGCGCCGCCAGTGTCAGGTAATCGACAGAACTCGACGCGCCGCCCAGTGAAATCGTGCTGAAGTCGCCACTGACGCCGCCTGTCGTATGGACGATCGTGTACTGCGTGCCGGGCAGCGCGCTCGCCAAGGTCGGCGCGGTCGCCGAGAAGCCGGTCACGTTCAACGTGCCCGCGAGCGATGCCGTCGCCGCGGTGATCGCCGGGCTATTCGCGCCGAGTGCGACGTCGAGCGTCGAGCCGGTGGCCTGCGTGAATGCACCGGTCGTCGACAGTTGCGACGTGCCGCCGATGCCGGTCGTCGCGCCGCTTAGCGTCGTGTAGCTCACTGCGTTGAACGCGCCGGCCTGCGAGAACTGCAGCGTGCCGGTGTTGACCGAGACCGCGCCCTGGGTCGAACCCGCCGCGGTGAGTGTGGCCGTGCCGGCGCTGGTCTTCGTCAGGCTGCCGGTGCCGGACAACGTATTGGCCAGCGTGCTGTTGGAGGCGAAGTCGAGTTGCAGCGCGGCGTCGTTCGTAACGGCGCCGCTGCCGAGCGCGCTACCGCTCGTGGCGATCAGCGTGCCGGCGCCAATCGTCGTGCCGCCGCTGTACGTGTTGGCGCCCGACAGCGTCAGAGCGGCAGTGCCGGTTTTATCCACACTGCCCGCGCCGCTGATGACGCCTGAGAAGGTCGTCGCCGCGGCGTTGTTCGCCGTCAGCACGGTTGCGGCTGATGAACCCAGCGTCACCGCCCCCGCACCGGACAGATCGTTCACCGTCTGCGAGAAGTCCTGCAACGCCAGCGTCGCGCCGCCGTTCACCGTCACCGCCGAACTCGATGCGATCGCGTTCGCGATACCCATCGCCAGTGTGCCGGCGTTGACTGTGGTCGTGCCGGTATAGGTGTTCAACGCCGACAGCGTCAATGTGCCCGCACCGGCCTTCGTCAGATCCGTGCCGTCCCAACCAGTTGCCGAGGCCGCTTCGTTGCCGAGCGCCACGTCGACGTTGAACGCATCCGCCGCATTCGTCAGCGTGAACGTGCCATTGCCCAGCGTCGTGCCCGCCTGCCACGTCAGGCCATAACCCACGTTGTAATCCAGGCCATTCGCGCTCGCGCGCGCCGCCAGTGTCAGGTAATCGACCGAACTCGACGCGCCGCCCAGTGAAATCGTGCTGAAGTCGCCACTGACGCCGCCTGTCGTATGGACGATCGTGTACTGCGTGCCGGGCAGCGCGCTCGCCAAGGTCGGCGCGGTCGCCGAGAAGCCGGTCACGTTCAACGTGCCCGCGAGCGATGCCGTCGCCGCGGTGATCGCCGGGCTATTCGCGCCGAGCGCGACGTCGAGCGTCGAGCCCGTGGCCTGCGTGAATGCGCCGGTCGTCGACAGTTGCGAGGTCGACCCGATGCCGGTCGTCGCACCGGTTTGCGTCGTGTAGCTCGCTGCGTTGAACGCGCCGCCTTGCGAGAACTGCAGCGTGCCAGCGTTCACCGAGACCGCGCCCTGGGTCGAGCTAGCTGCGGTGAGCGTGGCCGTGCCGGCGCTGGTCTTCGTCAGGCTGCCGGTGCCGGACAACGTATTGGCCAGCGTGCTGTTGGTCGCGAAGTCGAGTTGCAGCGCGGCGTCGTTGGTGACGGCGCCTGTGCCGAGCGCGCTACCGCTGGTGGCGATCAGCGTGCCGGCGGTCACCGTTGTGCCACCGCTGTAGGTGTTGGCGCCGGAGAGCGTCAGAGCGGCAGTGCCGGTTTTATCCACGCTACCCGCGCCGCTGATGACGCCGGAGAAGGTCGTGGCCGCCGTGTTGTTCGCCGTCAGCACGGTTGCGGCTGATGAACCCAGCGTCACCGCCCCCGCACCGGACAGATCGTTCACCGTCTGCGAGAAGTCCTGCAACGCCAGCGTCGCGCCGCCGTTCACCGTCACCGCCGAACTCGATGCGATCGCGTTCGCGATACCCATCGCCAGTGTGCCGGCATTGACTGTGGTCGTGCCCGTATATGTGTTCAGCGCGGACAGCGTCAATGTGCCCGCACCGGCCTTCGTCAGATCCGTGCCGTCCCAACCAGTTGCCGAGGCCGCTTCGTTCGCCAATGCCACGTCGACATTGAACACATCCGTGGCATTCGTCAGCGTGAACGTGCCATTGCCCAGCGTCGTCCCCGCCTGCCACGTCAGGCCGAAGCCGACGTTGTAATCGAGGCCGTTCGCGCTTCGCTGCGCGGCGAGCGTCAGATAATCGACCGGGCTCACCGCATCGTAGGTGATCGCGCTGAAGTTGCCGGTAATGCCACCCGTCGTATGAAGAATCGTGTATTGCGTCGAAGGCAGTGCGCTGGCCGACGACGGCGCCGTCCCCGCCCAGCTCGCGATGTTCAACGTGCCGTTGAGCGACGCGGATGTCGCGCTGATCAACGGCTCATTGGCCGAACCGACGTTCACGTTCAACGTCGCGCCAGCCGCCTGCGTCAACGTGGTGCCGAGCGTCAACTGGGCATTCGCGTCGAGTTGCGTCGTCGCGCCGCTGCTCGTGCTGAGACCACCCGTGACCGCGAAAACGCCGCTCTGCCCGAAATCGAGCGTGCCGGCCGCGACCGTTACCGCGCTCTGCGTCGAATTCACACCGGTCAGCGTCGCGATGCCCGCGCTCGTTTTGTTCAGTACACCTGATCCGGTCAGCTGGTTCACGAGCGTGCTATTCGACGCGAAGTCCAGTTGCAGCGTCGTCGCGTTGCTCACCGCCCCAGTGCCGAGCGCGCCGCCGTTGGTCGCGACCAGCGTGCCCGCGCCGATCGTGGTCCCGCCGCTATACGTGCTGCCCGTGCCCGACAACGTCAGCGTGCCCGTACCGGTCTTGTTCAGCACACCAGTACCGGCAATAGTGCCGGCATACGTCGTGTTCGTCGCGCCGTTGACGGCCGTCAGCGTGGCCGAACCGAGCTGGATCGCGCCGCTGCCGGACAGGTTGTTGGCGGTCTGATTCGGGTTGTTCTGGCTCAGATCGAGCGTGCCGTTGACCGCCACGCTGCCGCTCGTCGCAAACGCATTCGCCACGCCACCGAGCAGCGTCGATCCCGCGACCACCGTGGTGGCGCCGGTGTAGGTATTGCCCGCGTTCGACAGCTCGAGCGTGCCGCCGCCCTGCGCGGTGATGCCGCCGGCGCCCGCGAGCAGGCCGCTGATGTTCAGCGTGTTGCCGGCACTGACGTTCGCGATTGTGGTGCCCGCGATGTTGATGTGGCTGGTCGCGGCCAGCGTGCCATTGCCGGCGAACTGGCCGCCGCTCTGCACGTTGATCGTGCCGACGTTCACGGTGAAGGTGCCGTCGGTGACGGCGACCGTGCCGCCGCTCTGCACGGTGAGGGTCAGCGCGCGCAGACTCGAGCCGCCACCGCCGCGCACCGTGCCCGCGGTGCCGGCACCGCTGTCGGTCGTAACCGTGAAGACACCGGCCGCCGTGTTGCCGTAATTGACGCCATTGGCCAACGTGAAATAGCCGCCGCTGACGGTGGTATTCGCCTGAATCGTGGAATCGTAATTGGTGGTCGCGCCGTTATCGCCGTAGAAAATGACCTCGCCGTTGCCGGATTTCGTCACGGTTACGGTCGAGCCGGCAATCGACGAAATCGGATCGTAGAACTGGATCTGATAGCCGGCATTGGCATTCAGATTCAGGTTGCCCGACGAGCCGAGATAAATCGCATTCGGGGTGCCGGTTCCCGGGACTGGCGCGTAATTACCCGATGTGCCGAAAGTCGCGCCCTGCCGGTTGCCCTGAAACAGGATATTGTCGGTCAGCGCATTCAGCGTGATCGTGCCGGACTGAAGATAGATTGCGCCGCCGCTGGTCGATGCATAGTTATTCAGAAACTGCGTGCCCGAAGTCAGGCTGACCAGCGCTCCCGATGCATCGTAGTAAATCGCACCGCCATAACCGCCGCCCGCTCCGGTGCCGGCTTTGACGACATAGTTGTTTTCGAATATCGCCGCGGCGTTGAAGATATATTGGTAGTTGTACGCCGCGCCGTTGCCATAAGCGCTGATCGCACCGCCATAGGCGATGCCGCCGGCGCCCGTCGACACAATGTAGTTTCCGTTGAACGTGACCGTGTTATTGAATTGCACCACGGAAGCGCCCGTTCCCGGACTCGTATAACCGATGTTGATCGCGCCGCCACGCGGATTGCCCGAGCCGGTGGCCGAGGTATTCACATAATTGCCCGTGAAGCTCGTGACGCCGTTAAAGGTCAGCGTCGATGCGCCGCCCCAGATATCGATCGCGCCGCCGAAGTAGGTCGTCGAATAGTTGCCGTTGAACGCCGTCGTGCCGTAGAACGTCATCACGCCGGGGCTCTGATACATCGAGATCGCTCCGCCGTAATTGCCGGTGGAATTCGAATTGAAGGTGTAGTCGCCGTAAAAATTCATGTTGCCGGCGTACATCGAGATGACCCCCGCGCCATCTCCCGACGAAACGTTATTGGAAAACGTGACGCCATTGGTGCCCGTACCGGCGGTGATATTCATTATCGTGCTGCCGGTCGTGCCATTCATATAAAAAATATTACCGAATGCTCCCTGCAGCCCGTTGAAGGTTACGTTATTCAGGAACAAATTCGAGGTCACCGTGCCGCCGGCGTTATAGAAAATTGCCACTCCTGAATTAGCGGTTTGCCCGAAATTGATATTCGAAAGCGTGACGGAATTCTGATTAATACTTGAGCCGTCGTAATAAACGACGTAATTACCCGCACGCGTAACCGTATGGCCGGCGCCGTCCAGCGAAAGTATCGAATGCGCGGCGCTATTCACATAAACAACGTTATTCCAGGTGGCATTCGCACCCAGGTTGAACTGGGTGCTGGTGGCACTCCAGTTCGTGCCGGTGTTCAGGTAGGTGCCGATATCGGTTCCCGTCGGAATCGTGACCTGCGCGGACACCGCGGACGCAAACGCCATACTGGACGCCTGCACGAACAACAACGATCGAAGAGGCCGAACGAACGCCTGATTTTCAGGTGTGCGCGCTTCTGCACCTTCAGCGTCGTCGGCAACGGTTCCCAGCCCTCCCGCAGCGCGCCGCCGTGAACGCGAGCTGCGTCTGACATGCGATGAAACCAACTCCGATACGGCCACCCAGCTACCCAACGCTTCGTTCCAGATACTGCGGTAGGTTCTGTTCACGGCTATTCCCTATGCAAAGTTGATAGTTCACCGATCGTTTTTTTAGGTTGATTTTCAACCGATTTTGTTCTAGTGCGCTTTTTCCCGAATTAGTATGCTTCGGAAAAGAATACTGCATTGAAGCCTGTCTGGAAATCCATTCGTTGTCCTCAACCCGCACAATAGCTGACGGCCATCATGCGGGTTGATGTCTGCCTTATGACAGTCGAGAACTCCTCGCAAATACAGGTATGCTTACGGGATGTCGGGCCCCGTCGTGCAGGGTTGCCCGTTTCTGCTCACACAGCATTTTTCGCGCTGAACGCATCGGCACATCACTCGATATGCTGTGACCATCAACAGCAATTTTCCATATGAGGATAACGAATCAAGTCAAAACACCATTCATGCGCGCATGCGATTGAATTTCCTTATCTCTCGATTATTTTAATGATCCGGTTACCTGAATAATTCAGCCGTTCCACAGCGCCGATCTCCGCGATATTTTTGCGCTCCCGACAATGCGATGCTGAGTCCAGCGTGTTTAAACCGAGCCGCATATTGATGTCGCGACTACTCTGATGGAACGCTCTTATATGCCTTCGAAAATCGTACGCATACGAATCATCAGGTAAAAGAACCAGGACTAGTCCTAGACCGCCTGTGACAAGCAGCACGTAAACTCGATTCATGACTGAGGGTCAGTGCATTGCCACCCATCCATGACTCAGGAGCTCATATGAGAATGAACGTCGCCGTGGCAGACATGCACCCCGCGGTGCTAGCCGGTGTCGGGGTCGTGTTGTCGGAATTCGAGCGCTTCGATATTGCCGGCACGGCGCGCAACTCGACCGAACTCGACGCGTTGCTCAGCACGATGCAATGCGACGTACTAGTAATAGATCACCTCGCCCGCATCGACAGCGATCTCGAAGGAGTCACGCTGCTCGCAGACCTGCATCGCCGCTATCCCGCCCTACCCATCGTCCTCTTCACCACCGACGACGATCCCAATCTCAGCAGCAAAACCTCAAGGCTAGGCGTCTGCTCGATCGTGCAAAAATCCGATGAAATCGGGCGACTGATCGAAGCGGTCGGCGACGCAGCGCAGACGATTATTGCGCTCAGACGCCCATCAGACGTCTTTTGCATGCATTAACCATCATTTCGCCGCCATTTCCCGTCTTTTCCCACATCCGCAATTTAGGACGTGTCATATAGGCCGCCGCTGCGTATCTTCGGATAATTGGCCGCAATCATCAGCAGAAGTGCGACAGCGTTCTTACGCTGATCCTACGCAGCGAATCAGGACCGCATCCCCCCGCTGCTTTGCACTGCAAGGCAAACGCCTGATTCAATCTCATGGGGTAACGAGCGTGCACATCAACACTTTTCGGGAAGTTCCGCGAACTCCCACTCCGTTCCGTCTTGGCGAATCCGCCCAAACCGCGTCTTTCCGGCAGCGCCAGCGCGTTTTGCGGGGCTTCGCAGATCGGGAGTTCACGCTCGCTTATCAGCCTATCGTCAATGCCCGCGGCGCAGCGGTAGTCGGGGCCGAAGCGCTGCTGCGCTGGCACCACCCCGAGCGGGGCTGGCTGCAGCCCGGCGCGTTCATTCAGGTGCTCGAAGAAGACGCCGAGGTCGCGTGGGCAGCCACCGCCTTCGTCGTCGAGCAAATCGCCGCAGATCTGAGCGCGCTGCCGAAGGCGCACCGCACCGCATTCGTCTCGTTCAACGCCTATCCGTCGCAACTGCTGGGCGGCAAGCTCCGGCAGCTTCTCGAAACCCGTTACCTCGCTCGCGGCGGCGCGCCCGAAGCGCTGATGATCGAGTTGCTCGAAACCGAGCCGCATCCGCCGTGCGACGAACTCGTGGAAGAAATCCAGGCGCTTCGCGCAATGGGCTTCAGAATCGCTATCGACGACTTCGGCTGCGGTTCGTGGACCGTGCTGGACCTCGTCCACATCAAGGTCGACGCGGTGAAAATCGCGCGTGAGCTGCTGCAAGGCGTGCCGACCTCGAGCGCATCGACCGACGTGCTGCTCGGCGTGTTGCGCATTCTCGAAGCGTTGGGCACGCAGGCGATTATCGAAGGTGTCGAAACGCCTGAGCAGGTGGAATGGGTCGCCACGCTTCCGCAGGCATGGGCTCAGGGCTACGCGTATTCGCGGCCGCAGCCGGGCTTGCCGAAGCTGTAAAGCCTCCCCGAGCGAGTTGGACTACTGCGTAGCAGAAGCCAAACTCGTCGGCGGCGTACGGCGAAAGGGCGCCGCGCCGTTCGCTGCCGACATAGCGCCTCCCCTACTCCGGCCTCGCCGTTCATCTGATTCGCCGCATCACCAGGCGAGACGCGTCGTTCACACTAGTCGACCTGCTTATCCTGTTGCCGCTGCGCTGACTCAGCGATTCGTTGCCGTTATCGTTCGCGCGCTGGCAGCCGGAAACCGGCCACACCCGTCGACAGCACGCTCAGCGGGTTCCCCAGAACCGGACGCATGCTTCACTCCCTCTCGGTTCGCTGCTTACGTCGCTGAAAGCGAGCACCCGCCGCCCGCCTGCGTTGCGCTTCGGAGCAAGCCGCTCCGACCGATCGGTTCCACGCCCGCGCTCCATCTCTCACCCCCAAGCACATAACGGGCCGCCCGCTATGGCAATAACCGCGCGGACACGCTAGAGTGCGAACAGGCAAGACAGGCGACCCGCCACAGCCCTCGAGACCGGTACCGCGACGCCGCTGCCAGCAGCGGCCGACGCGCTAGAGGACGGGCGCGATCGCATAGTTGACCCGCCAATGCCGGATCGCTTCACAGCGCTCTGGTGGACTTCATCGGCGGGAGTGCAGGCAAGGTTTTTCGTCGTGAGCAAAACGAATTGAACAACGCCGCATTTCCAAGGGGCAAACGATGACGCCACCCGACTCGCTCGCAGAGCGCCGAGCACTCGGTCGCAACGCACGCAAGAACACGCCACGCAGCGCCCACGCCGACATCGGCAACGTCCATCGAGATCCGGTCCGCCTGCTGCGCGAAAGCAGCCGGGGACGCGTCGAAACGCTGGTCCCGCTACGCTACGGCCGCATGCTCGCATCGCCGTTCACGTTCTACCGCGGCAGCGCCATCATCCAGGCGCACGATCTCGCGGCCACCGCGAACAGCGGCTTTCATTTCCAGATCTGCGGCGACTGCCACCTGATGAATTTCGGCGGCTTCGCGACGCCCGAGCGCGCGCTCGTGTTCGACATCAACGACTTCGACGAAACCGCGGTCGGCCCATGGGAATGGGATCTGAAGCGGTTGGTCGCGAGCCTCTACATCGCGGTCCGACATCTCGGCCATGGCGATCGGATGGCCGACGAAGTCGTGGCGCTCGCCGTGCAGAGCTATCAGCACTGGACCTCGGTGTACTCGCAGATGAGCCCGCTCGAGCTGTGGTGCGAGCTGATCACGTTCGCGCGTCTCGAGGAGCTCTCGCCGACCGCCGACGCGCGCCAACGGATCCGCAACGGCATCGCTAAAGCGTCGCGCCGCACGCACGAAACGATTCTGCCCAAGCTCGCCAACCGGCGCGAAGGCATCTGGCAAATCCGTGACGTGCCGCCAACCGTCTTCCACGTGCACGGTAAAAACACGCTATTCACGCACAAGGACGACTGGATCGGCCTCGGCGACTGGCGCACGCTGATGAAGCCGATCTACGACAACTATCTGAAGTCGCTCGGCACGGTGCGCCGCACGCTGCTCGATCACTTCACGATGCAGGACATGGCGTTCAAGGTGGTCGGCGTCGGCAGCGTCGGCACGCGCTGCCTGATCCTGCTGATGGTCGACCAGCACGAGAAGCCGTTGTTCATCCAGTTCAAGGAGGCGTCCACCTCGGTCGTGTCGCGCTACTTCAAGGCGCACGGGCCGAAGCATCAGGGACAGCGCGTGGTCGACGGACAGCAGTTGATGCAGGGCGCGAGCGATCCGTTCCTCGGCTGGACTTCGGGTCCATTCGGACGCGCGATCTATGGTCGCCAGCTACGCGACATGAAGATCTCGGCAACGCTCGAGCTGTTCGCGAAGGAAACGTTCGGCCAGTACGCCGGCATGTGCGGCTGGGTGCTCGCGCGGGCCCACGCGAAAGCCGGCGGCGTCGCCACCGAGGTCGACGGCTATCTCGGCAATGGCGATCAGATGATCGAGGCGCTGGTTCTCTACTCGCGCGCCTATGCCGATCAGGTCGAGAAGGACTACGAGGTATTCCGCAATGCGTGCCGCAGCGGTCGGCTGGACGCGCGCACCGACGCGGACATGGCGGCGGATTTCGTCGCGTAGCCGGGCACGGTTCGGGGCGACGCGCTAGCTGTGGGTTGCGCCGTCGTCGCCGTCATCTTCACCGACGACCCCGAACTCGGCCGTCGTCTTCACGTAGAACAGATGGAGTTGCTCGGCGCGCAGCCGGTCGAACAGCCGGCTGGCTTCGTCGTCCGTCACCGCCATCACGACGGACAGCGGCTGATCCGCGAGCTCGAAGAAATGCGCGGAATGGATCCGATGATGCTGGCCGATGCCTTCGCAAGCCGGAATCACGGTCGCGCCGCGCAGACCGAGTTCGCTCGCGAGCCGCACAAGCCAATCGGCGAGCGGCTTGCCATGATGGCTGCGTCCCTGCTGGGTGAAGAACGTGAGCTGATAGCCGTGCATGTCGGTGCCTCCTCAATGCGGGCTGCGCCGGAAATCGCTCGACGCGTGGCATCGACGGCCGCTTTCCTCACATTGCGCCGTCCCGTTTGGTTATTGCCGTAAGCGGCAACGTGCGGTGCAGCGGAGCTGCCGCGAAGTGCGCCAGCGGAAAGGCGCCCAAGCTCATGGACTAATCGCTTTCCGTTGCGGGACGGGTATGAGACAAGTGTAGGTGGCCAGTTGCCCGAGTGCCAGCGGGGCTCCAGCGGGTGCCTGCGAGCCAGATCGAGGCAGGCCGACGCCTCCTTGCCCTGAGCGGCGAAACAAATGCCGCCCGCCCCACCAGCGCCCCATCCCCCATCCCCCATCACCGGATTGCCGTTACTGTTACTGCCCGTACACGTCGAAATCGAAATATTTCTTCGCAATGCGGTCGTAAGTGCCGTCCGCGCGCATATCGGCAATCGCCTTGTCGATTTTGGCTTGCAGATCGGTATCTTCTTTACGCAATCCGATTGCAGTCCCGCTGCCAAGCGTCTTCGCGTCGTAAAGCGGATTGCCGGCAAATGCGAAATCCTTCCCGCGCGGCGTGCTCAAAAAGCCTTTTTCCGCCTGCACGGCGTTTTGCAACGACGCATCGATGCGACCGGCAAGCAAATCCGAATAGACCAGATCCTGATCCTGATAAGGCACGATCACGGCGCCGGCCGGCTCCCAATAGGTTTTCGCATAGGTTTCCTGAATCGAGCCCTGCTCGACGCCGATGCGCTTGCCCTTCAGCGCGGCGGGCGTCGGCTCGATCGGCGAACCCTGCTTCGCGACCAGACGCGTCGGAATGCGGAACACCTTCGACGAAAACCCGATCTGCGCCTGACGTGCAGGCGTCATCGACATCGTCGACAGCACGCCGTCGAATTTGCGGCCCTTTAGCGCGGGAATCATGCCGTCAAACGAATTCTCGACCCATACGCATTTCGCGTTCAGACGCCGGCAAATCTCATTGCCGAGATCGATGTCGAAGCCGACCAGCTTGCCGTCGGCGGCTTTCGATTCGAACGGCGGATAACTCGCGTCAACGCCAAAGCGCACCGTCGACCAGTCCTTGGCAATTGCACTGCCGGACGCTACGGCAAAAAGCGCAATCGTCAGGGTTGCCAGCATGGCTTTCATTGTTGCTCCTTTACTCTTCTGAAGAAAAAACCGATCGCGCATCGCGCGCGAAACCCGACATTCGACCGTGATCCGCCTATCCGCACAAATTCATTAAAAAAATCAATTCATGCGCGATACGCATAAGCTTACAAAGCGCATCGAGCCGGTTCAAACCTCCCTCCGGGCAATCGTTTAAACATCTTCAAAAGGCCACGGCGCGGCTGTTAAAGATTGAAAGCCGCCCCGCGCCGCTTCGACGATTCATGAAAAAATGAATTCCATCAATCAGGCCGATTTTCCCGCTGTATTCAATCGCGATCTGATTTGACACAAAAAAGCGCTTTAGCGCGAAGAGACCAGACTTTTCGATGAATGGGTGCCGCGCAACAACAGACTCAACAACAGATTTACGCACCCGCTTCATTGAAAAAAAATCCAATCAATCTAATTCATTTAATCGACGTCAGGCAATCGGAAATCACCACACGATTTCCGATATCGCTGAAACGCGGAAGGAGCATCGCATGGTCAAGGCACTCACCGCCGCGGTAGTATTGGCCGGGCTCGGACTCGCCGGATGTCAGTCCTCGTCGGGGCTGACCTATAGCCTCCACAGCGTGCAGCTCGATAACGGCCAGCACGCGTACCGAGTCACCTGTCTCGGCTTGCTCGAAGACGGTGCGACCTGCCGCCGCGAAGCGGAGCGCATCTGCGAGAAAGACGGCGGCCAGCTGCATGTGCTGGAAGGCATCTCGCCGGTCGGTCACACGGCCCAGAAGGATCAGCGCGAGTTGCTGTTCCAGTGCGGTACGCCCGAGCAGCCCGCCGCGGCAGCACCGGCCGCACCGGTGGTCGCACCCGTGCCGAAGACCCAGCAACTGTCGCTCGCCGGCGATGCGACTTTCGACACCGCACAAGCAACGCTGCGACCGGCCGCGACGCAGCAACTCGACAAGCTGATCGCCAACTCGGCCGGCGTCACGATCGACACGGTCGTGATCAAAGGCTACACCGACTCGCGCGGCTCCACTACGCAGAATCTCGACCTGTCGCAACGACGCGCGCAGACCGTCGCGCACTACCTCGACGCGCACGGACTGCGGGCCCATCGCTACGACGTGCACGGTTACGGCGACGCGCAGCCGGTCGCCAGCAATGCGACGGCGCAGGGACGCGCGCAGAACCGGCGTGTAGAAATCCTGATCAATCAGTAGACGCCGCGTTCATTTCTGCACATGCGGTCTGACCGTACTGCACATTTGACCGCGCCTGCGCTCCACTATTCCGAGGCCGCCGAAAGGCGGCCTTTTCACATTTCCACACCCACGAGCGCATCCACACTCGCAGCGGCCACGCGTCATATCAATGCGCACACGGTCTTTTTTATTCACACGGTTTTCTTTCTATCCGGCAAGCTTATTCGACGACGCATTTAAATCTTTTTCGTGACCATCAATGAACCACCGCCCGCCGGTTGATTTGCCTTAAATTGTCACTTAGAATTTTCGCCAAGGCCTCTTTCAGGAACTGATGACGTGGCTTCGAACAACGGAAAACCGGTGTCGTCGTTGGTTCCTCGAGGGTTGTTCGGCCTCTGGGTCGTCCTGTTCGTCATCTGGATGATCGCCAACGCATCGCTTGCCATCGAACCCGCGCTGGTCGGTCTCGTCATCACCTTCGTCATCGCCCATATCTTCGTGTCGTCCAGCGAGGCCTGGCAGCGCCTGCGTCTAACACCGCGCGCGCTTTATCATTTCGTCGCCTATAGCGCCACCTTCGTCGTCGAACTCGCGCGCGCCAATCTGAACATGATGGCGTACGTGTACTCGCCGCATATCGACATCAAGCCCGGCATCATCAAGGTGCGCACTCGCCTCCAATCGCCGCTCGGCCGCCTCGCGCTCGCCAATTCGATTGCGCTCACGCCCGGCTCGCTCGTGATGGACATTCGCGACGACGTGCTGTTCATTCACTGGCTCGACGTCAAGACCACCGATATCGACGAAGCCACGCAGGCACTCGTCACGCCGTTCGAAAAGCATCTGGAGAAAATCTTTGGCTGAGGTCATGCTCCGGATAGCCGCCGCGCTGATCTTCTTCGCGATCCTGTTCGGCGTAATCCGGCTCGTGATCGGCAAGACGCTCGTCGACCGCATCGTCGCGATCGACATGCTGACGGTCATCTCGCTGTCGCTGATCGCGCTGTACGCGCAGATCTCCGGCCGCTTCGTCTATATCGACGTCGCGCTGGTCTACGGACTGCTTAGCTTTCTCGCGGTGCTCGCGGTTGCGCGCTTTCTCGAAAGGGGGTTGTGAGCGATGCTCGAACTGCTCCTGCTGCTGATGTGCGCCAGCATCCTCGTGAGCGGCGTGCTGGCCGTGTTCCTGAAGAACCTGATGGCCGCGATGGTGAGCTCCGGACTCGCGAGCCTGTTCGCCGCGGTCGCGTTCCTGCTGCTCGCCGCGCCCGACGTCGCAATGGCGGAGGCCGCGATCGGTTCGGGACTCGCGACCTTCATCTTTCTGTACGCGATCCGTAAAACCGGCTATCAGAAGGGTTAGCGCATGTTCGAGCTGATCGGCAGCGTATTCATCCTGGTGGGCGCGGTCTTTCTGTTCTCCGCCGGCCTCGGCCTGCTGCGCATGCCGGATGCCTACACGCGCATCCAGGCCGGGACCAAGGCGTCGACGCTCGGCAATATGCTGGTGCTCGTCGGCCTTGCGTTCTATCACCCGAGCTGGACGTTCCGGCTGATCCTGCTGATCTATTTCGTGCTGGTGACCAACCCGGTTTCGTCGCATGCGTTGTCGCGCGCGGCCTGGCTGATCCGCACGCCGATGACGTCCTCCACCGTCGTCGACGCGCTCGCCGACGAAGACGAACCCTCCACGCGAGAGGCGAAATCATGATGCGTCGCGCGGCCGCCCTGCTGACGGTGCTACTGTTCGCGGTGGTGTTCTGGCGGCTCGTCGGCGGTTATGCGCAGTTGGAGGCGCTGCGGCCGCTCGCCGAATACTACGTGACCCGAGGGCCGTTCGAACTCGGCGCGCCGAACATCGTGACCGGCATCCTGATCACCTATCGCGGCTTCGACACGCTCGGCGAAGTCGCGGTGCTGTTCATGGTCGCGGCGAGCGTCGGCGTACTGCTCAAGGAGGAAAGCAACGCGGCGAACGTGGCTAACGAAGCCGACAAGATCGACAAAACCGACGCAGCAGACGCAGGCGAAGCCGCACCCACGCGCCGCGCGGCCGGCGAAATCGTGCAGACAGGCAAACAGGTGCTGCTGCCGATGATCTTCACCTTCGGCGCATACGTGATCGTCAACGGCCACCTGTCGGCCGGCGGCGGCTTCCAGGGCGGCGCGATCGTCGCGTCCGGCGTGATGCTGATGCTGCTCGCGCGGCCTCGCTCGACGCTGAACGTCGCGCTGCTGAGCGTCGTCGAGTCGCTGGCCGGCGTGATCTACGTGTGCATCGGCCTGCTCGGCCTCGCGCTCGCGGGCGGCTTTCTCGATCCGCGCTTCCTGCCGCGCGGCGAGTTCGGCGCGTTCTTCAGCGCCGGCGCCATTCCGCTGATTTCCGCGCTGCTCGGCATCAAGGTCGGCGCGGAACTGAGCGTCATCATCGACCGGTTCAGAAGCTGAACCGCCTGCATGGGATCGGAGAACAACGCATGAGCACAGGCCTTCCGGTTTCGACGATCCTGCTGATCACCGGCTTCTGCCTCGCGTTGATCGGTCTGTGGGGGATGCTGACCCACCGCAACATCTTGCGCATCATCATCGGCTTTGCGGTGGTCGACACGGGGCTGCACATCGTGATGGTCGCGACCGGCTACATCACCGGCGGCACCGCGCCGATCGTCGATGCCGCGCTCAGCAAAAGCGCCGCCGCGCATCACGCGATCGATCCGATCCCGTCCGCGCTCGTCGTCACCGCGATCGTGATCGGGCTGTCGGTCACCGCGATCATGCTGTCGTTCGCGATCCGTCTTTACGCCGCTAAAAAGACGCTTTCCATCGACGCCTTCACCGAGTCGAAATGGTAACCGCGCTCTTTCATCCACTCGCCATCTTCATTCTCGGGCTCGGCGGCGGCTTCGTCATTCCGCTGCTGTACCGGCTCGGCAAACCGTGGCTCACGCTCGGCTTTTTCGTCGCGCTGTGTGGCATCGTGCTGGTCTCCGGCGTGTCGTTCTACGGCCTGATCGACGGTGGCGACACGATCGAGATACTCACCGCCGGCGCGTTGCCGCCCGTCTCGATCAACCTGCGCTTCGGCCTGTGGGAAGGCTTTTTCACGTTCTGCGTGAACGTGGTCGCACTGCTCGGCGCGCTGCATCTGTGGGAACGCCTGCGCGGCAACTACGCGGCGCTGCTGCTATATCTGATCCTCGTGATGGGCATCGACGGCATGGTGATGACCCGCGACCTGTTCAACCTGTTCGTGTTTCTCGAGATCGTGTCGATCGCCACGTACGGGCTGTTCGGGCTCGACCGCACACCGGCCGCGCTGGCTGCCGCGTTCAAGTACATCATCGCGACGGTGATCGCGTCGACCCTGTTCCTGCTCGGCGCGGTGCTGCTCTATTACGTGAGCGGCACGCTGAACATCGACGAACTATTGTCGGTACGCGACCAGCTCGGCGGCCCGATCGGTACCACCGCGGTGCTGCTGGTCTTCGCGAGCCTCGTGATCGAACTGAAGCCGTTCCCCGCCAACGGCTGGGGACTCGACGTCTACGAGACCGCGCCGAGCGGGGTCGCCGCGATGGTGTCGGTCGGCGTATCGGCCGGCGTGTTTTTCGCGCTGCTGAAGCTGCTACCGCTCTTCGACGCTCAACTGACGCTGCTCGCCGTGTCGGGCGGCGTGACCTTCCTGTTCTCGAATCTGCTGGCGCTGAAGCAATCGAAGCCGCAGCGTGTGCTCGGCTATTCGTCGATCGGGCAGATGGCGTTGCTGATGCTGTCGGTCGCGCTGCTGCGCCAGATCGGCGCGGACACCGCGATTCCACTCGTGATTGGCGGCCTTTTCGTCAACCATCTGTTCGCGAAAGCGGGGCTGTTCTGGCTGGCCGGCGTGGTGCGGCGTTACAGCGTCGAGCCGCGCGCGATCCTCTCGCACAACCCGTTGCTGATCGGCCTGCTCGGGCTCTTTATGGTCGCGATCGCCGGGCTGCCGCCCTTCCCCGGCTTCTGGGCGAAGTGGGAACTGGTGATGCGACTGACCGCCGCCGGCAAGCCGTACTGGATCGTGCTGATCCTGACCGGCTCGCTGCTCGAAGCGGGCTACATGTTCCGCTGGTTCGTGCGCGCGCTGCGTCCCGCCGACGATGAAACGCAAGTCCGCCCCGACTTCGTCGCGCTGCTGCCGCTCGTCGGCGTGGCATTGCTGCTGATCGCCGCGGCCTATGTGGCGGCCGCGCTCTCCGGTGTCGCGTCCGTGTGGCTCTTCTCGCCGCTCGCGGCGGGCGCGCTGTTCTACGCAGCCGATCGTCTGCCCGGACGCGTGAAGGGCGTGCTCGCGCTGCTCGCGATCGCGCTGATCGGCAGCCTGCTCGCCGAAGACACGACCGGCATCGCCGGACTCTTTAGCTGGCTGCTGCTGACCGGCAGCCTCGCGATCGCCGCCGCGAGCCTGTACCGCGATGACGTGCGCACCGGCTTCTATCCGATGCTGGTCGTGCTGACGCTGTCGATTCCCGCGCTGCTGCGTTCGTCGACGACGCTCGAATTCTTCTATAGCTGGGAGATCATCACGCTGTCGTCGTGCTTCCTGATCGCCAAGTGCCGCCGCGCGGGGCCGCACGTGCTGACCTTCCTGCTGTTTTCGCTGCTGTCGGCGTTCTTCCTGCTCGCGGGTTTCGCGAACGTCGCGGCGATCGACGGCAGCATCGAACTCGCCGCGCTGATCCACGCGGGACCGGAGGCGAACCGCGCGTTCGTGCTGCTGGCCACCGGCTTCCTGATCAAGGCCGGCGCGATCGGTGTGCACGTGTGGCTGCCGGGCGCGTACACCGAGGCGGAAGACGACGTGACCGCGATGCTGTCGTCGGTGGTCAGCAAGGTCGCGATGTTTGGCCTCCTGACCGGCACCTATCTGACGATCCGCTCCGAAGTCGGCCTCGAACTCGCGCACGCGATGACATGGATCGGCATGCTCACCACGCTGTCCGGCGCACTGATGGCGCTGCGGCAGAACGACTTCAAACGGATGCTCGCGTTGTCGAGCATGAGCCAGATCGGCTACATCGTGACGGCGATCGGCCTGATGAGCCATCTCGGCTGGGTCACCGCGCTGTATCTGGTCGCCAATCACATGCTGGTCAAAGGGATCCTGTTTCTCGCGCTGGCCGGCGTGATCCTGCGCACCGGCACACGCAATTTCGCCGACGTCGGCGGCCTCGCGCGCGAGATGCCGTTCACTTTCGCGATGGTCGTGATCGCGCTCGTCTCGATGTCGGGCTTGCCGCCGCTGATGGGCTTCGGCGGCAAATGGCTGCTGCTGAGCGCGATGACCGACAAGGGCTGGTACGGGCTCGCGGTCTGCGGACTGATTGCGACGTGCGCGGGCTTTCTGTATATGGTGCGCTTCGTCAACGGCATCTTCCTCCAGCCGCGTCCGCCACAGCAGGCGCCGGTGCGCGAAGCACCGATCATGCTGCTGGTACCGCAGTTCCTGCTGGTGCTCGGCATCGTGATCCTGTCGTTCTTCCCCAAGCTGCTGATCGAGCCGGTTTCGGCCGCGATCAATCCGCAGTTCGCGGCGACGCTCGTGTGGGGCGGCATGTCGCTCGAAAGCATTTACGGCTTCTGGAATCCGACGCCGGTCGTGATCGTCGTGCTGCTCGTCGCCGCGATCGCATTCGGGCTCGGCGTGCTGTACTACCGCAGCCGGCGCGGCAATGCGAAGGACGCGCCCGACTTCTACCACTTCTACCGGCCGCTGCTGAGCCGCACAGTGCCGCCGTTCGCGCAGACGTTCTGGCGCGGCACGTCGCACTTCGCGCTCGCTGCGGCGGCACGGATACGGCGCGTCTATACCGGCAACGGGCAGACTTACGCGCTGTATGTGCTGCTGTATTTTCTGGCGATCTATTTCGCGAGCACCGGGTTGAGCGCCGCGGGCACGCAGTAAAGCGAGTAAAGCGGGCTATGACGTGGCCGTTGCGTGGCGACTGTGCCGCTTATGTTCATGCGGCTGGTGTTTTGCTCATGCATCCGCGTGTGCGTCCGCTCATTCGCTCGAGGAATCGACCGGTAATTCAGCGCTGTCGTGCTTGGTAGGCCGTTGCACCGCCCGCACGAGGCCGCTACCGCCACCGCCGCAGAAGAACAACTCCGCGCCATTCGATTCGAGCCCGGAGACACCCGTGCCGGCCGGCATCTCGATGCTTTCCAGCACCTCGCCGGTGCGCGGATCGATATGCCTCAGCTCGCTCTCGTCGTCTTCCCACGTGCCGTGCCAAAGCTCGCCGTCGACCCACGTGATACCGGTCACGAAGCGATCGGATTCGATCGTGCGCAACACCGCGCCGGTGTCGGGATCGATCTGGTAAATCTTTCGTTCGGGATACTGACCAACCCACAGCGAGCCCTCCGCCCACGTCAGTCCCGAGTCTCCGCCATTGCCGGGCGCGGGAATCGTCGCGAGCACGCGGCCGCTTTGCGGATCGATCTTCTGGATGCGGCCGTGCGCGATCTGGAACAGATGCTCGCCGTCGAAGGCGGTGCCCGCATCGGCCTCCACCGCAAGCGAGCGCAAGGTCGCGCCGCTCGCCGGATCGAGCGCGTCGAGCCGTTCGCCGGTCGCGATCCACACGTAGCGGCCGTCGTAGCTGACCCCATGCACTTTGTCGACGCCCGCAAAGGGACCATAGATGCGGACGATTCTGGCGGCTGATCGGTTCATGACGGTCATCCTAATCAGGAATGAAACGGAGCAGGGAGTAACAAAGCCGTCGCGAATCCGGCGGCGGGCGGCGTCATCCAGCGACGCGCGCGGCCATCGCCCACCGGCTGCACCTTGCCGGCCGCCGCGAGCGAATCGAGCGCGCGCTGCACGGTGCGCTGGCTCGCGCCGAGCACGAGCGCAAGCGCCGAACTCGACCACGATTCGCCGTCGGCCAGAAACGCGAGCACCGCCGCGTGCTCGCCGTCGACGGGCGGCGCGAGCACGACGACCTCGCCTGCGTGACGCGGCTCCAGCACAAAACCGCGCTGCGTCGCGCCGACGCCCGCGAGCGTGCCGAGTGCCGCGCGCAAGCGGCCGATCTCGACGCGCAAGCGCGCGCGGTGCGATTCGTCGGCGCGTTTCGCGCGAAACGTACGCGCGATCAGCGTGTCGCGCGGCACGTCGTCGGGCCACGCTTCGGCCAGCAGGCGCGCCAGCGCGAACAGCACTGGACGGCTCGCCAGCATCACCGTCGCGTTCACATCGTGGATCGCGTAGCGGCAGGCGTCGACGATCAGCGTGCGCTGCGTCGGCTGCATGGGATGTGCCGGCTGCTCAGCCTCGTTCGATGCAAGCAGCTTCTCGACCTCGTCGAGCAGCACGAGCCGCTGTTCGCCACGCGCGATCACCCGTGCAGCCGGTTTGCGCAACGCCAGCAACGCGTTGTCCACTTCCGCGCGCAGCGCTGGAATGCCCGCCTCGCGCGCCGCGCGTGCAGCCCGCGCAAGCGCCGCGTGCGCGGCCCGACTACGCAGACGCCGCAACGCAACACCCGCGACCACCAACTCATGCGCGGCCCGCAACGCGGACGGAAACAGCCTGGGATCGAGCGCCGCGAGTCTGCGCTCGGCTTCGTCGATACGGCCGATCAGCAGCAAACGCCGCGCCGCCAGATAACGCGCATGCGCGGCATTCACGCGGTCGCCGTGCGCGTCGAGCGTCGCGGTGGCGGCATCGAGCGCTTTGGCGGGCCACGCGAGATCGCGCGACGCCAGCGCAATCTCCGCTTCGGCGACCACGCACCTCGCGCGCGCCACCGCCTCCTTGGCGCCGAAGCCGCGCGCGGCGTCGCGCAGCAGCGCCTTGGCGCGTACGAAATCGCCGAGCTGCGCCATCGCGATGCCGCGCAAGGCGAGCGCCGGCGCATCGTCGCGCAACGCGACGCGGTCGAGCGCGCCGAGCGGATCGCCGGCCGCGAGCGCGCGCGCCGCCGTGGCGATCAACGCGTCCATCACGCGTGCGGACGCGCGTTGCGCGTCGATGCATCAAGCGAATCCCGCCACACTTGTCACTCCCGCCCGTTGGTTGCCCGGTACTAATCTAGCACGACCATCAACCGTCACCGATACCGTCGCGGCACAGGCTCGCGCGGCACGGCACGACTCACGGAGGGACCCGAAATGACGACGCATACGACCGGAACGCGCGAACAGTGGCTCGATGCGCGACGCGCGCTGCTCGACGCGGAAAAAGCTCACACGCGACGCGGCGACGAACTCGCGCGACAACGCCAGGACTTGCCGTGGGTGCGAGTCGACAAGACCTATCGCTTCGACACGGAAGAAGGCAGCGCGTCGCTCGCCGAGCTGTTCAAAGGGCGCTCGCAACTGCTGGTCTACCACTTCATGTTCGGCCCCGACTACAAGGCGGGCTGCCCGTCATGCTCGGCGCTCGCGGATGGTTTCGACGGCTTCGCGGTGCATCTCGCGCATCACGACGTGATGCTGATGGCGGTATCGCGCGCGCCGCTCGCGAAGCTGCGGGAATACAAACTGCGGATGGGCTGGCGGTTCCCGTGGGCATCGTCGGCGGGTGGCGATTTCAACTTCGACTTCAACGTCGCGTTCACCGAAGAACAGCAGCGCCAACACGAGATCGAGTACAACTACGCGCGCAACGGTCACGCGATGGACGCGACGCCGACCCCGGAGCCCGTCGCGCAGTTCGCGGCGACCTGCGGCACCGACGCGGCCACCTATGCGCGCGACCGTCCCGGTATGAGCGCGTTCGTGCTCGAAGACGGCGTCGTCTATCACACGTATTCGACCTACGCGCGCGGCGTCGATGGGCTGTGGGGCATGTACCAGTGGCTCGATCGCGCGCCGAAGGGACGCAACGAGACCGGCATCTGGTGGCGCCGTCACGACGAGTACGAACGGTGATGGACGCGTTCGTGCGAGTTGGTCGCGTTGTTGGTGCTGGTCGGGTTGTTCGTGTGGTGGGGGCCGTTCGTGTCGTTCGTGCTGTTCGTGCTGTTCGTGCTGTTCGTGCATCGGGTGAGGAGCGGGCTGTGCGGCAACGCACGGCGCGCTCCGGGTTCGGGTTCGTCGGGGTCTGCGCGCTGCTGCTTGTGCTGTTCGTGCTATTCGCCGCCGGCGTCGCGGCGACGTTCGCACAGAATGCGTCGATGGTGTCGATGGGCGAGTTGCCGATGCCCGGCGGCGGCTCGATCTCGATGATGTGGATGCCGACATGCGGCAAGACATGGGCTCGCGCGACGGCATCGTTCGTCGGCATGTGGATCGCGATGATGGCGGCGATGATGCTGCCTTCGCTGGCCGCGATGCTGTTGCGCTATTGCGAGGCAATCGGCTCGCGGGTGCAGGCCGGGCGCCTGGCCGTACTGACGATGCTCGTCGCCAGCGGGTATGCGGTTGTATGGACTGGGCTCGGCGTGGTCGTCTTTGCGCTGGGCGCCGCGCTGGCGGAGCTTGAATGGCGATGGCAAGCGTTCACTCAGATCGTTCCGCTGACGGCCGGTCTCGTTGTAGTAGTCGGCGGTGCGATGCAATTCAGCGCGTGGAAGGCCCGTCATCTCACCCACTGCCGGACGATGCCGGGTCCCGCCACTCACGTCGCCACCGACCCTGCAAGCGCCTGGCGGCATGGGCTGCGGCTCGGCATCGATTGTTGCTGCTCATGTGCCGGCCTCACGGCGGTGCTGGTCGTCGTCGGTATGACGGACTTGCGGATGATGGCCGCGGTGACAGTCGCGATCACCGCCGAGCGGCTCGTTCCGGGCGGAGCGCGCATCGCGCGGGCAAGCGGGGGGATGGCCGTCGGCGGCGGATTGCTGCTGATCGCGCGGGCTGTGTCAGTAGCCTAGAAAAGCCTTGGCAGTCCCTTTGGTCCTTTGCCAGCCCCGATCCCTTCGGAATCTGACGCTCATCGGCCGACCCATCTCGAAATTGTTTTAGTTTTCGAAACAGTGAGTTCGGAAATTAGGTATTTACCCTAGTTTCGTCTCCCCCTAGACTGTCATCACTGCAGCAAACAAGTGAGTTTGCAGCCAAACAAGATAAATCTGGAGGTAGTCATCATGAAGTCGCTCGTTCAAGCCGTCGTTATCGCCGCTACCCTTGCTGCTCCGGTTGCTGTGTTCGCCCAATCGAACCAGCCGCTGACCCGCGCGCAAGTCCGCGAAGAACTGATCCAGATCGAAAAGGCCGGCTACAACCCGGCACGTTCGAACCCGAACGAATATCCGGCGAACATCCAGGCTGCTGAAGCCCGCGTCGCAGCGCAAAACAGCGCAGTGGGCGGCGTGACCAGCGGTTCGTCGCAGCAAGGCCACGCTGCTGAATAAGCGTCGCTAGCTGGAAAAGTTGCTGTAGCAGTACCTGCCGGAGCGCTTCGCCGTTAGTGCTCCGGCAGCTTCCCCTACTGGCCCGCCATCGCGGTTGAATGCGATGGCGGGCCAGTTCCGTTTGGGGGTTTGGTTTGGGGGTTTGGTTTGCGTGGGCGGTTAGCGAAGCTTGCGTTTCGCCGACCCTGCATCTAACGATGCGTTAGCGGCAGCGAAAGCCAACGCCTATCGCGTCATGTCAACGCTTCGTCCTCGAAGCGCGCCCGGATAACCGCTAGTAAGAGGGACGGTCGCCTCACGTTGCGGGACATCTCCCTGCTTGCTGCTGTAAGAGGCAGTTCTGTTCAGCCGCGACCCAATGCGGCTTCGTCATCTCATTTGCGCCCGTAAAGAAAGATTCCACCATCGGCACCACAACCCAATTGTCTGTTTGAACAACGCTCATTGAGCGTTTTAGCTATTCGCGCGGCTACCGTCGCCCCCTTTTCAGCAGAAGCATATTTTCCGGATACAACCTGACCGGAACCTACAGGCTTTTCAGATGCGACCGTGTAGACGTCCACTGTCGTATAGACATACGGAATGTACAAAATCGTTGGTCCCGTATTTTGGATGAGATTATTAATCGCTGGCTTGCGGACAAAAATAATGTATTTCGCACCAATTTTGGCGGCTGCTTGATCCCGGACTGTTTGTGCAGGAATCGCATCATCTACCGTATTAACAACGGTCGTAATCTCCGACCGCTCCAAAGCACTTCCAACATGAGAAATAGTCTCCCTGCAAAGATCCACCAATCCGGGCATTTGCCTGCGTCGCGCGGCCAGGCTTGGATAGACCGCTTCGGAAACATATTTCGACAGCGTTCCATTCAAATCGTAGTTGCACGATTCAATATAAACTATGACGGGACTGATCTTTTCATTGGCGGCAAGACCAGAAATTGGACTTGCACATGCCGTTAGAAGAGAGCCAATCAAAGTGGAGAAGAACAGAAATCTTATTTTCTTCCCTGCATTGAAATTATCTTCACTCACAAAAAATTCCTCCGTCCTCGAAATATAAATCCATCAGATTGCGACAGGATGGCGTTCACGTCCGGCGTTTTCGCAACCGCTCTATTCGTGTTCGCCGTATCGCGGGAGAGACCCGCCACGTGCTTCATCTGGTCGGCGCCGTTCGTTGCTGTTGCCGCTCGCCAGCGCCTGGCCCTGCTGGTCTGCGCTGTTGATGGCATTAACTACTCAAAACTGCCCAGACACCTGGAACCCAATCGTCACGCTCGACGCAGGAAAGCCCGACGGCGCATAGATAGGAGTACCGGCGAATACGTCATAGCTATACGTGCCGAGACGCGACGGCACCGAACCCTTCAGGCCGATGGCCGCACCCGCTAGTTGCGTGCCTGCAAGACTCGCCGCGGACGGACCCCACAGGTGGCCATAGTCGAGGCCTGCGTAGAGAACCTGTCCCGAAGCCCCAAGCAGATACTGGAGTTCATTGCGCCAGTAGAAACCTTTTTCCGCCGCGAGCATCGTCTCGCCGCTGAAACCGCGCACCGTATAGCGGCTACCGATGGTCAGGTCGTCGATATAGTTCAGTTCGTCGTTGGTGAACTGCCCGTGTACGGTTCCCACGTAACGCAACGATTGGCCTGCCACCTTGAACGGCACCGAAAGGTTCGCGTCGAGCGTTGTCATGTGGAAGCGGTAGGTCGGTCCGTCTAGCGTATCAGGCTGGGCGCCTAGCCCGCCGATACCCTGCCGGTAGGCGAGCGTGCCGTCGAACTGCGCCGCGCCAAAGTAATGCCGGTTGGTCAGCCCCGCTTCGATGAACGTATTGTCGCGGTACTGCTGAGGTATTTCGGTATCCTCGATAAAGCTCGCGCCGAACCGCTTGACAAGCTGGAACTCGACGCCGGACACGTCGTTCTGGCTGCGGTGGATGACCCGCTCAAGCTTGAAGCCCGCCGTCTGCGCGTTGCCGCTCGCGACGAAAATCTGGCTGGCCTGTGCGACCTGCTGGTAATAGGTGTTCGTATAGCCGTATAGCGTGCCGGTCCAGTAACCCCACGGCACCGCATACGAGGCGTTCCAGCCGTGCGTACCGAGGTCGTGATTGCCGAACTGCAAATCCTGGTTGAATCCCGCCGAGAGAATGTCATTCAGGCCGAGGAGGTTATACAGACCAAGCGATACGTTACCGATGTAGCGCCCCGTTTCGTTGGTACCGGAGTTGTCTGCCGAGACGACGAGCGACCACGGTTTTGTACGCTTGACGGTCACGACGACATCGCTCTCGCCGGGCGACGTACCGGGCACAATCTGCATGGTCGCGTCCTGGTTCGGTACGCGCTTCATCTGTTCGAGACCCTGCTCGAAGTCGCGCAGCTGGAGCATGTCCCCGTCTCGTGCAGGAAATGCGGTTCTGAGGGTGCCGCGAGTATCGGCGTCCGCAAACTTCAGATTGCGGATAACGCCCGGTATGAGGGCGAACTTAAGCGTTCCCTTTGAGAGGTCCTGCGTCGGCAGGAGGACCCGCGTCGTAATGTAGCCGCGACTCAGGATCTCGCCTTGCAGGCCCTTCGTCAGCAGATCGAGGCCCTGTTTGCCGACGCATTGGCCCTCGTAATGACGCAGCCAGTCATGAAGGAACGCGAACGGGTCCATCGGTAGCGCCGACGCACCCTTTACGCGGTCGGCCTCGGGCAGCGTATCCGGTACCTCGACCGCGAACGAGTCGATACGGAAGCACGGTGTCTCGACGGGCAACACGGGCCATTCCCCTGCGACGGGAGCTGCCGAGCGCACAACCGGCGCGGCGACCGTCGCCGCGCGCTGCTGTGCGTCGCGTTGCTGCTGGAGCTGCTGGTTCTGTTCGGCGTTCGTGCGTGCGGCCGCTGCTACGTCGGACGGGGTTTGTGCGTGAACGGCCAGAGGGACGAGAACTATGAAAAGCAACCCCGTAAGTATCTTTTTATTTTCCATTACTGATTAATTTATGCCTCCCGCCGATTGGATGGAGTATCGAGCTTGGAGACGCAATCGCCCCTCAATTTTTTATGTGGCAGGACGCCCGCCGCGTCAAGTTACGCTGCGTAGCCGTAGCGGGTGTAAGTGGATCGCTCCTACTGCTTCCTAGCGATATTTACGCCGGTACCTGGCGGTACGTTCCGTAGCTTGGCGATAAGCTGAACAGAGATGGTCCAATAAACGTCGAGATCAATCAGTTCTAGATTCTCGACGGTGTCTACTCCACCGAGAAAAAGAGGACGCTGATAGCCGACGCACTGTGAATACGACGGCCCGGAACCACCCCGTCGAACCCACTCGTTAAAGTAGAGTTCGGCGAGCGAAGCGTCCTTGTAGTCCACGAGCTCCTCGTCGTGAAACGATTCGATGTCGCATGGCACCTCAAGCACCTGCCCCGTACCGGGCTCAAAGATCGATACTGCGGGACGTCCTTTCACCACGCGTCGCGAGTCAAGCGCGAAGATTCTGCCGAGCCAGTCGATCCCGAACGGCACAATCGCCCCCTTGAAAGCCGGAAAAGCATCCTCGACAGCTGCATTCCAACGTTGCACATCATTCCATACGAGTACCCGATATAGGCCGTTGTTGAACGACGTGCCCGCGAACCTTGAAAAAAAGTCCTGTACGATTGGATCAGAAGATGAAAAAACCGCCCCACTCGTCTGTGCGGATTGCCCGTCCGCGGTAAAGGTCTTAAGGAACCGATTGAACATATCTAGCGATTTTGAATGGTTACGCTGTTAACGGGGGTTCCCGCAGGAAGGCCCTTGATTTGCTACTGGACCTGAGCGATATGAGCTTAATCCCACAAGCCACTTGATTGCAGAAGCTCGTTCATTCGAACAAGTACATCTCGAATCTCGCCGAGGTTGATCGTGCTGCCAATGACGTTGATATCGTGGCCCGACGCAACGGTCAGCGAATTGCCGGCATTGAGCGTCGTCTCCATCAGAGTATCGGCGGCATGTCAAAGCTCAGACTTAGGATCACGCTTTATCAGTCGGGAAGCTATTTCTTCAGTGGAGTCAATAGACATGACAGGATCAATATAGCCTTCGATGTCGTCGCTCAACCACTGTTCGCCACATCGTTTGACGTGAAATCTGGCAACGACAGTAAGTTCGTCTGCTGAAATGGTCGCGGTTAGGTGAAGCGTTGGATTGGACGCCCTCCACACACAAAATACTTCGTCTACGAGCAAGATTCCCTGAGCAAGTGGCTCTTCATTCTCATAGTCTTCTACGTGTAGCGAATTTACAAAGCACTCATAGCCTGTGCAGTCCTGGAAGTCGGCGCGTTTTGCATTTGTGGATTTCCGCGCAAAAGAATCGAGCAGATAACATTCGTCCTTTTTCACGAAACCAGCATCTGCGATTGACTTCAGAGATGGAATCAATGGTTTTCCGAATTCCAATTCATCGATGATCTTCTTCATTTCCGAATTTGCCCTCATCACTTACCTCCCAAGTACTTGTTAAGACCCTTCTGAATTGCGGCATTAAAGCTCGGATCAGTCAGTAGTTTGTTCACTGAGTTCGGTGCATCCTGTCAAGCAGATGGCTCTTTAATGTACGTAACAAACTTGTTACGGCCCGCCTCCTCTAAATGCAGCCGACCACACGAAGGACAGCGATACACCGTGATTTCCTTTCCTCGAAGCATTTCGTAAAAATACTCACCGTCAACCACCTTTCCCTCATCCATAGCCTCACCTATATCCTGCGTCGTTTTCTCAGGAACAAGTACCCACTCGCTATCGCTCGTAACAGAAAGATTAGTAACATAACCACATTGACACGCAAACTTCGGCATTTCTATTTTCCTCCTACCGGCCTGTCAAAGCGATAGATTGTCCCACTAGAATCCTGGAAGAACAGCACATTGAAGTTCGATCCGTTTGTCTTTCCCCATGTTCGAGCTGCAATGGAAGACATATCTGAATTCGATAGATTGGCTTGCACAAGAACCCCATTGCCTGGATCAAACTTCTTTTCGATACTTCGCGCGATAGCGGTCGGATTCGTGGTTTCAGGCGTATAAACATCAACCTGCCCAACACCATTTATCGACAGATCCGCCGTTCGGACACCGGGAACTCCCTGTGAATTTGCCGTGGGCTGATGGCTCACATCGTATCCAGAATTCGCCAACCCTTGCCCCGCACGAACCTCATTTGCATCAGGCGTTGCCCCCGGTTCAACGTTGACATTGCCTTTCGCGCCATCGCTCCCACTATTGAATATCGCATTACCGCCCCCATACCCCGATCATTCCCAGTCAACGGCACCTCATCCCAACGTACGCGGTGTGTCAGGGAATCGTCCAATTGTGACAAAGACTTCGTCCGAATTCTCATCCGAAATAACACTCGCTTTAGTCGGTTCGTTAGGAAAAATTTGGCTGATTCTCTCACTCCACAAAGCTGCGATGAACAGTGCGAGTTCTTTTGCCTTGTCGAATGAAATCCCTTGAAAAATATCCGTTAGCTCAACCATGTTTGTCCATGCCTGAGCCTGCTCCGGATTCATTCCGGTGCTTCGATACTCCTGGTATCTTTCTTCATCAAACCATTCAACGATCACGACAACGCCATCGAACATGGCCATTTGTGGAGCAAACAAATGACCCATGCAGAGCACAAAATCCCAAGGCAATGCGACCTTTGCAGAGACGGCATGTATGAAGTCTAAAGCCGAGAATTTTCCGCCGTTTGCCTTGACGAAATCGTCGTATTTCCAGTTTTCAATAGTCATTTCACTTACTCCTTGGGATTTCATTCGGTGTGGCAGGTCGAACCACGCCTTTCCCCACAAATACTGTTCCATCCGGCGCTACATTTGCACTTGTTTCCTTAACGTTGGGACGTGGGATTCCCCCGTGATCTTGTCCAGATCCGCGATATTGCAGCGAAGTCCCGTCGCTGTTGTACGTGGTGTACTGTCCGTCAGGTCCGGGGCGCTCTATGATTGTATGCGGCAGACCACCTGCTTCCGGCAGCGCAGCGGGCGGCTTGTTTCTTGACTTGCCGCTTGACCCTGAACTATCACCCGCGCTTTCGGAGTTTGCGTCGTTGCCACTATTGAGCGTCGTATTACCCGCCCCATACCCCGCCACCGAGCCACCAGACAACATTCCAGCGCCGGCTGCCTGAGCCACAGCCGATTCCACCAGCACCGCCCCCGGACTCGCTCCAGGCGGCATGCCTCCGCCCATGCCAATGATCGCATTCAGGCCGTTCGCAATGCCTTGCAGCGCCAGCGAGAACAGCGACGGCGACTTCTTCCCAGGATCGCCCGTCAACGCACGTTCATCATCCATCGACTGGTTGTACAACTGGACGTTCGACGCCATCGCCGCGCCCGCCGTACCGCCCACCACCGCCCCGCCCACGCCTGCTGCAATATTGGCCGCGAGATTGCCGATCAGCTCCGATCCCGTTGCCGATGCTACACCCTTCGAGATGTCGTTCAGTGAACCCGCCATCTTCGACGCCACGCCCGCGCCAGCGGCACCGCCAATTGTGCTAAGCGCGCTACCGCCACCCAGCCCGCCAATCAGCGCACCACCCGCAACTTGCAGCTCGGCCCGCGAATCGCCGCCTTCCTTCCAGTTGTTATAGTCAGCCGCCGCCGCTGCCATGCCTTCGCTGTCACCGCTCTCGGACGCAGCCTTGTAGGCCGCCGCCGCGTCGTCGCGCTTCATATCCGCATATGCGCCGATACCCTGCGACACCACCTGACCCGCCGCCTGGGCAGCCTGCATCGTGTCTGCCTGCTGCGACAGGATGGCGTTCACGTCCGGCGTTTTCGCAACCGTTCCATTCGTGTTCGCCGTATCGCGGGAGAGACCCGCCACGTCCTGCGTCTGGTCGGCGCCGTTCGTCACGTTGATCGTGCCCGCGCTGATCGCGCTGCGCGTCGTTGCGCTCTGGTCGCCGCTTTCGTTCTGCGAAATCATCGGCGACACGCCTGGATGGCCGCTCACCGAACCGGGGCCAGCCGCGTTGCCGGTGCTACCGCCGAAACCCACGCCTGCGCTGACGCCGTTGCTGGTCGCGTCATAGTGAGACTGGTTCTGGATGTCACTGAACGTGAGCGTGCCGGTCGTCAGGCTGTTCTTCGATGCGTCTGCCGTGCTCGATATCACGCCGCCCGTCAGGTCCGTGTTGCCCTTGACGTTGACGTTAAATCCACCATCACCCGCATTGATCCCAGCCTGTTCGTTGACGCCTGCGTAGTTCGAATCCGCATGGCCGTTCTGCGCGCTGAAGCTGGCGCTGCCGCCACCCTGGCTGATCGTGAATCCGCCGCCTGTGCTGCTCTGATGCGCAGCACTGTTCGTCACGTCCTGCACACTCACGATATTCAGGTTGCCGCCCACGTCGGCCGCAATCTGCTTGCCATTGATCTGCGAGCCGATGATGTTCGTGTCTCCTCCCGATATCACCGTGACGCTGTTCGCACCGTTCACATGCGAAGCGTTCTGGATCGACGCGTCGCTGTTCGCGTCGCCATGCGCGTTCGCCATCGCGGCGGAGACGCCAAAACCGCCACCCAAGGTGTACTGCACGCCGATGCTTGCGCTGCTGGAACTGTTCGAGCTACGCGTCGAATCCGTGTCCGTCGTGTTGATGACGTTCACCTGGTTTTTCGCCGCCAGAATGACATCGTTCGCGCTTACGTTCGACCCAGCGATAGTCAGGTCGCCGTTCGTCGCCACGAATCCCGCCGTGCCGCCTGCCTGCACGCTGGAGCCGCGTTGCATCGTTTGATCTTCCGACGACTGGCTCTCGCTTTTGCTCGATCCGATGCTGACCTTGATGCCGATATCCGGCTTGCCGTCCGGTGTCACGCCAGCAGACGTCAGGCCGGTCAAGGCCACATCGCCAGCCGCCGCAATACTGTGCAGCGCAGCCGCACGGTCGTTGCCGGTGCTAGCCGAATTCTTCGCCGCCTGGCTTTCCGAATACGCGTTGTTGATCGCATCACCGACCGAACCCGCCAGACCGATCGTGA
>NZ_JABBFZ010000002.1 GCF_012927125.1 Paraburkholderia antibiotica
CCCGACAACCAGTTGACATCGTTTAGGGCGTGGACTACCAGGGTATCTAATCCTGTTTGCTCCCCACGCTTTCGTGCATGAGCGTCAGTATTGACCCAGGGGGCTGCCTTCGCCATCGGTATTCCTCCACATCTCTACGCATTTCACTGCTACACGTGGAATTCTACCCCCCTCTGCCATACTCCAGCGATGCAGTCACCAATGCAGTTCCCAGGTTAAGCCCGGGGATTTCACATCGGTCTTACATCACCGCCTGCGCACGCTTTACGCCCAGTAATTCCGATTAACGCTCGCACCCTACGTATTACCGCGGCTGCTGGCACGTAGTTAGCCGGTGCTTATTCTTCCGGTACCGTCATCCCCCCAGGGTATTAACCCAGAGGTTTTCTTTCCGGACAAAAGTGCTTTACAACCCGAAGGCCTTCTTCACACACGCGGCATTGCTGGATCAGGCTTGCGCCCATTGTCCAAAATTCCCCACTGCTGCCTCCCGTAGGAGTCTGGGCCGTGTCTCAGTCCCAGTGTGGCTGGTCGTCCTCTCAGACCAGCTACAGATCGTCGGCTTGGTAGGCCTTTACCCCACCAACTACCTAATCTGCCATCGGCCGCCCCTTGAGCGAGAGGTCCGAAGATCCCCCCCTTTCCTCCATAGAGCGTATGCGGTATTAATCCGGCTTTCGCCGGGCTATCCCCCACTCCAGGACACGTTCCGATGTATTACTCACCCGTTCGCCACTCGCCACCAGGTGCAAGCACCCGTGCTGCCGTTCGACTTGCATGTGTAAGGCATGCCGCCAGCGTTCAATCTGAGCCAGGATCAAACTCTTCAGTTCAAACCTGTTACTGTTTTCGGTTTCGTTAGAAACCGGTCGCTCACTCAACGTACTGACGAAGTGTTCATCCATCTTTCGATGAAAAAACCTTCCTTTCATTACTGTGTGAGGCTTCTGATACTTTTGCTATCCGGCCAATTCCGAAGAACCGGCCAGTGCATTTCCGCATCAAGCGCCCACACTTATCGGCTGTTAGTTTTTAAAGATCGTTCGCAAATCACAGCACCTACAACCACCGGCACCGCTTCGTTTGCGTCGCTGCGTCTGCAGCAGAGAAACGAGATTATGGAGAGCCGGTCGCATCACGTCAATACCCTTCTCACAATTTATTTTAAAAAGTTGAAGAGCACAAAAAATTAAGCAGCAACGTGCGAACTTCCAATTAGTTAGTCATCCGATTTAATTTATCCGGACAGAAAACCAGCAGGGCAAACCAGACTGCGGGCCACCTCTATCCCTGACCGCGCCCCCAATTAAAGTTTTATCCTCCCCCGCCGTCAACCAGATTATCCCGTCACTTAAACAAGCCGCCGACCATGGATAACCCCGTCGAGGAACACGTCGCGCCAACGCCATCCGCTGCTTCGTCGTCGGCGCTCGTACCGGATGCGGTACCGGTAGGCACACCGCTGCCCTGGCCCATCGTCGATGCCGACAGCACGCTGCTGTTCGCGAGCGGCACGACTCTCGCCAGCCCCGACGAGCGCTTCTTCCTGTTCCAGCACTTCCAGCCGCAACGCGGCGATCTGCTCGATCCCGACACACCCCAGTCGCCCGCAACGGAATTCCAGCAGGAGCCTGCAGGCGAGTTGACGATCAAAGACATGCATCTCGAGATCGGCGCGCTGATCGGCGTCCGCTCGCAGCTCGGCAGCGGCACGCCGATGCACCCCTGCCGGATCATCGGTTTCGCGCCGAATCACGCGCTCTTCGTCACGTCGCCGCTACAACAGGGACGACCGCTGCCGCTCGCGCCCGGCGAAAATGTGGAGCTCGTCGCCATCGCGAGCCAGGCGGTGTTCCGCTTCGTCTGTACCGTCGAAGCGATCTGCCGCCTGCCGTTCGACTACATGGTGCTGTCGAGGCCGGGCATGATCCGCCGGCTGCGCGAACGCAAATCGATTCGGGTCCATGCGCATCTCGCGGTGCGCTTCGGCATCGGCGAAACGGGCGATACGTATGAGGGGCTCGGACTCGCGAAAGGCATCAGCGCGCTCGGCATGTCATTGAGCGCGTCGTGGACCGTCGGCGAGGTCGGCGAGCGCCTGCGGGTCGCGTTCCGCCTGAAGTCCGCCGACCTCGATACGCAGATCGAGACCACCGCCGTGATCCGCAACGTGCAGAAAGGCAAAGCGCCCAGCGAACCGAGCACGCATGGACTGGAACTGGATCAGCTCGACCCCGCCCAGCAGATGGCGATGAAAGTCTTCGTGTTCGATCGTCACGAAGACGTGCAGTACTGGTCGAACGGACTGAAGTAAGCAGCGCGGCCGGGTCATCACCCTCGTCGCCCTCATTCGCGCGCATCGCCAAACGCTCAGCCGATCAACGCCTCCGGCGTCATGCAGCGCGCGCCCCACGCATTGGCGAGCGCTTCGCAACGGCCAAGCCGTAGCGTGCCGCGCTCGAAATCGACGAACACCACTTCATCGGCATCGGCTGGGCGCCTCGGTTCATCGCGTGTGCGGCCGTCGGTCAGAATCCACAACCAGCGCTGCTGGGCCGGCCGTCGGCGTGCGCTGCGTTCGAGCAGTTGCGCGGCACGTCGCACGCCGGCTTCAAGCGGTGAGCCGCCCCCTGCGCCGACCGGCTCCAGCCATCGCTCGTTCCACCAGCGCGGCACTGCCGGACCGAAACGCACATCGGCACTCGCCCCGCCGAAGCAGACCAGCGCGGCCTCGGCGCGCATCGCGCCGGCACGATCGAACAACGCGATCAGCAATCCCTTCGCGAGCGCGAGCCGCTGTCCGGTCAGCATCGAACCCGAGCAATCGAGCACGAAGCAATGCAGCACGCCGCCGCGCGGCGTCTCGTGGACAAAGCGCAAATGCTCCCGACTCAGCGCGCCGTCACGCATCGCCGCGAGCGTCGGTGGCCACGCAATGCGTCTGCCAGACGCGCCACGCGCAATGCCACGCGACGCCCCCACGCCACTACGTTGCCGCCATCGAAAACCGCTGCGCGAGTCAGCGGCGGCGCCTTTCCGATGGCTCAGCGTTTTTTTGCGTCGAGCGGGATCACGCCTTTGACCGGTAGCGTCGCAGTAGGCTCGGGCGGCAGATAACCCCAGTCGGCGTCGGGAGAGGATGCGGCCGCAGCATCGTGTGCCGCGCCGCTGCCAGAAGCCTGATGCGCCCGCTCGTCGTGCTCCGGCGGGCTCTGATTCGAGCCGCGCGAATCATGCCGACGCCGATGCAGCAGCACCGCCTCGGCCACGCAGTCGACATGCCGCACCGTCACCGCGTGCGCCTGCTCGAACGCGGCCAGCGCACGCGCCGCGCGCAGCATCACGAGATCGGCACGCAGGCCGTCGACGGCCGCGTCGATACAGAGCGCGCTGACACGCTCATGCACGGCGTCATCGAACGAAAGCTGCGGCAGCGCCGCGCGCGCCGCATGAATCCGCTCCACGTACTCGGCCTGCTGCTGCGCATAAGCGGCACGAAAGCCGTCAGGATCGTGATCGAATGCAAGCCGCGCCTTGACGATCGCCTGCCGCACGCGCGGCTCGAACGCGTTCTGCAACTCGACCATCAACCCGAAGCGATCGATCAGTTGCGGCCGCAACTCGCCTTCCTCCGGATTCATCGTGCCGATCAGCACGAAGCTCGCGTCATGACGATGCGACACGCCATCGCGCTCGACCGTATTCACGCCGCTCGCCGCCGCGTCGAGCAACGCATCGACGAGCGCATCGGGCAGCAGATTGACTTCATCGACATACAGCACACCGCGATGCGCCTTCGCGAGCAGGCCCGGCGAAAAGCGCACGGCCCCATTGCGCAGCACGGTTTCGATGTCGAGCGTGCCGATCAGCCGATCCTCACTCGCGCCGAGCGGCAGATTCACCAGTTGACCCTCCGGCAGCAGCTCAGCCAGCGCGCGCGCCGCCGTCGACTTCGCGGTGCCGCGCGGACCGCTGATCAATACGCCGCCCAAACCCGGATCGATCGCCGCCAGCAATAACGCCTGCTGCAGCGGCGCCTGACCGATCAGCGCGGCAAACGGAAACACCGGACGCGCGGCCGTGCCCATCCCGTCAGAGCCCGGGCCCGCCCCCACGCCGCCCGCTTCTCGCGTCGCTTCACTCATGTTTGCCTTCCTTCGATCTGCTGTTCGCTCGCGAGCAGATGCGCTTCCACCTGCGCGCGATAGTCGCCGGGCTGCTGCCACAGACCGCGCTGCATCGCTTCGAGCAGACGCTCGCAAACCGAATGCAGCGCATGCGGGTTGTGCCGCTGCATGAACGCGCGCGTATCGGCATCGTTCAGATAAGCCTCGGCGACGAGCGCGTACTGATGATCCGCGATCACGCGCGCGGTCGCGTCATAACCGTACAGATAGTCGACGGTCGCGGCGATCTCGGCCGCGCCCTTGTAGCCGTGGCGCTTCACGCCGTCGAGCCATTTCGGATTGACCACTCGCGAGCGGATCACGCGCGCGATCTCCTCCTGCAAGGACCGCACGCGCGGCGCGGCCGGATTGCTGTGATCGGCGTGATAGACGCTCGGCTGCTCGCCGGCCAGATGCCGCACCGCCGCGACCATGCCGCCCTGGAACTGGTAATAGTCGTTCGAATCGAGCACGTCGTGCTCGCGGTTGTCCTGATTCTGCAGCACCACGTCCAGCGTCGCGAGACGCGCGCCGAACGCGTGATGCGCTGCCTCGCCCGTGCTCTTCTGCGCGTACGCGTAACCGCCCCACGCCTGATACGCGTTCGCGAGATCGGCATCGGTCTGCCATTGACGCGTATCGATCATCTCCTGCAGACCCGCGCCGTACGCACCGGGCCGCGCGCTGAACACGCGCCAGCCGGCGCGCTTGCGGGCTTCGGCGGCATCGATGCCGCGCGCGATCAGCGCATCGCGTTCGCGCAGCACGCGCGCGCGCAGCGGGTTCAGATCTTCGGGCTCGTCGAGTTCGGCGACGGCCTGCACGGCCGCATCGAACAGATGCATCACGTTCGCGAACGCATCGCGGAAGAAACCGGACACGCGCAACGTGACGTCGATACGCGGCCGGTCGAACGCCTCGATCGGCATGATCTCGAAGTCCGTCACGCGATGGCTGCCCGGCGCCCACTTCGGCCGCACGCCGAGCAGCGCGAGCGCCTGCGCGATATCGTCGCCGCCGGTGCGCATCGTCGCGGTGCCCCAGACCGACAGGCCGATCGCGCGCGGATAGTCGCCGTGTTCCTGCAGATGCCGTTCGATCAGCTGCTGCGCCGATTTCACGCCGAGTGCCCACGCGGCCTGCGTCGGCACCGCGCGGGTGTCGACCGAATAGAAGTTGCGGCCGGTCGGCAGTACGTCGGGCCGGCCACGCGACGGCGAACCGCTCGGCCCCGGCGGCACGAAACGGCCTTCGAGACCGCGCTTCAGTTGCGTCATTTCCTGCGGGCCGCAGGCGTCGAGGCGCGGCAGCACGTCGTCGCGCAAACGGGCGATGACCTGGTGCGCTTGCGGCAGGTTTTCGTCGGCTATCGGCGTAGCTTGCGAACGCTCCGCGGCCTGACCTTCCATCTCGCACGCATCGCCCACCTCGCATACGCCGTGCAACAACTGCGCGGCCAGCAACTCCAGCCGCTCGCGCGTATCGCCGTAGTGCCGCCACGGTGCATCGCTGACCCGCTGCAAGATGTCGTCACGCGGACCGTCCCACGCCGCCGCCCAATCGACGGTCAACGGATCGAACCGATGGTCGATGCGCAGATCGCGCGCGAGCGCATCGATCAGGCCCGCCTTGCCGCCCTGTCCATCGCCGATCGGAAAGCGCCCGAGCGCCAGCAGCGTATCGCGCCGCTGCACGCCGCGCGGCGACTGCCCGAAGGTATGCAGCCCGTCGCGGATCTGCGCTTCCTTCAGCTCGCACAGAAATGCATCGACGCGCGTGAGCAGCACGTCTTCGTCGTCCTGCCCGGTCGGCGCCGCGAGGCTCAGCTCCTCATGCAACCGATGCTCGACGATCGTCGCCAGAATCGTGCGACGCAGCAGCTTGGCACGACGCGAATCGACCATCAGCGCTTCGTAGTATTCGTCGACCTGGCGTTCGAGGTCCTGCAGCGGCCCGTAGTTTTCGGCACGTGTGAGCGGCGGCATCAGATGATCGACGATCACCGCCTGCGCGCGCCGCTTCGCCTGGCTGCCCTCGCCGGGATCGTTGACGATGAACGGATACAGATGCGGCAGCGGCCCGAGAATCAGATCGGGCCAGCACGCCTCGCTCAACGCGACGCTTTTCCCCGGCAGCCATTCGAGGTTGCCGTGCTTGCCGACATGCACGACCGCGTCGATGCCGAACTGATGGCGCAGCCAGAAGTAGAACGCGAGATACGCATGCGGCGGCACGAGCTCGGCATGGTGATAGCTCGCGTAGTCGCCCTGTTCGCGCGAGCGCGACGGCTGAATGCCGACGAACACCTGTCCGCAGCGCCAGCCCGCGATCATGAAACGCCCGCGCCGCAGCGTCGGGTCCTGCTCGGGCGTGCCCCAGCGCGCGTTCAGCGCGTCGCGCACGCTCGCGGGCAGTGCGTTGAAATGCGCGAGGTAGTCGTCGAGCGCGAGGCTTTGCAGCGCTGGGCGCAGATCGCGCACGACGGGGTCGTTGGTCACGCCTTCGGTGAGCTTGCGCAGCAACGCGTCGCCGTCGTCGGGCAATTCGCCGACACGATAGCCCTCGTCGCGCAGCATCGACAGAATGCCGGCCACCGAGGCCGGCGTATCGAGCCCGACGCCATTGCCGATGCGCCCCTCGCTCATCGGATAGTTGGCGAGGATCAGCGCGAGCTTCTTGTCCGCGTTGTCGAGCGAGCGCAGCCGGCACCAGCGGCGGCTCAGTCCGGCGAGAAAGCGCACCCGTTCGAGGTCCGGCTGATAGCGAACCACGTCGACCTGAGTATGCGGACAACGATACGCGAGCCCCTTGAAGCTGATCGCGCGCGTGATGATGCGGCCGTCCACCTCGGGCAGCGCGATATGCATCGCGATGTCGCGCGAATTGAGGCCGTGGTTGTCCTTCAGCCAGTCCTCGCGATTGCCGCCGCTCAGGATCACCTGCAACACCGGTGCGTCGCCGGCCAGCGCGAGCGGCTCGGGGTCGTCGATCGCGGATGCGGCGAACGCGGTCGTATTGAGCACGAGCGCGGCGCCGTGCTGCGCGCACAGCGACTGCACGACTTCGCGGCTCACCGCGTCCTTCAGCGACGTGATCGCGAGCGGCAACGGATTGAGTCCTTCCGCTTCGAGCGCATCGATCAGCGCATCGAACACCGCGATGTTGGCGGCCTGCAGATGCGCCTTGTAGAACAGGATCGCGACGACCGGTGCGTGCTGCCGCCAGCGCGCCTGCCAGTCGGCGATCGTCGGCACGTCACGCTCTGGGTGATACAGCGACGCGGCCGGCAACGCGCGCGGCGGCTCGGGCTCGCGTCCCCAGTCGAACGCGCGATGGGCGATGCAGCGCAGGAACGCCTCGGCGTTTTGCGGACCGCCTTCGCGCAGATAGCGCCACAACTGCTGGCACAACTCGGCGCTCGCGGTACTGCGCGCGATCAGGTTCGGATCTTCCTGCAGGTCGCCGGAAAACATCGCCAGCGTCTGGCCGTTACGCTGCGCGAGCGCGACCACCTGCTCGATGCCGTACGGCCAGTACGCTTCGCCGCCGAGATGATCGACCACGACGACGCGCGCGTACCGCAACACGTCGTCGAGATAGAAATCGACCGAGGCCGGTTGGCGCAGATAGGTGACGTTCGCGAGCCGCACGCTCGGGAAGCCGTCGCCGAGACGCGGCACCACGCTCGCGAGCAGCGACAGCGTGGTGTCCGCCGAACTGAGCACGACGATATCGGCAGGCTGCTGATCGATACGGATCACGCCCTGCGTATCGTCGACGAAACCGCCCGGCGTCGTGCGCAGCAGATGCATATGGCGATGCCCTTTACTTTGCAGCGGCGGGAGCGGCGACGCCCGAGCCGACGACGAGCGCCGCGTCGAACGCCTGTTGCAGCACCTGCTGCTCGAGGTCTTCGCCGATCAGCACGAAGCGGCTCGGATACGCATCGCCGCCTTCGCCGGCTTGCCAGCGCCGGTCGAAATAGCTGTCGAAGCGTCGGCCGACGCCCTGGATCACCAGCCGCATCGGCGCGCCCGGCAACGCCGCGAAGCCTTTGACGCGGTAAATCGTGTGGTTTTCGACCAGTGTCTGCAACGCGGCGAGCACCGCTTCGCGCGAGCTTGCCCGCGTCTCGACGACGACCGAATCGAATTCGTCGTGGTGGTGATCGGGATCGTCGGCGGAACCGTGATGGTCGTGGCGCAAATGGATCGTTTCTTCCGACGCCGCTTCGAGACCCAGCAGCGTATGCAGATCGAGCTGGCCAAGATGCGCGCGCACGATCTTCACCTGCGGCGGAATGTCTTCGCGGATCGCGGCTTCGACGTCGCGTTGCTGCGCGTCGTCGATCAGATCGGTCTTGTTCAGGATCACCAGGTCGGCCGCCGATAGCTGATCTTCGAACAGCTCGTGCAGCGGCGACTCGTGATCGAGATTCGGATCGGCCTTGCGCTGCGCGTCGACGGCGATCGGGTTGTCGGCGAACTGACCGCTCGCGGCGGCCGGGCCGTCCACCACCGTCACCACTGCGTCGACCGTGAAGCCGTTGCGGATCTGCGGCCAGTTGAACGCCTGCACCAGCGGCTTCGGCAGCGCGAGCCCCGAGGTTTCGATCAGCACGTGATCGATTTCGCCGCGACGCTCGGCGAGCTTTTCCATCACCGGGAAAAACTCTTCCTGCACGGTGCAGCACAGGCAGCCGTTCGCGAGTTCATACAATTGCCCTTCGGTCTCGACGCCGTTCTCATCGCAACCGATTCCGCAGCCCTTCAGAATTTCCCCGTCGATGCCGAGTTCGCCGAATTCGTTGACGATCACCGCGATGCGCTTGCCGTCCGCATGCTGGAGAATGTGCCGCAGCAACGTGGTCTTGCCGCTGCCGAGAAAGCCCGTGACGATCGTGACGGGAGTTTTGCGCAATTGAGTTTGCATCGTGAGGTCCATCCGTAGGCGCTGCGCAGGTTGCGTGGCGTTGCGTAGCCGTTGCGTGGGCATGATGTCGTCGTCGCGACGGTGGGCCGGCACGTCCGCGGGTTGCGCTGCATCGATCGGCGGGCGCCTCGGACGCACGAATCCGCGCGCCTGGCCATCTGCCGGGCCGGCAATCACAACACGGGGACGAACGACGACGTTGCCGCGGCAACGGAAACACAAGCGGAAACACAGAAAGCGCAAGTGAGGTCATGAACGCGCCGCCGCATCCCCGCGGCGTACGTCCTGCGTCTTCAGGCCGGTATCCGGGCTGGCGAAAGCGCCGCTTCCCCTTCCCGGCCGAGTGGTTTCTCGTCCAGTGGTGATATGCCGACGCGCCTTGCGCGTGGACATCGAAGCCGGCACCGCGATGACCGGCTATCAAGCCGGCACCGCTTTTCGCTTACCGTTGCGGGGACAGCACAGGTTAGCCGCTCCAGAGCAGATGGCTCCCTGTTTCCCGTTTAACTGCCCGCGCACGAACGCGCGGGCGAGCACCCAAAGTGCGTGCGAGTGTAGGCCCGCGGCCCTGTGCAGTCAAGGAAAGCGGCCCGCCAGCGCTTATCCGGCGGGGCGCCATGTGCTATCGTATGCGCGCGTTTGGTGCCCGCACACGCGCTCGCGTGTGCAGTTAAACGGGAAACAGGCAGCGCCTCGCGCGTTCAACCTGTGCTGTCCCCGCAACGGTAAGCGACCAGCGACGCAAGAGCCGTTCCGGCCGCGTCGCGCATGCGTTTCTTGATGCCACTGTCCCGCGAATCCGCTACGTCGCGAATCGCCAATGGGGACGGGAAGGCAACACGCGTGAGGTCGCCAGCCCGGATACCGGCCAGACGCGGAGGCAGCGCCCGCGTCACGTCCTGCACGTGGCGCCGATTGCGCCGCCGGCCGCCGGAATCCGCGGGGAACGGATGTGAAGGCGTTCAAGCACGGCAACGCGCGTGCGTGGCGTAGGTTCCTGAGCTTCGTTCCGGACCCTACGCCGCGAACTACGCGACAAGCCGCACCCGGATTCGCAGTACCGCATGACCTCAGTCCTCACCGCCGCGCGCGTTGCAGCGCGCCGCTTTGTCCCTGCTCTCACCGTGTGGCGCGCGCCATGCACGCCGCGATGACGCGCGCGTGGCTGATCGGCGCCGGCCCCGGCGACGTCGAACTGATGACGCTGAAAGCGACCCGCGCGCTCGCGCAGGCCGACGTCGTGCTGGTCGACGATCTGGTCAATCCCGAGGTGCTGCAGTTCGCGCGCGGCGATGCGCAGGTTGTCTACGTCGGCAAACGCGGCGGTCATCCGTCGACGCCGCAGGCCGAGATCGTCGCGCAAATGCTCGCGTATCTGCGGGCCGGGCGCAGCGTCGCGCGGCTCAAGGGCGGCGACCCGTTCGTGTTCGGCCGCGGCGGCGAAGAATTGCAGGCGCTGCACGCGGAAGGTATCCATGTCGACGTGATCAACGGCATCACGGCCGGCATTGCCGCGCCGGCGGCGCTCGGCATCGCGGTCACGCATCGCGACCATGCGCAGGGCGTGGTGTTCGTCACCGGTCATAGCGCCGGCGACGGCGAGCCCGACTGGGCCGCGCTCGTCGCGACACGCATGACGCTCGTGATCTATATGGGCATGCGGCGGCTCGCCGACATCAGCGGCGCGCTGCTCGCGGCCGGCATGAGCGCCGCCACGCCGTGCGCGGCGATCGAAGCGGCGACGCGGCCCGAACAGCGTCATGTGCTCGCGCCGCTCGGCGCGTTCGCTGCCGCGGTCGGGCGCGCGGGACTCGGTTCGCCGGCGATTGTCGTGATCGGCGGGGTGGCGTCGCTGGCGCTGGCGCGGGAGGTGGCTGATGATACGGCGCGGTGCGAAGAGGGCGTTGGCCGTGAAGGCGTCGAGCAGTTTGGGGACGCCGGAGACGCTGCGCATTCGGCAACCGGTGATCATTCCGGCATGCAGACTCACACCTACGCCGACACCCCACCACGCGATAGCCCGACCAGAACGCTGAGCGTCGGCATCGGTTGTCGTGCGAACAGCGCGGCCACCGATATTGAAACCGCCGTGCGCATCGCGCTAGGCGCGTACGCGTTCGAACAGATCGGCACCGTCGCGACGATCGACAGCAAAGCTCATGAAGCGGGCCTGCTCGAATTCTGCGCGCGCCACGCGCTGCCGTTGCAACTGTTCAGCCGCGCGCAGATTGCCGCGATGCCGGTCGCGTCGCCGTCGGCGGCTGCGCAGGCGCATCTGGGTGTCGACGGTGTCTGCGAACCGTGCGCGCTGCTCGCCGCGAGCCACGCCGCAAGTAGCACGGACGCCAACAACGCCACACCCAACAACACTACGAGCCATCCCGCAGACGCGGCACATAGCCCACGCCTGCTCGTACGCAAGACCCGCCACGCCGGCATCACCGTCGCGATCGCCTGCACCAGCAACGCCGCGCACGATGCCGCAGGCCCCAACCCGGCCGCCACCCACCGTGCTCCACCCAATCAGGACTCTCGATGAAAACCGACCTCGAATCGCATCAACGCATGACCGAACGCCGCCGCGAAGGCCACGAAAAGAAGCAGGCCGCCGCGACCGTCGAAAAAGGTCTGCTGATCGTCAACACCGGCACCGGCAAGGGCAAGAGCACCGCCGCGTTCGGCATGGCCGTGCGCGTGCTCGGCCACGGCATGCGCCTTGGCGTCGTGCAGTTCATCAAGGGCGCGTTGCATACGTCGGAGCGCGACTTTCTCGGCGCGATCGCGCAGTGCGATTTCGTCACGATGGGCGACGGCTATACGTGGAACACGCAGAATCGCAACGCCGACATCGCGACCGCGCGCAAGGGCTGGGACGAGGCGCGCCGGATGATCGAAAGCGGCGACTACCAGATGGTGATCCTCGACGAGTTGAACACCGTGCTCAAGTACGAATACCTGCCGCTCGACGAAGTGCTCGCCGTCATCAACGCGCGCGCGCCGATGCTCCACGTCGTCGTGACCGGCCGTCATGCGCCCGACGCGCTGATCGAAGCCGCCGACCTCGTCACCGAAATGCGCGCGATCAAGCATCCGTATCGCGAGCAGGGTGTGAAGGCGCAGCGCGGCGTGGAGTTCTGAGCGATGACTTCGGCACCCACGGGCCCGTCCTCCCGAGCGTGTCCCGCGCTGTTCATCAGCGCGCCCGCGTCGGGACAAGGCAAGACCACGATCACCGCCGGCCTCGCCCGCTATCACCGACGGCTCGGCCGGCGCGTGCGCGTGTTCAAGACCGGCCCGGATTTTCTCGACCCGATGATCCTCGCGCGCGCGAGCGGCGCGCCGGTGCTGTCGCTCGATCTATGGATGGTCGGCGAAAGCGCGTGCCGCAACCTGCTCGCGCAGGCGGCGCTCGAGGCCGATCTGATCCTGATCGAAGGCGTGATGGGGCTGTTCGACGGCACGCCGAGCAGCGCCGATCTCGCGACCGCGTTCGGCGTGCCGGTACTTGCGGTAATTTCCGCGCAGGCGATGGCGCAGACCTTCGGCGCGCTCGCGTTCGGCCTCGCGCGATTCCGGCCGCAGTTGCCGTTTCATGGCGTGCTCGCGAACCGCGTCGGCTCGGCGCGGCATGCGCAGATGCTGCAGGAAGCGCTGCCGCCGGCGTTGCGCTGGTGCGGCCACATCGCCGCGAGCGATGAAATCGCGCTGCCCGACCGCCATCTCGGCCTGCACCAGGCCGACGAAATCGATGACCTCGACGCGCGCCTCGAACGTGCCGCCGATACGCTCGCCTCCACCGCGCTCGCGGCGTTGCCGCCGGCCATCGAGTTCGGCACGCCGACGCCCGAAGCCCTACCGCCGCTGCTGCAAGGTCGACACATCGCGATCGCGCGCGACGCCGCGTTCTCGTTCATCTATCCGGCCAACCTCGCGCTGCTCGAAACGCTCGGCGCCCGGCTCAGCTACTTCTCACCGCTCGCCGACGAGCCGCTGCCCGCCGATGCGCACGCGCTCTATCTGCCCGGCGGCTATCCCGAGCTGCACGCGGCGATGCTCGCGGGCAATGCGACCAGCGCCGCGTCGATCCGCGCGCACGTCGACGCGGATAAACCGGTGCTCGCCGAATGCGGCGGCATGCTCTATCTGCTCGACACGCTCACCGACGCGCACGGCACGCGCACGCCGATGCTCGGCCTGCTGCCCGGTCACGCGACGATGCAAAAGCGTTTCACCTCGCTCGGCATGCAGCAGATCGACGGCGCGTACGGTCCGCTGACCGGCCACACGTTCCACTACTCGAAGCTCGACACGCCGCTCGCGCCGCTACGCTTCGCGACGCGCGCGCACAGCGACGCATCTGGCGAAGCGGTGTTCCGCGCCGGCCCGATTGTGGCAACCTATATGCACGCTTACTGGCCCTCCAACCCGGCCTTCACGGCCGCCCTCTTTCATGGCGAAGCCTTTTGACGATTCCGAGCGCGACGCGGTCTATCGCGCGATTTACGAACGGCGCGATATGCGCCACTTCGTGCCCGATCCGGTCGACCCGGCCGTGCTGCGGCGTCTGCTCGACGCCGCGCATCACGCGCCGAGCGTGGGCTTCATGCAGCCGTGGCGTATCGCGCGCATCACCGACGCGGCGCTGCGCACGGGCTTGCGCGACATCGTCGAGCGCGAACGGCTCGCGACCGCCGACGCGCTCGGCAAACGCCGCGACGAGTTCATGAAGCTGAAGGTGGAAGGCATGCGCGACTGCGCGGAGCTGCTGGTGATCGCGCTGATGGACCGACGCGAGCGGCACGTGTTCGGGCGCCGCACGCTGCCGGAGATGGACCTCGCGTCGGTCGCCTGTGCGATCCAGAACATGTGGCTCGCCGCGCGTGCGGAAGGACTTGGGCTCGGCTGGGTGTCGCTATTCGACGTCGATGCGGTGCGCGCGCTGCTGCGGATGCCGGAAGGCGCGCGGCCGGTCGCGATTCTGTGCCTCGGCCATGTCGAACGCTTCTACGACGAGCCGATGCTCGAAACCGAACGCTGGGCGAGCCGTTTGCCGCTGACCGACTGCGTGTTCGAAAATTGCTGGCCGCAGGATGCGGACACGTCGGAGCGAAAGTAGCGCGCGTAACGTGCATGACGTGCGTAATGCGGCGCGTAAGGCGCGCCATGCAAACGCGAGCGCGATGCAACGCAAAAGCCAGTCAGCCGCGCGTGCCGGCTACGCGCTAAAGCGCTTTAGCGCTGCAGCGGCTTCATCGATTCGACCTTCGGCTCGCCGCTCGCCTTGTCGACGCTCAGCTTCACGCGCCAGTCGGCCGGCGCGTCGAACGGCAGCTTCGCGAGCGCGGTCTTCGCCAGCAGCGGCAGCGCGTGCAGCGGGTCCGCATCGCGATCGACGAACACCGCGCTGACCTTGTAGCGCTCCGCGCCGCTCGCGTAATCGAAAAAGCGCAGCGTCAGCGCATGCTGATATTGACGGCCGAACAGCAGCGCACCGAATCCGTCGCCGGTGTTGCTGCAATCGGCGGGCGCGCAATCCTCGCCGCCGACGCCGATCGACGCCGGCCGCGTGCTATACGCGATCGACACCAGATAATGCGCGGACTTGTCCGCCGACTCGACGAAACCATATCTGGCCAGTTCGTCGCGCAGCAGCTTTTCGGCCTGCGGATGATCGGCGCTGTCTTCCTGCGGCTGCGTGCGCGCGATCGTATAGGTCTGCTCGCCTTGCAGCGCAACGGCGGCATTGTCGGAAACGGTATGCACGTTGGCGCTCAGGCCTGAGCAACCAGCCAGACTCGCCGCGGCCAGGGCGGCGCAGAGACGGGCGATTTTTGCCATTTTTTGTTTTCTCTCAAGTACAGGGGATACACCGGTACAGCGGGTACAGCGGGTACAGCAACTGCATCAGGTTCGCGGAGCGGCCAGTTCGTCGAGCTGCGCATCGTCGAGCGTGGGCAGCCAGATCGTAAAGGCCGTCCCCTCGCCGGGTGCGCTGACGACGTCGACGCTACCCCCGTGGCGCGTGACGACCGTCTTGACGAACGCCATGCCGAGTCCCGCACCACCCACTTCCGGCCGCTCTGCCTCGTGAAACCGCCGGAAACGTTCGAACAGCCCCGCCTGCTGTTCTTTTGGAATTCCATAACCCTGATCCCGAATCGTACATGACACGCGCGCCTTGGCCGGCTGGCTCGCAAAACTGCAGACGATACGCGTGTCGGGCGGACTGTATTTCACCGCATTGTTCAGGATATTGACGAGCGCGCGTGTCATCAGCGAGCGATCGGCATAGATCCAGTGCAGTCCGTCGGACTCGTCCCCCATCTCCGTATGCAGCGCGATACGCTTGGCGTGCGCCTGCGGCCAGACCTCGTCGCTCGCGTCGATCACGAGCTCGGTCAGATTCTGGGGCTCCAGCACATACGCCTGCGATTCGGCGCGCGCCAGCTGCACGAAGTCGTCGGCCAGCGTCAGCGCGCGTTGCGCATAGCGCTCGATGCGCTCGAGCAGGTTGCGCGCGAGCACCGGCTCGGTCCGGGCGCGCTCGATCTCGACCAGCGCGATGATCGACGCCTGCGGCGAGCGCATGTCGTGCGACAGCAGCCGCAGCGCGTCCTCGCGCTGCCGCTCGGCCGCATGCAGCGCCGACACGTCGACCAGACCGGCGATCCAGCCGGTGGTCTCGCCCTGCGCGTTGGTACAGGTCGCGTAGCGCAGCAGATGATCGCGCTCGTTCGCGTCGCGCACCTCGACGCCTTGCGCCATCAGCGCCGCGAACTCGTCGCGCGTCGGGTCGAGCAGCGCCGGCCACTGCGCGTGCGCGTACAGGTTGCGCTCGGTGTCGGTGGAACTGTCGGTGTCGATCGTGTTCACCAGCGTCAGGCCGCCGAGTACGGTCTGCATCGGCTGCCCCTCGGGCAGCGGCGCGCCGAGCCGCGCGAAATGCGCCTTCGCGGCGTGATTCGCGATCAGCACGACGCCGCCCAGATCGCTGACGAGAATCGGCTCGGGCACGCTGTCGAGGCTGTCCCACACGAAACGCTTCATGTCCTGCACGCGCTGCGCGGCCTGCGCCATCAGCGCCATATGCTGCTCGAGCACGTCGCCGCTGAACTCGCGACGGCGCTGCGGGGTTTCCGGCAGCAGATGCGGTTCGTCGGCGAGGCGCTGCAGCTCGCCGCGCAGATAGGCCATCGTCATTTCGAGGCGACGCCAGTTCCAGATCGGATACACGATCATCACGCCGAGGATCGCCGGCACCGGCGACATCCACAGCCGCCCGGCGTACAGCAGCACCGCGCTGCTGATGGCCGCGACCAGCACCAGCGCGCCGGTCAGCAGCAGCGAGCGGCGCGGCGACAGCACCAGAAAACCGGCGAGCAGCGCGGCGAGCGGCCCAAGCGACGACGCGAACACGATCCAGCGTCCAACCGGCAGGATTTCGCGGCCGGTCAGCAGCGTATCGAGCACGTTGGCGTGGATGTACACGCCGGGCTGCGGGCCGAGCTCGCCGGACACTGGCGTCGCGAAACGGTCGTACAGGCCCGATGCGGTCACGCCGATCACGACGATGCGGCCGCGCAACTGATCTGCCGGCACCTTGCCGGCGAGCACGTCGGCGAAGCTGAACTTCGTGTAGTTCTCGGCATTCGGGCCGAACGGGATCAGGAAGCGGCCCTCGCCGCCGTTGCCGCTCGCATCCATCGGCGCGCTCGAGCGGCGCTGCGGCAGCCCGTCGCGCAGATGCAGCTTGCCGCTTTCGACCGCCTCCGCGACCAGCAGCATCAGCTGCGGCCAGCGCGAGCCGTTGTCGCCCTGGAACCGCGCGACGCTGCGCACGATGCCGTCGGTGTCGACCTCGAAATTGATGTGCCCGAGCCCTGCTGCCGCGTGCGCGAGCGGCGCGACCGGCTCGACCACCGCGCGCGCGCCGCTGCCGTCGGGCGGCGGCAGCAGGATCGGCAGATAGGTCGGGCTCAATGCGATCGCGTGGGCGAGTCCCGCATCGTCGACATTCGGCTCGGTGAAGAGCACGTCGAAGACCACCGCGGCGGGTTTGGCCGCGGCGATCTGCTCGAGCAGCCGCGTGTGGTCGCTACGCGGCCACGGCCAGCGGCCGAGCTGCGCAACGCTGGCGTTGTCGATCTCCACCACGACGATGTCGGACAGCAACGGCTGCTCACGCAGCGTCAGGAAGCGGTCGTACACCAGTTGATCGATACCGACGCCGAGCCGTCCGAACGACGTCAGCAGGATCATCACGATGCCCAGACAGCCTACCCCGACCCACTCGATCAGAAAGCGCCGGCCGGCACGCCGTCCGAGACGGGCGCGCGGATCGAGGCTCAGTCGCGTGGGAGTGGTGGGCAATGGGCGGTCGATTCGGGAATAAAGGAACGGGCCGGCCAGACGGCCGGCCCTGAGAATCTACCAGCGTCAGCGCGCCAGCGTAAAGGAGCGAACTGCGCTGTTCTTCTCGTAGAAGCGGCCGTTTTCGAACTGCTCGGCGACAATCGTCCAGTAATAGACGCCTGCCGGCAGATCGCTGACCACCAGTTCGCCGCCCGTCAGATCGGTACGGTCGACGACCGGATGGCTCAGGTCGGCGGTTTTGCCGAGCACGAACCGGAAACGCGTCGGCACCGCGCTGTGGCTCACGAACCAGCGGAACTCGTAGTCGCGGCTGCCCGGACGTTGCGCGGCCGAGGCTTCCAGCCCCAACTGGCGGCGCTCGAACGCATACACGTTCGGCAGGCCGTCGAGGCCCTGGTTATCCGTCGATGCGATGCGCACGAAATACGTGCCGTCGGGCAGATCGCCGAAATCGACATGCGGCGTGCTCACGCGCTGGTCGCGTACGAGGTCGAGCTGATCGGCATCGTGCGAGATCTGCAGCCGGTAGCCGACCGCATGCTCGGCCGGCTTGAGGTCGAACTCGACGGTCTTGCCGTCCTGCACGCGCGCCGGCTTCGTGAGTACCGGCGCCGGTAACAGCTCGACCGGACTGCCAATCGGGTCGCCCGAGCGCGTCACGCTACCGAAGCTCGCCTTGACCAGTTGTTCGGATGCCTGCAGCGGTATGCCCGGCGGCGGCGCGGCGCTCCGGCCGCCTTGCGTGGTCGGATCGACGCCCACCGCGCCGTCGAGCACCGCGACCGCGGTGGTCTGCGTGCTGCCGTTGTAGTCGACCCGGAAGCGCGTGCCGCGCACACCCGCGACGACCGACGGCGAACGGATCTGGAAGCGATCGTCGCGTCGCGTCGCATGCGTGACCTGACTTTCGACCTCGCCACGGCGCAGGTCGAAGATGCGGTCGCCGGCGCCCGTCAGCGTGGTGTGCCGTAGTTTTTCGATGTCGAGCTCGCCGTCCTGGGCGACCGTCACGTACGAACCGTCGGGCAGCTCCAGCGTCGCGAAACCGTTTGAACCGGTACGGATGCGATCGCCCTCGGCGAGCTTCTCACCCGTCTTCAGCGGCAGATAGGGACTCGTGCCGAATGCATGCTCGACCGGGCCGCTCGTCGCCACCACGCGGGCCGCATCACCGTCCTGACGCAACCTTTCGGCCGGCAGGCGCAACGCGATGCCGGCCGGCATGCGACGCGGCGCGGGCACGTGGTTCAGGCGGCTCAACAGCGCCCAGTCGCCTGGATCGGCCATATAGCGATCGGCGATGTCGTACAGCGTGTCGCCTTCACGGGTCGTATACGAAACATAGGCCGGTGTGGTCTTCGCACCGGCCTTGTCACGCGGCGATTGGGCGTGCGCAGCTGTACCCCAGCCCGCCGCGCTGCCTGCTATCAGGCAGGCCATCGCCAGCCACACCGACGCGCGGCGGACTGGCGGGACAGCGCCGCTCGGCGCTGCCGCATCCATAAATACCGTCACGCCCCCCCCGCTTCAGAAGGTTCGTTGTCGACCGCAGTCGGCGCGTCGGTCTCGATTCGCTCGAGACGATAGCCGTAGCCGTAGATCGGCGTCAGCCGGTAACCGTGCTCGGGACGCAGCCCGAGCTTGCTGCGCAGCATCGACACGTGGGTGTCCATGGTGCGCGACGGGATGTCGGTGGCCTGTTTCCAGATCACGTCGAGGATGTGTGCGCGCGACAGCGGCCGGCTCAGATGCTGGAACAGCAGCAACGCCAGTTCGAACTCTTTCTGCGTGACCGAGACCGGCGTGCCGCGCACGACGACGTGCTTGGCGCTCAGGTCGAATTCGAAATCGCCGAACACCTCTTTGGTCGCCGGCGGCTTCAGATAGTACGCGCGACGCAGCAGCGAACCGACGCGGGCGAGCAGCACCGCCGCCGACACGGGCTTGACGAGGTAGTCGTCTGCGCCGGTGTTCAGGATCGACGTGATGTCGGTTTCGCGGCCGCGGCTCGTCATGAACAGCACCGGCAAGCGCTCGGAAAGGCTTTCACGCACCCAGCGCAGCACTTCTTCGCCGGACATGTCGGGAACGTTCCAGTCCAGCACGAGCAGATCGAATGTCTGGCGACGCAGTTGGCGCACCAGCTCGCGGCCCGCGCCGTAAGCGTGACAGACGTGTCCTGCGGCGGACAGCGTTTGACAAACAAGATCGGCCTGTGCCGAATCGTCATCGAGGACTGCAATTCTCATAAAACCCCACAACGCAACAGCGTCTTTCGTAGCTGACGACCGGCGAACCGGCAGACGACCGGGATGACGATCTTGACCGCCGATCCGGCTTCCCAACAAACTCCGGCTGCTACTTCATGACTAAACTAATCTAATGGTCCTTTGCCATGCCCCCCGCTTGTCGCTGCTTTCCGTAAAGCAGAAATCAGCGCATATTTTGAAATTGACTACGCTTATGCAGGGCAGATCATCATAATCTAAAGCTCCCCATTTTCCGGTTGTCCTGTATCGACAATCCGTTACGAAAAACCCTGGTGGAAAGCGGCTAACGCGTTCCTCCCTGATTTTTCCCGAGTCCGGCAGCCTATGCCAGCACTCGCGAGGAAGTAGCGTTCGAAACGGTGAACCCTTGCTGGGATAAGGTTGGCCCCGTCTGCGTATCCCGTTTCGGCAAGTCCTTCGGAGAGCTCCGATTTAACAATTTGATGCGTAGTATAAGAACAGTCTCAAAATAAATCGTTTAAATATTGTCAGATTTCCTTACATCCTTTGCCTGTTTTTCGATGCTTTTGGCATGCATTATTGAGATAACTGTTCGTAAGGAGGGATGCGCACCTGAGTCGCGGGTTGGATAGCCTGGTTGCCTAAGCCCAGGACCTGGATCGGAAAAATGATGCGTAATGGCTGAAGGAGTGAGCGGGCTGCGGGCAAAAAATGCGGCGTCGCCCGATTCGAGGCAACGCCGCCCAAAAACACTACACACGCTCGCCGGGGTCTAACCGCACGAGTAATGCCACGTTAGCCCGGCCGATAAACCCGCTCAAGATGAAAGAACTTCGTTTGTAACCGCCATCGAAGTAGTTCTTACGCGCCGCTCGGGCGCCCCCCACACGAAAGTCCCATGCGGCGCGAGTTCGAAATTGGTATGAGCTGAAGCCATGGCCGGCCGCCATTTACATACGTAGCCGTTTGTTACAGTCTGGCCCCTTCTCTCCGACCGTCGCGTTCCGCGTACATCGATAGATACCCTCAGCGCGCGCCTTCGATCTCCGGCATCGGCTCGAACAGCGCGTCGAGATCGTCGTCGGAAAACCGGGTGGTACCGGCCGCGTCTTCGGCCAGGATGCTGTCGGCGAGCCCCGCCTTCTGCTCCTGCAACTCGACGATCTTTTCCTCGATGCTGCCCGCCGCGATCAACTTGTAGACGAACACCGGCTTGTCCTGCCCCAGCCGATGCGCGCGGTCGGTCGCCTGGTTCTCGGCGGCCGGGTTCCACCACGGGTCGTAGTGGATCACGGTGTCGGCGGCGGTCAGGTTCAGGCCCACCCCGCCCGCCTTCAGGCTGATCAGGAACAGCGGCACCTCGCCGCGCTGGAACCGCTCGACCGGCGTCGCGCGATCGACCGTGTCGCCGGTCAGCAGCACGTAGGGAATCGCGGCTTCGTCGAGCGCGTCGGCGATCAGCGCGAGCATGCCGGTGAATTGCGAGAACAGCAGCACGCGGCGGCCCTCCTCGATCAGCTCGGGCAGCATCGATAGCAGCAGATCGAGCTTGGCCGAGCGCATCGCGCGTTCGCCGCTACCCGTTGTCTTGCCCACAGCGCTGCCCGCCGTCTTGCCGGTTTCGTTGCCGTCCGCCCCGCTTTCCGTCATCCCGCTCGCGACCCGCACGAGCCGCGGATCGCAGCACACCTGACGCAGTTTCAGCAGCGCATCGAGCACGATGATGTGACTGCGCGCAAGCCCCTGCGCGCTGACCGCCGCGCGCACCTTCTCCTGCATCGCGGTACGCACCGTTTCGTACAGATCGCGCTGCGCGCCTTCGAGATCGACCGGACACACGATCGTCGTCTTCGGCGGCAACTCCTTCGCCACCTCGTCCTTGCGACGGCGCAGCATGAACGGCCGGATGCGGCGCGCGAGCAACGCACGGCGCACGTCATCGCCGTTCTTCTCGATCGGATTGCGCCAGCGTCGCGTGAAATCCTTCTGGCTGCCAAGAAAGCCCGGCAGCAGAAAATCGAACTGCGACCACAACTCGCCGAGATGATTTTCGAGCGGCGTGCCGGTCAAGCACAGCCGATGCCTCGCGCTCAAGCCGCGAATCGCCTGCGCGGCCTTGGTGGTCGCGTTCTTCACGTACTGCGCCTCGTCGAGGATCAGCAGATGGTAGTCGTGCCCGGCCAGCACCTTCTGGTCGCGCCACAGCAACGCGTACGTAGTCAGGATCAGCTCGTGATCGCCGATCTGCTCGAACCGCTCCTTGCGCTGCGGCCCGTTCAGCACCAGCACTTTCAGATCCGGCGCGAAGCGGCGTGCCTCCTCGCGCCAGTTGTGCACGAGCGTGGTCGGCACGACGATCAGCGCGGGCCGTGTGAGCCGCCCCGCCTCCTTCTCCGCGAGGATGTGCGCGAGTGTCTGCACGGTCTTGCCGAGCCCCATGTCGTCGGCGAGCACACCGGCCAGATCCTGATCGCGCAGGAACTGCATCCAGTTCAGCCCCTGGTGCTGATACGCGCGCAGCTCGGCCTTCAGCGCGCGCGGCACCGGCACTTCGCGCAAGCCCGGGCCAGCCTGCAGACGGCGCGCGAGTTCGCGGATCGAGTCGTCGCCGCTGAACTGCCAGCGGCCGGTGTCGTTCAGCGCGTCGAGGCGGCCGGCGTCGAGCGCGGGCACGCGCAGCGGCACGCCCTCGGCGAGCGCGCCGCCGAGCGAATCGAACAGATCGACCAGCACCCGCACCACCGGCTTGAGCCGGTCCGCGCGTATCCGCAGCCGCTTGTTCTCGTCGGTTTTCAGCTCGATCGGCTCGGCGTCGCCGATGGTCTCCAGTGCGCCGGACAGCCAGCGCCGGTCGCGCCGGAACAGATCGGCGAGCAGCGGCTCGAGCCGCACGTCGCGCCCGCCGACGCGGATGCCCATCTCGAGATCGAACCAGCCGTCGCTGGCCTGCTGCGCGCTGCCGTCGATCGCGTCGATCTCGATCACGTTGTAGCGAAACTCCGGCGCCATCGTCACGCGCCAGCCGTTGGCCGCGAGCGCCGGCACGGCCTCGTTGACGAAGCCGGACCACGCGTCGGCATCGGGCAGGCCCAGCATCGTGTCGGGCAACAGCCGCGATGCGTGGACGCTGCGCGTCGGCACCTTCTGCAAACCGGTCTTGCGCAGTTCGAGCAGGCGCTTTTTCTCCGCCTCATAGCGCCGGCGGATGTGGATCACGTCACCGCCCGGCAGCGGCACGAGCGTCACGCTGCTGTCGGCGTTGATGCTGACGCCGTCGTAGTCGAAACTCACGGCAGCCAGTTCGACCGCGGCGGCATCGCGCGGCGGCGCTGCGGCTGCGGTGCCCGTTCTCGCCGCCTTGGCGCCGCCGGCGCCCTTCGCCGCCCGCGCCACCTTCATCGCGCCGGACAGCGCGTGGCTGTTCAGCGTCAGCACCGGCACCGGCTCGACGTCGATCACGCGAATCGCGGGCGCATCGTGCGTGGGCGGCAGCGGCAGTTCGGGTGCGATCTCGCGCAGCACCGACGCGACGAGCGGCGCTTCGGCCAGCGAGATCGGCGGCATCGCGAGATAGTCGGGTAATTGCTGGAACGGCAGCGACAGCGGCACGATGCCCGCCTCGTTGGCGACACCGTCGACGTACCAGACCGGCTCGGTCGGCAGCACCATGCTCGCGCGCGGTTCGGTGCGCAGCACCGGGCGCAGACGCTGATCGGCAAGCGGCTCCCATTCGATGCGGCCGGGCCGGTCGGCGGCCCGCGCGAGCGGCGTCGGCCCGGCGTGACCGGGAGCGATCCGGAAGTCGAAAAACAGCCGTCCGGTGGCGATCAGCTTCTGCAAGGTTTCGGCGCCGCTCGTGCCGCGCAGCACGAACTGGCCAAAATCCTCGCGCGAGCGGCCGAGCCAGAGGCCGCGCAGGATCGACAGGTCTGCGTCGGACACGAAGCGCGGCTGCCTGAGCAGCGCCACCTCGACGTCGCCCCAGCTCTCGCCGACCTCGACGATCGTGCCGTCTTCGTCGCAACGCGCGCAATGCAGCACGACCTCGTGGCGCAGATGGAAGCTCGACCAGTTGAGCCGATACGCCAGCGTTTCGCGGCTGGCAGCTGGCTGACGAGCGGCGTCTTTGGCGCTCGCGGCAGCGTCGGCGTCGGCCGCGCGGGCACGCTCGCGAAAGCGTTCGAGCCAGCTGACGAGTTCAGGCCGCACGCCGGTGGACGGTGCCAATGGCGCAGCAGAAGACGACGGTGACGCTGCCCCCATTGCAGGCACAGGCCGCGCCGCGTCCGCATCGCCCTCGTCGGCCACCCGAGTGATGTGGTCCATCTCGTCGTGGTAGTCGAGTTCCGCGAGCAGCAGCGCCGCGACGTGCTTGCAATCGCGGCCGACCGGACAGGTGCAATCGCCTTGCGCCCACGGCGCGCCGCCGTCGGTCCGGAAACGCACCCGCGTCCGGTAAGGCTGCGGCTGCGAGCCCTGCACGTCGCCGGTCAGCGTCGCGCCGTGCCATTTCACGTTGCTGACCGTGCCCACCGAGCGCGCCTTCGCGACGGTCCACTCACCGAGCCATTCCGTAATCCTGTCCCGATCGAAGAAAACTGACGACATCCGCGTGCATTCCTGTTCGAACCGGCGAAGGCAAAGGCGCGCGGACCGCACTCGACGCATCGGCCAAACGACGCTCGCTCGCGTCGCCCGGCCCGCTCTGTCCGGCTGCCGCCCTTGACCTGCACTTGCCTGTGATAGCCGGCCATTTTACGCGTTGGACGCACGGGGCTGTGACGGCCGGTTTCGGCGCCGATCCAGATAGAAATCGAGCGCTGCGCACAGCGCCGCTCATAGATACGCGAGCAAGCGCGCATGGGCCGGAAGCACCCACCGCGCCAGCTTCCAAGATGCATGCGATACCTGACGGCAGCACCCGTCGCGCGTCGGAAAACAGCGCCGCGCCTTTTATCTCAGCGCCCGCCCCGCGCCATGCTGCTCCACACGCCGTCGCGCAGAATCAGCGCATGCAACAACGCCGCCGCCAGATGCAGCAGCACGGTGGCGAACAGCGCGAACGCAAGCCACGTATGCAACGCGCGCAGCAACGCGAACAACGCGACGTTGTGCGGCGCGATCGGCGGCAGATGCAGCGAACCGGCCAGCGTGACCGGATAGCCGGCCGCCGACAGCATCGCCCAGCCGATCAGCGGCATCGCCAGCATCAGCGCGTACAGCACCACGTGCGACACCCGCGCCGCCAGCCGCTGCGCGTTCGGCATCTCGTGCGGCAACGGCGGCGCGCCGCGCGTGAGACGCACCGCGAGCCGCACCAGCACGAGCGCCAGCAACGCGATACCGAGCGGCCGATGCAGCGCGACCAGCGTATCGTGCGCGCGCGACACCGTCGCGACCATGCCGACGCCAATAAACAGCATCGCGACGATCAGCGGCGCCATCGTCCAGTGCAGAAGCCGCGCGAGCGGACTGAAATGGGTACGCGGGGGCGTCATGAGTGCTCTCCTTTCTGCTCGCCGTTGTTCTGGCCGTTCTTTTCGCTGTTGGCCTGCGCGCGATGTAGCTCCGGATGCAACGCCTCTTCGCGCGTACGACGCTGGAACGACAACGCGTAGGCCGCCGAGCGCGCGGCAAGCAACGGATCGTCCGACGGCGCGATACCGGCCGGCAGGATCGTCGGATCGAAGTTGATGTCGCGGCAGGCGCCGTCTTCCTGCGAATTCGCTCGCTCGATCACCAGCGTGCCCGCATCGATGCGTTGACGGTCGTCGGGCCATTGCCGGGTTGCGTCGTCGGTCGGGTCGCCCGGTTGCGCGACGTTCAGGATCAGATGCCAGTGCAACGGCCCCTGCTGCAGGCGTTGTTCGAGATCGGCGGCGAGGAAATTCTTTTCGGCCTGCTGCGCGTCGGTCATCGGCGCGTACGGGGTGTCGGGTACTACCGCCCAGCGCACCGCCCGCGTCGTGCCCTGCGCGTCGGTGAACAGGAACGCGTTGATGCCGTAGTACGCGGCATTCGCGAGACTCGACGACGGCGCGTGCGCCTTCACCCAACGCTGGAACGGCTGCGTCTCGGGATGCGCCGCGTAGAACGCCCGCAGCTTCGCCGGATCGGGTTTGCCGGTCGCCGGGTCGGGCTGCGCGGCCTGCAGTTGCTGGTAAAACTGCGCGGGCGTATGCACGACGAACAGCGGCGTCGAATTCATGCCGGTGCGCCACTCTTCGCCGTCCGCCAGCCGGAACTGCAGCGCGAGGCTGCGCACCGGCGAGCTCGTATCGGGCGCGGACGGGTTGCCGCCCGGCACCGCGAAACGCCCGGACACCGGCGTGCGGCCGGGCGCGAACACCGTCGCGTGCGACAGCGCGGCGCCGTTGCCGTTGCTGTCGAAATAGCCTTCGACGCACAGGCCTTTCGCGTGATTGCGTCGATAGCCGGGATGCGGGCCGGCATTCGCCTCGAACGTATCGATGATGCGTGGCGCGCTCAGGCGCGTGGGCGTGAGCCAGCCCGCGGTGTACGCGAAGCCGCCCGCGAGCGCCAGCACGACCGCGCCGATCGCGGCGAGCCGGCACGGCACGCAGATCGGCGGCCGGCTGGCACGCGGATTGGGAACGGGGGGGTGTGTCACGAGGACTCCTTGCCGGATGGATCGGTGAATGATCGACGCAGCGATCGACGTACCGGCAAACACGCCACGCGACGATCTATTCCATCCGGCACTATTCGGCACCATCCAGCAGCGGCGCGCGCTCCTCGCGCAGTCGCGCGCCGCTGCGCCACCGCGGGTCAATTCGCGTTCACGCCCGGCGCGCCGGCATTCACGACGTGACTCGCGGCCCCGCCTGCCGCCGCCTGCGCGGCGAGTGCCTGCTTGCGCTGCTCGACCAGTCGCGTAAATGCCGGATTGACGTCCGGATACGACGAATCGGTGATGTAGTCGAGACCGTTCTGCTGCGCCTCGATCAGTTCCTGGTACACCTGAGCACGGGTCTTGCCCTGCGCGAACGCGCTCGACGAAGCGGCGAGCACAGCAAAGGACAGCGCGGCCAACGAAAGCTTTTTCATGATCGACTCCTGAGAGAGTTGTGCGGGTTCGCACGACGAAAAACCACGCATCGGCGGCGTTTATTCCTGTTTTTGCGGGGTGGAAAAAAGATCGTCGGCGCGGGGAATAAACGCCTGCGTGCCGGTGTTCATCTTTCGATCGCAGCCTCCCGATTTACAGTCCGGCTTTACGGCGCCGCTTTACAGCCTGGCTTCACAGCCCCGCTCCACAGCTTGGCCTCACATGCGATCTCGCCTGCAACCCTCACGTCCACCCGCTTCGCCATGACTTCGACCGATCCGCCGCCCGACGCCACGCCATCGGAAGCCGACATCCAGGCCTACGCCGATGGCACGCTGACGCCCGAGCGCGCGGCGGCGCTGCGCGACTATCTCGGCCAGCATCCGGCGGAGGCACGGCGGGTCGCGTTTTACGACCGGCTCAACGCGCAGATGCAGGCGACCTTCCCGACTACCGAGGAACCCGCGAGGGAACGTGTCGGCGGTTCGCAGCGGCTGCGCGGGCATCTGCCGCCGTCCCAGCGCGCGCGCCGCAGCTTCATCGTGCTCGCGACGTTCGCGCTGACGCTGGCGGCCGCGAGCGGCTGGCTCGCGGCCGCCCAGGTCTCCGCGCAGGCGCTTGACAACGCCGCGCTGATGGCACTGGCCGAAGCCACCACGCGGCCGTTTTCCGCCGCCACGCCGACGCGCGGCGAACCATCCGCGCCGGTGCTCGACGCGATCGGGCTGCGGCTCGTCGAGCATCGCGTGCTGCAGCTCGGCCTGTTGCAGCGCGCCGACGAGTTCGTCTATCTGAACGGCGATCAGCAGCCGGTGGTGGTGCTGTCGGCCGCGGCGCCGTTCGCGCGCGCGCAGCCGCAGTGGGCCGCGCGCCGGGTCGGCGACATGCGGCTGCTGACGTGGACCGCGCGGCGGCAGCGCTTCGTGGTCGCGGGCAACGCGCGTACGCACGGACTGATGCGCGCCGCCGACGTGATGACCGCGCGATGACGGCATGCAAGCCGCACGCGCAATTCGCATCAGGAGCTGCAAGAACTTGCGGCGCGCGCTCGACATCGCTGCACTGCTGCACTGCTGCACTGCTGCACTGCTGCACTGCTGCACTGCTGGCACCGCAGCGTACAACCGCGGCGCGCAAAATCGCCGCTGCGCGGCTGCCGTCCGGTCGCCGAAAAACCGGCTCAAGATCCGCGACTCCCACTGCCGCGCGCCCGCCGGAATAAAATGCGCCGACAGGTGTTCGCAGCACTAAAGCACCGGGTCATCAATCGCGGACGTCCCGCGAGCAGCCCGCTGCGCCTCGCTACCGACCGACTAAAGCCAATGACGCCCTCAAGCCCCCCAACCGGGACCCACCATGGATGTCCGTGACGAGCTGATGGAGCACGTGCCGCGTCTGCGGCGCTACGCGCGGGCGCTGATCAACAATCGCGAGCTCGCCGACGACCTCGTGCAGGACACGCTCGAACGCGCGCTCGGCCGCACCCAGCTGTTCCAGCCGGGCACCGATCTGCGCGCGTGGCTCTTCACGATCATGCACAACGTGTTCGCGAATCAGGCGCGCAAGGCGTCGGCGCGCGCGGTCCACGTCGCCGTCGACGACGACAGCATCGCCGAGAGCGAACTCGCCGTGCCGTCCGGGCAGACCCGCTCGCTCGAAATGCGCGATCTCGACTACGCGTTGCAGCGGCTGCCGCTCGAGCAGCGCCAGGTGGTGCTGCTGGTCGGCCTCGAAGAAATGAGTTACGCCGACGTCGCGCTCGCGCTGAACATTCCGATCGGCACGGTGATGTCGCGCCTGTCGCGCGGACGCGAACGGCTGCGGGCGTTGATGGCGGGCAATCAGCCCGGAGCGAAATTACAGGTGGTGCGATGAGCGAGCCGCAAATGCCGATCGGCGAAGAAGACCTGCACGCGTACGTGGACGGCACGCTGTCCGGCAAGCGCCGTGCCGAGGTGGAGCGCGCGCTTGAACAGAACCCGGAGCTGGCCGCGCGCGTCAGCGATTATTTTTCGCTCAACAACATGTTCCACGAGCGCTACGACCGCGTGCTCAGCGAGCCGGTGCCGAAGCGTCTGCAGATGGGCGCACCGCGCCGCTCGTGGCTCGCCGCGAACTGGCCGCGCTTTGCCGTGCAATTCGCGGGGCTGGCGGCGACGCTGGTGCTCGGCATCGGGATCGGCATGCATCGCAGCGAGCTGATCGCGCCGGTCGCGATCGAAAGCCCTGCCGGCTACGTCGACTCGCACACCGATGCGCGTGCGCTCGGCGCGGACAGCCCGGAAGGTTTCGCGCGTCAGGCGGCGGTCGCACACGTGGTCTACATGCCCGCGGTCGAACGGCCGAGCGACATGAGCGCCGCCCACGAGCAGGATTTCGTGCAATGGCTCGCGAACCGGCTCGGCACCCAGGTCCATCCGCCGATGCTGTCGAAAAGCGGCTTCATGCTGTCGGGCGGCCGCCTGCTGCCCGGCGCCGATGGCCCGACCGCGCAGTTCATGTATCGCGGGCCGAACGGCGAGCGCGTCACGCTGTGCATCTCGCATCGGCGCGAAAACGCCAACACGACCGCGTTCAGGCTGTATCAGGCGGGGCCGGTCAATGTGTTCTACTGGGTCGACGGGGATTTTGGCTACGCGGTGTCGGGCGGGATCGATCGCAAGCAGTTGCTGCAGCTTGCGCATGATGTGTATGCGCAGTTGACCGCGGCGCCGGGGTAAGCGGCGTGCGCGTGAGATGGCGTGATGCCGAGGTGTCGAGGTGCCCAGGTGCCGAGATGGCCAGGCGGCGCGGAAAGGCAACGCGATGCGATGCGCTGCGGGCCGCTCTGTCGATTGCGGTGCCTCCTGGACGACTGCCTGAATTGACTGCGCGCGAGGTGGCATAGCAACGCGTCCCGCTTGCGAGCCGGCGCACGGCGTTCAGGCGGAGTGCCTTCCATCGGCCCCTCGACCCCGTCTTCAACCGTGCCTTCAGTCGTGCCTTCAGTCGTGCCTTGCGGGCGGCTCCGCGCGAGTCCCGGCGTTGCTCGTTGAATCTCTCCCCGCAGCAGCAACCGCAACCGCATCATCACGCGCGATACCCAGCAATTCGCGCGGCGTCACACCCGACAGACGCCCCATCCAGTGCGCCATATGACTCTGATGCGCGAAGCCGCTCTCCAGCGCAATCCGGCTCGCGCTGAGCCGCCCTTGCAGCAGCAATGTCCGCGCACGCTCCACTCTTCGCTGCACCACGTAGCGATGCACCGGCACGCCAAGCGTCTCGCGAAAGAGCGCCTTGAAATGCGGCACGCTCAGTTGTGCGTGGGCGGCGAGTTCGTCGAGCGTCAGACGCTGGTCGAGATGCGCGTCGATAAATTCGATCACCCGCGCGGCCGTGCGCGGCGCGAGCGTGCCGCGTCGCTTGCCGGCCGGCAGCTCGCCGCTCACCAGCCGGACCAGCATCGCGGTGCACAGACTTTCCGCGTACAGCGGATCGGAGGCGTCGTCCGCTTCGAGTTCCGCGCGCAGCGCCCACGCGAGATGCTGAAAGCGCGGATCGCGCATCTGGAAGCGCAGCCGCAGTTGCGCGTCGGCCGGCTTCAGCGCCAGTTGCTCGACGGTCCGTCGCGCGAAATCCTCGGCGAACCAGACACTGAAGATCGTGCAGGCGGCGTCATCGTTCCATTGGCCCGCGAGCCCGGCGGGAATCACGTCGGCGTCGCCGTGCGCCTGGATTCGCGTGAGACGGCGCGCGTCGCACAGGCAGCGTGCGTTGACCGGCGCGCCGACGTGCACGCCGACGCGATGATGGCGAATCGCCGGCAGCCGATGCAAACCGGCCGACACGCTGAGCAGCTCCGCGCCGAAGCCTTGCCAGCCAAGCGTCCTGCTCGAGCGCATCGCGATGCGTGAACCGCTGTGCGGTGCGAGCGTGGAAATCGGGGTGACGGCGTTCATCGCGATTCTCCTGAATGAGCCTGACTGAGCTGCTGCACGACGGCGGGATGACGGCGGGATTCGTGCATTGTGCGGGGTTTTCGGCGGCTTTGCCGAGGCTACGAAATTCCGCACTGTGCGTGCCTGCCGTCGCTGCAATTCGTGCCGGAGGTCGCACACACCGCCGTATGGCGTCATCGGATCATCCGATTCTGCGCAACGCCATCCGGATCCGCGCGCTTTGTCCGCGCCGCGCCCCTACGATGAAGCCATTCGATCCCCTGCAAGGAGCGCAACGTGTTCGTCATTTTCGGAGCAACCGGCCAGGTCGGCCGCGCGAGTGCGACGGCCCTACGACGCGCGGGCCACCCGGTTCGCGCAGTGCTGCACGACGGAGGGCAAACCGCCGCGCCAGCCGAGGCGCTCGCGGCCATCGGCTGCGAGATCGCGCACGCCGACTTGAACGACGCGGCAGCGGTCGCACGCGCGATCGACGGCGCGCACGCGGTGCAGTGGCTCTGCCCGGTGCCGCGCGCACACGACGATCCGGCCGCCGCGATGCGCCACACGATCGACGCGGGCGTCGCCGCCTTTCGCGCGGCGCCGCCGCCACGCCTGCTCGCACTGTCCGACTACGGCGCCGAACACGCCGACGGCACCGGCATCACGACGCGGTTCCACTACCTCGAAACACGCTTGTGCGGCGTCCCGGCATCGCTGACGTTTCTACGCGCGGCCGAGCACATGCACAACTGGGCGCGTGTGCTGCCCGTCGCGCTGGAGCGCGGCGTGTTGCCGAGTCTGCATCATCCGCTCGACAAGCGTTTCCCGACCGTCGCCGCACGGGACGTCGGCGAGCTTGCGGCCGCGTTGCTGCTCGATGCCGAACCGGCGCGGGCGACCCCGCGCATCGTCAGTATCGAAGCGGAACAACGCGTGAGTGCGCTCGACGTCGCGCGCACGCTGGCCGATCTGTCCGGGCGACCGGTCGCCGCCCACGCCGTGCCGCGCGATCAATGGAGCGCTGTACTACGCGGCGCCGGGCTCGGCGAGCGACACGCGCAGCTGATCGTCGATCTGTACGACGCGCACAACGCGGGACGCATCGACGTCGAAGCGAACGCCAGCGAGCGACGCTTCGGCGTCACGAGGTTGGAAGAGGTATTGGGTGCGCTGTTGTCGCGTACGGCGGGCGCCGAGGCGGCGACGCGGAACGTGCACTGATTCGTGTGCCGCGCAGATGCTTCGGCATCACGACGCGGGAAGAGGTATTGGGCGCACTGCTGCCGCGTACTGCGGGCGCCGGGGCGATGGCGCGATAACGCAAAACGTGCGCTGATCCGTATCGCGCGCAGGTAGACGGCGCGAACGGCAAGTGGCGTTCACGTGAGCCGGCGTTCGTACGAACCGTGTGACAAGCCCTCACAGGCTCGATCAACTCAATCCGGGAGAAACAGCATGCAAACCTGCCCGCTGCGGCGTACTTTCACCCGCGTCGAAACCCAAGTCGACGCGCGGCCCTGCACGGCTCGCCGAAGCTGGCGAACCAGCCGAGTCGCGTCGGCATCTCACTCTCAACCGATGCCGCTCACGCACGCAAGCCCGCTCGCGCAACGCGGGCTGTCTATCGCAACGGCGCTTGCGAGCCTGCTCGGCTGGCACGCGCTGGCGAACCTGCTCGACGCGATCCCCGACAGCAACGACGACTTCAACCTGTTCTGAGTGTCGGACAGGCCCCGGTCGCCGATCAGCTGTTACTCGTTCTCGTCGAAGTAATGCCCGAACTTGACCTGCTTCGTGCGGATATAACGCTCGTTTTCCTCGCGCGTCGGGATCGCAAGCGCGACGCGCTCGCACACCGGAATACCATGCTTCGACAGCGTATGGAATTTCTCCGGATTGTTGCTCATCAGCCGCACCGACGTGACCTTCAGCGTGCGCAGAATGCCCGCGGCCGAATCGTATTCGCGCGAATCGTCGGGTAGACCGAGATCGAGATTGGCCTCGACGGTGTCGCGCCCCTGCTCCTGCAGCGCATATGCGCGAATCTTGTTCGACAGGCCGATGCCGCGCCCTTCGTGCCCGCGCAGATACAGCAGCACGCCGCAGCCTTCGGCCGCGATGTAGCGCAGCGCCAGATCGAGCTGCTCGCCGCAGTCGCAACGATAGGAGCCGAGCACGTCGCCGGTGAGGCACTCCGAATGCAGGCGCGTCAGCACGGACGACTGATTGGCGACATCGCCCATCACGAGCGCGAGATGTTCGGCGCCGCTGTCGACCACGCGAAACACATAGGAAGTGAACGTGCCGTAGCGCGTGGGAAGCGTGGCGGTGGCGTCGAGAACGACGCATTCGCCGGTGACGGCGCCCTCCGCTGCGGGCGATGAATCCTGAGACGTGAGCATGGCGTTAAACAATGGTGCTGACATGAACCCGGTCGAGCCGGGGTTAAGGTGTGGACTGCGAGTTTACCGCTAATCCGCATGCCGCACGCGGATGCCCCTTCGCGAGCGCGGGAAGCGGGTCGAAGAAGCGGGCCGAAGAAGCGGTACGGTAAGCACCACGGGCAACAGCGGCCAACGGTGATCGACGGTGATCGACTGTTGTCGACGAGGCAAACCCGAGCGCGGCGAACCAGGCGGCAACACGCTCCCGCGTGAACCACCCGACGGTACGGCAGGCAACGCTCACGCGCCCGCCAGGCGCACCCAGCGCGCATCGGATGGACCGCCCCAGGTATTCCCGGTGTACCGCGGACACACGTCGCGCCTATACTGCAATGGCCTGTCCCTCACGACAGTACGCCGCGTCGGCGTACTGCACTGCGAAACGGAGCCGCTCCATGACAAGCGTTGCACAGCTTCTTAAAACAAAACCGAACCCCGCCGGCGTCTACACGATCGGCGCCGACGATTCCGTCTACGAGGCGATCCGGCTGATGGCCGAAAAGGGCATCGGTGCACTGGTAGTGACCGACGGCGACAGCATCGCCGGCATCGTGACGGAGCGCGACTATGCACGCAAGGTGGTGCTGATGGACCGCTCGTCGAAGGCAACGCCGGTGCGCGACATCATGAGCAAGGCCGTGCGCTTCGTGCGTCCCGACCAGACGACCGAAGACTGCATGGCGCTGATGACAGAGCGGCGCATGCGGCATTTGCCGGTCATCGAAAACGAACGGCTGATCGGCATGGTGTCGATTGGGGACCTCGTGAAGAACATCATCGCGGAGCAGCAATTCACGATTCAGCAGCTCGAGTTCTACATTCACGGCGAACGGCCTTGACACGGAAATAGCGTCTGGCCGGGCGCCGCGCCTCGATCCTTCAAGCGTCATTCACGGAACCGACGCAAAAAAAGCCCAAACTTCCTGGAGCTTGGGCCAAGCCACCTTGCGGCAGCGGAGGTTCCTTCAAACGGGAACACAGCGCGCGCACGAATCGCCTGCATTGCGGATGCAGCGGTGCGTCGCGTTAGGTTGAAACCTCGGTGAACTGAAGCGGTGTGCGCCGTCGAGCGCGGCCCACACCGTCTGATGTTGCATGGATAGCGGAGCGGTCGCTCATGCGACTATTCAAGCGTCGACTCATGCGCCCACATCGGCGCTCGACGCATCACGCTCACGCTCGAATCGCGCGCTTTTCTTCTCTCGACTCAATCGCGCTATCGACAGGGCCAGTGCCAGGATCAGCCATTCCGGCAGACCCGTTCACGGCCCCCACCCGCCATCACCCTTCGATCAGTTACCGAAATACACGCCGTGCGCACCGCCCATCGGCTGGGTCGTGATCGCGCCCGCCTGCGACGAGCCGCTCATCGGCGCGCCATAACCGCTGGTGTCGGCAACCGGCTGGGTTTGCGCGACGCTCGGGTTCTGCGCCTGAACGCGTTGTTCGGCGGCTTGCACATCGGCCGGATAGTTCGGATCGTTCGAGACCGACGGGTTATAGCCCGCCTGCTCCAGCTGGATCAACTGGTTGCGCACGTCCGCGCGGGTCGCGGGCTGCTCGCTCGACTGCGCAAACGACACGACCGGTGCGGCGAGAACGGCGGCAATAGCGACTGCCTTGATCAGCGATTTCATGATGACTTACCTCCAATCTGGTTTTATGTGCATCGCGAGCCACTCTGGTGTGGAGCGATTGGATTCAGTCTAGTCAGCCGATCCCCAAGGGAAAAACCTTAATTTCGAGATAGATAATTGTTCTCATCGCAATAATGCACAGCGATTCGCGCGGATCGATTTTCGATGCATCGATTTCGCGGTAACAATTGTTGGCTTCATAAGTCTTGCGTCTGATGTTTCCGCAATACATCTGATCTGAGAAAGTTTTGCCACGATAAGCGCGCCAGCGGCAGAAATCGACGTGCGTGCGCGCCCGTGCTTTCATGCGTCCGCGCGCGGCATCAGCAACAGCTTGCGCGGCCCGCTGACGAACGCGCTGCCCGGCTCGAAAAATCGCAACGGCCGATCCATTTCGCGCGATAGCCCGATACGCGTCGTCACGCCGATCGGTGCGTCGCCGGCTTCGATCGCGCCGATCCACAATCCGCGGCCGGTACAGAGGTCGCGGCCGTCGAACGATTGACCGATGCCGAACGCCACCGTCAACCGGCCGGGTCCGCGCGCGAGATCGCGCAGCGGCACGCCGGGGCGACGCGCTTCCATCAGCGCCAGGCCTTCGAGCGGCTCGATCGCGCGCAGCAGAATGCCGGCGCCGACCTCCTCCGCTTCGGACGACATGTTCAGCATGTACGACACGCCATAGGTCAGGCGCACATATGCATGGCCACGCGCAAGAAACATCGAGCCGTTGTACGGACGGCGGCCCAGGTACGCATGGCTCGTCGAATCGCCGAGCGGATACGCCTCGGTCTCGACGATGCGTCCGCTGATGCGCCCTTCGGGCAGATCGTGCACGAGGTATTTACCGACCATGAAGCGCGCGAGTTCGACGGTATCGATCGGCAGATCGTCGCGGCGCAGAAGACGGATCGGAAGCGGTTCGTTTCGCATGCGTTGGGATGTCCTGAAACAGAGGAAGCCGGAAAGCACTGAGCTGAAAGCACCGAGGCCGTCAAGCATGAGACCAACATCGGTCAACGGTCCAGTGCGCGACGCGGCGCCGAACATCTCGCCCCCACCACGCGCCCCTCACACTCGCACGCCGATACCATCGCCAGAGCGGCCTATGCGTTGTACCGACGCCTCATTTTCTACGCCCACCACATCAACGTGGCACTAATTGTTATATTGTGTGTCTCCGGCCGGCTACACGGCCGTTTGCACGTCCGGACCCGCGCGTCGAGCGCAACCCCGGACGGCATTCCGGCCAAAAAATATTCGCACGGCTGCTGTACCTGTTCCATTCAGATCGAATCCCGCTGTACCCGCTGGTGTAACTAGCGTCCCCGCCTGGGGACAGACGTACCTACGACAACAGGAGAAGTTGAATGAAAGCAATCAAGATGATCGGCGGCGCGCTCGTCGTGCTCGCGTCCCTCAACGCTTACGCGCAGAACGACGCAGCTTCGGCCGCAGCGCCCGCAGCCGCTGCGGCATCGGCACCGACCGCCAAGCAAACGGCCAAGCAGAACCGTGCGGCCAACCGCGCACTGTCGCGCAAGGTTCGCGGCGTGCTCGCACGCACCAAGGGCCTGACGGTCGGCAACATCACCGTGCGCGCACGCGACGGCGCGATCACGCTGGCCGGCTCGGTGCCGGAAGCAGCGCAGATCGAACTCGCGACGACGGCCGCCCAAGGCGTGCCGGGCGTCACGTCGGTGCGCAACGCGCTGACGATCCGCGCAATCGGTCAGTAATTGAAGTTGCAGTAACGCAGCACACTGGCGCCGATGCCGGGAGCAACGCATCGGCGCGAGTTTACGATTCCACGAATCGTTCGATTCACACGTGGCATCCGGGCGATAGTTCGAACACCCTTAAGCCGCGATTTTCAGCCCTTCAGGGACCACGTCTTCGGGACTGCGATACGCACAAGCGCCCGCTCCGGCCAGCTTCCCCTCAGCCCCACTCAGCGTTCAGCCCCACCGCAATCCCCGCAGTAACCCCGCCCGCCGCCTCACTCTTCCCAATGCTCGACGATCCAGTCGCGGAACAGATTCAGTTTCTGCTGCTGCGCGACCGCATCCGGATACACGAAGTAGTAACGCCCGCCGGTCTTCAGCACCGTCTCGAACGGCCGCACGAGACGCCGCGCGGCCACATCTTCGTCGATCAAGGCGAGATCGCTGATCGCGACGCCGAAGCCCTGCGCCGCGGCGTTGGTCGCCATGTCGAGCGTATCGAAGCTCGGGCCGAGCTCCGCGTCGATCGCGCCGGCGCCCGCCGCATCCGTTTCCGCCGCTTTCGCGAGCCACATTTTCCAGTCGCGATGATCGCGCGTCGGATGCAGCAGCGTATGGCGCGCGAGGTCGGCCACCTGGGCGAGCGGCTTGTCCTTCAGCAGCTCGGGCGTGCAGACCGGCGTCAGATGTTCCTCGAACAGCGACACCGCCTGCACATCGGCCCCGGGCGACGAACCGTAGATGATCGCGGCGTCGAACGGCTCGCTCTGAAAGTCGACGTCGTGCTGCGAGGTCGTCGTGATCTGCACGTGCAGGTCGGGATATTCGGACTGGAAGCGCATGATCTTCGGCAGCATCCAGCGCATCACGCAGGTCGGCACCTTGAGCGCGAGATCGGTGCGCTGCCGGGTCAGCCGCAGCGACATTTCCTCGATGCACCCGAAGCTTTCCTTGACGACCGGCAGCAGCATTTCGCCTTCGGCGGTTAGCGTCAGCCCCTTCGCGTGACGCTTGAACAGCGGAAACTGATAGTAGTCTTCGAGCGCGATGATCTGCCGGCTGACCGCGCCTTGCGTCAGGCACAGGTGGTCGGCGGCACGCGTGAAGCTGCGATGACGCGCGACGGTCTCGAAAATCTGCAGCGCGTTGAGCGGCGGAAGGCGTCGCATCGGCATATCCAGGATCAGAAAAAATCATTGCGCGGTCGTGGCGGCGCCCGTGGCCACCACGACCGCTTTACCCATTGGGAACGACAGGATACGCGATCGACGGCATCCGCACGAAGGGGGTCGTCGCCGGGATCGCATGCATTCGGCTCATGACGTGCGGGGAAACGCGCCCGTTGCGCCGGCATCGCACCAGCACGGTGCAGAAAAACGCTGCCCGTCGCACCAGAACCGAGCTTTTCTCATGGCTCGGCCCTCGTCGGCTCGACCGTCGAAAGATGGGCGTTAACCCGTATCAGCTTCTCTCTCAAGCTTCCTGGCGCGCCCTCCAAACCTGCACCGCCGCTTCCACGAGCCCCGAGCCATGAGCATATGTCATGCGGCCCATGCGCATATTTCGATTGTTGCGGGATTTTGGCAAACCTACAGTGCATCGACGCGCATTCGCCGCCCGGCATCGCCTCGGCCCCAGGCCGCTTCAGCCACTTCGCTTCAGCCACTTGAATAACGACGCTTTTCGACAGAGGAAGAGATCATGAACCAGCGCCCCGCTCTCCAACCGACCCGTGGCGCCCGCCCGCGTCGCGTGTTCGCCACGCTCGCCGCGACGCTCGCGATGAGCGCGCTCGGCGCGTTGTGCGCGCTGCCGTCGAGCGCGCATGCGGACGCGCTCGACAACATCGCGAAGTCGGGCACGGTGCGCATCGGCGTGTTCGAGGACTACCCGCCGTTCGGCTCGATCGGCCCGGACATGAAGCCGGTCGGCTACGACATCGACGTCGCGAACCTGATCGGCAAGGCGCTGAACGCGAAGGTCGAACTCGTACCGGTCACCGGCGACAACCGCATGGCCTACCTCGCCGACCACAAAACCGACATGCTGCTGTCGGTCGGCCAGACGCCCGAACGCGAAAAAGTGATCGACTTCTCGCAGCCGTACGCGCCGTACTCCCTCACGGTGTTCGGCCCGAAGTCGCTGCCGGTGAAGAACGCCGCCGACCTCGCCGGCAAGTCGATCTCGGTCGCGCGCGGCACGCTCGAGGACCTGAGCGTGACGAAAATCGCGCCGCCATCCGCGAACATCAAACGTTTCGACGATCCGAACGGCGCAATTTCGGCGTTCCTTTCTGGTCAGGTACAGTTGATGGTGGTCGGCAACGACGTCGGCGCGACGATTCTCGCGCGCCACCCGGCCAACGATCCGGAGCAGAAGTTCTCGCTGTTCAGCTCGCCCGATCACGTCGGCCTGAACAAGAACGAGCCGCGCCTGAAAGCAAAGGTCGACGAAACGATTGCCAAGGCCCGCAAGGACGGCACGATGAACGCGATCTCGCAGAAGTGGCTGCGCGCCCCGCTGCCGGCCGATCTTTGACACGGCCTGCGTGAACCGCCAACGACCACGCGGCAACCCGATCCCACGATGAGCACGAAGCCATGACTTACGCGTTCGATTTCAGCGGCTTCGGCCTTTATGCGGACATGCTCGTGCGCGGCGCCGCCGTGACCCTCGGGCTCACGGCCGTTTCGACGCTGCTCGGCGGACTCGTCGGCATCGCCGGCGCGAGCGTCGCGGCGGCCGGGCCGAAGTGGGCGCGCTGGCTGGTCGCGGGTTACGTCGAGCTGATCCGCAATACGCCGTTTCTGCTGCAGTTGTTCTTCGTGTTCTTCGGCCTGCCGAGCCTCGGCATTCATATCGACGAAGTGCAGGCCGCAATTCTCGCGATGACCGTCAATCTCGGCGCGTACGCAATCGAGATCGTGCGCGCCGGCATCGATTCGATTCCGCGCGGCCAGTTGCAGGCCGCGCAGGCGCTCGGTCTGCACGGGCGCCAGATATTCCGCCACGTAGTGCTGCCGCAGGCGCTCGCCAACGTGTTTCCGGCGCTGCTCGGCCAGGTGCTGATCGTGATGCTCGGCTCGGCCGTGGTATCGCAGATCTCGGTGCCCGACCTGACCTACGCGGCGAACTTCATCCAGTCGCGTAACTTCCGCTCGTTCGAGAGCTACCTGATCATCACCGCGACCTATCTGCTGATGTCGATCGTGCTGCGGCAATTGCTGAACCGCTTCGGTCGCGGTCTGTTCGCGGGCCGCGCGGCTCGCGGCCAGGGCAGCGGCAACAACAACGACAGCGGCAGCGATCGCCTGCCGCGCAACTGGCGCAGTCGCCTGCTGTGGCGCGGCGCGCGTACCCTGCCGACGGAGCGCTGATCATGGTCGAATTCACGCTGTGGGACATTGCCCTCAATCTGCTGCTCGCCGCGCGCTGGACCGTGCTGCTGTCGGCGATCGCGTTCGTCGGCGGCGGCCTCGTCGGACTCGTTCTGCTTGCGCTGCGCGTGTCGCCGATCGCGTGGCTGCGGCGCATCGTCGTGCTGTACGTCGAGGTGTTTCAGGGCACGCCGCTGCTGATGCAGCTGTTTCTCACCTTCTTCGGCCTGCCATTGCTCGGCGTCGACGTGTCGCCGTGGACCGCGGCCGCGGTCACGCTGACGCTCTATACGAGCGCGTATCTGGTCGACATCTGGCGCGGCTGCGTCGAGGCAGTGCCGCGCGGCCAGTGGGCGGCGGGCGCGAGTCTCGGCATGACGTTCGCTCAGCAGTTGCGCTACATCATTTGGCCGCAGGCGCTGAAGATCGCCGTCGCGCCGACGATCGGTTTTCTGGTACAGGTCGTCAAGAGCACCGCGCTCGCGTCGATCATCGGCTTCACCGAACTGACGAAGACCGGCACGATGATCACGAACGCCGCGTTCCGGCCGTTTCCGATTTACGGCATGGTCGCGATGATCTACTTCGCGATGTGCTTCCCGCTGACGTGGTATGCGCGGGTGCTGGAGAAGCGGCAGAAGGTCGGGCAGCATCGTTGAAGGGCGGCGGCGGTCTGGCGAGATTGCCTTCGTAGCCCGGATAAGAAAAAGCGGCAACCGTGCGCATCGCAGGGTTGCCGCTTTTGCGTTTCGACGCAGGTTGGCGGAGAGAGTTACCGCGCGGCCCGCGTCGACTGCCTCAGCTTCGCGACCTCCGCCGCGCCCACCGCCGGCGCGCCGTTGTTCCAGCCCGCGCGCACGAAGCTCAGCACGTCGGCGATCTGCTGGTCGTCGAGCACGGCCGCGAAGCCCGGCATCGGGAACGGCGACGGCACGCCGTTGATCACCAGATCCTCGGTGCCGTTCAGCGTCACGTTGATCAGCGACGACGGATCCTTCGCGAGCAGGTTCGGATTGCCGGCGAGCGGCGCGAGCATCGGCGCGAAACCGCGTCCGTCGACACCGTGACAATGCATGCAATACGCGGTGTAGACGCGCGCGCCGGCATCGTTCGCGGGACGATCGAGCGAGACTTTGGTCGCCTGCGGATCGTACGTATAAGGCGACGCGCCGTTGCCGCCCGCCGGCGCCAACGACTTCAGATAGGCCGAAACCGCCGCGACGTCGGCGTCGCTCATATGCTGCGTGCTGTTGTTGATCACGCTCGTCATCGAGCCGAACGCCGACGCATGGCGATTCGCGCCGGTCTTCAGGAACGCGCGCAGATCCTCGTCGCTCCAGCGGCCCAGACCCGCGTTGTGCTCGCCGGTCAGGTTCGACGCGAACCAACCGTCGAGCAGCGCGCCGCTCAGGAACGCGCTGCCGCTTTCGTCGAGCGCGCTTTCCTGAAACGCGACGCCGCGCGGCGTGTGGCACGAGCCGCAGTGGCCGAGCCCCTGCGCCAGGTACGCGCCGCGATTCCACGCGGCGTCCTTGCCCGGCTTGTCGCGATACGCGGTCTTGTCGAGGAACGCCATGTTCCAGAACTTGAGCGGCCAGCGCATGTTCAGTGGCCACTTGATGTCCGTCTCGCGATTGGCCTGCTGCACCGGGTCGACGCCGTGCATGAAGAACGCGTAGAGCGCTTTCACGTCGGCGTCGTTGACCTTCGCGTAGGACGGATACGGCATCGCCGGATACAGGTTGTGGCCGTCTTTCGCGACGCCCTCGCGCAACGCCCGCGCGAAGTCCGCTTCCGTGTAGCCGCCGATGCCGGTCTGCGTGTCGGGCGTGATGTTGGTCGTGTAGATGCGGCCCATCGGCGTGTTCATCGGCAGACCGCCGGCGAACGGCTTGCCTTTCGGCGCGGTGTGGCAGGCCGCGCAATCGCCGAGCTGCGCGAGATAGGCGCCGCGCTGCACGAGCGCCGGATCGGCCGCCGAACTGGCGGCGGCATGAGCCGGTGCCGGCGCGACGAGTGTGACCGCCGCAACCGCAGCAACCGCCGCGACCGCCGTGGCGGATCCAAACAACGGCAACGCGGCACGCAATGCGGTACGCGGCAACGCGCCGAAACCCTTCAGAGTGATATTCATATCGGGCTCCCTTGCGTCACGCGCTGTGCAGTTGACGGCCGACCGGCAACTGCCGCAGCCGCGTACCGGTGGCCGCGTAGATCGCGTTGGTCAACGCGGGCGCGAGCGCAGCTGTGCCCGGTTCGCCGATGCCGCCGGGCGCTTCGCCGCTCTTCACCAGATGCACGTCGATCGGCGGCGTCTGGTTCAGCCGCAGCATCCGGTAGTCGGTGAAGTTGTTCTGCTCGACCCGGCCGTCCTTGATCGTGATCTCGCTATAGAGCGCCGCCGTGATACCGAAGATGATGCCGCCCTGCACCTGCGCCTCGATCGTGTTCGGGTTCACGTACATCCCGCAATCGACCGCGCAGTTCACCCGCTTGACCGTCACCTCGCCCTGCTCGACCGCGACTTCCAGCACGATCGCGAAGAAGCTGCCGAACGCGTGCATCACCGACACGCCGCGCCCCTGTCCCTTCGGCAACGGCTTGCCCCAATCGCTCGCCTGCACCGCCACGTTCAGCACGTTCAGCGCGCGCGGCGATTTGCCGAGCAGGCCGCGGCGGTATTGGACCGGATCGATCTTCGCATGCGTGGCCAGTTCGTCGATGAAGCTCTCGACCACGAAGGTGCCGCGCGTCGGGCCGACGCCGCGCCAGAACGCGGTCGGCACCGCGTGCGGCTCGACCCGCACATAGTCGACCAGCTGATTCGGCAGGTCGTACGGCAGATCGGCGGCGACTTCCACCGCGTCCGGATCGAGCCCGTGCTGGAACGCGGGCGGCGCGAAGCGCGCCATGATCGACGAACCGGCGATGCGATGCTGCCACGCCACCGGTTTGCCGTTCGCGTCGAGCCCCGCCGAGATCGTGTCGTAGTAGTACGGCCTGTACATGTCGTGCTGGATGTCTTCCTCGCGCGTCCACACCACCTTGACCGGCGTGCTCACCTGTTTGGCGACCTTCACGGCCTGCGTGACCATGTCGGTTTCGAGCCGTCGACCGAACCCGCCGCCGATCAGATGGTTGTGCACGATGATCCTGTCGGCCGGCAGACCGGTGAGCGCGACCGCCGCATCGACGACGCGCGTCGGCACCTGCGAGCCGAGCCAGATTTCGCACGCGTCGGCGCGCACGTGCACCGTGGCGTTGACCGGCTCCATCGTCGCGTGTGCGAGGAACGGCTGCTGATAGACCGCGTCGACGCGCGTCTTCGCATCGCCGAACGCGCGGCCGACGTCGCCTTCCTTGCGCGCGACCGCGCCGTTGTGCTTCGACGCGGCGGCCAGATCGTCGACGATCCGCTGCATCGACACCTGTGCGCCCGCGCCCTCGTTCCACTTGACGTCGAGCGCCTGCAGCCCGCGCTTCGCGGCCCACGTGTGATCGCCGATCACCGCGACCGCGTTGTCGAGTTTGATGATTTCGCGCACGCCCGGAATCGTCTTCGCATGCGTGTCGTCGACGCTCGCGAGCGTGCCGCCGAACACCGGGCAATTGGCGATCGCCGCGTAGACCATGCCGGGCAACCGCACGTCGAGACCGAACAGCGCGGTGCCGTCGACCTTCTCCGGCGAATCGAGACGCTTGGCCGGCGTGCCGATCAGCTTGAAGTCCTTCGGGTCCTTCAGCGGCACGTTCTGCGGCACCGGCAACCCGGCGGCGGCCTGCGCGAGCTGACCGTAGCTCGCGCTGCGATTGCTGGCCGCGTGAATCACCTGCCCGGCCTGCGCGTGGCAACTGGCCGGGTCGACCTGCCATTGCTGCGCGGCCGCGTTGACGAGCATCACGCGCGCGGTCGCGCCGGCGCGGCGCATCGGCTCCCACGCGAAGCGGATCGAGGTCGAGCCGCCGGTCAGTTGACCACCGAGCAGCGGGTCCTTGAAGAGCTTTTCGTTGGGCGGCGCGTGATCGAGCGTGACCGTGTCGAGCGGCACTTCGAGCTCTTCGGCGATCAGCATCGGAATCGACGTGTAGACGCCCTGGCCCATCTCGACCTTCGGGATCACCAGCGTGACCTTGCCCGTGGTGTCGATCTGGATGAACGCGTTCGGCGCGAACACGCCGCTTTGCGGCGCCTCGTTCGCATCGCCGCCGATCACGCTCTTGCCCGCCTTCTGATCCTGGCTCGCGGCCGGCACGCTGAAGCCGAGCAGCAGACCGCCGCCGGCCGCGGCGCCGACCGTCACGCCGAATTTGAGGAAACCGCGTCGCGATATGCCGCGAGCGGACCGGGGGTTGGCATCCGACGGCTGCGCGCCGTTCTGTGCATCGAGCAATCCCTGGGACATGTCAGGCCCCCTTCGCGGCGTGCTTGATGGCCGCGCGGATGCGATGGTAAGTGCCACAGCGGCAGATGTTGCCGGCCATCGCGGCGTCGATGTCGGCGTCGCTCGGATTCGGATTGCGCGCGAGCAGCGAAGCCGCCGACATCACCTGCCCGGACTGACAGTAGCCGCATTGCACGACGTCGAGTTCGCGCCAGGCCTGCTGCACTTTCTGACCGGTGGGCGTCGCGCCGACCGCTTCGATCGTAACGATTTTTCTGTCGCCGACCGCCGCCGCAGGGAATACGCACGAGCGCACCGCGACGCCATCGAGATGCACGGTGCAGGCGCCGCACTGCGCGATACCGCAACCGAACTTGGTGCCAGTCAGGCCGACGAGATCGCGCAGCACCCACAGCAGGGGCATGTCGGGTGGCGCATCGACGGTATGGGTTTCGCCGTTGATATTGAAGGTTGTCATGAGCGGCTCCGGGGGGCTGTTATTGTGGGTCCACGGTTTGGATCACGGCGTCGCACCAGACCACGCAAATCTGGCGCCTTTGTTCGGCCGGTCGCGCTAATGCGCGCTGCAAGGCGGCCTGAAAGACGACGGACGTCGCTAGCAAACCGGATGATTGTAGTCGTCGCGAAAAAAGTTCGCTCCGGAGCCGCACGGCCGTTCGGTTGCGCGCGGGACACGATGCGCATCGCATGAATCGATGCTGCTCGCAAGCGCGAATCCCGCCGCGACGGGCGATATATTCCATGCATCGCAACGCGATGAAACGCGCGGCGAATCGATGCGTTACCATCGACGCATCCCCCCGTCAGCGTGATGGACGCGCGCCGGGCATCGCATGGCGCCATGTTGCTGCAGATGGCGCTTCATCATGTTGCGATGCGCGAGCGCGTCGAATCACTTCAACCGCAGGAGCCGTCGATGAACGACCCGCAATGCACTCAATTCCTATCCGATATTCGCCGACCGTTGCTCGCGCTGCACAAGGCGATTCTCGATCACGAACGCGTGGCGTATGAAAAGGAGTTCGGCCCGGTGACGCCGGCGGCGTTCCTGCAGGTGCTGATCAACGGCTCGGGGTTTCGCTGGCTCACGCCGCTGTCGACGGTGATTGCGAGCGTCGACGAAATTCTCGACGACACCGAAGCCGAGCCCGCCGATCGTCGCGCGACCGCCGAGGGTGTGGTCGGCCTGTTTTCGGCCGATCAGCCGAACAACAGTTTCCTGCCGCGTTATCTGCCGCTGTTGCAGGCCGATCCGGCGATCCTGCATTACCACGGCGAAGTGGCGCGACTGCTGCGCGGCGTGCAGGCGACGTAGGTGCGATTGCGCTGGCTTATCGCGCTCGTGCTTATGCTCGTGCTCCCGTATGTTCTCACCGTTGAATAGCGGTTGCGGGTTCTGGATGTGCGGTCGATCGGCGAGCGCTTTATCGCGTACGGTCGATAAAGGCGCGGTGAGCCGTCCGTTTTACTTCGTCGCGACGACACGAATAGCCCCTGTTTGAAGGGGCTTCGTAGCAGATTCGTAAGAATATGGGTGCGCGACGTCAGGTCCCAATCGTTCGGACGAACATGCGGATGCATGCTTCGATCCAATTACCTGGCTTTGCTGAATAAAACTGAGGTGAGCTTTTGCGGGATGCGTGTGCGCGAGGTTTTCGCCGTCGCGCGTCATTGCACGATATTGCGCGGCTTACATCGCGCCGCACGAAAAGCGCGCCGCGAGTGCTTGCCGCCGCGGCGCGGGATCGACAGCCGAATCGATGCGGACCTGACAGCGCTCCACTCAACCGCGCCCTTGCGACAGATACGGCATCGGATCGACCGGCTTGCCGTCGCGCCGCAACTCGAAACCGACGGATACGCGCGAGTTGCTTTCGTCGCCCATCTCGGCGATCTGCTGTCCCCTGCGCACGACGTCGCCCATCTTGACCAGCAGCTTGCGGTTATGCGAGTACGCGGTCAGAAAGTCCTTGTTGTGCTGCACGATGATCAGGCTGCCGTAGCTATTGAGTCCGGTGCCCGCGTACATCACCTTGCCGTCGGCCGCGGCGCGCACCGGATCGCCCGCCTTGCCGCCGATCTCGATGCCGCGCGTTTCGCCCGGCTGGAACGCTTCGACGACGCTGCCTGTCGCGGGCCATGCGAGTGTCACGCTGCTCGCATGCCGGCGGGTTTCCTGCGTGACCTGACGAGTCTCGGCGGCATCGGCAACTGGTGTTGTGGATTGCGTCGAGGTTTGTGTTGAGGCTTGTGTTGCGGTTTGCGTCGCAAGCTGCGCCGACACCTGCGTGGCGGCTTGCGCCTTCGCTGCTGCCGCCGCCGCATTCGCCTGCCTGACTGCCCGCACCGTTTCCGGCGACGCGACGTGCAGCACCTGCCCCGGCTTCAGCCGCGCCGATGCCTTCAGCCCGTTCCATGCCTGCAACTGCTTGACGCTGCAGTGATGATGCTGCGCGACGCGCGCGAGCGTGTCGCCGCGCCTGACGCGATAAACGAGCGGCGGCGCTTTCTTCAGCGACGCGGTGTCGTCGGTGTCCATCGTCAACGGCGCGGCGTTCGCCATCGGGCCGACGCCGGCCGCCGCATTTGCCCCATTCGCCGCCATCGCGCCGGATGCCGCCGACGCGGAGGCCGCGCCGTTCTGCGCGTTCTGCTGCCCGACGTTCGCACAACCGCTCACCGCCAACGCCACCCACACGCCGGCGACACTGGCCACTATCGTTCTGTCGAAACGTTTTCTCATGCTGTTCGACTCCTGCTTTATGGATGCGCGAGCCGGATGCCGCGATGTCGCGGGTCCCGTGCGCGGTCTTGCGCCGCGCGAGCGTTCCCACGACACGGCGAGGCCACCTTGTATGGCGCTCATCCCGCTCATCCGTTACCCGGGCGACCCCTCTCCGGTCTTTCGCGTAGCGCGTCGAGGTTCGCTGTCCCGTGCATTAAAACGGCACAACAACCTGACAACGTCGGCGAAAAGATCGGATCGCGACTAGACCGCCGATCAAAAATGCTGGCGGGATTGTAAAGTGCCTTTTAATAAAAACGCGTCGCTTCACACACTCTGATACACATATATCGGCTTGTAACGGTTTTTCCTTTAGGCTCAACGACATGCAGTGCATTCTGAAACAAATTTAGCCGTTCAAATCGCGCGTTGCGCGGCCATATAAATCAAGGAGTTACAGAGAAGTTCGGAACGGGGAAATTGTCGAAATTAGTGCGGGCGGCCGGGAATGACATGCCAGCCGCCAGGTCGACGAGGCTCCGCTCAAAAGAAAAAAGCCCGCATCTGCGGGCCTTTTTCGGGAAGCTCACTACTTAAGCAGCCTTCAACCGGGTGTTCGGAGAAATCGCATCCTGCTTCGTTGCAGAAGACCGCCAACGGTTCAGTTTCGTGCCGCGTCGCCCCGGCGCTTTGTCCCGTAGTCCCGCCATAGCCTCACGATCGCCACGTAAGCCACTGCCGACACGAACAGTGCAATAGGCACCCAAACCCAAAAATACAAATCTTCTGGGTCACGGATGCCTAGCCAGCGCGAAGCACGCCACCACATCACCGATTGGCTTTCCGGCATCGGCCACGGATAAGTGTGGACATAGCGCAAGGCGAGATAGAACAGGCCGCAAAACAACGTGACCTTGAACAGCCTACGGGCAAGTGTTGCCATACGTGATGACCTCAATGGTTCCGTATGCCTGAAGCCCTGAGTGGCGGGCGGGAATGGTCACCGTGTGCAGCAGCGAGTTGCGGATTCTCATGAAATCGGTATGGCTTGGCAGGGTGATACAGCCGAGCGAAATACCCTGCCCGCCTGCTGGATGCAATCGGAACTGCCCGCGCTTGACACCATTAATCCATGTCCAATCATCAATCGCACCATCGTCACGATAGAGCGCGAACCACTCACGGTGATTCGATGGCTTGCCGAACATTGAGTTGTAAGTGTCCTTCGCCCACGCATAAGCCTGCGAGCCCGCGCCCCCCGTGGGACGATCCACAATCCAGTATTTACCGGCAGGAATCGGACCATCGTTAGGCACCATCGTGCAGCCACCACGATTGCGATACTGATGGTCACCTGAAAACGCGTTGAACGTGCCGATGCCATTGATGGTGAGTGGTGAGAGCGGCGTGTTGTTCACCAGAAATTTTCCCGTATAAGCCATATATCACGCCCCCGTTTCACCGCGCTCATTCCGCGAGTCGGTGTATTTGATATTGCCATCGAGGTAATGCCACGTTATGCGGTCATACATCATGGAGACCGGTTCAACGTGATTGAGTGCAGATGCCTGCGCGAGTTTCGTGTTTGTCATGTCGGGATTTATGCCACAAATCTTCACGCCTTCGAGCGTCATCACGAAATATGACTTTCCTTTTTTCTCGGCAGACCGCAGCGTTCGACGCTTCGCCACGGCTTTATAAAGATAAGGGGTTGCCGAATCAAACTCCTTTTCGAACGACACGGGCGAGTGCGAACGCGCACCTGTGATCTTGCCGTTGACCGCATCAACAGGGAGATTTACATCGTGGCCTCTTTGATCCACATATATGCAGGAATTGGCATTCCTTTAACGCTCTCTTGTAATTGATGCCATTCGCATATTCTCAATATTATTCAGTCTAGCTACGCAATTTGAGAATAGCCTCGCTTTTTACATGAGTCCCACATAATCGTGCAAGCACGATGCGACGCCATTTTGTCCATTTGCCCGGCATCTGACAGTCCTTTGAAAAATCGGTGGAAATGGGAACGTTTATCGGGTGACGCCAAGAAAATCCATCATCGCTCCTGCATTGCGCTGAGCGATGTCGTGGTAGCCGTTGTTGAACAGGACATGCGTGCGCGTCGCGCCCGTACGCACGTCGATTGCTGTCGGCAGCCGGTTCAGGTCCGGCACGCTGGGCAGTATCAGCACGTCGGGAAATGTAATTAACGGTATTCCCGTAAGCAGAGAAAAAGCCTTCCGGGTTAGCCGAGGGCTGAATGTTCATCAGACCTTTAATTTAGCCGGGCACCCCGTAATCTTGTGTCGCCAAACGGCAAGTAATCCGTTCACTCTTCCAGTGCCCTTCAGAACGTTCAAGTAGTTGTCCCAAAAAAGTGCCAGATCATGTGGCACACTAAGCGCCGGTAACTCTCGACCAAAGTCGCCGGCATGAACTCATCGCTCAACCACTAACTCAACTAATGGACGATTTGTGAACATATATCAATACGCAATAGCTTTTCTTGTTGTAGTCATTCCTGCGGCTCTCTGCGGTGAGTACGCCAAGGCTAAGGGAAGAAGCGGTAGTCGATGGACCATCTTCACATTCCTTCTCTCAGCATTTGTAATTTTCCCAATCCTGTTCTTTGTCAGCGATCGGGGCGACTCAGAAAATTCGGACAAACGCCGCAAGACCCGAATTAAACTCGGAAGTGCCATCATTCTTTTCCTGTGCCTCATCGGCGCGGCTATAAAAACCAGCATCCCCGGCGAAGAAGGCGGCTCGGATCAAACTGCAAAGACGAGCACCAACTCGTCGGCCGACGTCGCAGACAAGTCCTCTGACGCTGATAGTCAACCTGCTACAACAAACGTGGCAGCACTGCTAACTAGTGGCTCCACTTTCAAACCCGGCTCCTATGCCAAGGGGATCATCCCAAAGGGGGAATATATTTTTGTCAGCAAAGATGGTGGATATTTCAGCGAAGAGTTGAACGGCCAGATCATTGATAACGAGAATTTCCCATCGTTCGGGTATGTGTATGTGCATGGCATTGGCGATATCAAAAACGATGGCTACCTGATATCGCCGAGTGCAGTCCAAAAAATTGGCTACGTAGGTGCATTAGACGTGTATCAAGCAATGAACCGTCAGACCGGATACAACTTCTCTGGAACGTACAAAGTCGGCGTCGACATTCCCGCTGGTAGATACACGTTGGAGAGTGCCGGGGATGCTTATATAGCCGTCGTTACAGGCCCCCTTGGTAAAGGAGAAATTGTCTGGAATGACAATTTCAATGGAAGCAGGACAGCAAATTTGTCCATCGGACAATATCTTCAAGTGAGTAACGCATCCATCGCCGCCGTCTCAGCATCGGCCAATCGCTAAGACGAAACAGTCGACAACGACAGCGCAGTTGCGATGTTGTCAAACGCGTCGCCATTGCGACGCACATGAACCAATTACGCGCATTGATACCGCGCGGTTGTGTGCGTCCTATGTCACCGGAATCGCGCTGCTCATCATCAGCGAGTTCCGGCTTCCGCCGCCGATCTCACGCCACGTAGTGCGCGCCCGACCTAAAACTTATGCCGGATCGCCGCGCGCACCACGACCTGCTTCGACGTCGACGACGGCGACTGCGTGCCGGGGATAAACGCGTAATCGAGAATCGACAAGGTCGAGTCGCCGGTGACCTGCTGATAAGCGCCCTGCAGATAGACGTCGGTGCGCTTGGACAGGTTGTAGTCGGCCATCAGACCGAACGTATGAATGCGCGGCTTCACGCCGCCGTTCGACGCGTCGTAGGTCTCCATCGTGTACACGTACTGCGCGCCGACGAACAGCATCGGCGAGATCTGATACTTGCCGTTGATCTCGAAGTTCTGATACTTCAGCGAGTTCAGCAACACACCCTGCGGTGTGCTCGGCACGAGCGGCACCGGCGGCTCGATGCCGAGATAACCGTTGGCGGTCGGCTGCAGATAATTCGAGTTGCTATAGACGAAACCGGCGGTCGCCGGCCCGAACGTATACGTGATGCCGCCGCCGAACACGCGCAGCCGGGTCGCGATGAAGCCGGCGTCGTTGGCGGTGATCGCGCCGTTCGAGCCGTTGCCCGGATTGTCGGCCTGCAGATAGGCCGCGGCGACCAGCAGGCCCCCGTACGTATACTGCCCGCCGAAGCTGTACGCGCGATTGTTCGCGAAGCCAGTATCGTTGCTGAAGCTGTAGGTGCCCCCGAACTGGAAGCCCGAGATCGACGGGCTCGTGTATTTGACCGTGTTGTCGAGGCGGAAGGTGTTGTCGGTGTTGTCGTTGTCGTACGGATGCGAAAACAGCGCGCCGCCCCAGTTGCCGTTGGCGGTGGTCTGCGCAAGATAGTCGACGACCGAATCGTATTGCCGGCCGAACGTCAGCGTGCCGTACGGTTGCGAACTGAGACCGACGAACGCCTGGCGGCCGAACATCCGCCCGCCCTGGCCGAGCCGCCCGGAACTCAGATCGAAACCGCTTTCGAGCTGGAAGATCGCCTTGAGGCCGCCGCCGAGTTCTTCCGCGCCTTTGAGGCCCCAGCGGCTGCCCTGCGCGAAACCGCTCGCGAGTTCGTAGACATGCCCGCGACCGACGTTATTGGTGTAGTTGATACCTTCGTCGATCACCCCATACAGCGTGACGCTCGTCTGCGCGCGCGCAGGCACGACGAAGGCGGTAGACGCAGCAACGGAGACAGCCAGCGCGAACACTTGCTTGTTCATGATGATCTCCCTGCACCTCGAGTAATGGGACAACTCGATCTGGCCGCCTTGTTCTTGCTACTGCTTTTTCGTCACTTTTCGGCAGTTCTGAAGACTGCTTCGTCGACGCGATGCGTTTCGGAAATCGTCACACGAGCGCGGGCGGCCGTCCATGAGAGGATGTGCCAACTGTTGAGAATGTTGCTAATTCTCCACTGCGCGCGACTTCCCCTTTTTTCGAAATGCGGCTTCGGGTAGATGCGGATAAGCGCGGGCAAGCGACGGCCGCCCCTGCGCGGCTCCCAGCGCGCTTGTCATGGAAAGAAATATAATCGAGCCCTTTTGCTGCGATGCAACGGAACTCCTTGCCGTGGCAAGGGTCATCTTTACAACCCGCTGACGCCGCGCGCTATCGAGCCGGCCGGTCGCGGCAAAGCGGATCGCGGACGATGCCGGCATGGATCGCCTTCCCGCCGCCGTACCCAATTCCATTTATAAAGCCTTGTGAGACGCCCGCCGCGCTGGATCAGCGCGCCGTCGTACGGGGCTGCTTTTGACGCTAACAATGCCAAAGTCTTCGTCCCGTCTGATCGAACTCGACTTTTTTCGCGGCCTGGTCCTATTGATCATCGTCGTCGATCACATCGGCGGCAGCATTTTGTCGCGCGTCACGCTGCATGCGTACGCGCTGTGCGACGCCGCCGAAGTGTTCGTGTTCCTCGGCGGCTTCGCGACCGCCACCGCCTACGCGGCGCTGGCCGAGCGGCGCAACGAGACGATCGCGCGCAGCCGCTTCCTGCGTCGCTCGTTCGAGATCTACCGCGCGTTTCTCGTCACCGCCGGGCTGATGCTGCTGGTCAGCGCGGTGCTGACCGCGTTCAGCATCGACGGGCCGAACCTCGCCACCACCGACCTCGACGATCTGCTCGACACGCCGCTCGCCGCGCTGCGCGACATCGTGCTGCTGCGCCGCCAGCCGTATCTCGCGTCGGTGCTGCCGATGTACGCATTCTTCGCGCTGCTGGTGCCGGCGATCCTTCCGCTCGCGCGCCGCCAGCCGTGGCTGCTGCTGGCCGGCAGCGTCGCGCTGTGGGCCGGCGCGCCGACAATCGGCAAGTACCTGCCCGCCGCACCCGACATGCACTGGGACTTCAACCCGTTCGCGTGGCAGTTGCTGTTCGTACTCGGCGTGCTCGCGCGCTGCCAGCCGGTCTATCAGCGCGTCAGCGCGCACCGGCTCGGCTGGCTCGTCAGCGTGCTCGCGTTCGCGGTGGTCGCGGGCGCCGCGTATTACAAGCTGGTCCTGATGCATGCACCGCTGCCCGGGGACCTCAAACAGAATCTGTCGTATCTGCGCGCGGGCAACTTCCTCGCGATCGCATGGCTCGTCGCGAATCTGATCCAGCTCGGCTGGGCGAAGAAGATCGCGCGGCGCTTGCCGTGGATTGGGCTGATCGGGCGTCAGGGTTTGCTGTGCTTTATCGCCGGCGCGGTGATCTCGCTCGTGATCGACTCGGTGCTCTATGCCGCCACCGATGGTTATCTGAACTATCCGCTCGGCCTGCTCGCGGACGCGGCGGCAGTCGGCGCGCTGTTCGCGGTCGCGCTCGGCGTGGAGCCGCTCAAACGCTTCGTCGGGCGCTTCACGGGCGGGCGGCTGCGGACGTCCGCCTGAGCGGCTGGGTTTGGGCTTCGGGAAGTTTGGGCTTCGGGAAGTTTGGGCTTCGGGAAGTTTGGGCTTCGGGCTTCGGGCTTCGGGCTTCGGGCTTCGGGCTTCGGGCTTCGGGCTTCGGGCTTCGGGCTTCGGGCTTCGGGCTTCGGGCTTCGGGCTTCGGGCTTCTCGCTCCCAGCCGCAAATCCCCGCGCACGCAAACGCGCGTCAGCCCGCCTCCGTCTCCACTACCGGCTCGCACAGAATCGGGAAGTTGACCGAGTTCGCGATATAGCACTTCTCGTGCGCCACGTGATGCAGATGCGTAGCCAGTTCGACATCGCCGCCCGCGCGAATCACCACGCGCGGGCGCAGCACGATCTCCGAGAAGCGGCCTTGCTGGGCGCTATCGAGCATCGTGCCTTCGGCTTCGTCGCGATAGTCGAGCACGATGAGACCCGCGTCGGCGCATAGATGCAGATACCAGAGCTTATGGCACGCGCTCGCCGAGGCAACCAGCAGATCCTCCGGATTCCAGCGGCTCGCGTCGCCGAGAAAGGCCGGGTCCGATGAACCGGGAATGTCGGGCTTGCTGCCCGAAGCAATCACGTGATCGCGGCCGTAGTCGCGATAGCCGGAGGTGCCGCTGCCGCGGTTGCCGGTCCATTGCACTGATACGTGGTACTTGTGTTCGCCGTGCGCCATCGTCTGCCTCTGTGTTCTGTCGTCCCATGCTCGGACCGGACCTGCATTCTATACGTGCATCATCGCATCAACGCGTCGGCGCGGGCCGGCCGGTCACGTTCGGCGCGCGCGGATCGGGATTCATGTAGAGGGCTGTGCCGTTCGCGCGCATGTTGTTCAGCGCCGGGCCCGAACTGCTCGAATTGCCACCATAGGTCGGATTGACCGATGTGCCCACGCCCGGCGTCGTGCCGGAGGTAACGCCCGGAGTGGCGCTGGGACCCGCACCGGTCCCGCCACCTGCTGCGCTACCACCCGCCGCCGCCACGCTCCCGCTGCCATTCGCACCGCCCGACTGGCCGCCCACCATCTGCTGCGCCGCGACCGTTCCCACCGCGCCCATCGACAGCACCGCCACCACCAACATCGTCCGCACGATTCCACCCGCTTCTCGCTTCGCCCGCTTCATCGTCCGCCCCCAATCCGTCGACCTGCGTCACCGCCGCGCCCATAGCGGCAGACCATCGCCACCCCATCGCCACCTATTCTGAGCCGATCTCCCATGCCCTGCAGCGGCGCTCTGCCAGGCTCCGCACAGACCATGCCCGCGCGCGTTATGATCGATCGTTACGCAAGGACGCCACAACGGCCGATCGATCGCGCACGATGGAGCACGCCTACATCCACCTTCTGCATCTGCTCGCCGGCCACTCGACGTGGATGCTCGCGATCGTGTTCCTCGCGGCCTTCCTCGAAGCGATCGCGGTCATCGGCACCTTCATCCCCGGCAGCACCGCGATGTTCCTCGCCGGCGCGCTGACCGGCACCGGTTCGCTCAGTCTCGGCTGGGTCTTCTTCTGGGCGATCCTCGGCGCGGTCGCCGGCGACGGCATGAGCTTCTGGATCGGCGAGCGCTACAAGGATCGCATCGTTCATCTGTGGCCCTTCCGCACCCACCCCGAGGTGCTCGACGCGGGCCAGCGCTTCTTCGTCAAACATGGCGCGAAGAGCGTCGTGCTCGCACGCTTCATCGGTCCGTTACGCGCGATCGTGCCGGTCGTCGCGGGCATGATGGGCATGTCGCCGCTGCGCTTCTACGCGATCAACCTGCTGTCCGCGCTGCTGTGGGCCCCCGCGCACATCCTGCCCGGCGTCGTGTTCGGCGCATCGGTGCTGCTCGCGGGCGCGGTATCGTTCCGGCTCGTCGTGATCCTCGCGATGCTGGTGTGCATCGTCTGGCTGAGCTTTCGCGGCGCCGGCTTTCTGGTGTCGCACGCGAACGCCTGGTCGAGTTCGGTCGGCCGTCATCTCGGCAGCTGGGCATGCCGCCATCCGGGTCCGCTCGGCCGCGTCGCGCGCAGGATGCTCGACCCCGACACGCCGGACGCGACCAACATCCTCGTCACGTCGCTGATCGTGCTGGTGGCCGGCGCGCTGTTTTTCGGCGTCCTCGAGGATGTGGTCAGCGGCGACCCGTTGACCACCGTCGACCTGTCCGTCTATCACTTCCTGCAATCGGTGCGCACGCCGTGGGGCGACACCGTGCTCGCGAGTCTCGCGACGCTCGGCAGCGGCATCACGCTGACCGTGCTGATCGTGACAGTCGCGCTGTGGATGGTGTGGGAGCGGCGCTGGCGCACGATCGGCTACTGGCTCGCGGCGGTCGCGTTCTCGCAGTTGCTGATCCTCGGCCTGCAACTCGCGATGCGCCGCGCGCCGCCCAACGAACTGCTGACGAGTCATTACGTATTCCCAAGCAATCACGTCGCCGCGACGGTGATCGTCTACGGCTTCCTCGCGTTCCTGCTCGCGCGCCGGGTCGGCAAGCTCGAGGGCGTGCTGGTGGCGGGCGCGAGCACCATCGTCGTGATCGTGGTGGCGCTCGCGGGCGTCTACTTCGGACGCTACTGGGTGTCCGACGCGATCGGCGGCGCGGCGCTCGCCTACGCGTGGGTCGCGATCGTCGCCCTGACCGCGATCTGGCGGCATCCGCAACCGCCGCCGCCGCGCCGCTTCATGCCGCTCGTCGTGCTGGCGGTGGTGGTGCTCAGCGTCGGCGCACAGCTCGGCCTCGCGCTGCCGACGCCGCCCGACAACGCGCCGCCGCAGCAGCCGGTACTGTTCACGCAGGCGCAATGGCAAAGCTCCGAATGGCGGCGTCTGCCCTGCTACCGCTCCGACATGGGCGGCGATCACAAGGAGCCGCTGACGCTGCAATGGGTCTCGCAGCCCGCCTCGATTCGCGAGCAGTTGCGCGCGCAGGGCTGGGTCGAGGGCACCGATGTGTCCGCGCACAGCCTGCTGTCGCTGGCGTCGCCGGATGTCGCCGCGGTGTCGCTGCCGGTGCTGCCGAAGCTCAACAACGGCGTGCCGTCGTCGCTGGTCTTCATGCGGCCCGGCGACTCGCGCGACGAGCGTTACGTGCTGCGCTTCTGGCCGAGCGGTTATGCGGTCGACAACGGCAGCTCGGCCACGCCGCTGTGGGTCGGCGCATTCGCGCACGAACGGCTGACACGGCCGTCGTGGCCGCTGAACATTCTGCGCATCGACCGGCAGACGAGTCCGCTCGACGTGCGCGCCAAGGCGGGCGCCGGACTCCACGCGACGATCGTCGCGGAGGTCGACTGTCATGGCGTGCCGGTATCGCTGCTGGTGTCGCCGATGGATTGAGCGCGGATGCGCCCGCGGTTTGCCCGTTCGCCCTTGCCCTTCCTCCGCCGCGTCGCTCAGACGAACCGCCGCGCGCCGCCCCCCAAACAGCCACTCGATGACTTCGCAACGAGATTCGCGCGCAGCGAATCGAATTCCACCACCGCAATCCGGGAAATCGTCATACGGGAAATGACTTATGCGACTACGCGCGCTATTCCCAGTCCGAGCCGCGTTCACGCATTGCCGTTTAATTCCCCGTTGCGCCAATGCAACGAAGAAGCGCCATTAGCGCTCGTTTGCCTCGCTATTTCCCCTCATTACGCCGCTAATTCCAGCGCTCATTCTTTTTTCCCTCGTGCAATTCGCGATGGCCTGGCAGAATGAACGCAATCTGCGCATAACCAGATGAACAGAACCGGCATACGACACCGTTCCTTTAATGAAACACACCGGCCCTAATATTTTGCTCAATTAACGCTTTGACGTTATCTTCTCGTTGCGACCTGAATTCGTAGATTAATAGGAGCTCCGTGTGCGGAATCGATTGATGTCTCGCGTAACGAAAGACCGCCAGTCCGCAGCAAGCAGCCACCGCTCGCGTGTTTCCAGCTTAGCCTCCTTATCTACCCGCCCGTTGTCGCGACTGCTGCCGGGCCTGTCGGTCTGCATCAGCGCGCTGGTGCTCGGCGGCTATTCTGCCGGCAGCATGGCCGGCGTTTCCGTCCTGAGTCCACCGCGCGAAGCGCTGTCGAGCACGCCGCTCGAAGTGACGGTCGTCTATGCCGGCGATCAACCCGGCGGCACCGAAGTAGACGTGCCGGCACAATTGACCATCGCGATCAGTAATCCCGACCGCATTCCGAGTCCGCTGGCACTCACGCGCGAAAGCGGCGCGCCCGATCATCTGAAGCTCGGCGCGGGCGAACTGAAGGCCGTGCGCTATGTCGGCGCCTGGCCGGAATGGGCACGCGGCGCAATGAAGATCGACGTGCCGAATCTCGACGTGTCGCCTTCTTTCGTACTGCTCACGCGTCCCGACAAGAACTCGGCGCTCGCCTCGGCCGAGGGCGCGCCGGGCGTTGCGGCGGCGGCAGGCGCGGGTAGTGGTACTGGCGTAAGCGCGGCCGATGCATCGTCGACGAATCTGATCGCATCGTCGCCGGCGCCGTCGCGACAAAATGCCCCGACGCCGGAACTCAATAACTTCTTCAGCCGCTTCTCCGCTTACCAGCCGATGTATTTCGCCGACGGCTCGAATGGCGAGAACCTCGCGAAATTCCAGCTGAGTTTCAAGTTCCGTCTCGTCACGCCGGACGATCCGCGCTCGCGCGGCTTCGCGGACAATCTGTACTTCGCCTATACGCAAACCTCGTTGTGGGATCTCGGTGAGTACTCCGCACCGTTCCGCGATACCAGCTACATGCCGTCGCTGCTCTATTACCTCGAAGACACCGGCTGGAAAAGCAAGTGGTGGAGCAAGATGGGTTTGATGGCCGGCTACGAACACGAATCGAATGGACGTGACGGCCCGGAATCGCGCGGCATCGATATTTTCTTCGTCAAGCCGATCTGGGATTTCGGCGACCTCAACGGCAATCACCTGACCGTCGCGCCGAAGGTTTATTACTATGCGCATATTGCCGGCGAGAACCACGACATCGCCGACTATCGCGGCTATATGGACCTGCTGCTCAAATACGGCAGCACCGACGGCTGGCAACTCTCGACGACGCTGCGCAAGGGGATGAAAGGCGGCAAAGGCAGTATCGATACGCAGTTCACCTATCCATTGGCCAAGCTGATCAGTAGCCGCTGGGGCGGCTTCCTGTGGGTCGGCTTCTTCACCGGATATGGAGAAGACCTTCTCGACTACAACCAGCACCGCTGGATTGCACGAATCGGCTATAGCATTACGCGCTGATTCGAAGTTCTCCTGCCATGCAAGCAAAGGGCCGCTCGCCGACACGCGAGCGGCCCTTTTAACGATTTGAACGGACTCGCAACGAAGCGCGGTCACGTTTCGAATATCTCCAAAGCTCTGTCGAAGCTCTATCGGACACGCATCCGAAGCTTGCCTGGAAGCTTTCCCGGAAGTTCTTCCAAAGTTCTCCCAGAACTTCAATCAAGGCTTTTGCCGGCATCATTTACGCCTCACTCACGCCGCCCCCCCTCTCCTCCCGCCATCTCCCCTCTCTTAAACAGCCGGTGAATTCTGTGTGCACGAACAGACGGGCACACTGGCGCGGTTTTCTCTAGAGTTGAAGGTGCCGGTCAATCCGGACTGGCCACGCCACGCTGACTTTTCCAGCGTCATTCCAGAACCAGGGAAAAACCAATGAAAACTTCTCTCCTCCAGGATGTGTCGACCGTTTCAAACGAGTCACCCCGTCTTTTCACCCATTCGAATAACGCTCCCCTCACGCTCAAACACGAAATTCTGCCGGAACAGATCCGCGATAACCTGCCCGCCCGCCAGGGCGGCGTCGGCTTCCTGTTCCATGCCACCGACTGGGAAACCCTTTCATTTTCTTTTCACAACGTACGCCAGCGCGACGAATCGTTCGAAGAGGAGTTGTGGAATACCAAGCCCTTTATCGCGTCGCCGATCTTTTCGGGATCGCAGGTCATCGGTGCCAATATCGCCTGCCCGGTGCCGCTCGAAATGTGGCTCGGCAGTCCGCGCGGCATCAAGCGCTTTCGCGAAACGCAATTCTTTCCGGCGCTCGAACTTGCACGAAAAGCGGGCTTGAACATGGTCGCGATGGGTGCATCGACACCTTATGCGTGCAACTACGGCGCGCTGCCGCGGCCGGTCAAGCCGCCTCACATCACGACCGGCCACGCGGCCACCGCGGCAATGCTCAAGGACTGGGCGATGCACTGCTGCGAGCGGCTCGACCTCGAATTCGGCAACACGAAACTCGCGCTGTTCGGCGCGGCCGGGCGGCTCGGCACGACGGTATCGAAGTACCTGCTCTATAAGGACGCGCCGAAAGAACTGGTGCTGATCGATCTGCCGGACAAGATCAACCTGCTCGTCGATCAGGCGAAGGAGCTGCTCGCGTCGGATCTGCTCGGCAAATCGAAGGTGTCGGTGCATACGTTCAGCCCGGACACGCCGCTGCCGCAATTCGACGGCGCGATTCTCGCGAGCAGCACGAGCGTGCCCTACCTCACCGCCGCCGATCTCAAACGCGCGCAATTCTGGATCGACGATTCGCATCCGCGCGCGGCGAGCGTCGAAGCCGAACTCGCGTCGCGCGGTCATACGCTCTATATTGAATGCTTCGCGCGCGGCCCCGCCGGACTCGACACCGCGTTCCCATTCCGGCTGCCATCCACGCGCGACTGCTACACCTGCTTTGCCGAAGGCTATTCGGCGTGGCACGAAGGCATCGCATCCGATTTCATTATCGGCAGTCCGCCTGTATGGTCCGTCTCTTATACTCATGGTCTCCTGAAGAAGTACGGATTTTCGGTCGGGCCATTCCACGGCAAGAACGGCGATGCAATCGGCATCGAAGGACTGGAAATGCAGCAATCCAATACGCATGAATTGATGGGGTCCTGATGAAAACGGAGGCCTGATGGCGATATCGCGCGACACGATGCGGGATATGCTGGAACGAAGCAGGTTTGCGATTCGATGGGGAGGCGCACTCGGCCTCCTGTGTCACCCCATCTATTTCGTCGTGTGGACCTACGTTCTGCCGCAGCCTTACGACAATCTGCTGCTCCGCCTCAGTGCGGCGGCGCTGTGCATTCCGCTGCTGTTCCAGGCGCGCTGGCCGAAACGCTACAACCACTATCTGCTGATCTACTGGCATTGCTGCCTGATCTACGTGCTGCCGTTCGTCTGCACGTTCCTCACCGTCAGAAACGGTTTCTCCACGATGTGGATGATGACCGAGGTGATGATGATCTTCATCCTCGCGCTGTGTATCGACAACCCGTTGCTGTTGATGGGCTGCATCGGCATCGGCGTGTTTTCCGGCGGCTTCGCCGCGGTGCTCAGTTCGCCGATGCCGATCGTGCTCAGCGCGGAAGACAAGGCGAATCTCGCGCTGCTGCCGGTGGTCGTGTTGTGCAGCATGGCGTTCAGTCACGCGATCAGCAAGGGCCGCATCTTCGTGGAAAAGAACCGCGCGCTGCAGGCGCTCGCGGGCTCCATCGCGCACGAGATGCGCAATCCGCTGAGCCAGTTGCGGCACGTGCTCGACCGCGTCGAGGAAGCGCTGCCCGCGGTCACCGAACCGGGCGAAGCGCCCACACTGACGCAGGGCACCGCGTCGCTGCTGTACAACCACGTCGCCCAGGGGCAACTGTCGATCGAGCGCGGGCTGCGCATCATCGCGATGACGCTCGACGAAGTCAGCGCCAAATCGATCCGCGCCGACAGCCTCGGCTATCTGCATGCGGCGGCGGCCACCCGCAAGGCGCTCGACGAATACGGCTTCGAGAGCGACAAGGAACGCCTGAAGGTGAACCTCGTCGTCAAACAGGACTTCGTGTTCAGGGGCGACGAAACGGTCTATCTTTTCACGCTGTTCAATCTGATCAAGAACGCGCTCTATCACATCGCCGCGTATCCGCAGGCCACGCTCACGCTGACCGTCGATCGCGACACGGTGAGCGTGCGCGACACCGGTCCGGGCGTCGCGCCCGAGATCGTCCAGCATCTGTTCGAGCCGTTTCGCACCGCCGGCAATTCGGGCGGCACGGGGCTCGGGCTCGCGTATTGCCAACGCGCGATGCGCGCATTCGGCGGCGGCATCGGCTGCCAGTCGGAACTCGGCAAGTTCACCGAATTCACGCTGCGCTTTCCGCCCGTCTCGGCCGATGAAGTCGTGCAGCACGAGCGCCGCCTGTTCGAACGCGCGATGCCCGCGTTCAAGGGCAAACGCGTGCTCGTGGTCGACGACGACGATACGTTGCGCGCCCGCACCCGGCGCGTGCTGACCAAGGCCGGCGCCTACGTGAGCGAGGCCGCGAGCGGCGAACTCGCGCTCGCGGCGCTGCGGCGCGCGGTGTCTTACGACCTCGTGCTGATGGACATCAGCATGCCGGAGATGGACGGCTACGCGACCACCGAGCGCATCCGCGCGGACCGTGAAGGCCAGAACCGCAACGTGCTGATCGTCGCCTATACCGCCGAGCCCGGCAACGCGGTGCGGCTGCGCGCGCGGCGCGCCGGCATGGACGAGATCATCAGCAAGGGCTCGAACGTGCAGGACCTGATTACCTCGGTGCAGGCGCTGTTCGAAAACGGCGCGCGGCACGATGAGGACGAGCAACGCGACGGTTTCGTCGGCAAGACGATCGTCATCGCCGACGACGACACCTACAGCCGGCTCGTCGCGAAGACCTATCTGGAGCGGCGCGGCGCGACCGTGCTCGAAGCCGAGCACGGCCAGGCGGTGCTGGCGAAACTGCGCGAAGACGGCTTCATCGCCGCGATCCTGATGGACATGAACATGCCGGGCATGAGCGGCATCGAGACGACGAAAGCGATCCGCGCCCGCGCCGATGCCTACTCGACGGTACCGATCGTCGCGCTCACCAGTCATTCGGATACCGAAGCAGTGCAGGCCTGCCTCGCCGCCGGGATGAACGAGGTGATGGTGAAGCCGGTGCAGCCCGGCTCGCTGTACGCGTGTCTGGCGCGGCAGTTCGGCATGCGGGCACCGACAGTAGAGCGCGCGACGGCGCAAACGGGCGCGACGGCCGGCGCCGGCCTGTTCGAGCAGACGGATTTCGCGCTGACGCCGGTCGCGTTGACGACTCCGGCCGCAGATGCCGCGATCGCGGAAGACAACCTGCTCGACACGAAACACCTCGAGGAGCTGGCCTCGCTCGATCTGCTCGACGAATCGTTCGTCAATGGTATCGAACAGATCCGCTCGCTGACGACGCGACTCGAGGCCCACCGCGCGGCCGCCGACATCAAGTCGACCCACACGACCTTGCACGCGCTGCTCGGCGTGAGCGGCTACCTCGGTGCAAAGTCGCTGCACGGCTTCGCGCGGCAGATCTATCCGCGCGTGATCGCCGGCGAATGGCCGCTGGAAGCCGACTGGCTCGCGCAGATCCGCTCGCTCAGTACGCGCTCGACCGACGCGCTGCTGCGCTATCACGCGGGGGCGAAGGGGCGGCGCGCGCATCGGAACGCGGTCAACGACTGAGCCGCGCGATGGGCGTGATGCGCGCAACGGACGCGCTTCGCGTCCGGCGAACTGCTGCGTTGCGACTGCTGCAATGCATGCGCGCAACAGCCGCAACCGCACCCACACGCGCCCGATTGCGGCCGCGCAGCCCTATCCCCCATTCCCAGTAGTGCTTTCGTCTATATCGTTAAATTCCGATATATGATTCGTTCCGTAGCGATGCATTCGCGCGGGCGCTTCAAGGCGTGCCGCGCGCCGGTAGTCGAATCACCTTGAAACCATCCCAATGACGCCCGATTTCGACGCGATCCACAAAGCGCTGGCCAACCCGGTACGCCGGGAGATTCTCGGCTGGCTGCGCGAGCCGCAGCTGCATTTCGCCGACCAGGATCTGCCGCTCGACCACGGCGTGTGCGCGGGCAAGATCGACGCGCGCTGCGGTCTGTCGCAGTCCACCGTGTCGGCGCACCTCGCAGCCTTGCAGCGCGCGGGGCTCGTCACGTCGAAACGGATCGGCCAATGGGTGTTTTTCAAGCGCAACGAGCCCGTCATTCAGGCGTTCCTCGAACACATGAACACGAAGCTCTGAGCCCGCATTCGCATCGCCGCGCTTCCTTTTTCACGCAGTCTTTCAAGGCCCCGGGCCATGCCCGCCGCCAAAGGTGAACTCTCATGCCGACTCTTTTCGATCCGCTGCAAATTGGCGATATCACGCTGCCGAACCGCATCATCATGGCGCCGCTCACGCGCCAACGCGCCGAGGAAATCCGCGTGCCGAACGCGCTGATGGCGCGCTACTACGCCGAGCGCGCAAGCGCCGGCCTGATCCTCAGCGAAGCGACCTCGGTCACGCCGCAAGGTGTCGGCTACGCGGAAACGCCGGGTATCTGGTCGCAGGAACAGGTCGAAGGCTGGAAGCTCGTCACCCAGGCCGTGCACGACGCGGGCGGCAAGATCTTCCTGCAGCTGTGGCACGTCGGCCGTATTTCGGACCCGGTGTTCCTGAACGGCGAGCTGCCGGTCGCGCCGAGCGCGATCGCGGCCGGCGGTCACGTGAGCCTCGTGCGTCCCGAGCGTCCGTTCGTGACGCCGCGCGCGCTCGAACTCGATGAAATCGCCGGTGTCGTCGAAGCGTTCCGCAAGGGCGCCGAAAACGCGAAAGCGGCGGGCTTCGACGGCGTCGAAGTGCACGGCGCGAATGGCTATCTGCTCGACCAGTTCCTGCAGGACAGCACCAACAAGCGTACCGACGCCTACGGCGGCCCGATCGAAAACCGCGCGCGCCTGCTGCTCGAAATCACCGACGCATGCATCAGCGTGTGGGGCGCCAACCGCGTCGGCGTGCATCTCGCGCCGCGTCGCGACGCACACACGATGGGCGACTCCAATCCGGCCGAGACGTTCGGCTACGTCGCGCGCGAACTCGGCAAGCGCAAGATCGCGTTCATCGCGGCGCGCGAAGCGCTCGGCGACGACCGCCTCGGCCCGCAGCTGAAGGAAGCGTTCGGCGGCCCGTACATCGCGAACGAGAAGTTCACCAAGGAAAGCGCGCAGCATGTGCTCGACGCCGGCGAAGCGGATGCGGTGGCCTGGGGCCAGTTGTACATCGCGAATCCGGATCTGGTGCGCCGCTTCGCAGAAGATGCGCCGCTGAACAAGCCGGTTCCGGCGACCTACTACGCACGCGGCGAAGTCGGCTACACCGACTATCCGGCGCTGGAAACGGTGCAGTAACTGGCGCGATTGGCGTTGTAGCAGGCGTTGCTGCTGGTGCTGCTGGTACTGCGATAAGCGGCGCAGCAGACATTCGCGGCGGGCGTGAGTCCGCTGCATCGACTGCCTGAAACCGCCCGGCGGGCGTGATCGGATTCGCTCCGTTCACGCCCGCCGCTTTTTGCGCATGCCGTGCCGCGCGGTGCCGACCCGACCGCCGTGACGTGCCGGTTCACCGATTCACCCCCTACGTCAGATCGCGCCGCATGAACACGCGTTTCGATTCGTCGAGTCCACGCGCGATATGCGCGTCGCGCCGTGCGATCAGCGCCGCGTCGAGCTCCGCGAAGTCGAGGTCGCGAAACCCGAGCCGCCGGTAGTACGGCGCATTCCACGGCACGTCGCGATACGTCGACAGCACGAGCTGCGTCAGTTGCCGCGTGCGCGCGATCGTCGCGACCTCGTCGAGCAAGGCCGCGCCGATGCGCCGGCCCGCATGCGAGGTCGGCACATCCAGTTCCTGTACGTAGATGCGCGCCGGTTGCGGCTCGAACATCACGAAGCCGGCGCAGCATCCATCCGCATCGATCGCGACGACGATCTCGCGCGCGGCGATCTTGCGTTCGACGAGTTCGAGCGCCATCGACGGCGCATCGGCAATACCGGTCATGCCGACGTCGACGAAGCGCACCGCCGCTTCGAATTCGATGGCGCGGATCGTGTTCGCCTCGTGCGACTCGGCGAGACGGAAGGTAATAGAAGATTCGGCAGATTCGTGCGACATCGCAAAAGCCCTGAAGAGATCGGCCGATATTGACATCCCGGGCGTGCAATCGACAAGCGCCGGGCCATGCTCGCACGAGACGCACGTCAACCCCACGCGCACGATTGCCCCGCCTGGGCACTCGGCCGCTCGCGATCAGGCGCATCACCAGATTAAACTCCTGACATTCTCAACCCGCCCCACCCGATCCCCACGATGACTCTGATGAATGCGCTGCAGTTCGCGTTGCACCTCGACCAGCATCTGAGCGAGCTGATCGTGCAATTCGGCAGCGGCATCTACACGCTGCTATTTGTCGTCGTGTTCGTCGAATACGCGTTTTTGCCGCTGTTTTTCCTGCCTGGCGATCCGCTGATCTTCATCTGCGGCGCGCTCGCCGCGACCGGCGCGCTGAACGTGTGGATCGTCGCGCCACTGCTGTTCGTCGCGACGATCGGCGGCAGCATCGTCGGCTATGCGATCGGCCACGCGGTCGGCGACAAGGTCTACACGAAGAACTACTACTGGCTCAACCGCAATGCGCTGCGTCGCGCGCATGCATTCAGCGAGGCGCGCGGCCGCCTGACCTTCCTGCTGTCGCCGTTCATCGCCATCGTGCGCACGTTCGCGCCGTTCGCCGCGGGTGTGTCGCGGATGACCTTCCCGCGCTTCGTGTCGTACGTGACTGCCGGCGCAGCGCTTTGGGTCGTATCGCTGATCGCGGCCGGCTATCTGTTCGGCAACGCGCCGGTGGTGCGCGAGCATCTGAGCGCACTGGTGCTGCTGGGTTTTGCGCTCGGCGGCGTGACGCTGGCCGGCGCCGCCGCATGGCGCTTTTTCCGGGGCCGCGCTCGCGCACGCTGAGAGCCGCTGCGCCAGCCGTTTGGCGACCCCGCCAGGCGCCGAGTGGCCTGCGTCGAATCGGCTCGGAAGCGATATCGTGGCCCGTCCGGAAGCCGGTCCCACAGCCGTCCGCATCTAGTCCGCATCTAGTGCTGAACTAGTCCTAAATCTGGCCCTGAAGCTGGCCCGAACTTGACTCCGACGAAATACGAAGGTAGCCTTCGCAGGAAACCTTCACATCATGTCGTCGCACGCGCTCACCGCATGAGCAAAACCCCTCCCCCCGTTACGCCCGAAGCCCTGCACACGCTGGCTGAAGATCTGCGCGTGCTGGCGGGCAGGATGCGCCGGCGTCTACGCGAAGAATCGCATGTCGGCGACTTCACGCCCTCGCAGGTGCAGGTTCTGAATCTGCTGGAGCGCGAAGGCCCGGCCACGGTCACCGCGCTGGCGCGCGCGCACGGCATGCGGCCGCAATCGATGGGAGAAACGCTCGCGGTACTGAAAGCCGCCGGCCTCGTCAGCGGCGCGCCCGATCCGAACGACGGGCGGCAGACGGTTCTCTCCCTGACCCCCACCTTTCGCAAGAAGGTCAAGGCTAGCCGGGCGGCGCGCGAAGACTGGCTGTATCGCACGATCCAGACCCGCTTCACCGACACCGAACAGCACCAACTCGCGACGGGCGTCGATTTACTCAAACGTCTCGTCGATTTGTAACTCGCGATTCGCGTCCACGCGTCTCGCTACTCGTCACTCGCAGGAGCACAACATGGCACTCACCACTCTCGACGCCAAGACGGCACTCGTCGTCATCGATCTGCAGCGCGGCATCGTCGCATTGCCGACCGCCCCCCATCCGAGCCAGCAGATCGTCGAACGCTCGGTCACGCTGCTCGACGCGTTCCGCCGCCACAACCTGCCGGTCGTGCTGGTGAACGTCGCTGCCGGCGCACCGGGCCGCACCGATCAAGGCGCCCATGCCGGCGACTTCCCGGCCGAGTTTACCGAACTGCTGCCCGAACTGAAGCAGCAGCCGTCGGATCATCTGGTCACGAAGCGCACGTGGGGCGCGTTCAGCAACACGGATCTCGCCGCGTATCTGCAGAAGCAGGGCGTCACACAGATCGTGCTGGTCGGCATCGCGACCAGCATCGGCGTCGAGTCGACCGCGCGCTTCGCGAGCGAGCACGGCCTGAACGTCACGCTCGTCGTCGACGCGATGACCGACCTGAATGCCGACGCGCACGCCAACAGCATCACGCGCATCTTCCCGCGTCTCGGCGAAACCGGCACGGTGCAGGAAGTGCTCGATCTGCTCGAAAAAACGCGCGCCTGATCGCGTGCAACCCGGCGGGCGGCCTGCCCGCCTGCGGCCCACCCCGCGCTGAGGAAATCCTGCCGTGAGCACCACGTTCCGTTCGCTGCGCACTTTCAACTACCGTGTCTGGGCGAGCGGCGCAATCGTCTCGAACATCGGCACGTGGATGCAGCGAACCGCGCAGGACTGGCTGGTTCTGACCGGCCTCACGCATCACAACGCGACGGCGGTGGGCATCGTGATGTCGCTGCAATTCGGGCCGCAGATGTTGCTGCTGCCGCTCACCGGCTACGCAGCCGATCACTTCGACCGCCGCAAGCTGCTGTTCGCGACTCAGGCGATCATGGGCACGCTGGCACTCGCGCTCGGCCTGCTCACCCTCACCGGGCTCGTGCAGTTGTGGCAGGTCTACGTGTTCGCGGGCCTGCTCGGCTGCGTGACCGCGTTCGATTCCCCGGCACGCCAAACCTTCGTCTCCGACCTCGTCGGCGAACGCGATCTCGCGAATGCGGTCGCGCTCAACTCCACCTCGTTCAACGCCGCGCGCATGCTCGGGCCGGCGGTCGCGGGCCTGCTGATCGCGTCGGTGGGCACCGGCTGGGTGTTCCTGATCAATGCGCTGTCGTTCGTCGCCGTACTCGGTGCGTTGCGCATGCTGCGGCTCGACGAGCTGCATATCAAACCGCGCGCGGTGCGCTCGCGCGGCAGTTTCGTCGAAGGCTTCAAATATGTGTGGACGCGCCCCGATCTGAAGGCGGCGCTGTTGATGCTGTTCCTGATCGGCACGTTCGGCCTGAACTTCCCGATCTTCATCTCGACGATGTCGGTCACCGCGTTTCATGCGGGCGCCAGCGAATACGGCGTGCTCAGCTCGACGATGGCGATCGGCTCGGTCACGGGCGCCTTGCTTGCGGCGCGGCGCGCGCGGCCCACGATGGGTCTGCTGCTCGGCGCCGGCGCGATGTTCGGCATCGGCTGCACGGCGGCCGCATTGATGCCGAACTACGTGCTGTTCGGCATCGTGCTCGTCGCGATCGGCGTGTCGACGCAGACCTTCACGACCTCGACCAACAGCCTCGTGCAATTGACCACCGAGCCCGCGATGCGCGGCCGCGTGATCGCGATCCTGCTCGCCATCGCGCTGGGCGGCACGCCGCTCGGCGCGCCGGTGGTCGGCTGGGTCGCCGACCGTTTCGGCCCGCGCTGGGCACTCGCCGTCGGCGCGGCCTCGGGCTTCGGCGCGGCGCTCGTCGGCCTCGTCTATCTGATGCGGTATCGCCAGTTGCGCTTCTATCGGGAAGGCTGGCGCCTGCGTTACAGCATCGAGGATCCGCGCCCGATCAGCGCGACCATCGTTACGGATTCCGTAGCAACGGTGCAACGCAGCGAACTGGACGAGACGGAAGAGGATACGGCGTCGAGCGTGTGAAGGCATGCGCACACTCAAACGCGCACGCCCTTCATAACCCGCCGACCCCACGCGTCACCAGCGCATACGGGCCGCGCGTCAACTGCTCCCTGAGAAACTCGATGCACACCTGGATGCGCGCCGACGACGACAAGCGTTCAGCCGTCACCGCCCACACGTCGGCGGATTGCCGATAATCCGGCAGCACCCGCACCAGTTCCCCCGCGCGCAGGCTTTCGGCCACGTCCCAGATCGACACCATCACGATCCCGTAGCCGTCCTTCGCCCACTGCACGACGATGTCGCTCAGGTTCGACGCGACCGTGCCCGTCACCTTCACGCTGCGCTCGCCCTCCGGTCCGCTCAGACGCCAGACGCCGAAACGGTCGTCGCGGCCGCGAAACAGCAGACAGTCGTGCTGCGTCAGATCGTTGAGTTCGAGCGGCGCGCCGTGCCGCTCCAGATAATCCGGCGACGCGCACAGAATCCGCGCGCTCTCCACGATCCGGTGTTTGATCAGATGCGGCTCCTGCACTTCGCCGACGCGCACGTCGATATCGAAGTTCTCGCCAACGACATCCGCGCGCCGGTCCAGCAGTTCGAGCCAGATCTCCAGGTTCGGATGCCGCTCGCGCAGCAACGCGAGGATCGGCGACACGTGCTTGCGGCCGAGCCGCAGACTGGTGCTGATGCGCAGCAGTCCGCTCAGCTCGGTGCGGCGATCCGCGAATGCGTCGGCCATGCCCTGCACGTCGTCGAGAATTTTCTGCGCCCACTGCAAAGCGGCCTGGCCGTCGCTCGTCACGCTGACGCGCCGCGTGGTGCGCTGAAACAGCTTCACGCCGAGCCCGGCTTCGAGCATCGCAATGCGCTTGCTCACATGCGAAGGCGACAGCCCCATTTCCGTCGATGCCGCGACGAAACTGCCGCGCCGCGCGATATGGCAAAACAGCTGCAAGTCGCGCAGGAACGATTCATTCATGGCTGTGAGCGCATTCTGATTGTGCATCTGGATGCATTGTGTCGGTGCATAACGCTATTACCCTAGCTGCAACGGATGAGTTGAGCAAGCACCGGCCGTTCGAACATAAAGTCGGGCGCAATACCAGGGACAGCCAGGCAATGGTTAACCCGTACCCGGCAGCGACGATCTGCGCGATGCATCGATCCATCCCGTTCATACCGTAGCGCGGCAACGCGTCCAGGAAAATCCTGGCTTGCGCTGCGCCGATTTAAGGACGCCAATGATTCAGCCATAGAAGCTGACAAGAACACATCCCGTTCAGGAGACGATATGGAAACGAATGCATCGGTAGGCGGCGGGCACGGCTCGCAGGCCCGCAAGGCAACCGCCAGCGGCTGGATCGGCTCGGCGCTCGAGTACTACGACTTCTTCATCTACGCGCAAGCCGCGGCGCTGATCTTCCCGCAATTGTTCTTCCCCTCCGGCAATCCGAAGATCGCGATCGTCGCGTCGCTCGCGACCTACGGCGTCGGCTATGTCGCGCGTCCGATCGGCGCGCTCGTGCTTGGGCACTGGGGCGACACCCACGGCCGCAAGAACGTGCTGCTCGTCTGTATGTTCCTGATGGGTCTGTCGACGATGGCCGTCGGTCTGCTGCCGACGTACCAGCACATCGGCTTTCTCGCGCCTGTCCTGCTCGTAGTGTTGCGTCTGATCCAGGGCTTCGCGGTGGCCGGCGAAATCTCCGGCGCGAGTTCGATGATTCTCGAACACGCGCCATTCGGGCGACGCGGCTACTACGCGAGCTTCACGCTGCAAGGCGTGCAGGCCGGCCAGATTCTCGCCGCCGCGGTGTTCCTGCCGCTCGCGTATTACATGGACGACGCGTCGTTCAACTCATGGGGCTGGCGCATTCCGTTCCTGCTCAGCTCGGTCGTGCTGATCGCCGGCTACATCATCCGTCGCGAAGTCGAGGAAACGCCCGCGTTCGCGAAGGAAGACGCGAGCGGCGGCGTGCCGCGCTCGCCGATCGTCGAAGCATTCAAGTACAACTGGGGCGACATGGTGCGCGTCGTGCTGTGCTCGTTGATGAACGTGATTCCGGTCGTCGCGACGATTTTCGGCGCGGCCTATGCGGTGCAGGCGTCGTACGGCATCGGCTTCTCGAAGAGCCTGTATCTGTGGATACCGGTAGTCGGCAATATCGTCGCGGTGCTGGTGATTCCGTACGTCGGCAACCTGTCCGACCGGATCGGGCGACGTCTGCCGATCATCGTCGGCGCGCTCGGCGCCGGACTGCTGTCGTTCGCGTACCTGTACGCGATCAGCATCCGCAACGTGCCGCTCGCGATGGTCATGTCGATCCTGATGTGGGGCGTCATCTATCAGGGCTACAACGCGATCTTCCCGAGCTTCTATCCGGAACTGTTCCCGACCCGTTCGCGCGTGTCGGCGATGGCGATCGGCCAGAACATCGGCACCACGATCACCGCGCTGCTGCCCGCGCTGTTCGCGTACGTCGCGCCGCCGGGATCGCACAACGTGCCGCTGACGATCGGCGCGATCACCTTCGCCATCACGATCATCGCGGCGGTCGCCGCATGGAGCGCGCGCGAAAACTTCCGCGTCAAGCTGAGCGATCTCGGCGAGCCGGGCGCGGTGCCGATCGACAAGCTCAGCTACGAAGCGCTGCGCGCGCAGAGCCTCGCCGCAGGGAAAAAGGCCATCGCATAAGCGATCTTCCGTCAACCCGGTGTCATCAGGACTTCCAGGGAACTCTGTCATGAACAGCACCCGGATCGCCGTCGCCGGCGCGGGTTACATCGGCCGCGCGCATATGGCGGTCACACAACGCAGCGATCGTTGCATGCTGTCGGCCATCGTCGATCCATCACCGGCGGCCATCGCCATCGCCGCCGAAGCGCGCGTGCCGCTCTATCGCACGCTCGACGAACTGCTCGAACGCGACCGGCCCGACGGCGTGATCCTCGCGACGCCGAACCAGTTGCACGTCGAGCATGCGTTGCGCTGCCTCGCGGCGCGCGTGCCGACGCTGCTCGAAAAGCCGATCGCACCGAGCGTCGACGAAGCCGAGCGGCTGGCCGCCGAAGCGCAGCGCAGCGGCGTGCCGCTCTTGATCGGCCATCACCGCGCGCACAGTCCGATCATGGCGCGCGCGCGGCAGCTCATCGACGAAGGCCGGCTCGGCAAGCTCGTCGCGGTGATGGGCAGCGCGGTGTTCTTCAAGCCCGCCGAGTACTTTGCCGACGCCGACTGGCGGCGTCAGCCGGGCGGCGGTCCGATCCTGCTGAACATGATTCACGAGGTGCACAACCTGCGCATGCTGTGCGGCGACATCGTCGCCGTGCAGGCAATCGCGTCGCATGCGACGCGCGGCTTTCCGGTCGAAGACACAGTCGCGATCAACCTGCGTTTCGACAACGGCGCGCTCGGCAGCTTCATGCTGTCCGACACCGCCGCGAGCGCGCGCAGCTGGGAGCAGACCTCGCAGGAAAACAAGGCCTATCCGTCGTATCCGGACGAAGATTGTTACGTGATCGCGGGCACCTTCGGCTCGCTCGCGGTGCCGACGATGCGTCTGAAAACCTACGCGAACGCCGCGGACCGTTCGTGGTGGAAGCCCTTCGACGTGAGCGTCGCCGACATGACGCGCGACGATCCGCTCAAGCGCCAGCTCGAACATTTCGTGCGCGTGATCGCGGGCGAGGAAGCGCCGCTCGTCAGCGCGCAGGACGGCTTGCAGAATCTGCGCATTACCGAAGCGATCGTCGAAGCGGCACGCACCGGCACGCTCGTCGACACGACCCGCAAGGTCGAAGCGACCGCGCACTAGCCAGACGCGCGGCACGCCTCATCCCGCACACCCATTCGACACCTCTGATTTCGATTACCAGGGCCTACTCGATGAAAACCTTCGTCATGCTGCACGGCATCAACCACAACATGTTCGGCAAGCGCGACCCCGCGCAATACGGCACGATCACGCTCGCCGAAATCGACGAACGGCTGCGCGCGCTCGGCGACGAACTCGGCGTGCGCGTCGAGAGTTTTCAGACCAATAGCGAAGCGGCGATGTGCGAGCGCATCCATCAGGCGTTCACCGACAATGCGGCCGGCGTGCTAATCAACGCGGGCGCATGGACGCACTACAGCTACGGCATTCGCGACGCGCTCGCGATTCTGACCGTGCCGGTGGTCGAGATCCACATGTCGAACATTCACGCGCGCGAGGCGTTCCGGCATCAATCGGTGTTCGCGGAGATCGTCAAAGGACAGATTTGCGGGTTTGGCGTGGACAGCTATCTGCTCGGCCTGCGCGCGGCGGTATCGGCGGCGGCGGGCTAAACCGGCCGCGCTTTTTCCATCCCTCTTCCACGCATCTTCCCCCCACCTTCCGGGCGTGGCCCGCTTAACGCCACGCTTCGGCCAGTTCGTTCGCCAGCACCATTTTCTGGCGAACCACCTCGGTGAAAGCCGGCTCGACGCCGGCCTGCGACTTCAGGAATTTCAGCGCGGCGGAATGCACGGCGCGCAGCGCGCCACCGTCGATGCCGGTCATCCGCGCCGCGCTGCGCCGGGTTTCCTCCACCAGATCGCGCGCGCTCGTAAAGTCCGGCGACAGGCCGCATTGCGCGGCAAACCCGGCGCGCAAACCGGCTGCATAGTCGCGCGATTGCCCGAGCCGGTCCATGTCGACCAGCAGATCGACGCCTTCGCCCATGCGCAGCGCGCACAGCATCCACAACGCGATGAACGCGCGATACGCGTTGTCGCTATCCACCGTGCGCGCGTGTTGCTCGCAGGCGGCCGCATACGCGTCGTCGGGCATCGACGGCAACGGCGGCAAGCGCACGCCGCATACGCCGATCGCTTCGCGCACCAGCGGGTCCATCTGATTCAAACCCAGCACGCGAAACGGCGCGGCGACGAAAAACGCATTGCTCCATTGCTGCCGCAGCAGCCAGCCCGACGCGAATTGCGACGCCGGATTGCGCAGTACGCCGACGTGCATCGCATCGCCAAACCCGCGCTTGAGCCACGACAGCCGGCCGCCCGTGCGACAGAACTTGAAGACCGGCACGCGTCCCTGTTCGCGGGTGTGGTCGCACAACACGCGCAGATAGGCCTGCAACGCGGGAAAGCTCGCATCGGGTTCGCGCGTGAAGCGGTCGATGCTGAAGCGTCGGTCGTAGCCGGCCACGCCGCGCGCGTTCTCGCGCAGAAACGGCCGGTATTCGTCGAAGTACGGCGCGGCAAGCGGTGGATGGCCTGACGTCAACGTGGGCCGGGAAGCGGCTACGTCGGTCGGATTCAGCTCGGCGAGCACGTTGCTGAGCGGCTCGTAAAAACCGGCCGTGCGTTCGAGTTCGCGCAGCCGCGACCAGACCCACGTGCCCGCGCTGCGCCAACCGGTGTGCAGAAACACCGCCTGTTTCAGCGGACTCGCGGACGTGTTGGGAGTATCGGGCGCAGCCGACGGCGCGTGGGGCAACGACATGGGACTTCTCTTCCAAGGATCGGTCGATAAACCGGAAGCGCCACTTTACCCTGTGAGCGCGCCGCACGCATTATGCTGCGAGTCTCCGCACTCCAGATTCGCCCCATATATTCGCCCCACATGAACGATTCGGCCGATATCCGCTTCCTGCTCACGCTGCGCGCCAGCGGCAGCCTGCTCGCCGCCGCGCGCAAGCTCGCGCTATCGCCGTCGGCGGTCACGCAGCGCCTGCAGCAGCTCGAAAAAAAGCTCGGCGCGCAGCTGGTGAACCGCAGCGCGCGGCGTCTGCAGTTCACCGACGAAGGCCTGCTGCTGTGCGAACGCGGCGCCGACCTGATCGAGCAGTTCGACGCGCTGTTCGACGATCTGCAGACCCGTCGCCGCGGCCTTGTCGGCACGCTGAAAATCAATGCGCCGCTCGGTTTCGGACGACGCCATCTGGCGCCCGCGATCGGCGAATTCCAGCAGCGCAATCCCGACATCGACGTGGCGCTCACGCTGTCCGACCGGCCACTGACCGAGACGCTGGATCGCTTCGATATCGTCGTGCATATCGGCGAGCTGCCGCTGTCGAATCTGGTCGGCTATACGATTGCGCCGAACGCGCGCTTCGTCTGCGCGGCGCCGTCGCTCGTCAAACGGCTCGGCATGCCCGAATCGCCGGATGCGTTGAGCGCGCTGCCGTGCATCGTGCTGCGCGAAAACAGCGAGGACGTGTCGCTGTGGCAGTTCAGCAAGGGCCGCGCGCGCCGCAACGTGCGCGTGTCCGCGCATCTGAGCTGCAACGACGGCGATGTGATCCGCCAGTGGGCCTGCGAAGGACGCGGCGTGATTCTGCGCTCCGAATGGGACGTCGCCGACGACCTCGCCAGCGGCAAGCTCGTGCGTCTGCTGCCGAACTGGAAAACGCCCGACGCGAACGTGATCGCGCTCACGCATCGGCGCACCGGCTTGCCCGCGCGCACGCGTCATTTCATGCGGTATCTGCAGAGTCGCTTCAAGCCGTCGCCGCCGTGGCGCCGATGATTCAGTGCAACTGAATCTAACAATCGATCTGGCTAAACAATCCCGGTGTAACGGACTTCTATAATCGAGTCATTCCCAACCGCCGGTCAACGTATCGCCATGACTGCCGCCGCCCTTCCCGCCAGCCCCCACCGCGCCTATCCGGACGCGGTCCTGTTCGACCTGCTCACCGCGCTGCTCGACTCGTGGAGCGCATGGAACCGCGCGGCGGGTTCCGCCACAGCGGGCCGTGCATGGCGCGCCGCGTATCTGCGTCTCACGTATGGCTGCGGGCGCTACGTGCCGTACGAACAGCTCGTGCGCGAAGCCGCGCAGGAAGCGGGCCTTGCCGAATCCGTCGCGACCACGCTCGAAGCGGACTGGCTGAACCTGACGCCATGGCCCGGCGCGCTCGACGCGTTGCACGCGCTCGCGCCGCATTGCAAGCTCGCGGTCGTCACCAACTGCTCGACGCGGCTCGGCATTCAGGCCGCGGCGTTACTGCCGATCCGCTGGGATGCGATCGTGACCGCCGAACAGGCCGGCGTCTACAAACCGGACCCGCAACCTTACCGGCTGGCGCTCCACCAGCTCGGCGTCGAGCCGCAACGCGCCGCGTTCGTCGCCGGATCGAGCTACGACATGTTCGGCACCGCGGCCGTCGGTTTGCGCACGTACTGGCACAACCACGTCGGCCTGCCGCGCGTCGCCGGTGCGCAAGCGCCGGAAATCGAAGCGCCGACGCTCGATGAACTGGTGCCCTGGCTCGCGCGCTTTAACCACGCCCAACCTTGAACCCGCCCCCACCCCGCTCTCCAGGTGCCAGCATGAAACTCGAACAGATCGAAACCCCGGCCGCGCTGATCGACGTCGCGCGCATGCAGAAAAACATCGCGCGCATGCAGGCGCGGATGAACACGCTCGGTGTCGCCTTCCGCCCGCACGTGAAGACCACCAAATCGATCGACATCGTGCGCGCGCAGCTCGCCGCGGGCGCGCGCGGCATCACCGTCTCGACGTTGAAGGAAGCCGAGGCGTTCTTCGCGGCCGGCATCAGCGACATTCTGTACGCGGTCAGCATCGTGCCGTCGAAGCTGCCGCGCGCGCTCGCCTTGCGTCGCCAGGGCTGCGATCTGAAGCTCGTGGTGGACAACCCAACCGCAGCAGCAGCGATCGCCGCCTTCGGCGACCAGCACGGCGCAAGTTTCGAGGTGTGGATCGAGATCGATACCGACGGACATCGCTCGGGCATTCAACCCGAACAGCAAACGCTACTCGACGTCGGGAGGATTCTGCACGACAACGGCGTGAAGGTCGGCGGCGTGATGACCCATGCCGGTTCGAGCTACGAATTGAATACGCCGGAGGCGCTCGCCGCTCTCGCCGAGCAGGAACGCGCGGGCTGCGTGCGCGCCGCCGAGCGGCTGCGCGAAGCGGGCATCGCGTGCCCGGCGGTCAGCGTCGGTTCGACGCCGACCGCGCTCGCCGCGCGGCATCTCGAAGGCGTCACCGAAGTGCGCGCTGGCGTCTACGTGATGTTCGATCTGGTGATGCACAACGTCGGTGTCTGCACACTCGACGACATCGCGCTCAGCGTACTGACGACTGTGATCGGTCATCAGGAAGACAAGGGCTGGGCGATTCTCGACGCCGGCTGGATGGCGCTGAGCCGCGATCGCGGCACGTCGCGGCAGTCGCACGATTTCGGCTACGGGCAGCCGTGTCTGCTGAACGGCACGTTGCTGCCGGGTTATGTGGTGAGCGGCGCGAATCAGGAGCACGGCATTCTCGCCGCGATCGCGACCGACGCCAATACCGCCTCCCTCGCCAACACAATCGCGCAACGCTTCCCCATCGGCATGAAACTTCGCATTCTGCCGAATCACGCCTGCGCGACCGGCGCGCAATTCCCCGCCTATCACGCGATCGCGCCGGATCGCGGCAGCGTCGAGTGGCAGCGTTTCTACGGCTGGTGAGCCGCCGCGTCAAACCATCCGCGACGCCGCCCCGCGTCGCTCACTCGTCCTCTTCCGATAAGCCCGCCAGCAGATCGTCGACCGCGCGATACACACGCTCGACGATCTCCGGTCCCACCTTGCGCTCGAGCTCGCGGTAGTGCGCCTCGAGGTCCTTCGAAATCACCCGCACCAGTTCGACGCTCGTGTCCGTCAGCGACACCAGCACGCGGCGCTGATCTTCCGCGAAACGCTCCTTCGTCACCAGCTCCATGCTCTCCATACGCGCGAGCACGCCGGCCATGCTCGGGCTCGAAATCGTGCAGATGTCGGAGATGTGGCGCGGCTCCATCGGGCCGTGCTCGTTGAGCGCGCGAATCACGCGCCATTGCTGCTCGGTGAGTCCGTGCGCGGTGATCAACGGCCGGAAGCGCTCCATCATTTTTTCGCGGGCGCGTAACAACAGCATGGGCAGATTGCGGTGTAAAACTCGAATGGACGCAGCGGACATGTTGGCAAGAAATAAGAAAGCGGCGGCCGAAGCTTAAGGGAAAACCCGCGATCAATCGACGGCCTATTGACCATGAATCATATCAAGCGCGATACTACTAACATATTAGTGTTTTCGCCGGACTTTCGCCACGAGGCCGCACACCCATGTTTGCCCTTGCCGATTATCTGCTGCACCCCGAAGGCGACGCGTTGCCGCGCGACGTGGACGCAAGCGCCGCGACCGCGCTGCTGGCGCGCGGCGTCGCGTGTCGCGCGCCGGTCAACGGCGCCGTGTACGGCACGCTGCTGAACGACCGCGCCACGCTGGACGCCCTTGGCGACGCCATGCGCGCGCCGCCATACAAGGCTCCACCGCAAGCGCCGGTGCTGTATCTGAAGCCGCGCAATACGCTGGCCGGACATCGGGCGCGCGTGGTGGTGCCGGATAACGCGTTGGGCGTCGAAGTCGGCGCGTCGCTTGGCATCGTGATCGGTCGCACTGCGACGCGAATCAGTGTCGAGCAGGCGGCGGACCATATCGCCGGCTATACGCTGGTCGGCGATCTGAGCGTGCCGCACAGCAACGTGTATCGGCCGAACGTGCGGCTGCGCGCGCGCGACGGCTTCTGCGTGATCGGCCCGGCGCTCGTCGCCGCGCGCCACGTCGCCGAGCCGGATCAGTTGGGGATCAACGTGTCGTTGAACGGCGCGGCGCCGTTCACGGCCAGCACCGCGTCGTCGGTGCGCAACGTCGCGCAGCTGCTCGCCGACGTCACCGATTTCATGACGCTCAATGCCGGCGACGTGCTCACGCTCGGCGTGCGGCACGGCTCGCCGGTCGCGCACGTGGGCGACACCGCCACGCTGTCGATCGGCAATCTGCCGCCGTTGATCGTCTCGTTCGTCGGTGCGCAACAACCTGATGGAGAACAGTCATGATGCGCGGCCGCGTTGCCTATGCAGGGGCGATCCACGAAGCGACGCCGCACGAACACGGCGTGCGTCTCGCCGACGGCCGCGTGCGTCGCGAGGACGAAGTGGTATGGCTCGCGCCGATCGAAGTCGGCACCATCTTCGCGCTCGGCCTCAACTACGCGGAACACGCGAAGGAATTGCAGTTCGGCAAGCAGGAGGAGCCGCTCGTCTTCATGAAGGGACCGGGCACGGTGCTCGGTCATCGTGGCTTCACGCGCCGCCCCGCCGACGTCACCTTCATGCACTACGAGTGCGAGCTGGCGGTCGTGATCGGCCGCACCGCGCAGAACGTTTCGCGCGAAGCTGCGATGCAGCACGTGGCCGGCTACATGATCGCGAACGACTACGCGATTCGCGACTACCTCGAAAACTACTATCGCCCGAACCTGCGGGTGAAGAATCGCGACGGCGGCACGGTGCTCGGCCCCTGGTTCGTCGACGCGGCCGACATCGCCGACGTCACGCAGCTCGAATTGCGCACCTTCGTCAACGGCACGCGCCAGCAATGCGGCAATACGCGCGACCTCGTCACCGACATCCCGGCGCTGATCGAATACCTGAGCGGCTTCATGACGCTCGCGCCCGGCGATGTGATCCTGACCGGCACGCCCGAAGGCATCGTCAACGTCAATGCGGGCGACGAAGTCGTCTGCGAAATCGACGGTCTCGGCCGTCTCGTCAACACGATTGTCTCGGACGCGGACTTCGGTCGCGCCTGATGGCCTCAGAGCCTGATAGCCCCAGAGCCTGATAGCCCGATAAACAGCCCAATTCAGCGAATAGCGAAAGGACCAGAGCATGCCGATCGACCATCTGATCAACGGCGAGGCACGCGCCTCGAACGACTACTTCGAAACCGTCAACCCGGCCACCCAGGAAGTACTCGCCGAAGTCGCGCGCGGTGGCGCGCAGGAAGTCGACGACGCGGTGCGCGCGGCGAAAGACGCGTTCCCCGCGTGGGCCGCGAAACCCGCCGCCGAGCGCGCGAAGCTGATCCGCAAGCTCGGCGAGCTGATCACGAAGCACGTGCCTGAAATTTCGGAGATCGAAACGAAGGACACCGGCCAGACGATCTCGCAGACGCGCAAGCAGCTGGTGCCGCGCGCGGCCGACAACTTCAGCTATTTCGCCGAGATGTGCACGCGCGTCGACGGTCACACGTATCCGACCGATTCGCATCTGAACTACACGCTGTTTCATCCGGTCGGCGTGTGCGCGCTGATCTCGCCGTGGAACGTGCCGTTCATGACGGCGACGTGGAAGGTCGCGCCCTGCCTCGCATTCGGCAACACCGCGGTGCTGAAGATGAGCGAGCTGTCGCCGCTGAGCGCGTCGATGCTCGGCAAGCTCGCGCTCGAAGCCGGCATTCCGGCCGGCGTGCTGAACGTCGTGCACGGCTATGGCAAGGAAACGGGCGAGCCGCTCGTCGCGCACCGCGACGTGCACGCGGTGTCGTTCACCGGCTCGACCGCGACCGGCAACCGGATCGTGCAGACCGCCGGCCTGAAGAAGTTCTCGATGGAACTGGGCGGCAAGTCGCCGTTCGTGATCTTCGACGACGCCGACTTCGAACGCGCGCTCGACGCCGCCGTGTTCATGATCTTCTCGAACAATGGCGAGCGCTGCACCGCCGGCTCGCGCATCCTCGTGCAGAGTTCCATCTATACGCGGTTCGCCGAGCGCTTCATCGAACGCGCGAAGCGTCTGACGGTCGGCGATCCGCTCGCGGACGGCACGATCGTCGGGCCGATGATCAGCCAGGGGCATCTGGCCAAAGTGCGCAGCTATATCGAGCTCGGCCCGAAGGAAGGCGCGACGCTCGCGTGCGGCGGCCTCGACACGCCGGATCTGCCCGACGCGTTGCGCAAAGGCAATTTCGTCGCGCCGACCGTGTTCGTCGACGTCGACAACCGCATGCGCATCGCCCAGGAAGAAATCTTCGGGCCGGTCGCATGCCTGATTCCGTTCGACGATGAAGCCGAAGCGATCCGCCTCGCGAACGACATTTCGTATGGCCTGTCGAGCTACATCTGGACCGAAAGCACCGGCCGTGCGCTGCGCGTGGCCGCCGCCGTCCAGGCCGGCATGTGCTTCGTCAACAGCCAGAACGTGCGCGATCTGCGCCAGCCGTTCGGCGGCACGAAGGCATCCGGCGTCGGCCGTGAAGGCGGTACGTGGAGCTACGAAGTGTTTCTCGAACCGAAGAACGTCTGCGTGTCGCTCGGCTCGCATCATATTCCGCGTTGGGGCGTTTAAGCGCGGTATTGGATTGAAACGCTGTAGCATCGGATCGGAGTCAGCACTCAGGCGCTAACTCTGGTCCACAAAGGAGACCGCGATGGGCAAGCTCGCGTTGGCTGCAAAAATCACTCACGTGCCGTCGATGTATCTGTCGGAACTCGACGGTCCGCACAAGGGTTGCCGTCAAGCGGCTATCGACGGTCACCATGAAATCGGCCGGCGCTGTCGCGAACTCGGCGTCGATACGATCGTCGTGTTCGACGTGCACTGGCTCGTAAACAGCGAATACCACATCAATTGCGCACCGAAATTCGAAGGCGTGTACACGAGCAACGAGCTGCCGCATTTCATCAAGAACATGCCGTACGCGTACCCCGGCAATGTCGGGCTCGGCGAGCTGATCGCTGAGGTCGCCAACGAAATGGGCGTGAAAAGCCGCGCGCACAGCAAGACCACGCTCGAACTCGAATACGGCACGCTGGTCCCGATGCGCTACATGAACGGCGACCAGCATTTCAAGGCGGTGTCGGTGTCCGGCTGGTGCATGTGGCACGACCTCGACACCAGCGCGCGCTTCGGCCTCGCGGTGCGCAAGGCGATCGAAGAACGCTACGACGGCACGGTCGCGATTCTCGCGAGCGGCTCGCTATCGCATCACTTCGCCGATAACGGCACCGCCGATCAGTTCATGCACAAGGTGTGGAGTCCGTTCCTCGAACAGATGGACCGCAGCGTCGTGCGCATGTGGGAAACCGGCGACTGGAAGACCTTCTGCGAAATGCTGCCGCTCTACAACGAGAAATGCTGGGGCGAAGGCGGCATGCACGATACCGCGATGCTGCTCGGCGCGCTCGGCTGGGATCGTTACGACGGCAAGGTCGAAGTCGTCACGCCTTATTTCGGCAGCTCGGGCACCGGCCAGATCAACGCGATCTTTCCGGTCGCGCCGCTACCCGTCTGATATTCGCGAGGACCTCGACATGCCCCATCTGACACTCGAATACAGTGCCAATCTCGCCGACGCGCAGCGCGTCGGCGAACTGTGCAACGACCTCGCGCGCTGTCTCGACGCGCAGCGCGAGAACGGCGAGCGCGTCTATCCGCTCGGCGGCATTCGCGTGCGCGCGCTGCGCTGCGACGAATACTGCATCGCCGACGGCCGCCCCGACGCCGCGTTCCTGCATGCGAATCTGAAGATCGGCGCGGGCCGCTCCGAGGCCGTGAAGAAAGCGACCGGCGACGCGCTGTTCGCGTTGATCAGGCAGCGCTTCGCGGCGGAGTTCGAACGGCAGGGTCTGGCGTTATCGCTCGAAATCAACGAGTTCAGCGAAGCCGGCACCTGGAAGCACAACAACCTGCACGCACGGCTAAAGGGCTGAGCACTCATCATGCTAGACGAACAAATCATCCGCGACCTCGCGGCGCAACTCGACCATGCGGAAAAGACCCGCACGCAACTGCGCCATTTCTCCGCGCAATATCCGCAGATGACCGTGCAGGACGGTTACGCGATTCAACGCGAGTGGGTCAAGCTGAAGCTCGCCGAAGGACATGTGATCAAGGGCAGAAAGATCGGCCTGACCTCGCGCGCGATGCAGCGCTCGTCGCAGATCGACGAACCGGACTACGCGCCGCTGCTCGACAGCATGTTCATCGACAACGGTCAGGACATCCGCACGGATCGCTTCATCGCGCCGCGCGTCGAAGTGGAGCTCGCGTTCGTGCTCGGCAAACCGCTGAAAGGCCCCGGCGTCACGCTGTTCGACGTGCTCGACGCGACCGCCTACGTGACGCCGGCGGTGGAGATCATCGACGCGCGCATCGAGCAGTTCGACCGCGAGACACGCGCGCCGCGCAAGGTCTACGACACGATCTCCGACTTCGCCGCGAACGCAGGCGTCGTGCTCGGCGGCCGGCCGGTTCGTCCGCTCGATGTCGACCTGCGCTGGGTCGGCGCGCTGCTGTACAAGAACGGCGCGGTCGAGGAAAGCGGGCTGGCCGCGGCGGTGCTGAATCACCCCGCCACCGGCGTGGCCTGGCTCGCGAACAAGATTGCTCCGTACGACGAAATGTTGAACGCGAACGACGTGATCCTGAGCGGCTCGTTCACCGCGCCGATTCCGGCGCGCGCCGGCGACACGTTCCACGTCGACTATGGTCCGCTCGGCGGCATCGGTTTGAATTTCATCTGAGTGACTCGACATGACTCTGCCGACTAACCCGTTCAAACGCGCGCTCGCCGAAGGCAAGCCGCAATTCGGCCTGTGGGCCGCGCTCGCCGACGCCTACGTGACCGAGCTGCTCGCGACCGCCGGCTTCGACTGGCTGCTGATCGACAACGAGCACGCACCCAACGACGTGCGCAGCACGCTGGCGCAATTGCAGGCGGTGGCCGCGTATGCCTCGCATCCGGTCGTGCGGCCGGTGAAGAGCGACGCCGCGCTGATCAAGCAGTTGCTCGACATCGGCGCGCAAACGCTGCTGCTGCCGATGATCGACACGGCCGCGCAGGCCGCAGACGCCGTCGCGGCGACCCGCTATCCGCCGCAGGGCATTCGCGGCGTCGGCAGCGCGCTCGCGCGTGCGTCGCGCTGGAATCGCGTGCCCGACTATCTGAACCGCGCCGCCGACGAGCTGTGCGTGATCGTGCAGGCGGAGACCGTGCAAAGCCTCGACAATCTCGCGGAGATTGCGCGGGTGGACGGCGTCGATGCGGTGTTTTTCGGGCCGTCGGATCTGAGCGCGTCGATGGGCCTGCTCGGCAAGCCGGGCGATGCGCGCGTGCGCGACGCGATTTGTCGCGGCATCGATACGGTACGCGGCGCGGGCAAGGCGGCGGGCGTGCTCGCGCCGGACCCGGCGCTGGCCAACGCGTATCTGGCCGCGGGCGCGAGCTTCGTCGCGGTGGGTACGGATACCGGTTTGCTGAGCCGCGCGGCGGCGGATCTGGCGGCGTCGTACAAGAACATCGCGCCGCTGGCCGCGCCGGTGAAAGGCGGTTATTGAAAGGCTTTTCGCGGTGGATTGCTACGGGAAGATGGGCGATATAGCTGACGGCCACAGTCGAACGCCTGCTCACCGATCCTGCCAGAGCAAGGGCCGCTTCCGGGAAGAAGCGGCCCTTGCCCTATACAGCAGCCCTATATGTCAGCGTCCGCCTACTTCAGGGGCAGCAGATGGTTGGGGATGGGTATCGGGCTCGAAGGAACGAGTGACGCCACGGAGACATGAGGCCAACTGAGCCCCCTGAAGTCGAGCATGACCTTTTGGGAGTACTGGATTTGCGTGGTCGCGACCTTGACCTTGCCGCCGGGAAAGCTCTTGCCAGGGTCAAACGGAATGTCGGCGACGAATTGCGGCACCAGCGGGACCGCTCCTTTCTGTACTGGATCCAGAACGACAGGAGGAGTGCCCGCCGGAAGAGGCGGCACCTCCACATCGTAGATAACGGTCTCGATCCAGAAAACCGCATCCATCTGGGTAGCATTGGCGTTACTCGCTGGACCGCCGGGTAGCGGCGCGGCCTGACCGAGGAGAAATGCGATGTCGGTTGTGCCACCGCCGAATTGTGGCGCAGGGGGTTGAGTGCCCGTTGGCAGCGGGCCGCCCGAAAGCGGTGAACCGGGCTTGGTCGATATAAGGATAACGATGGTCTGAGCGATCGTCTGGTTAGCGATCTGATTGCGCAAAATCGTGTTGGGGTCGGTAAGGATCGCCTGAGTGATCGACAGGAAGATTCACCAGACGTCGCGCGCAAGGTAGCACTCATCGGAGATCGATGAGCCGGGCTACACGCTACGCGGGATGTCTGGCGCCCCCGAACTCCGGGCTAATGGCACTCACCGCAGCCAACACCCATCGTCGATCAATCGATAACCGGCCGCGCCAACGCCTCTTTCGCGTCGTGCAGCGGCGCGCTCCAGTCACCGAGACGACGCTGGCGAAACAGACGCATCGACGTGTACCAGGGCGTAAAGCGCTGCGAGTCGTACCAACGGCTATCGCAGGCCTGCGACAGCAACAGCCAGATCGGGCAATCCAGCGTGGCGGCGAGATGCGCGGGGCCGGTGTCGACCGATATCAGCAGATCGAGCTTCTGGATAACTGCCGCGGTGTCCGCAAACGTATCGAGGTAGGGACTCAGATCGACGATGTCGTGCTCGGCAAACAACGCCTTCTCGGCTTCGCTCAAACCGTCGACCTGCAACGAAAAGAAGCGGCACGACGGGTTCTCGAGTAACGGTACCAGCTCGCCCAGATCAAGCGATCGATACGGCTCCTGACGCACGCCCGAAGCACTTCGCCAGATCAATCCAACTTTGCGCTTCGGAGCCTGATCGTCCATCAGTGTGGTCAGCGAAGCAGGAAGGACATGGCATGCCGGCACCGCAATCATCGACGATTTCGTATTCGGGAAATACGGGCTGATCTGGTAACGCGCGAACAGACTGAACATCGTCGTGATGTCGTCGCATTCGAGAATTTCGGCATCCAGCCGGTCTACCACCGTGACGCGCGGGTCCGTTCTGATGCAGCCATGCAGCGACGCCGGCACCTGAATGCAGACCGAACTCGCGCCCTCCTCGAGCAGCCGCTCCACGTAGCGCGAATACATGATCAGATCGCCGATGCCGCCCTCCTGCAGAATGCCGACGCGTCTGCCCGCTACCGGGTCGGACAACGCCAGCAGCTTGCGCTGGAGATGCTGCAGAACCTCGTCGCTACTGACCGGATACAGCAGCCGCACCAGATTTTCGCTCTCGCCTCTATCCCTGAGCGACCTGAAAATCTCGTGAGCTTCGTGATATTTGCCGAGCCGGTATTTGGCAATGGCCAGCTCCGACATCAGCAGATGCCGGTTCGTCCCATACGGAAAGGATTCGGCAGCCGCGCTCAACTGCGCTTCGCTCTGCGCGAACATGCCGAGGTAATTCATGTCGATGCCGAGTTGCGCGCATTCGAAGGCGCCGTCCACCTTATCGGTCCACCGGAGGCAAATATCCTGCGCTTCGTCGGCCCGGCCGGCCAGTCGCAACGCACGACACCACGACATCGCGGAAGCGAAATCCGCCTGGTTGAGATAGGTTGCGTAGGCGCTCACCAACGCCTCTTCGTTGATTAATTGTTGCATCCTGTTTTCCCGCGTCTCCATAGATCTTTTTATTCGCAGCCCTTACCGTCGGGTGGAATGGGCGAGCTCAATCGACTTCGTCAACACCAGACTTTCAAGCTTCAACATCGAATGTACACCGGCCGCCCGCTCACCCCATTCACCCCTTACCCAGCGGCGGCCGGCTCGGAAATCCCGCCATGTTGCTCAACTGCGCCAGTTCGTTGGCCGCCTCGCGCAACAGCACCGAGTACTCGTGAATCTTCTCGGCCGTCAGCCGTACCCGCGGACCGGCCAGACTGATCACGCCGACGCAGCGCGAGCCGCTCACCACCGGCGTCGCCACCGCCGACATGCGCGGCGCGAACACCTCGTCGATCATCGCATAGCCCCGCACGCGCGCGGCGTGCAGGAAACCGAGCAGCGCCTTGAGCGTCGTCGGCGCGTTGGGGCCGAACTCGTTCGGCTGCCCGAAGCCCTGCTTTAGCACCAGCGCGATCGCCTGTTCGTCGGTCATCGTCATCAGCCACGCGTGTCCGGTCGACGTGCAGGACAGCCGCGCCGCCTGCCCCATGTCGGGATCGTAACGAAAGCCGGTGCGCTGTCCGTCCGCCTTTCCCACCCAGATGATCGCTTCGCCGTCCACCAGCGACAGCCGCGCGAGTTCGCCGGTCTGCGCGGCGACGCGTTCGATGATCGGCTGGGCAATATCCGCGATGCCGGTCAGGCTCAGAAACTCCAGCCCGTTCGAGGTCATCCGCATCGTCAGGATGTAGCGGCTGTGGTCGACCAGTTGCCGGACGTACCCACCGTCGACGAGATCGGCGAGCAGGCGGTGGCAGGTGCTGCGCGGCAGCGACAGCGCATCGGCGATGGCCACGAGGCCCGCGCCTTCGCCTTGCGACGCGAGGAAGTCGAGAATTCGCAGGCCGTTCTTAAGCGACATGTCGCGCGATCTTCATGATGTGAAATGCAGTTCCGGTGCGGAACGCACCGCTTGAGCAGCGCAAACAATAGCACTTGTTCACGGCCGTGACACGAGCGTTTCACCCCATCGAACATCGAGGAGACACCATGTCAGTTCTTGCTGACTCAGACATTGCAGCGGGCGCACGATCCGCACAGACACATCAGATGGCGCGTCGCGCGGTGGCCGGCGCCACCGTCGGCACCGCGCTGGAGTGGTTCGACTTCGCGCTGTACGGCGCGGTCGCGGCCACGCTTTTTCCACGGCTGTTTTTTCCGTCGCTCGACCCGACCGCGTCGCTGCTCGCCTCGCTCGCGAGCTTCTGGGCGGGCCTCGCCGCGCGGCCGCTCGGCGCGGTGATCTGCGGCGTGCTCGGCGACCGCTGGGGACGCCGCAACCTGATGCTGGTCACGGTCTCGGTGATGGGCGCGTCGTCGTTCCTGATGGGGCTGCTGCCCACTTACCATCAGGTCGGCATCCTCGCGCCGACCTTACTGGTCGCGCTGCGCATCATCCAGGGCTTCGCGCTCGGCGGCGAATCGACGGGCGCGCAACTGATGGCGGTCGAACATGCGTCCGCGCAACGACGCGGGCTGTATTCGGGCCTGCTCGGCATCTGTTCGCCGCTCAGCCAGATCCTCGCCAATCTCGCGCTGTTCGTGCTGGCAGGTCTGCTATCGCTCGAAGACTTCGAATCCTGGGGCTGGCGCATTCCATTCCTCGCGAGCTTCGTGCTGCTGTTGCTAGGCGTCTATATCCGCATGAAGGTCAGCGAGACGCCGGCGTTCGAGGCGCTCAAGAAGAGCGGCGAGCGCGAGCGCGCCGCCAATCCGCTCGGCCTCGTGTTCCGCTTCCACTGGCGCACCGCGCTGCGGCTGACGCTGTTCTTCTGCGGTCCGGCCGCGCTGTTCTATCTGATCGTGGTGTTCTCGCTCAGCTATCTGACCAAAAATCTCGGCGTGCCGAAACAGACCGGCTTCATGCTGCTGATGGTCGCCAATGTCTGCGCGATCGTCGGCGCGCTGGCGGGCGGTTATCTGAGCGACCGGATCGGCCGCAAACGCGCGCTGCTGATCGGCTCGTTCTGCACGCTGGTCTGCTGCCTCATCTACTTTCCGATCCTCAATCACGGCTCGATCGGCATGACGATGGCCGTGATGGGCGCCTTCCTCGGCTTCACGCAGTTCCAGAGCGGCATCCAGCCGGTGTGGTTCGCCGAGTCCTTTCCCACCGAGGCGCGCTACACCGGTTCCGCGCTGTCGTACTCCGGCGCCAACCTGCTCACCGGTGGGCCGATGCCGATCGTCGCCGTCGCGCTGCTCAACGCCTTTCACGGTTCGCCGTGGGCCATCGTGCTGGTCTGCGGCTCGCTGAACCTGCTCTCCTTCCTCATGATCGCGGTGTCGCGGGAAACCCAAGGCACCGCCCTCGAACACAGCACCACACATTGACACCATGACACGCAAACTCTTCATCCTCAACGGCTCCAACCTGAACATGCTCGGCATCAGGGAGCCGCATCTGTACGGCAGCACCACGCTGAAGGACATCGAGCAGAACTGCACCGCGCTCGCCGATACGCTCGAATTCGACTGCGTGTTCCGGCAGACCAACAGCGAAAGCACGCTGGTCGACTGGATTCAGGAAGCGTGTCTGCAGGACGCCGCGCTGATCATCAACCCGGCCGGTTTTTCGTTCGGACGGATTCCGGTGCTCGACGCGGTCAAGCTGATCCGCCGGCCGGTGGTGGAAGTGCATATCACCAACATCCACCGACGCTCCGAGGAATACCGTCACTCGACCATCTCGGTGGCGGCCACCGCCGTGATCTGTGGGGCCGGCGCGAACGGTTACCTGTTGGCGATCCGGGCGGCCGACGATCTGTGGCGGCAAGCGGAGTCGAGCGCGGCGCCCGCCTGATTGCGCAGGCGGACTTCGCGAGAAGTCCGCGGCTTCGGGCGAAGCGCGGTCTGCGCTGCGTTGCGTTGCGTTGGCGTGAATAACGGGACCATGATGCTGGCGGTCGATTTGCTGCCACCTCGCGAGCGACGGCAGTGAATCGACAGCCTCCGCGCGCGCACCGCCCACAAGAACCATTCTTCATGGGAGCAATCTGCCGAAAGTCAAGGATTGAAAAATCTATCTGACATGCATGATCGGAAACCAATTTTCAGACTGGCGTCGTTGTTTTTGCCCGCAGATCGCAGAAGGATCGGGACATGAATCTGTTCGCACTGTAATGCAGTGACTGACGATGGTTCAGGAGATTCAATTGGGCAAAAGACAGGCCAAAAAATACTCCTGTTTTCACCGGCCCGTACGTTGCGAATCAAAAAAACAATCAGGCAGGTGAACATGGCGGAATCCGACCGCATAAGCAGGTATCTGACGGGACGACAATCGGCACATCTGAAGCTCATGTCGCGCAAGCAGCAGCGCGTTGACGGGGCGACTGGCAAGCCGAAACCCGCGCCCGACGTGTCGGTCATATCGTGGGAAGTGCATGAGGAAATCTGCGAACCGTACCGCATCAAGACCATGATTTCGACGCGGGAGCCGGTCGGCAGAAAGCAGGTGCTCGGGCAGTTTGTCGAGTTCTCGATCCAGCCCGAGGATGGACGCGAATTACGCCAGTTTCACGGCTTCGTGTCGCGCTTCGATCTGGTCTCCGAATCGCGCGACGGCTGTATTTATCGCGTGGTCGTCCGCCAGCGACTCGCCATGCTCGACGGTCCGAGCAACTGCGTCACGTACCAGCAGATGGCATCGTGGGAAATCATCAAGACAATCCTTGAACGTCACGACATCCGCTTCTGGATGCAGGTCGAACTCCGACTGCGGCGCGAGCATCCGAAACACGACTTCCGCTTCCAGTACAACATGGGCGACTGGGCCTATATCAAACTGGAAATGGAACAGGCCGGCCTGTTCTGTTTCACGACGACCGGCGAGTTTGGCGAAGTGCTGGTCATTGCCGACGATATCGACGGCTACGAACGGCCCTATGTCACCGTGCCTGACCGCCCCACGGCCGGGCTTTCGACGTTCGAGGAATCCATCTTTTCGTTCAGGGTGCGTACCTGCACCGTGCCGGAATCGTTTGTCGTCGCGGACTACAACCCCGACAACGCCTGGGAGGTTCTTCGTGACGAAAGCGACCCGGCGTACGACGACCCGACCATGATCGGCAAGCCCTACGTGTGGGGCACGCATCATGAAGACGCCGAGGGCGCGAAGCGAGAGGCACAGCTGCGGCTCGAGGCCGCGCAGGCGCAGCAGGTCCGCTACAAGGTCAAGTCGACCGTTCTTGAACTCAGGCCGGGGCGCGTCGTGCGTTCGGACCGGCAGCTTGAGGACACGCAACGGGGCATGTTCGTGACAAAGGTCGTGCATAGCGGCGCGCGCGACGCGAGCTACATGAACCGCTTCACGGCCATTCCAGCCGAACGCCCCTATCGCATGGCTATCGATGAAAGCCGGTGGCCCCGGATACACGGCACACTCGGCGCAACGATCTGCTCTCCTGACAAATACAAATTTGCCTATATCACGGCGCGGGGTGAATACGTTGCGCGCTTCCATTGCGACTTCGGCAACTGGCCCAAAGGCGCGGAGAGTGTCCCGTTACGGCTGGCGAAGCCCTTCTCAGGGAAGAACAACACAGGCATGCACATGCCGGCGCTGGACGGTGATGAAGCGCTCGTTGGCTTCCGCGAAGGCAATCCGAACAAACCAATCCTCGTAGGCTTCGTTCCGAACAGTCAGCGCCCCGACCTCATCAATTCGTCACGGCGGCGCATGTCGCGCAACGAAATCCGCACGCAGTCCGGTAACAAGCTGTGGATGGATGACTGGGACAATCAGGAAGGCATCGAACTGAGCACCGAGCATTCGGGGCGCTCGCAGCTTAACCTCGGCTTCATCCCGGACCGTGAACTGAAAGAGCGTGGCGCGGGCGCGGAACTGAGGACTTCGGGTCACGCGGTCGCCCGTGGTGGTGCCGGTGCGATGCTGACGGCCTATAACCAGACGGGTAGCAGCGGCAGGATGCTCGCCATGAACGAGACGGACGCGCAATTCACGGATCATCAGGTGTTGGCCAGATCGCTCGCAGATTCTGCCGCGGCGTCAAAAGCATCCCCCGCCGATCTGGACGCGCAGCAGGCAATTCATGACGGGCTGAAGGAACTGAAGAAGCCAGGCGTTCTGGTCACAGGGCCGGGGCCAGTGGGCGTCGCATCCGGCGACGGCGTACATCTTGCAGCCGACGGCTCAATCATCGGCACCGCGAAGAAAGGTGTGCATTTCAGTACGCTCAGGCGCATTACCGCAGCAGCGGGAGACGTGCTGTCGATGTTCGCTCAGAAAGGCATGAGCCTCATTACGTCAGCGGGTGACTTCGTTGCGCAGGCCCAGCGTGGACGGATGCAACTCGCCGCACAGGAAGATGTGTCCATCGAATCGGTCAACGGTGTCGTTCATGTCAAGGCTGCGAAGGAAATCATCCTGAACGTGGACGGCTCCTACGTGAAGATCAACGGCGGCGGTGTCGAGATCGGTTCACGCGGCGGCGTGCTGTACCGCACGGCTGGCGTAAAGGGGACCGGGCCTGCGCAGATGAATCTCGCCGGCGCGGCGTTCGCTCCTGCCTTCGTGCCGTACACGACAGCGTGTGAAGTGTGGCGGACCAATCCGGCTTTCGTGCCTTCGTCTGCACCAGCGCCCGAACCGAATCCGTCGCAGGGGGAGTCGCTGGGTAACTCGGGTGCGATGTCGCCGGCACCGTCGCCTGTAGGGGCTGTGGCGCCGTCACCGTTCAGCGACCTTTTCTCGCGTAAATCCGCCGATGCTCTACCACCAGGCTCGTCTGCTCATTCACCGTTTGACGGGAAGCCGTCAAATGTAGATTCAGAAGTGCCCAAAGCCAAGGTCACACTGAATAGACCTGAAGATCAGCAGGCTGTCGTTGCGCCTGATCCTATCAAGCTGGTCAACGCCGTTCCCTGCGACTGGAAAATATCGGATCTCAAGTCCGAGGTGAAGCAGCATATCGAAGCCAAGTCGTATTGGGGCATGCTGAATAATCGAACGCCGTGGATGAGTGATGACGGCAAGACGCAATACAGGGGCGGCGGTTCGCGAGATTCATATTTCGAATTTGCATACAGCGAAAAGGACAAGGCAATTACCTGTACAGTTCGCGCGATGATAATTCCAATGGACCTGTATCCCGTCGATCTGAAAGGCGCGCGTGATACATCGGTGTCTACCGACGAAGCAACGATCCCATACGAGTATTCCACTCATTCGACGATGGCACCCGGTTCCATAGTCAACGGGGTAAGGATGGACTACCGCGATGCGGTTGGACCTGAATTTGATGTTAAGGCGTTAATCAGCCGTATCGAGGCGGTGCTGAATCAGGGCGGTTACAAGCTGATCCTGGACAGCTGTTCCAAAGGCGCGGCATGCGGATGCCGGGTGAAGGTCAATTTCAGGGTTGATCTTCGCGTGTCTCCCAAAGGCATACCTATCGCCGGCTTCAAACCCCATGTCACTCTCAAGCTGTTTCCGCTTGTGCTTCGGGCCGATACGGGGTCCTGGGGGGAGAAGCACAAATATAAAGTGAAAAGGCGAATGTTTGATTACCCGGATGCAAATGTGGAAGCGCACGAATGCGGCCATTATTTCAATTTCCCAGACGAATATTACGACCAGGGTGGCTGGCTTCATGAGTCGTATATCAAGAACGAACAGATCGATTTTTCTCTGATCGATACAAAGGCGGGCGCGATGGTATGGCAAGGTCATTCGCAAACCGATGCAACTATGGTTGGCGCCAATGTGATGGGTGACGGTGCTAATGCGGCATTACAGAACGGCCGGGTGACAGCGGCTATCAAACCGTATTACCTGGAGTATGTACGGCGGCAGTTCTCACTAGCGACGAACAAATTGTGGAGGGTTGGTTATGAATCGTAAGCCATGGATCAGGCGTTTCGGGAGTGCGGCCATCGCCTTCTTTGTTCTTGGAAGCAACGTACATGCTGAGACAGTGAACTCGGAGAATCAGGCAATGCAATTTAGCTACACCACAAATGGAGCAGCGGATGGCAGCATCAACAAATATGGAAACAACGAAGTATCCGTTTCGGGGGATGTGCTTCGAGTCCAGATTGGTGATTCTGACGGAGACAGGAATATCAGCGGAGTTGGAATCTATGAGATGAAGTTGAGCGGTGAAAATCTGGAATTCGCCAGACAGATGGCCGAACTGCTCTGCTCTCCGAAAGACCCAAAAAGCGACGTGACGCTTCCCGATCTTTATGTCGCGAAGTGCGGGGGAGAGATGCGGAGCAGTTATATGACGGATTTCAGCCGTCCGGTTGCGATCAAGATAAGTGATTTGATGAACCGGCTGAAATATGCAGGGGTTCAGGATGGGCGGAAAATCGTGAAGCTCGATGTTTCATTGGTATCGATTGATCGTGCCAAGGATGGATTTCTGGTGTCCGTCGGATTCACGAATAGCGGAGACTACCCAATCAGTTTCAAGACGCCCGATAGGTGGGACGCAAGAATGGGCAAGGATAGCTTGGGTGTAGGTGATACAAAGAGCGGCATGGGAGCAAAATTCGGCCTTGATCTGGTCGGTCAATCTCTAGTCGATCCTGACCAGTTTCCCGATGGCGAGGTCAATCTTGCGCCGCGCAGTGCCGTGGTTCTGAAGATGAAGACGCGCAACATCGATAAATTCTCCGCTGGGACCTACGATTTATATACGGGTGCTTTCATGAGCATGGAAGTCGCCGGAATCCGGTCCAGTCTGCTCTATGTCGATTTCCATTCAGACTACAAGAACCCCACCCGCATCACGTTCGACCGCGACTATCCTTCGACACCAGAGGAGCGCGAGCAGTGGGAAGCGATGCAACGCGCCACGATGTCGTTCCAGCCGGTAAAACCTGGTGGAACGTTCGCGGAAGATGGCCTGTATCGCGCGGTGACACTGATTCACGGTATCCGTTACCGCAGCCTCCAGGTCAAACCGTTCAAGGCCGGGGACGTAGCCACTACCGAGAACGTCAAGATGCCGATGGAGAACGGAAACGGCGTCAATTTCAACGGACCGGTGCAGTGGGAGTGGGAAGCTACCGCGCCGACGCCGGTCAAGCAATGGTCGTTCGACACGATCGAGGACACCCGCCAGTTCTGCGCGGCGGGTTCGACCTGTCCACGTAGCGGGCGCTGGGTGGTCCGTATCAAGGAGGGATCGGATTTCCTCCGCCCGGAATACCGCCATGACCTGTCGAGCCTTGTAACGCTGCGACGCGGCCAGCCAATGCCATCCATCAGGGATGCGGACGACCGGGCCGATTGGGAATGGGTGGGAGCCTGAGATGGCAGCACGCGCCCATATTTACGAAGGCGACCGCACTACCGCGCGCGGAACCGTGGCCGATGGTATCGACGGCACCGGCTACAACGGACGCAGGATGGGCTATATCGGCGCACCTGTGACCTGCCCCACCTGCGGCACTACCGGCAGGATTGGCCGTAACGGTGAGCGCTTCGAACAGGACTGGTATGGCAAGGTACCCGCGCTGGAGGATGATTTCTGTCTGTGCGCCTGTCATCCCAACCCCCGGCTGCTTGCTTCGCAGCACGAATGGACAGTTGGTTGACAGGAGGCTGGATGAGTTTTCGCTGGAACCCGCAGTTTCCGTCCGAGCGCGCGGCCTATGAGCCGCTATCCCTCTGGTTCTACTTCCTGCTGTACGTGATTGTCGAAGGTTGCGCGCTCGTCATGGTGGTGCCCGACCTGCCCAAACACGGCTCCATCCCCTGGGATACGGTCCTGCGTTACGCGGTTGCATTGCCGTTTTTCTGCTGGCTGATGCTGAGTTGTACTGCGCACTGGTTTTCGTATGACATCCCGGCGACGCAGGCCGCAGAACATAACTCGGAACGCTGGCACCAGATGACAAGATGGCAGCAGCAAAGCCGTTCAGGCATGGCGGTGCTCGACAGCGTGATCCTCACGCCTGAGCCGGACCTGGCTGAGCGCATGCTGGCACTCGAAGGCACGCCGCCCGAGAATCCCGGCAGGGTCATGGCGCTGGGAGACATCGTGGCGGCGGACGACGGCTCGCGTCTGACCCGCCTGCTGGATGCGCTACTCGCACCGCTGGCCGCGAGACTCGCACAGGCTGCGAAAGGGGAATCGTTCGAGATCGTTATACAGTGCGACCACGAGGCACTGTCCAGTGAAGTTCAGGAGGCATGGAGCAGGCTGGAGCTACCGGGGAAACCCGTCGTACGCTGGCTCGATAACACCCGTTCCCCTGGCTTCGCGGACATGTGGTTCGAGAGTGAGACCCGGCGCTACTGGTATGAGCAGGACAGGACACCGAAGTATCGTCTCATGATGGCCTGGCATCTGAACAAAAGCGGGCCGGACGCGGAGCATAAGGATTCCGAAGCGGCAGTGGCACTGCTGCTCGGGTCACGTGAACTCATGTCCGGGAAGCCTGACCTGAAGCATCAGGCGTGGCTGCTGCGCCAGATTACCGGCGATGCCGACCGGGTAGACGAATCGCTGGCGTTACTGCTCAAGGCAGGTCAGGTGCCCGCTGAACGTATCCGACACTTCTGGTACAGCCGACTCAAGGGGTTGGCACAGCATGCGACCCTTGGCGCTATCCGCGAGTCCGGCCTGAAGCTGCAAGCGCACGCGCTCGATCCGGCTATCGGCCCGCAGGCTCCTGTGGCGCGCTGGGTGATTCAGGCGCTGGCCGCGAAGATGGCGTATTTCGGCCAGGGCCCGCAACTCATTGCGCTGCCTCACGAACTGGGTGTCGCGCTGAACCTGGTGGTGAAAGAACCGGCTCCGGTAGACGTGCCGTGGAAAGAGGAATACGACTACTTCCGGGTACTGGGTCCCGAATTCGGCGCGCTCACGTCGTTCTGGATCGTGAGCATGCTGCTGTCACCCGACAAGGGCTGGAGTTCGACGGATACGCTGGTTACGTGCCTCATCATCCTTTTGATAGTGGTGTTTTTCTTCCTGCGTCATCGTGGTCTTTTCTCGCGGATGGTGGAATCGACGATGGACTTTGTCGCGAGCATGATTGGGTGATGCCCCACCTCACTCACTCGCCGGCCACGGCAACCCCTGCGCCGACCAGTCCAACTCCACGCCGATCACGCAGCGCCCGCTCGCCAGTTGCGCGGCGAGTGTCACCGCGATGCAAGGCCGTCCGCTCGCGAGCGAAAGATAAGGATTACTGGCAATCGCGTCGCCCGGGCGCAGCACCGCGTTGCGGAAATACGGCCGATGGTCCCAGCGCGCATCGCGCGGATTCGCGACCGGCTGCAGCGACGCCACGTCCTCCGACCATGCCGGGCCGCGCACCTCGTGGCCGATCTGCCGGCCGGTGTCGTCGAGAATGAAGCAGCTGATGCTGCGCCCGAAACCCGCGAGCGTCGCGAACGCCTCGTCCACCGGCACGCCGGCGCGCAGCGCTTCGGCCGCGCCGCGCAGTTCGCGCCGGTACGGCTCCACTTCGGATTCGAACAGCGCGTGCTGGCGCGCGCGGCCCTGTGCGATGACGTCGAACGCCTCGTCGATCTGCCGGCGCGCCGACTCGGGCGACGCGATCTCGCGCGCGGGCCGGCCAAGCAGATAGCCCTGCGCGAAATCGACATTCGACTCGACCGCGAGAATCAGCTCCTCGGTCGTTTCGACGCCTTCGACCACCACCAGCATCCCCGCCTGGTGCAGCAGCGACACGAGCTTCGGCAGGATCGGCTGGCAGGTGCCGTGAGTGGTCGCGCGGATCAGCTCGCCGTCGAGCTTCACGAGGTCCGGGCGAATCCGCAGCAGCCGGTCGAGGTTCGACTGGCCCGCGCCGAAATCGTCGACGGCGATCAGGAAGCCATGCCGGCGATAACGCTCGGCCGCGCGCGACATGTCGTCGACGCTGCCGCCGTGCGACTCGAGAATCTCCAGCACCACGCGCTCGGGTTCGAGCCCCACCGCGCGCACGACTTTGGTCAGTTGATCCGCGTAGCCTTTGGCGATGAAGGTGGACGGCAGGATGTTGAGGAACAGCCACGCATCGCCGGGCAGGAGATGACGCGCATTGCCGAGATGCACCGCGTGACTCGCGCGGTCGAGCGCGCCTTCGTCGTTCGACGACGGCGCGAACATCACCATCGGCGGCACCATCGTGCCGTCGTCGTGCTCGCCGCGCAGCAGCGCCTCGAAGCCGACCTGCTTCTGATGCGACAGGCTGTAGAGCGGCTGGAAGTGCGAAATCAGCTGCATATCGTCCCAGCGATAGCGCGCGGTGCTGCGCCCCACGCCGGCGTCGCGCAACGCGAATACGTGGTCGAGCGGCGACAGCGGCGCGCCGGGCGCCGGCGCGCGCTCCGCGCACACGCGGTTGCGACCGGCGTGCTTCGCGCGCAGCAACGCCTCGTCCGCGCGATCGAGCAGCACCATGAAGCTTTCGCCGCGACGATGGCCGGCGACCCCGAAGCTCGCGCTCAGATGACCGTCCGGACGTTCGATCGCGGCAATGCCGGCGCGCAACCGCTCCGCGAGCCGCAGCGCGCCGTCGAGGTCGACATCGAGCAGCACCGCGAACTCCTCGCCGCCGATGCGGCTCACGCTATGCCGTGGCAACACGGCATCGAGCAGCACCTGCCCGACCTGGAACAACGCGTGATCGCCGACCGTATGGCCGAAGCGATCATTCAGCGACTTGAAGTTGTCGAGGTCGAGAAAGATCGCGCTGACGTACTCGCCGGGCGCCAGCGTATCGAGGCGCTCCTCCGCGTGCTTGACGAACGCGCGACGATTTTGCAGGCCGGTCAGCGGATCGGTCGCGGCGAGCTGCGCCAGCCGGCTCTCCAGCAGAAAGTGATTGCGGCGGAAATAGTAGAAGCCGAAATGAAACACCGCCGAAGTCGGCGCGCCGATCGCGATCACCCATGTCCACACGGCGGCGTCGACCTCGTGCGCGGGCCAGTTGCCGAGCAGCAGCGCGAGCGCCGCCGCGTAGAACAACACGCTGCCGGCGATGAAATGCGCGGGCGTGAGCCACAACGGCGCCGCGCAGATCGGAATCACGACGAGCGCGGGCAGCAGCCACAGCAACGGCTGCGCGACGCCGACCGCATTCAGCGCGATCCCCCCGATCAGCACCAGCACGTACGCGACGCCGATCGCGCCGAAGCTCAGCGTCGAGCGCGCGCGAGGAATCGCCAGCACCAGCAGCGCAAGCACCAGCGCGCACAGCAGCCGGTAGCCGAGCGGCGCGGCGGGCCCGTTGACGAGCATGCGCGCGACCAGCATGCAAAGAAACGCGACGACGGTAAAAGCCATCGTCACGGTGGAAAGCGGCCGCTGGTGTTCGAGCGAGCGCTGGTGAAAGCGCTCGCGCGCACCCGATTCGGGCTGGGACTGGGTGGGAATGGCAGACATCATCGCTATCGGGCTAGGGGGCTGGGAGGCTGGGGTTCCGGTCACTCTGCCTGTGCTTATCGGCACATTCCCGCCAAACATTTATGGCCACGGTGATACGAAGCGGAGTTTCGCTCTCTGCCATCACCCTGGCATCGTGTTTCGCCTCGACGGAACGGCCAGCGCTGCCCGAGCTGCCCGAGCCGCCGCCTCCAAGCCAATCTCAAGCCAACCTCTACGCCGGCAGCGGCAGCCACACCGCCGGCATCACCCGCGCTACCGTGCGAGCCGCGCTACGCCGCCATCACGCGGTCGCGCCCCGCCGCCTTCGCCGCATACAGCGCGCGGTCGGCGCGCGCCATCAGTTGCGCGAGCGATTCGCCGCGCCGCAGTTGATCGACGCCGACGCTGAACGTGTAGCGCAGCCCGCGCGGCAGCCCGGCCGGCGCGCCGGTCGCGAGCCGCGCGCGCAGCCGCTCGAACAGCACCACCGCCTCGGCGGCGGTGGTCGCCGGGCACAGCACGCCGAACTCCTCGCCACCGAGGCGCCCGAACACGTCGCCGACGCGCACCTCGCGCGCGACGAACGCCGCGAAGTGCGCGAGCACCTGATCGCCGGTCGCGTGACCGTGGGTATCGTTGACCGCCTTGAACGAATCGATGTCGACGATCGCGATCGCCACCGGCGCGTTGCTGCGCAACGACGCGTTCAGCAGCGCGCCGCCGATCTCGAGGAACGCGCGCCGCGACAGCGCGCCGGTCAGGTCGTCGACATTGGCAAGCCGTTCGAGCCGCTCGGCGAGGCGATCGTGCGCGAGCATCACCACGCCGATCGACAGGAACGGCAGCGCCAGCACGCCGAGCGCGAGAAACACGGTGTTAGGCAGCGACACCTGCATCAGATTCGTCTGCACCAGCAGGTCGAAGCCGTACATGAGGCCGCGCGCCGTATGGCCGACGCACAGCAGCAGCGCGGCGCTCGCGAGAAAGTAATAGCTGTAGCGCGGCCGGCTGGCCGGCCGCCCGCGCAGCATCAGCACGCCGAGCGCCGCATAGAGGCTCGCGTGATACGCGGACACGAGCGCGACGCGCGCGTTGAAGTTCGGCGCGACGAAGGTCCAGTAGACGATGCCGAGCAGCACCGCGACGAGCCCCGCATAGGCGAGCCACGGCCGCGCACGATGGCCGAGGAAGCGCAGACAGCCTTCGAGCACCAGCAGCAACGCGACGGCGAGCAGTTCGTTGGCGGCGACGAGGCTCAACCAGCGCGGCGCCTGCCCCTGCAACGCGAACGCGAGCAGCGCGACGATGGCGAGCGCATTCGCGGCGATCCAGTAGCCGACGCCCGGAATCGCCGCGCGCCACAGCGAGCCGAGCACGGCCATCGCCATCGCGCCCGACAGAACCGTGACCAGTAACAGAATGAGTGGATTGAGCATGACGAATCTGTTTGAATCGAACCGTATCGCCGATGCCGCGCGCCGGGCAGACTGTTTTTATTCGGCCCATACGACGGCGAATGAGGCCGACATACGAGGCCAGCCAATAACGCTCCCGCTCTCGCGTCGGCCATCCGCTCAATCGGTCGAGCCGGCATTCACCAATCAATACGCGCGATTAATACGCATAGTCGCATTGACGCATAGTCGCATTGCGAGTGTTTTGAATGCCGCGTCGCATTCGCCGCTTGCCGCGGAAAGCTTTGTGCCGTAACGGGAAAAAGCCGGAAAAAAATGCTGCCCCGGATCGTACCCCACACAGCGCAAGAAGATGCAAGAGGCTTGCCACCGCGAGCCGCTCGCGCCGCTTCAGTTGCCATGCCATCGATTCCATTTTTCCAGCACACGCAAACGTTAAACGTTCGGCGCGCTTGTCCGTTAATACACCTATAGCTGCGAAATCTTTTTGCAGTATGCATAGCGCAAAAACGTTTCAATACAAGCCATGCAGCAAAAATTACGTAATTGGCCGTCGTCAATTACACGTTGTTATATGCATCCGCTGACGAATGGAAAGTGGCTAAAAGTTAGTGTCTTAAGTAGACTTCCTACAAAGCGTGGCGGGCAGACTAGACAATGCAGTAGAAATGACGTAGATGCGTCGCGATTCCTTGCCATCCTTCTCCATACTTACTGGCCACGCCGCCTATGCGGCACAGGTGGTCACCACTTCCGGAAAACATGGTCCCAATTCTCGACTACCTGCTGGAACGCCAAATCTCGCCGCAGTGGCGCGGCATGCTGAGCGCGTTGGCAAGCGAGTTCGAAGCACAGATCGGGCGCGACGAACTGCGCCAGTTGATGCGGCGCGTGGGCAGCCGCTTCGCGGCCGCGCATCCGCTGCCCGCCTGTGCGTCGACGGTCGAGCTCCAGCAGGCGTTGAATTACTACTGGCACGCGATGGATTGGGGTTACGTCGAACTCACGGACGAAGCCGAGTCGCTACGCATCGTGCACTATTGCGCGCCGTTGCCCGCCTTCGGCGAAGCAGCGCTCGCGTGGACGCCGGCGTTTCTCGAAGGCGTCTATCAGACCTGGTTGAGCGCATTGGGCGCGCAGGGTTTGTCGGTCGCGCAGACGAGCGCGTTCGGCGAGGACAGCGCGCTCGAATTCCGCCTCGGCCGTCATCCCGCCTGAACAGACGGGTCGACACATCGACGAACGAACGTACGAATTAACGGCGACGCTCACGCGCACCGTGCACGCCTGCGAGCGGGAGAGCGCAGGCGCGATGCGAACGGCGCGGCCGGCGGCACCATCGGTCAGGCAGTACGGCAGTAAGCATGGCAGTAAGTAGTAAGCAGCAAACAGGCAGCACAAGCAGCAAACGCGCGGCGCTCGTGGAGCCGCGTGTGAAATCAGGGAAGGCAGTTCAAAAAATAGCACCCCGGTGAGTCGAATCCGGGGCAAGAAGGCATGTACAAGACGACGGCATCATGAGTTCATCGAGCGACATCGAAAAACTGTTCGATCAATTTGGCGGCGACGCCAACGCGTACCAGGAGATCGGCCGCGAAAACGATGCGCGCATCGCGCGCACCCGTTGGCCGTTGCTCCAGACGCTGGATCTGACGCAACCGGCAATTCCGAAAATCGGACTGCCTGGCGAGGCACGCCCGCAGCCCGCCGTGAGCGCGGTGCGGCCCGCCGCACCGCAGAAGGACGCGACGCCGCAAGACGTCGCGTCGGTCACGCGCGCGAAGGCGCCGCTCTTCACGCGCTCGCATCGGCGCGACATTCCGCCGGTGCCGCCGGCCGCCGACCAGCCGGCGACACCGACCGGCGCGTCGCGCTTCGGCACGGTCGAGACACTCGACGAAGCGACCGCCCGCGCGGCTGCCGACGAGGCGTCACAGGCTGCGCCCGCGGCACAGGAAGCGTCGGTCGCATCGGCTGGGAGCGCGGCGCCGGCTTTCACCGCGGCGCCCACCGGCACACCGATTCCGCCAGTGGCCACGCCCGCCGCGGCAGCGGCTTTCGCGCCCGCGCCATTCGTCGCGCCGATCCCGCCGGTCCCGACTCCCGCGTTCGTCGCCACGCCCGCCGTCGCGCCGATCCCGCCGGCCGTGCCGGCTTTCGCGTCGTCGCAGGCGACCAACGCAACGCCGATCCCGCCGATCGCCACGCCAACACTGGCACCGGCACCGTTCCATCCCGCTGCCCCCGCTGCCCCAGCCACGCCCACCGCGCCGAACTGGTTCGCACCGGCCGCCGGAGCCACGCCCGCTGCACACCCTGCAGCACCGATACCGCCCGCGAGCCCCGCAGTCGCACCCGCATTCCCGTTCCCGACACCGATCGCGCAACCCGTGCCGCCCGGCCCAGCCGCCACACCGGCAGCGCCCGCCTGGTCCCGCGCCGTCGTCGCGCCCACGTACCCCAGCATGACGAGCACGCCTCACGCGCCGATTCCTCCGGCGCCCGCCCCGCAACCGGCCTACGCGACCCAGCCCGCCCCGGCCCAGCCCTCATCCATCCTCGGCAAACTGTTCGCCGCGCAGACCCCGTCCGCGCCGCCGCAAGCGGCCGCGCCCACTCACGAAGCCGCACCGCTGCAAACGGTGTTCGACCGCCTGCGCGGCACCCCCGCGCAAGGCGCCGCACCGGCCCCACGCGGCGGCTTCGCGTCGTGGCTCACCGACGGTCCGCGCCGCTCATGAAAGTCATCGCCGTAGTGTCCGCCAAAGGTGGGGTCGGCAAGACCACCCTCGCCGCCAATCTCGCTTCCGTGCTGGCCAGCAGCGGCCGGCGCGTGATCGCGCTCGACCTCGATCCGCAAAACGCGCTGCGTCTGCATTTCGGCGTGCCGCTCGACAGCATCGACGGCCTGTCGCGCGCGACGCTGTCCGGCGACCCGTGGCAAACGGTGATGTTCGACGGCATCGACGGCGTGACCGTGCTGCCGTACGGCGCCGTGCTCGAGGACGACCGCCGCCGCTTCGAGGCGTATGTCGACCAGCATCCGCAATGGCTCGCGCAGGCGCTGCAGAACCTGCGGCTCGATCCGTCCGACATCGTGATCGTCGACACGCCGCCGGGCTCGTCGACCTACGTGCGCACCGCGCTCACCGCCGCGACCTTCGCGCTGAACATCGTGCTCGCCGACGCCGCGTCGTATGCGGCGATCCCGCAGATGGAGCGGCTGATCGAAACCTACGCGGCGCCGCGCGCGGAGTTCGGCGGAGTCGGCTACGTGCTCAACCAGATCGACCAGTCGCGCCAGCTGACCAAAGACGTGCTCAAGGTGCTGCGCCAGATGCTCGCCGGCCGGGTGTTCCCCGGCGTGATCCATCTCGACGAAGGCGTCAGCGAAGCGCTCGCCTGCGACACCACGCTGATTCACTACGACCCGCTGAGCCAGGCCGCCGCCGACTTCCGCGCATGCGGCGCATGGCTCGCGACGACACTCGACACGATCGCCGTCCCGCCAAGGAATGTCGCATGAGCACCCCGGCCTCTTCGCGCGACCCCGAAGGCGGCGAGTCGTCGGGCTTCGGGCGTTTCATCGACGCGCGCTTCTGGAACAGCCGCATCGTCACCGGGCTCGTCACGCTGATCGCGCTGTACATGCTGTACTTCGTGTTCACGGTGCCGCTCGGCTTCTACGAGCAGCTCACCTTCGCGACCTGCTGCTTCGTGCTCGCGCTGCTGTTCCGGCGCATGCAGGGCCGCTACGCGACGATGGTGATGATCATGCTGTCGATGGTCGCGTCGGGCCGCTACATGTACTGGCGCCTCACCGAAACCACTTACTGGGAGCATCCGCTCGATGCCGCCTGGGGCCTGCTGCTCGTCGCCGCCGAGGTCTACTCGACGCTCGTGCTGATGCTCGGCTACTTCCAGACCGCGTGGCCGCTCAAGCGCAAGCCGCTGCCGATGCCCGCCGACCGCAGCACCTGGCCGAGCGTCGACGTGTTCATTCCGACCTACAACGAGCCGTTGTCGGTGGTGAAGCCGACCATCTACGCGGCGCTCGCGCTCGACTATCCGGCGGACAAACTATCGATCCACGTGCTCGACGACGGCCGCCGCCCCGACTTCAAGGCGTTCTGCGAGGAAGTCGGCGTGAACTGGACGATCCGCACGCACAACCGCCACGCCAAGGCCGGCAACATCAACGAAGCGCTGAAGATCACCAGTGGCGAATACATCGCGATCTTCGACTGCGATCACATCCCGACCCGCTCGTTCCTGCAGGTCGGCCTCGGCTGGTTCCTGCGCGACAAGCTGCTGTCGATGCTGCAGACGCCGCACCACTTCTTCAACGCCGACCCGTTCGAGCGCAATCTCGGCACCTTCCGCAAGGTGCCGAACGAAGGCGAACTCTTCTACGGCCTCGTGCAGGACGGCAACGATCTGTGGAACGCGACCTTCTTCTGCGGCTCGTGCGCGCTCTTGCGCCGGAACATGGTCGAGGAGATCGGCGGGATCGCGGTCGAGACCGTGACCGAGGACGCGCACACCGCGCTCAAGCTGCACCGCCTCGGCTACACCACCGCGTATCTGGCGATTCCGCAGGCTGCCGGCCTCGCGACCGAAAGCCTGTCCGGCCACATCGGCCAGCGCATCCGCTGGGCGCGCGGGATGACGCAGATTTTCCGCATCGACAATCCGCTCACCGGCAAGGGGCTGAAGATCGGCCAGCGGCTGTGCTATCTGAACGCGATGATGCACTTCTTCTACGGCGTGCCGCGTCTCGTGTTCCTCACGGCGCCGCTGTCGTATCTGTTCTTCGGCGCGCACGTGATCGAGGCGGCGGCCAGCACGATCGCGATCTACGCGATGCCGCACATGATGCACGCGAGCATCACGAACTCGCGGATGCAGCGCCTGTTTCGCCATTCGTTCTGGGCCGAGGTCTACGAATCGGTGCTGGCCTCGTACATCACCGCGCCGACGCTGCTCGCGCTGATCAACCCCAAGCTCGGCAAATTCAACGTGACGGCCAAGGGCGGCCAGATCGAGAAGAACTATTTCGACTGGTCGATCTCGCGGCCCTATCTGTTCCTGTTGCTGCTGAACCTGCTCGGCTTCGCCGCCGGCCTCGTGCACATCTATCTGAACTACCACGTGCGCAGCGTCGTCGAGACCACGCTGCTCAACCTCGCGTGGACCGGCTACAACATGCTGATCCTCGGCGCGAGCGTGGCCGCCGCAAGCGAGCGCCGGCAGATCCGCGCCGTGCACCGCGTGGCGATGAAAATGCCGGTGATGCTGAAGTTCTCGACCGGCCGCACGCTCGCCTGCGAAACCATCGACTACTCGGAAGGCGGCGTCGGCGTCGCGCTGCCCGGCAATATCGAGGTGCCGATGCACGAGCGCGTGAGCGTGTCGCTGTTTCGCGGCGACGAGGAATACGCGTTCGCCGCGACCGTCAGCTTCACCGCGCCGGGACGCGTGGGCTTGCGCTTTGCGTCGATGACCCGCGAGCAGGAGTACGAGTTCGTCAAGACCACCTTCGCACGCGCCGACGCGTGGACCGGCTGGGCCGAGGGACGCGAGCAGGACACGCCGCTGCGCGGCCTGTCGCACGTGCTGAAGGTCGGCGCGCGCGGGATCGGCGGGTTGTTCGAGCATCTCTACGACGACTTGCGCAGTTCGATGAAAAGCCGTCCAGCGGACGTCAAGAAGCTAAAAACCAAAGACTGATCTATGGGCTACAGGATGGCGAAGGACAATCTCGAACGCCCGGTTCACGGGCGCAGCAGCACCGCATCCCCTGCGCGCTTTTTCTCCCGCCGCGGCACGCCGCCGTCGTGGCGCTCGCGGCCCCTGATGCGCGGCCTCGCCTGCTGGCTCGCGTTGCAGACCGCGCTGACGGCGCCGCTCGCGGCGTTCGCGCCGCTGGCCGTCGCGGCGGCGCCCGCCAAAGCCACGGCCTCGGGTCCAACCGGCGCGGCCGGCACCACTGGCTCAGCCGGCGCCACCGCAGCGGGCGGCCAGGCCGCTCAGGCCGCGACCGGCGTCGGCAACGTGCCCGCGCCGAGCCCCGCGGTCCCGTTCGATCCGAACATGATCGCCCAGGGCCCGCTCGCGACACCGACGCCCGCGCTCACCACGGCAACGGTGAAAGCGCTCGGGCTGCGCACGCCGACCACCGCCGAGCCGGGCACGCTGGTGCCGGGCGGCCGTCGTCAGACGCTCACGTTCGCCGATTTCGGCGCGCTCGATCCGCTGCAGTTGCGCGGCGTCGACGGTCAGAACGGCGTCGCGTTCTCGGTGCGCAACGACGAAGTGGTGACCGCCGCGACGCTGCATCTGATCTACAGCTACTCGCCCGCGCTGCTGCCGCAACTGTCGCAAATCAAGGTGCTGGTGAACGGCGAAGTCGCCGCGACGCTGCCGGTGCCGCATGAGCAGGCCGGCATGCTGATCGCGCGCGACGTCTCGATCGACCCGCGCTTCATCACCGACTTCAACCACCTGAACCTGCAGCTGATCGGTCACTACACGCTGAGCTGCGAAGACCCGTCGAACTCGGCGCTGTGGGCGACCATCAGCAACGCCAGCTCGCTCGACCTGACCTACGCATCGCTCGCGACCAAACCCGATCTGGCCGCGCTGCCGAAGCCGTTCTTCGACCGCCGCGACGTGCGCCGCCTCGAACTGCCGTTCGTGTTCGCGCAGAAGCCGGGTAACGGCACGCTGGAGGCGGCCGGCATCGTCGCGTCGTGGTTCGGCGCGCTCGCCGGCTATCGCGGCGCGGTGTTCCCGGCGCAGCTCGACAACGCGCCGCTGTCCGGCAACGCCGTGGTGTTCGCGACCAGCGACGACCGCCCGGCCGGCATCACGCTGCCCGAAATCAACGGCCCGACGATCGCGGTGGTCGACCGCGATCCGGCCGCGCGCGGCAAGCTGCTGCTGGTGCTCGGCCGCACCGAGGCGGAGTTGAAGACCGCCGCCAAATCGCTCGGCATCGGCCACAGCACGCTGTCCGGCACCAGCGCGACGATCACTTCGCTGAACGAACTGACGCCGCGCGTGCCGTTCGACGCGCCGAACTGGCTGCCGACCAACCGCCCGGTGCGCTTCGGCGAGCTGGCCGATCCGAAGGACCTGACCGTATTCGGCTACGACGCCGACGCCGTGCGCATCAACATGCGCGTGCCGCCCGACCTGTTCATGTGGCACACGCGCGGCGCGCCGATCGACCTGCGCTACCGCTACACGGTGCGCCCGGCGCGCGACCGCTCGTCGCTGAACGTCAGCGTGAACAACGGCTTCGTGCAGGCGCTGCCGATTCCGTCGCGCACCTCGTCGGTGCTGGAGCTGAGCCGCTACTTCAACCTCGTGATGCCCGACGGCACCGCCGAGGCGCAGCGCAACATCCGCATCCCGCCGCTGCTGCTGACGCCGCGCACGCAACTGCGCCTGCACTTCTACTACGACATCCCGAACACCGGCGAATGCGCGGGCCGGCTGTTGCAGAACGTGGTCGGCGCGATCGATCCGAATTCGACCATCGACCTGTCGTCGTTCCCCCACTACATGGCGCTGCCCGACCTGGCCGCTTTCGCCAACGGCGGCTTCCCGTTCACGCGCATGGCGGACCTGTCGGAAACCGCGGTGGTGCTGCCCGACGACGCCGGTACCAGCGTCTACAGCATGTATCTGCTGACGATGGGCCGCATGGGCGAGTCGACAGGCTACCCGGTCGCGGGCGTGAGCGTGACCCACGCCGCCGACGTCGACCACTACGCGGACAAGGACCTGCTGGTATTCGGCGCGCCCGGCAAGCAGCCGCTCCTGCAACGCTGGGCGAAGTCGATGCCGTTCTCCAGCACCGACGACACCCATACGTTCCAGCTCACCGATCTGGTGTTCAAGCTGCAGGACTGGTGGCACGGCGAGCGCGGCGTCGAACGTTCGCCGGCGCGCGCCGATCTGGCGATGGTCAGCTCGAACGGCGCGGCGCTCCTGACCGGCTTCGAGTCGCCATTGCGCAAAGGCCGCAGCGCGGTCGCGCTGGTCAGCGCGGCTGGCCAGTCGGACGCCGATCTGGCTACCGCGCTGCTCGACGCCGACGTGCTACCGAAAATTCAAGGCGCGATGGCCGTGATCCACGGCCGCGACGTGACGATCACGTCGAACGGCAGCGCGTACTTTGTCGGCCAGCTGTCGCCGCAGGAGTATCTGCGCTGGGCGCTGTCCTCGCATCCGATCCTGCTGCTGTTCGGCGGTGTGCTGGCCGCGCTGATCATCGCGGGCCTGTGCTACCGGACGCTGCGCGCGATCGCCGCGCGTCGGCTGAAGCAATGAAGACTGATAGGACTCTTATGCGGTTTCGGATCAACAGAAGGACCGGCCTCGCGCTGACGCTCGGCCTCGCCGCGGCGGCGGCGAGCTTCGCGGGCGCGGCGCGGGCCGCGCCGAACGGTGCGGCCGCTGGCGCGTGCGGCAACTGGAGCGCGTATCGCAGCTTCGTCGCCCGTTTCATGCAGGCCGACGGCCGCGTGATCGACTTCTCGACCGCGAACCAGCAGACCACCTCGGAAGGCCAGTCGTACGCGATGTTTTTCGCGCTGATCGACAACGACCGCGCGAGCTTCGACAAACTGCTCGCGTGGACCCGCTCGAACCTCGCCGGCAACCAGTTCGACGCGCGCAACGTGCGCCTGCCGGCGTGGCTATGGGGCAAGAAAACGGACGGCTCGTACGGCGTGCTCGACCCGAATTCGGCATCGGACTCCGATCTGTGGATCGCCTACGATCTGCTGCAGGCCGGCCGGCTGTGGCGCGAGCCCACCTACACGAAGCTCGGCCAGGCGCTCGCCGCGCGTATCGCACACGACGAAGTCGTCGATCTGCCGGGGCTCGGGCCGATGCTGCTGCCGGGGCCGCAGGGCTTTCGCAACGGCAACGTCACGCGTCTGAATCCGAGCTATCTGCCGCTGTCGCTGTTGCGCGCGCTCGCGCACGACGCGCCGGACGGTCCGTGGGCGAAGCTCGCCGAAAACAGCTACCAGTTCGTCAAGACCGTCTCGCCGCAAGGCTTCGCGCCCGACTGGGCAGCGTGGCAGAGCGGCCAGTTCGTGGTCGATCCGAAAACCGGCGACGTCGGCAGCTACGACGCGATCCGCGTCTATCTGTGGGCCGGTCTCGCATCGCCCGCCGATCCGCTCGCGAAGCCCTGGCTCGCGGTGCTCGGCGGCATGCGCGCGAAAGTCGCGCAGAACGGCTTCCCGCCGGAGAAGGTCGCATCGACCACCGGCGCGTCGAGTGGCGAAGGCCCGCTCAGCTACTGGGGCGCGCTCGCCCCCTACTTCAAGGCGCTCGGCGACGAGCGCGGCCTCGGTCTCGCGCGCGCGCGGCTTGCCGCGCTCGACGCGGGCGTGCCGGGGCGCGAACCGCTTTACTACGACGGTGTGCTGGGTCTGTTCGGCACGGGGTTTATCGACGGCCGCTACCGCTTCGACGAAGCCGGTCGTCTCGTGCCCGCCTGGAGAAATGCATGCGATTGAACGCTCTCGCCCTGTCGTTGCGCATCGCGCTGTCGGTCGGCGCGGTCTGTTGCGTGGCCGCGGCGGCACCCGATGCGCTCGCGCAGGCGTCCAAAGATCCGCTTGCCGTGCTGATCGATCAGGGCAAGTACTGGCAGTCCCATCAGCGCGGCGACCTCGCCGCGCAGGCGTGGCAGAAAGTGCTCAACATCGATCCGCAGCAGCCCGATGCGCTCTTCGGCATGGGCCTGGTGCTCGCTGACCGCAAGGACGGCGCCGGCGCGCAGCAATACCTCGCGCGGCTGAAGGCGGTCGCGCCGAACTATCCGAATCTCGACGAACTCGGCCGCCGGCTCGGCCAGACCAGCCCGCGCGACCAGACCATCAACGACGCGCGCCGGCTCGCGCAAAGCGGCCAGAGCGCGAGCGCGGTACGCGAATATCAGCGCGCGCTGTCCGGCAAGCCAGCCACGCCCGAGTTGCAGCTCGAGTATTTCCAGGCGCTATCGGCGACGCCGCAGGGCTGGGACGAAGCGCGCCGCGGCCTCGAACAGCTTGCCCGCGACAACCCGAACGACCCGCGCTACGCGCTCGCTTACGCGCAGCATCTGACCTATCGCGATGTCTCGCGGCGCGACGGCATCGCGCGTTTGCAGCGGCTCGCGGGCGACAGTTCGGTCGGCGCGGCGGCGAAGAAGAGCTGGCGCCAGGCGTTGCTATGGCTCGACGCGCGTCCAGCCGATGCGCCGCTGTACCAGGCGTATCTGCAAGGCGCGGGCGATGATGCCGCGGTGAAGGCGCGCTTCGATTCGATGGTGCAGCAGGACAGCACGGCGCGTGTGCGCGCGCAGGAAAGCGCCGCGGTCGACGCGCGCGGCCGCGTAATCGCCGACGGCTTCGCGGCGCTCGACCGCGACGACGTCGTGACCGCGCGCGCGAAGTTCTCGTCGGTACTCGCGAGCAATCCTGACGATACCGACGCGCTCGGCGGCATGGGCATCGCCGCGCTGAAACAGGAGCGCTTCACGGAAGCGCGCAACTATCTGGAGCGCGCGTCGCGCTCCGGCAATCCGGCGCGCTGGAAAACCGCGCTCGACAGCGCGAGCTACTGGACCTACACGAGCGACGCGATCGGCGCGCGCAGCAACGGCGAATTCGCGAAGGCGAAGGCGCTGTTCGAGCGGGCGATCGCGTTGAATCCGTCGGACGTGACCGCGCAGGTGCAGCTTGGCGAAATGCTGCTCGCGAACCACGATCCGGCCGGCGCCGAACAGGCGTACCGGATGGCGTTGCGCCGCCAGGCCGACAACCCCGACGCGATCCGCGGCCTCGTCGGCGCGCTGGCCGCTCAGGGCCGCGGCGACGAAGCGCTGCAGTTCGCCAATCAGTTGAACGCGACGCAGCAGTCGAAGGTCGGCGGCATCGACCGGCTGCGCGGCGACGCGCAGGCCGCGCAGGCGCGCGCGGCCGAAGCGCGCGGCGATCTCGGCAGCGCGCGCAGCCTGTTCGAGGACGCGCTGCTGAACAAGCCCGACGACCCGTGGCTGCGCCTCGACCTGGCGCGCATCTACGTGCGCCAGGGCGCGGTCGCGAACGCGCGCAGCATGATGGACGGCCTGCTCGCCGCGCATCCGGATATGACCGACGCGCTGTATGCGAGCGCGTTGCTGTCGGCGGAAACCGGCGACTGGCCGGCCGGTCTCGCGCAGCTCGAACGCGTGCCGGTCGCGCAGCGCACCGCCGCGATGACGACCTTGCAGCACCGGCTGTGGGTGCATCAGCAGGCCGACCTCGCGACCCGCGCCGCGAAGAACGGTCAGACCCAGCAGGCGTTCGCGATCCTGCGCGCCGCCGAGCCGGTAGCCGGCAACAGTCCCGAGCTGATCGGGGTGATCGCCAGCGCGTATCAGCAGGCCGGCGATCCGGGCCGCGCGCTCGGCCTCGTGCGCAGTGCGATGAACGCGGCGCCCGGCAACACCGACCTGCTGCTGCAATACGCGGGCATTCTCGCCGCCACCGGCCAGCACGGCGAACTCGGCGTCGTGATGCGGCGCCTGCAGAACACGCCGTTGACGCCGCAGCAGCGCACCGACTTCGCGAACCTGAATCTCGGCATCGTCGTGAAGCAGGCCGATGCGGTGCGCCAGCGCGGCGACCTCGCGAGCGCCTACGACGTGATCGCACCGTGGCTCGCCGCGATGCCCGACAACCCCGACCTGCAGGCCGCGCTCGGCCGCATGTATTCGAGCGCCGGCGACGATCGCAACGCACTCGCGAGCTACCGCGTCGCGCTGCAACGCAAGCCCGACGACCTCAATCTGCAGCAGGCCGCGATCTCCTCCGCGGCCAACCTCAAGCAGTACGACTACGCCGAGGCGCTCGCGCAGCAGGCGCTGCGGCAAGCGCCGAACGATCCGGGCGTGCTTGCCACGGTGGGCCGCATGTATCGCTCGGAGGGCAAGCTGTCGCTGGCGTCGGCCTATCTGCAACGCGCGCTGGTCATGGCCAATACGCCGCAGGCGGCCTACGCGCCGCGCAGCGGCGCGGGCGCCAACGTGCCGCGCGGCTGGGAAACGGCGATGCGCCAGATCGGCGCGACGCCGCTGCCCGGCACCAATCCCTTCGAAGGCAAGACGGCGCTCGCAAGCCAGGGCAGCACCGACCCCGCCGCGCGTTCCGCGCTTCCGTTCCTGAATACGCAGTCCTCCACGCCGACGCAGACCGTGCCGAACTATCCGCCTCCCAGCCCGCCCGCGCCGTATGTCGCGCCGTATGTCGCGCCGTATACGGCGCCTTACGGCACGCCCGCGTCGCCCTATCGGGCGCCCGCGCAGGCTTATCCGAACGCCGCGCCCGTCGCGACGCCTTACAACGCGCCACGCTCCGCCGCCGACTTCGGCGGTTATGGTCAGGAAAGCTACGGCTCCAGCCAGTCGGGCGCGGCGCTGCAACCGTATCCGGGCCAAGGTCAGGGTCAGGCGCCGATGCAGCCGATGCCGCAGCAGCAGTACAACGCGGGCTACGCGCAGCCGGTGCAGCAATACGCGCAGCCGCAGGCGCCGCAACCGGCGCAGTACGGCTACGGCCAGCCGCAGCAGGCGCCGTACGACCAGGCGCCGTATGACGCGCAGGACGGCTACGCGGCGACGCCGTGGCCGATGTCGCCGGCCGCGCGCGCGGCGCAGGCCGATGCCGGTTACGCGACGCCGCTGCCGGCCGGCTCGACGCGCTCGACCACGACGGCGCGCCACACCGCCGCGAAGAAAAGCCCCGCCAGAACGACCCGCGCCGCGCCGGCTTACGCGCAGCAGCAGCCGTATCCGCAACAGCAGCCGTATCCGGCATACCCGCAGCAGCAGCCGTATCAGCCCTACCCGAACCAGGGCTACTACGCGCAGCAGCCGTACATCCCGCAGGCGCCAACCGGTTACGCGCAGCCGTACTACGCGCCCGGCAGCGAAGCCCAGAACAACCCGCCGGCGAACGTCGCGAATGCGCAAACGCTCGGCGTCGCCGAAGAACTCGCGCAGATCAATCGCGAGCAGACGACCACCGTGTCGGGCGGTCTGATCTTCCGCAATCGCGCGGGCGAAGACGGTCTGTCGTCGGTCACCGATATCGAGGCGCCGATCCAGGGGCGCATCAAGGCCGGCAACGGCCACGTGGTCGTGACCGCGACGCCGGTCACGCTCGATGCCGGCACCGCGTCGAACAGCACGTCGACGCTCGCGCGCTTCGGCGCGGGGCTATCGACGGCGCCGTCGGAATCGGCTGCGGTCGCGAACAACAACAATTACGGCAGCCAGACCGCGAGCGGCGTGGGCCTGTCGGTGGGCTACGAAAGCCGCAGCCTCAGCGGCGATATCGGCGTGACGCCGATCGGCTTCCGCGAACAGAACATCGTCGGCGGCGCCGAATACGACGGCGCGATCACCGACAAGGTCTCGTACTCGCTCGCGGTCGCGCGCCGCGCGGTGACCGACAGCCTGCTGTCGTACGCGGGCGCGCGCGATTCGGGCTCCGGCCTCGAATGGGGCGGCGTCACCTCGAACGGCGCGCGCGCCGCGCTCACGTGGGACGACGGCACGAGCGGCCTGTACGTGAACGCGTCGTATCAGCACTACATGGGCACCAACGTGCTGAGCAACAACTCGATCAAGGGCGGTGGCGGCGTCTATACGCGTCTGCTGAAGGACGCCAACCAGACGCTGACGATCGGCGTGAACACCACGCTGATGGGCTACAACCGCAATCTGTCGTACTTCACGTACGGTCAGGGCGGCTACTTCAGCCCGCAGCAATATGTGATTCTGAATCTGCCGGTCGAATGGTCGGGCCGCGAAGGGCTGTTCACGTATAACGTGAAGGGCTCGATCGGCGTGCAGCATTACCGCGAAGACCCGTCGAACTACTTCCCCACCGACGGCACCCGCCAAAGCGACGCGGCCGCCGCCGCGCAGACCCTCGGCAACGGTCTGACCGCGGTCTACCCCGGCCAGAGCAAGACCGGCGTGTCGTATTCGCTCAGCGCGACCGGCGAATATCAGCTCGCGCCGCAACTCGCGTTCGGGGCTACCGCATCGCTCGGCAATGCTTATCAATATCGCGAGTGGATCGCGGCCGTGTACGTGCGCTACAGCCTCAGCAAGCAGACCGGCTTGCAGCCGTTCCCGCCGACGCCGTTGACGTCGCAGTATCTGTCGTTGTCCAACTGACGGAAACGCGCTGGCGGTGAGATCGACGCTTGCGGTTCATCGCAGGCGCGCTCACCGTCGGCGTGGCGTTTTCTTCTTCGCGGTTCATTCACGGGTCTATACGCGGTTCACTCGCGGTCCATACGCACGCCGGTATTCGCTTATCCGCGCCGATGCGCGGCAGCGACCCGACCGCTCCTTTAGCGGCTCGTTTCGTACGATGTTTTCCCGCCGCGGCGAGCCGCGCGCTTCAACGCGCCTTTATCTCCCCTGCTTTCACCGCTGACAGCTCGTGCCAGCGATTCTTTCCGCTCTCCCTTCACCCCACGCCGGCCGCGCGGTAAAAGTTGCGCGCGCATCGAACGGCGACGCGCGTCGAGGCCGTTCCGGACATCGGCAAAACCCGAATAGCGCCCGCGCGCGCGTCAATGCGCGGACGTTGTGGCCTACAATGATCCGCAGCCCATCAGGCTGCTTGCCGCCGACACGCGCCGCGCGGCACACGCTTCGTTCGTCTCCGCCGGTCACGTCCGGCCGGCCGCGAAGCGGCATTTATCGACGTGATCTCACGTGGAGCGCTGCATGCCCTTTCCGGCACAAGATTACGGCTGCGCCGGCTGGCGCGGCGAGATGGCGCAACGCATCAGCGAATTCGACTGGCGCGCGACCAGCCTCGGCGCCATCGCAACCTGGCAACGCAGCCTGACCTCGACGGTCCAGCTGATGCTCGCCTCGCCGGTGCCGCTCGTGCTGTTGTGGGACGAACCCGGCTACATGATCTACAACGACGCCTACGCGGTTTTCGCGGGCGGACGGCATCCGTACCTGCTCGGCTGTGCGGTCGAAAACGGCTGGCCCGAGGTCGCCGATTTCAACCGCAACGTGATGAACACCTGCCTCGCCGGCGGCACGCTGTCGTATCGCGACAAGGAACTCGTGCTGCTGCGCGACGGCAGGCCGGAGGACGTGTGGATGGATCTGTATTACAGCCCCGTCGCCGACGACAGCGGCGCGCCGGGCGGCGTACTCGCGATGGTCGTCGAGACTACCGGGCGGGTGCTGACCGAGCGCCGCCGCCAGCAGGCCGAAACGGAACTGCACGAAACCAACGAACGTCTGCAGCTCGCGCTCAACGCCGGCGCGGTGCTCGGCACCTGGGTGCTCGACGTGCGCACCGGCAAGGTCAGTGGCGACGAACGTTTCGCGCGCACCTTTTCGTTCCCGCTCGACGAGACCGCGAAAGGCGTCCCGCGCGATGCCGCGACCCAGGCCATCCATCCCGACGACCGGGTGCTCAACGACCGCCTCACCGCCGAGGCGATCCGCAGCGGCGCACCGTTTCGCGCCGAGTACCGGATCCGCCGGCCCGACGGCGATTACCTGTGGGTGCAGGCAAATGGCCGCTGCGAGTTCGACGAACAGGGCCGGCCGACGCGTTTTCCGGGCGTGCTGATCGACATTCACGAGCGCAAGATCGCCGAACAGCAGCTTCTTCAGTTAACCGAAACACTCGAGCAGCGCGTCGCCGATTCGATCGCGGCGCGCGCACTCGCCGAGGAGCAGTTGCGCCAGGCGCAGAAGATGGAAGCGATCGGCAGCCTGACGGGCGGCGTCGCGCACGACTTCAACAACGTGCTGCAGGTGATCAACGGCAATCTGCAGATGCTCGCCGCCGACGCCGGCGATCAGCCGGTCACGCAGCGGCGTCTGTCGGCCGCAACCGAGGCGGTCAAGCGCGGCGCGAAGCTCGCCGCGCATCTACTTGCGTTCGCGCGGCGCCAGCCGCTGTCGCCGACCGTGCTCAATCCGCGCCGCCTGCTGACCGGCATGAGCGAGATGCTGCGCCGCGCGCTCGGCGAGACGGTGCGCATCGAGACGCTCGTCAGCGACGATCTGTGGAACGTGCAGGTCGACCGCAATCAACTCGAGAACGCCTTGCTGAATCTCGCGATCAATGCGCGCGACGCGATGCGCGCCGACGGCCTGCTCACGGTGCGCGCGACCAACCGCCTGCTCGACGCCGCGTTCTGCCGCGACAAGCCGGAGCTGTCGCCCGGCGCCTACGTCGAATTCGCGCTCACCGATACCGGCTCGGGCATGCCGCCCGAGGTGCTGCAGCGGGTCTTCGAACCGTTCTTCACGACCAAGCCCGACGGCCACGGCACCGGCCTCGGACTCTCGATGGTGTTCGGCTTCGCGCGGCAAAGCGGCGGCCATGTCGCGATCGAAAGCGAGCTTGGACACGGCACCACGGTGTCGCTGTTTTTTCCGCGCTGCTGCGAGGCGGAGACGCCGGAGGCCGCCGAAGGACCGGCGACGTCGATCGGCGGCGGCGAGACGATTCTGGTGGTCGAGGACGATGCCGACGTGCGCCTGACCGCGGTCGAAATGCTCGCGCAGCTCGGCTACAAGGTGCTGACCGCATCGAATGGCGACGCCGCGCTCGAATTCATCGACAGCGACGTGCCGATCGATCTGCTGTTCACCGACGTGGTCATGCCCGGCAAGCTGAAGAGCGTCGAGCTCGCGCAACGCGCGGCCGCGCGCACGCCGCCGGTGCCGACGCTGTTCACGTCCGGCTATACGCGCGACGAAATCGTCCACCACGGCAAGCTCGACGCGGGTATCACGCTGCTGTCGAAACCGTACCGGCGCGACGATCTCGCGCGCCTCGTGCGTAACGTGCTGCGCGCGAACGCAGCGCACGCGAATCATGCGGCCGAGGTGCGCGAGGCGCGCATCGCCGCCTGCGTGCCGCGCGCCGCGTACGACGCAACCCCAACGTCGACGCCAGCGCCGGCGGTCAAAGCCCGCAAAGAGAAGCAGAAAGAATCGCGCAAGGACTCACACAAAGACGCGCGCGCGGAATCGCAGCGGCAACCCAAGGCGCCCTCGCCATCCACACTGCACGCCGCGCCCGAAGTCGCGCAGATACTGCTGGTCGAAGACGATGCCGAATCGCGCGAGGCGCTCGGCGAGTTGCTCGGCGCGCTCGGCCTCGCCTGCACCACGGCCGGCAGCGCCGAGGAAGCGTTGCCGCTCGCGGCCGCGCGCCGCTACGACGTGCTGCTGACCGACTTCACGCTGCCCGGCATGTCCGGCGCCGACCTCGCCCGCGCGGTACGGCGCGCGCAGCCGGAGATACGCGTGCTGCTGGTGTCGGGCTACGGCCACAGTGCAGAGATCGGCGATACGATTCCTGGCGCCCGCCTCCTGGGCAAGCCGCTCGATATCGATCAGCTGCGACACGAACTCGCGCCATGGCTCGACCGCGCCGCGGCAGCGTCGTAGTCAGCAGACGAAGCGTCAGGCGTCGCGCTTTCATGGCGCACGCAGCACGGTTCTGAAACCGATGTGGACCGTGCCGAGCGTCGGGTCCTGCGGCTGCCGCGACGACGGCCGGTAGCGCACGCAGAAGTTCGGCGCGCACAGGAACGAACCGCCCTTGATCACACGCGCCGGCCGCTCCAGCGTATCGACCGGCTGCGACACCGTCACCACCAGCGGATTCTCCGCCTCGTCCTTTGGATGACGGTCCTGATACGCGTCCTTTGTCCACTGCCAGACGTTGCCGACCGGATCGAACATGCCGTAGCCGTTGGCCGGAAAGCAGCCGACCGGCGCGGTGCCCTTATAGCCGTCGCGCACGAGGTTCTTCGCCGGGAAATCGCCCTGCCACGTGTTCGCCATGTAGCGGCCCTGCACGGTCGGCGTATTGCCCCACGGGTAGGTATCGCCGTCGAGGCCGCCGCGCGCCGCGTACTCGTATTCGGCCTCGGTCGGCAGATCGCGGCCGAGCCACTTCGCGTAGGCTTTCGCGTCGTCGTAGGTGACCTGCACGACCGGGTGATTGTCCTTGCCCGCGATCGAACTGCCGGGCCCGAATGGATGACGCCAGTTCGCGCCCGGCTGGAATTTCCACCAGCGATACGCATCGTCGAACTGCTCGGTGCCCTTCGGCCACACGAACACAACCGAGCCCGGCACCAGCTGATCCTTCGGGATGCCAGGGAATTGCGCGGGATCGCGCGCGCGTTCGGCGTCGGTCACATAGCCGGTCGCCGCGACGAAGCGCGCGAACTCCGCGTTGGTCACTTCGTGCCGGTCGATCAGGAAGCCGTCGAGCCGCACGGTGCGCACGTTGCGCTCTTCCGGATAGCCTTCGTTCGAGCCCATCTGGAAGCGGGCCGCCGGAATGCGGATCATCCCCGCGCGATTTGGCACGCCGTCCCGCGCGGGAGCGAAGCCGGCAGGCACGCCGCTATAGGCCGTGCACAGCCGTGGCGCGGCTGCAGCGGTCGGCGCTTCGGTGGTCGCTTCCGCAGCCGCTGCCGGAGCAGCCGCGAACACAACGGCTGCCGCTCCTGCCAGGACCGACAGCCCCGCCGCCCAGCTCAGCGCCAGCCTCGGCGCCGCCAGCCACGCGACGCGCCGCGGCGCCCGCGAGGCCCCGAGCGGCGCACCCACGCGCCGACGCTCAATGGTTGGTGTCGAGTTCATCTTCGTAGTAGTGCGTCGCGTTGCTGTAGCCCGGACGCTCGCCGAGGTGAGGAATATCCTGCACGCCGTTCTCGGTCTGGTACGCGTTGTATTCGGCGAGCAGTTCCTTCATCTTGGCCGGATAGCGCTTCGACACGTCATGCAGCTCGGAACGGTCGACGCTCACGTGAAACAGCTGCCACTCGCCATTGCCCCACGGCTTGTTCGCGTACGAGATCTTCCAGTCGCCCTTGCGCATCGCGCGGCGGCCATTCAGCTCCCAGCCTTCGGTGAACTCGCCCGGATGCACGGTCTTGCGCTGACCGGTCAGGAAGTCGAGCATCGACGTGCCCTGCATGCGGAACACCGGACGCCCGTTGTACTCACCGCCCGGCTGCGCGACGCCGGCCAGTTGCAGCATCGTCGGTGCGACGTCGGTCACGTGCGCGGGCACGCGGCTGATCTGCCCGTCGTGCGCGCCGTGCGGCAACACGATGATGTTCGGCACCGCGATCCCGCCTTCGTATGCGAACGCCTTGTACAGACGCAGCGGCGTCATGCTGACCTGGGCCCAGCCCGGACCGTATTCGACGAACGAACCCGCGCGACCGGTATTCGCGAGGCTGTTGTCCGCGTGACGCCGGATCCACTCACGGTTCGCCTGCTCGTCGAGAATGCTGTTGCCGTCCGCGCCGTTATCCGACATGAAGAAGATCAGCGTGTTGTCGTACTGGCCGGTTTCCTTCAGATGATCGACGATGCGACCGATCTGCGTATCCATCACGTCGACCATCGCCGCGTAGACGGCCATCCGCTTCGACTCGATCTGCTTCTGCACTGGCGACAGGCTGCTCCATTTCGGCCACACTTCGTCGCCCGTATAGGCCTCGATGTCCTTCGGCACGAGGCCCATCGCCTTCATGCGGTCGAGACGCTGCGCGCGGATCGCGTCGTAGCCGGCGTCGTATTTTCCTTCGTACTTCCTGATGTATTCGTCCGGCGCCTGCAGCGGCCAATGCGGCGCGGTGTACGCGACATAGGCGAAGAACGGCTTGCCGTCGTCCTTATTGCTGTCGATGTACGACAGCACCTTGTCGGTATAGCCGATCGTCGAATAGAAATTCTCCGGCAGATCGATCAGCTTGCCGTTGTCGCGATACATCGCCTTCGGCGTCTTGTCCGGGTCGTTGGTGATGATGCCGACCTGGCCATAGTGGCTCGCGCCGCCCTGCACCATCGCGAACGACTGTTCGAAGCCGCGCGACGCCGGACCGTATTCCTCAGTCAAACCGAGGTGCCATTTGCCGACCATATACGTGTGATAACCGGCATCGTGCAGCAGTTGCGGAAAGGTCACGATGCTGTGCGTCAGATAGCCTTCGTAGCCGGCCGCCTTGCGCTGCGCCGGCGTCAGCAGTTCGGCCATGCCGCCGAGCCCGACGCGGTGATTGTCGACGCCCGACATCAGCATCGCGCGGGTCGGCGAGCAGAACGGCGACGCGTAGAAATCGGCCATGCGCACGCCTTCGTGCGCGAGCTTGTCGAGATTCGGCGTATGAATTTCGCCGCCGAACGCGCCGATGTCTGAATAGCCGAGGTCGTCGGCGACGATCAGCAATATGTTCGGATGTTTGGTTTGAGTCGCGGCGGGCGCGCTCTGCGCACTGTCGGCGCTGCTAGCTGCGGCGCTGACGACGCCCGGCAGGGCTGCCGCGCAAGCGATGGCGCAAGCGGTGAGTAGTGTCTTCATCTCCGTCTCCTGGTTTTTTAATTGCTATCGTTGTTTTTTAAGATGCTTGGTGCGCAGATTCTGAGGCGAAGCCGCCGCACGGTCCAACACCGATTTCGACTACTTTCATACCGTACGGGTATGCAGCGCGAATCGGGCCGGCCGTGCGGTCGGCGTGGTCGAACCGGCTCGTCTAGATCGACCTGAACAACGGGCTTTTCGCGAGCGCTTCGGCGCCGTCGGCGTTGCTGAGAAACTTCTCCGTATAGATGTCGCGCTCGAACAGCTGCCCCTGCATCAAGGCCCGGATCGATGCCTCGATCATGACCGGCGGCCCGCACAGATACGCCTTGTGGCCGCGAAAATCGCCGGCGAAATGCGCTTTCGCCGCCTCGTGGACAAAGCCGCGAAAGCCGTCCCATGCGCTGCCCTCGGCTTCGTTCGACAACGCCGGCACATAGGTGAAATTCGCGTGCCGCCGCGCGAGATCGAGAAACTCGTCGTGGTAGTACAGTTCGCCGCGATCGCGCGCGCCGTACACCAGCGTGATCGGCCGCGTGTCGCCCTGCTCCAGCAGATCGAGCAGCATCGAGCGCGGGCTCGACAGTCCCGAGCCGCCTGCAATCAGGATCACCGGCTGCGGGTCCGACGCGCGCACGAAAAAGCGGCCGAACGGCCCGCTGAAACGCAGTGCGTCGCCGGGTTTCAGCGCCTCGTGCAGATAGCCGGTGCCTTTGCCGCCCGGCACGCGTCGCACGTTCAGCTCGATCAGCGTCGACGCACCCGGCTTGCCCGCGAGAGAAAACGCGCGCGGCGTGTCTTCGCCGGGAATCTGCACGTTCACGTACTGGCCGGCCTGAAACGCGATGCCCTCGCCGTCCAGCTCGACGAAAATGCCCTTGATCGTCGGCGTCAGATCGATGCTGTCCGTCACGCGGCCGGTAAAGTCCTGCACCGGATAGTGGCGCGCGTCGGGGTCTTCGTCGATGTCGGCCTCGATCGTCAGATCCGATTGCGCGGTCGCGCAGCACGCGAGGCACTTGCGCTCGTCGCGTTCGAAATCCATCAACGCGAACGGCGACGCATTGCCGTGCTCGATTTCGCCGTCGACGACCTGCACCTTGCAGGTCGCGCACAGGCCATGACAGCATGCGTGCGGCAGCCACACACCGGCGCGCAGGCACGCGTCGAGAATGGTCTGCTCGTCGCCGATCTCGATGGTGTGGCCGATCGGCTCGATGGTGAGCTGATAACTCATGTCAGCGTCTCCTTGTGATCGATGTGAGGTTTTAGCTGCACGAGCCGCGAATGCCGGTCAGACCCGGCGTGCGAAAACGGATCACCGCCTTGTGGCGCAGGCCGTTTTCTTCGAGCGTGCGATCGAACGCCGGAGTAAAACGCTGGTTCGAACTGAACCACTCGATTTCGTCGAGCCTGACCTTGTCCCAGTCGGGATGCGACGAATAGATGCCCGGCAGCACGTCGTTCGCGAAGCTCGCGAACGTCATCGACGGCGGCACCGGAATGCAATGCGGCGCGCAGAACATCAGGTGATCTTCCCAACCGACGAACAGCAGCCGGTTGCCGTGAAAGTTCTCCTCGCGGTCTTTCACTTCGCCCGTGTAGCCTTCATTGAGCGCGATAACTGACATGTCGTGTCTCCTTGAGATTGAGTCGGCGCAGGCCGAACTTATGCGGCCTTTTATGCGCCTTCTTATGTGTCCTTTTAAGCGGCCTCTTATGCCACCTTTTATGCAGCCTGAGCTGCAGGCGCACTTTGCGCCGGCTGATCCGCCGCCCCTTCCGTGGTGCCCTCGCCGCCATGACTCGGCTTGCCGGTCCAGCGCAGCCAGTTCTTCCGGTCGGGCGAGTCCTCGAATTCGTGGCCGTCTTCACCGACGTTGATGTGGTAATAGCGCAGCACTTCGGCGAGCGGATTGAAGTCGGCGGCGCTCGGGTCCGCGTCTTTCTCGAAGCAGTTGCCCTGGTAGATCTGATGCACCGGCAACCACGCCTGCACGTATTTCTCCGGCTCGTTGTCGAAGATGTCCTTGCAGCCATCCGAGCAGAAGTGATACTTGTTGCCGAGATAATCGCTTTCGCGGTAGCAGGTTTTGGTCGGATCGTCGGGCTCGGTGAAGGCCATCGGAATCTGGCAGATCTGGCACAGCATCGGCAGCGTGTTGTTGTAGAAGCGCTTGCCCGCTTTCTGCTGCTCGCGCCAGTACTCGAAGCGCGGGCGGTACAGTTTGTCGAAGGTGGCCGGATATTTTTCGGCGAGCCAGTTCATTTCGTCGTCGGACGGAATCCACGTGTGCATCGCGGCCGCGTGCGTGTAGTTGTAAAAAATGCCCCACGCCTCGTGCGAAATGCGGTCCTTCTCCTTTGATGCCACCTCGTGATACTTCGGCATGCGAATCCCGTAGCGTTCGAGGTCATGAAACAGCGCGCCGCCGTTCTTCTCGAAGTACGTCTCCCATGCTTCCTGCCACGACATGATCCGTTTCGGCAGCATGTAGTCCATCATCATCGCGACGAGCGTGAGCAGCCGGTAGCCGCGCCAGAACCATTTGTCGACCCACTTCTGGATGATCGGCACATTGCCCGGGTCCTGTTCGAGCAGGAACTTGACGACTTCGAGGCCGAGCGTCATATGGCGCGATTCGTCGGACTGCGCGGAAAAGCCGAACGTGACCGTCGCCATGTCGCCGTTGAACGCGGCGCCCGACATGAACGGCATGAACAGCAGATTGGTCAGTACGTATTCGAACGAAAACGAAATTGCCGTGACGAACTCGAACGGTCCGGCGCTCATCGCGTCCTCGAAATACGACTTCGGCACCGACAGATACCAGACCCGGTCGTGCATGTGCTTGAAGTCGTGAAAACCGTTGAAGTACTTGTTGTAGTGGCTGATCGTGTGGACCTGGGTCTGCGCGTGGCGCAGTTCGTCGATGGCCTGCATCTGGCACGCGATGCGCGCGCCAGCGCCGCGGAAGTTGCGCCCGGCCAGCGCGAAGCCGCGGTGCGCCGCGTATTCGAGCGGGCTCACGCCGGTCAGGAACAGCTTCAGCGCGTTGATGTAGCGCGGGTCGGTCACGTTGAACTGGCCGTTGTTCTGCTGAAACGCGTCGATGATCGCGTAGAGTTTGCGTTCCTTTTCGCCCTGATATTTCCAGTAGGCGTCCATCGTCAGACGGAACGGGTCTTCCCATTTGTCCCAGTCGTGGACCTTGATGCCTTCGAAGCGGTCGTACGGAAAGACTTCGTCCATCGGCTGATAGGTGGTCTCCCAGCCGAGACCGCGCGTCAGCATCGCGTAGTTTTCCTTGATGCTCAGCTTCTTCGGCGTCGCGTTGGTGGTGCTCATCGTGTGTCTCCGGTGCGTGTTCGGCGTGGCCTGTTCAGGCCTTCCATTCGAGAATGAATTCGTCGTCGGTTTCGTCGATGTTGCCGCCGAGCGAGATCAGATTGAGTTGCAGCTCGCGCAGATCGAAGTCGCGACCGATGCGCTCCTCGATCGACTCGCGCCGGATCACCAGTCGTCCAACCGCGTCGATCTTGACCATCGCCGGGAACGCGTTGACGACCGCGTGCGGGTTGTCCGCTTCGATCGCCTCGATGATCGGACGCGAATCGTCGTTGGCCTGAAAAGCAATGAATACGGAATCAGCCATGGTTCGTCTCCTTGCGGTCCTGCTCGGCTGTGATCGACACGCCCTGCTTCTGTACCCGCGCATCGAAGCTCGCGGCGATCTCCTGCAACGCCGCGTCGCCCTCCTGCGCGCCGAGCGCTTCGAGCGCGAACGGCCGCAACGCATCGAACACCCGCGCGCGCCACTTCGCGATCCACTGCGCGAGCAACGCCGCGTTCTCCGCCGACTCCGCCGCCGCGGTCTTCAGCGTCGCGTCGACCCAGCGGCTGGTTTCGTCGAACCAACTGCTTGCGAACTCGTTCAGCATGCCAAGCGCCGCGCCGTACTCCTTCGACAGACGCAGGTCGAGATGGCGGTACACGAGCGGATAAAGCAGCCCGTCGAGCACGACGTTCTGCGCGACGTAAGTCTCGAACCAGTCCTTCACGACCATCGTGTCCTCGGCCACGCGGCGCAGGCCCTGCCACATCGGATCGTTGAGCCAGCGCTCCTTGCCTTCGACGAGCGACGTACCCGCATTACCGTCGAGCAACAGGCCGAGTCGCGACAGGTACTGCGCTATGCCGAGCCGGTCCATCGAATGAAACATCGTCGCCTGCGTGATCGCGGTGCCCCAGCCGTAGCCGGTCACGAAGCAGTTGTTGGTGTTGGCCGCCCATTCGAGGTGCCGCAGCGGCACCATCAGCGCGGCAATGCGCGCCTTCGCGTCGTCCGGCAAATCGGCGAGCAGACGCCGCCGCGTGACGAACTCGATGTTCTTTTCCATTGCATCCTGCTGCCGCGCGCGAGCAATCGTGTACGTGCCGTAGTAGTACTGGCGCGGGTCCTTGAACGCGTACCAGTCGTTCATGCGGATCGCCGTGCGGCCCTTGTCGTAGAGCGCGAAGCCGGGCTGCCACAGCGGCCGGTAATGGAAGTTGTCTTCGGGCTGCAGCTCCAGCGTCGCTTCCTGATAGCGCGATGCCGGCTTGTCCGCGCCGAGCCGTCTCGCGACATGCGAGAAGGTCTGGCGGATCTGCTGGACCGAAGAGGTCTTGATGTCGATCTGCATGAGTTGTCTCCTTCGTTTTCTCTGCGGGCTTATGTGAAGCTGATGTGAGGCTTTGCGGTGGTGTGCTCGCCGGTGCTTCGCGGGACTATTCGGTGACGCCGGGCTGGCCGTAGCGCCACTTCAGCTGTTCGAGGTCGAGCGCGTGCGCTTCGTCGTCGCTCAACTGGCACACGTGATGGGTCGCGCAAAAGGACTCGTAGTCCCGCGTGCTCATCACGAGCTCGACGCTCAGGCCCGGATCGCCGATCGAAAAATCGAACTCGACGAAGCCGTCGTCGCGCCGTTCGCGCACGCGGACATAGCGCCGCGTCACGTCGAAAGCTTGCGCAACCGGTTCGGCGTAGGGTGAATGCGGGGGCATCGCCGTCTCCTTGTGTTTTTGCGTGGCCGGCCGTCGTGCGCTGCGATACGTGACTGCCGTACGCGCGCCGATGGCCGATGCGTGGCTGCCCGCGTTTGTCGATGCTTTGATCAATGCTTCGGTCGATGCTTTGATCAAAATCCCGCGGCAGCGCGCCTATTCATGCAACCGCTATGCCAATGCCGCGCGAAAAGCGCCGCGGCGCGCGGCGAAAAGCGCACAATCCCTTGTGAATCAACGGGTAAGCGCCGCGAAAAAACTGCCGGCGAGCTTGAGCCGCGAAAACCGCGCAACTTTGCGCTCGATCAAATGATCGAAATCGGAGCCCCGCCCGCATTGGGCGGCCGATCAAATCGGTATCAGGGAACACCCGAGGCCGGCCGCGCGCGATTCGTCATGCAGCCGCGCGCGCGACATTGCATACTGACGGCCCGGCATCGGCCGGCATAAAAAATCAGCCACGTGGTTGGAGACGAATTTCGATGGTCACCCGAATCAAGCCCAGCGGGAATCCGCGCATGTCGATGGTGTCGCCGCAGGGCGCGTGCGTCGACAGCCTGCGCTATCCGGACATCGCGGACCTGATGTCGAGGCTGCACTTCTCGCCCGGCGACGGGCGCATCTGGCTCGGCGATCAACGCATGCTGCTCGTGCATACCGGCTCGGTCGGTGTGATGCGGCGCGAGCTGATCGACAGTCTCGGCATCGACGCGGCGCGCGGCCTGCTCACGCGGATGGGCTACAACTCCGGCGCGCGCGACGCCGAACTCGCGCGCAAGGTGCGCCCCGACAGCTCGATCACCGAGATGTTCGCGGTCGGCCCGCAACTGCACATGCTCGAAGGTATGACCGTGGTCGAACCGGTGCGGCTCGAACTCGATGTCGAAAAAGGTCAGTACTACGGCGAATTCGTCTGGAAGAACTGCGCGGAAGACGAAGAGCACGTGCGCATCTACGGCATCGGCGCGGAGCCGGTGTGCTGGACGCAGATCGGCTATGCGTCGGGTTATACGAGCGTGTTCATGGGCCGGCCGATCGTCTATCGCGAGGTCGAGTGCCGCGCGCTCGGACAGTCGCAATGCCGGATCGTCGGCAAGCCGGTCGAGGAATGGGGCGACGAAGCCGCCGACGATCTGCGCTTCATGCAGGCGCAGTCGTTTACGCAGGGGTTGTCGGTGGCGGCGGCCAAGCGTGAAATCAGGAGCGAAACGCAGCACGAACCTAAGGACGAACCTAAGCGCGAACGCAAACACGCCGAGCCCCACGCGTCGCAACGCGATCTTGCCCCGCAGACGAACGCGCCCCTGCTCGGCGAATCGCGCCCACCGACGCCCACCGCGTTCGGCGACGACAACATGGTCGGCGCGTCGCCCGGTTTCAACGCGGTCTGCCATATGATCCGGCGCGTCGCGAACACCCGCGCGACCGTGCTGTTTCTCGGCGAAAGCGGCGTCGGCAAGGAAGTGTGCGCGCGCACGCTGCACCGGATCAGCGCATGTGGCGACGGTCCGTTCGTCGCGGTCAACTGCGCGGCGATTCCGGAGGCGCTGGTCGAGTCGGAGCTGTTCGGCGTCGAGCGCGGCGGCTTCACGGATGCGACGCACAGCCGTCCGGGCCGCTTCGAGCGCGCCGACGGCGGCACGCTGTTTCTCGACGAGATCGGCATTCTGAGTCTCACGGCGCAGGGCAAGTTGCTGCGCGCGCTGCAGGAAGGCGAGATCGAGCGGGTCGGCGATACGCAGACGCGCCGCGTCAACGTGCGCGTGATCGCGGCGACCAATCTCGATCTGAAGGACGAGATTCGCGCGGGCCGCTTCAGGGAAGACCTGTATTTCCGCCTGAACGTGTTTCCGATTCGCGTGCCGTCGCTGCGCGAGCGGCGCGAGGATTTGCCGGTGCTGCTCAATCACATGCTGCACAAGTACCGCGAACGACATGCGCGCGACGTGACCGGCTTCACCGGCCGCGCGCTCGATGCACTACTCAGCTACGGCTGGCCCGGCAATATCCGCGAGATGGAAAACCTCGTCGAACGCGGTGTGATTCTCGCGCCGGACGGCGGCGCGATCGATATCGGCCATCTGTTCACGAGCGGCGAAACGATCGACGCGCAACTGTTCGGCCTCGGCACCAACGGCTCGCTGACGCCGTCGGCCTCGCTGCTCGATCAGCAGGCGGGCACCGGCGGCGAAGTGGAACGCGTGGTCAGAAAGGTCAACGATCTGCTGATGGGCGCGAGCGGCGACATCGATCCGACCTCGCTCGACGATATCGAAACCGCGCTGCTGAAAAGCGCGGTGCAACGCGCGCAGGGCAATCTGTCGGCGGCTGCGCGCACGTTGGGGATCACGCGACCGCAACTGGTCTACCGGTTGAAAAGCCGCGGGTTGCGCGTGTAGGCGAAACGCAGAACGCGGGCCGTGGGCGGTGGGCCGCAAAGGCTCAGCCCTGCTCCCGACCCGAGCGGCGGAATTCGTCGACCAGCTTGTCGACGATATGGTTCAGCTGACCGCGCTCCTCGGCGGACAACACCGACAGGATCTCCGTTTCCAGCACCTGCCCCAGCTCGTCGCTGGACGCGCGGGTGCGCTTGCCGGCCGCGGTCGCCCATAGCTGGAAATGCCGTGCGTCGTCGGGATGGATCGAGCGCCGCACCAGCTTGCGTTCGATCAGATCCGCAACCAGCTTCGACAGCAGCGTCTTTTCGATCAGCGTCAGTTCTTTCAGCGTGGTCGCGGTGATCCCCGGCGTATCGCAGATGATCCGCAGCACCCGCAGCGAGCGCACGTCGAGCCCCACTGCGGGCCGGTACGCCGCGTTCGCGCGGCTGATCATTTCGCTCTTGATCAGATCGAGCTTGAAGGTCAGAAAGAAGGACGCGCCGCGCGTTGCCGCGACTGCGTCCTGCACGTCGGCGCTCGAGATATCGCCAGATGTGGCGTTCTCCGTGTCGTCAACGAGACCGTTCGACGTCTCTTCGCCCGACACGTCCTCGTTCTTCGCATGGTTCTTCGCCGCGCCTGTCCGTGCCGCCGCTCGCGTGCCTGCTCGCATCTGATTGCGTCCTGTCTGAAGACTTTACTTAACAAGAAATTCGCTGAGCCGGCGCGTGCCTGAATGCCCAGTCTGCGCGCTGATCGGCGCGCCGCCGGCTCAACGAGGATGATAGCCCAGCCCACCCGCTTTCATCGACTATCAGGGAAAAGCATTAGTTGAAAACATCAACTAATGAATTATTCTACGACTCGAACGGGCCGCCTGGATCGTGCGGGCGGAGCACACTCATCCATCACAGCGAGACTTGGGCGATATGCAAACGGACAGTGAATTGAAAGCGCTTGGCGAACAGATGCGAACCTGGCGCAGAGACATCCACCAGCATCCGGAGCTCGGCTTTCACGAGCATCGCACGGCGGGCCTCGTCGCGAAGCTGCTCGCCGACTGGGCGATCGACGTGCAGACCGGCATCGGCGGCACCGGTGTGGTCGGCACGATTCGCGGCACGCGCGGCGACGGTCCCGCGATCGGCCTGCGCGCCGACATGGACGCGCTGCCGATGAGCGAAAAAGGCACGCCCGCGCATCGTTCCACGCACGACAACGTATTCCACGGCTGCGGCCACGATGGCCACACCGCGATTCTGCTCGGCGTCGCCAAACATCTCGCCGCGCATCGCGACTTTCGCGGCACCGTGCATCTGATCTTCCAGCCGGCCGAGGAAACGCTGCGCGGCGGCTCGGCGATGATCAGCGACGGCCTGTTCGAGCGCTTCCATTGCGACGAAATCTACGCACTGCACAACAACAACCAGTTGCCCGCCGGCAAGGTCGGCGTGCGCAGCGGCGCGATCCTGTCGGCGTGCGACCTGTTCCGGATCACCGTCAAGGGCATCGGCAGCCACGCGGCGATGCCGCACAAGTCGATCGATCCGCTGATCGTCGGCACCACGCTCGTGCAGTCGATCCAGAGCATCGTGAGCCGCAATATCGATCCGCTCGACACTGCCGTGGTCAGCGTCTGCAAGTTCCTGTCGGGCACCGCGATCAACGTGATTCCCGACACCGCCGTGCTCGAAGGCACGGTGCGCACGCTGTCGGTCGCAGCTCAACACACCACGCTCGCGCGGCTGCGCGCGATCTGCGAGGGCGCCGCGACGATGTACGGCTGCGAGGTGAACTTCGAGCATCTGCAGACCTCGCCGCCGACGCTGAACACGCCCGCCGAAACCGACACGGTGCGGCGCGCGGCCGAACGCGTGATCGGCGCGGACAACGTGATCGTCGACGTCGCGCCGTTGATGGCCTCCGAAGACTTCGCATTCATGCTGGAGCAGCGTCCGGGCTCGTACTTCTTCCTCGGCCACGACGGACTCACCTGCCACCACCCCGAATTCGATTTCGACGACGACACCGCGCCCACCGGCGCGGCCGTATTCATCGAAATCGTGCGGCAACGGCTCGGCTAAGCCCACTTCAGGCAAGCGATCAGAGGAGAACGGCAATGAACAATCAAGCGGCGCCATCGCCGGCGATGGTACGAAAGGTAGTGATTGCCTCGGTCCTGGGCAATGCGTTCGAATGGTTCGACTTCGCGATTTACGGCCTGTTCGCCGTGATGATCTCGAAGCTGTTTTTCCCGAGCGGCAACGACTTCGCGTCGATGCTGCTCACGCTCGCGACGTTCGGCGTCGGCTTCGCGGTGCGCCCGCTCGGCGGCGTGCTGCTCGGCCTGTACGGCGACCGCGTGGGCCGCAAGAAAGCGCTGTCGATGACGATCCTGCTGATGTCGATCGGCACCGGCATGATCGGTCTGTTGCCGACCTACGCGGCGATCGGCATCGCCGCGCCGATCCTGATGGTGCTCGCGCGGCTGATCCAGGGCTTCTCGGTGGGCGGCGAATTCAGCGGCGCGACCACGATGCTGGTCGAGTTCGCGCCGGCCAATCGCCGCGGCTTCTACGGCAGCTTCCAGATGTGCTCGCAGGCGCTGGCGTTTTCGCTCGGCGCGCTGGTCGCCTACCTGCTGACCGTGAACCTCGCGCCGCACGACCTCGAATCGTGGGGCTGGCGTCTGCCGTTCCTGCTCGGCATCCTGATCGGACCGGTCGGCTGGCTGATCCGCTCGACCGTCGACGAATCGCCGGAATTCCTCGCCTACGCGAGCGAGGTGCAACGCGGCAAGATCAAGCCGGTCGACACGCCGCTGCGCACCGTGTTCCGCGACTATCCGCGCGCCGTGCTCGGCAGCATCGGCATGTCGGTGGTGGGCACCGTCTCGGCTTACGTGTTCGTGTTCTTCCTGCCGATCTTCGCGAAGAAGCAGCTCGGCATGTCCGCCTCCGACGTGAACCTGAGCACCTTCATCGGCACGCTGGTCATCCTCGTGTTCTGCCCGCTCGCCGGCTACCTGTCGGATCGCTACGGCCGCAAGACGATCCTGCTGCCGGCGATCGTCGCGTACGGCATCGCGTCGTACGTGCTGTTCAAACAGTTCGTCAACGCGCCGAGCTTCGGCTCGCTGCTGGCGGTGCAGATCGGCGTGTCGTTCTTCATGAGCTTCTTCTGGGGCCCGACGCCGATCGTGCTGACCGAGGTGTTCCCCGTCAGCGTGCGTTCGACCGGCGCGGCGGTCACCTACAACCTCGCGGTGCTGATTTTCGGCGGCCTCGCGCCGTTCGTGAACACGTGGCTCGTGCACGTGACCGGCAGCAATCTCGCGCCGATCTACTACGTGATGACGAGCGTCGTGATCGGCCTGATCGGCGTGCTGGTGTTGCCGTCGAACGCGCGCCGCACGGCCGCGGGCTTCGCGACCTGATTCGTGACCTGAGCCGCTGCCCCGGCCATCGCGAAGCTGGCGATGGCCGGATGTCATGGCGTAAGCGGATTGAAGTCGCATGCAATCCGCACCGCGCGTCGCCCCGGAACCGCTAGAATCCGTTCGTTCCGGCGCCGGGGATAAACCATGAAAAAATACGCGCGATTCGCCACCTGTCTGTCCACGCTTTCATTTTCGTTTCCGTTTGCGCTTGCCTGCGCGGGTGGGGTCGCGCTGCTCGCGGGCTGCGCCGGCAACAGCCCGACATCGGCGGATCTTCTGCCCGCGCGTCCCGCGCAAGAGGTGCTCGATCGGTGCCTCGCGGGTCTCGCGCCGGCCGGCACGCCGCCGCCCTCCGCGCAAAGCCTCGATGAATCGCAATGGCGGCGTTATGTTGCCTGTGCGATCGGCAGCAATCTGCATGCCGCGCGCGATCAGGTGAGCGACAACCCCGAGGCGATCGTCGAAGTGCGCGTCGAGCCGGACGGCATGATCGGTTCGATCCGGCGCGTCGGCAGCAGCGGCAATGCCGCGTGGGATCGCGCGGTCGATCGTTCGATTGGCGCGACGCCCGCGCTACAGCCCGCGCCGGCGGGTCACCAGGTGGCGAGAATGGAGCTGCATTTCCGGCCCTTCAAGGCTGCGCTCGGGATGAATTCCGCCGGCGGACTCAGCGACGAGAGCCACTGGTCGTGGCATCGCTGTATTACCGTGCACGGCACGGCTGCCTGCAATTAGGCGGGCGCGCGGATAACGGGCGGCCGAGGAGAACAGCGAGGCCAGCATGATCGGGCGCGGGGCAATTCGCCGTTAAGCAGGTCAAACAACGGCCAATTCCGGAATTAGTAGTAAGTCCCCAAACCGTAAGATCGTTATGTACCTGTTAGTGAAACGTTGGCCCGCATGCTAGATCTACCTCTTTCCGATGACGCCTGGGCGCGTATCAGTCATTTATTCGAACCGGTGCCGAACAAACGTTTCGGCCGACCGGCGCGACCGCCACGCGAAATCATCAATGCGATCCTCTGGATCCTCACGCGCGGCGAAAAATGGCATCGGCTGCCCGCGACGTTTCCGCCGTCGCAGACGTGCTACATCAAGTGGCTGCAATGGCGTCGCAGCGGTTTGATGAGCGCGATTCTCGACGCGCTCGAACTGGCTGAATGCGCGGCCGCTTCGTCCGATGCAATGGCCACAACGGCCACGACGGAAGAACCGGAAACGCGGGAAGGGCAGGAAGCCGCGCAGCCGGAAGAATCTCAAACCGAAGCCTGAAGCCAGGGCGCCGCGAGCTCGGCGCCGCAGCTTCGAATCGAAGCGTCACGTGCGACACGCCACGAGCAACGCTCTGCAAGCGAAGTGTCGAACGAACGAAGCACCGCACGCAAAGCTCCATAAGCGAAGCGCCACAAGCACTGCGCGCTCGCCCCTCCCCCTCGCGCCCCCTTCGCAAAGCAACGCACCCTTACCGCTTTCGACGCTTTTTGCACCATCGCCGGTAATGCGGCTTATATTGATGTCAGGGACACGTGCCCGCGACGCACTGCCGCGCGAACTGCATCGGCATGGCGGCTACGGGTATGATGCCGGGCGCAGCGCGTCCGCGCTTCCCTAGCCGCATTTCCGTCACGAGAGCCATCATGCCTGCCCAACACGACCAAGCCCCCGGCACGCACACCCCGCCGGACAAGGCCAAGCGCAAGACGCTGTCCCTGACCGCGCGCAATCTGCTGATGGTGCTCATCGGCGTGATCGTGTTCGCGATCGTGGCCGGCGTCGTGCTGTACGACCCGATCATGTACGGCGACCAGATTCCGAACTTCGGCATCATCCTGATGCTGACGGTGCCGGTGATCGCGGGCGTCGCGTTTCGCGTCGGCGTCGACGCGTGGCTCGATCGCGAGTAAGCGCAGCGCGGCGGCGTGCCGTCGCTACGTTACGCGCGCAGCGGTAGCACGACCCGCACTTCGAGGCCGCCGCCGTCGCGCGCATGAAACTGCAGGCTGCCGCCATGCAGCCGCGCGATCCGCTCGACGATCGATAGCCCCAGCCCCGTCCCGCCGCTATGCGCGCGCGCATTCCGGCCGCGCTGGAACGGCGCCCTCAGCTTCTCCAGTTCCTCCACCGTCAGGCCCTTGCCGCGATCGCCGACCGCGACCGTCACCGCGTCGCGCTCGGCCCACGTGCGCACGGCCAGTCCCGTGCCGCCATAGACGATCGCGTTCTGCATCAGATTCATCAGCAATCGCATCATGCTGATCGGCCGATACGGAACCTCCGGCAACACGCCCAGCGACAACTCGAACTCGTGCCCGAGCCCCGCGAAATCGCCGGCCAGCCGCTCGATCAGCGCATTCAGATCGCCGGGCTGCGCCTCCTCGCGCTCGCCGCTGCCCGCGTAGTCCATAAACTGCTGCAGGATCGTGTCGATCTGGTCCAGATACGATTCGGCGGCCACCACGAAGCTGCTGTCGGCACCATCCGGCAGCGCCATCGCCATCGATAGCCGCAGCTTGGTCAACGGCGTGCGGATGTCGTGCGAGATGCCGGCGAGCATCAACGCGCGCGTCGCCTCGGCTTCCTGTAACGCATGCGTCATCTGATTGAAAGCACAGCCGACCGCGGCGATTTCGGCCGGGCCATCGGTCGGCAACGGCGCGGGCGTTTCGCCGGCGCTCACGCGGCGCGCCGCGCCCGTCAGTTCGCGCAGCGGCTCGTTCAGATGCAGCTGGATCGCGTAACCGGCCAGCGCCGCGAGCACGCCGAGCCCGAGCGACAGGAAGATCGCCGCTTCGAGTCCGCTGCCTTGCGCGTCGGCGGGAATCGGCAGCGCGATCCAGTAGGGCTGATTCGGCGCATCGCCCACACCGGCCGCACTGGCCGCTGGCGCATGCATGCGAATCCACAGCCGCTGCGCGCCCTCGGTCTGCCAGCGCGCCGGCATATCGGCGGGTAAATGCTTTTGCAGGCTGTCGAGAAACACGCCGCGCTGATAGCTGCGATACGCGCGCAGCCAATCGCGCGGCGGCGCGGCGGCGGCTTCGGGCGGCAACTGCTCGCGCGCGTCGAGACGCGCGTTCAACGCGGCGCGCGATGCGGGCGGCGTCGCGGCGAGCAGGTTGTCGAGCGTGGTCACGTAGCTCGCGAACACGGCCGCCGCCCGTTCGACGCGCGGGCGCTGCACGTAATGCAGCAGCACGACGATCGAGCAGATCTGGCTCAGCATCACCAGCACGATCAGCAGCACGATGTTGCGCGCGAGCAGCGTGCGCGGCAGCAGTCTTCGCCAGAACGGGCGCGTCATGATTCGACATCGGCGGCGAGCATATAGCCGACGCCCCACACGGTCTTGATGAAACGCGGCTTCGACGGATCGGCCTCGACGATCTGCCGCAACCGCAACACCTGCACGTCGATGCTGCGATCGAGCGCGTCGTGGTCACGGCCGCGCGCCCGCGCGAGCAGGTTGTCGCGGCTCACCGCGCGATTCGGCGACGACGCGAGCGCGACCAGCAGCAGCATCTGCGCCGAATGAATCTCCAGCGGCTCGCCCGCGCGCGACAGTTGCTGCTTGCCGACGTCGAGCGTGAAGTCGCCGAAACGCACGCTTTGCGACGTCACGGTCGGGTCGCCGGCAGCCATCTTCTGACGACGCAGCAGCGCGTTGATACGCGCGACCAGCTCGCGCGGCAGGAACGGTTTCGCGAGGTAGTCGTCGGCGCCGGTTTCGAGGCCGGTCACGCGATCGAGCGGATCGCCCTTCGCGGTCAGCATCAGGATCGGCAGCGTCTGCCCTTGCGCGCGCAGCTTCGCGCAGATTTCCAGGCCGTCCTCTTCGCCGATCATCAGATCGAGAATCAGCAGATCGAACGGCTCGCGCTCCAGATAGCGATACAACCGCTTGCCGTCCTCGGCCGCGCGCACGTCGAAGCCGTGGCCGCGCAGAAAGCGCAGCAGCATGTTGCGCAGCTCGACTTCGTCGTCGAGCACGATGATCCTGGCGGGGCGTTCCATGCGCAAGCTCCTCGTAGCCGTTACGCGTCGTCGGGATGCGCGCGGCGCGCCGCGTGACGTTCCGACCAGCGCTGCAATAGTACGTAGAACGACGGAATGAACAGCACGGCGATGCAGGTCGATGCGAGCATGCCGGAAAACACCGCGATGCCGAGCGAGCGCCGCGCGCTGGCGCTCGCGCCGGTCGCGATCACGAGCGGCACGACGCCCAGTATGAACGCAAACGACGTCATCATGATCGGCCGCAAGCGCAGCCGCGCCGCTTCGATGGCCGCTTCGACGATGCCGACGCCCTGCGCGCGCAGATGTCGCGCGAACTCGACGATCAGGATTGCGTTCTTCGCCGATAGCGCAATCAGCAGCACCAGCCCGATCTGCGTGTACAGGTTGTTGGCGATGCCGAGCGCGGCCAGCGTGCCGGCCGTGCCGAGCAGCGCGAGCGGCACCGCGAGCACGACCGCGATCGGCAGCAGCCAGCTTTCGTATTGCGCGGCGAGCACGCAGTACACCAGCAGTACGCCGACTGCGAATACCCAGTACGCCGAATTGCCGACCAGTTTCTCCTGATACGACATCGCGGTCCACTCGTAGCCGATGCCCGCCGGCAGCACGCGCGCGGCTTCCTGCTCGAACGCGGCGATCGCGTCGCCGGTGCTGTAGCCGGCGGCCGGGTTGCCGTTGATCGCCGCGGCCGGAGCGAGGTTGTAGAGCGTCGCGACCGCGGGACCGAGCGACGCGCGCGCGTCGACGAAGGTGCCGAGCTCGACCATATGGCCGCTGTTGCTGCGGATCTGCAGACGGCGGATATCGCCGGTTTCGCGGCGGAATGCGCCGTCCGCCTGCACGAACACCGGAAACGTATGATTGAACGCGGTGAACTGGTTCACGTAGCTCGAACCCACGTAGTCCTGCAGCAGATCGAACACGTTGCCGACCGGCACCTGCAGCGACTCGGCCTTCGCGCGATCGAGCGTCAGCTCGACGGTCGGTACCGCCGCGCGAAACGGGCTGAACACGCGCTGCAATTCGGGGCGTTGCGCGACGCGCTCGATCAGTCGGTCGGTCGCTTCCTGCAAACGCGGGTAGTTCTGCGAACCGTCGGTCAGCATCACCTGCATCTGCACGCCGCCGCTGTTGCCGAGCCCCTGGATCGGCGGCGGCACGATCACGACCGAACGGATGTCGGGCAGCTTCGCGAGTTCGTCGTTCATGCGCAGATAGAGCGAGCGCAGATCCTCGCTTTTGCCGCGCTTACTCCAGTCGTCGAGCGTCACGTAGATCAGCGCGGAATTCGGCAGCGATGCGTTGTTGTCGAGCGGCGAGATACCGCCGATCGACACCACGTGGCTCACGCCCGGAATCGCGCCGATGCGCTTCCCGATCTGCCGGCTCGCGTCGCGCGTGCGCTCGAGCGAGGCCGCGTCCGCCAGTTGCGCGGCGATCAGCACGTAGCCCTGATCTTCGAGCGGAATGAAGCTGGTCGGCACGCGCGTGAGCAGATACGCGGAGCCCGCACCGAGCAGCAACGCGACGACGACCGCGAGCCCGCAGCGCCGCACGAACCACGTCACGATGCGCAGATACACGCCCTCGACGCGCGCATAGCCCTTGTCGAACACGCGGTAGACGAGGTTCGGCTTGCCGGGCCGCGCGTGCCGCAGCCAGCGCACGCTTTGCACCGGCTTCAGCGTGACCGCGTTGATCGCGCTGATGACGGTGGTCGCGACCACCACCAGCGCGAACTGCCGGTACATCTGGCCGGTCACGCCGCCAAGAAACGCCGACGGCAGGAACACCGAAATCAGCACCAGCGTGATGCCGACGATCGGCCCGAGCAGTTCGTGCATCGCATCGATCGCGGCCTGCTTCGGCGTCTTGCCCTGCTCGATATGCTGCGTGATCCCTTCGACCACGACGATCGCGTCGTCGACCACGATACCGATCGCGAGCACGATCGCGAACAGCGTCAGCAGATTGATCGAGAAGCCCATCAGGTAGATCGCGCCGAACGTGCCGACGATCGTCACCGGAATGGTCGTGGCCGGCACCAGCATCGCGCGCCAGTTCTGCAGGAACAGCAGGATCACCACCAGCACCAGCAGCGCCGCTTCGAACAACGTCTTGTACACGTCGAGCACCGACTGGTGCACGAAGGTGGTGGTGTCGAACGGCAACTGATAGCTGATGCCCTTCGGCATGTCCTTCGCGAGACGCGCCATCGTCGCCTTCACCGACTCACCGACCTGCAACGCATTCGCTTCGGGTAACTGATAGATCGCGATGCCAGCGGCGGGACGGCCGTCGAGATTGAAGAACTGGCCGTAGCTCGACGAACCGAGCTCGCTATGGCCGACGTCGCGAATCCGCACGAAGCGGCCGCCGTCGTTCGGATCGGCCTTGATGATGATGTTGTCGAACTCGGACGGCGTGGACAGCGCGCCTTGCATCGTCACCGTCAGCTGAAACGCCTGGCCGCCCGCGTTCGGTTCGGCGCCGAGCTGGCCCGCGCTGACGTCGCGGCTCTGGCTCTGGATCGCCTGCATCACGTCGGCGGCGCTCAGATTGCGCTGACTCAGCTTGCGCGGATCGAGCCACACCCGCATGCTGTATTGGCCAGTGCCGAACACGGTGACGTCGCCGACGCCGGGCAGCCGCGCGAGCGCGTCGCGCAGATTGATCACCGCGTAGTTGCCGAGAAACAGCGAGTCGTAGCGCGGGTCCGGCGATTCGAGCGTGTAGAGCTGCAGGATCGCGGTCGAGCGCTTACGTACGGTCACGCCCTGCTGCTGCACCGCCTGCGGCAATTGCGCGGTCGCCGCCGACACGCGGTTCTGCACCAGCACCTGGGCCTTGTCGACGTCGGTGCCGACCGCGAACGTGACGGTCAGCGTGTAGGTGCCGTCGTTGGTGCTGGTCGACTGCATGTACAGCGCGTTTTCGACGCCGTTCACCTGCGCCTCGATCGGCAGCGCGACGCGGTTGATCAGCGTCGCCGCGCTGGCGCCCGGGAAGCGCGCCTGCACCTGCACGGTGGGCGGCGTGATCGGCGGATACTGCGCGATCGGCAGATTGATCAGCGCGACCGCGCCGAGCAGCATCACGATCAACGCGATCACGTTGGCGAAGACCGGACGCTCGACGAAGAAGCGGATCATGACTGGCCCTGCGCGGCGGCGTTCACCCGCACCTTGACGCCCAGCGACACCGCCAGCGCGCCGCCCGTCACGACCTGGTCGTGTGCGTCGAGGCCGCCCGGAATCGCGCGCAGCGAACCGAACAGACCGCCCGTCGTCACCGCGCGCTTCTCGATCACGCTTGCTTCGTTCACGACCAGCACGAACGCGCCGGCCTGGTCGTGCTGCAACGCGCTATCGGGCACCAGCAGCGTCGTGTGCGGCGCGCCGGCCGGAATCCGCACTTCGACCGCCATGCCCGGAATCAGATGCGCGTCGCGATTCGCGATGTCGGCGCGCAGACGCAGCGTGCCGCTGTCGGCGTCGACGCGCGTATCGACGAATTCGAGCGCGGCGTCCTCGCCCGCCACGTCCGCCGGGTTGGCGGCGGACGCCGCGCCCGGCACGCCCACCCGCACCGTGCGCGGCGGCTGCGTGAAGAGACCGATGCGATTGGCGTCGCGCTCGTTCAACGTGAAATTCACGTACACCGGTTGAATGCGGTCGAGCGTCGCGAGCTTCGCCGAGTCGGAGCCGCCGACCAGATTGCCGACATCGAACGCACGTGCGCCGATGCGGCCCGCGAACGGCGCGCGCACGTCGGTATAGCTCAGATTGATGCGTGACATGTCGCGCTTCGCGCGCGCCTGGTCGCGGGTGGTTTGCGCCTTTTGCAGTGTCGATTCGGAAGTCGCGTTGTCGGCGGTCAGCTGTTTCTGGCGCGTCAGTTCCAGCTCGGCGTTATCGAGCGCGGACTGGTCGTACTGCAATTGCGCGCGATACGTGTCGGGCTCGATACGGAACAGCAACTGCCCCTGCTTGACGTAGCTGCCGTCTGTAAAGCCGATTTCCTTCAGCACGCCCTGCACGCGCGCGACTAGCGTGACCGTCGCCGACGGCGCGACCGTGCCGTTCAGCGCGATCTGATCGCGCACCTCGCGCGACTGTGGATGCACGACGCTGACTTGCGGCAACGCTGCGGCTGACGAAGCCGGCGCGTTGCCGTCGCGACACGCGGCGAGCGCGACAACTACGACGACTGCAACACCGGGCAGCGCGGCGAAGCGCGCGTGCCGAGCTGCCGTCGATTTCGCTTCGGGCCGCGCATCCCCCCGCCGAGGCCCGCTTCTGAGTTCGATCATCTTGTTGTTCTCCACGCCTCGTTAGCGATCCTGCCTATTTTTCCGCGGCCTCTCCACTACTGATTCCGCTGGCCCCCGCGCGCGCCAGCGGCGAATTCGCCGGCGGATTCAGCAGGCGTCCCCAGTCGGTGCGCTGCGCCATCTGCGCGGCGATCTGCTCGCTCACCACCTGCTGTCCCCGCGCAACTTCCCAGCCGCCACCGAGCGCGCGATACAACGACACCGCCGCGAGCGCCGCGATCCCCTGGTTCTGCGCGAGCGAATCGCCGTCGCGCAACGCCGAGCGCGACGCATCGAGCACCGTGTCGTACGTGACGTCGCCCGAGCGATACTGCGCATTCGCGAGCTTCAGCGCGCGCTGCGATGCATCGACGGCGCGCGATGACGCGGCCAATGCATCGAGCGACGTGCGCAAGCCGGCAATCGCATCCTCGACTTCCTTCTGCGCCTGTAGCACCGTGTTCTGATAGTCGAACACCGCCTCCTGGAACGCCGCGTCCTGAATGCGTACCGCGTTCTTCAACTGACCGCGTTCGAGAATCGGCACCGAAATACCGGCTGAAAACAGCCCCAGCGTCTTGCTGCCCCATGGGTATAGACCGATGCCGTGCTGTTCGCCCGACGACATGCCGAACAGCCCCGTCAACGACAGCGACGGATACAGCTTGGCCTTCTGCACGCCGATCAGCGCGGATTGCGCGGCCGCGTTCAACGCCGCCTGGCGCACGTCGGGACGGCGCCGCAACAGATCGGCCGGAATCCCGGCATCGATCTGCGTCGGCGGAACGGGCACGGCGGAGCGGCCCTGCAATTGCGCGTCGACCGCGCTGACAGGATCGGCGAGCAGCACCGCGAGCGTGTCGCGATCCTGCGCGCGCGCCTTCACGAGCGGTGGAATCTGCGCCTCGGTTTCGGCAACAAGCGTCGCCGCCTGCTCGACATCGAGCTGGGTCGCGGCGCCGTGCCTGTAACGCGACTGCGTCAACGCGAGGCTCTGCTGCACCGATTTCAGGTTCTGTTGCGCGACCGCGATGCGTTGTTCAAGTGCGCGCAAATCGATGTACGCGTTGGCGACGTCGGCGAATAGCGACACCAGCGCGTTGTCGTACGCGGCCTCCGACACGCGCAACTGCGCGCGATCCGATTCGATCTGGCGACGGTATTTGCCCCAGAAATCGAGCTCCCAGCCCGCGCTCACGTGCAGATGCTCCGCCCACAGATGAGTGGGCGGAAACGGCCCGACGCCGCTCGTATTGATGTGGTTCGCGCCGCCCGACACGCTGCCCGACTGCGGCAGCAGATCCTGCTCGCTGATCGCGAGCTGCGCGCGCGCCTTGAAGATATGCAGTCCTGCAATCTGCAGCGACAGGTTGCGTTCGAGCGCGCGTTGCTCGAGCGCCGTCAGCACCGGATCGTCGAATGCGGTCCACCAGGCCGCCTCGTTCGCGGGCGCGTGTTGCGCGGCGGCGGGCAGGCTCTCATACCACTGGTCTTCGAGCGTCACGTCCGGCTCTTTGAAGTCCGGCCCGACCGTCACGCAGCCGCCGAGCGCGAGACTCGCCGCGACCACGATGCACGCGGCGCCGACGAGACACGGAGAGCGGAACGGGACAGCTTTCATCGCACGGTCCTGTTGTGGGTGTCGGGCTACGGCCGGGGTCCGGGACAATGGGCCACGACGCGCCACGCGGCCACGTCCCCTACGATCCCGCCGATATCCGCGCCGCTCAGTGCGCTGCCCCGCGTTCCTGCATGAATGCCTCGATTTGCGGCAGCGTCACGTAACCGACTTTCTGCGTGTCGATTTCGTCGAAATGGCGCGCGAGCATCGGCATGCCGGCGGCCGCCTGCTCGCGGGTGAGCTTGCCGTCGTGCGAGGTATTGGCGTTTGAAAAGCGCGTTTGCAACTGCTGCGCCATGCGCTCCATCCGCTGCGGATCGATGCCTTGCGGCGCGGCCTGCGCAAACGTGACGGTGGATGCGCAGCACAGCAGCACGGTGACGAGCAACTTCTTCATGACTGACTCCTTCGGTTCGGTCACCGGTCGTCGCCTGCCAATGCCGCGAACCGTTTCGATGACAGGCCGAATTCTTGGCCAGCCGCGGCCGGACCGCAATTGCAGAATCATGTCGGGCAATGTCATGAGTCGACGTGCCTCTGCGTCGTGACATCGGATGAAATGAGTTTGCCGTTCCGTTTTGCGCGCGGGCTGTCTATCGTTCGTCTCGCTTCGTTTTCATTTTCGTTTTCGTTTTCGTTTGTCGTTCCGATCTTCCGACGGCGCCATCAGCGCCTTCGCTACCGACCGCGCTACCCGCGCATCTCAGGAGTCCCAAGTGACTATTCGTCTCGCCTGCGCTTCGACTTTTACCGCCATCGGTCTTGCCTGCTCGCCCGTCGCTTATGCGCGCGTCGTCGTGTATCTGCCCGCGGCCGTGGTCTACGCGCCGCCGCCTCGGCCGGCTTATTACCCGGTGCCGATCTATCCGATGTACGTATCGGCGCCGCCGGTCGCCGTGCCCGTTGCAGTCTCGACGATCGTCGCCGCGCCGCCGATGCAGCCGGCGAGCGCAACGACCGGCGCCGCCGGTGCGACCGTCGTGTCGCCCGCCGCCGCTTACGCGGTCGTTCCCGCGCCGGTGGTCAACTACGCGCAACCGCTTGGGATCGTGCCGAATTGACCTGGCGCCTCGCGTGTTGGCCGTGCGCGTTGGCGATTACCGCAACCGCGTATTTCGATGCCGTGGAATCGGTGTAGGAATCGGCGCAGAACACGCGTTTCGCCCGCACGCGTTGCGAATTCCGTTTGCCGAAAAGGATGCGACCGGGCTGTGCATCGGCCGTAGCGATGCCAATTGGGGGCTGTCAGCGCCGCAAGTAAAGCTTGCACGCGTTGGCCGCTTCTTACCATTTTCGCGGCGTCGCGCTTGCGTGTGGAATCGGCGCTTTCCGCCACGGAGACTGGCTCGAGCCGCCTACGGACAAACTGGAACGGAGTTTGCTTTTATACGGAAGTTCGCGCGGGCTAATCCCCCACTTTCCGGAACCTTTCAGATGAGTTACCAGGATATCGATAAAGAAATCGCCCACCTCGAAGTCGTTTTTGGCTTGATCTCTCCTCGCGACCGCTTTCCGCTGTCGTACTGGCATAGTCGGCTGCACGCGTTGAACCGGTCGTCGATGATGCCGGCGCAACGCGCGCGCGTCGCCCACCTCGAAACGATCCTGCGCTCGGTCGGCGCGCGGATCGATCAGATCACCGGAGCGGCGCGGCAACGCTCGACCGTGAGCACGGGTCGATGACACAGCGGACGTGACCCATAGACCATGACACAGCGGACAGACACCGGCGAAAACGACAGCCGCATGCGGTAAACGTCCGAGCTGAAATTGACGCGTCGGACGGTTACCGCAAACCTTGATCAGGGTTGTCGATTTGTACGTCGGTGGGTCGTTACGCGTCACACGATGCTGTGTACGAAGCGAAAGCAGCAAGTCCCCTCACCCCATCAACACCCGCGCCCCCAACGCCAACACCAGCGCGGGTACCATCACCAGTACCCCGACCTTCAGAAACTTCATGAAGCTCACGTCCTCGCCCTCGCGGCGAATGGCGTTGAGCCACAGGATCGTCGCAAGAGAACCGGTGATCGACAGATTCGGCCCGAGATCGACGCCGATCAGCAGTGCGTCGATCACGCGCTCGGGGCTATGCGCCTGCATCACCGTCGAACTCGCGATCAACCCCGCCGGCAGATTGTTCATCAGGTTGCTGCCGAACGCGATGATCGCGCCCGCCCAACCCGCCGCGGCCATTTCGTTGTGCTCGGTCGCGCGCCGCAACTCGGCCGCGAGCGCGTTGATCACGCCGGTGTGATCGAGCATTTCGACCAGCACGAACAATGCGGCGACGAGCGGCAACACGCTCCATGAAATTTCGCGGATCATCGGCAGCGGCGATTTGCGCTCCTGGAGCAACACGACGAGCGCGGTCAGCGTGCCGAGAATCGCGGTCGGCATGCCGAGCTGGATGTCGTACGCGGACACCGTCAACAGCGCGCCGGCCGTGACCGCGATGCCCGCGAGCGCGACGCGGCCGCTCGACGACAGCTTCACCACGTCGAGATTCGCTTCGCAGACGCCGGCCAACGCATCGCGCTGGGTCCAGCGCAGCATCACGAAGGTCGCGACGATCGACAGCACCGACGGCACCGTGAAGCGCGCCATCCAGTGTCCGAGCGGCGGCGTGTGATTGCCGTACAGCACGATGTTGGCGGGATTCGAAATCGGCAGCACGAAGCTCGCCGCGTTGGCGACAAACGCGCAGATGAAGAGTAGCGGCAACGGCGGCGTCTTCGCCTTCTTCGCGGCGGCGAACACGGCGGGGGTCAGCACGACCGCGGTGGCGTCGTTGGAAAGAAACGCCGTGATCACGACGCCGAACAGATACACCAGCACGAACAGCTTGCGCGGCGAGCTGCGCGCATGATTGACCGCGAGCACCGCGACCCAGTCGAACAGTCCTTCGCGGCGGCCGACCTCCGAGAGCAGCATCATGCCGAACAGGAACAGATAGACATCGGTGCCCTTGCCGATCGCCTCGAACGCGAGCGGCAGCGGCAGCAGACCGAGCGCGACGAGCAGCACCGCGCCGGCGACGGCCCATACGGCCTCGGGCCATTTGAACGGCCGCGTGATCACACCGGCCGTTGCAACGGCGGCAATACCCCAGGAAAGAAAAACGGAATTCACAGCATCAGCCCGGATGATGAGTTATTTCGACAGCCGCGCAACCACATGCGGCCTTGTTGTTCGGGGTCACAAATTACCACATCCGGTCCCGCGCGAAAGCCTTTCAACCCCATTAGCATCACGACGACAACAATCTGTTCTCCCGTGCCCGCCTATTCAGTTTTACCTGGCATCCCTACTATCCGCATTCCCACGCGGCCTTCCGCGAGCAACGGATAGAACACGATGCAAACTCGAGCTTCCACACGCTATAGCGGCGCGGCCATCGCGCTGCACTGGCTGATCGCGGCGCTGATGATCTGCGGCTTCTATATCGGCTGGATCATGACCGATATCCCCGGCTTCACGCCGACCAAGCTCAAGTACTTCTCGTGGCACAAGTGGCTCGGCGTGACCGTGTTCGCGCTCGCCGTGCTGCGCGTGCTGTGGCGCGCGACGCACCGCGCGCCGCCGCTCGATGCCGCCACGCCCGCATGGCAGAAGGCCGCCGCGCACGCGGTGCACGGCGTGCTGTATCTGCTGATGCTGGCGATTCCGCTGTCCGGCTACTTCTACAGCTCGGCGGCCGGCATTCAGGTCGTGTATCTCGGCATCGTGCCGCTGCCGACCTTTATCGGTCCCGACCCAGCGCTGAAGGCCACGCTGCGCTCGCTCCACGTGCTGCTCAACTACACGCTGCTCGCGTTGGTGGCCATGCACGTGCTCGCCGCGCTCAAGCATCAGTTCGTCGATCGCGACGGCCTGCTCGCGTGCATGGTGCCGTTCCTGAAGACCCGTGATTAATGGCACACGCCGGGGCACGCCTTGGGTGCGCCCCAATATCACACCTTGAATAAATACGAAAGTCACGATTGGCTACGAGCTATTGGCAATCTAATTCCTCGCGGTGTGCAATGATGCCCCGCGGCTCCGCTAGGATGCGTACCACCATGAAAACACTCTTCTCTCTCTCCGCTCATCGCGCGGCGCTCGCTTCGGTTGCGGCGCTGACGCTGTTCGGCGCGAACCTCGCGCAAGCCGACGTCGACCTCGCGAAAAGCAGCGTGATCGCGACGACCAGACAGATGAACGTGCCGGTCGACGGCAAGTTCAGAAAGTTCTCCGCACAACTGAACTTCGATCCGGCGAAGCCGGCCGCGGGCAGCGCGAGCGTGTCGATCGACACCGCCAGCTACGACCTCGGCGCCGACGACTACAACAAGCAGGCGCAAGGCAAGGAATGGTTCGACAGCGCCGCGTATCCGAACGCGACCTTCGTGTCGAGTTCGATCGCGCCGGCCGGCGGCAACCAGTACAAGGTGACCGGCAAGCTGACCATCAAGGGCAAGTCGCAGACGGTCGTCGTGCCGGTCGCGATCGCGAGCCAGGGCGCCACGCAAACCTTCGACGGCGCGCTGCCGATCAAGCGCACGCAGTTCGACGTCGGCACCGGCGAATGGAAAGACACGTCAGTCGTCGCCGACGAAGTCGTCATCAAATTTCATCTGGTCGCGAAGAAATAACGCCGGCCAGCGCAGCACCGCTTCACCTTCTGATACCTGGAGTCCAACTTGAAGAAATCCTTCCTGCTCGCCGCCGGCGCGCTTGCCGCCGCCCTGTCGTTCAACGCGATGGCCGCCGACACCTATATGCTCGATCCGACCCACACGTATCCGAGCTTCGAGACCGATCACTTCGGCGGTCTGTCGGTCTGGCGCGGCAAGTTCAAGAAGAGCAGCGGCACGGTCGTGCTGGATCGCGCGGCGAAGACCGGCACGGTCGACGTGACGATCGATCTGAACTCGGTCGACATCGGCAACGACAAGCTCGACGCCGAACTCGTGACCGACAAGTTCTTCGACACCGCGAAGTACCCGATCGCGACCTACAAGGGCACGTCGATCCGCTTCGAAGGCGACAAGCCGGTCGAAGTGATCGGCACGCTGACGATGCACGGCATCACCAGGCCGGTCAATCTGCAGATCGTCTCGTTCAAGTGCATGCAGCACCCGATGCTCAAGCGCGAAGTGTGCGGCACGGAATCGACCGCGACGTTCAATCGCGACGACTTCGGCATCGACTTCGGCAAGGCATACGGCTTCAACATGAAGACGACGCTGCACATCCAGGCTGAAGGCATCAAGCAGTAAGTCTTGCTTCACGCGGTTGCGGCGTGTGTGATGGCGCCGCAACCGTGCTTCGTTTTGCGCTTTTCTCGCGTTCCGCAGCGCTTCCCCGCGTTGCGCACTTTCCTCCGCGCCCCCCGCTTTTTCTCTACTTCCCGACGCCTCACGCGTCCTCATCCGCTTCCCCGCCCTCACCGCAAGGTACTATTACGGCTTGGCGCATCGCCGCGTCTTTGAATCCGCCGCCGCCCTCATCGAGGCCGACGACACAACACCGCCACCGCTCACCGCTCCACCCGTCACGCCCGTCACCTGGTTTTAGCCTCATGAACGCACCGCTTCGCCGCATCGCGCATCTCGACATGGACGCGTTCTACGCATCCGTCGAGCTGCTGCGCTATCCGGAGCTGCGCGGTCGTGCGGTGGTGATCGGCGGCGGACGTAACAGCGCGCCGGAAATACTCGCGGACGGCAGCAAGCGCTTCGCGAAGCTGCGCGATTACGCGGGCCGCGGCGTCGTCACCACGTCGACCTACGAGGCGCGCGCGCTCGGCGTGTTTTCGGCGATGGGCATGATGAAAGCGGCCGCGCTCGCGCCCGACGCGATCCTGCTGCCGACCGACTTCGATTCGTATCGTCACTATTCGCGCCTCTTCAAGGCGGCGGTCCGCACCTTCACGGACCGCATCGAGGATCGCGGCATCGACGAAATCTATATCGATCTGACCGAGCTGCCGGACGACGCACGCGACATCGCGAGCCGCATCAAGCAGGCGGTCAACGAAGCGACCGGCCTCACCTGCTCGATCTGCGTCGCGCCGAACAAGCTGCTCGCGAAGATCGGCTCCGAACTCGATAAACCCGACGGCCTGACGCTGCTCACGCCGGCCGACGTGCCGCTGCGCGTGTGGCCGCTGCCGGTGCGCAAGGTCAACGGCATCGGTCCGAAGGCCGCGGAAAAGCTGACCGCGCTAGGCCTCGCGACGGTCGGCGATCTGGCCGCCGCGGACGCGGGGCTGTTGCAGGACAACTTCGGGCGCAGCTACTCGGCGTGGCTGATGCAGGTCGCGCAGGGCCACGACGAGCGGCCGGTGGTGGTCGAATCGGAGCCCAAGTCGATCAGCCGCGAGACGACCTTCGAGCGCGATCTGCATCCGCGTCACGACCGGCCGGCGTTATCGAGCGCGTTTACGGCGCTGTGCGTGCGTGTGGCCGGCGATCTGGTCCGTAAGGGCTATGTGGGCCGCACGGTCGGCATCAAGCTGCGTTACGACGATTTCCGCACCGTCACGCGCGACCTGACGCTCGACGAACCGACCGCCGACGCGACCGACATCCGCCGCGCGGCGACCGAGTGTTTGCGACGGGTGGAGTTGAACCGCAAGCTGCGGCTGCTCGGCGTGCGCATCAGTACGCTGACGTCGGCGAGCGAACAGGCGCGCAAACCGCGCCTGCCGGTTCAGGCCGACTTGCCTTTCGCGAGCGACGAATAGGCGGTGTCGGCGGCCGCGTCGGACGCATTCGCGCGCGCAGCCGGCACATCGCCCGACGCGATCGACATCACCGACGCCGCCACCGAGAACGAGAACGTATTGACGCCGTTCGCGCTCTGCGCGGACACCGTGCCGCGATGCATCTCCGCGATCGCCTTCACGATCGCGAGACCGAGCCCGTGGTTTTCGCGGCTATTGGTGCGCGAGACTTCCGCGCGATAGAAGCGGTCGAACAGATGCTCGAGGATATCCGGTGCGATCGGCGCCCCCGGATTCGCGACGATCACGCGCACCTGATCGCGCAACTCGCCTTCCCCGCGCGCGATCGTCACGTTGATCGACGCGCCCGGCTCACAATGCTGGATCGCGTTCATCAGCAGATTCGCGCACGCGCGGCCGAACAGCGAGCGGTTCACGCGCGCCATCGCGTCGCCGTGTAGATGCGCATGCACGCGCGCCTCTTCGAGCGGGATCTCCAGAAACTCCAGCGTATGCGCGACTTCCGCCGCGAGCGACACCTCGATGAGCCCGGTCGCGCGTTCGCCCTGATCGGCGCGCGCGAGGAACAGCATGTCGTTGATGATCGCGCGCATCCGCTCGAATTCCTCGAGATTCGATTGCAGCGTGTGGCGCAGATCGTCGACCGAACGGTTGCGCGTGAGCGCGACTTCGGTCTGGCCGATCAGGATCGTCACCGGCGTGCGCAGTTCGTGCGCGACGTCGGCGTTGAACGATTCGAGCCGGCCATACGCGCCGTCGAGCCGTTCGAGCGCGCCGTTGAACGAGTTGGCGAGATCGTTCAGTTCGAGCGGCAGCGACGCGGTGTTCAGGCGCTGCGAGCGATTGTTCGGACTGACCGCCGACGCATCGCGCGTCAAACGCGTGAGCGGCGCGAGGCCGATGCGTGTGACCGAATAGCTGAGCAGCAGCACCGCGAGACTGCCGAGCGCGGACAGCGCGGCGAGCGCCGAGCCGAATACGCGCATCGTGCGCAGGTTCGGCGAATAGCTGGCGGCGACCTGCAACTGCACCGGCGGACGCGCGGCATTGGCGGGCAAGGTCACCGTCGAGGTCAGCATGTCGGGGCCGCCGCCGGCCGGCGCGATGCGCGCATAGCCGCCGGGCCAGCTCTTCGTGACCGTGCCCTGCACCGGCGTGCCGAAGTGATAGCTCGGGTCCTCGCTCGACACCGAGTACACGGTGCTGCTGTCGTGCGGCGTCATGTCGGTGAGTTTTTCGCGCGCCATCCGCCACTTCTCGGGCGTGACCGCGTGATAGACGATGATGCGCGCGATCTGCGTGCGATCGTCGAGCGATTCGCGCAGATGATGTTCGAGCTGCGTGCGCAGCACCAGAAAGAGCCCGGTGCCGACCAGCGTGAAGACGAACAGCGCGACCAGCGCGAACATCGACGCAAGCCGCCGGGCGATCGAACGGTTCATGATGATTCGGCCTCTTCGCGCACTTCGAGCACGTAGCCCATCCCGCGCACCGTGTGCAGCAGCTTCGACGGAAACGGGCCGTCGAGCTTCGCGCGCAGGCGCTTGATCGCGGTTTCGACGACGTTGGTGTGGCTGTCGAAATTGACGTCCCACACGAGTTCGGTAATCGCGGTCTTCGACAGGATATCGCCCTGACGGCGCGCGAGCACGCTGAGCAGCTGGAATTCCTTCGCGGTCAGATCGAGCCGCACGCCGTCGCGCGTCGCGCGCCGGCCGATCAGATCGACGAACAGATCGCCGACCGAAATCAGCGTGGACTCCTGGGAACGCGTGCGGCGCGCCAGCGCATGCAGACGCTCGACGAGTTCGAGAAACGAGAACGGCTTGGTCAGATAGTCGTCGGCGCCTTCGCGCAGACCGCGCACGCGGTCGTTCACGTGATCGCGCGCGGTCAGCATGATGACCGGCGTCGACTTGCGCATGCGCAGCGCCTTCAGCACGCTGAAGCCGTCGCGCTTGGGCAGCATCACGTCGAGGACGATCACGTCGTAATCGAATTCGGTGGCCAGATGCATGCCTTCCTCGCCGTCGAGCGCGACGTCGACGACCCAACCCTGCTCTGTCAGACCGGAGCGCAGGTAGTCCACCACCTTGTGCTCGTCTTCAACAATCAGCAATTTCATGCGGGTCCCCTGTCGACCGCGGCGGGTGCTTCGGCACCGGCCGCGGTCTCGTGCAACGTCGTTGCATAACGTTCTGCTTAACGATCCATTATACGAAACGCCCTGATTTGCCCGGGCCGCCGTGGCGACCGGCGGGCTCATGCTTACACGCTCACCGGCTCGCAGGCCGCCACGCGCGAGCGCGGCGGGCGCGGTCAGCGCGCCGGTGCGGACGTCTCCTTCTGCTGCGCCATTGTGGACGGCACCGCCTGCGCCGCGCTGCCGTCGCCGCTTCCCGTCCAACCGCCACCCAGCGCCTTCACGAGCGCCACCGACAACGTCAGCTGCTGCCCGCGAATCTGCACGTCGGTGCGCTCGCTCGTCAGCAACGACTCCTGCGCGTCGATCACGTTCAGATACGCGACGAGCCCGCCCGAATAGCGATCGTTCGCGAGCGACAGTAGCCGCTGCGCATCCTCGACCGCCTCGTGCGACTGCTTCGACGCGCCATCCAGCACAGAAAGACCCGTAATGCCGTCCTGCACCTGCTGGAACGCGACGAGCACGGTCTGCCGATAATTCGCCTCGGTCGCCTTATAGCCCTCGCTCGCGTACTTCACGTTAGCCGCGCGCCGGCCGCCATCGAACAGCACCTGGCCGACGGTGGCGCCGAGCGTCCACATCAGCGTCGGCGCGCTCAGCAGACTCGCGAACTCGGTGCTCTCCCAACCGATGCCCGGCGTCAGCGTCAGGCTCGGAAAAAACGCCGCCTTGGCCACGCCGATCTGCGCATTGGCGGCGGCCATCGCGCGTTCGGCCGACGCAACATCGGGCCGTCGTTGCAGCACGTCGCTCGGCACGCCGAGCGGAATCGCCGGGGCCTTGATGTCGAGCACCTGCGGCGCGATCGCGAACTGCGGGGCCGGCACGCCGACCAGCGCGGCGATCGCATGCTCGTACTGCGCGCGCTGGTTCAGCAGCAGCTGCGCCTGCACGCGCGTCGAATCGAGTTGCGACTTCTGCTGCAGCACGTCGAGACCGGACACCGAACCGAGATCGTGCTCGGTGTTCACGTAGTCGAGCGCTTTCTGCTGCAGCTTCACCGACTGGTTCAGCACATCGATCTCGTTGTCGAGTTCGCGTAGCGAGAAATAGTCGGTCGCGAGGTCGGTGGTCAGCACGAGGCGCGCGTTCGCGAGATCGTCCGCCGACTGCTCGGCCGACGCCTTCGCGCCCTCCACCTGTCGACGGATGCGGCCGAACAGATCGGTGTCGTAGCTGATCGTCGGACCAAGCTGGATGTTGTTCTGCACCGTCGATTGGGTCGGCGTCGCGTAGTTCGTCAGCGGCCGGTCACGCGAAATGCGAAAGCGCGAAGCCTGTGCGTTCAGATCGACTTCGGGCACGCGCTGCGCGCTCGTGTTCGCGAGCGTGGCCTTCGCCTGCTCGTAGTGCGCGCTGGCGGCGACGAGCGTCTGGTTCTGCGCGAGTGCCTGGGTTTCCAGCGTCGCGAGCGTCGGATCGGCGAAGCCCGTCCACCAGTCCGGCGCGATCGGCGCATGCGACGGCGCCGCGACGCGCCAGAACGAATCGGTGTGCCACTCGGGCGGCACCTCGGCTTGCGGGCGCTGATAATCGGGGCCGACCGTGCAGGCGGCGAGCAGTGCCGCGCCGGCGCACGCGCTCAGCGTCGCGAACGCCGCGCCGGAGGTCACGGAGGTGAGCGCCGTCGACGCGCGACGGCAAACCGCGAACTTCACGATGCCCCCTTGCCGCTTTTCTGCGGCTGCACCTGCACGTGATCGCCGTCGGCGATCGAATCGCTCGGGTTGATGATGATGCGATCGGTCGGCGCGATGCCGCTTTCGATTTCGAGCGTCTGCCCGAGGTCCTGCGCGATCACGACCTTGTGCAGATTCACATTGCCCTTTCCATCGACGACCGCGAGACGCGGGCCTTCGGCGCGAAACAGCAGCGCATTGCCCGGCACCGTGAGCCGCGCATGCGCGGTGGCGGGCACAGCGACCTGCACGTAGGCGCCAGGGCGCAGCGTGTCGTCGGAATTCGGCAGCGTCACTTCGATCTGCAGCGAACGCGTGGGCACGTCGATCGCACCGGAAATGTGCGTGATCGTGCCGCCGAACTGCCGCCCCGGCAATTCGGCCTGAGTGACCTCGACCTTCTGTCCGACCGCGACGTTCTGTGCATACGCCTGCGGCAACTGCACGTAGACGCGCAGCGGGTCCGACTGCGCGAGCGCGAACAGCGCCCGGCTCGTGCCGCTGCCCGCGTCGATCAGATCGCCGACGTCGACATTGCGCTGCGTGACCACGCCGGTAAACGGCGCGACGATCCGCTTGAACGATTCGAGCTGCTGCAGACGCTTGACGTTGGCATCGGCGGCGGCGAGATTCGCGATGTCCTGCGTGTAGGTACTTTGCCGCTCGTCGAGTTCCTGTTGCGACACCGCATCGCGTTGCCGCAACTGCTGCCAGCGATCCAGCGAGCTCTTCGCGAGCGCAAGGCTCGAATTGATCTGCTGACGCTGCGCCAGCGCCTGCGCGAGTTCCTGATCGATTTCCGGCGTATCGAGTTCGGCGAGCAGTTGCCCCTGCTTCACGTGCGCGCCGATATCGGCATACCAGTGCAGCAGATAACCGGTCGCGCGTGCATAGATCGGCGACTCGACGTAGCCGCGCAGCGTGCCCGGCAGCAGCGTGTTGCCGCCGCTGTCGGTCTGCGTCGGCAGCACCACGTTCACGTACTGCTGCGCATTCTGCTGCGCGGTCGCCGCGACCTCGCGGCTTTGCAGCACGTTCGCGATCACCGTGCGCAGCGTGCCGACCGCAAGCAGTACGAACACGATCAGGACCGCGATCTTCGCGCGCTTCCATTCGCGCTGGCGCGGCGGCAGCAGGTGCTCGCCCTGTTCGGTTTCCCGCGACGGGATCGCGAGCGATGCATGAGTTTTTTCGGTCATCTCAGTCAACCATCGTTTAACTTTTACGCGGGCGTCGCCGCACTGCGGTGTTCCGGCGCGGCGCTGCCGTCGTGGCCGGCGTTGCCGCCATCGTGGCCGCCGTCGTTGCCTCCACCATTGCCGCCGCCGTTATCGTCTCCGCCGTTCCTGCCGTGTCGGCGCGCGAGCCACGAGTGAATCCCCGCGAACACGAGCGGCACGAAAAACAGCGTGGAAACCGTCGCGAACAGCAGACCGCCGATTACCGCACGGCCGAGCGGCGCGTTCTGTTCGGCGCCTTCGCCAAGGCCGAGCGCCATCGGGATCATGCCGATGATCATCGCAAACGCGGTCATCAGCACCGGCCGGATCCGGCTCGCGCCCGCTTCGAGCGCGGCGGTCAGCGGCGGCGCGCCGGCCGCGAGCCGCTGGCGCGCGAACGAGACCATCAGAATACTGTTCGCGGTGGCGACGCCCATCGTCATGATCGCGCCGGTCAGCGCCGGCACGCTCAGGTGCGTGCCGGTCAGGAACAGCATCCACATGATGCCGGCGAGCGCGGCCGGCAACGCGCTGACGATGATCAGCGGATCGACCCACGACTGGAAGTTCACGACGATCAGCAGATACACGAGCACGATCGCCACCGCCACGCCGACGCCGAGCCCGAGGAACGAACTGCGCATCGTCTGCACCTGGCCGCGCACGGTGATCGTGCTGCCGCGCGGCAGCGACGCGCGCACCTGGTTGACCAGCCTGTCGACCTGATTCGCGACGCTGCCGAGATCGCGCTTCTCGACGCTCACGTACAGATCGATGACAGGCCGGATGTTGTAGTGCGAAACTTCGGCGAACTGGCTTTGCGGCGCGATCCGCACGAGGTTGCCGAGCAGTTGCGTCGGCCCGTTCGACGAACCCGACACCGGCGTGCGCAGCAGTTCGTCGATCGACGACACCTGGTATTGCGGCGTCTGCACCGCCACCTTGTACTCGACGCCGTTGTGGTTGTTGATCCAGAAACCCGGCGAGGTCTGCGAGCTGCCCGACAGCGAAATCAGCACGTTCTGCGCGACATCGTTCGCGCTCAGGTTCAATTGCTGCAAACGCGTGCGGTCCATGTGCAGATCGATCACCGGTTCGTCGAGCTTCTGCTGGATGTGGGTATCGACCGTGCCGGGAATCAGCCGCACCTGTTTGAGCAGTTTGCGCGCGACGTCGAAATTGCCCTGCTGATTGGCGCCGGCGATCTGCACGTCGACCGCTGCCGGCAGACCGAAGTTCAGGATCTGCGTGACGATGTCGGCCGGCTGAAAGAAGAACTCGACGCCCGGAAAGCGCTGCGGCAGGATCGTGCGCAGCTTGTCCATATAGACCTGCGACGGCGCGTGTCCTTCGTTCAGCGCGATCTGGATCTCGCCGTCGAGCGTGCCCATCGTGCCCGCGTTGCTGTACGACAGGTTGATACCGCTATACGGCAGGCCGAGGTTGTCGAGGATCGTGCCGAGGTCTTTCGGCGGCACGACTTCGCGGATCACCTTCTCGACTTCGTCGGCGAGCCGCGCGGTTTCCTCGATCCGCGTGCCGGTCGGCGCGCGCATGTGCAGACGGATATCGCCGGCGTCGACGCTCGGGAAGAAGTCTTCGCCGAGCGCGAAGAACAGGCCCATCGACAGCACGCAGAAACCGAGGAACAGGCTGCCGAACATCTTGCGACGCACCAGCAGACTGCTCAGGATCATGATGTAGGCCGCGCGCATGCGCTCGAAACCGGCGTCGAAGCGGTGATAGAGCCGCATGAACAGATTCGGCTTCGTACCCTCCTTCGGCTTGTGCGCGTGGCCCATCAGCAGCATCGCGAGCGTCGGCACCAGCGTGCGCGACAGGATGTACGACGCGAGCATCGCGAACACCACGGCTTCCGCGAGCGGCACGAACAGATAGCGCGCGACGCCGGTCAGGAAGAACATCGGCACGAACACGATACAGATACACAGCGTCGAGACCAGCGCCGGCACCGCGATTTCGCCGGCGCCGTCGAGAATCGCGTCGTGCAGATTGGTGCCCATATGCAGGTGCCGTTCGATGTTTTCGATCGTCACCGTGGCGTCGTCCACCAATATGCCGACCGCGAGCGCGAGGCCGCCGAGCGTCATGATGTTGATGGTCTGCCCGAGCGCGTGCAGCGCGAGCAGCGACGCGAGAATCGACAGCGGAATCGAAATCGCGATGATGCAGGTGCTGCGCCAGTTGCCGAGAAACAGCAGGATCATCGCGGCGGTCAGCGCGGCGGCGACCAGCGCCTCGCGCACCACGCCCTGCACGGCCGCCTTCACGAACACCGACTGATCGAACAGCGCGGTGATCTGCAGATCGGGCGGCAGCGCCGCGCGCGCGCCCGGCAACAGCCCCTTCAGCGTATCGACGATCGACAGCGTCGACGCATTACCGTTTTTCAGCACCGACATCAGCACGCCGCGATGGCCGTTCTGCCGCACGATATTGGTCTGCGGCGAGTAACCGTCGCGCACGTGCGCGACTTCGCGCAGATAGGTGGTCGCGCCGTTGACGGTGCGCACCGGAATGTCGTTGAGCCCCTCGACCGTGGCCGGCGAGCCGTTCATGTTGACGGTGTATTCCCGCGGCCCGATCTTGGCCGTGCCGGTCGGCAGAATCAGGTTCTGCGCGTTGAATGCGTTGACCACGTCGGTCGGCGTCAGGCCTTTGGCCAGCATCGCGCGCGTGTCGAGGTCGACCGAGATCAGCCGCGACTTGCCGCCGTACGGATACGGCACAGCCGCGCCCGGAATCGTCACCAGTTGCGGGCGCAGGAAGTTCAGCGCGGTGTCGTTCAGGTCCTGCTCGGAGAGCTTCGGACTCGACAGGCCGAGCTGGATCACCGGGATGCTGGACGCCGAATAGCTGATCACGAGCGGCGCGGTCGCGCCCGGCGGCATCTGCTTTAACTGCGCCTGCTCGACGGCGACGGTCTGCGCGATCGCGGTCTGGATGTTCGCGTTCGGCTGCAGAAACACCTTCAGGATCGCGATGCCGGGCAGCGACTGCGATTCGATGTGCTCGATATCGTTGACGGTCGTGGTCAGACTGCGCTCGTTGACCGACGTGATGCGGTTGGCCATGTCCTCGGACGACAACCCCGTGTACGTCCAGATGATGCTGACCACCGGAATGTTGATTTCCGGCAGCACGTCGACAGGCGTGGTGAACAGCACGAAGGGCGTCGCCAGCACGATCAGAATCGCCATCACGATGAACGTGTATGGCCGCTTAAGTGCTACGTTGACGATCCACATTGAAACGGGCCAGAGAGGTGCGGGTGGAGGGAGAGATTGAAATTCTGCGCCTATGCTAGATCGGTAGAACCAACACCTGCATGGCGCGAAAATGGCAGGATTGTCAGGAAGGTTGTTGTAAGCGAATGCGCGTTTTTTTATGGCGCCGAATGGGCTTTTCGATTGCCGGCACGCAAACGTTTATTGAATTGAATTAACGGCAATTAATGGAGCGTTGCTGAAATGTCGACCGATGCGCGAGCAGGCGCTCGGTCGAAATATTGTGAAACATGCTTTCAGTTTGAATGGTACGAAGCCGTGAATTTTTGTGTCCTTAGGTCATTGTCGGCTAACCGTTGATGGCACGCTGGCGGCGCGCTGACGACGTTCCCGCATAAAAAAAAGCCGCTCGACCTGGACGGTCGAACGGCCTTTTTTCAATGTTGCAACAGCCCATCTGTTATAGACCGATGGGCACGCTGCTTTACCGGCTTATTTGGCGAATAGCGACGACCTATCCGCGAACGCCTTGAATTCGAGCGCATTGCCCGACGGATCGAGGAAGAACATCGTCGCCTGTTCGCCGACTTCGCCCTTGAAGCGCACGTGCGGCTCGATGATGAACTCGATGCCGGCCTTCTGCAATTTGTCCGCGGCGGCCTGCCATTGCTCCATCGACAGCACCGCGCCGAAGTGGCGGACCGGCACCGAGTCGCCGTCGACCTTGCTGGTATGGCGATGACCGAGTTCGTCCGGCGCGAGATGCGCGACGATCTGATGGCCGTAGAAATTGAAATCGACCCACGCCTCCGAACTGCGCCCTTCCGGGCAGCCGAGCAATTCGCCGTAAAACTCGCGTGCGGCGGCGAGACTATGCACGGGGAAGGCCAGATGGAACGGCGGCAAAACGGTTTCGGCAGCGCTCATGATCGAAGACTCGTGGAGTAAAAACGACTTGGGTGGAGATTGAATTCGTGGATTCGTGGGCTGCGTAACTTGACACGAGAACGATGGCCACGAACGACGTGAGGCAAGTTTAACCATGAATAAAAATGCTGAGAAACGATATATATTTGACCTGACCATCACCAAAATCGATTGATCGATCATGCTCAGCGAACTGAAGACCTTCATCGCCGTCAGCCAATACGGCACGTTTTCCGGCGCGGGCGCGCGCATCGGACTCACGCAATCGGCGGTCAGCGCGCAGATGCAGCGGCTCGAGGAGGAGCTCGGCTTCGCGCTGTTCGACCGCACCGGCCGTTCCGCGACGCTCAACGACGCGGGCCGCGAAACGCTCGTGCTCGCCGAGGAAATGATGACGCTGTACGCGCGGCTCTCCGAACGCGGCGCGGGCACGGCCGAGAGCGGCATGCTGCGGGTCGGCGCGATCGCGTCCGCGCAGGTGTCGCTGCTCGCCGACGCGCTCGCGCGCTTTCGCGAGGCGCGCCCGGGCTGGCGGATTCGCGTGGTGCCGGGCGTGTCGCTGGGGCTGCTCGGTCAGGTCGACTCGGGCGAACTCGATCTCGCGGTCATCATCAAGCCACCGTTCGCGTTGCCGTCGGAACTCGAATGGCGCACGCTCGTCAGCGAACCGTTCGTGCTGCTCGCACCGAAGAAGCTCGCACGCGGCGGCCGTTCGTGGCGCGAGCTGCTCAGGAGCGAGCCGTTCATCCGCTACGACCGAGCGTCGTTCGGTGGGCGGCTGGTCGATCGGTTTCTGCGGCGCGCGCGCCTCACTGTGCGCGACGCGATCGAGCTCGACGAATTGCAGGCGATCGTGCAACTGGTCGCGCGCGGCATGGGCGTCGCGCTGATTCCCGACACGGCCGGACTCGGCAAATGGCCGGCGAGCGTCGCCGCGCTCGAACTCGGCGACGCGACGTTTCATCGCGAGATCGGCATGGTGCTGCGGCCGCGGCATAGCCGGCAGGTGGTGACGGATGCGCTGGCGGAGTGTATTGCGGGGGTGACGGGGGCGTGAATCGGGGCGTGAATGGGTGCGCAAATGTGAGCGGGTGCGGTGGAGCAAAGCGCGGGCGCTCATCCGCGCGAGTGTGCTGCCCTACGAACGGGCAACTGTATCTGTGAGTTTCGGGTGAGCGCGCGCAGAATCGGAACTCGTTTTTGTGGTTGTTTCGTTGCCGCTTCGTTGCTGTCTCGTTGTGGTTTCGTCCTCGCCTCGCTGCCGTTTCGTTGCTTATTTGCCGCTTATTCCGTCGCCAACTTAACCGCCCACACGTCGCATCGCGCCACGCGCCCACCCCGGATTGCCCGCCCATGATCGCCAGCCCGCTGCTCACCGCCGATGTCCTGATCGCCTACAGCGCCTATTTCGTCGGCACCGCGAGCCCCGGGCCGAGCAATCTCGCGATCATGTCGCTGGCGATGAGCGCCGGCCGGCGCGCCGCGCTGGTGTTCGCGCTCGGCGTAGTGTCCGGCTCGTTCTCGTGGGCGCTGCTGGCGTCGCTCGGTTTGTCGGCGGTGCTCGCCAGCTACTCGCAGTGCATCATCGCGATCCGGATCGCGGGCGGCCTGTATCTGCTGTGGCTCGGCTTCAAGTCCGCGCGCTCGGCATTGAGCGCCGAGCGGCCGGCACAGAGCGTGGCACGCGTCGACGAACCGCTCGGGCGGCTCTATCTGCGCGGCCTGCTGCTGCATCTGACGAACCCGAAGGCGGTGCTGGTGTGGCTGTCGATCGTCTCGCTCGCGATGTCGCCGACGCACGGCGCCACGCACGTGCTGCCGGTCGTGCTCGGCTGCATGGTGATCGGCGCGACGGTGTTCAGCAGCTACGCGATGCTGTTCTCGACAGCCTCCGCGCGGCGCATCTACGCGGCGATCCGGCGCTGGCTCGACGGCTCGCTCGCGATCATGTTCGGGATTGCCGGGGTCAAGCTGCTGATGTCGCGCAATTGAGCGCGTGGTTGGAGGATGAGCCACACAGGGTCGGGCCGGACTGCGCTTGAACGTCGCCCGGCCAGCAATCAGGCAAAGCAATCAGCCAGCGCCCGCCCGTCGCTCTGCGATACTGACGGCTCGGCTCCATCCACGGCGGTAACCCGCGCGCCCAACCCGACACGATGAACGGCAACCACGCCCCTCAACCCACTTCACGCTCGCCGCTGCAAAAGCGGCTCTACTTCACCGGCGCGGCGATCCTGATCATCGCGCTGATCGCGGCTGCGTTGATCTATCTGAGCGTGCCGCCGCCCGATAGCGCGGTCGCGATGTACGGCGCGGTCGATCCGCGCTATCAGATCGAACTGCAGCAGATCGGCGGCAACGCGGCAGTGCTGATGGCGCAGTTGCATCAATGGTTCGACAGTCTGTGGCACGGCGTGCGGCTCGCGTACACGGTCGCCGCGCTTGGCGTGATCGGTGCGGGCGCGTGCTTTTTCGTCGGTCATTTTTTCGCGGACGAGTAAGCGTCGCAAGCCACACGCCCTGACCGTGCCGCTATGGCGGCCGGCATCGCCACTACCGTGCCGCAAGTGCCGCAAAGATCAGAAGCGGTAATTGAGCGCCGCGAACGTCGTCAGTTCACGGCGGCTTTCGGTGATCGGGCTGCCGGCGGCATAGCGCTGGAGACGCCCGAGCGTCGCATTGACCGAGCCGACCCAGTGCTTCGAGAAATCGTGCGTCGCGTAGAACGTCATGTGCAGATCGCGGATGCCCGCGCCGGTCTGATAGACCGGCAGCCCCGAGGCCGCGCTCTGCTGCGGCGTCACGCCGAACAGCGTATGCGTGTAGACGGCGTTGGCCCAGGTGAGCCCCGGCCCCACCGAGAACAGCCAGCCCGGCAGCGGCAACGACGCGTACAGATCCGCGCTCGCCGTCGTACCCTGCCCGTGCCCGCTGATGTCCTGATAGACCGCCACGGCCCCCGTGAAAGCCCACAGCGTGTAGTCGGCGAACAGGCGCAGCTTCGGGCCGTCGTCGACATTGCCGAGGCCATGCAGATGCGAATCGTCGGAAACCGAGCGCGACTGGAAGTCGAAGCTCAGCGACGCGCCCACATGGTAGTTCTCCGAAGCAATGACATTGACGCCGAGCACGTCCGGCCCCTGCGAGAAAAAGCGATCGCGATACGAGATGTCGAGAGACGGAAACGGATAGAGTTTCAGATGCCGCGCGCCCGGATATTGCGGCGCGAGGTAGAAACCGGGGCCGATCGAGATTTTCCACGGCGAGTCGCTCCGGGCGGCGTTGGACGTCGCGGCCGGCTGTGCTGTCGGCGCTTGGGCCGGCGCGTCGTCACCCCATGCATAAGGCGCGAGTGCGAGCGCGGCCACGCTCGCCAGCGCGTTCATCGATATGAAACGTTTCAAGTCCGGTTCCTTCCCACCGCCGCCAGTTGACGCAGCCTGCGCGCGAGGGCTTTCGACACGACCGGTTGGCCCGGCGCGTCCTGCGTACCGCGCGCGAGTTCGCTTTCCCGCAGGAACAGCGCCGTCTCGCGCGCCACGATCTCGCGTTCGTTATCCGACGTGATCATGTGATACGAATCGTCGAGCCACAGCGTGCGCAGAAAATTCGCGCCGATGCGATCGATCACGAAACGCGGATTGCGCGGACTCGAGGTTTCGTCGTCGATCGCATGGATCACGAGCGTGTCGTTCTGTACCGCCGCGACCTCCTTGCGGGCCGCGCGGGCCAGGCGCGAAGCCTGATGCAGCGCCGCCAGGGAGATCGTCGACGGACCGACCTCACTGAAGTCGTTGCGCTGCATCGAGCGCGCGATCTTCTTGCGCAGCGCTTCGTTTCGCACCCCGAACGGTTCGGCCTCGCGATAACGATAGCGGTGTCGCAACGGCGTGAAGTAGGCCCAATCGAGCAGGAACCGATACCAGGGGATCGCCCAGCCGTCATAGGCCAGTGTCAGCGACAGCAGCACGAGTGCCTGCGCAGCCGGACGTTCGCGGATCAGCCGCAGCGCGAGCGCTCCGCCGATCGACAGCCCGCAGATCGACACGCGTTCGTAGCGCGCGGCGAGCGCATCGAATTCGCGCACCGCGCCTTCGACCCAGCGCTCCATCGGCAACTCGGCCGACGCGGCGCTATAGCCTTCGATCACGGGCGCGTACACGGTGAATCCTTCGCTTTGCAGATAGCGCGCGAGGTAGCGCAATTCGAGCGGCGAGCTCGACAGACCGTGCAGCATCAGGACCGCATGGCCGTCGCCCTCGCTGAAGAAGCTCGCGGACTGCCCGGCCGGCGCTTGCGACGACGTCGCGGCCGAGGCGGCCATTTCCGTTTCGATGGTCGCCATTTCAGTGCTCCGTGCGCAGCACGAGGAAATCGCCCGCGTGGGTCGTGAAGCGCTCACAGCTGCAGTTCGTCAGCCGGAATTCGTGCTCATGCTCGTCGCTGCGCAGACGCACGCGGTGATGCCCGGGCCACAGCGCGTTGCTGAGGCGCTGGACGTCGTCGGGATGCAGTGCGTCGAACAACGGGCCCGGCGCGATTTCGGCGGCCTGCGGCAATTCGGCTGCGCCGCTCGCCTTCGTGCCGGCGCGTTGCGCGGCGTTATGCTCGAGCCCCTTGATGAGGATGAAGCCGTCGTGATATTGCGCGAGGTGGCGCAGCAGCCGACGGGTCTCGTCGATCGCTCGCCGTGCCAGCGCGCGTTCGTTGTCGTGGCGCAGCAGCATCTCGTAACGCGATTGCGCGACCGATGCGATCAGTTGCGCGCGCGACTCCTCGCGGCGCAAACGCTCGATCAACGTAATCACGATCAGCGTAAGCAGCGGATACGACACCAGCAGCACCAGATCGCGTCCGTCGATGTAGGTGATATTGCTGTAGGGCGGCACGAACATATAGTCGGCGATGCCGAGACCGAACACCATGACGGTCAATGCCGGCCCGAGGCCGAGATAGTATTCGACCAGTGCGGCGGCAATGCAGAACGTCGTGGCGGGATGCATGGGGCCGAGCAAGGGATGCAAGGCAAGACGGATGGCGCTGGCCACAGCGAGCGCGCCAGCGGCGAGGCACCACCGGCGCAGACCTCTTGGCCCCCAATTGCGGGCGTTACGAACTTTCATGGATCCCCGGGCGCCCACATGCGGGCGGGCCATAGCACAAGGATCGCGCATCGGCGATCCATCGCGCTTTACTTATCTTCATTGCAGAACATGCGACAGAACGGACGGTTGCCGATCGATCGACGGCAACCGTATGCCGCGAGAAATCTCAGCGGCGGCTGATATTACCACCGTTTACAAAGATCGGAGGCACGCGGCCAACGCGTCGCCGATCATTATCTGGCGACGCGGGCCGGATGGGCAGAGCGCCCGGTTTTATCGAACGACGATGCCGTCGAACGACACGATAAATGTCAAAAAATCATAAAGTCACCACGGCTCGCGACGTTCGTCACGGCGCCCCCTTCACCTGCTCATGCGGCTTCTCCACCCCCGCCGTGCTCAGCGCCTCGTGCAGCGTGCCGAAAATGCAGCGCTCCTCGACGATCGGCGTGATCCCATGCCGATCCATGTCCGAGCGCAGATAACGATTGACGCGCGCGAACACTACCTCAATCCCGCCGCGCTTGAGCGACGCGCACAGCTCGCCCACCGAGCGCGCCGCCGAATAGTCGAGATCGGTGATCGCGCTCGCGTCGACCACGAACCAGCGCACCGGGTTCGGCGCATGATCGACGAGGCGCCGCGTATCGTCGACGAAAAAATGGTCGTTCGCATAGAACAGATCGGCGCCGAAGCGATAGACGATCAGCCCCGGCGCGGTCTCCATGCCGGGCTCCGCCGGCACCGGCACCCACAGGCCGTCGCCGTTCGGCGCGAGCATCATCGTGTGCGGCCGATAGCTGTGCCGCACGTGACGCAGCAGCGACAGCGCGACCGCCACCAGAATGCCGTGCTCGACGCCGATCAGCACGACCGCCGCGGCGGTAAACAGCGCGAGCGCGAATTCGCCGGGGCTTTCGCGGCGGATCGCGAACAGCGTGCGCAGATCGACGAGGCCGACCGCGATCGTAAACACGATGCTCGCCAGAATGCAATGCGGCAGATACTGCAGATAGCGGCTGAAAAACAGCAGCACGACCACCACCACCGCCGCGAACACGAGTTGCGCGAACTGGCTGCGCGTGCCGGCGCGATCGGCCATCGCGGTCTGCGTAGGACTGCCATTGACGACGAACGCGCCCGAGAACGCCGCCGCCGCATTGGCGGCCGCGATGCCGAGCAGGTCGGCGTTGGTGTCGACAGGTTCGTGATAGCGCTCGGCGAACACGCGGCTCGCGGCGGCGCTTTGCGCGACGATCATCACGAAACACGACGCCGCGACCGGCACCAGGTCGAGCAGTTGCTGCCACGTGACGAGCGGGATGCGCAGCGGCGGCAAGCCGCCCGCCACCGGCCCGAGGATCGAGATGCCGTGCGCGGCGAAGCCGAACACGTCGCTCGCCGCGATGCCCGCGACGACCGCGATCAACGGCACCGGCAAGCGTGCCCAGAAGCGTTTGCACAGCAGAATCGCGGCTACCACCAGCACCGATATCGCGAGCGTCGGTGAATGGATCTGCGCGGCCTCGCGCACGACCAGCAGCAACTGATCGACGCTGCTCGACGCATGGCCGGGCACGCCGAGCATGTCGCCGAGCATCGCGATGCCGACCTGCACGCCGACGCCGGCCAGAAAGCCGACCAGCACCGTGCGCGACAGGAAATCGGCGAGAAAGCCGAGCTTGAAGATGCGCGCGACGAGCAGCAACGCGGCGGTCAGTAGCGCGACCATCGCGGCGAGCGTCGCGTATTCGGCACTCGACGCGGGCGCCATCGTCGACAGACGGCTCGCGAAGATCGTCGCCGTGGCCGAATCGGCGGCGACCACCAGATGTCGCGACGCGCCGAAGAACGCAAATGCGACGAGCGGCAAAAACACCGTGTAAAGCCCGGTGACCGCCGGCATGCCGGCGATCCGCGCATAGCCGAGCACCTGCGGAATATCCATCGACGCAAGCTGGACGCCGGCCAGCGCATCGCGCGCGGCCGCGGCCCGGCTCAACGGAAGAATGCCCTTCAGCACGCTGGCGCGTGCGGTCGTCCTGCGAAGAAAATCTTGCATACGCGATGCAGCCCCAAAACTTGGCTTATCGCGCATCGTGCCGCGAGTCGGCACATCAAGGCAAGACTTGACCGAAGGTCGAACGGACTAACGAGGGAAATGGAGAAAGAAAGCAGGTCGAAAGAAAATCGGCGACGACGCGTTCGAACCTGACAGACAACCAACCAGGAACGACCTCGGCCGGCTCTTTCTCACGACATGGCCGCGCGAAAAATCGGCGTGTGGAATTCAACGCTTGAACTGCCCGGTCTGCGGATCCACATGGCGCGCAAAACCAAACAGCGCTGCGATGCAGATCGGACAGGCAATCAAAAAAACGGCCAACATCACTCACTCCGGTAACAAATTGTTACCGGCAAGTTTAAAGAGATTTGACGTTATTTGAATGAGGGAAAACCGCAAAGCACTATTGCCAAGAATTACAACTGTCTTAAAAAAGTGCCGCCGATGTAAATAAAAATCCAGCAAAGCGCCGCACGCGGAGCACGGAAAAATGACTCGAAATAATGCTTGTGGCGCCGGGCGAAAATGCGCAAAGCCTTGTCGCGTATCGCTGTGCGCGGTGCTTCCAGGTAACTCGGCGCGTCCGCCGATCGCGCAAACGAGAGAGTGACAACCGGAAACCGCCCCGCCCGTGTCCGTGTTCTCTCTCGTACGGCCAAATTAGACGGCCGCTTCTAGCGCGCCGCCCCACGCGCCCTCTTCTTCGCCGCCGACACCGGCCCGACCGATTCGCGCATCGTCACGCTGACCGGAAACTCGCGGAAGATGTCCCACGTCGTCCCGTAGCACTGGTTGACGAGCCAGCGCACCGCGTTCTGCGTGAGTTCGGCGGTCGGAATATGCACCGACGTGAGCCCCGGCGCCGTGTACGGGGCCGAGTAATCGTCGTCGTAGCCGATCACCGAAATGTCGTCGGGCACCGACAGCCCCGCCTGATGAAAGCGCGCGAGCACGCTGACGGCCATCGTGTCGTTCGCGCAGAACAGGCCGGTGACGCGCCGCTTCGAATCGAGCAGTTGTTGCGCGGCCGCGTAACCGCCTTCGGGCGAGAAGTCGGATTCGATCAGCGTGACCGCGTCGCGCGCGATGCCGGCCCGCGCCAGCTCCGCAAAAAAGCCGTCGATCCGCGTGCGGTTGTCCGACGCGGTGGCCGGCCCGGCAATCACGCCGATCTCGCGATGACCGAATTCGAGCAGCGTGCGCGCCGCCAGTTCGCCGCCGCGCCAGTGGTCCGCGCAGAAGGACGCCTCCGGCAACTGCTCGAACGCGCGATTGAGAAACACCATCTTCGGGTGCATCCGATGCAGCATGATCAGGTCTTCGTCATGCAGATCGTGGCTCATCACGACCACGCCGTCGCAGTCGCGGCCGATCAGAAAACGCACCGCTTCGATTGCCTGCTCGCGCGGCGAAACTTCGCCGCAACCGGTCGCGACCACCACGTGGCGGTGCACCGCGCGCAGTTCGGTGTCGGTCTGCTTCAGGATCGTGCCGTAGTAGGAGCCGAAAAACGTCGGCACGAAAATGCCGATGATGCCGAGCTGCTGCGTCGCCATCGCCCGGCCGATCGACGATGGGCGGAAGTTCAGCGCCTCGATCGCCGCCCTCACGCGGGCGGCGGCATCGGCGGAAACCGGCCCTTTGCCGGAAATGACTCGTGAGGCGGTCGACATGCCCACGCCGGCCAGTTCCGCGACATCCTTCAAAGTTGCCACGCGGTTCTCCATCAAGCCTTCGACGAGCCGCCCTGCGCGAACGCGGCGGGCGTTACAGGCGCGCACCGCCCGCTTCGTCGAACAGCGAGACATGCGCGGCGTCGAGCGAGAACGCCACGGTGTCGCCTTCGGCGAGCGGCGCTCTGGTCTGATCGATCGACGCGATCTGCTCGCCATGATAGTCGAGCCAGATCACCCGGTGGTTGCCCATCGGTTCCACCAGCGAAACTTTTGCGCGGTCGGTGCCGCTCGGGTTCGAGTCCGCCGCCGCATTCGCGCCCGGGTCCGCGACGCCGCTCACGCGCACGTCTTCGGCGCGGATGCCGAGCACGCACGGCCGATTCTGCGCGGGCGCGTCCCTGAACGCGTAGGCCAACACGTCGAGCCGCCACTGCGGAGTACGGAACCAGGTCGCGCCGTCGCGCGTTTCCAGCGTGCCCTTCAGCAGATTCATCGCCGGCGAGCCGAGGAAGGTCGCGACGAACAGGTTATTCGGCCGCGCGTAGACCTCGGCCGGCGTGCCGAACTGCTGGATCACGCCGCCGCGCATCACGGCCATCCGGGTTGCGAGCGTCATCGCCTCGACCTGATCGTGCGTCACGTAGATCATCGTCGCGCCGAGGCGCTGATGCAGTTGTTTGAGTTCGCGGCGCAACTCGGTGCGCAGCTTCGCATCGAGATTCGACAACGGTTCGTCGAACAGGAACACGTCGGCTTCGCGCACGATCGCCCGGCCGATCGCGACGCGCTGGCGCTGCCCGCCCGACAGTTGCGACGGCTTGCGCTTAAGCAGCGGGCCGAGTTGCAGCATCTCGGAGGCGCGCGCCACACGCCGCGCGATCTCCGCCTTCGGCGTGCCGTTGATGCGCAGTGCGAACGATAGATTGCGCTCGACGCTCATAGTCGGATAAAGCGCGTACGACTGGAACACGAGCGCGATGCGGCGATCTTTCGGATCGGCCCACGTCATGTCCTCGCCGGCAATTTCGATGCTGCCGTCGCTGACGTCGATCAGTCCGGCGATGCTGTGCAACAGCGTGGACTTGCCGCAGCCCGACGGCCCGAGCAGCACGACGAACTCGCCCGCGAGCACGTCGAGATCGAGGTTCTCGATCACCGTGTTCGCGCCGAGGCGGATCGTCAGATTGCGGATCGCGACGTTGGCCGGGTGCGTGAGCGCGCCGGCGGCATCGTTCACGTTGGCCGCATCCGCGAGCGTGTCGATCGATGCATTCATCGTATTAGCCAGATTTGCCATGCCTACCCCTTGACCGCGCCCGACGCAATGCCGCGCACGAACCAGCGGCCCGAAATGAAGTAGACCCCGAGCGGCACCATCGACGTCAGAATGGTCGCCGCCATGTTGACGTTGTAGAGACGCTCGCCGGTCGTCGTATTGATGATGTTGTTCAGCTGCACCGTCATCGGCAGGTTTTTGGTGCCCGCGAATACGAGGCCGAGAATGAAGTCGTTCCAGATGCCGGTCACCTGCATGATGATCGCGACGACCACGATCGGCGTCGACATCGGCAGCATCAGCTGGAAGAAGATGCGCCAGAAGCCGCCGCCGTCGATGCGCGCGGCCTTGAACAGCTCCTGCGGAATCGACGCGTAGTAGTTGCGGAACAGCAGCGTCATCACCGGCATGCCGAACACCGTATGAATCACGACGATGCCGAGCAGCGAGCTGAACAGGTGCACGCTGGCAAGCACGCGCACGAGCGGATAGACCATCACCTGCACCGGAATGAACGCGCCGAGCAGCAGCACGCCGAACAGCAGGCCGGCGCCGCGCGGGCGCCAGAAACTCAGCGCATAACCGTTCACCGCGCCAACCACGATCGACAGCAGCGTGCTCGGCACGACGATACGCACCGAGTTCCAGAAGCCGACACGAATGCCGTTGCAGTCGAGCCCGGTGCAGGCCGATTGCCACGCGGCGCTCCACGCGTCGAGCGTGAAATGCGTCGGCAGCGCGAGCAGATTGCCGAGGCGGATCTCGCTCATCGGCTTTACCGAGGTGACCAGCATCACGTAGAGCGGCAGCAGGAAAAACGCCGCGGCGGTCAGCAGGAACGCGTAGATGCCCAGACGCGCGGGCGACAGCGCCGAGCGGCGCGGCCGCGCCGGTGCACGACCAGGGGGCCGTTTCAACGAGGCGTCGAGCGTATTCATGCTCGCCCTCCGCGTAATGCCGCGTGGCTGCGCGCATAGAAGAACGGCGCGAGAATCGCGAGCACCGTCGCGAGCAGCACGATCGACGCGGCCGACGCGAGGCCGATGTTCGCGCGCCCGAACAGATAGTCCATGATGAATTTGGCCGGCACTTCGCTCGCGGTGCCGGGGCCGCCCTGAGTCATCGCGACGACCGCGTCGTACAGCTTCACGACCATCACGAACAGCAGCACGAACGCGGTCGAGATCGATGGGCCGAGCATCGGCACGACGATGCTCGCGTACACACGCCAGCGCGGAATGCCGTCGATGCGCGCGGCCTTCCACAACTCGTCGTCGATACCGCGCAGACCCGCGAGCAGCAGCGCCATCACGAGCCCCGACGCTTGCCAGACGGTGGCGATCACGATCGTGTAGATGACCCAGTCCTGATCGACGATCCAGTCGAAGCGCGCATGCGTGAAGCCGAGCCGATGCAGCACCTGCTGCGCGCCGAGCTCGGGGTTGAGGATCCACTGCCACACGAGCCCGGTCGCGACGAACGACATCGCGTACGGATACAGAAACACCGTGCGCAACGCGCCTTCCGCGACCACGCGCTGATCGATGAAGATCGCCAGCAGCAAACCGATCACCATGCACGCGACGATGAAGCACGTGCCGTATATCACGATGTTCTGCAACGACACGAGCCAGCGGTCGTTGTGAAACAGCCGCTCGTACTGCGTGAAGCCGATGAAGTTGCTGGAAGGAAAGGTGCGCGAACTGGTGAGCGACACGCGCGCGGTCCAGACCATCGTGCCGAGATACGCGCACACGACGGTTACGAGCATCGGCAGCAGGGCCACCCAGACCGCGAGCGAAAACCGCCGTTTCAGCGGCTTGTGCTGCGGCCCGGCGTGTTGCCCGGGATGCGATTTACCATGCGGCGGTGTCGAACCGTCGGCCGGCAGCTTGAGTGCGCGCATCGCGGGACCTAGCTCTTCAACGCGCTGGCGAACGCTTTCTGCGCGTCGTCGACCGACTGGTTCTTGTTCCAGAAGTTCGTCACGACGTCGGTCAGCGCGCCCTGGGTATCCGGCGACACCAGCATTTCCGGATTCGGCAACTGGCGCGACTTGTCCTTCATGATCGCGATGCCCTCCTGCGCGCACACGTCGAGGCTGCTCGCATCGACGTCGGGCCGGATCGGAATCGAGCCTTTCCTCGCGCTGAACGCGACCTGCGCGGACGGCGAGGTCATCACCGTGGCGAGCAGGTTCTGCGCCTTGATAGCGGTCGCGTTGTCGGTCTTCGGGAACACGAACACGTCGCCCGTCACCAGATACGGCGAGTGCGCGCCGAAGCCCGGGAAGCAGCCGTAGTCCTTGCCCGCGGTCTGCCTGGCCGCGACGAACTCGCCCTTGGCCCAGTCGCCCATGATCTGCACGCCGGCCTTGCCCGAGGTCACGAGCGCGGTCGCGTCGTTCCAGTTGCGGCCCGGCGAGCCTGGATCGACGAACTCGTGCAGCTTCTTGAACGACACCAGCACCTTCCGGAACGCGTCGGAGTTGACCGCGTTCGCGTCGCGATCGCGATAGACCTTCAGATACAGATCCTGGCCGCCGACTTCGGCGAGCACCGCGTCGAAGGTGATCTTTTCCTGCCACGGCTGGCCGCCGAACGCGAGCGGAATCACGCCCGCGCTTTTGAGCTTGCCCAGGTCGGCGATGAATTCGTCGTAGCTCTTCGGTTCGCTCGCGATGCCCGCTTTCTGGAACACCGGTTTCGAGTAGAAGAACCACGCCAGCATATGGATGTCGACCGGCGCCGCGTAGTAATGGCCCTTCACACGGATGCTGTCGAGAATCGACTGCGGGAGGATGCCAGCCCAGTTCTCCTTGCTGGCGACCTGATCGATGTTATTCAGGAGTCCCTGGTCGATCAGGTCGTGGAACTGCTTGGACGTATTGAACTGCGCGGCCGTCGGCGGATCGCCGCCGACGATCCGGTTGATCGCGGTGGAGCGCGCCTGATCCGCACCGGCGACCGCGTTGTCGACCCACTGGCCGCCGGCCTTGTCGTATGCATCGGCAAACTGGCGAATCGCGGCCGATTCGCCGCCCGAGGTCCACCAGTGAATCACGTTGGCCTTCAGCGGCTCCGCCTGCGCGACGACGCCATACAGCGCCAGTGCCGCGACGACGCCTCGCAAGACCATTTTGCTGCTGTTCATTCCGTCTCCTCCGGGCTCGCTAGCCCGTGTATCAAGTCGAAAGACAAACCAGCTCCACCCGGTTTTACATCGATGTTGCGCCGTTTTTTATTGTGTTTATTACGCCCGTGCGTTGCGATCTTCGAGGAATTTCGATACCAGCTCGGCGCTGCGTTTGATCGTGCGCTTCTGCGTTTCGTAGTCGATATGCACGATGCCGAAGCGCCGCTCGTAGCCGAACGCCCACTCGAAGTTGTCCATCAGCGACCACAGGAAATAGCCGCGCACGTCGACGCCGGCCTTGATCGCCTGATCGACCGCGGCGAGATGGCGCTTCAGGAACGAGATGCGCTGCGTGTCGTCGACACGGCCGTCGACGACCTGGTCGTTCGACGCCATGCCGTTTTCAGTGATGTAGATCGGCGGCAGGTTCGCGTAGCTGTCCCGGAAGCCGGTCAGCAGATCGCGAAGGCCGTCCGGGTACACCTCCCAGCCCATCTGCGTGCGCTCGACGCCGGCCAGCGGGACGTCCTTGAAACCGTGCGCGCCGTCGCTCGCGACGTTGGTGCGGAAGTAGTAGTTGATGCCGAGAAAATCGAGCGGTGCGGCGATCGTCTGCATGTCGCCGTCGAGCGCGAGCGGCTCGGTGCCCGGCCACAACTCGAACAACGCCTGCGGATAGGCGCCCTTGAACAGCGGATCGAGAATCCACGCGTTGTGCTGCACTTCGAACAGTTCGGCGGCGCGACGATCGGCGGCGCTGTCGCTGTTCGGCGTGCCTCGCCCGACGTTCGCGACGATGCCCTTGTGCGAATGCGGATCGTTTGCGCGCAGCACCGGAATCGCGAGACCGTGCGCGAGCAGCAGATGATGCATCGCCTGGGTCGCATAACGCGCGTTCGCGAGCCCCGGCGCGTGATGGCCATTGCCGTAGCCGAGAAACGCGGAGCACCACGGCTCGTTGAGCGTCGCCCACGCGTCGACCATGCCGTGCAGTTCGCGGCTCATCAGGTCCGCGTAGTCGGCGAAGCGATACGCGGTATCGCGATTGAGCCAGCCGCCGCGATCTTCCAGATACTGCGGCAGATCCCAGTGATACAGCGTGACGAAGGTCGTGACGCCCTTCTCCTTGAGCCGGCCGAGCAGGCGCTTGTAGAAGTCGAGCCCCTTGCGATTCGGCGCGCCGTTTTCGTCCATCACGCGCGGCCATGCGGTCGACAGTCGATACGCTTCGAGGCCGAGCCCCGCAAGCAGGTCGACGTCCTGTTCCCAGCGATGATAGTGATCGCATGCGACCGCGCCGGTGTCGCCGGCGAGCACCTTGCCCGGCGTCGCCGAGAAGGTGTCCCAGATCGACGGCAGACGGCCGTCCTCGTTCACCGCGCCTTCGATCTGATACGACGCGGTGGCCGCGCCGAGCAGAAAGTCCTGACGCCAGAGCGACGAATCGGCGGGCGGCGTGAACGGGTCGGAATGCGGGGCGGAATGCGCGTCGCCGTGAGCGTTTGAATGGACGGCGTCGATGACTGCGGATGCTTCGTTTTCCACGGATTCTCTCCTGCGATGAGGTCGTTGAACCGGGTGTGGCGGAAGGCGGCGCGCTACCCTTCAAGTCAGTCGAAAGGCAGTTGAAACATCTTGAGTGGAAGCGCTTCCACACGAACCAGCGAAAGATAGCAGCGCAGAAATCGCAGCAGCAATCAGGGTTTGTCTGGAGCGGTGCTGGCACGTCTGCCACGGCGATGCGAAGGGCATCGGCGCATGAGTTCGACACGCGCCGACGGCTTGCCGCTCACGATAAAAGCCGAAGCGGCGTGGCGATGCCGGTTCGAAAAACGCCGCGTGAGGTGGAGAGGACGCGAAACGCGCGGTTGTCGCCGACGTACCGATCGTCGACAATCGACGCGGATAACAGGGTGCCTGCCTGACATCGCGCCCTTCGAATAAAAACGGTATCGAATCGGGGAGCACCTTGACGACCATTTTCATTCGCGCCGTGGTCACCGCCGTGGCCGTCGCGTTAGCCGCTCTCATCGCGTGGGGATGCATCAGCCTGCGCAGCAGGACGTATGTCATCGCGGCAGCCTTGACATGCTTCACGCTCGTCATGGCGGCCTGCGGATTTTCTTTTCAATCGCGCACGCTCAACGTCGGCATGATATTCGGCGCCGTGGCCGGCTACGCTTATCTGTCGTTCGCCAGTTTTGCACTTCGCCCCAAGGCACTTGGAATCGCGACGGGAGCGGCACTCACCGCCCCCTTGATACTCGCGGTATTCAGTCTGCCCGTGACGGGACTCGGCATCATGTTCATCCTCGACGACATGGCCGCCCCCTACCGGACCGAACAGGTTCGCGACGGCATCGTGTGCCGCACCAAGGAGATCGGCAATGCCGCCAGCGGCGATGGCGTGCAGGTGGAATTGATTCGCCCCGTGCTGCGTTTCGCGAGGCGCACGCTCTATACGCACGCCGTGCTGTACACGGACACTACTTCCCGCGATCCCTGCGCGGATGCGTACGCCAGCCTGAAGTCTGCCAGGCGCTAACGAGCAGCACGCGCGCTTCGCCTCTCGCGACCGAGGTTAGAGCTTGACTCGCCGAATCCTCGCTCGCGGAGAAGCCGTCTCCGCGACAGCTCCGTCGTCATGGCCAGCAGCTCGCCCGGCTACTCGCGGATTCGACTCACGCATACCGCGCCAGAAACATATCCGCCGCCGTCTGCGCAATCCGCTTCTGCTCGTGGTCGTCGAGCGGCGCCTGCCCCATCGTCACTTGCGGCCAGAATGCAAAGGCCTTGACGAGCGCCTGCAACTGCAGCGCCGCGAAGACCGGATCGTCGGTCTTGATGCGACCGTCCGCGGTGGCGGCGCGCACCCACGCGGTCAGATCCTCCTCGCGCTCTCCCATGCGGGCGACCATGTCCCGCGCGCGCTCCGGCGAATGCAGCCCGGCCGCGATCGCCACCCGCGCGAGCGACAGGAAGGACTCGTCGTTAAGCAATCGCAGCTTGCGCGCCAACAGATCGAGCAACTGTCCGCGCAACGGCTTGTCGGCCCGATAGGCGGGCGCATCGCCCTCCTCGCTCGCGTCCCACAGCCGATGCAGAATCGCCGCGAACAGCGCTTCCTTGCTGGGAAAATGGTTGTAGACCGTTCGCTTCGACACGCTCGCGCGCGCGGCGATGCGGTCCATGCTGGTGGCGTCGTAGCCGGCCGCGAGGAATTCCTCGATGGCCGCGCCGATGATCGCGACGCGCTTGCGGTCGGTCAGACGCTGAGGTGTAGAGCTGGCTTCCATGAAAGGATTTTACACTGGCCAGTTTACTTTTCTCGAAAATAAACTACACTGCCGAGTGTACATTTCTCCGGAAGGTCCATTCGATGACGTCGCTTCCCGCTCTCGTGCGCCGTATGCTCGGCGTCAATGCCGTGCAACGCAGCCGCGCAATGTTCAGCCTCTCGCCGCAGCATGACGGCGAACGTTTCCGCAACGTCAAACCGCGCCCCGCGGAAGGCCTGCGCAAGACGCTCGGCATCGCGTGGACGGTGCTCTTCAACAAACCGCGCGGCACGTTGCCGGGCGGCACCTTGCCCGTCGACACGCTGACCCGCGCGCAACTCGACGCGGCCCCCGACCGCAGCCTTTACCGGCTCGGTCATTCGACGCTGCTGCTGAAGCTGCGCGGCCATTTCTGGCTGACCGATCCGGTGTTCGCCGAGCGGGCGTCGCCGTTCCGCAATCTCGGCCCAAAGCGCTTTCATGCGCCGCCCATCGCGCTCGACGCATTGCCGGCGCTGCGCGGCGTGATCCTGTCGCACGATCACTACGATCATCTCGATCGCGACACCGTGCTCGCGCTGGCGCAACGCACCGAGGTGTTTCTGACGCCGCTCGGCGTCGGCGACCGGCTGATCGAGTGGGGTATCGACGCGGCGAAGGTCAGGCAGTTCGACTGGTGGCAAGGCACGGAAATCGACGGGATCCGGTTCACCGCGACGCCCGCGCAGCACTTTTCCGGCCGCAGCCTGCTCGACGGCAATCGCACGTTGTGGGCTTCATGGGCAATCGTCGACGACGATCTGCGCGTGTTCTTTAGCGGCGATACCGGCTACTTCGCCGGGTTCCGGGAAATCGGCGAGCGGCTCGGACCGTTCGACGTCGCGTTGATCGAAACCGGCGCTTACGATGCGCTGTGGCCTTACGTTCATATGCAGCCCGAAGAAACCGTGCAGGCGCATCTCGATCTGCGCGGCCGCTGGCTCGTACCGATTCACAACGGCACCTTCGACCTCGCGATGCATCGCTGGCAGGAGCCGTTCGAACGGGTCACGGCGCTGGCGCTCGCGCGCGGCGTCGAGCTTTCGACACCGCGGATGGGCGAGCGGCTCGATCTGGATGCGGTGCATCGCGGCGAACGCTGGTGGCGCGACGTGACGGAAACCGTGGCCGCGCCGAAGACGGCGCGGCGGTGGTGTGGGTCGCGTCATGCGGAGAGCGCGGATTCGTCCTGATTCGTTCTGATCCGTGGCGAATGCGGGTGCCGCGTCGGACGCGGCGTTCGTCGCCATCGAGTCGCTGCGGGGCTGCCTCGCGCCCCGCACATCATGCTCACGGCGCGCTTTGCGCCGGCTCACTGACTGGAAAGCCCAGCACCAGCACATTCACATTCCGATCGGCGGCCATCAGACTCTCGGCATCGCGATCGGGGCCGGTGGGGTTGGCGATATAGTGCGGGCCCGATACGAATCGCTCGATTTCCGGAGCCGGTGCCAAAAGCGGCTTGTCCGCGGCGAACGTCGCGCGCAGGCAGGTTTCCACCGTCGCGACGCGGGCACTCGCGAGCGCACTATTCGATTCGAATTGAGCGGCGAACTTTTTCGTCAGCGGCGTGCGGTCCGTACTGCCGATAAGAAACACGACGGATTTCATCCGGCCTTGTACCGCGTGTGCGATGGCATCGTGGATGCGCGCGAGCTTCGCCCTCGCTTCGTCCGTGCCGCAGTCCATCCGGTACAAGCCTTTCTCGAACACAGGAAAACGCTCGGCGAGGATCAGCGTACCGTTGTTCGCCACCGGAGCAGGTCCACCCGCGCCGGCAGGGCAACTGCTCTCCGCAATACAGATCTGCGGTTGCCGGGACGAGTCGTCACTACCCTTGCCCCAGAAGCCGGCTCCGATGAACATGACGAGAAAGAACAGCGCAAACAGGAGCGCGACCGCGGGCATCAGGAAGCGCAGCTTGACCACCTTGCGCCAACCGGACTTCGAGTGAAAGTCGACACGCTTGTAGATGCCGAACGGGATGGGGGTCGGCGCGTCGTCTTTGAAGAACGGTCTGTCCGCGAAGATCGAGGTCTCCTCCAGATCCAGCAGCATCCTGCCCGCGAGGTCGTACAGATCGCGACTGCGCAGGTCCATGCACAGAAAAATCAGTGCGACCGCAAATCCCAATCCGCAAATCACTCGCGTGACCAGCACCTGTTCGTGCTGCAACGTTGTCGCGAGCGCAGTCGCTAACGCGCCCAGGCCGACGATCATGAAGTTGAACATCTTGGTGCGCTGCTCCGCGTGAAAATCGAACCATTTCCACGCATAGTCGAACTGGAGCTTCGTCAGCTCCGAAACATTGCCGGCAGGTGGAGCGCCTGACGGCGTTGGAGAGGCTGGAGACGGCGGGTCGTTCGAAGTGTTCGCGTTATTCGTATCGTTCGAACCGGGTGTGCTCATCGTGGGCCTCGCCGTTGATGAAATCGGAACCTACGCGAAATGGCGACGCGGTATCAGCAGTCTCTGCAAAGCCGCGGGACTATCGACGGCGTTGTTTAGCGGCTCGGACCCGGCGAAGCCCCAACCGTAGGTGACGGGCACAAAGAGGAAACCGGCCGCGTCGGCCGCCTGCCAGTCGCCCGTCTGGTCGCCCACATAGATGCAGTCCGAAGCGGCCACGCGCAACGCCTGCGCACCGGCCTTCAGAGCCTCGCTCTTCAGTCTCGCGTTGCCCGGGTACGAGTCGTAGTAGAACGTGCAGCGCGGCTCAAAATACCGCATCAACCTGCCGAGCGCCGGCTCGACGTTGGCCCGTACATTGAGCGTGACGAGACCGAGCGTGAAGCCTGCATTGTCGAGCGACCCGAGTAGTTCGGCGATGCCGTCGAAAGGCCGCGGCCGATAACCGTTCAGAAAGTCCCGGTCGTAATCGGCCACGCCCTGCTCGGCCCAGTGCGGCGGAAAACCCACCGCCACGAAGAAGTCGTACATCGGGCTCACGCGCACGCCCGCGCCGATGAGCTTCCTGAAGTCGGAAACGCTGGGCACCTTGACGTTTTCAAGGCCATACTCGCGCGCCTTGTCGCGACAGAACGCGAGATGCTGGGGCAGTGAATCCAGCAGCACGCCGTCGACGTCAAAGAACGCCACGCGCGCCTCGTCGAGATGCCTGATCATGCGTGCTCCTGCCGCGGTTGAAAGCGAATTGGCTTACCGGGGAGAGTAGCACGTTAGTTTCGCGCAGAGCGTCTGCGCGCCCGCACAGACGCTCGTTCCTGCCTGCCGGACAGACAGGCAGGCAGGCAGACGGATCAGAAGCGCCCGTCGCGATCGGCACCCGGCGCAAAGGACACGCCTCTCAATACCTCGGCGTAGCTCGCGCTGCGCAGCGTGACGAACTTCTCCTGCGTCGCGCCGGCGGCCGTGGTGTTCTTCACCACGTCGCGAATCGCGACGAGCCGGTTGGGGTCGGCGCCCACGTCACCATTACCGCTGACCGTCGACGTGATCGCCCAGATCGTCGCCGTACCGTCGTCGTCGACGCGGCCGGTCAGGTTACGCAGTCCGTCGGTGGCCGGCGCCCACGGCAGTCCCGTCGCCGCATTGGAGCCGGACGGATAGCCTTTGATCGTGTATTGCGTGCCGAGGTTAAGGCCACTCTGCAACGTATAGGCAAGCGTCCACGTCTTCGTGCCCGCGTTGTACACCCACTTCTGCAGACCCGCATGCGACTGCGCCGCCGCGTGCGTGTACAGGTCGCTTCCACCGGTATAGCCATCGCCTTCGTCGGCGACGTACAGCGTATTCGCGTCGGCGAACCACAGCCCGAACGGGTACGAGATCGTGGTCGCCGATTTGGTCGGCGTCGACGGGAAACCGGCAAGGATGCACATGTTGTTCGGCAGGCCGCTGCTCTGCAGCGTCGCCGCGTTGTACGACAGCGGCGCGGTCGGCAGCGCCGCATGCGCGGCCGGCACGCCGACGCCATTCGGACATGCAGTGCCCGTCGTATCGACGAAGTAGACCGTGTTCACGCCGTTGCTGCCGCTGCCCTTCGTGAAATACAGCACGTTGTTGAAGAGGGTCATGCCGCGGAAATTGTCGTCCTTGCCGATCTTGTCGGCTTTCGCGCCCAGTTCCGTGACGGAGAAACTCGCGAGCGGCGTGGGCGTGCCCGGATTCTGCTGGGCCTCGTGCTGCTTCGACGCATCGATGAATTGCGCGCCAGCACCGAGAATCACGCCATCGGGTTGCGGATTCGAACCATTACCCGCATTACCCGCCGTATAGATGATGTCCTGCCCATTTCTGTTGTTAAGGATCGCTGAACGACCGTTGTTACCGCTATAGGCATTGGTTTCCGTGAAGCGGAAATGGCCGTTACGATCGACGCGGGCGACCGCGCGATAAAAGCTCTGCCCGACCGGGTTGGTCAGATCCGTCGCACCGGGCGTGTTCGAGTTGGACACGTCGATCACATTCACGGGCGCGACATAGCCCATGAACGTCAGGTACTTGCCATCCGTGGACAGATGCAGCGCCAGTTCCGACTTCGAACTGAAGCTCGTCACCAGTTGGTCGTGGCCGACTCCATGTTGCAGGCTGTTCGGTACTTCGAGCGTGCTGACGACGCCACCGCCCGGCGTGATCTGGTCGAGAAAGATCCGCGCCGTGATGCCGAACGCGGCATCGTAGCCGTCGTTATTCCACACGTACGGGTAGGTGCCGTCGGCAGGCGCGCCGCTCGCTGCGCTGCAGCCGCCCTGCGTACTCGCGCAGTTGGGCGGCAGGATTGTGCCGACTTGAACGTTGCTCGACAGATTGTCGTACACGCTGCGGCTAACCACGAGCATGCCCGGCTGAAAACGGCTGTCGCCGTCGTGACCGAACGGCTGCGCCTGGGCAACGGTGCTCGCGGCAACGAGCGTGACGGCGAAGAGGGACAGGCTCGCGGCAGAAATCAGATTGCGGACCAGCGGGTGAGAATTTGCTGTTTTCATTGCGTCTCCGTAGGGATCTGACAGGACCTTATCTCGTGTAATAGAAATAAAGCCAGTCAAATCTAGTGACGCTTGATGAACACTTAATGGCGTGCAGCTTTCTCGAAGCTGGCAGTCGGGTCAGGTCAAATAAGGTCAATCATTTTCTATTCGTAAGCATGGCGAAAAAATACTCCGGCGATTTGATCTTTATTTTTAATTCTTAAGGTGCTCTTCAGGAAAGCGTCGGGGTGGTTGTGGCTCGGATAAAGCCGATCCGTTTTCAGCTGCGTCGGAGGCGGCGCCATCAAATTCTGGGTTGCCGAGTACGAAATGTTTTACATCGGTCCGACGATAATGATCGAGCCGCTTGTTACCATCGTGATGTACTCGATGCGCCTCGGCGAAGCACGCCGATCGGCAGCCATTGCCGTGCAACCAGCAAGGAGAACAACGACGATGCAAAAACAAGTGACGATCGGTCTGATCGGCGATTACGATCAATCGGTGCCCGCTCACCAGGCGATTCCCCACGCATTGAAACGCGCCGCCGCCAGGCATCGCATAGAGGTCGGCTTCGAATGGATTCCGACCGTGGAAATCCAATCGACATCGCGCGTCGATTTGTTCGACGGCATCTGGTGCGTCCCCGCGAGTCCTTATCGACACACCGAAGGCGCACTACTGGCGATTCGCCGTGCCCGCGAGAACGGCACACCGTTTCTCGGCACCTGCGGAGGCTTTCAGCACGCCGTCATCGAGTACGCTCGCAACGTGCTCGGCTGGGCCGACGCCGAACACGCGGAAACGGCGCCGGATGCCGTGCGCGCCGTCATCTCGCCACTGGCATGCGCGCTGGTCGAGACCGAGGATCGAGTGCGACTGTTTCCGGGCACGCGCATCGCCGTTGCTTATGGAGTCGGCGAAACATCGGAAGGCTATCGTTGCCGCTATGGGCTGAACCCGGAGTTCCGGAGTGCGCTGGTTGCCGGCCCGTTACGGGCCACCGCGGACGATGCGGCCGGCGACGTACGCGCCGTCGAACTGGATCACCATCCGTTCTTCGTCGCGACGCTGTTTCAGCCCGAACGCGCCGCGCTCAAGGATCAACCCGCGCCGCTCGTCGACGCGTTTGTCGCGGCCTGCGCGGCGTAACGTGCAATGCGAACGCCGCAGCGCCGGATGATCGACAATCCCCTCACCCGCTAAAGCATGGAGGCCGGTTGCGATGAGCGAATTCGATCTTTCGGCAATCTACCGCGGCTATATCGCCTGTCTGAATGCTCGGGACTGGGCGAAGCTGGGCGAATTCGTCGGCGACGACGTCGAATACAACGGCCAGCGGATCGGTTTGTCGGGCTATCGCGAGATGCTCGAAAAAGATTTCCACGACATTCCGAACCTGCGCTTCGAGATTCGAATCCTCGTTTGCGAACCGCCCGATATCGCTAGCCGCCTGCATTTCGACTGCACGCCAGTCGGCGTGTTTCTCGGGTTGCCGGTGAACGTTGCGGACCTTGCTGCGGCGCAAGCTGACCGCCCATCACGGACCGGCGAGCGACGACGGCTGCCCGTCCGCTCGCCAGAGCCCATCACGCGCATCACACTCACAAATCGAAGCCCATCTGCGCACGCCCCAACGCGGTGAGATCGTCCGCCGTCGCGCGACCAACGAAATCCGTTTCGAAATGATCGGCCGGAAAATCCGGCGGACTCTTCCCTTCGAGAAAACTCGGCAACTGCCGCTTCAGATACGCATCGTTCTTCGCGCAGGCCGGCAGCGAGGCGATATACATCACGTTGCTGTAGCCCGTGCCGCGATGCGCATCCTCGACCGCGTGAATCACGTCGCTGTGCCAGAACACGGTGTCGCCCGCCTGCATCAACGGGATCGACGAAAGCGCGTCGAACAGCGGCGCGTGATACTCGGGCTTGATCGACAGCGCGCGCCCCGGCATCGCGCCGCACAGGTCGTCGTCGGCGACGTCGTCCTGGAGCGCGCGCAACAGGATGTAGGCCATCGCGTTCGCGATCGGCACCAACTGCAGCGTGCCGTCGCCGGGGCCTTGCGGCGTCAGCGCGGTCCAGCCCTGGAACGTGCGGAACATCGAGCAGACGGCCGGCGATGCAATCTCCTCGACTTCGGTGCGCCAGGCGGCATCGAACGGATCGTAGTCGCGCCAATGGCCTGAAAAAACGTGGCGATACACGTTGCGGAAATTCGACTCGATCCAGCGCTCGACCGAACCGCCGTCGCAATGCGCGGACAAGCCCAGCGACTCCGAGCCGGGTGGCCGCCGACGCAAACGGTCCGCATAGACCGGCACGTGGTTCGGATCGAAATGCACGCGCCCTTCGCTCTCGGTGCGCCACAGCCGGTTCAGAAACACGCGGGCCTGCGTGAGTTCGGCCGACTGGCGCGCGAGCACCTGCGGCTTCGACCAGTACACGCCGTAGATTTGCGGCTTGCTCGACGCGAGCTGGCCGAAATATTTGTCTTCGGCACGGTTCAGCAGGCGGCCATCGAGGTCATTGCGCCCGACATATTCGGCAATCTCCCGATCCCACTGCTCCACTCGCGAGCGCTCGAAAACCTGGCGGATCACGCAGGCGCCGCGCGCCTTGACGAGCGCGATCTGCGCATCGCTGACGCGGTTCGCGACGATGTCGTCGAAGCGGATTTCCGGAATCACCGCTTCGCCGCGCTCGCGCAGCGCCGCGATCTGTTGCGCTTCCTTCGTCATCGCCGCTTCGAGTTCGGCGAATACGTCGCGGTAGTTGGGCAGCCGCGCGCGCAGCTCACGCTTCGCGTTGCGGATGGCTGCCGGCAGGTCGTCGATCTGCAATGCCATGGCGTCGTCTCCATACGGTGTTGTGACAGACGGAGCGTACGCGAGACGGGCGAAGTTGCGTGATACTATCCGGCCAAATGCTTCTCGATTCTGGCCATGAAAGCTGCTTACGAATACGTTGATTTCGGCCACGACTGTTCGGTCAGGGTGTATCACCGCCGCCTGCCGCGCATTCCGTTCGAATGGCATCACCACCCGGAGTACGAATTGACGCTGACGATGAACAGTCAGGGCAAGCGCTACATCGGCGATTCGGTGGCCAGCTACGGCGCCGACGATCTCGTGCTGGTGCCGCCGAATCTGCCGCATACGTGGGCGTCGAACCGTTCGATCGACGCCGCGGATCCACAGGTCGCGATCGTCGTCTGGTTCGACGGCGCGTGGGTCCGCCGACTCGCCGACGTTTGCCCCGAATACCTCGGGCTGTGCGATCTGTTGCGGCGGGCATCCTGCGGTCTTGCGTTCGAAGACGGCGCGGGAACGCGCATGCGTACGCACCTGGAACGCCTGCTGTCCGAGCAACCTCGCGAGCGCCTGCTCGCGGTGCTGGCGATCCTCGACTTCCTGTCGGAACTGCCGGCCACACCGCTCGCGTCGCCCACCGCTTTCAACGCGAAAACCGGCACGCCGACGGGCCATGAATCCGACCAGATCAATCGCGTGCTCGCGTTGATCGAAACGCAATTCGCGCGACCGCTGCGGCTGTCGACGCTGGCGAAAGCATCGGGTCTGTCCGCGCGTTCGCTGACGCGGCATTTCACGCAGCATCTCGGCGAAAGCGTCGGGCGCTACATCACCCGCGTGCGGATCGGCCACGCGTGCCGGATGCTGACCGACACGACGCTGCCGATCTCCGTGATCGCAACCCGCTCCGGGTTCGCCAACGCCGCGAATTTCAATCGCCAGTTCAAGGCCACGAAAAACATCACGCCGGCGGCATTCAGGCAGCAGTTCACCGATGCGCGGAAGGCAGACGAAGGCAGCTCGCCGAAGCTCACCGAGCGTTCGCCGTCGTTGCAGCGGTTGGAAAAGAGCACCGCGACCAGTCGGCGACGTGGCGCGACGCACGCGTCCGGCGAGCCTTCGGCGTAACCTCGGCGTAGCGTTACGCTAGAAACGCCAGTACAACGGCTCGATGAACACGACCACCGCCATCGACCACAGCACGATCAACGCGCCGATCTTCCAGTAGTCGCCGAGCGGATAGGCAAGCCCGGTCTTCGACATCGCGGTGGCGAGCGGAATCGCGAGCAGCACGACCAGCAATCAAGGGGCGAAAAATCGCGCGCCGTCATGCGCGCGATTCCGCCACGCTTCATCCTTTCGCAGCCGGATCGAAGACGCCGCGATCGTAAGCCTCGCAATACGCCTTCCAGTCCGCGGCCACCTGCGCCTCGCATTGCGTCGCGAGTTCCACCAGCGGCAGTTGCCAGTCGCGTCGAGCGCCGAACGCGATCAGATCGTCGGCAATCGCCGACTTCTGCCGCCCGCCGCTGCGCAGATGCGCCCACGCGCTCAGGCTGGCCATCGTGTCGATCACTTCTTCGAGCCGCGGCAGCTTGCCGTCCCAGTCCGCGAGCGCGACGCGGTCTTCCGACGGCTGCAGACTGCGCAGCACATACGAGCGCCCGTTGAAGTCGACCGCATGCAGAAACGCCTGCGATACCGCCTGGTTGCGCCGCTGCACCTCGACGACGCGTTGCGCCTCGGTCTGCCACTTCGGCTGTGCGGTCTTCACGCGCGGACTCGCCGACGACGGCAGCGCCTCCTTCAGGTCGATCAGGTAGTTGCCGTCCGGCGAGCCCTTGCCTTCGACCAGAATCACGTAGCGGTCGACGCCGAGACTGCCGGTGCCGGCAATCCGCCGCGCGACATCGAGCGTGCGATAGAACTCGGGATTCGGTTCGCCCGCCGCGAACTGCTGCATGAACTGCAGCACCGCCGCGCGCTGTTCGTCGCTGACCGGCAGCGCCTTCTTGCCGTCCACTTTCAGCGTGCGCGTCTTGCCCTTGAGCACCGTGCGCCGGTCGAGGTGCGCGGCGCGCGTGCGGCTCGCGAGCGCGTCGAACAGATCGCGCACCATGCCGACCGCGGTTTCCGCCTCGATCCAGCGCGACTTGCCGAGCGCGAGCGCGCCGCTGTACGCATCGAGCGCGGTATGGCACAGCGCGAGCGCCTGCGCGCGGCTCAGCGTCAGATCGGCGGCGCCGACCAGCACGCTGGTGAGCAGCCGCACGAGTTCGTACGGGGCCGGCGCGAGACAGGCTTCGTCGAAGTCGTTGTTGTCGAAGTAGACGAGGCGATTGTCGCCCTTGTAGCTGCCGAAGTTCTCCAGGTGCATGTCGCCGCAGATCCATACCGACGGCGCGTCGTCGAGCACCTTGGTGCGCGGCAGCCGTTCGTAGAACAGATGACAGGTGCCGCGCAGAAACACGAACGGCGAACCGCGCATGGCTTTGTATTTCATCGCGAGCCGTTCGGGGTCGCGGCCGGCGTTGAATTGGGCGATGATCTTCGCGATGTCGGGCATAAGGCTTCCATTGAATGAGCGGCAATCCTGCCGTTATGACTTCGATGGCGGCGACAAATTCAAACGTAAATTCAACACGAACTCAATGCGGATGCAGCGCCCCCGCGAGCGCCTGCAGATTCAGCGGCCGCACATGAATCATGCCGCCGCGCGGGCTGTCGATATCGGCGACCAGCATGAAGGCCAGCGACACCACCAGCGGCATCACCAGCAGCAGTCCCGCGCCGGCCTTCAACGCGCGCGCGCCGTAGCCGACCAGCAGGTTCGCGCACAGCGCCATCAGCGTCATCAAGCCCCACGCCGCGTACGGAATGCGGTTCCACCATGCCGCCTGCGCGTAGCCCTGAGTGTTGAGCACGTCGTTGACCGCGGTGACGACGAGCGCCGCGATCGGCGTGGGCTGCGCGGCCGCCGCATTCCTGACGGTCGACCACATCTGCTGCTGCAAACGCGCGGTGTCGGCATCGATACGCGCGACGTCGCTCAGATCGCGCGTCGTATAGAACCGCACGCGCACGTCGAGATAAGTCGCCAGTAGCTCGCGCAGCGCGGAGGCATCGGCGGCGGGCAGCAGATCGGCGCGCACGTAGGCGGTGCCGATCGCGCTCGCCTCTTCTTCCTCGTAGTGCTCGCGCAGATCGTAGCGGCCGACCGCCATCGAAAACGTGAAGCCGATGATCAGCGCGAGCAAGGTCAGCGTCGCGGCCTGGATCACGCTGAAGTCGTCGTGTGCGTCGTCGGCGATCTTGCGCAAGCGCCGCAATGTCGAACCGGCGCGCGCCGCCACCCACATCATGACGAATGCAACGAAGAACACCAGCTCGGAATGATTCAGGATGTTTGGCATGGCGCGCGTTTTTCTTGTGATGGCGATGAACAGCAAACCCCGACGGTCGATGACGCAGACATGACCGTCAGGATGACAAGCGGCGCGGGACCGCCGCGCTCGTCATGGTGAACGTCAGGAACCTGTCATCAGAAAGTAACGTCCGTCGGCGCTCACGTTGTGGCCGAAGCCGCACGCTTGCGGCGAGCCGTGCGTGCGCACGTCGAGCGTTTCGGGTTCGACGAGCCGCAATTCGATCAGACACCGGTCGTCGCGATGCTCGTACGGCGCGAGGTTGACGATTTTCGCGGTCGCGTCGAGCGGCGCGCTGCCGTTGGTCTCGATGACCGGCACGCGGGCGACGCCACCGAAGAAGCGCACATACGCGGACAGATCGCCGACGTTCGCGCTCGGCTCGCCCTGCGCGTCGACCATCGGATAGACGAAGTCGCCGTCGATCCGGTACACGCCGTGGCGTCCCCTCACCGGCTTCACGTCGATGCTGTTCCACGCGCCGAACAGCATGTAGCGACGAAAGCGCGCACCGTCCGGCGGCAGTCCGCTCACCACGTCCTTATGCGCGATCGACTCGAAGCGCTCGCGCGCGGCGCCGACCGCGCGGCCGAGCAGCACGTCGTGCGGATAGTCGTCGCCACGCGCGAGCGCCGTACGGTAGTACGCACGCGCATTCGGCAGCGCGCCGAGCTTCAACTGCACGTCGCCCTGATGCACGAGCGCCATCGCGATCCGCGCACGCGCCGAACTCAGCGCTTTCGGCGCATCAGTGTCGGCGGCCTGCAATGCGGTCGCTTCCGCGAGCGACGCTTCCATCGCAACCAGCGTCTGCGCGTCCTTGATGCGCCCGGCATCGAGCGCGGCCACTCCGAGCGCCGCGCACGACGCATTGGTGCGACACGGCACGTCCTTGCCGGCAAGCAGCTGGCGGCGGTAGAGGTCGGCGCGCGAGTCCGCGGACTGCGTCGGCGCGGCGGCGCGCGCGAGCGGCGGCACGGTCGACAGCGTGACGAGCGCCACGGCGGCGGTCATAACGGAGGCAGCGCAGACGACAGCGTTTTTTATATTCATGAGCGCGAATTCATGAGCGCGGGATAAAGGAAACGGGGAACGCGGAGGTCGCGACATATCCTCCGCACAACGCTGTTCGATAACGGTCGCCGTTTGCGCAAGCGACGACCCTGCCTGGTGATCCTGACAGAAAAAAGACGATTGCGCGCACGCGGAGGGATCGGGAGTTATGCGGATATCTGAACGGAGCCGACTGCGCTTTCCTGTACTTTTCCGGAGCGCTTTTCGGTGCGCTTTCCGCTGTGTGCTCCTCGCGGACGAGCGGTCCGCGCGCCTGCGGGTCACCCATTCCCTCGGTTCCTCCGCTTGGGCCACTCAGGCCGCTTAGCCCTCTTGGCCCGCCGCGTCGCCGCCGAACTTGCGCCGATACGCGCCCGGACTCGTCAGTGCGATACGGCGGAAATGTCGCCGCAGCGACTCCTCCGAACCGAAGCCGGCCAGCTCGGCGACCCGTGCCATCGGTAGCGCGCTCGACGCCTCCAGCAACTCGCGCGCAATCGCGACGCGCTCGCGCAGCAGCCACTCGTACGGCGCCATTCCCGTCGCGTCGCGAAACTGCCGCTGCAGCGTGCGCGGGCTCATCGCCGCGCGCTCGGCCAGCGAGCGCAGCGTATGCGGCTCGGCCGGATGGGCGCGCACCCAGTCCATCAGCTTCGCGACGCGGCCGCTTTCGTCGTGCGCGACCGGCCGCGGCACGAACTGCGCCTGACCGCCCTCGCGATGCGGCGGCACCACCAGCCGTTGCGCGACGCGGTTCGCGACCGCGCTGCCGTGATCGCGCCGCACCAGATGCAGCAGCATGTCGAGCCCGGCCGCCGAGCCCGCCGAGGTGATCACCTGACCTTCGTCGACATATAGCGCATCGGGCTGCACCTGCAGTTGCGGATAGCGCTGCCGCAGTTTGTCCGCGTAGCGCCAGTGGGTCGTCACGCGCTTGCCGTCGAGCACGCCGGCCGCCGCCAGCACGAACACGCCCGAGCAGATCGAGCAGAGCCGCGCGCCGCGTGCATAGGCCGCGCGAAGCGCGTCGAGCAGCGCGGCGAGCAGCGCGGCGGGCGGCAACTCGTCGGCGTCGCGCCAGCCCGGAATCACGATCGTGTCGGCGTCCGCGAGCAGCGCCAGCGTGTACGGCGCGGCCAGCGTGATGCCGCCCGCCGCGCGGATCGGACCGGGCTCGCTCGCGCAGACCGCGAAGCGATACCACGGCACGCCGAGTTCGGGACGCTCGAGCGCGAACAGTTCGGTCACGCAGCCGAATTCGAAGGTGCAGAGCCGGTCGTAGGCCAGCGCGACAACGAGATGATTGTGCATGGCGCGATGTTACCGAAGATCAGCAATTACGCCATCAGTCCGGCAGCGGGCCGAACTCGATGGGTGGTCCAGGTCGCGCTTTACCGCCAGGCCTGCGCGAGCGTAACGCGCCGCGCCTTCACACTTTCACTTACTTTGCATAGCCTGTCACGGGCATCGACCCATCCGCCTGCGAGCATGTCGAAGCCGCTCCGGCGCACCGCGCCTGGGACTGCGTATATTCAAGCTTCGTTCATGCTTCGTACCCGCCGCGCACCGCCGATCGTCAACTGACCATCTGTTTGCGGCTATGATGGTGCCCCTATGATGGTGCCCCCCAGGCAACCGCCCGGCAGGTGGCGCTTGCGCCTACGGGCACTGGTCGGCCACACCGTCTCACACCGTGCAGCACGCACCGAAAAAACTCCCGGAGGACAACGAATGGTATTGGGGTGGCTCGTCGTACTTCCGTTCATCGCCGCGGCATTGATCGCGCTCACCAGTCGGCGCGCGAGCGCGCTCTCGACGTGGATCGCGTTCGCGGCGGCGCTGTTCGGCTGCGCGCTGCTGCTGAGCGAGCGGGTCGGCATGGCCGCTCACGACGTGCTGCAGTGGCGTCACGAGTGGGTGCCCGACATCGGCCTCGCGCTGTCGCTGCGCCTCGACGGCCTGTCGTTCATGTTCGCGCTGCTGGTGCTCGCGATCGGCTTGCTGGTCTTCATCTACGCGCGCTACTACCTCGCCGGCGACGCCTCCCTGCCGCGTCTGTACCTGCTGCTTCTGCTCTTCATGGGCGCGATGCTCGGCGTCGTGCTGTCGAACAACCTGCTGTTGCTGGTGGTCTTCTGGGAACTCACGAGCCTCGTGTCGTTCCTGCTGATCGGCTTCTGGCCGTCGCGGCCCGACGCCCGGCGCGGCGCGCGCATGGCGCTCACCATCACTGGCGCCGGCGGTCTCGCGCTGCTCGCGTCGGTGCTGCTGCTCGGTCACGTATGCGGCAGCTACGAGCTGAACGACGTGCTCGCCCAGGTCGACAAGGTGCAGCACGATCCGCTCTATCCCGCCATCCTGCTGCTCGCGCTGTTCGCGGCGTTCACCAAGTCGGCTCAGTTTCCTTTCCAGTTCTGGCTGCCGCACGCGATGTCCGCGCCCACCCCGGTGTCGGCCTATCTGCATTCGGCGACGATGGTCAAAGCCGGCGTGTTCCTGATCGCGCGCCTCTATCCGCTCTTCGAGGGCACCCATCTGTGGGCGTACACGGCCACGCTCGCCGGCCTCGTCACGCTGGTGGGCGGCGCGTCGCTCGCGCTGTTCCAGCGCGATCTGAAGGGCCTGCTTGCGTATTCGACCATCAGCCATCTCGGCCTGATCGTGCTGCTGTTCGGCCTCGACACGCAGCTCTCGACCGTCGCCGCGCTGTTTCACACCGTCAACCACGCGGTGTTCAAGGCGTCGCTGTTCATGGCGGCCGGCATCATCGATCACGAGACCGGCACGCGCGATCTCGGCCGTCTGCGTGGCCTGCGCAAGTACATGCCGCATACCGCCGTGCTGGCGAGCGTGGCCTCGCTGGCGATGGCCGGCGTGCCGCTGCTCAACGGTTTTCTGTCGAAGGAAATGTTCTTCGGCGAGACACTCGCGCAAAGCATGTTCGGGCCGCTGAACCTCGCGATTCCCGTCATCGCGATCCTGGCGGCGGCGCTGTCGGTCGCGTACTCGCTGCGCTTCGTGTGGGGCGTGTTCTTCGACGGCGAGACGCCGCGCGATCTGCCGCACTATCCGCCGCACGAGCCGCCGCGCTTCATGAAGCTGCCGGTCGAGATCCTGGTCGCGCTATGCCTCGTGATCGGCCTCTTTCCGCAGCAAAGTATCGGCGGGCTGCTCGAATCGGCGGCGTGGGTCACGCTCGGCGGCAAGGTGCCCGATTACAGCCTCGCGCTGTGGCACGGCATCAACACGCCGCTCGTGATGAGCGTGCTGTCGTTCGCGGCGGGCACGGTGCTGTTCTTCCTGCGCCGCAACGCGTTCCGCCATCGTCGCCTCGCGCTCACCGAGCTGAACGCGAGCGAAATCTTCGATCGCTTCGTGCAGCGGCTCGAACGCAGCGCCGGCGTGATCGTGCGCGTGTTCGAGACGCGCTCGCTGCCCGCCTACCTCGCGTGGATGATCGCGGCGATGCTGGTCGTGCCGGGCGTGTCGCTTCTCGCGCTGGAGTCGTGGAGCGGCAGCCACCCGCGCCTGCCGCTCGATCTGATCACGCTGTGCGGGCTCGTGCTGATGTCGCTGCTGGCGATCGGCGTGGTGCTGGTGCGCGCGCGCACGCTCTACGCGCTGGTGATGCTGAGCACCTGCGGGCTGCTCGTGTCGCTGGCGTTCGTACGCTTCTCGGCGCCCGATCTCGCGCTCACGCAGATCTCCGTCGAGGTGGTCACGATCCTGCTGCTGGTGCTGGCCGTCTATTTCCTGCCGGCGCTGCAAAACGCGGTCGAGCCGCTGCCCGTGCGTCTGCGCAACGGCGTGCTGGCGCTCGCCGGCGGCCTGCTGCTCGGCGGCATTACCTACAAGATCATGACCAGCGCGCCGGTGCCGGGCATCGCGCCGTACTTCCTCGCCAATGCGCTGCCGGGCAGCGGCGGCCACAACGTCGTCAACGTGATCCTCGTGGACTTCCGCGGCTTCGACACGATGGTCGAAATCAGCGTGCTGGTGGTGGCCGGGCTCGCCGTCAAGGCGCTGTTGCGCGGCCTGCGCCTGAAGTCGCCCGACGCGGGGCCGGGTGGCCTGCCGTGGTCGTCGCAATCGCATCCGCTGATGCTCGCGATCCTCGCGCGGCTGATGCTGCCGCTCACCGTGCTGGTCGCCGTGTTCGTGTTCCTGCGCGGCCACAACCTGCCGGGCGGCGGTTTCATCGCGTCGCTGATCGTGTCGATCGCGCTGCTGCTGCAATACGTGGCGAGCGGCGTGCTGTGGACCGAGTCGCGCATCCGCATCAACTACCGCGCGCTCGCCGGCTACGGCCTCCTGATCGCCGCGGCGACCGGGCTCGGCAGTCTCGCGTTCGGCCGGCCGTTCCTCACCAGCGCGTTCGGGCACCTGCATCTGCCGCTGATCGGCGAAATCGAACTGTCCTCCGCGATGCTGTTCGATCTCGGCGTGCTGGGCGCGGTGGTCGGCACGACGCTCACGATCGTCTCGCACCTCGGCGTGCGCGACAAAGACATGCAATCCGTGGAGAAAAGCTGATGGAAGCCGCCTTTGCCGCCACGATCGGCGTGCTTTGCACGTGCGGCATCTACCTGTTGCTGTGCGCGCGCGTGTTGCCGGTGATTCTCGGCATCACGCTGTTCTCGTATGCGATCAACCTGTTTCTGCTCGGCATGGGCCGGCTCGCGCTCGGCAAACCGGCCGTGATCGCGGCGGGCGCGCAATACGTCGACCCGGTGCCGCAGGCGCTGGTGCTGACGGCCATCGTGATCGGCTTCGCGATGACCGCCTTCACCGTGGTGCTCGCGCTGCGCTCGTTTTCGTTTACGGGCAACGACCACGTCAACGATCACGTCGACGGTCAAACCAGCGGTTACCTCAATGGCTTGCTCAACGGCCACACCAACGGCAGGGAGACGCGCGGCGAATGAACCACGTCCTCCTGCTCCCGATCCTCATTCCGCTGTTCGCCGCGGGTTTCATCGTCGCGCTGCCGCTGCGCCGCAAGCGCGTGCAACGCGCGCTGAACGCGGTCGCGATCGTCGCGTTGCTGCCGGTCGCGTGCCTTCTGATGGCGCGCGCGGCGCAAGGCGAGATCGTCAGCTATGCGCTCGGCGCGTGGCCGGCGCCGTTCGGCATCGCACTGCAGCTCGACCGCCTCGGCGCGCTGATGCTGCTGCTCACCGCCGTGCTCGCGGTCTGCTGCCTGCTCGGCACCTCGGGCGACGACACCCGGCGCGGCCGCTATTTCCGTGCGCTGTTCCAGTTCCAGCTGATGGGCCTGAACGGCGCGTTCCTCGCGGGCGACCTGTTCAACCTGTTCGTGTTCTTCGAGCTGCTGCTGATCGCGTCGTATGCGCTGCTGCTGCATGGCGGCGGCGCGCGGCGCGTGCGCAACGGGCTGCACTATCTGCTGATGAACCTCGTCGGCTCGTCGTTCTTCCTGATCGCGATCGGCGTGCTCTACGGCATCACCGGCACGCTCAACATGGCCGACATGGGCGAGCGTCTCGCGCGGCTCGATCCGGCAACGCTGCCGCTCGCGCAGTTCGCCGGCGCGATGCTGATGCTGGTGTTCGGCCTGAAGGCCGCCGTGTTTCCGATGTCGTTCTGGCTGCCGCAGGCCTATCGCAGCGCGATCGGCCCGGTGGCCGCGCTGTTCGCGATCATGACCAAGGTCGGCATCTACGCGATGCTGCGCTGCGACGCGCTGCTGTTCGGCGCGGCGGGCGGCGTGCTCGACGGCTTCATGCATCAGTGGGCGTGGTGGCTCGCGATCGCGACGATCGTGTTCGGCGCGCTGGGCGCGCTCGCGGTGTCGAGTCTGAAGACCACCACCGGCTATCTGGTGCTGGTCTCGGTGGGTCTGCTGATCGCCGCGGTTACGCAGCAGACACCGCTGGCGTGGAGCGCGCTGCTCTACTACCTGATCAGCACAACGCTGTGCACCGGCGCGCTGTTCCTGCTCGCCGACACGCTCGAACCCGAGGCTGCCGCCACACGCGCCGCCCCCGTGGCTATCGGCGCCGAAGCCGGGACGCTCGAGCCCAGCTCGCTCGAAGCGCTCGACGATGCGGCCGCCTCCGCGATCTCGCCGGAGCCGGACGGCGTGACGGTAGCCACGCTCGCGCAGGCGCAAATGCTGCACGTCGACCCGGCCCTGCTCGCGATGGAGCCGGCTCATGCCCCCGCCGCCTCCCATGGCACCGCCCACGCCACCGCTCATGCCGAAACGCCAGTGCGCACGCACGCGCCATGGCCGTCGAATCTCGCCGCGCTGCTCTATCTGATTGCCGCGGTCGGCGCCGCCGGCCTGCCGCCGCTGTCGGGCTTCCTCGGCAAGGCGATGGTGCTGGCCGCCACGCCGACCGGCGCGGCCGCCGTGCTGTGGCCGGCCGTGCTGCTATCGAGCCTGCTGTCGATCGTCGCGCTGAGCCGCACCGGCACGCGCCTGCTGTGGGCGATGCCGGCCGCGCGCGCGCTCGCCGGCGAAACGGAGCGCATGCCGCGCGGCAGTCCGGCGAAGCTCGCCGCCTGCGCGCTGCTGCTCGGCTGCGTCGCGGCCATCACGCTCGGCGCGGGCGCGGTGCGGCACTATCTGACCGACACGGCGACCCAGCTGTTCGACCGCGCCGCCTACGTGCACGCGATCCTGCCCGAAGCAGGCGCCACGCTGCCGGCGCCCGCCGCGCCGGCCGATGCGCCGGCCGACCACGCGCGGGGGAACTGACGATGTTCAAACGCCTCTTCCCGCACCCGTGGCTCACCGTCGTGCTGATCGTCTGCTGGCTGCTGCTGATGAACGACATCTCGCCGGGCAATCTGCTGCTCGGCGCGGTGCTCGGCTGCGCGATCTCGTTTCGCGTCGGCGAAGGCCTGTGGCTGCAGCCGGTGCGCTTCGGCCGGCCGTGGCTGCTGCTGCGGCTCGCCGTGCATGTGCTGATCGACATCGTGGTGGCCAACGTCGAGGTGGCGTTGCTGGTGCTCGGCCCGACGAAGCGCCTGCGCCCGGCGTTCATCGAAGTGCCGCTCGACAGCACGCACGAGATCGCGCTCACGGTGCTCATCAGCGTGGTCTCGCTGAGCCCGGGCACGCTGTGCGCCGAACTCAGCGACGACCGCACGCGCCTCGCCGTGCACGTGCTCGATCTCGACGACGAAGCCGCGCTGATCGCGCTGATCAAATCCCGTTATGAAGCCCCTTTGATGGAGATCTTCGCATGCTAGCCATCGTGATCCCGATCTCGCTCGCGATCCTCGGCATCGCGTTCCTGCTGACGCTGTGGCGCCTCGTGCGCGGTCCGTCGCTGCCCGATCGCATCGTCGCGCTCGACACGCTGAACATCAACGCGATCGCGCTGATCGTCGTGTACGGCATCAGCCTGCGCTCGACGGTGCTGTTCGAGGTCGCGCTGCTGATCGCGGTGATGGGTTTCGTGGGCACCGTCGCGCTCACCAAATACCTGCAGCGCGGCGACATCATCGAACTCAACTAGCGCGAGGCCAGCCGATGCAAACCGTTATCGAAGCGATCGTCTGCGCGCTGCTGCTGGTGGGCAGCCTGTTCACGCTGATCGGCGCAATCGGGCTCGCGCGCCTGCCCGACTTTTTCATGCGCCTGCACGGCCCGACCAAGTCGACCACGCTGGGCGTGGGCGGCGTCGTGCTCGCGTCGGTGGTGTACTTCAGCACGCACGAAGACTTCACGAGCCTGCACGAACTGCTGATTCCGGCGTTCCTGTTCCTGACCGCGCCGATCAGCGCGCACATGCTCGCGAAGGCGGGGATCCAGCAGCGCGTGCCGCTGTCGGCGGCGACCCGCGGACGGCCGCCGACCACCGGCGCGTGCGCGGAGCATGGGGATACGCGGGAAGTGCCGGAGGGCGACGAGCGGTAGTTTTTTGGGGGGGGCTTACAGGCCTTGAGGCCTGGCGTGGCCGCTACGAGGATCGGGCGGGCGAAGCGTACATCCAGCGCGACCTACGGCGAATCCGCAAGGCAGCGCGAGATGGCGCGATGTTGCCGCAGATTGACGATTACGCCACTTATCCGTCGACAGCCCGGCCGGCACAATCGAAGCGTCTGAAGCAAGGCCCGCAGCGCTTGCACCGGACGCTGTCCCGAGCCACCCCGTCACTCTCCCCGTTCGCCATGACCACTCCAAACCTCGCCGCCGGGCCAGGCGGTCTCCAGCCCGCCGCCCCTGCCAACGCCAACGCCAACACCAACACCAACGCCATCCCCAACGCCGTCACCACGATCCCCGCCGCCGACAGCGCCGCCGCAGCCGCCCACTTCCAGGCATCGCTGCAATTCGAAACCGATTGCTCGGATGTCCACGCCGCGCTCGCGAGCGGCACGCCCGGCTTCGTGCTGCTCGACGTGCGCAGCCCCACGCTGTTCGCCGAAGGTCACGTGCCGGGCGCGCTGAACCTGCCGCACGGCAAGATCGTCGCGTCGAAGCTGGCCGGCTACGCGCCCGACACGCTGTTCGTCACCTACTGCGCGGGCCCGCACTGCAACGGCGCGGCACGCGGCGCGCTGCGGCTCGCGCAACTGGGGCGGCCGGTCAAGCTGATGGCGGGCGGCATCACGGGATGGCTCGACGAAGGGTTTGCCCTGGCGCGGACCGAAGCGATCTGAAGCTATCGGAAGCCACCTGAAACGCCCCTGAAGCAGCCTGAGTCGGACCGCCCGTAACGCGCCCGGGGCCGCGCCGGGCGGCCCGCGACACTCCCCTCCAACGACCTTTAAATAAGCTAAATAAAACCTGCCAATTGCCGATAACATGTCCAGCCGCATCTCTACCTGCGGTGGGACCCAATATGCAGAGTTCTTACAATTTCTGGCTCGTAGCGATTTCGTTCGCGGTCGCGACCCTCGCGTCGTACACCGCGCTCGACCTGACCGGGCGCATCTTCCTGCTCGCGTCGGCGCCGCGGCGGCATGCGTGGCGGCTCGGCGGCGCCCTCGCGCTGGGCGTGGGCATCTGGTCGATGCACTTCGTCGCGATGCTCGCGTTTTCGCTGCCGGTCCCGCTCGGCTACGACGTCGCGACGACCGCCTGGTCGCTCATGCTGGCGATCGGCGCGTCGTATCTGGCGCTCTGCGTGACAACGCGCACGCACCTGACGGCCGCGCATCTGCTCGCGGGCGGCGTGCTGATGGGTCTCGGCATCGCCGGCATGCACTACACCGGGATGGCGGCGCTGCGGATGGCGCCCGCGATCGACTATCAACCGGGCTGGTTCGCCGCATCGATCGTGATTGCGATCGGCGCCGCGACGGCCGCGCTGTGGATGGCGCGCGCGCTCAGTAACGAAAGCGCGCGCCATGTCGCGCGCAAACGTTTCGCCGCCGCGCTGGTGATGGGCGTCGCGATCAGCGGCATGCACTACGCGGGCATGGCCGCCGCCGGTTTCGCGCCCAACGCGATCTGCGGCGCCGCCAACGACATCAACTCGACATGGCTCGCGAGCCTCGTGCTGCTGTTCACGTTCGCGATCCTGACCGTCACGCTGATGCTGTCGCGCTTCGACGTGCGCACCACCTTCCTGCTCGGCGCGGTATCGAAGCTGAACGGCCAGATCGTCCGGCTCGCGACGCTCGACGTGCTGACCGGCCTGCCGAACCGCGCGACGCTGACCGAGCGGATCGAACGCGCGATCATCCACGCGCGCCGCCAGCACAGCTCGTTCGCAGTGCTGTTCATGGACCTCGACGGCTTCAAGACGATCAACGATTCGCTCGGCCACTCGGCCGGCGACGCGGTGCTGTCCGCGTTCGCGCGGCGTCTCGAACAGTGCGTGCGCACGAGCGACACCGTCGCGCGGCTCGGCGGCGACGAGTTCGTCGTGCTGGCGGAAAACCTCGCGACCCGCGACGACGCGGCCACGCTCGCCACCAGCGTGCTCGAACGGATGCGCCGCGGCACGTGGAGCGACGCGCAGCCGCTGCAGGTGATGCCGAGCATCGGCATCGCGCTCTATCCGCACGACGCCGACAGCGTCGAGACGTTGCTGCAGCACGCGGACGCCGCGATGTACGAAGCCAAGCGCGCGGGCCGCGGCACCTACCGCTTCTTCGAGCGCAGCATGAACGAAGCCGCCACGCGCACGCTGCAAATCCAGCACGCGCTGTACGAAGCCTTCGCGCACAACCGTTTCTCGCTCGAATTCCAGCCGAAGTTTCATAGCGGCGACGCGTCGCTCGCGGGCGCCGAGGCGCTGATCCGTCTGCACGATCCGCAGATGGGCACGCTCATGCCGCTCGAATTCATTCCGATCGCCGAACGCTCCGGGCAGATCGTGCAGATCGGCTACTGGGTCGTACGCGAAACCTGCCGGCGCATTCGCGGCTGGGTCGAGCAGGGTTTGCCGGCGATGAAAGTCGCGATCAACCTGTCGCCGCGTCAACTGCTGCAGCCCGATCTCGTCGAGACGATGCTGGAGATCGTGCGCAACGAAGGCGTCGCGTGCGAGCAGATCATGTTCGAGATCACCGAGACCGTCGCGATGCAGGACGCCGCGCGCACCGTCGAAGTGATCCGCGCGTTCCAGACCACCGGCTTCGATATCTCGATCGACGACTTCGGCACCGGCTATTCGAGCCTCGCGTATCTGCAGCGCTTTCGCGTGAAGCAGTTGAAGATCGACCGTTTCTTCACCAACGGCCTCGACACGCACGGCCCGGAAGGCAGCGCAATCGTGTCGGCGATCATCGCGCTCGCGCACTCGCTGGAAATGGACGTGGTGGCCGAGGGCGTCGAAACGCAATCGCAACTCGACAAGCTGCGCGCGCTGATGTGCGACGAAATGCAAGGCTTCCTGCTCGGCAAGCCGGTCAACGCCGACGACTTCGGCGCGATGCTCAGGGGACGAATGATGGCCGTGTAAGCGAACCGCGCTCTGACGTCATTTAGAAGTCGTTTTTGAAGTCCGTTCGCCGCGGCCCGTCGATCCCACCAACGCAGCCGGCGTGCCGAACGGCTTGCGGACAGAACACAGATTTAGCGTTGCCGGTTTCCGCCACGGTCCACCACGGGGGGAACGGATCAGGATCGGGATCCGGGTATCACGAGACCGGCGACGACCATGAATAAACAAGAACAGGCAGACCAGTGCTGGAGAATTCATGACTTTCGATGTAGCGACGTTCACCTCGTTGTGGCTGATTACGTTTCTCTGCTGTGCGCTCATCACCACCGCGCTGTCGCGCATGTTTGCGCAGGTCGCCGCGTTCCGCTTCTGGGCCGTCGCGTTTTTTCTGAACGCGGCGTCGGCCGCCTGCGTCGTCGCGCATGTGACGTGGCAGAACGACACGCTGCTGGTGCTCGCCGCAACCTTCGCGCTGCAATACCGCCTGCTGATCTGGATGGGTCTGCGCAAGCTGCTCGGCGTCGTCGCGCCTTGGCGCACCGGCCTCGCGCTGACGCTACTGTTCTGCGCGCTGCATGCGAGCGCGCTCGCGTTCCCGGCGCCGGTCCTGCTGCGCGCGATCCTGCTCGCGCTGTTCTTCCTGCCGTGCCGCATCGGCACGCTCTATGAAGTGTGGCGCCCGCGCCGCGCGAATGTCGGTCCCGCGCGCTCGATCGCGATGATCGGCGGCGCGATCGCGTCGGTCAACACGATCGTGCCGTTCGTGCTCGCGCTGCTCGATCGCTCGAACCTGTCGCTGCTGCTCGGCAATCCGCGCACGACCTCCGCGCTCTACGCGATCGTGTTCGCGGGCGACCTGCTGCTGGCGAGCGGCCTGATCGTGTTCGCGTTCAAACTGCTGAGCGTCGAGCGCAACATGCTCGCGACGCTCGACCGCAGCGCGTCGGCGCAACTCGCGGCGAGCCGTGCGCTGCGCGCGCTGCGTCGTCCGCGCGATACGCTCGCGCACGTGTATGGACATCACGAAGGCATTACGCATCCGCAGCCGCTGACGTGGACGATCTGAGTTGGGCTGAGCGGGTGAGGTGGGTTTTTGCGGGGTTTTTGCGGGGTTTTTGCGGGGTTTTCGCGGGCTTTCGGCAGATGGCCGCGCGAGTGCGGTGGGCGGCGAGGCTTCGTAGGGTTTTGTTTTTGCCCGCCCCACGCCGCGCGCGCGTCGTAGCCGCCCTGCTTCATCTCTCCGCTTTATAGCCTTGTTTTGCAGCCCGGCTTCATAGCCTCATCTCGGCGCCTCGCTTCATAGCCCAGCTTCATAGCCCAGCTTCATAGCCCAGCTTCACAGCCTCACCTCACCGCTCCACCGCTTCGCCACCACCCCACTCCACAGCGTGACGAAGCGGCGTCAGCATGCCTTCACGCCCGTTCTTCTCCCAACGCAACGAGCCGTTCGGCCAGTGCCTCGCTGACCCGCGTCATCGGTAGACGCAGTTCGTTGCGCACCCAGCCGTTGGCCGCGAGCAAGGCCTTCACCGGCGCCGGATTCGGTTCGGCGAACGCGAGCTGGATCTGCGGCACCAGCGCATGAAAAAGCCGCCGCCCTTCATCGAGCCGCCCGTCGACCAACGCGCGATACAGCGCGACAAAGCGTTCCGGCCGCCAATGCGCGGACGCCGCAATCGCGCCGGCGCCGCCCGCGCACAGCGTATTGAACAGTTCGAGATCGTTGCCCGCCAGCACCTGCAGACGGCCGTCGCGAATCAGCGCGAGCGTCGTGTCGAGCGAGCCGGCGCAATCCTTGATCGCCGCGATGCGCGGATGCGCGGCGAGCGTCAGCAAGGTATCGAGTTCGAGCCGCACGCCGGTGCGCTGCGGAATGTCGTACAGCATCAGCGGATGCGCGCTCGCATCGGCCAGCGCCTCGAAATGCGCGACGATGCCGGCCTGCGCGGGCCGCGTGTAGTACGGCGCGGCGATCAGCAGGCCGGCGAGCGGCAACGCGTTCAGTCGCGCAATCTGCGCGCGCATGCTCGCCGTGTCGTTGCCCGACACGCCGACTACGACGGGCAGCGGGCGCCGCTTTGAAGCCGTGTCCAAAGCCGTGCCCGAGGCCGTGTGCGAAGCCGTGTTAGCCGCGGCCTCGCGCGCGTCGAGAATCGTCGCGAGCACCGCCTCCTGCTCGGCGGCGTCGAGCGTGGCCGGCTCGCCGGTGGTGCCGAGCGCGACGAGGCCGGCCACGCCGGCGTCCGCATAGCGGCGCACCAGCGCGCGCAGCGCGGCGTGATCGACCGCGCCGTCGGCGAACGGCGTGATCAGCGGAATCCAGATACCCGAGAAATCAGACATGTTTTCTACCTCGATGACGACCGTATCGAATCCGGTCAGCGGTGCGAGGAAGAAAGGAGAAGGCCGCAGGCGGGCGGTCGACCGGTCGTTCCGTCGCACATCTGACGACGGAACGCGCGCTCCGGTCAGATGAGCAGCGGTTTTTTGGCTTTGGCGACGACGTTGCGCGAACTGCCGTTCGCGCGAGCCAGCGCCGCGCTCGACTGGGCGGCGCGGACGGAGATCGACGAACGAAGTCGGAACGTGGGGTCGGAAGGCATGAACGGCAGTGTAACCGCGAAAGCCGTGTCGTGGAGCGCTGCTGGGCACCCTGCAGCCTGACCGGGCAACCCTGTCGCGAAAAAGCTTGACTTCTGCACGCGGGAAACTAATATACGCACCGCGTATATTCGATGCACGACAGATCGTCCCTCCCGCCGCTTCCCTTTTCCGACAGGTGCCCTATGAGCGTTCCGCAGCAAGCCTTCCTACGCGATGCGATGCGTCGTCTGAACATGACGCGCGATACGTTCGCCAACCGCATCGGCGTGTCGCGCCGGGCGCTCGACACGTGGCTGCTGCCGGACGACTCGCAGGAATCGCGGGCGATGCCGGAGATCGTCGAGCGTTTCGTGTCGGAGATCGTCGCGAATCCGGAAGCGGGTGAGAAATATACGCAAAGCGTAGACTCACAATCGCTCGCCAGCCAGATGCTGTTCGAAGGCAGGCCGCAACTGCTGTCGGTCGACCAGTTCTCGCGCGACTCGGTCGAGGCGCTGTTTCGCGTCGCGGACATCATGCAGCCGATCGCGCGCCGCCGCAAAATCTCGCGCGTGCTCGAAGGCGCGGTGCTCGGCAACCTGTTCTTCGAAGCCAGCACGCGTACCCGCGTGAGCTTCGGCGCGGCGTTCTGCCGGCTCGGCGGCTCGGTGTGCGATACGACCGGCTTCACGTTCTCGTCGATGGCCAAGGGTGAATCGATCTACGACACGAGCCGCGTGATGAGCGGCTACGTCGACGCGCTGGTGATCCGCCACCCGGACCAGGGCTCGGTCGCCGAATTCGCGCGCGCGACCAACGTGCCGGTAATCAACGGCGGCGACGGCGCCGGCGAGCATCCAAGCCAGGCGCTGCTCGATCTGTACACGATCCAGCGCGAGTTCTCGCGCTTGGGCAAGATCGTCGACGGCGCGCATATCGCGCTCGTTGGCGACCTCAAATACGGGCGCACCGTGCATTCGCTGGTGAAGCTGCTCGCGCTGTATCGCGGCATCAAGTTCACGCTGATTTCGCCGCCGACGCTCGAAATGCCGGGCTACATCATCGAGCAGATTTCGCGCAACGCTCACGTGATCGAACAGACTCACGACCTGCGCAACGGTCTGCGCGGCGCCGACGTCGTCTACGCGACGCGCATCCAGAAGGAGCGTTTCGCCGACGAGTCGTTCGAAGGCTACACGCCGGACTTCCAGATCAATCAGGCGCTGGTCGATAGCGTGTGTGGCGCCGACACGCTGATCATGCATCCGCTGCCGCGCGACAGCCGCCCCGGCGCGAACGATCTGAGCACCGACCTCAACCACGACTCACGACTGGCGATTTTCCGCCAGACCGACAACGGCATTCCGGTGCGGATGGCGATTTTCGCGGTGCTGCTCGGCGTCGAAAAACTGGTCCAGCATTCGATGCGCGATGCCGCGTGGCGCCCGCCCGTGTATCTCGGGCCGGACGATGCGGTGTTTCACGGGATCGATTGAGCGGGTCTGCTGCGGCCCGTTTCCGGTCCTGCAGTGATCCTTGCGCGGTCCTCCTGCAAGACCGCTGCCGACTCAGATCGCGGCGCCGTTGGCGTCGCGCGCGGCCTGCCTGAAAGTGCTCGCAAAGAACAGCACCTGATACTTCACCGCGTTCGACCAGTACTCCCAGGTATGGCCGCCGGGCCGCTCGGCGTAATCGTGCGGTACGCCGAGTTCGACGAGCCGCTCGTGCAGCAGACGGTTCGACTGCACGAGCGCGTCGTTCACGCCGCAGTCGATCGTCAGCGCAATGTGCTCGCGGCCGAAATTCTGCGCGCTCGCGACGATCGCCTCGTTGTTCCAGAACTCCGCATCCTGCGACGGATCGCCGAACACGCGCTCGATGCCCGGCTCGTCTTCGCAGCCGCGCGGGTCCACCGCGCCGCTGATGCTGCCGGCCGCGCCGAATTCGTCGGGCCGGTCGAGCGCGATCCGCAGCGCGCCGAAACCGCCCATGCTCAGGCCGGTAATCGCGCGCGCCCGCCTCGTCGCAAGCGTGCGGAAATGCCGGTCGATATAACCGACCACCTCGGTGCCCACATAGGTTTCGTAGCGGCTGCGCGGATCGACCGGGCTGTCGATGTACCAGCTTTCATGGCCGCCGTCGGGCATCACGAGGATCACGTGATAGCGATCGGCCAGCTTGCCGATATGCGAATTCGCGGTCCAGTCGGTGTAGTCGCCACCGGAACCGTGCAGCACGTAGACTACCGGAAAGCGCGTGGCGTCGCCGCCGCGCGCGTACTGATCGGGCAGCACGACCGTCGCGTCGAACGAACGATGCATCGCCGTGCTCGGAATCGACACGACGCGCGTCTGATACGCCCACGCCGGCGTCGCGATCAGCATCAGAATCAACCAGAACGCACGGACTGGATTCATGGTGGGTCGCTCCCGCTGTGTTCCGTCTGCTTCGAATCATCAGGCATCCGAATGAAGCTGCGAGCGGATGCGTCGGCCACTGTCCGTCGATGACTCTAGCAACGGCGACTTACAACCATATTTCAGCGAAACATACGATCCCGTCAGGGTCCAGCCGTCGGGCGACAAAGGCCGGCGAACGGAGGCCCGTGCCTCCATTCGCCGCGCGCGAAGTTATGCGATGGACATAGTCGATGAGTTTGCTTCCGCGCGTTGCTTCACCTCTTCAGTGGCCTCTTCAGCGGCCTCGTCCACGCCCTCGTCCGCCCGCGCGATATGCGCGGCAAACCCGACCTGCCCCGCTGCGAGATCGTCCCGCAACGTCAGCGCGGGAATCGCGTACGCGCCGCCGTTCTGCGCGCGGAACGCGATCGGCGCGCTCGTCCACAGCGTGTCGAGCCGGCGCCCGAGCGCCTCGCTCACCTCGGCGTACTTCGCGTCGTCGATACGGCCCGTGCGATAAACGACGAACGGTGGCAGCACATCGAAGCCCGGGTAGTACAGCATGCCGTGCTGGATCGGAAACAGCAGATCGTCGATCGGACCGTTGATGCCGCGCGCACTGTAGTGCGACTCCCAGCCGCCCGTGGTCACGACCAGCATCGCGCGTTTGCCGGCGAAGCGGCCCTCGCCGTAACGCTCGCCCCAGCGCGCATCCGAATGCTCGCCGACGCCGTAGGCGAGCCCGTACGCGTAGACACGCTCGAACCAGCCCTTCATCAGCGCGGGCATCGAGAACCACCACAGCGGAAACTGGAAGATCACCGCATCGGCCCACTTCAGTTTGTCCTGCTCGCGCGCGATGTCCTCGCTCTGCAAGCCGTTTTCGAACGCATGCTTCGATTCGCTCGACGGATAGAAGCGCTCGCTGCTCAGACGCTCGAGGCTATCGTTGGCATCGAGCGACGCTTTCCAGTTCATCGCATACAGATCGGACACCTGCACGGTATGGCCGGCGCGTTCGAGATGCCGGAGCGTGAAGTCCTTCAGCGAACCGTTCAACGATTTGGGTTCGGGATGCGCATAGACGACAAGAACGTTCATGATGAGAGACCTTCGTGGCTGAAAGTCTTCACGATAGGCGTCACCGAGGTATATTGGAAATGAATTCCCAATATGTCAGGTATTACGATGGTTAATCTGCGCAGGCTCGACCTCAACCTGCTGGTCACGCTGGACATGCTGCTCGAAGAGCACAACGTGACCCGCGCCGCCGAGCGGCTGAACTTTTCGCAGCCGTCGGTCAGCGTGCATCTGGCGAAGCTGCGCGAGTTGTTCGGCGACCCGCTGCTGTTGCCCGGACCGCGCGGCATGCGGCCCACAGCCAGAGCCGAAACGCTACGCGAGCCGTTGCGCGATGCGCTCGACGCGCTGGAGCGAGCGGTCGCGCCGGCCAGCCCGTTCGATCCGGCCGCGGCCACGCAAAGCTGGCGCATCGCCGCGACCGACTACGCGGAGTCGACGATCATCCTGCCGATGCTCGCCGGCCTGCGCGCGGCCGCACCGGGCACACGTCTCGCGATCGTCGAAGCGGTGCCGCCGCGCCTCGCGCGGCAGGCCGAACAGGGCGAAATCGATCTCGGCTTTCATACCAGCGAAGGCGCGCCCGAGGGTTTGCGCCGTCGCGTGCTGTTCGCCGAGCGCTATGTTCTGGTCGGCCGCGCCGGTCATCCGAAGCTCAAGCGCCGCCCCACGCTCGCGCAGTTCTGCAAGCTCGAACACGTGATCGTGTCGCCGGACGGCGGCGGCTTTTTCGGCGTGACCGACGAAGCGCTCGCGCAAGTGGGACTCACGCGCAAGGTGGTGTTGTCGGTGCCGCATTTTCTGTTCATGCAGGCGGTGCTCGCGAACACCGATCTCGTCGGCATGCTGCCCGCGCGCCTCCTGCACGGCTCGACCGCCTTGCGGATGGTCGAGCCGCCCGTCGAAGTGCCGGGCTACGAAATGGCGATGCTGTGGCACGAACGCGTGCATCGCGATCCCGCGCACCGATGGTTGCGGGAGTTCATCGCAGCGTCGGTGTGAGGTGCGGCAAGCTGAGGCCATCCGTATGCGTCCTTCAGTGCCCCTCAGTGCGTTCAGTTCCCAGCCGCCGCACCAATCGCATTCAACTCGTCGAGCACCGCGTCGCTCAGTTGCAACCGCGCCGCCTGCAGATTCTCGCGTAGATGCCCCACCGACGACGTACCCGGAATCAGCAGAATGTTAGGTGCCCGATGCAATAGCCAGGCGAGCGCGACCTGCATCGGTGTCGCGTCGAGCGTGCGCGCGAGATCCGACAGCGCCGACGATTGAATCGGCGTGAAGCCGCCGAGCGGAAAGAACGGCACGTACGCGATGCCCTGCGCGCCGAGCGCGGCGATCAACGCGTCGTCGTCGCGATGCACGAGGTTGTAGTGGTTCTGCACGCACACGATCCGCGCGATGCGCTGCGCCTCCTCGACCTGCGCAGCCGTCACGTTGCTCACGCCGATATGGCGCACGAGCCCGCGCTGCTGCAGTTCCGCGAGCGCCGTCACCTGCGCTTCGATCGAGCCTTCGCTCGGCGCGTGCACGTTGCCCATCACGCGCAGATTGACCACCTCGAGCGCGTCGAGGCCGAGGTTGCGCAGATTGCCGTGCACCGCGCGTTCGAGGTCGGCCGGTTCCTGCGCCGGCAGCCACGCGCCGTCGCTGCCGCGCACCGCGCCGACCTTGGTGACGATCGTCAGATCGCGCGGGTATGGATGCAGCGCCTCGCGAATCAGTTGGTTGGTCACGTGCGGCCCGTAAAAATCGCTCGTATCGATGTGATCGACGCCCGCCTCGATCGCCTCGCGCAGCACCGCGAGCGCCGCGTCGCGGTTTTTCGGCGGCCCGAACACGCCGGGACCGGCCAGTTGCATCGCGCCGTAACCCATACGCCGCACCGTGCGGCCGGCCAACGGGAACGTATCGGTGGAATGGAAGTTCGGCATGACGATCTCCTGATGAAGTGTTGAGCCGCAGTATCGCCGGATTGCGTTGTTGAATAAACCGGTCTAACGTGTACGGGTTGTTCAAAATTTCGCACAATCCCGATGGAACTGAATGATCTGGCCGCCTTCGTTTCGGTCGCCCGCGCGGGCGGCTTTCGCGATGCCGCGCGCGTGGCCGGCGTGTCGGCGTCGAGCCTGAGCATCGCGGTGCGCCGGCTCGAAACACGGCTCGGCCTGCGCCTGCTGAACCGCACCACCCGCAGTGTCGCGCCGACCGAGGCGGGTTTGCGTCTGCTCGAAAAGTTGACGCCGCTGTTCGGCGAAATGGAAGCGGCGCTCGACGTGCTCAACGGCTTCCGCGACAAGCCGACCGGCACGCTGAAGCTCAACGTGCCGGCGAGCGTCGCGCGCATCGTGCTGCCCGACGTGCTCGCGCGATTTCTGAAGCAGTATCCGGACATTCGCGTCGAAGTGGTGGTCGAAGACGGTTTCGTCGATGTGCTGTCGGTCGGCTGCGATGCGGGCATCCGCTACGATGAACGCCTCGAACAGGACATGATCGCGGTGCCGATCGGCGCGCGCGTGCAGCGCTTCGCGACCGCCGCCGCGCCCGCCTATCTCGACGCGCACGGCCGTCCCGAACATCCGGGCGAGCTGCTTGCGCATGCATGCCTGCGCGGGCAATTCTCGGGCGGCGCCACGCCGACGTGGTACTTCGAACGCGACGGCGAAGTGCTGCAATTGAATCCGTCCGGACCGCTGCTGGTGCGCCCCAGCGCCGCGATCGATCTGGCGATCAGTTGCGCGATCGCGGGCGTTGGCGTGATTCATCTATTCGAAGACATGGTGCGCCCGCATCTCGCGAGCGGCGCGCTCGAAGCGATTCTCGAGCCGTGGTGGCAGCGTTTTCCGGGGCCGTTTCTCTACTATCCGGGTCATCGGCATGTGCCCGCGCCGCTGCGCGCGTTCGTCGATTTTCTGAAAACGGATTCCGAATTGATTCCACAGGGATCCTGAACAATCATGCCACGCACGGCGCATGCGCCGATATCGGTGCGAAAAACGGCGCAGACTGTGTCAATGCCGCAGGCTGCATAGTTGCGCAATCGTCGTCAGAAAGAGGTCCGCGCCGATCGGTTTCAGCAGACACGCATTCCAGTACTGCGCGTCGCCCTCGCCCGGCGGCACCGCGGTATGCACCAGAATCGGCACGTTGGCGAATTGCGGCATCGCCTTCACGCGCCGGCACAACTCGGCGCCGCCCATGATCGGCATCATCCAGTCGGTGACGATCAGGTCGGGCATGTGCACGAGCAGACAGGCGAGCGCTTCGGCCCCATTGCTCGCGCAACAGACCTCGTACCCTTCGCTTTCCAGAATCAGGCGCCACGCGGCCAGAATTTCCGGTTCGTCGTCCACCAGCAGGATCGAAGACATCATGGTTTGCAGACGAGAATGGTTTGTTGTCTGATGAGACCCCGCAAGACATGTTCCACCCGACGCACCGGCGCGGGTAATGACCCGCATTGCCAGCGCGCGCGGCCGGCGCTTACGATACGTTGAAAAATGCCGCAGGATTTCGCAGGGCCATCGCTGCGATCGAAATCGGTCGTATGTTCGTATGTTGTAGAAACTTCATTCGCGCCTTCATCATGACCGATCCACGTGTGAGCCCGCTGCGCAGTTTTGCCGATTTCGTCAGAGCCGAACGGAACCGTCTCACGCAGCAATGGATGCAGGCGGTGGCCGCCGACGTCGATCTCGTCGAAGCGGACAAGCTTACTTATCAGCAACTGGCCGATCATCTGCCGGAAATTCTCGATAAACTGTGCGCGGCGCTCGATGCGGAAGATCTCGAACAGGTCGAAACATCGATCGAACGCGACGCTAAAAAGCACGGCGAGGTCCGTTGGCGCCAGGGGTACCGGATCGAGGAACTGGTTCGCGAACTCGATCTGTTCCAGCAGGTGCTGGCCGACGCGCTGGACGAATTCGCCGCGCGCGACACCACCTTCACGCGCCGTCACGAAAGCCGCGCGCGGCGGTTGATCGCCGACGCGTTCAGCATGGTCGCGTATGTGTCGATCAAGGAAGTGGTCAGCGAGCGCGACCGCAAGATCGACGAATACACCGGGCGGCTCGAACGCGCGAACCATGAACTGGTGCTCAAGCAGCGGCTGGTCGGCGATCTGCACGAATCGCGGATGCAGATCACGCGCAGCGTCGTGCACGATCTGCGCAACTTCCTCAACGCGTTTTCGATTGCACTGCAGCTGATCGAGCGCGCGCCGTCGAAGGCCGACACCGCGTTGACGCTCGCGAACCGTCAGGCCGCCGACATGAAGCAACTGGTCGATCAGATGATCGAGTATTCGGTCGTGCTCGGCGACGCGGCGCCGCTCGTGCCCGAGCCCGTCGATCTGCGCGAGCTTTACGACGAACTCGTCGTGTCGACGCGGCCGTCGATCGACGCGAAAGGCCTCGTGTTGCACAGCGCGTTCGATGCGGCGTTGCCGGTCGTCACGTCGCATCGGCTGAAGCTGAAGCAGATCGCGATCAATCTGCTGTCCAATGCGATCAAATACACGAAATCCGGACAAGTCGAATTGCAGTTCGCAATGCGCGCGCCTGGGCACTGGTCAATTCGCGTGTCAGATACCGGCGTCGGCATTGCACCCGCCGACGCGGATCGCGTGTTCGACGAATTCGAGCGCGCGGCAGGCGAGGATATTCCCGGCACAGGGTTGGGACTCGCGATCGTCAGGGAGCTAAGCCGCGTGCTGGACGGCCGGATCGAGTTCGCGTCGCGCGAGGGTGTGGGGACCACGTTCGAGATCCGCTTTCCACTGCGGATCGAGTGAGGCTTTGGCTGAGGGTGTGGCGCGGGTACGCCGGGGTGGCGTTGAAGCGACGTTGAGGTTGCGACATCGAGGTGATGCGAAAGCCGCGCCGATACTCACGCCGATACTCACGCCGATGTTCGCGCAGATATCCGCGCGACTCTTGCGAAGCCCGCGCGGACGTTCCGCTAAACTGCGCGAATCAGACACCTCTGACGACTCGCGCCGTCCCGACTTCGCATGATCCATCTTCACACTGCCCGCTTTCCCGAACAGCTCGACGTCGTGCGGACCCTCTTCCGCGAATATGCGGAAAGTCTCGGCATCGATCTCGGCTTTCAGCAATTCGATGAGGAACTCGCCGGGCTACCCGGTAAATTCGCGGCGCCGCGCGGCTGCGTGCTGCTCGCGAGCAACGGCGACGACGGGGCCACGGTCGACAACTTCGTCGGCTGTGTCGCGATGCGTCCGATCGACGACACGACCTGCGAGATGAAGCGTCTTTATGTGCGCCCGGCGGGTCGAGGTCTGCACGTGGGCCGCCAACTCGCGACGCAGATCTGCGCCGCCGCGAAACAGGCCGGCTATCAGCGCATGCGTCTCGACACGCTGCCGACCATGCACGCGGCGCTGGGCTTGTATGCGTCGCTTGGCTTCGAACCGATCGACGCGTATGTGTTCAATCCGATCCCTGGTGCGATTTTTCTGGAGTGCGATCTGACGCGGCAGCGCGAGCGATCGGTGTAGAGGTGTAGCGGTTTGGCGCTCGCGGTCCACGCTCGCCACACGTTGCGATGCTTAATGCGCGTGTAGCACCCGGACATCGCGAACACGGTGCGTCGACGGCAAACATTCGCTCATCGCACCGCCCTGCGCGCTCAAGCCACGCATGACGACTTCGGATGCCTTGCCATCGCGTCGCGCGAGTTCCGCGAGATCGAGCAACGCGGCGTAGCGTGCCGAGCAATCCGGCGCTGCGGTACTGGCGGGATCGGCGTTAATATCGTTCGCGGCAACCAGCGCGTTCGCGGCAACCAGCATCGCGACGACGAGCGCGGCAAACGCCGCTGGCTTACCGGCCACGCGCCACGACCGCGCTTTGCTTCGCGCACCACCCGCAAGTTCGCCTCGCTCCCCGCATGCACTGCCGTGCATCGCGCCATGCCTGCCGGCACGACGCAAGCGCGCCGATTCGATACACATCCTGATTCGCATCGCCGCGCTCATCGTCAGGCCCAATGCGCCGGCACCCACACGCGCCCGAGCCAATGCCCCGGCACCCAAACGGCGGCACGCGGCACCGGCGCAACATAGACCGGACGCGGCGCGACATACACGACCGGCGGAGGCGGCGCATAGACGACGGGCTTCGGTGCCACGTACACGACCGGCGGCGGCGTTACGACGACAGGCTTCGGTGCCACATACACGGTCGGCGGCGGCGTCACCACAACCGGCTTCGGCGGTACATACACGACCGGCACAGGCACAACGACGGCCGGCGGGGGCGGCGGCGGTACGACGACCACCGGCTGCGGCGCAACCACTACCGTGGCGCCGGTCGTCGTAGTGCCGCCAGCGACCACGACGCCGCCCGTCACCACCGTGCCGCTCGAACTCACCGTATTGCCATGCGTGCCGGTCACGCTCGTCGATGTCGTCACGACGCCGGGCGCGACGCGTGTCGCCGAGCCCGAGTGATAGACGCTGCCGCTATCGGGGCCCGTCACCGTGCCCGAGCGCGTGCAGCTCGACCCCGCGCAATTCGTCGACGCCGAGTGGTCGTAGGTATTGCCGTTCGATCCCGTGACCGAACCCGACGACGAGTACTGACCCGGCGCGGTCCGCGTGACGTCGCCGGAGGTCGTCGCCGTCTTGCCGTCCGGCCCGATCAGCGTGCCGGTGTGCGAGCACGAACCGCTCGCGCAACTGGTATCGCCGGCATGCTGCACCGAGTTGCCGTAGCGGCCGGTCGCGGTGCCCGAGTTCGAGAACTGGCCGGGCGCATTGCGCGTGACCGTGCCGGTGTTGCTCGCGAAGCCGCCGTACGGGCCGGCGACGCCGCCCGCATGCGAGCAGCTGCCGCCGCCGCACGAGCCGTAGTGGCCGCCGTTATAGACGCCGCGCGACGTGTACGCGGCGCCGTGTCCCGACCACGCGAACGCCGATGCGCTGCCGAGCGTGAGTATCGCGGCGGCCGCGCCGAGTACGAGCCGGCGCAGCGCGCGACGCGCGGTAGTGCCGATGGCGAATGACGCGACAGCGGAAGTCAAAGCGGAAGCGGCGAAAGAAGCTGAACGGGCAAGCGCCGGAGTTGCGGCACCAACGACGCCGGCCACCTTGACATCGGCCGTCACTGAATCTGCGAATGAACGGTTTTTCACGCTGTTTTTCACGCTGGTTTTCACGGTATGTCCTTGCTGGATTCGGGCCACTTGCGCGACTGCTGCGTGGCGACGAACGGACTATAGAAGGACCGACCGAGGAAATCATTAGCGCAAATATGTCGCGCTGTTTCAGCGTGGCTTCATCGCGAGGCAGGCCCGCCAGGCAAGGATTTGCGGGCATTTCGCGGGATGCGTGACATATCTCGACATAGTTTGGGAAGCCGCTTCGGCGGCGAATGTCCCACGCCCTGATCCATGCATTGCCCGGTCATTTCCCGACCGGCGTCACCTGCACCGCCGCCGCCGACACGAACACCGCATGCACGGTGTCGCCAACCTTCAGGTCATCCAGATCGACGCCGGGAACCGCTTCGAAGGTCTGTGTCTGATACGCGCCGCGCAATGTCACGCGACGCTGCGGGCGATCGATCTTCAGCACCGTCGCAAGCACCTCGGTCTGGCGCGCCGCCTCGTAGCCGCCCGAGGCCGGCGTATAGCTCTGCCGGTCGGCACGCTCGCGAATCCCCTTGCCCGCACCACTGACCTTCTCCACCTTCGTCAGCAGCGCGTTCTTGTACAGCACGTCGACGCGATCGCCGATCTTCAGCTGATCGAAGCCGGCGACCTGCTGGCTCACGAGCACGATCGCGACGTCGCCATGCGGACCCTTGAGCGTCAGCGACCGGTTGCCCGCATCGATACCGACGATCTCCGCCGTCATCTGCACCGGCTGCACCGCGCTGAGCACGCGTTGCGCGGCGCTCGCCGTGTCATCCTGCGCGTGCGCCGGCTGGGCTGCGGTCATGACTGCGCTCATCGCCGTGAGCACCGCCGTGATTACCCACGCCGCGCGTATCGTCGCCGTCTTCATTCGCGTTCTCCTCGACCAAAGTTGCAAACAGGGTGGCAGTCCGCCGTGACAACTCATCGCTGTCGCCGCGCTCATGCTCATGCTACGCAGTGTTCGTGCCCGATGCCGTGCCTCCGCATTTCCGCCCCATCGCTTCCCGCCACTCGCCAGGACATCCATTCCGTCGTTTCATGCTACGCTATATACCTATAGGGGGTATAGGTATGTCACATTTGAGTGAGCAAAAAGACGATCTGTTGAAGCGGGTTCGCCGCATCGCCGGTCAGGTACAGGCGATCGAGCGATCGCTGGAATCGGACGCCGACTGCGAAAAGGTTTTGCATCTGGTCGCCGCAACGCGCGGTGCGATGAACAGTCTGCTCGATGAGATCGTCGAGGCGCATGCGCGCGAGCACGTTGCCCATCCCGACCTGACGGCCAACCAGCGCAAGAAAGGCGTCGACGCCCTGATCGCGGCGATCCGTCGCTATTCGAAGTAGGTTTATATGACTGATTCCACAAACACGCGTCGCACGCACGGGCATTCGTTTCTCGGCGGCTCGCACGACGAAAACGCACGGCGGACCCGCTCCGTCGTCGCCCTCACGCTGATCATGATGATCGGCGAAATCACGGCCGGTTATCTGACCGGCTCGATGGCACTGCTCGCTGACGGCTTCCACATGGCAACGCATGCCGGCGCGCTCGGTATTGCCGCGCTGGCGTATTCGTACGCCAGACGCAACTCGGAAAATCGCGCGTTCAGCTTCGGCACGGGCAAGGTCGGTGAGCTCGCCGGCTTCGCCTCCGCGCTGATTCTCGCGCTGGTATCGCTCGGCATCGGCATCGAGTCGGCATTCCGGCTCATTCATCCCACCGGCGTGGCGTTCGGGCAGGCCACGGTCATTGCCGCGATCGGTTTGATCGTCAATATCGTCAGTGCGCTGCTGCTATCCGGCGCTCACGCGGAGCATGGGCATCACGCTCACGAGCCTCACCATCATGATCGGCACGGTCATGCGCACGGGACCGACAACAATCTGCGCTCCGCGTACGTGCATGTGCTCGCCGATGCGTTGACGTCGGTGCTGGCGATCGTCGCGTTGCTGGCCGGCCGCTATCTCGGCTGGGTCTGGCTGGATCCGCTCATGGGGATTGTCGGCTCGATCGTCATCGCGCGCTGGGCCTGGACGCTGATGCGCGACACGGCCGCCGTGCTGCTCGACAAAACGGATCAGCATGTCGCCGACGAAATCCGCGAAATCCTGAGCTCGCACGGCGACACCGAAATCGCCGACCTGCACGTCTGGCAGATTGGACCGGAAGCGAGAGCGGCAATCGTCAGCGTGCGCGCGCACGGCGCCCTCACGGCCGAGACGATTCGCTCGCGCCTCGCGCCGGTGCATGAAGTCAGGCATCTGACGGTCGAAGCGACGTAAGTGCCGTAAGTGCCGTAGGTGCCGCAAGCGACATAAAAGCGCCGCGACGCTCGCCGAACCGGATAACCATCAACGACAAAGGGCCGGCGTGTCTCCTCGACACACCGGCCCTTCCAATCTCCAACCCGCGTCAACCTACGCAAGCCGCGAGCGTGCGGTAGCGCGTCTGACGACGCGCCCGCTCGACACTTACACGCGTTCGATCGCGATCGCGATGCCCTGGCCGACGCCGATACACATCGTGCACAGCGCGAAGCGGCCTTGCGTGCGTTGCAGTTGATACATCGCGGTTGTCACCAGACGCGCGCCGCTCATGCCGAGCGGGTGGCCGAGTGCGATCGCGCCGCCGTTCGGGTTCACGCGCGGATCGTTGTCGGCGACGCCGAGTGCACGCAGCACCGCGATACCTTGCGACGCGAACGCTTCGTTCAGCTCGATCACGTCGAACTGGTTGATCGTCATGCCCAGACGGGCGAGCAGCTTCTGCGTGGCGGGCGCCGGGCCGATGCCCATCACGCGCGGCTCGACGCCGGCCGTGGCGATGCCCAGCACGCGAGCGCGCGGCACGAGGCCGAAGCGCTTCGCGGTTTCTTCGTTCGCGAGCAGCAGCGCGGCCGCGCCGTCGTTCACGCCCGATGCGTTACCGGCCGTGACCGTGCCGTCCGGACGCACGACGCCCTTCAGCTTGGCCAGCGATTCGAGCGTCGTTTCACGCGGGTGTTCGTCTTGCGTGACCGTGATCGGGTCGCCCTTCTTCTGCGCGATCGTCACACCGACGATTTCCTGCGCGAACGTGCCGTCGCGTTGCGCGCGCGCAGCCTTCTGCTGGCTCAGCAGCGCGAACGCGTCCTGGTCGGCGCGGTTGATGTTGTAGTCGGTCGCGACGTTTTCAGCGGTTTCCGGCATCGAGTCGACGCCGTACAGCTTCTTCATCAGCGGGTTGACGAAACGCCAGCCGATCGTCGTGTCGTAGACCTCGTTCTGGCGCGAGAACGCGCTGGTCGCCTTCGGCATCACGAACGGCGCGCGGCTCATGCTTTCGACGCCGCCCGCGATCATCAGCGCGGCTTCGCCCGACTTGATCGCGCGCGCGGCGATGCCGACCGCGTCCATGCCCGAGCCGCACAGACGGTTCACCGTCGAGCCCGGCACGTCCTTCGGCAGACCCGCGAGCAGCGACGACATGCGCGCGACGTTGCGGTTGTCGTCACCGGCCTGGTTCGCGCAGCCGTAGACCACGTCGTCGATCGCGGTCCAGTCGACGTTCTTGTTGCGCTCCATCAGCGCCTTGAGCGGCACCGCGCCCAGGTCGTCGGCGCGCACCGACGACAGCGAACCCGCATAGCGGCCAATGGGGGTGCGAATCGCGTCGCACAGGAATGCTTCGGTCATGTGATGTCTCCAGTTGAGATGCTGCGTGCGCTGCGCGCCGGCTCGCCGCGATCGCTCAGGCGGCGACGCGCTGACGCGTCGGCCCGACGGGCATCGCGGGAAGCTGCAAAAAACGTCGGCGCGGTGGCCGTCACGTCGCAGCAGCTTAGCGCAGGTTCGTGAACCATGGGCTCGGCAACGACGGCGAATGCTGCGGCTGCGTTTCCTGGCCCGGCCTGAGATTCGGCTTTTTGTTCTTTATACGAACACAAGGTCATATATCGAACAAAGAGACACGATAATAGGCGCGTGCGCGAAAGCGTGTCAAGCGCGGCCGGCGCCGTGCCAGCCCATACCAGGGAATACGCGGGGGGTTGTGGGTGACATGGTAACGAAGCCATCGCAAACGCGCCGCGAAGTCGGCTTTGCTCGCGTGCGAGGCGCGAGCAAAGCCACGCAGCCCGCGCCCGAGCGCAAAATCAGCGCCATCCCCTCACCCACTCAACCCAACACAATCCCTTCATCGGCGATATAAGCGCGGATCACGTCCGCGAAACTGCGTTCGCCCGCCAGCCCCAGCCGTTCGGCACGCGACGTATCCCACGCGCCCGGCCAACTGCCGACAATCCTCTCGATACGCTCGTCGGGCCGCCGCACGATGCGATTCGCCACCGCGTCGCCCGCGACCTCGCGCAGCGCCGCGATCATCTCGTCGACACTTACCGACAGCCCCGGCAGATTCAGCACGCGCTGCCTGCCGAGCGCGGCGCCATCGAGTTCGAGCCCGGCGATCAGGCTTTCGATCGCCTTGCGCGGCGACAGCAGCCACAGCCGCGTCGAGCCAGCAACAGGACACACGGCCTCCTCGCCGTTCAGCGGCTCGCGCACGATGCCGCTCGCAAACGACGACGCCGCCGCATTCGGCCGCCCCGGCCGCACGCTGATGGTCGGCAGCCGCAGCACCCGGCCGTCGACGAAACCGCGCCGCGAATAATCGTTGAGCAGCAATTCCGCGATCGCCTTCTGCGCGCCATACGACGATTGCGGATTGAGCGCGGTATCGTCCTGCACGACGGCCGGCAGATCGCCGCCATAGACCGCGACCGAACTCGTGAACACGACGCGCGGCACGTGTGCGCGCTGCCGGCACACTTCGAGCAGCAAACGCGACGCGTCCAGATTGATGCGCATGCCGAGATCGAAATCCGCCTCGGCCTGACCGCTGACGATCGCCGCCAGATGAAAGATCGCCGCGGTGTCGACATCGATCGCGCGTTCGAGCACGTCGCGCTCGGCGATGTCGCCGACCTCGGTCCGCACGCGCGAGTCGCCGAAATCGTGAGCGCGCGCGACGTCGAGCAACACCAGTTCGCTCAGCGCTTGCGGCGTGCCTTGCGCGTCCTTCAGCGAGCCGCGTGCGAGCAGTTCACGCGCGAGTCGCTGGCCGAGAAAACCGGCGCCGCCGGTGATCAGTACTTTCATGATTGCGGGTCCGTGATGAGGGATGAGCGATTGCGCGTGGCGGTCAGAGAGAACAGCAACGGGCGGTGACAGGAAACGACAGGCAGCGCGAGGTCACGACGGGTAACGATAAGCGGCGGCACGCAGCGCCACACAGTGGCAGGCAGCAGCCAACGCCGCTCACCGCCCCCACCCCGATCAGCGCGCCGCCTCCAGATACGGCGCGAGCCAGCCGAGCCCCGCCGAGGTCGCCGCGCGCGGCCGGTATTCGCAGCCGATATAGCCGTCGTAGCCGAGCGAATCGATCAGCTCGAACAGGTACGGGTAGTTCAGCTCGCCGATATCCGGTTCATGCCGCTGCGGCACGCCCGCGATCTGGATATGGCCGATGCCGGCCATATCGCGTCGGAGCTTGGTCGCGAGATCGCCTTCGACGATCTGGCAGTGATAGCAGTCGAACTGCACCTTCAGATTCGGCGCGCCGACTTCGGCGCAAATCGCCTGCGCGTCGTCCTGACGGTTGAGGAAATAACCGGGCATATCACGCGGATTGATCGGTTCGATCAGGATCGTGATCTGCTCGGCTTGCGCGGCCCGCGCGGCGTAGGCGAGATTGTGCAGGTATACGTCGCGCTGTTTTTTACGCTGGGTCTCGCCCGGCTCGTCTCCCGCGAGCAGACCCGCCATCACATGCAACCTGCGATTGCCGATTACGCGCGCGTAGTCGAGCGCGGTGTCGATGCCGCGCCGAAACTCGTCCTCGCGACCCGGCAGCGACGCGAGACCGCGCTCGCCGCCGGCCCAGTCGCCGGGCGGCGCATTGAAGAGCGCCTGGGTGAGGCCGTGCGCGTCGAGCCGCGCCTTCAGTTCGCCCGCGCGGAACTCGTACGGAAACAGCAACTCGACCGCCTTGAAGCCATCGCGCGCGGCGGCGGCGAAGCGGTCGAGGAACGCGTGCTCGTGATACATCATCGTCAGATTGGCGGCAAAGCGAGGCATGTCGGCAACTCCTTCAAAACGGTGCGGTGCGATGGGCGTCGTCACGCGTGCGGTGTTTGCAAGCCGCAGCCCGCTACCAGCGCGCACCGAACGTCTCACGCAGTTCTTCGAGCGCGGCGGCATCGAGCGGCGCGGGCCGCGGGTTCGTCATCAGCCACAACCGCGCGGTCTCCTCGAGTTCTTCGAGCGCATACGACGCGTGCGCGACCGAGCGCTCCCACACCACCGGTCCCAGCCGTTCGAGCAGCACCGCGCGCACCCGATCGGCGAGCGCGGCGATCTGCACGGCCACCTGCTGATCGCCGGGCTTGCGATAGCGGATCAGCGGCACGTGGCCCACTTTCATCACGTAGTACGGCGTGATCGGCGGCAATACATCGTCTTCGCTCCAGACGCCCGCGAGCGTCAGCGCGACCAGATGCGTCGAATGTGTATGGACGATGCCGCGCGCGTCGGCATTGCGCGCGTAGATGCCGCGATGCAGCGCGAGCGTTTTCGACGGCTTGCCGCCCGACACCGCGCGTCCTTCGACGTCGACCTTCGCGATCCGCGCGGGATCGAGACGGCCGAGACACGCGTCGGTCGGCGTGATCAGCCAGCCGTCGTCGAGCCGCGCGCTGATGTTGCCGGCGCTGCCGACCGTGTAGCCGCGCTGATAGAGGCTCGCGCCGACCGTGCAGATTTCCTCGCGCACGCGCGCTTCGTCCGACGTGTGGAGTGCGGGTGTGCCGGTCATGGCGCGGCTCCGTCGAGATGGCGCAGCGCCTTGGCGAAGAAGTCGAGCGCGCCGAAATTGCCGGACTTCAGCGCGAGCGCGAGCGGTTCGGCATCGGTGGTGGCGGTCGCCGGCACGCCCGGATCGATCTGCGCGCCGATCCGCAGCAGGCGCACGTCGAGCGCCTGCACGACCGCGCCCGAGGTCTCGCCGCCCGCGACGACGAACTTGCGCACGCCGAGTTCGCGCAGACCACGCGCAATCGCGGCAAGCGTCGTCTCGACGAGATGCCCTGCTTCGTTGACGCCGAGTTCGCGCTGCACGGCCCGCACTTCGTCGGGCGACGCGCTCGCGTAGATCAACACCGGCTCCGCGTTCGCGACGTGCTGCCGCGCGAACGCCAACGCCGCGCCAACAACATCCTCGCCGCGCGCGGCCGCGAGCGGATCGACGCGAAACGCGGGCCGCGTCGCGCGCCATTCGGCGACCTGCGCGTTGGTCGCTTTCGACGCGCTGCCCGCCAGCACCGCCGCGCCCCCTTCGACGCGCGGCAACTGCGCGGCATCGGCCGTGGTGCCGAGCCGACCCGCGCGCCGGAAGTTGGCCGGCAAGCCGAGCGCGACGCCCGAGCCGCCGGTGATCAGCGCGAGCTCCGCGCAGGCCGCGCCAAGCGTGTGCAAATCGGCATCGGAGACCGCGTCCGCGATCGCGATGCGCACGCCGTCGGCACGTAGGGCATCGAACGCGGCACGCACGGCCGCTTCGCCTTGCGCGACCACGTCGTAACGCAGCAGCCCAACCTTCGATGGCGTCTGCCGCTGCAGCACGCGCACGAGGTTCGCGTCGCGCATCGGCGTGAGCGGATGGTTCTCCATGCCCGACTCGTCGAGCAACGCATCGCCGACGAACAGATGGCCGCGAAAGATCGTGCGGCCGTTCTCGGGAAACGCGGGGCACGCGATCGTGAACGACGCGGGTTGGGCTGAAGCGGCGCTGTCGGCTCCGTCGGCGGCAAGCGCGTTCAACAACGCATCGGTGACGGGGCCGATGTTGCCGGCGTCGGTGGAATCGAAAGTCGAGCAGTACTTGAAGAAGAACTGCCGGCAGCCTTGCGCGCGCAGCCAATCAAGCGCGGCGAGCGACTGCGCGATCGCGTCGGCGGCGGGAATCGTGCGCGACTTCAGCGCGACCACCAGCGCGTCGGCGTCGAGCGGCTCGGCGGAGGCGGGCACGCCGATCGTCTGCACCGTGCGCATGCCGCCGCGCACCAGCATGTTGGCGAGATCGGTGGCGCCGGTGAAATCGTCGGCGATGCAGCCGAGCAGCGCGGGTTGCGTCGTGCGCGCCGTCATGAGCGTGGCCCTGCTTCGCGCCGCGCCGGCAATTCGATGCCGGGGAAAATCTTCACGACCGCCGAGTCGTCCTCGCCGCCGTGGCCCGCCGTCGACGCCATCATGAACATCTGATGCGCGGCCGCCGACAGCGGCAACGGAAATTTCGTGCGGCGCGCGGTATCGAGCACGAGGCCGAGGTCCTTCACGAAGATATCGACCGCGGAGAGCGGCGTGTAGTCGCCCGCGAGAATGTGCGGCACGCGATTCTCGAACATCCACGAATTGCCGGCGCTGTGCGTGATCACGTCGTACAGCGCGTCGGGGTCGACGCCTTCGCGCAAACCGAGCGCCAACGCTTCGGTGGCCGCCGCGATATGCACGCCGGCCAGCAACTGGTTGATGATCTTCACCTTCGAGCCGACGCCGTGCGCGGCGCCGAGCCGGTACACCTTGCCGGCGATCGCGGCGAGCACGTCCTCGCACGCGGCGTAGGCGGCCGCCGGGCCGGAGGTCATCATCGTCATCTCGCCGGAGGCCGCGCGCGCCGCCCCGCCCGACACCGGCGCATCGAGCATCTGCAAACCGGCCGCTTCGACGCGCCGGCCGAGTTCGTGGGCGAAGTCCGGCGCAACGGTCGCGCTCGCGATCAGCACGCTGCCCGGCCGCATCGCCGCGAGCGCGCCGCTTTCACTACCTTCGCCGCCCTGTCCGTTCGGACCGAACAGCACCGCCTCGGTCTGCGCGGCATTGACGACCAGCGTGATGACGACCTCGCACCGCGCGCCCAGCTCGGCGGGCGTCTCGCAGCCGACGCCGCCCTCGGCGACGAACGCCTGCAGCACCTCGCGGCGCAGATCGCACGCATGCACGTCGAAGCCCGCGCGCAGCAACGAACGCGCGACACCGAGCCCCATCGCTCCCAATCCGATGACACCGACCTTTCTCGACATGCGTGACCTCGCTGGATGGATGCTGTTGAATGCTGTGGGTGCCATGTGATGCTATGGGGTGCTATGTGGCCGCGCCGCCTCAGCCGATACCCGCTTCGGCCAGCCGCCGCGCCGCGTTATGCAGATGCGTCTGCGCGGCCTGGCGCGCCGCGACCGGATCGCCCGCGCGGATCGCCGCCGCGATCGCCGCGTGCTCGTCGCGCACCTGACGCGAAAAGTCCTCGCGCCGCGCCTCGTTGCGGCGCGTGACGACCGTGCCTGCTTCGAGGTACTGATTGAGGAACGTCAGCGTCTTCAGGAAATACGGATTGCCGGTCGCCGCCGCGATCGCGCGATGAAACGCGACGTCTTCGGCCACGCCGTTCTCGCCGTCGGCGACCGCCGCGTCGATGCGCGCGAGCGCGGCGTCGATTGCGGTGAGATCGGTCTCGCTGCGCCGCGTCGCGGCCTCCGCCGCGACCTCGGCTTCGATCGCGCGGCGCAGCGCGAGAATCTGCACGACCGAACCCCGCTCGACGGCCTCCGCGTAATCGATGCGCAGCGGCCGGATCGCGCCATGCGCGGCGACGAACACGCCGCTGCCCTGACGCGGCTCGACCACACCCTCGTTCTTCAGCCGCGACAGCGCCTCGCGAATCACCGTGCGGCTCACGCCGAACTGCTGCGCGAGCACCGTCTCGGTCGGCAGCTTGCCGCCGCGCACGAAGGTGCCCTTGTCGATCTGCTTGAGCAGTTGCTGCGCGACGGTGTCGCTGAGCGCCCGCGCGGGAATCTTCTCGAACATCGGCTGTCGGTCTGAGCGGTAGGAGGAGAACGGTAAGACTTCGAAGGTTGTCGGGTCATCATACAAATTTCGGGCGACGAGCCGCATCCACGCAAACCCTGGGATTTTTGAGCAGATCCGTGTCATTTGGCGAAACAGAAGGCTTAAGCTATCGTCTCGCCTTTGCGCCACAACGTGCCCGCGTCACACCGCATCGACCGGACGCCTGCCGCGCGCGCCAGCCCGCGCACTTTTCGAACCCACTCACAAGGTCCATGAGCAAAGCCCTGCCGTCGTCTTCCGTCGTGCCCGCCAACGCCGAACCGGTCCCGGAGAAACCGGGCGATTCGTACGTGCAGTCGTTCGCGCGCGGCCTCGCGGTCATCCGCGCGTTCGACGCGACGCGTCCCGAGCAGACGCTCACTGACGTCGCCGCCGCGGCCGGCCTGACGCGCGCCGGCGCGCGCCGGATCCTGCTGACGCTGCAGACGCTCGGCTACGTGGAGGCCGAAGGGCGCCTGTTCCGCCTGACGCCGAAGATTCTCGATCTCGGCTTCGCATACCTGACCTCGATGCCGTTCTGGAATCTCGCGGAACCGGTGATGGAAAGCCTGTCCGCGCGGGTGCACGAAAGCTGTTCGGCGGCCGTGCTCGACCGCACCGAGATCGTCTACGTGCTGCGCGTGCCGACCCACAAGATCATGACGATCAATCTGTCGATCGGCAGCCGGCTGCCCGCGTACTGCACGTCGATGGGCCGCGTGCTGCTGGCATCGCTCGACGACGAGACGCTCGACGCGACGCTGGGTTCGACGCCGCTCTACGCGCACACGCCGCGCACCGTCACCGACAAGGAAGAGCTGAAGAAACTGATCGCGCAGGTGCGTCGCCAGGGCTGGGCGATCGTCGATCAGGAACTGGAAGGTGGGCTGATCTCGCTGTCCGCGCCGATCCGCAACCGCCAGGGGCGCGTGATCGCCGCGATGAACATCAGCGGCAACGCGCAGCGCAATTCGGCCAAACAGATGGTGAAGGCGTTTCTGGAGCCGCTGCAGGAGGCCGCGCAGACGGTCTCGGAGATGGTCGCGCGGCGCGGCTGAGTCGACCAAAACATAGCGAGGCGGTGGCAACGGCGGCGCTGCCGCACTCGGCCTGCGGCCCGCGGCACGGCCACCGGTCCGCGATGCCGGTTTTGCAACGACACGCGCGACGATGGGCGCAAAGCACAAAGCGCCCGCCTCTACCTCAATCCCTCCTTCAATCGATCGGTTGATTCGCGGTTTCTTTCAGCCTCGACACCGCGATCAGCGACACCACCACGCACGCCGCCACGTAGCCGGCCGGCGCGAGCTTGCTGCCGGTCAGCCGCACGAGCCACGTCGCGACCAGTTGCGCGGTGCCGCCGAACACGCACACGGACAGCGCATACGCGATCGAAATGCCGGTCGCGCGCACACGACGCGGAAACGACTCGCACATCAGCGCGAATTCGGAGGCCGAGCCCATCGAGTAGAACACCAGCATCAGCGAAGTCAGCGGCATGATCACCGACAGATGCGGAAAGCGCGCCATCAGCATGAAGGCCGGAAACAGCAGCAGCACCAGCACGCCGCGGCCGATCAGGATCGGCAGTTTGCGGCTGCCGATGCGGTCCGACAGCGCGCCGAACAGCGGGCACATGATCAGCACGACGAAGCCCGACGCGACGCCGACCAGCATCGACAGCGACATCGGCATGCCGAGCGTGTGGATCGCGTAGGTCGGCATGTAGAAGGTCAGGATGTAGGTCGACACGGTGCCGCCCATCACCGCGAGCGTGATCAGCAGCAGCGTGCGCAGATGCTCGCTGAAGAGTTCATGCAGCACCCCGCGTTCGATGCCGTGCGAATGCGCGCCGATCGCGTCGTCGGCGAGGCGGCGGCGCAGGAAGATGCCGACCGGCGCGATGCCCACGCCGATCAGGAACGGCACGCGCCAGCCCCAGCTTTCCAGCGCCTCCTTCGACAACGCCGCCGACAGCGCCGCCGCGATGCCCGCGCCCATCAGCGCCGCGCCGCCTTGCGTCGCCAGTTGCCAGCTCGCGCGAAAGCCGCGTCGCGAGCCGCCGCCCTGTTCGAGCAACGCCGAGGTCGCCGCGCCGAACTCGCCGCCCTGCGAGAAACCCTGCACGAGCCGCGCGAGCACGATCAGCAGCGGCGCCGCGAGACCGATCTGCGCATAGGTCGGCATGATCGCGATCAGGCCGGTGCTGGCCGCCATCAGCATGATCGTCACGTTCAGCGCGGCCTTGCGGCCCTTGCGGTCCGCGTACACGCCGAGCAGCACGCTGCCGAGCGGCCGCGTGATGAAGCCCGCCGCGAAGGTCGCGACCGATAGCAGCAGCGAGGTAGTCGGGTCCGCCGACGGAAAGAACAGCCGGCCGATGATCACGGCGAAAAAGCCGTAGACCGTGAAGTCGAAGAACTCGAGCCAGTTGCCGATCACCGCCGCGGCAATCGCGCCGCGATTGGAGACGCGCGCGGCTGCGACGGCGTGGCTGGCATCGGTGGTGGTATTCATCGCGTGGTCCGTGTCGTCGTGAGGGCGGCCGGCGCGATGGCGTCGGCCGTGCGGTTGATGAAGTGCCCCCTCACTGCCCCAGATACCGCTCCACCAGCCGCGCCCAGAACGCCGCGCCGATCGGCAGGCTGCGATCGTTGAAGTCGTAGTGCGGGTTGTGCACCATGCAGCCGTCCTCGCCGACGCCGTTGCCGATGCGCAGGAACGTGCCCGGCCGCTGTTGCAGCATGAACGCGAAGTCCTCGCTGCCCATCAGGATGTCGGTCTGCTCGACCACCTTGTCGTCGCCGACCAGTTCGCGTGCGACCTGCACCGCGAAATCCGTTTCGGCATCCGTATTGACGACGACCGGATAGCCTTCGATGTACTCGACGTGCGCGCTACCGCCATAGCTCGTGGCCTGGGTTTCGGCGAGTTCGGTGATGCGTTTTTTCAGCAACGCGCGCACCTCGGGGCTGAACGAACGCACGCTCAGCTCAAGCCGCGCGCTGCTGGAAATCACGTTGTTCGCGGTGCCCGCATGCATCGAGCCGACCGTCACCACCGCCGGCTGCGACGGGTCGACGTTACGCGCGACGATCGTCTGCAACGCCATCACGATGCTCGCCGCGACCACCACCGGATCGACGGTCAGATGCGGACGCGCCGCATGGCCGCCGACGCCTTCGATCGTGATGATCGCCTTGTCGCCCGCCGACATGAACGGGCCCTTGCGAAACAGCAGCACGCCCGGCTCCGCGCCCGGATGGTTGTGCAGACCGAACACGGCGTCGCACGGAAAGCGCTCGAACAGGCCGTCGTTGATCATCTTCAGCGCGCCGCTGTCGATGCCGCTTTCCTCGGCCGGCTGGAAATACAGATGCACGGTGCCCGAGAAATTGCGGGTGCTCGCGAGCCGTTGCGCGGCGCCGAGCAGTATCGTCGTGTGACCGTCGTGGCCGCATGCGTGCATCTTGCCGTGCGTGCCGCTCGCGTACGGCAGGCCGGTCTGTTCGAGAATCGGCAGCGCGTCCATGTCCGCGCGAATGCCAATGCTGCGCTGGCCGTCGCCCACTTTCAGCGTACCGACCACACCGGTCTTGCCGACCCCGCGCGTGACCTGCCAGCCCCACTGTTCGAGCTTCTCGGCGACGAGCGCCGAGGTCTGCACTTCTTCGTACGCGAGTTCGGGGTGGTGATGGATGTGATGGCGAATCTCGCGCAGGCTCGCGGCGGCGGGTTCCAGATCGGACACTTCGGTCAAACGCGGGGTTTCATTCATGGGTCGGTGAAATTCCAGTGAGTTCAGGGCCGGCGCAATGCGGCGGCAAGCACGCCGCACGCCACGCAAGTCGACCGGCGGGAAAGCCATAGCAAAGGTTCTGCCAGCAGCCTTGCACTATAGCCACGCCGTTTTGTTCGAATAAGATGCTATTTTTTTCACCCTGATTAACAAGTTTTATATACGGGAATACCCTCATGAAGCTGCAGCAGTTGCAGGCTTTCGTCGCCGCCGCGCATCACCGCAGTCTGCGTGGCGCCGCGCGCGAACTCGGCGTCACGCAGCCGGCCGTTACCCATACGATCCGCGAACTCGAAAGCGCGTTGAATACTGAACTGATGGTGCGCAGCGTGCGCGGTATCGAGCTGACCGCGTGCGGGCTCGCGCTGCTGCCGCGCGCCGAGCAGTTGCTCGGCGACATGCGCCGCACGATCGAAGCGGTCGATCAGGTGAAGGGGGAACTGGCCGGCAAGGTCAGCGTCGGCACGATGCCGTCGCTCGCGCTGACGATGCTGCCGCATGCGGTGTCGCGCTTTCGCGAGAAGATGCCGCTCGTGAACCTGCATCTGGAAGAAGTGACGGTGCCCGATGCGCTCGCGCGTCTGCGCAACGGCGCGCTCGATCTCGCGGCGACGCATCACGTGCAGGCGCTCGACGCGGACCTCGTGCAGGTGCCGCTCTACTCGACGCAGTTCGTCGTGACGATGCGCGCGGGGCATCCGCTCGCGAACGTCACGCGTCTGTCCGAGTTGCTGGACGCCGAGTGGATCGTCACGGTCGGCGCCGATCATTTTCCGCATAGCGTGATGATGGCGATGTTCAGCGCGCACGGCCTGCCGGTGCCGAAGCGGTTGCTGCGCGCGCCGTCGTCGTTTGCGGTGACGCTCGGGCTGGTGTCGCAAACCGACGTGATCAGCTGCTTCACGCGGCCGCTCGCGCAGATGGTCGCGCCACTCGGCATCCGCGTCGCGCAGATCGAAGACGCGCTGCCGAATTACGATCTGAGCATCATCTCCCGACGCGATCTGCTACCGACGCCGGCCGTGCAGTTGTTCGTCGAGTGTTTGCGGCAGGTGACGCGGGAGAGGATGGGCGGCGTGCAGTAGGGATGCTTTGCGCGGGCGTGCCGCCGGGCTGCCGGACGTTGGTGCGCGTTGACGCGCGCAAGCGTTATGTGCCGCGCTGCTGGCCTTGCGTGTGCGGTGTGTGCGTAGCACACCCCGCATCAGGCGCGCCCGCGAACTACGCGCTCACCGATTCCTTCAGCACCGCGATCAACGCGTGACCGGCTTCGTCGAGCGCGCCGGAATTATCGATGGTCGTGCAGCGCACGCCGGCCGGCAGCGAAAACGGCGCTCGCCGCGCAAGCCGCGCCGCCACCTGCTCCGCCGATTCGCGCGCCCGCGAGCCGAGCCGCGCGGCGAGAATATGCGGCGCGGCGTTCACGTGGACCACTTCCGCACGCGGATAACGCGCGAGCGCATGCTGCACGTACTGCCGCGAACCGTTGACGACCACCGTACAACCGCGCGCAAGCCACGCATCGAGTTCGATACCGATGCCATAGCGCAGCGCATGACTCGACCATTCGAGCGCGAACAGCCCCAGTACCGAACGCGCGGCGAACTCCTCGACGCTCAGCGCGACATGTACCTCGCCGTTGCCGCTCGGCCGCGTGATATAGCGATGCGCGAACAAAATCGGCTCGCCCACGAGACGCTGGCGCGCGAATTCGAGCAGCGAGTCTTTGCCCGCACCCGATGGTCCCATCACATAGATCAGTCGTCCTGACATTAGCGGCTCGCCTCGTGGTGTCGCCCGTCGTGGCGATCTTCGCTATCGTCGTCCGGCGTGGCGTCGCCAAACGGCAGGTGTTGCCACAACACGAACGGCTCGCCCGGCGCCGGCTCGACGAACAGCGCGGCCCGATCGACCGCGAGCGGTCCCAGCTCGGGCGCACGCTGACGCCACCATGCAAGCAGCGTCGCGCGTTCGTCGGCATCGGCGAGCCCGTTGGACAGCGTCATGTGAAAACGGAATTCGTCGAACACGTACGGATAGCCCCATTGCAGCAGCAACGTGCGTTGCCGGTCGCTGAGCGGCGCCGCGAGCCGGCGCGCGAGATCGGCTTCCGACGGCGCCGCACGCAAACCATCGAGCGCTTGCAGCGCGCTCGCCGCCAGCTCGCGCATACGCGTGTCGCCCGGTGCATCGGCGGGACGCAACGCGACGAAATCGCCGAGCGTCGCCGCTTCCACCGGCAAGTCGAACGCGCGCCGCGTGAGCGCCCATGCGCGCGCGACCGCAAGCACGTCGTGCGGCATGAGATTGGCGCCGAGCCGGAACGGCGCAACCAGCGTGCCATGCCAGCCGTAACGACGCGGCGCGTCGGTCAACGCCGCAAGAGCGCGCGTCAAACCGGCCGGTTGCGGCTGCGCGAGCGGCTCGCCGTTGCCCGCATCGCGGCCGAGCCAGGTCGAGCCGGCCCGCCACCACGCGGATTCACGCGATGGCGCGTAATAAATCGCAAAGCGCGAGATCGCAAAACGCGCAGCATCGCTCCAGTCGGGCGCGCTCACAGGTCGTGCTCCACCATCAATTGCACACGATCCGCCGCGAAATGCGTAAAGCCGTATTTGACCGGCGTGCCTTGCAGATCGACGTCGACATTCTCGACCCACAGCACCGGCTGCTGCCGGTTGAGGTTCAGACGCCGCGCGACCTCCGGCTCGGGCAGCACGCTGCCGATACGACTCCACTTGCGCAGATAATCGTTGACGCCGAATTCGGCCAACGCCTTCGTCGTACCGCCCACGCGTTGCACGACCTCCGGCAGATCCGGAAAGCGCGCGGCCGGATACCAGCTGCGCGCGAACGTGAGCGGCACGCCGTCTGACTCGTTCAACGATTCGATCCGGTACACGGCCGCGCCCGCACGCAACCCGAGTGCCTTCGCGACGCTCGGCTCGGCCTTCACGCGCACAGCCGACAGCATCGTGCCCGCCGCCGCGTGATGCTGCCGGCGCAGGTTTTCGGTAAAGCGCGTGCGGCGGCCGATCGTATAGTCGATCGCGCCGGGCTGCACGAAAGTACCGCGCCCCTGCTCGACGCTGACGAGACCCAGGGCCGCGAGGCCGAGCATCGCGCGCCGTACCGTGTGACGGTTGACGTCGAAGCGCTTCGCCAACTCCCCCTCACTCGGCAAGCGCCCTTCCTCGCCGAAACCGCTGGCCGCGATCTCGGCGGCGAGAATCTGTTCGATCTGTCTCCAGACGGCCACGCCCGCGCCGCGTTCGAGCGTCGTGGCAGGCGTCGCGCTGTCGTTCGATGTCATGGTGCTGTCATTCCCTTCGGTTCAAATGATCGCCATCCCGTGCATTGTAGTGCGCGAGCCGTGATGAAAATATGAAACGTCAGGCCCGCGCGACAATCAGACAGCTACGCCTTTAAACGTCTAGACGTTTAGATGAATAGATGCTCCAATAGCCGCACGCCGGATCAACAGGAAAGACGATGAATTCGAGTTCCGTTCCCCCTTCTGGTGTCGTGCCGTCGTCGGCGCGGCGCGCCTGGATGGCCGTGCTGGCCCGCACGCCGCGCGCCGAGCTCGAAGCCGGCCTGCAGCGCGTGCTGCAAGATCTGCCCACGCCCGCCTACGACTGGTTGCGTCCCCCCGAAATCGGCCTCGCGATGGTGCGCGGGCGCATCGGCGGCAGCGGCGATCCGTTCAATCTTGGTGAGGCGACCGTCACGCGCGCCACCTTGCGCCTGCGCGCGGGCAACGAGCCGGGCGCGACCATCGGCGTCGCCTGTCATCTGGGCCGCGACCGCCGCCGCGCCGAACTCGCCGCGCTCGCCGATGCGCTACTGCAATTGCCCGAGCATCACGACCGTCTGCAGCGGCAACTCGTCGAACCGTTCGCCGCGCAACAGCGAACCCGGCGCGCGCAACGGCAACAGGACGCCGCGGCAACGCGCGTCGAATTCTTCACGATGGTGCGGGGCGACTGATGGAACCTTCACAGATTGCGTTGTCCACGCTGACGCCCGGTTTCGCCGATCCGGTCCACGACACTCAGGCGGTGTTTCGCACGCTGCTCGATGCACTGGCGCGGCCGGGCACGCATGGCGCGATCGGCGAGGTCGTGCCGATGCTGCCCGAACTGCGGCATGCGCGCGCCGAGCCCGCCGCGTTCGCGGCGCTGCTCACGCTGTGCGATTACACGACGCCGGTCTGGCTCGCGCAGCCCGACACCGCGCTCGCCTCGGCGCTACGCTTTCATACCGGCGCGCCGCTCGTCGACAAAACGGAGCAGGCCGCGTTCGCCTATATCCACGACGCCGCCACGCTGCCCGCACTCGAAAGTTTCGCGTCGGGCAGCGCCGAGTCGCCCGAGCAGGCGGCCACGCTACTGATCCGCGTCGATGCGCTGAGCGGCGGCGAGCCGGTCACGCTGAGCGGCCCCGGCATTCTGGATACCGAAACGATTTCTCCGCTTGGGCTGCCCGCGCAATTCTGGCGCGACCGTGCGACGCTCGTGCCGCTGTTTCCGTGCGGCGTCGATTGCTATCTGGTTTGCGGCACGAGCGTGATCGGCCTGCCGCGCACCACTCACGCGAAGGTGAACTGATGTACGTTGCCGTCAAAGGTGGAGAACGCGCGATCGAAGCATCGTGGCGCCTGCTCGACAAGGCGCGCCGCGGCGATACGCGGATCGCCGAACTGAGCGTCGCGCAGATTCGCGAGCAGTTGCGGCTCGCGGTCGCGCGCGTGATGACCGAAGGTTCGGTCTACGACGAAGAACTCGCCGCGCTTGCGATCAAGCAGGCCGCCGGCGATCTGGTCGAGGCGATCTTTCTGCTGCGCGCGTATCGCACCACGCTGCCGCGTTTCGGCTATACGCACGCAATCGATACCGAAACGATGCAGGTCGAGCGACGCATTTCGGCGACGTTCAAGGACTTGCCGGGCGGCCAGTTGCTCGGCGCGACCTACGATTACACGCAGCGTCTGCTCGATTTCGCGCTACTGGCCGACGGCGATGACGCGACCGGACCTGAAATGCCCAGCCATACGGCGGCGCCTGGAGCAGTTGCGACTCTGCAGCCCCCCGCCACCGAACCGATGCCACGCGTCATCACCCTGCTCGACAAGGAAGGACTGATCGAACAGGAACGCCCGACACCCGACGGCGCCGAACCCGGCGATCTGTCGCGCGAACCGCTCGCGTTTCCGGCGAGCCGCGCGACGCGCCTGCAGAATCTCGCGCGCGGCGACGAAGGCTTTCTGCTCGCGATGGGCTATGCGACGCAACGCGGCTACGCGCACTCGCATCCGTTCGCGGGCGAGATCCGCTTCGGCACGATCGCGGTCGAAATGGAACTCGACGAACTCGGTGAAGCGGTCGACATCGGCGATATCGATCTCACCGAATGCCAGATGATCAACCAGTTCGCGGGCAGCGGCGAGGTCGCGCCGACCTTCACCCAAGGCTACGGGCTCGCGTTCGGTCACTCGGAGCGCAAGGCAATGGCGATGGCGCTCGTCGATCGTGCGTTGCGCGCGGAGGAACTCGGCGAAACGCTGGCGTCGCCGACTCAGGACATCGAATTCATGCTGTCGCATAGCGATAACGTCGAGGCGTCGGGCTTCGTGCAGCATCTGAAGCTGCCGCACTACGTCGACTTTCAGGCAGAGCTGGAACTGGTGCGGCGCCTGCGTGCGCGGCATGCGGACGAGGCACGTGGCAACGGCAGCGGTATCGACAACGCCAACGACGTAGACAACACGACCGGCAAGGAGCAGGCAGCATGAACGCACCCGACACCGCTCTCCCCACCGCATCGGACGACAGCACCTGCGGCAACAGCTACGACAGCGCCGCGCTCGGCTACAACTTCGCGTATCTCGATGAGCAGACCAAGCGCATGCTGCGCCGCGCACTATTGAAAGCGATCGCGGTGCCCGGCTACCAGGTGCCGTTTGCATCGCGCGAAATGCCGTTGCCGTTCGGCTGGGGCACCGGCGGCATCCAGGTGACGGCCGCGATCATCGGCAAGACGGACACGCTGAAGGTGATCGATCAGGGCTCCGACGAAACGACCAACGCGGTCAACATCCGCCGCTTCTTCGCGCGCACCACCGGCGTAACGACCACGCGGCATACCCGCGACGCGACGATCATCCAGACCCGTCACCGGATTCCGGAAACGCCACTGACCGAGCGCCAGATTCTGGTCTATCAGGTGCCGATGCCCGAGCCGCTGTACCGGCTGGAACCGCGCGTCGCCGAATGCAGGAAGCTGCACGCGCTCGCCGATTACGGGCTGATCAGCGTGAAGCTCTACGAAGACATCGTGCATCACGGCAGCATCGCGACCACGTACGACTACCCGGTGATGGTCAATCATCGCTATCTGACTTCGCCGTCGCCGATTCCGAAGTTCGACAATCCGAAGATGCATATGAACCCCGCGCTGCAACTGTTCGGCGCGGGCCGCGAGCGGCGCATTCACGCGATTCCGCCTTATACGCCGGTGCGCAGCCTCGACTTCGACGATCATCCGTTCGAAGTGCAGAAGTGGCAGCATGCGTGCGCGCTGTGCGGCTCGACGCAGAGCTTTCTCGACGAGATGATCGTCGACGATGCGGGCACGCGCATGTTCGTGTGCTCGGATAGCGACTACTGCCACGAGCAGCGCCGCGATGGCGAACCGCAACAACCATCGCCGCACACGAAGCAACGCGCAGGAGAATCCGCATGACGCCGCTGCTCAGCGCACGCGCGCTCACCCGACAGTTCGGCGGCCGCAACGGTTGCCGCAACGTGAGCTTCGATCTGTATCCGGGCGAGGTGCTGTGCATCGTCGGCGAGTCCGGATCGGGCAAGACCACGCTGCTCAATACGCTCGCGTTGAAAATGGAAGCCGATAGCGGCTCGCTGCACTACACCGCGTCGCACGGCGAGGTGCTCGATCTGCGCGCGCTGTCCGAGCCGCGCCGCCGTCTGCTGATGCGCACCGAGTGGGGCTTCGTGCAGCAGAATCCGCGCGACGGTCTGCGCAGCGGCGTGTCGGCCGGTGCGAATATCGGCGAACCGTTGATGGCGGTCGGCGCGCGTCACTACGGCGAGATTCGCCGCAGCGCGACGCAATGGATGGAGCGCGTCGAACTCGATCCGACGCGTATCGACGAATTTCCCGCCGCGTTTTCCGGCGGCATGCAGCAGCGTCTGCAGATCGCGCGCAATCTCGTCACCGGTCCGCGCCTCGTGTTCATGGACGAGCCGACCGCCGGCCTCGATGTATCCGTGCAGGCGCGGCTGCTCGATCTGCTGCGCACGCTGACCTCGACGCTGCATCTGTCGGTGCTGATCGTTACGCACGATATCGGCGTCGCGCGTCTGCTCGCGCATCGGCTGATGGTGATGCAGGCGGGCGAAGTCGTCGAAGCGGGTCTGACCGATCAGGTGCTCGACGATCCGCAGCATCCGTACACGCAAACGCTGGTTTCCTCGGTTCTGCCGGTTTGAGGCTCACAATGCGCTCCATGGACACAGGAATTGATGCATACGCCGACACGCGCATCGACGCACGCCCCAGCGCCCGCGCGTTCGCCGACAATGCGGCGCTGATGCTGCGCGCGGCCGGCATCGGCAAAACCTTCACGCTGCACGGCCAGGGCGGCGTGAGGATCGAAGCGCTCGCTGACGTGTCGCTCGACGTCGAGCGCGGCGAATGCGTGGTGCTGGTCGGGCCGTCGGGCGCGGGCAAGAGCACGCTGCTGCGCTGCCTGTACGGCAACTATCTGGCGAGCACCGGCTCGATCGAGATTCGCGATACCGGCGCGCGCGGCGAGCCCGTCGCGCTGACCGGCGCCGAGGCACGCGACGTGCTACGTCTGCGCCGCGACGTGGTCGGCTACGTGAGCCAGTTCTTGCGGGTGATTCCGCGCGTGGCGACGCTCGCGCTGGTGGCCGAACCGCTGCTCTCGCGCGGCGTCGCCGCCGTGGATGCAGAGGAGCGCGCCGCTGCGCTGCTCGCTCGCCTGAACGTGCCGCAGCGGCTGTGGACGCTTGCGCCCGCCACGTTTTCGGGCGGCGAACAGCAGCGCGTGAATATCGCGCGCGGCTTGATCGCGGAGCATCCGCTGCTGCTGCTCGACGAACCGACTGCATCGCTGGATGCGGAGAATCGCGACGCGGTCGCCGATCTGATCGTCGAGGCGCGCGAGCGCGGCGCGGCGATCGTCGGCATCTTTCACGACGAAGCGACGCGCAACAAGGTCGCGACCCGGCGCGTGGAACTGCGGCCGCTGCAAAACGCCGCTACAAAACACCATTAAGCAACGCCACTACAACGCAGCAACGACGAAGCCACTACGGAGCAAGGCGATGTTGATCAGCAACGCTCGCATCGTGACGCGAGACGAAGTATTCATCGGCACGGTACGCGTGGAAGACGGCGCGATTCGCGACGTCGAACGCGGTACGAGTCTGGCGCGCGACGCCGAAGACTGGGACGGCGACTATCTGCTGCCCGGTCTGATCGAACTGCATACGGACAACCTGGAGAAGCATCTGGTGCCGCGCCCGGGTGTGGAGTGGAACACCGACGCCGCCTTCGTGATTCACGACGCGCAGGTCGCCGCCGCCGGCATTACGACCGTGTTCGACGCGCTCGCGATCGGCTCGCGCTCGAACGTCGGGCTGCGTAATCGCGACGTGCAGACACAATGCGCCGATTCGCTGCTGCGGCTGTCCGCGCGCCGCCTGCTGCGCGCCGAGCACTTTCTGCATCTGCGCTGCGAGATCGCGACCGCCGACGTGGTCGAGCTATTCGATTCGCTGTGCGCGCATCCGCTGTTGCGGCTCGCGTCGGTGATGGACCATACGCCGGGCCAGCGGCAATGGCACGACCGCGAACAATGGCGTCGCTATCAGGAACGCAACGGCAAGATGAGCGACGAGCGTGTCGCCACCGCGCTCGCCGAACTCGCGGTCGAACAGGAGCGTTACGCGGATGCGCATCGCCGCGACATCGTCGCGCGTTGCGAGCGGCTCGGCATTCCGGTCGCGAGTCACGACGACACGCTGATCGAGCACGTCGAACAGGCGAAGGCCGAAGGCATCGTGCTCGCCGAATTTCCGACCACCCGCATCGCCGCCGCGGCCGCGCGCGAGCACGGCATCGCGACGATCATGGGTGCGCCGAACATCGTGCGCGGCGGCTCGCACTCGGGCAACGTGTCGGCACTCGAACTCGCGCGCGCGGATCTGCTCGACATCCTGTCGTCGGATTACGTGCCGTCGAGTCTGCTGACCGCGGTGTTCGAACTCGTCGAAAAGGCGGGCTGGACGCTGCCGCGCGCGATGGCCACAGTGTCCGCCGAACCGGCACGCACCGCTGGCCTCACCGATCGTGGCGCGATCGAGCCCGGCCTGCGCGCGGACTTCGTGCGCGTAACGCTGCTCGACCGGTTGCCGGTGCCGCGCGCGACTTATCGGGGTGGTGTGCGGATCGTGTGAGCGGAGCGTGCGGCGTGCGCCTGGTGGGCGATTCGCGTGAATCCCGTGCGCGCCGCCGTCAACAGCAACGCGTCAGGCCGTCGGCTCCGCCTCGTGCCCTTCGATCGCGTCCTGTGCGGCACGCGCATCGGCGAGACTCGCGCGCGCCGCCTGCCCTGCCGCCTGGGCCTCGGCCTGCGCTTCGAGGCGCGCCGCGAGCACGTCGCGATAACGCAAATACGCGCAGCGTCCCCCCGATTTCGCGGCGTACATCGCCGCGTCGGCGTTCAGCAGCAGCTCCTCGGCATTGCCGCTGTCGTGCGGGAATTCGCTGATGCCGATACTCGCGCCGACCGTCATGCTGTTGCCGTCGAGCGTCAGCGTTTCGTTGAGCGCATCCATGATGAGCGTGGCAATAGTGGGCGTAACGTCCGCCGCGCGCGCGCCTTCGAGCAGCACGATGAACTCGTCGCCGCCGAGCCGCGCGACCACGTCGGCGGCATTCAGCACGTCCTTCAGCCGGCGCGCGACCGCCACCAATACCTTGTCGCCGACCGAGTGACCAAACTGGTCGTTGATCTGCTTGAAGCGGTCGAGGTCGACGAACAGCACCGCGAGCCCTTCGTCGCGGCGCCGGGCATCGTCGATCGCGCTTTCGAGCTTCTCCATGAACAGCATGCGATTCGGCAGGCCCGTCAGCACGTCGTGCGTCGCCAGATGCGCGAGCTCGCTCTGCTTGCTGTGCAGCGCATCCATCTGCGCGCGGATTTCGCGGCGCAGACGCTCGAAGCAGCGGGCGAGCACGCCGATTTCGTCGGTACGCTTCAGCGGCAACGTGTGCATCGCGTGCTCGGCGAACAGGTGGGTCGCCGCATGCGCGAGCAGATGCAGCGGCTTGGTCAACGCGCGCGCGAACAGGATCGCCAGCAGCACCGATAGCGCGCTGAACACCAGCACCATGCGGATGATCCGCGTGCCGAGCTGATTCGCGCCGGCCAGCACGTCTTCGAGCGGCTTCGCGAGACCGAGCACGATGAAGCGATTGCCCTCGGAGCCGCCGAACGGCCGGCGCACGAACGCGAGCACGTGACCGTCCGCCTGGCGTGGCAGAGCGAGTCCGTTGACCAGCACCTCGGCCTGCTTCTGCTCGAACAGCGGCTTCGTTACCGGGAAGCTGTCCTGCATTAGCACACGCCGGCCGCGATCGAAACCGAAGGTCTTCGACGCGTCCGGATGCACGAGGAAATCCCCCCACTCGTTTGCCAGGTACACCTGATGATCGCTCGGCAGATCGCTTTGCAAACGCCGCAGCATGCCGGCCAGATCGATGTCGATCACGACCACACCGACCACCGTGCCGTGCGTGTCGGCGATCGGCGTGCCGAGACGCAGCGTCGGCTTGCCTTGCGCCGCGTGCGTGCCGTATTCGTGATTGACCGTAATCGGCGACGTATAGATGCGGCCTGGAGAAAACGCGAGTGTCTCGAAGACGTACGGAAACTGCGCCTTTTCCTGCAGATCGTTGCTTTCGACGCGCACGAGGCCGTCGCGGTCGCGATCGAAACGGATCAGTTCGAGCCCATGATGCTGGCGCGTGATCAGCCGCACCTGCAGATATTCCGGGTGGTGCAGCATGAAGCTCGAATACACCTGCGCGAGGCGCTCGCGTCCGACGTTCGGGCCGATGCCGTCGTCGGTCAGCGCAACGCTCACCGACGACGGCATCGTCGCGAGCACGAGCGCATCGGACGCGACGTCGTCGATCGACACCGCGATGCGCTGGCCGAGCAGCTCGGTCGAGGTCAGCAGGCTGTGCTCGGCTTCGTTGACGAGCATCGTGCGGTTCGCGCGATACGCGTAATAGCCGGTGGCGCCCGACGCCAGCACGCCGATGCACGCGAGCAGCACGGACAGCTTGAGGGTCAGGCCACGGCGGAACATCAGAAGCGCTCCGAACGGTCGCCCGACACGATCCGCTCCCACAGGTCCTCGCGCCGTTGAATGTTCTCGACCGGACCGATCCACACGATGTGCGCGTTGGCGTTGCTTTCGGCGGACTCCGTGAGCGTATTCGCGAGCCCCTGGCGCTGCGTGAGCAGCACGCTCACGCCCGGCTCCAGCATGTAGTTGATCCACTCAAGCGCGAGCGGCCTGTCGCTCGCCGCGCGCGTCATCGACCAGCAGTCGAGCCATGCCAGCGCGCCTTCGTCCGGAATCACGTAGCCGACGTCCGCGCCCGCGCGCCGCAGCAACTGCACCTGTTGCGTGCCGTAGTTGCCGAACATCAGCGCGACCTTGTGCTGGATGAAGAACGCGGTCGCCTCCTCGGGCAACGTGTAATAGGTCAGCAGGTTGCGACGCAACTCGACGAGCTTGTGGGCAATCTCGCGCATTTGCGTGGGGTCGAGCTGGAACGGATGCCGATAGCCGAGCGCGAGCGCGGTGAACGAGAAGTTGTGCTGCGCGCTGTTGAAGTCGAGCACCTTGCCGCGATAACGCGGGTTCCAGAGTTCGCGCATCGAATGCGGCGCGACCGGAATCTGCTTGCGATCGTAGATGAGCCCCATCGACGAATACGTAAACGGAATTGCGTACACCTTGCCATCCGACGTCAGCCCGTCGATCGAGCCGAGCGCCTGGAAGCGCGGCAACTGCCTGCGGGTGTTCGGCAGACTCGCGAGATCGAGCGGCGCGAGCAGATTCGCCTGGGTATAGCGGCGGATTTCGGCGGTGTTGGCCGCGAGCACGTCGAACGGCGGCTCGCCTTTGCTATGCATCTGCGCCCACAGTGCCTCGTCGGAGTCGACCAGCGTGACCTCGACCTTCGCGCCGTAACGCGTTTCGAAGGTCTTCACGACGTCGGGGTCCGCATAGCCGGGCCACGCGAGCACGCGCAGGACTTTTTCGGCAGCGACGGCGGGTGTCGCCGCGCCCGACAGCGCGCAAACCACTACGCCGAGCAGCACAGTTAAAACGGCGTGCAAAACCGACGGCAAAACAGCGGCTGAAATCGCCCGAAAAACGCCGGCTCCCAAAACAGACTCCTTTGAAACGCCCGACAAAAAACCGCGCAAAACACGACGATTCAATAAATGGGCACGCGCCGGCACACCGGCGCCCGTCATCCGCCGCTTAAAAGCCTGTTGACAACAATCGGGTTCATCCGCCGTCGACATCGTGTGCATGGCTAACACCGTTTAGCAGAAGGCCTTTGAGCGAGCGCAACACGCGCCTTTAATCTCGAGGGTGTTCAGCGACATTCATCAGACCGATACGCCGGTTGCGCGACGATCGGTGGCGAACGCAAGGAGCATCGATAATAGCGCCAAAGCATTCGATTTTTACTGCGGGCCGGAACGACCGCGCAAAAATATCCGATCTGGTAACAACGGGTAATGCAACGATTCGCAATAGTTCGGCTGACGCCGTTAAATAACGGCAATTGATGCGCGATCTTTAACCGCCAGTGTCCTTTTTAAACGGATGCCCCACCTAATGTTGCAAGCCGCACCAATCGCCGAACGATAATCGCGCCGCATCGCGCTTATTCATCGCCCATTAATTACAATCCGATTACGCAAAGACTACCGGGCGTGTACGATCCGATAACACCGGTTTGCGGAGACTGAAGCGTTAGAAGCGGACCTCTTGCGCCATCCGGTGTTTTACTAGCTTCCCAATTTTTTTGAACTGTTAAGCTTGGCGCGCGTTGCAGGCCACCCGGTTTGCAGCTGAACCAGAGCCCGTCGCGAGTCGCACCGGGCATCCCGTGGCGGTACCACCGCAGCGGGTGAAATTGAACTACACCGAGGAGTAAAAACAGTGAAAAAACTGCTAGCGGCTTTGACGGTTGCTCTGCTTGCCACCGTCTCGATTGGCGCACACGCTAAAGATTGGTCGACTATCCGCTTTGGCGTTGATGCCAGCTATCCCCCGTTCGAGTCGAAAGGCGCGGACGGCAAGCTCGTTGGCTTCGATATCGACCTCGGCAATGAAATCTGCAAGCGCGTGGGTGCGAAGTGCGTGTGGATCGAAAACGACTTCGACGGCATGATTCCGGCACTGAAGGCCAAGAAGTTCGACGGCGTGCTGTCGTCGATGTCGATGACGCCGCAACGCGCCGAACAGATCGCCTTCTCGGACAAGCTGTTCAACACGCCGACGCGCCTCGTCGCGAAGAAGGGTTCGGGCCTGCTGCCGACGGCCGACTCGCTGAAGGGCAAGACGGTCGGCGTCGAACAGGGCACGATCCAGGAAACCTACGCGAAGACCTACTGGGAGCCGAAGGGCACCAAGGTCGTGCCGTATCAGAACCAGGACCAGGTCTACGCGGATCTGATCTCGGGTCGTCTGGACGCGGCGCTGCAGGACGCGGTGCAGGCTGAACAGGGCTTCCTGAAGACGCCGCGCGGTACGGGCTTCGACTTCGCCGGCAAGGATCTGGTCGACGTGAAGATCCTCGGCAACGGCGCGGGCATCGGCATGCGCAAGGAAGACGCCGATCTGAAGGCGAAGGTCGACAAGGCGATCGCCGACATGATCAAGGACGGCACCTACAAGAAGATCGAACAGAAGTACTTCGACTTCGACGTGTACGGCGGCTAAACCGCCAGGGTGCGCGCTCCGGCGCACCCGATGGTTGTGTCTGCAACGGGCTCCGCAATGCGGGGCCCGTTCTGTTTTGGGCCGCGCTCCGCACTGCACCCGAGCCACATCGGCGGCCAGATCGGCTAAGATCGTACGACACGCGGAGCCCACGAGACACCTCCGCCGCACGTCGCCGGCCCGGCCACCGCTCGCCGCGGCGCGCATCTTTCCCCTTGCAATCAACCACCTAGCGCGGCTCGCCCCATTGAGCCGCGAAGCCAAAATCATGCAAACCCAGACCCATCCGTTGATTGCCCCGTCGCTCGGCACCGCCCGCGATCTGACGAGTTTCCACTACGGCCCCGGCGGCGGACAGAAGATCTACATCCAGTCGTCGCTGCACGCGGACGAGTTGCCCGGCATGCTGGTGTCGTGGGCGCTGCGCCGTAAGCTTGCCGCGCTCGAAGCCGCCGGCAAGCTGCGTGGCGAAGTCGTGGTCGTACCGGTACCGAATCCGATCGGCTTGAATCAACACCTGCTGGGACAGATGCTGGGCCGCTTCGAAACCGGCAGCGCGCAGAACTTCAACCGCAATTTCCACGACCTCGCGGCGCTCGTGCTGCCAGTCATCGAATCGCGTCTGACCGACGACATCGACGCGAACCGCAGCGCGATCCGCGCGGCGATGCGCGAAGCGCTCGATGCCCAGCAGCCGACCACCGAACTCGCGTCGCAACGCCTCGCGCTGCAAAAGCTGTCGTACGACGCCGACGTCGTGCTCGATCTGCACTGCGACTGGGAAGCCGCGATGCACCTGTACACGAATCCGGACCTGTGGCCCGAGGTCGAGCCGCTCGCGCGCTATCTGGACGCGAAGGCGTCGCTGCTCGCGCTGAACTCGGTCGGCAATCCGTTCGACGAGATTCACAGCTTCTGCTGGTCCGATCTGCGTGGCCGTTTCGGCGAGCGCTTCCCGATTCCGAACGGCGGGATCTCGGTGACGGTCGAGTTGCGCGGCCAGCGCGAAGTGTCGTACGAGTACGCGGAAAAGGATTCGCAGGCGATCATCGAGTATCTGACTTCGCGCGGCGTGATCGACGGCGAAGCCGCGCCGCTGCCGCCACTCGAATTTGCCGCGACGCCGCTCGCGGGCACCGAGCCGCTCGTCGCGCCGATCAGCGGCGTGCTCGTGTATCGCTGCGAAGTCGGCACCTGGGTGGACGTGGATCAGCCGATCGCGGACATCGTCGATCCGTTGACGGACCGTGTCGTCACGATCAAAAACAGCGTGGCCGGCGTGCTGTACGCGCGGCATCTCGCGCGCTTCGCGACCGCCGGGCTCGAATTCGCGCGCGTGGCTGGCGCGACGGCGTTCCGCAGCGGTTCGCTGCTGAGCAACTGAGCAACCAAGCGACACGCATCAACTAGCCGGCACGCGCGGCCGGCGATACGCATGAGGATCGGTGCGGCCGATGTCGGTCGCGCCGATCGGTTTGCGCTGCGTTTGCGATGCACATTCGACGGCTCGTCCCTCCTCGAACAAAAGACCACAGACAACATAGGTCAAACCTATCTTGACAATTCAGTCGCCGCCGTCCGTCGCATTTCGCGATGCGTAGTGGCTGACACGTAGCTTCCAAACCCGCCCGACCTCCACGAGCGATCACCGCGCGACCCTTGCGCACCGCCCCGCTCCCAACGACCACCCCGCTTTAAACATCCGCCGCCGCGCGCCCTTCCGACGGCGTCCGGCTCGCCGTATCCCCACCCGCGAAAAAGCTTATCGAAAGGCGTTCTTGCGCAAGATTGACCGGGCGCGCCAGCGAAGTGTCGCGCGAACACGACAGACGAGAAAAAATTTCCAGCTGTCACATAGCCTACTCAGCGTTCCCTTAAATTGCCGCCCATCGCGCGACTTTGCCGCAGAGCACCGCGTCGCGATCGCCAATTTCTTAACCGGAGAATGTTTTGAACAAGAAAATCCTGACCGCCGCTACGTTCGCCCTTTTCGCTAGCGCCGCTCATGCACAAAGCAGCGTCACCCTGTACGGCCTGATCGACGCTGGTATCAGCTATGTGAACAACTCGAAGACGTCCACTGGCCACAGCAGCCTGACCAAATACGACGACGGCATCGCGCAAGGCAGCCGTTGGGGCCTGCGCGGCACGGAAGACCTGGGCGGCGGCCTGAAGGCACTGTTCGTGTTGGAAAACGGCTTCAGCAGCGCGAACGGCACGGCCGGCCAGGGCGGCGCGATGTTCGGTCGCCAGGCATTCGTCGGTCTCGCGCAAGACAACGTCGGCTCGCTGACGTTCGGTCGCCAGTACTCGTTCTCGACCGACATCCTCGGCGGCAACTACTCGACCGGCGGCCAGACCGTCGCGGGTAACTACGCTTACCACATCAACGACGTCGACCAGCTGACGTCGAGCCGTATCAACAACTCGGCGAAGTTCACCAGCGCGAACTTCTCGGGCCTGACCTTCGGCGCGATGTACGGCTTCTCGAACCAGGCTGGCGCATTCGCCGGCGCACCGGCAGTCGGCACGACCGCGGGTTCGTCGCGCGCCTACAGCTTCGGCCTGAACTACGCGAACGGCCCGTTCGGCATCGGCGCGGCTTACACCGACATCAGCTATCCGGGTCAGGCCAGCCCGTCGTTCTCGACGACGATGGCCAACGTGTCGACCGGCACCGTGCGCGACCTGCGCTCGTTCGGCGTCGGTGCGCGCTACGCGATCGGCCCGGCTACGCTGTGGGCGTTGTACACGAACACGCGCTTCGAGCCGATCACCGGCAGCTCGACGACGTTCGCCGCGTACGAAGCAGGCGCGAAGTACGCGATCACGCCGGCCATCACGGCAGCCGCGGGCTACACCTACATGCACCTGAGCAACGCGAACACGGGCCACTGGAACCAGGTGGATCTGAGCGCGGCTTACGCGCTGTCGAAGCGTACCGACGTGTACGTGCTCGGCATCTACCAGATCGCATCGGGTCACAACGGCGGCCAGGATCTGCAGGCGCAGATCGGCTCGAGCTCGAGCTACTTCAGCACGTCGGGCGTCGGCGCGGACAACCAGCTCGCGTTCCGCCTCGGTATGCGTCACAAGTTCTAAGCGGGTCGTTGCAGACGGCAGCGCATGCGCCTGCCGTCGCCCGCGTGATGAAAAAGCGCCCTACGGGGCGCTTTTTCTTTGGCCGCGCGAATCGCCGACACCGCCGTGCCGGTTCGCTCCGCTTTGCCTTTTCGGCAACGCCATCTGCCAAATATTGTAATTGTGGAGAAATATCGGCCACCGCAAGATCGCGACACAAGCTTCGAATTCCACGCTCGCGCCGCGCACGACACATCGACGGCGCGCCCCAACCTGTCGTACCCGCCGTCAGAGGACTTCGTCATGCGCATCAATTCCGCCGCCACCACGGCCGACACGCTCGAGCGACCGGCTTCACGCTCGAGCGTATCGCGGCTGATCCTCGCGACGTCGATCGGCAACGCGCTGGAGTTCTACGACCTCGTCGTGTACGGCTACTTCGCGGCGGTGCTGTCGCGCACGTTCTTTCCGGTCCACGACCGCACCGTGTCCCTGCTGCTCACGCTCGGCACGTTCGCGCTGTCGTATCTGGCGCGGCCGATCGGCGCACTCGCGCTCGGCTCGTTCGGCGACCGCAAGGGCCGCAAGGCGTCGCTAACCCTCTCGCTCGCGATGATGACGCTCGGCACCGCGATGATCGCGCTGATGCCTTCGTATGCGACGATCGGCATCCTCGCGCCGATCGGCGTGTTCGCGTCGCGGCTGTTGCAAGGCTTTTCGGCCGGAGGCGAATTCGGCAGCTCCACCGCGTTCCTGATCGAGCACGCGCCGCAGCGCAAAGGCTTCATGGCGAGCTGGCAGTTCTCGAGCCAGGGCGCGAGCACGCTGATCGCGTCGCTGTTCGGCGCGGTGTTGACGAGCACGCTGAGCACCGAGCAACTGGAAGGCTGGGGCTGGCGCATTCCGTTTCTGTTCGGTCTGCTGATCGCGCCGGTCGGTCTCTACATTCGCCATCGCATCGACGAAACGCCGGAGTTCGAGCGCGCGGAAAAATCCGCGGCGCCGGTGCGCGAACTGCTGGCGACGCAAAAGGAGCCCGTGCTCGTGTCGATCGGCGCGCTCGTGCTGACCACCACGGCCAACTACATGCTGCTGTACATGCCGACCTACGCGGCGCGGCAACTCGGACTCGCGCCGTCGGCGGGCTTCATCGCGACGCTGCTGGCGGGGCTGATCATGATGGTGCTCACGCCGTTCGTCGGTCACCTGTCGGACAAGGTGGGTCGCGTGCGCATCATGCTCGGCGCCGCCGTGCTGTTCTTCGCGACGATCTACCCGACGTTCGTGATGATGAACGCGCATCCGTCGCTGGGCACCCTGCTCGCCGCGGTCGCCTGGGTCGCGCTGCTGAAGACCACCTACTTCGCGCCGATTCCGGCCATGCTGTCCGAGTTGTTCCCGACCCGCACCCGCACCACCGGCATGGCGTTCGGCTACAACATCGGCACCACCCTCTTCGGCGGCTTCACGCCGGTCGCGGTGGCCGCGCTGATCGCGGCCACCGGCAACAATCTCGCGCCCGGCCTGTATCTGATGCTCGCGGCCGTGCTGAGTCTCGTCGCCGTGACGTGGGCGCGCGTTCGTTTGCACGCACGCTAGGCCGGACGCACAGGCGGCTGGCGCGGGCGAACCGCGTGGCCGCGACGATTTCGTCGTTTCGTTGAACAGACAGGACCTTCATCCATGCAAGACCGATTGCAACACGCCGTGCAGTTCGCGGTAGCCAATGAATCGCTGTGGGACCGTCACGTGGACGGCGCATGGGGCGTCCACGTGAACGACCCGCCGCCGTGGAACGTCCTGCTCGGCCCGGTGCACGACCGCGGACCGGTGTCCGGCACGATCGCCGTCGACGGCCGCGTGCTGACGAGCTGGGGCGAACCCGAGCGCGCCGACTTGACCTTCAGCGTCGCCAAGATGTACCTCGCGCTGCTCGCCGGCGTCGCGCACGATCGCGGCCTGCTGCCCGACGTCGACGAACCGGTGCGCGTGCGCGTTCCCGGCATCGGCTTCGACGACGAACACAATGCGCCGATCACGTGGGCGCATCTGCTGCAGCAAACCAGCGAATGGCGCGGCACGTATTTCGGTTTGTCGGACCAGGCGGACCACTATCGCGCGGTCAATTTCGCCGCGCCGCCCGACGGCCGCAAAGGCGATCTGCGTCCGGCGCAACGCCCCGGCACGTACTGGGAATACAACGACGTGCGCATCAACCAGTTGGCGCTCGCGCTGCTGCATCTGTTCCGCCAGCCGCTGCCCGAGGTGTTTCGCGAAGCGATCATGCGGCCTTGCGGCGCGAGCGAAAACTGGCAATGGGTCGGCTACGACAACGCGTGGGTGGAGATCGACGGACGACGCATGCAATCGGTGCCAGGCGGCACGCACTGGGGCGGCGGCATGTCGGTCAGCGCGCACGATCAGTTGCAGGTCGCGCAGATGCTGCTGAACGACGGCGTCGCGCAGGGCCGACGCGTGCTGTCGTCGGCATGGATCGCGCGCATGCGCACGCCGTGCGCGCTCGCGCCGTTCTACGGCTACCTCGTGTGGCTCAATACGGACCGCAAGGTGTTTCCGAACGTACCGGCGTCGAGTTATTTCGGCATCGGCGCGGGCAGCTCGTTCACGTGGATCGAACCCGAGCGGCGCATGACGGTGGTGGTGCGCTGGCTGAATCCCGCCGCGGCGAACGAATTTTTCGGGCTCGTGCTCGACGCGGTGGATCACGCGCATCGTTAGCCGTTGCGTCGTTGGTGTTAGTTCATTCGCGACCGGCGCTAACGACGCTTGCGGCATCCGCATCAAACGGATGCCGCAACTTCGCCCTGATCCGCTTCGACGATAAACACCGCCATCGCCGTCGATAAGGTCCGCGCCTGCTCGCGCAGATCGCCCGACGCCGACGCCACGCCCTTCACGTTGCCGACATTGCCGGCCAACGCGGCGTCGATGCGCTCGACGCCCTCGCTGAAACGATCGACGTCGCGACTCTGCGCATCGCTCACCGCGCTGATCTGCTCGACAAGACCGACCACTTCCTCGACGTGACCGACCGCGCGCTGCATCGTGTCGCCCGCGCGCGCCGCGAGTGCCGAGCCGCGTTCGACGCTCTGCAGCGACGCCGAAATCAGCTGGCGGATTTCGCGCGCGGCGTTCGCGCTGCGCTGTGCGAGCGTGCGTACCTCACCGGCGACGACCGCGAAGCCGCGCCCCTCATTGCCCGCGCGCGCCGCTTCGACCGCTGCGTTCAGCGCGAGAATGTTGGTCTGAAACGCGATGCCCTCGATCGTCGCGATCATGTCGCCCATCCGCTGCACGGTCGCATCGATCTCGCTCATCGTGCCGACCAGCTCTCCGACCGCCGCGCCGCTTTGCTGCACGACCTGCGAGGTCTGTCGCGACAACGCATTCGCCGACGCCGCCTGGGCCGCGCTTTCGCGAATCTTGCGGGCGATCTCGGCCATCGCGGCGTCGGTGGTCCTGAGTTCGTCGGCTTGCGCGGAGATCTGTTCGAGCAGCATCTGGTTGCCGCTGGCGATATGGTCGGACGACGCCGCCATACGCGCGGTGGTTCGGGTGATTTCGCGCAGCGCGTGATGGATCGCGTCGAGCGTGCCTTTGAATGCGCGGCTGCTCGCGCCGTAGAGCGGCATCTGCGTGTGGCGCAGATCGAACTTGCCGGCTTCGCGCGACAGTCCCGCGCCGAGCAACGTCAGCTCGCCGCCGGTTCGCGCGTCGGCCTTCATGTGCAGTGCGATGTAGATCAGCAGACCCGCCTGCACGACGACGTAGATCGCATGCGCGATGACTGTTAGCAACGACGGCTCGGTGAAGCAATACACGCCGAGCCCGGCGATCTGCAGATAGTTGAACGTCAGATGATGAACCGCGATCACGGCCGCCGCGCAGGCGATGGGCCGCCAGTCGCGATACGCGAGCAGGAACGACATCAGCACGAAGACGCCGAAGTGCAATTCGGTCACGCCGTGTACCTGATGAATCTGCAACGCGGCGAACGTCATCAGGCTCGCGGCGAGAAAGAGCCGCGTGACGAGCGCGCCGGCCCAGCGCCAGACGAGCAAGGTCGCGACGAGCGCGACCGGTAGGCCGATCTGCCAGACCGCCTGCCACGTGTAGTAGCGCGTGGCGAGCAGACATGACACGCCGAACAGCATCCACACCACGACGATCATCAACCGGTCCGCGCGTTGATAGATCGCCCGCAATAGCTCGTCGCTCGCTCTCATGTCGGGCCTCTTTTCTCTCGTGTCGTTATTGTTTGAGCGGAGACTGCACTGCGGTGCCTGCCGTATCTGCCATGCATCGCGCCGTGCCGTGCTGTATGCGCACGTGCCGACGCTTACCCCCGCAATGCCCGTTTACGGCATGGGGTGCAGGTGACTTGAGGGAATGGAGGAAGTGCTCGAAAGGGGTGAGAAAACGGATGAACGGTGGATCATCCACGCTACCCGTCGACATGCAGGTCGCCGCATTTTATTTTCCCGAACATGAACGCAAATCCCGCTGTATCTTGCAGACCTCCGTTGACTCCCTCCATAACCAATGCAGCCGGTGCACTGCGAATGGCCGTACCAATCAAATCCGGCTTCACCACTGCCATGAGAAGAAGATGATGGTTGATACCAAGCAGCATGAATGAGCCCGTACCGCCAAACAGATAACAGACTGCCCCTTCCAGGTAGACCGTTCCGCCTTCCAGGCTTTGCGGATTCGTCACGTCAGCGCCTTTGAACGAATCCGTTAGATACAACTTGCCCTTGCTTGTGAAGTCAGTCGTTGAAGCTGACGCACTCAATTCATCTTTTTTATGAGCACTTTCGGCAATGCGAGTTTTGGAATGCGTAGCAGCTTTGCAAGCCCGCGGGATGTCCCCATTCCAAAGCCGCTGAAAATATATTCGTGTGTTTGCCCTGACGGAGCGTCGAGCGCGAACATTCCGCCTTCTGAGTTGAACGCGCCGAAACCAATTCCAGCACCTGCGCTCGTGTTGAATTTCCATCGACTTTCTCGCAATACCATCATCGCAAGCCTTTTCTAAGCGGCTCGCCTCTCAATCCCGCATCGAGAAAGCCGACTGCGAGAATCACCAGGAAAACTGAGGGGGCCCATAGATCGAATGCACTATCGATCATGGCCGATCCGGTGGGATCCTTGGGGCGATATCGGATGGGAACGGCCTGTCCGGCCTCGAACGATCGTATCGTGCCAGTCGGGCGCTCATAGTGATGCCCATCCTTTCTATCGAATGCGATTCGCGGATGACGTCTTCCCGCGCTCACACTCGCAACCGTCCCCACTGTCACAACAGATGACAGACGAAATCCGGCGGTCGAGTAAATGGAAAAGGCCGCTGCGATAGAAGCGCACAGTCCGATAGCCAGCGCGAAATAATTCAGGCGCCTCACCGCACAAGGTTCTCCTTGATGTCAAAACTAGCCGAAACCGTTCCCGCGCTTCCGCCAGCCGGACTTTGCAGCGTGTAGTCGCTTTTCACCCGGGCAAATGACAACGTGACGTGCTCGTAGTAACTCCCGTCAAACACAATAGGCTCGACCGCGGTAATCACGACGTTGCCCAAGGTAATTTTCAGGAAATCAACAGGAACGCCCCCCGACTTGCGTGTGCTCAGCACAGCCGTGGGTATAGGCCGCCCGGTCAGGCAGTAACGCATCAGGTTCGGACTTGCACGATCGATCTGATGCACGAATTCCAGATCGTTGACCGTGGCCCTGGCCGGACCTACGCGTGAGCCGGTCATCATTGAAGACTGCTGGGACATTTTCCAGCGCCAACTGCTTACCTGGATTTCTCCAGGATGCAGTTCGTCCTGCGACTCTCCGGCTATACCGTCGATCTTTATAAAAATATCTTGCGTCATTTCTTATTTTTGCCGGGTAAGGTTGAGATAAACACGGTTGAGACAAACACATGCACCTCGGATGAACGTCGAAGTGAAAATCGGGAATTCTCCCCACCAGCACCCGACAGTACAACGGCCATCATCTCACCACAGTCAGACAACTCTTAAATCTCCACATGCATTTCGAGAAAAAATATCTCGAATTCTATTTTTAACAATACTCGAATCATAAAATCCAGTCTTCGGAATTCTCTTATTTCATTTCTTCCAATTTACCCATAAATTAAAAACCAGAACCCATGAGACAGACAGGAATGCAATGCCAAACGCATACGGATCAACCACAATAAATAGCGCCTCAAATTCATATATTGGCGCACCTGGCAATAGGCACGACAGACCGTGGCGAGCATCGGGGAGGATTAAAACATTCATCGCCGTTTGGGAAAGTGGCCGCCTGGAAGGTACGACCAGAATCTTCCATCCGGACCAGACACATATCGATGCCCCTGTATCCAATGGTATGATTTTGCTGGTTTATCGCGATGACAGAGGAAACCCAACGGTTGGGTGTGGCCACCTCGTCGTTCCGGAAGACAATTTACAGGTGGGTCAAACCATCGCCGTTGCTCATGCAACAGCACTACTGGAAAATGATTTACGTCGAACAGAAAACGCCATCAATAGAAACATAAATATCCCCTTGCATCAATATGAGTACGATGCAATGGTTAGCATCTTATTCAATGCCGGCTCCGGGAATGCAGCAATCGAAATGACGCGCCGGGTCAATCATGCCGACTATGAGAACATCTCGACCTATATAACCACTTTCCATTGTCGCAATCCGCGTTTGCATCGGCGTCGTCTGTCGGAAGCACGCGTTTTCGCACAGGGAATTTACGATGCAAGTCACTAGATATCTGATCATACTCGCGGCGACGTGGATTATTGCGGCATCGTCTTTCACGTCGAGCGCCCACGGAAAAACCATTTATTCCGTGACGTTCGATTACCGGGCAATCCCTTCATCGTCGATCTATTTCACAGGAAAAACACCTCAGCAAATCGACCGCCTCTGCAAGACCGGCGAACACGCGTCCAATGCCGATCTCGCCGCATGCGAACAACGGGACTTTGAACGTCTGAGCCAGGACCTGAATTCGACCTACTCGAAAATCCTCGGGAAGGTAAAGGAGGCCGATGAAGAATCGAAGGAGTCCGGCGATCCTCTCGCGGGACCCGACTTCATTGGCGCGCAGGACAATTGGGTGAAGTATCGCGACAACTACTGCTATGCCTACGTCTATGCGATTGGAGAAGCATCCGCGCGCTACATTGATTTTTGGGGATGTATGAAAGAACTCACGCTGGACCGAACCAGGCAATTAGAAAAGTTTTTGGACGCCGGGTGAGCCATAACGACTGCGAAAGCCGATCCACGGAAGTCGGCTCGCGCATCCAGAACCGGTAGCAATAGGCGCGGTCGCTGCGCCATCCGTACTCGAGCTTAGGGTGCGGGTACGGATGGCGTTATCGTCTGAACACCAGCGCAGCGACGTCCAGCTTGATCACATCAATGCGAATGCCGCGGCACCTCCGCCCCCCGGCAGCCCACCAGAAAGTCGAGGTCGCACCCTTCGTCGGCCTGCAATACGTGATCGATGTAAAGACGCCGATACCCGCCGCCTTCCGGTGGTGCTGGCGGTACGTGCTGCGCGAGACGGCGCGCGAGCTCCACGTCGCTGATGTCGAGATGCAGCGTGCCCGCATCGCAATCGAGTTCGATCCAGTCGCCGTCCTGCACCGCCGCGAGCGGGCCGCCGTCCGCGGCTTCCGGCGTCACGTGCAGCACCACGGTGCCGTATGCGGTGCCGCTCATGCGTGCATCCGAGATTCGCACCATGTCCTTCACGCCCTGCTTCAGCAGCTTCGGCGGCAGGCCCATGTTGCCGACCTCGGCCATGCCCGGATAACCCTTCGGCCCGCAGTTCTTCAGCACCAGCACCGAGTTCGCGTCGACATCGAGCGCTTCGTCGACGATGCGCGCCTTGTAGTGCTCGAAGTTTTCGAACACCACCGCGCGGCCGCGATGCCTGAGCAATTCCGGCGTCGCCGCCGACGGCTTCAGCACCGCGCCGCGCGGCGCGAGATTGCCGCGCAGCACACGGATGCCGCCATCGGCGACGAGCGGCTTGTCGAGCGGACGGATCACTTCGTCGTTGGTGTTCGGCGCGTCCTTCACGTTGTCCCACAGCGACTTGCCGTTGACCGTCAGCGCGCCCGGATGCGGCAGCAGGTTCGCTTCGCCGAGCCGGCGCAGAACGGCCGGCAAACCGCCCGCGTAATAGAACTCCTCCATCAGGAAGCGGCCCGACGGCATCAGGTCGACGATGGTCGGCGTATCGCGGCCGATGCGCACCCAGTCGTCGAGTTCAAGATCGATGCCGATACGCCCCGCGATCGCCTTCAGATGAATCACCGCATTGGTCGAGCCGCCGATCGCGGCGTTCACGCGAATCGCGTTCATGAACGCCTCGCGCGTCAGCACTTTCGACAGCTTCAGGTCCTCGTGCGCCATCTGCACGATTCGGATTCCTGACATGTGGGCCAGCACGTAGCGACGCGAATCGACCGCTGGAATCGCGGCGTTGTGCGGCAGCGAGGTGCCGAGCGCTTCGGCCATGCAGGCCATCGTCGACGCGGTGCCCATCGTGTTGCAGGTGCCCGCCGAGCGCGACATGCCCGCCTCGGCCGACAGGAACTGATGCAGGTCGATCTCGCCCGCCTTCAGCGATTCGTGCAGTTGCCACACCGCGGTACCCGAGCCGATGTTCTTGCCGTCGAGCTTGCCGTTCAGCATCGGCCCGCCAGTGACAACGATCGCCGGCACGTCGCAGCTCGCCGCGCCCATCAAGAGCGCCGGCGTGGTCTTGTCGCAGCCGGTCAGCAGCACGACCGCGTCGATCGGATTGCCGCGGATCGCTTCCTCGACGTCCATCGCCGCGAGGTTGCGCGTGAGCATCGCGGTCGGACGCAGATTCGACTCGCCGTTCGAGAACACCGGGAACTCGACCGGAAAGCCGCCCGCTTCGTAAATCCCGCGCTTCACGTGCTCGGCGAGCTTGCGAAAGTGCGCGTTGCACGGCGTCAGCTCGGACCACGTATTGCAGATGCCGATCACCGGACGCCCGTCGAATTCGTGATCGGGAATGCCCTGATTCTTCATCCAGCTTCGATACATGAAGCCGTTCTTGTCAGCTGTGCCGAACCATTCGGTCGAGCGCAATTTCCGCTTTTTTTCCGACATGCTATGTCCTTGATGCATGTGCCGGGACACCAACACCGGCCAGTTAGACCGGAGCGGCGCGGCACGACCGGCGCTACGACGGAAGGCTGTCGCTCAGGTTGCAGGGTTGGTGAAGTGTACGGAGCGGGTTGATATCTTTCCAATCATATTTTTGGTCATATCGATATCAGTTCTGGTATTGAGCGGCGGTCGAGCCAGCGGCGTGGCGCCGTGCCGGATCGCACAGCGGATGGCGGCCTTGCGCGGGCGTCTCAAGGGGCTCTCCACACTGCGCGAAAGCGTCCGGTCCCTCTGTCCTTCATCAACTCTTCACGCGTCGCCGTCCGCGCCCCCAGCGTTTTTCTTACTCCCGGCTTTCGGCTGCGCGGGCCGCGCATTCTTCTTCAGATGGCTCCGGTTGTAGTCGATCGCCGCGCGCACCAGCGCCTTCAGCGCGCGCTCGTCGATCCTGTCGCCTTCGAAAAAATCGATCGCGCGTCGCGCGTTGCCGTCGAGGCCCGCATTGAAAAGCCCCGCGGGATCGGCCAGCCCCGCCCCGTGCGCGAAGGTCAGCTTGACCTTACCCTTGTGCGCGTTGGCAACCGCGATCATGCCGTCGCGCGACCAGACCGGGCTGCCCATCCACTTCCATTCCTCGACGATGTCCTGGTCCGCCGCGAGCACGCATTGGCGGATCCGCGCGAAGGTCGCGCCGCGCCAGTCGGTGAGACCGGCGATCATTTCGTCGATACGGTCGGATGCATTCATCGGTACGTGGGCTCCGGCAAAGGTTCACGTCAATCGTGATGCACAGGATGCCGTAATAATCCGCCGATTGGAATCCCGCGCGACCCGGCCGCGTCTCAATGATCGACGTGATCAATCTGATCGAAGCGCTCGAACGTGCCGCGATATTCGGCGTCCGCATCCGCGCGTGTATTGATTTCGACGAGCACCCCGCCCGGCGCTTCGCAGAAAAATCGCGAGCCGCGTTCGTGGCTGAACAGCGCGGTCTTCATCGCGACGCCCGCCCCGCTCATCCGTTCGTACAGCGCGCGCAGTTCATCGAGCGAGCGCAACTCGAAACCGATGTGGAAATTGCGCGGCCAATCGACCGGCCGGCCCGCCGCGTCGTCGATCACGATGTCGAAGCCAGAGCGCTTCAGGAACCAGCTCGCGCCGCGCGCCGCCACCGTGCAACCCAGATGCTGCGCGAAGAGCGTCGCGGTCGCGGCGACGTCGGAGGAAGGGAAGCTCATGTGATTGAGCTTCATTGTCGTGGTGATAGCAGTCATGTCGATCTCCGTTGGATGGGAGCGCAGGTCGCGCGCCTCACGGAGAATCTTATGAGCGAACGCTCACATTTAATACTCGCATCGGCGAGCCGGCGGTGCATGCCGTCGAAGCCGACTGGGCGGCGGTTTGCGGGCACCGCCGAGATGCCCGCGCAAGCTTTGCTCGCGTTTGCCTGCAACACATCGCGCCCATCGCGAAGCGCATCCTTGCGACACGCTTCACGAACGCCTTAAGTTACCCGCTCGATCAGAACTGGTCTTCGCGCAGCGCCAGCACGCCTTCGCCATCGCGCGCGTCGCGAATCGACGCTTCGAGCGCGAGCGCGCGCGGCAGCAGCTGGGTCGCGTAGCTGTGTGCGGTCGCGATCTTCGCGTCATAGAAAGCCAGGTCTTCGTCGCGCTTGTCGGCGGCAAGCACGAGCGAGCGCGCAAGCTGCCAACCCGCGAGCACGATGCCCGCAAGCGTCAGATAGTGCACGCTGCCCGCGAACACCGCGTTCGGATCGCGCCTGACATGCTCGACCACGAAACGCACCGCGCTATTCAGTGCATCGCGGCCGCTCGAAAGATGCCGATACATCGCCTGAAACGCCGCGCTCGAACGATACGACGCATGCGCCTCGATCTCGGCCAGCGTCGCGTCGATCTGCGCGAGCAGCAGCGCGGCGACCTCGCCGCCATCGCGCGCGGTCTTCCGGCCGACCAGGTCGTTCGCCTGGATCGCAGTGGTGCCTTCGTAGATCGGCAGAATGCGCGCGTCGCGGTAGTACTGCGCGGCGCCGGTTTCCTCGATGAAACCCATCCCGCCATGCACCTGCACGCCGAGACTCGTCACCTCCAGCGACATCTCCGTGCTCCAGCCCTTCACGATCGGCACCAGGTATTCGTAGATCGCCTGATGTCGCGCGCGCGTGGCCTCGTCCGGATGACGATGCGCGAAGTCGCAATGCGACGCCGCCACATAGGCGAGCGCGCGGGCGCCTTCGGTCAGCGCGCGCATCGTCGACAGCATGCGCCGCACGTCCGGATGCTGGATGATCGCGACCGACTGCTTCGCCGACCCGTTGACCGGCCGGCTCTGCACGCGCTCCTTCGCATACGCGACCGCGTGCTGATACGCGCGATCCGAGATCGCCACACCCTGCACGCCCACCGCGAAGCGTGCGGCGTTCATCATGATGAACATGTACTCGAGGCCGTGATTCTCCTCGCCGACGAGGTAACCGATCGCGCCGCCGTGATCGCCGAACTGCAGCACCGCGGTCGGGCTCGCCTTGATGCCGAGCTTGTGTTCGATCGACACGCAATGCACGTCGTTGCGCTCGCCGAGCGAACCGTCTTCATTGACCAGAAACTTCGGCACGAGGAACAACGAAATGCCCTTCACGCCTTCAGGCGCACTCGGCGTGCGCGCCAGTACGAGATGGGCGATGTTCGTCGCCATGTCGTGCTCGCCCCACGTGATGAAAATCTTCGTGCCGAACAGCTTGAACGACCCGTCGGCCTGCGGCTCGGCGCGCGTGCGCACGAGCGCGAGATCGGAGCCGGCCTGCGGCTCGGTCAGGTTCATCGTGCCGGTCCATTCGCCGGAGATCAGCTTCGGCACGTAGCGTTGCTTCTGTTCTTCGCTGCCGGCGGTCAACAGCGCTTCGATCGCGCCGTCGGTCAAGAGCGGACACAGCCCCAGCGACAGATTGGCCGCGTTGAGCATTTCGATGCAGGGCGTCGACAGCAGCTTGGGCAGATCCTGGCCGCCGTAGCCGGACGGATGTTGCAAACCCTGCCAGCCGCCTTCGGCAAACTGGCGAAACGCGTCCTTGAAGCCGGGCGTCGCGGTGACGACGCCGTCCTGCCATGCGCTCGGGTTGCGATCGCCATCGATATTCAGTGGCGCGAGCACGTCCTCGTGCAGCCGCGCGGCCTCCTCGAGCACGGCTCGCGCGGTGTCGGAGGTCGCGTCTTCGCAGCCGGGCAAGCCCGACAGACGGTCGATTCCGGCCAGTTCCGTGATTGCGAACAGCATGTCCTTGAGGGGCGCCACGTAGCTCATTGCGATTCTTCCGATCAGATAGTCCGTAGAGAGGGTCACCCGGCTGGCGGCGAGGCGTCAGGGGTAACGCGTGGCTGAATCGTAGCCGCGGACGGGCGCTAACCGGCTATCCGATCAGGACGATCTATTGACATATCTGGCCACATCAGTGGCGCTAAACTACGCCCAAAACCGCGTCGGCAGGGGACGCCGACGCGTCGATATGGCCAGCATGGCAAGCTCAGCCGCCTCGACGATAGGCCGCCGGCGTGCTGCCGGTCCAGTGACGGAACGCGCGGTGAAACGCGGTGGGATCGCCGAAGCCGACGTCGCCCGCAATCGCCGCGATGGGCTCGCGTGTGCCGGTCAGGCGTTGTATCGCGATGTCGCGGCGCAGTTCGTCCTTGAGCACCTGAAACGCGGTGCCCTCGGCGGCGAGATGACGGCAGAGCGTTCGGACCGAACAGTGCAGGCCTTGCGCGGCCTCTTCGATGGTCGGCACGTCGGGCAGCCGCGAGGCCAGATATTCCCGCACGCGATGACTGAAAAGCTGTTCGTTGAACGAAACGAAGATCCAGTCTTCCGGCGCGCGCGCGAGAAACCGGCGCAGATTCGCCTTGCGCTGCCGCACCGGCATATCGAAGTAGGTGCTGCTGAACTGCATCGAGGTCTGCGCGCAGTCGAACTTCGCCGGACCGGGAAACAGATAGAGATATTCGAGCGCGTGAGGCGGACGGGGAAACGCGAATTGCACCTGCAACAACGCGATCCGCTGACCGATGAGCCAGGACGCGATCCCATGCGCGAGCTTCAGCATCAACTCCTGGCCCAGCACGCCGGGGTACGCGCCGGTGCTGCCCGGATGCAGCGTCAGACTCGCGACGAGTTCGCCACGGCGCGACTCGAAGCGGAAGTCGTCCAGCACCAGATGGAAAAACTGGCCGAACCGGTGCATCGCGGTTTCGAGGTTGGGCGCATCCAGCAGACTCAGGCAGAGAAACTTGAGCACGCCGCTGCGTAGCGGGCGCGCGAACACGCCGGGCATTTCATCGTCGAGTTCGATCGCGAGTGCGCGGTAGAGCGTCGAGAACTGTTCCTCGGTGACGCGCGCGCCGGGCTGGTTCAGCAGCGCGCGCGGAATGTTGGCGGCCGCCAGATGCCGATCGACGATATCCGGCCGCGTGACGACGCTGCCGAGAAAGCCATTGACGAGCGAGATCGGTACGGTGGCGCCAGGAGCGTGCATGGAGTGATTCGGGCGAACGAAAACGCATCAGCATAGCGCGTCGCGCCGCGCGATGGCGCTCATCTGCCCTGCTCCTGCCCTTGCTCCCGCACTGCATCGCGCAAGCCCGCCGTTTCTCCGATAATGAATCACCGTTAACCGGAGGTGACGATGAGCGCGATTCACGAAGTCTATCCGTACCTGCGCGTGCGCAATGCCGCGCAGGCCATCGAGTTCTACACGCGAGCGTTCGGCGGCGTCGAACAGTTTCGCCTGACCGAGCCCAGCGGGCGCATCGGTCATGCCGAGGTGAAGATCGGTCCGGCGATCGTGATGCTGTCGGACGAATATCCCGAGCACGGCATGCTCGGGCCGGGCGAAGACAGCTCTCCTTGCGTGCTGCTGCACATCCACTGCGACGACGTCGACCGGCTCTTCGCGCAGGCGGTGCAAGCCGGCGCGAGCGTGGTGCGGCCGCTGACCGATCACTTCTACGGCGAGCGCTCGGCGACCGTGCGCGATCCGTTCGGCCATCAATGGATGCTCGGCGCACAGATCGAGGCGCTGACGCCCGAGGAGATGCAGCGCCGTTATACGGCGCTGTTCGATCAGTAGCGGATCGTGATGGGCACGGCGTCACTCACGGTCGCACCGCGCCACGCGAGATCGCACCGCGTCACGCGGCGAGATCCGCGCTCGTACTCCAGCGTGCCATCAGGGTATTGGACGGCAAGGTCTCGTCGAGCAGTTTGCGCGCGGTGTCGATGCCGGCCACCGGCAGGCTCCCGTCGTCGAGCTTGCCGATCTGCACCAGCACGCTCGCCTGGTCCCAATAGATGTGCTCGTGATAGAGCTTGTCGCCGCGAAACTTGACGATCGCGACCAGCGGTATCTCGACGTAGCGTCCCGTCGGCGCGATGCCCGGCAGCATCCAGTCGATTTCGGTCGTGTGGGTAAAGCAGAACAGCACTTCATCGACGATCTGCGAGGCTCCCACCGTGCGCGACAGCGGCACCAGCCGCGTATCCGGCGGATTGCCGTGCACGAAGTGATGGCGGTAAAAGCGTTTGAGCTGCCGATAGCCGACCCCTCCGGTCATCGTCGGAATATGGTTGACGTAGGGCTCCGGCACCATCGTGGCCATCGTGTCGTCGACGTCGCGGGTGGCGAATTCGTATTCGCAATGTTTGTCCCACAGCGCCGACAGATCGAACTCCGGTCCGATCTCGCGCTTGAGCGCGGCGATCGTGCGTTGATGCGACATCAGATCGGCCGGCTTGTCGTAATGCTCGCCGGCGGGACGCGCGAAAGCGTGATCGGCGCCGGGATACACATACACCTCGGCGCAGCCGTTGCCGCTGAACGCCGCCGCGATCCGCTCGCGCGCGGCCGGCGCGCAGTACTTGTCCTCACCGGCGATATGCAACACCAGACGGCCCGCGATGCCCTCCGCTTCGTGCAGCACGTCCTCGAGGCCGACCGCGTAGTAGCCGACCGCGCAGGCAATGTCGAAACGGCAGGCCGCGAGGAAAGCGAGCCGGCCGCCGAGGCAGTAGCCGACCACGCCCACGTTGTACGGCGCATCGAGTTCGCGGCGGCCGCGCAATGCGTGGATCGTCGCGTCGAGGTCGGCCATCCCGTGTTCCTGATCGAAGCGCTGGAAAAGCTCGAACGCGCGCTGCCACTCGTGCGGCGCATGGCCGAGTTCGACACCGGGCTCGAGACGCCAGAACAGATCCGGCACCAGCACCACGTAGCCCTCCTCCGCGTACCGGTCCGCGAGTTCGCGCATCGCCGCATTCACGCCGAAGATCTCCTGGCACAGCACGATGCCCGGCCCACTGCCGCCGCGCGGCGTGGCGAGGTAAGCGGCGAACGCGCCGGAGCCATCCGTGGCGGAAATCTGAATTGTTTGACCCATCGCGAAACACTCCAATCGATACAGGGAAGAAAAGAATCGGCAGCCGACAGAACGCCGCCGCTCAGCTGAAACGCGAGTCCAGCCACAGCGGTTTGTCGAAGCCATGTTTTTCGAATTCGACGCCGATCGCATCGGCGGTCCGGCGCATCAGCTCGAGATAGGAACCGGCGATCTGCCGATGATTCGCCATGCTGACGATCCATATCAGACTCAGGCACGCGATCACGTGGCCGCGCACGCGAATCGGCACGGCCAGCGCGCTGAGCTGCCCTGGAAACGCCTGATCGGGACTCGGATAGTCGGCAGCGCGCATGCCGTAGCCCTGGCTCTCCGTGTCGGCCAGCACCTGCCGCACCCAGGCCTTGTTCGCGACCTGCAGATCGTCCGGATGCGCGGAGCTCGCGAGATTCTTCAGGATGCGCTGGCGTTCGCGCAGCGGACAGGCCGCCAGATACGCGCGCCCCACCGCCGACCACAGCATGCGCGGATGCAGTCCCATGATGCGTCGGTTGATCGTCAGCGGGCCGTTGCCGCGATTGCTTTCGAGGATCACCATCTTGAAGCCGTCACAGATCGAGATATCGGACGGCCACAGCGTCTCGCGTTGCATCCGGCGCAACGGCTCCGCCGCGAGTTCGGTCAGGCGGCCTAGCGCGAGCGTCATCGCATCGGTCGCCTGCGTCGGTCCGCTCAGATGATATCGACCGTCGACCATGCGTCGCGACACCCAGCCTTCGTGCTCCAGCGTCTGCAGAATGCGCGCGGTGGTGGCCTTCGACAGCCCGCTTTCGCGCTGCAATTGCAGGAACCCGAAGCTGGCTCCGCTGCCGAGCAACGCGAGCACGCGCAAGCCGCGCGCGAGCGACTGGATCGCCGGCCCCTGCGCGGTGGCGTCGTCTTGCTTCGCGTCGTCTTGCTGCGGATCGTTGCGCTTGTTCATCGTGCTCGCTCCAGGCTGATGCCGCGCGTGACGCTGCACCGGCTCGCCACGCTTTGCGCCGATCTACACCGGCGCGCTGTTCGCTTATTGCGTCGCGGGCTGGCCGTGCGCATCGATCGAGGCAATCTCGCCGGACACCGATCTCTCGCCCAGCTTCGGATATCGCCCGAGGGTCAGCACCAGCAGCGACGCCACCAGCATGCACAGCGTCATCGCCAGCAGCGGGACCGCATAGCTCCGGTGCTGATCGAAATACACGCCGAGCAGCGGCGGCGCCAGCACGCCGCCCAGCGTGAAGGCCGACATATTCAGACCATAGAGTGCGCTGAACGAGCGCGTGCCCAGGTAGCGCCGCACCAGATAGGCCATCAGATCGGCCTCCGTGCCGACGGCCGCGCCCACCAGAAAGCAGCCGAGATTCAGCAGCGGCAACGTGCCCGCTTGCCTGAAGATCAGAAAGCCACCCGCGGTCAGCAGGAAGAAGGCACAGGCGACGAACGGCACCGCGATCAGATCGACCAGCACGCCGCACAGCACGCGGCTCACCAGATTGCCCACGCCGATCAGCACGACGCCCGTGGCCGCCTGCGCGACGCTGAAACCACGATCGGTAATCAGCAGCGGAATTTGCGGCATGAACGACAGCGTGCACGACGAGACCAGGAAGAAGATCGTCAGCATCGTCCACAGATGGCGACCGCGCAACGCCTGCGCCACCGTCAGGCCCAACGCGTCAGATGTGCCGCCGGCTTGTGAAGAACGCCGCCGCTCGGCGATCAGCAGCACCGCGAGCACGCCGCCCAGCACCGGAAAAATCGCCATCATCCGATAGCCGGTACGCCAGCCGAAGAGCGCGACCGCGCTATGCGCGACACCCGGCCAGATCGCATTGCCGAGGCCGTAGGTCAGCGTGGAAACGGCGATCGCCGTGCCCAGCCGACGGTTGAACCATTGCGGCAGCACCGATACGTAGCCCACCGCCGTGGTCGGCGCGCCGCACAGACCGATCGCGAACGTCAGCGCGAGAAACATCCACAGGTGTCCCGCGAACAGCGACAGCGCGACCATCAGCGCGCCCACCGCAAGCGACGCGGCCAGCGTGATCGGCCGGATGCCGAAGCGGTCGAGCAACCGGCCGCCGATCGGCGCGCCGACCGCGCAGCCGAGCAGCGTCGCCGAAAACGCCAGCGACAGCTCGGTTCTGCCCCAGCCGAATTCCGCCAGCACCGGCCGCATGAAAATCACGAGCGTCGGGAAAAAGAACACCCCATAACCGACGAAGCCGCCCAACGCTACGCCCAGCAGAACCGTCGCATGTCTCGCCTTCGAGACGCCGCCTGTCGCACGGCTTTCCATAATCGTCTCCTCTATGTGTCCTGACGTTAGCGCAACAAACGGCGTGTGATTATTTTTTTGCTGCCGGTGCAGTCGTTTCGAGCGCCGACGGCAAGAGTTCGAGCGATTGCGCGTGCATCGCAACGTGTTCGCTGGCGCCGCCATGCTCCGGCATGCCGGCCCGATGCGCCCGCAACGCGCGGCGCACCGGAGAGTGCAAGGCCGCCTGCAACGCGGCGTCGGTATCGAACAGCACGCGGCTGCGCAGCATCCAGTTCAGGCAGCGCGCCGGCAAATCGGCCGGGCTGTAGTCGAGGCGGTTGTACACCTCGATCGCGCGCACGTCGGCAAAGCGCTGCATCAGCGGCACGTGCGCGCCGCGATATTCGTCTACCCAGGCCTGCGGGTCCGGTGGGTCGCCTTCGTAGCCCGCCCAATACGCGCAGCCGTCGCGTGGCGGCTTGGCGGCGCTTGCGTCTGCTGCATCTGCTGCATCTGCGACCGGATAGCGTTGCGTCCACATCGCCTGAGCCGTCAGATTGTGCTCGCGCAGCGCCTGCAGCGGGCTGCGGTAAAGCAACTCTGTCAGCGCACCGCCGCTTGCGCAGGCGCGCGCCAGTTCGCCCAGTTTGCGAAAGTGCAGCACCAGCAGCGAGTCCGGCGACGGCATCGCAGCGAGCAGCGGATCGCGGACGACAGCGGGCGCGTAATGGATCGCCTCCACCAGACCGTCGATCGCGCCGAGCCGCCCATCCCGCAGCACCGCGGCGATGCCGTCGCGCGACGCCGAGTGCGTGTCGCCATCGCGCCATTTCAGCAGCAGCGCGTAACTCATGGCTGCGCCTCCCGCTGCGGCAGATCGCGCGCGAGATCCTCGTAATAGCGGCAGGCGTTGCTGTACAACAGGTTGTCCGCCATGTCGTCAGCGCAGATCACGTTGTGCTTGACGACGTACGCGTCCCACGCGCGCAGCAACGCCGACACCGTATCGACGCGCGCTTCGGCGAGGTCGCGCGTTTCGCCGGGATCGTCGGCCAGGTCGTAGAGCTCCCAACCGCCGGAGCCCCACGGACGGTTCGTATGCACCAGCTTCCAGGAGCCGGCGCGCAACGCATAGCGGCCCTGCATCTCCCAGCCGGTGACGTGATCGAGCGGATGGATTTCGTCGCCGCCCTCGGTCCAGCAGTGCAGCATCGAGCGGCCTTGCAGCGTCGGCACAGGCTTGCCCTTGTAGGTCGTTTCCTGCGCGACGCCGGCCATCTGCAGGAACGTCGGCGCGAGATCGGTGATGTGGGCGAACGCATCGACGATACGCCCAGCGCCCACCCGTTGCGGGCACGACACGATGCACGGCACCTTGATTCCGCCATCGTAGGTGAACGACTTGTACATGCGATGCGGCGTGCTGCTGACCTGCGCCCAACCGGGCCCCTGCTCGATGAACGAGCCCGGACGTCCGCGATTCTCGAGGCGGTTGTCCATCTTCGCGCGGATCCAGTCGCGCGTGCGCAGCGTGTCGAGCACCGAATTGCCTTCGGGTCCGTTGTCGGACAGAAACACGATCACCGTGTTGTCCCGCTGACCGCGTTGTTCGAGCGCCGCCAGCACGCGGCCGACGTGGTGATCCATGCATTCAACCATGCCCGCGTAGACGGCCATGTTGCGCGCCTCCAGCTCGCGAATGGCGGGCGGCAACGTGTCCCATTTCGGCCAGCGCGGATGACCGTCGTACGGTTCGCGAGCCGGATCGACCAGGCCGAGTTCGAGCTGACGCGCATGGCGCGCGCGCCGGATCGCGTCATAGCCGACCGCATAGCGGCCTTCGTAACGGGCGATATATTCGTCGGGCGCGTGCAGCGGGAAATGCGGCGCGGTGAAGGCCAGCATCGCGAAGAACGGCGCGCTCGACGCATCGTGTTCGGCCAGATAGCCGATCATTTTGTCCGCATACGCTTGCGACGAATAGAAGCCGGCGGTGGGCAGATCGATCAGTTGCCCGTCTTCGCGATAGGTCGCGAGCGGCGTGATCGACGGGTCGTTGGAGCCGGTCGCGGTCTGGTCGAAATGCGCCGACGAGCCGTCGATCAATCCATAAGACCGATCGAAGCCGCGTGCCTGCGGACCATGCTCGGCGTCGCGGCCCAGATGCCACTTGCCGGACAGATAGGTCCGGTAACCGCTGTCGCGCAGCCGCTCGGCCAGCGTCGGCGCGCGATCGTTCAGATACATTTCGTAGCCGGGTTTGCCGGCCTGGCGCGGGTCCATCACCTCCTGCAACGCGCCGAAGCCGACCAGATGCGCATCCAGCCCGGTCAGCATCATCGCGCGACTCGGCGAACAGAACGGCGCGCAGTAGAAGCTGTTCATGCGGATACCGCGCATCGCGAGCTGATCGAGATGCGGAGTCGCGATTTCGCTGCCGTAACAGCCGAGATCGGAATACCCCAGATCGTCTGCCATGACGATCAGGAAATTGGGGCGTTGCTGGGTTCGCGTTTGACTCATGCCGCGGTGTCTCCATGCTGTTGACCGCACGCGTTGTCGAAGGCGGCGGTGGGCTGGAAACGACTATAAGTCGCGCTCGATGTGCAAGAGAAATGGTCCGCATAGCGGACCATCGCGAGCTGGGGATGGGCGTGCGAATGAAGGGCGGGCGGTTGTCGCCGGCGTGTGGAGGGGAACGGCAGGGGACTGGCGTCGTTGCCGTAACAATGGCTCGACGGGTTCTCGATCGGCGGATCGGCTCGACGTGCCGTTTTGCGTGGCGGGGAATGCTGTTGTGGGTCGTGGCCGATCGTCGCCGACGCGCGGACCGCGCCGGCATTGCGAAATCGATCAGACGATCAGATGATCGGAATCAACCGGGCTGCCTGGAGGCGGACCGATACTTCGCGTCATACTTCACGCAAAAGCACGGTCCGTTGCATGACTGACTTACTCATCAGGCAATCACGCATCAGGCAAAGCAATTCGATGGCAGTGGTCGATGCGAGCCGAGCGGCGCGCGCGACCACCACCAGGTTCACTCACTGCGCCGACGCATGCGACCGCAGAAACGGCACATAACCGTTCTGCGTCTTCAGGATCTTGTCCGCGCATTCGTCGTAGTCCGAACCCTTTTCGCTGTCGCGGCCATACATGCCACGGCACTGCGCGAACAGCGTGAGCGTCGCGCCGCCGTTGGCCTTCGCGGCACGCGTCGCCGAGAACGAGGCCTTGCCCGAATCGTCGGGGACGTCGGTATCGATCGAGACCGCGTCCGCGTGGATCACGTGCGTGTCGGAATGCTGTTCGATATAACGCTTCGTCGCGGCCCACGCGGCATCGCAATTGGTGGGCGAGCAATCGATCACCGCGCCGCGTTGCGCGGCGGCGAGGTTCGGTTCGCTATGCAGGATTTCCTCCTGAGCGCGCCTGGCCTGTTTTTCCTCCGACGAGCAGGCGGCGAGTGCCAACGCAACGAGTGCAAAGACTGCGATCTTCTTCATGAGTGACTTCCCTGGCCATATTCGAGCGGGATTATAGCGGTGCCGGGGAAGGGATCGCGGATTGGCGCGCATCGCCTCCGCTCGTTCGGACAGGTTCAGCGCGGGGCACTACGTTGCCGCCACCAGCAACTCCTCCGCATTGCCCGGCGGCCGCAGGCCATCGGCTCGGCCCGCGAAATAACGCTGGGTCAGATCCTCCGCCGATACGTGCCGTGCTTCGCCAAAGCCCGCTTCGCGCGCCATCGCCGTGATCTGCTGCGGTGTGAAGAAACTGATGAACGGCGTCCCGCTGGCGCGCGCGCCCTTCTCCGCCATCTCGAGCCCTGGACGCACGTCGGGGTCGGCCATCTCCAGCGGCAGCAGGAAGGTCATCGCGAACGTCGAACCGGCCGCGAGCCCGGCGACTTCGCGCAGCGTCGCCGCGTTCGCCTCCTTCGTCAGATACATGCTGACGCCGGTCGATACGATCACGGCCGGCCGGCTTTCGTCGAAGCCCTCGGCGACGAGACGCTGCCGCCAGCTATCGCCGGCCTCGAAATCGACCGGCACGAAACGCAGCCAGTCCGGCACGCCGAAACCCAGTTCGCGCAAGCGCCGACGCTTCCATGCCTGCGGGCCCGGCGGATCGACTTCGAACACCGTCAGCCGCGACGCCAGCTCGGGCCGGCGCTGCGCGAAGCTGTCGAGACCCGCGCCGAGAATCACATACTGACCGACGCCGCGTTCCACCTGCTCGATCACCAGGTCTTCGATAAAGCGGGCACGCGCGACGATCGATGCGCGAAAAGGCCGCGTGAATTGCGGGTCCATGTCGCCGCGGCTGCGCCAGTCTTCGGCGGGCGCGAGCAGTTGCAGACCGACTTCGTCTTCGAGCACGTGCGGCGGCGCATCGGCCTGCACGTGCAGCGCGCGCCACAATGCGACGCGCGCGGCGGTGCTGTCGGGTACGTCCTGGGGTTGATCGTTCATGACGGTGCTATTCCGGTTCGTTCATCGTGGCACACGAGCGCGGCCCGGGCGGAAATCAAGCCAAAACTCAAGCGAAGGCGCTCACCCTACTTCAGAAAGCGGAAATCGCAACCTTCGTCGGCCTGCAGAATTTCCTGCTCGTACAGCTTCGCATAGCCGCGCGCGGCCGGCGCCTGCGTGCGCGGCGGCAGCGCGGCCCGGCGCCGCGTCAGTTCTTCGTCGGACACCAGCAGATCGAGCGCGCGATTCGCCACGCTCAAGCGAATCCGGTCACCGTTGCGCACGAGGCCGAGCGGGCCGCCCGATGCCGAATCCGGCGTGATGTGCAGCACGATCGTGCCGTACGCGGTGCCGCTCATCCGTGCATCGGACATCCGCACCATGTCCTTCACGCCGGCGCGCGCGAGCTTGGCCGGAATCGGCAGATAGCCGGCTTCGGGCATCGCCGACGCACTCGTCGGCCCCGCGTTCTGCAGCACCAGAAAATCGTCGGCGTTCACGTCGAGGTCGTCGCTATCGATACGATTCGCGAGATCTTCGAGCGACTCGAACACGACCGCGCGCCCTTCCCGCTCGAATAGTTGCGGATCGGCCGCCGAGCGTTTCAGGATCGCGCCGCCCGGTGCGAGGTTGCCGAATAGCGCGACGAGCCCGCCGGTCTCGCGCACCGGCTGCGCGTACGGCCGCACCACCGTCTGATCGACCCAACTGACGTCGTGCAGCCGCTCGCCGAGCGTTTCGCCGCTCACCGTGCGGCAGTCGAGGTGCAGCAGATGTTTGAGCTCGCGCAGAATCGCCGGCACGCCGCCCGCCGCGTACAGGTCTTCCATGTAGTGCTCGCCGGTCGGCTTCAGATTGACGAGCACCGGCGTCGTGTCGCTCAGTTCGTTCAGCCGTTGCAGATCGACCTTCACGCCGACACGACCGGCAATCGCGGTCAGATGGATCACCGCATTGGTCGAACCGCCGATCGCGAGCAACACGCGCAGCGCGTTTTCGACCGAGCGCGCGGTGATGATGTCGGAAGGCAGGATCGGCTTCGCGATCAGCTCGAACGCGATCCTCCCGGTTTCTTCCGCGATGCGCAGACGGTCCGCGTCGACGGCCGGGCACGCGGCGCTATTCGCGGGCATCATGCCGAGCGTTTCGGCGATGATCGCCATCGTGCTCGCGGTGCCCATCACCGCGCAGGTGCCCGCGGTCGATGCGAGCCTTCGCTCGACGGTGTCGATCTCCCTCGCGTCGATTTCGTTCGCGCGAAAGCGGGCCCAGAAGCGGCGGCAATCGGTGCATGCGCCGAGCCGTTCGCCGCGATGACGACTCGTCGACATCGGCCCCGCGACCAGTTGCACCGCGGGCAGATTCGCGGACGCCGCGCCCATCAGCTGCGCGGGCACGGTCTTGTCGCAGCCGCCGAGCAGCACGACCGAATCCATCGGCTGCGCGCGCGTCATTTCCTCGACGTCCATCGACATCAGATTGCGGAACTTCAGGCTGGTCGGCGCGAGAAAGGTCTCGCCGAGCGAGATGGTCGGAAACTCGATCGGCAGGCCGCCGGCCGCGAGCACACCGCGCTTGACCGCGTCGATCATCTCGGGGAAATGGCGGTGGCAGTTGTTGAAGCCGCTCGCCGAATGCGCAATGCCGACGATCGGCCGCTCCAGCATCTCGCGGCTATAGCCCATCGAGCTCGCGAATGTGCGGCGCAGATAGACGCTGAATTCGCGGTCGCCGTAATTGGTGAGACCTTTGGCGAAGCCGACCGGCTTGTTGCTGGGTTGATCGCTCATGGTGTGTGCTTGCCCTGGATACCTGTGCGTCGCTGCCGACACGGCCGACACTGTCTACGCTCGCGCACCGCCCGGCGCGCTCAGTGCAGAAACGGCAGCGCGAGAAACAGCTTGATCACGACCGCATTGACGATGTCCATGAAAAACGCGCCGGTCATCGGCACGATCAGAAACGCGACGTGCGAATGGCCGAAGCGGTTGGTGATCGCCTGCATGTTCGCGATCGCCGTGGGCGTCGCGCCGAGACCGAGGCCGCACTGCGCCGCGCACAGCACGACCGCGTCGTAGTCGCGGCCCATCGCCGGGAACGTGACGAACACCACGTAGAGCGCCATCAGCAGCGTCTGCGCGGCGAGAATCACGATGATCGGCACGGCCAGCGCGGCCAGTTCCCACAGGTCGAGCCGCATCAGCGCCATCGCGAGAAAGAGCGCGAGGCTGACGTTGCCGATCAGTGCGACCGCGTGCTGATCGAGTTGCACCCGCACGAGCGCGAGCAGATTGTTCAGCACCACACCGGTAAACAGTACGCACACGAAAGTCGGCAATTCGAACACGGTGCCGGCCAGCCGGTCGGCGAGCGCTTCGCCGCCGGCGAGGCAGACGGAAATCAGCGTGAGCGTCGTGATGATCGCGGCGGGCGTGGTCGGCTGCTGAGCCTTCGGTTCTTCGAAGACCAGCGTTTCCTCATCGCGCTGCCTGACGCGCTGCAGTTCGGCAGGGCTGAGCCGGCGCAGCAGCATACGCGCGATCGGGCCGCCGAGCACGCCGCCTATCACGAGCCCGAAGGTCGCGCACCCGATCGCGATTTCGGTCGCCGCGGCGATCCCGTGATGCTCGGTGAACACCTGGCTCCACGCGGCGCCCGTGCCATGGCCCCCCGACAACGTGACGGAGCCGCCCAGCACGCCGAGCAACGGATCGACGCCCAGCGCGAACGCGAGCAGAATGCCGAGCACGTTCTGCAGGATCAGCACGCCGCTGACCAGCGCAAGAAAACGCACCAGCACCGGGCCGCCCGCCTTCAGGCTCGACAGATTCGCGTTCAGACCGATCGTCGAAAAGAACGCCAGCATCAGCGGCGTTTGCAGCGTCGCGTCGAATTTGATCTCGACATGCGTGGTGACGCGCGCGAGCAGCACGAAGATCGCCACGACGAGCCCGCCCGCGACCGGCGCGGGAATCGAATAGGTGCGCAGCACACCGATCCATTGAACGAGTCTTTCGCCGAGTAGCAGCACCAGCGAGGTCGCGACCAGAGTGGCGTAGATGCCGATAGTCATGAATGGCCTCCGGGTGGCAGCGTGACAGCGTTGTTATTTCCCGGCACGGGGCCGTGGCGCGATGAGAATCGGCACGGCCTCGCGCGTCGGCAAAACCGCGGCGGGCTTCGCGCGGACCGGGCGGCTTTCGGCATGGCGGACTGCCTCGAAAGGCCGCGATCGATGTCGAGACCTTTCCTGACACTCGCGAGACTCACGCGATACCCGCGCCCGGTCATCCGCCATCTTAGCCAATCCGCTCCGCGCGAGGCAGCTTTTCTTGACGCAACACCGTCCATCCCTGCCGTCGAGCCGCTGTCCCGCACCGAAGTCTGCTACGCTGCGCCCTTCACCACCTTGCCTTCAAATGATGGACAATCCTTTCAACGATCGCGGCGTGTCGGTCACGCGCAATGCGCTTTCTTCCGCGGGTCAGGTTTTTCCGCTGCGCGATATCGTCGATGTGCAGGTCGTCACCGTGCCGAAGAACAAGGTCCTGCCGATCGTGATTTCGGTGGCCGGGTTGATCGGCGCGATCGTCGGCGGCGTGTTGAGCTCGCCGTCGGGTCTCGTCTGCGGGGTCATGCTGATCGTGGTCGGCTGGCTGACGTGGGCCACGCAGGACATTACGCATCGGTTGATGGTGAAGACGGCCGGTGGCGAGCGCGAAGCGCTGATGAGCACCGATCGCGAGTTCGTCGAACGGGTGAGCGCGGCGGTGCGGCAGGCGAAGACGGCTGCGGCCGCGAGTGCTTCGGCAGCGCCGAAGGCGTGAGGGCACCGCGAAGCGGCACCACCGCGCGTTGCTACGCTTCACCTTCCCAAAGGCCATGCGCGACCGAGTCCCTTCCCACCCGCATGGCCATCCGTTTGCTTCGTCGAACGAACTGATTGCCGCCGCTCTCACTCCAGGTTGAGCGGATTCACGCGCCAGATATTGCGCGCATATTCGCCGATCGTGCGATCCGACGAAAACTGCCCCATCCCGGCGACGTTCTCGATCGTGCTTTCGACCCATGCCTGGCGGTCGACAAAACGCGCATCCACGTCGTTCTGCGCCTGCGCGAACGCGGCGAAGTCGGCCAGCACCATGTAGTGATCGCCCCAGTCCACCAGCGTGTGGAAGATGTCCGAGAAGCGCAGCGGGTCGTCCGGCGAAAAGAAGCCCGAGCGGATCTGATCGAGCGCGGTACGCAATTCTTCGTTCTCCTCGTAGATCTGCCGCGGCCGGTAGCCGCTCGCGCGCAGGCTGTCCACTTCGTCGGCGGTGTGGCCGAAGATGAAGATGTTCTCGCGCCCCACCGCGTCGCAGATCTCGATGTTCGCGCCGTCCATCGTGCCGATCGTCAACGCGCCGTTCAGCGCAAGCTTCATGTTGCCGGTGCCCGACGCCTCGGTGCCGGCCATCGAAATCTGCTCGGACAGGTCGGCCGCTGGAATGATCAGCTCGGCCACGCTGACGCCGTAGTTCGGCACGAACACGACCTTCAGCCGATCGCCGATCAGCGGATCGTGATTGACCTTCTGGCTCACGTCGCCGATCAGCTTGATGATCGTCTTCGCCATCCGGTACGCGGACGCGGCCTTGCCGGCGAACAGCACGACACGCGGCACCCAGTCGCGCTCCGGATTCGCGCGGATCTGGTTGTAGCGCACGATCACGTGCAGCACGTTCAGCAGCTGTCGCTTGTATTCGTGAATGCGCTTGACCTGCAGATCGAACAGCGCATCGGGGTTGAAGTGCAGCTTCGTGTGATGCGCAAGCCGCTGCACGAGCCGCAGCTTGGCCTGTCGCTTCGCGTCGCGGAAGGCGTCGATGAATTCGCTGTCCTTGCGCAGATTGCGCAGCTGTTCAAGCTCGAACAGATTGCTGCGCCAGTGCTTGCCGATGCGCGAGTCGATCAGCGACGACAGCGACGGACTCGCCTGCGCGAGCCAGCGGCGCGGCGTGATGCCGTTGGTGACGTTGGTGAAGCGGTCCGGATAGACACGCGCGAAATCGGCGAAGATGTCGCGCGTCATCAGTTGCGAGTGCAGCTTCGACACGCCGTTCACCTTGTGACTCGCGACGATCGCCAGATACGCCATGCGCACGCGCCGCTGGCCGTATTCGTCGACGAGCGAAATGCGGCGGATCATCTCGCCGTCATGGCCCGACTGTTCGCTCACGTGCTTCAGGAACTGCGCGTTGATCTCGAAGATGATCTCCAGATGTCGCGGCAGCAACCGCGCCAACATTTCGACGTCCCAGGTTTCGAGCGCCTCGGGCATCAGCGTGTGATTCGTGTACGAGAAGATCTGCGTCACGTGTTTCCACGCCTTGTCCCACGGCAGATGATGCACGTCGACGAGCAGACGCATCAGCTCGGGAATCGCGAGCACCGGATGGGTGTCGTTCAGATGCACGGTGACCTTCTCGGAGAAACGCCCGAAGGTGCTGTGCGTGCGCTGATAGCGGCGAATCAGGTCCTGCATCGTCGCCGACACGAAGAAGTACTCCTGGCGCAGCCGCAACTCGCGGCCGGCGGGCGTCGAGTCGTCCGGATACAGCAGCCGCGAGACGTTTTCCGACATGTTCTTGGTGTCGACCGCATTGCGGTAGTCGCCGCGATTGAACGCGCCGAGGTCGAGTTCGTCGGTCGCGCGCGCGGACCACAGGCGCAGCGTGTTGGTCGCGTCGGTCGCATAGCCGGGGATCACGGTGTCGTACGCGGTCGCGTTGACGTGCTCGGTGTCGATCCATTCGGTCTTGTCGCCGCGCTGCACGGTGCGGCCGCCGAAATGCACCATGTATTTGATTTCAGGCCGCGGAAACTCCCACGGATTGCCCGCGCGCAGCCAGTAGTCCGGCGCCTCGACCTGCTCGCCGTCGACGATTTCCTGACGGAACATCCCGTACTCGTAGCGGATGCCATAGCCGAAGCCGGGGATGCCGAGCGTCGCCATCGAGTCCAGAAAGCACGCGGCGAGCCGGCCGAGGCCGCCGTTGCCGAGCGCGGCGTCCGGCTCGATCTCGATCAGCGCGTCCATATCGACGCCAAGACTCGCGAGCGCCTCCTTCATCTGATCGTGAATGCCGAGCGCGAGCAGCGCGTTCGTAAAGGTCCGGCCGATCAGAAACTCCATCGACAGGTAGTAGACCCGCTTCACGTCCTGCTCGTACTGCAGGCGCGTGGTCTTCATCCAGCGCGCGACGAGCCGGTCGCGCACAGCGAGCGCGGCCGCATGCAGCCAGTCGTGCGGATGGGCGGTGACGGCGTCCTTGCCGACGCCGTACATCATGCGATTCGAAATTGAGCGCCGTAGCGCGTCGACGGTACTGTTGAGCTGGTCGAATTCCAGATCGACGGCTGTCATCGAAGCCTCCGGGTAATTCGACAGGGCAGACGCGAACCGCAGTGTGGACGGACGGGAGGCGCGTGCCTGTCGAAGCGGTTAAAGAATCAGAGTAGGACATTTTAGGACTCGCGCACACCCGGGCGTGCGAGCGGATTGCGACGCACATGGCGTGCCTGGTGCACTCGCCCGGTATCGCGTGCGAGTGCGGCAGCGGACGCTCGAAGGCGGTGCAAACCCGCGCGACGGCGGCACCTGGGGCGTGCATTGGCATGCGCAACGGCGCGTAGCGGCGCAGCGGATGTTGCGGGTCCTGGCGCGTTCATGCGGCTCACTTCGATTATTTTTTCGGCACATGACGGGCGCGTGAAGCAACAGTTTGTTCCCCGCGATGTGGTGCAATCTGGCGGCTTTCATGCAGGGCAATTTGAGCTTATGCGGGGCGGGTCAGTCGCGCGGAATGTGCGGGCGAAGGGGTTTCGATTGGGCGAGGCTGCACGAATTTGACCGTTAGTTGCGTATCTGGGCTGAGGCGTGAGGAACCGAAACGCTGCCCCACTCTGCTCGCATCCCTGCACGATCGGTCCGTCTCTGCAACAATCGCAGCGTTGCGCCGCACCGGCCACAAGCCGCCACGCTCACAGCCCGTCAGCCTGACAGCACGCTTACGCTTGATCCGCGACGCAACCGCAACCCGCCCACAACCCGAACAGCCGTCCACGCGCCGTCTCCTATCGAGCGGCCGCCGCATCGGCTTGCCCAACCCGACGAGCCACGCCTTGTCCGATAAGCTCAGCACTCCCGTCAGCGCGCCCGCGCCCACCCTGCCCGCCGACGGCCCGATGTCCGCCGCGAACCGTCGCGCGATGGCCGCGATCATGCTCGCCGTCGCGCTCGCCACGCTCGATACCGCCATCGCCAATACCGCGCTGCCCGCGATCGCCGCCGATCTGCACGCGGCGCCGGCTGCGTCGGTGTGGATCATCAACGCGTACCAGCTCGCGATGGTCGCGACGCTGCTGCCGCTCGCCGCGCTCGGCGACATCGTCGGGCATCGGCGCATTTATATCGGCGGGATCGCGCTGTTCACGCTGAGTTCGCTCGGCTGCGCGATGGCGCCGACGCTGCCGCTGCTTGCCGCCGCGCGCATCGTCCAGGGCCTCGGCGCGAGCGCGATCATGAGCGTCAACACCGCGCTGATCCGCTATCTGTATCCGCCGCATCGGCTCGGGCGCGGGCTCGGTACCAATGCGCTGATCGTCGGCGTGTCGTTCGCGGTCGGGCCGACGGTGGCGTCGCTGATCCTGTCGGTGGCGACGTGGCCGTGGCTGTTCGCGGTCAACGTGCCGCTCGGCGTACTGGCGCTGAGCTTCGCGATGCCGGCGCTGCCGCACACCGCCCAGGGCAAGCATCAGCTCGATCCGGTGGCAGCGCTGCTCAACGTGATCACGTTCGCCGCGCTGATCTTCGCGCTCGGCGAGGCGGCGCAACGCGCGTCGATGCAGATCGTGCTGAGCGCCGCGGCGATCGCCGTCGTGTTCGGTCTGCTGCTGATCCGCCGTGAAGCGGGCCACCCCGCGCCGATGCTGCCGGTCGATCTGTTCAGGCGGCCGGTGTTCGCGCTGTCGGCGGTGACGGCCGTGTGCTCGTTCGCCGCGCAGGGCCTCGCATTCGTGTCGCTGCCGTTCTATTTCGAAGACGTGCTGCTGCGCAGCCAGGTCGAGACCGGTTTCCTGATGACGCCGTGGCCCGTCGTCGTCGCGCTTGCCGCGCCGCTCGCGGGCGGCCTGTCCGACCGTTATCCGCCGGGGCTGCTCGGCGCGATCGGGCTGGCGGTGCTGTCGGCGGGGATGGCGTCGCTCGCGCTGTTGCCCGCGCATCCGCACGTGCTCGACATCGGCATCCGGATGGCGATCTGCGGCGCGGGTTTCGGCTTTTTCCAGTCGCCGAATCTGAAGGCGTTGATGGCGAGCGCGCCGCCGGAGCGCAGCGGCGGCGCGAGCGGCATCGTCGCGACCGCGCGTCTGCTCGGTCAGGCGACCGGCGCGGCGCTCGTCGCGTTGTGCTTCGGCATCGCCGGACGCCAGCATGGGCCGACGCTCGCGCTCGGCACCGGCGCGTTCTTCGCGGGCGCGGCGAGTCTGGCGAGCGGCTTGCGGCTGCTCGCGCCATCGCATCGTTCGGGGGAACGGGTGAAGACAGTCGTGAAGTGAGAGGCGCGATCGCGCGGGAGATGGTGGAAGCGTTGTGGGGAACGTGGCGGGAGCAATGCGCACGGTGGGCGGTGAGCGATGAACGGTGAGCAACGCACCAGCCAACCTGCCGCGAAAAACACGAAGCGGCGACAGCGCTAGCCGCCTCGTGCGAGATCAACGCGTCGCGCCCGATGCGGCGCGATCGGCGTCGAACAGAACCGCTCAGCGCGCCGCGAAGTACCCCTTCACCGCCGCGATAAACGTATCGATATCCGCGCGCGACACATCCTTGTGCGTGACGAAGCGCGACGCGTACAGCATCTGCGTGAGGATGCCGCGTTCCTTGAGCCACGCTTCGAGCGGCGCGCAATGCTGCTGCGGAAACTGCGCGAACACCATGTTGGTCGCGACCGACTGCACCTGCACCGGGTCGATCGTCGCCAACCCCTCGGCCAGATGCGCGGCGTTCGCGTGGTCGTCGGCGAGACGCTCGACGTCGTGATCCAGCGCGTACAGGCACGCCGCCGCGAGCACGCCCGCCTGACGCATGCCGCCACCGAGCACCTTGCGCCAGCGATGCGCAACGTCGATCAACGAGCGGCTGCCGACCAGCACCGAGCCCACCGGCGCGCCCAGTCCCTTCGAAAAGCAGATCGACACCGAATCGAACGGCCTGGCGAGCGCCGCGACCGGCTGGCCCGACGCGACCGCCGCGTTGAACACGCGCGCGCCGTCGAGGTGGGTCGCGAGGCCGCGCTCGCGCGCGAGTTGCGTTGCATCGGCCACGTACTGCGCCGGCAGCACCTTGCCGCCGATCGTGTTTTCCAGCGCGAGTAGACGCGTGCGCGCGAAGTGGTTGTCGATCGGCTTGATCGCGGCGGCGATTTTCTCGAGCGGGATCGAGCCGTCGGCGGCATTTTCGAGCGGCTGCGGCTGGATGCTGCCGAGCACCGCCGCGCCGCCGCCTTCGTACTTATAGGTGTGCGCGAGTTGACCGACGATGTATTCGTCGCCGCGCGCGCAGTGCGCCATCAACGCGGCGAGATTGCTTTGCGTGCCGCTCGGAAAGAACAGTCCCGCTTCCTTGCCAGTGCGCTCGGCCAGCGTGGCCTGCAGACGCAGTACGGTGGGGTCGTCGCCCCAGACGTCGTCGCCGACTTCGGCCGCCGACATCGCCGCGAGCATCGGCGGAGTCGGACGGGTAACGGTATCGCTGCGCAAATCGATCATTGTGTGTCCCTGTGCGTCCATTGAATGACAGCCTACGGCGGCCGGCCGCGCATGCGCTCCCAGGGAACGCCTACGCGCCGGTAATCGAGCCGTATAGTGTATTCAATTAAAACGACGCTGAAAATCGGCGCATCCCCTCAACCGCGCCGATTCTGCGGAGAAATGCGGGGGCTTAGCCGCCCGGCTTCGGCAGCCACTGGAGCGGATCGACCGGCTGACCGTTCTGACGCACTTCGAACTGGATCGACGCGACGCCGCGGCTATCCACGCCGACTTCGCCGATGGTCTGCCCTTGCGCGACCGCGTCGCCTTCCTTGACGAGCAACTGGCTGTTCTGACCGTACGCGGTGATCAGCGAATCGTTGTGCTTGATGATGATGAGCGGGCCATAGGCTTCGATGCCGGAGCCCGCGTAGACCACGCGGCCGGTCGCGGCGGCCTTGACCGGATCGCCGGGCCGCGCGCCGATCACGATGCCATTCGACGATCCCGGCGAGAAAGTGCGCAGGATCGGACCGCGCAGCGGCCATTGCAGCACGCCCTGCTGCGGCCCCGTCGATGCGACCGGCGCGCCGGGCACAGCACCGGCTGCCGCATTCGGTGCCGTGCCTGGAGCGACGGGCACAACGGGAGCCACGGGCGCTATCGCGACCGGCGGCGCGATCACGCTGCCCGAGCCCATCGGCGGCGACACGCGCAGCACTTGCCCCGGCGCGACCTGCGCGTTGACGGGCAGGCCGTTCCATCCCGCGAGTTCCTGCGGCTTGCGGCCATATGCCGAGGCAATGCCGGCGAGCGTGTCGCCCGGGTTGACGCGGTAATAGCCGGCCGGCACGGAGACCGTCGCAAGGCTGGTCGCGCTGGACGGTGCGTTGCTGTAGAAGGGCGTGCTCTCCCACGGCATCGTCGTGCAGCCGGCGACCATCGCGCCGAGCGCCGCGGCCGTCAGCAGCCGCATCCCCGTCAGTTGCCATTGTCCTGTCATGTGATTTTCCTCGACGTGTTTCTCAACCGGATTCAATCGACCGCGCCAGCATTTGCCGTGCCGCCCTGCCCTGGGTGCTTACAAGCCGTGCTTTACAGCCCGCGTTTTGCAGCCCGTCCTCACGGCCCGGCAACACAGCCTGTCTATTATGCGCGACGGCCACGCGCACGCCGCCGCGCATCCCGCGCGCATCCCATCATCCCGCCGCGCTCCTCAGACGCTGCCCTGCGTCTCGACGACCAGCACGCGCGCCACGCCGAGCGGATGGGCAACGTGCTCGGTGCCGACCGACGCGTAGAACACGTCGCCGGTCTCGAGCACCGTCGTACGTTCGACGCCGTCTTCGCGATAGCGCATCTCGACACGCCCATCGAGCACCGCGAACACCTCCTCGCCGTCGTTCACGTGCCACTTGTACGGCTGATCCGTCCAGTGCAGACGCGTGGTGATGCCGTTCATGTTGGCGATGTCGAGCGCGCCCCACGGACGCGTCGCGGTAAAGCTTCTGCTGCGGATGATCTTCATGGTCGATGAGCAATGGGCCGGTGCGACCCGCGCGGCGATGGCCCGTGCGCCCTTGGGCGACGGCGCTTGCGCGGCTGGCCCTATTATAGGTCCCGCGACTCGCGGGCCGGCGCGAACGAGCCGACAGAGCCGACACACGCGATCCATCGGCCGATTCTTACGGTTATTGCAACCGTTAGGGCGTCGCCTATACTCAACAAGCCGCGTGGAGAACCTTACGACAACGTCGGGATTCTGGGAGGAGGAGAATGAACAAAGCCACTTTTCTGGCCGTGCAACTCAATGTCGACGATGTGGCGGCCTCTCCCGGCCTCGTCGAACTGCTGAACACGCATCTGATCTTTGCCGCCGACGTCGCCGAGGCCGCCGATGCGCTCGTGCAACTGGCGAGCATCGCGGGGCTGTCGAGCGGGGTCAAGGCGAGCGTCGAGCTGCCCGCGGTCGCGATCGAACAGTTGCGCGAAGCGCTCGACAATCTGAGCGGCTACGACGAATCATGGCTGCTCGCGCTGGAGCCGAGCCGCGCGTTGTTCGACGACATTGGCCGGCGGCATCGCACGCTGCATTGACACCGCGCCCTTGAGGATGAGGGACCACAGCGCGCCAATCGCGCCGTAAACGACAAAACGCCATCCGATCGAACTGGACGGCGTTTTTTCTTGCCCGCCGCCTTCGCGCTGTTCAGCGAGGCGGCGTCTGCTTCTACAGCAACTGCTTCTGCATCTACACGTACTTCCACATCTACAGCTACATCAACGGCAACTTCTACTGCGAACTTCTGCGCAACCCGTAGCGGCGATTAGTTGCCGAAGTACACCGAGTTACGATCGGCCTTGGCCGGGAGTGCTGCATGGCCAGCTTGCGAGGTGCCGACTGCCGGAGCGCCGTAGCCGCTGGTGTCGGCCTTGCTAGCCACGACTGCCGTGCCGTTCTGCGCATCGACGCGGGCTTGCGCTGCCTGGATGTTGGCCGGGTAGTTCGCATAGTCGCCAACCGGGTTGTAGCCAGCCTTTTGCAGCTGGACCAGTTCAGCGCGAACTTCAGCGCGGGTCACCGGCTGGTTGGCTTGAGCAAACGCTGCAGCCGGAATGGCGAGAGCGGCGGCGATGGCAACTGCGGAAATCAGGGTCTTCATGATTAACCTCCAAGGACTTGTTGTGATGTAGTGCGCTTCAGGTTTCTGTTTCTCCCTCAGCGCTTGTGAACAAGTTTAGAAGTGTCGAAACCTAGGGTAAACCCCTAAAACGACGAAACTCTATTTCCTATCTCGCAATAATTGTTGTGAATTCTCGATTCATAGACTAATTCATCGATAGAATTCAGCAATAATCGCCTTACTCTGCCACATTTCAAACAGCAAAAAGGGCCGGCATGCCCCTATCTGAAGACATGCCGGCCCCGAATTCAAACGCTTAGCTCTTCAAACGCTCAGCTCCACTGTGCGTGGAAGCTGCCCGGCTTGTCGACGCGCTCGAACGTATGCGCGCCGAAGAAGTCGCGCTGCGCCTGCACGAGGTTCGCGGGCAGACGTTCCGAGCGATACGCGTCGAAATACGCGATCGCCGACGCAAACGCCGGCACCGGCACGCCCGCGTTGACCGCCGCGACGACGACTTCTCGCAGCGCCGCCTGGTAGTTCTTCGCGATATCGCGGAAGTACGGGTCGAGCAGCAGGTTGGCGAGTGCCTTGTCCGTCGCGTACGCGTCGGTGATCTTCTGCAGGAAGCGCGCGCGGATGATGCAGCCCGCACGGAAAATCTTCGCGATCGTCCCGTAGTCAAGATCCCACTTGTACTCTTCCGATGCCGCGCGCAGTTGCGCGAAACCCTGTGCGTACGAGATCACCTTGCTGAAATACAGCGCGCGGCGCACCGCTTCGATGAACGCGTCCTTCGAGCCTTCGAGCGGCTTCGCCTGCGGTCCTTCGAGCACCTTGCTCGCGGCCACGCGCTGCGTCTTCAGCGACGACAGCACGCGCGCGAACACGGCTTCGGTAATCAGCGGCAGCGGCGCGCCGAGGTCGAGCGCGTTCTGGCTGGTCCACTTGCCGGTGCCCTTCTGCGCGGCGCGGTCGAGAATCACGTCGACGAGATCCTTGCCGGTTTCGTCGTCCTTCTTGCCGAAGATCTTCGAGGTGATTTCGATCAGATAGCTGTCGAGCTCGCCCTGGTTCCATTCGGTGTAGACCTTGCCGAGCTCCTCGTTCGACAGACCGACCACCTGCTTGAGCACCGCATAGCTTTCGGCGATCAGCTGCATGTCGCCGTATTCGATGCCGTTGTGCACCATCTTCACGAAGTGGCCCGCGCCGTCCGGTCCCATGTACGCGACGCACGGCTCGCCGTCCGGCGCCTTCGCGGCGATTTCGGTGAGGATCGGGGCGACGAGATCGTACGCGTCGCGCTGGCCGCCCGGCATGATCGACGGGCCTTTCAGCGCGCCTTCCTCGCCACCCGACACGCCCGTGCCGATGAAGTGCAGGCCCGCCTTCGCGAGTTCCTGATTGCGGCGGATCGTGTCGGTGAAATGCGTATTGCCGCCGTCGATCAGGATGTCGCCCTTGTCGAGCAGCGGCTTGAGCTGTGCAATGGTTGCGTCGGTCGGCTCGCCGGCCTTGACCATCAGCAGAATGCGGCGCGGCTTTTCGAGCGACTCGACGAATTCTTCCAGCGTGAAAGCCGGCACCAGTTTGCGGTCCGGATATTCGGCGATGAGTTCGTCGGTTTTCTCGCGGCTACGGTTGTAGACCGACACCGCGTGGCCGCGGCTTTCGATGTTGAGCGCCAGATTGCGGCCCATCACCGCTAGCCCCACCACGCCGATTGCCTGTTTGCCCATGTTGAATTCTCCAGAGTCCAAAAAATGTCGTGACGCCGCACGATGAAAAATGCCGCGTGGCGTCGAGGGTGAAAGGATAAAAGAAATGCGCGCCGGCCGCTTGGTGGCGAGCAGCGCGATGCGCCGGCTTGCGCCGTTTTGCGCTGGCTGACAGGCATTGTGCGCGCGTGCGTGTATGCCCCGTGAGCGGCGTTCGATCCCGGCTACGCTTTGGCGGAACGCGGACAATCCGCCATCCGACCGCTCGCGCGGCGATGCCAACAAAATCTCGCAGAACCTCGCAAACCTCGCCTAGGTCGCCCGCTTCCTGAACACCAGACTGAAATTATTCGCCGGCATCGCCACCACCTGCTCGCAGACGAGTCCCGCCGCGTCGCCGAGCGCGACCACCGCTTCCATGTCTCGCACGCCCCAATCGGGATCGCGGCTCTTCAGCCAGTGATCGAACGCGTCGTTGCTCGGCGCTGTATGCGCGCCGTCACGTTTGTACGGGCCATACAGATAGAGCACGCCGCCGTCGACGAGCCGCCGCCCCGCGCCGTCGAACAGCGCCTGCGCCGCGCTCCACGGTGAGATGTGGATCATGTTGATACAGACCACCGCGTCGAGCGCATCGATGCCCCAGTCCGGTCGACGCACATCGAGCGCGAGCGGCGCGCGCAGGTTCGGCAGCGCCGCGTGCGCGCGCCACGCGACGATCGACGCGCGCGCGTCCTCATCGGCGTCGCTCGGCTGCCAGTCGAGGCCAGGCAGCGCGCCGGCGAACCAGATCGCATGCTCGCCGGTGCCGCTCGCGATTTCGAGCACACGGCCGCTCGACGGCAACGCGTCGCGCAGTACGGCAAGGATCGGATCGCGATTGCGTTCGGCGGAAGGCGAATGTTGCCGGGCGTCGGTCATGGTCGGCTGGGTGTCAGATGTGAGGATGTCGGGATGTGTGGTCAGTACAGCGTGGCGCGCACGCGCGCCGGCAGTTCGCGATCGTAGGCGGCGGCGTCGAACTGGCCGCCGTCGTCGGCCGCGATGATGTTGCGCAGGATCTCGCCCGCGCTCGGCAGTCGCGACCGTTCGAGATGACGCGTCGGGTCCCACAGCTGCGAGCGCACCAGCGCTTTCGAGCAATGGAAGTACACGGCGTCGACGTCGATCAGCAGCACGGTGCGCGGCAGTTTACCGTCGACGGCAAAACTGTCCAGTAGCGCGGCATCGGTCGAGATGCGGCCGCGGCCGTTTACCCGCAAGGTCTCGCCGACGCCCGGCACGATCAGCAGCAGCGCGAGCCGCGGATCGACGATGATGTTGCGCAGGCTGTCGAGCCGGTTGTTGCCGGGGCGATCCGGCAGCGCGAGCGTGCGTGCGTCGAGCACGCGCACGAAGCCCGGCGCGTCGCCGCGCGGCGAACAGTCGAGACCGTCCGGGCCGCTCGTCGCCAGCACCACGAACGGCGCCGCCTCGACGAACGCGCGATAGTCGTCGTTGACGTGCGCAATCTGCTTGCGCAGCGCGCGCTCGCCCGGCTGTGCGTAGAGGGCTTCGAGCTGTTCGATCGTCGTCAGCATGGGGGCTCCTGGAACGTGGGAGGGTCGGCGGCGCTCAGTGGCCCGCCAGCAAGCCGGCGAGCGCGCTCAACGTTTCGCCGCACGGCGCGGCGACCTTCAGCGACAGCAGCGGATCGGCGCGCGTGCGGCCGAGGTTGATCGCCGCGATCGGCTTGCCCATGCGCTGCGCCCACACGCAGAAGCGGTAGCCGGAATACACCATCAACGACGAACCGGCCACCAGCACCGCGTCGGCTGCTTCGAGCGCGTGCGAGGCTGCGTCGACGCGCGTCTTCGGCACGTTCTCGCCGAAGAACACCACCGACGGCTTCAGCAGCCCGCCGCAATTCGAACACGCGGGCACGCGAAAGCCGCCGAGGTCGTGCCACTCGAGATGCGCGTCGCCATCGGCGGCGGCTTCGGCGGTCACGTCGAGCAGCGCGGGGTTGTCGGCTTCGAGCGTCTGCTGGATCGTCGCGCGCGCATGCTGCATGCCGCAATCCAGACAGCTCACGCCGTCGATGCCGCCATGCAGCTCGATCACCTCGCGGCTGCCGGCGCGCTGATGCAAACCGTCGACGTTCTGCGTGACCAGCGTCGGCACGTGACCCGCCGCTTCGAGCCGCGCGAGCGCGACATGCGCGGCGTTCGGCTGCGCGCGCGCCACCAGCGGCCAGCCGACCATGCTGCGCGCCCAGTAGCGCTGACGCATCGCGAGTGTGCCGAGAAATTCCTGCAGCGTGATCGGCGGCGAGCGCTTCCATGCGCCATTGTCGTCGCGATAGCCGGGGATGCCGGAGTCGGTGCTGATGCCCGCGCCGGTCAGCACGAACAGGCGCGGATGACGCTGCACGAAACGATGCAGATCGTCGAGCGTGTGCGGGTCGGTCTGCGGGTCGATCTGCGGGTCGATCTGCGGGTCGATCTGCGGGTCGTTCGGCGTGAGCTGGAGGTCGGTCATGACGGGGACGATGGAATAGCGTGCGTGGATCAGCGGAGCGTGCGGGGGGTGCTGGACGAAGCTTTCGCGCGTTGCGGCTTCGGCTTGGGCTTCGATTGAGGCTCGGACTTCGATTGCGATTGAAACGGCGGTTGCGACTCAGGCTCCGGCTCCCGATCCAGCTTCTGTTTCCGCTGCCGAGATTGCTTCTCCGGCTGCTTCCCCGCTTGCTTCTCCACCTGCCGCTTACGCCACACGTCCCGCGCAATCTCGTAGCGTTCGAGCGCCTCGTCGTAGAGATCGAACACACACTGCGTGCAGCCGCTATGACAGCAGTCCTCGAGTTCGGGCTGCACGGGCGGCTGCGGCGGCGGATCGTCGTCGCTGGGTGTGGCTCGGGGCACGGCGCGGCGCTTTCGCTAGAGCAAGGAAGCGCTCAGTATAAGTTGAACGCGCGTGCGCCGCTCCCGTCCTCCTGGGGTTGCGCGACGCTCAACCGCGCCCGACGAACGGCATTTTCGTCGCCATGATCGTCATGAACTGCACGTTCGCCGACAGCGGCAGGTTCGCCATCTGCAGCACCGCATCGGCGATGTGCTGCACGTCCATCAGCGGCTCGACCGCGATCTCGCCGTTCGCCTGCGGCACGCCGCGCGCCATCCGCGCGGCCATCTCGGTCGCCGCGTTGCCGATGTCGATCTGCCCGCACACGATGTCGTACTTGCGGCCGTCGAGCGAGACCGCTTTGGTCAAGCCCGTGATCGCGTGCTTGGTTGCGGTATACGCCGCACTGTTCGGCCGCGGCGCATGCGCGGAGATCGAGCCGTTGTTGATGATGCGGCCGCCGCGCGGGTCCTGCGTTTTCATCAGGCCGAACGCCGCGCGCGTGCACAGGAACACGCCGTTCAGATTGGTATCGACAATCGAGCGCCACTCGTCGATCGGGACGTCGTCGAGATCGACCGGCGAACCGTTGCGGCCCGCGTTGTTGAACAGCAGGTCGAGCCGGCCGAAGCGCGCGCGGATCGTCTCGAACAGCGCCGCGACGCTGTCCGCGTCGGTCACGTCGCACGACACCGCGAGCGCGTCGCCGCGCAGCGCCCGCGCTTCCTCGGCGACCGCATCGAGCGCGGCCTGGCGGCGTCCGGCGAGCACCACGCGATAGCCGTGCTCCGCGAGTTTCAGCGCGCACGCTCGGCCGATGCCGCTGCCCGCGCCCGTCACCAACGCCACTTTTCCGCTTTTCTGTTCCGACATCGCGCATCTCCTGTTGTATGGGGTGGCGACGCGCGCTGCGCGGCAAGCGCTCGGCATGCCGCGGACGTGTGCCACACGTGCGCGTCCATTGGACCCGCACCATACAACAGCGGATCGGCGCAACGCAAACCGGGCGACGCCATCGCCGCATCGAAACACGAGTTCTTTCAGCGCGCTTTCATTCGATGCACTGACCGCTTCGCCTCTCGCGTCGGCGCTTCGCAACAATGGTATCTTTCGCGGTTGCGCATCGCGCGATTCACTGCCTTCCGGGGATGGAGGAAGGCGCCGCACCGGAAGCACGTTTGATGAATGAATGCCCGAACCCGCCGCCTGTCGGCGAGTCCCTGCCCTTGCCGCGCCGCTGGCCGCGTACCGGCAACTCCGCCCTGCTCAACGGCACGATCGTCTGGCACGTGATCGTGCTCGCCGGCTGGCTGAGCGCGCCCGCCGCGTGGCCGTGGTGGCTCGCCGCGATCTTCGCGAACCACGCGATCTTCACGATCACCGGACTGCTGCCGCGCACCGCGCTGCTCGGCCCGAACTGGACGCGCCTGCCCGCCGGCCCGCACAACGCGAACGCGATCGCGCTGACCATCGACGACGGCCCCGACCCCGTCGTCACGCCGCAGGTGCTCGACCTGCTCGACGCATTCGGCGTGCGCGCGACCTTCTTCTGCATCGGCGCCAAAGTCGAGCAATATCCGCAGCTCGCGCGTGAGATCGTCGCGCGCGGCCATGCGCTCGAAAATCATTCGCAGGTGCACGTGCATACGTTTTCGGTGACGTTTCCCGCCGCGCTGACGAGCGAAATCGCCGCCGCGCAGCGCACGCTCGAAACCGTCAGCGGCGAGCGGCCGATGTTTTTCCGCGCGCCCGCGGGCCTGCGCAACATCTTTCTGGAGCCGGTGCTGCGCAAGCTCGATCTGCGTCTCGCCGCATGGACGCGGCGCGGCTACGACACGCGCGAACGCAACCCGCACGTGGTCGCGCGACGCCTGCTCGACGGCCTCGCCGCGCGCGACATCCTGCTGCTGCACGACGGCAATGCCGCGCTGACGCTCGAAGGCAAGCCGCTGATTCTCGCCGTGCTGCCGAGCGTGATCGAAGCGGCGCGCGAGCGGCGGCTGCGTTTCGTCACGCTGCGCGAAGCGCGTGTGGAAGCATCGACGCGTTGAAGCGTTGAAGCATTGACGCATCGACGCGTTGCCCGTAGTGCGTGACGCGCAGCGCTTGCACCTGCATGCACGCAACCTGCACATGCATCCACACATGCACGCACACGCATCCCCGCTCACGCGCCGCGCGTTCGCCCCGCTCGTTCGCACCACCGCTACGCCAGAAAATCCGCCACCAGATCTTCATCCGTGCGCGCCACCAGTTCGCCGCCGCGCAGCGCTTTCATGAACGTCTCATAGTCGCGCTCGACCTGATCCGCGTACGTCATCGCATAGCCGGCTAGCGCCTCGGCGAATGGCTCGCCGCGGCCGATATACGCGCCGATCTCGATCGCCTGGCCGCTCGCCTTCGCATGCGCGCGCGCCACGATCCAGCCGCACAGCCGCGCGTAACCGTCGAGCACATCACTGTCGAACAGTTCGAGATTCGCGGACAGCTTCATGTCGCGCAACTGGCGCACATAGCAGGGCCGGCCGAGCGGGCCGTTCGCCCAGCCGAGAAACACGTCGCTCGTGGCCTGCAGCATGCGCTGTCCGTACACGACGCGCTCGCCTTCGTGCCTGACGGCCGGCGCCCCATAGAACTGCCCGACGACCGACGGCCGCGCCTCCTTCAGTTGCAGGAACAACGGCTTGCCCATGTGATCGACGAGCAGCGCCACGAGGCAGCGCAAGCCGACGCCGCCGATACCGGTCACCTTGAACACGAGGTCCTGCAACGTGAAGTGATCGAGCAGTTCGCGCCGCTCGTGCGACATCGACTTGCGGTAATCGGCCCACATCTGCTCGACCATCTTGCCCGCATTGCCCTGCCGGTACGCTTCGGCTTCCTCCGGCGTGAACAGCGTCGTGGTGCCGAGCACGTGAAAGAGCGCGGGCGGCGCATCGTTGACGATCCAGTGGCCGCCTTCGCACGAGGTCATCTTTTCGAGCAGATTTTCGTGCGTGCGACTCGCGGCCTTTTCCATGCCGCGCCGCACCGCGCGTCGGCGCTCCGGCGTCAATGCAATTTCCGCCATATGGTCGAAGCTGATGCGGTCGTACCAGAGTTCGAGCGCGCCGCGTTGCGCGTATTGCGCGATGCGGTCGCGATAGGACTTCATCGCGGTCATCACGAGGCTCTCGGCCGTACCGCGGCTGAGCCGCATCTGGCGCGCGGCCAGCACGAGGCTCGCGCTCAGCCGCTTCAGATCCCATTCGAACGGGCCGATCGACACTTCGTCGAAATCGGTCAGATCGAAAACCAGTTGCCGATCGGGCGTCGCGAAACCGCCGAAATTCATCAGATGGGCATCGCCGCAGATCGGCATCGCAAGGCCGGTGTCGTGAACGCAACTGAGATCGTGCGCCTGCAGAATCGCGCTACCGAAAAAGAACGCGAGCGGCGAAGCGGCCATGCGTCCATAGCGCAGCGGCAGCAGATTGTCGACGCGCTCCGCGCTGCTCTGCTTCAGCAAGCCGATCGGATCGCGCTGCAATTCGCCGATCGCACGATGACTCGAGCGTTTCGAATGCTCGCGCGCGACCCGGCCCCGTGCTTCCCGTTCGGCAATGGTGCTGGCTTTCATGCTCTTTCTCCGTTGGCAAGGCGTGAAGCGGCGATGACAGAGACTCGAATGAACCGCGCGTTGCCTCGCGATCATAACGGGTCGGAACGACGGATCGGTAAAAATGTTTCGATGCACGAAAACGCATGCCGCGAACTCGGGTTTCCTCGCAGTGGAGTCGATGACACTCCACGACAAACCATGAAAGCGGACAGATTTACCGACGCGGCGCGCACGCAAACTAACCGCCCAGTGAAAATATTGCGTTTTACTCGTTTCGCCCACTTCAGCAAACGCGGCTCGCGCCGTATACCCATCCATGCAGAACTTTTACGACGCATGAAAAGGCCCTTGAAAAAGGGCCTGTTCTGCACGAACGTGCGTCGCGGGAAAACGGAGAGAGTATGTTTGTCGCAATCGGCTGGATCGTGGTGATCGGTTCTGTAATCGGCAGTTTCGTCGGCGTCGGCGGGCATCTGCCAGCACTCGTACAACCGTTCGAACTACTGTGTATTTTCGGCGCGGCGATCGGCGCGTTCGTCGTCAGCAATCCGACTTCGACGCTGAAGAAGACACTCAAGGCGTTGCCGTCGTGCTTCAAGAGCGGCGGCTATACGAAGGACAAGTATCTCGAACTGATCGCGCTGCTTTACGAACTGCTGCAGAAGGCGCGCAAGGAAGGGATGATGGCGCTCGAAAGCGACGTCTCCGCGCCCGAAGACAGCGCGATTTTCCAGAAGTACTCGCACGTGCTGCAGGATCATCATCTGCTCGACTTTATCGTCGACTATCTGCGCATGATGTCGGGCGGCAACGTCAACGTACACGAAATGCAGGACCTGATGGACGAAGAGCTGGCCACGCATCACGCGGAAGCATCTGTTGCGGCCAACGCGATCCAGAAGATGGCCGACGGTCTGCCCGCGTTCGGTATCGTCGCCGCGGTAATGGGCGTCGTACACACGATGGGCTCGGTCGGCGCGCCGCCCGCGGTGCTCGGCGAGATGATCGCGGGCGCGCTGGTCGGCACCTTCCTCGGCATTCTGCTCGCGTACGGCTTCATCGGTCCCGTCGCCGATCTGCTCAACGCGAAGGGCCGCGCCGAAGCGAAGCCGTATCAGTGTGTGAAAGCGGTGCTGCTCGCGTCGCTGTCCGGCTACGCGCCCCCGGTCGCGGTCGAGTTCGGCCGCAAGGTGCTGTTCACCGCCGACCGCCCGAGCTTCCAGGAACTCGACGACGCGGTGCGCGCCACCAGGATGCCGAAGTCGGCCTGATCCGGAGCAGCACGATGAGCGAAAGAAGATCCCGCTCGGCGCAGACCGACACGGCGCCAGCGCCGGTGATCGTGCGCCGTTCGAAGAAAGGCGACGACCACGGCGGCCATCACGGCGGCGCATGGAAGATCGCGTACGCGGACTTCGTCACTGCGATGATGGCGTTCTTCCTGCTGATGTGGCTGCTCGGCTCGACGTCGAAATACGACAAGCAGGGCATCGAGGATTACTTCAACACGCCGCTGTCGAGCCTGCTCGGCGGCAACGAGGGCACCGCCGCCGCGCGACCGAGCGTCGTGCAGGGCGGCGGCCGCGACGTCTCCGATAGCCGGCCCGGCGTCGGCACGAAAAGCCAGACCGAGCCGACGCCGCCGCGCGCGGCGACGCCCGCCGTCACGCCGGCCGATGCCGAGCGCCTGCAACAACTGAAGGCGAAGCTCAGCGCGCTGATCGAACAAAGCCCCGCGCTGAAGGCGTTCAAGGATCAGATCCGCATTTCGATCACGAATGAAGGGCTGCGCATCGAGATCGTCGATTCGCAGAACCGGCCGATGTTCGCGTCGGGCAGCCCGAAACTGCAACCGTATGCGGTCACGATCCTCACGCAGATCGGCGCCGCGCTGAACGACGTCGACAATCGCATCTCGATCGCCGGCCACACCGATGCGGTACCGTACACCGCCGGTCCCGAAGGCTATTCGAACTGGGAGCTGTCGTCCGAGCGCGCGAATGCCGCGCGGCGCGCGCTGGTGGCGGGCGGCATGCACAGCGAGAAGCTGCTGCAGGTGCGCGGCCTCGCCGACGTGCTGCCGCTCAACAGCCATATCGCCGACGAACCGACCAACCGGCGCATCAGCATTCTGGTGCTGAACAAGGCAGCCGAGCAGGCGTTCTTCCACGATGGCGGGCGCACCACGCTCGACGACGCGTCGCCGGCGGGTGTGGCGCTGCCGGCGGTGAGCGCGCGGCTGCAGCCGGCGGCGCAGGGTGCGGTGCTGCCCGCCGTTCGGCCCGCCGTTCAGGTCGCTGCGCAGCCCATCGCGCCGCCGGTCGTACAGCCGGTCTCGCAGCCGGCCACCGCCTCGCGTAGTACCCCGTAGTATTTTCGCCACGCCTATGTCGTCATCCGCACGTTCACCCTCATCCGGATGACGGCGAGTGCGCGATGCGTCGCGCAGCCGCGCACGACGTCCGGTTAAAATCGGACACATGTACCCCGCTCCTGTCCGGCAGCACGAAGCCGAGCTTCCACTGCATACGCCGAGTGTGTCGTCGCTGACGTTGGCGGCGCTGATCGCTGTCATCGCGTGGCTCTCGCTCCTCGCGCAAGCCGACGTCACGATCGATCGCACGCTGGCTCGCGGCCTGACCATGCTCGACGCGCTCGCGCGCATGAGCAGCTACCTGACCAATCTGACCGTGCTCGCGTGCGCGCTGTGCTTCACCGGCGTCGCGCTGTGGAAACAGCGCTCGCCGTGGGTGCGATTTTTCCGGCAGCCGACGGTCGTCACGGCGGTGGTCGTCTACATGGTGTTCGTCGGCATCGCGTACAACCTGCTGCTGCGCGGCTTGTGGTCGCCGCCGTTGTACCGGCGCCTGCTCAACGAATCGCTGCACAGCGTGCTGCCGATGCTCACCGCGCTCTACTGGGTGCTGTTCGTGCCGCGGTTTCATCTGCGCCCGCGCCACTGTCTGCTGTGGCTCGTCTACCCGCTTGCGTATCTCGGCATCACATTCTGGCGCGGCAGCCTGTCGGCCTTCTATCCGTATCCGTTCATCGATGTCGATACGCTCGGCTTGAGGCAGGTCGTCGTCAATGCCGCGCTGCTGTTCGGCGGCTTCCTGATGCTGATGGCGCTGTTTATCGGCATCAACTTCCGGCGCCGGCGCTGACGCGTCGATGCGCTGATCGCGTGTTCATTGCGCTTTGATTGCGCGTTCCTTGATTGCCCGTTCATTGCGCATTCGCTGCACGCTCATCTCGCGCTCCTCTCGCGGCGATCGCGCAGTACTCACTGCGACACTCGCACTACACCGCGTGGCCGGGCGCACTTCTTGCGCGGCATCTCCACTGACGCGAACCGTCGCCCAAGCGGCACGGCTCGCGCGACGCCCTTGTGCGCTGCCGTTGCAATTGCGGCGCGCGCGCACGTAAATATGACAACAGGAGCGATGCAGATGGATACGAATTCAGCGGAAGGCGTAGTGAAGGAAGTTGCGGGCAAGGTGCAAAGCGCGGTCGGCGATGCGCTCGACGATACCGGCACGCAGATGGCCGGCAAGGCGCGCGAATTGAGCGGCAAGGCGCAGCAGTTATGCGCGAATACGACGAGTCTCGTGCGCGATGCGACAGCGGAAAATCCGTTCACGACGCTGGCGGTCGTGGCGCTCGCCGGATTCGTGATGGGTGCGCTGTGGTCGCGCGGCGGGCGGGATTATTGACGCTCGTGCGTTGACGTCCGGGGGCGGGAACGCAAACGGACAAACCGGCGGATGAATCGCAAGTACCGTAGGCCCAGCACTCTCTGCACGAGGATGCTGGGCCTAAGTGCAAAAACAGGGGATGCCATGCGCGCAATCGAACTAAAGAACTGCACGCGCCCCCCTCACACACACGAGCGCGCCACGCCCAAGACCCGCACCCGGCACGCGCGAACGCAGCGCGCACAAGACCCACGATTCGCAATTCACGGCAGAGGGATCACGCCAACTCTGGCCCCTCCCTACCCGTTCCACACTTTAACTAAGCACTCTTCTTTTTCCGCCCCGCACCCATTTCCAGCTCGATCCACGTCGGCGCATGATCGCTTGCATGCGGCTCGCCGCGCACCCAGCGGTCGACGCCCGCCGCGCGCAAACGCGGCGCGAGATCGGCGCTGAGCAACAGATGATCGATACGCAGTCCAGAATTCGTGTCCCAATGCCGGCGAAAATAATCCCAGAACGTGTACACGCGTTCGTCGCCAAAATACGTGCGCAGCGCATCGGTCCAGCCCTGCTCGAGCAGCTTGCGATAACGCTCGCGACTCTCCGGCTGCAACAACGCGTCCTTCAGCCATGAGCGCGGGTTGTAGATGTCCTCGTCGGTGGGCACGACGTTGAAGTCGCCGGCGATCACCACGGGCTGAGCGCTCGTGTAGAGCTTCGCCGCATGCGCGAGCAGATGATCGAACCACGCGAGCTTGTAATCGAACTTCGGCCCCGGCTGCGGATTACCGTTCGGCAAATACAGACACGCGATCACCACGCCGCCAACCTCGGCCTCCAGATAACGGCTATGCATGTCCTGCTCGAAGCCGGGCAGACCGCGCCGTCGCTCGACGGGCTCAGCACTCTTCGCCAGAATCGCCACGCCGTTCCACGCGCTCTGGCCCTGCCAGATCGCGTGATAGCCGGCGTCGCGCAACGGCTCGACCGGGAACGCGCTGTCCACCGCTTTCAATTCCTGCAGACACACGACGTCCGGCACTTCGCGCTCGAGCCATTGCAACAGCGCCGCCAGACGCGAACGGATGCCGTTGATGTTGAACGTCGCAATCCGCAGCTTCGCCACGATCGTGTCTCCCTGGTGGGTAATTCGGGGTGGTCCGAAGTGATTCAGGATGGTCCGGCCTGGTGCGCGGCGAGGTTCGCCGCCGCGTCGCACCACTCGATCGCCCACGAGCGCGCGCAACTGAGCGCATCCGCCTCGCTCGCGAAGCCATCGATGTCGCCCGAATCGTGCGCCTGAAATGCCTCGTTGCGGCGCGGCACGCGGGTGATTTTCGCGCGCGCGTAGTAGCACCCGTCTTCCGCGTGACGCGCGCGGCAGTCGATCTGGAAATGCCTGTAGTCGAATTGCATCGGCTCTCCTGCTCTGCGATGAAAGCGCTGTGTTGCCATGCCGCCGGTACGATAAGTCGGCACGATAGATCGGCGTAAGCACGATAAACCAGCGCCTCAAGCTCGGCTCAAAGCCTCTGGCTCCAGCCAGCCTTTTTCAGCGCCCTTCAGACAGCATCGGCTAGCACCGCGCATACCCGCCCGAGTCCGGCCGTGACCGCTCGGTGCCTCGCGCGATACCACGCACTGATACCGCGCCCAATACCACTCCGCGTCGCGCATTTTTCATTGCGCATATTAGCCCGCGTTTATTGCGCAGATCGGCTTTGCGCTAGCACGAAGTTTTTCATACCGTTGTATCTGCAACGGCACTGAACTTGCTGCACCTTGTGTTTCGACGCGATGCGTTGAATCCCACGCGTCGTCAGCCTGCATTGACCTTTCAATGGAGTCAACAGACCGTCATGTCCACGCATACCGAATGTCAGGATTCGGGCGACGCCACCGCTTGCGGATCGAGCGACGCATCGCCCAACATGCCGCCCAACCAGTCGGCCAACGACTCACCCCACGACCACCCCGACGCGTCCGCCGCCCCCCCTTCGCAACTGTCGCGCCGTCGCTTCCTGCAATCGGCCGCGGCAGCCGCGACGATCGGTGCCGCACCGCATCTGCGCGCGCAAACCGAAGCCCCCGCCGCGCCGCCGCTGCCAAGCAATCCTCCGGTGCCGCCGCGACCGGTCACGCTGAACGTGAACGGTCGCGCATACACGCTGCAACTCGAAGCACGCGTGACGCTGCTCGACGCGTTACGCGAATACGCGGGTCTGATGGGCACGAAGAAGGGCTGCGATCGCGGCCAGTGCGGCGCGTGCACCGTGCTTGCCGACGGCCGCCGCATCAACTCGTGTCTCACGCTCGCGGTGATGCACGAAGGCGAGAACATCACGACCGTCGAAGGACTCGCGTCGAGCACCGGCATGCTGAGCCCGGTGCAGCGCGCGTTCATCGAACACGATGCGTTCCAGTGCGGCTACTGTACGCCGGGCCAGTTGTGCTCGGCGACCGCGCTGCTCGACGAATTCCGCAACGGCACGGCGAGCACCGTCAGCGCCGACGTACGCACACGCCCCACCGCCCTCACCGACGACGAAATCCGCGAGCGCATGAGCGGCAATATCTGTCGCTGCGGCGCGTACGCGAACATCGTCGCCGCGGTGCGCGCCGCGCACGGCAACGCGTAAGGAGACCGAAATGGATGCGATCTCCTACGAACGCGCCGGCGATATCGCGAGCGCCGTGCGCGCCGCACAACAACCGGGAGCGGTGTTTATCGGCGGCGGCACCAATCTGCTCGATCTGATGAAGGGCGGCGTCGCGCGACCGGTGCGGCTCATCGACATCACGCACATCGGCGGACTCGACTCGATCGCGAGCCTGCCTGGCGGCGGCATCCGCATCGGCGCACTGGTGCGCAATAGCGACGCCGCCAATCACGCGCTGGTGCGCGAGCAGTATCCGCTGCTGTCGCAGGCGTTGCTCGCGGGCGCGTCCGCGCAGTTGCGCAACATGGCGACAGTCGGCGGCAATCTGCTGCAACGCACGCGCTGCGGCTACTTCTACGACACCGCTTTCACGCAATGCAACAAGCGCGCGCCCGGCAGCGGCTGCGCGGCGCTCGACGGCCACAACCGCATGCACGCGATTCTCGGCGCGAGCCCGCAATGCATCGCGGTCAATCCGTCGGACATGAGCGTGGCGCTGGCCGCGCTCGATGCGCTCGTGCGCGTCAGCGGTCCCGGCGGCGAGCGCGTGATCGCGTTCGGCGAGTTTCATCGGCTGCCCGGCGAGCGGCCCGACCTCGACACCACGCTGCAGCCCGGCGAGCTGATCACCGCGGTCGATCTGCCGCCGCCGCTTTTCAGCGCGCATTCGCACTATCTGAAGGTGCGGGATCGCGCCAGTTACGCGTTTGCGCTGGTGTCGGTGGCGGCCGCGTTGCAGATGGACGGCGAACGCGTGCAAAGCGCGCGCATCGCGCTCGGCGGCGTCGCGCACAAGCCGTGGCGCGCGAGCGGCGCGGAGCAGTTGCTGAGCGGCCAACCGCTCACCCAGGCCACGCTCAGAAGCGCGGCGGCGGCCGCATTGAGCGGCGCACAGCCGCGCCGCGACAACGCTTTCAAGGTGCAGCTCGCGCAACGCGCGATCGTGCGTGCAGTCAACCAGGCCGCCGGCAACGCGGGAGGTGTCGCATGAATCTGATCGGACAGCCGCTCGATCGCGTCGACGGCCTGCTGAAGGTGACCGGCGACGCCCGCTATGCGGCCGAATTCCCCGCCGCGCGACTCGCGCACGCGGTCCTCGTGACCAGCACGATTGCGAGCGGCCGGATCGCCTCGATCGATCGCAGCCGCGCCGAGGCATTGCCCGGCGTGCTGCTGGTGATGACCTACCAGAACGCACCGCGTCTGCCGAACGGCGGCAAGCCGACGCTCGCGCCGCCCGCCGGCCGGCGCCTGACGCTTCTGCAGGACAACGAAGTGCATTACAGCAACGAGCCGGTCGCGGTGGTGGTCGCCGATACGCTCGAACATGCGACCGATGCCGCGCGCCAGTTGCGCATCGTCTATCAGCCGGGCGCGGCCGCGCTCGACTTCGAGCAGGCGAAGGCGCACGCGCATGCGCCGGACAAACCGCAGGGCCGTCAGACCGACACGCAGCGCGGCAGTTTCGAGGACGGCATGCGCGCCGGCACCGTGCATATCGACGCCACCTACACGACGCCGATCGAGCACCACAACCCGATGGAGCCGCACGCGACGATGGCGGTGTGGGACGGCCCGCAACTGACGCTCTACGATTCGACCCAGGGCGTGAGCGGCGCCGCGCAGGCGGTCGCGAAGACCTTCGGCATGTCGGCCAGCGACGTGCGCGTGATCTCGCCGCTGATCGGCGGCGGCTTCGGCTGCAAGGGCTCGTCGTGGTCGCATGTGTCGCTGTGCGCGATGGCCGCGCGGCAAACCGGCCGGCCGGTGCGGCTCGCGCTGGAACGGCCGCAGATGTTCGGCCCGGTCGGCGCGCGCCCGCGCACGGAGCAGCACTTCGTGATCGCCGCGCGGCACGACGGCACGCTGACCGCGATGCGTCACGACAGCATCTCGAACACCTCGATGATCGAGGACTGGACCGAGACCTGCTGCATGGTCACGCGCATGCTGTACGCGGTGCCGAACCAGATCACCACGCACCGGCTCGTGCAGTTGAACCTCGGCACGCCGACCTTTATGCGCGCGCCCGGCGAAACCACCGGCTCGTTCGCGCTCGAATCGGCGATGGACGAACTCGCGGTCGCGCTGAAGATGGACCCGCTCGCGCTGCGTCTGAAGAACTATGCGGACAGCGATCCGCAGGAGCACAAGCCGTGGTCCGGCAAGTCGCTGCGCGAGTGCTACCAGATCGGCGCCGAGAAACTCGGCTGGTCGCGTCGCCCGCTCGCGCCGCGTTCGATGCGCGACGGCAACACGCTGATCGGCATGGGCATGGCGACCGCGACCTATCCGGCCAACCGCAACGAAGCGTCGGCGCTCGCGCGGATCCTGCCGGACGGCACCGCGATGGTCGCATCGGGCACCCAGGACCTCGGCACCGGCACCTACACGGTGATGACCCAGGTCGCCGCCGATGCGCTCGGCTTCGCGCCCGAGAACATCCATTTCGCGCTCGGCGATTCGACGCTGCCGCGTGCGCCGGGCTCGGGCGGCTCGCAGTCGGCGGCGAGCGTGTCGCCGGCGGTGCGCGACGCGGCGAGCCAGGCGCGCAGCCAGCTGATCGCGCTGGCGCTGGCCGATCCCGGCTCGCCCGTGCACGGCCTCGCGCTCGACGACATCACCGTCGCGAACGGCTGGGTCGTGAGCCGCTCGCAGCCCGGCAAACGCGATCCGGCCGCGGCGATCATCGCGCGCGCGGGCGGCAAGCCGATCGAGGCGAGCGCTACCGCCAAACCCGGCGACGAAAAGCAGCAGTACTCGTTTCACTCGTTCGGCGCGATCTTCGTCGAGGTGCACGTCGATGCCGAGCTCGGCACGATTCGCGTGCCGCGCGTGGTCGCGGTCTACGACGTCGGGCGCGTGCTCAACGCGAAGACCGCGCACAGCCAGATGATCGGCGGCCTCGTGTGGGGCATCGGCGCGGCGCTGCAGGAGGAAAGCACGCTCGATACGCGCTACGGGCGCTTCACCAACGCGAATCTCGCCGAGTATCACGTGCCGGTGAATGCGGACATCGGCGCGCTCGACATCACCTTCATCGACCGCCCCGATCCGCATATCAACTCGCTCGGCGTGCGCGGCATCGGCGAGATCGGCATCACGGGCGTGGTGGCGGCGATCGCCAACGCGGTGTATCACGCGACCGGCGTGCGGGTGCGAGATCTGCCGATTACGCTGGATAAGGTGATGGGGGTGGAGCGGGTTTGAGGGTGGCGGGGGATGTGGCCCGTCGTTACCTGTTACCTATCTGCGGGCTCGACACTGCCACCGGGCGGGGGGGTGCTGTATGGACCATGCGGGGCATGTGAGCGTATGGGGCCGGTGCGGGAATGCGGACGCGCGAGACATGCGGGTGTGCGGTGTGCGGTGTGCGGTGCATGAGAAGCATACGGCGACCGCCTCCCGCGCCGCCCGCATTCGCGCTTGCCTCGCCCCCCGTTGCGCCGCACAATCGGTCTCATTTCCCTCTTCCGGTATCCGCCGATGGCCTATGCCTCGCTCGCCACTGGCGTTCTGCTCGCCGCCGGCGTCGGTTCGCGCTTCGATCCCGACGGGCTGCACAACAAGCTGCTCGCGCGTCTGCCCGACGGCACGCCGGTCGCGCATGAGGCCGCGCATCGGCTGTTGCGGGTCGTCACGCGGGTGCTCGCGGTGGTGCGCCCCGGCTCCGACGCGCTGGCCCGCGTGCTGAACGACGCCGGCTGCGACGTGGTGTTCGCGGCGAGCGCCGGGCGCGGGATGGGCGCGAGTCTCGCGGCGGCCATCGCGGCCAGCGACGAGGACGACGCCGACGGCTGGATCGTCGCGCTCGCCGACATGCCGCGCATCGCGATTCCGACGATCGAAGCCGTGGCCCGCGCGCTCGACGGCGGCGCACCGCTCGTCGCGCCGTTCTACGACGGCCAGCGCGGCCATCCGGTCGGCTTCGGCGCCGGGCATCGCGACGCGCTGCTCGCGCTCGACGGCGACACCGGCGCCAAAGCGCTGCTGACGACGCAGACGCTGACGCGCATCGACGTCGACGATGCGGGGATTTTGCGGGATATCGATACGCCGGAGGATTTGCGGAGGATTTAGCGGCCGCTTGCCCCCATCTCTCGTTGCGCGCATACTGTATATCCATACAGTATTTTTGCCGTCATGAAGCGTATCCCGATCGAACCTACTTTCGCCGCCTGGCGCCGCGCGGCGCGCGAGGCGTTGTGCGAAGGTGTCGAGCCGGAGTCGGTTGAATGGGTTGAAATCGAACCGGCCGCCGGCGTCAGCGTCCCTGTTGTCGCGCCGGGCCTCGCCGCCGGTACCTCTATCACGCCGGAGCAAGGCCTCGCCGCCGAGATCCCTATCGCACCAGGCCTAGGCCTCGCCCCCCATTCCGGTGAAGCCGTGCGAGCTGCCGAGACAACCCAAGCAGCTTCGACCGAACCGGGCAACCCAACCAGCCTAGCCAACCCCGCCAACCCCGCCAATCCGAGCAATCCGAGCAATCCGAGCAATCCGAGCAATCCGAGCAATCCGAGCAATCCAGCCAACCCAAGCACCCACCCCACCCCCGCGATCCCCCGCGAACTGCTCGCCCACCTGAAAGCGGCCGCCTGCTTCCGCGCGGACGATCGCTGGGCACTGCTCTATCGCATCCTGTGGCGCTGGACGCGCGGCGAGCGCGCGGTCGTCGACCCGGCCGACCCCGACGGCGCGCAACTCGCGCAACGCGTCGACGCGATCGAGCAGGAAACCGCCAGTGTCGTGTTGCGCACGCTGTTCCGACGGCGCGATCCGTCGATGGGGCCACCGGAGTTCGTCGGTTGGGACGAGCCGCATCATGATCTGCTGGAGCGCGCGGCGCGGCGCTTCGTCCATGGCATGGGCGACTCCACGTGGATGCTCGCGACCCCACGCGGCGCGGCGTTCTGGAACGGCATGCTGCTGCGCATCGGCCGCCCGGCCGCGGAAGAACGCATCGAGGCCGCCTGCACGCTGCCCGCGAGCGCGATGCCCGGCGAAGCCATCACCCGCGAGCCGGGCGAGGCGCTGTGGCTCGCCTGGTACGCGGACGCCGTCAACGGTCGCGCGACGCCGGTGCCGCTGCGCTACTGGCGCATGCCGGCCGCCGGTCCGCCGCTGCCCGCGCATCTCGCGCGCGAACGCACTCGCGTCGGCGCACAGTGCGCGGCCGTCAGCGTGCCGAAGGCGCCGCCCGTCGAAGTATCGGCACTCACGCCGCCGTTCGAGGAGCCGAGCGGCGCGCTCGCCACCTGCCGACGCTGCGGGCTGTGGCGCAACGCGAAGCAGGCCGTCGCGGGCAGCGGCCCCGTCGATGCCGCGATCATGGTGCTCGGCGAGCAACCCGGCGAATACGAGAACCAGCACGGCGAACCGTTCGGCGGCGCGGTCGGCGAACTGCTCGACGCGGTGCTCGCGCGCGCCGGCCTCTCTCGCGCGGCGCTGTATCTGACCTATGCGGTCAAGCATTACAAGTGGGAGCTGACCGGTTTGCAACGGAGCGGCCAGCAGCGCGTGCATCGCACGCCGGTGCGCAGCGAGGTCGAGGCATGCGAGTACTGGCTCGAACGGGAGTTGAGCGAGGTCGCGCCGCGCGTCGTCGTCGCGCTCGGGCCCACCGCGCTGAAGGCGCTGACCGGCGCGCACGTCAACCTGTCCGAATACCTCGGGCTGACGATCGCGCATCGCGGGCGGCTGATCGTGCCGACCTGGCATCCGTCGTATGCGCTGCGCACCGCCGATGCGCGGCTGCGTGAAAACATCGTCGCCAACATCGCGGCGGCGTTCGGGCGGGCGGCGCAACTGGCCGCGCGTGTCACGGCGCCTGAAACAGAGGCGTGCACATGAAATCGACGAACACGCCGACGAACACGCGCCGCTTCGACGACATCTGCCGGCTCGACGGCCACAGGGTCGGAAACTGGCCGGGCGCGATCATGTAGCCGTCGAGCACCATCACGAGCGCGCCATCACGAGCGCGCCGCTCGCATGCGCCTCACGAGCGAGGACAGCCAGGACCATCCCGGCGCGGGAATGACACACGCCGCCAGCTTTCGGCGCAACGCGGGCACAGCGGCAAAAAAACACCTCGCCGGGCACACCGCTTGCGCAGCCGACAACCGCGCAATCCGCGACGATTCCGCCTAAGCTGGTGTGACGCCGCGTTTTTTGCGCGCACGCTCGCCGCACGTCCGCAGCCCGTCTGCAAGGCGCCCCGAACCCACCGCACGCCCCATGAGCGAAACCAGCCCACGCCTGTTCATCGTCTCGCCCCACTTCGACGACGCCGTCTTCAGTTGCGGCGCATTGCTCGCCGCGCATCCCGACGCCGCGGTCTGCACGGTGTTCGCCGCGCCGCCCGAACACGATATGCATACCGACTGGGACCAACGCTCCGGTTTCACGAACGCGCACGAGGCGATTCACGAACGCACGATCGAGGACAACCGCGCACTCGAACTGCTCGACGCGATTCCGCTGCGCATGCCGTTTCGCGACAGCCAGTACGCCGATTCGCCGTCGATCAGCCAGATGGCGGCCGCGCTCGAGGAAACCATCTACCGCACCACCGCCAACACGCTGCTGATGCCGCTCGGCCTGCATCACGAGGACCATGCGCGCGTGTTCGAAGCGTGCTGCGAAATCCTGCCGCGGCTCACGCATCTGAACTGGTTCGGCTACGAGGAAGCGATCCACCGCTGCACGCCGGGCGTGGTCCAGGCGCGACTTGCCGATCTCGCGCAACGCGGCATCGTCGCGACGCCGGCCACGCCGAGCATCGGCCATACAATCGACGCGCAGCGCCGCACGCAGCTCAAGCGCGAAGCGGTCAACGCGTATGCGAGCCAGTTGCGCGCGTTCGGCGTCGGCAATTACGACGACGTGTTCGCGACCGAGCGCTACTGGCAGTTGAGCGTCGGCCGACGCCACGCGAAAAGCGCAAAAAAGTAGGAAGCAGGAAGCGTGGCGAACGCCTACGCTTGAAGAAAATGGCCGGCGCGGGCGCTGAACCCCGCTCGTTCATCGGCGATCCGGTTCGCCGGCCGACGCCGCAGGCGCGCATTTCAAACCGCAAAGGTGACGCAATGAGCTACGACATGCACACCAGCCCGATTCCCGACCCGAACGCCGATCCGAATCGCGATCCGGAAGCCGATCCGCTCGTGCCACCGGCGCCGGGTCATCACGTCGAGGAACCGCAGCGGCCCGACGGACCGCCGGATAAGGATCCGGTGTGAGCGCAAGGTTGATTGCTCGGGTCGCTCAGGCCGCTCGCGTGAACGGCGGGCGGTGAGCGACGAGCTGCGCACGATTGGTGGCGGCCGGGATGTTCAGGAGGTCGATGCAGCGCCGCGCCGAAGCTTTGCAGCAACTCAGGCGGCGCTGAGGCAGCACCCACCGCCCCACGCCACCCCGCTCAGCGCATCAATTCGCTAAAGCCTTCCAGCAGCCGATCCATATCGGCCGCGTGAAGATTGCCCATCGTCGAAATGCGGAACAGTTCCGCCGACAACCCGCCCTGCCCCGCATAGATCACGAAGCCGCGCGCCTTCAGTGCATCGTGCAGTTGCGGATACGCAATGCCGTTCGGCAAGCGATACGCACGCAGCACCACCGACGACTGCTCCGCCGGCAACACACTGCCGACGCCGCGCTCGGCCAGCCCCGCGCGCACCTGCTCGGCGAGCGCCGCATAGCGCGCATGCCGTGCGCGCCAGCCGCCCTCGTCGGCGAGTTCGCGCAGCGCCTCGACGAGCGCGTAATACGCATGCACCGACGGCGTGAACGGCGTATTGCGCTGATCCTGCAGCCGCGCGAGCCGGCCGAGATCGAGGTAGTAGGTGCGGCTCGCCGCCTGCGCGAGCGCCGCGCGCCGCACCAGCACGAACGACGCGCCCGGCACGCCGTGCAGGCACTTGTTGGCGGTCGCCGCGACCGCGTCGAGGCTCGCGTCGGTGAAATCGATCGTCTCGGCACCGAAGCTGCTCACGCCGTCCACCAGCAGACGCAAGCCGCGCGCGCGGCACAGCGCGCCGAGCGCCGCGATGTCGTTCAGGCGCCCGGTGGTCGTCTCGTGATGGATCACCGCGACGTGCGTGAACGACTTGTCGGCGTCCAGACGCGCGGCGATCTGCGCGAGATCGGGCGCATCCATCCACGCATGCTTCAGCGTTTCGTGCGCGATCCCGTATTGCGTCGCGATCTGCGCGATGCGCTCGCCGTACACGCCGTTTTCGACCACCAGCAGCTTGCCGTTCTGCGGCACCAGCGCGGCCGTCATGCTTTCGACGGCGGCCGTGCCCGAACCGGTCATCAGCACCGCCTGCCATTCGTTCGGATCGAGCCCGTACACGCCGACGAGACGCGTGCGCGCTTCTTCCTGCAGATCGAAAAACTCGCTCTCGCGATGGCACAGGTCCGTCTGCAACAGGCTGTTGCGGACGCGTTCGGTGAGCGTCACCGGACCGGGGTTGAGCAGCAGCATCGACATTCCTTTAGCAGTGAGTTCAGAGCGCGCCGATGTGGCGCATCAGGCGCGTCTTCACATCGGGCGGCGTGATGGTCGGACGCGGCAGGCCGTCCGGCGTGCCGCGGCGGATCGTCAGGCGTGCGAAGCGGGGACCATTCAGCGGCGCTGCCGCGAACAACGCGTCGAGCACGGCCGGATCGTCGCTTTCCACCGCCGACGCATAACCGCACGCGGCCGCCACGCCCGCGAACGACACCTGCGACGACACCGTCGCCTGACCGCCGGTCGAGTCGTGCGCGCCGTTGTCGAGCAGCACGTGCGTGAGATTCGACGGACCGTACGCGCCGAGCGTCGCGAACACGCCCATGCGCATCAGCGCGGCGCCGTCGCCGTCGAGCGCGACCACCCGCAGGTCCGGACGCGCGAGCGCGAGACCGAGCGCGAACGGCGTCACGCAACCCATCGAGCCGACCATGTACAGCTGGTTCGCGCGATCGTCGATCGCATAGAGTTCACGGCCGCAAAAGCCGGTCGACGCGAGCACCACCGTCGAGTCGAGCGGCGTATGCGCAATCACCTTTTGCAGCGCGTCGTAGCGCGTCGCCAGCTGGTCCGCCGCGACGCCGCGGAATTCGGCGCGCGGCGCAACCGGCGTCTTGCGCGCGGGCGCGCCGCCGTCCTTCAATTCGTACGGCGCGACGCTGCCCTTCTGCATCACCAGCGCGTATGGCCGGCCGGTCGCGTCCATGTGCGCGGTCGCGCGATCGAGCGCCGGGCCGATCGCGTCGGCCTCGGTCGGGAAGGTCTCCCACGGAATTTCCATCGTGTCGAGCATCGCCGGCGTGATCGGCCCCATCAGCGCATGCTGCGGCTCATCGGCGACGCCGGGCTGACCGCGCCAGGTGACGATCAGCAGTTGCGGCAGACGGAACGTCCACGTCAGCGACGTCAGCGGGCTCACCGCGTTGCCGAGCCCCGAGTTCTGCATCATCGTGATGCCGCGCCGGCCGTTGCGCGCACCAAGCGTGACGCCCGCGATCAGCGCGACTGCGTCGCCCTCGTTGGCCGCCGACACGTAGTGCAGCGAATCGTCCTGCAGCACGTAGTTGATGAACGGCGTCAGATACGAGCACGGCACGCCCGCATACCAGTCGAAACCGCGCTCGCGCGCCGCCTCGACGAACTGTGCGGCTTCGATCATTGCGCGCCTCCGTGCGCGGCGTTGCCGTCGACGCCGACGGCCGTCGCGAACGGTGCCTGCGCGTGCGCGAAATCGCCCGCGCGGCGGAAGTCGTCGAGATCGTTGACGCCGCGCCAGTGGCCGTGCACGTATTGCACTTCGATCGATTCGCCCGCCGCGATCAGCGCGTTGAGCAGCGCGGGCATGTCGAGCGACGCGAAATCGTCGCGTGCCTGCAGTTCGTGCATCACGGCCTGCAAACGCTCACGGCCCGCGCCGCGCACGTTCAGGAGTCCCATCCAGCGGCCGTGCGGCGCCTGGGCCGCGAACGCCGACGACTGCTCCTCGCTGCTCGCGACGTGCCTCAGCACGACCTTGGTGCCGAACAGACCGCGGTCGTCGGCGGCCGAGCACCACGCGAAATCGCGCACGCTGGCGTTTTCCGTATCGGTCAGCGACGAATCGACGACCACGCTGAACTCGGCCTCGCTCTCGACCAGATCGCGCAGGATGTAGCTGCGGAACAGGAGGTCGCCGTACGAGATCACGGTGTCGCCGGTGAGTTTGTCCAGCGCGCACGCGAGCGACGCGAGTTCGCCGGTCTGCGCATGCTGCTCGTTGACGACGAGGCGGATGCCGGCGGTGTCGATCGCATCGGCGCGATAGCCGCCGACCACGGTGATGTCGTTGACGCCCTGCTTCTTGAACGCATCGACGAGCCAACGCAGCAGCGGCTTGCCGGCGATTGGCAGCATCACCTTCGGACGGTCTTCGGTGACCGCTTCGAGGCCCTTGCCGCGGCTCGCGGCGAGCACCACCGCCGAGCCGGCCGCGCGGCCGCTCGACAGATAGCGGTCTTCCGCTTCCGAATATTCGTCGGCGTCCTGCAGACGGAAAATTTCGTTGACCGCGGCGATGCTGTCTTCGACGTTCACCAGCGTTTCGCTCGTGTGGATTTCCTTCGCGACCGCCTGCATCGCCGAGGTCGCCGCGCGGATCAGATGGTTCGCCCAGATCACCGTGCTGATACCCGCTTCGCGGAACACTTCGGTCGGCGTGCTGTAGTACTTGGTCGGCACAATCACGAGCGGACCGCGGCCGGCCCATTCGCGCGCGAATTCGAGAATTTCATCGGGACGCGACAGCTTGCTGTGAATCAGGATCGCGTCCGCGCCGGCACGGCGATACGCTTCCGCGCGACGCAGCGCTTCGTCCATCCCCCAGCCGGCGATCAGCGCCTCGACGCGCGCGACGATCGAGAAATTCTCGTCGGTTTGCGAGTCCTTGCCGGCCTTGATCTTGCCGCAGAATTCGTCCATGTCGGCGAGCGGTTGCGCTTCGCCGTTGATGAAGCTGTTGGTCTTCGGAAACTGCTTGTCCTCGATACACACGCCGGCGATGCCGCGCTGTTCGAGCTTGCGCACGAGGCGGCGCACGTTGTTGAAGTTGCCGTAACCGGTGTCGCCGTCGAGCAGGATCGGCAGATCGCTCGCGTCGGCCATGAATTCGAGCGTGTCGACCACCTGGGTCCAGCTCGCCTCGTTGTTGTCGCGCACGCCGAATTGCGCGGAGATCGCGAGGCCCGAGCCCCAGATCGCCTTGAAGCCGGCTTCGCGCACGATCCGCGCGGACAGGCCGTTGTGCGCTTCCATCATGAATTCGAGTTCGTTGCTGACGAGCATCTGGCGCAGACGTGCGCTACGGGATTGGGAAACGAAGGCGGGTTCGCGTGCATTCATCTTTTTCGCTACTCCTGGTGGCGGGCTTATTGGCGTTTTTCTGTGCCCGGCTGCGACGGGAAAAGGGCGACTATAGCGGAATTCTTTATGACAAGCCGTTGAAACGGCCGGCGGTTTTTGAGAGTTGCGCTTAAGTGGAAAAATGTGTCGTTTTTTGCATTGATTGTCATTTATCGGGATGGCGCATGGGCCGGGAGCCGAGTGGGCGGAGGGGTTGGCATTGGGTTGGCGTTTTAGTTGGCGTTTTGTGGGATCTTGATGCGAGCCTTGCCGGACGGGGATAGCGCCGGGGATGGCGCCGGGGGTTTCAGCGACCGGCTTTTTATTCAGCGTTTTTACCGCTTATCGCCATCCACATTTTTTTAATCATCCGGTTTTAGCGGCAATCTCGCCGGCTCATCCGCAATTTCGAGATCCGAATCGGAAAAGCCTTTTGATCAGCCGCTTTCGCGCCTTCTCGCGCGCCTTATAAAACAGCCGATAAATCGCTTATTAATCAGACGAATAGACGCATAAAACAACGGGTTTCCCCTGCCTGTATTCATACCGCGACGCGCCGTTAACACAGTGAGCGGCAATCCGTCCGCAATCCCCCTGGACCCGTGGCTAAAAGCCATTCCTATCGCTATGACTCTGAACCGAAAACTGGCCTCGATGATCGCCGTGTTGTGGGCCGGCCTGATCCTGATCGGCGGCTTCGGCGCGTGGCAAAACCGCACGTCGATGATCTCGGACCGCCGCGAACAGCTGCGCTCGCTGATCGACCAGGCAAATCACGTCGTCGGACGCTATTACGCGCTCGCGCAACAGCACGCGCTCTCCGAAGAAGACGCGAAAAAACAGGCGCTCGCGACGCTCGCCGCGATGCGCTACGGCAAGGACGGCTACATCTCGATCAACGACTCGCAGCCGGTCATGCTGATGCATCCGTTCAAGACCGAGATGATCGGCAAGAACCTCGCGCAATTCACCGACCCGGACGGCAATCACCTGTTCGTCGATATCGTCAACGCGGGCAATCACGACGGCGGCGGCTTCGTCGATTATCTGTGGGCGAAACCGGGCAGCGAAAAGCCGGTCGCGAAAACCAGCTACTCGATGCGCTTCGCGCCGTGGGACTGGTATCTCGTCACCGGCATGTACATGGACGACGTGCAGAGCGCGTTCTATCGCAACCTGCTGCGCTGGCTCGCGATCACGGTCGCGCTCGGCGCGCTCGCCACGGTCGTGATGCTGCTCGTGCTGCGCAGCATCCGCCGCTCGCTCGGTGGCGATCTCGAAGTGGCCGTCGAACATGCGCGCGTGATGGCGCAAGGCAATCTGGCGGCGCACGTGCACCTCGCGCCGCACGACACCAGCAGCCTGCTGCATGCGCTACGCACGATGCAGGCGGGGCTCGTCGACACGGTCTCGCGGGTGCGCCAGGGCACCGAGAACATCAACGTCGGCGCGAGCGAAATCGCCGCCGGCAATACCGACCTGTCGCAACGCACCGAGGAGCAGGCGGCGGCGCTCGTGCAAACCGCGTCGAGCATGGACCAGATGACGGTCAACGTGAAGCAGAACGCCGACAGCGCGACGCAGGCCGCGCAACTCGCGCACGACGCCGCGAACGTCGCGACGCGCGGCAGCCGCGTAGTCGACGACGTGGTGCGCACGATGGGCGAGATCACCGCAAGCTCGCGGCAGATCGGCGACATCATCGGCGTGATCGATGGCATTGCGTTCCAGACCAACATCCTCGCGCTCAACGCGGCCGTCGAGGCGGCCCGCGCGGGCGAACAGGGACGTGGCTTCGCGGTGGTCGCCGCCGAGGTGCGTAGCCTCGCGCAGCGCTCGGCGACGGCGGCCAAGGAAATCAAGGCGCTGATCGAAACCTCCACCGATACCGTCGAGACCGGCGCCTCGCTGGTCGCCAACGCGGGCGCGACGATGGGCGAGATCGTGCAGTCGGTGCGGCGTGTGAACGAAATTCTCGAGGAGATCAGCCACGCGTCGCGCGAACAGAGCGCCGGCATCGAGCAGGTCAATCGCGCGGTCGGCGAAATGGATCAGGTCACGCAGCAGAACGCGGCGCTGGTCGAGGAAGCCGCGGCGGCCGCGCATTCGCTGAAGGACCAGGTCGGGGTGTTGCGCGACGCGATTGCGAGTTTCGCGTTGCCGGCTTGAGGGTGCGCTGAGCCTTATGCGCGCTCGGTGTAGGTAGGAAACAAGCCTCGCCCGTCAATCGGGCGAGGCGAACAACAGGGGGCATTCCCCCATGCCATCAGGTATTGGTTACTGATAGTCGAGGGTGTTCACGACCTTGGTGATTTTCCAGACGCCATCGAACTTGCGCAAAAACGCGATGTTCGTCTTCTTCTCCCGTGAGCCGAATGTGACCGCAACAATCGCGAGACCATCGACGAACAGGGCAGGACGCGCAACGATATTTTGTGGCAGCCAGTCGTCGTCTGCGTAGTCTTGCACGTTGGTGAAGTAATCGGCGTCTTCGGCAAAGTCGTTGTGACTGTATTCCCTTCGCAATCTATCGACGGTCTTTTTCGAGACGTATTGGTATATCTGATTTTCCAAAAGTGGAAAATTGTCGATTCCGATATTGCGTTTGATATACCAACCGTAAAAATCCTTTGCTGTTGCTTCGGGCGTAGCATGTCTGTCCGCCGAATTCGCAACCGATAACGGCGCGAACATTACGATCAGCAAAGCAGTGATGATAGAGAAGAAAGTGACAAAATTTGGACGGCTCATATGCGCCTAGTCATGACGATAGATTTTGTAGGGCGGTCGTGCATTACGATAGTCCCGACCCGGATAGAAACCGTGTAACTGCCTGAAATCGGAAATCCAGATTTGGCCGTCGTACATTGCCATATGGCCAAAACCATGATTGGGGGTTGCCTGAATAATCACTACGTCGCCCGCCTGTATATCGGAGCCTGAAACCTCGTAAAACCCGGCGTAAATCAACGATGTTCCGTAGTCTTGCGCCGCCCTGGTCCGCATCAGTCTGATGCCGCCGTGCTCGATTGCCATTCGCACATAGGTCGCACATTTTGAGTCACTTGAAAGGCGAGCGTGTGCCTGAAGATAGCGAACTGCTTCTGTTTTGTTCCACTGCATGATGATATGCCCTCGAATAGATGGACATATAGTAATAGTTAAAATACGCATCTCCTTAAAATCTTGACAATTCTCCACGCTATTGTTTTTGCATATAATCGTTTTCGCATATCCTTGTTATTCGGGATAAGCGAAATGCACATTCCCCTTTTTTACTCGCCGCAATAATTCCGCACGCTTCGACTTCCGAACTTTCGCCGGCCGCTCGATTGACCTGTTCGATACCCCGCTCCATTACCCGAGCGAACCGTTTCGATGGCTGCGCTGAGCCGTACACAAACCCGGCATACGTAAAAAAGAAGGCGCTCCACAGGCTGGGAGCGCCTCTTCAACACGCCGCGTCGGAGTCGACGCATCAATCGGACGAGCCAGCCGCGCGGATTTTGCAAATCCGCGCGGCTTTTTATTAGGTATTTTGTTGGCTATTCGCTGCGCCTTGCGGCACCTCAAACCACAGTTCTTTCACAATCCTCGCGTTTGTATTACGTTTTATTTACAATTAGCCGGCAACGGTCCTCGCTGTCCGCCGGCTCGCCGGCCTGCCCAACGCATCCGGCCCGCGCACGCGGCCACTGCCGTTCGGCCGGGCCGCCGCGCCTTCGCCGCCACAGCGGCCCCGGTCGGGCGAGAACCGTGTCCCGTCACGTCCACCACGTCACCACGTCCGCCAGCCGCGCCCATGATCCGCCAGAAAAAAACGCCATCGCACGATCCGTACGCCCCAGCCGCGAAGAATCCGCTGCTCGCCGCGCGTCTACCCGCGTGGCGCTCGAAATTCATCGTGCTGGTCGTGTTCGCCGCGTTCGCCGCGCTCGCGGCGCGCGCGTTCTGGGTGCAGATCGTCAATCAGGACTTCTATGTCGACCAGGGGCAGAAGCGCTATCAGCGCGTCCTCGAACTCGACGCGACGCGCGGGCGGATCGTCGATCGCAACGGTTCCATGCTGGCGGTCAGTCTCGCGACCTACGAAATCTGGGCAACGCCGAAGCTGGTCGAAGACAGCACGATCGCGCCGCTCGCGAAGCTGCTCGATCTGCCGCCCGCGGAGTTGCGCCGGCGCCTGAGCGGCGAGCGCAGCTTCGTGCTGCTCAAGCGCCAGGTCGACGCCGACACCGCCGCGCAACTGTCGCGCCTCGGCCTGACCGGCATCACGCAGATCGCCGATTCGAAGCGCTTTTATCCGGAAGGCGAATCGGCCGCGCACGTGGTCGGCTTCACCGACATCGAGGACAACGGCCAGGAAGGCATCGAACTCGCCGCCAACGAGCAGTTGCTGGGCGTGCCGGGCCAGCGCGAAGTGATCCGCGACCGGCTCGGCCGGGTGGTCTCGGAAACGCGCCCACTCGTGCCCGCGCGCAACGGCGATACGATCCAGCTGACCATCGACCGCCGCATCCAGCAACTCGCGTACGCGCAGCTCAAAACCGCGATCGCACAGCATCGCGCGGAGGCCGGCAGCGTGGTCGTGCTCGATGCGCGCAACGGCGAGATTCTCGCGCTCGCCAACTATCCGAGCTTCGATCCGAACAACCGCACGCGCCTGAGCGGGCGGCAATTGCGCAATCGCGCGGTGATCGACACGTTCGAGCCCGGGTCGACGATCAAGCCGCTCGTCGTCGCGCTGTCGATCGACGAAGGCAAGGTGCGGCCGCAGAGCATCATCGATACCGCGCCCGGCTGGTATCGGATCGGCCCGGCCGTGATTCACGACACCTCGAACCACGGTGCGATGACGGTCGCGGAAGCCGTGCAGAAGTCGAGCAACATCGCGCTCGCCAAGCTCGCGCTGAACCTCCCGGCCGAAACGATCTGGACCAAGTATCAGCAATACGGACTCGGCACCAAGCCCGAGCTGACCTTCCCCGGCGTAGCCGCCGGCAAGGTGCGGCCGTACAAGCGCTGGCGTCCGATCGAACAGGCGACGATGGCGTACGGCTACGGCTTGTCGGTGTCGCTGCTGCAGATCGCGCAGGTCTACACCGCCTATGCGGGCGACGGCGCGATGCAGCGCGTAAGCCTGCTGCGCACCCCGCTCGACGACGACACCACGGACTTGAGCGCGCGCAGCGAGCCGGTCACTCGACCCGCGACCGCGCGCGCGATCCGCAACATGCTGGAGATGGCCACCGGCACGGGCGGCACGGGACGCGCGGCGGCGGTGGAAGGTTATCGGGTCGGCGGCAAGACCGGCACCGCGCGCAAGCAGATCGGCGCGACCTACGCAAAGAACCGCTATCGCGCGCTGTTCGTCGGCATGGCGCCGATGAGCGATCCGCGCCTGATCGTCGCCGTGATGATCGACGACCCGGCCGGCAAGGCGTTCTATGGCGGCACGGTCGCGGGACCGGTGTTCAGCGGCGTGATGGGCGGCGCGTTGCAGTTGCTGGGGGTGCCGCCGGATGCGGCGGGAGTTTGAGGGGATGAGCGGCTGGGTGGACGGCGAGAATGTAACGCGTGGAGACAAGGCAAAGACGTAACACGCGGATTGCACGCACGGCCACGACTCCCAACAACTCTACCGATGCCCGGACCGACCCGTGCACGCGCCTGTCGGCGCTCGCGCTTGCATTCGCTTGCACTCGCTTACACGTATTGACATCCGTTTGCGCAATCATGGCGCTTCTTAAGTTTCGCTTAATTGTTCCCTGCAACTATGTGGCTCATCCCCTGTTGAGCCGCCAGAACATCGGCGGCGCTTTTTCTTGAGGGGGATGTCAAAAACGCGCCGGAAGCGGGTCACGCGCCCGAGAAGAAGAAGGAGGCAAATCATGGTTGAAGAGATGGTATTCGAACACCTGCGTACGATGCCCGGCCATGAATGGGTTCGCCAGATTCATTCCTGCAAGGTCTCCGATCCGCTGCAACCGCCCTGGGGCCGCTCTTACCGGCTCGTCGAATGGACGATGAAGCACACGCCCGAATCGAGCCGCCGCGTCGTTCCCGCCGAAAGTACCCCACTCGAAATTGCTCAGGCCATGGCCTCTCACGTGCCGGGCCGCCGCTTCTGCCAGTCGGCCGACTGAGCGGGACAACCGCCGCGCGCGATCCGCGCGGCTTTTTTATCGCGGCCTTTTATTCGGGCTTCTTCGTGCCTCGCCTATGCCACGTTAATCACGGCATCAATCGCGGCATCAATTGCTTCATCGATCGCGCCGTGACATCGCCTCGCAGTAGTCCAACGCATCGTCCAGCCTGTCGTTACCCCAGAACATCTCATCGCCGACGAAAAACGTCGGCGCACCGAATATTCCTCGTCTGATGGCCGCTTCGGTCTGCTCGCGCAAATGCAGCTTGTTCGCATCGCTCTGCGCGGTCTCGATAATATGCTGCGCGGGTAGATCGAGCGAGCCGAGCGCTTCGCTGACGACTTCGGGCAAACCGATCTCGCGATCGTCGGCGAAATTCAGTTGCATGATCTTGCGGCAATAAGCGCCGATCCACGGCTCGTTCGCCCCGTACAACGCGACGCGCAACGCAAGCAGCGCCGCGCGCGGAAACGTGCTCGGCCGCGTGAGCGCAACGCCGTATTTGCGGCATTGGCGCTCCATATCCTTCCACACGTACGCGCCTTTTTCCTTCTGCAATACGAACGGCGAGTTCTCGAACCCGAGTTGACGAAACACCGGCCCCAGCAGAAACGGACGCCAGACGATCCGCACGTTGCGCGCCGTTGCCAACGCTTCGATGCGCATCATGCTCAGATAGCTGTAGTTGCTGCCGAAATCGAACCAGAACTCGATTGCGCGCGCAGGGGGAAGTGCGTCGTCATTCATGGCCGTCTCCGAATCGGGTGCGAGGTGTGAGGCCGCTCGCAGGCTGGTATTCACGCATGTCCGTTGGTGTCGGTGCAGCGCTATCTTGCAATGCTTAACAATCGCATCAAGCGCTTCTGCCTATGATGGCCCTTTCCGCCTCACCGGTTTGACAGCTACGCCATGAATTATCCGTACGACATGCTCACCGCGACCTGTCTTTTCATCATCGTCGTTTCGTCGCTGATCCTGCTTGCGCTGGCCTGAGGCCACGTCTTCCGCTGTCGCGCTTTTTCCTGCGTTTTCCTGCTTCTCCCGCCCCATCCGTGCCGTGACATCCCGTCGAAAAGACGGACGGTATGATTCTCATTCCCTCCCCGCTCACCGAATTACACCGCTGGTAACTCACGCGCGACGAGCAGACGGTCTTGCCCCCATTCCGGAGATTCAACGGTAACGCTCGACGCGGCTCGAATTGCATAGCGGCGAGAGCCGGCGACAGACACGCCCGCTCCCCGCTTCGACGACTCAGCGCGTCTGCACGGCCACCCGCAGGCCGAGCGAAATGAACAATACGCCGATGAGCTTGTTCTGCCAGCGCGTCAGCCACGTCAGACGCTTCACGAGCTTGCCGAGCGGGCGCATCGTCAGCACCAGCAGCGTTGTGTAAAGCGCGCTCATGCCGACGAAAATCAGCCCGAGCGCCGCGAATTGCAGAAACGTCGAGCCATGGTCGGGGCGCACGAATTGCGGCAGAAATGCGAGGAAAAACAGCGCGGTCTTCGGATTCAGCACTTCGGCGGGAATCGCCTGAAAGAAGGCCTTCGAACCCGACACCGGCGCGACGCTCGGCAGATCCGCACTCGTCTGCTTCGCGCGCAACGCGCGAATGCCCAGATAGACGAGATATGCGGCACCGATGAATTTCACCGCGTTGAAGGCCAGCGCGGACGTCATCAGCAGTGCGGAAAGTCCGACCGCCGCGCCCAGGGTATGGATGAAATCGCCGGCCGCGATGCCGAGGCCAGTGAGAATGCCGGTTTTGCGACCGCCTTGCATCGTGCGCGTCAGCACCAGCAGCACGGCCGGACCCGGGATCAGAAACAGCCCGAACACGACGGCAACGAAAGTCCCCAATGTGGATAGGTCAAGCATGTCGTCTCCTTATGACGCGCTGGATCGATGCCGCCAATGCGGTCGTACACGCGCGTTCAGCGGGTCATTGTAGACGAAGGTGCGGAATGCGATTTGCGCGGGCGTTTTGCGCGTATCCGGCCTTTGGACAGGTCGTCTTGCGTAAAACATGCGCGCCAGTAGAGTCCGCTCATAGCGGCTGTTTTTTGCCGCAAGCAGTCGCCGGCATTGCGCGGACATGACTGCGGGAACCGATATCGGCGCGCCTGTCGTCAGGCTTTGGCCGGCGCGATTTCTCCGCTCCGTGTTTCGCGCAACTCCAGCGCGCGTGTCTGAAAGCGCAGATGCTCTTCGGGCGGCACGAGCGAACCGCCGGTCGTCCAGATGACGTGCGTGGCGTTCGCCGGATCGATCTCGTGCGCGCGCAAATAAGCGCGCCCCCCAGACGACCCGGTCAGCCATTCGGGACCGCCGACGCCCGCCGCCGCGGACGGCTCGAGCTCGATCCCCATCGTTTGCTTAACCCTGAGAAGATCGAGATACAGCTGCTCGTCGCGAACCGTGAACACGCCCGAGAGTTGCGACGCCATCAGCGGACTCACGAACGGCGACGCCTGCCCCACCGCGAGCCCATCGGCCTCGGTCCGGTTATCGAGGCCGATGTCGTAGACGGATAGCGGCTGGTCGGAACCCGAGGCCAGTTGCAACAGCATGCAGGCAGACGCGACCGGCTCGGCGAAGAAGCAATGGACATGCGCTCCGAACAACGATTTGAGGCCATAGGTCAGCCCGCCTGGCGCGCCGCCCACGCCGCACGGCAGATAGACGAAAAGGGGATGCGCCGCGTCGACCTTTCTGCCGGCACGCTCGAGTTGCTGCGCGAGGTAACGCGCACCGGCCGCATAGCCGACGAACAGCGCCCGCGAGTGTTCGTCGTCGACGAAATGACACCGTGGCGTCGTCAGCGCCTGTGTGCGTCCGGCGGCGACCGCACTCGCGTAATCCCCCTCGTGTTCGATCACGCGCACGCCGCGCGCGCGCAGGCGGTCTTTCTTCCACGCTTTCGCATCGGTGGACATGTGGACGACGGCATCGAAGCCGAGCGCGGCCGACAGCACGCCAATGCTGAGACCCAGATTGCCGGTGCTGCCAACCGCGACGGTATGCGTCGCGAAGAGCTCGCGGGCGCACGCCGACGCGAGCAGCCGGCGATCGCCGTCGGGCGTCAGCAAGCCGGCTTCGAGCGCGATCGACTCGGCCAGCGACAGCACCTCGTGAAAACCGCCGCGCGCCTTGATCGAGCCGGCTACCGCCAGCGCATCGTCGCGCTTCAGATACCACGCGCCTTGCTGCCGGAGTGGATCGACCTCTGCCTGCAAGGCGTCCGCGGCGACGAGATCGGATTCGATCCGGCCGCCGGTGCCCGACAATTCGGCGAACAGCATCGCCATCAGCGGTTCGCAGCGTTGCAGCCGCGCGGCACCTTCGGCGAGTTCGGCAGCCGACGGCGCCCCCGCCGGCAACGCCCAGCCCAGCTTCGGATTGAGCCACAGAAGCGGCTCTTTTGCCTTTAATTCGGCTAATAGTTCGGCGGATTGCAGCGAGTTCGGCATTTTGACAAGATTCCTCTGTTTCCTCTATCTGTGTGCGATAGTAAGGAATCGTCGTCGATCAAAATAGCGCGACGTTCTTATCCATCCATTAGCCAGGCTAATCCTTCATGCTCGATTCGCTGATTCTCGGCAGCTTGCGGTGCTTCGAGGCCGCGGCACGTCTGCTCAGCTTTACCAAGGCGGCCCAGTCGCTAAATCTGACGCAAAGCGCCGTCAGCCAGCAGATCCGCAATCTCGAATCCAGACTGGGCTACCCGCTGTTCCTGCGGCAGTCGCGCGGACTCGTGCTGACCGCGAAGGGCAAGATCCTGTTCGATTCGACGACGCGGGCGTTCGCCGACATCGACACCACACTGCGCCGTCTCGCGCCCACGGACACGCCGCTTCATCTGAGCTGCCTGCCGTCGTTCGCGCTGCAATGGCTGATGCCGCGCCTGACCGAATTTCATCGTCAGCAGCCGGAGGTTGCCGTGCGCCTCGAAGCCGAATTCCAGACGCTCGACGAACAGGCAATGGAAGCGTTCGATATCGACGTCGCCGTGCGCTACGATCCCGTCGAATACACGCATCTCCACACCGAGGTTCTGCTCGACGAGTATCTGCTCGCGGTTGCCACGCCCGAATATCTCGCCGCGCATCCGGATTTCGCGGCGGGCGTGTCGCTCGACGGCGTCGTGCTGCTCCACGATGCGACACCGTGGATCGGCGCGTCGTCGTTCGTTGAATGGCGCACCTGGCTCGAAGCGCACAAGCCGGCATGGCTGGCCGGTCTGGAAGGCCCGCAATTCAATCTGTCGAGCCTCGCGATCAGCGCCGCCCTCAATCACCAGGGCGTCGCGATGGGCCGCGGCGCACTGGTGTACAACGAACTGAAGAGCGGACGGCTCGTCGATGTGTTCGGCAAACAGGTGATCGCGCCGGCCCGATATGTCATGCTCTCGCGTCGCCCGGACGATCGCCGGGTCGCCATTTTCTCGGCATGGCTCAAAGCGGAGTGCGCGCACTTCGACAGCGCGCGCCGACAACTGCTGCAGCCGGCGGCCTGCTCGCATGAATAATTGTTTAGCCGACAAGCTGCACAGATACGAACTAACCCACTGATTTTCCGCATCGAGCGACCAACACGAACGTGAGTCACACCCTTTCCACCCCCGTCTCTTCCGAACTCGAGATCCGCAAAAGCCGCTTCATCGCGCACGCGATTCCGGTCGCCGATCGCGACGCCGCGATGCTCGAATTGCAGCGTCTGCGCACTGAACATCCGGGCGCGACGCACGTCTGCTGGGCGCTGCTCGCGGGCGGCCAATCCGGCATGTCCGACGATGGCGAGCCGTCTGGCACCGCGGGCCGCCCGATTCTCGAAGTGCTGCGCCATCACGATCTGGACGGCGTGCTCGCGGCCGTGGTGCGCTACTACGGCGGCGTGAAGCTCGGTGCGGGCGGCCTCGTGCGCGCCTACACCGATGCGATCGCGTCGGCGCTGCTCGACGCGCCACGCGTCGAGCGGATCGCGCAGGTTTCGCTGGGCGTCGAAGTCGGTTATGCCGACGAAGCCAGAGTACGCCGCTGGGTGGATGCCGAAGGCTACGTGCTGGTGGACAGCGCCCACGGCATGCTGGTGAAGATGACGATGCGCCTGCCCGCCACCGCGCTCGATGCCGCGAAACGCACGCTCACCGATATGACGCAGGGAAAAGCGGGCTTCTTCTGATGGCCGCACCGCTTTTTAGCGGCTCTCGTTCTCGCGTTGCACCGCGAAACTCCGGCAAAAAAACGCCCCAATACATGGGCGCGATGCATCTAACCCGTTTTCACATTGCTCTCATGCGCGGCGATCAAACTGATGCACCCGCGCGGATCATGCAAGCTTTGCGGCGGCCGTTTTGGGAGTACTGCTGATATCGGCCGTCAAGCCAGCCAGCTATGATGGACCGCCCAGCCGGCACGATGCGCGCCAACGCGCAGCCCATCGTCCGAAGCGCGGAGGGGAGCAAGTGCGGTTCGAAGTGGACCGGCCCGGATCGCTGCTAACATGCTGTTCCTCAGGACAACTCCATTAAAAGGGCAACTCCTCTGACCTCGACCGCCGCTTTCTTTCGCATGGCCGCCGCACGCTCGCCGTTGAGATCTCTCGTGCTCAGAGGCTGCGGCGCCGTGGCGCTGCCGCTGCTGTTGTCCGCCTGCTCGTGGTCCTGGTTTGGCCTGAACAGCAGCGCCGCCGCGCCGCACGCGAAGACCCACGGCACCGGTTCGCTCAGCGTGGCCTCCGCGCGCGAATTCGTCTATCTGCCCGCGCGCGACGGCCATGTTTCGCCGAACCGTATCGAGAACACCGCGATGACCGGCATCGTGATGAAGGACGACATCAACCAGATCGTGCGCAACAGCGTCGCGACCAGCCTGCGGGTAGCCGGCTTCCGGCTCGACGACAACCGGCGTGTACTCAGCGGCAGTATCGAAACGTTTACGGTGGACGACACGCGCTCGCCCGCGCTGTGGATACTGAAGATGCGCTACGTGGTCACCGATGCCGCGACGCGCAAGGTGATGTTCTCGACCACCCGCACCGTGAAGCAGAAGTCACCGAAATTCACCAGCAGCACGATCGCCATCGAAGACACGGTCAAGGCAAACGTCGACACCCTGATCGGCGACCCCGGCTTCATCAAGGCAGTGAACTGAACGCGCGAGCGCCGGCACGCGGCGCGAGTTCGCTACAATCCGGCTAATCGCCGCGCGCGATCCGCCGCGCGCCGCCCCGTCATCTCCCGTTCAGAGTGCGAGCCGTCATGTCCCTTGCCGCCTGGCTGTTCTTTTTGCCCGCCTGTTTCGCCATCAATCTCGCGCCCGGGCCCAACAACCTGCTGTCGATCAACGTGGCCGCGCGTCACGGCTTCGTCAAGGCATTCATCGGCGGGACTGGCCGGCTGCTGGCGTTCGCGCTGATGCTCGCGCTCGCCGCCACCGGTCTCGCCGTCGTGCTGCACGCCTCGGAGTGGGTCTTTCTCACGATCAAGGTCGCCGGCGCCGCCTATCTGATCTGGCTGGCCATCCAGTTGTGGCGCAGCGACGCGCCGACCATCGACACGTCGCAAGGGCAAGCGCAGGACGCCGCGCTTATGCGCCTCGCGCGTCAGGAATTTTTCGTGGCCGCCGGCAACCCGAAAGCGATTCTGGTGTTCACCGCGTTCCTGCCGCAATTCGTCGACGTCGCGCGGCCGATCCTGCCGCAATTCGCGGCACTCGGCGCGAGCTTTCTGATTCTCGAATGGGTCGCGATTGCGCTGTATTCGTGGGCCGGCATGTATCTCGGCAAGTGGCTCGTGCGCGCGAAGGTCCGCCGCTATTTCAATCGCTGCTGCGGCGGCTTTCTGGCAGCGATCGGCGTGAGCTTCCTGTTGGTGCGGCGCGGATAATCGTTGGGATTCCAGATGAAACGGATCATGCGCAACATAGCGACCGCGTTCGCTTTCGTAGCCGGCGAAATCCTGGTGGTGCTGATGCTCTGCGTCGCGCTGGTCTGCAAGCTGACCGCACGCATCGGCGAATCCGGCAGATCGCGGCCGCCGCGCTAGGACTCGATCAGCGCCCCTGCAATGCCGTCGATGCCGCGTCGAGCGCACGCTTCGCCGTGCCGGCTCCATCGACAAGACCGAAGTTGCGCTCGCGGGCATTCTTCGCACTCGTCGTGTCCTGCCATTCGTAGATCGAGATCAGCGGCGTCTCGATCGAATTGCGCTTCGCCAGAAACGCGCCGGTACGCTCGGCCTGTCCATCGACACCCGCGCGGCTTCCCGACGACACGCCCCACTCCGTGATCAACGCAGGCAGGCCGTATTGCGCGCGGATGTAGCGGGCAGCCTGCTGAATCTGCTGCGCGCTCATTCCATACGCGTGGTACGACACGGCGTCGAGGCAATGGGTCGAATTCGGCTGCACGCTGCGCAACAGCTTGTCCGGTAGTGTCCCCGCGACGGGTGCCCTGGAGAAGCCGAACCCGATGACCGGCACCGCTGCGTGATTCGCCTTGAGTCCCGCGCAGACGGCGTTCATATAAACCGGAAACGTCTTCTCGACCTGGCCCGTCGGCCAATAGGTCGACAGATCAGGTTCATTCCAGAGTTCGAGCGCGAGCATATCCGAGCCGTACGCGCGGGTCAGTTCGTTCACGGTCCGGACCAGTTGATCCGCGGCGCTGCGCAACGTTGCATCATCGGCGGCGGCATGGGCTGCGTGATCCGACAGCGGTCGTGTCGAACGCACGGTCAGCAGAACCGGCAAGCCCGCGGAGCGGGCCGTCGTGAATGCATGGGCGACCTGCGCGCGGTAGTTCGCGGACTGCATCGCGTCGACCCACACGCCGAACCGGACGAAGCTGAATCCCGCCACCTTGATGCGCGTCGCCGACTCGCTATCGAAGCGCTCGACCTTGACCTGCGTGCCGATCCTCGCCGATCCGCTATCGGCCGTCCATTGCTGGAATTCCTGCGCGTGAGCGGCGCCGATCGCACAAAACATCGCTGCGGCAACGAGGCTTTTTTTCAGTCGCTTCGGAAATGCATTCATAGGGATTTATGGCTTCGGATGAACATGCAATTCGGTCGGCAAGCGCCGCGCCATGGCAGGTGACGATGCACTGCCCGAGCGTGCCGCGAGATAGCTGAGTCGCCACGCGCAAAACAGCGCGACGCTCGACAGATGTCGGACATAGCTGCCGAGATCCGGTTCGAACAGCATCGACACAGCGATGTGCCCGATCACCAGGCAGGCGAGCAGATTGACGGAGGTCGCGCGGACATTCGCCAGCGTCGCCCGATCCGGCAGTTGGCAGAACACGGAGCCCAGCATGACCCAGACGAGCGCGAGCATCACGAACTCCTTGGGCCCCGGAAAAAACAGCACCGGCACATTGAGCTTCAGCACCGCGTACACGTAATCGGCGCAGAACGCCCAGAACGATGCCGGTTCGACCAGGTTGTAGAAGCTCGTGCGCGCACCGTACGGCGAGCCCGCCACCAGATAATCGACGGCCATGTCGCGCGGATGCATCAACGCGAGATAGCCCTTGTCCGGCAGAACGACGAGCACCAGCAGTATCGCGACGAGCAGCACGACCTTGCGCCGCAACGAGCCGGTCCGATAGAACCACGCGCCCGCCGCGATCGCCAGAATCAGCGCGAAGTAAATCCGCACTGTGGCCGCGTAGCCGGCATAGAACGCTATCGCCGCAATCGCGACGTACCACGCGTTGCGTTTTCGCGCGATCACCACGAGCGCGATCGACATCAGCACGACCAGCGTGTCCTTGCTCGCGACGAACAGATTGAAGAACAGGCACGGCGCAAGCAGCACGGCATTCACGAGCAGACTGCCGAAGCGCTTCGACAAGCCGATCATCATCCAGATGAACGCGATGCCGATGGCGAGCACGAACAGCTTGCTGCCGGTATCGCCGAGCGACGCATAAAACTTCGCGACGGCGTCGAACGAGGTGTCCTGATACGTGCTCGAACCGCCGACCTGCGACTGGATCTTGTCGGAGTCGCGAAACACGAACTCCGGCAGAAAGGTGCTGGCCTTCCAGTACAGCACCGTGTACAGGAAAACCGCGAGACTCGCGAACAGGCGCACCGCCCCCTTGCTCAGGCCCGGACCGGCGTTCAGCATCCCAATCAACGTTTTACGAAGCACCGATCGCCTCCTCGTCGCGCACCGTGCTCGTGGCCACCGCGCGAGTGCGTATCGTGTTGCGCACCACGATAGCGGCGAGGATCGCGACGATGCCGACGCTCGCGCTCAGATGCGCGAGCGCCGCGCCGATCTCGTCCAGCCGGTTGATCAACGCCCATTCGAGCGGCATGCACGCGGCGGCCACGCAGAACATCGCGAGCGCCACCCGTTTGCCGACGCGCAACGCAATCGCGGCGGCCCAATACACATCGGAAATCGATCGGAGCACGAACGACACCAGCAGGATCAGCAGCATGCCGAGTTCGAGGCGACCGGACGGCTCGTGCGCGAGATGGAAGATCGGTTGATGCACCAGCAGAATCGCGACGGCCGCGAGCAGCGTAATGCCGATGCTGGCCAGCAGCGAACGCCGCAACGTCGCGCCGAAAACGCGCCCGTCGGCGCTCAGCGCGCGAACCAGACGCGGCCCCGCCGTCACGACGATCGTCGCGTACGCAATGGTCTGGATCGAACTCGAAATCGACCACGCGAACACGTAACGCCCGAGCGCGTAGCTGGAAAACACCTGACTCGCCAGAAAACGCTCGCCGTATTGCAGACCGGAAAGCAAGGTCGCCGCAAAGAAGAACGGCAAGCCTTCGATCCACACCGAGCGAAAACCGCTGTCGCTTTGCTCCACCGCCACATGGCGCTCCGCTTTCAACTCACGGTTTCGTCGCGACATGCATGCGTACGCGGCGATCGATGCGAGCACGTTCGTGCCGCACCACAGTGCGAAGATCGTCTCGACAGAGCGAACCACGCCCGCGAGCAAACCGACGATCGCCACGGCCGCCCAGCCGCCCGTGCGGATAAACAGCAGCACGGCCCCCGCGCGCGGCCGATGCAGCGAAAACACGTACGAGGTCGTCTCGAGCCCCGCGTGCTCCGAAAAGGCCACCAGCATCACGCCCCACAGAATGCCCGGCGCGATCCGGCTGAACGAATCGAACAGCGCCGCGTGATACACGAGCACCACCCCAATCGCGATCGCCACGTAGACGACGCCGTACAGCAGCAACAGGCGACGCGCGTCGTGAATCGCGCGCAGCGGATGCTCCGCGCTCAGACGCCGGTTGATTTCGGTGCTGAAGCCGAGACCGAGCAATTTCGACGACACCACCGACAGCGCCAGCGCGAGCCCGTAATCGGCGACCGCCGAAAAGCCGAGCGTACGCGCGACGATGATCGTCAGAACGAATTTCAGCGCCAGCGCCGCGATGCGAAAACCGAGGCGAACGAGCAGTTGCATGAGCGCGCCCTGCTATACGCCGCGAGCGTCGCGCAGCGCGGCGACGATCTCGTCGCGGCTCGCGCGGATCCGCTCGCAGGCCCGCGCGGTATTGGCCCAGAATGCCGGAATCGCATCGGCCGCGAGTATCGTGGCCATCGCCCGGTCGGGGTCGAAATCCGCCGCGTTGGCTACCCACTCGTTCAGACCGAGGTCTCCGTAAGCGCCGAAGCCCTTGCGCTCGTAGCTCAGGTGATACGCGGGCACGCCGCTCAGAATCGATTCGAGCGCGCCATGCAGCCGCACCGACACGACCACGTCGGGCCGGTCCGTCGCGAGCAATTCCTTCAGCGGCACCAGCTCGTCCTGAATGCCGATGCTGCGGTAATACGCGAGATCGTCGTTGCCGCGACCCGTGCTTTGCACCGCGAAGCTGATCCGGCAAGTTTCGCCGAGCTGGCGAATCAGCTTGCGGGTCGATGCTTCGTAACGCTGGCGCTGTAGTGCCGTCCAGCTCGGCGCCTTGCGTAGCACGAAGGCCACGTGCCGTACCTTTGCGTCGACATTGCGCGCGTCGTCGATGAGCTGCGCGCTGCGTCGCTCGAAATCGAGCACCGCGAGATCGGGCGCGCGACGGGTATTGGCGTTGCGCGCGAGAAATGCCGCCGAGCGATCGTCGCGTACGAACACCGCGGCAAACGACCCGAGCATCCGCGCCAGATGCGAATGCAACGGTTCAGCCGGCATCGCGGGACCGATGCTTTGCGGCAGATAAACGGCCGGCTTGCCCGCGCGGACCGCCACGCGCATCTGCAGCAGATGCCCTGCTTCGAGCTTCAATGCCTCGGTCGCGTTACGCGCCCGCAAATAGCCGCCGCCGACGCCGACCACGAGGTCTGCCTGGGCGATAAGCCGCGACAGTCCGCGCAATCCGCCATTCAGCTCGACGGGCAGCAGCGCGCCAGCCGCGCCGCACACCCGCGCCAGACCGCTCTTCGCGAGCACCGGCGCGGCAATCACATCGTCATACTGAGCAAATGAGCCGGGATCGGCGGCGACGATCGACACCTTCGTCGCGTCGCCGAACGCGCGCTTGAGCAGATCGACGGAAAGATCGACGAGCAGACCGTCGCCGGAGTTCTTCGAGCTATACGCATGCAGAAGCACCACGTGGGTGGGCTGCGTCATCGGGAGACCTCCTCGATCAGTTGCCGGTAGAGATGCGCGGTCTTGTCGACCATCACGGTGGCGGAGAAGCGCTCGGCGGTGCGCTCGCAGTTGCCTCTCAAGCGCTTGCGCAAGCCGGCATCGCGCACCACCGCTTCGAGCGCGTCCGCGAACAGCGTGACGTCGTCTTCGTTCGGCACGACGTAGCCGATCTCTTCGTCGTCGATCAGCTCGGCCGCGCCGGACACGCGTGTCGACACGATCGGCACGCCGGCCGACATCGCTTCGAGAACGACATAGGGAAAGCCTTCGTAACGGCTCGGCAGCGCGAACACGTCGAATGCGGAGAAATAGCGGCGCGCGTCCGGAATCGGGCCGAGCACGCGCAGGTTGGCCGGCATGCTGCGATCATTCAGCGCTGCCGCGGCGACGAAATCGCCCGGGCCCATCACCGCGAACACGACGTCGCGAATGCCGCGCTCGAGCAGCGCTTGCGCGACTCGCGCGAGTCGATCGACGCCCTTCTGAAAATCGAGCCGCCCGACGAATCCGACCACCACCGCGTCGGTCGGCAACTCCAGCGCCGCCCGCGCATCCGCGCGCGGCACCAGCCGCGGCGTCGGCACGCCGTTGAAAATCGTGGCGATGCGCGCCGCGCCGATATGCAAGGCCTGCTGCAAATGCTGCGCTTCGTCGATCGATACCGCGATGATGCGATCGCTGCGAAAGCGGCCGAGCAGACCTTCGATCAGTCCATAGAAACGCTTTTGCGCATTCGACAGATAAGGATTGAGCGTATAGACCGCATGCGGCGTATAGACCTGCTTCCACGGCCCGAAACACAGCCGGGCCAGTGCGCCCGCTTTCGAGCTATGACTGTGCACGATATCCGGCTGGATCCGCTGCAAAGACCGGAACAGCTGCGCAAAGGCAAAAACGTCCGATGCACCGACCGAGCGCTGCATCGAGATACGCTGAACCGAATCGCACTGCGCGAGCACGTCTTCGCCGATGATCACGTGATCAAAACGCTTGCCCAGCGGCACGATCAGATGAATCTCGAAGTCGCCGAGCTTGCGCAAGCCGCGCACCAGATCGGCGATATGCACCGCGACGCCGCCGCCCGCCGCTTCGACGACGAGCGCGATCCGCAGCACCCGCGCCGGTATCTCGACGCGCACCTGCGGCCTGAGCGCACGCCGTTCTTCGCTCGCCGCGTGCGGCCCGCTGGCCGCGTCGACCGTGTCGGCCACCCTGGTTTGCATCATCGCCTCCGCCTAACGCGCGCCATCAGTTGACGCCAGCAATTGCTCGTACCGCCGCACGGTTCGCCGTAGCTGTACTGCACGAATCGATACGTGCCGTTCTTGCGGCCATACGAACGCAGCGCCGACTTCGGATCGATGCCGTTCAGAATCGCGCCGGTGACGGTGCACCCGGCCTGCGCGAGTCGCCGCACGCATTCCGCGAGATCGGCCGCGCGCGTCAGGCCGGCACGCGCGACCAGCATCACCGTCGCGCAATGCTCCGAGAGCATCACCGCATCGGTCACCGCCAGCACCGGCGGCGAGTCGACCAGCACCACGTCGTAGTCGCGCGACGCCGCTTCGAGCAGCTCGGCCACGCGGCCATGCAGCAGCAGTTCCGCGGCATTCGGCGGCAACGAGCCGGTGGAAACGAAGTCGAGATTCGGCACCACGTCGCGCTGGATCACCTGCTCGCGCGACACCGTACCGACGATGAAGTCCGCGAGTCCGCGCTCGCGCTGCTTGCCGAAATACCGGTTCAGCGAGCCGCGCCGGAGGTCGGCGTCGATCAGCAGCACGCGTTTGCCACCGCTCGCGAGCAGGGTCGCGAAATTGGCGGAGACGAAGGACTTGCCGACGCCGGGTGTCGTACCCGTCATCAGGATCACCTTGTTCCTCGCGTTCGACATCGCGAACTGGAGTGCCGTGCGCAGACTGCGCAGGCTTTCCACCGCAGCTTCGCCGGGCTGCGCCAGCGCGAGCAGACGCAGCCCGGCGGCGGCGTCGCCGGCACTGCGATCCATCAGTTGTTGCTGGCGTGATTCGGGAATCAGCGCGTACACGTGCAAGCCGGCCTGCCGCTCGATTTCCTCCGCCTCCGAGATGCCCGCGAACAGGAAGCTGTGCGTCACCGCAAAGCCGATGCCGAGCAACAGGCCGAGCAATGCGCCCGCGGCGATCGTCACCGGCCGGTTCGGAAACGCGACGTCTTCCGGAACCACCGCGGAATCGACCACGCGCACGGTGCCGGTCTTGCCCGCCTTGACCAGCCTCAGCTGCTGCACGTTATTGAGCAGCGCCGTATAGAGATCGGTATCGACCTTGACGTCGAGCATCATGCGCACGGCATCCTGCTGCATGTCGGGCAAGCGCTTGATCTGTTGGTCGAAGCTGCCTTGCTGCACGCGCAGCGTCGCGATCTGCGCGTCGAGCGCGACCACCTCCGGATGCGCACTGGTAAAGCGCGATGCCAGTTCGTCGCGCTTCTGACGCAATTCGAGCATGCGTGTCTTCGCGTCCGCGGTCTGCTGGAGCGCGAGCTTGGCTTCCTCGGAAAGATCGACCGAACCCTGCTTGTCGCGCAGCTTCGTGTAGCGCACCTGGGCGTCTTCGAGCTGGCTTTTCAGCTGCGGAATCTGCGTGTCGAGAAACGCCAGCGATTGCGCCGCCTCGGCCGCCTTGCGCTCGACGTTCTGCTTCACGTAATAGCGGCCGACCGCCTGCAGCTGGTCGCGTACCCTGATCGGGTCGAGCCCCTTCAGCGTCGCGATGAGCAGGCCCGAAGACTTGATCTTCTCCTCGATGTCGAGCCCTTTCTGCATGTCCGTGATCGCATCGAGCCTCGAATTACGGACCAGTTTGAATTTCGTGCCGGGCGCCGCGTCGATCGACTTCACGAGCAGGGTGATCGGGCCATAGCCCGTCTCGAACACGGCCTGCTCGCCGATCCTGCCGGTGACCGGATGATCGAGATCCCAGCCCGCGAGACGATAACGGTGATCGGGCAACACGGTCAGCGAGAAGTTGTCGCCTTCCACGCGCTTCGGCACGTCGAACTGCACGACGTTGGCGCTCTCGGTTCCCCACGCCCAACCGCCGATGCCCAGGATGCCCGGCCGCATGGGCGTATCGTTGAAGCGCGAAATGAAGTCGCCCAGCAGCGGAAAGCGGCTCGGCCGCACGACGATATAGCTACGCAGTTCATCGACGACGCTCGTCACCACCAGCCGCGACGCCATGATCTGCTGCTCCGCCGAGGTCGGCGAGTTGTAGTCGAACAGCGACGACACGTCGCCAAGCAGACTCTGCGCCGATGCCATGCCGCTGCCGTCTTCGACCTGAATCGAAATATCGGCCTGGTAGCGGGGTGGAAACAGGAAGGCGAAGGCGGTCGCGAGCACCAGGCAGGCGACGAAGATCTTCAGGATGATCCATCGATAGTCGACGAAGATGTCGATCAGTCGGACCAGATCGATCTCGTCGTCATCGGATTTGAGCGCCTCGTTTTCAGGCGATTGCAGCGATTTCATCATAGACCATCGGTTTGTTTCGACGCACTCAGGACGACGAAGAATCTGTGGATAAAGCCGAAGTACCGGCACGCGCGGCAACGCCCGCAATGCGGGCGCTCCACTCGTCGACCCCGGCCTCGATCAGCACGAGGCTTTGTTCGAACGACACGAGGCCTTTGCGGTAGGGATCGGGAATTTCGAAGCGCGCGGCGGCGGGACCTGCCGTTCCCTGGCACGGGCCGAGCAGATAGACGCGGCCCACCAGCGACGGGAAGCGGCGTTCGACGTACTGCTTCTGCGCGCGATCCATCACGAGCACGAGGTCGGCCGCCTCGGCCATCCAGCCCGTCAGTTGCCGCGCGCGATGCGCGCCGATGTCGAGACCGCGTTGCCGCATCAGATCGAGCGCGAGCGGATCCGCGGCCGCGCCGATCAGCGCCTCGATGCCGGCCGACTCCACCGTGACCGTGAGCTCACCGAGACGTTGCGCGAGCAGCGCCTCGGCCATCGGACTGCGGCAGATGTTGCCCACGCATACCACCAGCACGCGAGCGATCATTTCGTGACCAGTCCGGCCGTCAAACCGCTGGTAATGAGCGGCATCAGCAGGGTCAGCACGCGGTTGAAGCGGACGAGGCCGTTGCCGTCGACATAGACCACGTCGTTGGCCTGCAGGTCGAAGTCTTTCGCGAGCAGCATCGCCACCGGCGAGCGTGCGTCGAGATGGAACACTTGCGGGGTGCCCGACAGCGAGCCGCGAATCACGTACATCTGCGCGGCGTCGGCGGTCGACGAATTGATGCTGCCGGCCTGCGAAAGCGCGTCGGCGAGTGTCAGGCGGCCGGTGCGGCGCGGAATGGCCGCCGCCGGCTTGTTCACTTCGCCCATCACGTACACGTTGTTTTCGTCGCGCGAGACGACGCGCAGAAAGTCGCCCGGCTGCAGGAAGATCAGCGACGGATTCAGACCTTGCGAAAGCAGACGCGTCAGATTCAAACGATGCGATATGCCGTTGCGCACGAGGACGAGATCGCCCTGATCGGCGGTGTCGCTGAAACCGCCAGCGCGGCCGATCGCTTCGTACAGCGTCATTGGCACATCGTTGACGGACAGCGCGCCGGGGCTATGTACTTCGCCATCCACGTACACCTGATGCGCGCGATAGGACGCGACGCGCACCGTCACCTGCGGCTTGACGAAGTACTTCGCGAGCGCGCCCGCGAGGCGTTGCTGGATTTCTTCGGCACGCAGACCGGCCACGTGCAGCGTCCCCGCATAGGGGAACGTCAGATTGCCGCTCTGATCGACAATGAAGCCCGGCGACGGGTCGCTCGGGCGCGGCGAGGCAGGCGTTTGCGACGAGCCAAGCGCCGTCGCGAACTCCGGGTGATCCCACACGACGATTTGCAGGACGTCGCCGGCGCCGATCGCGTAGGCCTTCGGCGTGCTCGACAGCAGTTGCGACAGTTCGAGCTGCTGCTGACGCCGTTCCTGCTGCAGGCGTGCCAGCAGCATGGCATCGACCTCCGTGATCGCGATCGGCGGCGTGCCGGGCGTCGCATCGGCGGTCCTGAGCGGCGCACTCGCGGCGGGCAGAGCCGCTTCGTTTTGTACGGCAAGTTTCGTCTCGCCTTGCGCGGCTGGGCTCATGCCGTCCTGCACGACCTGAGTCGCTTCGCCTTGCGCGGCTGGATTCGCCTCGCCTTGCGCGCCGACAGTCGACGCATCGACGGAATTCGTCGTGCTGGACGTCTCCATGCGCATACCCGGCGCAACCGCGCACGCGGACAATAGCAGCGACGCCGACACCATCACAACACCGAGCCGGCACACCGGTCTCGCCAGAACTGAAACAGACATCGTATTCAACCTATTCTTCGGCAAGCGCACCCACGGCGCCGCCAGCTCCCGCCACGCGGGACGGATTGATCATCGCGAAGGGATCAATAAGCATTCGTATGCCGCATGCCCTTCACGACGGTCGCGAGAATGATCCGCATGTCGAGACCGAACGACCAGTTCTTCAAGTAGTACAGATCATGTTCGACCCGGGCCTGCATCTTTTCGACCTGCTCGGTCTCGCCGCGAAAGCCGTTGATTTGTGCCCAGCCGGTAATGCCCGGCTTGATCCGGTAGCGATGGATATAGCCATCGACGATCGTGCGGTAATGGTCGTCGTGCTGGATCGCATGCGGACGCGGACCGACCACCGACATTTCGCCGCGCAGCACGTTGAGAAATTGCGGCAATTCGTCGAGGCTCGTGCGACGCAGAAACGCGCCGACCGGCGTGATGCGCGAATCGCCGCGCGTCGCCTGCCGGACCTCGCCGGGATTCTCCTCATGCACGCGCATCGAGCGGAACTTGTAGATGCGGAACACGCGACCGTTCGCGCCCTTGCGCCGCTGCGTGAAGAACACCGGCCCTTTCGAGGTCGCCTTGACCGCGATCGCAATCGGCACCATGACCGGTGCGAGCACCAGCAGCATCACGAACGCAAAGACCCGATCGAAAATCGCCTTCTGCAGCAACGCACAGGTCGTCATCGGCGAGGCCATCAGGTTGATGGCCGGCGAGCCGACCAGATCGACCACATTGCGGTCGAACATCACAAGGCTGCTCACGTCGGGGATGAAGCGCACGTTGACGAGGTCGCCGCTGAATTCGGCGAGCACGCGCAGCAGCGTGCTTTCGTCGGAGAAGCGCAGCGCGAGCCAGACTTCGTCGACGTGCTGGCGGCGCACCCAGGCGGCAAATTCGTGCAGACGCACGAAGGCCGGCAAACCGTCACCGCGCTGCCTGCCGTCGCCGAGCGTGTTGAGCGTCGCAACGGCGCGGAAACCCGCTCTCGGCGACGCCGCGATATGAGCCAGCACGGTATCGCAGTGATCGCCCGCGCCGACCACCGCGACCGTGCGCAGATCCCGTCCCACGCGACGACGCCGGCCCAGCACCGCCTGCACCGACAGATGCGTCGCGACGAGGCCAAGCGCGGTCAACGCGGTCCAGCTGAGCCACCAGAGGCGCGAAACCGAAGCGCTCCAATGCAATAGAAACATCACGGCGAGGCCACATGCCTGCACCACGAACCAGCCCAATACGACGCCGACGAGCGGCCACCAAGTCGATTGGCCGCGCTGCGCGCGGTATGAGCCGAAGAGAGGCAACAGCAGCATGGCGAGCGCCATGTCGAACATCACGACAGCGCTTTCCAGCGCGCGTTGCTCGACATCGGGCTTGAACAGCAGCAAGGCGACAGCCGCGCCCAACGCAATGGACACGACGCCCAGCAGGCGCACCAGTACGCTCTCCATGACCACGGAGTCGCGACCGGCAGTGTGATGGATCACGGTACGCACGACCGAAACCCGTGGTCAGGCGCCGCCGCGGCAACGAACCGCCGACTCGACACCCTGCAACTCGTGCGCGGCAAGTTCGCAAACTTTCGCGACGCCCGGTTCAAAATTCGCCGTGGATTTCACGGCCACAATCTCGACGCCTTTGTGCACTATCACCTGAATCTGCCTTGCATTCCAAAGGAATCGGATCATGCGACAGAAAGGAGTAAGTCAGTATAGTTATCGTCCTAAATTTATATAAATTTTGTCAATTATCGAATAACTTCATTATTTCCCATGGGATTATTTCCAAATCGACAAACATCATTTCCAATTAAACACAAGTTCAGCCATGAATTCATCGATTCTGAACGCCTGAAGTTATTATTATTGAGATAGAAATGACTTACCCCGCTGGGAAGCCCTTCTCCACGTGATCAGCACGGTGCGGCCTTTACATGACGGACACGCGACGATCGCAAACGGCGCAGCCGGCATTCATCCGGATATTCCCCTCGGAATAGCAGGCGAGTTTCCATTGCCAATAGTATTGCAACGAATTTACCCGCGATTCTCAAAAACTCTACCTTTCCAATTTTTACGGAATTTTTATAGTACAAATAAGATATCAGAATAATGAGATCTCAGTTTTTTCACTGCCGTTATTGATCAATTTCAGACAATTCCGCTTTCGGCGTGAGGAAATTCCCTGATCGTCAGATTCTTTATGGCCGCCGCAACCGGATCGGAAATGACTGGCGCGATTGCCAGGAATGTCGCCACGAATGCCGCCGCGACTATCGCCGCGAATGCCTCTCCGCATCTCGGCATGAAACCGTGGAATCGCGTCCTCTCCGCTCGGTGTAAACGCGCAAAACGCGCGCTATGCGCGCAGCAACGTGCGATGATCGCGCAATTTTGCGGTCGGACGGATTGTGAGATTCGTCCTGCGTCATTAACCTTCCGGACATCGCGCCATGGATCGAACGCGTCGAGCGCCCTGCCGGCGCGGCGCGCCCGCTTCGGCGCCCCGGAAGACAAGGAGACACAATGAGCACGACCCATCCGCAGGCCACGATGGCCACCCAGCGCCACGCGCGCAGTCAGGCACGCAAGGCGGCGCTCGGCAGCTTTATCGGCGCCGTCGTCGACTGGTACGACTTTCTGCTGTACGGCATCGTCGCCGCGCTGGTGTTCAACGCCGAGTTCTTCCCGAACGTCGGCCCGGCAATGGGCACGCTCGCCGCGTTCGCCACCTTCGGCGTCGGCTTTCTGTTCCGCCCGCTCGGCGGCTTCGTGTTCGGCCACTACGGCGACCGGCTCGGGCGCAAGCGCATGCTGGTGCTGACCGTGATGATGATGGGCCTGTCGACCGCGGCGATCGGACTGCTGCCGGCGTTTTCGTCGATCGGCTGGTGGGCGCCGGTGCTGCTCGTCACGTTGCGCGCGATTCAGGGCTTCGCGGTCGGCGGCGAATGGGGCGGTGCGGCGCTGATGGCGGTCGAAAGCGCGCCGGAGAAAAAGAAGGCCTTCTACAGCAGCGGCGTGCAGGTCGGCTACGGCGTCGGGCTGGTGCTGTCGACGGGCCTCGTCGCGTTGCTCAGCCGCTCGATGGACAACGCCGCGTTTCTCGGCTGGGGCTGGCGGCTGCCGTTCCTGTTCAGCGTCGTGCTGGTGTTGATCGCACTGTGGATCCGCTCGAGCATGGAAGAGTCGCGCGAGTTCGTCGAGAAGGTCGGCACGCATGGCGAGCGTCGCGCGCGGCTGCCGATCGTCGAGGCGCTGCTGCGTCATCCGAAAGCGTTCCTGCTGATCATCGCGCTGCGTCTCGCCGAGTTGTTCACGATGTACATCGTGACCGCTTTCGCGCTGAACTACTCGACCGCGAACCTGCACATGCCGCGCGAGTTCTTCCTGACGATCGGTTTCATTGTCGGCGCGTTGAGCTGCGTGACGATTCCGTGCTTCGCGTGGCTCGCGGACCGCTTCGGCCGCCGTCGCATCTATATGATCGGCGCGCTGGTCGGCGTGCTGAGCGCGGTGCCGTTCTTTGTCGCGCTCGACGCCCGCTCGACCGTCTGGATCGTCGTGTTCGCGGTGATGCTCGCGAACGTCGCGCACGACATGGTGGTCAGCGTGCAGCAACCGATGTTCACCGAGCTGTTCGGCACCGAGTACCGCTATAGCGGCGCGGGCGTCGGCTATCAGGTAGCGAGTGTGGTCGGCGGCGGTTTCACGCCGTTCATCGCGGTCGCGTTGCTCGGCTTCGCGGGCGGCTCGTGGCATCCGGTGGCCGCGTATCTGGCGATCGGCTGCCTGATTTCGCTGCTGGTCGCGGCGCGCATGAAGACGGGGCGCGAGCTGCACTAACTTTCTTTCCGCGGCAATTCGCGGATCGGTCATTTCGACATTTTCTACATCACGGGCCGACGCGGCGAACGAGCCGCGTCGGCCCGTTCGTTTTATTCTGCACGCCACCCTCACCCGCCCTCGCCTCCGCGTTCTCCCCCGCTTCACCCTCAAAAAGCCCGCCTTTTCCCACGATTTGCACATCGGCGTGCTTTACAGCCACATTTCACCAGGACCTCACCTTATGTCTTCGCGCTTCATATTGCGAAGCCATTCGGCCCAGCCTATTGTCGAGCCAGACGCCGCTCACGACGCGTCGACCCAGGCCATATGAAATAAAAATACATATGCCAAGCGCGCGATGGCCTGTACACGCTACACTACGCGCCTCAAAAAATGTATGAAACGCCAATAACACAAAATCCCCCGACAACGAGTTGCATGGGATAAGGAGACGACCATGAGCAGCATCAGTGAGCCGAGCGGCCAGCGAGGATCGGCCCCGTTCTTTTCCAAACAGGCCACCATCGCGCAGCCCGGATTTTCGCGCTGGATGGTGCCGCCCGCCGCGCTCGCCGTGCATCTGTGCATCGGTCAGGCGTATGCGTTCTCGGTCTTCAACGGACCGCTGACCAAAGTGATCGGCATTACGCAGTCCGCGCCCGACGACTGGTCGCTGACCGCGCTCGGCTGGATCTTCTCGCTCGCGATCGTGTTTCTCGGTTTGTCGGCGGCCTTCGCCGGCAAATGGCTCGAACACGTCGGCCCGCGCCGCACGATGTTTACGGCCGCGTGCTGCTTCGGCGGAGGCTTTCTCGTGTCCGCGCTCGGCGTCTATCTGCATCAGATCGTACTGCTCTATCTCGGCTATGGCGTGATCGGCGGAATCGGGCTGGGGCTCGGTTACGTGTCGCCGGTGTCGACGCTGATCCGCTGGTTTCCGGACCGCCGCGGCATGGCCACCGGGATGGCGATCATGGGCTTCGGCGGCGGCGCGATGATCGCGGCGCCGTTGTCGGTCGCGCTGATGAAGCACTTCCAAAGCGCGACGAGCATCGGTGTCGCCGAGACCTTCATCGTGCTCGGCATCGTCTACTTCATCTCGATGACGATCGGCGCGCTCGCGATCCGCGTGCCGCCGGCGGACTGGAAGCCGGCCGGCTGGACGCCGCCCGAAGTCACGCAGCACCGGCTGATCTCGCGCAACCACGTGCATATCGATCAGGCGTTGAAGACACCGCAGTTCTATCTGATCTGGCTCGTGCTGTTCCTGAACGTGACGGCCGGCATCGGCGTTCTCGGCCAGGCTTCGGTGATGATCCAGGAGAGCTTCAGGAACACCGTGACGGCGTCGGCCGCGGCCGGCTTCGTCGGCTTGCTGTCGCTGTTCAACATGGGTGGCCGTTTCGTGTGGTCGTCGACGTCGGACTGGATCGGCCGCAAGAACACGTACGCGATCTTCTTCGTGCTCGGCGCGGTGCTGTACTACCTCGTGCCGAGCTTCGCCGCGAACGGTCAGATCGCGCTCTTCGTGCTCACCTACTGCATCATCCTGTCGATGTACGGCGGCGGCTTCGCGACGGTGCCGGCCTATCTCGCCGATATGTTCGGCACGGCGTTCGTCGGCGGCATTCATGGGCGGCTTCTGACCGCGTGGGCCGCGGCCGGCGTCGCCGGTCCGGTGCTCGTCAACTACATCCGCGCGTATGAAGTCGCGAACGGCGTCGCAAAAGCGGACGCGTACACGATGACCGTGCACATCATGGCCGTGCTGCTCGTGATCGGCTTTATCTGCAACCTGCTGGTCAAACGCGTGGATGCGAAGCACCACATGACCGACGCACAAGTCGCCAAGGGCGCGTGAGGAGAAGGCTATGTCAACCGTTCAAACCGCTCATCCGACCGACAAGGTGAAGCTCGCCGTGTTCTGGCTGTACGTGATGATTCCACTCGTGTGGGGCGTGATCAATACGCTGTCGCAGGCGATGAAGCTGTTCAAGTGACGTCACGCGACGTGCCCGTTCGTTCCGGCGTCGGGCGTGGGCACAGGAATCACCCTGAATGACGCTCTGTGAAGAGGCCGCGCTTGCGCGGCCTCTTTTTCGTCATGCCCCAGCCCGCGCGATTCAAAGCTTCTCGAACACCACGTCCTGCGCACCTTCCCACAGCACCTTGACGCCGAGTTCGCGCAGCTTCTCGCCACCTTCGACGATCGTCAGGAAATGATTGCCCGCGAGCTGCCCCATCTTGCTCGCGAAGCAGCACGAGCCGTACGCGAGGATGATTTCGGTTTCGCTATAGCCGCCCGGATAGAACAGGATGTCGCCGACCGACGGATGGCTCGTGTGGTTCTCGAAGCCGACCGCGACGCCGTCGTTTTCGAGTTTGAAATCGCCGAGCGGCACCCAGCAGCCCTCGCCGCTCCAGCGCACGTGAATCAGCTTCTGCCGGTACGGCAGCAGCTTCAGGAACGCGGCCACCGTCTGCGGCGCATCGGGGTGAGTCTCGGCGATAAAGGTGTGGCCGCAGGCGGTCATTTTGAGTCGAGTCATCGCGGGTTATCCTGGTGACGGGTTGAAGGAGTTGAAGGACGGTCGGTCGGGCGAAGCTGAAGATGAAAGCCAAAAGCCTGAGGCCGGGGGCTAGGGGCCGCGGCAAAACCGGCCGGGTCATTCTGTCGTCCGATGCAAGGCTTCGACAGATACAGTTGCCCGCGCACCGGTCAGGCCAGTTAGACCGCGCATAGGCGAGTGCCTCCGTCCCGCCCGTCAAGCCTTGCGTGGCTGGCCATGCCAGTTTGCGCGGCGCGCCGCCACGAAAGTTCGTAGTTTGCAAGCTGCGCAATGCAACGCACACTGCACAAGTGCGTCAACCGCGCAGCCGGTACGCGAGTGGCGTTACGCCATAGCCTCGCCTGAACTGCACGGAGAAATGACTGGCACTCTCGAATCCAACCTCGAGCGCGATTTGCAGCACGGTTCGATCGGTGGCGCGCAGCAACCTCGCCGCCTCCTCGAGCCGCAAACGCGTGACGAACTGATGCGGCGTCTCGCCGGTCTCGTGGCGAAACACCCGCGCAAAATGAAAACTGCTTAGCCCGGCCTGGCTGGCCAGTTCGGCGATCGTCAGATCTTCGGCGAGATTCGCGCGAATGTAGTCGATGACCCGGAGAATCCGCCGCGGCATCAACCGTTCGGGCCGCGCGGACTGCGCGTGCCGCGCGCCGTTGCCGCGTGAATAGTGTTGCAGCAGATGCGCGGCGAGCGCATGAACCAGCGTGTCGACATACAGACGCGAATCGGCCGGATCGCGGGCGGCGCGATGCAGTGCGGCCAGCATCGCGGCGATCAGCGGATCGTGAAAGCGCATCGCGTCGCCGAGCGACAGTTCAGGCGACGCGTCCAGCCCCATCTGCTGCGCGACGTTGTCGATCAACCCGCGCTCGATGTGCACGTGCAATGTGGACAGCGGTTCGTCGCCGATCGCACGCCAGCGCCATGAGACCGGCATGGACGGCACGCACCACAGGTCGTTCACGCGCATGTCGGCGCTTTCCCAGCGTCCGCCCAGACTGCGTTCCAGATGCTCGGCGCCGCTCGCCAGCGTCATCAGCGTGAGGTCGCGCAGGCCGGGCGCTTCGAGCAGGTCCTGTGCCGCCGGCTCGCGATACGAGCGCAGCACGAGGTGCCGCCACTCGCGATCCACGCTCGACACGAGCCGCTCGCCGGCCATGTAGCGGTCGTAGGCGAGCGTCGTGGTGAGCCTCGGAATTCGTGCCATCACATCCCCTCGAAGGAGGTGCCGTATGGAAGGAGACGATGCAAAAAAGCGCGCAGGAAACCGCGCAGGGAGAAACGTCGCAGCAGCCGTATGGCCGGTTCATCGTCAACGCAAGATGCCGAAAATAATAGCAAGGAACCGGCTACCGGCATCGCAGGAAATCGCTAATCATTGAGGTCGTCGTCTTTCACGCGTTTAGAACGCCGGAGCTACCGTTTCATGGAACATGAATGCGATACGCTGCCGCAGTGGCTGACCGGCTCGCCGCAAGGCGAAGCCGGGCACGCGTCGGCAGCATACCCGAGAGCGGCATCCGCCCAACCGGCCTACCCGGCCGGCGCGCGGCACGCCGCGAAATCAGCCCACGCGGCTGAAGCATCGAAAACGTCCGCGCGCGCCGCCAACGGCGCGGCGCGTACCGGTTTTCTCACCTTGTTTACCGAGGAGGAGATCGGCACGCCGTCGCCCGCGGCGCGCCGGGCCGCCCCGCTGATCAGTCCGCTCGGACGGTTCGGCAGCGCGCAGGATCGCATGGAGTTCGTGCGCCAGCGCATCAGGCAACTGGGCTTCGATTCGTTCAGCTATACGGCCACGCGCACGTCGTCGCATCACAAGACGATGTTCGTGCTGACCAGCTACGAATCGCCGGCATGGCTCACGCGCTATTTCCGCGAGCGCTATTTCGAGCTCGATCCGCGCGTCGCGCTCGCGTCGCCGACCGGCCTGCCGTTTCTGTGGAATACCGCCGACATGCGCGCCGACCTGCCGCGCGCACAATTGCGCAGCGAGCGGCTCGGCGGCCTGATCGAGATGCTGGAGACCACCGGTCGCAAGAGCGGGATTCTCACGCATATGCCGCTGCCCGAGCCGGAATTGAACGCGAGCCTGTGCTTCAATTCGGAGATCGGCAACCCGCGCTGGATGACCGAATCGATCGTCGCGGAAACGCTGATGTTCGCGCACACGATCCACGAGTTCATCTGGACCCACGCCAAAAGCGCGATCGGCATCGCGCCCGAACAGCAGCAGCGCGTGGCGCTCAGCAAGCTGCAGCATGCGGTGTTGCGGGCTGTCGTGCAGGGCCAGCGCGACAAGGAAATCGCGTATTTCCTCGGGCTGTCGCCGCATAACGTCGACTATCATCTGCGGCGCTTGCGGCAGCTGTTCAACGTGCGCAACCGCGTGCAGCTGATCAACGTCGCGCAGGCGTATCTGTCGTAGGCGCGGCTGGTTTCGTTGCGAGCAACGCGAACGTGAAAAAGGGCGTGACGGCGCAAGCCGCCACGCCCTTTTCTTCTCCGCCGTAAACCAGGCCGTACGGATTAACTCAGGATACCTGAGATTTTCCCGTCGCCCACGTGCCGATGATCTCCTCGATCGCGCGCGCCGCCGACAACAACGCCGCTTCGCCGCGCGGTCGGCCGACGATCTGGATCCCGACCGGCAGACCGCTCGCGCTCATCCCGCACGGAATCGCGATCACCGGCATGCCGGTCAACGTCAGCGCGTAAGTGATCGCGAGCCAGTCGATGTAGGTGTCGAAGTGGCGGCCCGCGGCCTCGCGCACGTCGCGCATTTCGACCGGAAACGGCAGCACGATCGACGCCGGGCAGATCAGCACGTCGTAGCGTTGCAGCAGCGCGTCGAGCCGGTAGAACAGTTCGGCGCGCGTGCGCAGCGCCGAGCGCATCGCGCGATTGTCCTGCTGCAGACCGAACTCGATGTTCCAGACCACGTTCGGGTTCAGCACGTCGCGATGCTGCGCGAGGATTTCCTCGTAAGAGGTCGCATAGGCGATGCCGCGCAGCGTATGGAATGCCTCGGTCGCGCCGCTCAGATCGAGATCGCTGTCGTCGACGCCGACACCGTGCTCCGTGAGCCGGTCCATCGTGCTGCGGCAGATCGCGAGAATCTCCGGCTCCGGCGTGGCGATGCCGAGCCCCGCGCTGAACGCGACGCGCGCGGGCCGCCGCGGACTGCGCGCATGCGAGAGAAACGACGTGGCCGGTTCGGCGAGCGACAGCGGCGAGCCGGCGACATCGCCGCACATCGCGTCGAGCAGCAGCGCGGTGTCGGTCACGTTGCGCGCCATCGGCCCATGAATGCCGAGCGTGCCGTACGGATCGGCGGCCGGCGCATACGACACGCGGCCCGGTGTCGGCCGCATGCCGACCGTGCCGCAGAACGCCGACGGCGTACGCAACGAGCCCGCGAGGTCCGAGCCTTGCGCGACCCACGCGGTGCCCGACGCCAGCGCGGCCGCCGCGCCGCCCGACGAACCGCCCGCCGAGCGCGACAGATCCCACGGATTGCGCGTGATGCCGAACACGCTGTTGTACGTATGGCCGCCCGACCCGAATTCGGGCGTATTCGACTTCGCGTAGACCACGCCGCCGCGCGCTTCGAGCAGCGTGACGCCGGCGTCGGAGGTCTCGGGAACGCGCTCGTTATAGACCAGCGAGCCGCGCGTGGTGCGCACGCCGGCGACGTCGGTGAGGTCCTTGATCGGCACCGGCAGCCCGCACAGCACGCCGCGTTCGGCGACCGGCTTGCGCATCAGCGCATCGGCATGCTCATACGCGCGCTCGAAACACAGCGTGGGCAGCGCATTGACCTGAGGTTCAACGCGCTCGATCTGCGCGGCGAGCGTATCCAGCAGATCGCGCGGACTCACCTGCTGCGTGCGCAACAGGTCGACGACATCGCATGCGCTGCGCCCGATCAGACTCGAATCAATAGACATGGTGACTGGCGGCTCCGGTGGTCAGGGTGAGCATCAGTGTCGCACGCCACGTACGGCCGCACAGCATGCTTTGGCATAAACGTGCGAACCGCACGCGATCGCGCGCTCAACTCTTCAGGCGGTAGCCGGTCCTGAAGATCCAGCCGACGATCACCAGAAACACCGCGAGAAACAGCAGCGTCATGCCGAGGCTCAGGCCCACGTCGACGTCGCCGAGTTCGAAGAAGCTCCAGCGAAAACCGCTGACCAGATAGACGATCGGATTGAACAGCGTGACGCCGCGCCAGAACGGCGGCAGCATGTTCACCGAATAGAAGCTGCCGCCGAGAAACGTGAGCGGCGTGACGATCAATAGCGGCACCAGCTGCAGCTTCTCGAAGCTGTCCGCCCAGATACCGATGATGAAGCCAAGCAGACTGAAGGTGACCGCGGTCAGCACCAGAAACAGCACCATCCAGAACGGATGCATGATCTGCAACGGCACGAACAGGCCGGCCGTCGCGAGAATGATGAGCCCAAGCAGGATCGACTTGGTGGCCGCCGCGCCGACGTAGCTGACCACGATCTCCAGATACGACACCGGCGCCGACAGCAACTCGTAGATCGTGCCGGTGAAGCGCGGAAAGTAAATCCCGAACGACGCGTTCGCGATGCTTTGCGACAGCAACGACAGCATGATCAGCCCCGGCACGATGAACGCGCCGTAGCTGATGCCCTCCACTTCCTTGATCCGCGAGCCGATCGCCGAGCCGAACACGACGAAATACAGCGACGTGGAAATCACCGGCGCGATGATGCTCTGCATCAGCGTGCGCCACGTGCGCGCCATTTCGAACTTGTAGATCGCGCGCATTGCGTAGATGTTCATTGGTCCCCCCGCAGCAGGCTGACGAAAATGTCTTCGAGCGAACTCTGCGTGGTGTGCAGGTCCTTGAAACGGATGCCGGCGTCGTCGAGCGACTTGAGCAGCGCGATGATGTCGGTGCGGCCGCCCTCGCCTTCATAGGTGTAGATCAGCTCGTTGCCGCCCTTCGCGAGCGCGAGCCCATAACCGGCGAGCGACGCCGGCAGCGCGTCGAGCGGACTGTCCAGTTGTAGCGTCAACTGCTTCTTGCCGAGCTTGCGCATCAGCTCGGTCTTCTCCTCCACCAGCATGATCTCGCCCGCGTTGATCACGCCGATGCGGTCGGCCATTTCCTCCGCTTCGTCGATGTAGTGAGTGGTCAGGATGATCGTCACGCCGCTGCCCGCGAGCGAGCGCACCAGCTTCCACATGTCGCGCCGCAGCTCGACGTCGACGCCGGCGGTCGGCTCGTCGAGAAACAGCACGCGCGGTTCGTGCGACAGCGCCTTGGCGATCAGCACGCGCCGCTTCATGCCGCCCGACAGCGTGATGATCTTGTTGTTGCGCTTGTCCCAGAGCGACAGGTCGCGCAGCACCTTCTCGATGTAGGCGGGATTCTTCGGCTTGCCGAACAGGCCACGGCTGAAAGAGACCGTGGCCCAGACGGTTTCGAACGCGTCGGTGGTCAGCTCCTGCGGCACGAGGCCGATCAGCGAGCGTGCCGCGCGATAGTCGGTGAGGATATCGTGGCCGTCCACCGTCACGCGGCCTTCGCTCGCATTGACGATCCCGCAGACGATGCTGATGAGCGTGGTCTTGCCAGCGCCGTTCGGGCCGAGCAACGCGAAGATTTCTCCACGATTGATCGCCAGATTGATGTTCTTCAGTGCCTGAAAACCGCTGGCATAGGTTTTCGACAGATTCGTGACGGAAACGATTGGCTGCATGGACTCGAGGATGGCCGACACCGCTGTTGAAGAAGAGAAAACGGCGCATGCACGCGCGCCGCTTCCGCAATGTAATGGAAAGTGCGAAAGCGTGCAGCGCGCCGCTTGCGCCGTCGCGGCTTCGTTTCGGCTTCGCTGCGGCGCAAAATGATTTGGCTTCCTGAGGGATGGGGTGCGGCGGATGGAGCGCAGCGAATCGGCTGAAGCGGAACGGCTGAAGCGAGGCGGGATTGAAGCGGAACGCGAGGAAGCAGCGCGAACCGAAGCGCACCGCCCCGCGTAGGGTTCGCGCCGGACGCGCGCAACCGCCGGCCTAAGCAGGCGCGTTGCGCTGCACGGCCGGGAAGCGGCTCGCGATCACGTTATGGATTTCCTCGACCGACACCGGCTTGACCAGATGATGATCGAAGCCGGCCTCGCGCGAACGCTGCCGGTCGGTGGCCTGGCCATAACCGGTCACCGCGATCAGCAGCGCGTTTGCGGTGTTCGGGCGGCGGCGCATTTCCTGCGCGAGCTGGAAACCGTCCATGCCCGGCAGGCCGAGATCGAGCAGCACCGCCTGCGGCTCGAACTGTGCGGCCAGTTCGAGCGCGCTGTCGGCTTCGTGCGCGACCCGCACGTCGTAGCCGTCCGCCTGCAACACCAGCGACAGCGCGAGCGCCGCATCGACGCTGTCGTCGACCAGTAGCACCCGCAACGCCGGCCCCGCGTCCTGCTGCGCGGCGAGCGACGCGCCCGGCGCCGGTTCGGCCGCATTCGCGAGACGCGTCAACGGCAGGCGCACGACGAATTCGCTGCCGCGCCCCGGCCCCGCCGAAAACGCCTCGATCCGCCCGCCGTGCAGTTCGACCAGCGTGCGCGCGAGCGGCAGGCCGATGCCGAGCCCGCCCTCCGAGCGTTCGAGCGAAATCTCCGATTGCACGAACAGATCGAAGATGTGCGGCAGCGTATCGGCCGCGATCCCGACGCCGTTGTCGCGCACACTGATCAGTACTTCGTCGGGCGCGTCGTCCTGCATGTCGTTCGACGCGCGCGCCTCGATGCGGATATCGCCGCCCTGCGGCGTGTACTTCGCCGCGTTCGACAGGATGTTGCCGAGCACCTGCGCGATCCGCACGCCGTCGCCGACGACGAACAACGGCTCGCCGGGCAGCACGCGGGTCAGCGTATGGCCCTTGCGGTTCAGCGCGGGCCGCACCGTTTCGATCGCCGCTTCGAGCGCGCTGGCCAGCTCGACGATCTCCTGGCGCAACGTGATCTTGCCCTGCGTGATACGCGCGACATCGAGCAGATCGTCGACGAGGCGGCTCAGATGCTTGACCTGCCGGCCGATCACCGCGCGCATCGCCTCGAAGCTTTCCTGCGACGGCGAGCGATTCGGGTCCAGCAGTTCGATCGCGTTGCGGATCGGCGCGAGCGGATTGCGCAGCTCGTGCGCGAGCATCGCAAGGAACTCGTCCTTGCGGCGATCGGCGTCGCGCAACATCATTTCGTTCGCCTTACGGTCCGAGATGTCGTTGACGATGCCGGCCAGCCGATAAATCCGCTCGCGCGCGTCGCGCACCGGAAAGCCGCGCTCGACCGCCCAGCGCGTCTCGCCGTCGGGCCGCACGATCCGGTATTCGATCTCGTACGCGACGCCGGTCGCGAGCGCGCGATACGCCACCTCGACCGCGGCCGCATCCTGCGGATGAATGTGGTTGGCCCAGTGACGCGCGGTCGGCGTCGGCTCGTGCGCCGCATCGCCCCACAAACGACGATACGCGGGGCTCACATACAGCAATTGCGACGTGGCCGGATCGAGCATCCAGAAGACGTCGTCGATGTTCTCGGCCATCTGGCGGAAGCGCTCCTCGCTTTCGCGCAATGCGCCTTCCGCGCGCCGTACCCGCAGCAGCGCGCGCACCTGCGCGATCAGCTCGGCCGGCTCGATCGGCTCGGTCAGATAGCTGTCCGCGCCGCCTTCGAGACCGCGCACGCGATCCATGCTCTGCACCGCCGCCGCCGACGTATGGATCACCAGCACGCCCGAGGTTTCCGGCGCGGCCTTGATGCGACGGCACACTTCGAAGCCGTTGAGATCGGGCAGATTGACGTCGAGCAGCACCAGGTCGGGCTGCGAGATGCGCGCGCGTTCGATCGCGTCGGCGCCGTTGCCGGCTTCGATCACCATGAAGCCCGCGCGCGACAGGATGCGCGTCTTCGCGTAGCGGGCGCCTTCGTTGTCGTCGACGTTCAGAATCAGATTGGCGTTCGCGTCGCTCATGACAAAACGGGTCCGTAGGGAAAGGCCTGAAATGCGGCACGCCGCGGCGACGGGCGCACGCGCGCGGCGACACGGGTAGCGTGATGCGGGGCGCGCGTCGTCATGGCTTGCCGCTCGCGCTGTCGCCCATCTCCGCGGATGGATCGGGCTCTTCGTCCGTGGCCGCGGCTCCCGTCATTCCCGTCGCGACCGACGGAAGCGCCGTGCGCGACGCGCCAGTCGCCGTCTGCGGCAAGCGGATCGGCAACGTCGCGGTGAAGGTCGAGCCCTTGCCGGGTTCGCTCGTGAGCCCGACCGAGCCGCCGAGCAATTTACACAGCTTGTCGCACAACGGCAGCCCGAGTCCAGTGCCTTTCACCTGGTTCTGCAGATGATTTTCGACCTGCTCGAATTCCTCGAACACGCTTTGCTGATGCTCGGGCGCAATGCCGATGCCGGTGTCGATGACCGAAAACATCATCCGTTGCGTAGCGCTGTCGTAAGCGGCGCGCACACGCACCTCGCCGCGTTCGGTGAACTTCAGCGCATTGGAGATGAAGTTGCGCAGAATCTGCGCGACCTTGCCCTCGTCGGTATAGACGGCAGGCAGGTCGTCGCATGGTTCGAACAGCAGTTCGACGCCGTTGGCCGGCAGCAACGGGCGCATCATCCCGCGCAATGCCGAGAACAGATTCGCGACCTCGAATTCGGCCGGCTTCAGTTCGATCTTGCCGGCTTCGATCTTCGCGATGTCGAGCAGATCGTCGACGGTCTCGGACAGCTCCTCCGCGGCCTTGCGGATAAAGCGCACCTGCTTGGCCTGCTCGTCGGTCAGTTCGCCGTCGACGCGATCGAGCAGCAGCTTCGACAGCGCGCGAATCGAGTACAGCGGCGAGCGGAATTCATGGCTCGTGTTCGACAGGAAACGCGATTTCGCTTCGTCCGCGCGACGCAGATGCAGCGCGCGTTCGTCGAGTTCCGCGTACAGCGCGACCACGCCGCGATTGGTGTCTTCGAGTTCGCGCGTGAGCCGTACCAGTTCGTCGTTGCGTTCGTACAGATCGGCGAGCGCGGCGGCCAGTTCGCGGTTTTGCCGCTGTACTTCCTCGACCGATGCGTCGGCCGCGAGCGGCGCATTCACCGTGCTGGCCCTGGCGGCCGCGCGCAACGTGGCGTCGGTCACGCGCGGGGCCTGCTCGGGCAAATGCCGGGCGAGCGTGAGCACCGCGTCGCCCGCGATGTCGTCGAAACTGCAAACGTCCATCAGGCGCTGCGCGGCCAGCACGCCGAGCGCCGCCGGTGCCGCCGGCACCTCGACGCTCGCCGGCGGCGGCGTGGTGAAGCGCGCGAGCGGCGTGGCGGGCGCGACGAAACGGATCAGCAGCGACTGCGGCTCGCTCGCGTCGTCGCACAGAAACTCGACCCGGCCCGCGCGAGTCGCGGCCAGCACCGCGCGCGCGACTTCGAGCACCGACGTCGCGATGCGCGTGCGATCCTGCATCGCGAAGCCGAGCGCCTCGCCCAGTTCGCGCGCGACGCGGCGCGCGGCCACCGTCGCGAGTTCGCCGTCGAGCGGCATCGTATGAAGCAGCGGCGCCGTCATAGGGGCTCCTTGCACCGCACGCGCGCAACGAACACGGTCAGGTCGTCGCGGCCGCGCGCGAAATCGCGGTAAAGCGCGGCCGCGATCAACGCCGGATGACGCAGCGTCAAACCCGGATAGCGGTTCAGATCCCAACGCGTCGCGAGGCCGTCCGAATGCAGGATCAGCAGCGCGTCGCGCGGCCAGTCGAGCTGAAACGTCTGCGCCTTGTGCATCTGATGACCGGCAATTCCCGCATGCGACACCAGATGACGATGACTATGCGACGTCCACACGCTCGCCGCGATATTGCCGATCCCGCAGAAACGCGCGACCTCGGGCGCGGCGTCGGGTACGGCGTCGCTCGAGCCATCGGACGCGCCGGCCGGAATCCGCGCGACGCCGAGCGCCGCGCCGCGAGTCGGGCGCAACGCGTTGTGCGCGGCCACTACGATCTGTTCGAGGCTCGACGCGCCGACCTGCGCGAAGTTGTCGACCGCGGCGCGCGCGGCCTGATACGCCAGCGGGCCGTGGCCGAGTCCGTCGGCGATCATCACCGTGAATTCGCCGTCCGCGTAGCCGCACGACCACGCATCGCCGCACAGATCCTCGCCTTGCAGCGGCACGTTGATCGCACCGTATTCGATCGCGCCATCAGGCGCGTAGCCGGTTGTGGTTGCGGCTGGGGCTGCGGCGCTACTTGAGCCGGCATCGCTTGCGGCGTCCTTGCCGAACGAGCCCGCGGTGGTCGTCGCGGCGTTCGCCACGCCCGCACTTTCCGCCCACACCACGATCCGCAGCAACGTGCCGAGTCCAGGCGCGCTCCATATATCGAGTTCGTCGGCGAGCCGCCTGATCGCGCCCATGCCGTTGCCGGGACTGCCCGCCGTCGTATAGCCGTCGACGAAGCAGGCATGCAGATCGTGAATGCCGGGGCCGTTATCGATCGCGATCAGCTCGACGCCGTTGCGAGCGACCGCGCTCGAACCCGCGCTTGAACCCGATGGCACGATTTCGCTCAACGTCCGCGCGAGCAGTTCACCGCGCTGCGCATGCTTGAGCTGGTTGGTCGCGCATTCGGTCGCGACGATCGCGAGCCTGCCGATCGCCGTTTCGCCGCAACCCACGCGTTGCGCGAGCTCGCCGATCCCGCGCCGCGCAAACGAGATTTGACTCGGGTCGGCAATTTCAAAACGCTGCTGCATCGCGCTCGACTGATTTAGAACGGCTTCCATTTGGTAATTGAAATATGGGTGCCCTCGCCAGGCGCCGAGCGGATTTCGAATTCGTCGCACAGCCTCTTCGCGCCGCCCAGACCGAGACCCAGGCCCTTGCCGCTGGTAAAACCGTCGGTCAACGCTAGCTGGATGTCAGCAATTCCCGGGCCATGGTCGATGAAATCAAGTCGCAGCCCGACGCGTCCATCGCGCTGCATCGTGTAAAAGCAGGCGTCGCCGCCGCGGCCGTACGTCAACGTGTTGCGCGCGAGTTCGCTCGCCGCGGTGACGAACTTCGTCTGGTCGATCAGCGACAGTCCCAGCGCCACCGCCTTTTCGCGCACGAGACGGCGTAGCCGCACGATCTGCTCGTCCGAGCGGATCGGCAGGGTCTCGTCGGGCGGCTGGCCATCGGCCAGGGTTGGGGAGCCGGAAGTCGTCATGGAAGAAGGCGGTGTGCTCGCGGGCGGCTGACCGTAGAAGGCGCTCAAAGTGTGTCAGCGCCGGTCAGCAACGCCATGCCCTTCTCGACGTTGAGCGCGGTGCGCACACCGGGCAGCGCGAGGCCGAGTTCGACGAGCGTGATCGCGACCGACGGCTGCATGCCGACCACCACCGTTTCCGCGTCGAGCACGCGCGCCATCGCGGCGGTCTCGCCGATCATCCGGCCGATGAACGAATCGACCACATCGAGTGAAGAAATGTCGATCAGCACGCCCTTCGCGCGGTCCTTGACGATGCGGCTCGTCAGATCGTCCTGCAGCGTCATCGCGAGACGGTCGTGCATGTCGACCTGAATCGTCACGAGCAGAAACTTGCCCATCCGCAAAATCGGAATGCGTTCCATCGCGGGGATCCCGTTGGTGTGCGTGGCAGCCGGCGTCAATCGCCGGCGTACGGGTTCAGATTCTGCGCGGCGCCCGCTGCGCCGATCGCTCCTTGCGCGTCCACGCGCGTCGCGATGCCGCCGACCGACTTGCCGGTGCGCTGCAGTGCCACCACGAAGGCGTCGGCGAGCGTGGCCTTCGTGATGACGTTCGACAGATTCACGCCGAGGTGCACGATGGTCTGCGCGATCTGCGGACGGATGCCGCTGATGATGCAATCGGCGCCCATCAGCCGCGCGGCGGCCACGGTCTTCAGCAGATGTTGCGCGACCAGCGTGTCGACGGTCGGCACGCCGGTGATGTCGATGATCGCGATGGCCGCGCCCGTATCGACGATCTTCTGCAGCAGGCTTTCCATCACGACCTGGGTGCGCGCCGAATCGAGCGTGCCGATCAGCGGCAACGCGAGAATGCCTTCCCACAACTGCACGACTGGCGTCGACAGTTCGAGCAACTCCTGCTGCTGACGCACGATCACCTGCTCGCGGCTCGTCTGGAATACCTCGGTCGTGAAGAGACCGAGCGTGTCGAGCAGCGTGCTGATGGTCCACGTGAGTTCGATGAGCTTCGTGGGTTCGCTCGCCATATCTTCGCGTAGCCGCGCAAACAGAGGCTCTTTCAGCGAGAACACGAACATCGCGGTTTCGATCGGCGTGAAGCCCAGGCGCGCGCGCTGCGACGATACTTCGGAGAGCAGGCTGCGCACTTCGTCCCAGGCGGGCGTGCGGAAATCGACGCGTTCCGATGTGCTCAGCGCCGCGCAGATCTGCGTGACGAACTGGGCGAACTGGCTGCGTAACTGTGCTTCGCTGGCACCGCCGCGGCGCGATGCGATCGCGAACTGTTGCGCGACCCACTCGCCCGCCAGTTCATTTTGCCGCTCATTGAAAATTTGGGCGAGACGCATTCCGCCAAGCGTTTCCATACGGTTCCCTAGTCGTTATGGCGAACAGCACGTTGCGCACCGTTCCGTGTTTTCTGCTCGTGTCGATGGGCCTTAGCGATCAGGCCCCTTGGACTCTAGCATGCAGGTCCGGCGCTTCACAATGCTGCAAGCTGGCCTGAGCAGCAACTTTTGCGCCGCCGTGTGCGGTGGGCCGGATAGCCCATTTCGAATCGGCTGGTTTTACCCGTAGCGAGGTTTCGATGCGGTAACTATTGCCTCCACTCGCCTGCATTCGATGCGAGCGAACATCGCAGGATGCGGCGCGTCGACGCGCTACTGGTCCGCGAAATCGAATTACTTCGGATGCCTACTTTTGTTCTGGTGTTTTCGATGACCGCGCTTCGATGCCGTGGGTGCCGTGCGTCTCACGGCTGCGCGCGAACGAAGCTGCTCGCCAGATTGACGTTGCTCTTGCCGGCATAACGTGGAAACTGCGGATAGCGACACAGCGGCCGCGAGCGTTCCTTCGTCGCGGCGGCAAGATCGGTCGCGCTCAAGGTTTCGGGCGCCACGCCGTGCGTCACCCAGTTATCGAAAGCGTCGGGAATATGCGACGAACAGGTAAAGAATAATTCGTTCCCGCCGCTTCAGCGCGTGAGCTCGAAATGCGCTGACAGGCGCCCCTTAATGTTTGCGCGCACAACGGCAAGCTGAAATGCGAATGTCGGCGAGCGGTAATCCTCGCTCGCGTGCAGATCGACTACGCGGAAAGTTTTGCGGCTTTTTGCAGGCCACTCTGTGTAAAACGCGGACCTCAACATGAGCCAAGCGGTAATGCCTGGAGAGTGCTCGATAAAGTCCGCGAAAATAATTCGCCAATCGCATCGTGCGATTTTTTTCGCTTTTTTTCATCGTACGATGGATTCATGCATTTTCGCCGCTTCCCGACGCTCCGCGCTTTATCGTCGCCGGCATGCTCCGGCCTTTTCCCTCTCACTGCCCTCGGCCGCATCGCGCGTGCCGTCCGCATGCCCGTACGACGGAAAACCGGCTCATGAAAAACAGAATTGCCGGATTCGATGGCTTGCGCGCGATCGCGGTATTGATGGTGTTCTTACAGCATCGACTATTCGGTGACGTCGGCGAAATCGGTCATCTTGGCGTGTGGATCTTCTTTGCGTTGAGCGGCTTTCTGATCATCGGCATTCTGTCGACGCAACGCGCGCGCATCGAAACCGGCGACAGCCGTTTCGGCGCGGAACTCCGGCGCTTCCTGTTTCGTCGCACCGTGCGCATCTTTCCGATCTATTACCTGATGCTCGTCACGATGTGCGTGCTGATGGCGTTCGGCTTCGCGAGTCCTGAACTCGCGGGGGGCATGCCGTTTCACTTTGCGTATCTGTCGAACTTCTGGATCGGCTCGGTGCTGCGCTACTGGCCGGGGCGCTACTCGCATTTATGGAGCCTCGCGATCGAGGAACAGTTTTACCTCGTGGTCGCGCCGCTCCTGCTGTTGCTCGCGACACGACGACATCGCGCGGCATGCTGGATCATCGTCGCGCTCGGCCTCGTTGCGTTGTTCACGATGCGTGTCGCGCATTGGGACGAAATCACGATCTACACTCACCCGCTGAGCAACTTCTGGCTGCTCGCACTCGGTGGCGTGTGCGGTTTGCTGAACGCAAACGATCGCGGACGTTTGCATGCATGGCTCGGTCATGGGCTGACGTTGTTTGTGCTGAGTGTCGGCGTTATCGGCTTGTGCGCGGCCGAACCGACATGGAGCGCGCTCGACAATCCCCTCCTGTTCACCGCGATCAGCGCGGTGTATGGGATCGGCATCGCGGCGCTGGTCGGTTCGATTGCATGCTGTCGCAACGCGGTCGTGATGACCGTGTTACGGACGCGGTGGCTGGCTGGGCTTGGGCGGATCAGTTATGGCTTTTATCTGTATCACAATCTGATCCCCGACTTGACGCGCAATCATCACGCTGAAGCGTTGTTCGGCGGTGCGGTGCCGATGTGGGCGCATGTACTGGGTGTCGTCGCGTCGTTTGCGATTTCGCTTGGGATTGCGCTGCTGTCGTGGCGGTTTGTCGAAGAGCCGATTTTGCGGCTGAAGACGCGGGGGGAGGCAGAGGTGGAAGTGGAAGCGAGCGAGTCTTCCGCTTCAGCGAGCGGGCAATGTACTGCATCGAACCGGGTAAATTGCTCGTCATAGAATGAGGTTGCGCGGGTTCCCGCATAGCGTTGGTTATTGCGGCATCGTTAATCGGTAGCCCTGTTGATAAAACATCCTGCGTCCGCGCTCGCGATAACGCGGTTCTTTCCACACGGACACAGCACACGATCATCATCGATCACGACCCACGTCCCACGGTTTTTCATCTCCTTGCCGGTTCCCTCAATCGGCCACGAGCCGTTGCAGTTGCCACAGGTTGCGTATTCGCCGTTCAAAGCCAGCCTTTTTCCGTGGTCGCGCATCGACGCGTTTAATGCAATGACTCTTCCGCCGGTCGTCGTTAAGTCGTTGTCTGTTGCAACAGCAATTTTCATCACATTTCCTCGCCAATTTCGAATTTTTTAAGGTATCCCGAAGCGCCGCTTATGGTGGTCAATTAATGTCAATAAATGACCGTTCTCTCGCGCGCGGCGCCCGGAAAAGCGGCATAGCGCCGCCGTGCCCCCAACACGGTATCATTCGACCTCTCTCCCCACGACAAAAAAGCACGCCACGCGTGCAGCTCAATCCGCGCGCCCTTCACCATGCCTCATTTCACTTTCGCCACCGGCATTCTCGGTGCCAGCCTGCAAACGCTCGATCTCTACGCGTTGCTCGGCATCGCCGTCGCGCTGCTGCTCGGCGGCATGGTCAAGGGTGTCGTCAGCATCGGCGTACCGCTCGTCGCGATGCCGATTCTCAGCCACTTCCTGCCGATCAAAGCCGCGGTGTTGCTGCTATCGATGCCGATCATTCTCGGCAATATTCCGCAAGCGCTCGAGGGCGGCGATCTGCTGCCGACGGTCAAGCGCATCGCCGCGCCGCTGATCGGCACGGTCATCGGCAACCTTGTCGGCGTGTCGGTGCTGATCTCGCTTGCGCCGCATCGCGCGCAGGCGGCGGCCGGCACGCTGCTGATGATCGCGGCCTTGCTGCTGCTCGCCGCGCCGCGACTCACGCTGTCGCCGCAATGGGCGAAGCCCGCCGGTCTCGCGCTCGGCTTCGGCGCCGCGCTGATGGAAAGCATCGCGTCGGTGCCCGGCCCCTTGCTCGCGATGTACCTGATCGCGACGGGCGCGACCGGCAAAGCATTCACCAAACAGATCGCGATCATTCTCGTCGTGTCGATCATCACGCTGGTCGCCGCGTTCAGCGGCGGTGCGCACGCGAGCTGGGCGGATCTCGCGATTTCGATGTGCGCGAGCGTGCCCGTGATCGCGGGCATTCTACTCGCGCGGCCGTTGCGCGATCGCCTGCCGCCGGCGACGTTCCGGATGGTCGTGCTGCTGTTCGTGCTGGCCGCTGCCGCACAGATGATCTGGAAATCGGGGATTTTTCAGGCGCTATCTGGCACGCACGCGCTCTAAGCACTAGCCGCGCTTCACGAGCCCACTACCGGGGCGCGGCACAGGCATTGCTACTCCATGCTTTATCTTCATCAACCGGAGAGCATGGTGTCGAATATGGCGAACTCCCCGAATGAGCACGATCGCAAGGCCGAGGAGGATCCCGGCCATCCGCCCACCGAGGTCTCGAAGCCTATTGGCGATGCAATCCCGACGCCGGTCGAACCCGGCCTCGATCAGCCGCTGCCGGAAAAAGGCGAAGAGCCCGCGCCCGATGCGAATAAAACCGCTGCGAACAAAACCGGCCAGTCCGGCGGCGATCCACTCGGCGATACCGACACGCCACCGGGCGTGCCCGAACCGGGTCCATCCGATTTCGCGTGACGTGCTATTGGCGCATGGTGTGCATGCATGGCGTTGACGAACCTGCGGACCATCAAGCCGCGGCAGCTTCGCGCTCAATCGGCTCGCGAACGATCGTCAGCGTGCTGGTGTGCTCGCGAATCAGTTGATAAACCGTCTCGCCAGGTACGGTTTCCTGTTCGAGCAATCGCTCCGAAATCGCCCGCAGCACCGGCTCGTACGCATGCAACAGTCCGTAGCACAGTTCGTTGAGCTCCTTGAGCAACACGTTCGCGTGCTCGATGGCGCTCTTCATCTGCAAACCCGCGTACTGTGCCGGCAGCGCCGCGAGGCTGAACAGATCGCCATCGCTATTGAAGCCAAATTTGGACACCATGTCGAGGCTGATCCGCGACGCCTCCTGCAAGTCCGACGCCGCTCCACTCGATGCTTCGGAGAACACAAGAATCTCCGCATTGCGTCCGCCGAGCAGCACCTGGATCTCGTTGCGGATTTCCGTTTCGCGGTACAGGTGCTTGTCCTGCGCTTTCGTAATCAGCGCGACGCCGAGCGCGCCGCCGCGTGGCAGGATCGTCACCTCTTCGAGTACGCCGGTGCCGAGCAACGCGGCGACCAGCCCGTGCCCCGCTTCATGCACCGCGATGCGCTCGCGCTCGTCGTCGGTCAGCGCGCGCTCGGCGCCGCTCACGTCGCCGATGCGCGCAATCTTGATCGCTTCCATGAAGTGCTTCGCGGCGATTTCATGGTCGCCCGCTTTGCGCGCGATCAGCCCCGCCTGATTCACAACCATCGCGACGGTGGCCGGCGAAAGTCCGGTGGTCAAACGCGCGAGCTGGTCGTAATCGATATCGGCGGACTTCGATTTCAGCTTCTGCGCGTAGAAGCGGAAAATCTTCGCGCGGTCTTCGCGATCGGGTAGACGCACCTGCACCGTGCGATCGAAACGGCCCGGGCGTCGCAACGCTTCGTCGAGATTGTCGGGGTGATTGGTCGCGGCCACGACGATCACGCCTTCGTTCGATTCGAAGCCGTCCATCTCCGCGAGCAACTGATTGATGATGCGATTGCTCTCGGCTTCGACCGGACCGCCGCCGGTGTCGGTGCGTTTCGCGAGGCCATCGGCTTCGTCGATGAAGATCACCGTCGGCGCGTTCTTGCGCGCGAGTTCGAACAGATGCCGGACCTTCTGGATCCCCACGCCGTAGTACTTCGCGCTGAAATAGCTGCCGGTGATCGAAATGAAATTCGCGCCGCATTCGCCGGCCAGCGCCTGCGCGAGCCGCGTCTTGCCGACGCCGGGCGCGCCCACCATCAGAATGCCGCACGGCGCGCGCACGCCCATCGACGAAAACTGCTTCGGGTCGGTCAGATAGCCGCGAATGTCGGCGAGCGCGGCCTTCGCTTCGTTTGCACCGATCACGTCGTCGAATCGCAGCGTCGGCGCGTCGCTGAGCAGCTTCGCGCCGCCCTTCATCTCGCGGCGCATGAACCACGCCATGCCACCGATCAGCACGAGCGGCAGCAGCACGCTCAAGCCGTCGCGCAGCTGATCGAACAGCCGGGTCCAACGCGCGCCGTCGCTATGGATGTCGACGTCGGGCAGCCACACGAGCTGATAGGCGGCGGCATCGCCGGCACGCGGTTCGCCCAGCAGCAATGCATGCGAGAAGGTCGCGTTGTGATCGGTGACGAAGTACTTCGCGCCGTCGCGCAGCGACACGAGGATCGCGCTGGGGCTGACGCCGATCGCGACAACGTTTGCATCGCGGATATCGCGCAGCATCGTCGATGCGTCTTTCTCTTCGTGCGTCCACGCGGATGCATCGCCACGCATCTGACTCGCGATGCCGGTCAGCGCGGACGCACGCGGCGCGGCGCGATACTGGGCGTACCACACGCCCCAGCCGAGCACCACCGCGAGCAGCACTGCAACCGCCGCGATCGCGATTGCGCGCGCGCGTCTTTTCCCAAGCGAATTATTTCCCGGCTTCATGAGTCGTTTCCAAAAGCGGGCTCGTGCAAGCCCTTTTGCTGAGCAGAACTGCCTGTCAAAACTACCTGTTAAAAATCGGCATGGAGACTTGCGGAGAATCGGCTGAAGCGAAGTGCCGCCTTGCATGGCCGCCACGACGATCAAGCCCGATCCGGAAGGAGCCGGCGCATACATGTCCGCATGCGCCTCTTTAAGCAGCCGTTCACGGGAGGCAAGTATGACGGCTCGACGTGTCTTTCAAACTCGCGGAAAAGACCTGCTTTCAAGGCCTGTTCTGTCCTCTGTACAACGGACAAAAGCTGGGCAAAGGCCAGACGGGGTTCAAGGAAGACTCGACGAGCGCGAAAAAGCGCTACCGCATTGATTCCGGCGCACAGTTTATCAGCGCAATGTCCCGCGTATTTCGAATAATTATATTTAATCGCACCCTATTTAAAATCAGTCAGAACGACTGAAGGGGTACGATTTAATTGACGCGGACACCGATATAAAAACAGGGGAATGATTATCGGGCGGATGAGCGACGGGCCTCTTCGGGCCCGTTCGCATCATCGCCGCTTTCTCTCAGGTTCTATCGTTCTGATGCCGATGCCGGCCTGCATCGACGATTCTCCTACACGCTTTGCTACCTCGGACCTCGCGTCACAACCCCGTTTCACTGCGTTCAATTCACTGCGTTCAACTCACCGAGCCCGCTTCGCCGCCCAGGCGGCCGCGCAATCTCGCGATACGGCTGCGCTGACTCGCAATCAGCTCATGCGTATCTTCCAGCACACGAATCCGCTGTTCCCAATAGCCGTGGTCGAACCTGTCGGGCCGTGTCGCGCCCGTGCGCGTCACATAGTCGACCATGTTCTCGAGATGCTGCAGCTGGCTATCTGCGAGACTCGCCGGACGCCGCCCGCCGCGTGGCGCGGCCGACTGTCTGCTCGTAAAGCTCATCTTCCCTCACCCCGTATCTGGACTGCTGGCCGGACATCCGTTGCGTCGATCGTCTTTCCCTGAAAGCGATCTGCAATCTATTCGTGTGACGATAACGCACGTTTCAGACACGGCTTGACCGTGCGTCTCAAAATTTGGCGTGTGCGCGAGAAATCGCCGCAGCCTGTTGTGCGCGCCCCACTCCTCGCGAGCCCCATCCAGCCATGAGCCAGCGCCCGCTACCGCCCCACCTCGCCGCGCGTGCCGCCGCGCATTCGCGCACGGTCGTGTCGACGAGCCGCTTCAGCACGCACGGACTCGCGCCCGGCGAGCAGTTCCTCGCGTGGCGTCAGCGCGTCGGCCATGTAATCGACGCGCCGCCGTCGAACGAGCAGATCGCCAACGGCTTTCGCGGCGAGATCGATCTGTATGCGGTCGGCGGCATGGTGTTCACCGACTGCCGCACCGAAGCGATGCGGCTCGATCGCTCGGTCGCACGCATCTCGACGGACCAGCGGCGCGACTACGCGTTTCAGCTCTTCGTCGAAGGCGAGGTCGGGCATGTCACCGGCATGCGCAAGAAGCGCAGCGAACCGGGTTCGGTGCCGGGCATCGTCGCGTTCGATCTGAACCAGCCGTTTCGCGCTGAGCGCCCCGCGTGCCGGCTGTTGAGCGTATTCGTGCCGGCCGCGTTGGTCGACGAGCAGTTGCGCGACGGCGTCGGGATTCATGGTCGCATCGTGCGCAACGAGGCACCGCTCGCGCGCCTCGCGCTCCGGCATCTGACGGCGCTCGCCGACGAGATCGCGTCGCTCGACGCCCATGCCGCGATCGACGCACTGCAAACCGGCACCCAGTTGCTGGTCGCCGCATTTCGCAAGGAGGCGCGCCTGAGCGGCGCGGATCGCGCGGCGCTGCAGTCGGCCCTGATGGCGCAGGTGCGCCGTTACGTCGACGCGAATCTGCATCACGGCGAGCTCACGCCGGAGCACGTGGTGCAGGCGCTGCATCTGAAACGCGCGACAATCTACCGCTGGTTCGAGCATGAGGGTGGATTGGGCGCGTACATCCGTCATCGACGGTTGCGCGAAGCGGCGGACGAGCTGGTCCGCTATCCGCAGCTTCAGGTCGCGGAAATCGCGTATGGATTGGGCTTTGGCAGCGCGTCGGATTTCACGCGCGCATTCCGGCGCGCGTTCGACATGAGTCCGCAGGACTTGCGGATGCGCGCGCTGGAGTTGCGGCTGCCGGAGATGGTTTAAAGGCGGCCGAGGCTTCCGAGGCATCCGGCGACGGCGCCGCCACCGCTCGCGCCGGCACATCGGTCACACCGGCAACAACCCACGCCCTCGACCCACACCATCGTCAAGCCGCGCGAGGCCGCCCCTTGCGCTTCGGCTCGACCGGCTGCACGACGGTCGCGGCCGGCGCGACCCGCAAACTACGCTTGAAATACGGCGAACTGAGCGTGGCCGCGCCCATGTCCGAGACCGCTTCGAGCAGCGCCGGCTCCAGTTCCTTCAGCCGCGCGTCCGACAGTCGACTCGTCGGCCCCGCGAGACTCACGGTGCCGACCACGAGCCCCGTCACCGGATGACGGACCGCTGCCGCCATCGACGTCATGCCCGCCTCGTAGGTCTCGCTCGCGATGCCGTAACCGCGCTTGCGCGTGTCGGCGAGGTCCTGCAGGAACTGCTGGATCGTCTTCGGCGCCTTCGGGCCGCGCGGTCCCGCCTTGCCGATGCCGCCCTGGCGCGACACGAGTTCGAGCGCTTCCTCGTCGCTCATCGTCGCGAGCCAGGCCTGGCCGCTCGCGGTGCAGTGCAACGGCGGGCTACTGCCCATGTCCGGATCGTAACGCAGCCCGGAGCGCGCGCCCTGCGCCTTGCCGACGAAGGTGATGTGATCGTCCTCGATCACGCCGAGCCGCGCGAGTTCGCCCGACGCGCTCGCGAGCCGGTCGAGCACCGGCTGCGAAATATCGAGCACGCCGGCGGTCGACAGCCACATCAGCCCGAGCGACACCAGCTTCAGCGCGAGCACGTATTCGCCGTGTTCGTCCTGCCGCACATAGCCTTCGTCGCTCAACTCCGCGAGCAGCCGGTGCGTGCCGCTGCGCGGAATGTTCAGCGTGTCGGCGATCGCGGCCAGTTGCATGCTGCCGCCCTGCCGCGCCAGCAATTCGATGATGGCCAGTGCCCGCTCGAGATTCCCCGCCATGATCCACTCTCAGTCGATTTGAATCCCACATGAGAACACGATTCCATATCGGAACTCAAGCTGGAACCGGGCTGAGGCTCAACTGCCCACCGACACGCGACGCGGATCGACGCGATTCAACGACGCTCAATGCCCGACGCCCGTGCTGACCCGCAGCAGCGGCCCGCGATGCCGCGCGCCCTTGAGCAGCACCGCCGCCGCGCCGACCACCGCCGGCACCGCCAGCGACGTGAACACCTGGCCGAAGCCCCAGTTCGCGTGCAGCATGCCGGCGCCGAGCATCGCGCCGGCGATCCCGCCGAAGCGGCCGATGCCGAGCATCCAGCTGGTGCCGGTCGCGCGCATCCGGGTCGGATACGAACTGGCCGCCAGCGCGCAGAAGCCTGTGTTCGAGCCGTTCATGCAGTAGCCCATGAAGAACGCGAGCACCGCCATCATCGCGATGCCGTGGCCGGGCAGGCCCATCGCCCATGCGAGCACGCCACCCGCGAACACGGTCGCGCCGAGCGCGCGATGCGGGTTGAAGCGGTCCATCAGCCAGCCGATCGCAAGCGAACCGATGGTGCCGCCCGCCTGGAACAGCGCGCCGACCAGCGCCGCTTCGGCGAGCGTGAAGCCCGCGCCGCGAATCAGCGTCGGCAGCCAGCTACCGAGCAGGTACACGGTCAGCAATCCCATGAAGTAGCAGACCCACAGCATCACGGTGCCGAACGCGTAATCGCGCGACAGGATCAGCCGCACCGGACTGCGTTCGCGCGTCGATCCATCGTGTCCGTCATGCGCGGCGGCGGGCATCGCAAAGCGCGTCGTGTGATCGGCGATGCCACGTTCGATGCGGTTCATCACGCCGACGAGCCGCGCGCGCCGCGTCTCCTTCAACGCCAGATAACGCGCCGATTCGGGCAGCCAGCGGATCATCAGCGGGACGTAGAGAATCGGCAGCACGCCGCCGAGTATCAGCACCGAGTGCCAGCCATGCGTGGCGATCAGCCACGCGCTGATGAAGCCGCCGCCCGCCGCGCCGAGCGTGAAGCCGCAGAACACGGTCGTCACCATCAGCGCGCGGCAGCGTTGCGGCGCGTACTCGGCCATCAACGTCGCGGCGTTCGGCATCGATGCGCCGAGCCCGAGCCCCGTCAGAAAACGCAGCAGCGTCAGCTCGCCGATGTTCGTCGCGAACGCGGATGCAAGGCTCCATACGCCGAAGAACAGCACCGCGCAGGTCATCACGGTCTTGCGGCCGAAGCGGTCCGCGAGCGGCCCCGCGCACAACGCGCCGAATGCGAGCCCGAGCAGGCCGCCGCTCATCACGGGGCCGAGCGCGTCGCGCGGAATCGCCCATGCGCTCGACAACGCCGGCGCGATAAAGCCGACCATCACGGTATCGAGTCCGTCGAGCGTGACGATGAACATGCACATCAACAACACGAGAATCTGAAAGCGTCCGACCGGACGTTCGTCGAGCCACTGCTGCACGTCGAGTGAGCGCGCGGCGGATGTGTGGGTCCGCGGCGCCTTGATTGAAGGTTCCATGCTTGCTGTCTCCAGATCTTTTTATCGTTATCGATTGGGAAAGCCGGTCCCGCGCGCATCTTTGCCGTGCGCGTTCGTGAAGGACCAGCCAGAGGGATGAACTGCTGTTGTTACATCATGACGTGATGGATTACGACGCCGTCGCGTACGTCCGTTCGAGCACCGCGAGCGTCGCCTCGCGCAACCGGCGCGCGCGTTCGAGCGCGGGCGCGGTCTTCGCCCATCCTTGCATCGGCACTTCGATGCTGACCGGCAGATCGTCGGGCAGCGCGCGCAGGATGCCGGCGAGATCGAGACCTCCCTCGCCCGGAATCATCCGTTCGCAACGCGCCTGATACAGCAGCGTGTCGAGATCGGTTGGACGCTCGGCCGGCGCGTCGCAGAACTGCACATAGCCAAAGTACTCGCGCGGCAATTCACGCAGCGTCTGTGTCGACGTGCCCGCGCGATCGAAGTGGAGCGGATCGACGATCAGCCCGGTGTTGCGGCGCGCCGCGGCCTTCACGATGCGCGCGCCCTGCGTGACGTCCTTCACGTCGGTCCACGGCATCGGTTCGAGCGACGGCGCGAGGCCGCGCGGCGCGGCGAGTTCGCACAGTTGCGCGAGCCGCTCGGCGGTACGCGCTTCGTCGGGATCGTTGCCCGCCACCAGCACGTAGCGCGCGCCGAATTCGGCGGCGGCGTCGAGCATCGGTAGTGCGTCGTTCACGTCGGTGTCCGGCTTGAGCCGCAGGATTTCGACGTCGAGCACCTTGACGCCAGTGTCGCGCAGCCGCGCGAGCGTCTCGCGCTTCAACGCGGTCGGGCCGATGATGTCGTGCCGCACTTCGTGATCGGTGGCGGGCACGAGGCGCAATCCGACGTAGTCGTAGCCGGCCTGCGCCGCGCACTCGACCATCTGCGGCGGGCTCAGTTCGAGCACGGTCAACGCCGACAGCGACAGCGCGCGCGGAGTGTGCTGGGTCATGGGGTCTCCTGAAGTTCGGTATCCTGGTGCGAGAGCGGTGACGCTCAGCGCAGCGGCGAGAACGGCGCCGGCACGCAGATCGTCGACTCCATCGTGGTCAGATGCGCGGGACCGCCCTTCGGCGGCCAGATGCCGTCCTTCACCGCTTCGGCGCGAATCCGCGTGCGTTCGTCGACGCTCGCATACGGCCAGATGTTGAGGAAACGCGGCAGCGCGCCGTCGAGCGCGTACATCGCGCCGACCAGCGGCGAGCGCTGCGTGCGCTCGGGCACCGCCTTCTCCCATACGTCGATCGTGTGCTGCAGGCTCGCGAGCTTCGTGCCGTACACGCGCAACTCGTAGATGCCGCCGTGCGCGGCCGGTTCGATCGGCGGCAGAAACGGGAACAGCGCATAGCTGTCGATCTTCACGTCGGTCACGCATTCGCCGCAGCCGAACGGATTGCCTTCGAGCAGCATGCGCTTGCGCTCGCCGACGAGCGCCGCTTCCGATTCGAAGCCGCGCAGCACCAGCACCTGGCCGAGCGTGCCGATATCGGAGTACCAGCAGCCGAGCAGCTTCGAGCCGGGCGCGTCGCCGCTCGCCTGAATGCTTTCGAATACCTGGGCGTTGGTGCCGATCTTGACGGTGAGCGTGACGAGGTCGTAGAGAGTCATCGGAGATGTCCTTGTGAAGAAATGGGGGAATTCGGAGTGGGTTCGGCTTGGGCGGCTTGGGCGGCTTGGGCGGCTTGGGCGGCGTTGGCAACGCGCGCGGCGCGTGCCGTGGGCGCCGGGCATTCGGCCGGCGCTGCGTCGGCTGGGCGCGCATCGGCCAGCGACAAACCCGCGAGGTAACCGAAGGTCATCGCCGGTCCGAGCGTGATGCCGCCGCTCGGATAGCAGCCGCCCATCATGCTCGCGCTGTCGTTGCCGACCGCGTAGAGACCCGGCATTGGCCGGCCCGCGTCGTCGAGCACGCGCGCGCTGGCATCCGTGGCGAGACCGGCGAACGTGCCGAGACTGCCGGGCAGCAGCTTGACCGCATAGAACGGGCCGTGTTCGAGCGGCGCGTTGCACGGATTCGGCTGGTGCTGCGCGTCACCCTGCACGCGGTTGTACGGCGTCGAGCCCTTGTGAAACTGCGGATCGAAGCCGTCTTTCGCATAGCTGTTGTAGGTGGCGACAGTCGTTTGGAGTCCCTGGGGATCGATGCCGCATTGCGCGGCCAGATCGGCGAGGTTGTCGGCACGCTTCAGATAGCCCGAGCGACGATACGGCGCGGTCGGAAACGGAAACGGCTTCGAAAAACCGAGCCCGTAGCGGCGCTGGAACCGGTGATCGCAGATCAGCCACGCGCAGACTTCCTCGCCCGCCGGCGTCGTGCCGATCAGCGCGCTGATGAAGTCGTGATACGACGATGCTTCGTTGACGAAGCGCTGCCCCGCGCGCGTGACCGCGATCACGCCCGGCTTCGCGCGCTCGATCAGATGCGGAAACGCAACCGCCGGCTCGCCGTGCTTGCGCGGCACGAGCGACACCGGCGCCCACGCGGCCGGCGTTTCGAGCGACGCGTCGAACAGCGCGCCGACCGCTTCGCCGAGCCGGATGCCGTCGCCGGTGTTGGTGAGCGGCGCGGCGGACCAGTGCTCGCGACCCGAACGCGTATAAGCGAAGGTTTGCGCACGGCGCGCGACGTCGTGCGGATAGCCGCCGCACGCGAGCACCACGCCACGGGCCGCTCGCACTTCATGCATGACGCCGTCGATCTCGACGCGCGCACCGCTCACGCGAGCGGGCGCGCCAGCCGCAGCGTTTTCGCGCAGCAAGGCCACCGCCTTCGCGTTCGTGCGCAGATCGACCGCGCGGTCCTGCGCCGATTTCAGCAGACGCGCAACCAGCGCATTGCCGTTCACCAGATGCATCGACCGGCCGTAGCGCAGCTTGTCGCGCGCGAATGCGGCGAGCCGGCGCAGCACGTGGGCGGCCGAGCGCGGCGAGCGCGTCGCGTTGAAGAAGTGCGCGAGATCCTGGCCGGACGCGATCGCCATGCCCTTCAGCGTCACCACGTCGAGCGGTTTGCGCAGCCGTTCGATCAGGTCGCCGAGTTCGCGACCGTCGAATGGCATCGCGCAGACCGAACGGCCGCCCGTCATCGAACCCGGCGACGTATGAAAGTCCGGAATGCGATTGCCGTCGACGAAACGCATCGCCGTCTCGCGCTCGAAAAACTCGACCATTTCGGGGCCGCGATCGAGCAACGCGTCGACCTTGGCCGCGTCGTAGTGCACGCCGAGTTCGCTGCGCAGATAGGTCCGCGATGCTTCGGCTTCCTCAACGATGCCCGCGCGCGTGGCGAGCGGATTGCCCGGAATCCACATCCAGCCGCCCGACCATGCGCTGGTGCCGCCGAACACCTCGGCCTTCTCGGCCACCATCACGCGCAGGCCCCGGGTCGCCGCGGTGACCGCGGCGGCGAGTCCGGCCGCGCCGGAACCCAGCACCAGCACATCGCATTCGAGAATCGGTTCGAGCTTCATGACCATTCGCTTCGTCGGTGAGACACAAACTGATTTTGCGTCATTTGTTGAATATTATTCCATTTCACAACTTCATTCAAACCAGGCTCAGCCCTGGTTCGTCAGACGATCTTTTCGTTGGCGGCTCGCGCGGCGGCATGGGCCACGGGCGCCATCGCCGGCTCGACCGAGACGGAGCCCGAGACGGAGCCCGGGATTGAGCCAGCGCCCACGCCACTACTCGCAGCCTTCGCACGCGCCGCCGCGTCGCGCCCGGCCAGATAGGCGAACGCGAGCCCCGGCCCCAGCGTGATGCCGGGCCCCGGATAGACGCCGCCCATCACCGACTGCATGTCGTTGCCGCACGCGTAGAGCCCGCCAATCGGCTGGTCGTCGCGATTCAGCACACGAGCCTTGGCATCGCCGACGAGCCCGGTCGCGGCGCCGATATCGCCCGGATAGAGCCGCACCGCGTAGAACGGCGCGCGCGCGATCGGGCCGAGGCACGGGTTCGGGCCCGGCCAGTTGGCGTCGCCGTTGGCGCGCTGATAATCGGTGGTGCCGCGCTGGAATTCCGGATCGATGCCGGTCTGCGCGTAGGCGCCGATCCGCGCGACGCTGTCGGCGAGACCGGCCGCGTCGATGCCGAGCTTCGCCGCGAGTTCGTCGAGCGTGGCGGCTTGCGTCAGGTAGCCGTCGGCGAGAAACGGCGCGAGGCCCTTGCCGCCCGGCCGCACCATGCCGAGGCCGTATTTGCGCAGCCCGTCCGCGTCGGTAACGAGAAACGCGGGCACGGAGGGCGTCGTGCGATGCGCTTCCTGCATCGCGATGCCGGACAGGTGGTACGAGGTGTTTTCGTTAAGGAAGCGCCGACCTTGCCGATTCACGACGATCATCCCCGGCTTGCCGCGATCCATGATGAAGTGCGGGAACACCGCGATGGTGCCGTCCGCGCGTTTGCGGATCGACACCGGCGCCCAGAACGCGTTGCTGAGCGCGCCTTCGCCGTAGCGCGCGCCGGCCGCGAGCGCGAGATCCTGCGCGCCGCCGCTATGGCCCGGCGCGCCTGGGCACCATGTGGGGTCGGCGCCCGGCAGCATCGCGCGACGCTTCTGCGGATGCCGGTTGAAACCGCCGCTCGCGAGAATCACGCCACCTGTCACCGTGATTTGCCGACGCTCGCCGTTCTGGCTCAGCGTGATGCCGTCGATCGCGCCGCTCGCGTTCGTGCGCAACGCTTCGAGCTTCGTGCTCACGAGCACCGTGACGTCGCGCGCGAGCAGCGAAGCCAGCAGCCGGCCGATCAGCGCATTGCCCATCACGAGACGCGTGCCGCGCGGCCAGTTGAGGCGGTCGCGCGCATGACGCGCGAGCAGCTTCACCGCGTGACGCAGCGACCTGAACGACTTCGTCATGTTCAGCAGATGCCCGACGTCGTCGCGATCGACCATCATGCCGCCGAGCACCGTGAACTCGGGAATCGGCGGGCGGATCAGCGCGAAGTGACGGCCGAGCCTGCGACCGTCGAACGCGAGCGGTTCGAGCGCGCGGCCGCGCAGCGTCGAGCCTTCGAGCTCCGACAGATAGTCCGGATGAAACGGCCGCGCCCGGTATTTGACGTCTGAATTCGCCTCGATATGCGCAACCGCCTGCGGTCCCGCCTGCAGGAACGCGCGACGCAACGCCGCGCTGCTGCGCTCGCCGACCGCGCGACGCAGAAAGTCTTCGGCGTTCGCGGCGCTGTCGTCGGGATTGATCGACGGGCCGTGCTGCGAGTTCGGTATCCACGTGGTGCCGGCCGAATAGGCAGTGGTGCCGCCGACGTATTCCGTGCTTTCGACCAGCAGCACGTGCGCGCCGTCGATCGCGGCAAACAGCGCCGCCGACATGCCCGCCCCGCCCGCGCCGATCACCACGACGTCGAACGTTTCGTGGTGCTGCAAACCGCTGAGTGTCTCCACCATCTGCTGCTCCTGTGTGCTCGTGGCGCCTGCTCCGCCGGGGACCGTCGGAACGGTCGCGGCAGATTTTTTGCCAGATCTAGAATTTGCTTTTCTATTGGAATATTATTCCGAAAAAACAAAAAAGCAAAGTTTTCTGAACACTCACAACGACAGCAACACCTCGCGCCTTGCATCGGGCACGATGCAAACAGGCGTCCATTTCAGGAGATTCGACCATGCAGCAGGCAGCAACCTCTTCGTTTGCCGCGTCGCTGGACGCCGGTTTGAGCGGCGCGACGCGCGTGTATTTCATCGTCGGCGATCCGATCGCACAGGTGCGCTCGCCGGCCGGCGTGACCGCCGCGTTGCGCGCGGCCGGCCGCGATGCGCTGGTGGTGCCCGCGCACGTCGCGCCGGCCGACCTGCCCGCGTTCTTCGCGGGCATCGCGCCGATGCGCAACGTCGACGGCGTGATCATCACGGTGCCGCACAAGTTCAGCGCCGCGAGCTATTGCGCGACGCTCGCCGACGCCGCCGCGTTCCTCGGCGCGGCCAACACGCTGCGTCGCAACGCGGACGGCAGCTGGCACGGCGGCATGTTCGACGGCACCGGCTTCGTCGCGGCACTGGTTGCCGCGGGCTGCGAATTGCGCGGCAAACGCGCGCTGCTGGTGGGCGCGGGCGGCGCCGGTTCGGCGATCGGGCACGCGCTGATCCAGGGCGGCGTCGGCTCGCTCGACGTGCGCGACAACGATGCCGAACGCACCGGCTCGCTCACCGCGCGGCTCAATGCGCTCGGACATGGCGCGGCGCGCGGCGTGGGCGCCGACGTCGCGGCGCATACGTATGACGTGGTGGTGAACGCGTCGCCGCTCGGCATGCGCGCGGGCGATCCGTTGCCGATCGACGTCGCGAACTTGCCGGCCACGACTTTCGTCGGCGACGTGGTGACGAAGCCGCCGCTGACGCCGCTGATCGAAGCGGCCCGCGCGCGCGGCTGCGTCACCGTGACGGGCACGCAGATGTTCGAACGCGTATGCGAACGGATGGTGGAGTTTTTGCTGGAGACGGCGCCGGGGGTTTGAGCGACGTCGGGCGTATGAACGGGGCGCGGCGCGCTGCTACACTGGCGCGCTAATTACCGGGTCGGGGATTACGCACTGGATGGAGGCGGCATGGTCCGGCAGCGCGCGAGTGCGGCGCGCTTTGCGTCGAGATCTGCTTCAAGACGCGTGTCGCGCTTTGTATGGCGACGCACGTCGAGATTCACGTCGCCTCTCCGTGCGTGACCTTTTTATCGCCCTCTTTCACCTTCATTCGCGCCAACCCATGCTTCGATTCGACAACCTCAGCAAACGCTTCGGCGAGCGTGTCCTGTTCGAAGGACTGCATTTCGACGCGGCCGCCGGCTGCATCGCGTTGAACGATGAATCCGGCAGCGGCAAATCGACGTTGCTCGGCATCCTCGCCGGCGCGATCGATGCCGATAGCGGCGAGGTCCGGCTCGGCGGTCATTCGCTGCGCAACGCGCCGCATGCCGCGCAAGCGATCCTCACCTACGTGCCGGAAGACAGCATGAGCTGGCCGGATCAAACCGGCCACGCCTACCTGCAACAGATCGCGGCGGCACGCCACACCACGCTCGACGACCACGTCCTCGCGCTCGCCGAACGCTTCGGCCTCGCACCGCATCTGGACAAGCGTTTCGAGCAGATGTCGTATGGCAGCCGCAAGAAGGTGTTTCTGACCGCGGCCGCGCTGGGCGACACCCGCGTGCTGATCGCCGACGAACCGGCGGGCGGACTCGACGCGTCCGCGCGCGCGGTGCTGGCCGAGCTGTTCCGAACGCTCGGCACCACGCGCACGGTGTTTTTCACGAGTTACGACGACGCGTTCACGCAGGCTTGCGCGGCGACGTGTATCAGCTTCGCCGATCTGGCGCGGCCGGGCTGAGTTCGGGTTTGAGTTCGGGCCTAGGCTTAGGTTCACGCTCGAACGCGGGCGTGAACGCGAGCCAGAACTCGCACCCGAGTTCGCACCGCCACCCACACGGCGCTACGCAAGTCGCCGCTCGCAAGAACCGACCGCCGCGAACGCAACGATGGCAATGACGGCAACGAGCGCACCAACCCCTCAGATCGCCACGCAGATCTTGCCGAAATGCGCGCCCGACGCTTCGTGCCGGAACGCATCGGCAAGCTTGTCGAGTTCGAAGGTGCTGTCGATCACCGGCTTGATGCCGGTCGTTTCGAGCGCGCGCACCATCTCGATCTGCTCCTGACGACTACCCACAATCAGGCCTTGCAGCCGCTGCTGCCGCGCCATCAGATGCGCGGTCGGCACCTGACCCGCGCGGCCGGTCAACACGCCGATCAGCGCGATATGTCCGCCGATCCGGCATGCGGTGATCGATTGCGGCAGCGTGCCCGGACCGCCCACCTCGATCACGTGATCGACGCCGCGTCCATTCGTCAGGCGACGAACTTCGTTGCCCCACTCGGGGTTGTCGCGATAGTTGATCGTGTGGTCCGCGCCGAGTGCGCGCAGCTTCGCGAGCTTCGCATCCGACGACGACGTCGCGATCACCGACGCCCCCATCGCCTTCGCCATCTGCAGGCCGAAGATCGACACGCCGCCGGTGCCGAGCACGAGCACGGTGCTGCCCGCCTTCAACTGCCCATCGACGACGAGCGCGCGCCACGCGGTCAAGCCGGCTGTCGTCAGCGTCGCCGCTTCGGCGTGGCTATAGCCGGCCGGCGCATGCGTGAAGTAATGGCTCGGCAGCACGACGACTTCGCGCGCGTAACCGTCGACGCCATCGCCCGGCGTGGTCGAGAAATCGGCGATCGCGGGTGGGCCGTTTTCCCACAGCGGAAAGAAGCACGACACCACCTGATCGCCGACCTTGAATTCGCGCACGCCCTCGCCGACCGCTTCGACGACGCCCGCGCCGTCGGCCATCGGAATGCGGCCCGCGTCGGCCGGCAGATTGCCGGTGACGACGCCGTAGTCGTGGAAATTCAGCGAGCTCGCGCGCACGCGCACGCGAATCTGCCCCGCGGCGGGCTGACCGGGGTCGGCGAGATCGACCACCTGCAGACTATCGACGGTGGCGGGCGAACCGATTCTGACGGCTTTCATGTTTCGTTCCTTGGTGAGTGGCGCGGGCGCATCGGTGGCGCTGTGCAAAGCGCGCGCCCGCATCGGGAAGGCATGTCCTCGCTTCGTGCCCGGGCGCAAACCCGGCAGCGCTCAGGCAAGAACGCTGAGCGGCAACGCGTGGGCAACAACGAAGCGGGAACAACGCGTAAGAGCAAGTCGCCGAAGATTACCGCAAGCGCTTGCCGCGCGTCGGCGAGCGCGCAAGATCCAACGCGCGCCCGGGCCGCGTCATTTGACGGTCTGGATCACCTCGAAGCCCTCGAACTCGGGATGGCCGAGATAGAGCACGCGGTTTTCGTTGCCGGCGCTGCGATGCGCGGCGCGAAACGCGTCGGACTTCGTCCATGCTTCGAACGATGCGTGGTCGCGCCAGATCGTATGGCTCGAATACAGCACGTGATCGTCCTTGCGCGGTCCCTTCAGCAGATGGAATTCGACGAAGCCCGGCACCTCTTTCAGATGGGTGTCACGGGTGGTCCATAGATGTTCGAAGGCAGCCTCGGAGCCGGGCGCCACTTTGAAACGGTTCATCGCGATGTACATGCTGTCGGCCTCGTTGTGTGGGTGACGCGGCGTGGCGCATGCCGCGTCGATCGTTGGATCGTCGTGCGGGTTTCATTATAGGCACGCGAATCCCGCTCACGCGCTTGACCTTACCACCGTAGGAAGGTCCACGATGCACGAATGACTTTTCAGCAGAGGTAAAAGATGGAACTCACGATTCCCGACATGCGTTGCGGCGGCTGCGCGAAAGCCGTCACGAATGCGTTGAACCGGGTCGACCCGGCCGCGCGGATCGATATCGACGTGCCCGTTAAAATCGCGAAGGTCGCGTCGAGGCTGCCTGAGCACACGCTGATCGAAGCGATCGAGGCAGCCGGCTTTCATCCCGTACGCAATAGTTGATTCAGGCTTTTGATTGCAGTAGCAGCGTCACCGAGAACCACCCTTTTCAACGGACAGCCAATATGAAAAACCTTCGCGCCTTGCGCGCTCTCTGTGTGTTCAGCGGTTTCGCGTTCGCGGCGGCAGCCATGCCGGCCCACGCGCAGCATCAGGGCATGCCCGGCATGGATATGTCGGGTTCGGCGCACGCCGATGCGGGTGCATCGACCGAGGCCTTCAAGGCCGCCGACGAACGGATGATGCACGACATGAGCGCCCCGGAATACACCGGCGACGCCGACCGCGATTTCGTCGCGCATATGATTCCGCACCACCAGGGCGCGATCGAAATGGCGCAGGCCGAGTTGAAGTACGGCAAGGATGCGCAGATCCGGCAACTGGCGCGCAATATCATCAAGGCACAGCACGACGAGATTGCGTTCATGCAGCGCTGGCAGGAAAAGCACGGCGGCAAGTAATCGCTAGCCGGGATCGCGGCGTTGCAGGCTCGATGTAGCCTGCAACGCCGTTTTTTTGCGGGCGCTTCTCTCTTCTTTCCTCTTCTTCGATCGCCTGCGCGCTTGCATGCAGGTCGTCGTGCGCAAGCCGCCGGTGCGCGACCGGCATCACCTCCCCATCACCAGCGCGGATGCTTGCGCAACAGCGGCGTCATCGCGATCAGACCGATGATCGGCCCCGGCAGCAGCAGCCACGCGACGCGCACGTCGAGCGTGTGATAAACGCTCGTCGACCACAGAATCGAGCATGCGGACAGGAAGAAGCCGAAGCTGTTTTGCAGCGTCAACGCGCCGCCGATCTTGTCGGCCGGGCAGGCCTTCACGGAGAGCGCGGAAAATTGCGGCGAATCGGCAATCACGCTGACGCCCCAGACGAGCAGCAGCGCAAGCTGCACGGCGGTGCCGAGCGCGCCGGTCAGCGGATAGATCGCGCACAGCGCGCCCGATGTCGTCAGCGCGAGCGCGGCGGTGCGCGCGCTGCCAACCGAGCGGCTGAGCCTGCCGCCGAACAGGCAGCCCAGCGCGCCGATCGCGATGATCAGAAACGACCACAGCGCCACCGTGCGCGGCGCAACCGCCGCCCCCGACGCAGCGCCCGCGAACGCGTGCTGCACCAGCAGCGGCGTCAGCGTCCAGAACGCGTACAACTCCCACATGTGGCCGAAATAGCCGAGCGCCGCCGCGCGAAACTCCCTGATCCGCACCACCTCGCCGATCCCCGCCGACAAACCGAAACGGCGGTTCGCCGCGCGTCGCGCATGCGGCCCCTCGCCGAGCGAGAACACCAGCAGCGCGCCGATCACCGCGAGCCCGGACGAGGTCAACACCACGGTCTGCCATGGCACCGTCGACAGCAACGCGCGAATCGCGTGCACGGACGCGGTGCCGAGCGTCAGCATCGCGACCAGCAGCGCGAGCGTCTGCGCGGCGCGCTTCGGGTCCCATGTGACGAGCAGTTTCATCCCGAGCGGATAGATGCCCGCGAGCGCGACGCCGACGCCGAAGCGAAACGCCAGCGCCGACGCGAGCCCGCTGCTGCATAGCGCGAACAGCGCATTCAGGATCGCGCCGAGCACACCGCACACGGCGAATACCTTGCTCGCCGACACGCGATCCGCGAGCCCGGTAATCGCCGACAGCAAGGTCCCGACGATAAACCCCGCCTGCACCGCATTCGTCAGCCAGCCGATGTCGGACGCGCTCAGTTGCCACGCGACCTGCAGATCGCGCATCGCGCCGTTCGCGCTGAACCACAGCGACGTCCCGAGCAATTGGGCAAGCGCGATCACGAGCACCGCGCGTTTCGCGTGCGCGGCCATGCGCGCCGCCTCCTCGGGATGGGTTGCGTCCGCATCCAGCCTGTCCTGCATCGTGCCTCCTCCGCCTCGATTCTGATTCGGCCGCGATGCGTGTCTGCTGATGCTTGTCGTCGAGCGAACGCGGCCGGTTTTGAGCGGCCATTGTAGACGACGGTGGGTGGTTGAATGTGCGCTTGCGGAAAGCTAGCCCGCCTGACTGGGCTTGTCGAACGCGAGTCGCGTCCAGCTCACGCCCTGCTCGCGATTGCCCGGCTGAACCGACGCGGTTCGCAACTCACGCACGAGCCGCAGACCTTGCGCGCTCGCCAGCCGGATCGTCTCGTCGGCACTGACGTCGAACATACGACGGCCGGTGGGCACCGGGCCGTGTCGCAACGACATCAGCAACCTCGCTCCGCCGTGGAGCAGCGATGCGACGCGCGGCATTGCGCGCTCGCGCTGCGGTGCGTCGAGATGCATCCACACCGCCGTCAACATGACCACATCGAAGGTCTCGCGGCGGGCCGACAGAATGGCAAGATCAGGCAGGCCGTCGTCGAGCCATTCGACAGCCGCCGACGGATGCAATGCGCGCGCCGCGTCGCGCAGTGCATCGACCGGTTCGACGGCGAGCACCGTATGGCCGAGCGCCGCGAAGGCGGCCGCATCGGTGCCGATGCCCGCGCCGATATCGACGATGCGCGACGGCGCGCGCGGCAACAGATCGAGCACCGGCCGATGCTGGTCGGCGAACGAAACGCCGCGCCATCGTTCGATCAGCGCGGCGGCCTGTTCGGCGTAGCCTTCGGTGCCGCTTATGTCGACGGACATGGGTTCAAGGACACCGCGAACGCATCACGCGTCTGCCGGCACCCGCACCCACCCTTCCATCAGCACCCGCGCGCTGCGGCTCATGATCGCCTTCGTGACGACCCATTCGCCGTCCTTCAGGCTCGCCTGCGCGCCAACGCGCAACGTGCCCGACGGATGCCCGAAGCGCACCGATTCGCGCTCGCCGCCGCCCGCCGCCTGGTTGACCAGCGTGCCCGCGACCGCCGCCGCGGTGCCGATCGCGACCGCCGCCGTGCCCATCATCGCGTGATGCAGCTTGCCCATCGACATCGCGCGCACCAGCAGATCGACGTCGGCCGCGCGCACCGGTTTGCCGCTCGACGCGACGTAATCGACCGGCTTCGCGACGAACGCGACCTTCGGCGTGTGCTGGCGCGTCGCGATCTCGTCGAGACTCTTGATGAGGCCCATGCGCAACGCGCCGTGCGCGCGGATCGTCTCGAACATCGCGAGCGCCTTCGCGTCGCTATTGATCGCGTCCTGCAACTCGGTGCCCTTGTAGCCGATCGCTTCGGCCTCGACGAAGATCGTCGGAATGCCCGCGTTGATCATCGTCGCCTTCAACGTGCCGACGCCGGGCACGTCAAGATCGTCGACGAGGTTGCCGGTCGGGAACATCGCGCCGCCCGCGCCTTCTTCGTCGGCGGCCGGGTCCATGAATTCGAGCGGCACTTCGGCGGCCGGGAAGGTCACGCCGTCGAGTTCGAAGTCGCCGGTTTCCTGCACCGCGCCGTCGGTCATCGGCACATGCGCGATGATCGTCTTGCCGATATTGGCCTGCCAGATGCGCACGATCGCGACGCCGTCGCGCGGCACACGGCTCGCGTCGACGAGACCCGCACTGATCGCGAACGGCCCGACCGCGGCCGACAGATTGCCGCAATTGCCACTCCAGTCGACGAAGGCCTTATCGATCGACACCTGACCGAACAGATAGTCGACGTCGTGATCGGGCCGGCTGCTGCGCGAAATGATCACCGTCTTGCTGGTGCTCGACGTCGCGCCGCCCATGCCATCGATCTGCTTGCCGTACGGATCGGGGCTACCGATCACGCGCATCAGCAGCGCGTCGCGCGCGGCGCCGGGAGTTTGCGCGGTGGCGGGCAGATCGTCGAGGCGGAAGAACACGCCCTTGCTGGTGCCGCCACGCATATAGGTGGCCGGAATCCTGATCTGGGGAAGGTGCGCCATGAAAGTGTCCTGAGGTGACGTCATGTTCAATGAAGGGCGATGCGGCCTACGGAGCCGCAGCGCCCTGTTCTGTTGCTACGTGCGCGTCGAATCGCGCATCAAAGCGCGCATCAAAGCGTCAGGCCGCCGCCTTGCTCGACTCCAGAAAATCCTGCGCGAAACGCTGCAGCACGCCGCCGGCTTCATAGATCGACACCTCTTCGGCCGTGTCGAGCCGGCACGTGACCGGCACTTCGACGCGCTCGCCGTCGCCGCGATGAATCACCAGCGTCAGATCCGCGCGCGGCTTGCGCTCGCCGATCACGTCGAAGGTCTCGGTGCCGTCGATACCGAGCGTCAGACGGTTCACGCCGGGCTTGAATTCGAGCGGCAACACGCCCATGCCGACCAGATTCGTGCGGTGAATCCGCTCGAAGCCTTCCGCGACGATCGCCTCGGTGCCCGCGAGCCGCACGCCCTTCGCGGCCCAGTCGCGCGACGATCCTTGGCCATAGTCCGCACCCGCGATCACGATCAGCGGCTGCTTGCGCTCCATGTAGGTTTCGATCGCTTCCCACATGCGCGTGACCTTGCCCTCCGGCTCGATACGCGCGAGCGAACCGGCCTTCACGTTGCCGCCCTCGACCACCATTTCGTTCTTCAGCGTCGGGTTCGCGAAGGTCGCGCGTTGCGCGGTCAGATGGTCGCCGCGGTGCGTCGCGTACGAATTGAAGTCCTCTTCGGGCAAGCCCATTTTCGTCAGGTACTCGCCGGCCGCGCTGTCGGCGAGAATCGCGTTCGACGGCGACAGGTGATCGGTCGTGATGTTGTCGCCGAGCACCGCCAGCGCGCGCATGCCCTTGAGCGTGCGCTCGCCGGCGAGCGCGCCTTCCCAGTACGGCGGACGGCGAATATAGGTGCTCTGCGGGCGCCAGTCGTACAGCGGCTCAGCTCTCTCGCCGTGCTCGACAGCGGCCGCGAACATCGGTTCGTACACCTTGCGGAATTGCTCCGGCTTCACGCTCGCGGCGACGATCGCATCGATCTCCGCATCCGTCGGCCACAGATCCTTCAACGTCACTGGATGACCATCGGCATCGACGCCGAGCACGTCCTTCTCGATGTCGAAGCGGATCGTGCCCGCAATCGCATACGCGACGACAAGCGGCGGCGACGCGAGAAACGCCTGCTTCGCGTACGGATGAATACGGCCGTCGAAATTGCGGTTACCCGACAGCACCGCGGTCGCATACAGATCGCGCTCGATCACTTCCTTCTGGATCACCGGATCGAGCGCGCCGGACATGCCGTTGCACGACGTGCATGCATACGCGACCACGCCGAAGCCGAGCTTCTCGAGATCGGGCAGCAGCCCCGCTTCTTCCAGATACAGCGTGACGGCCTTCGAGCCCGGCGCGAGCGAGCTTTTCACCCACGGCTTGCGCGTCAAACCGCGCCGGTTCGCGTTACGCGCGAGCAGACCGGCCGCGATCATGTTGCGCGGATTGTTGGTGTTCGTGCAGCTGGTGATCGCGGCGATGATCACCGCGCCATCGGGCATCAGGCCCGGCTCGTTCTCGACCTTGCCGCTGATGCCACGCGCGGCGAGATCCGCGACCGGCAAACGGCGATGCGGATTCGACGGACCCGCGAGCGTGCGCACAACCGTCGACAGATCGAACTTCAGCACGCGCTCGTACTCGGCATGCTTCAGCGCATCGGCCCACAAGCCGGTTTCCTTCGCGTAGGTCTCGACCAGTTTGACGAGCGCGTCGTCGCGGCCGGTCAGCGTCAGATAGCGGATCGTCTGTTCGTCGATATAGAACATCGCGGCGGTCGCGCCGAACTCGGGCGCCATGTTCGCGATCGTCGCGCGATCGCCGAGCGTCAGGTTCGCCGCGCCCTCGCCGTAGAACTCCAGGTACGCGCCGACCACCTTCTCCTTGCGCAGGAATTCGGTCAGCGACAGCACCACGTCGGTCGCGGTAATGCCCTCGCCACGCTTGCCGGTCAGCTCGACGCCGACGATGTCCGGCAGCCGCATATACGACGCGCGGCCGAGCATCACGCTTTCCGCTTCGAGACCGCCGACGCCGATCGCGATCACGCCGAGCGCATCGACCATCGGCGTATGCGAATCGGTGCCGACCAACGTATCGGGAAACGCGACGCCGTCCTTCACCTGCACGACCGGGCTCATCCGTTCGAGGTTGATCTGGTGCAGGATGCCGTTGCCCGGCGGAATCACGTCGACGTTGCGAAACGCGCGCTTGGTCCAGTTGATGAAATCGAAGCGGTCTTCGTTACGGCGATCCTCGATCGCGCGATTCTTCGCGAACGCATCCGGATCGAAACCGCCGCATTCAACTGCAAGCGAGTGATCGACCACCAGTTGCGTCGGCACCACCGGATTGACGAGCGCCGGGTCGCCGCCCTGCGCGGCGATTGCATCGCGCAGCCCCGCGAGGTCGACGAGCGCGGTCTGGCCGAGAATGTCGTGACACACGACACGCGCCGGAAACCACGGAAAATCCAGCTCGCGCTTGCGCTCGATGATCTGCTTAAGCGATGCCGTGAGCGTCGCCGGATCGCAGCGGCGCACCAGATTTTCGGCGAGCACGCGCGACGTGTACGGGAGTTTGTCGTAGGCGCCGGGCTCGATCGCATCGACCGCGGCACGCGTATCGAAGAAATCGAGTTCGGTGCCCGGAAGGCGTTTGCGGTTGGCAGTATTCATGGCGTAGGGACAGTTAGTGGCCGCCGGACGGATGCCGGCGGCGGTCGCAGCAGTCGGTTACGCGCGGCGCGCCTTGTTGCGGCGCTGTGCCGGCGAACCGGGTCGGACAGTCGATATAAGTGTAGCTCGCGATTCGGCGGATTCAGCACACCGCCGCGCACACACGGGCACGCTCAAACAATCGATGCATGCCCGCGCTCCCGATCACGCGCGCTTCGCCAGCGGCACGAACGGCAGATCGTCCGGGCCCGTGTAATTCGCGCTCGGCCGGATGATCTTGTTGTCGATGCGCTGCTCGATGATGTGCGCGCTCCAGCCCGCCGTGCGCGAGATCACGAAGAGCGGCGTGAACATCGCGGTCGGCACGCCCAGCATGTGATACGACACCGCGCTGAACCAGTCGAGATTCGGAAACATCTTCTTCGCGTCCCACATCACCGACTCCAACCGCTCGGCGATCGAGAACAGCTTCATGTTGCCCGCTTCCTTTGACAGCTTCTTTGCGACTTCCTTGATGACCTTGTTGCGCGGGTCCGAGATCGTATAGACCGGGTGGCCGAAGCCGATCACCACTTCCTTGTTCTCGACGCGGCGACGGATGTCGGCTTCCGCTTCGTCGGGCGTCTGGTAGCGCGACTGGATCTCGAACGCGACTTCATTGGCGCCGCCGTGCTTCGGGCCGCGCAGCGCGCCGATCGCGCCGGTGATCGCCGAGTAGATGTCCGAACCCGTGCCCGCGATCACGCGGCCGGTGAACGTCGACGCGTTGAATTCGTGCTCGGCGTACAGGTTCAGCGACACGTGCATCGCGTCGACCCACGCCTTCGACGGCTCGACGCCGTGCAGCAGATGCAGGAAGTGGCCGCCGATCGAGTCGTCGTCGGTTTCGACCTCGATGCGCTTGCCGTTGTGCGAGTAGTGATACCAGTAGAGCAGCATCGAGCCGAGCGAGGCCATCAGCTTGTCGGCGATGTCGCGCGCGCCCGGCAGGTTGTGATCGTCTTTCTCGGGCAGCACGGTGCCGAGCACCGACACGCCGGTGCGCATCACGTCCATCGGGTGCGCGGCGGCCGGAATCCATTCGAGCGCGGCCTTCACGTTGGCGGGCAGGCCACGCATGCCTTTGAGCTTCGTTTTGTAGGCCTTCAGCTCGGCCGCGGTCGGCAGCTTTTCATGTACCAGCAGATAGGCGATTTCTTCGAATTCGCACGCGCCGGCGATGTCGAGAATGTCGTAGCCACGGTAATGCAGATCGTTGCCGGTCTTGCCGACCGTGCACAGCGCGGTGTTGCCCGCGGTCACGCCAGACAGCGCGACGGATTTTTTCGGCTTGAAGGCGCCCGCGTTCGGCGTGCTGTTGTCTGCTTCGCTCATCGATTGTCTCCAGAGACAGGGTGTACTGGGGGTCACAGCTTTGAATGGGCAGCGTTGAACGCAAAGAACGGGCCAGCTTGCGCGCCGGCCGCTAAGTGCCTGATTTGTCAAAAGTCCGCTGCCGGTCTCGGCGGCCACGCGATTGCATTTCATTTCACAAATGAAATCGACGATTTCACATTGGAAAGGAATGCTCGCATAATGGCGTCTTCCGCCACTCCGCCGCGAGTCGTCCATCTTGAGCACGCCTCTGTACGAACCGCCGCAGCGCCCGCGCATCTGGGCGCTCTCGATCAGCCGCCTGCGCGAGCTGTTCTTCGACATCGCCGGCGAATACGTCGAACGCGCGGACTTTCGCATCGTCTCGCACGGCTTCGAGGACGCGGTGCGCGAAATCGAAGGCGCGGGCGCGGCGCGTCCCGACGTCGTGCTCGCGGGCGGCTCGAACGGCGCGTATCTGAAGACGCGCGTGTCGGTGCCGGTGGTGCGCATCAGCCCGACCGGCTTCGACATGATGCACGCGCTCGCGCGCGCCCGCCGCGAAGGCGCGCGCGTCGCGCTCGTCACGCACGGCGACACGCCCGACGAAGTGCGCCGCTTCACCGCCGCGTACGCGCTCGACGTCACGTTCGCGTCGTACCAGTCGGTGCAGGACGCGGAGAGCGTAGTGCTCGACCTCAGCGACCGCGGCATCGACGTAGTAGTCGGCCCCGGCCTCGTCACCGATATCGCCGCCAGCGCCGGCATGGGCGCGGTGTTTCTGTATTCGCGCGCGTCGGTGCGCACCGGTTTCGACACCGCGCTCGAAGTCGCGCAGGCGACGCGCCGCGAAACCGTGCGACGGCAGCGGCTCGACACGTTGCTGCAGCATCTGCGCGACGGCGTCGTCGCGCTCGATGCGCAGGGCCGCGTCGAGCTGATGAACCAGCGGCTCGCGAGCGTGCTCGGCATCGATGCCGCGAAGGCCGTCGGCCGCACACTGCTCGATCTCGCGCCGGACCTCGCGGGCAGCCTGCCCGACACCGATGGCGACAGTTTCTGCACGGTGCGTGGCGCGAGCTACGTCGTGCATCGCGGACCGCTCGCGAGCAGCGGCGCGGCGGCGGGCACCGTGCTGACGTTCCAGGAATCGCGCGCGGTCGAGCGACTCGATCGCACGCTACGCGCGCGACAACGCGTGCAGCAGTTCACCGCGCGCTACCGGCTCGACGATATCGTCGGCGCGTCGGAGACGATCGAGCAGGTGCGCGCGCGGGTCGCGCGTTATGCGAAGTCGGACGCGACCGTGCTGATTCTCGGCGAGAGCGGCACCGGCAAGGAGATGGTCGCGCAGAGCATGCATCAGTTGAGCGCGCGGCGCGACTTCGCATTCGTCGCGATCAATTGCGGCGCGTTTCCCGAGGCGCTGCTCGAAAGCGAGCTGTTCGGCTACGAGGAAGGCGCGTTCACCGGCGCGCGCAAAGGCGGCAAGGCGGGACTGATCGAGGTCGCGCATCGCGGCACGCTGTTTCTCGATGAAATCGGCGAAATGCCGCTGTCGTTGCAGAGCCGCCTGCTACGCGTGCTGCAGGAGCGCGAGGTGGTGCGGCTCGGTTCGACGGAGCCGACGCGCGTCGATATTCGCGTGATCGCGGCGACGCATCGCGCGTTGACCGACAGCGTCGCGGCCGGCGCTTTTCGCGCCGATCTGTACTACCGGCTCAATATTCTCAGCATCGCGCTGCCGCCGCTGCGCGAGCGGCCGGCCGATCTGCTGCCGCTCGCCGCCGAGCTCTTGAGGCAGGCGGCCGCGCGCGAGCCGGGACTCGCCGCGCGCGTGCCCGACGCGGAGACCGCCGCGCGCATGCTGAGCGGGCTCGGTGCGGCGTTACGGCGCTATGCATGGCCGGGCAACGTGCGGGAATTGCAGAACGTGATCGAACGGATTGCGGTGGAGCTGGCGGATGTCGATGCAGAGACGAACGCGGACGCGACGGTGGTATCGCGCGAGATGCTGCGGGCGGTCGCGCCGGAAATCGTCGAACCGGTCGCGCGCGCCACGAAGCCCGCCGCGCTCACCTTGCGCGAGCGCAGCCGGCATGTCGAAGCCGACGAGATTCGCGCGGCGCTCGCCGCGCACGGCGGCGATCGGGATGCGGTGTGCGCGGCACTCGGTATCAGCAAGACGACGTTGTGGCGCAAGCTGAATGGGGGGACGCGGTAGGTGCGGGGCCTGCTTTGAAATGCCGCGCGGTCATCTGGGTGTCACGACGCTTCGTCAACGCAACGGACAGATCAAGGCTTCACCGCACGCACGATCACCCCGTTCCAGCCGAACACGACGCGATGCGCGTCCATCCGAAAGACGGCCGCGCAACTCTCGCCGTCCAGCAACAGGGTCTTCGGCGGCAAGCCGGTATCTTCGAGGTTGATGCCGTACTCGTCTTCGAGCTTCGGCGCGGTGTCGACGGTGCGCACGCGAAAGCCCTCGCGTGGCCGACAACGCTCGCCCGCGAATTCGATCTGCCCACCCGATATGCGCATGACCTTGCCGAGCAGTCTTTTGGCCTCCGGTATGCCGCCGGACACATCGCTATAGCCGACCACATCGGTGACCGTCCATGTGCCGTCGAAAGACGATAACGGCGTGACGGACGGTTCGGCGACGGATTCGGCTGCCACGCAGGTTGCCGTGCTCAGGCAAAGGAGCAGCAGGGGGTAAAGGGTTTTGGGCGCCACGGTGACGGTCTCCAGCCGCTACGATGAGGCGGCAATCTATCACCGCCCTGCCCACTCCAGGCACGATGCCGACGATTTTGGGCCGTCGCCCATCGAATCACTCCCCCCTCAAAACCCCGCCTCCCGCTGCAAAACCGCCACCCCAAACCGCACCCCGCGCCCGATAAAACTCTCGCGCCCAGCTGCACGGTCCCGCCCACCTCGCGACCGATCTCCGGCACCCCATCGCACGCGTCGAAGCGCACCTGCCACGTCGCCTGCAACGGCACCAGCTGACGCGTCTTCGCGTCGTACTAGGCCGGAATCGGACCGCCGTACGTGCTCGCAACCGACGGTTGATCGAGCGTCGCAAGATTGACCCTGTCGATCGCATCGATGCGGCACGCGCGACGCGCGAACTCCGCGACGTTAGCGACGAACACCGCGCGCTGCCCCGCCCTCAGGCGCGCCACCTCGCTCTCGCCGACGAACGCCACGCCCTTCACGCCCTCCGGCGCGATCAGATCGTAGAGCCGCTCGCCGCGCGGCAGCCAGGTGCCGGGCGCGGGCGCATCGCCGGCCAGTTGCACGCGACCGTCGAACGGCGCGCGCACCGTCAGTTGCGCGATCTGCGCCTGCAAGCCCGCGACCGTCTCGCGCGCCGCGTCCCAACGCCGGGCGAGCGCAGTGCCCTGCCGCTGCAAACGCTCGTCGAACGATTGCTGCTCGACTTCCCAGCGCAGTTGCGCTTCATCGGCTCGCGCGGCCTTCAACCGGTAGTCGAGCTCGGGCGACACCAGCACCGCGAGCGTCTCGCCCGCCCGCACGAGTTGCCCATCGCGCGCGGGCGCAGGCTCGGCCGCGACATAACCGGACCCGACCGCATACAGGCCCTGCGCCAACTGCGGCCCGAGCACCGCCGGCGCGCTGACGCCCTCATGCCACGGCACCGCGAAAAAAATCACCAGCGCCGCGCCGAGCACCACACTGCGCCGCGTCTCGCGACGCCAGCGCAATTCGCCGCGTCGCTGCCAGCTCGTAGCGGCCTCGCGCCAGATCGGCCGCGAATCGATACCGATTCGAAAGAATTCGCGCGAGCCTTTCGTCAGGCGGCTCGCGTCATGCGCAGTGGGAAAACGTCGTCGCCGCAGCGGGAATTGCCGGAAACCAGCCGCTTGAACCGGCGAACACAAACCGCCTGTACGACGCGACGCGCGCGTGATGGACCGCGCAATAAGCGGTGAAACAAGCAACGCAATAGACAGCGCAATAAACCGCGCAATAAACCGCGCGAACGCCGCCCCTCAGACCACCGCCTCCGGCCCACCCAGTTGCGCGAACTCCTCGCCAAGAAAATCCACGCAGACCCGCACCTTCGCGGATTGCGCGAGCCGCGCCGGATACACCGCCCACACGTTCGCCGGCTGTGTGACCTCGGGCAGCACCTGACGCAACTGGCCCGCCTCGATCAACCCGCGCACATCCCACCACGAGCGCAGCACGATCCCGCGTCCGGCCAGCGCCCATTGCACGGCCACTTCGCCGTGATTGGTCGACAGCGGTCCGGTGACCTTGATCGACGCCGCTTCGCCGCGCACCGTCAGCCGCCACAAACCGAACGGATGATCACGCTCCTTGATCGCGAGGCACGCGTGCGCGGACAGCTCCGTCAACTGCCGCGGCGTACCGTGCCGCCGCAGATAATCGGGCGACGCGCACAGCACGCGATGATTCGACGCGAGCCGTCGCGCGATCAGATGCGGCGCGATGTCGTCGCCGATCCGCACGTCGAGATCGAAGCCCTCGCCCGCCACGTCGACGAGACGATCGAACAGATCGAGCCGCACGCTCAGCTGCGCGTAGCGCTCCGAGAAGCGCGCGAGCGCGGGCGCGACGAAGCGTCGGCCGAAACCGAAGCTGCTCGAAATGCGCAGCTTGCCGCCCGGAATGCGGCGCGTCGTGGACACGTCCTCGACCAGCTGATCGACGTCGTCGAGAATTTTTTCGGCCCAGGTATAGACCCGCTCGCCGGCTTCGGTAATCGCCACACGACGCGTCGAGCGATGCAACAGGCGCGTGCCGAGCGTGGTTTCGAGCACGTTGATGCGCTTGCTGACATAGGCCGCCGACACCGACAGCGCATCGGCCGCCGCGCTGAAACTGCACTTGCGCGCGACTTCGCAGAACACGCGCAGGTCGGCGAGATCGGGAGACGGGACGCTATTCATGGCGGCAGGCTTTGTACACGAATCGTGCACAGTGGCTTAACTAAAGCGCGCATTTTAGACGCAAACAGCAGGAATAGAATAAGCACCACCGAAACGTCGACACCCATTCCAAGGAGGAGTCCACCATGTCGAAAACCTACCGCATCGCCGTGATCCCCGGCGACGGCATCGGCGTCGAAGTGATGCCCGAAGCGCTGCGCGTACTCGATGCCGCGACGAAACGCTTCGGCATCGAGCTCGAATACACGCACATCGACTGGGCGAGCTGCGACTACTACGCGAAGCACGGCAAGATGATGCCGGACGACTGGAAAGCGCAATTGCAGCCGATGGACGCGATCCTGTTCGGCGCGGTCGGCTGGCCCGACACCGTGCCCGACCATATCTCGCTGTGGGGCTCGCTGCTGAAATTCCGCCGCGAATTCGATCAATACGTGAACCTGCGCCCCGCGCGGCTTTTTGCGGGCGTGCCGTCGCCGCTCGCGGGACGCAAGGCCGGCGACATCGATTTCTGGATCGTGCGCGAGAACACCGAGGGCGAGTATTCGTCGGTGGGCGGCGTGATGTTCGAAGGCACGGAGCGCGAATTCGTGCTGCAGGAATCGGTGTTCACGCGGCACGGCAGCGAGCGCGTGCTGAAGTTCGCGTTCGATCTCGCACAGCGCCGCGAGCGCAAGAAGATCACCGTCGCGACGAAGAGCAACGGCATCGCGATCAGCATGCCGTGGTGGGACAAATGCGCGGCCGGTATCGCCGCGCAGTATCCGGACGTCGCGTGGGACAAGCAGCACATCGACATCCTGTGCGCGCGCTTCGTGCTGAATCCGGATCGCTTCGACGTGGTCGTCGCCACCAATCTGTTCGGCGACATCCTGTCCGATCTCGGCCCCGCCTGCACGGGCACGATCGGCCTCGCGCCGTCGGGCAACCTGAATCCGGATCGCAAGTTTCCATCGCTGTTCGAGCCGGTACACGGCTCGGCGCCCGACATCGCCGGCAAGCACATCGCCAATCCGATCGCGATGATCTGGTCGGCCGCGATGATGCTCGACTTCCTCGGCCATTCGAGCGGCAAGGAGCGCGACGCGCACGACGCGATTCTGCAGGCGATCGAGGCGACGCTGGTCGAAGGTCCGCACACCGGCGACCTCGGCGGTCAGGCGAGCACCAGCGAAGTCGGCAAGGCGATTGCGGCGAAACTCGCGTGAAGTTGTCGTAGTCGGGGCGCTTGAGTCAAGCCACTTAAGTCGGGCCGTGTAGAAACACGGCCCGACTACACTTGCGCCGCTATCGGCAGTTGCGTCGCTCGTAAAGCGACCACTCGGCCTCGTGCGTAACGAGCACAACATCGCATTCGTTATTGGCGAAGAAGTTCCGCGGCAACGGGTCGGCCTTGCGCACGAAGAAATAGCGGTACTGCCGGCCGTTGTCGCGAGTCCAGTCGAACGCGCCCGGTTCGTGTTCGAGCGCGGGCGGACTGATCGGCATCATGCCGGGTCGGAAGCGTACGATCTGCGGCACGAACGTCGCGAAGTTCAGATCGACGAAACCGTGCTTCTCCGCCTGGTACCACACGGACTGATGCGCGTACGCGTGCGGACTCCTGTACGCGGGACTCGTGCGATCGAAGATCAGACTCAGCGCGCGTTGATCCGGCTCGGTCCGTTCGAGCAGATCGTCGAGCGGCGCGATTTCGGCGGCGAAGCGATGCAGGCGCACCGTCTGATCCGCGAAGAAGATCCAGCATCCGGCGATGATCGCGGCCTGCACACCGACACCTAGCAGCTTGCCCGCACGCGCCCCCGACATCGACGACGCACGCCGTGCTGCGCTCGCCAATGCTGGCGGCGCGCAGAACATCAGCGCATACGCGGGCAGCAGAAACAACGCGAAACGGTGGTACAGGTAGGCGGTTTTGAGCGCGGTGCCCGGCACGAACAGCCAGACGAAACCGACGGCGAGCATCGGCACGAGCGCCGTGCGATCCGGATTGATCCGGTCGCGCCACACCCACGGCGCCACGAACATCAGCGCGACGACCGGCAGATACACGGCCGCGCTCTTGTTCATCCCCCACACGTAGACGGGCAGCGAAAGCAGACGCTGCAAATCCCAGCCCCAGTTGAACACGGCGATGCCGGGTACCACGTGCCCGAGCAGCGGATCGGTCGTGTGGCTCCACCATGCATAGACGAGAGTCAGCACGCCGAGCGGCACGAACGGTGCAAGCGCAAGGATCTTGCGGGCCCAGCTTCTCTGCCGGTACAGCACGAAGCCGACACCAATCGCGACCGCGAACAGGAACACGAGCCCGTGACAGAAGAACAGCGCCGTGCCCGCGACGAACATCCAGACGCCCTTTCGCATCGACGTCGCGCCCGCGTAGTCGTGCGAGAGCCAGACGAACAGAATCCCCAACGGCGCCGCGACGAGGAACGTATAGAAGCCCCACATGAACGAGAAGCCGAAGAAGCCCGGCACGAATAGCCAGTCGAGCCGCGGATCGCCGTTCAGATAGCGCCGGAAGCCGACGCACGACGCGACGAACGCGAAGTATGCGAACGTCAGCACGGCCTTGAGCGCGGCGCCGATCGGCATCAGATACGTGAGCGGCAACGCGAGGCCATAGCCGACCAGATACGGCGTCAGCAGATTGAGCTGCACGAGGTTCTGCCACGACGAGCGATGTTCGAGCAGATCGCGCAGCAAGGTCACCTGCCCCGCGTGTTGCGGCAGGTCGACCATCGGCGGATGCGGCGCGACCCAGAACAACGCGCCGCCGTACAGCACGGTGACGATGAAAAGCACGCGCGGCAAAATCGCGGCAAGCCGGCCGGAACGCGAGAACAGTTCGGCACCGGACGTCGCCTCGGCGCCTGCTCGCGCCGGCGCGGAAGAATCGACGGGCATGGTCATAAGGTTTGCTCGATGATGAAACGCGGACGCTGTTTGGTCTCGGCATAGGTCTTCGAGATGTAGCCGCCGATGACACCGAGGAACAGCAATTGAACACCGCCGAGGAAGTACATCGGAATCACCGTCGACGCCCAGCCGGGCACCGTGAGGTCGGTGAAGAGACGCGCGAACGCGGCCCATGCGCCGAAGCACAGCGAGCCGAACGCGAGCAACGCGCCAATGCGGGTACTCCATTGCAGCGGTACGGCGGAAAACGACGTGATGCCGTCGAACGCAAACGCGAGCATCTTGCTGAGCGGATATTTGCTCTCGCCCGCAAAGCGCGCGCCGCGCTCGTATTCGACGATCGCGCTTTTGAAGCCGAGCAGCGGAATGATGCCGCGCAGGAACAGATTGACTTCCGGAAACTGCCGCAACGCTTCCACCGTCTTGCGGCTCATCAGACGAAAATCCGCATGGCCCGGCAGAATATCGACGCCGAATGCCTTCAGCAGCCTGTAGTAATTGCGCGCGGTAAAGCGCTTGAAGAACGTGTCCGTATTGCGTTTGTGACGCACGCCGAAAACGATCTCCGCGCCCAGCCGATATTGTTCGAGCATGCGCGGAATCGCTTCGATGTCGTCCTGAAGATCGGCGTCGAGACTGACGAGAACATCGCCTTGAGCCGTCATCAATCCGGCCAGCAACGCATTCTGATGACCGCGATTGCGCGAGAGTTTGATGCCGCCGCAGCGCGCATTCTGCGCGTGCAGTGCTGCAATGATCGACCACGTGCGGTCGCGGGAACCGTCGTCGACAAACGTGATGCGGCTTTGCTCACTCACCTCGCCGGCTTCGATCAATCGCGCCAGCAGCGCGAGAAGCCGCGTACTCGTCTCCGCAAGGACTTCTTCTTCGTTGTAGCACGGTACGACGAGATTCAGCGTCGTCATAGGCAGATCCTTATCTCTGACCCGGTATTGATCCAGAATCAGGCTTGAGGGTCTTTCGACGATAGTACGCATCTCCGACCCCATGCAAGCTCGACGATTTCTTTGTCCGAAATTCACTGAAACCGCGGCAAAAACGTCGAAATAGAGTCACAACGCAATGTCGATGAAATGTGAACAAACGTATTATTTACCGCGCACTCGCACGCAATCGGCAATCTGGAAATGAAGCCGATACGGCGACACGCTCGTTGCCGCATTCCCGTATCATGACGTCGTAATCGAGTGCCTTTGGCACCGATGTTTTACGGAGGATGCATAGCATGGATAAAGCCGAATTCGACAGCTTTGCCGACGAGTATCTGTCGATGCATGCGCGCAATATTTCGGCATCGGGAGAAGGTCCGGCGTTTTTCGCGGAGTACAAGATTCGCGATATCGCCGAAGAGATGACACGACGTCGTACGCTGCCCACACGCATGCTCGATTTCGGCTCGGGTGTGGGCACGTCGATTCCGTGGGTGAACCACTATTTGCCGAATGCGCAGCTCACCTGCGCGGATGTCTCGGAGCGCTCATTGGAACTCGCGCAAAGCCGCTTTCCCGATTCGTCGCGCTTCGTTCACTTCGACGGTCATACGCTGCCGTTCGAGCCGGGCGAATTCGATCTCGCCTACGCGATGTGCGTGTTCCATCATATCGACCATGCCGAGCACGTTCATTTGCTGCGCGAGTTGAAACGCGTCGTGGGACCGCGAGGCACGGTCGTCGTGTTCGAGCACAATCCGCTGAACCCGCTGACCGTCAAAGCGGTCAACACCTGCGAGTTCGACGTCAACGCAAAACTGATCAGCGCGCGCAACATGGAGCGTGCCTGTCGCGACGCCGGCTTCTCCGCTGTCGACGTGCGCTTCCGGATTTTCTTTCCGCATAGGCTGGCCAGACTTCGTCCGCTCGAAAAATACCTGACTCGCGTTCCGCTCGGCGCACAATACGCGGTCTATGCCAACGCCGCGTGAGGACAACCCGCCGATGAACGATCTGCGCACCAACGCGCCGCGTATCGAATCGCTTCAGCAATTCATCAAGTATCTGCTGGTGGGCGGCGTCAATACGATCATCTCGGCTGCCATCATCTTCGTCGTCCAGGCCGCGGGTGCGCGGCCGGTGGTCGCCAATATCGTCGGCTACGCGATCGGTATCGCGCTGAGCTTCGCGCTCAACAGCAAGGTCACCTTCAGGACGGCGGTGACGCGGTACTCCGCCATCCGCTTCCTGATCGTGATGCTGATCTCGTATCTGGCCAATCTCGTCACCATGCTCGCGGTATTGCACGTCACTCACGCGCCCTACTTCGCGCAGTTGAGCGGCATTCCGGTCTATGTGATCGTCGGCTTTCTCGGCAACAAATATTGGGCGATGCGCGAGCGCTGAGCGCGCATTCCACCTCGAGGCAAAATGCGTTGCCGATGAATTGATTAAAGGCTTCGCGAAAAGTACCCAAAGCGCCACTTGATCCATATGGCAATCGTGAAAACGCGATTGCCATTTTTCATTTCACGCTTAATAGCCAGAACGAATAAATAGCGCGCCTTTTTATTGCCGTTTCATTAGCTCGCGTTTTTGGCTCGTTGCAAATTCCGTATTTAATCGTTCCGTTTTTGCGATGCGCTTTTTCCCAACTGCCGAGCCTCGCCCAAGCTCAACGATCCGCACGCGCGGCCTCGAACGCTGTCTGGCGGGCCGTCTCGTCGATTTCGGGTAATCCCCCGTTGACCCAGGTCATCTCATTACTTACAGTGGCGCGCGTTCGCACAAAGAATCGTCGTTCTTTAGACGAACAAATCGCCAGGCCCGGCGCGATTCCTTTTACCGAACCGCACCGGTTATGATTCATTGCCGAAGCGCAACCAGTTTGCCGCGGGCGCAGGCATCGTGCGCCGCTGCCAGACGGCGCACGGTCTTAGGAAAAAAGCTCGTCGGACGAGCCTTTTCGCAGTCAGGAGACCATCATGAACCGCAGCAGCGCTGTGAACGTTCAAACCTTCATCAACGAACATCCGTTTTCGCCGTTCCAGTGGCTGATCTTTTTCATGTGCTTCATCATCGTCCTGCTGGACGGTTTTGACACGGCTGCGATCGGCTTCATCGCGCCTTCGCTGATCACCGAATGGGGCATCGACAAACCCGCGCTCGCCCCCGTGCTGAGCGCGGCGCTGTTCGGTCTCGCGTGCGGCGCGCTCGGCTCGGGCCCGCTGTCGGACCGGCTCGGACGACGCGTGATGCTGGTCGGCTCGGTCGCCCTGTTCGGCGCCGCCTGCCTCGGCTCGGCGTTCTCGGACACGATCGGGCACCTGACCGTGCTGCGCTTCATCACCGGCGTCGGCCTCGGCGCCGCGATGCCGAACGCGGTCACGATGATGGGCGAATACTGCCCGGATAACCGCCGCGCAACCGTGATCAACCTGATGTTCTGCGGCTTCCCGCTGGGCGCAGCGTTCGGCGGCTTCCTCGCCGCATGGATGATTCCGCATTTCGGCTGGCGCAGCGTGCTGATCCTCGGCGGCGTCACGCCGTTGCTGCTGTTGCTGCTGTTGCTCGTGAAGATGCCGGAGTCGGTCCGCTACATGGTCGCGAATAACAAGCCGGTCGAACGGATTCGCGCGGCGCTCGCACGCATTTCCGGCGACGCCGTGCAAGCCGGGTCGTTCATGATGACCGAAACCGCGCCGCAAACCGGCGGCAAGGGTCTCGGCGTGGTGCTGTCGCGTTCGTACATCATCGGCTCGGTGATGCTGTGGCTCGCGTACTTCATGGGCCTCGTGATCTTCTACGCGTCGATCAACTGGATGCCGATCCTGCTGAAGGACGCTGGCCTCACCCCGCAACGCGCGACGCTGATCTCCGCGCTGTTCCCGCTCGGCGGCGTCGGCGCGGTGCTGTGCGGCGTGCTGATGGATCGCTTCAACCCGAACCGGATCATCGCGGCCTGCTACGCGCTGACCGCCGTGAGCGTGTACTTCATCGGCCAGGCGGCCGGCAATGTCGGCGCGCTCGTGCTCATCGTGTTCGTCGCGGGCGTGCTGATGAATACCGCGCAATCGTCGATGCCGGCGCTCGCCGCCGCGTTCTATCCGACCGCGGGCCGCGGTACCGGCGTCGCGTGGATGCTCGGCGTCGGCCGTTTCGGCGGTATCGCGGGTTCGTTCCTCGTGGCCGAACTGACGCGCCGCCACTTCTCGTTCGGCGGCATCTTCGCGACGATCGCGGTGGCGGGTCTGCTGTCGTGCGGCGCGCTGCTGATCAAGCAGGCCGCCCGCCCGGAGACCACGGAACCGGGAGCGTCGAAGGCGGGGTCGTTTGGGCACTGAGTGTGCAAGTGATTAAGGTGGCCCATTAAAAGGCCGCGCATCGCAAGATGCTGATGATAAAAAGCCGTCCCGCGAATAAGCAGGACGGCTTTTTATTTGGCTGAAACCAATACCGGAATCATGCCGGCATCGAGGCAATCGCCCATTCACCAATAGATCAGGCAAGCCGTTTAATTACTTCTCCACCCTATCCTGCATCACCATAATGGTTTGCTGCATCAACGCGCACAGCGTCTCGCGACCGTCCTTCACGGCAATCACCTCGGCTTGCGTGACAATCAGCGTGCGGCCGGGCCGGGTCACGCGACCGCGAGCGATCAGCGTCTCGCCATCCGCCGCGGCAACGAGATTGATCTTGTACTCGACGGTCAGCACCGACGCGCCCGACGGCGCCAGCGTCATCGCTGCATAACCGGCCGCCGAGTCGGCAATCATGCCCACCACGCCGCCATGCACGAAACCATGCTGCTGCCCGACGCCATCCCAGATCGGCAGATGAATCTCGGTGTAGCCCGCTTCGACCACCGCGAGATTCGCGTGAATCAGCTTCATCGCGTTCTGACGTTCGAAGCTGGCGCGCACGCGTTCGACGACGACTGCGTCCGGAGATTGCTCCATGTAGCGACTCCTGTCGGAAAACCAGTTGGAAAGCTCGAAATTTTTGCCAACCGATTTTAGCCCAGCGCATTGCAAAGACCGAACCCTGGTCGCGCGAGCGCTGATCCCCAAGCGCCAAGCACCCGATTACGCGTATCGCCCCAACCGAAACGGTTCGAGATCGACCGGCGGCCTGTCGCCGCGTATCAGCGCCGCGACGCATTCGCCGACCGCCGGCCCGATGCCGAAGCCGTGCCCGGAAAAGCCCGAGGCGAGATACAGACCGGGAACGTCATGAAGCGCGCCGATGACCGGCATCGCATCGGGCGTGACGTCGATATAGCCGCCCCACGCATGCGCGATGCGCGCGCCCTTGAACACCGGAAAGCTTTCCCGCAAACGCGTCCACGCCTGATCGATACCTTTCGCGTAGGGCGGCGGATCGAGCATCCGGCAATGCTCGAACGGCGTCTCGCTATCGGACGGGAAGCGTCGCGGGATCTTCAGTTCGTCGATAAAACGCTCGCTCACACGCACGCGCACGATCGCGCGATTCGCGATCCACGGACGAATGAATTTGCTCATCAGCCGGAAGCTGTCCGGCACCAGCTCGGCGAGCGACGCGGAGAACTGCGAGACCGTGTAGCCGCCGTCCGTGCGCTTGCGGCAGGTGAAATCCTTGCCGTTGATCGACACCGACATACGCGCATCGAACGGCGCGGTACGCAGCACCGAGCCGCGCACCTTGAGCTGCGGAAACTCGACGCCGAGGTTGCCGCAGAACAAACGCGACCACGCGCCCGCCGCAACGAGAACGTTCTGCGCATCCACGCGCCCCGCTTCGGTGACGATCGCGCTCACGCGTCCCGCGCTGCGTTCGATACCGCGCACCGCGCAGTTCTCGACGATCGTCGCGCCCGCCTCTCTCGCAAGCGCGGCGATGCCGGCGGTGGCCTGGGTCGGCTCCGCGACACCGCAGCTCTCGCTGTACATCGCGCCGGTCCACGCACGCGCGCTTGTGGGCAGCAACTTTTGCATATCGCGCTTCGTCAGGAACGAAGCCTTCGCGCCATAGGTTTTCGCCGCGTCATACCAGCGCGCGTGCTCCTGCGCGTCGCGATCGTTTTCCTGCAGATAGAGCAAGCCGTTCTGCCGGTAACCGACCTCCACCTGCTGCTGAAGCTCGCGCCAGCGGCGATTCGCGAGCAGCGCGAGCGGCACCTCGGGCAGGTCGCGCGATAGCGTGCGCACCCATCCCCAGTTGCGGGACGACTGCTCGCACGCGAGCGTGCCTTTCTCGAAGAGCGCGGTGCGCACGCCCGCCTTCGCGAGCCAGTAAGCGGTGCTTGCGCCGATGATGCCGCCACCGACGATGGCCACCTCCACCGGATCGAGTGCATCTGCCATGGTGTTCCTGTTCCTGTGTCGAGTGCGAGGGTCTCGCGCGTTACGCCGGGTAGCCGAGCGTGTCGCGCAGCCGGTACCAACTGATCGCGAGCGCGGCGCCGAGCTGGCGCGCCGGATAGAACGGCAGGCGGCTCACCGGCGTAACCGGAAAATCGAGCTGCCGGGCGGGCACGCCGTTGATCGCATCGGCCAGCACGCGGCCGAGCGCGGTTGCCATCGCCACGCCGCGGCCGCAATAACCGTAAGCCGTCCAGATGCCCGGCGCGAGCTCGTGAATGCGCGGCAAATCGTCGAGGGTCATGCCGACGCGGCACGCCCATCGATGCTCCCAGTGCATGCTCTCGAGCAGCGGAAACCGCGCGAGCGCGGCGGCACGCAGTTGCTGTTCCGTGGCGGCATCGATGTGATCGGCCGCGCGCCCGCGTCCGCCGATAACGAAGCGGCCTTCCGGGTCGATGCGGCAGTAATAGGTGATCTTGCGGGTCTCGGAGATGCCCGCGCGGCGCGGCATCAACGCCTGCCGCAACGCCTCGGGCAGCGGCTCGGTCGCGATTTGCGCGCTCGCGACCGTCACATAGGACTGGGCCACCGACGGCCACAGTTGCCCCGTATAAGCGTCGGTCGCGATGACAACCTGGCGCGCGCGCACGGTATGCGAGCCGACCTGCAGCGTCGAGCCGGTCCCGCTGCCCGCGCGGATAGCGTCGACCGGCGTATGCTCGTACAGCGCGACGCCGCGTTCGGCCGCCGCGTGCGCGAGCCCGCGTGCATATGCGAGCGGATGCACCGCGCCCGCGCGGCGTTCGAGCAGACCGGCGGGCCAGAAGTGCGAGCCGGTGGCTTCGAACATCGCGTCGGCGTTCAGATACTGGATATCGCCACCGTGCGCGTTGACCTCGCGCGCACGTCGTTCGAGATAGTCGACCGAGCGTGTGGAGAACGCGCCCTGAATCCAGCCCGTGCGCGTCGCCGCGCAATCGATCCGCAACTCGGAGACGAGATCGAACAGATAGTCTGCGTTGCCATAGGCGAAGTTCATCATCTTCGTGGCAACGTCATGGCCGAAGCGCTCGATCAACGCGACGGGCGTCGGTTTGAAGCCCGGCACGACCTGTCCGCCGTTGCGCCCCGACGCGCGATGCCCGATCTCGAACGCCTCGAACAACGCCACCTGCCGCCCGGTTGCCGCGAGATGGTAAGCCGTCGATAGACCCGTGAAGCCCCCGCCGATCACCGCGACATCGACCTCGATCGACTCGCCGAGCGTGTTCGCGGGACGGCGCGGCGCAGCCGTGCTCGACCACAACGTGGTGGCCGGTTCGAACGAATCGCGTTTCATGACGGCAGCGACTCCGCGTGCGTGACGCGCTTCAGGAAATCGCGAACGCGTTCGTTGCGCGGCTGCGTCAGCACCTCGCGCGACGGCCCCTGTTCCGCGATACGCCCGCCATCGAGGAACAGCGTGCGATCCGACACGCTGCGCGCGAAGTCCATTTCGTGCGTGACGACGACCATCGTCATGCCTTTGTCGGCGAGCGCGCGCATCACGGACAGCACTTCGCCGACGAGTTCGGGATCGAGCGCGGAGGTCGGCTCGTCGAACAGGATTGCTTCGGGTTCCATAGCAAGTGCTCGCGCGATCGCGACACGCTGTTGCTGTCCGCCCGACAATTGCCGCGGATAATGCTGCGTTTTCTCCGCGAGGCCGACCGAGGCGAGCAAGTCCCGCGCACGCGCCGATGCCTGCGCGGCGCTCTCGCCTTTCACATGCACCGGCCCTTCCATCACGTTCTCCAGCGCCGTGCGGTGCGGAAACAGATTGAAGCGCTGAAACACCATCGACACGCGCTGACGGATCGCGTTGATCTGGCGACTCTTCGCGTCGACCGGCTGACCGTCGATCGTGATGCGACCGCCGTCGTATTGCTCCAGTCCGTTGATGCAGCGCAGAAGCGTCGACTTGCCCGAGCCCGACGGGCCGATCAGGCACACCACTTCGCCCTTACTGATTTCCGCGTTGATGTCCTGCAGCACGCAATGGGTGCCGAACGACTTCGTGAGATTTTCTATCCTGATCATTTGCTTTTCCCGAGGCGTCGTTCCAGCCGTCCGATTCCGTACATCATCGGCAGACTCATCACGAGATAGATCAACGCGACCAACGTGAAGATCGTCGCGCTCTTGAACGTCGCCGCGGCAATCAGCTTGCTTTGCATCGACAACTCGACGACGGTGATAACCGCCGTCTGCGACGAATCCTTCAGCATCATCACGACGTTGTTGCCATACGGCGGCAGCGCGATACGAAACGCCTGCGGCAGCACCACGCGACGCATCAGCTTCATGCGCGACATGCCGATGGACTGCGCCGCTTCATACTGCCCGGAATCCACCGCTTCGATGCCCGCGCGAAACACCTCGGCCATATACGACGAATACGCGATCCCCAAACCGAGCGCGCCCGCCTGAAACGCGCTGAGACTCACGCCGAACTCGGGCATCACGAAGTACATGTAGAACAGGATGACGATGATCGGCACGCCGCGCAGCACGTTCGTCAGCACGCGGCTCGCGTGAGCGAGAGACGCGACGCCGCTCACGCGCAGCAACGCCCACACGAGGCCCAACACCGTGGCGATCACCAGCGCCGATGCGGTGATCGCAATGGTGGTCAGCACACCTTGCATGAGCACGGGCGAGAACTCGACCGCATCGCTCAGGAATGATTCGAACATCTGGGTACCCTGCCTTGCGCAACCAGTGGTTACGGGTTAGTGAGTGATGTTCCACTTCTTCAGGATCGCGGCGATCGTGCCGTCGGCCTTCAGCTTCGTGATGGCGGCATCGAGTTGCGCGCGCCGCGCGTCGTCGCCTTTGCGCACGGCGAGCGCGATGTTGGTCGGCATCGACGGCTTGTAGCTATCGACGAAACGCACGCCGCTCGCGCCTTGCGAGCGCACCTGATACGCGATGACCGGGCCGTCGCCGATCGCCGCATCGAGCCGATGCAACGACACGTCGCGCACGAGGTCGGCCATCGTGTCGTACATCTTCACTTCCTTCACGCCGGGCGTCGCTTTCAGCGGCTCGACGTACAGCGTGCCGATCTGCACGCCGACCGTCTTGCCCTTCAGATCGGCGAGGCTCCTGTAGTCGGTTTTGTCGTCGGCGGACACGATCAGGCCTTCGCCGTATTCGACGACGATCTGCGTGAAATCGACGACCTGCGCGCGTTGCGGCGTCCGCGCGAAGGCCGACGAAATGAGGTCGATCTTGTTCGTCTGCAGCGACGGCACGAGCGACGCGAACGGAATCGGCGCGATGTCCGTCTTGTAGCCCGCTTCCTTGCTGACGGCCTCGGCGACGTCGATCATCGCGCCTCGCAGCGTGTTGGTCTTCGGATCGAGGAAGTTGAACGGCACGGCCGTGGGCGTCGCGCCGACGCGCAACGGCGCCGGCTCCGCATGCGCGATCGACATCGTGGCGGCGCACAGGACGCTCGCAATCAGGACATTCAGCTTCTTCAACATGGGATCCCCTTGATGGGTTGGTTGGCGATATGACTTCCGTGGCCTTCTGTCGTATCGCATAGCGATATATCTATATCGACGATATCCAAGTTATAGCCAGCCATTTTGATGCCGTCAACAAGGTAATTTTCTGGCACAACAGCGTATATTTAGGGGTTTTCCCGAAATTTGAACGTACTTTCGGCCATGACGGGAAGCACCTCGTCGATTTATTTTCTATATTGTGATTCAATAAATAGATATCGCATCTCAATGTCTCCGACCATGACGAACCCGATCCCTGGCCAGGAACTGGCCGCTTCATCGCCCGAGGAATCGACGCTTTTCGTGCAGTCGCTCGCGACGGGAATCGCCGTCCTCAACGTGTTCGGCCCCGAAAACCGGGCGCTGAACCTGCCGGAAATCGCGGCGCTCGCAGGCATTTCGAAGAGCGCGACGCAGCGCTTCGCCTTTACGTTTCAGGCGCTCGGCCTGCTGGACAAAGACCCAGTGACGAAGCGCTATTCGCTGTCGTCACGCACCCTCGGGCTCGGCTGCAAGTATCTCGAGTCGCATGCGTTGCTGACCCGCGCGAATCCGTTCCTGCTCGAACTCAACCGCAATTCGGGCGAAACGGTGAACCTCGCCGAACCGTTGGGCACCGACATGATCTACATCGGCCGCTTTCCGAGCCTGATGCGGCTGCTCGCGCACATGCCGGTCGGGCATCGCATTCCGGTTTATTGTTCATCGACGGGACGCGCGTATCTGTCCGCGCTCGACGACGAACAGGCGCGCGCAACGCTGCTCGCGTGCGAGCGCGTCAAGTACACACCGAACACGATCACCGATATCGACGCGTTGATGGAGGAGTTGCGTTTGTCGCGCGAACGCGGCTTTGCCTATTGCAACGAGGAGTACTATCGCGGCGATCTCGCGCTGGCGGTGCCGATCTTCGATTCGGCGCATCGCCCGGTCGCGGCGTTGCAGATGTCCGTGCTGGCGGGAAAGTGGACGCTCAAGCGCGCGGTGACACGCCTGATCCCGATGATGCAGGAGACCGCGCAGCGCATTTCGACGGCCTCGCCGACACCGCAAGCGCTAGCGCCATTCACGAATGTTCCGCAAGGCAGGGGCTGAGCGTAGCCTGAGCGCGCGGGCGACCGAGCCGGTTTTACGTCGCGCGCACGCGCCGCCTGCTGAAAGCCCGCCAGAAAGCGCCCCGCACCACTTCCCGATACACTACGCAGCTATTCATCTTCCGCTCGCGGGCCCGCGCGGTGGCCTGCGCCGCTGCCGTGTCCCCGCTGCTTCATGTCAGGATTCCCGCAATGAAACGCGTAGTCGTAGCCGCGCTCGTCGCGCTGTGCGTCGCGCAACCGGCCACTCAGGCCGTCGCGCAAACCGTCAGTGATCAATGTTTCGCGCTCGGCGATATCGCCGGCCAGGTCGTCGGCTGGCGCGCGCACAAGAAAACCAGAGCGCAGGCGCTCAACCAGGCCGCCTATTACTACAAGGACCCGGCCGACCGCGCCGCCGTCGACGCGATCATCGAGAAAATCTACGCCCCCGGCGCGCCGCACATGACGCCCGATCAGGCGAACATGGCGGTCACGTCGGAGTGCCTGAACCGGCAGAAGGGGCAGGCGTCGTCGACGCAGTGATGCGTGGTCGCGGCTGAGGTGCCGGGATGCCTGCCTCCGCCGCGCCACCTTCAGGCCGCGGCGTCAACGTTAGCGTCAGCGCCGCCTGAACGCATCCAGCGACGACAACGCGTTGCCGTGGAAGTCGAACAGCGTGTTGTTGTCCCACTGATCGCCCGCGCCCACTTCCCAGCCGACGTTCGGCGTCGGAATCCACTCGGGCTCCCACCAGAACACGCCCTTGCCGTGACCGTCGGGGATCGCCTTGACGATGCTGGTCACCTGGTCGAGGAACTGCGCCTGGCCGGCCGGCGTTTGCGGGAACGTCGAGGTGCCGACGTTGGTCATCGAGTCCGGCTCCGAATCGCCGTCGCTGGTCGTCCACGGATACGCGGTTTCGACGACGATCACGTCCTTGTCGTAACGCGTCGCCAGATCGTTCACGTTGCCCTGCAGATCGCTGAACGAGCCCTGCCATTGCGGGTAATACGACAGGCCGATCACATCGAACGTGACACCGCGCTGGGTCATCGCATCGAACCACCAGCGGCTCGTCGCGTTGTTGCCGCCGCTGTCGATATGCAGCATCACCCTGGTACGCGCATCGACGGATTTGACCGCGTCGTGCCCGGCCTTCAACAGCGCCGCGAGATTGTCGAGCTGATCGTACTTGCCGAGCGGCCACAACATGCCGCCGGTGATTTCGTTGCCGATCTGCACCCACTCCGGATACACGCCGTCGTGCTTCAACTGCTTCAGCACGTCCGACGTATAGGCCGACAACAGCGCGCAGGTTTCGTCGATGCCCTTGCCGGCCCACGCATGCGGCGGATACTGCTTGCCCGGATCGGCCCACCAGTCGCTGTAGTGAAAGTCGATCAGCACGCGCAGACCGAGCGCGGCCGCGCGGCGCGCGAGAATGCGCGCGTGCTCCGCATTGTTCCAGCCGGCCGCCGGGCTCTGATTGGCCGGGAAAAAGTCAGGATTGCCAGGATCGTTCCAGACCTTGATCCGGATCGAATCGACGCCGTGGTCTTTCAGAATCCGCAGACAGTCGTGCGCTTTGCCGTGCTCGTAGTACTTCGCGCCGTTCGCTTCGAGTTCGAGCAGCGTCGAGACATCGGCGCCCATCGCGAAGCGGTTCGCGAGCGCCGCGGCTTGCGCCTGGTTGCCCATGCCTTCGCGTTGCCAGCCCTGCTGGCCGCCTTGTTGGCCTCCTTGGCCACCTTGTTGACCGCCAGCCGCCGCGAACGCGGGCGCTGCCGTCGCGCCGACCCCCGCCGCCGCGGCAGCGCCCGCGAGCCATCCCAGCATTTCTCTTCGGTTCATCCGTCATCCTCCATCTGTTGAACGGCGGCTTTTTTTGCAGGCCGCCTGGTCTGGTTTGATGCGTCCGTGTTGCAACCTTCGAGTTTCAAACTGCGTTGCTTCTACTGCGTGGTGTGTTGCCGATTGCCTGGGTTCGCGGCGCGTTACGCGTCCTGCCACACACAAACATCGCCGGTCTGCAGGCGCGACTCGCCGAGCACGAACGTCGCGTTGCGCGGCGCCGGCGCCTGCACCGGCTGCGCGCCGAAGTTGAACGCGAACGTCAGCCCGCCGCGTCGACGCAGCCGCAGTCCGTCGGCGAGCAGTTGCGTGTCGAGACCCGCGTCGTGCGCCGCCTGCCGCAGCACCGTACGATGCAGTTCGTGCGACAGCCAACCCGCGACGTAGCGCACATTGCCGTGCGTCAGCAGCGCGGGCCATGCGTCGTCGAAGCGCGCGGCGATGCGCGTGTCGCCGTTCGCGCGCACGTGCTCGCGCCAGTGCAGCGCGTGGCCTTGCGTGCCGTCGATCGTCAGCGTGGGCGCGAGCGTCGAGCGCAGCGTTTCGACTTCGAGCACCTGCACCGGCAGCACGCGCTGCAACGCGCCGGGCGGCAGATTGCCGGGAATCGCGAAGGTGCCAGTCTTCGAGCCGCTGCGCGGACCGAACACCCATTGCGCGTTGCTGCGTGCGATCTGGTCGACGAACGCATCGTCGATTGTCGCGAGGCTCGGCACCACCACCAGTGGGTAACCCGAAACATCGTCGCGGCTCGACACGATGTCGACGTCGAGCCCGAGTTCGCGCAGCGATTCGTAGTAGTCGAACACCAGCGTCTGATAATCGAAGCCCTTGCCATGACGCTGGATCTCGAACATCCATTGCGTCTCGTAGTCGAACACCAGCGCGGTGGCCGCGCGCGCGGGCGCGGCGAGCGTCGACAATGCAGTGCTGGCGGCGATTTCGCGCGCCGCCTGCCGCACTTCCAAACCACCCGGCGATAGTTCGTTGTTCGGCAGATTGAGCCCGGAATGCATCTGCTCCTGCGCATACGGGCACTGCCGCCAGCGGAAATACGACACCAGCTCCGCGCCATGCGCGAACGCTTCATAAGCCCACAGCCGCACCATGCCCGGCGCCGGCACCGGATTCCACGGTGCCCAGTTCACCGGGCCGGCCTGCTGTTCCATCACCCAGAAGCGGCCGGCACCGATGCCACGATAGCGGTCGTGATCGAACGCGGACACGTCGGGGTGTCCGGTGCGCGCGAAGCGGGCCTTCTGCTCTTCCGGCAGCGCGATCGATTCGGTGCGCGCGATCGGATAGCTGTCCCACGCGGCGACGTCGATCGTGTTGTCTTCGGCGAAGCGGTAATGGTCGAAGCTGGTGAAAAAGCCCATGAAGTTATGCAGCAGATCCGCGTTCGGCGCATGCTCGCGCAGCACCTCGATCTGCTCGCGATGGAAGCTCGCGACTTCGTCGGACATGAAGCGGCGGAATTCGAGCAGATGGATCGGATTCGCGTCGGTGGGCGTCAGCGTCGGCAGGCCGATCGCGTCGAACGACGGATACTCCATGCTCCAGAACACGTTGCCCCACGCGTCGTTCAATGCGCCGACGGTTTCGTAACGCCGCTGCAGCCAGGCCTGAAAGCGCGTCAACGCCGCAGCGGAATAGCTCGGCACCGTGTCGTGGCAACCGAGTTCGTTATCGGTCTGCCATGCGACGATCGACGCATGCCGCCCGTAGCGCCGCGCCATCGCGGTGACGATGCGCACACATTCGCGCCGGTAGGTCTCGCTCGAAATGTCGTAGTGACGGCGCGAGCCGAAATTCCAGCGCGCGCCGTCGGCGCGCACCGGCAGCACGTCCGGATGCGCGTCGATCAGCCACTTCGGCGGCGACGCGGTCGGCGTGCCGAGCACGAGTTTCAGGCCGGCTTGCGCGAGCGTGTCGACTGCTTCGTCGAGCCATTGCCAGTTGAACTCGCCGGCGCGCGGCTCCATCCGGCTCCACGCGAATTCGGCGATCCGCACGTGCGTAATGCCGAGTTCGACCATCCGTTGCGCGTCGTCGGCCCACATCGTGCGCGGCCATTGTTCCGGGTAGTAGCAGACACCAAGTTGCATGTGAAAGTCTCGTTGTGAGTTGACGGCGAACCCGTTGGGCGTTCGGCCGCGGTTTATCCCTTGCTTGCGCCGAAGGTGAGCCCGGCGACGAAGTGGCGCTGCATCGCGAAGAACATCAGCACCGACGGCAGCGCGGCCAGCACCGAGCCCGCCGCGACCAGATTCCACGCGGTGGTCCACTGCCCTTTGAGCGCGGCGACGCCCACCGTGATCGGCGCGGCATCGTCGCCCTGCGTCAGACACAACGCCCAGAAATAGTCGTTCCACACGAACGTGAACACGAGGATGCCGAGCGCGGCGAGCGCGGGCCGGATCAGCGGCAGCACGATGCGCAGATAGATGGTCCATTCACCCGCGCCTTCGACGCGCGCCGCCTCGATCATCTCGAACGGCAGCTGCTTGATGAAGTTGCGCAGAAACAGCGTGCAAAAGCCGGTCTGGAACGACACGTGAAAGATCACCAACGCCCACACGGTGTTGAAGAGACCGAACTTCAGCGCCATGTCGCGCACCGGAATCATCAGGATCTGGATCGGCACGAAGTTGCCGGCGACGAACGCGAACAGCACCGCCGTGTTGCCGGGAAAGCGATAGGTCGCCAACGCGAAGCCCGCCATCGACGCCAGCACGATCGCGCCGATCACCGACGGCACCGTAATCAGCACGCTATTGGCGAAGTAATGCAGCATCGGCGTTTGCGTGAGCGCGGTGCCGTAGTTTTCCAGCAGCGCGAAGTGCTTCGGCCACGTCCAGTATTCGCCTTGCGACAGTTCATCGGACGAGCGGATCGACGTGACGAGCACCGCCAGCATCGGCAGCAGCCAGATGAATAGCGCGAGCGGCAGTGACGCCTTGTAAAGCCTGCGATTCAGCGGTTTCCAGCGTTCGACGGGAAGCGGATACATGACCTGGTACTCCTGAGATTCAGAGAATCAGCGTTCCTCGCGCAGCATGCGGCGCAGATGGAACACGATGTAGACGAGCATGATCGCGAACAGCACGACCGCAATAGCCGCCGAATAGCCTTCGCGGTAGTACTTGATGGCCATGTCGTACATGTAATAGGCGAGCACGGTGGAGCTGTCGAACGGACCGCCGCCGCTCATCACCGCGATAAGATCGAAGCTGCGCAGCGCGCCGATCACGGTCAGCACGACTGCCATGAAAGTGGCAGGCCGCAATTGCGGCAGGATCACGTGCCACAGCAGACGTAGCCCTTGCGCGCCTTCCATGCGCGCGGCTTCGACCACCTCGGGATTGATGCCGGTGAGACCGGTCAGATACAGCACCATGCAGAACGGCGTCTGCGGCCACAGCGCGGCGAAGATGATGCCGAAGGTCGCCGTATGCGGATCGCCGAGCACCGGAATGCCGCGCCCGACGATCAATCGCAGCAGCCCGAACGACGGATCGTAGAACCAGCTGAACACGAGCCCGACCACCACGCCGGACAACACGAAAGGCGCGAAAAACAGTGACTTCACGACGCGCATGCCACGCACGTGCTGGTTCAGGTACAGCGCAAACAGCAGGCCGAGCGGCGGCGCCAATAGAAACAACGCGAGCCAGATCAGGTTGTTCTTCAGCGCCGTATAGAACGTATCGGACTGGAACAGCTCAGCGTAATTGGCGAGACCCGCGAAGGTCTTCGGCGTCATGCCGTCCCAGTTATAAAAGCTCAGCGAAATACTGCTGATGATCGGATAGATCACGCACAGGCAGAACAACGCGCAGCCCGGCAGCAGAAAGAAAAATGCCGCGCGATGCTGGTGACGACGCGTGGTCGAGACGCGACGGGGCCGCGCCGCGGGCAGGCGGCGCGCTGCGGTATCGGACATGGAGCGGGCCTCGGTGAAAAGCGAAGGCGGAAAATCGAAAGCGAAAGTCGTCGGCAGATGCCGGCCGCGACACGCGCGGCCGGCACGGCGAAACTTACTTCTGGTAGATGCGCTTGCGGGTCGCTTCGAGGTGAGCGAGCACGCTGTCGAGTTGCGACGGATCGCTGTAGAACTGCTGCATGGCCTTCATGCCTTCGTCGGCCATTTCCTTCTGCATGTCGCGATCGTAGAACTGCGCGATCCCGCCGCGCGTATTCGCGAGCGTCTGGAAGCCGACCTTCGAGATCGCATCTTCAGGCTCGGCGGCCTGGCTGTTCGACGGCAACTGGCCCCAGCCCTTCGCGAGTTCGGCGTTGATCTTCGGCTGTTCCATGAACGCGAGCAGCTTGCGCGCGTCGGCCTTGTTCTTCGCCTTCGCCGGAATCAGCAGCACGTTGACCGGACCGTCCTCGGCCATCGGCACGTTCGTGTCGATCACCGGGAAGCGGAAAAAGCCGATCTGATCCTTCACCGACGGCGGGAAGCTCGCCGAGAAGAACGTGCCCATCAGCATCATGCCGGCCTTGCCGTTGACGAGGAACGGCGCGATCGAATCGAGATCGTACGAGAGCGCGTTGTCGATATACGCGTGATTGTCGAGCAGCGTCTTCCACGTCGTGTAGACCTTCTTCACACGCGGATCGGTGTACGGAATTTCGCCGGCCATCAGCTTCTGATGGAACTCGTTGCCGTTGATGCGCAGGTCCAGATAGTCGAACCACGCGGCAAGCGTCCAGCTGTCGCGCGCGGCCACCGCGATCGGCGCGACGCCGATCGCTTTCAGTTTCTTCGTCGCGTCGAGCAGTTCGTCCCACGTTTTCGGCTCGCTCCTGATGCCGGCCTTCTCGAACAGATCCTTGCGATAGAAGAAGCCGTACGCGTCATAGCCGAGCGGCGCCGCGTACTGCTTACCCTTGTACGTCGATGCTTCCTTGACCGACGCGTACTGCTGCGACCAGTTGTTCTTCGCCCAGTCCGGGCTCAGATCCTCGAGCAAGCCGCGCTGCGCGTAATAGGCCATCCGCTCGCCGTCGTGCCACGACACGACGTCGGGCGGATCGGTGGCGAGCCAGCCGCCCATCTGCACCTTGTACGCTTCCTCGGTGATGTACGTGACTTTCAGATCGATGTCGGGATTGGCTTTCTTGAACTGGTCGAACGCATCCTGCCAGGTCGAGCGCTGATTACCGCGCGCCGATACATTGACGTTCAACGTGGCCGCGTCGACCGTGGCGCTGCCGAGCGCACCCGCCACCATCGCGGCGGTAATCGACAGCCGTGCAAGACGGCGAAGGCGAAGAGCAATCATCTGTGTCTCCTTGTCTACCTTGTTGACCGGCTACGCAGCGTGGCCGGCGATGTAACCCGCTCTGTGGCGGAATTCAGCATGACGAACCTTTTCCGCAGGTCCGCCGTTGACGATCGATCAGGCGGCCGCGCGTTCAGGCTCGAACGTACTGCGCCGCAATGCGAGCCCCTGTTCATCGAACAGATGGCACGCCGCGGGCGGCACGTGCACACGAATGCGCTCGCCCGCGCCGAGCGGCGTATCGCCGGGCGCTTTCGCGATCAGCGTGCCGCCCGCGTAATCCGCATGGATATAGCTGTGTTCGCCGAGGCGCTCCGACAGCACGGTCGTGCACGCGAGGTGCGGCTCGTCGCCGTCGAGCCGCAGATGTTCGGGCCGCACGCCGAGCGTGACGCGCTGGCCGCGTTGCAGCCGTTGACCGTCGACGTGCGCGACGAGTTTTTCCGCGCCGGCGGCAAGCGTCACCGTCACGCGTCCCGGCTCGATCGAGTCGACCGTCGCGTCGATGAAGTTCATCCGCGGCGAGCCGATAAAGCCCGCGACGAAGCGCGACTTCGGATGGTGATACAACTCGAGCGGCGCGCCGGTCTGCGCGATGCTGCCGAAGCGCTCGGCATCCGCGCCGGCGTGCAGCAGCACGATGCGATCGGCGAGCGTCATCGCCTCGACCTGATCGTGCGTCACGTAGACCACGCTCGCATTCGCGAAGCGTTGATGCAGCCGCGCGATTTCGACGCGCGTCTGGCCACGCAACGCGGCATCGAGATTCGACAGCGGTTCGTCGAACAGAAACACGCCCGGCTCGCGCACGATCGCGCGGCCGATCGCGACGCGCTGCCGCTGTCCGCCCGACAGCGCCTTCGGATGACGTTCGAGCAGGCTCTCCAGCTGCAGGATGCGCGCGGCTTCCCTCACCTTGCGATCGATCACGTCCTTCGGCTGCTTCGCGAGCTTCAGCCCGAACGCCATGTTGTCGAACACGGTCATGTGCGGAAACAGCGCGTAGCTCTGGAACACCATCGCGACACCGCGTTCGGCGGCCGGTACGTCGTTGACCAGCCGCCCGCCGATATGCAGCTCGCCTTCGCTCAGGTCTTCGAGACCCGCGATCATCCGCAGCAAGGTCGACTTGCCGCAACCCGACGGACCGAGAAACACGCAGAACTCATGCTGCGCGATCTCCAGATTCACGCGCCGGATCACCGGCGGGTGGTCGCCGTAGGCCTTGTGCACATCGGTCAAACGAATCGTTGCCATGCTGTCTCCGCCTTGATTTAACCGCTTAAATTTTTGCCGAAATAAAGCGCCGGGGGCTTGTGCCGACGGCATTTAATCGCTTAAATTTGAGTTCGACGGAAAAAGTCATGGTGGGTGTCTCCGCTAGATTTTCGAGCAAGTTAGCAATGTTGCGGATCGTTTGCAACATTTGAATCGACCTCCCTAAATATGGGACAAGCCGAACATGGTCACGCTGTCCGAAGTCGCGAAGCGCGCGCAGGTTACCGCCGCCACCGTCTCCAACGTGCTGCGCAATCGCGAGAAAGTCCGCCCCGAGACGGCCGAGCGCGTGCTGCAGGCCATCGCCGATCTCGGCTACCGGCCGAATCTGAACGCGCGCGCGTTGGCCGAGGGACGTTCGTCGACGCTCGCGTTGATGCTGTCGAACATCTCGAACCCGTTCTACCCGGAGTTCGTGCTCGCCGCCGAGCGCGCGGCACGCAAGCGCGGCCACTTCCTGATGGTTTGCAATACTGACGATGATGCGGAGATCGGCCGCGCGTATCTGAACCAGATTGCCGGCACGCTCGCCGACGGCGTGCTCGTGATGAACACCGACATCACGATCAACGATCTGTGCGCATCGGCCACGCATAGCGCGCCGATTCTGCTGGCAATGTGGGAACACCCCGAGTCGCCGCCCGCGCTGCCGTGCATCGCGGTCGACTTCGCGCGCGCGGGCGAGCTGGCCGCGCGGCATCTGCTCGAACTCGGGCATCGCGACATCGGCCTGCTGATCGGCGACGGCTGCGGCGGTTTGCAGGACGCGCGCTCGAACGGTTTTCGCGCGGCCCTGCGCGCGGCCGGCATCGAAGCCGATGCGGCTGCGGTGCTGCAGATTCGCGATTCGATCGACGCCGGCTTCGCCGCCTGCATGGAGCTGATGGCGAACCGCCCGCAGGTCAGCGCGATCTTCGCGACCAACGACCTGCTCGCGATCGGCGCGATACAGGCGCTGATCACGCTCGGCCGTTCCGTGCCGGACGATGTCTCGGTGATCGGCATCACCGACATTCAGCTCGCGCACCAGGTGCACCCGGCGTTGACGACGGTCGCGATCCAGACGGCCGCCGTCGCCGAGTTGTCGATCGATAGCCTGATTCGCCTCGTCGAGACACCCGAACGGCAGCCTTCGATGGTGCTCGGGCCATCACCGGAACTGGTGGTGCGGGCGTCGACGGGACCGTGCAGAACGCGCTGACGCATTTGCACAGGATCGCTAACTGGTTCGCGTTGGTCAGCTCGCGCGCTCCTGCGCCATTCGCGTGACGATGTCGAAGGCCTTCTGCGTCGCGCCGACCTCGGCCTTGCCCTGACCGTGAATGTCGAACGCGGTGCCGTGCGCGGGCGTCGCGATCGGCACCGGCAAGCCTCCGTGCACAGTGACGCCGCGCCAGAAGCCCATCAGCTTCATCGCGATCTGGCCTTGATCGTGATACATCGTGACGACGCCGTCGAAGGCTCGCTGGTCGCGGGCGCGCACGAAAATCGTATCGGCCGGAAACGGTCCCTGCGCGTCGTAGCCGAGCTGGCGCGCCGCCTCGACGGCCGGCGCGATCACGTCGATCTCCTCGCGGCCGAATGCGCCGTTGTCGCCGTTGTGCGGATTGAAGCCGCATACCGCGATGCGCGGCTGTGCGATGCCGGCACGCTTCAGGCCATCGTGAATCAAACGCACCGCGCCGACGATGCGCTCCTCCGACAGCTTCGCGCTCACATCCTTCAACGCCATATGCGAGGTCACGCGCGAAGTCCACAATTCGTCGAGCACGTTGAACTCGCAGAAGTTGCCGGTGTAGCCGAGTTGCCGCGCGAACCATTCCATCTCGTCGCCCGTCTCCATCCCGGCGAGATGCAGCGAGGTCTTGTTGACCGGTGCGAACAGCATGCCCTGCGTGACGTTGGCTTGAGTCAGCGCGAGCGCCTGCTTGAACGCGGCGAGGCTGTAGCGGCCGCCGCGTTCGGTCGCGAGCGCGCGCTCGTACGGTTGATCGCCGGGCAAACGGAAATCGATCAGCGACGGCACACCCGCGCGCTGAAACGCGGCTTCCGCGCTTTCGACCACGTCGTATTCGAAGCGCTGTTGCGCGATCTTCATGCCCGTTTCGAGTTCGCGCCTATCGCCGATAATCAGCAGCTCCGCGCGAGCCCGGTTCTCCTGCTGCGCGAATAGACGCGCGATCAACTCGGGACCGATACCGGCGGGGTCGCCGAGCAGTACTGCGATGCGTGGTTTCATGTGTGTTCCTGTTGCGATCGAACGATTCGCCGATGCACCGACCGACAGCCAGCGTAGCCGTTCATTCGACGATATTGAAGTCCGCGAGATGCTTGTCGCTCAGCCGGATGCCCAACCCCGGTACCTCGTCCGACAGTTGCAGATAGCCATTTTCCGGCTGCGGCTCGCCCTCGAAGATGTAGTAGAACAGTTCGTTGCCCACTTCGACGTCGAACACCGGAAAGAACTCCGCCATTGGGCTCGCGGTGCTCGACATCGTCAGATGATAGTTGTGCATCTGCCCCGCGTGCGGAATCACCGGCACCGACCACGCCTCGGCCATCGCATTGATCTTGCGCGCCGCCGTGATGCCGCCGACGCGATTGGTGTCGTACTGGATCACGTCGACCGCGCGACGTTCCAGCAGATCCTTGAAACCGTAGCTGGTGAACTCGTGTTCGCCGCCCGACACCGGCATCAGATTCATCTTCTTCAGTTCCTGATAGCCCTCGACGTCGTCGCCGGTCACCGGCTCCTCGATCCAGCGCGGATTGAATTCGGCGAGACGCGGCAGCATCCGTCGCGCGTATTCGAGCGTCCAGCCCATATAGCATTCGAGCATGATGTCGACTTCGTCGCCGACCAGCTCGCGCAACAGCCGCACCTGTTCGAGGTTTTTCGCCATGCCCTTCGGGCCGTCTTTCGGGCCGTAGCCGAAGCGCATTTTCATCGCGGTGAAGCCGCTGTCCAGATAGCCCTGCGCTTCGGCGAGAAACGCCTCGCGGTCGTCGTTGTTATAGAGCTTCGACGCGTAGCACCAGATCTTTTCTTTGGTGCGGCCGCCGAGCAGCTTGAACACCGGCTTCTTCACCGCCTTGCCCATGATGTCCCACAACGCGATATCGATCGCGGAAATCGCCGCCATGCCGATGCCCTTGCGGCCCCACGCGAGCGTGCGGCGATACATCTTCTGCCAGATGTACTCGTTGTCGAACGGATCTTCGCCGATTGCAATCGGCGCGAGGTATTCGTCGATGATCTGCTTCGCGATGCGCGGCGCGAGCGCGCAATTTCCAATCCCCACCGTGCCGTCGTCGCATTCCACTTCGACCACCAGCCAGCCGTGAAAGCGGAACGACCCCATCGCGTCGCCGCGCTCGTACAGAATATCGACCGCATTGGTGCAGAAATGCGCTTGCGGCGGCACGACCTTGCCTTTCCATTCGAAAACGCGGGTACGGATATGCTTGATTTTCATGTTCAATGCTTCCTGGAGAGAGTCAGTGGCCCGTGCGTTCGCCGAGCGGACCGGTGCGATGGGAAACGGAGTGGGAACCGGAATTGACATTGGATGCGACTGCGAAACGGAATGTCAGCAGCAGCAATGCGCCGATCAGGCCGACCACCGCGAGCGAGAACATCCCTGCCCGCGACGAACCGGCGAGATGTTCGGCGAGTCCTTTCAGATTCGGCGCAACGAAGCCGCCCAGATTACCGATCGAGTTGATCAACGCGATGCCGCCGGCCGCGGCCGCGCCGCCGAGATAACCGGTGGGCAGCGTCCAGAACAGCGGCTGCACGCAGACGAAACCGATCGCGGCCACGCAGAACGCGGCAATCGCGACCGCCACCGACGACGTCATCGCCGACGCCGCAATGCCCAGAGCCGCGAGCGCGAGCATCGCCGCGGCCCAGCGGCGGTGATGACCGTGACGATCGGCGAAACGCGTAATGCAGAACGTGCCGATCAGCGCCGCGATCCACGGAATCGCGGTCAGCAGTCCGACCTCGACGCCGACGTGGCCACCGCTCGCGAGTCCCGCAATGCGCGTCGGCAAATAAAACACCACGCCGTACACGCTCATCTGCACCGCGAAATAGATCAGGCTGCAAAACAGCACACGCGAATCGCGCAGCGCCGCGAGCACCGACGACGGACCATGCGCGAGCTTCTGGCGATCTTCGTGGCGCAATGCGTTGTCGAGTGCTTGCCGCTCGTCCGCGTCGAGCCAGCTTGCGTCGCCGGGCCGATCCGTCAGATAGAAGTACGCGATCACGCCCACCACCGACGCCGCGAGTCCTTCAACGACGAACAGCCATTGCCACGGATGCAGGCCGAACGGATTGCCCGCATCGAGCAATAGTCCCGAGACCGGACTGCCGAGCAGCAGCGCGAGTGGAAAGCCAAAATAGAACAGGCCCATGGTTTGCGAGCGCGTTTTCGCCGGAAACCAGTTCGACAGGAACAGGATGATGCCGGGGAAGAACCCCGCTTCGGCGATACCGAGCAGCGTGCGCAGCACATAGAAACTCGTCGCGCTATCGACGAGCGCGGTACACGCCGACACGACGCCCCACGTGACCATGATGCGGCTCATCCAGATACGCGCGCCGAAGCGATACATCAGCAGGTTGCTCGGCACTTCGAACAACGCATAACCGACGAAGAAGATCCCCGCGCCGAACGCGAAAGCCGCGTCGCTCAAACCGGTATCGGCTTGCAGCACGTTCTTCGCAAAGCCAACGTTCGCGCGATCGATAAAGGCCAGCACGTACATCAGGATCAGAAAAGGCAGCAGCCTCGTGCGCGCTTTCGCAATCGCGCTATCGAGCGCCGGGCTCGCGGTCATCGTCATGCGTCGTCTCCGTTCATTATCTGGTAAGCCCGACTGCCATCGAATAGCGTCGTGCAATGAACGCTAGTGTGCGAAACTATCCGATAACTGACCATTGAATATTTCGAATCAGCCGATTCGCTGAGGTTATCGCTCATGATCCCGCCCGCCTCCACCATTCGCAAACGTCTGCGCCTGCGTCATCTGCAACTGATGGTCGCGCTATCGGAAATGGAATCGCTGCGCCGCGCCGCCGACGAACTCGCCATGACGCAACCTGCCGCGACCAAAGCGTTGCAGGAACTCGAAGACACGCTCGGCGTGTCGCTGTTCGTGCGGCACGCACGCGGGATGGAGCCGACAATCTTCGGCGAAGCGGTGATGCGCTACGCGCGCGTGGTGTTCGAGGATCTCGACGAGTTGCGTGAAGAACTCGCCGGCATCGAGGCCGGCGATATCGGCAAGGTGCGGATCGGCGCGGTGATGGCGCCGTCGCCCGAATTGCTGACGCACACGATCGTCAAGCTGAAGGAAGCGCATCCGCGCCTGCAGATGACGGTGACGATCGACACCAGCGACGTGCTCGTGCAGTCGCTGCAGCAGGATCAGCTCGATATCGTGATCGGGAGGATTCCCGACGGTTTTCCCGCGCTCGATCTGAGCTTCGAGACGCTCGCGGAAGAGGCGCTGTCGATCGTCGTGCGGCCCGATCATCCGGCCGTACAGGCGGGCAAAAAAACAAATAAGCAAACGACCGCGCGGCCGAAGCTCGCGGATCTCGCGCGCTATCCGTGGATCATCCAGCCGCATCCGAGCCCGATGCGTCAGGTGATCGACCAGACCTTCCGCGAGTCGCGCGTCGCGCCGCCGGTCAGCACGGTCGAGACCTCGTCGATTCTGACCACGCTGTCGTTGCTGCGCGACTCGGACATGCTCGCGGTACTACCGAGTTCGGTCGCGCAGTACTACGTCGCGCTCGATGCGATCGCCGCGATTACGACGCCGCTACGCGGGCGGCTTGCGCCATACGGACTGATACTGCGTAAAAACCGGCGTATTACGCCGGCCATGCAGCTGGTCATCGATTCGATTCGCGCGGCGTAAGATTCTCGGCGAAGCGTAATTCGCCGCTCCCTTCTCTCGTTGCGTTGGCGCTCCCCTGTTCGACATCGAGCGCAATATCCGGCCGCATGAAGAAAGTCGCGACGATGCCGAGCGCGAGCAAACCCAGCGAGCCCGCGAACGGCAGCGTCCAGCTGCCGGTGCGATCCACCACGAGGCCGAATACGATCGGCGTAAAAATTCCCGCAATCGCCGAGCCCGCATTCACGAGTCCGCTCGCGACACCGACGTGTCGCGGCGTGATATCCATCGGCACGGCCCAGATCGGCCCGATCGTCATTTCGAGGAAGAAGAACGACAGGCTCATGCACGCGGCCATCACCGGCAACGACTTCACGATCATCACCGGCGCGAGAAAAACGAGTGCGCCGAGAAAGGCAGCGATGATCACGTTGCGCCGCGCCGCGACGACATTGCGGGTGCGCTTCAGCACGCGGTCGCTGAGTACGCCGCCCGCGGTATTGCCGACCACGCCGGACAGGAACACGCCCGCGGAGAACATCGCCGAGCTTTTCAGATCGAGTCCACGGCCGTGCATGAAGAACGTCGGCAGCCAGGTGAAGAACAGCCAGCCGGTCCAGCCATAGCAGAAGTACACCAGCATCGTCGGACCAATGCGTTTGAGAAGACGGCGCCACGGCGTCGGCTCGCGCGTCGTCGCGGCCGCGGAATGGCGCACCGGCGGCAATTGCGCTTCCTCCTGCGCGCTCATGTGGCGATGCTTGCGCGGGTCGTCGGTGAAGTACCACGCGTAGATCACAACCCACACGAAGGTCAGCGCGCCGACCGCGAAAAACGACACACGCCACGACGAATACGCAACCAGCAGTGCGATCAGCGGCGGCGTAATCGCATTGCCGAGCCGCGAGAACGAATGCGTGAGCCCCTGCACAAAACCGCGTTTGCTCGACGGAAACCAGTTGGTCAGCGCCCGCGCCTGCGCGGGCAGCGCCGCGCCCTCGCCGATCCCGAGCAGCAGCCGCGCGCCGAACAGCGACACGAGTCCGCCCGCGAGACCGGTCGCCACCGTCGCGACGATCCAGATGCTCGCGCAGATCACAAGCGTCAGCTTCGCGCCGAAGCGGTCGCTGACCCAGCCGCCGATCACCTGACACAGCGTGTACGTGTACGCGAACGCGGCGAACACGAGTCCGACATGGGTATTGCTCAGATGCAGATCGTCGCGGATCAGCCCGGCCGCCGCCGACAGATTCACACGATCGAGATACATGATGAACGACATCGCGCACATGAGCGCGAGGACCGCCCGGCTGACCTTGGGTCGCAGCATCGTCTCCTCCGGATTGTCGCGTGAGCGCCGCCGATGCCTCGCCGGCGGCGTCCGCTATGGACTGTTTTGTGCGGACATTATCGAAAGCCGGGCGATAGTTGCCTAATGAATTGTTTCGATACAGCGATCACTGGGGGTTATCGGTGGGAGGTGTGTAAGGAAGTGCGCGGTATGCTGTGCATTCCGGAAACTGGAACGTCGACATGAACCTCAGGGCCCTGCAGTGCTTCGTGATTCTCGCGGAGGAACTCAATTTCAGCCGCGCGGCCGAGCGCCTGCATATCGCGCAACCCGCGCTGAGCCAGCAGATCCGCTCGCTCGAAGAACGGCTCGGCACGCAACTGGTGGACCGCGCGCGGCGACCGCTGATGCTGACCGAAGCGGGACATTACCTGTGCACCGAAGCGCGGCAGATTCTCGGCTCGCTCGAACAGATGACGGTCGCCGCACAGGAAATCGGCGTCGGCCGGCGCGGCTGGCTCAGCATCGGCTTCACGCGTTCGTCGATGTATAGCGTGCTGCCGCCCGCGCTGAAAAAATTCCACAAGGCCTATCCGCAGGTGGAATTGAAGTTGTTCGAAATGCTGACCGAAGAACAGACCGATGCGTTGCGCGACATGCGTATTCATATCGGCATCGGCCGGCAACCGTTGACCGTGGACGGCTGCACGTCCTGCACGCTGCTGCGCGAGCGCGTCGTCGTTGCACTCGAAGCGGGCCATCCTCTTGCCGCGCGCAAAAGCGTGCGGATCGCCGATCTCGCTGACACGCCGTTGATTCTGTATCCCAAGCATCAGAACGCGCAGTTCAAACGCTCGGTGCAATCGCTGTATCGCGACGCGGGCGTGACCCCGCTGATTGCGCACGAGGCTTACGAAATCCAGACAGCGATTGCGCTGGTGGCGGCGGGGCTCGGCGTGACTGTAGTCGGTGAATCGGTCGCGCGGCACGGACGCACCGACGTCGTGTTTCGCCATCTGACGGGACCGGGTTCGTCATACCGCTCGACGCTCGCCGCCACTTTCCGCACCGACGACACCTCACCGCATCTGCGCGCCTTTCTGGAATGTCTGCCGCCGCCTTTGAGCGACACCACACTATAAGCACGAGCTTATACAAGCATAAGCAAGCGGTCTTGGACTCCGCGCGCATGCATTCCTATCATTGGCGTTACGCCTGAACCAGGCGAATCACAACAAAACGCAACGACGGCCACGATCGTCGCCGCGTGGCCCCCGCCATGCGGGATGGGCCCGGACTCGGCGCGCAGCCCGAACTCCGCTCCACAGCGTTGCATGGGAGACATGCATGACCGCATTCAATGAAACCGCAACGATGCGCAAGGTGTACGGGCGCCTGATGCCCATACTCTTTGCGATGATGTTCATCAACTATCTGGACCGGATCAATATCGGCTTCGCCGCGCTCGACATGAACAAGCAGTTGGGCTTCAGTCCAGCGGTATTCGGGTTCGCCGGTAGTATTTTCTTCGTGGGCTACATGCTCCTCGAAGTACCGAGTAATTTGATCCTGCATCGGGTCGGTGCGCGCATCTGGATCGCGCGCATTCTGCTGACGTGGGGCGCGGTCGCCGCGGCCACCGCGTTCGTGTTCAACGACACGAGCTTCTATGTGCTGCGCTTTCTGCTCGGCGTGATGGAAGCCGGCTTTCTACCCGGCATCGCGGTTTATCTGACCAAATGGTTTCCGGTGCGTTACCGCGCCCGCGCGGTCGGCGGCTATATCGTCGCGGGATCGTTTTCAGCGGTGCTCGGCGGCCCGATCTCGACCATGCTGATGACCTACGCGCACGGCATCCTCGGTCTCGCCGGCTGGCAATGGATGTTCATTCTCGAAGGCTTGCCCGCAATGCTGCTAGGTCTGCTCACACTGCGCATCCTGACCGAACGCCCCGCCGACGCGAACTGGCTCAGCAGCGAAGAAAAGAACTGGCTCGAAACGACGCTCGCGGCCGAACGCGAAGCGCTCGGCGGCAATCGGCATTTCCCGCTGCTGAAAGTGGCGGGCGATATTCGCGTGTGGAGCCTTGCATGTCTGTTCGGTTGCGCGCTGGTCGGCATTTACGGGCTGTTTCTGTGGCTGCCGCAGATCGTCAAGAGCTTCGGTCAGCTGAGCAATATCGAAGTGGGCTTTCTGTCGGCCGCGCCGCCTCTTCTCGGCGTGTTGGGTACCTTCCTGATCAGCCGCAGCTCCGACCGCACCGGCGACCGCAAGAAGCACCTCGCGTTCGTGTACGGGATGAGCGCGCTCGCGATTGCCGGCAGTGCCTACGCGCCGAACCCGGTGATCGCCTATCTGCTGCTGTGCGTGACCGGTCTCTTCATCTATGCCGGTAATCCGCTGTTCTGGAGTCTCGCGTCATCGTTTCGCACTGGCGCCGCGGGTGCCGCGACCATCGCGCTGATCAACACGATCGCGCAGTTCGGCGGCCTGGTCGGGCCGTGGAGCATCGGGCTCGTGCGCAACGCGACCGGCAACTTCAAGCTCGCGCTGCTGACGATCGCCGCCTTTCTCGTCGTCGCGACGATCATCGCCCTCGTGATGCGCGTGACGCCCGCCGAAGACGAAGTCGCCACGCTCGCGACCGGCGACGCCGCGCCGCGCGTGTAAACCTCCGCGCCAACGATCGCAACCGTATAAGGATCATTGCCTCATGATTATCGATTGCCACGGTCATTACACGACCTCGCCGCCGCAGCACGAAGCGTGGCGCCAACAGCAGATCGCCGCGTTGCAGGACGGTGTCGCGCCGCCGCCGCGGCCTTCCATCAGCGACGACCAGATCCGCGACAGCATCGAAAACGGCCAGTTGCGCGTGCAACGCGAGCGCGGCACCGATCTAACGATCTTCTCGCCGCGCGCGGCCGGTATGGGTCATCATCTGGCCGGCGCCGCAGCGAACGCACAATGGTCGAGCGCATGCAACGACCTCATACAGCGCGTGTGCGAACTGTTTCCGCGCAATTTCGTCGGCGTGTGCCAATTGCCGCAAGCGCCGGGCGTGGCACCAGAGAATTGCATCAGCGAATTACGCCGCTGCGTCGAACAACTCGGCTTTATCGGCTGCAATCTGAATCCCGATCCGTCTGGCGGACACTGGAGCGGTCTGCCGCTGACCGATCGCAGCTGGTATCCACTGTACGAAGCGATGGTGGATCTCGACGTGCCGGCGATGATTCACGTATCGTCGTCGTGCAATCCGAATTTCCACGCGACCGGCGCGCATTATCTCAACGGCGATACGTCGGCCTTCATGCAGCTCCTGCAGGGCGATCTGTTCGCCGACTTCCCGACGCTGCGCTTCATCATTCCGCACGGCGGCGGCGCGGTGCCCTATCACTGGGGACGTTATCGCGGGCTCGCGCAGGACATGCAACGGCCGCTGCTCGAAGAGCATCTGCTGAATAACGTGTTCTTCGACACCTGTGTCTATCACCAGCCGGGCGCCGAGTTGCTTGCGAAAGTCATTCCGGTCGAGAACATCCTGTTCGCCTCGGAAACGATCGGCGCGGTGCAAGGCATCGATCCGCGCACGGGCCACCACTACGATGACACCCGCCGCTACATCGACGCCATCGCATGGCTCAGCGACGCGGACCGCCAACGCATCTACGAAGACAACGCGCGCAGCGTCTATCCACGCCTGTCGCGCCAACTCGAACGACAATTCGCCGCGAAAGGAGCCACCGTATGAACCCCGTGGGATGGCGTGAATATCCGTGCGCACCGCAACCGAACGCGGCCACGCTCGACGCGTTGCGCGAACTCGCGGTGTCGCTGCTCAGCGACAACATGGCACGCGCGAGCGGCGCCGTCGGCTTGCGTGCATTTCATCGGCCGAAGTCGCTCGCCGGCACTGCGTTGACGATTCATACGCGCCCCGGCGACAATCTCGCGATTCATCGTGCGTTCGAATTCTGCCGGCCCGGCGACGTGCTCGTAATCGACGGCGCGGGCGACCTCACCCAGGCGTTGATGGGCGAGATCATGGCGACGTATGCGCAAAGCCTCGGCGTGCAGGGTCTCGTGATCGACGGTGCGATTCGCGACGTCGGCGCGCTGCGGCAACGCGATTTCCCGGTCTACGCGCGTGGCGTCACGCATCGCGGCCCGTACAAGAACGGCCCCGGCGAAATCAACGTGCCGGTCACAGTAGGTGGCATGGTCGTGCATCCAGGCGATATCATCGTCGGCGACGAAGACGGTCTGCTGGCCATTTCTCCGGCCGACGTCGACGCGGTAATCGAAGGCGCGCGCCGGCAGCAGGCGAAAGAAGCGGCGGCGCTCGCATCGATCGCGAACGGCACGTTCGACCGCGCGTGGGTCGCGCCGCAACGCGACCGGATGATGAGCGGATCATGAACCCTTGTACTGAACGACACCGAGCCCTATGGCGCAACATCTGAACGCTGCAACCCTGCTTGAACTCGCGCGCGCCGCGCAACAGCGCGCCACCTCGCCGTGCGCCTGCACGCGCACGGCGCTCGATGGCTGGCAATCGCAACCACTGTCGATCGACGAAACGCTTTTCGAAGAAATCGGCACACTGATGCCGGAAGACGATCCCGAACCGACGTACAGCGAATATCTGCCCAACCAGACGACGTACTGGGCCGCCAACGCGCCGATCGCGCCGCGCTACTTTCCGTATAACCGCTGCGGGCTCTGGCAATGCTCGTCGTGCGGGCGGCTTTATCTGCGCTATGTGGAGGGCGGCGGCTATTTTGTCGACCGCCGGATTCGCGCGGTCAACGCGGATCTGATCGAGGACGTGCCGCTGCCCGCATAACGGGTGCGGCGGGTTGAAGAAAGGAATGGAGTAGCAAGGAATTCAGGCGTCGCCGTCTTTTCCCGCATGCGCGACGCCTACGAGTTCCTTCACGCATCGCGCGACACTCGCCAGTACGCCGCCGGCACGATTGTGCACCTGTTGTCGGTGCGGCATCCGCTGTAGATCATGCCGGTCTTCATCGAGCGCGCGCGCGTGTCCGGCCGCGCCATATGGCCATTCGACCGCCACCGCATGCGAGTGCGGCACGCGCGGGTCGTGCCCGGCACTGTCGATATACGCATTGATCGCCGACGCTTCCCGCCGCGCGGCCTCCTCCGACTCGACGGCAATAAAGTCGTCCGGCCCCTCAATATGGACGCACCATAACTGTTCGCTCACGTTGCCTCTCCCGCTACGTAGCTCAAGCCTCAATTGCCGTGAAAAATTTGCCGTGAGAAATCTGCTTTTAAAAATCAGCGCAAGGACTTCAGCCGCTCCCAGTTGAGATCCGAAAAACATGGGCCCTGAGTCGCTTCGCTGAATTTCACGTCGTTATGCTCGCCGTTCCACTCCATCACCTGAACCTCTTCATTGGCATCGACCGTTACGTCCCAACCAACGCAGCGCGCAAACGGAATCTTCCGGTGCAGGCGCAGCACAGTCTCCACGCATTGGTCGAACTGTGGGATTTTCATACCCGCAAAACGCACGCCTGAATCGGGATGCGCTTCGGTCGCGCCCCAGTCGTTCATATAGCCTTCGTCGCCCAGCTCGCCGGTGGACAGTTTCACCGGCACGCATACTTCTCGATCGGTAAGGATATGGGTATCGTCCGCGCGGCCGAGTCGCAGATAGCAAGCGCGAATCGAAATGCGGCCGGCGTCGTCCACCACGGTCGTAAAGCGCAATGTCGCCACCGGCTTCGACGCGAACGCTTCGAATAACGGATGCTGGACGATGAACTTCTGGATCACACCGTTACCCAGTGCTTTAATACGCGCGGGATCGAAATTCGCCCGATCGAAGATATAAACGCCGTTGCCCTGCTTCGAGCCGTCGAGCTTGAACACGACGCGCCCCGACTGCGCGAAAACGACATCCGGCAATTCGCTCTCCGGCACCACGATGCTCCGGTCCGTGAAGAACAGTCCATTGGCGAAATAGGCTACATCCGGCAATGCATCGCCGTCGAAGATCAACCGGGAAATCGGCTTGAGGCTCGAGATCTTCCCGTACCAGCCCTTCATATGCGGCACCACGACGCTGCCGTAGTAGTTGTCCGGGATCCAGCCTTCCTTGAAGGTGCCACAAAACGCGGTATAAACCCGCAGCCATGGCGCGTAGACCGGATCGCCGAAGACATCGCGTGCATACATATCCGCGAGACGCAGGTTCGCCGGATCGGTCCTACCGTATCGGCTTTCGAGCACCAGCAACACTTTTCTCGCCTGCGCACCGTGATCGAGGTGGAAGCGGTATTGCGCGACTCTTCTCGCGGATCGTCTCACGACGTTTTCGACGTCTAATCGCATCATGTCCTTCAATACGCGTTCGGATGATGTAGGCCCTTGAAAACGGTGGCCATAATTATTTTTACGTCGAGCCAGAACGACCAGTTCTTCAGGTAATACAGATCATGCGCGACGCGCCCTTCCATCTTCTCGAGGCGATCGGTTTCGCCGCGAAAGCCGTTGATTTGCGCCCAACCGGTAATGCCGGGCTTGATCCGGTAACGATGGATATAGCCGGACACGATGTTCTGATAGAGATCATCGTGTTCGAGCGCATGAGGACGCGGTCCGACCACCGACATATCGCCGCGCAGCACGTTGAAGAATTGCGGCAGCTCGTCGAGACTCGTGCGCCGCAGAAACGCACCGACCCGGGTAATGCGCGGATCGTCGCGTGTGGCCTGTTCGAGCACGCCCTGCTTCTGCTCGTGCAGGCGCATCGTGCGGAACTTGTAGATCGTAAATACACGGCCGTCGGCGCCTTTACGCCGTTGCTTGAAAAACACCGGTCCATGCGAACTCAGTTTGACCGCGATCGCGCAGCCCAACAGGATCGGCGAGATCGCTATCAGCGCGGACAGCGCAAACAGACGGTCGAATAGCTCCTTCTGCAGCAGCGCATTCGGCGGCAATGGCGAAGCAGCGAGGTTGATCGTCGGCAGGCCGAGCAGATCGGTCATGCTGCCTTCGAATAGCGCCAGTGTACGCACGTCGGGCATGAAGCGGATATTGATCAGATCGTTGCGAAATTCCGCGACCAGTCTGAGAATCGCGCGCTCTTCGGTGAGTGGTAGTGCGAGCCAGACCTCGCCGATATTCTGCTCACGCACGTAACGCGCAAACGCGTCATGGTTCTCGAAGCGCTGCACCGACGAACGCGCCGTCGCGCAGTTGCCGGGATGCAGGTTATACAACGCATTGGCGCGAAAACCCGCCGCTGGCGACGTCTCGATCTTGCGAATGATCTCCTCGCAATGGTCTCCGCACGCGGCCACCGCGACCCGCTGCAGGTTCATCCCCGCATGGCGCATGCGCCCAAGTAGTGCATGCGTGACCATCCGGCCGGCCATCATCGCGGCCCCCGAGAGGCCGGTCCAGTACACGAACCAGAGTCGCGACACGAAGTCGATGCGGTGCAGCGAGAACATCAGCGCCATCGCACAGGCCTGTACGACGAGCCAGCCGAGCGCGACGTGTCCAGCGAGCGCGCGTTTCGAGCGGCCGCGCCATGATTCGTACACGCCGAGCGCCGGAAAGACCGCGAGAGAAAACGCCGCCGCGAACGCGACGAACGCAAAATAGAAGCTCCGTTGCGAGCCGCCGTCGAAGCGGATCTGCGACGCCGCAAATGCGCCCGCGACGATCATCGCGACGTCGAACACTCTTGCCAATAGACCTGTCAGCAATCGCATCGCAGCCCTCTCATAGCAGGTATACGTTCGATTCCACCGCATTAGCCGCAGCGCCCGTACTGGTCGTCGAAACGGACGATGTCGTCCTCGCCGAGATAGGTGCCGGATTGCACTTCGATAATCTGCAACGGCACGCGGCCCGGATTTTCGAGCCGATGGCGAGTGCCCAACGGGATATAGGTCGATTCGTTTTCGCCGAGCAGGAACTGCTCTTCTCCGCGCGTGACCAGCGCCGTTCCACTGACGACCACCCAGTGTTCGGCGCGATGGTGATGCATCTGCAACGACAGACGCCCACCCGGCATCACGACGATGCGCTTCACCTGAAAGCGCTCGCCATGATCGATCGAGTCATAAAAGCCCCATGGACGGCGGACCTTTCTGTGCGTATCGGCTTCCGGCGAATTCTCGCTACGAATGCGCGACACGAGACCTTTGATGTCCTGCACGTGCGAGCGATCGGCAACAAGCACCGCGTCATCGGTTTCGATCACGATCATGTTGCTGGTGCCGACACAGGCGAGCAGTCGGCCGCCCTGCGAGCGTGCGTATGTGGCGGTCGAACCTTCGAACAGCACGCGGCCGTTCGCGGCATTACCGCACTCGTCTTTTTCCATCGCATGCCAGACCGCGTCCCATGAACCCAGATCGGACCAGCCTGCTTCGAGCGGCACCACCACACCCGAGAACTTCGAATCAGGCTTGCCGAGTTGCTCCATGACCGCGTAGTCGATCGAATCGGACGGCGAATTCAGGAACTCACCGGCGTCCGGCATGATGCATTCGTCAGTCTTTTTCGCACCACGCCACGAATGCACGCACGCGCCATACATGTCAGGTTGAAATTGCTCGATGCTCGACAGCCATACCGACGCGCGCACGACAAAGATGCCGCTATTCCACCAGTAGTTGCCGGATTCGACATATTGGGCCGCGAGTTCCGCCGCGGGCTTCTCGACGAATCGCTCAATGCGGTGAGCACCGTCACGCAGTGCTTCGCCGAGTCGGATATAACCGAAGCCGGTATCGGGCCGTTCGGGCGGCACGCCTAAAGTAACAATTGCGCCTTTGCTCGCGTGGGCGGCGGCAATATCGATCGCGCGATGCAGTGCATCGACGTTCGCTATCGCGTGGTCCGCGGGCATCGCGATCAGGATCGCGTCTTCGCCGTCAGCACATGTACTCAACGCGGCAAGCGTCAAGGCCGGCGCCGTATCGCGGCGGCCGGGCTCGACCACGATGCGCGCGTTCACGCCGATTTCGCGCGCCTGTTCGTAGGTGGCGAAATAATGCTCGGTCCCGCAGACGATCACCGGATCGGCCGCGACATCCCAAGCGCCTTCGAAGCCCGCCATGCGGCCCATCGTCGACTGCAACAAGGTCTGATTGCCGATCACGTCGATCAACTGCTTCGGAAACTGCTCGCGTGACACCGGCCATAGCCGCGTGCCGGACCCACCGGCGAGAATCACCTGCACGAGCGGCGGAAAATCGACGTTGGCCGAATTGCGCTGCATCGTGTCGAAAGTCGTTGCGGCTGCTGCCGCGATAACCTTACCCATCGTTGACTCCCTCGCATTGAAAGCGGCTCGGCAATGCTCCCGCCGCGGCGGCAACGCAAAAGGCGTTGCACCGTCCTCCACGCCGATACCGTCTCATGTGATGTTTTGACAGGACGTCCGTGTCGGACAGACCAGGCCAGCAGTTCGATTTGCAGTGAAGACGCATGAGCCGGCGCATGTACCTGCAATGGGTCCAGCTCGATCCGAAGGGACGGGAACTGCCTGGCCGGATCGCAGCGGTCTGTTCGACAACGACGACCCGATAACGAAGAAACGAAAGAACGAGTGAGGTAATGACACCGCCCACATCGAAAGATGTCATGCCTCGATGTGATCAATCATAGTGAGAGCACATTGCGACACCGGGCTTCTGGCGCGAACAGCGGAACTTTTGGCCACGCTCGCCGGCTCTATTTAGCAAACTTGCGAATGAGCTTGCACTTCTATTGCAGACAAACTCGCAAAATTGGAAATTGGCACCTATACGTGCTACCGTTCACATGAACCTTCCGACATGTTCATGGCAAACTCAGGACAACGATGTTGTCCGCGATGTTCTTCCGATTTTTCGCCGCATCAGGCACACCGCACGTTTCGTGCTTTCAGGTCACTACCACTTTCCAGCGCGCGGTCAGAAACGAGCCGGCGCGCCGTTCGTTTTTCCGGAGTCGCAATGGCCTACATCTCGCTAGTCGCACTGTTTCTGACCGTCACCAATCTGGTGCCCATCAGCGCGATCGGCTTTGTGCCTCTGCTTTTCTGCGCATGGCGCTTTTATGGTCGTAGTTACCCCGCGTTTATCGCGCCGCTGACGGCCTTCACAGTGCTCGCGATCGTGTCGACGCTGCTCTACGATCCGCAATCCTTCGTCGACTTCGATTTTTACCGCCGCGACGGCAATTTTTTCATTTCCTATGCGCCCATTTTTGCCGGTTGCCTGTACGTGCACCGGTGGGATCTGAACAAGGTGCTGCGTACTTTTTTCGTGTTCGCGATCATCGTCAATCTGCCGATGTACGCGTACTACATCGTCGACAACGGCCTGCTCAGCATCTTCATTCACCCGGAAGACAGTTTCGGTAGCTATTTCATCGCCCGTAACGCGGCTGGCGGCTTCTTTGCCATGCTGTTCTGCCTCGGCGTGGCCTGCTATCTGCAACGACGCAGCAGACTGCTGCTCGCACTACTCGCCTGCAATGCGTTGATGCTGTTCTCCACCTATAGCCGCGGCTCGCTGCTCGGCGCGGCCGCGGTACTGCCATATCTGTACTTCGGCCGCAAACGCTGGATGCTAGGCTCATTGATCGCCGTATTGCTGATGGCCTCGATCGCCGTCGCGATCTATCACACCGATCCGACCGTCGACTACATGGGCTACACGTTCTCGATCCACAATCAGGACGCCAAGGTCGCGAACCTGAACATTCGCTACGAATGGCTGTGGCCGCGCGCGCTCGCGTATTTCGAACAGAGCCCGCTCGTTGGCCTCGGATTCGGTTCGTTCGACGACCATATCGGCAGTATCGCGTCGTACTTCCATCTGTTCGGCGTACCGTCCGACGTCGTAATCGAGCACAGCGACTCGCACGCCCACAACTCGTATCTGAACATCCTCGCCGAGCTCGGCGTGGTCGGCCTCGCGCTGATCCTGTCGTTCTACTGGAAGCTGGTCGAATGGAGTAAGCAGGGAGCGGCATTCGCCGCGCTGGCGGATGGCGGCCGCAGCTTCGCGGCATTCCGTTTCGTCGAGATTTCGTCGGTTTGCCTGCTGGTGATGTCGGCCACCGAACACCGGCTGGTCACGCCGTCAAACGTGCTGATTCTTTCTCTGGTCATTTCGCTGCTGCTCGCGGCACGCCCGTTCAAGGCAGCCGCGTTCACGTTCGACCCGCGCGTTGCACGCAAGGCGAACGTGGTCAATCAGCGCCCGGCTCAGGGCGTGACGTCGACCAGATGACGCTCTTCCATCGCTAGCGGTGTATTTCCCACATACGGCAGGTACTGTTCGACGCCGGCATACGGAAGGCGCGCGTCGACGAAGGTCATCAGCGCCCTCTTGAAGTTCTCCGACGAAAACCGCTCGGCGTTTCTGCGGCAATGCCGTGCGTCGAACAGACCCGCGTTGCCTTCGAACCGGCCGACGGCTTCGAGCAGGGAGTCCACCGTCTGTTCGTCGAAGAACACCCCGGTGGGCCGTTCGAGCGGCAACCCCACCACCGACTCGAGCGCGCCGCCCCGGCCGAACGCAATTACCGGCGTACCGCACGCCTGCGCTTCAACCACCGAAATGCCGAAATCCTCTTCCGCCGCGAACACGAACGCGCGTGCGCGCCGCAAATGATCGATTAGCACCTCGGACGGCTGATGCCCGAGGATTTCGACATTCTCGCCGGCCACCGCCTTGATCCGTTTCATCTCCGGACCATCGCCGATCACCACCAACCTGCGCTCGGGAGTGCGCGAGAACGCCTGCACGATCAGATCGATACGCTTGTACGGCACCATCCGCGAGGCCGTCACATAGAAGTCTTCCTTCTGCGTGCCGACTGTCATGTTGGCGAGATCGACCGGCGGATAAATCACCGTCGCGTCGCGCTGATACGCCTTCCTGATGCGCCTTGCAATGAACTGCGAATTGGCGACCAGATGATCGACGCCATTGGCCGAGCGCGAATCCCAGCCGCGAATGTAATGAAGCAGCACACGCGCCAAGGCCGAGCGCAACCCGGTGTCCAGGTGCGACTCGCGCAGGTATTGATGCTGCAAATCCCACGCATAGCGGATCGGCGAATGCACGTAGCTGATATGTACCTGGTTCGGCCCGGTCAGCACCCCTTTGGCAACCGCATGAGAACTCGAAATGACGAGATCGTAGCCAGACAGATCGACCTGTTCGATCGCAATCGGCATCAACGGCAGATAGGCCCGGTATCGTCTTCGTGCGAACGGCATGCGCTGGATAAACGACGTGTTGACGGACTTTCCTTTCACACACTCGCGATCATCGAGAAAATCGACAATCGAGAAGATGTCCGCATTCGGAAAGCACTCGATGATGTTCTTCAACACCTTCTCGGCACCTCCCGACACCACCAGCCAATCGTGAACAATAGCGACTTTCACTTCGACCTCCCGTGACATTCCAAACCCAACCCCCAACACCGCCCACACTGCTACGGGCCGGCCGTCAATCTTCTTTCGCGCCTCCCACCTGCGGGCGCAACCCGCAAGCAACGCGAACCCGCGCGAGCGCACGTTCGGCCCCGGGCAGCAGGTGAATCAGTTCGAGGCGAATCATTACGCCGAGCAGGATCGCCGCCAGCGTCGCTTCGCCGATTACCCGCGCGGACGCCATGCCCATCGCGCCAAAACGCGGCGCCAGTATCAGCGCGGAGACGAGATTGAGCACCCCCGACGCGACGCCGGCCATCGCGAGCAGCCGGTCTTTCTTGCGCGGCACGAACACGTAGAACGCAACGAATTCGTTGAAGGCTGCAAACGGAAACATCCACGCGAATATCTGCAACACGCGTGCGCTCGGTTCGAATGCGGGTCCGAGAATCAGCGGCAGCACGAACGGCGACAGCGTCAGCGCGCCGCATAGCACCAGCACGCCATAGCCCATCAACAGCATCGCGCCGCGACGCGTCGTGACGTGCGCGCCTTCCTTGTCGCCCTGTGCGAGCTGCCGCGAGATCGTCGGAATGAATACCTGCGACGCGGGCCCCATCAGACTCAGACCGATCGTCGCGAAGCGCTCGGCCGCACCGAAATAGCCAACCTGCGCAGGCGTCGACAACAGCGTCAATAGATAGGTCGACGACGCGGTGAGCACGACGGAGCCCGACGAGTAGCAGAACAACATGGTCGAGTTGCGTACCAGCGGCACGACACCCGAGAACCTGAGGCGCGGCAAACCGAGTTGATAGGTCGTCAAGCCATATGAAATGATCGACGAAGCGATCCCCGCGACCAGCAGACTCGCGAGCACCCAGACCGCGTCGTTCGGGCCTCTGACGAGCGTGAGCACCAGCACGAGGCTCACCGCGAAGCCGAATACTTCGATCATGATCGGAGTGCGAAAGTACTGCCGCCCCTGGAACAGCCAGCCGAGATTGAGCGCCGAGACGATACCGAGTGCGGTCGCGAGCAGACCAATAACCGGCTGTTCGGACAGGACCGGCGAACTCATCGTCGCGACAACGCCAATCACCGCGCCGATCAGGCCCAACAGCAGCCGCGCGCTGACATGCAGCGAATAGATCGAATTGCATTCCTGCGCCGACTGCGCTCTCGACACCTCGCGCATGCCGACGAACGTAAAGCCGAAGCTCACGAGCATCCATATCACGTTCATCAGCGACATCGACGCGAGCACCCGGCCATATTCGGCCACGCCCAGTACCCGTCCATAGAACGGCACAACGATGATGAGGTACACGTACCTCATCAGATAGCCGCCATAGACAAAGGCAATTACATTGGCGCTCGCTCGTCTATCCATGCCGTCCTCCGTCGCCTTCATCGGCCCGCTACGCGTCGGCGCGCAAGCGGGTTGGCGATATAACGCACCGCGAAATCGGACAGCGGCGAATAAGGCACGAGACACAGACTCGACAGCACGAGCGTGCCGAGTTTCTTCTTCAGGCTCCAGAACGGATTGGCGATGATCGTATGCAGATAGCTGCGCGAATGGTGCAGCATCCAGCTCCAACGCGAGAAGAGCTTCGCGTGATAGAGGTTCGAGCAGAACGTGGCCTTCTCATGCGAGAAGTCGAGAAACGCCGGCGGAAGCTCAATACCGAGGCGATCCATCGCGAGATTGCGCAGAATCGCCCAGCGCATATTGAACGCGCGCGGCGCCTTCGTCAGTTGTTCCGAATTCGCGAAGGACACCGTCTCGCCGCCCGCGTTATGCACGCGATAGCCACCCAACGATTTCGGCACGGTCGCAATCGGCCCGGTCAGCGCCACGCCATAGATTGCATAGAAGTCCGCGCCATAGCGATTCACGCCTTCTTCCGGCACCGGAAAGATCTGCCGCAGCGCACTCACCCGGTAAGCGTTGCCCGACGCGGGCGGTGACGGATACAGCCAGCCGCCCCGCAACAGCTTGCCGCAGTCGTGCGGTGGCTGGCTATGCGGCACCGATGCACCGGTGAGCGCACCATCTCTGTCCATCACGTCGAGGCGGAATTGCACCTTGGACCACGCACCGCCATCGAACAGGCGCATCACTTCGGACACCGCGCTCGGATAGAGCACGTCGTCCGAATCGAGAAAGATCACGTAGTCGGTGTCGAGCAAGCCGATTGCATGGTTGTAGGCGGAAACCTGTCCGCCGTTTTCCTTGAAGACCGCCCGTACGCGACTGCCATAGCTCTCCACGATCGCGCGCGAACCGTCGGTCGAACCGTCGTCGATTACGAGTACTTCCGTCCCCGGATAGTCCTGCGCGAGCGCGGAGTCGATCGCCGCCACGAGATAACGCTCGTAGTTGTAATTGCAGATCACAATGGTGACGTTTTTCATGATGCCTCAACGCTGTCCGTCAGTTTCGATCCACCAGCAACCGGCGGCCGTAGAACACTCGATACACAGCTCGATACACAACCACGCAATTCGCTACGTCGCATGACGCACCACCAGATAAGCCAGATGCTTCGGCGGATCGTTGTCCGCGCCGTTGACCTTGTCGGGCACTCTGAACCGCACTTTCATCAAACCGTTATCCCAACTCGTTGCCAGCGTGTTCGATGCACTCGCGTTGCCCGTCAGCGCATCGATAAAGTCCATCTGTACCGTGCGCGAGCGCAACGACTCCAGACCCGGAATCGCCAACGTCTGCCAACCGGAAGCCGCACTGACCTGCATCACGAGATCGCTGCCGGAGAACAATGCCTTTACAGCAACGCTTGGACCACCCTGCACCGGCTGTGTAAAACTCGCGAGTTCACCGCCCGCGGTCTGCCGAAGCACAACCAGGCTTTGACCCGATGCGTTGTACGTTCTCGCGGGCGGACCGCGATGCGTGAGACGGAACGGTTCATAGCCGTCCCAGTGATAGATCATCGACAGATACTTGTTCGGATCGTCCCATTGGCGGCCAAGTGCCCACACCGCGAAATCGAAGAAATAGCGCGGCAGGTAATGCGGGTCCTTCATGTACTCGTTGCCGATTTCCGTTTGCCAGATGCCACGTGCGGGACCGTTCTTCACGTATTGCTGATAGAGCGACTCCATATCGGACACTGGCAGATAGTGAGTGTCGATGTAGTCGACCCAATCGAGCATGCGCTCCTTCAATGCCGGGCTCCGGTATTCGAGCCAGCGCTGAAAGTTGTCCAGCCCGCCCTGATCGGGCCAGCCGCCATACACCACATAAGCGTGATAGCGGCGAATGATCCGTGCCGCCGGAATATGAATCCGCTCGACGTAATCCTGCATCGCGCGCTCGTACGGCTGCGCGTGCTTTTCGTCCTTGTCGAAACGAGGCCCATGCCAGAACGTGGCCTGCGGCAAGCCACCGGAGAGTTTGCCGGCCGCCTCGTTCCAGATCTGGAAATAGCGCAGGTTATACGGTGGCGCGGAGTATTTGCGCACTACCGCGTCGACGTATTGCGTCCACGCGTCCACGTCCACCGGCGCGGAATTCGAGTCGCCCGGCACGCTCGCGTTCCATGCCGGCGTATAGCCGAGCAGCAGCAGCGAGCCAATACCATTGCGTTCGTTTCGAATCAGTACCGACGGCAAGTCGCTATCGAAGGTAGAGCCTGTCTTATCGATGCGCATGTTCTCGCCGGGCCGGTCAGGTTGTCCCGGCCCCACCGAGCCGCGCCCCCAACTGATGCCCATCGCGCGCCACATCTGCAGGTCGGTGGGCGAAGTCGCCCAGCCGTTGGTGCCGATCAGATCGGTCATCATGCGCGCTTGCGGGCGCGATGGTGGTGCGTCCTGTATCAACGCGCGCGCGGGTGTGATACGCGACAACGGCAGAGCCGCGCCCGCTCCCAACGCAGCGAGTGCACGCAATACACGTCTTCTGCCAGCACGGATTTTCAAGCGATCCATCTTCGGGCCCGTCCATCGCTAGCTCGTCGACGCACGTGGCGTCAGATCGGCCAGCCGTTTTCCGGTCTGTCCATAGAGGATTTCGAGTACCTTCTGCGCCGAGCGTTCCCAGCGAAATTCGCGCGCATGCAGCAGCCCCGCGCTGCGGTAGCGTTGCCGCAAATCCGCGTCGCTCATCATCGTCGAGATCTTCGCGGCAATGTCGTCCGGCGAAGTCGCTTCGCAATACATCGCGGCATCCCCGCACGCTTCCGGTATCGACGTACGCGTCGACGCGATCACCGGGCAGCCGCAGTACATTGCCTCCAGCGGCGGCAGGCCGAAGCCTTCGTAAAGCGACGGAAACACGAGGCAACCGGCGTTCTCATACAGCGACTTCAGCTCCGCGTCGGACACGAAACCCGCCCATACGATCCGCCGCGAATGCATCGGATGGTCGGTGCCCTCGCTGCTGAAAATGCGCGAGTTCTTTCCTCCGACGATCACGAATTTGACTCCGGAAAGATGTTCCAGACGTGTAATGGCATCGAGTACGCCTTGCAGGTTCTTGCGCGGATCGAGACTACCGACGATCACGCAATACGCGTCGCGCTTCAGGTCGAGTCGTTCGAGCACCGCGGGCTCCGCGACAATCCGGTCGAGATGATCCGCGCCGGGCGTCACCACTTTCACGTGCGACTCATCGATGTTCAGATGGTGACAGATACGTGTCTTCGAGAAGGTCGAGACGGTCAGAATGGTCGGATGCGTGCGCGGCAGCAGCGAGAAGCAGACCCGATACCAGACGCGGAATTTTCTCGAGAAGCCGTGCGGCACGTCGTACACGGCCATATCGTGAACCATCACGATCTGCCCGTGTTTAAAGAGCGGATTGGTATTGCACAGATTGAGCAGCGTCATGCCGCGCGCGGCAATGGGCAGCGTGATCTGCTCCCACAGCGTACCGCGCAGCCACGGAAAGCGTCGTTGCGGTTTGAGCAGCGCGCCGGGCGCCTTCGCATTCTGCGGCACGAACAGCTCCGGCTCGTCACCGGGCGCGGCACGCATCTGCATGGCCCGAGTCAGTTCATACGCGACACGTTGAACTCCAGTGACAGGTTGCGAAGTAAACTTTCCGTTGATTGCAAAGGCCATCTGGTTCTCCGTTGTACGCCGTCGCGAGCCGCTCAATTGCCCTTCCTTTCCTGTGCGTTGATTTTTTCGACACGCTCACGCGCCGTGCGTCGCCCGGTGCGGAATGTCGTCCTCGCCGAAATCGCTGGCGTAGTTGGTTTCGTAGTCGTAGTTCCTCGTGCTTCGACGCAACGGAATGCCGTTGAAGACCGCACCGGCGATGCGCCCTTCCGCGCGCTCGACCTTCTTGACCGTGTCGGCAATTTCTTCCTCGCTCTGCATGCCCGAGCGCAATACCAGCAGCGACGCGCCGGCATCGCTCGCGATGATCGACGCATCGGTGACAGCAAGAAACGGCGGCGTATCGATGATCACCAGATCGAATTGGGTCGAGAGCCGATCCAGTACTTCCTTCAGACGCGGCTTCATCAACAGCGCGGCCGGGTTTTCCGGGCGCACGCCGCACGACAGGAACGTCAATCCGTCGATACCGGTCGTACGCAGTGCGCTGCGCAGTGGCAGGCGCTCGCACAGCACTTCCGAAAGACCGCCGCGATTGCTCTCGTTGAAGAGCGATGCCAGATGACCGCGCCGCATGTCGGCGTCGATCAGCACCACTCGCGAGCCGATTTCCGCGTGCAGGATCGCCAGATTCGCGGCCACGAAGCTCTTGCCCGCCGACGGCGTCGGCCCGATGATCATCATGATGTTGTTGCGCGCCCGCGCGAGATCGCGTGTCACCGCAGTTCGCACATTGCGCAGCGCTTCGACCGAGCTATCGTGCGGGAAGCGCGCGGCGAGAATTCTGTTGTGGTCGTCACCCGTATTGAACTGGATGTCCTGCATGCCTTTATGCAACGGCGGCGTGGCGCGCGCGGCCGCTCCCGGCAGCGATTTGCGCCCCGCGCTCGTCGCGTTGCGATCGAGCAATACCTGCTGCTGGCTGAACAGGATTTCGCCGAATACCGGCACGCTCATCTGACGCTCGATGTAACGCGGATCCGTCACGCCGATCATCACGTGGCGACGCATGAAGACCAGCACGACGCCGGACACGATACCCAGTAGCAGCCCGCCGCCCAACACGAGTACCGGCTGGGGCATGACCGGGCGATGCGGTCTGATCGCCTGATCGAGAATGTGCGCGCCGCCCGTCGTGCTGGCGCGTCGTACCTGCAATTGCTGGGCCTTCTGCACCATGCCCAGATAAATCGTTTCCGCCACCTTCTGCGCGCGAATCAGATCCACGCTCTCGCGCTCCGACGCCGGCATGCCGTTGAAATGCGTGTCGAACTTCGCCTTCGCCTGCTTCAACTGTGCCAGCTGTTCGTCGACGTTCTGCACCCAGCGGCTCTGTTCGGTATAGCGCTCGAGCAATTGCGTGCGCTGCAATTGCAGACTCGCGATCTGCTTGTCGAGATCGAGTCCGCCCTGCAGATACGCCTGCGCCTCGTTGGTCGGCTGCATCGATTGCGCGTTGGAGCGGAAGCTCTTCAATGCTTCTTCGGATTTGCGCAGATCCGCGAGCAGGCGCGGCAGCTCACCGTTGATGAACGCGAGCGTCTTCGTATCGTTCAATTGCCGGCTCGCGATCGCCGAGGCGATGTATTGCTGCCCCAATGCATTAGCGACGGCCGCGGCCTTGTCCGGATCCTTGTCCCGGTACTGGATTTGCAGAAGCCCCGAATCCTTCACCTTGTCGCCGATTTTCACGGTGGCCAGAAAACGCTTGACCGCATCCAGCTCGTTCCAGCGAATCACTTCGAACTTCGTGCCCGGCCGCGCCGCAAGCTCCTTGATCAGCATCGACACGCCGTTCTGCTTGACCGGCGTGCCCACCATGCCGCTCACCAGCACTTCGCCGGACGGGTCGAGCAGTTCGTATGCACCGTGCTCGAGCGCGACCAGCGTGAGCTTTTCTTCCTCGAGTTCGCGCGGCACGTCGAGCGCACCGATCTGCACGCGCTCGCCGCCCCATGCAAACGATTTCAACCCGAGCCACGGCGCCGAAGGCTGGCCCGGCGTGGCAAATTTTTCGGCAATGTCGCCGAGGATCGGAATCTGATGCGGCTTCACCGACACGTCGAAACGGAATTGATCGATCACCGGCTGCAATACCGAGCGACTCTCCATCACCGCCATTTCCGTCACGGGCGACGGCGACGGCGGCGGCAGCATGTCCTGGTTCTGCAACGCGAGTCCGAGCGCATTCGGCTCGGGCGGATCCACCCGCACGACGATGTCCGCGGAATAGATCGGCGAGGCGATCAACAGATACGCGACAGCCATCGTGAGAACCACGACCGTCGTCACGACGATCTCCCACACGTGGTCGCGCATCAACGTGAGCATTCCGCGTGCACTGAGTTGCCTGCGCTCGGTATCGACAGCGGGATAGAGCGAATTTTGCGGGTAGTAATCCACCGGTCTGATCCTTGCAGGTTAATGAGCAAAGCAATCGACGATTGCTTTACGTCGCCACATCGCCATTAAAGCCGCCGGCCAGATAGGCCTTGAATTGGCAGGCAGCACGGCGAAGCGACGTGCTGGGTCGGGTTAGGTCGGGGAACCGCGTTCGGGACCTCTCGAACGACGGAAGGCTGCACACCTACTGGCTATCCACCACGGCATTGCCGATTGCTCTACTCGCGAATTCGAAATACGAAAGTCCTATCCCCTGAACTCGCGAGAGGCAATTTTTCTATGGATGTTGCGGTGAAGCATAGGCGGCAAAAGAAGTACGCAATCACGCCCGGCTCAAATTCGGGTGTTATTGGCCGATTATGTGGAGCGATTTACAGATGTGCGCACCGGCAGAAAGCGTTGTTGCGATCTGCAATTGGTGTAACAGATTTATACGGTATGGCACGTACATCGCGCCAGAACCGCGTGGCGCGATTCGATGAAGAGAAATGCCGTTCTGGCAGGCCGTATTCGCTGCATCCGTTGCCAGATGGCGCATTCAGCGCTGCGTGCGCGATTGCCATTGGCGGAATTGCGAAAATTGGGCAGAGAAAAACTTCCCTAGCGTGTTAAGTATTAGAACGCTTTTAAAGAAATGGCAAGGTAAGAATTTCTCCGATCCTGTCGATTACGCCAAAACACCACGCGGCCCGGCCAAGCTCGTCTCTCACATTTCGATGCGCTAATCTCAATGCGTAGATTTTCCCGTCTGGAGAACCTCGCGTGATGAAGCACATTGGTCTATTCGTCTTTCAGGATTGCTCGATGGCAAGCACGGGTGCGATTGGCGACGCCTTCCGCCTTGCCAACGAATTCAAAAGATCTGCCGGAGAAGAGCCACCGTACAGGTTCACCGTGGTGTCCGACGGTGGTGGTCTCGTGACCAGCTCTTCCGGCATTTCGATCTGGACACAAGGGCTCGAACGATACTGCCTGGCCGATTTCCACGCCTTCTTCGTCGCGTGCCGGGACGTCTCCGAAGTGGCGGAATCGAACGATCGCTTTCTGTCGTGGATCTCGCTGCAAGGCTCGATCGCTTCGTTCGGCATGCAGCAAGGGGCGAATCTTGCAGTCATCTGCAATGACCCGCTGCAATCGACCGTGCCGATCTTTCTGTTCGATGACAGCGGCGACGCCGCGCGCACGCAAAGCAACGTCACGCCGACCGATCTCGCGCTCGCGCAGATCGAGCGCGACGTCAATACCGACACAGCCCGCAAGATCGGCCGCATTCTGCAAGCGGGCTACGTCGAGAAGAACCGTTCCGAACTCGACGAGGCGAATATCACCACCACGACCGAAAAGATTCGCGAGTCGGCACGCTGGATCAAGGAGAACTACAGCAAGGCCATTTCGGTGGCGCAGGCAGCCGAGTCGGTGGCGATGAGCAAGCGCAATTTTCAGCGCCGCTTCAAGTGCGAATTCGGCATGACGCCGCTCGAATACCTGTTGCGTACCCGCTTCGAAATCGTGCGCTCGATGCTGAAAAACACCGATCTGCCGGTCGACAAGATTGCGCGCCGCTGCGGGATGGGCGACGGCAACCGGCTCGGCCGTCTGTTCAAGGAACGCTACGGCATGTCGCCGACGCAATTCCGCGCGCAACAGCATGTGGAAGCCGAAGAACGCTGGCTTACGCCGGAGGAAAGCTGGAGTGCCGCGACCGAGATGTTGCGCACCCCGCTGACGCTTTGATTTTCGATTCCTTTGTTACTCCGAGAGCGATTTCGCGACTCGACCGCCAAGGGACAAGAATATGACAATCATTAAGTCCGCCGAATTCGGCGAGGAGGATGCGCAGGCGCGGCCGGAACGCATCGTCTCCGGAGAGCTTCGCGAATTCGCGCCGATCATTGGCGCGGGCGAGCGGCTGGAATCGCACGACCATTCGCATACAGCTTCGGCGCAACCGCCCTCCACCGCGCGAAAAATCAGGGAAGCGGCGAAATCGCTGCTGCCGGACTCACTATTTGTGAGTCTGTTACATCACAAGTGCATTGGTCGTTATCCGAACCTGCTTCACCCGGTAGCGTTCAACGAAAAGATCCTGCAACGCAATCTTCATCCCGATCCGCGCTATATCCGCCTGACCGACAAACTCCAGGTACGGGAATATATTGCCGGGAAGATCGGCGACGAGCATTTAATACCGCTTATAGCGGCGCCCGATGCATTTACGCAGGAAGTGTTCGACGCGCTGCCCGAGGCTTTCGTAATGAAAGCCAATCACGGCAGCAGCTTCGTCGAGATTGTCAGGAACAAATCGGACACGTCTTTTGCGCAACTGAAAGCACTTGCCGAGCGCTGGCTTCACACCGATTTTTACTACGTCGCGCGTGAACGACACTACCGGATGATCGAACCGCGAATCTTTTTCGAGCATCTGCTACTCGATCGCAGCGGCCAGATTCCAGCGGATTTCAAGTTGCACTGCTTCGGCGGCCGGCCCGGTCGGCCGATCATCTATATCCTCGTGATCTCCGATCGCTTCGGCACCGCGACGCACGGCGACGTGTACGACATCGACTGGAATCATCTCGACATCGCGATCGGCGACTACAAACGCAGCGCCGCACCGGCGCCGCGTCCACCGCATCTGCAGGCGGTGCTGGATGTCGCGATGCGCCTGTGCGAAGACTTCGATTACGTGCGCGTCGATCTGTATGCGCCCGACGACAAGGTCTATTTCGGCGAACTGACGTTCACACCTGGGGCGGGCGTGCTGCCCTTCACACCGGACAGCATCGATTACGAGTGGGGAAAATTGCTGGTCTGAGCGCTAAATCTGCACTAAATTCCCTGAATGTTCGCGCAAGCAGACATTCAGGGTGCCGCCATCAGTCGTATTGCTTCGATTCCGCCATCAATTCGGGCGTGCCGATCAACTGGTTCAGCGTGTCGAAATCGAGCATACGATCGCGCCACGGCGCGGTCGTGCCGTGCTCGTGCAGGCTGCCGTAGTAGCCTTGCAGCGTGTGTGCCACCGCGCGTGCGGTGCCGCCCGGAAAGATCACGATACGGTAGCCGAGTTGCGTCAGCGTCTGCGCGCTTTGCACCGGCGTCTTGCCACCTTCGACCATATTCGCGAGCAGTGGCACACGTTCCGCAAAGCGCTTGCACGCCACTTCCATCTGATCGACCGAGCGCAGCGCTTCGATAAACAGCGCGTCCGCGCCCGCCTCGAGATAGCGTTCGGCACGTTCGAGCGCCGCGTCGAGTCCTTCGATAGCGGCCGCATCGGTGCGCGCGAGAATCAGCGTGTCGTCGTTCACGCGTGCATCGAGTGCGGCGCGCAGCTTGCCGCACATCTCGGCGACCGGAATCACCGACTTGCCGTCCAGATGGCCGCAACGCTTCGGGAACGTCTGATCCTCGAGCTGGATCATCGCGGCGCCCGCGCGTTCGAAGCCGCGTACCGTACGCTTGACGTTGAGCGCATTGCCGAAGCCGGTATCCGCATCGACGATTACCGGTAGCGCGACACGATCGGTAATGCGCGCAAGCGTGTCCTCGACTTCCGGGTAAGTGGTGAGTCCGACATCGGAGCGACCGAGTCGCGTATAGGCAATCGACGCGCCCGACAGATACAGCGCGTTAAAGCCGGCCTGTTCCGCAATCAATGCGGTAAATGGATCGTACACACCGGGCGCGAGCACTGCGCCTTTGGCAAGCAAGGTTTTGAGTGGATTGGCTTTCATCTTCATTGAAGTCGTTCCCGTAAATCCCGGCACCAGCCTGAGGCTGGCCCGTCCAGCGAATGCCGCGGTTAGCGAATACTGTCCTGCGCGCGATAGCGCTGCTTCAGTACATTGAGCAGGCCGCCCGCGTCGACCATGTCGAGCAGAAAATCGGGCACTGTCTCGCACACAAGTTCGCTACCGTCCGCGCGGCGAATACGGCCGCCGCGCGGATCGATGGCAATCCGTTCGTTCTCGACCATGTTCTCCGCGTCCGCGCACGTGAGCAGCAACAGCCCGACATTGAATGCATTGCGAAAGTACAATCCGTTGAAAGCCGGTGCGATCACGGCGCGCACGCCGAGTCGCACGAGCGCCGCAGCTGCCTGTTCGCGCGAAGAGCCGATGCCGAAGTTCGGTCCCGCCACGAGCACATCGCCGGGTTGCACGTCCACCGCAAAATCAGGCCGCTGATTCTGCAGACAATGCCGTGCAATTTCGTCGATGCCGAATTTCATATAAGCGCCGGGCGCCAGCGCATCGGTATCGATATCGGCGCCGACGCGCCACACGCGATGAGTTTCAGCGGTGTAGTGGCCGGTCATGCGAGCACCTCGCGAACATCGGTGATGCGGCCGCGCAATGCGGAGGCCGCCACGGTATAGGGCGAGCCCAGATAAACCTGGGCGGACTCGGCGCCCATTCTTCCCTTGAAATTGCGCGCGGTACTCGAGATCACGGTGCTGCCCTCGGGAATCGAACCGCCGTAACCGGCGCACGCGCCGCACGTCGTCGCGAGTACCTGCGCGCCGGCATGCTTCAGCGCGTCCATCACGCCCTCCTGCTCCGCCTGGGTCCGGTCGCGCACGCTCGCGGGCGCCACCACCAGTTGCACACCGTCGGCGACATGCTGGCCGCGCAGCACGCTCGCCGCCGCGCGCAGATCTTCGAGCTTCGCGCCGGTGCACGCGCCGATATAGGCGACCTGCACGGCCACGTCGCCGAACGCGCCGACTTCACGCGTATTCGCGGGACTATGCGGCGCGGCCACTTGCGGTGCGAGCAGCGCCGCGTCGAAATCATGGGTTTCCATCGACGCGCCGGCATCGGTTTGCCAGCGCGCGACGTCGATCTCATCGCGCACGCCAACCGCGCGCAGATAGTCGACGGTAGTCTGATCCGGCGCCACGAGTCCCACCTGCGAGCCAAGCTCGGCGCTCATGTTCGACAGCGTCATGCGCTCCTGCATCGAAAGCGCGGACACCGCTTCGCCCGCGAACTCCACGGCCTGATAGCGGCCGCCGTTCATACCGAAACGGCCAATCATATGCAGCATCATGTCCTTGGCCGTCACGCCTTGCGCGAGGCGATTGCGCCACTGCATCCGCAAGGTTTTCGGCACCTTCACCCAGATCTGTCCCGACACCGAAACACCGAGCATTTCGGTGCTGCCGATACCGAACATATACGCACCGAACGCACCGCCCGTCGGCGAATGCGAATCGCCGCCGACGCAGAACATGCCCGGACGCAAATGCCCATGTTCAGGCACGACGACGTGACAGATACCGATGCTGTCGTACACGTTCGGCAACTGCTGCGCGCTCGCCCAATCGCGTGCGATACGCACGATACGGCGCGATTCGTCGTCGGTTTCGGGCACGTAGTGATCGATCACGAGCACGACCTTGCGTTTGTCCCAGAGCGACGCGCCGAGCTCGTCGAGCATCGGCTGCAAACGGCGCGGGCCGCTCGAATCATGGAACATCGCGAGATCGACGTTGCAGGTGACGATCTCGCCCACCTCGACTTGCGGCCGTCCGCAAGCCGCCGCAATCAGCTTTTGCGCCAGCGTTTGTGCTGCTGCCATCCATTCCCTCTTTAAAGAAACGCGGCGTCGTATCTAACGTGTCCGCTATCCGTCGCCTGTTTCGCTGCGTCGCGACGGATAGCGGACCGACTCCGCTCACATCGATTGCGGCTCAAGCCTGCGCATTCACCAATAGAGCAGACTTGCGCGCGATGTGCGGTTGAAGCATCGCGAAGCTCACCGCGCTGATCACCATCGCGACGATCATGAACAGAAAGCCGCCGTTAAACGATCCGCTCGCCTTCACGATATAACCGACCACCAACGGCGACGCCATGCCGCCGATCTGACCACCCGTGTTGATCAGCCCCGCGAAACCGCCGCGCGCCTGCTCGGGAGAGAAGTGCGAAACGAGACTCGCATACGGCGACAACATGCCGTACAACAGGAACGCCGCTGCCGACAAACCGACGAGGCAGGTCATCACGTCATTGCAGGTGAAGGTCAGATAAAGCGCGCACGCGGAAGCCAGACCGCCGAACGCGACCAGCAGCGGACGCCGGCGATGCAAGACGCCGCTGCCCAACGTGCCGAACACCATCAAACCGAGGAAGCCGAACAGATACGGCACCGATGCCGCGTAACCCATCGTCTTCAGATCGATATGACGCTGCAGCGCGAGATAGGTCGGCATCCAGCCGACGAAACCCCAGTAGCCGATATTGAACGTCAGATATGCGACGAACAGCAGCCAGGTCGTTTTCTGTTGCAGAATCTCGCCCCACTGTTTGCGGCGTTCGGCGCGCTCGACACGCTCCGTTTTAACAGCGGCTTTTCTCCCCGGAATCATCAACAGGATCATCAGCGACACGATGACACCCGGAATCGAGAAGAAATAGAACACGTGACGCCACGTGCTATAGGTCAGGAACATCACGACGACCGGCGCGACGAACGCGGGACCGAGTGCGAGCGCGCTCAGCCATACGCTATGCGCGCGCGCCGCCTCCTTCGTGCTGAAGTTGTCCGATACCACCTTGTACACCGCGGCATTGCTCGAACCTTCGGCGAGACCGAAACAGAAGCGCACCAGAATCAGTACCGCGACCGAAGACGCGAGACCGGTCAGGCCGGTAAAGATCGAAAACAGCAGCGGCGCGCCGACCAGCATCGTCTTCGCGCCGAAGCGATCCGACAGCATGCCGCCCGGCAATTGCATCAGTGCGTAGCCAACCGCGAATGCACCGAAAATCAGGCCGATCTGACTGGCGTCGAGTTGAAGCGTTTTCATCATCGACGGCGCGGTGACCGAAATGCTCACGCGGTCGAGATAGTTGACGAACTGCAGTAACCAGGTCAATCCCAGCAATCTGTATCTGAGGCTCATTGTCTTCTCCATGTTGAACCCGATCTATTTGCGCGTGTCGTACATCGACTGATCGGGCCAATCTTTTTTATGTCTTGACGCGTTGATTTGCGAGAGGTGAATAACGTTCGGGTGTCTCCTGTGTGTTCTATTCTGTGTGTTCTATTCAGATTGCGGTCGCGTAGATCCACGGTCTGGCGAGCCGGTCTTTCGCCTGGAATGCGCGGATTGCGTCTTCCATCGCGACGGCCTGATCGACATCATCGAGACCGAGCAGCAGCGCCTGGCGTTGCTCTTCAGGCAGGCTGAAGCTGAACGGCACGTGATTGTCGACACCAATCGCACAGTTCTCGAGATCGACGTTCACGATCGCGCCGGCCGCGGCGAGCGCACTCAGCGCGGCAAGCGACTCGGCCGGCAGGATCACCGGCAGCACGCCGTTCTGCAGACAGTTGTTGTAGAAAATGTCGCCGAAGCTCTGTGCAATCACGCAGCGAATGCCGAAATCCTCGAGTGCCCAGACCGCCATTTCGCGCGAACTGCCGCAGCCGAAATTGACACCGGAGATCAGAATCCGCACGTCACGAAACGGCGCCTGGTTGAGAACGAAATCGGGGTTCTCGCTGCCGTCCGCGCGATAGCGCAGCGACTCGAACGCCCACTCGGCGAATTGACCGCGCTTCAATTGCGACATCCGTTCGATACGGATGATCAGATCGGTATCGACGTTGTTACGCGCCAGCACGGCGGCATGGCTACGACATTCGGTGAACTTTTTCATGCCGCCTCCGCGCGGGTGGATGCGAAGCCCGCCTGTCCGTCAATGCCGCCACCAATGCGTCCGCTGATCGCGCTTGCGGCGGCCGTCACCGGACTCGCGAGATGCGTCATCGCGCCCGGCCCCTGACGGCCAACGAAATTTCGGTTCGAGGTCGACACGCAGCGCTCGCCGTCACCAACCAGATCGCCATTCGCGCCGACGCACATCGAGCAGCCGGGTTCGCGCCATTCGAAACCGGCCTCGACGAAAACACGATCCAGCCCTTCTTCACGCGCCTGCTTCGCGACCCTCAACGAACCCGGCACGACCCACGCCTTGACGCCGCTCGCGACCTGCCTGCCGCGCACCACGGACGCGGCCGCGCGCAGATCCGAGATCCGGCTATTCGTGCACGAGCCGATAAAAACGCGGTCGATGGCCGTTCCGGCCAGCGATTGACCCGGCGTGAGCCGCATATAGTCGAGCGCCGCGCGCATTCCGGCGCGGCGGCCCGCATCGTTTTCCAACGCGGGATCGGGTACCACGCCACCGAGTTCGATCACCTGGCCGGGGTTGATGCCCCACGTGATTTGCGGACCAATACCGCTAACGTCCACTTGCAATTCCGCATCGAATTGCGCGTCGTCGTCCGATGCGAGCGTGCGCCAATGCGCGACCGCCTGATCGAATGCGTCGCCTTGCGGCGCGAACTCGCAGTGCGACAGATAACGGAACGTGGTGTCGTCGGGGGCGATCATGCCGAACCGCGAACCCATTTCGATCGACAGATTGCACAGCGTCATGCGCTCTTCCATCGACATCGCGCGGACCGCCTCGCCAGCGAATTCGACCGCATAGCCGCTCGCGGCCGTTACGCCCAACTGGCCGAGCGCGTACAGAATCAGATCTTTCGCGCTGGCCGCCGCCGACGGTTGGCCGCGCAACGTAATGCGCATCACGGGCGGCCTGCGTTGACGTAACACCTGAGCCGCGAGCACCTGGGTCTGTTCAGTGAGGCCGATGCCCCACGCCAGCGCGCCGAACGCGCCGTGCGTGCAGGTATGACTGTCACCGCACACGATGGTCGTGCCGGGCAGGCTGAGACCGAGTTCGGGGCCGACCACATGCACGATGCCTTGCCGCTCGTCCGCGACATCGAAGCAGCGAATCTTCAGCGACGCGGTCTGCTCGCGAAATGTGTCGACCATCTCGGTGGCCCACGGCTCGTCGCCGCCGGTGCGCCCCGGCGCGGTGGAAATCACGTGATCGGGCGTCGCGAACGTAAGCTCGGCATTGCGCACAGAGAGACCGCGCCTGTCGACGACCTTGATCGCCTCGACCGCGGTCAGCTCATGCAGGAAATGCCGGTCGATATGCAGCAACGCCGCGTCGCCGGACAGATGCTTGACGACATGCGCATCCCAGATCTTGTCGAACATCGTGCCACAACTCATTCGCACTCCTTATACAGTCGATTATCCGTGTGCCGCATCCGTTTCAAAACCGGTGCCGACCGGCCCGAGGCCGGCATGCGCCGTCAGGCGGCGGACATCTGCAAAGTCGGTTGGGCCATCGTGGGCAGCGACAGAATCAGATTCGCCGAATGCCACAGATGACGTTTCATCGCGTCATAGGCAGCATCAGCGTTGCCCGCGAGAATGGCCGCCGCGATATCTTCATGTTCCGCGAGCGAATTGCGGATCATCTGGTCGCTGCCGATGTTCTGGCGCAACTGGATCATGAAAACCGGCAACTGATATTTGTCGATCAGTTCGCCGAGCAGCGGATTACCCGAAATTCTTACGATCTCCTGATGAAACGCGCGATTGTCGGTAATGAACTGCTCGAATACCGGACGCTCTTCGTGTCGGCGTCCGGTTTGCAGAACTTCAGTCAGACGCTGACGATGGTCGGCCGCGTCGATGTTCTGCGCGGCGAGTCGCGCAGCCTGGCCTTCGAGTGCCTCGCGAATCTGGAACACGTGCCGCACTTCCGCGTGCGACAGCTTGCGCACCACGGCGCCGCGATTCGGCACGACGTCGATCAGGCCGTCCGCTTCCAGCCGACGAAAGGCTTCGCGCAGCGAACCGCGGCTAATGCCGAGTTCTTCGACCACGTCGCGCGAAATCAGGCGCTGACCGGGCGCGAAGCGTCCTTCGAGAATACGGGTCTTGAGTTCTTCGGCAACACGCTCGACGGTCTCGCCTGAGCGGCCGCCCTCATCGCTGGGAAGAAAAGCGCGGGTATCGATTTGGGTTCTCCGGAAAAGACACAGCGCCGCGTATTGTCGACTAAAAGCACCGCTCAAGGGCCGCCGCGCGAAAAACAGCGGAGACCGTTGACTTGCTGGCCATCCTACAATACATTCCGGCAAAAGTGTATGACACTTTTGTCCGGCAAATCCCTGGGTAAATCCGCTCGCACTCTTCACAAGGCTCGCACATGACTGCCGCATCCGCGCTTCGCAAACGTCTCTCCGACAAGAACATCGTGGTCGTTCCCGGCGGCGGCTCGCCGCTCGAAATGAAGCTGATTGCGCAGGCCGGCTTCGAGGCCGGATATCTGAGCGGATACGCGACGTCGGCGACGCGCTATGGCTTGCCGGATATCGGCCTGATGGCGTTGGGCGAGATCGAGAACGCGCTCGCTGCTTGCCGTCGGGTGACGGAGCTGCCGTTGATCGTCGATTGCGATACCGGTTATGGCGATGTCATCAATGTCCGTCACACCGTGCGCGTGATGCGCGACCTCGGCGCGGCGGCGGTGCAGATCGAAGACCAGGTGTGGCCGAAGCGCTGCGGGCATATGGACAACAAGATCGTCGAGCCGCGCGAGGTCGCGCTGAAGAAACTCAAGGCGGCGGTCAAGGCAGCAGACGGCAGCGATCTGCTGGTCATCGCGCGCACCGATGCACGCGGTCCGCACGGTCTCGACGAAGCGCTCGAACGCTGCCGGATGTTCCATGATGCCGGCGCGGACGTGCTGTTCGTCGACGGCCCGCATTCGGTGCAGGAACTCGAACGGATTGGCCGCGGATTGCCCGGCCCGCTGCTGGCGAATATGTCGGAAACGGGGAAAACGCCGCTGCTGTCGGCCAGCGAATTGCAGCAATTGGGCTTTGCGATTGCGCTATTCCCGAGCAGCACGGTGCGGCTCGCGGTCAAGACGATTCAGAATTTCCTCACCCATCTGAAGCAGACCGGCGATTCGTCGGAATGGGTGCCGCGCATGGCGTCGCTGGCGGAAACGAATGCGGCGCTCGATATCGACGTACATCGCGATTTCGAGGCCGACATTCTGAAAGAACTGGCGCAGGAAATGGAAAAGCAGGCCTGAGCGGCATCGCGCCGCCGGCCGTTGGCATTCAGGCCGGCGTCATGCCGTTGTCCAGCTTCGCGCGCTCGGCCTCGCTCGACACCAGAAACGCCAGCAAGGCCTGCGCCGCTTCACGCTGGCGCGCCACCGTGCAAATCGCGGCAGTGAAGGTGGTGGTGGCTTGCGCGTCGGGCGGTAATTCGCCCAGCACGTCGATATCCGTCACGTGAATCAGCTCGCTCAATTGCTGAAAGCCGAGCGCGACCTCTCCGCGTGCGACGAGCGCGCCGACCGGCACGCCCGGCGGTGCCTTCACGAGACGCGACGCCAGCCGTTCGGCAATCCCCCACCGCTCGAATAGCTTGAGCAGGTGCGTGCCGCTCGGCCCCGTCGAATAACCGACGCTGCGTGCATTGAGCACCGCGTCGCGCAGCGCCGCCTCGGTACCGATGTCCGGATGCGCGTCGCCCGCCTTCACCGCGACCGCGATGCCTGAACGCGCGAGCCCGACGCGGCTCGCCGGATCGACACGGCCCGCCACCACGAGCCGCTCGATCGCATCCGCGGCCAGCACGACGATATCGAATACTTCGTCATCCTCAACGCGGCGCGCCGCATCGACACCGCCAACCGATTCGATCGAGACCGCCTGACCGGTACGCTGCTCGTACGACGCGGCGAGTTCGGCCAGCACCCGGCGCGTGGCCATCGACGAAATGCCGGTCAGCGGCGCGCCGTTGGCCCGAGCGTGGATCACTGCGCCCACGCCGCTCAGTCCTTGTAACGCAGGCCGGCCTGCTCGAGCGTCCCGCGCATGTCGTACATGTCGAGACCCAGCACGCCCGAGGCGAGCTTCGCGCGCTTCGCGGCTTCGTTCGCTTCGCGCGCGGCGGCCTTTTCGAGCACCGCTTGCGCCGCCGCGGCCGGCACCACGACCACGCCGTCGTCGTCGGCAACAACCACGTCGCCCGGCGTGACGAGTGCGCCCGCGCACACGACCGGAATGTTCACCGAGCCGAGCGTCGCCTTGACCGTGCCCTTCGCCGAAATCGCCTTGCTCCACACCGGGAAATTCATTTCGGTCAGCACGCTGACGTCGCGCACGCCGGCGTCGATGATCAGCGCATGCGCGCCGCGCGCCTTGAAGCTCGTCGCGAGCAGATCGCCGAAATAACCGTCGGTGCAATCCGCGGTCACGCCCGCGACCACCACGTCGCCCGGCCGGATCTGTTCGGCCGCGACGTGCAGCATCCAGTTGTCGCCCGGCTGCAGCAGCACGGTGACGGCCGTGCCGCTTGCGCGCGCGCCGGTGTAGATCGGGCGCATATACGGCTTCAGCAGGCCCACACGACCCATTGCCTCGTGCACGGTAGCCGAGCCGAGCGCGCCGAGTTTGGCGGCCACGTCGGCATCCGCGCGCTGGATGTTGCGATAGACGACTCCAAGTTCATACATGATCACAGCCCCTTCGTTTTGAGCAGCGTATCGAGACGCGGATAGACGCGCCGCGCGTTGCCTTCGTAAATCTTCCGACGCTCGTCCGCATCGACGTGCGCCGCTTCGACATAACGCTTCGTGTCGTCGAAATAGTGGCCCGTTTCCGGATCGATGCCACGCACCGCGCCGATCATTTCGCTCGCGAACAGAATGTTGTCGACCGGAATCACCTTCGTCAGCAGATCGATGCCCGGCTGGTGATACACGCAGGTGTCGAAGAACACGTTGTTCAGCAGATGGTCCTTCAGCAGCGGCTTTTTCAGCTCCTGCGCGAGGCCGCGGAAACGGCCCCAGTGATAGGGCACCGCGCCGCCGCCGTGCGGAATCACGAAGCGCAGCGTCGGGAAATCGCGGAACAGATCCGAGGTCAGGCATTGCATGAAGGCGGTCGTATCCGCGTTCAGGTAATGCGAGCCAGTGGTGTGGAAGCACGCGTTGCAACTCGTGCTCACGTGAATCATCGCCGGAATGTCGTACTCGACCATCTTCTCGTAGATCGGGTACCACGAGCGGTCGGACAGCGGCGGGCTGGTCCAGTGACCGCCCGACGGATCGGGATTCAGATTGATCGCGACATTGCCGTACTGCTCGACGCATTTGACGAGTTCGGGAATACAGGTCGCCGGATCGACACCCGGGCTTTGCGGCAGCATCGCGGCCGGCACGAAGTTATCCGGAAACAGCTGGCTCACGCGGTAGCACAGCTCATTGCAGATCACGGCCCACGTGCTCGAGATTTCGAAGTCGCCGATGTGGTGCGCCATGAAGCTCGCGCGCGGACTGAAGATCGTCAGATCGAGACCGCGCTCGCGCATCAGCTTCAACTGGTTGCTTTCGATCGACTCGCGCAGCTCGTCGTCGCTGATCTGCAATTCCGACACCTTCGGCATCCCGGACGGATTCTTGATGCCTGCGATCTGGCGGTTACGCCACGTCTCCAACGCTTTCGGCGCGGTCGTGTAGTGGCCGTGAATGTCGATGATCACCGTGATTCCTCAGTAAATGGTTTGCCCCGGCGGCGCGTGTTGTCGCGCGCCGCGTTCGTTCCGTTCGTTCCGTTCGTTCCGTTCGTTCCGTTCGTTCCGTTCGTTCGTTCGTTAGTGCGCGGTATTCGGCTGCGCCGCCGAACCCGCGCCGCCCACGCGCTGACTGACCAGAATGGCGACAGCAGCCAGTGTAGCGGGGATCGCGAGCATCGCCAGGATCGCGCCGAACTGCCAGCCGAGGCCGAGCAGCGCGCCGCCGATCGCCGAGCCGAAGATGCTACCGAAGCGGCCCATGCCGAGCATCCAGCTCACGCCGGTCGCACGCGCGACGGTCGGATAGCGGCCCGGCGCATACGCGTTCAGACCGGTTTGCGCGCCGCTCATGCAGAAGCCCGCGGCAAACACGAGCACGGCGAGCGACGAAGACAGCGCGCCGATGTAGCCGAGTCCGAGCACGCACAGCGCGCCGCCGATATACGCCGCGCTGATCACCGGCGCCGGACGTGCCCGGTCCATGATCCAGCCGACGAGGATCGCGCCGATCGTGCCGCCGATCTGGAACATCGCCGTCACGTTCGCCGCGCTCGTGACCGTCAGACCCGCGTCCTTCATCAGCGTCGGCAGCCAGCCGGTCAGTAGATAGATCACCAGCAGGCCCATGAAATACGTGACCCACAGCGCGATCGTCATCGAGCTATAGCCTTGCGAGAACAGCACGCCGATCGGCTTGCGCGTCGGCAGCGGCGGTTCGTTCGACACGAACACTTCATCGCCGTTGAAGCGCACACCGCAAACGCGACCGAGCACCGCGCCGATGCGCTGCGACGGCGCGCCACGCACGGCGAGCAGACGGGCCGACTCGGGCAGCAGCCAGATCTGGAACGGAATCAGCACGAGCGGCAACGCACCGCCGAAGATCAGCACCGCGCGCCAACCGTGCACCGGAATCAGCCAGCCGGCCGCGAAACCGATCAGCGCCGAGCCGAGATTGAAGCCGGTGAACATCACCGTGATCAGCAATGCGCGCTTGCGTTGCGGCGCGTACTCGGAGAGCAGCGTCGTCGAGTTGGGCATCGCGGCGCCGAGGCCGATGCCGGTCAGCAGACGCAGCACCGCCATCTGAACCGGCGACTGCGTGAAGGCCGTGGCAATCGTGAACACGCCGAACAGAAACACCGACGTAATCAGCACCCACTTGCGGCCGATGCGATCCGATGCCGGACCCGCGAACAACGCGCCGATCACGAGACCGATCGGCGCCGCGCTCATCACGAGCCCGAATTCCGGACGCGAAATGCCCCAGTCGTGAATGATCGACGGCGCGACGAAACCCATGATCGCGACGTCCATGCCGTCGGCGGTCACGATCAGAAAGCACAGTGCGACCAACAACCATTGGTACGCCGAAATAGCGCGTTCGTCGATGAACGCCTTGATGTCAATCCTTTTACCGCTCGTGGTACTAGTCATCTGAAATCTCCTGCCTCCTTCATTGGTCTTATCGCGCGTTCGAAGCGTCTGGCTTCGCACTCGTTACCGATGCCGTACTCGCCATCTCGCTGGCTCCTCAGTTGCTATGCACAAGTAACTGGCGTGAAGGTACGTTTCGCGATTCCGCTGCCAAAGCGCGGGTTAACCATAAGGATGAGGCGAGTATCCGCATTTTTGCGATTACGCATAGCACTGGCGCAGCCGCTTCGATTCGTTCGAAAGCCCACCGGATAAGCGTTCGAGACTAGCCGTGGGGGGCCGCGAGCGACCTTGCGGTGGCCCGGCTAGCGCCCACCTCGATAAACAGAACAGATGATGCGGGAACGAAGTCGCATAGAACATCACGCGCGCCGCCGCTTTCGCCGCGTCGCCGTATCCACGTCGCAGGACGGCGTTTATTCAGGGCGGCTTTTATTGCGCTTGCGTATTGCACAAGACACCGGCACAAGACATCCGCACGACACCCAAAGAAAAAGCGGAATGACCGGGAAACAGTCATTCCGCTTGCAGGAACGAGCCGGCCCGAGCGGGCCAGTTGGCTGTCGATTGCAACCGATAATCGGCTTACGGTGCGGCCACGCCTCGCGTCGTCGGCGTGTAGGTCGAGTAGAAGCTCGAACCGGCCCACGGATGCGTAGCGGCCGTGTAAAGCGCTGCGCCTTCCGTGTAGTTCGCGCCGTCGTGCCAGTCGCCCGAGCCGGTGTACTTCGCGACCGCCGGGTACGGATAGATCGGGCGCGAAGCCGTCACGTTGTTCGACGAATCGGTCTGATACGTCATCACGGAAGTCGGCACCTTCGCGTCTTCGACCCAGTCGGTGATCTTCGATACGAGGTCGATGTTCGGGAAGCCCTCGCCGCCGCCGCAATGCGCGACGCCCGGCACGACATACAGACGCGCGAACTGGTCGACCGTCGATGCGCCCATCGTGCCCTGCATCGCTTCGTAGTACTGGATGGTGAAGAGCGGGGAGATGTGCTGATCCGCCCAGCCGTGCCACAGGATCAGCTTGCCGCCCGCCGCGTTGAATGCGGACAGATCAGGGCTCGTCGCATCGATGAACGGATGGTTCGCCTTCAGGTAGGTCGGGTAGAAGCTGGCGTCCGTGTAGCCGAAGGTGTCGATGGTCGGCATCGTCGGCGAACCCGTGAAGATCAGGTTGTACGCGCCGGTCACGATCGAATAGCTGAACAGCTTCGTCACGGGCACCGGTGCATCCGTCGAGTTCGTGGTCGGCACTTCGACGCCGATCCAGTTCGCTTCCGAACCGTATTGCGGCGAACCCGCCAGCATGTACTCGCCGCTCGTCGCATCGGTCGGGCCGTTGTAGATGGCCTTCGCGGTCGTGACTTCGGCTGCGGTCAGGCAATTGCTCGTGCTCGTCGCACCGCTCGCGCACTGGATCGTGGCCGGATCAAAATGGCAGGTACGCGGATCGGCGATCAGACCGTCGGCCGCGCCGCTGCCGCCGCCGCATGCGGCGATCACGGCCTTGTGCAGCACCTCGGCCTTGTCGGCGTACAGAGTCGCATTGCCGGCGCTCGTGCCCGTCGTGCTTTGCGACTTCACGCTCCAGCCGTGATACAGCGAGTTCTGGATCTGGAAGTGCGCAGCCGGCGCGCCCGCGATGATGCCGTTGTAGTCGGTCGGGTAACGTTGCGCGGCCATCAGCGCTTCACGGCCGCCGTCCGAGCAGCCGATGAAGTACGAGTACTTCTGCGTCTGTCCGTAGTAAGCCTTGATCAGCTTCTTCGCCGCGAGCGTCGTGATGTGCTGGCCGCGATACGCGAAATCGGCCTGCTTCTGCGTATCCGACGCCCACGTCTGATCCGAGCCCGTATGGCCCATGTCGGTCGCCGCCGTCACGAAGCCGCCTTCCTGCACGAGCGGGCATTCATACGTGAAGCTGAACGAGCTCTGCTGGGTCGGGTCACTCAGGTTGCCGCACAGACCGCCGCAGCCGAGTTCCGCGAAACGTTGCGTCCACGTGCTGACCGGCAGCGCGACTTCGAATGTATTCGACGGCGCGAGCGTGCCCTTCACCGTACAGAACGCGACCGTCTTGCCATTGATCGTGGCATTGGTCACCGCAGCCGACGTGATCGAGCTGCCCGCGCCGCCAATGTCGGTGATGTCGATCGAAGCGAGCTTCGAACAGTCGACGCTCGGCTGCACGACCGACAGCGTCGCGTAGTTGAGGCCGCCGCTGCTACCGCTGCCGCCGCCGCTGCAGGCAGCCACGACCACGGCCGTTGCGCACACGCCGACCAGCGTCAGCAGCGACACGGCCCGCGCTTTCATGCGCGAGAGAAGATTGCGAGCGTGCAGTGTTTTCATACTTGTTCTCCTGCAGGGTTGGTTCTGTCGAGTATCGGAACCGTGCGTGTGCACACGGCGCGCATCACCCAGCCGCGCTGGATGACGCCTGTCTTTTTCACCTTCATGGATTCACATCTCCTCTGTGGGTACTTCGGCTCTCTGAAACGTCCTGATTCTTTTGACCGCGGCCGTGCTGCTCGCAGCGACGACATGGCCCCGGCGGGTTTTGACGCGACGTTAGCCAGACAGGGAAAGACGGGAAATCGCGGGTTAACCACAACGATCAACAGGATGAACATCGGTCCGCTGGGCTCGCGCGCATTCCGCAAACGCCGGCGACGGCCCTCGCCGGCCTATGACTCAAGGACTTACGCGAATGCGCCGCCGTCGCTTCTGAAGCGAGCCGGCGTCCGGCGTGACGGTCGGCAATAATTTTTTTAGATGCAAAAAGAAACAGATTGAAATGCACCGAGCGACGCTTATGACTCGTGCATTTCCAATCCGATCAATACGCAAGATTGAGAAGTAATCTCATGCATTGCGACAAATAGAAAGCGGCAACGCGTTAGCGGTGTCTCGCCATTGATGCTGTGAACAGGCAGGAAAGTGCCGATTCTTTCGCTTCCACAGATGCAATCGCCCACTCATTCACATCGAAAAGAACGCGCAAATCATCGGCGTCGTCATGCTGTGGCGTCGACCCAACGCTATTGGAAATCGCGTTGCGAAGTAGCCCGAGGAGCTTTCTCTTTTATTTATCGACCACCCGGCGATATATCTCCGATTATTACAAATTTTTCTCTTCGTCTTTACGGATCGCCGACAGCCCTCGAACTCAAAACGGATATAAATCTTTTATTTTTCAATGAACTACGACACATAGGGCGAAATCGGCCAATTCGCTCGCGCTTTACCGGGTTCGCGTAAACCCCGCCATTTTTGAATAGACGCGGTTCGATCGATTGCGCTTTTCGCGCCGTCTGGACCACTTCCTCACGCACTTCGCGCCGACTATATTGAGCCCCGTTCGGCAGCCGCCCGCACTGATTCTGATCAACGGGCCTGCCGGTTGCGCGGCACTCGACTACGCGCCGCATCACGAAGACGGTTTCGGATCCTCACGATCGACGGACGCCGTACCGCTCACACCAGTTCCATTCGGATGACTAAATAAAAAAGGAGATCATTAGATGAAGAAGACGCAAATCGCGCTCGCCATTCTCGCGGGTACCTTGATGTCGACGGCAGCGCAGGCGCAAAGCAGCGTCACGCTCTTCGGCATGATCGACACGGGCGTCACGTATGTGAGCAACCAGTCGGGCAAAACCACCGTCAAGATGGACGACGGCGTCAACGGCCCGAACCTGTGGGGTATGCGCGGTGCCGAGGATATCGGCGGCGGCACGCAAGTCATCTTCGAACTCGTGAACCAGTTCCAGGTGGACAACGGACAGTTCATGCCGAATTCGAGCCTGTTCAGCCGTACCTCGCTGGTCGGGGTCACCAACGACCGCGCCGGCAAGCTGACGCTGGGTAACCAGTACGACTTCATGACGGACTCACTGTATGCCGCCGGCAACGATCCGGCTCAAATCTCCGGCCACTTCTACGGGTTCCGCGCCGGTCCGTTCACGAAACTCGCTCTGCCGCAGAATCCGACCGGCGCCTTCGACTGGGACCGCATGGCCGGCGAGCGCATCGCCAACTCGGTCAAGTACGTGAGCCCGGTGTACGACGGCTTCAGCGCGGGCGCGATGTACGGCTTCGGCAACGTGGCGGGCTCGGTCGGCGCGGGCAACTCGACCAGCTTCTCGCTCAATTACGCGGCGAGCTCGTTCGGTGCAAACGCGGCCTACACCAACATCAAGTACTACACCGCGGGTTCGCCGCAAGTGAGCGTGCGCAACTGGGGTCTCGGCGCGCACTATAAGTTCGGCGCGTGGTACACCAACGCGCTCTTCACGACCGTGCACAACTCCGCGAATGGCGCTTCGGTCTACGAAGGTTCGGTGGGCGCGCAGTACCGGATCACGCCGGCACTCGCGGCCGGCGCGTCGTACATGTACATGAAGGGCAACGAGGTCGTCGATAACAATCACGCGCATCAGGCCGCGGCGATTCTCGACTACTCGCTGTCCAAGCGCACGGACGTCTACGTGATGGGCGTGTATCAGCGCGCAAGCTCGGGCGGTCAGGCGCAGCTCAACGGCATGAATAGCGCGGACGGCGCATCGAGCGGTCAAACGCAGGCCGTCGCGCGCGTGGGCTTGCATACGCGCTTCTAATTGCCGGACTGAAGCAGCAGGACGCCGCGAATGGGCGCGGCGAGCGGCGGCAAGGTCACACAGCTTCCGTTCGTCGCGCATCCGTCGGCACGCATCGGGCTTCCACGTCGGCACCCTCCTACCGCACATTCGAGCGGCTCAACGCATGGCCAGAAAGGCGACCTCGCCCTTCTGGCCATTTTCTTTTTTTCTCCCTCCGTTCATCCGTCTGCCGATTAGAAGAAGCTCCGGCCACTCCGATGCCAGGGAAATCACCAAGCGTGCTCGCCGCCACTTTGCATACAATATCTTCATTTATATGCCAATCAGAACCGTCATGGCCGTTAAGGAGAATATTTTGCATACAATGCAGAGCCTGCCGACTCGATCGCCGGACGACGTCTATCTCGCGATCAAGCAGTCGCTCGCCGAGAACCGTTATGGCGCGGGCCAGTATCTGCGCGAAGAGCAGCTGGCGAAAAGCCTCGGCGTGAGCCGCACGCCGGTGCGCGAAGCGCTGCGCCGTCTGGGCGCCGAAGGCTGGGTCGAGATCCGCCCGAACTATGGCGTGCGCGTCAAGGCATGGTCGCTGCAGGATGCGCGCGAGATCTTCGAAGCGCGTCTTCTGATCGAGCCGTTTCTCGCCGGTCGCGCCGCCCTGAAAATCGGCAGCGCCGACATCGAGCGGCTCAGCGCGCTCGCCGACAGGATGACGGCCATTACCCATCAGGTTTCGACACCCGAAACCACCGAAGCCTGGTTCGCCGCCAACGGCGAATTCCATTCGATCATCACCGCCGCCGCGGGCAACGCGCGGCTCGACCGCTCGTTGACGTCGATGAAGGAAACGCCGCTGATCAAGTGGACCTTCGACTCCTACAACGACGAGCACCGCGCCAGCAGCGCGCGCCAGCACGTCGAAATCGTGCAGGCGCTCGCGAGCCGCAACGCCGCGTGGGCCGAAGCGATCACCCGTTGTCATATTCTGGCGGCCGAAAAAACCGTGCTCGACCGCTATCAGAGGGAACACCCTTCGCCGTAACACCCCGCTCTACCCGCCTGGCGTCCAGCCATGGCCGCAACACGCATCGCAACGACACGAAATAGCCGTCCTATAACGACGCAGGAGACGTGAAATGCCGAGTACCGTGAACGCTGGTCCGCGCCTGGACCGACTACCCCTCTCCGGTTTTCACCGGCGTATCCTCTGGCTGATCGGCGGAGGCATGTTCCTCGATTCGTTCGACATCTACCTGGCCGGCGGCGTACTCGGTGCACTCGCGAAAACCGGCTGGTCGACGATGCAGCTGAATGCGGCGTTTCTGTCGTCGACCTTCGTCGGCATGCTGTTGGGCGCGTTCACGGCCGGCCTGCTCGGCGACGCGAAAGGTCGTAAGTTCACCTATCAGTTCAATCTCGCGATCTTCGGCCTCGCATCGGTCGCCGGCGCGCTCGCGCCGAACATGACATGGCTGATCGTCTGCCGCTTCTTCATGGGCCTCGGGCTCGGCGCCGAGATCGTCGTCGGCTATGGATCGGTCGGCGAATTCATTCCGCCGGCCGTGCGCGGCAAGTGGTCCGCATATCTGTCGCTGATCACGAATTCGGCGCTGTTCTTCTCGACGTTCCTCGGCTATCTGATCATTCCGACGATCGGCTGGCGCGCGATGTTCGCGATCGTCGGCGTCGGCGCGCTGATCGTGTGGGTCATCCGCAAGAAGATGCCGGAGTCGCCGCGCTGGCTCGAATCGAAAGGCCGCTACGACGAAGCGGAAGCGATTCTGAGCGCGGCGGAAGCCGAGTCCGCGCAAGCGCGGCCGTTGCCGCCCTTCACGCCTGCGTTCGATCCTTCGGTGACGCCGCGCTCCACCACGCTGCTCGAATTGTTCAAAGGCACGCAGATTCGCCGCACGCTGCTCGCGATCTGCGTGCAGATCGCGGTGAACGTGGTGATCTACGGCTTTATCGTGTGGGTGCCGACGTTCCTGATCAAGCAGGGACTCGGCATGGCATCGTCGCTCGGCTATACGACGCTGATGTCGCTCGGCGGTCCGGCCGGCGCCTTCGTCGGCGTGCTGATCGCCGACAGGATCGGCCGCAAGAACGGACTCATCGCGGTCGCCGTGCTGGCGGCCGTGGTCGGCTGGCTGTACGGACACTCGACCAGCGTCGCGATGGCCACCGCGCTCGGCTTCCTGCTGTTCACGCTCACCTATCTGATGGTCGCGCTCGGCATCGCCACGTATATTCCCGAGCTGTTCGCCACAGAGAACCGCATGCGCGCAAACGGCGTCGCCGGATGCGCGGGGCGTATCGCCGGCATTCTCGCGCCGCAGCTCGTGGTCGTCATGTATGCGACGGGCGGCGTGCGCGACGTGCTGTCGGTGATCATCGGCGTGCTCGTCGCGATGGCCGCGATCCTCGCGCTCTTCGGCATCGAAACGAATCAGCGCTCGCTCGAAGACATCGCGCCGCCGCCCATCGTCGACGCCGATGCGGAACTCGCCGGCGCCAACGTCGCGCGCGAATCGCGTCATTGAACCGCATTGAACCGACATCGACGCGACACATCCAATGCACACTCATCGTCACCAAACGGAAACGGAACCAGCATGAACGCACAAAACAAACGCCAGCAACTGAAAGCACGTCTCGCCCAGCCGGAAATCGTCACCGCGCCCGGCATCTTCGATCTGATCTCCGCGAAGATGGCCGACTCGATGGAATTCGAGTGCCTGTACATGACGGGTTTCGGCACGGTCGCGTCGTATCTCGGCGTGCCCGACGCGGGCCTCGCCACGTACACCGACATGGTCGATCGCGTGACGGCCTTCTGCGGCGCGACCACGACGCCGCTGATCTGCGACGGCGATACCGGTTACGGCGGCCTGCTCAACGTCGCACACACGGTACGCGGTTATGAACGCGCGGGCGCGGCGGGCATTCAGCTCGAAGACCAGGAATTTCCGAAGAAATGCGGACACACGCCGGGCCGCAAAGTGATCGCGCTCGACGACATGGTGAAGAAGATCAAGGTCGCGGTCGAAACGCGCGAAGACCCGAACTTCCAGATCGTCGCCCGCACCGATGCGCGCACGTCGCTCGGACTCGACGAAGCATTGCGGCGCGGCGAGGCATTCGCGAAAGCGGGCGCCGACGTGCTGTTCATCGAATCGCCGGAAACGGTCGAGGAACTGGAAACCATCGCACGTACGTTCGATACGCCGCTGCTGGTGAACATCGTCGAAGGTGGACGCACACCGCAACTCACGCCCGCCGAATTGCAGAAGCTCGGTTTTTCGATCGCCATTTATCCGGCGTCCGGCTTCCTCGCGGTAGCGAAAGCGCTGCAGGATGTGTACGGTCAGATCAAGGCGCAGCGCGGTACGCTTCAGGCGGAAAACACGCTGTATCCGTTCTCCGAAATGTGCAAGCTGATGGGCTTCCCCGCGGTCTGGCAATTCGACCGTGAGCATGCCGAATGAACATGTGCTAACAAAATTTCACGTTCGTCGCGTTGGCAGATCGCGTAGCATAGCGGGGCATTTGCTGCGAGCGCACGCGCTCGCATTCGTCATCCAACTGCGGAGATCTGGAAATGAGTATTTTTGGCGACATCGTCCATAAGCTGTTCGGCAAGGCCAAACCGGACCAACCGCCCCCCGCGGCGGAACCGACCCCCGACCCGGCCGCTGCGCAAGCCGCGACGCCCGATGCACCGGCACCGCTGACCGACGTCGACGTGGCCGCGGTGATGGATCAACTCGTCAGCGAAAGCGGACAGACGCTGAACTGGCGCACGTCGATCGTCGACACGATGAAGGCACTCGGCATCGACAGCAGCCTCGACCATCGCAAGCAGCTCGCACAGGAGCTGAAGTACAGCGGCGACATGAACGACTCCGCCAGCATGAACATCTGGCTGCACAAGCAGGTGATGCAGGCACTCGCGGCAAACGGCGGCAAGCTGCCGCCCGATCTGGCCAGCTGATCGCGGCTAATCAACCGTTCGAAACATTTGTTTTCGAATCGTGGTTGCCCGCCGGAAACGGCGGGTAATCAAACTCCCCGCGAACCACCCGCCGAACAGCGGACACGCAAAAAAACACGGCCGCCGGCAATCGTTGCCCGCACAAGAAATCATCAGGATTTCTGGCGAACGATTACCGGCGGCCGTGTTTTTACCATCGCACTCGCGTGAGCATGCGAGCGCGACCCGATCAATTCATTGCGATTGCAGACACCCGGCTATGACTACTGCGCCGCGGTGAGCTTGAGTCCCGGCCTCAATGGCTGAGGCGCATCTTGTGGACCTTTGCGTTCGTCCGATACCTGTTCGATGCCTTTTCTCGTGACTTCTTCGAGAAAGGTCAGACGAGCCCGATAGTAGTCGGCCCGCAGCTGCGCATCGAGCACCAGCTGTTCGGCCTGAAACAGTTCCATGCGCAGGTTGTTCAGCGCGCGCTCGGCCTGTTTCTCGGGAGTCGGAGCATGTTGTGAAGCCCAGTTAGCCAGCCACCGCATCATGGTGAAGCCCTCCTTGAGTTCGATGCTCAACTGGGATACAGGCTATCAAATTCTGGACAGGGCGTGTGTTAAATTGTCCCAGGCGTTGCTTATTGCGCAAGCCACTGTGGGTCAACGCACAATCGGGTCATCGGCGCGTCATATGGGCGCCACACTGCGTGCCTGATCCGCGCCAATACCACGCGCCATCCAGATCGCAGCGTGTCATGACGATGACACGCGCAGCGCTTAGCGTTCCTGCCATGCGAACGCCAGGCAGCCCGATAAACAGTCCCGCGCCAATCATGCAATCGAACCGGCAACCGAGCCGGCAATCTGGCCAACCACCGGCCGGACCGGCTCAGGCTTCGGCAGAATGAAGCGCGCCCACATTCTTCGCAATGGCCCGCGCAAACTGCGTGATCTGGCGACCCTGTTCGATCACATCCATCGCAAGCCGGAACGTGACCACGTCCGTCTTGTCCGCGAGCTGAAGCTTCGCGAGCACGACCTGACGCGCGGTGGCCGCGAGCTTTTCGATGCCGGCCTTCGCATCGACGACCTGCGCGACCGCTTCCGGATCGGGGTTCTCGATCGTGCGAATCGCCTGTGCGAGATTGCGGATCACCGCTTCGCCGAACTGCGTGGTCGCCGCGTCGCGCAAGCGCAGCAGGTCGATCTGTTGAGTCATACGCTGCTCGCCGACCGTCATCAGCGTGGTGCCGATAATGCCGCTGATGCTCTCGAGGTTGCTCGCGACCTGCGTATAGCCCACCAGTTGCTGCCCCTCTTCCTCGGAGTGCTGCACCTGGGAAAGCTGACCGATGTACTGGAAAATTTCGACCGCGAGCCGATCGGTTTCCTTGTCCCGGTCGAGCATCTGATTGATCTCCTCCATCGTGCCGTTCGACACCATCTGCGAACCGCGTTGCACGATATCGAGCACCTGTTCGCCGAGCCGCGTCAATTCCATCCGCACCCGCTGCAAACCGAGCGTGGGCACGGTCAGCGACGATTCGTCGAGATACGCCGGATCGCCGTCGCGTTTGGCGACCTGCGCGCGCTTCGGCACGATGAACTGCGCGAGCCGCGCGATCGGACCGGTAAACCAGATCAGCAGCGCGGTGTTCGCCACGCTGAACAGCGTATGCACGTTGGCGACCTGGCGCGGCGCCTCGGCCGCGAGACGCGCGACCCCTTGCAGTTCCGGATGCGACGGCGAGATCCAGTGCACGAACTCCGCCATCTGCGGAATCAGGAACAGCGCGATCACGACGCCGACCACATTGAATATCAGATGCACGATGCCGACCTGCACCGCCTCCGCCGTCTTGCCGATCGACGCGAGCAGGGCTGTCCCGCAGGTGCCGACGTTCGCGCCAAGAATCAGTGCGATGGCGGCTTCGAGCGGCATCAGGCCCTGGCCGCTCAACGCGATCACGATCGCGAGCGTCGCCGCCGAGCTCTGCACGATCGCGGTGAACACCGCCCCCACGATGATGCCGACGAACGGATTGCGCATGTCCTGCATGGCGTCGATGAACGGCTGGAACGTGCGCAGCGGATGCGTGGCCTCGCCCATCAACTGGATGCCCATGAACAGCAGCCCGAGCCCCAGCACCACGCGGCCGATCTGCCGAAGCAGCTCGCGCGGAATGAACGCGTGCAGCAGGAAACCGATGGCGAGCATGAACGGCGTGAGCTTCGACACATCGAACGCGATGATCTGCGCGGTGATCGTCGAGCCGATATTCGCGCCCATGATCATCGGCACCGCCTGGGCCAGCGTCATCAGACCGGCGGACACAAAACCGACCATCAGCACCGTGGTAATGGTCGACGAGTTCAGCAGCGCGGTCACGGCCGCGCCTGCCGCCATGCCGCGAAACCGGTTCGCGGTCAGCACGCCGATCAGCGACTGCAGTCTCGATCCCGCGATCGCCTTCAGGCCGCCGGTCAGAAACTCCAGACCGAGCAGAAACAACGCGAGGCCGCCGATCAACAGCCCGAAGATGCCGACCAGATTCAGCCCGCCCGGATCGATGTCTGCCAGATAGTCAGTCATGCTGTTATGCCTTTTTTATGACGCGATTGACCACGCGAATACGCACGGGAACGATGAACGGTCCGACGTGTGCCCCAAGGTCCGCGCGATGCGTTGCGCTCGCCGGGTGTTGGGGGCAGGTACTTAACCGCTAGCGCTAAGCGTAGGAGGAAGATTGTACTCAGGCAAGGGAGCGGCAGGTAGAAGCCCGAGGATGCACGCGAATGCGCGAATTATCCGTAACGCATGGCGGTCCAGCGGATCGGCGCCACGCGTCGCGACGCTTGCGGAAACAGTCGGCGACATTTTTTCCGCCTGTCGGGCCCACCTATTTGTCCGCCCGGTGGTCCACTCATTTGCGCACTTATTTGCCTGCTTATTTGCCTGCTTATTTGCCCGCTTCATTTCACGCCTGATTTCACGCTTCATTTCCCGCTCAAGCCGCGTCAATCATTGCCCGGTCAAGCACCCTTTCCATCATTCGGTTGGCAGTTAACCCCTAGGTAAAAATGCCCATCGTCCCGTCCGCTGGGGGGTGCCAATAATAGCTCCATCCTCCAATCAAACTCGCGTCAATTCACCCCAACAAGAAGGAGGACTTATGGCAAATCGTATTGCCTACGTAACCGGCGGTATGGGCGGTATCGGAACCGCAATCTGCCAGCGCTTGCATAAAGACAATTACACCGTCGTCGCGGGTTGCGGCCCGAACTCGACACGCAAGGCTCGATGGCTGGAAGAACAGAAAGCGCTCGGTTATAACTTCATCGCGTCGGAAGGCAACGTCGCGGATTGGGAATCCACCGCCAAGGCATTCGAGAAGGTCAAGAAGGAAGTCGGCGAAATCGACGTGCTGGTCAACAACGCGGGCATCACGCGCGACGGCATGTTCCGCAAGATGACCTACGAAGACTGGCAGGCGGTGATCGACACCAATCTGACGAGCCTTTTCAATGTGACCAAGCAGGTGATCGACGGCATGGTCGAGCGCAACTTCGGGCGCATCATCAATATCTCGTCGGTTAACGGCCAGAAAGGCCAGTTCGGCCAGACCAACTACTCCACCGCGAAGGCCGGCCTTCACGGCTTCACGATGGCGCTCGCGCAGGAAGTGGCCACCAAGAACGTGACGGTCAACACCGTGTCGCCGGGTTATATCGGCACCGACATGGTCAAGGCGATCCGTCCGGAAGTGCTGGAGAAAATCGTCGCGACCATTCCGGTGCGACGCCTCGGCACGCCGGATGAAATCGCTTCGATCGTCGCGTGGATCGCGTCGGATCAGGCAGGCTTTGCAACGGGAGCGGACTTCTCGTTGAACGGCGGTCTCCATATGGGCTAACGGGCACGGCGCCGCGTAGCGCGCGGCGCACGTGTTTCCCGCGACGGCATTTTCAGGTTCCGTGATGGTGTCGCGGTCCGGCGCGAGCCGGCCGCGTCAGTGAGTTTATGGCCAGAAAAGCAAGCCCTCCTCGCGAAGCAACCGCGAAGGCGCCGCCAGCACGCACGAAGGCGATGCAGCGGCCGATCGTGCCTGCAAAAGCAGGCGAAATCTCGCTCGATTACCACATGACGCTCGAAGCGTTACGCAGCGGCGTCGGCAATCAATATCACGTCGGCAGCATGGCGCAGGCCATTTACATGACGATGCTGCTCAATCAGCGCGGCTATGGCATCGCAATGCCCGAGCTGTTTCGCGACGCGGAGGGCGTGATTCTGCGCTGCCGTCAGGCGGGGCTCGATACCGGCATGTGCGTCGTCGATAGCGATGCGTATACGCTGCTCGGCCAGGTGCTCACGCTCTTCGATCAGCAGCTCGCGGCGGCGCCGGTTCAGGAACTCATCGCGGTCAACGCAAAGTTGAAGAAGCTTTTCAGCACGGCTAACGCCGAGCGCGAAGGCCGGGAGAACACCGCTTAGCGTAGCCAAGCGCATGGCCATTGACCGAGGCAACGCGCGGCGCGCTTATGTATCCGCCGTCGAACTTGCCTCTGCAGCCGGCGCCACCATATCGCGCGACCACGCCACACAGCCGGCGTAACCGGCCGGCACGTCGAGCCACACGACATCGAGTTGCATGAGTGCGTGGCCGTTGCGGGCGCGCGGATCGTCCACTGCCACGTGCGGATCGCGCGCGCCGTCGCCGAGCACCGAAAACCACGTCATGCCCTCGCCGATACCGACGCCCAGCGCCTTCAACAGCGCTTCCTTCGCAGTCCATATGTCGTAGAACGCAGCGGCTCGCCGCTCCGCCGGCAACGCCGCCACCTGCGCTTCATCGCGCGGCGCGAACACCGCCGGCGTCAACGCCTGCCAGTTCTTGTCCTCGCGCGCGACCTCGATATCGATACCGACCTTGCGTCGCGCGGCGATCGCGATCAGCGCATAGTGGCCGGAGTGCGAGACATTGAAATCGGGCCACCTGTCGGGCTGTGTCGACCTCGGGCCTGACGGCGGCCCAAGACGCGGCCGCCCGGTGGCATCCTGCTCGAAACGCAATTCGCCGGGCGGCACGCCCGTTCTCGCGGCGAGCAACGCGCGCAAGATCACGCGGGTTTGCGCATGGCGCAGCGTGTCTTCGTGGCGCAGATAGCGGGTGGCCCTCGCGCGTTCGTCGTCGGACAGCACGACGAACGCGGGGTGGTCGAGCGTCAGGCCGAAATCGAACTTCAGGCGGAAGACCTCGACACCGACGGCGTATGCGCGCGGTACGTCGAGCGCGCATACGTCGAAATCCGGCGCGGCGGTGGCAGTCATTGAATCCATTTCAACCGGTAGTGGCAAATTAGTGGCAAATACAAGGCCGTACCATTTACCTGAAATGAACGCGCGCGGCAAGTCCACCGGCCAGCGCGACGTGACGCGTGAGTCCTTACAGATCGAGCACGAGCAACGGCGATTTCGCGCGCGAGCAGCACGGCAGGAACTGATCGTTGGCCGCGCGCTCCTCGTCGGTCAGATAGGAATCCAGATGGTCAGGCTCACCGGAAAGAACCCGCGTGAGGCAGGTGCCGCACACGCCCTGCTCGCACGACGTGATCACCTCGACGCCGTTGGCCGCCAGCGCCTGCACGACCGTGCATTCGGGCGGCACGTCGATCGTCGCGCCGCTGCTCGCGATGCGTACCTGGAAGCTGCCGCCCGCCGTCGACTGAATGGCGGGCGCGCCGAAAAATTCGTAGTGCAACCGATCGCCCGGCCAGCCCTTCGCGCGCGCGGTGTCGAGCACGAAGTCCATGAAGCCGCGCGGTCCACACACGTATAGATGCGTGCCGGCCGGCGCGCCGTTGAGTACCTGTTCGAGATCGAACGTCGAGCCGCCGGGATGGTCGTCGTGGTGAAACTGGACCGACTGTGCGAAACCGGCCTGCGCGATACGTTCGACAAACGCCGTGCGTTCCTTCGAGCGCGTGCAGTAGTGCATATCGAACGACGCGCCGCTCGACGCCAGTTGCTCGGCCATGCACAGAATCGGCGTCACACCGATGCCGCCCGCGAGCAGCAGATGATGCGGCGCCTGCTGCGCGAGCGCGAAATGATTGCGCGGCGCGCTGATCTGCAAACGCTCGCCTTCGCGAACCAGCTCATGCACCGCTTTCGAGCCGCCGCGTCCCGCTTCGTCGCGCAGCACTGCGATCAGATAGCGATGCGTCTCGCGCGGATCGTTACACAGCGAGTACTGGCGCACGAGACCGTTCGGCAGATGCACGTCGACGTGCGAGCCTGCGTCGAAGGCGGGCAACGGCTGACCGTTTTCGCTCGTCAGTTCGAAGCTCGCGATACCGGGCGCTTCGTCGCGCCGCCGCGCGACCACCACATTCAGCACCGGCTGGTTCATGTTGCCGCCCGCACCGGAATCACCCGGGTCACGTCCGCCGGCGGCGTGCCCGCGTCCGCGCGTTCCTGCGCGACCAGCCGCTCGATCACGCGACGCGACATCACGCCGCCCGCATCGATATTGAGCTTCAGCAGATTGCGCTCGGGCCAGCGCAGCAGATTCTGCTGCTGACGTTCGAGCATCTCCAGATCTTCGCTGAAGATCTTGCCCTGTCCTTCGCGGATGCTCGCGGTCAGCTCGGCATCGTCGGGACGGAAATTGCGCGCCATTCCCCAGAAATACCAGATCGACGTATCGGTTTCCGGCGTGATGAAATCCACCACGATCGACGACGCTTTCTTCTCCGCCGGCGCGTGATAACCGCCCTCACCGGCATGCGCGACACCGACTTCGATCAGCACATGACTCGGCGGCGTGAAATGACAGATCTGCCAGCGGTCGACCGGCACATCGTCGGCGAGACCGTTGCCGCGCAACGCCATTTTCCAGAACGGCGGCGCGGCGACGTTTTCCATGAAGCGGCTGGTGCGCACGGTATCGCCCTCGGCCACCGTCTTCGGCGCGGCCTCGTCGATTTCCTTCTGACCGATGCTGTTCGCGTGCACATAGGTTTCGTGCGTCAGATCCATCAGGTTGTCGATCATCAGCCGGTAATCGCAGCGGATGTGATACAGGCCGCCGCCATAAGCCCATTCGTCGCTCTCGGCCCATTCCAGATGATGCAGTTTCGCCGGATCGGCCTGCGCGGCATCGCCGGGCCACACCCACACGAAACCGTAGCGCTCGATCACCGGGAAGTGGCGGATCGCCGGAAAACCGCCGACGCGTTGACCGGGCATGCCGGTCGCCTTGCCCTGACAGCCCATTTCGAGGCCGTGATAGCCGCACACGAGCGTGCCGTCGCGCACGAAGCCAAGCGACAGCGGCGCGCCGCGATGCGGGCAGAAGTCCTCCAGCGCCACCACCTCGCCTTCCGCGTTTCGATAGAAGACCATCGGCTCGCCGCAGATCTGCCGGCCAAGCGGCTTGTCCGCGACTTCATCGGGCATGCATGCGACGTACCACGCGTTGCGGGGAAACATGTCAGTCTCGCTCCTGATTGATTTGCGCGCGCAACTACGATTAGCTACGCTCACGGGTAAGTTCATTCCGTACACTCAATGAGATTCAGTGTACTCAATGAAGCTTTGATGATTAAATGAAGGTTTTCCCTTAGACGAACTTTCAATCAGGTAACACGATTGACGTTTGCGCGCCGCGTGGACGACCAGCTTTCAGAACTCTTATGGCCACTTCAAGCGATACCCCTTCCGCGATCAGCATCGATCTGTACGACCAGCCTGGCCATCTGATCCGCCGCGCGCACCAGATTTCCGTGTCGATGTTCCATGATCTGCTCGGCCGCGAAGTGACGCCCGTGCAATACGCGGTACTCAGAATGCTGCAGGAATTGCCGGGACTCGATCAGGTCACGCTCGCGCAACGGGTCGGCCTCGACACGTCGACGACCGCCGATATCGCGGTGCGGCTCGAAGCGAAAGGCTGGATCGTGCGCGAGGTGTTGCCGCGTCGTCAGCGCCGTCTGTTGCTGACGCCGGCCGGCGAGCAATTGCTCGATCAATTGATTCCCGCCGTCGATGCACTTAATCACGGCCTGCTCGACGGAATGGGAGAAGAAGATGCGCAGCAGCTATTGCGGCTGCTGAGAAAGTTCGTGCATCTGAATAACGATCAGAGCCGCGCGCCATTGCGCAGTGCCAGCGACGAAGCGAATTCGAATAATTAAGCGCTTCTGCTGAAGCAGCACGTCGGCAGATAATTCATCGCCGCCGATTGCGACTTGCTCGACAGCTTCAGCCGAAGCTCGCGCAAATAACGCGCACCAACACGCATTAATCGAAATGCAAAAACGGCGCTGCGTTTTCACGCAGCGCCGCCGCTTCTTTCAAAAGATCCGCCGCCTAACCGAGCTTCGCCTGCAACTCCGCGGCGCCACCGCGTCGATACAGCGCCAACGTCGCCGAGAATCCGCACACGGCCGCGAAAATCAGCCAGTACGCGGGAGCGGCCTTGTCGCCGGTCGTCTGGATCAGGTACGTGGAGACAGCCGGCGTAAAGCCGCCGAAAATCGCGGTCGCGAGACTGAATGCCAGCGAAAAACCCGCGACGCGCACATTCACCGGCATCACCTCGGTCAACGCAGCCACCATCGCGCCGTTATACGCGCCGAAGAAGAACGAGAAGTACAGCAGCACCACCAGCATGCGCATGAAACCGGGCGCCTGCGTGAGCCATGACAGCGCCGGATACGCGGTGACGATCGCGAGCGCCGACACGAACAGCAGCAATGGCTTGCGTCCGATCCGGTCGGACACCGCGCCGCCGATCGGCAGCCAGATGAAGTTCGACACGCCAACCAGCAACGTGACGATCAGACTGTCCGACGTACTCAGATGCAGCACGGTCTTGCCGAACGTCGGCGTATAGACGGTGATCAGATAGAACGTCGTAGTCGTCATCGCGACCATCAGCATGCCCGCTATCACGGTCTTCCAGTTCGCGAGCATCGAGCGAAATACTTCGCCCGTGGCGGGACGATGGGCACGCGCTTCGAATTCGGCGGTTTCCTGCAGCGAGCGGCGCAGCACATACAGAAACGGCACGATCGCACAGCCGATAAAGAACGGCACACGCCAGCCCCATGCGCCGATCTGTTCGTGATCGAGCAGCAGATTGAGCGCATAGCCGAGTGCCGCCGCGACGACAATCGCGACCTGCTGACTCGCCGATTGCCACGCGGTATAGAAGCCCTTCTTGCCCGGCGTCGCCATCTCCGCGAGATAGACGGACACGCCGCCGAGTTCCGCGCCCGCGGAAAAGCCCTGCAACAGCCGGCCGATCAGCACGAGCGCCGGTGCTAGCAGTCCGATACTCGCATAGCCCGGCACGCATGCAATCAGGATCGTGCCGCTCGCCATGATCGACAGCGTGACGATCAAACCGCGCCGGCGGCCCACTTTGTCGATGTACGCGCCAAGCACGATCGCGCCGAGCGGGCGCATCAGAAATCCCGCGCCGAATACCGCGAACGTCTGCATCAGCGACGCGAATTCGCTCGCGGCCGGAAAGAAGGTCTTCGCGATGAAGGTCGCGTAGAAGCCGAACAGAAAAAAATCGAACTGCTCGAGAAAGTTGCCGCTCGTGACGCGCAGAACCGCGCCGACTTTCGAAAGAGCCGGCGCATCCGCGCTCGCGGTTTGCGTATGGGGGGTTGATGCCATCCTGTCTCCTTGCGCACGGCAATGCGCATTTCGTGCGTACTTTTTAATGTGGGGCCGCCTCGTGATGAGCGCCCGTTCAGTCTTCGACCAGCAGGCCGCTCGGCTTTCTCTTTTCCACCGACCATTTCAGCAACGCCGCGCTGCGATAGATGCCGTGTGCGAATTTGCCATACGGCAGCGTGAGAAACAGCGCCATCACGATGCCGAGATGAATCGCGAGCAACACGCCCATCAGCGGCGTATCGCGCAACAGCATCAGCGCGAGACCGCTCGCGCTCGTCAGCAGCAGCAGCGCGATGAAGCCACGGTCCATCGGCCGCTGCGCGGCATCGCCGGCGAGCGGATGACGCTTCAGGTTCAGCCACAAGAGCCCCACCGGTCCAGCCAGCAAACCGACGCCGCCCAGCGTGCCGAGCACGACCGGCAGACTCGTCAACGCATACGGCGCTTCGAGACCGAAGAAATAGTGATAAAGCGTCGCGACACAGGTCGCCGCGAAGCACAGCATGAAGCCGTAGAACGTCAGATGATGAAAACGGCGGCGCGCGAGCGAGAATGCGTCGTCGCTCGTGTTGCAGCCCGTGCCGTGGCCGCCGCCGAGATAGCGCAGGCTCAGCACGTCGTGCGCTGCTTCGCCGATTGCGGCGCCGGACATCGCGCCTGGATCCTCGTTGCGCCAGAAGCGTCGCACGCCGACGCCGAGTGCGAACGTCGAGAACAGGAACACCACGCCGAACATCAACGCGAGCATGTTGTGCGGAAACACCGCGTAAAAATTGCCGGCGAGCGGCGTGAACAGCGTCGCGCCCTTGAACAGCATCGCCAGTATCAGAAACAGCGCGAGGCCGCCTGCAAGCGCCAGCGCGAGCGTCACGCCGTTGCGCTTGTACAGTGCGCCGAGCCCCGCCGGCCACGCGTAGTCCGTATAGGTTTGCAGCCGCACCTGCGCCATCGCCTGCGGCACGTTGACCATGAATTCATGCGGCGGCGCGTACTGGCACGCATGCAGACAGGCGCTGCAGTTGTGGCACAGGTTCGCGAGAAAATGCGCGTCGGCGCGGCCGAATTCGAGGCGGCGCGTCATCGCCGGAAAAACCGCGCAGAAGCCTTCGCAATAGCGGCACGCATTGCAGATTTGCATGATGCGGCTCACTTCCGATTCGGCCGACGTCATCGCGAGCGTCACGGGCATTTCGTTCGAGGCGAGCGCACTTGCCTCGCGGGTCAGCGCTTCAAGCGACTGCATGGGTGGTTTCCTTCGCGTTCTGTTTCGATTGCAGTGCCGCGCGCGCGGCCTCGGTGCCCGCGATACGTCCAAACGCGGTGCCGATCGCCATGCCGACGCCCGCCGTATAGCCCTTGCCGAGCACGTTGCCCGCCATCATTTCGCCGGCCACGTAAAGATTGGGACTGGGCTTGCCACCGAAATGCACGGCCGAGCGTTCGTCGACCTTCAGGCCCAGATAGGTGAACGTGATGCCGGGGCGCAGCGCGTACGCGTAGAAAGGCGGCTTGTCGAGCGGCTGCGCCCAATGAGTCTTGGCCGGCTGAATGCCTTCGGTGTGGCAATCGTCGAGCACCGCGTGATCGAAGGTGCCGACGCGGCATGCGCGGTTATACGTTTCGATCGTGTCGACGAAAGTCTTTTCGTCGAGACCGGTCGCGCGCGCGAGTTCGGCCAGCGTATTGGCTTTGGTGCCGGGAAAAACCGGCGGCATGAAGCGGCCGATCGCTTTCGAATCGATGATCGAATACGCGATCTGTCCGGGCTGCTGCGCGACGAGCCGGCCCCAGATCGCATAGCGCTTCGGCCAGAAATCCTCGCCCTCGTCGTAGAAGCGCCGCGCATGCCGGTTGACGACGACGCCGAGCGACACGCAATCCACCCGCGTGCAGATGCCGCCATCGTAGAGCGGCGCGCGTGCGTCGATCGCGACGCAATGCGATTGCGACGGATCGCCGATCGCATCCGCGCCCGCGTCGATCATGTATTTGAGCAGCACGCCCATGTTGAAACGGGTGCCGCGAATCAGGAAGTTTTCGGCGACCCATTCGCCGTTGACCTGCCCCCACGCTTCGCGCAGCCACTCGCGATTCGATTCGAAGCCGCCCGCGGCCAGCACGCAGGCACGCGCCTCGATCCGCTCGGCGCCGATGCGCGCGGCGACGAAGCGGTCGCCGTCGAGTTCGATCGCATCGACGGGGGCGTTGTAGCGGATTTGCACGCCGAGCGCTTCGGCGCTGCGGAAATACGCGTTGACGAGTGCCTTGCCGCCGCCCATGAAGAACGCGTTGGTGCGCGCCACGTGCAACGCGCCCGACAGCGGCGGCTGAAAATGCACGCCATGCTGGCGCATCCAGCCCCGGCACGTCGACGACGCGCGAATCGCGATGCGCGCGAGTTTTTCGTCGGTCAGGCCGCCCGTCACCTTGAGCAGGTCCTGCCAGTATTCTTCTTCCGGATAGGCATCGACGAGCACGTCTTGCGGCGCGTCGTGCATGCAGCGCAGGTTGCGCGTGTGCTGCGAATTGCCGCCGCGCCATTCGCGCGGCGCCGCTTCCAGCAGCAGCACCGACGCGCCGGCCTCACGCGCCATCAACGCGGCGCACAAGGCGGCATTGCCGCCGCCAATCACCAGGACATCCACCATGTTCAAGCGTCTCCTCCAGTTGCCCGGAGTGTAGGACGCTCCCGCGTTCATCCGCCAGCAGGTAGACGGCAACGGGTCTTCACGGATCGTGAAGACTAGTGCGACTCAGCGTATGGCTCAGTGCCCGATTCAGCGCGCGGAGTCTGCCGCGAGCGTCGCGCCGGCCCACTGCCCGCTCGCCACCAGCGAACGGGCGACGTCCGCCAGCACCACGCGCGCCGCGAGGCCGGCCGGCGACAGCTCGTCGTCGGCGAGACTCACGAGCTGATTCGGCCGCACCATGTGCCGGTCCGCGATCGGAATCGCGCGAAACGCGGCCGGATCGCGGCGCGCCAACGCCGCGCCGGGCTGGATCGTCACGCCGATGCCGCCGCCGACCGCGTCCATCAACATCGCCAGCCCGTCGATTTCGGCGACGACGTTCGGTTCGCATTTCGCGCTCGCGAACGCGGCCGTCAGCAGCGAACGCAAACCATGCGGACTACTCGGCAGGATCAGCGGCAACGGCGCGATCTGCGCGAGCCGGACCTTCTTCGTCGCGGGCATCGCGTCGAAATCGGCCGACGCAATGGCGAACAGACGTTCGTCGATCAACGGTGTCGCGCTGAAACGCTGACTGCCGGCACTTTGAAACAGGATCGCCAGATCGATCTGGCGCGCGTTGAGCATCACCGCGAGATGCCCGGACAGGCTTTCGACCATGCGCAGCCGAACGTCGGGATAGCGCTCGCGCATCGCGCGCATGAACGCGAGTCCGAGCACACCGGTCGTGCTCGGCGCCATGCCGACGCTCACATGGCCGGACAACCGCGCGTGCTGCGCCGCATGCGCGGCGTCGTCGACGTGGCGCAGCGCGAGTTGCGCCTGACGCCAGAATGCGAGGCCGGCGTCGGTCGGCAACACGCCGCTCGATGTGCGTTGCAACAGTCGCGTCGACAGTTCGCTTTCGAGCCGGCTGATCTGCTGGCTCAGCGCGGACGTGACCACGCCGAGTTCGGCGGCCGCGCGGCCCATGCTGCCGTATTCGACGACAGAGACAAAATAACGAAGCTGGCGCAGTTCCAAGGATTCCCCTTTCGCTCGACGTGCATGGACATGGATGTCTTATACACGAAGACGAAGGGGACTCAGCGGATCGGAACTGGAAATGCTAGGCGACACCGGTGAGGGTTCCCGCGCCCGCATTCAACGCCAGCGAAATCCCGCCGACCAGAATCAGACTCAACGCCCACACCGCATCCAGATTGAACCAGCTGCGCGACACGAATCTGAGCCCGAGGTAGCGATAGACGAGCCACGCGAGCACACCACCGGCCGCCATCATCGCAGCGGCGTGAACCGCGGCCACCGCGAGCGCAGTGCGCAGACTACTCTCGATCAACGTTTGCGCGGCCCGGTGTCCGACGTCCATCTCGTCGGCTCGGCACAGCCCGAGATAGATCGGCACGAGCATCAAGCCCGCGCCATGCGCAATCGCGACTGCGAACGACCACAGCGCGAGCCGCGACGGCGGAATTCTCGCGAGCACGCGCGGATGACGTCGGCGTATCAGCAGAACCAGACCGAAGCCGATCACGAGCGCGCTCGCGCCAAGCTGTATTTCGCGCTGCCACGCGAACACGCTCGCGAGCATCGCGAACGGCAGCATCATCAGGAGAATAGCCAGCGCGTGCCCCGCGGCCAGATAAAGCAGCGCGGCAAGCAACGCCTGCGCGCGCCGCTGCATCAACGCGTTCGACACCGCGAGCGGCCACCCCATCGCCGGATTAAGGCCGTGATACAAACCGCTCGCGACAACCGCCAGCCACAGACCAGCCTGCGGCGAGACCGCGCCGCTCAAACGCCCACCGACGGATAGCAGAACGAATCGGTCGAGCAGTCGCCGCCTTCGAGGCGAATCTGATGCGCGCGATAGCCGTCGGGAAACTCGACGAAGTACTCATTGGCGAGCGTCAGGCCACCGTCCGGATTCGCATGCGCCATCACCTGCGCGGCTGGTACGCCGTCCGGATAGAACTGGTTGTCCCACGTCGAATACAGCGAGTTGGTCCAGTAGACGCGCTTGCCGTCGCGGCTGATTTCGACCATCTGCGGGCCACCCGCGAACGGTTTGCCATTCGGATGCGGCGTGCGCCGCGCGATACCGCCGATATGCACCGAGCCCGTGAGCTTCGGTTTGCGCGGCTCCGTCACGTCGTACTGACGCATCTCGCCGGTGCCCCAGCAGGCGACGTAGAGGAATTTATCGTCGATCGAAAGATCGATGTCGGTGACGAGCGGCGGCACCGCGCCGAAGCCCTGCAACAGCGGCGGCAACTGTTCGACGGACGCCGGTTCGGGAGGAATGGTCGCGGTCTTCTCGATGTGGAACTGCCCGTTCTCGCGCCACCATGTCCAGATCGACCCTTCCAGATTGGTGGTATCGACCACCACGCCGATAAAGCCGTATTCGCGGCTCGGATCGTGCGCGGGCCGCACTTCGAGGCCCATCTGATGATTCGCGCCGAGATCGAGCGTCTGCACGTTGCGGCGCGCCCGCAGATCCCAGAAGTGCACGCGATGCCCGTACTTATTCGACAGCAGATCCTCGGGCACGATGCCGTTTTCGAATTGCGGCGGCAGCGCCCATTCGGTCGACACCATGTAATCGCGCGGCAGATTCCACCAGAAGTCGTAATGCTTTTCCTGCGCGCCGCGCTCGATCTCCCAGCGGCCGAGTACCTCGAACGTCTGGCAATCCATGATGAAGATGCCCGGCGGCCCGTCGGTGCCGTCCTTGCCTCCGCCACCGAGCGTGCTCACGTAAATGCCTTCCGGCCCGCAATGCACGGTGTGCGGCCGCGAATAACCGGTCTTGCGAAAAATCTCCTCGGGCTCGATGATCTTGTGAATCTTCGCCTGGGTCGGATGCGGCTTCGTATCGACGATATAGATGCGCGACGAGCGCATTCCGGGAATGATCAGATAGCGTCGTTCGAGAAACGCGTGCCCCGTCAGCGGCGACAATGCCGACGAACACGCATTCCAGCCGAAATGATGAAATTCGTCGCCCTTGTACGGCACTGGCACCGTGTGCACGACCTGGCTATAGGTCGGCGAACCGGGCTTCACGTCGATCACGGCGAGCGCGTCGGGCTGCGAGAAATCCGGGCTCAGCAGCACCGTATACGCATATTCTTCCGCCGGCGCGTCCATCGCGAGTTTCGGCGACGCATGAAAGGTGGGATCGGGGCGCATTCCCATGACGGCACTCTCCTTGTCGTTCTGAATGGAAGCGCGGCGTGCTCGCGTGCCCGATGCTGACGAGAGCCCTACGCGGGGCGGCGCAACGCCGTATCGACGGAACGGGAGCCGGGTCGATACGATCCGGCTCACCTATAACCTTAAATTTGTAGTTCACGGCCGCGCTGGAAGCAACCGGAATTTGCGGGCGGTCCAGCCAGCAAGCCGGTGCAGTCGATCCGATACGGTGATCTGCTGCAGCGATAAACCCGATGCTGCAACGCGCCGCGCACGCCGAGCCCTGTTTTGCCGGGTTCTTTCATCACGTCAGAACTTCGGCAGCCCCGGCGGATTGCTTTCCGAACGCGCCAGCGCTTCCGACTCGACGCCCCAGCGCGCGAGCGAGCGCCGGTACGTGCCGTCGGCGATCAGCCCGTTCGTCGCGACGGTCAGCGCATCCATCAGGCCGCTGCCCTTGCGCGTGGCGATCGCGACATCCGCGCGCGCCGGCCAGCCGGCATTGAGCGAGCCGACTTCGCGAATCGCGCCGGTGGTCGCCGCGTCGTAGGCCAGCGGCGCGTTCGGATTGAATTCGACATCGGCGCGCCCGGACAGCAACGCGATGCGGCTCGCGGCGTCATCGTCGAAGTACTGGAACTCGATCGGCTTAAGGCCTTTCGCGATGTTCTGCCGGTTCCATTCGAGGATGATTCTTTCCTGATTGGTGCCCGAACTCGTAATCAGCCGGAGCCCAGCCACGTCCTTCGGTTCGGCGATCTTCCTGATCGGACTCGCGGTTCGCACATAGAAGCCGTGAAAGCCCTGCCGGTAGGTCGTGAAGTCGAACTTCTCCTTGCGCTGCTCGGTCACGCCGACGTTCGAGATCACCGCGTCGTACCTGCCCGACGTCAAGCCGAGCGGCCAATCGGCCCAGGCGATCGGCACGAGATTAAGCTTCAGGCCGAGCGAATCGGCGATCAGTTGCGCGTAGTCGGCATCGGAGCCGACCACCGTGCGCGCATCAGTGGCGTACGTCGCGGTCGGCGGCACATGCGGCACGATCGCCGCGGAGAAATAGCCTTCCTTCGCGAAGCGAAAGCGTTTGTCGATCGCCCCGATCGCGGCCGGATTTTTCTGCACGCGCAGGCGGCCCGCCTGCTCGGGGCTCAGATCGACCGAGCCGTGGGGCGTTGGCGCCGCGTAGGCAATGTCGAGCGCGTTGCGCATCAGCAATGCGCCAAGCGCCATACCAGTGAGAATGAATTGACGTCGATGGGTCATGGATCGGTATCAGCCTGCAATCATGGGTTCGAATCACAGAACCCGCGACAGGAATTCGCGCGTGCGCGCATGCCGCGGTTCGTTCAATACCTGCCCGGGCGGTCCCGATTCGATCACGCGGCCGCGATCCATGAACACGATGTGGTCCGCCACTTCGCGCGCAAAGCCGATTTCGTGCGTGACAATCACCATCGTCGTGCCGGAGCGCGCAAGCGCCTTGATGACGTCGAGCACTTCGTTGACGAGTTCGGGGTCGAGCGCCGAGGTCGGTTCGTCGAACAGCAGCACCTTCGGTTTCAGCGCGAGCGCACGCGCAATCGCCACGCGTTGCTGCTGGCCGCCCGACAACTGTCTCGGCCACGCGTGCGCCTTCGCTTCGAGACCGACCCGCGCAAGCAGACTCAGCGCAAGGCTTTCCGCTTCCGCGCGCGACAGACGCCCCAACGCAACCGGCGCCTCGACGATGTTTTCGAGCACCGTCAGATGCGGGAACAGGTTGAAGTTCTGAAACACCATGCCGACTTCGACCCGGCGGCGCAGAATCTCTTTCTCCTGCAACTCGTACAGCGTGTCGCCATCGCGACGATAGCCGATCAATTCGCCGTCGATATCGATCAGGCCGGCGTCGACGCGTTCAAGATGATTGATCGTACGCAGCAGCGTCGATTTGCCGGAGCCCGATTGCCCGAGTATTACCGTGACGCTGCCTGGGCGCATCGTTAGTGATACGTTGTCGAGCACCTTCAGCGTGCCGAAGCTCTTCGAGACCTGCTGGATCACGATGCGCGCGCCGTCGCGTTGATCGGCCCAAGCTTGATGCGAGGGAGCCGCCGCTGGTGCATGGGCCTCCACTTCCGTGCGCGTGTTGATATGCGTGTCGCTCGCGCCGCGCCGGATACCAACGTTCTTCAGCCACGCAGCGAAAACCGACGGCGTCTGATCACGTTTGACCCCGCGCGAAAAATGCCGCTCCACATAAACCTGAATCGCCGACAGCACGGTCAGAATGATCAGATACCAGACGGTCGCGACCATCAGCAACGGAATCACTTCGAGGTTGCGTCGATAGATGATCTGCACCGTGTAGAACAGCTCGGGCATCGCGAGCACATAGACCATCGACGAACCCTTCGCGAGCGCGATCAGATCGTTGAACGCGGTGGGCACGATCGCCCGCATCGCCTGCGGCAACACGATGCGCCTGGCCTGACGCTCACGCGGCAGCCCAAGCGCGGCGGCGGCTTCGAGCTGGCCGTGATCGACCGACTGAATGCCGCCGCGAATCACTTCGGCCGAAAACGCCGCCTGATTCAGCGTCAGGCCGAGCACGGCGGCGAGGAACGGACTGATCAGTTCGGTGGTCGGCACGTCGAGAAAGACGATGCTGGTGAACGGCACGCCGAGACGCACGCTCTCGTACAGATAGCCGAGATTGTTCAGGATCAGCAGCAGCACGATCAGCGGAATCGACCGGAAGAGCCACACGAATGCCCATGCGCAGCCGGCCAGCAACGGCGAGCGAGAAACCCGCGCGAGCGCGATCGGAATGCCGAGTGCGAAACCGGCCACCGCACCGAGCGCGGTCAACAGCAGCGTGCGGCCGAGCCCGGACAACACCGGCTCGGACAGGAACCACTCGGCGAAGACCGGCCAGCCCCAGCGCGGATTGCCGAGCACCGAGTCGAGCAGGAAGCCGATCAGCAGCACGGCCGCCACCGTGCCGATCAAACGCGCGCGATTTTTCGCGGGCACGATCCGGAAGTGGGCACGCTCGCGTGGAGTGTCGGCCTGAGCGGCTTGCGCGACATGTGCGGCGGCGAGTTGGGGGTTGGCGAATTCAGCGGTGTCGTTCATCGTTGTTTGCTCCGCCAGGTCAGGCCGCGCGGGCGACGGCGGTGGCCACGTCCGTCGCTTCTGTCGCTTCTGCCGATCCAGCCGCCGCATAACGGCTCGCCTTGCGCGGCAGGTCGAGATGATCGCGCAGCGTCGCGCCCGTCAGCGTGCGCTCGTAGCGTCCGCGTCGTTCGAGTTCGGGGACCACGTAGCGCACGAAATCGTCGAGGCCTTGTGCCTGCGCCGCGAAACCGAGGATAAAGCCGTCGGCGGCGCCCGCGTCGAACCAGCGGATCAGTTCATCCGCGATCTGCGCAGGCGTGCCGAGAAAATGCGTACGCGGCGTCGCGACTTCGAGCGCGACTTCACGCAGCGTCGAACCCTTCTCGCGCGCTTCCGCTTTGATGCGGTCGGTGGTGGAACGGAAACTGTTGCGGCCGATGTCGCCGAGTTCGGGAAATGGTGCGTCGAGCGGATACTGCGTGAAGTCGTGATGATCGAAATAGCGACCCAGATACGCGAGCGCTTCGTCGATCGTCAGCAGCTCGCGAATCGCGCGGTATTTCGCCTCGGCTTCCTCGGGCGTCGTGCCGACAATCGGGCTGATGCCGGGAAAGATCTTCACGTCGTCGCGGCTTCGGCCGTGCTCGACCGCGCTGTCCTTCACGCGCCGCGCAAACGTGCGCGTTTCGTCGAGCGACACCGAATGCGTGAACACCGCGTCCGCATATTTGCCAGCGAGCCCGATGCCCGCATCCGACGACCCCGCCTGGAAGATCACCGGCTGCCCCTGCGCCGAACGCTGGATGTTGAGCGGCCCCGCCACCTGGAAAAACTTGCCCTCGTGATTCAGCGTATGCAGCCTGTCGCGCTCGAAGAACACGCCGCGCGCGCGGTCGCGCACGAACGCGTCGTCGTCCCAGCTATCCCACAGGCCTTGCGCGACGCTCAGATATTCGTCGGCGATTTCGTAGCGTAACGCATGCTCGGGATGCGAGCCGCCGTAGTTTTTCGCGGTCCCTTCGAGCGGCGTGGTCACGACGTTCCAGCCGGCGCGGCCACCGCTGAGCAGATCGAGCGACGCGAACTGACGCGCGACCGTGAACGGCTCGCTATACGACGTCGACACGGTGCCCGCGAGCCCGATCTTCGACGTGACCGTGGCGAGCGCCGACAGGATCGAGATCGGCTCGAAGCGGTTCAGGAAGTGCGGAATCGATTTCTCGTTGATGTACAGGCCATCCGCGACGAACGCAAACGCGACGCCGTGCGCCTCTGCCTTACGTACCGTGTCGATGAAGAACGACAGGTTCACGCTCGCGTCGGCAGGACCGGCCGGATGCTTCCACGAATTCATATGGCTGCCGGCACCTTGCAGCATGATGCCGAATTTGAGTTTGCGAGTACTCATGGGATCGTCCGCGAATGGGTAGGAGTTCGTAGGAAAAGGTCACGCATAGGCGGGCTCGATCGTGCTGCCGAGCAGCTCGACCGAATGCAGGCGCGCCGGATAGTGTTGCAGCGGCGAATCGATCACGAATTCGTCGATGCCGTAGCGTCGGCTAAGCTCGTCGAGCTGCTCGCGCACGTCGTCGGCCGTGCCCTTCACGACGTGCGGACGACGTTCCTCGATTGTGTAACCGGTCACGCCCGCTTGCCGTGCGTATTCGTCGGCGGCTTCGATTGTCGCGAGATTCACGCTCGGCCCATTGTTCAATTGCAATCGGAAGACGCGCAGCGGCCCGGTGAGCCGCTCGGCTTCGTCGCGCGTCGCTGCCGCCACCGCATACAACGCGAGCAACGGCGCGCGACCGCTGGCATCGCGATACGTCTGCACAGTGCGCTCGATATTCGCCTCGTCGCCATTGAAATGCCCGGCGTAGCAGAACTGCCAGCCCTGACGCGCCGCAAGCGCCGCGCTGTCGGGACTGCCGCCCAGCAGGATGCGCTCGACGGGCACGGGCGGAACCGGAAACGCGCGCGCCCCCGCTAGCGGATGATCGCCGTCGACGCCGTCACCGAGAAACGCGTCGAGCTGCGCGAATTGCGCGTCGAAGCCGGTCTTGTTCTGCTTGTCGTGCAGCCACTGCAACGCACGGGTTGTCTGCGGCAACCCGCCCGGTGCCTTGCCGATGCCGAGATCGACGCGCCCCGGCGCGAGCGCCGCGAGCAACCTGAACGACTCGGCGACCTTGAACGGGCTGTAGTGCTGCAACATCACGCCGCCCGAGCCGACGCGAATGCGCGACGTATGCGCAAGCACATGCGACACGACGATCTCCGGCGCGGAACTAGCAAGGCCCGGCGCACCGTGATGTTCGGCGACCCAGAAGCGTTTGAAGCCGAGCGCTTCGGCGCGCTTCGCGAGCGACACGGTGAAGCGCAGCGCTTCGGCCGCGCTCACGCCTGCGGCGATCGGGCTTTTATCCAGCAACGAAAGCGAATAAGTCATGGGTATCTGGTGGACGATGAGAATTCATGAAACGCACTGACGTCGAACGCGCTCACGTCTTCAGGTTTTCGGCAAACCCGGCGGATTGGTCGCGGATTGGTCGATCGCTTCCGAACCGAGGTTCCAGCGTTCGAGCACCGAGCGATACTGCCCCTTGCCGATCAGATCGTTGAGCGCGATCGTCACCGGCGCGGCGAGTCCGCTGCCTTTGCGCGTGGTCACCGCGAGTTCGGCGGTGCGCGGCCAGCCGCCGCTGACGGTGCCGACCTGGCGCGTCTTGCCATGCAGGGCCGCGTCGTACAGCAGCGCGGCGTTGACGCTGAAGATCGCATCGGCGCGGCCCGATTGCAGCGCGACCGATCTGACCGCATCGTCGTCGTAGTACTGCACCTGGATCGGCTTCAAGCCGTGCGCGACGTTCTCCCTGTCCCATTCGAGCAGAATCTTTTCCTGATTCGTGCCGGCATCGGTAATCACGCGCAGGCCCGCCACATCCTTAGGTTCCCTGATCGACTTGATGGGACTATCGGTCCTGACAAAGAAGCCGACTTCGTCACGCCGATAGGTCGAGAAGTCGAATTTGAGCTTGCGCTCCTCGGTCACCGTCACGTTCGAAATCACCGCGTCGACCTTGCCGGACGACAGTGCGAGCGGCCAGTCCGGCCACGCGAGAATCACGACGTTGAGCTTGCGGCCGAGGCTATCCGCGACCAGTTGCGCGAGATCGGGATCGAAGCCGACCGCGGTCTTCGCGTCGGTCGCATAGGTGCTGATCGGCGGATGCGAGACGACGATGCCGATCGTCAGCGCGTCTTTGGCGACGAACGGAAAGTTCGCGGGCACGGCTTTCGTCGCGGCCACGTCCTGTTCGGCGCGAATGCGGCCATGCTGCTCGGGGCTCAGATCGAACGCCGGCGCGCCGAGCGCATTGCCGCTGACATACAGCAACGCGGCGAACAGCAACGACGACAGTGGCAAGGCAGATTTCATAAGCGATCCGTTGTAGTGTGGGGAGAAGTGAGTGGGTGTTTAGCGCAGCGCGAGGTCGGCGTCTTTCGCGCGCAGGTCGTCGAGCGTATCGATACGATGCGGTGCGCGCAGATCCTTGCCGAAGCGAAGATGAACGTGGACCTCGGGTGGCAACGCGGTATCGAACAGCTTCGCGTAGCCGGTGCGTTCGTAGAGCGCCCACGCTTCCGGCTGCTTGAAACCGGTCGTCAGATAGATGCGCGCGTAGCCCTGCGCGAGCGCACGCGCTTCGAGTTCCCGCACGACCTGGCGCGCGAGACCCTGGCGGCGCTGATCATCGCGCGTCCAGATGCGTTTGAGTTCGGCCGTGTGCGCGTCATAGCGCTTGAACGCGCCGCCGCCGATCGTCTCGTCGTCGCGGATCAGCAGCACGAACGCGCCATGCGGCGGCGCGAACAGCTCGGCCGGATAGCGCGCCATCTCCTGCGCGGCAGCCGCGCCGCCATCCTTGCGATAATCTTCGTAGCGTGTCGCGTATTCGTACAGCAGCGCGTCGAGCAACGGCTGCGCACGTGGATCGTGAGGCGTGGTGTCAACGACGAGAGTGCTCATGAACGATCGACACGAGGTCGGCGGATAGTGAGGAACTCATACGATAGCGTGCTGCTACGTCGCGGCTAACCAAGCAATTTCGCTATGTTTATCTGCCGTCGCGATTGGCTGTGATCGTCGATAAAGCGCTGCCGTAGCGCGCTCGAATGCCAGTATCACGTTGTGATGGATGCCGGAACGGCGTGCAGAAAAGGAGCCCACCCGGATTGCGCGGCGCGCTTCAGCCGGCCACTTCCTCGGCGAGATGGAACAGACAGTCGCCGCGCCTGACGAGCGCGGGAACGCGCTTGCAAACGACTTCGCCCGCGCTCTGGAAATAGCAGGTCACCGGCTCCTTCAGCGGCGTATCCGGGAAATGAATGCGCGCGGCCGGCTGCCCCGCGACCACCTTCGCACCGAGTTCGACCAGCGGCTCGAACAGGCCGTGGTCGTATGCGTACACGTAGTGACGCGCACCGGCGACGCGCAACAGACGCGTTTCGGCGGGCGGCGCATTGGGCACGAGCGGACCGCTCAATGCGCGTATCGCGCCGAGAAAATGCAGCAGACCGTGGCGTGCTTCGCGTAGCAAGGTTGCATCGACGGTCCCGCCGCCACCTAACTCTGCCGTAATCGACAGCGCACGTTGCCGGCGCGCGGCCGTCGCCGCATGCACTGGATTTTCCGCGTGCAGGAAAGCGTTCGGCAATCCGAATGCGCGCAATGCGTGATGCAGGCGCTGCTTTTCGTCATCGTCGCGCGGATCGATTGCGAGCATGTTATTGCCGCGATACAACAGCGAGCTGCCGCCGGAATGCAGATCGATCAGATAGTCCGCGCGCGCGAGCAGCGTGTGCTCGATGTAATGCGCGATCATCTGCGTCGGCGAACCTTGCGGGTCGCCGGGAAAAGCGCGGTTCAGATTGCCGTCGTCGAGCGGCGACGTGCGCAGACCCGCCTCGGCCGCCGGCGCATTCGCCTGAGGCAGCAGAATCAGTTGACCGCTCACGTGCGCCGCGTCGATTTCACGGATCAGCGTCGACACGAGGATCTGCCCTTCGTATTCGTCGCCATGATTGCCGGCCATGATCAGCACGACCGGCCCCGCGCCGTTGCGTATCGAGGCAAGCGGAATCGGCAGCCAGCCATACGCCGAACGGTGCACCGAATGCGGCAACCGCAGATAGCCGGTGTGCTTGCCGGGCGCGTCCAGATCGATTTCGCTGCGAATCGGATTGGCCGGCGTGATAACTGCATGCGTGATCGAACTCATGACTTCGCTCGCGGAAGTGATGGCGCGCCGACCGTTGCGGCTGGACGACGGGTGAAAGTCGGTTTGGAAGGCGAGGAAGACTCCGACTATAAGCACTTTCGAGCGCGCCGGTTCTAACGAATCGTGCATAGCAAATCACCGGAGCACGGCATTGTTTTTCCGTTATCGATTTCCGCCATAGCGCCAACACTGCTTTGATTCTGAGCATTTGTTGGTTCGCGGGCGCCGACGTTCTGGTTACATTGGACGACCACCACACGCGACTACAAGGACAATCGATGACATCGCCACGGGGTTCGACCGACTTCGCGACAACACGCAGCGCAACGACGGCAGGCAGCGAGCGCAACCGCGCCAGACGCCCGTGGCTAAAGACGGCAACGGTCGCGCTGGCAACCGGCGGCTTCGCGCTATCCAGCCTGCTCGGCCTGTTCAGCACAGCCCACGCCGCGTCTCTCGACGAACTGAAGCTCGACTACGCGTACTACTCGCCGGAAAGCCTGGTGATCAAGCGCAACGGCTGGCTCGAACAGGAATTCGCCGCCGACCACACGCAGGTGAAGTGGGTCTTGAGCCTCGGCAGCAACCGCGCGCTCGAGTACCTGAACAGCGGCGCAATCGATATCGGTTCGACCGCTGGCCTCGCCGCCGTGCTCGCGAAGGCCAACGGCAATCCGATTCGCGCCGTCTATATCTTCTCGCGCCCCGAGTGGACCGCGCTCGTCGTGCGCAAGGACTCACCGATCAAAACGCTCGCCGATCTGAAAGGCCGCAAGATCGCCGCCACCAAGGGCACCGATCCGTTCCTGTTCACGTTGCGGGCGTTGCACACGGCCGGCCTGTCGCGCGACGACGTCGAGATCGTCAATCTGCAACATCCCGATGGCCGCACCGCGCTCGCCAACGGCCAGGTGGATGCGTGGGCCGGGCTCGATCCGCACATGGCGGCCGCGCAGATCGACGACGGCGCGCGCCTGCTGTATCGCAACGTCGACTTCAATACGTGGGGCTTCCTGAACGCACGCGAGGACTTCATTCGCGACCATCCGGATGCGCTAGCGCGCGTGCTGAAGGTCTATGAGAAAGCGCGCGTCTGGATCGCCGCTCATCCGGACGACACCGCGAAGATCGTTGCGGAGGAATCCAGACTATCGCTGCCGGTCGCGAAGCTGCAGCTAAGCCGTAACGATTTCAGCCAGCCTCAGCCGGGCGCCCGGCAGATCGCCGCGCTGAAAGCGGCTGCGCCGATTCTGGTCGACGAGCAACTCGTCAAACGCGGCACCGATCTGAACCAGATCATCGATGCGCTGGTCGACGGCAAGCTCGCGCAACCGGTGCTTGCCGCGACGAACAACGGCGCGAAATGAAACCGACACGATCGACCCGAGCCCGCCGATGAGCACCGCCAAACCCGTTTTCAGTTTCACCCGACGCGATTCACACTGCCCGTCATGCAGCGAATTCGCGCAGCCAACACGCACGCATGATCCGTTGCGGCGCTGGCGTTATGCGGGTCTCGCGCTGCCCATCGTGTTTCTGGCGGTGGTCGAGGTGCTGGTGCGCGCGTCGCTGCTGCCGATGCATCTGGTGCCGGCACCGAGCGCCATCGCGCAGACTTTGTGGGACCTGGGTGCCGCGCGTCTCGCACGGCACGTCGGCGCGAGTGTGATGCGCGTGTGCGGCGGCTTCGCGATCGGCGCCGCGCTCGCGTTGCTGATCGGCGCGGCGATGGGCCTGAGCCGGCGTGTCGACGCGTTGCTCGACCCCGCGTTTCAGGCGTTACGCGCGATTCCGTCGCTCGCGTGGGTGCCGATCCTGCTGCTGTGGATGGGTATCGACGAAGCGCCGAAGATCACGCTGATCGCGATCGGTGCGTTCTTTCCGGTGCAGGTGAGCGTGGTAGCGGGGATTCGCGGTGTCGATCGCAAGCTGATCGAATTCGGCCGGCTGAACCGGCTGGGCCAACGCGCGTTGTTCACGCGCATTCTGTTGCCCGCGTCGATGCCGCAGATTTTCACGGGACTGAGAACCGGACTTAGCCTTGCGTGGATGTTCATGGTAGCCGCCGAGCTGATCGCGGCGACACGCGGCCTTGGTTATCTGCTCAGCGACGGCCGCGAAACCGGCCGACCCGATCTCGTGTTCGGCGCGATTCTATTGCTCGCGCTGCTCGGCAAACTGAGCGACGGCATGTTGAAAGCGATCGAAACGCGCGCGCTATCGTGGCGCGATGCGCATGATGTGTCGGAGTCCAGATCATGAATCGACCGCCCACTCCATTACTCGAAGTGCGTGGACTCACGCGACGCTTCGCCGAACGCAAGGTATTCGAACAGGTGTCGTTCGCGCTCGCACGCGGAGAGATCGTCAGTCTGGTGGGACCGAGCGGTTGCGGCAAGAGCACGTTGCTGCGCGCGGTCGCGGGACTGGACAGCAGCGCGACGGGCACGGTGCTGACCGACGGCGTGCCGTTGCTGGCACCATCGCCGCGCGTCGGCATGATCTTTCAGGAGCCGCGCCTGCTGCCCTGGCTCAGCGTCGCCGACAACATCGCGTTCGCGGCCGGCCCGCATGCGGGCGACGATCCGCGCGTCGATGCGCTGCTCGCCGAAGTGGGACTCGCCGGTGTGCGCGACGTGCTGCCGAAGCAATTGTCGGGCGGTATGGCGCAGCGCGTGGCACTCGCGCGCGGCCTGTTTACCGAGCCCGATCTGCTGTTGCTCGACGAACCTTTCAGCGCCGTCGATGCGCTCACACGAGCGCGGTTGCAGCAGTTGCTGCTCACGTTGAAGCACGCGCGCGGCACGACGGTGCTGCTGGTAACGCACGATCTCGACGAAGCGCTGAGTCTCTCCGATCGCGTGCTGCTGTTGTCCGCGACTGATGCGGGCGGCCCGAGTTGCATCGCGCGCGAACTGCCGGTGACGTTGCAGCGGCCTAGAAATCCACGCGATGCTTCGTTGAACGCGTTGCGGGATGTGTTGATGGAGATGTAGCGGGCTGCTTCATGAACGCGACGCTCTGCACCAGCGCACGCTCGCCTATCTCCGGCTTCAGGTCATACACGACCAGCGCGTTTTCGCCGAGATTCTCGAGGTAGACGAAACGACCGTCACGACGATTCATTATCGACGATGCTGAACGTCAGCGTCCCCGTCGTCAGACTGTTTTTTTCCGCCTGCGCCGTACTCGAAATCACCGCGCCCGTCAGGTTCGTATTACCGTCGACGTTGATATTGAAGCCCCCGTCACCCGCCAGGATGCCCGCCTGCTCCTTCACCTGCGCATAGTTCGAATCCGCGTGCCCGTTCTGCGCGCTGAAGCTCGCGCTGCCGCCGCCCTGGCTGATGCTGAACCCGCCGCTCACGCTGCTCTGATGCGCGGTGCTGACGGTCGTATCCTGCACGCTCTGAACGTTCAGGTTGCCGCCAACGTTCGCATTCACCGTCCCACCGGCCACGTCCGAACCGATGATGTTCGTGTCACCACCGCTCACGAGCGTGACGCTGTTCGCCCCCGTCACGTGCGAATTGGTCTGGATCGCCGCATCGCTGTTCGCATCGCCATGCGCGTTCGCCATCGACGCCGACACACCAAAACCCTGATTCGTGTACGAGATGCCCACACTCGCGCTCGACGATCTGTTCGTGCTCGCCGTCGTATCGGTGTCGGTCGTATTGACGACGTTGACCTGGTTCTTCGCGGCCAGTATCACGTCGTTCACACTGACGTTCGATCCCGCAATCGTGAGGTTGCCCGAGCCGGCGGTGCCGTCGCCGGTTGCGGCGAACGTCGTCGTCCCGCCCGCCTGCACCGTCGAGCCGGTGTGCGAGGTCTGGTCTTCGCTGAAGGTGTTTTTGCATTGCCGGCAAGTGGCTTGAGCAGGCCGGCTTCCCGCCCGGACAGCGCGTGAGGATCGAGATATAACACGGCAGACTCGTCATCACGCCAGACTGAACAACGCTATACGTAGGCTGATACGTTGGATTCTTCAGTTGATTGAACTGATTGGACTTGCTACCAATAGGAAGCGACACCTCGGAGTTGTCGCTGTTTGACGCCTGAGCATTATCTCCGCCGCTACTCAGCGTCGCATTACCCGGCCCATACCCCGATCAGCTCAGGTCTGCTCAATCTTCGCTATGAAAGCGGCATTTCCCAAGAATTTTGTCGTCCGCACCTCTCCCGGACGTAGGACTGCACAGGTAAAAGGCAGGTTAAACATCAAGCAATCGTCAAGGTTTATCTCAAACCACGACGGACCCTGAAATTCCTCTATATCGTCTTGAGTCGCCTCAAAACGATATGTCACTAGGGTATTTGTCCGCACAATCAGATCACAAACCCGAACAATATAGAAAGAGTTCGCATTTTCAACTCGTAATGCATTCGCCAGACGGCGTGCGTCCTTATCAAATATCGATTTGTCATCAATCTCGCAAACACGCCACGACCGGCGAGCAACTTCAGCATCATCGAGCGAACCATCCGCGCCCAAAATCTTCCGCACGTCGGCAAGATCGCTACTTCGAAACGTGACGCGCCTATTACTTTGATCCATACCGTATCTCCTTCGTGGTGCGTCCATTTGCATTTTGAAACTCGATCGTTGTACGTCCATCTTTGCTCGGACGCAATATGACAGTCGTGCCGTCGTTAAGTGTACCGATGCTAACGTCTCCACGCCCAGTTGAAACGATCTTGACGTTATTAGGGTTCAGGGAAGCAAAGTCGCCGGCGACCGTCGCATCGTTACTATTCGGGACGGTCTCAATGCTGGTTCCACGAGACGTAACGTTCTCAACGGACGTGCGCCCGCCATAGACGCGATCGTAAGCGCTACCGCCACCACTACCCTCACTAGCGCTGTCGTTACCACCACTATTGAGCGTCGTGTTGCCCGCCCCATACCACGCCGTTCCCGGCACCGCTTTCGCCGCCTGTCCCGCCTCATTGACCAGTACCCCACCCGTACTCGTCGTCGGCGGCTCGCCCGGCATACCAAACACCGCACTCAGACCGTTGGCGATGCCTTGCAGAATCAGGTCCAGTGGCGACTGCGAAAGCGGGTTGCTGCTTTTGCTCTCCCCTGTCAACTGACGTTCATCGTCCATCGACTGGTTATACAGATGGACGCTCGAAGCCGCCGCGGCTCCCACCAGCGCACCACTGACGCCCGCCACCACGTCATGCGCTGGCGGCCTTCACCGAAACCCGGCAGGGACTGGCGTACACCCACGTTCTTCCCCTGGCTTCGCATTGCCGGCAAGTGGTTGAGCACGCCGGCTTCCCGCCCGGACAGCGCGTGAGGATCGAGGTCGAACACGGCAGACTCGTCATCACGCCAGACTGAACGGCGCTGCAAACAGCAAACCCGGCGCAAGACGGGTTTGCTACATGCACATCAACTACGCATACCCATCAATTTCCCTGCGATTTTCAATGACTCCGGGTGGCCTGTCTGCTGCCTGTCAAGAATGCAAATCAGCAATTCATACGCCACTCCATACTCTCCAAAGTCAATATATTCAGCAACGTCCTTGTAGTCTTGCTTAGAGATGTCGCTCTCAACCCGAGCGAGCGATTCACGCATCAATCGCTCGATTTCATCATAGTGTTCTTGTTGCTTCGTCATTTCGGATTTCTAGGAACGTTTGTGGGGAATGCCGTAACGATTCCGCCGCCCTTACTGGCCGGCTCTATAACTACACGAATGTCGATGCCATCGACAGATCCATTTTTAACTATTCTGCCGTTGGCTTGAACCGTTTCAGGAATAGATGGATCGGTAGCAATATCCGAGACGGCGTTCATGATCTTCGACGACGACCAGTCTTGCGGAAACACCGATTTACCGGGACCTCCTGGCCATTGATGGCCGCCACCCGTTGCATCCCCTGTCAGGATATGGTCAGTTCGATCAGGCGACGCCAAATTAACATCGCTTTGAGCATTGTCCCCAGTTCCATTATCGCCACTATTCAACGTCGCATTACCGGGCGCATACCCCGCCGTTCCCGGCACCGCTTTCGCCGCCTGTCCCGCCTCATTGACCAGTACCCCACCCGTACTCGTCGTCGGCGGCTCACCCGGCATGCCAAACACCGCACTCAGACCGTTGGCGATGCCTTGCAGAATCAGGTCCCAGTGGCGACTGCGAAAGCGGGTTGCTGCTTTTGCTCTCCCCTGTCAACTGACGTTCATCGTCCATCGACTGGTTATACAGATGGACGTTCGAAGCCGCTGCGGCTCCAGCCGTTCCTCCCACAAGCGCACCACCGACGCCCGCCACCACATTCGCAGCCAGGTTGCCGATCAGTTGCGATCCGGTCGCCGAGTCTACACCGTGCGCGATATCTGCAAGTCCCCTGGCTGCACTTGACCCCAGACTGAACAACCTCACAAACAATAAACCCGGCCAGTGCCGGGTTTATTTATCAAGCAGATGGCTCTTTAATGTACGTAACAAACTTGTTACGGCCCGCCTCCTCTAAATGCAGCCGACCACACGAAGGACAGCGATACACCGTGATTTCCTTTCCTCGAAGCATTTCGTAAAAGTATTCACCATCAACTACTTTCCCTCCATCGACAGCATCCACGATATCTTCGAGCGTCCTCTCTGGAATAAGCTTCCATTCATTGCCATTTGGAGAAACGATCAGATTAATGACGTAACCGCATCTACACGCAAACTTTGCCATTATTATTTCCCTCCGGTCGGCCGATCAAAGCGGAACACCTGTCCATTTGAATTCTGAAAGACGATCGTATTGAAATTTTGGCCATTGGGCTTACCCCATGTACGGGATGCAATAGAAGTCATATCGGCTCCTGATAAATCAGCCTGCACAATGACCCCATTGGCTTGATCGAACTTTGCTTCGATGTTTCGGACGATGCTATTGGGGTTAGTGTTTACTGGCGAGTAACCATCAACCTGACCAACACCTGTTATAGATAGATCCGCCGTCCGAACATCTGGAATGCCCTGCGAATTCGCCGTGGGCTGATGACTCACATCATATCCGGCATCCGCTAGTCCTTGCCCCGCACGAACCTCATTTGCATCAGGCGTCGCGCCGGCCTCGACAGTCACATTACCCTTTGCGCCATCGCCGTTCCCACTATTGAGCGTCGTATTACCCGCCCCATACCCCGAACTTGCGAAAGATTAGCGCCTACCTGTATTGAATTCTTTCGGGCATTTCGCAAGTGCATCGCGAACTACCGATTGAAATTCGCCGCACGCCAAGACGACCTCACCAATTTCTCTTGAATTTTCCTTGAATCCATATATGAGTTTCGCCATTTTTTCATACTCGATTAAAAAAACATAGTGCCCTTTATCCGAAAGACTTTCTGCCGATACAAGATGGGTGAAGTCACTACTTTCCGCAGCAGAGTCCATGGAAGGAAATGCACGATTACAAAGCTCACGGTAAGCATCCGACGGTGAGCGATGAAACAAATCTGCGTCTTCAACGGAGTTTTTCATGCAATACAAGCGCGCAAGCATGCTTAAGTCAACTCCCAACGTTGAGCGATTGGACCAAATTAGCCCACCTCCCATGAAATAGCCTAAGCATCCATTTGCGAAGTCAGGCGTTGACCATAGGTCAACCGCATCGCACCAGATTGCAAACGAGTCAGGGTTTCCAGACAGCATTTATTTTCCTTTAAATCCGAGGGCTCGCTTTACATCAATTGGAATCTTCGAAACGTTTAAAGGTGCAGAGGAATCCCCTGTTGCACCTGACCAATGGTACACACCGTTTCCGTCAGAGAAAAACCGATTGATGTTGCCGTTCGAGTCGATGGCATACCGAACGCCTTCACCACCCGGGACAGACGAGTTAAACAGATCAAGCGAGTTTCGCGGTTCCGTTCCGGCGTTCGACCGGTTGCCATCCATCCCGGGAGTATGTTTTGAGTTCGATTTAACTTCTAGGCCGTTGTCAGCAGTAACTTGTTCAGGAATCGGAAGACGGTCATCTCTACCACTGTTCGCAAGCGTAGCATTGTCAGGCACATACCCCAGGGTCGCCAGCAGGTACATGACCGAACCTGAAGCTGAGGCCATGCTGCAACGACGCAGCACACGCAACTGAGCAACACCCATAAACAGCAAACCCAGCGCGAAGGCTGGGTTTGTTTTTTTATTCGATCTCTAACGCATTTAGGGGCTCGTGAACTTCAACTTCATTGACATCACCATCTGGCCAAACCCAAAGCTGCCAGTTGTCGATTAGCCATCGAGTCGACACATAATAGGGCGAAGTTTCCTTTGGAAACACAACATAACAGTTGATCCCAGCCTTATAACCACTGATCGTTATCAGGCCAAGTCGATCTGACTTGTCAGGAGCCTCGCAGACCATCATTACTACATGGCTTTCGAATGGCTGCCCCGCAGCGAAACGAAGCAACGTGCCGCGCTTCATTTCCGGGTCGGTGCTCTCAATCAGCTTTTTCCAGTTCGTCATTTCAATTTAAGGTCGTGTTGCCCCGACGTATCCGCAGGTTTGGTAGGTTGCAAATCCAGCATACTCACTTCACCCATATGTGCACCGGTTCTTCCGTTGACTTGCTCGAAGCGCCCATGCTGCGAATCAACAGCATATAAGGTTCCATCGTCTGCCCGATACACATCCCGACCGTTGATGCGACTGAGCTGCGAGTCCTTGGTCCAGCCATTGTCAGTAGCAACAGTCTGCGCAGTCTGTTTTACCTGTGCGACCCGCTCTCCGGGCGGCAGATTAACAAGAGACCTTTCAAATGCTTCCGCTTCCGAGAGTGCTTTTGCCTCAGCCGTCGCTCCCTTTCCTGCGCCCTTGGTCGCCAGCGCCGCCGCGAAGAACTCCACGCCCGGCCCAACCTGATCGCCCGCCGTATAGGGCAAACGCAGTCCATCCGCCGAGATATACCCCGGATCGCCGGGCGAAGCAAACGGCCCGCCGTTCGGCGTATTTGCGATCATCTCGCCTATCGAAACAAGACCGTTCCAAACCCCAGCAACGGAATTGCTGACAGTATCCACAGCCGAATTCGCCGTGCTGCCCTGGCCGTCACCGTTGCCTGTGCTTCGATTGTAGAGGTCCGCATTGCTCGCCGTGAATGCGCCCGCGGTCCCGCCGATCAGAAATCCGCCCGCGCCCGCAATCACGTTGGACAGCACATTACCCGCCATCTGCGCTGCATCACCACCACCCAGTGCGTCCCGCGTGCCGTTAGCCAGCCGGTTCAGATCACCTGCCGTCCACGCTGCGATACCTGCACCCGCCGCACCTGCTGCGGCCGAACCAAAGCCGCCTCCACCAAGCCCACCCATCAATGCACCGCCTGCAATATGCAGCGCCGTTCTGTTCGTCCCACCCTCATCCCACGCATTCGCCGTTGCCGTGTCCCCCGCCGCCTTTGCCTCATCCCGCTTCATATCCGCATACGCACCAATCCCCTGCGCCACCACCTGCCCCGCCGCCTGCGCGGCCTGCATCACATCGGCCTGCTGCGAGAGGATCGTGCTCACATCCGGCGTCGCCGACACCGTCCCGTTGGTATCCGTCGTATCCCGACTCAGCGTCGCCACGTCCTGCGTCTGCGCCGCCTGATTCGTGATGTTGATCGCGCCCGTACTGATGGCACTACGCGTCGTCGCGCTTTCGTCGCCGTTCTCGTCCTGCGAGATCATCGGTATCGGCGCACCTGAGCCGCTCACCGAACCTTCGCCGATCGCCTTGCCCGTCACGCCGATACCGCCGCCCGCGCTGATGCCATTACTCGCCGCGCTGTAGTGCGATTCGTTCTCGATGTTGCTGAACGTCAGCGTCCCCGTCGTCAGACTGTTTTTTTCCGCCTCCGCCGTACTCGCAATCACCGCACCCTTCAGGTCCGTGTTGCCCTTGACGTTGATGTTAAATCCACCGTCACCCGCCAGAATTCCCGCCTGCTCCTTCACCTGCGCATAGTTCGAATCCGCATGCCCGTTCTGCGCACTAAAGCTCGCGCTGCCGCCGCCCTGGCTGATGCTGAACCCGCCGCTCACGCTACTCTGATGCGCGGTGCTCACCGTCGTATCCTGCACGCTCTGAACGTTCAGGTTGCCGCCAACGTTCGCATTCACCGTCCCACCGGCCACATCCGAACCGATGATGTTCGTGTCACCACCGCTCACGATCGTGACGCTGTTCGCCCCAGTCACGTGCGAATTGTTCTGAATGGCAGCGTCGCTGTTCGCATCGCCATGCGCGTTCGCCATCGACGCCGACACACCAAAGCCCTGATTCGTGTACGAGATGCCCACACTCGCGCTCGACGATCTGTTCGTGCTCGCCGTCGTATCGGTATCGGTCGTATTGACGATGTTGACCTGGTTCTTCGCGGCCAGTATCACGTCGTTGGCACTGACGTTCGATCCCGCAATCGTGAGGTTGCCCGAGCCCGCGGTGCCGTCGCCGGTTGCGGCGAACGTCGTCGTCCCGCCCGCCTGCACCGTCGAGCCGGTGTGCGAGGTCTGGTCTTCGCTGAAGGTGTTTTTGCTCGAGCTGGTGCCAAAGCTCAGCTGCACGCCGATGGTCGGGTTCTTGCCGGCCAGCGCGCCGCCCGTCAGACCCGCCACGGCGATCGCGGCATCGCCCGCGGCCGCAATCGAATGCAGCGCGGTCGCGCGCGCGTCGCCGCTGCCGTTCGCTATTGCCTGGCCCTGCTGGACCGCGCCGTTGATCGCATCGCCGATGCTGCCCGCCAGCCCGAGCGTGAAGCCGCTCTGTTTCATCTCCTGCGAATCGTCGTGATGCGACGTGTTGGTGGCCGCGTCGATGATGACGTTGGTCCCCGTGCCCGTCACATCCTGCGCGGCAATCACATCGCTGCCGGTGATATGCAGGTCGTTGCCCGCGCTCATCGTGACGCTGCCGTTCGTGCTACCAACCAGACTGCCGTTGTGGGTAACGCTACTGTCGTGCGTGTTGTCTTTCTCTTCGCGCGTGCCGTAGTTGATGCTCGCGCCGCCACCACTCATCGCGCCGAAACCGGACGCCTGCACTTCGTGCGTGGTGCTGCCCTGACTGGTGTCCTGCGTCGTCGTGATATTGAGGTCGTGGCCCGCCGATAACGTCAGGTCGTTCGTCGCGGCAACCGTGGAGCCGTTGATGTTCAGGTCGTGCGCCGCACTTGCCGCTACGGAATCGCCCGATACGAGCGAGCCGACTGATGCGACCTGATGCGAGGTGGACGTGTCCGTGACCTTCTCGCTCGACAACACATTGGAATGGTTCGTCTGCGACCAGTGATCCGCATCGTGCGTTTCCGTCACCGCGCCTACCGTGATATCGCCGGCCGATTGCAGCGTCACGCCGCCGCCCGTCGCACCGTTCACGCCACCCGTCGTCACCGACGAACCGAGAACCGACAGGTTGCCCGTACCGGACTGACCCGCCGCCAGCGTCGCGTTACCGCCTGCGTTGATGTTGCTGCCCTGCGCGGTCTCGTCGTAGGTCGAATCCTTGTGATGCGCAATCGATCCGCCCATCGACTGGCCGTTATACGACACCGTATCCTTCGCCGCCGTCACCGTCAGGTTGCCGCCCGCGACCAGTGTCGCATCGCCGCCCGCCTGCACCTGCGCGTCGGTCAGCGTCGTATTGCCGCCCGACGCGGTCACCAGGTTGCCACCGGTCGTGATCGTGCTGCCGACGTTATGCGTGGCCGTCGTGTGACCGCCGTTCAGGCCGTCCGTGGTCCCAGCATCCTGCGTCGCCGTGAGCGTCGTGGTACCCACGTTGATATCGCGGCCGGCCGCAATCGTCGTGTCGCCGCCGCTCTGCACCGACGCGCCGTTGATGGTCACGTCACGACCCGCCGCCAGCGTCGCGCTGCCCGATGCGGAAATCGTCCCGACCGACTGCACCGCCATGCCGCTCGCGTTCGAGTAGAAGCCGCCGTTCGTCGTACTCACCGACGCCTGCGCGGTCGAGCTTTCGTTGACGATATCGCGGCCCGCGCTCACCACCGTATCGACACCGCCGATACGTCCACCCAGATTCGTCACGTCCTGCACGGCGGCGACCGTGGTGGTACCGCCGCTGCCGATCACGCCACGGTTGACCACGTTGTTGCCGATCACCGTCGTCGCGACATCGCCCGCGACGTGTCCGCTGTTCGTCACGTCGCCCGTGCTGTTCAGGCTCACGCTGTGGCCCGCGACCAGCGCGCCGCTATCCTGCAGATCGACTGTGTTCGACTGCGCAAGATAAAGTTTCGGCACGAGGACGGTCTGCGTCGTGCCGTCCGGCAGCGTGACTGTCTGGTTGACGAGCCACACGATGTCGGTCGTCAGCGCGGCCATCTGCGCATCGGTCAGGCCGATGCCCACCGTCAGATTGAACGCCTGCGCGGACTGCACGCCGTTGCTCATCAACGCGGTGTATTCGTCCAGATTCGACGTATAGCCACCGAGGAACGTGCGGCCAGTCAGCTGCGTGATCTGATTCATCACCAGCTGTTCTTCGTACATCCCGTCGCCAACGCGCTTTTCGACCTGCTGCGGATTCAGACCGAGCTGAGCGAGCATGTAGTCGCTCGAAATGAACTTCGTATAGCTGGTAAAACGCGAATCGGTCTCGACGAGATAGGACGCACCGGGCGCGGTGTTGTACGAGTAGAGCGCGTTGGCGGGCAGCGTGAGGCCCGGAATGCCGTCGCCGACATTGCCCAGGGTTTGCGGACGGGATCCGGTCAGTGTGCCCGTTGCGTCGCTGACGGCCGGGCCCGCGCCCGTGACCGTCTGGCCGACGCGATCCACTGTGCCGATGTTGATGTCGGCGGCATTGGTCTGCACGGCCTGCCCCGCCGTCGCGATGGCGGGCAGTGAGGCCACGGTGGTGGCCGGCAGCGGAACCGCATCGTCGTTGACGGTCTGCGTATCGGTGCTGTCGCCGGTTTTCTGGTGCCAGTAGAACGTCGAGACGTCGGTTTCCGTGCCGGTCTGCTGGAGCAAGGTGCCGGTGTCATTCACCGCACCGCCTGTCGCGCGGCGTACGAGGTCGCCGCCTGCGGCCATCGTCGACGACTGGTTGTCGATCGTGCCGCCATCCGCGTTGACGCGGATCGAACCCTGCGCCTGGATCGTGGCCGCCGTGCCTGCGTTGATAAGCTGGTCGGTGGTCGTGGTCGTCGTGGCGGTACGGCTCAGCTCGACGTAATCGTGGCCGTCGCTGCCAAGCGTCGTATTGACCCGTACCTGGTCGGGCGCGATGTTTACCGCAGGATCGTAGTCCGGGTAGAACGCAATCGTGACCGTGCCGTCGGCGTTCTGCGTGAGGCTCTGGTAGTACTGCGTCGCGTTGTTCGTGATGACGCGGGTTTCGGTCTCGGCGGCAAACGCATAGCTTCTGTAGACGTCGGTCAGCGGCGTGGTCAGCGAGAACGTCTGCGCGGACGTGTCGATGTTCGTAACCTGGTCCGCGGGCAGCGTCACCGTGATCGGCTTCGCCAGTTGCTGGACCGCGGCCGAGCCGATGGCCCCTGCGATGATGTTCCACTGCTCATAGAGCAGGCTGCGGTAAGTGCCCAGCTGGTCAACCGGAATGCCGGCCGACCAGAAGGTCAGCGTCGGCCCCGTTGTCGTGACCGGCGTCCCGGCTTCCGTCACGACACCCGTGCGCTCGTTGGTCAGCGTATGCGCGGCCACGTCGATATCGCCCGCAGCTTCGATGGTCGAGCCGCTGTTCGTGATCGTGCCGGTCTGATTGGCCAGTAATCCTGACGAATCGCGCATACTGTCGCGCGCGAGTTCCATGTTGCCGCCGCTGTAGATGAGAGCGGCATCGGCGTTCGTCAGCGAATTCACCGCGTAGATACCGACGAACGTCGCCCCGGCGATGACAGCCTGTGCGCCGTCGTTCGTCACGTCAGTCGCGTTCACGATCACGTTGTTGCCGATCACCGCGCCGGTATTGGTCAGGCTCGCGCTGTTCGTCGTGACGGCATCACCTTCGATCGTGCCCGCGTTCGTGATAGCGCCGCTGGCGTTGAGCGTGGTCGCCGCTGCATTGATGTCCGCGCCCGCGGCGTTCACCACGTTGGCCGCGTTGAGCGTCAGCGCGTTGCCCGCTTCGAGCGTCGCGGTATTGGTCAGCGTGCCGCCTGTGGCGAGCGTCAGGTTGTTGTCGGCGTGCAGGACGCTGGCCGCGTCGGTGGCGAAATCGCCTTCGAGCGCGAGTGTCAGGTTGCGGCCCGCGATCATCGCGCCGCCGCCCAACAGTGCGCCGCTCACGCTGATATCCCGGTTCGCGCTTACCGTGCCGCCCGTGTTCGTCATCGATGCGACCGCGAGCGACACGTCCTGGCCGCCCTCGATCGCGCCGCCGGTGTTATCGAGCGCGGCGCCTGGCTGGTTCAGGTTCAGCGCCGTGCCGCCGTAAAGCAGACCGCCCGCGTTGTCGAGCTGGTTCGTGACGTTCAGGTTCGCCGCGCCTGCGGCCACGAGTTGCGCGCCCGAGTCGTTCGTCAGCGTCTGCGCGTTCACCGTTACATCGCCGTTGCCGCCCAGCACGCCGCCCGTGTTCGTCACCGTCGTCGCGGTGGCGGTCGTCGCGCCCGTGCCGGTGTTCGCGATGGTGCCGGCCGTGTTATCGATGCCTGAGACCGTGACGGCCAATGCACCATCTGCGCCATCGACAACAATCGCGCCGTTCCGGTTTGTCAGCGTCCCCATACCCGACACGGCAACCTGCGTCCCGACGATCTGGCCAGACGTGTTATCGATAGACGTGCCCGACACCGTCACGTCGGCACCGGACAGCTGCCCCTGCACGTTCGACAGCGCGCCATTCGCCCGCGCCGTGAGCGTGCCGCCCGCTATCGCCGTGCCGCCGTCGTTGCGGATGGTCTGCGCATCGAGCGCGACATTGCCGAGCGCCGACACTTCGCCAGCGTTCGTGACCGTGCCCGCCGTCAGGCTCACGTCGCCATTGCCGCCGATAACGCCGCCCGCGCCATTGGTCAACGCGCCGCTCGCGCTGAGCGTCAGGCCATCGCTATTCAGCGAGAGGATCTGACCGCCCGTGTCGTCCACCGAACCCGCAGCGACAGTGCCCTGACCAGCAGCCTGCAGGATGCCCTGCCGGTTATCCAGCGCACCCGCGCTCTGCACGTTCAGGGTGCTGCCCGACACGACCTGACCGGACGCGCTATTGATCGACGCCGCCGACAGTTGCATCGCGCCGCCGCTGCCGAGCTTCGCACTACTGGTATCGAGCGTGCCCGCTGCGTTCGCCGTGAACGTGCTGCCCGCCGTCGCCTGTGCGCCGGCAAGAGCGAGATCGCCGCCCGTCGCCGTGAGTGCGAGTGCGCTGACCGCCGAGAGTTGTGCACCCGTGAGGTCGAGCGAGACGCCGTACAGCGTGACCGAGCCAGCTGCGATCGTCTGCCCGGTCGCCGAGAGCAGACCCGCCGATGTCACCGACAGATTGCCCGCCGTACCGAGCGTTCCATCGCTGTTGACGCCCGCGCCGAGTAGCCCGGTCGACGCGACGCTGCCCGCGTTGATCGTCGTATCCTGCTGCGCGGCAATCGTGCCGCTGTTCGCGATGCTGCCTGCAGTAATGCCCAGGTTGCCGCTCGCCGTCAGCTTGCCCGTGTTGACGAGTTGACCCGAGGCCGTGAGCGTGAGATCGCCGGCCTGCGCGGCAAGCTTCCCTGCATTCGCGACGCCCACGCCGTTCTCGGTGCCTACCAGCACGATCCAGTTCGCGTACATGCCGCCTAGTTGCGACACGTCGATGGAGACACCGGGCGCTGCGCCCGTGCCCGCGATGGGCGTTGCATTGAGGCTCGCATAATCGACGTTGTTCGCGCCGGTAACGACGTTCAGCGTGTTCGCATAGATCGCCGCATTCGCCTGCACCGCGCGCGCAATCAGGTCGACCTGGTCGATATCCGATGCATTGAAGCCGTCGCCCTGAACGGTAATCGTGCCGCCCGTGACGTTAAAGCCCGTGAGATTGCCATTACCATCGATCAGCGGATTGCCAGTCGTGAGAATGCCGCGCGTCGTATTGATAAAGCCGCCGCCATCGACCACGATGCCCGAAGCGTTCGAAATGACCACATTCGCTTTCTGGCCCGCGACCTCGACGTAGCCGCGCAGCAGCGACGGATTATTGCTGTTGACCTGATTGACGATAATCTTCGCGGCATCGTTCGCGCCGAAATTCGGATTACCATTAATCTGCCCAGCCTGTTGCGTCCCGGTGATAACCGGCGAGTTATTCAGGATCGCGCCGTTTTTCTGGACATCGAACTGCGAATACGTATTTAAAGATACGCCCGCGCCGGACGGCTTGTTGATATTGACCTGCGGCAGACCATTCGCGGTATTGAGCACTCCCGGCGCATGCGCGCCGGAAGGGACGATCTGCGCATCGGAGAGCGCGGGCGCGAATCCGGCTAATGCCAGCGCGGCAAAAGCCGCATGGCGCATTGCAAACAGTGTGATGCGACGAACCGCCGTAGTTGCCCGTGTTTCACCGCGATTCGACTTGCCGTAGCCCGTCGCCGTTTCCGCAACGGCAACCAGCATGCCCCGGAACCGGCTGAAAACCAGCCGGAACGTATTCGTGTTCATTTGGTGTAGCGTGGATTTTTATTCGACCCTCCGGAAAATACCGCCAATAAACATTTCAATCAGTTAACAAATGTTATAAAAGCCGGAATAAACACATAAAACAAGAAATCGGACTTCTCCTATAGACTCGCATAAATATATTATCTAAATATATTTATGCTAAATACATATCAAGGAAAAGGGAAATGCGGCCAATCAGGTTGATCATTCCAATTGCCGTATGCCGCTATGAGCTGCTGCCCAATCGCTCCCGCTCATTGGAGCCGGCATTCATCGCGACTTTTATCCGCGATTCAAAGCAGGCTCGTCATGAACGGCATACCCCGTTACTTAGCCCTTCGAGCCTCGACAAAAGCCTCGACATAACGCAGCGCTTCCTCGCATTGTTCAGGCGTGAACGCGTGAATACTCGGCGGCACGGGATCGAAGCCGAGTTCGGTCGCGACCCAGCGGATCGCCTTGGCGCGCGCCTCGAACGCATTGACGCCGTCGCGGCGCACCTTTCCCGCCACGAGAGGCTCCAGCGCATCGTGCAGTTTGCTCTTCGCGTCGCGCAATCTCGCATCGGCGAGACGACCGAGCGGCAGGTTGTGTTTGCTGCGCGCATACACGCCGATCCACGCCTGACAGTCAGTGCACATCCATAGCGGCCCCTGATCGCCGCGATACGGATAAGGCTCGTCGCCATAACGCACGAGCAACGCGCGGCTGCCGCAGTAGTCGCAGGACGGCTGCGGCACGGCCTTGACGGGCTTGCCTACGCGCATGGAGATGTCTCCGGGGCAAAGTCGCAGTACTTCATCACATCAATCCGGCTGGCGGAAACTGGGAAAGGCCAGACAGTTTAATGGAATGCGCTTGCCTACAGGTATCCGTCTACACCTGAGAATGCCGTGGCGCAAGTGCAAGCGCAGGCGAATTGAATTAGCCAACGCGCCGGTCGACGCCCGAATCGACCGGTCAATCGCAAGCCATCCTGCACACTGGCTCTCAGCTGAACCTTGGTTGGAACTCAGCCGCGCCCCTGCGCAATCTCCATCACCATTCGCCGTCGCGCCGCCAACCCTTCGGCCGAGCGTTGCTTCACGAGCTCCACCACCGCTGACGGTGCCGTCTCCGGATCGCCCGCATCGAACGGCGGCGCCGGCGCGTATTCGAGTTCGAGCTGGATGGCCTGGGCCTCTTCCACTCCCGCGAGTTCGGCGGCAACGGTGAGCCCGAAATCGATGCCCGCCGTCACGCCGCCGCCGGTGATCAGATTGCCGTCACGCACGACACGCGCATGCGTCGGTATCGCGCCGAGCGGTTCCAGCAACGCATGAAACGCCCAATGTGTGGTCGCGCGTCGCCCGCGCAACAGACCTGCCGCGCCAAGCAGCAACGCGCCGGTGCAGACCGACGTCACATAGCGCGCGTTCGCGGCCTGCTTGCGCACGAAGTCGAGCGTCTGCCCGTCCCGCAGCAAAGCCGTCACGCCACCGCCGCCCGGCACGCAGATCACGTCGAGCGGCGGGCAGCTTTCGTAGGTCGTGGTCGGCGTCAGCACCAACCCGTTGCTCGACGCCACCGGCTCCAGCGTCTTCGCGATCAGATGTGTGGTTGCGCCGGGCAACGAGGCGAGCACATCGTGCGGACCGGTCAGATCCAGCTGCTGGACTTGCGGAAATACCAGAAAACCGATTTGCAGTTTCATAGGGACACCTTATCGAAGGAAGAATCGAACCGCGCGTGAAAAATTCTTGCAGATGGACGGATCGATTCTATGCAGGTAGTCTTTGGCGAGACTGCCATTCACCCCTTGATTTCTGCCACGCTCGTCTACACGCACTGTCGCGCCTCATCATGTCCAGCGAACCCCGCTCCGTCGTGCTGCTCGCCTTCCCCAACGTGCAACTGCTCGACGTCAGCGGTCCGCTGCAGGTGTTCGCGTCCGCCAACGAACTCGCCGCGCAACGCGGACTTGCGCCGCTATATGCGCCGCGCGCGGTGGCGGCCGAAGCCGGGCCGGTCACGTCGTCGGCAGGGCTTGCGCTGGTCGCCGGTTCGATACGCTCGGCGAAGGGGCCGCTCGATACGCTGATCGTGCCCGGCGGTTTCGGCATCAACGCCGCGCTGGCCGATTCCCGTCTGATCCGCTGGACCCAACGCGAAGCTCCGCGTGCAAGACGCGTTGCGTCGGTCTGTTCGGGTGCGTTCCTGCTCGCCGAGGCCGGGCTGCTGGATGGCCGGCGCGTCGTCACACATTGGGCGCGCTGCGATGAACTCACGCAACGCTATCCGCAACTGCGTGTCGAAACCGATCCCATTTTCATCCGTGATGGCGCGATCTGGACGTCGGCGGGCGTCACCGCGGGCATCGATCTCGCGCTGGCGCTGCTCGAGGAAGACCACGGCCGCGCGCTCGCACTCGACGTCGCGCGTGAACTCGTCGTGTTTCTGAAGCGGCCCGGCGGCCAGTCGCAATTCAGCGCGACGCTGTCGCTGCAAAACGCCGACGACCGCTTCGGCGATTTGCACGCATGGATGGCCTCGCATCTGAGCGCCGACCTGTCGGTCCCCGCGCTCGCGCGCCGCCTGCATATGAGCGAGCGCAGCTTCATGCGCCACTACAAGGCGCAAACGGGCCGCACGCCCGCGCGCGCGGTCGAGCAGCTACGCATCGAAACAGCGCAGCGTCTGCTCAGCGAAACCTCATGGTCGATCAAACGGATCGCCGCGCGTTGCGGCTTCGGCAGCGAGGAAACGATGCGCTGCAGTTTCGTGCGTCTGTTGCGCGTCGCGCCGCAGACGTATCGCGAGCGGTTTTCGTCGGGATAGTCGGGATAAAGCGCAAGAAGCGAAGTTGACTAACGCGTATCGCGCGCAATCGGCCGCGTCACCTCAGAACCCGTGCCGCACGATCAACGTCGCGCCCGTATCGTGCGAATGAAGAATCGCCACGCGCGCGGTGCCGGAGAAAACCCAGTCGTCGATCGTCAGCGAGAGTCGTCGCTGCGGCGACGAGCCGATCGACAACGTCGAGCCGTTCATCTGCACGATCGACAATTGCAGCCCCGTCGCCGCGCTCAGGCGAAGAGGATTGACGGTGTGCTGCGCGTCGCCAACCGCGGCCTCGCTCTCGAACACCGGCGCGAACTGCGGCCCCGACGATGCCAACGCCTTCGCGCCGCCCAGCCGCACGTCGTGCGTCACGTCCGCGCTATAGAAGTTCTCGATTTGCGCATAGAACGGCTTGTCCTGGATCGACTGATACTCCATCGCATAGCGCTGCTGCTGAAAATAGCGCTGCGGTTCGGGAATAGGCGGCACCACTTCGACGGGCAACGCGACGATGTTCGCGACTATCATCGGCGCGGGCGCATCACCGGCCAGGCCGCCCGCGACCGCGGAGCCGCTCAGCACGAAGAATATCGCTGCGACAATCCTCTCGTTCGGGCACGTCATGCATGCCTCCCGTGAAGGAATTGAAACGTCACATGACTAACCGTTCAGTGTGAACCGGCCGCCCTGCCGCCGAGTCGGCATTCACCCATTGTAGTCAGTCAATTGCGCAGCGGTAGGTCAAAGTGTGAGGTATCGGGCATATCGCGGCGAGTGCGTCGGCCGGACGACGCGAGGTGAAAGCGCTGCCAGCGCATAAATGACCGGCGCGCACCGGCGGCGATATCGTTCGAGTCGCACAGGACCGGCAAGTCTTGCACGCCGCTCTCCGCGATCGTTGCAGAGTCAACGTCTTCTATCTAAGGGTTTCATTCGACCGGTTTCATTGCGCCTGCGCGCGGCCGTCACCCGCAATCCTCGCGCGCCGCCAAACGACCGTTCGAATGCGTTGCGGGCAAGCGCGCAACCACGCCCACGCACGATCGGGCATGAAACGCACGACGAGCAGGATCAACGCGAGCAGCGCGGGCCCCCAGCGCAAATCGGTCGGCACCGGTTCGCGCCGCGCGAAACGCGCATCCAGCAGCGCGTCGCCCATCGTGGTCGCGGCCACGAGACGCCGATAGCTCAGCGCCGTTTGCGATGCCACCGACGCCAGATACTCGCCGCGCAACGAGGACAGCTCCTCGTGCGTCGGCTCCTGCACCTTGAGCCCCGGCTTGGTGGGGATCTGGATCACGTCGTCGGCCTGCCAGTAGCCGAGCCGGTGGCCGTCGGCGTCGGACTTCGGAATCGCGGCGAGCTGGTCGCCGCCCACGCCGATCAGCCAGCCCTTGATCCGCGCCGCGTTGATGTCCGGCATCAGCGCGCGCGAGGCCGCGACCGGCGGCGCCTCCTGGCCGTCGGTGACGAACGCGATAGCCGCGCCATCGCCGACGCTCTGTGCAACGCGCACCGCCGAGTAGACGCCGCCCTCGGCAATCCGGCTCCAGTTGGTCCAGCGCATGCGGCCGTCGATCCCATCGAGCGACGCCAGCAGCGCATCGTAATTGCCGCACACTTCGACGGGCGCCAGCAACAGCAGCGTCTGTTGCCCGGTGAAGATGCTCCAGCCCACCTTCGAACCGCACGGCAACCGGCCGAGCGCATCGCGCATCGCCGTCTGGGCGAACTTCAGCCGGCTGACCGGCTGGCCGTCGAGCATCACGTCCTCGACGTCCATGCTCTGCGTGATGTCGAACGAAACGATGTAGTCGAAGGTATCGCGCGGCAGCGTCGCATCCGGCAGTGCGAGCGCCGCGATCAACGCGACGAGCGCGAGCGGCGTCAGCCACGGGCGCACCCTCGCGAAGCCGCGTTCGGGCGTCGCGCCGCTCATGGCAGATCCTGGCTTTGTGGATCCCGCAGCTTGATGTTGTGCTGCTCCTTCACGTCGGGCCGGTCGGACGCGGCGCCGGTTTCCGGCGCGAGCCACAGCGCGCGCTCGAGGTTGTAGCGCGCGTCCCAGTCGTCGGGCGCGGCGCGCAGCACCAGCCGGTAGCGCGCCTTCGCCTCGCCGACCATCACGAGCGATCGCAGCGCATGCGCGGTGCCGTCGCTGCTGCCCTGGCGCAGATACAGATTGCCGAGATCGAACAGCGCCGCGCGGCCGACGTCGTCGAGCGGCACGCCTTCGTGGAACAGGCCGTTATAGAGCCGCGCGGCCTGCTCGTAGGCGCCCGCTTTCGACAGCGCCATCGCGCGCGCGAGCTGAACCTGCCGCGCGTCGTCGAGCCCGGCATGTTCTCGCGGATCGGCGTGAGAATCAGCACGCGAGTCGCCGCCCGGCATATTCGCCGCCGCCACCGCCGCGTTGACCCGCTCCACGTGCTGAAGACGCGTCCAGCCATACGCGGCCCACACCGCGCAACAGACGGCGACGCTTCCGAACATCGCGTGAATCAGCGTGCGCTTCATGCCCAGCTCCTGACCTGCAACGTATGCAATAGCACGAGCAGCGCCGAGCCCAGCAACGCGAGCGCGAAGCAATACAGGCTCAGGTCCTGGCGCGGCAGATGCTCGATGAACGTGGTCGGCGCGTTCTGCTGCCGGTTGATCTCCGCGATGGCCGCCATCATCCCCTTCGCGTCCTCGGCCTGAAACAGCCGGTACGGCGTGCCGAGCGTCAGAAAGAAGCGATGAAGCTCCGCTTCGGCCGAGGTTGCACCGCCCGGTGGCGTCGCGTTCAGATCGGGGCTGTAGACGCTGCTGCGCAGATAGATGAAGTAAAGCGCGATGCGCTCGCGCTGCAAGCCCTCGCGGATGCGTTTCTGCACCGCCTCGTCGAGCCGCGCGCCGCCGTCGGACACCAGCACGATCGCGCGTTTGCCCGACGACGGCCGGCCGTCGAACTGCGCGAGCGCGGCGAGCATGCCGCGATCGAGCTGCGTGTCGGGCATGCCGCGGCCGATCGCCGTCGCCGCGACCGCCGCGTCGATCACGCGATGGTTGTACGTGAACGGCATCGCCAGCACGGGGCTCGTGCCGAACATCATCAGCGCGAGCCGGTCGTTGGGCCGCAGCTCGACGAAGCGCGTCAGCGCGGCGCGCGCCACCTTGTTCTTCGACTCGCCGCGCGGCGCCTCGACGCCCTTGCTGCCCATCGGTTCGTCCATGCTTGCGCTGCGGTCCATCAGGATCAGGATCTGCGCGCCGCTACCGGTGCGCAGCACCTGCAGTTGCGAGCGGCCCGGCTGCGCGAGCCCCACCACCAGCGACGCGATCGCAAGCGTCGCGCAACCGCGTTCGAGCCAGCCGACCCAGCGGCCGACGTGATCGGTCGGCAGCCACGCGACGCTCGCGAACACCAGCGTATCGCTGCGCCGCCGCAGCAACGGCAGCACCGCGAGCGGCAGCAGGATCAGCAGCCACGGCAACGCGAAGTCGAAACGCGTGGTCATCGCTGGTGACGCCGTTCGGCGCGATACAGCGCGCGGCACAGCGCCTGCAACGGAAAGGCGCCGACCTGCGAAGCGGGTTCGAAAAAGCGCGCCGCCGACACCTGGTAGAAATGTTCGAGCTGCGCGCGCAGCGGTTGCAGATGCGGCGCGCGCGCGAGCAGCGCCGGCAGCGAGCCCGCGTGCACGACCTGTCCGGCGGTTTCGTTGAGCGCGCGATGCAGGCAGAACCACGCATCGCTCGAGGCCGCCGCCTGCGGGTCCGGCACGCGCTGCATCTGCCGCCACGCGCGCGCGAACGGCAGTCGCGCCGACTCGCGCCGGTTGCGCCACCCCCACCAGCCGGCCCAGCCCAGCAGCGTCGCGAGCAGCAGACCGAACGCCCACGCGATCTGCCGACGCAGACCGGCCGTCGGCAGCAACGGCGCCGCGCGGTCCGGCCGTAGCGACGTCAGATCGCCGGCGGCGAACGCGCTCGGCGGCGTCAGCGGTCCGATGCTCGCCGGCCATTCGGCGATCTGCAATTGGGTGCCGCTCGCCGAAATCAGCGTTATCGCGGGTAGCGCGATCTGCGTGAGCGTCTGCGGCGCGTTGACGACCTGATAGCCGATCACCATCCACGTGCGGCCGTCGGTATCGGTTTCGAGCGACGCCGGCCGGCGTTCGAGCCACAGGCCGGTGCGGCCGATCGACGGCGGCTCGACCGCGCCGACGCTCCTGCCGTTCGCCTGCAGCAGCACGCGTTGCGTCAGCACGTCGCCGAGCACGTAGCCGAATGCGCGCGGCTCCTGCACCGTGGCGGGCACGCTGGTCGCCGCGTCGCTGCTGGTGCCGCCGGCCGCGCTCGCCGCATCAGCCGCTTCCGCCACGCCCACCATCCCCACGCCACACGCGAGACCGAGCAGCAGCGCGCCCAGCCGACGGGCCAATCTTTGCATGCGCGTCATACCCTTCACTCGCGCCCGAGCACCACGACGCACGAGGCCCTTCTTCCACCCGCGCGCGCTCATGCCGTCATCTCCAGAAAGTAACGCGACAGCGCTTGCGGATCGAACGCGCCTTCAACGTAAAACGGCTCCATGCCGCGCGCGCCGAACACCGTCGCGAGTTCGGCGCGGCGTTGCACGACGCCCTCGCGCCAACGCTCGCGCATATCGCGGCTCAACCACAGCCGACGCTCCTCGCCGGACTCCGCATCGCTGACGGCCAGCAACGGCGCGCGACGCGGCGGCGCGATCTCCGCCTCGTCCCACACGACCATCGGCACCACACATGCGTGCACCAGCATGTCGAGCACCGGCGGCAACTGCGCGAGCGGCCAGTGGAAGTCGGACACGATGAACACCAGCGCCTGGCGGCCGGCAACGCGGTTCACGCAGTGCCGCAAGCCCGCCACCGCGCCGCGTCCGGCTGCGTGACTCGTGCAGTCGCGCAGCATCGTCGCGAGCAGATTGCCAGTGCCGCGACCCGTGCGCGGCGGCATGAACAGATCGTCGCGCTCGCCGCTGTCGAAGGCTTGCATGCCGAGCCGGTCGCCGACACGAAACGTGCTGTAGCCAAGCGCTTCGACGAAATCGGCGGCGACCTGCAGCTTGCTTCGCAGGCTGCCGAACTGCATCGACGCCGACACATCGACGATCACGATCACCTGGATCGCGACGCGCTGCAGGTTGACCCGCACCAGCCACTCGGAGCGCGCCGCGCGCAGGCTCGCGCGCAGATCGAGGCGACGCGGGTCCGGGTAGTCGAACAGGCGACCGTGCATCGCGAACTGCTGGCCCGAGCCGAAGCTCGCGCCGGGATGCGAGCCGGGCCGCGCGCCGCCGGCACGCGTCGGCAAACGGTAGTGAAATTCCGCGATGCCGTTCATGATGGTTCAGCGCGCGCGGGCGTTCATCGCGGCACAGCGACCTGGCCCACGACCTGCGCGATCAGCGCTTCGGCCAGTTCCTGGCGACGCAACTCGTAGATCGGCGTGAAGAACACCCGATGCCCAAGCGCCGGCAGCAGCACTTCATGAACGTCCTCCGGCAGCAGATGCGAGCGACCCGCGAGCCACGCGACCACGCGCGCGGCCCGCAGCAGCGCGCTCATGCCGCGCGGACTCGCGCCGGCGAGAATCAGTTGTTGCATGTCGACGCCGTCGAGCGCGATGCCGAAGCGCGCCGGCGTTTCGGTCGCCTGCCAGATGTCGAGCACATAACGCTCGATCGCCTCGCTCGCCTGCACGCTCTGCTGGATCGCCGCGCCGATCCGGTTCAGCTGTTCCCACGGCACGATCGACGCCGTCAGTTGCGCGAGCAGACTGTCGACGTCGTGAAAGCGTGTGTCGAACACCAATGCGCGACGCGCGTCGGTCTCGTCGGGCGTCGGCATGTTCAGTTCGAACAGAAACCGGTCGCGCGCCGCCGATGCCAGCTCGAAGGTCTCTTCCTTCTCGACCTTGTTGCGGTCGGCGAACACGGTCATGTGCGGGAAGCGGTACTCACGGCCGAACGCCGACACCGACCGCTCGGCCATCGCGCGCAGCAGCAGCGATTGCACCTGCGGACGCGCGCGATTGATTTCGTTGAAGAAGAAGGTGGTCAACTGCTCGCCGTGGCGCAGCAGCGGGCCCGGCTCGATACGCGGTTTGCCGTCGGCATCGACGTAGGTGTGATAGACGAGGTCGCCCGGCATCAGATCGATGGTGCCTTCGACGCGCTCGAAGTCGCCGCCGACCACATGCGCGAACGCGCGCAACACGGTGGTCTTGCCGACCCCGACGCCACCTTCGAGCAACACGTGGCCACGGGCGAACAACGCGATGTTGATGAGCCTCAGGGTCTGCCGCTGGCCGACCACGACCTTCGCGACTTCGGTTTCGATCTGCTCCGCGTGAGCCCGCCAGTCCTGAAGCTGTTCGTCTGACACCATCGCTGCGTTCCCCTTCGCTGGCCGTGGCCTGGGTTGCGCGCCGCTCGCCCGTCGACGCGCTTCTGATTCGCCAGCGTTCTGCTCAAGCACGCTTTATGCCGGTCAGGCGAACGAGCGTGCGGGGCTCGCGCGAGCGTGGCGCGTTGGCATCCTGTCACGAGATCCGGGTACAGACTGTGCCATCGGCGGAGGGTGTGTCGCGGTGGAAGCGGGCGTGGTGTCGAGGCTCGCTGGCGTGGTCAACGTGCGGTGCTGGCGGAAGTCGGCGCGTTCGTGGCGGGGTTCGTGGGAGTGTTCGCGTTGTTCGAATGGGTGTGTGTGACTGCCTTCGCGTCGTCGTGCACCAGCAAACCGACCAGCGCGGTCGCGCCGCGCTGCCACGACAGATCGGTATTACCGCGAATATCGACCGAGCGCTGAAACAGCATCCTGCCGCTCGCCACGTCCTCGACGCGCAGGTTCAGATTCAGAATCAGGTTGCTGACCTTCTGCACCCAGCACACGCCGACCTGCTCGACGCCGAGCGCGCGGCCGACCTGGCGTGCGCAGCCATCGCAGGTGGTGAGGTCCTGGCCAGCGCCGAGCTTTGCGATCAACTCGGCCGCGTGGCTATTGTCGGCGACGCGATAGCGCCCGCTCGCATCCAGTTGCGCGCGCACCGTATCGCTGACCTTGACGATGCGCGCGGCCTGCTGACGGTTGGTGTCGGCATCGTTGTAGGCGGCGTTGTCGTCGATCAATCCGCAGTTCATCACCGCGATGGAGACAGCGGCCGGCACCGCTTCGGCCCGCGCCGCCGCGATGCCGAACGCCCGAGAACCGCTCATGCTCATGCTCATGCTTATGCTCACGGTCACGCACAGCACCAGCGCGCAACGCCCGAGCCGATGCACAGTCCGCTGCGCAATCCATCGCACAGACCCATGCGTGGTCCTTGTCGCCACCCCGTCCCGATCGAATAAGCCCTCACGCAACCCGCTCATCGCCCTATCACTCCGCGCTCACCGCCACCTTACCGAGGCGGCCCGTAAACGCCGCATATTCCTGCTCCAGATGCAACGCCGCGTGCTCCAGCAGAAACTGCCGGAACATCGTGCTGGTCGGCGACAGCTGCTTCGAGCGCAAATGCACGATCTGCCACGTGCGTTCGATCGGCGTGCCGTTCACGTCGAGCAACGCGATCTCGCCAGTGCGCAATTCCAGCTGCAGCGTATGCAGCGAAATCAGGCTCACGCCCATGCCCGCCATCACCGCCTGCTTGATGGTCTCGTTGCTGCCGAGCGTGACAGTCTTCGCGGGCGTGAACAGATGCTGCCGAAACATCGTCTCGGCGGCCATGCGCGTGCCCGAACCCGGTTCGCGCAACAGGAAGGTGTCGCCGCGCAGCTCCTGCAGATCGAAGCGGCGCGCGCCGCTCAGCGGATGATCGAGCGGTGCGATCAGCACTTGCGGATGACTCGCGAGCGGCTCGGCGGTGGTGTCGAGTTCCGGCGGCGGGCGTCCCATGATCGCGAGATCGATCGCGTTGTCCTGCAACAGCCGCAGCAGCGCGTCGCGATTGCCGACCGAGAAATGGATATCGACCTTCGGGTACAGATGCGAATACATCGCCAGCAGCTTCGGCGCGAAATAGGTCGCAGAACTGACGATGCCGACGTTGATCGAGCCGCTGTCCGCCTGCTTCAGCGACATCATCGCGTCCTCGGTGTCCTTGATCTCGCCGAGAATGCGGCTCGCGTGATGGGTCAGCACCTCGCCCGCCTCGGTCAGCGTGAGCTTGCGCGCGATGCGCTCGAACAGCTTCAACCCGACCGCGTCCTCGAGTTGATGAATCTGCATCGACACCGCCGGCTGCGTCAGATGCAGCTCCTCCGCCGCGCGCGCGAAACTCGTGTAGCGGCTCGCCACCACGAAAATCTGCAACTGCCGCAGCGTCAGCGTGCGAACGAAATTCAGCTTGATGCGGTTCGCCCCCTGGCGCTCGTTCTGCATTGGAACTAGCCGCTTTGCTGGCCGAACGCATCGAGCGCGCGTGCGGAATAGACGAGCGCCGCGCCCGCGTTCAGCGCGATCGCCACCGACAACGCCTCCGCCACTTCCTCGCGGCTCGCACCCGCCTTCACGGCGGCCGCGCTATGCACGGCGATGCAGCCGTCGCAACGCGTGGTGACCGCGACCGCGAGCGCGATCAGCTCGCGCGTCTTCGCGTCGAGCTTGCCGCCTTTGGCAGCGGCGCCGTCGAGCGCCTGAAAGCCCGCGAGTGTGGCCGGCGCGGCGGCGCCGAGCTTGCCGATGGCTTCCATCAGCTTGGGGGTGTAGTCGTTGGTATCGATCAACATGCAGGCGCTCCATGCGAAGTGAAACGAAGTGGGGGATGCCGGGCCCGCGCGGCGTGCTGCCCGAGAAGACTGCGCGCGGCGCGTGCGTTCAATGGCCTCGCGAATCAGCCGATCAGCGGCGGCGAACTCCCGCGCGGCCCGACGCGCGGGCGATCCATCGGCCCGCGACCGTGCGACTTAACGGCTGCCGCGCATGCCGGCGACCGGGCGACACCGCAACTCGCCGACTCGACGATGCCTCCGCCCGAGCCCGTCAGCGGCTCGCCCGCGGCGCATTCGACGGCTTCGTCGGCGCCTTGCCCGACGGCAGCTTGTGCAGCACCGACTGGAAGCTCAGCGTCTCCGTATGCGCCGGATGCGCGAAGTCGTTGTTCGGGCCCGGTACGTCGGTGCGGATCTGCACGATCTGGCCGGGCACGCCGTCGGCGAGCACGAAGGTGTAGCGCTTGGCCGTGTATTGCGCGAAGCGCGCCGCGTTCGGATCGTTCAGATAAGGCTGCACGACGATGCGCCGCGCGTTGACCGGTTTGCCGCCGACCTCGCTCGACACGCTCTCGACCTGCGGCCCCGCGGCGAGCGCGAGCCGCAGACGCTGCTGGAAATAGCGGCGCTGACCGCCGGTGAGTCCCTGCATCTCCGCGATGTCGTGCTCGAGAAAATAGATGATCGCCGGATTGCACTGCAGCCCACCGACCGGCAACGGCACACTGCCGCTATGGTCCGACACCTGGGCATCGGTCTTCGCGTTGTCCGGGCTCACCACCAGCACCTTGACGGTGTCGGCGCTGCGCGACGGCTGCGCGGAATCGATCAGCGCGTAGTCGAGTTCGGTCTGCGCGGCCACGCCGTGCAGATGATCGGTGAGAAAGATCAGCCGCTCGGCCGCCGTGATGTCGCCGGTGCCGGGCGCGCTCGCACCAGCGACAGCACCACCGCTCGCATCGCTTGCCGCGCGCGCGGCGGCGGGCAGCACGCACAGCGCGCAGACCGTCCACGTCAGCGCGGCGGCCGCCGCGCGAAGCCAGCCGCCTCGCGCCGCCGTCATTGCGGCGTTTCGCCGGGCTTCGGCACGTCGACCGGTTTGAGCATCGGCACCTGATAGGTCGCGAGAATGCCGTCGATCTTGTCGTGATTCGCGCCGATCCATTGATCCACCTTGTCCTTCCAGGCCTTCTCGCCGTAACGCACGCCCATCGAGATCGTGTAGTCGAAACGGATGCCGGGCTGCGCGGGGAACGGCACGAGCCGCACCGAATCGCCGGCGCGTTTGGCGAAGTAGCCGGCGATCGGCCCCCACAGGAACACCACGTCGACGTTGCCGGCGCTCAGATCCTGTTCGATCATCTGCCCCGGGTATTGCGCCGGATCGCCACTTTGCACGCGATACGACACCGCCTGGTCGATCAGGTTATGGCCGAGCAGCCAGTCCACCGCCGGGGTCTGCGAGAAGATCCCGAAGCGCAGCTTGTGCAACTGGTCGGGCGGCAGCTTGAGCAGATCGTCGGGGGTCTTGATGCTGGCGAACTCGGGCCGGTTCGGCAGCACCATCGCATAGGTCGAGCGCAGATACGCCTGCGTGGTCGACGTCATGTCGTAGCCCTTCGGCACGCCGATGATCAGATCGCACTTGAAGCGCTCGCTGCCCTCGGCCTTCTCGCGCAACGTATGGCGCACGAAGCCCATGCGCTGCGGGAAATACGTGTATTCGAGCTTGTAGCCGAAGTCGCTCGCCATCTGGCTGGCGATACGGTTTTCGTAGCCCTCGCCCTTGTCGTTCGACAACGGCATGTTGTTCGGGTCCGCACATACTCTGAGCACGCCGTCCGCGCCATCGTTATTGGGCAACTCCGGGCCGTCGGCCCGGACCGCCGCACTCGCTAACGCCGCGCCGCAAAGCGCGGCGGCGATAACGGTGACATGCACGGACATGCTTCGCTTATCACGCATCGTGAGCCTCCGAAGGAATGACTGCACCAGCGCTATTTAGCATCGATGGCCTGCAGATCGCCCGGCTTGATCTGACCATCGGAGCGCCCTTTCAGATACGCATACAGGTTTTCCCAGTTCTTCTGCATCATCTGGCTCGAGCTGAAATCGGGCATGCCCTTCTCGACCCGTCCGCCAAACACCGTGCGATGAAACTCGGTCTTGTCGAGCGTCTTGAACGCGTCGATCAGCGACGGTCCGACCATACCCTGCTGTTGCGCGCCATGGCAGCGTTCGCAAGCGAGCGCGCGCCACGTCTTCCATCCCTGCAGCGTATTACTGTCGACCTTGCTGCCGTCGACCACCTTGTACGCGACCTGCGCAATCGAGGGATTGTTCTGCGCGTACGCGACGGGTAACAGGACGAGTGCTGCGGGTACTGCCGCGAGCAACAGGATTGATCGGCCTTTCATGCACATGTCTCCTTCTCTACTCGATGGGCGCGCGCCGTCGATGCGCTTCACGAATGCATCGGCGGCGCGCGCGTTGACTGACTACGGGTACTGCGGGGTGAACGGCACGGCCGGCGCGCACAGGGGAAGGACGCACCGGCCGGCCGCTCATGCGGCCATCACATCAGCTCTTTTCATTGGGGATCGCGAACACGAACAGCGTGCCGCCGAGCGCCGTGTACTTCGCGAGCTCACGATAGCCGCCGACCGCGCCCAGACCTTCGTTCGACTTTTCCAGCCCGGCCGCCATGCCGATGCCGGCCCAGCCGCCGATGCCCGAATACACGCCGACGTACTGCTTGCCCTGGTACTCATAGGTAAAGACGTTGCCGATAATTCCCGACGGCGTCTTGAAGCGCCACAGTTCCTTGCCGTCCTTGATGCGAACCGCCTTCAGGTAGCCTTCGAGCGTGCCGTAGAACGCAATGCCGCCGCCAGTGGCCAACACACCCGACCACACCGAGAACTTCTCCGGCTTCGAGTAGACGATCTTGCCCTTGCTCGCATCCCACGCGATAAAGTTGCCCATCGCGTTGTTCTCGTTCGGGCCCGGATACATCGACAGCGTCGCGCCGACATACGGCTGGCCCGACACGTAGTCGACATCGAACGGTTCGTAATCCATACAAACGTGGTTGGTCGGCACGAGGAACATACTCGTGTTCGGATCGAACGCGGCCGGTTGCTGGTCCTTCGAACCGAGCGCCGCAGGGCAGATGCCCTTCACGTTGTGATCGGAACCGGCCGCCTGGGTCGAATACGCCGCATTACGAATCGGCAGGCCGCTTTGCAGATCGACGCGATCGGCCCAGTTCACCGCCGGGTCGTACTTCTGCGCGACCAGCAGCTGGCCGGTTTCACGATTGAGCGTATAGCCGAAACCGTTACGGTCGAGGTGGACGATCGCAGGGACTTTCTTGCCGTCCATGGTCAGATCGGACAGGATCATTTCGTTGACGCCGTCATAATCCCATTCGTCGTGCGGCGTCATCTGATAGACCCAGCGAGCCTTGCCGGTATTCAGGTCGCGCGCGAAGATCGACATCGACCATTTGTTGTCGCCCGGACGTTGCGTCGGGTTCCATGTGCCCGGATTGCCGGTACCGTAGTAGACAAGGTTCAGCTTTGGATCCCACGCATACCAGCCCCACGTGGTGCCGCCGCCGAGCTTCCACTGATCGCCCTTCCACGATTTCAGCGACGAGTCCGCGCCCACCGGCACCATCTTGCCGTCGGTATACGTCATGGTCTTTTGCGGATCGAGCAGCATCTCGTTGTCGGGACCGGTGCTGTACGCGGTCCAGGCCGGTTTGCCGGTCTTGATGTCGTACGCGATCAGCCGGCCGCGCACGCCGAACTCGCCGCCCGAGATGCCGGTCAGCACCTTGTCGCCGAATACGTGCGGCGCGTTGGTGTTGGTTTCACCCGCTTTCGGATTGCCGTTCTGCGCGGTCCACACCACGTCGCCGGTCTTCGCGTTCAGCGCGACCAGCTTGGTGTCGGCCTGTTGCAGGAAGATCTTGCCGTCGCCATACGCGAGACCGCGGTTGACGGTATCGCAACACATCACGGAGACGACCTGGTCGTCCTGTTTCGGCTGGTACTGCCAGATGAAGGTCTGGTCCTTCAGGTTGATCGCAATCACCTTGTTCGGGAACGGTGAATGGATGTACATCGTGTCGCCGATCACGAGCGGCGAGCCTTCGTGACCGCGCAGCACGCCCGTCGACATGGTCCAGGCGACCTGGAGTTTGCCGACGTTGTTCTCGTTGATCTGTTTGAGCGGGCTATAGCGGTGATTCGCATAGTCGCCTGCCTGGGCCGCCCAGTTGGCGGGGTTCTTCATCAGTCCATCGAGCTGCGAATCAGCCTGTGCAGCCAGCGAGCAAAAGCCTGCCGATGCGAGGATCGCGAGCCCAAGAACCACAGTGCGTAAGTTCATGTCTCCTCCAGAATTGTCCTGCTGTTCAACTCACGAATGACCCACGCTACCTCGTCGCATCGTGCGCGCCTTCTCGAGTACAGGTAACGATTAACGTGCTATCCCGATTCGATGTCGGGCTTCGCGACGCATGAACGGCAAACGCATATTCCATGCCGGCCAGCGCGAACGCGTCGAAACACGCGACTCGCGCGGGCCGCGCCGCAAGAGGTGCGTCCGTCTAAAGGCCGACGCGCGCCGCCCGCATGTCGCACGCGACGCGGCGCGATGTGGCAACCTTGAACTGGTTCGTCACGGCGAGCGGCACATACTGTGTCACTTCCGTGATACGAAACGTGTCCTTTGCGAATCGTGCGCCGCAGCATGGGCACGCTACCTGCGGCAGTGCTTCGTTCGACGAACGATTCGCGCCTTCTAGGAGCCCCCGCCATGAGCAACACCGAGCAGGTCTATTCCGACGACGAGATCCGGCAACGCCTCGTCGGTCCGTTGCAGCACTGGTATGTCGAGGACGGCTGGCTGCGGCGCAAATACCGCACCGAGAGCTGGAAAGGCACGCTGATGGTGGTCAACACGATCGGCCATCTGGCGGAGGCCGCGTGGCATCACCCGGATCTGACGGTCTCCTACGCGTTCGTGATCGTGAAGCTCAAAACCCACAGCGCGAAGGGCATCACCGACAAGGACTTCGCGCTCGCCGGCAAGATCGAGTCGGTGATCCAGTGGCAACCTGGGCTCGAAGGCGGGCCGCTCGAAGGCACACCGGCCGACGACCAGCGCTTCCGCTATATCAAGTACGACGCGCCGAAACCTGCCGACGGGAGTTGAGGGCGCGCCGAGATCAACTGCCTGGCTGCTTGGCCGCTTAGCCGCGCATCGATTCGCCCGGTCGCGCGGCAACGTGGCAACGCCACGACGCGCCAACGAAACACGAACGACCCGCCGGCGGCAACGCACAGCGCCCGCCCGCCGGATGCAACAGCGGGTGACACAGTGCACCTTCCGCGTCACATAGCGTCCGCGCGAGCACGCAACTACGCGCGGGGCGATGTGCCGCGCAATGTGGCGCGCCCCCCTCCACACCAGGCACGAGCCGCCCGAACACCGCATCGGCGGCCCTTTCACGCGCGTTGGTACGGCTTCTGCTTGAACTCGCCCGGCGCATCGCCGCGAGCGGACGCGCTGCGTCGCTGCGCAGGTTGTCACAAATACGTATGTCGCCCACGCGCATGTCGCCGAGCTCGCATCATGCCAGGCGGGAACCCATTCGTCGCGCCCACCCGCAGGAACACCGAAGAAACCCTGAGGACTCACCCAAGGACACTCGAGATGCCGCTTCAGCTTCGCCGCCTCCAGCCTCGCGAGCCGATCACCGTCGATGCGCCCGCGCGTCTGCACCTGGGTTTTCTCGACCCGAACGCGTCGCTCGGACGCGCGTTCGGCAGCCTCGGCCTCGTGATCGACGCGCACGGGACGCGCGTCGACGCGTGCCTCGCCGAGCGCGAACGGATCGACGGCGCGGTGACCGACGCCGAGCGCGAGCGCATCGCGCTGTGTCTCGCGCGTCTGCAAGCGGCCTACGGTCCGGCGACGCTCGCCATCGACGTGGTCCACGCGCCGCGCGCCCACACCGGCCTCGGCTCCGGTACGCAACTCGCGCTCGCGGTCGGCACCGCCTTCGCGCGCCTCGTCGGCCAGCCGGCGACGAGCGCCGAAATCGCCGCCGTGCTCGGGCGCGGCGCGCGTTCCGGCATCGGCATTCTCGGCTTCGATTGCGGCGGCCTGCTGCTCGACGGCGGCCCGCCCGGCGATCTGCGCCAGAGCGCGCCGCCGCTGCTCGCGCGCCAGCCGTTTCCCGAGCAATGGCGCGTGCTGCTCGTCAGCGATACGCGCATCGAAGGTCTGCACGGCGCCGAGGAACGGCGTGCGCTGGCGTCGCTCGCGCCGTTCCCGCAGCGGCTCGCCGCGCATCTGTGCCATCTGGTGCTGATGCAGATTCTGCCCGGCGCCGCCGAGCACAACTTCGCGCCGTTCGCGCACGGCCTCACCGAGATGCAGCAGACCATCGGCGAATACTTCGCGAGCGCGCAAGGCGGCGTGTTCGCGAGCCCGGACGTCGAGCACGTGCTGCGCGCGGTCGCCGCCGAGCGCACCGCCGGCATCGGTCAGACCTCGTGGGGGCCGACCGGCTTCGCGGTGCTCGCGAGCGCGCGCGAGGCCGACAGCGCGCTCGCCACCGCGCGCGCGGCCGCGCAGAGCTTGCCGCATATCGAATGCAGCGTGGTCGCGGGTCGCAATAGCGGCGCGACGATCCGCAACGCCGAAGCGCGCGCGCCGCGCAGCGACGCCGCATGACGCGCGGCCGCGCTCCGGCCGCTACCCGCAGCGCGTGCGCCGCGCGTGGCGGCATCGCGTTGCATTGTGCTGCATTGCGTCGCCTCCGCCGTTCCCGAGATTGCCACTGAAACGAGCCCCAGCCATGTCAGAAACCATTGAAAGGCCCTACATCCTGCACATGTTCACGGCCACTCCGCAGATGAGTCCGTTCGACGTCAACATGGCCGCCGACGCGGGCTACCAGGTGATCGTGCCGTATTGCGACGTCCAAGCCGGGATGGTCACGAACCTGACCCAGGACGCGATCTTTTCGCGCGGGCCCAAAGGCGTGTCGCGCACCGGCATCTTCATCGGCGGACGCGACGTGATGCTGGCCGCCGACATGCTCGACAGCGCCCGCCGCGCGATGGTGCCGCCGTTCGAAGTCCCCGTGTTCGCCGATCCGAGCGGCTCGTACACGACCGCGGCCGCGCTCGTCGCGCTGGTCGAGCGGCATCTGGGCAAGCAGCACGGCATGGAACTCGGCGGCAAGCGCGTGCTGATTCTCGGCGGCACCGGCGCGGTCGGCCGCATCGCCGCGGCGATCGCGGCGTCGCGCGGCGCCGACGTGACGATCGCGAGCCATCACGACGAAGCCCGCGCGCGTCAGGTCGCGACCGAACTGAACCAGCGCTTCGGCATCGTCATCAACGGCATCGGCACTACCACGTCGGCCGCGCTGCGCGTGGCGCTCGCCGAAGCGGAGATCGTGCTCGCCACCGCGATTGCCGGCGTGCAGGTGATCAGCAGCGCCGATCTTGCGTTCGCGAAGCGCCTGCTGGTCGCCGCCGACGTCAACGCGGTGCCGCCGGAAGGTATCGCCGGCGTCAACGTGATGAACGACGGCAAGCCGATCGACGGCGTGCCGAACGCGGGCGCGGTCGGCATCGGCGCGCTGGCGATCGGCAACGTCAAGTATCAGGTCGAGCACCGCCTGTTCATGCGCATGCGCACGGGCGGCAAGCCGGTCTACCTCGGCTTCCCGGAGGCGTACGAAGAGGCCCGCGCGGTCGCGGCCGGTCTCGGCTGAACGCCGTCATGAAAGCGCATCGGCCGCCCACGCCCGCGCCGTTCGTCGCGGTCGCGGGACTGTCCGCGCGACTGCTCGCGCAGTCGGCCGCGCGCGCGGGCCTGCACGTCGCCGCGCTCGACACCTTCGGCGATCGCGATACGCGCGAGGCCGCCGAGCTGTGGTTCGATATCGGCGCCCACGACGGTGACGGTAGCGACGGCAGCGGCGCGCTGGAGATCGATCGCGCGCGGCTGGTCGATGCGCTCACTCGACTCGCGCGGCTGCCAGGCCTGCTCGGCTGGGTCGGCGGCAGCGGGCTCGAACCGCTGCTCGCGCAGTTGAGCCGCGAATCGGGCCTGCCGCGCTTTCTCGGCAACGATGCGGCGGCGCTCGCCGCCGTGCGCGAGCCGCGACGCTTCTTCGCGCTACTCGATGCGTTGGGGATCGCGCATCCGGCGGTGTCGTTCGAACGGCCCGAGCAGCCGCAAGATTGGCTCTTCAAACTCGCGGACGGCTGCGGCGGCACGCATATTCGCGCGGCCGCCGATGTACCCGTTTCCGCGTCTTCTGTCTGCGCGCCCGGCTATTTCCAGCGCGTCGGCCACGGCCGCTCGCTGTCGACGCTCTTTATCGCCGCGCGCGGCCGCGCCTACCTGCTCGGTTTCGCCGAGCAACTGACCTGCACGGTCGGCACGTTGCGCTTCGTGCATGCCGGCTCGCTCGGCCCGCTCGACGTGCCGCCCGCGCTCGTCGCCCGTGTGCAGGACGCACTCGACGCCGTGTGCGCGCACACCGGCCTCGTCGGCCTGAACAGCTGCGATTTCCTGTCCGATGACGACAGCTTCGACGTGCTCGAAATCAACGCGCGCCCATCGGCCACGATGACGCTTTATGAAACCGCGTCGCCCGATGCGTGGCCGGCCGGCCTGCTCGCGTGTCATCTCGACGCGTGCCGCCATGGCCACGCGCCGTCGGCCGCGAGTCTCGCGCTCGCCAGCCGGCCGCGCTGGCGAGCCGGCCAGCGGGTGCTGTTCGCGCCGGCGCCGTTCACCGTGTCGACGGCGTTTTCCGATGCGTGCCTGCACGACCCGCAATGCCGCGACGTGCCGATGCCCGGCGCGCGCATCGACGCCGGGCAACCGGTCTGCACGCTGCTCGTGCGCGCGGCGTCGCTGGACGCGGTGCGGCCCGCGCTCGACGCGCAGCACGCGCGCGTGCTGCAACGAATCGAAACCTGCGAAGAACCCGACCATGTCTGCCTCCACACCCACTCCTGAGACTTCCGCCACGCACGCGGCCAATGTGGCCCATGAGGCCAACGCAGCCAACGCGTACGACGCGCCGCCGAGCGTCAACGCGCTGAGCGAGCGCCTCGTCGCGCGACTCGTCGACCACGCGGCGCGCCTCGGCGTCGCGATCACGCGTACCGAGGCCGGCACCGTGATCGCCGATGCCGGCGTCGCCGCGCGCGGCGGTATCGAAGCGGGCGTGCTGATCGCGCGCATCTGCATGGGCGGCCTCGGCCGCGTCGCGTTGCGCGCGAACCTCGACGCCGCGCCGCTCTGGCCGACGATGCTCGAAGTCAGCACGTCCTCACCGGTGCTGGCCTGCCTCGGCAGCCAGTACGCGGGCTGGAGCCTCGCGGCGACCAAGGAGCAAACCGGCGGCAAGAAGTTCTTTTCGCTCGGCTCCGGCCCGGCGCGCGCGCTCGCGGTCAAGGAGCCGCTCTTCACCGAGCTCGACTATCACGACCGCCACGCACGCGGCGCGCTGGTGCTCGAAGTCGACCGTCTGCCGCCGCAGGTCGTGATCGACAAGGTGCTGCACGATTGCGGCCTCGCGCCGGATCAATTGACGCTGATCGTCACGCCGACGCAGTCGCTCGCGGGCACGGTCCAGGTGGTCGCGCGGGTCGTCGAAGTGGCGCTGCACAAGGTGCACGTGCTCGGCGTGCCGCTCGATGAAGTGATCGAAGCGAGCGGCTCGGCGCCGCTGCCGCCGCCCGCGCCGGACGGCATCCAGGCGATGGGCCGCACCAACGACGCTATCCTCTACGGCGGCCGCGTGCATCTGACGGTGCGGCACGACGAAGTCGCGCGCGGCCTCGCCGACGATCTGCCCGCCGCCAATTCGCGCGACTACGGCCGGCCGTTCGCCGACATCTTCACGTCGTTCAATTTCGACTTCTACCAGATCGATCCCGCGCTGTTCGCGCCCGCCGAGGTGTGGGTCAGCAGCCTCGAAAGCGGCGCGACGTATCACGGCGGCCGGCTCGACGGCGCGTTGTTGCAGGACCAGTGGGGCGGCCGGCCCGACGCGCGATGACGCCGACGTCCCCCGCCATCCCGCACGCGACGATGCACGCCGGTGTACGCATCGCGATCATGAGCGACGAAACCGGCTGGCACACCGGCCGGCTGAAGAAGGCGTTCCGCGCGCGCGGCGCCGATGCGCGCTGCGTCGATCTCGCCGATTGCCGTATCGACACCACGTGGCAGCCGCATGGACTTGTCGTGCCGGGCTTCGGTCACACGTTGCCGGACGCGGTGTTCGTGCGCGGCATCGCCGGCGGCACCTTCGAGCAGGTCACGTTGCGGCTCGGCATCCTGCACGCGCTGCGCGAATCGGGCGTGCCGGTCTACAACGACGCGCGCGCGATCGAGCGCAGCGTCGACAAATCGATGACGAGTTTCCTGCTGCATCGCGCGGGGGTGCCGACGCCGGCCACCTGGGCGGTCGAATCGGCGGCGGTCGCGCAGCGCGTGCTGATGCGCGAGGCGGCCGCCGGCCGCCAGGTCGTGCTCAAGCCACTGTTCGGCTCGCAAGGGCATGGACTCAAGCGCCTCGGCGCGCGTGGCGGCGGGGTGCTCGCGCCGCTGCCGTCGCTGGCGCCGTATCGGCAGGTCGCGTATTTGCAGCGTTATGTCGCCGGCGCGCGGCCCGGCTTCGACTGGCGCGTGCTGGTGATCGGCGGCCGGGCGGTCGCGGCGATGCGGCGCAGCGGCGGCAAGGGCTGGATTCACAACGTCGCGCAGGGCGCGCGCTGCGAGCCGGCCGAACTCACGCCGGCGCTCGCGCAAACCGCCGTGCAGGCGAGCGCCGCGCTCGGGCTCGACTATGCGGGCGTCGACCTGATTCCGAATCCCGACGATGCGGCGCGACCGCTGGTGCTCGAAGTCAATGGCGTGGCGGCGTGGCGCGGGTTGCAGTCGGTGACGTCGCTCGATATCGCGGCGGCGCTGGTGGATGATCTGCTCGATCGGAAGCTGGCGGCGCTGTGCGTGGGGAGTGACGGTGGTGGGGAGGCGGTGGGTGGGGTGACTTAGGGACTTAGGGACTTAGAGGCGAGCGTGAGGACGTAGCGCACTGCTTGCTCTCGCCGGATGACACGTGGGTTATTCGCGCAGGAGGCGTTCTACCTCGTCAAGAAACGACAGGATGGTGTAGCCCCACGGCTCGGGAGTAAATGCGCTTAGAAAGTTCTCCTCGAAGGCAGTAGCCAGATCGTTTGGGTGCTCGTTCCTGAACAGCTCTATTTCGCGGATCACATCTCCATAATTGTGAGGACAGCCTTTCTTATAACACTCAACAATCTCTGAAACGGTGTTTCCGAACAGGTCGAAGTCCTGACCGAAGTAGGCACAAAAAAACTGCTCCATTTCAGGGTAACGCTCTAAATAGTTCATTCCTTATTATTCAAATATGCAAAGACGGCGGAGAAATTGTCTGGATTTATCGATCAACCGATCACCTGTCCAGTACCCGCTGTACTTCATCAAGAAAGGATGCAGTCGTGTAGCCAGCCCCCTCAGGACGAAACCCGTGACTGAAAGATCGCTTGAATGCAAACTCCAGGTCATCCGGATGTTCGCTTCTGAAGGACTCGAGTTCGCGAATCAGGTCACCATAATGGTGAGGGCAGTCTTTCTTGTAGCTCTCAACAATTTCCGGAACCGTGTCTCCGAACAGGTCGAAGTCCTGACCGAAGTAGAGACTAAAAAACTGCTCCATTTCTGGGTAGCGCTCTGAATAATTCACTTCTTTCTCACTCAATAAAGGCCGTAAGGATGTAATACGGCATGCCGTTGTAGGTTTCGTATTTCAGGGAAACGAAAACCTTATTCATTGCCGTAAGTTTGCCTGTTGCTCGGGTTACTCCGTGGCCAATATTCCCAGAAACGACCTTGGTTACGGTTAGCGTAACTCGTCGATTTGGGGACCGCGTCCAATCCCTGATTCTCGCCGCATTGGCCTGCAGCGTCTCCGAAATCGCGCGCTCGGCCTGCTGAACGTCCGTAAATGACGATACGACGTGTCGCTCCGGCTCCCGCCTCAACCGATCCCTCAACCAAGCCTCATCCTTCCCGACATGCTTAAGCAGCGTATGCCCACCCAGCCTCGGCTGCACTGCTTTCGCCTCGTGCATCTCCAGGCTGACCCGGCCCATCGTGATACGGGCGGCACGTGCAGCCCTGACCGAACCGGCAAAGCCAAACGGCACCGCCAGATCGATCGACAGCCCGATACTGTTCGCCATATCGGGGCTGGCCTTCATCGTCTGAGCCAGCTTCGCGGTGCCCTGCTGCGTCAACGTGATGGTGTCGTAGCCGGTCCAGACCTGACGCACACCCGCCGCCGCGGCATCCGAGCCATGCACGCCGAATACGATGCAGCCAGCCTTGCTCGCCATCGTCGGTTCCGGCAGCACGCATAGCGCCGCCGCCCCGACCATTTCCAGCACCCCGCCGACAATCTGCAACCCGCCCCACAGTCGGTTGGTCAGCATTTCGGTCTGGCTGATCGACTGACGGGCCAGTACGGCCACCAGTTGCGGCGCGCTTAGTACCACGCGCACGCCGTCTGAATCTTCCTCGTACGACATCCGAATCGCCCGCTTTCGCCCGTTGAAAAAGGACGATCACCCTAACAACGGACCTCGATATTCCAAATGGGCGAAGGATGATTTTTATGTCCCATTTGGACGAATACCCAGGATTCGGCGGCTATCGCAAAAACAGATGACCTGGAAGCCGGCGTTCTGAACTGGCACTAACTGGCACTCTTAGTGCTCTGTCTGAGCGCCGCGCGTCGAGCGCTCTAGCGTCACATCGCCAAAACCCAACACCATGTCCCAGCCACCTGCTCCCAGCGCCCAACCGAGCCGAGCCCCAACGTGAGCCTCGCCCCCACCGCCCTATTCGGCTGCGCCCGCGAAGCCTTCCTCGAAGCCTGCGCGCTCGACGTCTCGACGCCGAAGCCCGGCAACGTCAGCGCGCAAAGCCCCGGGCACGGCATGAATGCGGCGCAGTTCCTCGCCAGCGCGCAGGCCTCGCTCGATGCGTTGTTCGCGCGCGGCGCGCCGGTCGGCCAGCGGATCCTCGACGCGGTCACCCGCACCCGCGCGGCGGCCGGCTGCAACACCAACCTCGGCATCGTGCTGCTGGTCGCGCCGCTCGCCGCCGCGCTCGACGACATCGTCGAGCGCATCGACCTCACCAACCACCCCGGCACCCCGGCGCTAACGGCATCGACATGGCGCGCCGCCGTCGCGCGTGTGCTGGCGCGGCTCGACGTCGACGACGCGCGGCTCGCCTACCGCGCGATCGCGCTCGCCAATCCGGGCGGTCTCGGCGACGCGCCCGAGCAGTCGGTCCACGCGCCGCCGACGATCGGCCTCGGCGACGCGATGCGGCTCGCGAGCGAACGCGACAGCATCGCACGGCAATACGCGAACGGCTATGCGGATCTCTTCGACACGGGCCTCGCCGCGTTTCGCGAAGCCTCCGCCAATGCCCCCGACGTCGCGATGCTCAACGTATTTCTGGCCTTCCTCGCCGGCTGGCCCGACTCTCACATTGTGCGCAAGCACGGCGGCGCGCTGGCGCAGAGTGTCACGCTTGCGGCACGCGAGCAGCATGCGCGCTGGCGGCAAACGCCGCTTCGTTCGCGCCGTGCGCCGAGCGATCCGCAGCTCGATGCCTGGGATGCCGAACTGAAGACCCACGCGATCAACCCCGGCACCAGCGCGGACCTCGCGGTGGCGACGCTGTTCGTCGCGCGTCTGCTCGACGCCGGCGATGCGCGACACGGCACCGTTACTCGCTGATTGCGCCGCCGCGCGAAAACTGGCACGGAATCTGTTAGCTAGGGTCTGGTTACCACCGTGCATTCCCGCGCCGTCGTGCGTTGCCGCATCCGCGCACGCGGCGCCTCATCAGCAAGCCCATACCTACTTATTGGAGGAACAGAATGGCCAAGATCAACCGCGTCATGATCGGTGAGTCGCTCGTCGGCGACGGCAACGAGGTCGCGCATATCGACTTGCTGATCGGACCGCGAGGTTCAGCTGCGGAAACCGCTTTCTGCAACGCACTCACCAACAATAAGGATGGCTTCACATCGCTACTGGCAGTCGTCGCGCCCAATCTGCTGACCAAGCCGAACACCATCCTCTTCAACAAGGTCACCATCAAGGGCGCCAAGCAGGCGGTGCAGATGTTCGGGCCGGCGCAGCATGCGGTCGCGCTCGCGGTCGCCGATAGCGTCGAAGACGGCACGATCCCGAAGGACGAAGCCGATGACCTGTTCCTCTGCGTCGGCGTGTTCATCCACTGGCAGGCGGACGACGACAAGAAGATCCAGCAGTTCAACTATCAGGCGACGCGCGAAGCAATCAAGCGCGCGGTCAACGGCGAGCCGACCGCGGCCGAAGTGGTGTCGAAGAAGTCCAGCGTCGCGCATCCGTTTGCGCCAAACTGACGCGCAGCGTCAACGGGGCTGAGGAGACGCGGCGCCGCCAGCCGGCCCCGCCTCCTCGCGCAGCCGCCCACCACGGCGGTTCGTGAAGCAGACTCAATGCTCTCGCAGAGGCATCACATGACGATCAGACGTCGCGCGCTTCTCGCCTTTACGTCCTTTACCTGCATCGCTCTGGCCGCGCCGTTCGCGTGCGCCCAGAGCGATGCGTCGAAGCCGTCCGCGCAAGCGGGCGGCTACAACTATCCGACCGCGGGCCGCGTCGAATACGTGCTGAGCTGCATGGACGACAACGGCCACGATTTCGCCAACGTCTACAAGTGCTCGTGCGTGATCGACAAGATGGCCGCATCGCTGCCCTATGACGACTTCGTCGATCAGTCGACGTTCTCGAAGTACGCGACGCTCGGCGGCGAAGGCGGCGCGGAATTCCGCGTCGACCACGCAAAATCGCAGACCAAACGTTTCCGCACGCTGCAGACCGACGCGTATCAGGCGTGCGGCCTCGGCCCGCAGAAAACGCCGACGGCCGCGAAATAATCGTGGACACCTGAATAAATTACCGCCAGCGGAAATAGCGGAACAAATGACCGTCATCTGAAACGGCGCGTGTACGGCTGTTTTCGGGTGACGGAATGCATTGCGCAGTGCAGCGCGACGCCCGACGATTCGGCGCCGCGTTTTGCCATGTCTATCGACGGCTCTGCCGCGCGGCGCCGCGCGCGCGTCAGATTCAGCTTCAATTCGGCACCAGCCCCTCGCCGAGCGACGCATAACGCGCGAGCCCCACGGCCGCCGCCGACCCATCGCCGCGACGTCGCTCGATCTGCACGCCGACCGCCGCGAGGTCGTCAAATTTCGCCGGCTTCGCGAGCGACACGCGCACCCAATGTGCACCGAAATCGGCGATCAGCAGTTGCGCGATCGTCTCGGCGAGCGCTTCGAGCAGCCTCACGCGATGCGACGCGAATAAATCGAGCAGCGCGCCGCGCACGGCCGCGTAGTTGACGGTGTCCTCGATGCGGTCGGTCGTGCAGGCCCGGATCGCGGGCACGCCGATCGTCAGATTCACGCGTACCGGCTGCGGCACGTGCAACTCGCTGCTATCGATACCGATGATCGTCTGGCCTACGAAGTTTTCGATAAAGACGAGGTCCAGCCGCACGGGCGACGCGCCGACGTCGGCGTCGAGGTTCGAAAAAGCGGCAAGGCGAACGGTGTCGATACGATCCATGATGTACTCCGCCGCGACGCGGCCCAAAGATTGAACAGCCTGTTAGAGTGGGAAAGCGTGAAACAGCCCGTGAGCAACAGCCCACAAGCAACAGCGAATCCGGCGCAACGGTGGCACGGCGTGTTGCACACTCTGTGCCGAAGCTGCCACAGGCCTGCAACAGGCGGCCATTTTTATGAGGCTATCTACAACAAAAGCAAAATCCGGGCACGGTGCGGTAAACACGGGGTGACTTTCTGTTGAACCAATCCGGCATCGGGCGTATTGTTTTAAATGGCCACCTGATATGACGGCTGGTCGCGAGGGCGTATGCGAACATCAGATTCCGCGGCGCCGAGGGCAATACACAAGGCTTGATAAAGCGGCATTCGCGGCGCGCGAAGCAGGCGCGGTCCCCGAAATGACGCAACGGAGACTCCACCCATGTCGTTGCTCGCTGACAGCAGTACCCACGTCCGAGAAGTGCTGAACGTGGTCAACCATCAGTTGACCACGCGCCCGACGAGCGAGTCGGTCGCGCAGTCATGGGCGCGCTGCATCAACGAATTCCAGCTCGATCCGGCGCGTTTTGTCCCGCCTCCCGTTCTCACCGAGTACGAACTGAACGCGCGCCGCGAGGCGCTCGGCGATCTGATCGCGTGTTCGAAGCTCGAAATGACGACGCTTTATCAGCAACTCGCCGATCCCGAACTCGCGGTCGTGCTGGTCGATTCGGGCGGCGTGATCGTGCATCAGGTGTCGTCGGTGCCGTTCGCCGAAGCGGTCGCCGACGACGGTTTCCGGGTCGGCGCGCTCTGGAGCGAACGCGAAGCCGGCACCAACGGCATGGGCACCTGCCTCGCGGAACGCGACTGTATCGCGGTCTGCCAGCATGAGCATTTCTATCCGCGCTATACGTCGCTGACCTGCTCGGCCGCGCCGATTTTCGACGACAGCGGCGAGATCGCCGGCGTGCTCGACGTGACGAGCCGCTCGAAGCTGCTGCAGCAGCACTCGCTGGTGCTGGTCGGCATGTCGCGGCAGATGATCGAAAACCGTCTGCTCGACTCGCGCTACCGGCACGCGAACATGATCCATTTCCACAGCCGCCCGGAATTCGTCGGCACGCTGCACGGCGGCAAGCTCGCGGTCGCCGACGACAGCACCGTGCTCGCCGCGAATCGCAGCGCGCTGTTCCAGCTCGGCTTCCGCTCGCTCAGTGAACTGCGCGGCCGGCGCATCGAGGAAGCGTTCAACGCGTCGCTCGAAGACATGATCGCGCGCAGCATTCGCGGCTCGTTCCATCCGGTCACCGTCTACAGCGCGAACGCGACGAACCGCTTTTTCCTCGTCGCGCAGACGCCGCAGAACAGCGCCGGGCGCATCGCGCGCGTGCTGGTGCCCGACTCGGCCGCCGCCACGCGCAACGCGGGCAATCACGTCGGCCATAGCGGCCATAGCGCCCACAGCGGCAGCGCGGCCGGCAAACAACCCGCGTCGTCGCCGAAACTCGACGAGATCGCCCACCTGGAATTCGGCGACCCGCGCATGGCCTCGCAGATCCAGCTGGCCGCGCGCGTGATTCAACGCAAGATCCCGATCGTGCTGCGCGGGCAAACCGGCACCGGCAAGGAAGTGTTCGCGCAGGCGCTGCACAGCATCAGCCCTCATTCGGACGGTCCGTTCGTGCCGGTCAACTGCGCATCGCTGCCGGAGAACCTGATCGAGAGCGAACTGTTCGGCTATCGCGCGGGTGCGTTCACCGGCGCGCAGCGCGAAGGACGGCGCGGCAAGATCGTGCAGGCCAACGGCGGCACGCTGTTTCTCGACGAAATCGGCGACATGCCGCTGGTCTTGCAGGCGCGGCTGCTGCGCGTGATCGAGGAACACGAGGTCACGCCGCTCGGCGCCGAAACCACCGTCAAGGTCAACTTCCAGCTGATCAGCGCGAGCCACCGCAATCTGCTCGAACTGGTGCAAAGCGGCCAGTTCCGCGAGGATCTGTATTACCGCCTCAAAGGCGTCGAACTGAATCTGCCGGCGCTGCGCGAGCGGGTCGACAAGCTGCCGCTGATCCACCATCTGCTCGCCAACGAGACCGACGATCCGCCCGAGCTGACGCCGGAAGCCGAACACGCGCTGCTCACTTACGCGTGGCCCGGCAATATCCGGCAGTTGCGCCACGTGCTGCAGATGGCGATCGCGCTGTCCGACGGTCAGCCGATCCGTTGCGAGCATCTGCCCCCCGAAGTCACGCAGCGCGGCTCGGCGCTCGACATGCCCGCCGCGTTGCGGCTCGCGAGCGCCGACCTCGACGCGCATCTCGCCGACGACGCCGACATCTCGTCGCTCAACGCGATCCAGCTGAACGAGCGCGAAACGGTGCTGTCGCTGCTCGACGAGCATCGCTGGAACGTCAGCAACGTCGCGAAGGCGCTCGGCATCAGCCGCAACACGCTGTACCGCAAGATGCGCCGGCTGCACATCCGGCTCTCGCACGAAGGCTCGCCCTCCGACGGCATGCCGCTCGACCTCGACGCATGACCGCGCCGTCCGCCCACCAGTCAGCGCCTACGGCCGCCCGCGATCTCGCCGACTTCAAACCGGATGCGCGCTTCGCATGGTGCGTGACCGGCTCCGGTCACATGCTAGAAGAATCGATCGCGCTCGCGCGGCGCCTGCCGCGCGTCGATCTGTTCCTGTCGGCGGCCGCCGAGGAAGTGTTGCCGCTGTACGGCTGGACGCTCGACAAACTGCGCGAGGAGTTTCGCGTGCTGCGCGACAACAGCGCGAGCGGCGTGCCGGTCGGCATGCTGTATCACGGCGTCTATCACACGGTCGTGATCGCGCCGGCCACCAGCAACACCGTCGCGAAGTGCGCGTACGGCATCTCCGACACGCTGCCGACCAACATGTACGCGCAGGCCGGCAAGCAATGCATCCCCGGCATCGTCTTTGCATGCGATACCGAACCGAGCGTGATCACGCATAGCCCGGACGCCTGGGTCGAACTGCGGCCGCGGGCGATCGAACTCGACAACGTCGAACGGCTGGCGCGCTTCGAATACACGACGCTCGTGCGCTCGCTCGACGAACTCGAAGCCGCGCTCGCTCAACGCCTCGCGACCCTCGACCTCGCATGGACCACCTCCTCTTCCTGACCGGCCGGCTCGCCGAACCGAGCTTGCGCCGCGTGCTCGACGGTATGGCGCCGACGCCGTTCAGCTGGGAGATTCGCGAAATCGGCCTGCAGGTCGCCGCGCTGATGACCGCCGACCTGATCCAGCGCCGCGTGAGCGCACCGCTCGACGCGCAACGCGTGATCGTGCCGGGCCGCTGCCGCGGCGACCTCGATGCGTTGAGCGCGCACTATGGCGTGCCGTTCGAACGCGGTCCCGAGGAGGTGAAGGACTTGCCGCAGTTTTTCGGGCAGAAAGCGAGGCCGTTCGATCTGAGCCGCTACGACACGGAGATTTTCGCGGAGATCGTCGACGCGCCGCGTCTCGATCTCGACGGCATCGTGGCGCGCGCACGCGAGTACGCCGCGCAGGGCGCGAATGTGATCGACGTCGGCTGTCTGCCGGACACGCCGTTTCCGCATCTCGAGGACGCGGTGCGGCGGTTGAAGAGCGAAGGCTATCGCGTGAGCGTCGATTCGATGCGCAACGACGAACTGCTGCGCGGCGGCCGCGCGGGCGCCGACTATCTGATGAGCCTGAATCTCGACACGCTGTGGATCGCCGACGAAGTGCCGGCCACGCCGATCCTCGTCGCGCGCGAACCGGGCGACCCGGCCTCGCTCGATGCCGCGATCGACGCGCTGTCCGCGCGCGGCCGCGCGTTTCTCGCCGATCCGATTCTCGATCCGATCCCGTTCGGACTGGCCACGTCGATCGCGCGCTATGTGCGGTTGCGCGAACGCTATCCGGACATCGCGATCATGATGGGCGTCGGCAACGTCACCGAACTGACCGAGGCCGACACCAGCGGCATCAACGCGCTGCTGCTCGGCATCGCGGCCGAGTTGCGCATCGGCGCGATCCTGACGACCTCGGTGAGTCTGCATGCGCGGCGCGCGCTGCGCGAAGCCGACGTCGCGCGTCGCGTGATGCATGCCGCGCGCGATGCGCAGGTGCTGCCCAAAGGCATCAGCACCGAACTCGCGACGGTCCACGCGAAGCGCCCGTTTCCGTACAGCCCCGCCGAAATCGACGAATTCGCGAGCGGCGTGCGCGACCCGAATTTCCGCGTGCAGATCAGCACCGACGGCATCCACGTGTACAACCGCGACGGCCATCGGCGCGGCGACGATCCGTTCGTGCTCTATCCGCAACTGAACCTCGAGACGGACGGTGGCCACGCGTTCTATATGGGCGTGCAGCTCGCGCGCGCGGAAATCGCGTGGCGGCTCGGCAAGCGTTTCGATCAGGACCAGCCGCTCGACTGGGGCTGCGCGCTCGAGCGTGCCGACGAAAATCTGCTGGCATGGTGCGCCCCGGGCGAGACGATGAAGAAGCGTTGAGACGGCGCCCACGCGCACGCACGCGCCGTTCAACTCCGACCCGAACCTGCGGGCAAGCGGCTCGTTGCCGCAAACCCATCAGGCTCGGCGCCTCATTTCGCCGCCGCGAAGCCGAGGCCTTCGTCCACCGTCGCCAGTTCGCCGCGCATCGAGCGGATCGCCTGCGCCCGGTCGCTCACGCCGAACACCGCCGATCCCGCGACGAACACGTCGGCGCCCGCCGCCGCGATCCCCGCGATATTCGACGCCTTCACGCCGCCGTCCACTTCGATCTGCAACGGCCGGCCGGTGCGCTGCATCGTCGCGTCGACCCGCACGCGCAGACGCCGCAGTTTATCCAGCGTGTGCGGGATGAACGCCTGGCCGCCGAAGCCCGGATTCACCGACATCACCAGCACGACGTCGAGCATCTCCAGCACGTGATCGAGCACGCTGAGCGGCGTCGCCGGATTCAGCGCGAGCCCGACGCGCACATCGTGCGAGCGGATCAGCTCGATGGTCCGGTGCACATGCTGCGAGGCCTCCGGATGAAAACTGATCACGTTCGCGCCGGCCTCGGCGAACTCGGCCACCAGCGGATCGACCGGCGTGGTCATCAGATGCACGTCGAACGGCAGCGACGTGTGCGGCCGGATCGCCGAGCACACCAGCGGGCCAACCGTCAGGTTCGGCACATAGTGGTTATCCATCACGTCGAAATGGATCCAGTCCGCGCCGGCCGCGGTCACGTCGCGAATCTCGTCGGCGAGCCGGGCAAAATCCGCCGACAGCAGCGACGGAGCAATCAGGAATTCGCGCATCGCGTTCTCCGTGCAAGTAAACCTGGGTAAGTAGGCAGGTAGCGTGGTCGCGCAGGTGCCTAGTGATAGCGGCGTGCCATCGTATCGAGCGGCAGCGGCTTGATGCGCGCGGCCTGCCCTGCGCAACCGAACGCCTCGAAGCGTTCGACGCAGATCGCGCTGGCCGCCGCGGTCGCGGCCTTCAACGCGGCGCGCGGATCGAATTCGGAGCGCGCGCTCGCGAGCGACTTGCGCATCGCGCCGCTCATCGCGAGGCGGATGTCGGTATCGATGTTGACCTTGCGCACGCCGTGCGCGATGCCGCGGCGAATCTCTTCGACCGGCACGCCGTACGTGGTCGGAATCTCGCCACCGTATTCGCGGATCACCGCGAGCCATTCCTGCGGCACCGACGACGAACCGTGCATCACCAGATGCGTGTTCGGAATGCGCGCGTGAATATCGGCGATGCGGTCGATCGCGAGAATGTCGCCGGTCGGCTCGCGGCTGAACTTGTACGCGCCGTGCGAGGTGCCGATCGCGATCGCGAGCGCGTCGACGCCGGTCGCCTCGACGAAATGCAGCGCTTCGTCGGGGTCGGTCAGCAGATGTTCGCGCGACAGTTTGCCTTCCGCGCCTACCCCATCCTCCTCGCCGGCCATGCCGGTTTCGAGCGAACCCAGACAACCGAGCTCGCCCTCCACCGACACGCCGACCGCGTGTGCGGCGTCCACCACGCGCCGGCTCACGTCGACGTTGTAGTCGTACGCGGCAGGGGTTTTCTGATCGGGCAGCAGCGAGCCGTCCATCATCACCGACGTGAAGCCCGAGCGGATCGCCTGCTGACACACCGCCGGGCTCGCGCCGTGATCCTGATGCAGCACGAGCGGAATGTCCGGATGCGCTTCGAGCGCGGCGAGCACCAGATGCCGCAGATACGGCTCGCCCGCATACTTGCGCGCGCCCGCCGACGCCTGCAGGATCACCGGGCTCGCGGTGGCCTCGGCGGCCTGCATGATCGCGTGAATCTGCTCCATGTTGTTGACGTTGAACGCGGGCACGCCATAGTCGTGTTCGGCCGCGTGATCCAGAAGTTGGCGCAGGGTAATGAAGGCCATTGCGTGCTCCTCGCTATCGGATGAAATCGGGTCGGGGCGGCTTGAATCAGGCGCCGCCCGCTCGGCGCACCGTGTGCGCGGCGACGACGCGATGGGCTGCGTCGACCAGCGCCTGCGTGCTGAGGTTGAAATGCTTGAACAGCGCGCCGGCGGGCGCCGATTCGCCGAACGTATCGATGCCCACCACGTCGCCATCGAGGCCGACGTATTGCCGCCAGAACGCGCTGACACCCGCTTCGATCGCGACGCGCGGCACGCCCGGCGGCAGCACCGCGTCGCGCCACTCGCGCGGCTGACGATCGAAGGTCGTGGTCGACGGCATCGACACCACGCGCGCGGCGATGCCGGCGGCGGCGAGCGGTTCGATGGCGTCGAGCGCGAGCGCGACCTCGGAGCCGGTCGCGATCAGCACGACGCGCGCAGCCGGTTCGGCCGGCGTGGTTTCCGGCCAGTCGCGCAACACGTAGCCGCCGCGCGCGATCGCGCCGATCTGCTCGGCCGAGCGCGTGACGAACGGCAGGTTCTGGCGGCTCAGCAACAGACACGACGGCCCATCGCGCTCGACCGCGCTGACCCACGCCTGCGCGGTCTCGACGGTGTCGCACGGACGCCAGACGTCGAGCCCCGGGATCAGCCGCAAACTCGCCGCGTGCTCGACTGCCTGGTGGGTCGGGCCGTCTTCACCGAGGCCGATCGAATCGTGCGTGAACACGAAGATCGAGCGCGTCTTCATCAGCGCGGCCATCCGCAGTGCGTTGCGCGAGTAGTCGGAGAAGGTCAGGAAGGTGCCGCCGAACGGCAGGTGCCCGCGATGCAGCGCGATGCCGTTCATCATCGCGCTCATGCCGAATTCGCGTACCCCGTAGTGCACGTAGTTGCCGCCGCGCAAGCCGCCGCCGTCGCCCTCATCGCCCTGAGCGGCGCCGACGTCGACCGCGTTGGGCCAGTCGGTCAGGTTCGAGCCGGTCAGGTCGGCCGAGCCGCCGAGCAGTTCCGGCAGGCTGCGCGCGAGCGCGCCGATCGCCTTTTGCGAGGCCTTGCGCGTGGCCAGCGTTTCGGCCGCGCAATCGGTGTCGCGCAGTAACGCGCGCACCGTGTCGTGCCACAGCGCGGGCAGCTTGCCTTGCACACGCCGCTCGAACTCGGCGGCCTCGACCGGATAGCGCTTGCGATATGCGTCGAAACGCTCGTGCCAGTCGGCTTCGGCGGCGCCGCCGCGCGCACTCGCGTCGAAATTCTCACGCACTTCCTGCGGAATCTCGAATGGCGGATGCGGCCAGTTCAGCGCGAGCCGCGTGCGCGCGATTTCCTCCGCGCCGAGCGGCGCGCCGTGCACGTCGTGCGTGCCGGCCTTCGACGGCGCGCCCTGGCCGATCACCGTGCGGCAGCAGATCAGCGTCGGCCGACCGGCCGCGCGTGCCGCGTGCAACGCGCGATCGACCGCGTCGACGTCATGGCCATCCACCTCGCGCACCACGTGCCAGCCGTAGGCCGCGAAACGCGACGGCGTGTCGTCGGCGAACCATTGCGCGACGTGGCCGTCGATCGAAATGCCGTTGTCGTCGTACAGCACCACCAGCTTGTCGAGCTTCAGCGTGCCCGCGAGCGACGCCGCTTCGTGCGAGATGCCTTCCATCAGGCAGCCGTCGCCGACGAACACGTAGGTGCGGTGATCGACGATCCGATGTCCCGGCCGGTTGAATTCGCGCGCGAGCAGCGCCTCGGCGAGCGCCATACCGACGCCGTTCGCGAGCCCCTGGCCAAGCGGCCCAGTGGTCGTTTCGACGCCGGGCGTGACGCCCACTTCGGGATGCCCCGGCGTTTTGCTGTGCAACTGGCGAAATCGCTTCAGTTCGTCGATCGGCAGGTCGTAGCCGGTCAGATGCAACAGGCCGTACAACAGCATCGAGCCATGTCCGTTCGACAGAATGAAACGATCGCGGTCGGGCCACGCCGGGTTGCGCGGGTTGTGCTTCAGATGCCGGTCCCACAACGCGACCGCGATCTCGGCCATGCCGAGCGGCATGCCCGGATGCCCCGACTTCGCCGCTTCCACCGCGTCGATCGCGAGCATGCGCAGCGCGTCGGCCATCTGACGGGTGGCGGGAGCGACGGACGATTGAGCGACTGCACTCATCGGTACTCTCCTTGCGAAATAGACGGGCCGCGCGACTTCATGCGCGCGAGCGCCGGTCGATCAATTGCAGAATCATCGGCGTGAAGATCAGCTGCATCGCGAGCCCCATCTTGCCGCCCGGCACGACGATCACATTCGGCCGCGACATGAACGAGTCGTGCAGCATCGTCAGCAGATACTGAAAGTCGATGCCCTTCGGCCGCGCGAAGCGGATCACCACGAAGCTCTCGTCGGGCTGCGGAATTTCGCGCGCGGTGAACGGGTTCGACGTGTCCACGGTCGGCACGCGCTGGAAGTTCACGTGCGTGCGCGAGAACTGCGGGCAGATGTAGTTCACGTAGTCGGGCATGCGCCGCAGGATCGTGTCGACCACCGCTTCGTGCGAATAGCCGCGCATGTTCTGATCGCGGTGCAGCTTCTGGATCCATTCGAGGTTGATGATCGGCACCACGCCGATCAGCAGATCCGTGTGCCGCGCGAGGTCGACCTTGTCGGTCACGGCCGCGCCGTGCAGACCTTCGTAGAACATCAGGTCGGTATCGGGCGCGACGTCTTCCCACGGCGTGAAGGTGCCGCTGTCCTGCTTGTACAGCTGCGCCTCACCGGCGTCGTGCACGTAGTGGCGCAACTGGCCGGTGCCGTTCTCGCCGTAGCGGGTGAAGAGCGTCTCCAGTTCTTCGAGCAGATTCGCCTCAGGGCCGAAGTGGCTGAAATTCGGCGCGCCGTCGCGTTCGTGATCCTTCATCGCCGCGCGCATGCCGACGCGGTCGTAACGATGGAACGCATCGCCTTCGACGATCTGCGCATTGATGTGCTCGCGCCTGAAGATATGCATGAAGCTCTTCATGACGGTGGTGGTGCCCGCGCCGCTCGAGCCGGTCACCGCGATGATCGGATGTTTGATTGACATGCTTGTGTCTCCGGATGACTGTGTTCTTTGCGCTGTTTTGCTGTGTGTGACTTGACGCGGCGTGCGTGTGCGGCATGCGCTGGCCGCGGTTCCTGCTGGCGGCCTGCCGGGTGAGCTGTTTTGCAACTCGCCCGGCAAGCGCGCATCAGGCCGTGAAATCCGGCAAAAACAGCGAGCGTGTGCCGAACAGCGGCGACGTGAACGGCTTGTCCTCGCCGCGGTCGTATTCGCCGTGATAGCGCGCGATGCGTTCGACCTCGTTCTTCGAGCCGAGAATCACCGGCACGCGGCCATGCAGCGTGCGCGGCTGTACGTCCAGAATCCGCTCGCGCCCGGTGATCGACAGACCGCCCGCCTGCTCGATCAGGAAGCTCATCGGATTGGCCTCGTACAGCAGCCGCAGACGGCCCTCCATCTCCGGCGTCTTCGAGTCGCGCGGATACATGAAGACGCCGCCGCGCATCAGGATGCGATGCACCTCCGCGACCATCGACGCGATCCAGCGCATGTTGAAGTCGCGCGCGCGGCAGCCGCTACGGCCGTCCTTGCATTCCTGCACGTAGCGGCGCACCGGCGGCTCCCAGAAGCGTTCGTTCGACGCGTTGATCGCGAACTCGCCGGTATCTTCAGGAATCCGGATGTTCGAATGCGTGAGCACGAAGTTGCCGATCTCGCGCTCGAGCGTGAAGCCATGCGTGCCGTTGCCCACCGACAGCACCAGCATCGTCGACGGTCCGTACACCGCGTAGCCGGCAGCGACCTGCTCGCAGCCGGGACGCAGGAACGCGGCCTCACTGCCGGCATCCTCGGCCGGATCGCGGCGGCGCAGCACCGAGAAAATCGAGCCCACCACGCCGTTGATGTCGATGTTCGACGAGCCGTCGAGCGGATCGAACGCGAGCAGATACTCGCCGCGCGGATAGCCGTCCGGAATCGCGTACACCTCCTCCATTTCCTCGGACACCATCGCCGCCAGCAGGCCGTCCCACTCGCATTGCTGGACGAAGACTTCGTTGGTCGCGACGTCGAGCTTCTTCTGCTCTTCGCCGTGCGTGTTGACGGTTTGCGCGGAGCCGTAGTTGCCGCCGAGCGCGCCCTTGGTGAGCCGCGCGGAGATCGATTTGATGGCGGCCGCCACATCGATCAGCAGCGCGGAGAGTCCCGCTGTTTCCTGCGCATTCGCGGCACCGGGCTGGCGATCGAGCGTGTCGATCAGAAACTTCGAAAGTGTCGTGCGTCCGTCCTGCATAGCCTTCTCCGTGAATGATGTCGTGACGTCGTGACTCGGTGAACCAGATCAGCAAGCCGAGTCGGCGCCAGGTCGGTGAACCGGGTCAGCCCGGCGGCTCGGCGCCCAGCAACGGCTCGTCGAACACGCGGCTCGCGCGCACGTCGGTGGCGTCGATCAGCGTGAGCGCGGCGGTGTCGATCGGCTCGCCGCCTTGCAGCGCGCCCGCGAACAGACGGTTCGCCTGGCGCAGCCGCGCGCGGTCGAGCGCGTTGCGCACTGAGCGCGCATTGGCGAAGTTCGGCTGCCGGATGCGGCGCGCCAGATAGTCGGCAAACGCGCGCCGCGAGTCGGCGTCGAAGCGGTAGTGCATCGTGCCGAGCATGCGTTCGGCGATTTCCAACAGTTCGGATTCCTCGTAATCCGGAAACGTGATGTGATGCGCGATGCGCGAGCGGAAACCCGGATTGCTCTCGAAGAACACCTCCATCCGCGACGCGTAGCCGGCGAGGATCACCACCAGGTCGCTGCGCTGGTTCTCCATCGTCTGCAGCAGGATTTCGATCGCTTCCTGGCCGTAGTCGCGCTCGTTTTCCGGGCGATACAGGTAGTACGCCTCGTCGATGAACAGCACGCCGCCCATCGCGCGCTTGAGCACGTCGCGCGTTTTCGGCGCGGTATGGCCGATGTACTGCCCGACCAGATCGTCGCGCGTGACCGACACCAGATGATTGCGGCGGATATAGCCGAGCCGGTGCAGCACCTCGGCCATGCGCATCGCGACCGTGGTCTTGCCAGTGCCGGGATTGCCGGAGAAGCACATATGCAAGGTCGGTGCGCCGCCAGCCAGACCGAGCGACGTGCGCGCGCGCTCCACCAGCAGATGCGCGGCAACCTCGCGAATGCGCGTCTTCACCGGCGCGAGTCCGACCAGATCGCGATCGAGTTCGCCGAGCACGTCGCCGATGCCGGAGTCGCGATACAGCGCGGCAAGATCGACTTGCGACGCGGCTGCGGGGGCAGCCTCGGGCGCGGCTTGCGGCGCGTCGGTGGGTGCGTCGGCGGGTGCGCCAGACCTCGCAACGGCTTCGGCGATGGCGGCATCGTCTGTCATGGTTCCTCCTTGCGATCCGGCGAGCCTCGGCCACAGGTCACGCGGCTCGTCGCGAATCGCCTCGTGCTGGATTCGTTGCGGGAGTGAGCGAGTCAGCTGGCGGCCACGTAGCGCTCGCCCGCCGGCCGATCGGTCGCATAGCCCGCAATGCCGTAGCGCTGCGTGCGTCCCTCGGCGTCCTGGCGCACCAGCCGGAAGCCCGGCTCGGTATCTGGCCGGTTGACGATGAACGACAGCCGCATCGTCTCGAAGGTGCGCACCGAATCGAACGCATTGACCTTGATGTAGTGCTGCGGGCGCGCCGCGCGGCAGGCCTTGACCTCCTGCAGCACGCCGGCCGCGTCGTGCAGATCGAACATCGGCAGACCCCACATTTCCCAATACGTGTTGCGCGGATGCGGGTCGTCGGTGAATTCGACCGAACAGGCCCAGCCCTGGCTCAGCGCATAGTCGATCTGCTTGCTGATTTCCTCGTCGGTCAGCTCGGGCAGAAAAGAAAACGTTCCTTGTGTAATACGCATGACGAACCTCGTTGATGGATGTCGCGTTCAGAACGGCGTCAACAGTGTCCTCGCGCGGTGCCGGGGCACCGCGTCGAGGCCTTCGCTCGTGAAGCCGTGGTGGATGGAGAGTCGACTCGCTCAGGCCGGTGTCGGCGTGGTCGCGAAGTCGGGCGTGTCGGTCGATGCGTAGTTGAAGGTCACGTCCTTCCACGTATCGAGCGCCTGTTTGAGCGGCGTGCACCAACGCGAAGCCGCTTCGAGCACGTCGGGCCCTTCGTTGACGATGTCGCGGCCCTCGTTGCGCGCCTTCACCATCGCTTCGAGCGCGACACGGTTCGCGACGGCGCCCGCCTGGATGCCGCCCGGATGGCCGATCGTGCCGCCGCCGAACTGCAGGATCGCGTCGTCGCCGAACAGGTCGAGCAGTTGATGCATCTGCCCCGCGTGAATCCCGCCCGAGGCCACCGGCATCACCTTGCGCAAGCCGGCCCACGGCTGATCGAAGAACAGGCCGCGCGACAGATCGACCGCGTTGTGCGCGTCGCGGCACACGTTGTAGTAACCCTGTACCGACAGCGGATCGCCTTCGAGCTTGCCGACCGCGGTGCCAGCATGCGCATGATCGACGCCCGCCATGCGCAGCCACTTGGCAATCACGCGGAATGAAATGCCGTGATTACGTTGCCGTGTGTAGGTGCCATGACCGGCGCGGTGCAAATGCAGGATCATGTCGTTCTTGCGGGCCCAGCGCGACATCGACTGAATCGCGGTCCAGCCGATCACGAGATCGATCATCACGATGCACGAACCGAGTTCTTTCGCGAATTCGGCGCGCTCGTACATGTCCTCCATCGTGCCGGCCGTCACGTTCATGTAGTGGCCTTTGACTTCGCCCGTCTCGGCTTGCGCGCGGTTCACCGCGTCCATCGCGAACAGGAAGCGGTCGCGCCAGTGCATGAACGCCTGCGAATTGATGTTCTCGTCGTCCTTCAGGAAGTCGAGGCCGCCGCGCAGACCTTCATACACCACGCGTCCATAGTTCTTGCCCGACAGACCGAGCTTCGGTTTCACCGTCGCGCCGAGCAGCGGACGTCCATACTTGTCGAGCCGTTCGCGCTCGACCACGATGCCGGTCGGCGGCCCCTGGAAGGTCTTCAGATACGCGATCGGAATGCGCATGTCTTCGAGCCGCAACGCCTTCAACGGCTTGAAACCGAACACGTTGCCGATGATCGACGCGGTCAGGTTCGCGACCGAACCCTCTTCGAACAGATCGAGCTCGTACGCGATGTACGCGAAGTACTGCGGCTCGCTGGAGCTCGATGCGGGAACGGGCTCGACCCGATAGGCTTTGGCGCGATACATATCGCAGGCGGTCAGGCGATCGGTCCACACCACCGTCCACGTCGCTGTCGACGATTCGCCGGCCACTGCCGCGGCCGCCTCCTCGGGGTCGACACCGGCTTGCGGCGTGATGCGAAAGAGCGCGATCACGTCGGTCTCTTTCGGTTGGTAGTCCGGTTGCCAGTAACCCATCTCGCGGTATTTCATCACGCCTGCCGCGTACCGCTCGCGCGGATTGTGCGGATCGCGCGAATGCTGGTCGGGCTGAATCGGCGGTTGACTGAAATCGTTCATGACGTGTCCTCGAAGGTGGCAAGCGCGCTGCCGGAAGAACGAAGCGCTTGTGTTGCACTGTAGGCACGGACGTCATGAAGGGGAATTCACGATTTTATTTGGCAGACTTAATGGATCCGTTATCGCTTGCACATCGTGATGCGTTTTTTCGGCACTCGCGATGCAATCAGGCGCAGAATGTATCGGTGAGCGATGCGAGCACGGCGTGACAGCGCAACCGCCTTGAGCGGACCGCGATGGCACACTTTGCTTCGTTTTCGCCACACCGCGCGGTCGCGCGTTTATCACGCGAACCGCGCGATCGTCGCGCGATGGCGCAATTCGGCGGGCACTGCATTGCCGTCCGAAGCAGCGCGCGAGCGCGATCGGGCCGGCAATGCACGCGGGCATGGAGCTTGCGTGATGCCGGAAGCCGTCGAGCCCGGCAGCACGCGGACGCGGCGGCGCAACGCTGTTTCAACCCATGGAGGAAGCACGTATGCAATGGACCACCCCGAGCTATACCGACGTACGCCTCGGTTTTGAAATCGTGATGTATGTCGCTACGCGTTAAGCCCGCGGGAGGGCCGCATGTCGCGGCCCCCTTGCTGTTCCCGTTGGTGTTTGTCTTCAGCTAACCGGCCGGCCTTGCGGCTCTGTCTGGACACACGTTCCCAGCCATGATCCACGAAACGATCGTCACCACGTCAGCGTGCGATGGCCGTCCCCATATCGCGCCGATGGGCGCGCGCTCCGAGGGTGAGCGCATCATCCTTGCCCCTTTCCGTCCGTCCACGACGCTCGACAACATTCTGGCGTCGCGCGCGGCAGTTCTGAATTTCACCACCGACGTGCGCGTCTTCGCGGGCTGCGTCACGCACTGCGCGACCGACTGGCCGACCGTGGCCGCGACTCGCGTCGCCAGCGTGCGGCTTGCCGAATCGCTCGCGCACGCGGAGCTCGAACTCGACGAGATCCGCGACGACCCGCAGCGTCCGGTGCTGGTGATGAAATGCGTGCACCGCGAAAATCATGCGCCGTTCGCGGGCTTCAATCGCGCGCAGTCGGCGGTGGTGGAAGGCGCGATTCTGGTGAGCCGGCTCTTCATGCTGCCGCCCGACAAGATCGATCGCGAACTCGCGTATCTGCAGATCGCGATCGACAAAACCGCCGGCGAGCACGAGCGCACCGCCTGGGGCTGGCTCGTCGCCGCGATCGCGCGGTATCGCGCGAACCTCGAAGCGAGCGGCAGCGAGGCGGCGGCTCCCGTCCATCACGAGTAGTTTTCTCCGGAGAGTTTCGATGACCGCATTGCTTGCGAGCGTCCGCTCGGCTGACGAAGCATTCGACGCCGCTCGCGCGGGCGCCGAACTGATCGACCTGAAGGAACCGAACGACGGCGCGCTCGGCGGCCTCGCGATCGGCGCGATTACGCAGATCGCGCAGCAGTTGCGCGCGCGTTATCCGGTCAAGCCGATCAGCGCGGCGATCGGCGATGTGCCGGCCGACGCCACCGACGAGATCGCCGCGCGCGTGATCGAAGTCGGCGACGCGGGTGTCGATTATGTGAAGGTCGGCGTTGCGCGCGGACCCGCCGCGCGGCGCTGCATCGAACAACTCGCTACTCTTCCGGCCACCGTCGTGCCGGTGCTGCTGTGCGACGGCGGCATGGACGACGAGCTGGTCGGCCACACCGCCGCGCTCGGCTTCGCCGGCATGATGTTCGATACCGCCAGCAAGGACGGCAGCACGCTGTTCGATCACGTGGACGTCGATACGCTCGCGCGCTGGTTGCGACTCGCGCGCGAACACGGTGCGATGGTCGGGATTGCCGGCGCGCTCGGCTGGACCCAGCTGGAACAGATTCGCGCGCTCGCGCCGGACGTGGCCGGTTTTCGCACCGCGTTGTGCGCGGACGGCCGACGCTCGCGGCTCGATCCGCAGCGCGTCGCGCAATGGGCGAGCGCGCTGCATCGACCGGGTGGTGGTGGGATCGGCACGGGCAGTGGCGCGCAGCTTCCGGGCTCGGCGAATGCGGCGCGGTTGTAGTGTGGCTATCGTACGATGTTGAGCGTGGTGAGCCGGCGGCGGTTTCCTCAGCTCGCGGAGCGCCTGTCCGGACTCGCCGTGTTTCCTCCAAATACCTGGCGCAGCAACGCGCGGCTCAACAGCCACAGATGCAGCACGAAACGCGCTTTAAGGCGGTCTCGCATCCGGTAGTGTCGCGAGCAGATGATCTGTAGAGCCTTGCCCGCGTTGCCCGCGCGCGCAAACGCCGAAGCCGCCAGCGGCGCGACGGCAGCCATCGCGCGAGCACGGGCCGCCTGTGAAGCCTGCGGCACGTTCAAACTCTCGAGCAACGTGTAATTGAACGCCGCCGGATGCGCGTTTCGCGAAATCGACGCATCCGTGAGCCGATACTCGGCCACATACTCGTTCACGAAGAAGACGCTTTCCGCTTCGACACACAGGCGTAGCCCGAAATCGAAATCGCAGGCATCGCCTACGAGTTCCGGCGATCGATACGCAATGCGTCTCGCCATTTCGCTGCGCACCATGAACGCATCGTTCGGAAACATGCGCAGAATCCCCGCGTTCGCCGGCGTGGCCTGCAAACCCGCGGCATCGGGGGTTCGAAAGTAATCGCGATTCAGCACTTCCGATTCGGCTTCGAGCCGCTTGCCTTCGTGCGTGATGAGATATTGCTTGCCGAATGCGGCCGTCAACTCGCGATGCGCTTGCCAGCAGTTGGCGAGGCGGCTGATCGCGCCGGGCGTGAGCGTATCGTCATCGTGAAGCAGCACGAGGCGCGCGCCGCTGGCTCGCTCGAAGAGATCGTTGACATTGCCGGCCTGGCCCAGGCGCGGCGAGTTGCGGCGATAGTCGATGGAAACGCCCGGCGGGGCAACGACCGTTTCGATCCATCGGGCCGTTTCGTTGTCGCTGGAATCGTCGCCGATCAGAATCTGCAATGGCCGGTAGTCCTGCTCGAGGCAGGACGACAGGGCCAGCTTCAGCAGTGCGGTCCGGTTACAGGTCGGAATGCAAACCGTGACGAGCGCATCCGGCGCGCCCGCCGCAGCGGACGCCGGCTCAACAGTCTGATCGATCATGATCTTAAGCAGCCCTGAGGGTAATCGATGGCTTCGGGATTCTTGTCGCTGCGCGTACGCCAGTACTTCGGCTTCAACGATGCGCGACGATGGTTTGCTCCGTGCTGCCGGACGTCTCTCCGGTTTGACGAAGCGAACCGAGATTGGCGGCACGAACGATGGGCGGCAACGCTTTGATCAGGCCGCGCCTGGCGAGACTGATCGCGAGATGGGCAAAGTAGATGCCCACGAATGCGTACAGTTTGAAGCGGTTGGGCGTGATGCGACTGTAGCGTTTGATGCCGATGTAAAGACGCGCCGCTTCGCATTGCAACTCGTACTTCGTCATGCCGTTCGACGACTCTTTTTGCAGCACGCCCGCGTCGGTCGCCAGATGCTTCGTTCTCAGTGTCGGACTGAACTGGATCTGAAAGCCTCGCGCCATCGCACGAAGACAGATCTCCGCGTCTTCGCTGCCGAAAAAAATGTTCTCGTCCCAACGCTCGGTCGCGAGCAATGCCATTGGGAAGAAAGACGCGCAGACGGTGGCCGTCTCCGGCACCGCGCAGTCTTCGAAGTACCCGCGAAAATTCAGGCGACTGGCACCGCTGCCGACATCGTCGCGATAGCCGGTCAGGATCGTCTTCACGCGTTGAGTCGGTTCCAGTTTGCCGAGATACGCCCGGGCCGCCGAAAAGAAATCGGGCGGAACGGCGGTGTCGTCGTCGAGGAACGCCACGTAATCCAGATTCGCGACCATGGCCGCCGTCAACGCACTGTTGCGGTTCGCGCAGACACCACGGCGCGGACCCGTGGTGTACAGCACGCGCGGAAATTCGGCGACGACGGCTTGCGTGGCCGCGATCTGCGCCGGCTCACGCGAATCGTCGCTCACGACGATCACGTCCGGCGGCGAGTCGCATGCCATCAAACCGCTGAGGCAGTCTCGCAGGATGTCGGGCCGATGCATCGTCGTGATGCAGGCGGCGATACGAAAGTTACCGAACGGGGGCATGTGAGTCCTTTTTCATGCTCCGCGGCGTAGAAGTGCCCTGGCGCTCCTCGACGCGATTCCACCAATTCGCGACGTACGCGGGCGGCTCTCTTCAAAACCTCAACGTCTTCCTGTTACGGGCAAGCGGCTATCGAAGCGGTTATCAATTTCTAACTTTCTCGCGATCATGACGGGGCAAAGATAGAAGTCGGGAGAATGTAGCAACGATCGATTTCGACGTGTGTGGTTAGCCGCACATCCAGGCGGCGATCGTGGACGGGCGACCGCGCGAATACGTCCTCGCGGGACACCGCGGCGCTTCATTTCTGCACCAGGCTCAGGTAGTTGCCGTTCGGATACGCGGCATTCAACCACGTCGACAGGCGGTTCAGCTGCGTACCGTCGATCCCTTCGCCGCGCATCAGCGGCACCTGATTCCACGTCCACGTCGGGAAATTCTCGATCGTCCCGCCCGATAGCGTGCCGTGCACGTAGTCGAGCGCGCACAGACTGCGAATGCTCCAGCCGCAGGTCGTCTCGTAGCTCACCGCATTCGGCTGACCCTCGCGCTGCCAGTTGCTCAGATTGAAACTCGTCGTCGTGTCGAGCCAGTTCGCGAGGAACGCGTTGACGACTGCCTGCTCGGTCGCGACGCTCGTGCCTTTCCACACGCCGTTCTGGCCGCCGCTCCAGACGTCGAGCGGGCTCGTATCGCGGATCGTCCAGCCCTGATTGACGTTGGCCACGCCGACGCCGTTGTCCATCTCCTGCGCACCCTTGAGCACGTACAGGAAGTTGCGGATCGGCTCAGTGCGACCGCTGACCTGATAGAGGTTGTCGAGCAGGCCATACGCGTATTGCCAGTCGACTGGCAGGTGCACGTTGTGCGCGCCCGAACCGGGATTGAGCAGAATCTGCAGGTAGTACCACTGGTTCGACTTCACGTATTGCGCGACCGAGCTGCCGAACATGCTATTGGCGGTGGGGAAGTTCAGGATATGCGGCGACACGTTGAAGATGAAGCGCCAGTAGCCGCACCAGCCGCGCGCTTCCGGTTTCGGTGCGTGCTGGAGATTGACCCATGCGCTCGGGCAGCTCTGTTCGAGCGAGTACTCCTGCGCGAGCTCCCACGACTTCAGCAGTTGCCATTGCACGGTGCCGTAAAGGTTCTCCTGCTGTGCGATCGTGTAGCTGCCGTTCGTGCCGGCATTGGGCGGCGCGAATTGCTCGCCGAACGCGATGCCCCAGCTATACAGGTCGTTGAAGATGTTGCCGGTCTTGCCTTGCGCGTAACTGGCGCCGCCCTGCGCCAGTTGGGTCTTCATGTTGAAGGTCGCGCTGCCGCTGCCTTCGCCCGCGTACAGCTTGTTCAGATTGCTGTTGGTGAAGTAGTCGCCCCACGCGTCTTTCGGATGGATGCGCGGCACCCAGTGATTCCAGTCGGGCAACTGCAAGCCGATCGGAATCTCGCGCAGGTTGATCTGGCCTCTGGTCGCGACCACGCTTCTGTCGACCACGCCGTTCGGGAAGATCGCGGCCAACGTGTCGAGATCGTTCTCCGACACGGCGCCGAGGCCCGCGCCGCAGGTCCAGTCGCTGAGCGGCGCCGAGTCGAGCCCGGGGCCGGGCTGGTAGGGCGGATTCCACGGCCGGCAGTTGGCTCCCGGCGTCGGATACTGGTTCTTCAGGCTGCGGATATAGCTTGCGATCTGCGCGCCCTGAGTGGCGCTCAGCCCATGAAACTGGCTGCGTACGATGATCGAATTGTTCGAGTAGTTGAACTTGAACAGGTCGCTGCCGCTCGCGCTATGACAGTCCATGCAATGCGCCTGCAGTTGATGGCTCGCATTGATCGGCGATTCGATAAGCTGCGCGCTTTGCCACAACTGCTGGCCGGCGGCGATATCGCTCGCGTTCGCGAGCGGCGCGGTCCACGCGGTCGGGTCGTCCTGCGTGAAGCTCGACGCGGCAATCAGTGGATTGCCGGCGCTATCGAGCAGATTGAACGACAGCACGCGATAGCCGGAACTCACGCCGTCAGTGCCATTGAAACGGAAGCTGATCGTGTTGGTGCCGTTCACCGCGCCTGTGATCGGCACGTTCAGGCTGATCGTGTCGTAGCCGCCGCCGATGCCGCCATACAGCTTCGCGTTGCCGAGCACGGTGACGCTCGCGTTGGTCAGCGTGATCCAGCTGCCGCCGTTGATCTGAACGGAAGCCTTGCCGTCGTACGACAGGTTGTTGACCTGCATCGTCAGCACCTTCGCCGATGCGCCCGCCGAAATTTTTAGCGTCGCACTGACGGTCTTGCTGCTGCCCGCGCTCATGACTTCGAGCGGCATCACGAGAGCGCGCCCTATCCGGTTCTGTGCGTTTGCCTGCAACGACTGCTCGCCCGGCGGCAACGACACGGCGCTCCCGGTTTGCGAGTCGAGCGCCGCACTGCCGCCGCCCCCTCCTCCGCATGCGCTCAATAGCGTCTGGCTCAATATGGAAAGCACGAAAACGCGATTATGTCGTTTCATTGCCTCTCTCCATCTGGTTACTGCGTATTCCCCGACCTTGTTTATCGACGTTTGCGCGCAATTCCCCGACGCCGCATCAACCTCAGGCGATCGAGGGAATGATCCGAATTCGCGTAATCGGGCGCCTCCCGATAATTTCCAGACTTAGATTTGATTTGAAATTTTAATTATTGAAAGACACATCTTCTTCTTTGAGCTTTGCCAGCCCACCACACCCACTCTTGCATTTGCCGAACCCATCGCGCGAAAGCCGACGTATCTTTTCGTGCTCAATTATTCAAAATATTTTTATATAAGCTCGAACACCTCGCAACCTGTTCGACCAGCCATTTTTCAGATTGAATATTATTCTCCTGCGCGAATTAGTAAATTGGACTGAAGTCCTAGGACGCCCCGAGATTTATGTCCATTGTCGGTTCTAGATATCCGCGTTTGAAATACCAACCTTTGCCATTCCGTTGACGAATAAAAAACGTATCGGCGATTGGCGTTTTCGACGTGATTCGCGACGGGACGAAGGCTTGAGGAATCCAGTGCATCCGGTCATGCCGTCAGGGTAGAGCAGGTAAGTTGGTCGTTGCCAATCATGGAACGCCGTTTCCAGGCGAGATCGCAGACATGCCTTTGGGAAGGCAAGTAAACCTGCTGCGTGTCTTGCAGGAACGGGAAGTCGAGCCCATCGGCTCCAACACTTGATAAAGGTAGGCGTACGAATAATCGCGGCCAGCAGTCGCCCACTTGATACCTCCCCTGCGAGAGCGGAGAGAAGAGGTTCCATCGCTAACCATAGCTGGCCAGCAAACATCCGCGAACTCAGGAATGTGCTCGAGCGAGCCTGCGTTGCAAGTTCAGATAGAACTGCACTTCGAACGCGCCGGAGAATTTCGGAGGTGCCCGACTGCTGACATCCGACCGCGGAGCGTCGCTGCCATGCGAAGGCGGTCGGTTCAGAGGTGCAGGAGAAACATCAGCTGTATCAGAGATCCGCATCGCTACGGATCCCGTCCTCAACAAAGCCTACGTATCACGTACGCGTAATCGAAGCCCCACCATCGATCAACGAAGCCGTACCCGTCACGAAGGACGAATCGTCGGAAGCGAGGTAAAGCGCCGAACGTGCAATCTCTTCCGGCTTTGCCACCCGCTTGAGCGCGTGCAGGCCCGTCACGAACGTCTGCGATTCGGCCGTGTCGTTCATGCCGCGATACATGTCCGTGTCCACCGCGCCCGGCAGGATCGCGTTGACGCGCACACCTTGCGGGCCGTATTCGGCCGCGAGCGCCTGCGTCAGTCCGATCAGCCCGGATTTGCTCGCGGCATAGGCGGCGGTCCCCGGGAAGGCGAACGAGTAGCCGACGAACGTCGACGTGAAGATGATCGATCCGCCTCCATGTTTGATCATCTCGGGAATCTGATGCTTGGCGCCGAGAAACGCGCTTGTCAGATTGGTGGCCAGCGTGGCTGACCAACCGGCTTCCGAGACCTCCGTCGACGGTCCCATTTCACCGAGTATCCCCGCATTGTTGTAGGCGATGTCGAGCCGGCCGAAGCGGCTGACGGCGAGTGCGACCAGCGCTTTCGCGAACGCTTCGGATTGCACATCACCTGCCAGCGCAACCGCCGTCCCACCGTCTCGAACGATCTCCGCCACCAGCGTCTCGAGTTCGGCCTCGCGGCGTGCCGCCACGACCACCTTGGCGCCCTCCGCGGCGAACAACTTTGCGGCAGTACGACCAATGCCGCCACTGGCGCCAGTAACGATCGCGACTTTTCCTTTTAAGCGTTCCATGTTTATTCTCCGGTTTCATCTTGAGCCGACACCCCATGCGTCGACCCGTTGAAATGGACTATAGGATTCCGCTGTTGCTGGAGAAAGACCAAAAATATGGCAGTATCATTCAGCTTTTATGAATGATCGGAGCGCCATATGGACCGGTTGCGCGCGTTTGAGGTCTTCGTGACGGTAGTCGAACGGGGCAGCTTTGCGCGCGCGGCCGATGCGCTCGAGACCTCTCCCGCGAACGTGACCCGCTATGTGAATGAGCTGGAAGCGCATCTCGGCACGCGGCTACTGAATCGCACCTCGCGAAGACTATCCCTGACTGAAGGCGGCGAAACGCTCTATTCGCGCTGCAAGGCCATCCTCGAAGACGTCGTCGACACCGAAGGGCTCGTGTCGGCCACCTCGTTCGAACCGCGCGGACGACTGCGCATCAATGCACCGGTCAGCTTCGGCATCCGGTATCTCGCGCCGCTGTGGCCGCGTTTCATGCGGCAATATCCCGATGTCGAACTCGACATCACGCTCATTGATCGCGTCGTCGATATCGTCGAGGAAGGCTTCGATCTGGCGATTCGCATTTCGCGCGCCGGTACGGTCGATCATGCGGCCCGCAAGCTGGCGACATCGAAAAACATCCTGTGTGCGGCGCCCGCTTATCTGAAGCGTTGCGGACATCCAAAGATACCGACGGACCTGCTCGGCCATCGCTGCATCGGTTATACGTATGCCGCCCCGGCGGACGAATGGCAACTGATGGGCAGCGACGGCAAGACTCACGCTGTCGAGGTCAACTGTCATATGCACACCAATAACGGCGACACGGCACGCGAGGCGGCGCTCGCGGGACACGGCGTGATCCGGCAGCCCACCTTTCTGATCGGCGAGGACCTGCGCGCGGGCCGGCTCGTGCAGGTCTTGCCGAAATACCGCTCGCCGGATATCGATGTGCTCGCGCTGTACCCGAGCCGTCATCACGTCAGCGCGAAAGTGCGGGCGGCAATCGATTTTCTGGTCAGCGCGTTTGCGGGAGTGGCGCCGTGGGACAAGGCGTGAATAGATCGTCGACATCGACCGCTAGAGGTTGCGGTAAGAATTCGCGGCAAGCGGAAAATATCTGAAAACAGGGAGTGTCGAACATGTTGATTGCCTTCGCAGGACTACCCGGCACCGGAAAGACAACGATTGCCCAAACACTCGCCCGCAAGCTCGCCGCGGTTTATTTGCGTATCGATACGTTGGAACAGGTATGGATCGATTGCTGCAACAGCGGAGAGGATATTGGACCGGCCGGCTATCTGATCGGCTATGCGGTTGCTAAAGATAACTTGCGCCTCGGGATGAGCGTCGTCGCGGACTCGGTGAATGCTCTGCAGGTGACGCGCAATGCCTGGAGAAATGTGGCGCACGAAGCAGGCGTGCGCATCTTCGACATAGAGTTGATTTGTTCAGATACCGAGGCGCATCGTCGGAGAGTCGAGGAACGATGGGCGGATATCCCTGGCCACAAACTGCCGACGTGGAAGAGCGTGATTGAACGTCAATATGATGCGTGGGATTCCGAGCGTCTTGTGGTCGATACGGCGAATGTTTCGGTTGAGCAGGTTGTCGAAACTATTATTCGGCGTCTGTCGATGTTGGCTCCTGAGAGGAGGCAAGGTACTGCGGCAACGCCCCCCCTTGACGCCCCCAAAATCTCTGACTAAAGTCAGATAAATGACCCCATCCGACATCCTCCAGATTCGCCGCTTCAATCGCACGGTCGCCGAAAGCATTGGCGCTATCGACGATCAATTCCTCGGCCGAGGCCGCCCGATGGGCGAGTCGCGCCTGCTGTGGGAAATCGGCGTGGACGGTGTCGATGGCGTGGACATTCGCACGCTTCGCGCGCGGCTCAATCTCGATTCGGGGTATGTCAGCCGTACGATCGCGTCGCTTGAGCGGCAGAAACTCGTCGCGGTCGTCACGCACCCGAACGACCGTCGCGTACGTCGGGCGTGTCTGACCAAGGCGGGTCTCCTCGAAAGAGCGGAACTCGAACGGCTTTCCGACGCAGTCGCCTTACGCGCGATCGAACCGCTCGGCCCCAATCAGCGTCGGCGGCTGATCGAAGCGATGTCCGAAGTTGAGCGCTTGCTACAGGCATCGCTTGTGCATTTCGCGCTGGAAGAACCGGATAGCGACGACGCGCGATGGTGCTTCGAACAGTATTTCGGCGAACTCGATAAGCGCTTCGATGCAGGCTTCGACCCGTCCATCAGCCTGTCGGCGGATACCGACGAATTGAGAGCGCCGGATGGCGCGTTGATTGTCGCGAGACTCCATGGAAGCCCGATCGGCTGCGTCGCGCTGAAGTTTCATAAGAAGTCCCCGGCCGAACTCAAAAGAATGTGGGTGAGCCCCTCCGCGCGCGGTATGGGCGTGGGCCGCCGGCTGATTGTCGAAGCGGAGAAACGTGCCCGCGAGGCTAAAGCGCGCGTCATTCGCCTGGAGACGAATCGCACGTTGAGCGAAGCGATTTCGCTGTACCGGCAATCCGGATTCGTCGAAGTCGATGCGTTCAGTACGGAACCGTACGCGCATCACTGGTTCGAGAAGCGACTGGTGTGAGGCGGCTCAAATCATTCTCTAGATAACGAGTTCGTAAAAACCGCCAATTGAGCGGCGAAAGCACGCTGATACGCAGGCCGCGCTTCGCCGCGGGCAACATAAGCCGGGAGATTCGGATATTCGTCCAGCAGACCCGCTGCTTTCAACCTGAGCAACACCGCCACCATCATCAGGTCGCCCGCGCTGAATGCACCGTCGAGCCAGTCGGCGTCGCCAAGACGATCGGACAGCTCGCCGAGTCGGACGCGAATGCGATCCTCGACGATAGGCAGGCGCTGCTCGTACCAGGCCTTGTCGCTCTCCTGAAACCTGACGGTCTGGAGTTCGAGGATCGGTGGCTCGATCGTGTTGAGCGCGGCGAATATCCATGCGATCGCGCGCGCTCTCGCATGCGCATCGTCAGGCAGCAGCCCTGCATGACACTCGGCGATATGCAACACGATCGCGCCCGATTCGAACAGCGCGAGCGTGCCCTCTTCATAGGTCGGAATCTGCCCGAACGGATGCAGCGCCCGATGCGCGGGGTCCTTCATCGCACCGAACGATACCAGACGAACCTCGTAAGCCTGGCCCACTTCTTCGAGCGCCCAGCGCACCCGCATGTCGCGCGCCAGTCCTTTGCCGCGATCGGGTGAGCGTTCGAACGCGGTGATAACGGGAAGAGAGGGCGATGACATGCGGGTTCTCCTGTGCGGAATGTCTCATCGAGCGCCAGGCACACAACCCGGTGCATATCTACTCGACGCTCGAGATCGAGCGAAATCGACATCCGTCACGATGAAAAAAAGAATCGCGCACGCTTCGCTTCGTCGTCCTCACATCACCGGCATATTCAACAACCGGTCGCGCATCAACGCGACGCTGTTCTTGTCGAGCAGCTCGACCACATAATTCGCGTCGCTCACGTAATCGACGAAACGACGGTCGACCACCCCCGCCGCCGCCAGCGTTTCGAGCGGATCGTCGGCAGCGATTGCGCAGGACTTCACGACGATCAACCGTTCCGCGTTGAGCATCGTCGACAGCCACGCCGCGAGGCTGTCCGAGGTCGTGTCCCAGTTGCTCATCGCATCGGGCGTGTCGCGCATCAACGCGGTCGGCACCCACACGGCGACGTGACCGTCGCGCAAGGTGCGGCGAATCTTCGCCTCGCTCGACGCCAGCACCAGTTCGGGCGACACGCCCTGCATCAGCAGCGCGTATTGCGTCATCGCGAGCAGACACATGTTGTGCGCGGCGAGGTCGTCGAATTGCCATTCGCCCTGGTACTGGCGCACCTTGTCTGCGAAATCGCCGCCGCCGGGCACGATCACGACGCGCCCTCCGCCGACCTCGCATAGTTCGCTGAGCCAATGGCGCAGCGCCGGATCGTGACTCAGACTGCCTCCGATCTTGACCACCCACATGACTGTTATCCTCACGTCCAGTTGTATGCCCGGCTGGGTTCCGTCATGTTTCTACCGCGTTCGTCACCGCATCTGCCCCCGCCCACCGCGCCACGCCGCTGCGTTTTGAATTCGTTTTGCTGTCTTTGAAGCGCTGCATTTCGAATCACTGCATTTCGAATCACTGCATTTCGAATCGCTGCATTTCGAATCGCTGCATTTCGAATCGCTGCATTCCGAATTGCCGCCCTCATGCAATGCCCCTGCAATGCTGTTGCGCTCCGTCGCATCGCCCACGCACCTCAGGCGACGCGCCGCCCTACCCACCTCACGCCGCACCCGCAACCGCCGCGCGCCTATCCAACCGACCCCACCGCTCCGACCTCACCTCATCCATCGCAAGCAACGCCACCGCCACGCTCGGCGCGCAGGTCGCCGCCCACCCGACACACGCGTCCGGCACGCCCGCGAGCACGCCGAAGTCGACATAACCGCGCGCTTCGTCGCGCGCCAACGTGGCGACGAGAAAGCGTCCGCAGCCGGCGCCCACCAGCGGCGCGGCGGCGAGCGTCGGATGCGCGGCGATCACGCGTGCCAGGTTCAGGCCGATCTCGCGCAATTGCAACGTCCGCCAGCGCTGCGCGAAGCGCTGCCAGTCGGCCTCCGATGCTTCGTGCGCGTCGCGTCCGATCATGCGCGCGATGCGCGCGCGGCTCGCCGCCGGCGTCTTCGGCCCGTTGTCGGCGCTCGGATGCACGTCGTGCAGTGCATCGAGTTCGCCGGTGAGCCGGTAGACGTCGGCGGTCGTCGCGAACCATTCGTTCATCACGTTGACGGTGACGCCGCCAAACTCGATGCGATGCGCGACCCCGCACAACGGCGTGCGCACCACGCCGTGATAGACGAGTTCGCCGCTCGCGAGCCGGCCGGCATCGGTCGCGGCGCGCGCGGCGACCCGGCCGCCGACGATCGGAATGATGTCGGTCGTCGTGCTGCCGATATCGATCAGTACCGCATCCGCGACGCGCGTGCCGACCCAGCTTGCGGTCGCGAGCCAGTTCGCCGATGCGACGTGGCGCCAGTCGGCCGCGCACGCGTCGGCGGCGAGCCAGCCGGCGTCGCCCGCATAGAAGCGCAACGACGCAGCAGACTGACCGCCGAGCCGCCCGGCGAGCGTCGCGACGATCGCCCGCACGCCTTCGGCGCGGTCCGCGAACAGGTCGACCATCTCGCCGGTCATCGTCACCGCGTGGCGCGCGGCGGCCGTGCGCGCCTGCGGCCAGCGCTCGAACACGAGATCGATCGTGCGCTCCAGATGATCGAGGCCCTGCCACAGCGGACAGGCCCATTGCGCGACGTCGAGCACCGCGCCGCAAGCGTCGGCCAGCGATACCTTCACGTGCGCGCCACCGACGTCCCAGCCGAACAGCGCGGCCTCGCCGGTGGGAGCGGATGCGGATGCAGATGCGGCCGCAGGCCCGGCGGCGCCCGAGGCCGCTTTGGAGGCCGCTTTGGAGGCCGCTTTCGAGGCCGCGCTCAAGGCCGCACCCCGAACGTCGCCTGCATCGACTGCCGGGGCTTCGCGCATGCCGCGCCGCTACGCCCTGCGCTCATGTTCTCGCCCACCCGCACGCCATGCGCGGCCAGCAACGCTCGCGTCAGTTCGCTGCCGCGAGCGGCCACGAGCCCCGCATACGCGACGGTCACACGCGGATTCACCTCGATCACAACCGGCCCGCGTTGCGGATGCCACACCACGTCGATCCCGACGAAGCCGCACAAGCCAGGAATCGCCCGCGCGACGCGACGCGCGAGCGCATCGAGCGTGCGGCCCTGCTCGCCGGAAAGTTCGATCTGATCGACCAGCACGCCGTCGAATTCGACGATCCGCGACGCGGGATGCGCGGGCGCGCCGCCGCTCAAGCCGATCTGCTGACGGTTGATGCTGATGAGTTCGGCCCCGTCGCCACGGCAGATCAGCGACAGACTCAACGGCTCGCCCTCGACCCACGCCTGCAGCACCGGATTGCGCGCCGCCGCCGCGCGCGCGTCGTACTCGGCGCAGGCCTCGGCGTAATGATCGAACACGACGGTATCGAGGCCGCCCGCGCCATCGTCCGGTTTGACGACCCAACGGCTCTCGTAGCGGGCGGGCGACTCGACCGAATCGCCCAAGCCCCCCGGCTCCACCGCCGGCGTCACCGCAATTCCATGCGCGGCGAGGCAGGCGGCGGTCGCGCTCTTGCTCGACGTCACGCGAATCGCCTCCTTCGCGCAGCCGAGCCAGCGCGCGGCGCCGACCGCATCGTGAAAACGCAGCAGCAGGCCGTCGCATTCCGGCGCGACGATCCACGCATAGTCGTGCTCGCGTGCCGCACGCGCGACGAAGGCCGTCATCGATTCGCCCGGCGCGGCCATACAATGAGCGTCGCCCGCGTCGGGCGTCTCGAAGCGCGAGGTCGCGAAGGTGACCTGCACGCCGTCGAGTTCGCGCAGGCCGGCGACGAGCGCGTCGCGCATCACCCGCCCTTCGACGATCAGCGCGCTCAGGTCGGCAAGACTGCCCGCGCCGGCGAGTTCGGGGTCGATGCCGCCGCCGGTGAGATACTCGTAGACAAAGATCTTGGTCAAAGGAACGCGCCCCTATGCAGGTGATACCGGTTCTCGATCTTCTCGACGGCCACGTCGTGCGCGCGGTGCGCGGCGAACGGGACGCCTACCGGCCCATCGAGTCGCGCCTCGCCGCGACCAGCGAACCGCTCGTCATCGCCCGCGCGCTGCTCGATGCGAGCGGCGCGCGCACGCTCTATATCGCCGACCTCGGCGCGATCCTGCAACGCGGCGCGCATGCGACGACACTCGCCGCGCTACGTGCCGCGCTGCCCGGCGTCGAACTCTGGCTCGACGCCGGCTTCACCGACTATGCGTCGATGCGCGCGCTGTTCAAGCACATCGACACGCTTGCCGCACCACTCACGTCGCTCTCACCGCTCGTGCCGGTGTTCGGCACCGAGTCGCTGTGCGACCACCACGCGCTGCACGCGGCGCAAACCGCCGGCCTCGCGCCGATCCTGTCGCTCGATCACCGCGCGGGCGCACTGCTCGCCGCCGCCGATCTCGACCGCTCGCCGGCCTGGTGGCCGTCGCGCGTGATCGCGATGACGCTCGATCAGGTCGGCAGCTACGCCGGCCCCGATCTCGCCACCTTCGAACGCATCCGCGCGCAGGCGCCGGCGCACACCACGGTGATCGGCGCGGGCGGCGTCCGCGATCGCAACGATCTCGCGGTTGCGGCCGGCACCGGCGCGACCGCCTGGCTGGTGGCATCGGCGCTGCACGACCAGCAGATCGAGCGCGCGCGCTCTGCCTGAGCCTCCGGCTTTTCATACAATTTCCATGCCACGCGCGCGGCAAGCCGCGTATGTCGGCAAGCGACAGCCTGAAGCGCTCACGCGTGACACTCTGCTCCAGCGCGGCACACAACCTGTCCGGCGCAATGGGCTGGCGGACGTGGCCGCCGTCGCTCGCGGGAAAGACTCCCGTTATCCGCCACGGGCGCCGTCGCGATCCGCCGAACGCAACGCAGCACGACCGTGCGCTGCGATCCGCCGCGCTCCAGCGCCGCGACGCGCTCGGGATGCGCTCAGGCTGCGATTAGGGCTTCGAAGCAAATCGGCATGGACCTTGCTAAAAGTGCGCCATGCACCTCTCGTCCCCCGATCCATCGACCCCCAGCACGAGCGCACCGGGCGCCGCCGGCGCGCGTGCTCCGACGCTCACGCGCGACTGGATCTGTCCGTTCTGCCCGCTGCTGTGCGACGACCTGAGCGCCGAGGCGCGCGGCGACGGCACGCTCGCCGTGCGGGACACCGAATGTTCGCGGCTTGCGCAGGCGCTCGCGCAGTTCGGCGCGACGGATGCGCAGTGCCGCAGCGTGGTCGACGGTGCTGAAGCCACGACCGATGCCGCGTTGGCGCGCGCCGCGCAACTGCTTGCGAACGCGCGCCGCCCGCTGTTCGGCGGCCTCGCGACCGATGTCGACGGCATCCGCGCGCTGTATACGCTGGCCGCCGGTTGCGGCGCGATCCTCGATCATCAGCACGGCGATGCGCTGACACCAGCGACGCTCGCGCTGCAGGATCGCGGCTCGTTCTTCACGACGCTTTCCGAAGTGCGTTCGCGTGCGGACCTGCTGGTGTTTTTCGGTTGCCAGCCGTCGCGGCGTTATCCGCGCTTTTTCACGCGCATGCTGGCCGACACCGACCAGGCCCGCGAACTGATATTTGTCGGCTGCACGGCGGACCCAGCGGCCGACGGCTATGCGCAAACGCGCAGCGAAACGCTGCTGCCCGACGCCGATCCGTACGCCACGCTCGCGCTCTGGTCGGCGCTCGCCGAAGGACACGACGCCGCCACGCTAAACCGCGACGCCAACGCCAACGCCAGCCAGGGTAACGACAACCCCGCCGCCACGCTCGCCACGCTGCACGCCCGCATCCTCGCCGCGCGCTACACGGTCGTGATCTACGAACCGGGCGCGCTGCCCGCGCCGCACGCGGCGCTGCTGATCGAAGCGCTGAACCGGATCGTCAAGGCGGCCAACCGCACGACGCGCGCGGCCTGCCTCGCGCTCGGCGGCGACGATGGCGCGTTGACCGCCAATCAGACTATCACGTGGCTCTCCGGCCTGCCGCTGCGCACGCGCGTGTCGTCGCCCGCGCGCGTCGCCGGCAGCGCATCGCTCGATCACGATCCGTACCGCTACCGCACCGCGCGATTGCTCGCCGAACGCGAAGTCGACGCGCTGCTGTGGGTCGCGAGCTTCGCGCCGCATGCGTGGCCCGCGTCGCTCGATCCCGCGCTGCCGCTAATCGTGCTCGGCCACCCAGCGCTCGCACCGGCCGCGCGGGCACGCGGCGCGAACACGGTGTTCATCCCGGTCGCGACGCCGGGCATCGACAGCGGCGGGCATCTGTTTCGCGTCGACAGTTCGGTCGCGCTGCCGCTCGCGGCCGCGCGGGGCGCGGCGCTGGAACCGGTGGCCTCACTGGCCACACAACTCGCTGCGCAACTCGCCGCGCAACCAGCCACCCGACTCCCAGCCCACGAGGCCCGCCCATGAGCCTCGTCCGACTCAAAGGCGGCACGCTGTTCGACCCGGTTCACAACGTGAACGGCGAGCGCCGCGATCTGACCTTCCGCGACGGCCGCATCGTCGAGCTCGACGCCAACACGCCGGTCGATCGCGAATACGACGCCACCGGCATGATCGTGATGGCGGGCGGCATCGATATGCACTCGCACATCGGCGGCGGCAAGACCAATCTGTCGCGCCTGCTGCTGCCCGAGGACCATCGCGCCGACATGCCGCGCGACGCCGCCTACGAAGCGGTCCAGGACGAGGCCGGCCGCTATCTGCGGCTGCCGTCGTGCGGCGTGTGCACGCCCGGCACCCTCGCGACCGGCTATCGCTACGCCGAAATGGGCTACACGGCCGCGTTCGAGCCGGCGATGATGCCGTCCAACGCGCGCCACGCGCACCTCGAAATGGGCGATACGCCGATCATCGATCACGGCGCCTACGTGATGCTCGGCAACGACGAACTGTTCCTGCAGATGCTCGCCGCGCGCGACGACTTCGAGCGTCTGCGCGACTACGTCGGCTGGACCATCGCCGCGAGCAAGGCGCTCGGCGTCAAGGTGGTGAATCCCGGCGGCATCTCCGCGTTCAAGTTCAACCAGCGCTCGCTCGACGTCGACGAAGCGCACGCGCACTACGGCATCACGCCGCGCGACGTGCTGCGCACGCTGACGCGCGCACTGACCGAGCTGCGCGTGCCGCATCCGCTGCACGTGCACACCAGCAACCTCGGCGTGCCCGGCAACGTCGCGTCGACGCTCGCGACCATGGATGCCGCCGACGGCCTGCCGATCCATCTGACGCATATCCAGTTTCACAGCTACGGCGTCGAGGGGCCGCGCAAGTTCTCGTCGGGCGCGCGGGAGATCGCCGAGGCCGTGAACGCGCGGCCGAACGTGTCGATCGACGTCGGCCAGATCATCTTTGGACAGACCGTCACGGCCTCGGGTGACACGATGATGCAGTTCCGCAACACTCCGCTCGCGCGGCCGCACAAGTGGGTGGTCGGCGACATCGAATGCGACGCGGGCTGCGGCGTGGTGCCGTTCCGCTATCGCGAGCAGAGCTACGTGAACGCGCTGCAATGGATCATCGGACTCGAGATCTTCCTGCTGGTCGACGACCCGTGGCGCGTCGCGATGACCACCGATCACCCGAACGGCGGCCCGTTCACCAGCTATCCGCACCTGATCCGCCTGCTGATGGACAAGTCGTTTCGCGACGAACAGATCGCCAAGCTGCATCCGGAAGCGCAGGTCGCGAGCGCGCTGCCCGAACTCAGGCGCGAATTCTCGCTGTACGAGATCGCGATCATCACGCGCGCCGGTCCGGCACGGCTGCTGGGTCTGCGCGATCGCGGCCACCTCGGCGCGGGCGCGGCGGCGGACATCGCCGTGTATCGCGACGAACCGGACCGCGAGCGGATGTTCACGTCGCCTGCTTACGTGTTCAAGGACGGCGAGCTGGTGGCGCGCGACGGCACGCTGGTCGCGACGCCCACGGGCGGCATCCATTTCGTCACGCCGGAGTTCGATCGCGGCATCGAGAAAACGCTGCGCGCGTACAGCGACACGAAACTGGCGAGCAACTTCGCGCACGCCGCGATCAGCGACGACGAAACGTGCAGCTGCTACCGCGGCGGGCGCCTGCTGCCCGTCGAATGTCTGAACCACGGTTGACGGACGGCTTATCCATGCCCGACACGCTGCCCACTCAAGCCGACACCGCCACGCCGCAGGCCGCCGCGCCGCTCACGATCAACGGCACCACGATCGACGCGACCTTCGCGGAAGCCTTCCCGATGAAGGCGACCCGGCTCGTGATTACCGCGCACACGCCGACGTGGGCGATGCACGCGGCGAATTCGCTGACGGGCTTCGCGACCTCGGTGATCGGCTGCGGCTGCGAGGCCGGCATCGAACGCACGCTCGCGCCCGACGAAACCCCGGACGGACGGCCCGGCGTCGCAGTGCTGCTGTTCGCGGTGTCGTCGAAGGAGCTGGCGAAGCAGATCGGCCGGCGCGTCGGCCAGTGCGTGCTCACCTGCCCGAGCACCGCGATCTTCGGCGGCATCGATGCGGCCACGAGCCGCGCGCCGCTGTCGGATGCCGCGCCGCTCGGCAGCGGGCTGCGTTTTTTCGGCGACGGCTGGCAGATCGCCAAGATGATCGGCACGACGCGCTACTGGCGCGTGCCGGTGATGGACGGCGAATTCGTCTGCGAGGACACCGCGCAAACGGTCAAGGCGGTCGGCGGCGGCAACCTGCTGCTGCTCGCGCGCGACCTCGACGCCGCGCTGGCCGCGACCGAAGCGGCGGTCGCCGCGATGCGCCGGCTGCCGAACGTGATCATGCCTTTTCCGGGCGGCATCGTTCGTTCGGGATCCAAAGTAGGCTCGAAGTATGCGGGCGCGACCGCGTCCACCAACGACGCGTTCTGTCCGAGCCTGATCGGCCTGTCGCCGCGCAGCGAATTGAGCGCGGAAGTGGGCTGCGTGCTGGAGATCGTGATCGACGGCCTGACCGACGCCGACGTCGGCGCGGCGATGACGGCCGGCATCGCCGCGGCCTGCGAGTTCGGCCGCGCGGCCGGCATGCTGCGGATTTCGGCGGGCAATTACGGCGGCAAGCTCGGGCCGTATCACTTTCATTTGCGCGAGCTGGCGGCGGGTCTCGGTGGGAGCCGCGCATGAGCACGAACACGAGCGCCAGCGCGAACACGACGACCTTGCGCGTGAAGGCGCCGCCCGGCTTTCGCGTCGATGCGGCCGCGCTGCGGCCTACCGCGCTGGCGGCGCTGAGCGTCGCCGAGATCGAGCACCTCGTGCTGCCAGCCGGCAACGAGCGCTGTGTGGTCGGCGACGTGTTCGAGGTGCGGCGCGAAACGGCAGGTACAGCCGCGGGTAAGACAGCAGGCAACGACGATCAGCCCACGCTGATCGTCGACGGCGCGGCGCGCTGGCTCGACCGGCTCGGCGCGGACATGGACGGCGGCCGGCTGGTGGTACGCGGCTCGGTCGGCGATTACAGCGGTTTGCGCATGAACGGCGGCACCTTGCACATCGACGGCGACGCCGGACACTTCACCGGCTGCGAAATGCGCGGCGGCCGCCTCACGGTGCAAGGCGACAGCGGCGATTTCGTCGCCGGCGCGCTCACCGGCGACATGGACGGGATGACGGGCGGCACGCTGACGATCCACGGCAACGCGGGCGCGCGTCTCGCCGACCGGATGCGGCGCGGCCTCGTGCTGGTCGGCGGCGACGCGGGCGAATTCGCGGCGTCGCGGCTGGTGGCCGGCACGGTCGGCGTGGCCGGCAAGGTAGGCGCGCATTATGCCTACGGTATGAGGCGCGGCACGCTGCTGCTCGCGCAACGGCCCGAGCCTCTGCCGCCGCCGACATTCACCGGCGGCGGTCGTGGTTTCGACGTATTCTGGTCTTTGCTCGTGCGCAGTCTCGCCGCCGAAATCGCGCCCTTTTCGCAGTGGCGCGCGGACCGTTTGCCGGTTCGCTACACGGGCGATCTCGCGGTCGACGGGCGCGGCGAAATCCTGATCGCCGGCTAGCGTCGCGCGCCGCGCCGATCGGTACACCGTGTTCGACAAGAAACACCGGACAACGAAGGAGACAGGCATGACGAGAGCGGATTCTCCGGATGCGAAGCCTCGGATCGACGCCACGGCGCCCGCGGGCAAACCTGCGAACGCGGGCGCGCAGCGCTATGCCGGCCTGCTGATCGCGCTGCACTGGCTGATCGCGCTCGGCATCATCGGGCTGCTCGCGCTCGGGCTCTACATGGTCGGCTTGCCGAAGGGTCTGCCCGTCAAAGCGACGCTGATCAATCTGCACAAGTCGCTCGGCCTCACGGTTTTCCTGCTGGTGCTTCTGCGCATCGTCGCGCGCATGGTCCTTCACCGGCCGCCGCTCCCGCCGATGCCAGCGTGGCAACGCGCCGCCGCGCGCACTACGCAGGGTCTTTTATACGTCGGCATGGTGGCGATGCCGCTCGCCGGATATCTCGGCTCGTCGTTCAATCGCTACGGCACGCGCTTCTGGGGCGTGCTGCTGCCAAAGTGGGGCTGGGACGATCCGCATCTGCGCGAACTGTTCTTCGGGCTTCACGAGGCAATCGGCTATGCGTTGATCGCGCTGATCGTGCTGCATGTGGCGGGCGCGTTCAAGCATCAATGGCTCGATCGCGACAACCTGCTCGCGAGGATGCTGCCATGACGAGGCTGCGCTCTCCGCATGCCGCGGCGTCGTCGGCCACGCCGCCTCTGGCCGCCGAGGTGCTGCACACACGCGACGGGCATCGCGTCGGCTTCGCGGTAGCCGGCGCGCGCGACGGCGTGCCGGTCGCGGTGCTGCACGGCGGGCCCGGCAGCGGCAGCCAGTCGGGCGTGCTGCGGCTCTTCGATCTGAGCCGCTTTCGCGTCGTGCTGATCGATCAACGCGGCAGCGGCGCATCGACGCCGCGCGGCAGCGTGCGCCGCAACCGCACCGACTATCTGATCGACGATCTCGAAGCGATCCGCGCGCGGCTCGGCATCGCGCGCTGGGGCGTGTTCGGCGGATCGTGGGGCGCGGCGCTCGCGCTCGCGTATGCGGGGCAGTGTCCGCAGGCGGTGACGGGCGTCGTGCTGCGCGGCCTGTTCCTGAGTTCGGCGCGCGAGGTGCGGAATCTCTTCATCGGTTCGCGCCGACGTGCGCCGCGCGCATGGTCGGCACTGCTTGCCGCCGCGCGCTGCGAACAACCGGCAAAGCTGGCCGCGCGTTGCGCGGCGACGCTGCAATACGGCGCGAACGCGGCGCGGCAACGCACACTCGCGCTCGCATGGCGCGACTACGAAAGCACGGTGCTCGCGAGCGCATCGTCGCGCGGTGCCGCACGCCAACGTTCAGGATCGCGAAACACCCACGACTCGCAACGTCGTGCCCGCGAACTGGTCGGCAAATACAGGATTCAGGCGCACTATCTCGCGCATCGCTGCTGGCTCGGCGAAACGCGTTTGCTGTCGCTCGCGCGGCGGGCGGCAGCGGCCGGCATACCGATCGCCGCGGTGCACGGTTCGCGCGATCCGGTCTGCCCGCCCGCGAATCTGCGGCGCCTCGCGCGCGCGGTGCCCACGGCGCGGGTCGAGTCCGTGAGCGACGCAGGCCATCTGACCAGCGACCCCGCGCTGCATGTGCCCGTCGCTCACGCGCTCGCCGCGATGTTCGTTCCGACCGTTCAGGAGGGGCGCAGCATGCGTCGCGCGGCATGAAGATCAAGGTACTCGGCTCGTCGGCGGGTGGCGGTTTTCCGCAGTGGAACTGCAACTGCCGCAACTGCGACGGCGTGCGACGCGGCACGCTCAAAGCAACGCGGCGCACGCAATCGTCGATCGCGGTCAGTGCGAACGGCGAGGACTGGCTGCTCGTCAACGCATCACCCGATCTGCTCGCGCAGATCGCCGCCAATCCGGAGTTGCAGCCCGCCCGCCGCGCGCGCGACAGCGGCATCGCCGCCGTGCTCGTGATCGACGCGCAGATCGATCACGTGACCGGCCTGCTGATGCTGCGCGAGCGTGACACGCCGCTGCCGCTGTACGCGACCGATGCGGTCTGGCAGGACCTGCGCTCCGGCTTTCCGGTCGCGCCGATCCTGTCGCACTACTGCGGCGTCGAGCATCGCCGGATCGCACTCGACGACGCGCCGCTCACGCTCGACGCGCTACCCGGCATCCGCATCGACGCACTGCCGCTCTCCAGCAAGGCGCCGCCGTATTCGCCGCATCGCCACGCGCCCGAGCGCGGCGACAACATCGGCCTCATGCTGACGAATCTGCGCACGGGCAAGCGGGTGTTCTACGCGCCGGGGCTCGGCGCGATCGAGGAGCATGTGCTCGCGGCGATGCGCGAGGCCGATCTGCTGCTGGTCGACGGCACGCTGTGGACCGGCGACGAAATGATCCGGCTCGGCCTGTCGAAGAAGACCGCCGCCGACATGGGGCATCTGCCACAGAGCGGCGCGGATGGAATGATCGCCACGCTCGATGCGCTCGACACAGCAGATAAACAGCGCCGCAAGGTGCTCATCCATATCAACAACACGAATCCGATCCTCGTCGAGGACGGTCCCGAGCGTCGCGTGCTCGGCGAGCATGGTATCGAGGTGGCCTACGACGGTATGAGTTTCGAACTCTGAGTCGACGCGATCCGGAGTGCGAAATACCGGCGGCCGGCTGAGAGTGAATGTCCGAGGAATGACCGAGGTGTGAAGGTGCAGCAACGAGGCGCGGCAGTGAACGACCAAAAAAACGGAGACGGCATGAACGCGAAAGACACCGATGACACGACGCTAACGCGCGCCGCGAGCACGCTTCGCGCGGAGCAACCCGCATGGAACCGCGAAGAATTCGAGGCCCACCTGCGCGCGAAAGGCACCGCGTATCACATCCACCATCCGTTCAACGTGAAGATGAATAGCGGCGGTTGCTCGCGCGAGCAGATTCGCGGCTGGGTCGCGAACCGCTTCTACTACCAGATCAACATTCCACTCAAGGATGCGGCGGTGCTGTCGAACTGCCCGGACCGCGACACGCGCCGCCGCTGGGTACTGCGCATTCTCGACCACGACGGCTACGACGGCGCGGAAGGCGGGATCGAAACGTGGGCGCGTCTGGGCGACGCGGTCGGCCTCACGCGCGACGAACTGTGGTCGCTCGAACACGTGACGCCGGGCGTGCGCTTCGCCGTCGATGCGTACGTGAACTTCGCGCGGCGCGCGCCGTGGCAGGAGTCGGTGTGCTCGTCGCTGACCGAGATGTTCGCGCCGCAGGTGCATCGCGACCGGCTCGCGAGCTGGCCCGAGCATTACCCGTGGATCGACGCGGAGGGTCTCGCGTATTTCCGCTCGCGCATCTCGCTCGCGCAGCGCGACGTCGAACACGGACTCGAAGTCACGCTCGGCTATTTCACGCGACGCGAGCAGCAGGAACGCGCGCTCGAAATCCTGCAGTTCAAGCTCGACATTCTGTGGACGATGCTCGACTCGATCGAAAAGGCGTTTCCGCAATGAACGATCTCACCCGCAACGAAGGCGCCGCGGAGCCCTCCCCTGAAGCCGCGCAAGAAGCCGCGACGCCGCTCACGATCGCGAAGCCGTTCCGCCTGCAATGGGAAGCCGCGCAGAACGCCCACGTGCTGCTCTACCCCGAGGGCATGGTCAAGCTCAACCAGAGCGCCGGCGAAATCCTCAAGCGCTGCGATGGCACGCGCAACATCGAAACGCTGATCGCCGAACTGGAGCAGGCGTTCGACACGACCGGCATCGGCGCCGAGGTGCGGGCCTTCATCGCCGACGCGCATGCGCGCCGCTGGCTGGAGTAGCGCGATGACCGATCTTTCCCGACCCACCGCACCGGCCGCACCGGCGGCTTCAGCAGCTTCACAGCCCGGGTTGCAGCCTGATAGCCACACCGCGACCACTCCGCCGCCGTTGTGGCTGCTCGCCGAGCTGACCTATCGCTGTCCGCTGCACTGCGCGTTCTGCTACAACCCGCTCGACTACACCGACCACCATCGCGAACTCAGCACCGCGCAATGGCTCGACGTGCTGCGCGACGCGCGCGCGCTCGGCGCGGTGCAGCTCGGTTTCTCGGGCGGCGAGCCGCTGGTGCGCGACGACGTCGAAGTGCTGGTGGAAGAAGCGCACCGGCTCGGCTTCTACACCAATCTGATCACCTCGGGCGTCGGTCTCACCGACGCGCGGCTCGGCGCGCTGAAGGAGGCCGGACTCGATCACATCCAGCTGTCGTTCCAGGATTCGACCCAGCAGCTGAACGACTTCCTCAGCAGCACGCGCACCTTCGAGTTGAAGCAGCGTGTCGCCACCGCGCTCAAACGGCACGGCTTTCCGATGGTGCTCAACTGCGTGCTGCATCGCTACAACCTGCCGCACGTCGACAAGATCATCGAGATGGCGCTCGCGCTCGGCGCCGAATATCTGGAACTCGCGAACACGCAGTACTACGGCTGGGCGCGCGAGAACCAGGCGCAACTGATGCCGACGCGCGAGCAGCTCGAAGAAGCCGAAGCGGTGGTCGCGCGCTATCGACGCACGCATGGCGAGCGCTGCAAGATCTTCTTCGTCGTGCCCGACTACTTCGAGACGCGCCCGAAGCGCTGCATGAACGGCTGGGGCGCGGTGTTTCTCGGCATCGCGCCCGATGGCGCCGCGCTGCCCTGTCATGCGGCGCGCGGCCTGCCCGGACTCGCGCTGCCGAACGTGAAGGACACGCCGCTGCGCGAGATCTGGTACGACAGCGACGCGTTCAACCGCTTTCGCGGCCTGAGCTGGCTGAAGGAACCGTGCCGCAGTTGCGACGAGAAGGAACACGACCTCGGCGGCTGCCGCTGTCAGGCGTATCTGCTGACCGGCGACGCGGCGAACGCCGACCCCGTCTGCGACAAGTCGCCGTTTCACGAGCAGGTGGTGAAGGTCGTGCGGCACGCGGCATCGGCAGCGACGGCGGCAAGCCCGCAAGCGGCCGCGGCCCACGAACAGCCGATCCTGTTTCGCACCGACGCCAATTCGCGCAGATTCTCGTCGGCGGCCTGCGCCTCCGGCGAAGCCGAGCCGCGCGGCAACAACGGAGCCCGATCATGAGTACAGAAATCATCTCCGTGCTACTCGTCGACGACCATGCGGTCGTGCGCGAGGGCTACCGGCGTCTTCTGGAACTGAACCCCGACGTCGAGGTCTGCGGCGAAGCCGCCGACGCCGCCCAGGCCTACCAGCGCTTTTGCGCGCTGCGGCCCGATGTGGTGGTGATGGACGTGTCGCTGCCGGGCGCGAGCGGGATCGAGGCGATGCGGCGCATGCTCGCGCGCGAGTCGGATGCGCGCGTGCTGATCTTCAGCGCGCACGAGGAATCGATCTTCGTGCGCCGCGCGCTCGACGCCGGCGCGCTCGGCTACGTGACCAAGGCGAGCGCGCCCGATGTGCTGGTCGAAGCGGTACGCGCGATCGCGCGGCGCGGCGGCTATCTGAGCCCCGACATTTCGCAGACGCTGGCGCTGCGCACCGCGTTCAACGAAGGGCCGCCGGGACGTCAACTGTCGGCGCGCGAATTCGAGGTATTGCGGCTGCTCGTGCAGGGCTACACGCTGCCGAACATCGCCGAGAAACTCGGCCTCAGCCAGAAGACCGTGGCCAATCATCAGTCGGTGATCCGGCAGAAATTCGGCGCCGACAACGGCGTGCAGCTCGCGCAGATGGCAAGCCGCCTCGGCCTTCAGTTCACGGGTTCGGTCAGTCCCGCGTGAGCGGGCACGCGCGCGCAGAACAGAAAGCCGCGCCGCGGCTCACTCGCCACGTGAAATTCGCCGCCGAGCGCTTCGACGCGCTCGCGCATGCCGATCAGCCCGAGCCCTGTGCGCGGCTTCGTCAGATCGGTGCCGGGGCCGTCGTCGGCCATCGTCACGACGATTTCGTCGATCGGCACGGCGGCGCCCGCCGCACTCCCCGGCGTTTCGCGCGGCGCGCGTACCATGAATAGCTCGACGCGCGAGCGTCGCGCGTACTTCGACACGTTGGTCAACCCTTCCTGCACGAGCCGGTAGAGCGTGATGTTCAGCGCGTCGCTCAGATCGCTGAAATCCCCTTCGATGGTCAACGAAAACGACGCGTCGGGCAGCCGCTCGCGCCAGCCATCGACGCAATGTTCGAGCGCGCTCGGCAGGCCGAACTCGTCGAGACCGATCGGCCGCAGACGGCGGATCATGTCGCCGATCTCGCGGTAGACGTGGCTCGCGCTCTGCATCAGCCCGAGCGAAATGCGGTGGATCTCCGGCTCGTGGCCGTTCGACAGATCGCGGATGCGCGCGGCGTCGAGCGAGATCGCATTCAGGTATTGGCCGAGTTCGTCGTGCAGTTCGCGCGCCATATGACGGCGCTCCAGTTCCTGGGCCTGCAACGCCTGGCTGGCGAGACGCCGGTTGTCGGCGAGCAGCCGTTCGGCCTCCTCTTCGAGCAGACGACGATGACGAACTTCTCGGCGCGCGTCGCGGTAGCGCCGCCACGCGAACCACGCGAGCCCGATCGACAGCACGAACAGCGTGCCCGGTAATTCGTCGAGCTGGAAGCGCTCCATGCCGCGCGTGAAGCGATAGGCCTTTTCGCTGAGATCGAAGCTCGCGCCGAGCAGCGCCGCGAGCACCGTCACCGCGGCGACCCATGCGAGATCGCGCCGCACCGTCGACTGCGGCGGCGGACTGCCAGCGGAGGAGGAGCTGAGCGGATCGCTTGACATGACGTGTGCATTCTAACCATCGCCGGCGCGCGCAGCGGATTTTTGCGCGGCTTTTGGGAGCGATTCCCAGGCAGATCGGGAAAAGCTCCCGCGCGGCTTACAGACGCCTATGCGAAGCTTTACACAGACTTCAGAAAAAAGGCGCGACACGCGCACCGATAAAAGCCGGCCAGGAGACAAAAACGATGAGCATGCGATCCCAGCCACGCCGCAAACACCGCTTCCCGCGGCGCGCCGGCCTCTCCCTCTGTGTCAGCAGCGCGCTGGCCGCCCTGTCCGCGAATGCGTGGGCGCAGGCCGAGCCGGCGGTCGCGGCGTCGGCATCGGCACCCGCTGCTGCGCGTGCCGAAGCGGCCGCAGCGGCGGCGCCCGCGGCATCCGGCGATGCAAACGACAAGGCCGGCAGCAACGCCGCCGCCGACACGACGCCGACCACCACGCTCGCGCCGATCGTCGTGGTCGGCACCACGCCGCTGCTCGGCATCGGCACGCCGCTCTCGCAGGTGCCGGCCAACGTGCAGACGGTGCGCGCCGCCGATCTGCAACTGCAACGACGCCAGACGCTCAGCGACTACCTCGCGGCGAACCTGCCGAGCGTCAATATCGCCGACGCGCAAGGCAACCCGTATCAGATGAACCTGACCTATCGCGGCTTCACCGCGTCGCCGCTGCTCGGCACGCCGCAGGGGCTGTCGGTGTTCGTCGACGGCGTGCGTGTGAACGAGCCGTTCGGCGACGTCGTCAACTGGGACCTGCTGCCGCAACAGGCGATCGACACGATCCAGATCATCCCCGGCTCGAATCCGACCTACGGCTTCAACACGCTCGGCGGCGCCATCTCGATCACGACGAAAAACGGCAAGGACAACCCGGTCGGCGAAGCGGAGATCAGCGGCGGCTCGTGGGGCCGCAAATCCGCACAGATCGAACAGGGCGGTACGATCGGCCAGAACCTCGACTACTACTTCACCGCCAACGCCGCCAACGACAACGGCTGGGCCGAGCAGAACGAAAGCCGCATCCGCCAGGTGTTCGGCAAGCTGCGCTATACCGACGCCGACACCACGCTGTCGCTGTCGGCCGGTGGCGCGGACAACGATCTGCACGGCACGCAGACGATTCCGCGCTCGTTTCTTGGCAACCCTAAGCAACCGTACACGTATCCCGACCAGAACCAGAACAGCGTCGGCTATGTGACGCTGTCGGGCGACCATTACTTCAACGACCACGTCGAGCTGAGCGGCAACGCGTACTACCGGCACTTCCGCAACACCAACACCAGCAGCAACGTCAACGACGACTACGGCACGATCGAGGACGACGGCGACGTCAACACGCTGCAGGCCACCAACGAACGCTCGGTCGTCACCACCGACAGCTACGGCGCGAGCCTGCAACTGACGCTGCTCGGCCAGCTCGGCGGCATGAAGAACCAGTTGATCGCCGGCGTGGCGGTCGACGCCGCCAGGTCGAGCTTCAAGCAGTCGTCGCAGGACGCGGCATTCACCGATTCGCGCGCGACGATCGGCATCGGCGATTTCGAGCAGCAGACCTACGCGAAGACGCACAACACCAACTACGGCATCTATCTGTCGGACACGCTGTCGCTGACGCCGCACTGGTCGCTGACGCTCGCCGGCCGCTACAACTGGGCCGAGGCGACGATCGGCGATGAGACCGGCACGCAGCCGCAACTCGACGGCCACCACACGTTCTCGCGCTTCAACCCGGCAATCGGCATCAACTGGAATCCGACGCCGGCGCTGACCGCGTACGCGACCTACAACGAGGGCATGCGCTCGCCGACCGCGATCGAGCTGGCCTGTGCCGATCCGAACGCGCCCTGTTCGCTGCCGAACGACTTCATCTCCGATCCGCCGTTGAAGCCGGTGATCTCGAAGACCTATGAAATCGGCGCGCGCGGCAAGCTCGGCGGCAACACGACTTGGAGCGCCGCCGCCTACAGCACGACGCTCGACGACGACATCCAGTTCATCAGCAGCAACGGCGCGGGCAGTTCGCAGGGCTTTTTCCAGAACGTCGGCCGCACGCGCCGCCAGGGGGTCGAGCTGGCCGGGCAGACGAAGTACGGCCCGCTCACCGTGACCGGCAGCTATAGCTACGTCGACGCGACCTACCGCTCGACGTGGACCGAAAGCAGCCCGAGCAATTCGCGCGCCGACGCGGACGGCAACATCACCGTGAATTCGGGCAATCACATTCCGGGCATTCCCGCGACGACGGTCAAGCTGCGGCTCGACTACGCGGCCACCCCGAAATGGCGGATCGGCACCAACCTCACATGGCGCGGCAGCGTCTACGCACAGGGCGACGAAAACAACCAGGACGTGAACGGCCGGATCTCCGGCTATCTGCTGATCGACATGGACACCGCCTACCAGGTGACGAAGCAGTTGCAGGTGTTCGCGTCGGTGACGAACCTGCTCGACAAGCGCTATGCGAGCTTCGGCGCGCTCGGGCAGAACTTCTTCACCGGACCGAACAACACCTTCGACGGCGCGAATCCGGTCAACGAGCAGTTCGTCGGGCCAGGCGCGCCGCGCGGGTTCTGGGTGGGGATGCGGTATGCGTGGAAGTAGCGGCGGGGAGTGGCACGCGCCCGCCCAATGCGCGTGTCAATCCACCCGTCAACGCGACTCGATCGAACCGTCGCTATGTGGATACGTGACGATGCCCCACGCGAGCGGCAACTCGCCGATCTGCTTGATCGGCTGATAACTCTTCGCGTCGAGCACGTAGACCGCGTCGGAACGGCCGCACGCGACCATCAGCTTCGAGCCGTCCGGCGTGAAGCTGAAGTGCCAGCAGCGCTGCCCGACCGGCACATCGGCGACGTGCTCGTAGGTGTGGCCGTCGAACACCTGCACCGCCTTGTCGCGCGCGGCGGCGACGAATAGCCGGTTGCCGTCCGGGCCGAACGCGACGCCATACGGGCCGAGTTTGGTATCGACGGTCTTGACGACGTCGAACGTGTGCGCGTCGATCACGACGAACTTGCTGAGCGACTCCAGCGTGACCACGTAGTGCTTGCCGTCGGGCGACAGGCGAATGCCGCGCGGCCGGCCGCCGGGCGCGAGCTTGATCGTGCGGATCGGCGCGCCGGTGCGGGCGTGATAGACCGACACCGTGTCGTCGCCTTCGTTGGTGACGAGCATCGTCTGGCCGTCGCGCGAAAATTCGATGCCCTCGGTTTCGTGGCCGCTCGTCACCGAGCGCACCACGCGCCAGTCCTTCATATCGACGATTGCGATTTCGGCCGGCGGCTTGTTGGTGTCGTCGTCATCGGCGCCGGGTTTGCCGCCCGCCTTGCCATCCGGTTTGCCGTCGGGCTTGCCACCGGGTTTAGCTCCCGGCGGCCCGCCATCTTCGCCGGGCTCGTAGGTCACGTACGCGTAGCCGTTGTGCACGCGCACATACTCGGGGTTCTTGCCGATCTTCACGCGTTTGACGACCTTGCCGGTGGCCGTATCGATCACCGCGAGATCGCTCGTGTTCTTGTTCGCGACCAACAGACGCGTACCGTCCGCGTTCAGGCTCAGGCCGCGTGGGCCGTCCGCGCCGACCGGAAAGGTCTGTGCGAGCGTCATCTGATCGAGGTCGATCACGCCGACGCCGGCCTTCTCGCTCGTCACGTAGGCGAGCGGGGTCGCAGCGACGGCGTGCGCGGCGCTCGCCGCCAGCACGAGCGCGCCGGCCAGCGCGAGGGAACGGCGAGGGGTCCAGGTGGGAATCCGTGTCTCCAGCATCGTTGTACTCCGTGGTGAATGCGCGGCGCCGCGATAATTCGCGGCATCTCCCGAAGGTAGCCCACCGGGCGATTGTTTGACAACGCGCTGCGGGCGGGAGAATTTCCCGAATTGCGGCGCGCCGGCCGTCGCGGGTTCTAAAAGCGTGGGCAGCGGAGGACAATCAAACCGGAGGTGGCATTGATGCTGCAAGTTGCCATGGCGAGTCCCGCAAGTCCTACGCATCACGCACGGGTTTATCGGCGCGCGGCATTCGTGCTGGGCGCGGTGATCGCCGCGCATCTGGTGCTGCTGGCCGTCGCGCTCAGCGCACGCGACCGGATCGTCGAGCGTCCGGTCGAGCCGCGCACGATTACCGCCGTGCTGCTGAGCCCCGAGCCGGAACCCTCGACGCCGGCGCCGGCCGTTGCGCGTCCCGCGCCGGTTGTGCCCACGCCGCCAGCGGTCACCACCGCGCACCTGCCACCGACACCGCCGGCCGCTCACCCCGCCACGCGCGTGAAGCCGGCACCGCCACCACCACGTACGCAGGTGGCGCGCAGCGTGGACACGCCCTCGCCACTGCCCACACCTTCGCCAACGATTGCCCCCGCGACGCCGCCGGAAAACACCGCCGCCGTGCCACAGCCGGCCACACCGTCCACCGCCGCGACGGTCGCGAAACCGGCCGCTTCCGCATCGATCGAACCGAGGAACGTCGCGCACGTCGACTGCTCGATTCCGAAGCCCGATTACCCTGACATCTCACAGCGACGCGGCGAACACGGCACAGCCGTGGTGCGCTTCGTGGTCGGACTCACCGGCAAGATCGAAACGGCGCAGTTGCAAAAGAGCAGTGGCTCGACGCGCCTCGACGACGCCGCGCTCGCCGCCGTCCATGCCGGTTCGTGCCGCCCGTACACCGACAACGGCACGCCGGTGCGCGCCGCGTATTCGCAGTCGTTCGTGTTCGGCCTGGCCGAGTGACGCTTTATAACCATGCGGTGAGCAACGCGGCCAGCACCACGGCCAACACCAAACAAAGGATTACGTACGAAGGAAACCGCCATGCAACATTACGGACTCGCAAACGTCTGGGCATCCGGCGATCTCGTCACGCGCGGCATTCTCGCCGTGCTGGTGATCATGTCGGTCATGTCGTGGACGGTGATGATCGTCAAGCTGTTGCAACTGCTGCGGCTCAGACGCGCGACCCGTCAGCGCGACGCGCGCTTCTGGAGCGCGGACCGCTTCGACGACGGCCTGCGCAGCCTCGGCCACCCGGACTCGGACCCGCACGACAACCCGCTGCTCGCGCTCGCGCTGGCGGGGCATGAAGCGGCGACGCATCATCGGCAGACGCAGCAGCATCTGCACGACCGTATCGACGTGTCCGACTGGATCACGCGCCGCCTGCAGGACACGATGGACGAAACCGTCGCGCGTCTGCAAAGCGGGCTCGCGATCCTCGCGTCGATCGGTAGCACCGCGCCGTTCGTCGGGCTGTTCGGCACCGTGTGGGGCATCTATCACGCGCTGATCGTGATCGGCGAGACCGGCCAGACCACGATCGATCACGTCGCGGGACCGGTCGGCGAATCGCTGATCATGACCGCGTTCGGCCTGTTCGTCGCGATTCCGGCGGTGCTCGGCTACAACGGACTGACGCGCGCGAACCGGACGATCGTCGCGCGCCTGAAGCGCTTCGCGCACGGCCTGCACGCGTACTTCGTGACCGGCTCGCAATTGCCGTCGAGCGCCGGCCCGCAGATGCGCGTGGTGCCGCGCCACGACAAGGCGACGACGAGCCGCGACGGAGACCTCGAATGGCAATGACACCGTTCTCCGACGACGACGATCAGGGTCTGATGAACGAGATCAACATGACGCCGCTCGTCGACGTGATGCTGGTGCTGCTGATCATCTTTCTCGTCACGATCCCGGCGATGCAGCACGCGGTCAGGATCGATCTGCCGCACGCGAGCAGCCAGCCGGAAGCGCTTAAACCGGCACACGTCGACGTCGCGGTGCAGGCCGACGGCTCGGTGCTGTGGGACGGCCAGCCCGTCACCGACGACACCCTGCGCGCGCGCATCGCCCAGGCCGCGCTGGCGACGCCGCAGCCGGAGCTGCATCTGCGCGCCGATCGCAAGGTGCCGTATGAGCGGGTGGCGCTCGTGATGTCGGCCGCGCAAAGCGGCGGGCTGACGAAGATCGGCTTCGTGACCGATCCGCAGCGGAGCAGATGACGCGGCGCGCAAGCATGGGAACGAACACATAAAGACCGCCTTATCGGCGGCAAAAGAATCTCTGAATTTCAATCGACCGACGGCTCCGCTATCGTGATGCGTGTCTGTACCGCCTATCGCCTCACGAGGACCGCACGATGCAAGCCCTTATCTTCGACGTCGACGGCACGCTCGCCGACACCGAGACCGCCCATCTGCACGCGTTCAACGCCGCGTTCGCGGAAGCCGGCCTCGACTGGTGCTGGGACGAAACGCTCTACGCGCGCCTGCTGAAAGTAGCGGGCGGCAAGGAGCGCCTGCGGCACTACTGGCGCACGATCGAGCGCGAGGAAGCCGAGGGGCCGCAAGCGCGCGAGGCGGTCGAAGCGCTGCATGCGCTGAAAACGCGCCACTACACCGAGCGGATGCGCGACAACGGCGTACCGCTGCGTCCCGGCATCGCGCGTTTGATCGACGAAGCCAACGAGGCCGGCATCCGCGTCGCAATCGCGACGACCACCACGCCGGCCAATCTCGACGCGCTGCTGCATACGCATTTCGGCGCGGACTGGCGCAGCCGCTTCACGGCGATCGGCGACGCCGGCACCACGCCGGCGAAGAAGCCCGCCCCCGACGTCTATCACCATGTGCTCGAACGGCTCGGTTTGCAGGCCGCCGCCTGCCTCGCCGTCGAAGACTCCGCCAACGGCTTGCAGGCAGCGCGCGCCGCGCGCGTGCCGACCATCGTCACGCCATCGCCATTCACCGCGCACGACGACTTCGATGGCGCGCTCGCGGTGCTGCCGCATTTCGGCGATCCCCACACGCCGCTCGGCGAAACGGTGCGCGGCGAACGGTATCGCTGGATCGATCTGGCGACGCTGCGGCGCTGGCATGGCGACGCCGCGCGTTACGGCGAGCCCGTCGCGCGGAGCGTGCCGAACGCCGTAAAGGCCAACGCGGCACGTGCCGACGCGAGCGCATCATGACGACGAACAACCAGGGCCATGAGCACGCCGTACTGATCGATCTCGACGGCACGATGGTCGACACCGCGCCGGATATCGTCGCCGCCGTCAACCGGATGCTGAAGGATTTCGACGCCGCGCCGCTGCCGTTCGAGATCGTGACCGGCTTCATCGGCAACGGCGTGCGCAATCTCGTGCGCCGCACGCTGAAAGCGACCGGCCTCGACTGGGAATACGAACTCGAGCACGCGCTGCGCGTGTTCGAACAGCATTACGCGGAGACTAACGGGCGCCTCGGCCGCGTCTTTCCCGGCGTCGCGAGCGGACTGCAGCGCTTGCGACAGCTCGGCTATCGCTGCGCGTGCGTGACCAATAAACCGCAGGCGCTCGCCGCGCCGCTGCTGGAAACAACCGGCCTCGCCGCCTTTCTGGACGTGCTGGTCGCGGGCGACACACTGACCAGCATGAAGCCCTCGCCCGAACCGCTGTGGCATGCGTGCCGGCTACTCGATACCGAGCCCGCGCGGTGTGTGCTGGTCGGCGATTCGTCGGTCGATATCGCGGCGGCGCGCGCGGCGGGCTTGCCGGTATTTATCGTCAGCTATGGCTATGCGCATGGCGGCGTCGACACGCTGCGTTACGACGCGATGATCGATTCGTTCGAGCAACTGCCGGCGCTGCTCGCGCAGCCGTGGCCGGATGCGCGCACGAACGAGGACGCCAGCGCGGATGCGAATGCCGGCGCGAAATAACGCCGAATAAAACCCGCGCTTATTGAGTCCAATTCATTGCGTCCGATTTATTACGTCCCACTCATCGAGCCCGACCCGTCGAGCGCTAACCCGTCGACAGCAAGCCCGCGACTCGCGCCGAGTTCGTCTGCACCGCGATGTCTTTCGCCGTCATTCCACGGTTGTCCTTCAACGCCGGGTTCGCGCCGCGCGCGAGCAACAGCCGGACGGTCTCCGCGCGGTCGTAGCCCGCGGCCCACATCAGCGCGGTCAGATCGTTCTTGTAGGTCCGGTTCACATCGACACCGGCATCGAGCAGACGCGCCACGACCTTCGTTTGCCCCTGCCCGGCCGCATACTCCATCGCAGTCTTGCCGACGCGATCCGTCGCGAGCGGATCGACGCCATGCGCGAGCAGCAGCGCGACGATGTCGTCGAAGCCGCCATAGGCCGCGGCCATCAACGGCGTGATGCCCGGCGCGCTCGCGTGCTGCACGTTGGCGCCACGTTCGATCAGCGTGCGCGCCATCGCGGCGTCGCCCTGCTTGCACGCGGTGATCAGCGCGGTGTCGCCAATCCGGTTCATCGCATCGATCGACGCGCCGTTTTGCAGCGCCGCCAGCAGCGACTGCGCATCGTCGGCCTTCGCGGCCGCCAGCAGTTGGCGGTTGATCTCCCCCTGGTCCTGCGCCAACGCGCTCACGCATAGACCGGCACCGACTCCGCCGGCGAGCAGCACGGCCAGCGCGAGCGGGCGCACGAACGTCTGTTTCATGGTTTATCCCGGACTACTGAAGATTGTTGATATAGGCGGCCAGGTTGTGAATGTCGTCGTCGGTCAGATTGCGCGTGACGCTGGCCATATTGCCCGCGTCGTTGGTCCGCGTATGCGAGCGAAAGTCCTGCAGCTGCTTGACGATGTACTGATACTGCTGACCCGCGACGCGCGGAATTTCGTTCTGCCCGGCAAAGCCGCCGAGATGGCACATCGTGCACAGCACCTCGGCGGACCTCTTGCGACCCGCCTCGATGCTCGCGCTATCCGCCTTGTACGGCACCGGCACGAGCTTCTGCGCGACGAAGTAGTCGGCGAGGTCCTGCATGTCCTCGCGCGACAGATTCGCCGCCATCGGCGACATGCGCGGATCGCTGCGCCGCCCTTCCTTGAAGTCCTTCAGCTCCAGATACAGATAGCGCGCGCTCTGCCCGGCCAGAATCGGATAGTCCGGCGTCGTCGAATTGCCCATCGGCCCATGACAGGCCACACATACCTGCGCCTTCGCCTTGCCCGCCTCGGCATCGGCACGCGCGGCCGACGGCAGCGCCGCGACCGCGAGCGTGCCGGCCAGCAACGCCAGCCTCACGACGATCGACATCCGCGCGACGCCGGCCCCTCCCCGCCGCGTCGGCCGCCTCATGGCAACGCGAACACGACGACGGTATTGCCGCGTTTGAAGTCGAGCTGCGTATTGCCGCCCGCCGCGACCGCGACGTATTGCTTGCCGTTCACCGTGTACGACACTGCCGGCGCATTGACGCCCGCACCGCACTGGAACTCCCACAGTTTCCTGCCGGAGGCGGAATCGAACGCGCGGAACAGGCCGTTGCCTTCGCCGTTGAACACGAGACCGCCGGCCGTCGCGAGCACGCCGCCGATCAGCGGCTGCTCGGTCTTGTAGTCCCAAGCGATCTTGCCCGTGTCGATATTGACGGCCGACAGCTTGCCCCACTGCTGCTCGCTGGGGATCGTCTTGAACGCGCCGCCGAGCCACAGCTTGCTGCCGCCGGGGTAAGCGGCGTCCTCGACCTGATACGTCATCGGTTGATGCAGGTTGGCCGCGTAGACGAGGCGCGTGTGCGGATCGAACGCGATCGGCGACCACTCGACGCCGCCGTTCGCGCCCGGCAACATGCGCGCGCCGGCCGCGGTGGGCAGCGTCCACATGTTCTCCTGCGGAATCATCGCCTGCGAGAAACGGATCAGCCGGCCGGTCGCGCGATCGTGCACGTACACGTGGCCGGTCTTGCCGGCATGCACGATGCCCGGAATCATTTTGCCGTCGTTGTCGCGCACGTCGACGAGAATCGGCGGGCTCACCGCATCGAGGTCCCACACGTCATGCGGCACGTACTGGTAGTGCCACTTGTATTTGCCGGTGTCCAGATCGATCGCGACGAGCGAATCCGTGTAGAGGTTGTCGCCCGGACGGATCGCGCCGTACAGGTCCGGCGACGGATTGCCGACCACGAAGTACACCGTATCCGTCTGCCGGTCGACGGCCGGCGTCATCCATACACCGCCGCCGAGCGTCTTGTAGAAGTCGCCGCCCTTGTCGGCCAGCTGCTTTTTCTCGGCGGCGATGTCGCGTTTCTCGTCGCGGCCGGTCGCGTCCTTCGTCGCCCATACGCCTTCCTGGCCGCTGTCGGGAATCGTGTAGAAGGTCCACAGCAATTTGCCGGAGTTCGCATCGAAGGCTTTGACGAAGCCGCGAATACCGTACTCGCCGCCGTTCGTGCCGATCAGCACCTTGCCGTCGACGACCGTCGGCGCCATCGTTTCCGAGTAGCCCTCGTCGGGGTCGGCGATCTCGCTTTGCCACAGCACGTTGCCGGTTTTCGCGTCGAGCGCGACGAGCTTGGCGTCGAGCGTGCCCATATAGAGCCGGTCGCCCGAGATCGCGACGCCGCGATTGTTGGGCCCGCAACAGAAGGTCGTGACTGGACCCATCTTGTGTTTGTAATGCCAGAACTCCTTGCCGGTAGTCGCATCGATCGCGTACACGTGGTTGTACGAGGTCGTGAGGAACATCACGCCGTTCGAGACGATCGGCGCGGTTTCCATCGACTCGTTGACGGCCGTCTGAAAGATGAACGCCGGTCGAAGCTTCGAGACGTTGGTCCGGTTGATCTGCGAGCCCGGGTAATAGCGCGTTTGCGCGTACGAGCCGTTTGGATGCAGCCACGCGGCCTGCGTGCCGGCCGCGCGGTCGAGCTGATCCTGACTCACCGGTTGCAGCGTCGACGGCACCGGCGAGGCAGTCGTGGTCGAACTGTTCTGAACTTCGTCGGCGGCATGGACCGCGGGCAGGCCGAATGCGACGGCCAGCAGCGGCAAGCCGACAATTCCTTGAATGCGCTTGAGTGGCATGAGCGTCTCCGTGCTTTTTATCGTTCCGATGAGTTGCAGCGCAGGAATGCGGCAATCATCCACGCACGGATAGCGGCGTGAAAAAGCACGATGGCGCAACCCTCGCAGACAACAGAAGCGTATGACTCTTCAAACCGTTGATAGCTTTGTCAGGACGGGTCGGCTTCGCAGGGCGGGAGGAGTGATGCACAAGTCCGCAAAAAACCGGCTCGCTTAAGCGTAGGCGATGTGTTGCGGATTTTCTAGCGCCTATCGGCTAACGACGGCAGGTGGGCGGAAATTGTCGAGGACGTCGAAACATCGGCGGAAGGCACGAGGGGATACACGAATTCGTGGAGCGTTTAGTTCAGCGTTGTGCGGTGCGGCGCGATTCGTTTCGGTACCGCGTGTTGCAGCGTTCGCGGTGCTTGCGGTACGAGGCAGGAGCCGACGTGCCGACGTGTTGCAGCACCGCCCGCGAGAAACGCGCGCGAGCCACCATCGGCCCACGCGCGAATGGCCTCGCATCAGAACGTGGTACGCAGTCCCACCATCACGCTGCGGCCACCTTGCGGCGCGATATCGCGAACCACCGAACTCGCGTAGCGGATCTCCTGATTGGTCAGATTGTCGCCGCGCACGTAAGCCAACCAGTTGGTCGAACCGACATTGAACCGATACGTCAGTAGCACGCCGAGCTTCGTATAGCTCGCGGTCGTCAGATCGTCTTCCGGTACGCGGTTCTGCGACCACGCATGTTCGAGCGACGCGCGCGCGCCGAACGGACCGTAGCCGTAGTCGACGGCGAGCGTCGCGCGCAACGGCGCGATACGCGGCAGCGGCTGGTTGTTGTCCATGTTTCTCGCGCGTGTGTAATCGCCGACCAGTTCGACGTCGACCTGATGCGCGCCCTTCTGGAACACCCGCCATTTACCTTCGAGCTCGACGCCGTACAACTCCGCGCGCACACCGCGATACACGGCCTCCTTCAACGCATCGTCCGCGCCGGGCGCGACGACGTCGCCGTCGTCATCCACGAGACGGCCCGTGCTGTATTCCGTCAGATAGTTTTTGAACCGGCTGTAGAACACGCCGACGCTGCCCTTGTTCGGTCCGCTCGCGAAGCGCAACGACAGATCGGTCGAGATGGCCTTTTCCTTCTGCGCATCGGGATTGCCGATCAGGTACTGGCCGGTGGCCGCGTGCGGGCCGTTCGCGTACAGCTCGTAGAGCGCCGGCGCGCGCTCGGTATAAGCCAGGCTGCCCGCCACCGACCATGCCGGCGTGAGCTTGTACAGCGCGCCGAGCGACGCGCTGAACGCGTTGAAGTCGCGGTCGGTGACGCCCAGGAAACGCTCGTTGCCGGCCGCGGTCGGCGACAGTTGCACATGTTCGTAGCGGGCGCCCGCGCTCAGCCTGAAGGCGTCGGTGACTTTCCATTCTTCGAGCCCGAACAGCGCGACGTTGGTGGTCCGGGTGGTCGGCACCAGCGCTTCGTCGCCGAGCGCGGAAAAGGTGTTCTGACTCACCTGCACGCCGATCGCCCCCTCGAGCGGACCGATCGGACGATGACGCGCTTCGATGCGTGCCTCGTAGCCGTGATTGCGAAAGGTCGTGCCGGTCACGCCGTTGTCGATTTCCCGGTGCTCGTAATCCGTGTAGCCGAAATTGAATTTGAGCTGCGAGAACGGGCCGCTCAGGTTACGGACTTCCGACGCGAACGCGACATGATCCTGATGCATGCGCAAGCGGACGTCGTCCTCCGCGACCGAGCCGTAGTTCGCGTCGTAGCCGTTATACGAGAGGCCCGCGTAACCGTCCGCCCACGTGTAGGAGCCGCCGACCGCGCCGCCGTGCCAGCGGCCGTCGCTGTTCGGGATACTGCCCTCGGCCTGCTCCGCGTCGGGACCGTCGAGCGCGCGTTGCTGCGCCGAATGGGCGAAGCCAGGGATGCGCACGTCGCTCGTGTGGCGATCGAAAGCATCCGCGTGAAACGCGAATTGCCCGTTGCCGCCCTCGATCTGCACCGCCCCGGCGCGAGCGTTGTTCGCGCCGCCATAGCTGGCGTCGAGACCGCCCTGGACGCCCTTGATCGGCTCGCGCGGAATGCGGTTGTCGATCGTATTGACCACGCCGCCGATCGCGTTGCCGCCATAGAGCAACGCAGCCGGCCCGCGCACGATCTCGACGCGCTCGACCGTCAGCGGCTCCTGCGGCACCGCGTGATCGTATGACAGCGACGACGCATCCCACGCGGCGACGCCGTTCTGCAACAGCCGGATCCGGTCGCCGTCCATCCCGCGGATGATCGGCCGGCCCACCATCGGGCCATAGGTCGTGGTCGAGACGCCGGGCAAGCCGTTCAGCGTTTCGCCGAGCGAATTGGCCTGCCGGCGCAGCAGCGCGTCGCCCGACAGCGACGTGGCCGGCGAAATCAGATCCGTGCTGCCGAGTGGATTGGCGGTCACGAAGACGGGAGCGAGGGTACCGCCGGAAGGCACGGTCCACTCCGCGGACGCATTCTGGGACGATGCTTGCGCATGGGCTAGCGCGGAAAACAGCGCCAATGAGAAAGGCGATAGCCGATAAGCTCGCGCGACGGCGCGAGGCAGTTTGTTTTTCACGTTGATGAACTAGGGCGGAGGAGTTGGCGTCAACCGGCTGCCTGTCGGATGCGCGGCGGCATGGCGCCACGCGTTCCAGGCCGACAGGACCGGACCCGCATTGAGGTCTCTCGCGGCCGTTCGGGTCGACGGTCGCGGCTTCACATCGTTCAATGCTATTTTTATGTTATGTTATAACATTTCTTAATGTAAAGACCAGGCTGACAATTCCATGCGATCCACTGACCTTCGAGCCGGTCAACCGCTACGCTCGTTATTCCCGAAGCCGAGAAGCGCGCGGCAAAACGACAGCGAGCCCGATCGCATGCCATACGATCGGGCTTGCCGCAGTCCTGTCTTCGAGCGCCGCGCTCAATCGGTCGAGCGATTGAAGCTCAAAACGAACGCCGTACGCACGCCGGGCTCGCTCGTCACGCTGCACGAGCCCCGGTGCTCGTCCATGATCGACTTGACGATCGCCAGTCCCAGACCCGTGCCGAACGTCGATTCATGACGCGCCGGATCGACCAGGTAGAAGCGATCGAAAATCGGCTCGATGTGTTCCGCGCCGATCCCCGGCCCGTTATCAATGACGGCGATCTCCGACAGCGCGCCGCGCTCGCTACATTGCACGACGACTTCGCTGCCGCTCGGCGCATGGTTCAGCGCATTCGATAGCAGGTTGCTCAACGCCCGCTGCACGAGCAGACGATTGCCGTCGAAATGCGCGTCGCCGATCACCTGCAAGGTCACGTTTCTATCGGCGGCGAGCATTTCGTAGTACCCAGCAACCTGCTCGGCCTCCGCGCGCGCATCGATCTTCACCATGTCGATCTTGTGCAAGCGGTTTTCCGAGCGAGCCAGAAACAGCATGTCTTCGATCATGCCCGACAGACGCTGCGTTTCATCGATACTCGATTCGATCACCGCGCGATATTCGTGCGCCTCTCGCGGTCTCGACAAAGCGACCTGCGATTCGGCCAACATATTCGCCAATGGCGTGCGCATGTCGTGCGCGAGGTCCGCCGAAAAGCGCGACAAACGATCGAACGATTCATTCAAACGTTTGAGCATCCGGTTGAATGCCTGATTCAGCGCGAGCATTTCACCCGTCATGGAAATGTCGGGCAACGGTTGTGTGAGTTTGCTGCTCGACACCTGATCGGCGCGCTCGGCAAGCAGCTTCAACGGTCGCAGGCCGAGCCTCGCCAGCGAATATGCGACCAGCGCGGACACGAACGTGCCGAGCAGCGTGACCAGCATCACGTTGATCGAATAGGTGCGCAGCAGCGCCCGTTGACGGCTGTAGTCGTACTGGACCACCACGTTCACTTTCCTGGCCTTCGCGTCTGGCCCCTCGCTCGCAAGCGGCGCCAACGCGCTCACGTAGCGAAAGCCGTCGTGCGTCCAGTTGGCCGTCGCGGCGCGGCCGGTAGCGGGGTCGATCAGGCTCTCGTCTTCCAGACGGAAGCCCGACGAACGCACGAGTTGGCGGCCGTCCCGCGCATAGATCGCCATCTCAATATTGTCATGCGCATGGAATGGGTCGAACCAGACGGGGTCCTGACGCGCCACCGCGTCTTCGCTAGGTTCGTTGGCCAGACGCGAAAGCGTGGCGCCCAGCGTCATGTGTATTTCCTGCTCCGAGTCGGCCATCACATTCTTCTTGAGTGCGGCATATAGACACAGGCCGTTTGCAGCGAGCAGGATCGAGCTGGCCAGCGCAAACATGATGGTGAGCCGCACACCCAGCGTGCGCGGCACGAAGCGGCAAAGCATGCAGTTCAATCGCGTACCTCCAGCACGTAGCCCATGCCGCGCACCGTGTGGATCAGCTTGGTCGGATAGAGGTCGTCGATTTTCGCGCGCACCCGTCTCACGGCCGAATCGACGACGTTGGTGTTGCTGTTGAAGTTGATATCCCACACCTGCGACGCAATGGTGGAGCGCGGCAGCACTTCGCCTTCGCGACGCATCAGCAGCCACAGCAACGTGAATTCCTTCGCGGTGAGCAGAATCGTGTCGCCCTGGCGCGTCGCCTTGCGCCGCGTGAGATCGAGTTCGAGGTCCGCCACCTGCAACACCGACGCGTCGCGATCTTTGCCTCTACGCAAAATCGTACGGATACGGGCGAGCAATTCCGCGAAATCGAACGGTTTGACGACGTAGTCGTCGGCGCCCATCTCAAGACCCTTGACCTTGTCGCTGGTGTCGTCGCGGGCGGTTAGCAGCAGCACCGGCGTAGCGTGCGTGCGTCGCAATTCGGATAGCACCGACCAGCCGTCGCGGCCCGGCAGCATCAGATCGAGCACGATGAGGTCATAGGTCTCGGTGGTGGCCTGATGCAGACCGCTTACGCCGTCGCTCACCCAGTCGGTGACAAACCCTGCTTCATTAAGGCCTTTTTGCAGGTATGCGCCGATTTTCTCCTGGTCTTCAACAATCAAAATTCTCATTATGAATTTTTCCCCATGCATCACGACACAGCGCGACCGCATATGACAAATTTGTCATGCGGCAATCATGTACGCGCACTGGGTCGTCGTTAGATTAGGCGGGTCACTGATAGGACGATGCGAATTGCCAGGCACATCGTTTTCTATCGCGCCCATAGTTTCGCCGGTAAAACGGCACGAAAAAGGACACTGAGGACACTGCTGGACATCGTCTGCTGGACACAGTCCACGTTACGTGGACCTCTATTTAATAGCGTAGTTCCGCGCAAGCGGACCAACATTCAACTGGAGCGCTAATGAATCGAACCAAACGCATGCTGTTGGAAAACCTCGCGTGGGCAGCCGAATCGGCGCAAAGCGACCCCGCGTTTTTCGAAGGCCTCGCACTCGGGCAGAGCCCGAAAGCACTCTGGATCGGCTGTGCGGACAGTCGCGTTCCCGCCGAAATCGTCACCAACTGCGCGGCGGGCGATCTGTTCGTTCACCGCAATATTGCAAATCTCTTTTCCAGTACCGATGACAATGTAATGAGCGTACTCGAGTATGCGGTCCGGGTTCTGAAGGTCAACGACATCATCGTCTGCGGACACTATGGTTGCGGCGGCGTGAAGGCCGCGCTGCTGCCGGTGCCGTCCGACCTGCCGCATGTCGCGCGACGCATCGCGCCGCTGTGCACGCTCGCCCGCACGCATAGCGAGGAACTGGGTCAATGCGCGACGACCGACGAACAGGTCAATCGCCTCGCCGAACTGAACGTGATGGCCCAGGTGCGAGCGATCCGCAACCACCCGATCGTTCACGATTCGCCCACTCCGCCGCTGGTACACGGCTGGATCTTCGGTCTGCACGACGGACGCATCAAGGTGCTGGTTCCCGGCGACGTGCATCTCGCGCTCGCCCAGTCCAACCCGCGCGAGACCTCGGTGCGCGAGTACCTGCACGCGAAGGAGGCAGCGGCGCGCTGAGACGCGCGCCTGGCCGACGGCCCGCAATGGGCCGTTGGTTGACCTAATTGAATTTCTGGAATTGGAAATATATGAATCTACGCGAACAGTTTGCAACGTTTCCACGCGACATGTTTGCCGGCACGGTCGTCTTTCTCGTGGCATTACCGCTCTGTCTGGGCATCGCCAACGCGTCGGGCGTCGATCCGTTCGCCGGTCTGCTGTCCGGGATCATCGGCGGTGTCGTCGTCGGCCTGCTAAGCGGATCGCATCTGAGCGTGAGCGGCCCCGCCGCCGGACTCGTCGTGATCGTCGTGGACGGTATCACCAAGCTCGGCAGCTTCCCGGCGTTTCTCACCGCCGTGTTGCTCGCAGGCGTAATCCAGTTCGGCTTCGGCATGCTAAAAGCCGGACGTTTCGCGTCCTACGTGCCGACGTCGGTCATCAAGGGCATGCTCGCGGCGATCGGCCTGTTGCTGATCATCAAGCAGTTGCCGCTCGCATTGGGCTTCGCTAACGGGCCCGCGACTGAAGCCGGCGCCGCGTCGGGCGTCATCAACACGTCCCTGGGTGCGATGTCGCCGGCAGCTTGCGCGATCGCGCTGCTGTCGCTGGCGATTCTCGCGACATGGGACACCCGCGCGATGCGCCGCTTCCTGCTGGTACGTCTGCTGCCTGCGCCTCTCGCAGTGGTTCTGCTCGGCATCGGCGCCACGCTGCTGCTCGACTTCGTCGCGCCCGGCTTCGCACCGCCGGCCGCGCATCGCGTGCTGCTGCCGTCGCTGGCTTCGCTCGAAGCGCTCAACGGCGCCCTCGCGTGGCCTGCATTCTCGCAGCTGATGAACCCCGACGTCTGGCGTCTCGCGATGACGATTGCCATCGTCGCGAGTCTCGAAACGCTGCTGAGCCTCGAAGCCGTCGAGCAGATCGATCCGAAGAAGCGTCCGGTGCAGCCCGATCGCGAACTGAAGGCGCAAGGCATCGGCAACATCGTGGCCGGCGCAATCGGTGCACTGCCGATCACCTCGGTGATCGTGCGTAGCTCCGCGAACGTGCAGGCGGGTGGGCAGAGCCGCTGGTCGGCGGTGGTGCACGGCATGCTTCTGCTGCTGAGCGTGTTTGCGCTGACTGCCGTGATCAACCTGATTCCGCTCTCGTGTCTGGCCGCGATTCTGATCTTCACCGGACTGAAGCTGGCGAAGCCGAAGATGTTCCTCGATGTGGCCAAACAGGGTTTCGTGCGTGCCGCGCCGTTCTTCGTCACCATCGCCGGCGTGCTGCTCACCGACCTTCTGATCGGTATCGTGCTGGGTATTCTGTGCAGCATCGCACTCGTGATCTACGCGCAGATGCAACGACCGATCACGATGACGCAGGACGGCGATCATTTCCTGTTCTCTTTCCGCAAGGACGTCTCGTTCCTAGCCAAAGTGAGCCTGAAAGGTCATCTGAAGTCGGTCCCCGACCGCGCGACGGTGGTCGTCGACGGCAGCCGCGCGGACTTCATCGATGCGGACGTGCGGGAACTGATTCGCGAATTCGTACGCGATGCGCCGGCGCGAGGCATTCAGGTCGAATGCCGGCAACTCGAACCTGCGGCGAGGTAACGACGCAGCAATGTAATGTGCCCGTAGATCGATAGAGAGATTAACGCAAGCTCATAACGCGCCGGCATGCCGGCGCGTTATGTTTTTCTGCCTACGCAATGCAACTCAATGCAAGGTGACGCGGCGCGCGCGAACCACGACAGAACACCGAGTACTTCGACATAGCATTCTTTTGTGACAAAAACATCATCTTGCGATCACGTTGAGAAATCATCCGGACGTCAAACTGAGTACAGATCGGAGCCAATCACGGCGCCGACATTAGCGGAGACTCAAATGAAAGTTCGAAACGTGCTTTGTATTGGCCTGTCCGCCGCATTGCTCTCACCACTGGCTTTCGCGGATGTGCAATCCAACGCTCCCGGTCATCTGTCCGGAACGGCCGCCACCACAGCGAACGCGATCGTGTCCTCGAATACCGCACCGGCAGTCGAGTCGAAACATCGCGGCAAGACGCGCGCCGAAGTCCACCAGGAACTCCTGCTGGCGCAGAAAGCAGGCCTCATTCCGACCACCGACGCGGACTATCCGCCGAGCGAACGGACCATCGAACGTAACAAGCGGAATTACGCCGCGAGCGGACGCAATTAAGGCCTAAATAAGGCCTGATATCGCAACGCCGCCATTTACCCGCACACCCACAAACTCGCGCACCACTGTTCCTCAGGGAAAGCGGATTTCGAAATACACCGCGATCCCCTCAACCATCGGAGTCAACTATGAAATCGATCGCCCTACTCATTCTCGCCTCGGCCATGGCTCTTTCCAGCACCGCTTATGCGCAAGGCCTGACGCGCGCGGACGTGAAGCAGCAACTCATCGAAGCCAAGGCAAACGGCCTCGACTACGTCACCGACACGTCGTACCCGGACATGCATCCGAGCTTCGCACACAAATTCATGGTCAAGGTCAAGGCACCTGCGCAGCAAGCCGAAGCCAGCAACGCGCCTGAGAAAGCGCCGACCCAGCAAGCAGCGGAAGCGCCGAACCGCAACCCGATGCCGCACGGCAACCCGCACTGCGTGGGACCGGTGAGCTTCTGCAATATCTACGCTGGTTCGTAAGCACTCGATAAGCAGCACCGAGTGTGTGCGAAATCAATCAACCTATGTTCAACTCATCCACCATCACTTCGGGCTATCCGACTGGCCTAAGCAACGCAGGCCGATCGGCGTCACCGTCACGGCAACGCCGGAAATTCGACACGATTGAAGTTGCGGTCGCCATCCCGGCAAACGTTGTAGCGCGCGATGACGTTGATAGCCCAGGTGAGGCTTTGAGCAATGACGAAACTAACCGGGTAGGCAAAGGCATAGGCACCGGAATCCGGACCTACGCCCGCGCCGCCCTACTCCGCCCGATGAATATCGTGCGTCACAAAACCCGCGTCGTTCACAGGTAGCGCAAGGCTGCCTTCAGCGGAAAGCGTTTTACGAATATCGGTCAGGCCCGCGGACCAATGATCCCGCATCGTCGACAAGCCAAACTGATAATCCTTGTAGTGATGTTCGTACTCTTTCTGCTGATAGATCAGATGCTGAATGTTGTATTTCTTGCCGCATGCCATCTCGTCGGCCTCGATGCACCACGGGTCCGACTTGCGCAGCTTCTCCGGCACCCGGTCGAGCACCTGGCGTAATACGTTGCGATAGCGTTGTTCGCGCTGCAGCGTGTCGGTCACGAAACGCGTACGGCTCGAATACTGGATATCTTTCGCGCGTTCGGTCACGTTCGCCATCGTGCGCGGCAACGGTCCCCGCGCACTCCACAGATCGACCTGAAACGCGAGCGTATCGCGACGCGGATGCGCGCGCAGTACTTCCGACAAAGGCGTGTTCGATACCACGCCACCATCCCAGTAGTACTCGCCGTCGATCTCGACCGGTGCAAACGCCGGCGGCAATGCACCCGACGCCATAAAGTGCTCGGGCCTGAGCGTCATGCGCGTGTTGTCGAAATAGACGAAGTTGCCGGTCCCGACATTGACCGCGCCGACCGACACCCGAATAGCTCCCGAGTTGATGCGCTCGAAATCGCACAACTCCAGCAGCGTCGCCCGCAGCGCGGACGTGTCGTACCAGCTGACTTTTTCCGGCCGATCGGACACACCGGGCAACGGTGCCGGCACACGCGGCACAAAGAACCCGCGTTGACCCTGCATGATCGCGCTGGCTGCCTGCGATGCGGTCAGGAACGTGCGCACCTGATCGAAATGATTGAACATCGCGATTTCGAACGTTGACGGCAGCACGGAAAAAAACGCCGGCTGGCAGATCCTTTCCCAGAACGCGCGCAGCCGTTCGACTCGCCGCTCAGGCGGATTGCCCGCGATCAGTGCCGTATTGAGCGCGCCGATCGAGATGCCCGCAATCCAGTCGAGCTCGATGCCTGCGGCGTGCAGGCCCTCGAACACGCCCGCCTGATAGGCGCCTAATGCGCCACCGCCTTGCAAGACCAGCGCGATCGTTTCGTACGGCAACGACGACAACGCGAGCGGACCTGCCTCATGATGCAGGTCCGTCGCATCGAGCGTCTGTTTCTCTATGGGTGCATGCGGCTTCATTGCATGAACCAGCCGTGGCTGACGACGAACGACTGCCCCGTCAATGCCGCGCTCGGGAAGGTGGACAGGAAGCGCACCGTTTGCGCCACGTCCTGAACCGTCGTGAAGACGCCATCGACCGTCGCGCCGAGCATCACGTTCTTCACGACCTCTTCTTCGCTGATGCCGAGTTCCTTCGCCTGCTCCGGAATCTGCTTGTCGACGAGCGGCGTGCGCACGAAACCGGGACACACGACATGCGAGCGCACGTTGTGCTTCGCGCCTTCTTTCGCCAATACGCGCGCGAGCCCCAGCAAGCCGTGCTTCGCGGTCACATACGCGGACTTCAGCGGCGACGCCTCGTGCGAGTGCACCGAGCCCATATAGATCACGGTGCCACCGCGATCATCCTTGTACATATGCTTGAGTGCCGCGCGCGTGGTCAGGAACGCGCCATCGACATGGATCGCCTGCATCTTCTTCCAGTCGGCAAACGAATAGTTCTCGATCGGATTGACGATCTGAATACCCGCATTCGAGACGAGGATGTCGATCGAGCCGAACGTCGCCGCGATTTTGTCGATGCCATGATTGACCGCCTCCTCGTTCGTCACGTCCATTGCAATGCCGATCGCCTTGCCGCCCGCCTGCGCGATTTCCGCGGCAGCGGCGTTCGCGCCGGCCTCGTTCAGATCCGCGATGGCGACTGCCGCGCCGGCGCGTGCGAGTTCCAGCGCGATTTCCTTGCCGATTCCGCTTGCCGCACCGGTGACGACCGCGACTTTACCGTTCAGATTGTTCATGATCGAATGCCTTTCGATGAGAGAGTGAGAGAAAGAACCGCTGCGCTTATTAGCGGCTATTCGCGCTTGTGGACGGTTATTGCGCGAGATAGTCGTAGACGACCTCGCCGAGTCCCAGTGTCAGGTCGGCCACGAGATGCCGGGCCTCGACGATCTCGAGCACCGGCAGATCGGCAACCGGCGCGAGCGCGTGCGGCGACAATTGCAGCGATGCCGGGCCACTCCACGCGCCTTTCATCCTGATGTCTTCCATGTAGTAGCGAACCAGTTCGCAGACGCGCGCCGAGCCGTCCACATGCGGAATGATCTTCAACAGGAAGTTCGGCGCGGCGAGCCGTTTCTGCTGCTCGGCGATATCGAGCTCGCGATGCTTGTAGCCCATCGTGCCGGTCGCGACACGCACCTTGCCGTAGTCGAGCGTGCCGAGCAGATGGTCGGTGTTGACTTCCAGCGTCGGCGTTGCGAGCTTTTTCGGAAAGCCCCACAGTTCCCGGCCACCGGCGATAGGCGGATGATCGTCGAGATACATCGCGAGCGTATAGCCGCCCTGCTGACCGTTGTACTCGACCGGAATCACCTGGCCGCTTTCGGTATAGTCGCCGAAGCCCGTTGAATCGCGCATGCGGATGAATTCGTAATGAACGAGCGGCTCGGTGATCTGAAGCGGTTCGGGCACGACCTTGCGCAGCAGTTCTGGGTCCGTGCGATAGGTAATGATCAGGAATTCGCGATCGAAGAAGCGGTACGGTCCCATCGGGAACGCAGGGCTCGTCAGCGGCATGGCAAACGCTTTGGATCGAACGTCACTCGGCTTCATACGGATTCCTTATGTTTAAAAGAAATGATGAGTAGAACACCGGTGCTATCGTAGCGTCGTCGAGCGGCCTTGTGCGTCGCAGCAGGCGGAATGGGTTATTGCGTAAATCGGTGAGTTGCCAATTGGGTTATTTGGCAAGACCGATATAATTTATTGTCGGAACTGGCTGGCAAGTTGACTGCGGCCACGCGGTAGAATCCTGCGGCAATGGAATTGAATCTCGCGAATAACGTGTGCAATAGGCCAATAGAAAGCCAGATGAAATGTTTGACGCGTGAACGGTTATGTTTTTTTAGTTTTAATTCCAGCTTTAGCGTTGCGTGAGTCCTCGAATGAGCCTTCGAGTGAGCCTTTAGGTTAGCTCTTCAAAGCAACGCTCGAATGCAATGCTCGCAGAACTGCGCCGACCTTCGTCGGCGCATCGTCAACCGCTGTGCGTATCGAAGATCTCCGCTTCGCGCGTCCAGTCGAGCCACGCTTTGGTCGCGGCGGAAAAGCGGCGCCCCGCGCGCACGAACAATCGCGCGCGCGCACTTTCGAACACGGCGTTAGTCGTGCGTTTCGCCACCAGCGTTCCATTTGCCAGTTCCGTCGCGACCGACGAAGCCGACATCAGCGTCACGCCCAGCCCCATCGAAGCGAACTGCTTCAGCACTTCGATCGAATTCGACGTGAACGCAGGCGCAAATCGAGTCCCGTCGACAACCTCGGCCTGCTGCGTCAACGACCCCAACCCCGTGCCGGCACGCGCGAGCGCCAGCGGATATCGCGCCACCTCCGTGAGCGGCACGGGTCCCCGGTAGCCATCGAGCGGATGGCCCGCCGCCGCGATCGCACAGATCGGCTGCGGCCGCTCGCTCACCACGCGCAATGCCGGATGCGGCGGCGGGCAGGTAGTCAGGCCGATATGCGCGCGATCGTCGACGACTCGCGCGGCCGCATCGTCCGCGTCGGTTCCCTCGATATGCACCTGAATGCCGGGATAGCGCGCGCAGAATCCACGTAAGACCCTCGACATCAGTTCATTGATAAAGCCCGGCCCGGTGACGATCGACAACTCCCCGCGCTCCAGCCCGCGCAATTCGTCCAGCCGCAAGCGCAGCAGCTCGTCGGCGACGCGCCGTTCCTCGCACATCTCCAGCACGAGTTTGCCGCTGTCGGTCGGCGCGACGCCCCGTCCGCGCCGCTCGATCAGCGCGACGTTCAATTCCTTTTCCAGCAGCTGAATCTGCCGGCTGATCACCGATGCCTCGACCCCGAGCCGCTCGGCCGCCGCGCGCATGGAGCCGGCGCTCATCGCCTCATGGAAATAATGCAGCCGGCGCTCGCTCAACCCCGCCATATGGCCTCCTCCGGCACTTGCCTGTTCGCCTGTCTGTTGACTAAATGACAACGATATTCTACGAAGTCGTGCATTGATTGCAACATTTCGGCTGCGGAAACTTCAGCCCAGTCGTCGCGGATACGCGCCTTTACGAACCAGCCCACGCCGCTCACACGAGACCCGCATGCAACCCGTTTCCTATGCCGCAGCAGCCGAGCCGTCGCCTGACCTGACGCAACGCACCGTCGATACGCTCTACCGACGCATCGGTTTGCGGCTGCTGCCGCTGCTCGCGCTGTCGTACATGCTCGCGTACATGGACCGGGTCAACATCAGTTTCGCCAAGGCGCAGATGCAAACGCAGCTCGGGCTGAGCGAATCCGTCTACGGCTTCGCCGCCGGAGTCTTCTTCATCGGCTACGTGATCTTCGAGGTGCCGAGCAACCTGCTGCTCGCGAAGATCGGCGCGCGGCGTACGCTCTCGCGCATCATGGTGCTGTGGGGCATCGCGTCGGCGTCGATGCTGTTCGTGCGCGAGGCCCACACGTTTTACGTGCTGCGCTTTCTGCTCGGCGCATTCGAGGCCGGCTTCGGTCCCGGCCTGCTGTTTTATCTGACGCTGTGGTATGGGCCCGAGCGGCGCGCGCGCGTGATGGCGTATCTGCTGCTCGCGTCGCCGGTCGCGGGCATTATCGGCGGTCCGCTGTCGACGCTGATCATGAGTTCGCTCGACAGCGCCGCCGGACTTGCCGGCTGGCAATGGCTGTTTCTGGTGGAAGGCGTGCCGTGCGTGCTGATCGGCGTGCTGCTCTTTTTCGTGCTCGACGATAGTCCGCAGCAGGCGCGCTGGCTCACAGCCGCCGACAAGGAACTGATCGCGCAGCAGGTGAGCGCGGGCGGCCCCGCGCGGCACGCGGGCCTCGCCGGCGTTGTGCGCGACTGGCGCGTATATGCGCTGTCGTTCAGCTACTTCTGCATGATCAGCGGCCTCTATGCGATCAGCTTCTGGCTGCCGACGCTGCTGCGCGCGGTCGGCGTCACCCGGCCGATGGCGGTCGGCCTGCTGGCCGCGCTGCCTTATATCGCGGCGGTCGTCACGATGGTGCTCGTCGCGATTCATTCGGACCGCCGCCGCGAGCAGCGCTGGCATAGCAGCATCAGTTGCCTGATCGCGGCGGTGCTGCTGTTCGTCACCGCGTCCAATCTGCACAACGTCGCATTCGCGCTGCCCGCTCTCATCGCGGCGACCGGCGCGATCTACGCGGGCTATACGGTGTTCTGGGCGATCCCCGCCAATTATCTGAAGGGCGCCGCCGCGGCCGGCGGCATGGCCTTCATCAATAGCGTCGGACTGACCGGCGGCTTCGTTAGCCCGTTGATCATCGGCGGCATCAAGGACATGACCGGCTCGCTGCAGCTCGGCCTCTCGGTGATTGCCGTACTGCTCGCGGTCGGCGCGATCGCGCTCGCGTGCAATCGCGTCGATAGCGGACGCTGAATACGCTCAGGAAACCTGAGCATCCGCGAATCCGCCGTTCCTCCTTTTCTTCTATTCCTGCCCGGATCCACCATGCGCGTTTTCTCCGCTGCGCTCGCCACCGAAACGAACACGTTCGGTCCGATGCCGACCGATATCACGTCGTTCCACGAACGGACTTACTTCCGCTCCAGTGAACATCCGGACGCGATGCAGATGCACAGCGGCCCGCTCTGGGCCGCGCGTCAGATCGGCCGGCCGCGCGGCTGGACGCTGATCGAAGGGCTGGTCGCGGCGGCGGTGCCGAACGGCATCGTCACGCGCGCGGCGTACGAGAGCCTGCGCGACGAACTGCTCGACGACCTGCGTCGTGCATTGCCGGTCGATATGGTGTTGCTGGGCCTACACGGCGCGATGGTCGCCGACGGCTACGACGATTGCGAAGGCGATCTGCTCGCGTGCGTGCGGGATATCGTCGGCGCGGATACGGTCATCGGTGCGACGCTCGATTCGCACACGCATCTGAGCGAGCGGATGACGCAAAGCGCCGATCTGCTGATCTGGTGGAAAGAATATCCGCACACCGACATTCTCGATCGCGCGCTCGAACTCGTCGAATTGTGCGCAGCGGCTCACGCGAAGCAGATCGTGCCGCAGGCCGCGGTAGTCGATACCGGCATGATCGTGCAACTGCACACGACGCGCTCGCCGGCCCGCGACTTCGTCGCCCGTGCGAAGGCGCTGGAGCAACGCGACGACGTGCTGTCGGTCTCCATCGTGCATGGTTTCGCCTGGGGCGACACGCCGGACATGGGCACCAAGGTGGTGGTGTACACCGACGCACGCATCGACCGCGACGGCAGCACCGGCCGCGAGCTGGCCCGCGCTTTCGCCGATGAATTGTGGAACGCGCGCGAGCAGTTCGAGCCGCCGCTGCCCGATGTCGATCGCGCGCTCGATCTCGCGATCGACACGCCCGGCACCGTCGTGCTCGCCGACGGTGCCGACAACGCGGGTGGCGGCGCACCCAGCGATTCGACCTTCGTGCTGCGCAGACTGTTCGAGCGCAAGCTGACCGACGCGTGCGTCGGCCCTTTGTGGGACCCCGGCGCAGTGCGGCTCGCATTCGGCGCGGGCGAAGGCGCGACGCTGCCGCTGCGCGTGGGCGGCAAGATCGGCCCGCTGTCCGGCGATCCGCTCGACGCGACCTGGACCGTGCGCGCGTTGAAGCGCGACATGGTGATGAGCGGCCTCGCCGGTACCCCCGCGCGACTCGGCGACTGCGCGCTGATCGAAAGCGCGGGCGTCGAAGTGGTGATTTCGAGTCTTCGCTCCCAGGCCTTCAGTGTCGATCTATTCACGCAGTTGGGCTGCGATCCCGCAACGCGGCGCTTCGTGGTGGTCAAATCCTCGCAGCACTTCTACGCGTCTTACGCGCCGATCGCGAGCCGCGTGATCTATATGGCGGTACGCGGCGTGGTCGCGCATGACATTTCGACGCTGCCGTACCGGAAGATCGCGCGGCCGAAGTGGCCGCTGGATCGTTGAGTGAGCAGCATCGCCATTCGCTCTTTTCCCCTTTCCCTTTGAGTAACCAGATCATGAACCAGCCGATCAAACGACTTCAAACCAGCACGCGCATGAGCCAGGTGGTAATCGCCAATGGCGTCGTGTATCTGTCGGGGCAGGTACCCGATACGGCCGGCGCTTCGATCGACGTGCAGACGCGTGAGGTTCTGACGCGCATCGACACACTGCTCGCCAGCGCCGGCAGCAACAGGACCGCGCTGTTGACCGCCAACGTATGGCTGAGCGATCCCGCGCATTTCGACGCGTTCAACGCGGTGTGGGACACTTGGCTCGCGGAAGGCCACGCGCCGACACGCGCTTGCGTGACCGCGTTGCTGATGAAACCGGGACTCGACGTCGAGGTCGCGGTCACCGCGCTCGCCTGAACCTGCTTTCAAGAACGCATCGGAATCCATACTATTGGCACGGGCATCACGGGCATCAAAAAGGAAACCCGCAATGAAGTTCGATACAGTCGTGCTGGGCGGCGGCATCGTCGGTGTGTCGGTGGCAGTGCAGCTGCAACGGCGCGGGCTGCGCGTCGCGCTGGTCGATCGCAAGGCGCCGGGCAACGAGACTTCGCTGGGCAACGCCGGGCTGATCCAGCGCGAAGGCGTCTATCCGTACGCCATTCCGCGCGATTTCGCATCGCTCGCGCATTACGCCGGCAACCGCGCGACCGACGTGCGCTACCACCCGGCGGCGATGCCGAAGTTGCTGCCGTTTCTCTATCGCTACTGGTATCACTCGCGCGACGACCGCCACGCGCGGATCGCGCGGGCGTACTCGACGCTGATCGAGCATTGCGTCACCGAGCATCGCGATCTGATCGATGCGGCCGGTGCACAGTCACTGCTGCGCACCGGCGGCTGGATCAAGGTGTTTCGCAACGAAAGCGCGCTGCACAGGACGCTTGCCGAAGCACGCCGCTGGAACGACGAATATGGCGTCGACTACGAGGCGCTCGACCGTGGCGCGCTGCGCGCCACCGAGCCGGCGCTGAGTCCAGCGCTGGTTGGCGGCGTGCGCTATACGTCGTCGAATTCCGTCAGCGATCCGAGTGCGCTCGTCACTGCCTATGCACGGCTATTCGAACAGCTTGGCGGCCAGGTGTTGATTGGCGACGCCCATACGCTCGAACCTGCATGGCGCGTCACGACACAGCGCGGCGCGGTGGAAACCCGCTCGATCGTCGTGGCCATGGGCCCCTGGTCCGGCGACATCGCGGGCAAACTCGGCTATACGTTGCCGCTCGCGGTGAAACGCGGCTATCACATGCACTATGCGGCGGCGGACGGCGCGCGCCTCAATCAACCGGTGCTCGACCCCGAAGTCGGCTTCATGATCACGCCGATGCTGCGCGGCATCCGCCTGACCACCGGCGCCGAACTCGGCCATCGCGACACCGCGAAGACGCCCGTGCAACTCGAAGCCGTCGAGCCGCTCGCACGCGAAATTTTTCCGCTCGGCGCGCGCCTCGATGCCGAGCCGTGGCTCGGCTGCCGTCCCTGCACGCCGGACATGATGCCGATCATCGGCCGCGCGCCCCGGCACGACAACCTGTGGTTCGCGTTCGGCCACGCGCATCATGGCCTGACGCTCGGCCCCGTAACCGGCCGGCTGATCGCGGAAATGATCACTGGCGAGCCGACGCTGGTCGACCCGCGGCCTTTCCGCGTCGATCGATTCTGACGTTTCCGCCGAGCTATTCGGGTCGATATGAATCTCCACGACTTGCCGCTGCGCCACGCGCCCTTCATGACCGAATTCTCGACACCCGATGTGTCAAGCTGGACCTCGCTTCTCGCGGCCCTCTCCGCCGGAGAAAAGCTCGAAGGACAATCGCCGAATGCGTGCCCGGGAAGAATCGCGGCCTGCCGTCTGGTCGGCGGCGGCATCGCGGCACTGTCCACCTGCGAGCCGCAGTCGATGAAGTACCGCGCAAACGTCGACTCGCCGACTCGCGACGAAGACATCAGCGTCGTGACGGTGTTGCGCGGAAAGGGTTCAGTCCAACTCGAACACGACGCGTTTTCGTTCGAAACCGGCGACGTGATTTTCCGCCGCGCCAGAACACCGGCGGCGGCGACCCTCGACGAGCAAAGCCACCTGCTCGGCCTGCGCATTCCGGCGAGCAGGCTGTTCGGCAGCGCCGCCTATCCGATCGACAAGATCGTCAGCATCTGCTCGGCGCGCAATACGCCAAGCATCCGCGCGTTCACGCAATACGCGGAGATCTGGCTGGCGATGGCAAGCAGCACGCCGACGCGTAGTCGCTTCTTTGCGGAGCAGGCACTGATCAGCCTGCTGACTTCGGTGTACCTCGAGGCGAGCGAGTCGTCGTCGAAAGCTGCTCGCTCGCATGAGCAGGCCTCGACGGCCGCTTGGGGCCGGTTGCTCAATGCGCTGCAGATCCGCCTGTGCGATCCCGAGTTGTCCGCGGATAGCCTTGCCTCGACCGCGCGCATGTCGAAACGGTATATGCATCGACTGTTCGAGAAGCACGGCTTGCGATACGGCGAATTCCTTCTGCAGCGTCGACTCGAACATGCGCGCGACGAACTCGAAGACCCGCGTCTTGCTTCATTGAAAATCGGCGATATCGCGTATCGCGCCGGTTTCAACGACGCGGGTCACTTCAGTCGCACGTTCAGGAAATGTTTCCACGTTTCGCCCGGCGTGTTTCGCGCGGGACTCGCGCTCGAAGGATGAGGCGGAAGACGCCTTCTATCCACAGCCATTTGGTCTGCAGATGGAATGGACCGTGGGGCGCGGCCCGCAACTGGACCTGAACCAAGGCGTCATTTCGACGAAGCCGCTATACGGCGGATACGTGCAGGCGATGTACAAGCTCGATCACCCCACATACGGAACCTTGATTCCATACGCCAAATGGCAACCGTTCCTCGCGCTCGAACTGACTGTTGCCTACTCGCGGATCAAGCGAACCAATCTCGCCGAAGCGCCTTACAGGACCGTTAGAGGCAACCTGTTCCGCGTACAGCTGCAGACCCATTACTGATCGGCCGGAAGCCCGCAAGCTGCCCACGCGGCAGGCTCGGGCTTCCCGATCGTCACCCACCACCGCCGTATCAGGTTGTCCGCTGCTCGCCGCGCCAGCCGGCTCGATCGCGGGACACCACTCCCTTCCTGACGTGTCTTCCGGCACAGAACACGGGCGATGCAACTCGCCACCAGCCAGCGCTCCTCATTACTTGGTTATCCGATCCTCATGAGATCCACAAGAGTGCATTTCCAGCCTATCGACAGATCACTTCCAGACCACACGATGCGGTTTTGACGAGATAAGTTTTAGTCGATCCGCAAGAAAGCCGCGCAGCTTCGCCTTATAGAGAGAATCCCCTATGCACAGCAACGCATCGTCGACAAACCACCGCAACGGCGAGTGGTACTCGTGGTATCTGGTGTTCGTGTTGTTTCTCGCTTGCGTGCTGTCCTACGCGGATCGTCAATCCGTCGCGATCCTGATTCAGCCCATCAAACTCGAATTCGGCCTGTCCGATACGCAGATTGGACTCGTGCAAGGACTGGCGTTCGCGATGTGCTGGGCAGTGGCGATGCTGCCGCTTTCGCGCGTCATCGACCGTTCGTCGCGAACACGCTTGTCCGCAATCTGTCTGCTGATCTGGAGCATCGCCACTGTTCTGTGCGGCGTCGTGCCGACCTTCTGGCTATTCGTGCTGGCGCGCGCTGGCACCGCGATTTCGGAGGCCGGTATCAACCCTGCCGCGCTATCGATCTTCGCGGACCTCTTCGATTCGAAAAAGCTGCAACGGGCCAATAGCTTCTTTTATGTCGGCCCGTATGTCGGAGGCGGTATCGCGCTGCTGGTCGGCGGCACGCTCTTTCAGATGCTGTCCAGCTCGACCGCGTCCGCGTGGCTGCCGCACTTTCTGTTCACGACCTTGTCGCCCTGGCGCTGGGTGATGATCGCGCTGGGCGCGCCGGGCATCGCACTGTTTCTCCTCATGGTGCTGACGGTTCGCGATGTCGGCCGCACGCGCTCCAATACCCAGTCCGTTCCGAACCGCGCCGAATCGAATTGGCACGCAACACTGGCCGAAATCTTTATCGCGCGCCCCTTCGTCAAATGGTATTTCGCATCGGGGATCTTCGTCGTAGCTCTTTTCTATTCGCTGGTGACATGGTTTCCCACCGTAATGATTCGCAGCTTCGCGTCGAATCCGCATTTCGTCGGCGGCCATCTCGGTCCTATCTATATCTGCGCTGGTGTCGCGGGTGCGTTGATCGCCGGATTGCTGCTGAAGAACGACACCACCGAAGGCCTGCTGCTCAGAACGCTCAACCTTCAGGTTGGCCTCGGCATCGCGTTGATTCCGATCTTCGTGCTGTCTTTTTTCGCTGCCACCGTCACGCAGTTTTTCTGGCTATACGGCGCGATGACCTTCGTTTGCAGCATGCTTGTTTCGACCGTGGCCACGCCGATTCAGTTGACCATGCCCAATCGTCTGCGCGGACAGACCATTGCGGTCAGCGCGTTCATCACGTCGATCGTCGGTGGCGGGCTGGGTCCGGTGAGCGTCGGCTATCTGGCCGACAGGCTCGGCACGGGTCGCGACGCGCTGGCATCCGCGCTGTTCACCTCGTGCGTGGTCTGGTCGGCGGTGGCCGTCGTCCTGCTCGTGATCGCGCGACATCGGATTCTCGACATGCCGTCCGCCATTCCATCCATCGACCGGAGACCGTCATTCAAATAAGCACATCCAACCGACAAATAAAACACGACGAATAACAACCGATAACGATTCAAACACCCTGGATGGACTATGCGTTACACCAAACTGGTAGCAGCATCCTGCATTCTGTTTTCCGTCGGCGCACAAGCACAGAGTAGTGTTTCTCTTTACGGCATCATCGATACCGGCCTCACCTACGTGAACAATCGCGGCGGCCATTCCATCGTCTACATGGATTCCGGCATTACGCAAGGCAGCCGCTGGGGGCTGCTGGGAAAAGAAGATCTGGGCGGCGGCACCAGCGTGATCTTCAATCTGGAGAACCGCTTCACGCTACATAACGGGGCCTCGTCGGCGATGTTCGGCGGCTGGTCTTACGTCGGGCTTCAATCTGACCGGTGGGGCACGCTCACCTTCGGACGCCAGTACGATTTCATGGCTTACCTGGTGCTCTACGCGAACGCGATGAGCGGCATTTACGGCGGCCATCCGTACGACTCCGACCGACTCGCCGGCGAGTTCGTCAATAATTCCGTGCGCTACCTCACACCGCTCTTTGCCGGCGTTCAGGCCGGTGCGCTTTATGGCTTCAGCAATGCGGCGGGCGCGTTCGGCGGCACCGCAGGCTCTCCCCGCACGGTGAGCTTTACGCTCAACTATCAGCGGGACGATCCGCTGTCGTGGTATCTCGCCTATACCAAGGCCGACGGCTATGGCGGCAGCGCGGCGTCGGTCCTGCTCGGCGACGCGACCTCCACGACGGGTGGCCTCGGCGTGCGCTACACGTTCGGCAGCTCGGCGATCTATGCGCTGATCGACCACAGCCGGTTGAGCGACCCGCTCAGCGGCGGCAAGACATTGTCCGCGACGAATGCGGACGTGGGTGTGCGTTATTCGGTAACCCCCGCGCTTTACTTCTACCCGAGCTACTCGTACATGAAAACCGGAGAAGCGAAAGCGCATCAGTTCAACCTGGGCGTCGACTATCTGCTGTCGAAGCGGACCGATCTGTATGCACTCGTTGCCTATCAGAAGTCGGCGACCGCCGGTTACCCCGCGGGCATCTTGTGGATCACGAGCCTCACCTCGCCGAATATGGGCTATTCCACCACCGACAAACAACTCGCTTTCAGAATCGCGATCAGAACCAGGTTCTGATTCGGTGCCGACCCGAGCGGCCGAAAGCTGCAGGCCGCTCGCATTTTTCCGACGTCCCGCATTATGTCTCGCCTCATGTGTCGTTAGGCACCAGTCACTCGTCGCATTCTTCAGGCACTGCGCGCTCGCCGCTAATACTCGCGCACCTGCACCGGCAAAGCCGTCTTGTACTGCACTTTGCGCAACGCAATCGACGTGCTGATGTCTTTCACGCCGTCGATCTTCACCAGCCGCTCCATCACGAACCGTTCGATGCCGGCGATATCCGCCGCGACCACGCGCAGCATGTAATCGAACGCGCCTGTCATCAGATAGCACTCCATCACTTCGTCGAAGTTGCCGATCGCGCGCTCGAAGCCCGCGAGTTGCGACGCGCTTTTCTTGTCCACCGCCACCTGCACGTAGGCATTCACCGGAAACCCGGCTTTTTCCTGGTCGAGAAGCGTCACGTACTGATTCACGATGCCGCTCTCTTCGAGCAGCCGCACGCGGCGATAGAACGGCGACAGCGACAGATTGAGCGCCTCCGCCAGATCCGCCGCCTTGATATGCGCGTCCTTCTGCAGCGCCTGAAGTATCCGGATATCGGTTCGATCCAGCTTCATTGGCTATTTTTCCTATTAATTGCTTTGTTAATGGCAAAACCAGCCATCCAATGCACTTTCACTGGCCAAGGTTAGCAAATTTCGCCTAATTGGACACCATAAAATTTATTCCAGTCCATACCCCACAAATACTCATCACGGAGACATCACGTGAACATGCGAGTCCCCAACATCCCTCGCGATATCGATGCCGCGTATCGGCTGGAAGACCGTTACCAACGCGAACAGGGCAGCGTCTTTCTGACCGGCACCCAGGCGCTCGTGCGCATCCTGTTCGAGCAGGCACGCGTCGACCGGCGCGCGGGGCTGAATACGGCGGGACTCGTCTCCGGCTACCGCGGCTCGCCGCTCGGCGGTCTCGACCAGGAACTGTGGCGCCAGAAAAAGCTGCTGAAAGACGCGGACATCCGCTTCGAACCCGGCCTGAACGAAGATCTCGGCGCGACGATGCTGTGGGGCGCGCAACAGCTCGACGCGTTTCCGGGCAAACGCGTCGATGGCGTGTTCTCGATGTGGTATGGCAAGGGGCCGGGCGTCGATCGAACCGGCGATGTCTTTCGTAATGCCAACATTCTCGGCACGTCGAAACATGGCGGCGTACTGGCGGTGGCCGGCGACGATCACGCCGCGCAATCGTCGATGTTTCCGCATCAGACCGATCACGTGTTCGAGGGCGCGATGATGCCGATCCTGTTTCCGGCCTCCGTCGACGAATACCTCGACTTCGGTCTCGCCGGTTACGCGATGTCGCGCTTCTCCGGCCTGTGGGTCGCGTACAAGGCGATCACGGAGACGGTCGAGAGCGGCCGCTCGATGCCGGTCGACGAGCACGCCCGCAACAGCTTCATCACGCCCACCGACATCGCGATTCCGTCGCGACGCGGCTTCAATTACGATCCGGCGCTGCGCTGGCCGGTCGAGCGCGCGGAGCTCGAGCGCCGGGTCCTCGAAGAGCGGCTGCCGGCCGCGCTCGCATTCGCGCGCGCCAATCCGTTCGACCGCGTCGTGTTCCGTTCGAAGCAGGCACGCGTCGGCATCGTCACGGTCGGCAAGGCACATGGCGACGTGCTGGCGGCACTGGCCCATCTCGGCCTCGATACGGCAGCACTCGATCGGCTCGGCATCGCGCTGTACAAGGTCGGCATGACCTGGCCGCTCGAAAGCGAAGGCGTGCGCCAATTCGCGCGCGGTCTGTCCGCATTGCTGGTGGTCGAAGAAAAGCGCTCGTTCGTCGAGCGGCAGATCAAGGAAGCGCTGTACGACGTGCGCGCCGCCGAGCGCCCCGAGGTGTTCGGCAAAACGCTCGGCACGGCAGGTCCGCTCGTGCCGGCCGCGCTGGAAATTTCTCCGGCGATCGCGGCAGCGACGATCGCGCGATTCTGCGCGCACACCGGGGTTGCATTGCCGCCCGCGCCCGTCGATACGCGCAGCACGTCCACCCGCAAATCGATTCCGATCCTGAGCGGCAAGGAAGCTGAACTGCTCACGCGCAAACCGTTCTTCTGCGCGGGCTGCCCGCACAATACTTCGACGAAGCTGCCGGATGGTTCATATGCAGCGGCGGGCATCGGCTGCCACATCATGGCGCTCGGCGAGTCGCCGGGCACCGCGACGTTCTGCCAGATGGGCGGCGAAGGCATCCAGTGGATCGGCATGTCGACGTTCACCGATCTGCCGCACATGTTCGTCAATCTCGGCGACGGCACCTATCAGCACTCCGGCAGTCTCGCGATCCGCCAGGCCGTGGCCGCGAAAGCAAACGTCACGTACAAGATCCTCTTCAACGACGCCGTCGCGATGACGGGCGGCCAGCCGACCGAAGGCGGCCTGACCGTTGCGCGCGTGGTCGCGCAGGTACTCGCCGAAGGCGTCGCAAGCGTGACGATCGTCTCCGACGACCCGGCGAAATACGCCTCGCTCGGCACGGCACTAGCGGGGGTGGAAATCGAGCATCGCGATACGCTCGATGCCGTGCAGCGACGTCTGCGCGAACGCAAAGGCGTCACGGTTCTCGTCTACGAACAGACCTGCGCGGCCGAAAAACGTCGTCGCCGCAAACGCGGCACGCTGCCGACGCCGCCCGCGCGCGTCGTCATTCATCCCGACGTGTGCGAAGGTTGCGGCGACTGCTCGGTGCAATCGAACTGCATTGCGATCGAGCCGCTCGACACCGAGCGTGGCCGTAAGCGCACGGTCAACCAGTCGAGCTGCAACAAGGATCTGTCATGTACGAAGGGCTTTTGTCCGAGCTTCGTCACCGTCGAAGGACTCGCGCCGCGCAAGCCGGATCGCGCGCGCATCGAATCGATCGAACCGGCGTTGCGCGAGCAACTCGCGGCGCCGCTGCCGGTGTCGCCGGAGATCGAACGACACGCTCGGATCGTCGTGACGGGTATCGGCGGCACGGGTGTCGTCACCATTGGCGCGATTCTCGCGATGGCCGCGCATCTCGAAGGCCGTGGCGCATCGACGCTCGACTTCACCGGCCTCGCGCAGAAGAATGGCGCGGTGTTGAGCCACGTGCAGATTGCCAGCAGCCGCGGCGAGATTGCGACTTCGCGCATCGAGACGCGCAGCGCCAACGTGCTGCTCGGTTGCGATGCGGTCGTCGCGGCGTCGCCGGATGCGTTGTCGCGCGTCGTCCATCACGGCACGCATGCGGTGGTGAACACGCACATCACGCCGACCGCCGAGTTCGTGAAGCACGGCGATCTGGCGATCGGCGAGTCGGCCTATCGACGCACGATCGAAAGTGCACTCGGCGACGTCAGCCCGGCCATCTCGGCGTTCTGGAATTGCAACGCCGCGGCCGAAGCGATTTTCGGCGATGCGATCGCGTCGAACATGATGATGGTCGGCTTCGCTTATCAGCGTGGCCTGATTCCGCTGTCCGAGGCCGCAATTCATCGGGCCATCGAACTGAACGGCGCATCGGTTGCGATGAACCAGCGCGCGTTCCTGTGGGGACGACTGATCGCACACGACCCGACCCTGCTCGATAAAGTAAGCCGCGTGCCGGATTCGCAAGAGGCGCCGTTCGAACTCGACGCATTCGTCGCGGCCCGCATCGACGATCTGACCGCTTATCAGAACGCAGCTTACGCGAAGCGCTATGCGCAACTCGTCACGAAGGTGAAGGACGAAGAGGCGCGCGTGAATGGCGCTTGCGGCGCACTGACCGAAGCAGTCGCGCGCAGCTACTACAAAGTACTGACCTACAAGGACGAATACGAGGTCGCGCGTCTGCACACGGACGGCAGCTTCAAGCGGCGTCTCGCCGCGCAGTTCGAAGGCGACGCGAAGCTCACCTATCACATGGCGCCGCCCGTGCTCTCGCGTAAAGATTCGACGACGGGACGCCGCTCGAAGCGCGCGTTCGACGGACGCTGGATGCAGCCGCTGCTCGCGGTGCTGAAACACGGCAAGGTACTGCGCGGCACGCTTGCCGATCCGTTTGCCCGTCAGAGCGATCGGCGCATGGAGCGCGCGCTGATCCGCGAATTCGAGGACGACGTGCAGCTCGCGCTGTCCACGCTGGCTCCGCACTCGTTGAAGACCGCGATCGATCTCGCCGCATTGCCGATGTCCGTGCGCGGCTTCGGCATCGTCAAGGAAAACAATTATCGCGCGATCCAACCGCACCGCGGTGAGTATCGTGCGACGCTGGCGGAGGGTTTGTGCCGCGCGTGAGGGAGGAGCGGACACAACACATGGGGTTCGTCATCGCGTGGTGTGTCCAGAACGCATTGATTGTCTCCTGGTACAAACAAAGCCGCGCATCGTAGGCACGTCAGATGGGAATTGGCGAGTCATGGGCTATCGTCGCAATCACAGCAACAATATTTGTTGTCATCTCAGAAAATTATGCCGCTACCATGCATTCTCCTACACACCGAACTATGGGGCGATCCCCCTCGGTAGATACTATATTTTTGATAGAAGATCAGGAGGAACAGTAGGCCGGCTCATGGACTAGCTCAATCTGAATGGCAACAACAAAAGCGAGTGGTTTTCCTTATATGCGATTGACGGAGACATTGATGACGATCGAGAGCCGTAGCGACTGGCATCGGATCCGTTCAATCTTCACCGACACACCCAGGCTGGCAGTTCCCGGATCTCAGCTCAAAGCGTATGGGGAGCTGACAGTGAGATGAAAAAGGTTTTGGTCTGCATCGCGATCGCGGCATGTCTGGTGGCTGCCATTCTTATTAACGCGTACTGGTGGGCCACACATCCGGATACTCCGCTTAATTTTTCAAATCCGGTCTGGAATTTTCTGCTTGTGAAATTCAAGTCCGAAACCGCCTCCGACGAGGTTGACCTGGCCTTCTTCATGTCGTCAGTCGGTACCGTGCTTGCATTCCTGGTCGCCATCCTGATCTACCGCCGGTATATCGCTCGGTACCGAAAAGAAGCTTGACGACTAACCGCCTACGCCTACGCCAAATCCCCCAACGGCCACTTAGGCCGCCTGATCCGCCGATGCCCCAACGAATCCAGATCTGACGTCACCGTGCCCGGCGCGCTAGCGTAGATCACCTTGCCCACGACTTTCGAATAATGGGCATGGAAATGCTGCGACGATTTCACGACGATCATCCGCTTCGCTTCGAGCGCACAGCCCAGATCCGTGAACAGATCGGTCCCGATGGCCTGCACGCGCCGACTGGTCACCACCACGTCGACGCCGTTCACGCCGATCAACGCCGAATCGCCGCAATTCACCCGCTCGCCCTCGGCGAGGCCCGCCATCGTGTGTCCGCGTTTGAGCGCGCGCACGGTCACTTCCGCGTCCAGCGGCTCGCCCGACATCGGCCCGGTCTTGCCGCCGAGACGAACCCGCAGGCGCGCGTCGACGCCGGCATTGAAGGCCATATCCACCACCGCGGGGTCCCACAGAGGCCCGAGTGCCGCCTGCCCGACATCCCGCTCGATCAGGCGACGCAGGAAAAAGGTCGAGTCCGACGCGGCACCGCCGCCGGCATTGTCAGCGCCATCGGCAATCGCCACCGGCGTCGCGGCGCTGGCGAGCGCCCGGTCCAGCGCGGCATCGATGTCAGGCTCGTCGGCACGCAACGCATCGCGCGCGGCGATCACATCGTCTGCGAAGGTTCGCGCGGATTGCTGGGCAAGCGATGCATCGTTGTCCGCGTAGACCAGCACCTTGGTGCCCATTCCTGGCACGTCGGCCCACGGAAAACCGTGCACCAGCGACACCGACAGCACACCCGGCAACTTCTCCAACGCGTACTCGCGTGCCACCAGCGTACGGCCCGGCTCCTGCGTGGTGAAAATCAGCGAAATCATTTCGCAGTCCACCAGAGCCGGCACGGGCCGGCAACGCCCCTGGACCCTGGCGGCAAGCAGGTCGACGAGTTCGACCGCGCGCTCGACGATGTCGGTATGCGGGTACTCTTTCCAGCAGATCAGCAGGTCCGCCGCGCGCACCATCTGCCCGGTCATATGCGCATGAGGATCGAGCGTCGCGCCGACGGCCGTATCGGGACCGACGAGCGCACGCACCCGTTCGAGCAGATCGCCTTCGCAGTCGTCATAGCCGTCGGCCACCATCGCGCCGTGCAACCCGAGCACGACCATCTCCAACGGCAAGGCCGCGCGGATTTCGCTCAGGATCTGCTCGCGCAGCGCTTCATAGGCTTCGCGCGTCACGAGCCCGGCCGGCCACGCCGCCGCGACCAGCCCTTCTATCAAGGTCCAGCCGTTCTTGCGCGCCGCCTGTCGCGCGGCGAACAACGGACCGGCAAAAAAACTGGGCGCTTCGGGATGGGTGCCGCCCTGATACAGCATCCCGTTTTCGAATGCTGCAAGACCCACGGGTAAAGGAGAAAATGTATTCGTTTCCGTCGCCAGACTGGCTGCAAATATGCGCACGCTCGTGCCCTCTCTCAATCTCGATACCGCTCGTTGTTCGGCCGCGATGCGAGAAATGGCACGCACGTTTCTGTTTCATCGCATCCGGGCTGTCCGGTAGATCCGCATACATTTCCTTTGCGTGCAAGGCAATGCCACCGGATAGACGGTAGCAGCCTGGTCGATGAATGCCATTGCTCCACAGCGCACTTTCGCCTGGATGAAAGTGCGCTGTGGCGGCGAATGGACTGGATGGGGTTCGCGGCCGAATAAAGCCGCTTGAATAAAACCGCCTGAATAAAGCCGTTCGATTAAAGCCGGTTAGATAACCGGCTTTCCGGTCGCCCGCTCGAACCTCAATCGAGCGACGCGTCGCAACTGCAATCCAGCTTGGGCGATCGGATAGCCGGCCGCTCCAACGCGGCCAACCGTTGCAGCGTCACGAGACCGAGCAGCGCAAGCCCGAGCCCCAGCGTGAAGTCGGCGTGAACTCCCGCCCGATCGACGATGGTGCCGCCGACCGCCGAACCGGCCGCAATCGCCACCTGGATCACGCTGACGAACATGGCTGAACCGGCTTCGGGCAAGTCCGTCGTGCTGCGCTGAATCCACACGCTAAAGCACAGTGGCAGCGCGCCGAACGCAACGCCCCACAGCAGCATCCCGGCCGTCTCGCCGATCGGCGAATGCTCGAGCAGCAACATCGACGACATCGCGCCCAACAGCAACAGCACCATCGCGGCGACGGACTTCTTCAGGTGCTCGGAAATCACCATCGACGTCAGCGCATTCGAGAAGAAGCCGATCAGGCCGAAGCCGAACAGCAGCAGCGTAATGACACTCAACGAGAAATCGTGTTCGAGCAGCGGAGCGATGTAGGTATACGTCGAGAAGTGCGCGCCAAACACGAGCGCGACCATCAGCATGCTCAGCCGCGTGTGAGGGCGCCGCAGCAGCGCCCGGAAATCGGCGATACGCAATGCCGAAGCCGACGGCAGCGAAGGCACGAGCAACGCTTGCGCGAGCAACGCGAGCGCCACAAGTCCGGCGGTCGCCGCGAATGCCATGCGCCACGATGCGAACGAAGCGATGAACGTGCCGAGTGGCACGCCGATCACGGTGGCGCAGGTGACGCCGGTCAGAATCGTCGCCGTCGCTTTAGCCGCGTCTTTTGCTTCGACGAGTCGCGGGGCAGCCGCGGTCGCCAGTGTCCAGAAGCCGCCCAACGCCGCACCGAGCAACGCCCGTCCGACCAGCATGACCGCGAGACCCGGTGCCATCGCGCACACGATGTTCGCAATCAGCAGCATCGCGGTGAGCAACAGAAAGACGTAGCGGCGGTCCATGCGCCCGGCGCTGACGATCAGCATCGGCGCGGATATCGCGGCCATCACGCCGGGCGTGGTGACCATCAGGCCCGCGACGCCGGTCGATACGCCGAGGTCGTGCGCGATCTGCGGCAGCAGCCCGACCGGCAGAAATTCCGCGGTCACGAACGCGAACGCACTCACCGCGACAGCAACGACGGATAGCCATTGACCCGCGGAGGTCGAGCCCGCTTCGACAGATACGGAAGTTGCAGGTGTATCGATTTGCATGATGACACTGACGCCAAGGGTAAAACCCACACTTTAGGTGGCGATTCCCGATGGAAAAAGCATCATGCACTGAATAGAGTAGTAGGCGTGGCTGAACAATCTCCGTACGGCCATCGTCATGGCCATGGTCGCACGCCGGCGAAACCCAGGCGAAGCGCGTCGCTATTCGTCCTCCCCTTTCCCCACATTGAGCAGCGTCACGAAACTCGCAACCCCGAGCACCATCGCCAGCAACCCGATGTGAACGAGTCGAGGTTTCTCGTAGAGCAAGCCGTTGATCGACGACGCGATGCCGCCCAACGCGACGAACACCGCCACTGTCGCCAGCACGATTCGTCCCTCCACGCGAGCCATAGCGATTGCTCCTGCCACGTCGCCGGTCATCTGTCAGCACTTGGTCGGCGTTGCCGGACCGGCCGCATGCTGGTGCAATTCGGGCGGCGTCGCGTTGCCGCCGTGTTTGTCGAGGAATTTGCATGCACTGACGATGTCGTCGGCGAGCAGCTCCGCCACGTTGCGGTTCACATGCGGCCTGACCACCACCCGCAGGCTGTTGACCGACTCGGCATTCGGCGGCATCGAATAAGCCGCGAGCACCCAGCCTTTCTCCCGGACCTTGTTCGAGACGTCGAATTCGTTGAATTTCTTTATCTTGCTGTCGAGCGTCACGGCGACCACCGGAATCCGCTGCGCTTCGTTCATCATCGTGAAGTAGCCGCTTTCGACCAGAATGCCGCGCAACGCAATCGCGTTGTCGAGCGTGTGCTGCATGATCCTGCGATAACCTTCGAAACCCTGCCTGAGAAACATGTAGTACTGCACGGCCACCTGAAAAGCGTTGCGGCTGAAGTTCAGCGTCGCGGTCGGCATTTCGCCGCCCAGGTAGTTCACGTAGAACACCAGTTCCTCGTTGAATACCTTGCGTTCGCGAAACACGATCCAGCCGAGGCCCGGCGGCACCAGGCCGTATTTGTGTCCCGACGCGTTGATCGACTGCACGCGCGGCAGCCGGAAATCCCATTCGTAGTCGGGATAGAGGAACGGATTGACGAAGCCGCCGGACGCGCCGTCGATATGCATCGGAATGGAAATGCCGGTGCGCCGCTCGTAGTCGTCGAGCCAGTCGTGAATGCCCTGAATGTCGTCGTCCTCGCCGGTGAAGGTCTGCCCCGCAATCGCGACGACGGCAATCGTGTTCTCGTCGACATACTTGTCGAGATGTTCGGCGGTCAGCCGATAGTTGCCCGGCGTCAACGGTACGATGCGCGGCTCGACGTCGAAATAGCGAAAGAACTTCTTCCACACGATCTGCACGTTGCCGCCCGTCACCATGTTCGGCCTGCTACGGTCCTTGCCCTGTGCTTCGCGGCTCTTGCGCCAGTTCCACTTGTGCGCGAGACCCGCCAGCATGCAGGCCTCGGACGAGCCCACGGTCGCGGTGCCGTACGGCTCGACGTCTTTCGGTCCGTTCCAGAGCTGATGCAGCCATTTGACCATGCGCGTTTCCATCGCGAACACCTGCGGGTACATGTCATGGTCGATATAGTTCTTGAAGATATTGCGCTTCGCGGTCTCCGCTGCTTCAGGCTCGGCCCACGTCGTCACGAACGACGACATGTTCAGCATCGGATTCGCGTCGGTCCATTCCGCGCTGATCACGACAGCGGCAGCCGCGCGCGCGGACATCCCGTCTTTCGGAAATTCGTCTTCGGGAATCGAATAGTTGAATTCGTCGTACGGGGTGATCTTTTCGCTTGACGTAGCCATCTCGTGCTCCTCGATACGCGGGTAGTGCTACAGGACCTTGTTCCTGTCGAGCGTGTTGCCGGTCGCCGCGTTGTAGCGCTCGACGTAATCGCCGAGCAGCGTGCGGATCGCCTGACCGATCTTGCGGTAGTCGGACTCGTTCAGATTCGCGAGCGACACGCGCCCCGACGGATGCTGCGTGCCGAAGCCGCGGCCGGGCAGCACGACCACGCGCGCTTCGCGCGCAAGCCGGAATAGCAGCTCGGACGGCTCGGTGTTCTTCAGCAACCATTCGACGAACTCGCGACCGTACGCGCGCTCGCCGAGAAACTCCATGTCGAGGATCGTGTAGTAGTCGACCTGGTTGATGTCGCTGTCGTCGAACGTAATACCAATGCCGTCGTAGAGCGCGCGCTTGCGGCTGCGGATCAGCCGCTTCAGCGCCTTCTTGTACGCGTCAGGCGTATCCATCAGCGAAAACAGCGAGAACAGCACCATCTGCACCTGCTGCGGCGTCGACAGCCCCGCCGTGTGATTGAGCGCGACCGTGCGGCTGTCGGCGACGAGGCGGTCGATGAACTTCAGCTTGTCCGGTTCGGTCGTGATCGACTCGTAGCGGTGATGCAGTTCCTTCTTCACGTCCTTCGGCAACTCGCCGATCAGCCGGTCGAAAATATTGTCGCGATGCGTGACGATCGTGCCGAGCCGCCAGCCGGTCGCGCCGAAGTACTTCGAATACGAGTAGACGAGAATGGTGTTCTTCGGCGCGAGCGCGAACAGCGACACGAAGTCGTCGGCGAAGGTGCCGTACACGTCATCGGTGAGCAGGATCAGATCGGGGCGCTCGTTGACGATCTCGGCCACGTACTGAAGACTTTCGTCGCTGATCCGCACCGAAGGCGGATTGCTCGGATTGACGAGAAAGAACGCCTTCACCTTCGGATCGCGCAACTTGTCGAGTTCCTTTTTCGAGTACTGCCAGTTCTTTTCGACATCGGCATTCACGTCGACGACCGCCAGCTGATAGTCGTTGAGCCCCGGAATCTCGATGTATGGCGTGAAAATCGGCATGCCGAGCGCGATCGTGTCGCCGGACTTGATCAGGTGATTCTGCCGCATCGTGTTGAAGATGTAGGTCATCGCGGCAGTGCCGCCTTCGACCGCGAAAATGTCGAACTCGCCGATGAACGGATGCTTACCGATCATCTCGCGGCGCAGATACTGACCGACGATAACCTCGGAGAGCTTCAGCATCCGGTCCGGCACCGGATAGTTCGACGCGAGAATGCCCTCGCACATTTCGTACAGGAAGTCGCTCGCGGACAGCCCGAGCTGATCGCGCACATAAGACACGGCGCTCGCGAGAAAGGCGATGCCCGGCACGCCCTTGTTGCCGCGCAAAAACAGCTCGAAGCGCTCGACCAGGCCATCGCGCTTCGGAAAGCCGCCGACGCCCTCCGGCAGATACGCAAACGAGCGCTCCGCCTCGCGCATCGCGAAGAGGCCCAGTTGCCAGAAGCCATGGCGCGGAATCGTCGCGACGAAGTTAGGGTTACCGCGCCCGGCATTGAGCATCGCCAGATTCGCGGGCCGCTCGACCGCGCCGCCGCCCGCCGCCTTGATCAACTCGTCTTTCAGCTCGAACGGGCTGAGCGCCGCCAGCCTCGCCGCCTTGTCCTTGTCTTTGTCCTTCTCGGCGTCCTGTTTGTCCCGCTTGTTCATGTCTCCTCCTGAACGCAATTGCTGCGCAGTGTTCGTTCCGCTACGGCCAATCCGGCGTCGCCGCGAGCGACACGCCCGCTCACGCCATCAGCATCACCACGACCATCCCCCAGATCGTCAGCAGCGTATTGCCCACCGCATACGTCACGGTGTAGCCGAGGCCGGGGATCTGGCTTTTCGCGGCATCGCAGATCATGCCGAGCGCGGCGGTCGTCGTTCGCGAACCGGCGCAGACGCCAAGCAGGATGGCCGGATGAAAGTGGAACACGTAGCGCGCGATGAACATGCCGAGGATCAACGGCAGCGACGTCGCGACGATGCCCCACAGGAACAGGCCGACGCCGAGGCTCTGCAAGCCGGCGATAAATCCCGGCCCCGCCGTCAAGCCGATCACCGCGATGAAGACGTTGAGTCCCACCGAGTTCATGAACCAGACCGTCGGCTCCGGAATCCGGCCGAAAGTCGGATGAATGGCCCGCAGCCAGCCGAACACGAGACCGGCGATCAGCGCGCCGCCAGCTGTCGACAGCGTGAGCGGAATCCCTGCAACGTTGATGACGACGGCGCCCACCAGCGCGCCGATCGTGATCGCGAGCATGACGAACGCGACATCCGTCACGTTGGTCGCGCGATCGAGCACGCCGAGTACTTTCGCGGCGGCGCTCGTGTCCTGAGTGCGCCCGACGATCGTGATCGTGTCGCCGCGATGCAGCTTCGTGCTCGGCAGAATCGGAATCTGCGTTTCCGTCGGGCCGCGCTTGATCTTGCGCAGAAAGACGCCGCGCGCGAGCGGCAGGTCGGCGAGTTCCTGCAGGGTTTTGCCATCCACGGTCTTGCTCGTCACGTAGACGTCCACCCCTTCGGCGGGCACGGCCAGCAGTTCGGGGTCGTCCACTTCGATCGCGCGGGCGCGGCGCACCGCGAGCGTGTGATCGCCGCCCTCGTCGAGCGTCGTGCCATTCGCGGCATTCGCAGCACTCGCAGCATTCGCGCCGCCGGCGCCGAGCACCGCGACCAGCTGATCGCGCGGGCCCGCTATCGCGACGACGTCGTCCGCCTGCAGCACCATGTCGAGCGTCGCCTCCTCGATCTTGTCGCCATGGCGGATACGCTCGATAAAGAGCCGCGTGTTCTCCGGCTGCAACGCCTCGACCTGACTCACGGTCTTGCCGCACGCGGGGCTATCCGCCACCACGCGATACGCGCGCAGCTCGTAGCGATGCCACGCCTGACCGCCGCCGCCCAGCTCCGTCGTGCCGCCGAGCGTCGCTTCGTACTCCTTGCAGGCCGCGACGAGATCGATACGCAGCAGTCGCGGCCCGAGCGTCGCGAGAAGCACCGCCGAGCCGACCGTGCCGAATATGTACGTGACCGCGTACGCGGTCGGCATCGCATCGATTAGCGCCTTGGCTTCGTCGGGCGATCTGCCCAGCCGGTTGATCGCATCCGACGCGAGCCCCATCGATGCCGAAATGGTTTGCGAGCCGGCGAACAGGCCGGCCGCCGAACCGATGTCGTAGCCCGCGATCTTCGACACGAGCACCGCCGCGCCCAACGACAGCACCGCCTGCACGGCGGCGAACAGCGCCTGCGGCAAGCCGTCTTTCGCGAGACCGCGCACGAACTGCGGGCCGACGCCGTAGCCCACCGCGAACAGAAAGATCAGAAAGAAGATCGACTTCACGTTCGGCGAGATGGTGATGTGCAACTGGCCGATTGCGATGGCGACCAGCAGCGTCGCCGTCACCGCGCCGAGACTGAACCCTTTATAGCTTTTTCCGCCGATCCAGTAACCGATCGCAAGCGACAGGAAGACCGCGAGTTCCGGGTACTGTCGTAACGTCGTAACGAGCCAGGTCATCGTAGCCCTCGTCTGCGGTTCGCCCGTCGACACGATGTGAGAGCGGGTGAATGGTCAATGAATAGCGGCGGTCGACTTTCGATCACGCACAGCCGATCTGCGCAAGCGGTCTCTCGTTCTGCATACAATGGTTCTTCCACCGGGACAAAACAATACGACCTTGGTCCCACCCCGGCGCGCCGCACGAACCTATTTCCTGAGGAGCTTCCACGGCCCGTTGCCGCTCCTGCAGGCGATCGGCGTCAGACTTTGCGTCTGCCCCTTCGCCAGCGCGACGAGCGTCACGCTGCGGCAGGTTCGCTCGCCGTCCTTCGACGTATCGTGCGGCGTCACCGTGCCCGTGATCGACACCGGGTTGCCCGTGCCCGCATTGCTCCATTCGAGCGCTTCGCCGTCCTGTTTCGTATCGAGCGCTTTTTGCGCGGCGGCATTCAGCGCTTTGCGATCGGCGTCGCGCATGTAGGTAATGGGTGTGTCTTTCAGGAAGTTGAGGTTGGCCGCGTGGCCTGCGTTCGCGCTTATCAGCAGCGCCAGCGCCGCGAGCGCGCGTGCGGCCGGACGAAATCGGAGTCGGAATCGAAATTGGCAGGACATGGCTAGCTCTCCTCGCTACAGGGTGCGCTCCGCGCGCTAGATGGCAGTGCGCGGCACGCCGTGCGCATCGTCCGCGCGCGGGCCGCCCGAGCCGAATGCATCGACGAGATCCGCCACCGACGTGCGTCGATCGATCGGGCCAATGCGCGCTTCGAGTCCTTCGGCACGCAGCATGTCACGCACGTCCGCATGAGCGCCGGCGACTTTCAGCGCGATACCGGAAGCGCGCAGTGCCGCATCCAGCACGTCGAACATGCGCGCGCCCGCCAGATCGACGAGCGGCGCCGCGGACAGATCGCAGATCACGAGGCGAACCGGCGCGGGCGCGGCGCGAATCATCCGCCAGATCGTCTCGCGCACGTGCTCGACGTTGAAATACAGCAGCGCCGCCTCGACCCGCACGGCCAGCACGCCGGCCACGACCTCGTTGTCGGCATGGCGTTCGAGGTCCGAGAAATAGCGCGTGCCGGGAATGCGCCCCAACATCGCGACATGCGGATGCGCGGCGCGCCGGATGATCAACAGCATCGACACGAGTACCGCGACGATCACGCCCTTCAGGATTCCCAACAACAGCACCGCCGCGAACGCCACCATCGAAATCGCGAATTCGAAGCGGCTCACGCGCCAGACATGCCGCAACTCGCCGATGTCGACGAGCCCCTTGACGGCCACCAACACGATCGCCGCGAGCACCACGTTGGGCAGATTGGCAAGCAGCCCCGTGAGGAACAGCAGCGCGATGCCGATCGCCAGCGACGCGAACACGAGCGCCAGCGTGCTTTTCGCGCCCGCCTTGTCGTTCACCGACGATTGCGACAGCCCGCCCGCGACCGGGAGCGCCTGGAACAGCCCGGCGGCGAGATTGGCCGCGCCAAGGCCGAGCAGTTCCTGGCGCGCATCGATCTCGTCGCCATGTGCGCGCGCGAGCGAGCGCGCGGCCGACACGCTTTCGACATACGCGAGCAACAGGCACGCGAACGCGAGCGGCACGATGCCGTCGACGTCGCGCAGGCGCAGCCCCGGCAAATGGAATGCGGGCAAGCCGCGCGGCAGCGCGCCCACCAGCGCGAAGCCCGCGCCGGCCAGCGGCGTGACCGACAACACGACGATCGACACCGCCACCACGCCGAGCGCCACCGGCCGGCCCGGCAGAAATTTTTCGCCGAGCAGCAGCAGCGCGATGCACACGACGCCGAACACGAGCACGCTGACGTTGGTGTGCGAAATCTGCGCGCCCAGCACCGCGATCCGCTCGAAGAAAAACTCGCCGCCGCCCTTCACGCCGAACAGCTTCGGCAGCTGCGTCATTGCAATGGTCAGCGCCGCGCCCGCCTTGAAGCCGAGCAGGATCGTCTCGCTGATGAAGCTGACGAGCGAACTCAGCCGTAACAGCCAGCCGATCACGCACATGCACGCAATCAGCAACGACGTGAGCGCCGCGATCGAGGCCCAGCGCGCCGCATCGCCGTCGGCCATGCCGGCGACGGTCACGCCGACCAGCATCGAGATCGCCGAGGTCGGTCCGATCGCGAGTTGACGCGACGAGCCGAACGGCGCGTACAGCAGGCCGCCGACCAGATAGCCGTAGATTCCGTATTGCGGCGGCAAGCCGGCCAGCGACGCATACGCGAGCGACACCGGAATGCCGTAGGCCGCGAGCGTCACGCCGGCGACCGCGTCGTTCAGCAGCCAGCGCGGCCGATAACCGCGCAGCCACTGCATGGGCGGCAACGCGGCGCGCCAGCCGCGTGCGGGCGACGCGGTCATCGAAAGACCGCTGCCGCTGGATTCGTTGCTCAACGTAGCGCCTCGCGTACGGAAGCCGATCGGAAGAAAACCCGCGTGCGGCGCGGCGCGCCCGAATTCGAGCCGAGGGCCGCGCGTGCCTGCTTCGAAGCGTAGCCTTCCGTCCGCGCGCTTCGCATCGGACCTTGGTCGTAGAGGCGCTGGTGTACCGCACCGCCGCTCAAAGCGCATCCTTGACGCGCTGCCACGAACTGTCCGGATCGAACTCGGTAATCGGCGGCGCATGCGCGCCGCGATCCTTCTGGTAGATCACGCCGTTGTTGTTGACGACGAAGGTCATTACGCCGCTCGTGCCGTAGCGCGCCGGATAGGCGACCATCGCGAATCCGGCGAGCATGTGCCCGTTGATCACGTAGCTGAACGCGCCGCCCGGCGCGTGCCGGCCCTGCCGAGTCAGGATGCGGAAGTGGTAGCCGCGATAAGGATCGCCGGCCACGTGGCCTTTCAGGTATTCCGAACTGGCGGCGACGAGCGGCCCGAACGGACTCGGCTCCGCGTCGCTGTCTTCATCGGTGTGCCAGTAGAGGCCGTCCTGCTTGCCCGGCGTACTGGCGAGTTTTTGTGCGTATTCGAGCAGGCCGTCGTGATTGCGATCGCGCGATGCGTATTCGCGCTGCGCGTCGAGATAGGCACGCAGCACCTTGATCGCTTCGTGCTCGTTCGCGCCGATGCGTCGGTTGATGATCTCGTCTTCGCCCTGCTCGGTCGCGAATCGCCACGTACCGCCTTCCTTCACGAGCGGAATCGGCATCGGCCACGCCTCGTCGCCGACCAGCAGAATGCGCCGGGTCTGACCCGCGTCGTCGAATGCGTGAAAGGCTTCGAGCTCGGCGCTCGCCTTGGCCCAGTTCGCCTCGTTCTCCGCGTGATCGGGCGACGCCACGAGGCTCTTGTGCGTGTCGCCGAAGATGCTGATCAGCGCCGCTTCGTCGCCGGCTTTCAGCGCGTCGGACAGCGCGCTGACCGCTTCCTCCGGCGTCGCGAAGGTTCGTTGTCCGGCGCCGAACGCGGCCAGCGGCAACGCCAACATCGACGCAAAAACCAGCGCACTCAGCCCGCGCGCCGCGGCGACCCTGGCGCGCGACGCGTCGCGCGTGCGCCTGCCGGTGATGTTCCGCTCGATCATGGCCATCCCCTATCGCCGTCCGCCGCCGCGGCCGCCTCCGCCGCGCGCCGAAAAGTTGCCGCCGCCTCCGGCAAACCCGCCTCCTCCGCCGGCAAATCCGCCACCGCCACGGGCCGACGCGCGCGCCGACTGTCCGCGCGACTCGAACGATTGACGGCTCGCCGCGCCGCGCGCGCTGTTGGCCTGCGCGTCGTGCGCGGAGCCGTAGCCGCTGAAGGCCTCGCCGCCGCCGCGCGTTTGCGCGGCGCGCGGATTCACGTCGCGCGTGCCCGGCGAGGCCGCTGCGCGCTGCGCCGGCTGTTGCTGCGCCCGACCTTGCGCGCCCGCGCCGCCGCCGGCACTCCCCAAGCCGCCCCCGCCCGCTCCCGCGCCGGCACCCGCGCCGGCTCCTCCGAAACCGCCACCGCCACCAGCCCCACCACCACGCGACGGCGGATCGCCGACCCGCTGCGTGCGTGCCGAGCGATCCGCGACGCCGCTAACCTGGCCCGGCTTGCGATCCGGCACCCACGCGGACGAGCCACCGCCCTGGCCACGACCGCCACCGCCACCACCACCGCGATTGATATCGCCCGTATTGATGTTGCCGCGCTCGACGCTCCGATCGCCCCGGTTGACGGTCCGGTCGCCGCGCTCGACGTTTCGCTCGTGATTGATATTGATGTTGTTGTTACCGCCGCCTCCGTAATTCGTCTCGTAGTGGCCGCCGTTCCACGCGGCGGTGATCGCCGCGCCCCAGATCAGCCCCGTCGCGAGCGCGGCGCCCGGCGCGTACGGATAGTAGTAAGCCGGATACGGCGTGGGCGCGTACGCATAGGTCACCGGCGCGCTGGCCACGACGACGGTCTGCGGGTTGTACTGCGGCACGTAGATCACCTGCGGATCGGCCGGCTGGATCTTGATCACTTCTTTCTCGACGACCACGACCTGCTTGTCGTCGGATTTCAGATGCCCCGCCGTCTGCGTTTTGCGCCGGAAACGCTGCACCGCTTCGAGCACCGCGCCCTGATCGGCCACGACCGCTTCGCCGAGCGCGGTCGTCCAGTCGAGATCGGTGCTCATTTTCTTGACGATCTCGGGGTAATTGAGCAGCGCCTTCACCGGGTCCTGCCACGCGTCGTTGAGCTTCAGCGATTTGTCGGTCTTGTGCCGATCGAGAAAGCGGTCGGCCTGGACGATTTCCACCGGATAGGTCGAGGCAGGAAGAATGATCGCGATCAGATCGTCCGGATAGAGCGCGATCGGCCCGACGAGGTTGTCGAGCGTCGCCGCCGGCACCGCTGCGTTCGCGGGAGCGGCCGCGGGGGCCTGCGCCAACGAAGGTGCAACGAAAAACGGGAAGAACGGCGCGCCGCAGCACGCGACGAGCGTCGCGCGTAGGGCGACGGCAAGCGCTGCGCGCAGCGGGGTGAAAGGTGTATGCGGAAGATGCGGCAGGCGCTGTGCATGCAGTACACGCCGCACGCACGAGCACCGCCCTCCGGCGGGTGCCGTCGTCGGCGGAAAGAACGGAACGATCCGAACCAGCCGGACCCACCAAACGCCCCGGCCGATCCGTTCACGAGCATGCGTAACGCGGCCCATCGATGCTTCCCCTCGCGCTTCGTCATCGATCCGCGTTGCCATGACTGCGGTACCGGCCCGCCGTCTTCGATCGACCTTATTCGAAGCAATGGAAACGAGACACACCTGTTGCATGCGTACAGTGTGGAAAGCGGTCGCGCGATTGCAAATACGACCTTGGTCCGATTGCGCACGCCCCCGCGCGACGCAATCATGAAAGCGAACCTGCCGTTGCCGCGCCATCGGCGCATCCTCGTTGCGTCGTCGTTGCGTCGTCGTTATCCGCACTTCTCTCGCGCCTTCCCGGCTCCCTCGGCGCGCGGCAACCGGTCCAGCAAGGACGCTATTCGACGGATGCCGGTTCCGCCCTCCCGCCTGCGGAAAAACAGGCAACCGGCGACTCGCACCAGCGTGGACTCACGCAAGGAGCTGTCGTGAATACATCGACGAAGTACTGGATTGTCGCCGCGTTGACGGTGTCGCTATCGTTCGACGGCCTCGCGCAATCGCGGCCGATCGCCTATCCGGCCAAAGGCCAAAGCGCGCAGAAACAGCAGCAGGACGAAGGCGCCTGCTATTCGTGGGCCCGGAGCAATACCGGCGTCGACCCGGCCGCGGTCGCCAACGCGCCGCCTCCGCCGTCCGGGCCCGCGGTGGGCGGCGGCGAGCGCGTGCAGGGCGCCGCGCGCGGCGCGGCCGGCGGCGCGGTGATCGGCGCGATCGCCGGCGATGCGGGCAAGGGCGCGGCGATCGGCGCGGCCACCGGCACGGTGGTCGGCGGCTCGCGCGCGCGGCAGAACCGCCGGGCCGCCGCCGCATCGACGCAAGCACAGTCGCAGGGCGCGATGAGCACCTTCAATCGCGCGTACGCCGCTTGCATGGAAGGCCGCGGTTACACGATCAAGTAACGGCATGGGCGCGCTTGCGTCGCCGCTGCAGCCGCTGCTTACCGCGAGCGGGCCCATCGGCCAACCCGCGAGCGCGTCAGCGGAAATCGTCCACGTCCAGCGCGACGCGCTCGCCGCATCCCCTGCGCACGGCGCGCCGCACCGCGTCGCGGATTCGCGCCCGGCTCACCGCGAACCCGACCCGCCGCTGCCGCGCCGACTGACCGGCGCGACCCAGCGCCTCGTCGGCGACGGTGGGGTCCAGTGAAAACGCGCAATAGCCCCAGCCGAACGCATAGGCGGAAAAACACAGCGCGTCGTGACGGTCGAAAAATGGACGACTGAGTCGAATGAAGGTCGTATCCATCGCATCCTCGTAGGCGGCCAGACTCTCAAGCGTGCCTGTCCCGGGATGCCGAACCATTGCGTCAGATCAACAGGCGCTGCGCCTGGGCGACGACATCGGGCGCGGGCGTCAGATCGCCGCACCGCACGCGCACCGTCGAAAAAACCCGCATCGCATCGGGACTGGCCGGCAGCCGCGCGATGCGCAGATCGATTTCATGCGCGGGCCGCGTGTCGCCCGGCTCGACCACGACGTTCATCCGGTCGAGCCGGAAGGTGCTTTTCAGCACGTAGAAATAGGCATCCGGCGACGTCAGCACGGCGCACATCACATCGAGATGCCGCTCCAGCGCCTCGGTCTTCAGACCCAGCTCGGCGAGCGCGCGATCGTTCTCCTCGATCTGCGCCTGCAGCCGCGCCACTTCCGCGAAATTCGACGACGCCTCGCTGCCGAGCAGCGCGCGCACTCCTGCCCCTTGTCGCTCGAGAATCGTCAGGCGCGTTTTCAGCAGCGCGCGTTCGCGCTCCAGCGCATCGTGCCGCCGCGTCTCGGCCTCGATCTTGCCGAGCCCTTCGAGCACCAGCTGATCGACGATCCGCAGCACGATTTCGTGCCGCAGCGCGGCCTCCGACTCGCCGCACACGCGCACCTGGTGATCGCTGAAGCTGACGGTCGTCTGCGCGATGTCGGTATGGGTCGCATCGCCGTGTTGCGCGACGCCGAAAATATGCCGCTCGTCGATGGCCATGCCCAGCACCGCGAAAACCTCGTCCGCGTCGGGACGGTCGTGAAAGAACGCGCGCAATTCCCGCGAGTGGCTGAAGACGGCGGCCACTTCATCGGGCGTGGCGAAAAAGGCGTGGATATACGGGTCGCCCGCCCAGGTCGCCGCGCTCGCCTCGCGCGCGGGCGGCACTTCGGCGACGAGCCGTCCCAGATACGCGGTGGCCTGTTGCACGGCCGGAAGCAGGCGCGCCTCGCAATTGCGCGCGAGCCGCAGCGACGGACAGAGCCCGACGACCCGCCCGACGATGTCCTTCGCCGCCTCGCTCGCGCTGTCTTCCGGCGCGGCGTTACGCCGTGTCAGCCATCGAGACAACAGGCCCATGCCCGGCTCCCGTCGATCGTCACGATTCGTCGCGCTCCGGCAGCAGCAGCGCGGTGATCGTGCGGTCCTTCCAGTACAGGTTGTGGATGCGCGATTGCAGCACGCGCAGGCCTTCCGCGCTGACGTGCTCGAACACGAGCAGCGCGGCCGGCCGCGACCCCGCGCCGGGAATGCGCTGAATCGAATTGAAGCGCGGAAAACCGTAGCGGGTCAGAAACTCGCCGATCTCTTCGTCGGAGACGCTTTCCTCGACGTTTCCAAGCAGCAGTTCAGCCATGATGATTGCTCCTCGACCGTTGCGTGGCGTTGCGTTGCCTTGCATTGCGTTGTGCTGCACGACACCACGATATTCAGTCCGCCTTCGATGTACAAGCGCTCCTTCACGCCATCCGCGCGCCGGCGAGCGCGCGCGTATGTTGGGCGATCGTCAGTTCCTCGTTGGTGGGCACGACCCACACCGGCAGTTTCGCCGACGCGCGGCTGATCAGCGGACCGCCCGCGCGGTTGGCGGTCTCGTCGAGTTCCGCGCCCAGCCACGCCGCATCGCGCACGATGCGCTCGCGGATCGCCACCGCGTGTTCGCCGATGCCGGCCGTCAGCACCAGCGCGTCGATCCCGCCCATCGCCGCGGCGAGACTGCCGAGTTCGCGCGCGATCCGGTACGTGTAGACGTCGATCGCGAAACGCGCGCGCGGCTCACGGCTGTCGAGCAGCACGCGCATGTCGGCCGAGATGCCGGACAGGCCGAGCAGCCCTGAGTTGTTGTAGATCAGCTCGGCGACCGCCTCCGTGTCCATCTGCAATTCGTCGAGCAGATACAGAATCACGCCGGGATCGAGGCTGCCGCAACGCGTGCCCATCGGCAGGCCTTCGACCGCCGTGAAACCCATCGTGCTCGCCACGCTCTTGCCGGCGATCATCGCGCACATGCTCGCGCCGTTGCCCAGATGCGCGACGACGGTGCGCCCCGCCGCCGCGGCCGGCGCGATCTGCGGCAGCACGCTCGCGATGTATTCGTACGAGAGCCCATGAAAGCCGTAGCGCCGCACGCCGCGCTCGGTAATCGACGCGGGCAGCGCAAAGGCCTGCGCGGTCTCGCTCTGCGTGAGATGGAAGGTGGTGTCGAAGCACGCGACCTGCGGCAGATCGGGGCGCATGCGCGCGACGATCCGGATCGGCTCGAGGTTATGCCGCTGATGCAGCGGCGCGAGCGGCGTCAGCCGTTCCAGTTCGTCGAGCACCTCGGGCGTCGCGAGGACTGGCCCGCTGAAACGCTGGCCGCCGTGCACGACGCGATGGCCGAGCGCCACCACCCGAAGGCCGCCGCCGTGGTTGCGCAGAAAGCCCGCCAGGTACTCGATCGCGCCCTGATGACCGAGCCGGTAGCCGTCGCCCCAGTCGCACGAGCCGGCGTCGCCGTCGCGGTCGACCGCGCGAAATCGCGGGTGGGTATAGAGCGCTTCGATCTGGCCGCGCAGGATGAGGTCGAGTTGCGCGCTTTGCGCGTCGAAGACGCGGAACTTCAGGCTCGACGAACCCGCGTTCAGCACAAGGATCGCATCGGTCATGGCGTCACCCGACGACCTTGGCGGCTTCGCGCCGCGCCTGCGCCACCATGGCGGCGACCGCGCACGACGCGAGCCGCGTCGTCAGCGAATCCGCGCGGCTCGTCAGCACGATCGGCACGCGCGCGCCGAGCACGATCCCCGCCGCGTCCGCGCCGGCCAGAAACGACAGGCTCTTCGCGAGCATGTTGCCCGCTTCGAGATCCGGCACCAGCAGGATATTGGCGCGGCCGGCGACGCGCGATTCGATCCGCTTGATGCGCGACGCTTCGAGGTTGATCGCATTGTCGAGCGCGAGCGGGCCGTCGACCAGCGCGCCGACGATCTGCCCACGGTCCACCATCTTGCACAGCGCCGCCGCTTCGACCGTCGACGGGATCTTCGGGTTGACGGTTTCGGTCGCGGACAGGATCGCCACGCGCACTTCGTCCATCCGCAGCGCGTGGCCGAGATCGATCGCGTTCTGCAGGATGTCGACCTTGTCTTCGAGCGTCGGCGCGATGTTGATCGCGGCATCGGTGATGATCAGCGCATGGTCGTACGCCGGCACGTCCATCACGAAGCAATGGCTGATGCGGCGCGCGGTGCGCAGGCCCGCATCGCGGCGGATCACCTCGGCCATCAGTTCGTCGGTGTGCAGGCTGCCTTTCATCAGCGCTTCCGCCTTGCCTTCGCGCACCAGTTGCACGGCCGCCGCGGCCGCCGCATGGCTATGCGGCGCATCGACGATCGCGCAGTCCGAGATATCGATGCCGTGCTCGGCCGCGATCGCCTCGATGCGCGCGCGCGGCCCGACCAGCACCGGCTCGATCAGGCCCATGTCCGCCGCCTGGATCGCGCCCGCGAGCGAACTCTGGTCGCACGGATGCGCGACGGCGGTCGGCAGTGCCGGCAACGTCCGGCAGTAATCGATCAGACGCTGATACTTCTGATGCCTTTCCATCGACGGGTTCCTCGTGGGGTGCCTGCGCTGCGCGGCAGGTTGGGCGTGGCGACTATGGTGCCACGGCTGCGTCGCGTCGACGACGTCGCATCCTTCACTGCGTCGCATTCGCCTGCACCGCCGCCGCGATCGCGCGGCTCACCGTGCCGAGCGCGCGATCGTGCGCGGCGACGAGCGGCCCGAATCCCGGCCCGGACACGCTCTCCCGCGCGATCGACCGGCCGGTCAGCGCGCGGCCCTTGCCGGGCGGGCGCACGGCCCACAGCACGTCGACGGTGACGTCGCGCCCCGGCACGGAATCGAAGCGCATCACGTCGATCCGCACGTGCCACACGACAGCCGGGTCGCGCACCGCATCGAACACCGAGATCTGCTCCGAGTTCAGCAGCGCGCCGAGGTCGGCGGCAATCACGCGGCCGATGTCGCCGGTCAACGGCTGCGCCCAGCGGTCGAATTCGTTGACCACGACTTCGTTGCCGCTCACTCGCGTGACGATCTGCGGCCGGTCCACCAGCTCCGGAATCGTCACGGGACCGACCACCGCCGCGATCGGACGAGTGGCCGCCGCCGCATTTGCAACCGCGCCAGTCGCACTCACCCCCGCGAGCGACTCGTCCGGACTGAGCGTATAGAAGTTGGTCGCCGGCGATTTGCACGCGCCGAGCAACGCGCCGACGCACACGAGCAACGGCCACGCCAGCGCGTACCTCATGGCTTGTCCTCCGACTTGCCGCGCACCAGCGCTTCTGGATGCCGCGCCAGATAGTCGGCCAGCGTGCGCAATGCGGCAGCCGTGCGGGTCATTTCATGCATCGCGTCCTCCGTCGATTGCTGCAGCGACGAGTCCGGTTGCAACGCGGCATTGGCGGAATCGAGCGCGGTTTGCGCGGACTGCAGCGTGTCGTGCGCTTTCGGCACGACCTCGCTGTTCAGTTGCGCGAGCATCGCATTGGTGGTGCGCAGCGTCGAGCGCGCGTCCTTGCCGATGTCGTCGAACGGGATGTTGTTGACCTTGGTAAGCAGACGCGTCACCGAGTCCTGCAGCGATTGCAGCGCGCGCGGCACCGCCGGTACTTCGGGCGGCGTCTTGCTCCAGTCGATCGACGCCTTCGCCGCGTCGGGGAAATAATCGAGCGCCAGATACTGCTGGCCGGTCAGCAGATTGCCGCTCCGCAACTGGAAGCGGAAACCGTGTTCGACGAGGTAGTTCGCGAGACCGTGCGGGTCGTCGCTGATGCGCCCGCCCGCGCCGTCGTTCTGATAGCGCGACGTGAAGCGCTCCGGATAGACGTTGATCTCGACGGGAATGCTGAAGCGGCGCGTGACCGGATCGAAGCGCGTGTAGATCGCCGTCACTTCGCCGACCACGACGCCACGAAAATCGACCGGCGCGCCGACCGTCAGTCCGCGCACCGAGTCCGTGACATTCACCACGTATTTATCGACGATACGATCGTGCATCTTCATCGCATCGGCGCGTGTGGTGTACAGCTGGAACGGCGTGTTGTTGTCGGCGCCCGTGTCGATCTGCGAATCGGGCGGCGATTCGAACGCAATGCCGCCGATGATGATCGACACGAGCGACTGCGATTCGACGCGCAAGCCATTGCTGTCGAACGCCATGTCGACGCCGCTCGCGTGCCAGAAGCGCGTGTCGGTTCTCACGAAGCGGTCGTACGGCGCATTGACGAACACCTTCACCGTGACGCCGCGACCGTCGGCGTCCAACTGGTACGACGCGACCTGGCCCACCTGCAGCCGGCGGAAAAACACCGGCGTGCCGACGTCGAGCGAGCCGAGCCCGCTGCCGTGCAGCGTGTACTCGTGCCCCGGCACGTCGCTCGCGATCACGGGCGGCTCTTCGAGCCCGACGAAACTGCGGCGCGCCTTCGCCGAGCTGCCGACGTCGACGTCGATATAGGAGCCCGACAGCAATGTGGAGAGTCCCGACACCGTGCCGCCCGAAATGCGCGGACGCACCACCCAGAAGCGCGTGTTGTCGACGAGCAGGTCCGACACGTCGCGCGTCACTTCCGCCTTCGCCACCACGCGTTTGTGATCCGGCGACAGCGACACCGCCTCGACCACGCCGATGTCGACATCCTTGAACTTGAGCCTGGTTTTGCCCGCTTCGAGGCCTTCGCCGGTCTTGAAGCTGATGCTGATTTCCTCGCCGCGCTCCATGATCGCCTTCACCGCGAGCCAGCCGCCGATCAGAATCGCGACGATCGGCACCAGCCACACCAGTTGCATGCGCCAGCGCGAACGCGGCACCGGTTCGGCGGCGGGCAGCTCGGGTTCGTCATTCGGCGTGGCCACGGCCGCTCTCCAGCGCATCCCACATCAGACGCGGATCGAACGCCATCGCGGCGAGCAGCGTCAGCACGACGACCGCGCCGAACGCGATCGCAGCCGGGCCGGCCTTGATGGTCGCGAGCGCCTGAAACTGCACGAGCGCGACCAGCATCGTGATCACGTAGATGTCGAGCATCGACCAGCGCCCGATCAGCTCGATCACGCGATAGATCCGCGTGCGCTGCCCGGGCAGCCAGCGCGAGCGCAACTGCGTCGAGCCGGCCAGATACGCGAGGCCGACAATCTTCAGCATCGGCACGACGATGCTCGCGATGAACACCAGCACCGCGAGCGGCCACGAACCGGAGACCCACAGATAGACCACGCCGCTCATGATCGTGTCTTTCTGCGTGCCGAACAGCGAACTCGTGTCCATCACCGGCAGCACGTTAGCCGGCACGTAGAGCACCATCGCCGCGAGCAGATACGCCCACGTCCGCGACAGGCTCGCGGGCTTGCGGCGATGCAGCGGCGCCTTGCAGCGCGGGCAGACCGGCTTGCCGCCGCTGGCCGGCCGGAGCAGCAGACCGCATTCCTCGCACAGCACGAGCCCGTAGGCGGACGCGGTGAGCGCGTGACGGCGCCAGCGGATCGGCGGCAAGCGGAACACGCGCGCGCCATGCGCCGCCGTGATGCGCGCCCACACCTCGTGCGGATCGAAGGTCGCCGCGGCGGCCGCCAGCAGCAACATCAGCGCGATGAACGACCACAGCGCGGTGCCCGGCACCACCTTCGCGATATGCGCGAGCTTGACCAGCGCGACCAGCAGCCCGAGGATCAGCACCTCGGTCATGCCCCACGGCCGCGCCAGCTGGAACAGCCGGAAGCCTTCCGCGGCGCGCCACGGCAGGCGCCCGAAGTGCAGCGGCAGCAGCAGCCAGAGCATCGCGAGGGTCTGCAGCACGGGCGTGACGATCGTCGTGAGACCGACCAGCAAGGCGAGCGGCCACGAGCCGTGCGAATACAGCATGCTCACGGAACCGGCGAGCGTCGTCTGCACGACGTGACCGTTCAGCGACAGACCGACGATCGGAAACAGGTTCGAGATCACCAGCAGCACCACCGACGCACACGTGAACGCGAGCGCGTACTCGGGCCCGTTCGAGCGGCCGCGCCGCAATTCCGCGCGGCAGCGCCGGCAGCGCAGCGCATGGCCGGCCGCGGGCGGCGCGCCGAGCTGCAGCAGATCGCACTCCTCGCACGCGATGATCTCCTCGCTCATCATCTCGCCTCCAGCGCGATCGGCGCGCCGCTTGTCGCGGGCGCGTGCTGTGAAACGGGGGCCTCCGGCGATGAGGATGACGGTGACGGCGACGTGGGCGACGTGGGCGACGTGGGCGATGCGGGCGCCGTCGACGACGCCGGCGCGGCCGCCGCCGGCGGCACCGTCAGCTTTTCCGCCTCCTGCACCCAGCCGCCGCCCATCGCCTTGTAGAGCGTGACGAACGAGGTCAGCACCGCACCCTGGGTTTGCGTATAGCTGAGTTGCGCATTGAACAGGCTGCGCTCCGCATCGAGCACTTCGATGTAGCTCGTGTAGCCGCCCTCGTAACGCTGCCGCGCGAGATACGCGTAGGTGTGCAGCGCCTCGATCTGGAGGTTCTGCGCATCGAGCGCCTCACGCGTCTTCTGCACCGACACGAGCGAGTCCTCGACTTCCTGGAACGCCACCTGAATCGCCTTCTCGTACGCGAACAGCGCCTGCTGCTGGCGCGCTTCGGCCTGATGCACCTGGCCCGCGATGCTGCCCGCCGTGAAGATCGGCTGCGTGACGCTGCCGGCAAACGACCACACCCGCGCGGGCCCGGTGAACAGATTCGAGAACTGCGCGCTGACCGAGCCGAACAGTCCCGTCAGCGAAATCGACGGAAAGTACAGCGCGCGCGCCGCGCCGATCAGCGCGTTCTGCGCGACCAGCGTCTGCTCGGCCTCCAGCAGATCGGGACGGCGTTCGAGCAGATCGGACGGCAAGCCCGCGGGAATCCGCGGCATGCCCATCTGCGCGAGTTCGCGGCCGCGCAGAATCGCGCCGGGATTCGTGCCGATCAACACCGACAACGCGTCTTCCTGCTGCGCGATCTGCGCTTCGAGCTGCGGAATCGTCACCTGCGCGGCCTGGTACTCGGACTGGCTTTGCGCGAGTTCCATCTGCGAGACTTCGCCGCCGTGGAAGCGCGCCTCGAATACCCGCACCGATTCCGCGCGGCTTTGCACGGTCTCCTTCGCGATCTCCAGTTGCCGGTCCAGGCTGCGCAGATTGATGTAGGCCGACGCGACCGCGCCGACCAGCGTCAGAATCATCGCGCGGCGACCCTCTTCGCTTGCCAGCAGATTCGCGCGCGCCGCTTCGGTTTCGCGGCGCACCTTGCCGAACAGATCGAGTTCCCACGCAACCGACAGCGTCGCGTCGAACTGGTTGTAGATCGGAGCAACGCCTTTGGGCAGCGGCACGCCCTCGGACTGCGAGATGCGTTGGCGCGACGCGTCGGCGCCCGCTGCGACCTGCGGGAACAACCCGGAACGGGTGGTCACGAACTGCCCGCGATACTCGTCGACGCGCGCGGCCGCGATCTTGACGTCGCGGTTTTCCTGCAGCGCGGTGGCGATCAACTGATCGAGCACCGGGTCCTGAAACTGCCCCCACCACGCGGTGTTGGCGATATCGGCGGCCTCGCCCTGGGCGAAACGATAGGTCGCCGGCACGTCGACCGCCGGCCTCACGTAGTTCGGGCCGAGCAGGCAGCCGCTGAGGCCGAGCAGCAGCGCGGCCCCGAGCATCCGTGCCGGCAGCGTCGCGCGCATCTCAATCGCCCTCTTGCGGCGCGGACGGCGCCTCGCTCGACGCCCCCGGACCCGGCACCACCGTGGGCCCCGCGCCGCCCGTGCCCGAAACATCCGGCGTGGACGGTTTGCCGCCCTTCGAGCGCGACGACATCAGTTCAAGCAGGTAGTAGAACATCGGGATGAAAAACACCGCGATCGCGGTTGCGCCAAGCATCCCGCCGATCACGCCAGTGCCGATCGAATGACGGCTGTTGGCCGACGCGCCCGTCGCAATCGCGAGCGGCACGCAGCCGAGAATGAACGCGAGCGAGGTCATCACGATCGGCCGCAGCCGTTCTTCGGCGGCGGTCATCGTCGCGTCGAACACGGACGCGCCGGTCTCGCGATTGAGCACCGCGAACTCGAAGATCAGGATCGCGTTCTTCGCGGCGAGCGCGACCAGCATCGTCAGCCCGATCTGGAAGTAGACGTCGTTGGAGAGGCCGCGCAGCATGATCGCGAGCAGCGCGCCGAACAGCGCGAACGGCACCGCCATCAGCACGCCGAACGGCAGCGTCCACTTCTCGTACTGCGCGGCGAGGATCAGGAACACCATAACGAGGCCGAACACGAAGACGAGCCCCGAGGTGCCGCCCGACTGCCGCTCCTCGTACGCTTCGCCGCTCCACGCGACGTCGTAGCCTTCCGGCATCTGCGTAGCGATCTGCTCGAGCGCGGCGATCACCTGGCCGGAGCTGAATCCCGGCGCGGCGTTCGCGGTGACCTTGATGGCCGGGAAGTTGTTGAAGCGGGTCACGAGGTCCGGGCCCGTCACATAGCGATAGCTCGCCACCGACTTGATCGGCACCATCGTGCCGGTACGGCTGCGCACGAAGATCTGATCGAGGTCGGTCGGCTTCAGGCGATACGATGGTTCGGCCTGCAAGATGACCTGCCACAGCCGGCTCGAACGGTTGAACTGGGATACGTACAGCGAGCCGAACATCGTCTGCATCGCGCTATAAACATCTTCGACCGGCACGCCGAGCGTCTCCGACTTGTCGCGGTCTACGTCGACCAGCAGTTGCCGCGACGACGCATTGAAGGTCATCGTGACGCCGGTCAGCTCCTTGCTAGCCCGTGCTTTCTGCACGAACTGATCGGCCACGCCCGCGAGCTGCGCGATGCTCGCGTCGCCCTTGCTCTGAATCCACACCTCGGTGCCGCCCGTCGTGCCGAGCCCCGGAATGGACGGTGGGTTGACCGGCAGCACCATGCCTTGCGGCACGTTCGCGAAATGACGGTACGCGTCGAGCAGCACGGCGCGCGCGTTCTGCGTTCTGATGTTGGCGCGCGTGTAGCGCTCGTCGAAGCTCTTCAGACCGACGAAGAACGCGCTCGCATTGTTCTTGTTCTGGTTGTCGAGCAGGCTGTAGCCGTCGACCGTGGTGATGCTGCCGACCGCTTCCTGCTGCTTGAAGTAATCGGTGACGAGTTGCGACACCTCGCCGGTGCGGTCGAGACTCGCGGCGTCCGGCATGATGACCGCGCCAAGCAGATAGCCCTGGTCCTCGGGCGGCAGGAACGCGGATGGAATCGAGCGCACCATCAGCACCGCCAGCACGATCATCGCGACGAAGAACACCAGCGCGATGACGCAGCGCTTGATGATGAGCCTGACGGCGCGCGTATAGCCCCCCGTCATACGGGCGAACTGGTTGTCGAACCAGCGGAAAAAGCCCTTCTTTTCGTGGTGCGTGCTCTTCAGCAGCAACGCGGCGAGCGCCGGCGACAGCGTCAATGCGACCACCCCGGATAGCACCACCGAAATCGCAATCGTGATCGCGAACTGCTTGTACATCTGCCCGGTGATGCCGCCGAGAAACGCGACCGGCACGAACACCGCGCACAGCACCAGCACGATCGCCACGACCGGCCCGGCGACTTCGTCCATCGCGCGCTTCGCGGCCTCGTTCGGCGACAGCTTATGCACCGTCATGTTGCGCTCGACGTTCTCGATCACGACGATCGCGTCGTCGACGACGATGCCGATCGCGAGCACCATGCCGAACAGCGTCAGCATGTTGATCGAGAAACCGAGCAGCAGCATGAACATGCAGGTGCCGACGATCGACACCGGCACCGCGACGATCGGAATCAGCGTCGCGCGCAGACTCTGCAGGAACACGAACACGACGATCACGACGAGCACGAGCGCCTCGAAAAACGTGTGGATCACGTCCGAGATCGACGCCCGCGTGAACTCGGTCGTATCCATCGCGATCTCATAGGTCATGCCCTCCGGGAACGACTTCTTCAGCTCGGCAAGCGTCGCGCGCACGTGCTTCGACACGTCGAGCGCATTCGCGCCCGGCTGCTGATAGACGGCGATCACCGTGGCCGGTTTGCCCTGGAAGCGGCTGCGAATCGAGTAGTCTTTCTGGCCGAGCTGCGCGCGGCCGATGTCCTTGAGCCGCACGATCGCCGCGCCGCCGCTGGCGGCGCGCACGATGATGTTGTCGAACTGCGACGGCTCGGCGAGGCGTCCGGTGGTCGTGACCGCGAACGACTGCTGCACCTCGCTGCCCGTCGGCGACTGGCCGATGCTGCCGACCGCGAACTGCTGGTTCTGGTTCGCGACGACCTTCTGCACGTCGGCGGCCGTCACGCCCAGTTGCGCCATCCGGTCGGGCTTGAGCCAGATACGCATCGCGTAGTCGGGGTTGCCGAAAATGCTCGACTGGTTCGCGCCCGGAATCCGCTTGATCGCGTCGAGCACGTAGATGTTCGCGAAGTTCGCGATATAGACCGGGTCGTAGCGCTCGGACGGCGAATAGATCGCGATCACCATCATGAACGCCGACGACTTCTTCTGCACCTGAATGCCTTGCGACTGCACCGATTGCGGCAGTTGCGGCAACGCGAGATTGACGCGGTTCTGCACGTCGACCTGGGCCAGCTCGGGATTGGTGCCGATCTCGAAGAACACGTTGAGCGTCAGACTGCCGGTCGACGAACTCGACGAGTTCATGTAGATCATGTTGTCCGCGCCGTTGACCTGCTGCTCGATCGGCGCGGCGACGTTGTTCGCGACAACCTCGGCGTTGGCGCCCGGATAGGTCGCCGACACCGTGATCTGCGGCGGCGTGATGTCAGGGTACTGCGCGACCGGCAGCGAGAACATCGCCAGCGCGCCGCCGAGCGTAATCACGATCGAGATGACCGACGCGAAAATCGGGCGATCGATGCAGTAGCGCGAGATGTTCATGGCGGCCGCCCCGTCACTCGGCGCTGGTGCCACCGGAGCCGTGCGCCGCCGGCCCCGGAGTCTCGGTGGCGGGCGGCGCGGCGGCGCTGTCCGAGGCCGCCGTCGCCACCGCCGTCGAACTCCTGCTCGCCGGCAGCTCCTTGACGATCTTCAGCGGCGCATCCGACGTGACGCGCAACGCGCCGTCCACGACGATGCGCTCGCCCGCCTTCAGTCCATCCGAGATGAACCACTGATCGCCCTGCCAGTCGCCCACCTCGACGACTTGCTGATGTGCCTTCGAATCCGCGCCGACCACCCACACGAAGTGGCTCTTCGCGCCCTGCAGGACCGCGCGCTGCGGCACCAGCGTCGCGTTGGGCCGCAGCGCGCCGGAGATGCGCGCGCGCACGAACTGCCCGGGGCGCAAGGTGCCGTGTGGATTGTCGAAGACCGCGCGCACGAGGAAGGTGCCGGTTTCGGTATTGAAGGCCGGATTCGCAAAGTCGATGTGACCTTCTTCGGCGAACAGCGAGCCATCGGCGAGAACCAGATGGACGACAAAATCGTTGTGCGAAGGAAATTTCAACCGGCCCGCCGCGATCTCGTCGCGGTACTTCAGCATCTCGTTCTCGGAGATGCTGAAGTTCACCCACATCGGATCAAGTTGATACACGTAGGTCAGCAAGCCGTTGGAAGTCGCCGTCACGTAGCTGCCGTCCTGCTGGCGCGCGAAGCTCGACAGACCGTTCAGCGGCGACTTGATGGTCGTGTAGCCGAGGTTCAGCAACGCGGTGTCGACCTCGCCCTGCGCGGAGATCACCGCGGCTGCGCTCTGCTTCTCGTTGCCGACCGCGTCGTCGAGATCCTTCTTGCTCAGCGCGTTCTGCGCGGCCAGCGGCTGCACGCGCGCGAGATTGGCCTTGGCGACTTCGAGCCGTGCCTGCTGCTGCGCCAACTCTCCTTTGGCGGTCTGCAACGCGGCCTCGAACGGCTTGCGGTCCATCTGGAACATCGTTTGCCCGGTCTTCACCAGTTGGCCCTCGGTGTAGGTGCGCTTGTCGAGAAAGCCGTCCACCCGCGAGCGGATTTCGACTTCCCGCGAGCTTTGCGTTTGCGCGGTGAATTCGAAATCGACTGGCGTGTCCTGCTGCGTGACCGTGGTTACCGTCACTTCCGCCGCTGTCGCAGCGGGCGGCGGCGCGGCTTTTTTGCAGGCGACCAGCGGCGATAGCGCCGCTACCGCGAGCAGCAGCGCGCAGGCGGTCGGCCGTAGCGGGACGGAACGCACAGGGACGGTGTTCATCGCTCACTCCGTCGCTCGGGAAGCCATGCGGTGACCGAACGCAGCGCGACGGTGCTGAGAAGAATCGCGAGAAACACCGAACTTGAGTTCATCACGTGAGCCCTCGCTTGTTCGTTGAATGCTCGCGCACAGCGTCTTGCGCGCGCACGCACGCATGCGCCGCGAACGCGAGGGCCGCGCGTTCGGGACAACGCAGGCCGCGCTCCATTCGACGCGTCGATTGAGTTCAGTCTGGCGGCTCGGAGCAACGGCGACAATCGGACCTTGGTCTCATATCCGCGCCGCGCGGAAGATGGTCAGCACAATGTTCAGGATGACGGATTACCGTTCACCGCCATCTCGACGGCCTTGAACAGGATCGCGCTCGTAAAGGGCTTGCGCAGATACGCGGCGGCGCCTGCCGCGAGTGCGGCCTGACGGACGGCGAGATCGTCGTAAGCGGTGATCATGATGACCGGCACGCGCATGGACGTGAGTTGACGCAGGACTTCCAGTCCATTGCTGCCAGGCATCTGGACGTCCAGGATCACGCACGCTGGCCGATAGGACGGAATTGCCGCAAGCGCATTCAGAAACTCGTCGCCGCTCGAAAACGTCTCAGCCCGAATACCTTCCGAATGCAGCAAGCGCTTGATGGCACGGCAAACCGACTCGTCATCATCGACGACAGCAATGATTTGATTAGGGTTGACCATAAGACGGCGCGAGCGCGCAGTCGCTCCGGTAAGTGGACCATTGAAGCTGTAGCCTACTTGTTGAAAGCCGAACGAGATATAAGACTTTGGTCCACTACCGGTATTGGCAACGACCGTTCAAAGCGTCCGGGCACAAGCAGGAATTGCCGTTTGCGCGAAAGCAACGATTATTCTTCGTCGGCCGCGCGGATGCCGGCCTTGCGCATGAGTCGGGCAAGTTCGACGATCGATCTCGCCTTCATCTTTTCCATCACGCGGGCCCGATGGATCTTGATGGTCTTCTCGGCCGCGCCGAGATCGCTCGCGACCTGCTTGTTCAGCCGGCCGGTCACGACGAGTTCCATCACTTCCCGCTCGCGACGCGTCAGATGAGTCATACGCTCCTCGATTTCCGCGCGTTCGCGACGGCGCCGGCTTTCTTCGCAGGCGCGTTTGAGCGCGCGGTCGACGGCTTCAAGCAACTGGGATTCGCTCGGCGGCTTGGGCAGAAAATCGAGCGCACCGCCTTTCATCGCGTCCACGCTGGAGCTGACGTCGCCATGTCCGGTCAGAAAGACGATCGGCAGCAGTTGGTCGAGTTTGCGCTGGACTTCGAGCCCACTCATACCCGGCATTTGCAGATCGAGCAGCAGACAGGCCGGCGTGCCGGTCAGATCGGCGCGCTCCAGAAAGGCCTGCGGCGTCTCGAAGCATTCGACCTGGTAGCCCGACACGCGTAGCAAACGGGCCAGCGCGCCACGTACGCTCTCGTCGTCGTCGACCACGAATACGCGAGTGGCGGTTTCGTTCATGACGCTCTCGACACGCGACCCTGTCGGATATCCGCCGCGACCGGCAGCGTGACGTGGAACGACGCGCCCTTGTCCTCATTGTTTTCCGCCCACAGCCGGCCGCGATGCGCGCTGACGATGGTGCGGCTGATCGACAGGCCGAGCCCGAGTCCTTGCGTTTTGGTCGTGAAAAACGGCCGGAAAATTTTCTCGATGCTGTCGGCGGCGAGACCTTGTCCGCGATCCTTCACCGTGATCCGCACGACATCGGCTGACTCTTCGCGCACCGAGGTTTCGACCACCCGGTCCGCCGGCGCGCAATCCTTGACCGCGTCGAACGCGTTGAGCAGCAGGTTGAGGATGACCTGCTGGATCTGCACTTTGTCGCCGCAAATCAGCGCCAGATTGTCGGCGATGTCGAAGCTCGTGCGAACGCCGCGCGTCAACGCATCGCTGTGCACGAGCAACGCGATATCGCGCACGACGTTGCCGAGGTCCAGCAACTGCAATTCGATGTCGCCTTTGCGCACGAGCGCGCGGATTTTTTGCAGCACGTCGTTCGCGCGGCAATTGTCCGTGACGATGTCCTCGAGTGCTTCGCGCAATTCCGCCGCATTGGCGGTCTTCGAATCCATGAATTTGCGCGCGGCCTGCGCGTTGAACAGAATTGCAGTAAGCGGCTGCTTCAACTCGTGCGCGAGCGAGCCGGCGAGTTCGCCCATCGAGGAGACGCGCGCGAGATGCGCGAGTTCTTTCGGGTTCCGATCGACTTCGCCGCAAGCGCTGCAGTCCGAGATCGCGGTGATCTGCAATTCCTGATCGAGCACGCGCCAACGGGTAGTTTCGGCCTCGGCGGGAAAACCGACACCGTCGCGGCGCCGCGCGATCAGCATCTGCACGGTTGCATGCGCAGTCGGCACGCCAAGATCCGCCGGGCCCGCGTGGCCGGCGTTCATGCCGTCGATCGGAAACAGCATTCCCGTCGATGCGCCGATCAGCTCTTCCTTCGTATAGCCGAACATCTGCGCGGCTCTCGCGTTGACGAAGACGATCTGGTCGTGTTGATCGACGGTAACGATCGGCACCGGCAACATTTCGAGCGCGTCCCTGAGCGGCGTTCTCACATTCAGAAGCCGGCGCACGCGACGGTCACGGCGATCGCGGCCGCCATGCAGCCATAATCCGCACGCGACGAGATAGTCCCGCCACGTGGGCGGCCCCGCCCGCTCGCGCGTGTCCTGAGTGCCATTGCGGATCGACATGCCGGCGATCCCGCGAACGGACTGCAGCGGGAGATGCCACAGTGGGAATTGCCTGGAAGTGCCGTGGATGGAAGAATCGCTGACAGGTAAGGTACCGACTTCGGAGGAGGCCGGGTGGCCTATATGACGCTGTACATAGAGTGCCATTAAAGCGTCCGCTACGCCCATTGCAAGATGTCTGCCGTGCACGATCAGATTAATCATTGGCACCTCCGCGTCCAATGCGAACGGATTCTGAACAACTGCGACGTCTTCAATTCCCAGGGATTCGAACCGCGTCGTTACCTTCACAATCCGTCTTTCGCAAAGCTTGCGGCTGAAAGCAGTATAGGCCATCAGAAATCAATTACCGGCAGTTAAATTAATTCCCGCCCGCGGCTTCGTGTGCGTTTGACACGCACCCTTCCATTTCCGACATCGGTCGCTCATTCAGGACACTATTTACGTGGTCTTTTTTAACCGGTTACCTATTCGCACGAATGGTGCCGCCCTATAAGCGCATTCGGGTGGTTCAAAACAGCCGACCCGGCGGCGGCCGTCCGCAATCGTCTTTGGTGGTGGCCGATTTGTACTATCCCCGTATTAATTCTGGCATCCTGACAGGACGGATGAGTGTTCCAGATCAATGTTTTTCACAGGGTGGATCAGGATAAATACCGATAACGGCCACGTTAATTCGCCAGCGGCGATGAGCGATTTTCATTCGTGTTGCCCAGCGCATTTTTGCACGGTATTTAGCGCGAATCACCCACGCGCTTATGCGATGATGCCGCGTTTTTATGCCCAGGCTATTGTTGAGCGGCGTGGAAAAAGCTATCGTTTTCCGGGAAGGATCGATATGCCGGCGCGCCGCTTTCGCTTTCCTCGGCCACCGATAGGACATAAAGACGGCGATATACGCAGCCTGCGCAGACAAACGCACGACGGATCGCATGTGCCGATGCCGATTCGATACGCGGCGTAGCACTTTGGCAGATGAACCATTGCGGGGTGGCATGGCGATAACGAAGCCGCGAGGCCACGCCAAAGCATGGCGTGGCCTCGCAGACGCTATCACGTGACGACGACCGGCAGCGGTCCGACCTGCCGTGCTCGCGCCGTTACAGATCGAGCCGCGTGACCTTGGTGCCGGCCAGCGAGAGGTCGGCCATCAAGCCGGTATTGGTCAAGACCAGCGCGACGACCTGCGAGGACGCCGAAGTCGTATCGATAGCGCCGTTCGCGCCGACCTTCACCAGCGAAACCGACACATCGCCGCCGACCGACCAGCCCGCCGAATTGCGGAATTTCTCGAGCGATTCCTGCGTCATGAAGAGGAAGATCACCGCGGTCGACTGCGCGCCGGCCTGCAAGCCGAACGACGCCGCCGCGGTACTGTAATAGCCAACTGTCGCGCCGTGCACGCGCAACGCCCCTTCACCGTACTCGGCGCCCACGATAAACGCCGCCTTCTTCACCGAGGGGAACACCAGCACGCCCTGAGACTTGGCCAGCAGTTCTTTCGAACCCTGTACCGTGCTAAAGAGGCGCGACAGCGTACCGTCCACGGCCGCGTCGATTTCCTGGCGTCTCGCCGCGTCGGTTTCCGGGCTCTTGCCGCTGCCGGGGGTCGTCGTGCAACCCGCCAAAACCAGACTCGCGGCCATGGTTGAAAGCGCGAGCGTTTGCACAAAGTTCCGTCTGTTCACTGTCGACCTCCGTTCTCGTTACGATACGATTCGCGCATCCTGCTGTCCGGACGGCTCGGCTTTTCTTTACGGTAATGCGGCATTGCTGCCCACGAACCGTCGACGTTTCATTCAATGGAACGACGACTGCAACGCCTCCGGTTACATGATGTCACCCGGAGACATTGGCGGAATCGGACCTTGGTCTTACGGCCAGCTCGCGGCCGATATGCGAAATGCGAAGCCGGCGGCGTCGATGGCATGAGGATGAGAGGTGGCGGCCGGACACCCCGACTGGGCGCTGCACGCACGAGCAGACGCATGCAGCTTACAGCGCGCGGTATGCCGACGATATTGGACCAAGGTCGTATGGTCTCGCCGCTCGATGCGCCTTATTTTGTAAATTGATCGTCGGCAAACGAGTTCGCGCAGTCCGCGGCGGGGAGAGAGGCATGGCCAGAACCGATTCGGAAAACGGGCAGCCCACGAAAACAGAAAACGGCACACTCTCGTATAAGGCGTATCGCAAGGCGCTATTCCAGTTGCACGTCGAACTGGTGAAATTGCAGGAATGGGTCGTGCAGACGGGCAGCAAGGTTTGCATCGTCTTCGAAGGACGCGACGGTGCGGGCAAAGGCGGCACGATCAAGGCCATTACCGAGCGCGTCAGCCCGCGTATCTTCCGTGTGGTCGCGTTGCCCGCGCCGACCGAACGAGAAAAGAGCCAGATGTATATGCAACGCTACGTGCCGCATTTCCCGGCTGCCGGAGAGGTCGTGATCTTCGACCGTAGCTGGTACAACCGCTCGGGCGTGGAGCGCGTAATGGGCTTCTGCTCCGAACAGGACGTGCAGAGCTTCTTCAAGGCCGTACCGCTGATCGAACGGGCGCTCGTCGAATCCGGGATCATCCTGCTCAAATACTGGCTCGAAGTCAGCTCCGACGAACAGACGCGCCGCCTCGAAGCGCGCATCCATGACGGCCGCAAGGTCTGGAAACTCACCGACATGGACTTGCGATCCTATAGCCGCTGGTACGACTATTCGCGCGCACGCGATGCGATGATCGCGGCGTCGGACACGGAATTCGCTTCCTGGTACATCGCGAATTCGAACGACAAGCGGCGCGCGCGGCTCAATGTCATCAGCGATCTGCTCGGCAGGATTCCGTACAAGGCGCCTCATCGCAAGAAGGTGATGTTACCGAAACGGCAGAAACCTGGCGGGTATGAGGAGTCGAACTATCCGTTTAAATACGTGGTGGAGCGGTTCTGACGCTTCACATCACGCCCGTCGCACGAAAGCCAGAGCAACATCGCGGATGCATTTCTGGGGCGGCGAGACGGAGTATCGCGCCGCCCGCCACGCCTAACCCACTCCCTCACAACCCCACCGGATAAAGATGACAAGCCACACTCTGCCCGCCGCCGATCTCCACCGCGCGCGGTTCCACCTTGCGGCAAATCTCCTGCGCATAAGGACAGCGCGAATGAAATTTGCATCCGGCGGGCGGATCGAGCGGTGACGGCAACTCGCCGCGAAGTTCGATGCGATTGCGCTTGCGCTCGGGTTCGTCGACCTGCGGCGCCGCCGACAATAACGCCTGCGTATAAGGATGCGCGGGATTCTCCAGCACGCTGCGCGACGGACCAGTCTCGACGATCTCGCCGAGGTACATCACCGCAATGCGATTGCTCACGTAACCGATCACGCCGATATCGTGCGAAATGAACAGATAGGTGAGGCCGCGTTCGCGCTTCAGATTTTCGAGTAGCTGAATGACCTGAGCCTGAATCGACACGTCGAGCGCGGACACCGGTTCGTCGCAGACGAGAAAGGCCGGATTCGCGATCAGCGCCCGCGCGATACCGATCCGCTGACGCTGTCCGCCCGAAAACTGATGCGGATAGCGGCGCAGGTGATCGGCCTTGAGCCCCACGCTCTCGATCATGAACGCCACCCGATCGCGCATCTCGCGCGGCTGCACGCCGCCCTGCAATTGCAGCGGCAAGCTCACGATCTGCTCCACCGTCTTGCGCGGATTCAGCGACGAATACGGATCCTGAAACACGATCTGCATGCGCGCGCGCATGCGCTTGAGTTCGCGCGCGTCGAGCGACGTGATGTCGACACCGTCGAACAGCACCTTCCCCGCCGTGGGTTCGTGAAGCCGCAACACCGCGCGCCCGAGCGTGCTCTTGCCGCAGCCGCTTTCGCCGATCAGCCCAAGCGTCTCACCGCGCGCGATGCTGAAACTCGCGTGATTGACCGCTCTCACCGTGCGGCCCGCTTTGCGAGTCAACCAACCGAGCGGTCCCGTGCGGTGCGCGTAGTGCTTGACGAGGCCGCGAACCTCGACGAGCGGCGCCGCTTCCATCGTATCTGTCATGTTCATGCGTTCACTCCTGCGCGAGGATGCAGCGCACCCGACGGCCATCGCCGAGCGTGTGCATGTCGATCGAGGTCCGGCAACGTTCGGTGCGCTGCGGGCAGCGCGTATAGAAACGGCACACGTCGGGCAGATCGACGAGGTCGGGCACCTGTCCTTCGATGGGCCGGATTTTCGCGTGCGGATCGGACAGGCGCGGAATCGATTCGAGCAACCCGCGCGTGTACGGATGGCGCGGATTGCCGATCACCTGCCGCGCGGTGCCGGTCTCGACGATTTGTCCGGCGTACATGACCGCGACGCGATCGCATTGCTCGACCACCACGCCAAGGTCGTGCGTAATCAGCACCACGCTCATGCCGAGCTGCTTTCGCAGGCTCGCGATCAGCTCCAGCACCTGCGCCTGGATCGTCACGTCGAGCGCGGTGGTGGGTTCGTCGGCGATCAGCAGCCGTGGGCGACAGGCAAGCGCGATCGCAATCATGATCCGCTGACGCATGCCGCCGGAGAACTGGTGAGGATAGTCGCGCAGCCGCGTCGGCGCGGACGGAATGCCGACCATCTGCATCAGCTCGATCGCCTTGCGGTTCGCGTCGGTCTTGCGCGCGCGACCACGCGCGGGCAACGTGTCGTCGTGCGCGTACAGCACTTCGGTCAACTGTTCGCCGACCGTCAGCGCGGGATTGAGCGCGGCCAGCGCGTCCTGCATCGTCATCGCGATCTCCTTGCCGCGTAGACGCCGGAGCTCCTTGCGCTCCATGCCGACGAGATTGCGTCCGCCGAATTCGACGCTGCCCGCTTCGATGCGGCCCGGCGAGCGCACGAGTCCGATCACGCTCGCAAAAGTGACGCTCTTGCCGGAGCCGGATTCGCCCACCACGCCGAGACATTCGCCGGGGAAGACGTCGAGGTCGACGCCGTCCACCGCGCGCACGACGCCGTTCGCGGTATCGAAGCAGGTGCGCAGCCCGCGAATGCGCAGCAACGCCTGCGGGTCGGCACGCGGCTGTGCCGCATCATCGCTTCGATCGGTCGGCAGCGGATGGTCCGTCGTCATGGGAAGTGTGCCGTGTGCGTTCATTCGTGGAACCTCGGATCGAAGGCGTCGCGCAATCCCTGGCTGGCCAGGTTGATCGCGAGCACGATGAGCAGGATCGCGAGGCCCGGAAAGGTGCTGACCCACCACGCGTCGAGCATGAACTCGCGGCCCGCGGCCACCATCGATCCCCACGACGCGGTCGGCGGCTGCACGCCGAGACCGAGAAACGAAAGACTCGCCTCCATGATGATCACGCTCGCCATCCGGATCGTCGAGATCACCATCACCGGCGACAGAATGTTCGGCAGGATTTCGCGCAGCATGATGTGCAGTTGCGACGCGCCCACCGCGCGCGCGGCCTCGACGTATTCGATTTCGCGCGCCGCGAGCGCTTCCGCGCGCACCAGCCGGCACGGCACGACCCACTCCTTGTACGCGAGCGCGAGGATGATGTTGTGCAGGCCGGGACCCGTGGTCGCCATCAGGCCGATCGCGAAGATCAGATACGGAAAGCCGAGCAGGATGTCGGCGACGCGCGAAATCACCGTGTCGACCCAGCCGCGCAGATAACCGGCCGCGAGACCGGCGATCGTGCCCGCCACCGTCGCGAGCACAATCACCGCAGTGCCGATAAAGATCGACACGCGCGCGCCGTAGATGATGCGCGAGAAGATGTCGCGCCCGAGGCCGTCGCACCCCAACGGAAAGGCCCACGATCCGCCGTCGAGCCATACCGGCGGTTGCAGCCGCCGCAACAGATCGGCATCGGTCGGATCGTGCGGCGCGAGCCACGGCGCGAACAGCGCCATCGCGACGAACATCAGCACGACGAGCGTCGCCGCGAGCGCGAGACGGTTGCGCATGAAGCGCTGCAGACCGCGCATGAAGATCGACTTGTCGGGTTCGCGCTGGCGTGGCGCGGCGGCGTCGAGCGGGATCAGGTCGGCAGTGTTCATAGTTGCACCTTCGGATTCACGATGGTGTAGAGCAGATCGGCGACGAAGTTGAGCAGCACGTAAATCAGCGCGTAAAGCAGCACCGCCGTCTGCACGACCGGATAGTCGCGCACGTAAATGCTTTCGACGACGAGCCGGCCGAGACCCGGCCAGCCGAACACGCTCTCGACGATCATGTTGCCGCCGAGCAGCGAACCGGTTTCCATCGCGGCGACCGTCAGGGTCGGAATCAGCGCGTTCTTCAGCGCGTGCCGGAACAGGATGCGTCGCCGGCTCAAGCCCTTGATCTCCGCGAACGTGATGTAGTCCTGGCGCAGCACGTCGAGCATCGCGGTGCGCGTGACGCGCATCAGAATCGCCGCCATCGGCAAACCGAGCGTGAGGGCTGGCAGCAGCAGATGGCGCAGCGCATTCCAGAACGCGGCGAAATTCCCTTCGAGCAGACTGTCGATCAGCAGGAAGCGGGTAATCGGCGCGACCGTCACATCAAAGCCGATGCGACCGGAGATCGGCAGCATGTGCAGATGCACCGCGAAAACGATCAGCAGCAGAATGCCGAACCAGAAGCCGGGCAACGACACGCCGAGCAGCGAGGTCACGGTCGCGATCTTGTCGAGCAGCGAATTGCGTTTGACCGCCGCGAGCACGCCGAGCGGAATCGCGACGATCAATGCGATGACGAGCGCCGCGAGCGTCAGCTCGATGGTCGCGGGGAGACGCTCGGAAATCACGTCGATCACGGGCCGCCGATGAAAATAGCTGAGCCCGAAATTGCCGCGCGCGGAGTTCAGCAGGAAGCGGCCGAAGCGCTCGACGGGCGGCAGGTCCAGCCCCATGTCGTGGCGCAACGCGGCCTCCTGCGCGGCGCTGGCGTTCTGGTCGCCGAGCATGATCTTGACCGGATCGCCGGGCGTGGTGGACATCATCACGAACACGATCACGCTGACGCCGAGCAGCACCGGTATGAGATGAAGCAGGCGCTCGACGAGTTTCTGGAATTTCATGGGCAAATCCTTTGACGGTCATGCCGTCGGTTGGATTGACGAAACGGCAGGCGCCGCGCGCGAAGCGCGGCGCCGTTATTCGACGTACGCGTTGCGCAGATCGATGCGGCCATCGGCATTCGGCGTCCAGCCTCTGAGCCGCGCGTTGACGCCATAGATGTCCTGCGGCAGCCACAGGAAGATCCACGGCGCGTCGGCGTTGACGAGCGTCTGCGCCTGCCGGTACAACTCGGCGCGCCTCGCCGGATCGACTTCGCTCGACGCCGCCGTCAGCAGCCTGTCGACTTGCGGGTTCGAATAGCCGGCCGCGTTGCCGCGCCCGCCCGTCGTCAAGGTCGGATTGACGATACCTTCGGGGTCGAGGCCCGCGTCACCCCACGAGGTGAACCACATATCGCCGCCGCCCTTATCCTTCGAACTCCATTTCGCCTTGAGCACCGAGCCCTCGCCGACCGCCACCCGGGTGCGAATGCCGACCTTCGTCAGCAGCGACGCGATCACCTCGCCCTGGTCCTCGAACGCGCCTTCCACATCGAGCGTTGCGTCGACGCCGTACGGATAGCCCGCTTCAGCGAGCAGCCGCTTTGCTTTGGCGGTGTCGTAGTCGTACGCGGGCAGCTGCGGATTGAAGCCGAACGCGTCGGGACTGAGCGGGCCGTTCAGCGGAATCGCGGTGCCCGCGAGGATCCTGTCGATCACGAGCTTTCTGTCGATCGCGTAGTTGGCGGCGCGACGCACGCGCGGATCGTTGAAAGGCGGCTTCGTGTTGTTGAGCGCGACGAAGAAGGTGCGCGTGCCGTTGACCGTGACCACCTTCGTGTCCTTGTTCGCTTCGACTTCCTTGATGCTGTGCGCGGGCAGATCGTTGATCAGATCGACGCTGCCGGCGAGTAGCGCGGCAACCCGCGACGCGCTCTCCGGAATGATCTCGAAGATCACCCGCGACGCTTTCGCGGCGCCGAGCGGCGGCGTCGCGCCGCCGTAATAGCGATCGAAACGGTCCATCACGATCGACTCGTCGCGATTCCATGCGACGAGCCGGAACGGACCGGTGCCGTTTTCCTTCGTCGCCATTCCGGCGGTGTGCACCGTGTCGACGAATTTCCGGCTCACCACCGACTGAAACGGCAGCATCGCCAGAAAACTCGGCCACGGTCGCGCGAGGATGAAGCGCACGGTGTCCTTATCGACGATCTCGACCTGCTTCAGCGGACCGAGCAAACCCGCGCGCGGACTCGTCTGGCCGTCGAGCGCACCGACCTGGCTCAGGCGGTCGAAGGTGAACTTGACGTCGGCCGCGGTCATCGGTTCGCCGTCGTGAAACTTCACGCCGTGCCGCAGCGTGAAGTCGTAGGTGGTCGCGTCGATCTGCTTCCACGAAGCGGCCAGTTGCGGAATCACATGCGCGTGACCGTCGCTCGTCAACAGGCCATCGTGCATGTTGTCGAGAATCACCTCGGTTTCCCGCTTGCGGTAGTTGCCGGGGTCCATGGTCAGCGCGTCGAGCGTATAGCCGACGCGGATGTCCTGCCCGGCCCGCGCCTGAAGCGGAACGATTCCCGCCGCGACCGTCAGCATCACGGCAACGCGCGTCAATGTCCTCAATTTCTGTCTCCGTGCTGAATGGTTCAGCGTGTTGTTCTGGGTACCGCGGTTAGGGCGCTTTCAGGTACCCACGGGTGCTTGCCGGTGCCCGCTGGTTCATGAAAGCGCCTCACTTCACTGCACTGCCGTGCGCGCCGTGCGGCGAAAGCCTGCTTCGCCGCCTGTGCCACGCTTGCCAAACTTACCGCTCAGAGCGGCACAGCGATATCGAGCAACGGCGCGTATTGCTGGGCGCCGAAGATATCGCCGTCGCCCGCGGAACCGCTCGGCTTCAGGCGAAAGATCGTGAATTTGATCGCGAGGCCCGGATCGTATTCGACGAAGTCGGAGATCCGCGCGGGCGCGATCCGGTACAACGCGGCGACGCTTTCGCGGGTCAGCACGCGCGACGCCTTCACATGTTCGTACGTTTCGCGCTCGCGAAAAATAATATCGAAGGTAATTTTATTGACCCCCGCGTTCTTGCTGCGGATGGTCTTGGCGAGTTCGCTCAGTTTTCGGTTTGCCATGGCATGTCGCTCCGCGTCAGACGCCTGCTTCGGTCAGATGAGTGGGGAAAAGCTCCATGGCATTGTCGACGGCCACGGTATGGTTGAGCGTCCAGCGGTAATCGGGGCTCGCGTGCAGCACCTCGTCGAGCGGAAACGACACCGAGCCCGCCGTGCCCTTCACGTCTTCGAGCCGCGCATAAAACATCTGCCGAAGACCGGTCAGCGTGATTTCCTCGGCCATTTCGCGGGTCGGCGCAACGCCCTGCACGAGCACGCACAGTTCGTGAGAAGGATGGTCGCGCAACGGTTCGAGTTCGCCCATCACGCCGTCGCGGCCATACACCTTGTAGTGCAGACCGTAGCCGGTCGCACCGAAACGCGCCTCGACCTGTTCGCGCGCCCACGCAATCACGCGATCGACGTTGGCGATCGTATAGGGATCGCGAATCCCGCAGATGCCGACATAGCGCTCGCCGACCTTGCCCGAGCCTTCGAGCTTCACATGAATCTTCTCCGACGGAATGAAGCGCGAGCCGGTCACGCGGGTCGTGCGTTCGGTGAGCTGCTCGTAACGGCACTCGGTCATGTCGAGCTTGCCGCCCGCGAAGAACTCGCCGAACGGGTCCGAGCGTTCGTACATCGCGTGGCCTGCCACCGACGCAATCGTGCAGCGCTGCGCGGGCAGCATCGCGGTCACCTTCACGCCGTCGTGCGAAATCTCGCCGAGCACCGTTTCCTTGCCGCCATAAGGCTCGGCGCAAAACGACGCGCATTCGAGCACCTTGCCGAGGTAGTACGCGTTATCGGCGGCAAAGCCGTGATGCAGTGCCGGCGCCGCGAACAGCGCGGCATCCGAGCTGCGTCCGCCGATGATCACGTCGGCGCCCTGGCGCAGCAGTTCGAGGTACGGATGCACGCCCGCCATCGCGACGATGCGGTCGGTCGCATCGAGCTCGGCCTCGACGAGATCGTCGAAACCATCGAGACCGGCGATGGTTTCTCCCGCCCGCAACTTGCGGCGCAGGTACTCCTTGTCCACTTCCGAATAGAAGTAGCCCACGCGAAACTTCTCGAGCCGGTGCTTGCTCGCAATCTCGGCGATCATCCGCACGTATAGATCGACGCGGCTATTCGAACCGGTGTCGCCCGCCGAGCCGATAATCATTGGCACGCCGAGCTTGCGCGACGCGAGCAGCATCTCTTCGAGGTCGTGGTACTGCCAGGCTCGCGGGCTCGTCGAAATGTCCGAGCCGAGCGGAACGGGGCCGACGTCGTCGCTGCCGGAATCGGCCGCGATGTAGTCCGGCTTCTCGGCCACGCCGAGGTGAAAGCTGCCCGCGCGTAACGGGGCGAAACCCAGATGCCCGTTAGGGCAGATGATTTTGAGTGCGCGCATGAATGTGATCGTCTCCGCAATGAGTCGTGTGTCGCGGCTGGCTGTGGCCGCGGCACCTTAAATGCAACTCCTATGCCATGCGGGGAGAGCGCTGTTTGACGGGGTTTTCGCGGGTTTTTGCGTGTTTTGGGCCTCGTGCGAGGCCTATCGGGGCAGTTGATGTGTGGATTTCGCTCAGATAAAGCGTGGCATGCGTGCGATTCGCGCATGTGGGATTTGCTCGGATCGTGGGTCACGCGCACAGGTCGTGAATCGGCATTGCCGCGGCTCACGCGCAAACCATGCGGATCGCCGCACTCGAACCCATCCGGCGCAACACCGGCGTTGCGCCGACGTTACGGTAAGCTGCGCGTTTGCCGATTGCCGTGCGTGGTCCCGCTCGCCGCATCGGTTCAATAGCACCTACGACACGAAAGGTCCGCCCCGTCCATGACTCCCGCCGATTCGCCACGCCCGCTTCCCGATGTGCTTGCGCCGGGTCTATCGCTGGTTTTTTGCGGCATCAATCCGGGCGTGCGCGCGGCTCTCGCCGGTCATCATTTCGAAGGCAGAAGCAACCGGTTCTGGCGGGCCGTGCATCTGGCGGGTTTCACGCCCGAGCAGCTTCGCCCCGAAGACGACCGCAGTTTTCTTCAATACGGTTGCGGTTTGACGACGGCGGTCGCGCGTCCGACCGCGCGCGCCGATGAGTTATCGCGAGAAGAGATCAGCGCGGCCGCGATCGAATTCGAACAGAAAATCGAGCACTACGCGCCGCGCTATATCGCGTTTCTCGGCAAGATGGCGCTGGCGGCGATATCCGGTCAACGCGACATCGAATGGGGATTGCAGAGCGGGACTTTCGGCGGTGCGCGTGTGTGGGTACTGCCGAATCCAAGTGGACTGAATCGCGCGTTCAATCTCGATGCGCTGGTAAGTGCCTACCGGGAGCTTCGGCTCGCAATCGCGGCTTCGCCGTGACGGCGATTGGCCCCGATTGGCCCCGATTGACCGCGCACGCGCCGAGGCCGTTCGCAGCGACGACGCTCAACTGCTCCCGAGCTTCGACATCTGATGCCGCAACGCATGCCGCGACAAACCCAGCTCGCGCGCGGCCATACCCTGATTGCCGTTGGTACGCGCGAGCGTCGACTGAATCAGCTCGCGCTGGAATTGCGCGGTTGCCTCATAAAATGATAGACCGCTCGCCTCGCCGGTCTCACTCTCCGTCTGTTCATCCGCTTCGGCCGGCAGCGTTTCGGGTCGAGGCTGCACGGTTTCTCGCGTAATACGTTGCGGCAGATGTTTGACGAGAATACGGTTCTCGTCTTCCAGCACGAAGATCCGTTCGAGCAGGTTCTCGAGTTCGCGCACATTGCCCGGCCACGGATAAAGACGAAAGATGTTCTCGACCTCCGGATCCAGTCCGACAATGGCGCGCTCGTAGCGCGCATTGAACTTGCGGATGAACTGCTCGGTGAGAATGAAGATATCGTCGCCCCGCTCGCGCAGCGGCGGCAGGTTGATTGAAACGACCTGAAGACGATAGTAAAGATCTTCGCGAAAGCGCCCGCTCTTCACTTCGTTGAGCAGGATCTTATTGGTAGCCGCGACGAAACGCACGTCGACCTCGATCGGCTCCACCGCACCCACACGCCGGAAACGCGTCGTATCGAGCAGACTCAGCAGCTTGGCTTGCAGTACGAGATCCATCTCACGAATCTCATCGAGAAAAACGGTGCCTCCATTGGCTGCCTCGATGAGGCCGCTCTTCTTCGCGGCCGCGCCGGTAAACGCGCCCTTCTCGTGACCGAACAGTTCCGACTCCACCAGTTCGGCTGGTATCGCCGCGCAGTTCAGATCGATAAAAGCCTTCTGTGCGCGCTGCGATTGCTGATGCAGCATGCGCGCGACGAGTCCCTTGCCGGTTCCCGTCTCCCCATAAATCAGCACGCTTCTGACCCGGCTCTGCGCGATCCGGCCAATCAGCCGACGCGCCTCCGCGATCGACGGATGATCGCCGATCAACTCGCCCTGATAGGCGGTCATGATGTTCTCCGCGTGACGTATTGTCGAAAGCGCTAACCATAGCATGTGTCACGCGTCTGTTAGAACGGCCCAAAAAATACGACACCGTTAGCGCGCCGTCGCATGCGCCGCCAGCAATTGCGAATGGCGCGCTTCGGTCTCGTCGTCGGCGGGGAACATGCATTCGACGCGCAGCTCCTGCGCGGCGATGTTCTGCGGCGTGCCGACCGTCGACACCATCGAGAAATAGCGCAGCACTTTTCCTTCGCTGATGAAGCCGAGCGGAATGACCGGCAGCGCGGGCGAAGTGGATGAAGCGGACGAGCCGTGATGTGCTTTCCAGTCGCGCGGCACATCCGGATACGCCAGCAATTCGTCGAGCAGACGCTTCGTGCTGTCGCCGATCACATGTCCGACCGACTCGCGATACACCCGTTGCAGCAAGCTGCGCGCGACCGTCTCCCAATCGGCCACGAACGGACGCATGCCGTGCGGATCGAAGATCAGATGCAGCACGTTGCGCGGCCCATCACGCGCAGCCATATCGATGAAGCAATTGAAAAAGCGCGGCGCCGCATCGTTGCTCATCAGCACGTTCCAGTCGCGGTCCATCACGAGTGCCGGAAATGGGTCGTGCTGGCGCACCACCCGTTCGAGCGCGCGCACCACGCCGTGCATTTCCTGCGCATTCCACGGCGCCTCCGAATAGACCGGCGCGTAACCCGCGGCGAGCAGCAGCGCGTTGCGTTCGCGCAGCGGGACGTCGAGCGTTTGCGCAAGCGTCAGCAGCGTGTCGCGGCCCGGCACGCTGCGTCCGCTTTCGATGAAGCTGATCTGACGCTGCGAGATGCCGGCCTCGAGCGACAGATCGAGCTGACTCACGCCACGCACATCGCGCCAGTAGCGCAGCAGATCGCCCAGTTCATTGGCGTGCCCTTTCCGATCGTCACGCGTCGCGTTCATCGTCTCTCCTTCTTCAACCGGCTTCAGCGCGTGGGCGCCCGCCACGCGAATTCCGCAAACAGCGGTTCGAGCGGCGGCTCGGTCACGCTGCCGGTGTAGTTCGTGATCGTCGACGCGGCGACCACGGCAATCACTTCGAGCAACTGCTCCGCGCTGAATCCGGCCGCGACGAAGCGTTGCCGATCTTCCGCGCTCACGCGGCCGCGCTTTTCGATCAGCGTGCGCGCGAGCGTCGACAGCGCGCCGAGCTTCGCGTCGTCGGGTGACACGCCGTTGCGCATCGCGTCGACATCGACGCGGCGCACACCCTCCTTCAACGCCAGCGCGGAATGAAACGCGACCGCCCATTCGCTCGCGTTCGTGACGGCGTTGGTGAGCAACAGCGTCTGAATCTGCTCCTCCGTCAGACTGCTCGCATGCACGCGCCCGAACAGACCGATGAAGCCGTTGATCAGCACTGGCGACGCCGCCATCGTGGCCGCGATGTTCGGAATCAGCCCGAACGTCTGCCGCAATTGCTCGAGCACGGGTTGCGATTGTGCGGGTGCGGATTCGATCGTGTGAACCGGATAGTGGGACATGGTAGCGCTCCTTGAGGTGTGCGCCATCGGTTCGACGGCGCGGTGACCGAAGAGTAGGCGTGGCGTCGCCACGCGCCAATTACATCGGATGTCATCGTTTCGCGGCATCCGGATGCCAGCATCTTTCTGGCGAGCCGTTCAGGCGCGGACTATCATGCAGGGGTTCTGCCCGAGGCTGTGCCCGTTGTCACGCTCGACCCTGAACCACGCGCGCGGCCCGTGTTCCCCTCTTGCCCCGTTTACCACTGGAAAGGAAGAACATCATGCGCAAAATGAAAGCCGTCGAGGTGAAACAGGCCGGCGGTCCGCTCGACCTCGTCGAGCGCGACGTACCCGAGCCGGGCGAAGGTCACGTGCTCATCAAAATTCAGGCATGCGGCATCTGCCATAGCGACGTATTGACCAAGGAAGGCATGTGGCCAGGTCTGACTTATCCGCGCGTGCCCGGACACGAGATCGCCGGCGTGATCGATAGCGTCGGCGCGGGGGTCGAAGGCTGGCAGGTCGGTCAGCGTGTCGGCGTCGGCTGGCATGGTGGACATTGCGGCAAATGCGAACACTGCCGCCAGGGCGACTTCGTGCTGTGCAAATACGCGCTGATCCCCGGCATCAGCTACGACGGCGGTTACGCTCAATACATGGTCGCGCCGATCGAAGCGTTGGCGCGCATTCCCGACGATCTGTCCGATGTCGACGCCGCGCCGCTGCTGTGCGCCGGCATTACGACCTTCAACGCGATACGCAATAGCGGCGCGCGCGCCGGCGACGTGGTCGCGATTCTCGGCATCGGCGGACTCGGTCATCTCGGCGTGCAGTTCGCGCGCAAGATGGGCTTTCGCACCGTGGCGATCGCGCGCGGCCAGGACAAGGCGCCGCTCGCGAAGCAGTTGGGCGCGCATCATTACATCGACAGCAAAACGGAGAACGTCGCCGAGGCGCTGCAGGCGCTGGGCGGCGCGAAACTGATTCTCGCCACGGTGACGAGCGGCAAGGCGATGAGCGCCACGCTCGGCGGTCTCGGCCTGAACGGCAAGCTCGTGATGGTCGGCATTTCGGAGGAGCCGGTCGAAGTGCCGATCGCGCAATTCATCATGGGACGCAACTCGGTGCAAGGCTGGCCGTCCGGCACCTCGGCCGATTCGCAGGACACGCTCGCGTTCAGCGCGCTCAGCGGCGTGAAGCCGATGATTGAAGAGTTCGCGCTCGCCGACGCGGCCCAGGCCTTCGACCGGATGATGAGCGGCCACGCGCGTTTCCGGGTGGTGTTGAAGATGAGTTAGTCGGCAGGCAAGCGACGGGCAGTCCGCGCCGTCCGTTTCCAAGCGACTGAAATACGGCTGTAATTCAAAGGCGGCGTTGCCGGGGCAGCGCCGTCATCCCCCTTCCACGATCAGGGTAAACCTCCATTAGCGAGTGCTTCCAATATAGTTGGTGTACGGAGTATATTTCGCTTCAAGAGATATCCAGATTACGGAGGAGTACGTCATGCAGTTTCATCTCAACGGTTTCCGTGTGGGCGACCCCACCATCGAACCCGCCGCGAGCAGCACGCATGCCGCGCAGATGCCCGACACGGTCGACGTGCTGATCATCGGCAGCGGCCCTGCGGGACTCGTGCTCGCGGCGCAACTGTCGCAATTCCCGTCGATCAGCACGCGCATTGTCGAGCGTCGCGATGGACCGTTGCAGCTCGGCCAGGCGGATGGCGTCGCGTGCCGGACCGTCGAGATGTTCAATGCGTTCGGCCTGAGCGACCGTCTGCTGCGCGAAGCCTATTGGGTCAATGAGACTGTTTTCTGGCGCCCCGACGCGCAGAACCGCGATGCGATCCACCGCACCGGACGTGTTCTGGACACCGAACCAGGTCTGTCGGAATTCCCGCACGTCATCGTCAATCAGGCGCGTTTGCAGGACTATCTGCTCGATCACATGCGCCGCTCCGCGCGACGCGTCGAGCCGGACTACGGACTCGAATTCGTCGACGTGCAGCGCGACGACACCCATGAATATCCGCTGCTCGTCACGTTGCGGCCGACCGATCCGGCGCGGCACGATCAGACCGTGAGCGTGCGGGCGCGCTACGTGGTCGGTTGCGACGGCGCGCGCAGCCGTGTGCGCGGCGCGATCGGACAAACGCTGCGCGGCGACGCTGCGAACCACGCGTGGGGCGTGATGGATGCGCTGGCCGTCAGCGACTTCCCGGACATCCGTCTGAAAGCGGCGATCCAGTCCGCGAGCAAGGGCAATCTGCTGATCATTCCGCGTGAAGGCGGCTACCTGGTGCGCTTCTACGTCGACCTCGGCGATGTCACGCCGGAGAACCGCGACAGCATCAAGCAGATCACCGTCGATCGCATCATCGAAACGGCGCAGCGCATCCTCCATCCGTACACGCTCGACGTGAAGGAAGTCGCGTGGTTCTCGGTGTACGAAGTGGGCCAACGCCTCACCGACCGCTTCGACGACGCGATCGCGGCCGACGGCAACCGTCGCGAACCGCGCGTGTTCATCGCCGGCGATGCCTGCCATACGCATAGCGCCAAGGCCGGCCAGGGCATGAACGTGTCGATGCAGGACGGCTTCAATCTCGGCTGGAAGCTCGGCGCGGTGCTGGAAGGACGCAGCGACGTCAGCCTGCTGCGCACGTATTCGGACGAACGCCAGCCGATCGCGCAGGAGCTGATCGATTTCGACAAGGAGTGGTCGGCGATGATGGCCGCGCCGCCGAAGGATCCGAACCGCCCCGAAGCCGGCGGCGTCGATCCCGCGGAATTGCAGGCGTATTTCGTGCGCGCCGGCCGCTACACCGCGGGTATCGCCACGCGTTACCGGCCGGGCGCGTTGATCGGCGAAGCGACGCATCAGGCGCTCGCGAAAGGCTTTACGATCGGCGTGCGCTTTCATTCGGCGCCGGTCGTGCGTCTCGCGGATGCCAAGCCGTTCCACCTCGGCCACGCGGCGCAAGCCGACGGCCGCTGGCGCCTGTACGCTTTCGCCGATGCGTCGCGCCGCGAGTTCGATGCGCTGTGCGAGCATCTCGACACTTCGCCCGATTCGATCCTGCGACTCGTCACGCCGAAGGACGCCGACGCGGACAGCGTCATCGATCTGCGCGCCGTGTTGCAGCAGCCGCATCGCGAGGTGCGTCTGCAGGACCTGCCCGCGTTCCTGCTGCCGCGCAAAGGACGCTACGGTCTCATCGACTACGAAAAGGCATTTACGAGCGACGCGACGGCTGATATCTTCGACGCGCGCGGCATCGATCGCGAACGTGGCGCACTCGTCGTGGTACGTCCCGACCAGTTCGTGGCCCATGTGCTTCCATTGAACGCGTATGAGGAGCTGAGCGCCTTCTTCCGGCCCATTCTTCGCGCGCGTTGAACCACCCGAAATCCGCCACCTGAAATCGGACACTCCGAAATTGCCGATCAAACCTGAAGACGCTGGCGCGCTCCCGCAATTTACCGGCAGCCTGGTGCGCCGCGCCCAACAGCGCCACGCAGCCGTGTGGCTCAGCGAAGTCTCCGCGGAAATCACGAGCGTCCAGTATGCGGCGCTCGAGGTATTGCACGGGACGCCTGGCGTCAGTCAGCGGCAACTCGGAGACCAACTCGACGTGGATCGTTCGACGATCGCCGATCTCGTCGCGCGGATGGTTCGCAATGGCCTGATCGAGCGCGACGACGATCCTGTCGACAAGCGCAGTTACGTGCTGTTTCTCACCTGCGCCGGCAAGAAGCAGCTCGCGACCTTGCGGCCGCGCGTCGAACAGGTCGAGCGCATTCTCACGGCGAGATTGACACCGGCCGAGTCGGCGCAGTTGCGGCGATTGCTGGCGGCGCTGTTGCCGCCGTTGGCTTAATCCCCCTCTTCTTTTGAACGACGGCAATGATCGGCCCGCCACTTTGCAGCGAACCGATCACCCAGTTCATTGCAGTTGCGGCTTGAACGCATACTGCTCGATCTCGCCGCCGCGCGCGACCACCGCCGTACTCTCGGGAATCTCCTGCCACCACTCCGGCAAATCCGACAGCGGCTCGGACAGGACGAGGAATGCGTTCTCGCCGGCCATCTCGATGCGCGGATCGTCGGGATACAACTCGTGCAGATGATGAAACGACGTGCTGTGAAATAGCGAGCGCGATTGTCCTTCGCTGGAATAACGCACGGCGATGATCTGCTCGCCGTCGGTCGCGCACACGGTCATGTTCAGCGGCTCGTCGACACCATGCTCGCGGCCGGTCGCTTCGACGAAGGCGACCATCCGTTCGAGCGCAGTGACGGGCGCAAGCTCCAGCCCGAAAGTCAGCGCGAGAAAAAACAGCACCTCGGAATCGGTCGAGCCTTCGATGGACGGAAACAGATCGGGCTTGATCGCCACCATCAGATCGCGGCGCAGCGCTGGATAATTGCGCACCAGCCCATTGTGCGCGAACAGCCACCGGCCATAGCGAAACGGATGACAGTTGGTTTCCTGCGATGGCGTATCGGTCGCCGCGCGCACGTGCGCGACGAACAGCGGCGAGCGAATCGCGCGCGCGGCCTCACGTAGATTGCGATCGCTCCACGCGGGCTGAATGCAGCGATAGCGGTATGGAATGTCGGTCGGATGTCCGTACCAGCCGATGCCGAAACCGTCGCCATTGGTGGTAGTGTGACCAAGCCGCGAATGCAGGCTCTGATCGATCAGCGAATGGCGGGCGTTGAACAGCACGGTTTCGAGCTGAAGCGGATTGCCGGTATAAGCGAGCCAACGGCACATGGTTGCTCTCCTGTCGGTGATGCCGTGACTACCCTACACCAGTTGGGGTGGGTGTGTTTTTTTTAGTGGCCGGAAGAGGCGTCAATGAAAAACCGAACGCTTATTTGGCGGAAGGCAGCAGACGCCAACCGCCGCCCGGAAAACCCCGCCAGGTGCGACTCCCACCGTTACGGGCCGTCCCCTACCCATGATCCTACCCATTCTTCCCGCCAGACTGAACCGCACCGGGAATGGTGGAGGCCGGTTGGTTTAAGTTAATGCGGGCACGTCATCGGCATTTCTGAGTTGCCTGGAGTAGTTTGCCTCAGCCTCGGCGGGCGGGATATAGCCGAGCGGTTCCAT
>NZ_JABBFZ010000020.1 GCF_012927125.1 Paraburkholderia antibiotica
ACACGCGCACCGTCGACTGGCTGCGCTATGGCTCGGGGCACGTGCATGGCGTGCTGCTCGACGGCGCGCCGCTGGTGGACTTCGAGCGCGACCGGCTGCACCGCGAGACGGGTCGCACGCATGCGGCTTTCAGCCAGACGCGCGAATACGATCCGATGGGGCGGCTGGCGCGGTTCACGGTGAAGCAGATGGGCGCGGCCAGCGCGCATGAGCGCATTGCCGAGCGGCGGCTGCATTACAGCGCAGCGGGCCACCTCACGCGTATCGATGACCACGCGCGCGGTGCGACGGATTACACCTATGATCCGGTCGGTCGGCTGCTGAAGTCCGTGACGCCGGACCTGACCGAAGTCTTTGCGTTCGACCGGGCAGGCAATCCGGTTGACCCGGAGACGGTACCGCCGAGGCCGGAGGTCGAGACGCCGGAGGAACAGGCGTCGCGTGCCGCGCGGGAGCGTGCCGAGGACGCCGCATGGCTGCGGGCGAATCCTGGCGAGAAATATCCACCGCTGCGTTACAACAGGCGGGGCGTGGAGGACAGGCGCAGGCTGGACGCATGGGAGGCGTCGCTGCCGAAGTGCATCGGCAACGTGCTGAAGGAACTGAACCGCACACGCTATGCACACGATGCGCATGGCAACCTCGTGCGGCGGGTCGAGCCGGACGGCACGACGTGGCTGTACCGGTACGACGCAGCGAACCGGCTGATCGAAGCGAAGCGCTATGCGAAGCCGCCTGAGGCGGATGAGCTGGCGCGTAGGGAACCGGTGGCGGGTGGTGGTGTGCGGCCGCTGCTGGAAGTGAGTTTTGCGTACGATGCGTTCGGTCGACGCACGAAGAAGAAGGTGACGCGACCGGATGGCGGGATCGAGCGCACGTTCTTCACGTGGGACGGCGATGTGCTGCTGATGGAGGAGCGCTTCCGGCTGCCGGTGAAGCGCGAGCATGTGTATCGCGGGCTGGAGTTCCGCAGGGCGCAGATCGTGCGCGAGGAGCCGGAAGATGTGTATTCGCTGCCGGTCGCGCAGCGCATGCATACGCTTGAGCGGCATCACGAGTGGCAGGCGGCGTCGCTTTACCTGCACGAGCCGGGGTCATTCGTGCCGCTTGCGCGGCTTGACGAGAAGCTGGTGGAACCGGCGTTCCTCGCGACGGGTACGGACGGGCGTTTCGTGCAGGTGGCGGCCAGGACGCGGCACGGAACCTACTTCTACCAGAATGATCACCTGGGCACGCCGCAGGAGATGGTGGACGAGTCGGGCAAGGTGGTGTGGCTTGCGCGGTATAAGGCGTGGGGTGGGGTGAAGCGTGCACCGTACGGCAACGTCGATCCGGTTGGCGCGGATAACCGGATCCGGTTCCAGGGGCAGTATCATGACGAGGAGACGGGGCTCGCCTATAACCGGCATCGGTATTACGATGCGCACTCGGGTCGGTTCATCAGCAAAGATCCGATTGGACTAGCCGGTGGGGTCAACGCGTATGCTTATGCGCCCAATCCGGTTGGCTGGATTGATCCGCTTGGATTAACTCCTAATACATTGGACTGGAGTATCGTCAGCAAGAAGGGCGAATGCCGGTGCACGCACGTTAATAAGCACGGCGTCAATGATTTGCAGAAAAAGGATCATGGAGTGTTTTATGGAGATCCCACAAGCAAGATCAATGATGTCTGGAACTCGAAGGGAAACATTCAGCCGATAAACGACGGGAGTGTAGATATTTATCATATCCCAAGCCAGAATTCTGGTTACGCGGGCGGGTATGCAGGACAAGGACAAAATCTTAATTACGTTACCGTGGTTACTCAGGCTGGAACAAACAAGATAATTACCGGATACCCATCCGCAGGAAACTAAGATGAGCTACGAGCATAAGGTCAAGTGGTGCCCGGTATGTAACCAGGGCTGGGTTGAGGTTGTAAAAGATAAAGCAAGCGGCGAACTGTTTCTTTGCTGCGATGAGTGCGAGACGGAATGGACAAGTCCAGACGCTATTGCCAATGGAACAGGAACTCAAGGGAAGTTTGGCATGGTCGAAGCTCCCGATGAATGCGAAATAGAATCACTGGGCTGGGCGCAGTACATCATGAAATAAGCAAGGGCCGCTGACGCGGCCCTTTGTACGTTTATCAATACGGTCCCAACCCCATAGGTTGGATTGATCCACTGGGTCTGGCGACATGTCCGCTCCAGAAACTCGCTGATCGTGGTTTCACCGGAGTAACTAGAAATGCCAACGGCGGCCTGGACTATACCGGTAGTAACGCTCTTTACAACAAGCCGGGAGTGAACCCCATACAAACCGTCACTTACTCTGGCGACTACGGGACGGATTTCCAGAATGGATCTATGGCAGCGTTAGGACAAAAGTCGACTCCGCGTGGCTATGTTTGGCATCATGTCGATGACTATGATACGGAGACGAACACTGGAACTATGCAACTCGTGAAGCAGGAAGCTCATACTGGTGTTCCACACGTTGGTGGTGTGAGTCAGTATCAGGCCGCAACTGGTCAAACCTACACACATCCATGCAGAAGGTGAGTATGCAGTATGAGGACACTAATCAGACTGTGACGGACACTGACATCAGTGAATTCGAGCATGCCATGCAGATCGATTTGCCTGAATCGTTTAGACGGCACTACCTCGCGCACAACGGAGGTTATCCGGTAGACGTGGAAGAGGTGTCAGGGCGGGACTATGTCTTCCCCTTTCATGGCTTTTTTCCGCTGAAATATGGCGCTTTGACGATTGAGGTCGTGAAGAAAGATTTGGCAGAGGATTTCGGTTTGTCGAACGCAATCCCGTTTGCGTATGACCAAGGAAGTAACATCTTTTATATCTCGACAGAGCCCTCTGGCTTCGGATCAGTGTTTCAAATTACAGCCGACACCAAGGAGAAGTTTTTCGTGTGTGACACGTTCGATCAATTCTTGGATGGTCTCCGATCTGTGTAGGCGCTGACGACTAAATCGGGCCTTCACTACAATTGGCACCTGTACTATGATCCACAAAGCGGACGGTTCATATCGAAGGATCCGATAGGGCTGGCAGGCGGGATCAACGTCTATGCGTATGCGCCCAATCCGATATCGTGGATTGATCCGTTCGGACTATGTCCGAAGTTCGGATCATTAGAAAAGCTGCAAGGTCACTTTGAGAAGCACGGTGCCGAATTCGGCGCAAAAAGTGCCGATGAATATTTAGACATCGGACATGGCGTGATTAAAAATGGCGATCAGGTCCAGTATCAGCACAAGGGCGAATTGCGAACCGGGTATGTTCAATACATGGGAAATACGTCTCGCGGCGACTCTAAATTTGCATTTGTTGGGACAAATTCAGATGGGGATATAACTACAATCCACACAAAGAGCGGAAAATATTTCTGGAAGACACTTAACGGCGATCCGAAGGACAAAACGATTAGCTCTCAAGGAGGAAGGTGTGGTTAAGGCAAAAATCGAAAAGATCGGCGATCTTGTCGAAGAGGAAGTTACACTACTAATCGATGGAGTAGAGATCGTATGTTTTGCTGGTGTCTGTCCTTATGCGCTAAAGGAGAGCGAAACATACCCGGTAGTACTGACGCTCGCTATCTTCAACGATTACGATCTTCACGAGTCGGACGATAAGAAAGCATCATTGCGTCAGATCGAAAACAGTTTCTCCTATGTCATTACAGGTTTGCTTTCTGATGGAATTCTTGACGCGGGAATTAAATTTTTTGACGAAATATTTCTGAGCGATTTCGGGTATTTGGATGGGAAGATGGTTTCGATCCGGGTCGATCGGATCGATGTGGAATTTATCTAGTCCTAAGCATACGAAGCGCCGCATAAGCAGGACGCAGGAACGTGGTTCAGCACGGTCCTGTTCCGCCGGGTTTGCCGTCTCCCTTCGGGAGCCGTCAAACCCGGTGGGCTGAGGTTGTTAAGAGATACGCCGCGGGAGAGAATCGCGTCTGGGAAAAAATCTGCGCCAGGGTGTGCGGTTCTGCTGGAAGGCTTGCCGGACAGGGGAAAGCGGTCGATGCGCGGGGCGGGTGCATCCGGATAAAAAGTTTATGCGTATGCGCCCAATCCGGTTGGCTGGATTGATCCGCTGGGGTTGATGGGGCGTAATGGCGCCTTCAGACAGGCCAAACGTGACGCAGGGATTCCGATGTCTCAGCAGCCTGATTCAATCACTCACGTACCAATGACCAGCAAGGGTTGCCAGGTGATATGCGGTAACAAACGAGTTCTTACCCGTGAATATCAATACACTCGTTCAGATGGAACTGTCGTTGTGATTCAGGATCACGGAGCCGGACACGACTTCGGTGAAGGTGGAGTTGGAAATCAGGGGCCGCATTTCAATGTAAGGCCAATCAGCAACACGAAGACGGGTTCAGTTGATGGGACCTAGGCTCATTACCCGTTCTGAATAGAAAATGATTTCCGATACATGCTTTCTAGACAATCCCGAAGGGTTGCGTCAGATCTATGGCCATCTGCCTAAATTTGATGAGGTAAATCTTCAGCGACTGCAGTTCGACTGGAATGGGCCGAGTGTGCTTCTGACACTGGATTTGCAGGAGTTTCCCAAGAATCCACCCGTGAAATGGGAAAAGTTCAACACGGTCCAGGTAGAGCTTTCGTTCGGTCCATTACTTTCTGTCGAACTGGTCAAGTTTGGACGAGGCAATAGGTGCAACCTGACAGTGTCGGAGAGCGTAGACGGCGCACTGGAAGTTGTTGTACAAGGAGAAACGGAAGCAAAGCTAACGGCAACCTCAGCGTTCATATGCAAGATATCCGCCTATCTCAATGGAGATAGTTGACATGTAGACGAAGGGCCGCATGCGGCCCTTCGTACGTTTATTCGGCGGTGATGGTGAGGCGGCCGTATTCGACGGTGATTCTTACGCGCTGCCCTGCTTCAAAGCCGGCGTGCTCGATCCATCGTCCGGAGAGCTCCATTGAACTGGTCTGGCTGCACCGCGAAACCGGGCGCACGCATGCCGCGTTCAGCCAGCAGCGCGAATACGATCCGGCCGGACGGCTGACGCGCTTCGTGGTGAAGCCCGCGAGCGCGACGGGCCCGCACGAGCGGATCGCGGAGCGGCGTCTGCAGTACAGCGCGGCGGGGCACCTGACGCGTATCGAGGACCGCACGCGCGGCGTGACCGGCTACACCTACGACCCGGTGGGCCGGTTGCTGAAATCGGTGACGCCGGACCTGACGGAAATCTTTGCGTTCGATCCGGCGGGCAATCCGGTGGATGCGGAGAAGATGACGCCGCCGCCGGTCGTCGAGACGCCGCAGGAAAAGGCGGAGCGGTTTGCGCGGAAATCGGCGGAGGATACGGCGTGGCTGCGCGCGCATCCTGATGAACAGTATCCGCCGCTGCGGCACAACAAACGTGGCTCGGACGACGCGGCGAAGCTGGATGAGTGGAAGCGGTCGCTGCTGCGGTGCATCGGCAATGTGCTGGTCGGACTGAACCGGACGCGCTACGACTACGACGCACGGGGCAATCTGGGCCGGCGCGTTGAACCGGATGGGCGGACGTGGGTGTATCGGCATGATGCGGCGAACCGGCTTGAGGAGGCGAGCTGTTATGCGAGGGCGTCTGATGCGGAGGGAGCGGGCCGTACCGCTGCGCGTGCGGAGCGGGTCGTGCGGTTCCGCTATGACGCGTTCGGGCGGCGCACGCTGAAAGAGGTGGAGCGGCCCGGCGGTGGCATCGATCGCACAGTGTTCACGTGGGACGGCGACGTGCTGCTGATGGAGGAACGCTTCCATGAGCCGCCGCGGCGTACCGGCGAGTTCCGTCCGTATCAGTACCGCGCGGCGCGGCTGGTGCGTGAGGATGCGCAAGACCCGTATTCACTGCCGGTCGCGCAGCGCATGCATACGCTGGATGACAGGCATCAGTGGCGGGCGGCGTCGATCTACCTGCATGAGCCGGGGTCGTTCGTGCCGCTCGCGCGGCTGGATGAGTCGATGGTCGAGCCCGCGTATCTGGCGACCGGGACCGATGGACGTTTCGTGCAGATGCCGGCGACGACCCGCCATGCGACGCTGTTCTACCAGAACGATCACCTGGGGACGCCGCAGGAGCTGACGGATGAGTCGGGCAAGGTGGTGTGGCTCGCGCGGTACAGGGCGTGGGGTGGGTGGAAGGATACGTGGAGGGAGCGGCCGGATCCGGTGGGCACGGCTAACGCGCTGCGTTTCCAGGGGCAGTATTGCGATGATGAGACGGGGCTGCACTATGACCGGTACAGGTACTATGATCCGGGGACAGGGCGGTTTATTAGCAAAGATCCGATTGGGCTCGCTGGCGGGATCAATGTTTATGCGTATGCGCCCAATCCGGTTGGCTGGGTTGACCCGTTCGGGCTGGAAAAGTCTTACCAGACGTACACGAAGACCAATCCTGTAAGGGGGCAGGTTTATACAGGGCGAACTAGTGGCGATGGAGATCCGCTGCAAAACATTCTTGCGCGAGATCGGGATCATCACATGACGTCTCAAGGCTATGGCCCGGCGAGACTCGACCAATCATCAGCGAATCGCTGCGCTATCCGTGGCCGGGAACAGGCAATGATCGAAGCGAACGGTGGAGCGCGATCGATGGGCGGTACGTCAGGCAATGCAATCAACGGAATTTCGCCGAGCAATCCTAAACTGTCAACTTTCATGGAAGCTGCGGAAGCAGAGTTTGGTGCAGTTGGCGGTGGAGGTGGAGCGAATCTTCCACATGGCATGATTCCAAATCCGAAAGCAGAAATTCCATACGAGTGAAGAAATGGCGAAAGTAAGAGGACGAGGCAAGGTCGGCGATGTGGTGAAGATCGATCTTGGTAATGGGCGTTTCGGGTATGGCAGGGTTTTGCCAGAGCCGTTGATGGCGTTTTACGATCTTCAGTCAACGGAAGCAATGAAGGCGGATGTGGTTACTGGCTCATCTGTTCTGTTTATGATTGGGGTCATGTACCGTGCTATCAAATCGGACAGATGGGAAGTGGTTGGCAATATTCCGCTAGAAGAGCCGTTGAAGGCTGAACCTAGATTTTTTGTCTACGACATGTTAGCCAAGCGGTTCTCGATCTATCACGGAGGGAAAATTACTCCCTCTTCTAGAGAGGACTGCATTGGCCTAGAAAGCGCTGCGGGCTGGGAGGCCGAGCACATTGAGGACCGCTTGTGCGACCATTTCGCTGGCGTACCGAACAAGTGGGTTGAATCGTTGAAGCTGCCTGAGGCGTAGCAGCTTTGATGTCTTCAACTGATGCATGCAACAAGGGTCGCAAAAACGCGGCCCTTCGTTCTTCTACCCGGTGGTAATGGTCACGCGCCTGTAGTTATCCGTCTGCGCGCGCCATACCTTGCGCAGTTCGTCATTGGCGACCTTGCGTTCGATGGCAAACGCTTCGCTCTCGCGCTTTATGGCGGCATAGTCGTATTCGGGGGTAACGGTGAGGCATTGCCGGATGTAGTCAACCGAGACATTGACGCGCTGTCCGGTCCTGAAGAACGCCTCTGTACCTAACCACCGGTCGATGTGTTCCGAGGGCATGAAAGGCTACTGCGGGCGCGGTGGTGTATCGGATAATTGAATGGATGCGGCCCAATTAAAGAAGAGAGCATATTTTTGATTGAACTAAAGAAAATTTAATTGGAAACTTGAAAAATTATAAAATCAGTTTTTCGGATATATAGAAAAATATTCTGAATGTATATCTGAAAAATGGTTTTCATGCGAATTTTATTAATCTGGAGGATTAGTCATGACGGTTTTGAGGAAATTTTCGGTCGGATCGGTATTGGCATTGGCCGTTTTTTTTGTGGATTCTAATTGCTCGGTTGCAACCGCTGAAGATGTGCCAAGGTATAAAGCTGGCGCTAGCAATTTAGATGGTTGGAGTGTGGTAGGAGGAGATTCTAAAAAAGAGGAAAAAGCCATTGCAGTAGCTTCTACTGATGGAAAAACAGAGCTAGTCGTTACCTTTAGGAAAGATCCGCTTGGGCTACAAATGGACATGGTGTTCTTGGACAAACCCGTTCACAGATGTAATAATCTTTGGATGGAAGCAACCACCAGCACGCTTCTAATCAATGGAACGTCGGCACCTATGGTTAAACAATGCGAGTATGGTATGGCGGGCAAAGGAATGATGGGGGTGATTGGACCTCATGCTATAACTGAAGCTTTGATTCAGGCAAAGCAGGGTACGCTTACCATTTTTTCTTCAGACGGGAGTTTCAAGCATACCTACTCGACTTCGAAATTCAAAGAGCTAGCTGAAAAAGAGGTTAAAGAGTACGAAAAGACGGATGCCTATAAAGCCTTCGCATCCGCCGAGGCTACAAATTGAGGCGTACCTGCAGATTAGAGCGATACAGTTTTAATAGCGCGCTTCAGGTGCTTAACTTGGCGGCCGCTCCGTACATCCTGCAGCAGTACTGAACCGCTTGGGTTTCTTGGACAGGGTCGACTCGCCCCGGAGAATCATTCCCTTGGTCGGGAACAGGTGACATCTCCACTGACATTGTCTGACCGGTCGAGTACCGGCTAATACAACTCAAACCACGACGCCCCGTTCATGGGCGTTGTACATTCAATAAACGAAACAGAAACATGACCTCAATTGCTTGCGTAGGTGACAAGACCACCCACGGCGGACTCATCATCTCCGGCTCCGACACGATGGACATTCTCGGGCGCAAGGCAGCGCGCGTGGGTGATCTGGTAACGTGCCCGGAGCACGGCACGAATCCGATCATCGAAGGCTCCGACCTCGCGACGGATGTTGACGGCAGGAAGTTCGCCATGCACGGCCATCGTACTGCCTGCGGGTGCAGGCTTATCGCGCTCGGGGACCACGGCACCATCCACGGCTAACGGTTTGGGATCGTGTCGGCGAGCTTGCTGCTCTCGCTTCTTAAACATCGTTTGCAGCGTATGCAGCACGGCACGGTAGGCAATCTCGCGCCCTTCGAGGGCGGCGGTAGCGCGCGACCATCAGCAGCCTGGTGAAGACTGTGCGGGCGAGAGCTTCTGTTGCGTCCGTCTCCGGTTCTTCGTTGCTCTCCTTGTCGGATGCGTCCATTGGCCGTGTGTGGATCATGATCGCGTCTCCTTTGGTGTGACTTCTTCAGCGGAGCCCGTCCGGCGCGTGCGGGGCTGCGAGCGCCTGGGCAAGTCGCGTGAGCGCAAAGCTTCCGCAACTTCCCCACTGGCTCCCCACACGACGCGTTTTAGCGGACGCTGCAACCGACCCAACGGCTGAAAGCCTTATGGGGCAAGGCTTGCAAGAGATAAGGGTTTACGCTTATTACGCCCCTGTGCGGGGCGGTACCTACTTTCTTTGCCTGCTGTGTATGGACCGGAGACATGGGTAACAGGTGTGCGGGGACATGGGTAACACATCGGGCGAGTGAGTCGCCTGGAGCCGTTCATGCCCTGGAACCCGGGAGACACCATGAACCTGCGTCTGGAATTCGTTCATCTGGCTTTGCAGGAAGGCGCCAACCGGCGTGAGCTGCGCCGACGCTTTGGCATCAGTGCAAAGACCGGCTACAAATCAAGGAAAGGCCAACAAAAGCAAAGAAACAAAGAAAACCCCACCCCGTCCAGGGGTCCACAACATCTGGTCAACTCCGCTCAACCTTTACGCGCGCCTCCCTTCCGGTCGATAATGCCCCGGTCGTTCCGGCCCCGAACCACCGGCGCCTCTCGCATCTTCAGGCACCTCCGGGCGCCTGCTGCCGCGTTCAGGCTCGCTCCACCAGACCCTCCGCCCCGTGTTGAAAACTGCGCGTTTTTTCGACCTGCTTCGCATCCCTGGCTTCAAGCCGCTGGCCGCCGCCACCCTCATGCTCGGCGTGGCGATGTCGTTCACCGCTCCGTATCTGTCGCTATTCGGCATCGAACGCGCTGGCATGACGCCGTTACGGCTCGGCATATTCATGACGCTGATCGCCGCGAGCGGCGTGCTCGCGAGTACGCTCGCAGGCCGCTGGAGCGATCGCAGCGGACAGCATCGGCCGTTGCTGCTGGCGGCGCTCGTCGCCGCCACGCTCGGCTATCTGTGTCTGTGCGTGGTGCGCGATTACCGCCTGCTGCTGGCGGTCGGCATCGTCTTCATCGGCGCGGGCGGCTCGGCGATCTCGATGGTGTTCTCGTTCAGCCGCGCGGCGCTGCCGGCGCCGAATCCCGCCGAGCGCGTGTTCGCGAGCGCGACGCTGCGCACGATCCTGTCGGCCGCGTGGGTGTTCGGGCCGTCGGTCGGCGCGCTGGTGCTCGCCGCCACGAGCTTCACGGGCCTGTTCCTGTTCGCGGCCGCGAGCTTCGCCGCGTGCGGCTTCATTGTCTGGCGCATGCGCGAGCCGCAGGGCCATCTCGGCGATCACACGGTCGAGGACACGGCCGCCGAACCGTCGGCATCGATCACAGTGCCGCCGCTGCGGCAACCCGGCGAGGATGCGCACGAAACGCTGCCGAGCGCATCGGCCAACGACATCATGCGCTCGGTGACCGCGCTGACCTTGCTCGGCCTCGCCGCGAACGCGACGATGATCGTGCTACCGCTCTATATCGTGCATGGGCTGAACGGTACGCATCTGGACGTCTCCGTGATGCTCGGCCTCGGCGCGCTGACCGAAATCCCGATGATGCTCGCGCTCGGCGCGAAGTCGTCGTCGCTGCATAAGCCGAACTGGCTCGCCGCGTGCGCGGCCGTGCATGCGGTGTACTTCGTCGCGATGTCGCTGGCGGGCAACGTCGGCATGCTGATCCCGATGCAGATGCTCAACGCATTCGTGGTCGCGGTGACCTCGTGCCTCGGCATGACCTACGTGCAGGATCTGATGCCGCATTCGCCGGGTCGCGCGACCGCGCTGTTCTTCAACGCGGCGCGGGTCGGCTCGATCCTGTCGGGCGTGCTGTCGGGGCTGCTGGTGCAGGCCTTCAGCTATCGCGGCACGTTCCTGTTCTGCGGGCTGCTCGCGCTGTGCGCGCTGGTGCTGTTCGCGGTGCCCGGCTATCGCTATCCGCTGATGTGGCGCGCGGTGAAGCGCTTCACGGCGGAGCAATACGCGAGGCTGCGGGCGCGCAAAGGCGGACGGGTGCCCGAGCGCGGCGAGTGATGGAGCCGACCGCGCCTCGACAGAAGCATGTGGAACTTTACGCCGCCCCGCGCCTCTGCAAAAAGTGCGGCTTCTTGCGACACATCCGGCGAGCATCGCTTCGCAGCGCCTATGCTTAAGGGCAGCTACGCCGAATCGGGCGGGCGCTCGATGCAAAGCGAAGGAATGGCCCGAGTGGCCGACATCGCGACGACAGGTAACCGCGAAGACCACGCAGCACGGTCATCCGTCATCCACCGCCGTTAGCGGTGCTTCGTAACGAAGACGAAGAGATCCCGCGAGAACAGGCCACGGTGGCCCACCACGGACCACATCAGCCCCGCGCACATCGCCACGCCGCCGCACCACGACGACCAGAGCATCGGACAGCGCAACGCAGCATCTTCCGGAGCGAGTTATGCAGCTAGGCATGATTGGATTGGGACGGATGGGCGCCGACATGGTGCGGCGTCTGACGAAGGGCGGTCAGCAGTGCATTGCCTACGACGTGCAGCCGGCGGCGGTCGACCGGTTGAAGCAGGAGGGCGTGGCCGGCGCGAGTTCGCTCGACGACCTCGTCGCGCAACTCGACAAGCCGCGCGCCGTCTGGCTGATGGTGCCCGCCGCCGTGGTCGACGCGACGCTCGATCAGCTCGTGCCGCTGCTCGAACCGGGCGACATCGTGATCGACGGCGGCAACTCCTACTATCACGACGACATCCGCCGCGGCCAGCAACTCGGCGCGCGCCAGCTTCACTATGTGGACGTCGGCACGAGCGGCGGCGTCGCGGGTAGAGAGCGCGGCTATTGCCTGATGATCGGCGGCGAGGCCGACGTCGTGAAGCGGCTCGAACCGATCTTCTCGACGCTCGCGCCGGGCGTCGGCGCGGCAGAGCCGACACCCGGCCGCGGCGCGGGTACGAGCGGTACGAACAGCACCAGCACCGCCGAGCAGGGCTTCCTGCATTGCGGCCCGCAAGGCGCGGGCCACTTCGTGAAGATGGTCCATAACGGCATCGAGTATGGCCTGATGGCGGCCTATGCCGAGGGCCTGAACGTACTGCGCCACGCCGACGCCGGGCAGCATGCGCGCGAAGTCGATGCGGAAACGTCGCCGCTGCGTCGGCCGGAGCTGTATCAGTACGATCTGAATCTCGCCGATATCGCCGAGGTATGGCGACGCGGCAGCGTGATCGGCTCGTGGCTGCTCGATCTGATCGCCGGTTCGCTCGCGAGCGATGCGGAGCTGAAGAATTACACCGGCCGCGTGTCCGATTCGGGCGAGGGGCGCTGGACCGTCGCGGCGGCAATCGATGAAGGCGTGCCCACGCCGGTGCTGAGCGCCGCGCTGTTCGCGCGCTTCAGCTCGCGCGGCGACGCGGATTTCGCGAATCGCGTGCTGTCGGCGATGCGGCACGATTTCGGCGGTCACGCGGAAAAGCCGGCGACGCCGACAGGCGGGTAAGTCTTGCGTGGGCTCGCCGCGGGCTGCATGCGGCGGCGCCTATGTCGGCCGAGTAGGCCACCGCTTACGCCAACCATAGCAGTCGCGCCGGGAAACCGGCAACACTGGCAACGCTGGCGGCGACACCCGCAGCATTCAGAGCCACGCTACGCGAGCCGCCAGCGAAAGACGACGACTCACGCCACCACGATCCTCTACACCCGGGAACGGAGCCCGAAACGCCCGAAGCGTTCGAAACCGGCAGCGCCGCCTGAACGTCGCGCATCACAGCGCACCGCCGCGCCCGCCACCGTCCCCGCGCACCGTCACAAGGAGCCACGATGCCAGTTACCTCCGCCACGCCGCACGACGTCGTGTTTCTGTTCGATTGCGACAACACGCTGCTCGACAACGATCACGTGCTGCAGGATCTGCGCGCGCACATGGTGCATCAGTTCGGCGAGCAGAACAGCGCGCGCTACTGGGAAATCTTCGAGAACCTGCGCGCCGAACTCGGCTACGCGGATTACCTTGGCGCGTTACAGCGCTACCGGATCGAGCATCCGCGCGACACGCATCTGTTGCTGATGTCGTCGTTCCTGATCGAGTATCCGTTTGCGAACCGCCTCTATCCGGGCGCGCTCGATGCGCTGCGGCATCTCGGCAAGCGCGGGCCGACGGTGATCCTGTCCGATGGCGACGTCGTGTTCCAGCCGCGCAAGATTGCGCGCTCGGGGCTATGGGACGAAGTCGACGGGCGCGTGCTGATCTACATCCACAAGGAATTGATGCTCGATCAGGTGATGGAGTGCTATCCGGCGCGCCATTACGTGATGGTGGACGACAAGCTGCGGATTCTGCACGCGATGAAGAAGGCCTGGGGCGCGGGACTGACGACCGTGTTTCCGCGCCAGGGACACTATGCGTTCGATCCGAAGGAGATCGCGAGCAATCCGCCCGCCGATGTGACGGTCGAGCGGATCGGCGACCTGGCGCAGATCGACATCGACGGATTGTTGCGCGGCGCGCAGGCGAAGTAGCGGCGTTCGCCTGCGCGGGTACGCAAGATGCGGTATCGAGGTCGCGCGCGGCGCGCTACTCAGACTCTGTACTCGACATGCACGCTGAAGCATCGGCCGATGCAGCGCGCTGCGCACACGACGCTGGCCGCAACCGGCCGCAGCCGACGTATGAGCGGCAAGCACGCAACGCGCTGCTTCACCGTTTCACGCTCCCAGCGACTTCAGCCGCGCCTGGGTGTCGCCCGCGCCCATCCGCGCGGCGGCATCGGCGGCACTGACGCCGTTGGCGTCGCGCGCCTGCGGATTGGCGCCGTGCGCGAGCAGCAGATCGACGATCGCGGTGCGGTTGAACATCGCCGCGACCATCAGCGCGGTGCGGCCGTCGGGCGACGCGCCTTCGACGTCGGCGCCATGCGCGAGCAGGGCTTCGATCACCTTGTCGAAACCCTTGAACGCGGCGCCCGCGATCGGCGTCTGGCCGGCGTCGTTGCGCAGGTTCGGGTCGGCGCCCTGGTCGAGCAGTGCGCGCACCGCGTCCGCGTGGCCGTGGTAGCTCGCGAGCATCACGAGACTATCGCCGCGCTCGTTGCGCAGATTCGGCGGCACGCCTTTTTCGATCACGGCGGCGAGCATCGTCGCGTCGCCGCGTCGCGCGAGATCGAAGACTTCCTGCGCGAGCGCCTGCAGGTCGGGGTTGGATGACTGTGACGAGGACGTGTTATCGGTGGAATCGGTCAATGGAATCTCCTTGCGATCGGTGAACGATGCAGCACTCGCGCCGCATCCGGTCTTTCAGCGAGCATACACATTTCGCGGCGTGCCCGTCCGCGCACTGCGCACACCGGCGAGCGCGCCGCCGCGCCAGGCGTGGCCGAACAGCTTGACCAGCAGCCCGAAGATGCCGAGCGGCACGGCGATTGCCACGCACAGCAACACGAGCGTCAGAATCAGGACGATGAGCACCTTGAGCAAACTGGGAGATGTCGACATGGCGGCCGTTGACCAGAGAGAAGGGAGGGAACGGAAAACCCCGCGCGCAGTGGCAATACAGTACGAATGCCGCCGGTCGCGCGCGATACTGCGGGGAAGTCGCGCAGGGCGCTGCCGGTTGCGCAGCCTGACAGGTTCGACCGACACGTGGCGGCTTCGTTTCTACTTCGTCCCCGCTTTGTTCCCGCTTCGTTCAGTTTGCAACGAACCATGCCGCGCCGGACCGGTCACATCCCAGACGAACGCGGTCGCTCAGCGTCCCACGTTCCGTCGCGTCATCCATGTCTGCGCGCATTGCTCATGACAGCGTCATATGACAGCGCCCGGTCACAACACCATCGCGCGTCCCGCATGCAATGAAGCGCGTGCCAGCCGCCTCGCGAACCATCGCCGCGGCGAACACCACACCAGCGTTATCAACTGCACCAGCCACATCCGCCACACGAAGCTTCGCAACACCCGCCAACCTGCCTGACAGTCCTTTTCGAGGAGTGACATCATGGCCGAAGCAAGTTCGCAATCCGCCCCGCCGCAAGTTCTGGACCCCGACACGCTGCGTAACATGGATCGCTACTGGCGCGCGTGCAACTATCTGTCGGTCGGCATGATCTATCTGCGCGACAACCCGCTGCTGCGCGAGCCGCTGCAACCCGAGCACATCAAGAACCGGCTGCTCGGCCATTGGGGCTCGGACGCCGGGCAGAGCTTCGTGCTCGTGCATCTGAACCGGCTGATCCGCCAGCTCGATCTCGACATGATCTTCCTGTCCGGCCCCGGTCACGGTGCGCCCGCGAGTCTCGCGCACTGCTATCTGGAGGGCCATTATTCCGAGGTCTATCCGGATCGCAGCGAGGACGAAGCCGGCATGCGACGCTTTTTCAGGCAGTTCTCGTTTCCGGGCGGCATCGGTTCGCACTGCACGCCGGAGACGCCGGGCTCGATTCACGAAGGCGGCGAACTCGGCTACTGTCTGTCGCACGGTTACGGCGCCGCGTTCGACAACCCCGAGCTGATCGTCACCGTGATGATCGGCGATGGGGAAGCGGAAACCGGTCCGCTCGCCACCTCCTGGCATTCGAACAAATTCATCAATCCGATCCGCGACGGCGCGGTGCTGCCGGTGCTGCATCTGAACGGCTACAAGATCGCCAATCCAACGCTGCTGGCGCGCATTCCGCGCGAGGAGCTCGAAGCGCTGATGGTCGGCTACGGGCACAAGCCGTATTTCGTCGAGGGCGACAATCCCGCGACGATGCATCAGCAGATGGCCGCGACGCTCGAACAGTGCATCGGCGAAATCCGCGCGATCCAGCAGCATGCGCGCCGGAATAACGACGCCACGCGGCCGCGCTGGCCGATGATCGTGCTGCGCTCGCCGAAGGGCTGGACCGGGCCGAAGGAAGTCGACGGTCATAAGGTGGAGGGCTCGTGGCGCGCGCATCAGGTGCCGGTGCTCGATCCGGCGACCAATCGCAAGAGCCTGAAGATCGTCGAGGACTGGCTGCGCGGCTACGGGCCCGAGACGCTGTTCGACGACAAGGGCCGGCTCGTCGAAGAGCTGCGCACGCTCGCTCCTGAAGGCGCGCGGCGTATCAGCGCGAATCCGCATGCGAACGGCGGGCTGCTGTGCAAGGCGCTCGACCTGCCGCCGTTTCGCGATTACGCGGTCGCGGTGAAGAAGCCGGCGGCTTCGTACACGTCGCCGACCGCGGTGCTCGGCACGTTCCTGCGCGACGTGATGCGCAACAACATGTCGACGTTCCGGCTGTTCGGCCCCGACGAAACCGCCAGCAACAAGCTGCACGCGGTCTACGAAGCATCGCCGAAAACCTGGCTCGCCGAATTCGAACCCAGCGACGCCGACGGCGGCTACCTCGCGGCCGATGGCCGCGTGATGGAGATGCTCAGCGAGCACACGCTCGAAGGCTGGTTCGAGGGCTATGTGCTGACCGGCCGTCACGGCCTGTTCGCCACCTACGAAGCGTTCGTCCACGTGATCGACTCGATGTTCAACCAGCACGCGAAGTGGCTCGAAAAAGCCAAGCGCGAACTCGACTGGCGCCAGCCGGTGCCATCGCTGAATCTGCTGATCACGTCGCTGGTATGGCGGCAGGATCACAACGGCTTCACGCACCAGGACCCCGGTTTTCTCGACGTGGTCACCAACAAGAGCCCGGACGTGGTGCGCATCTATCTGCCGCCCGACGGCAACTGCCTGCTGAGCGTCGCCGATCACTGCCTGCGTTCGCGCGACTACGTGAACGTGATCGTGTCGGACAAGCAGCCGCATCTGCAGTATCTCGACATGAACGCGGCCGTCACGCATTGCACCAAGGGCATCGGCATCTGGGACTGGGCATCGACCGATCAGGGTGTCGAGCCGGACGTGGTGATGGCGTGCGCGGGCGACATCGCGACGATGGAAGCGCTCGCCGCCGTGCAGATCCTCAAGGAGCGTTTCCCGACGCTGAAGATCCGCTTCGTCAACGTGGTCGATCTGTTCCGCCTGCTGCCCGAGCGCGCGCATCCGCATGGGCTGTCGGATCGCGACTTCGATTCGCTGTTCACCACCGACAAGCCGGTGATTTTCAACTTCCATTCGTATTCGGCGCTGGTGCACAAGCTCACGTACAACCGCCACAATCACGGCAACATGCACGTGCACGGCTATCGCGAGCAGGGCAACATCAACACGCCGCTCGAGCTCGCGATCGTCAACGGGGTCGACCGCTTCACGCTCGCGATCGACGTGATCGACCGCGTGCCGTCGCTGCGCGGCGTCGGCGATCACACGAAGGAATGGCTGCGCGGCCAGGTGATCGAGCATCTCGCGTACGCGCACGCCGAGGGCATCGACAAGGAGGAAATCCGCAACTGGACGTGGAAAGGTTGAGCGAGGACGCCATGCACAACCCCAGTGATGCCCGGCGGCAGACTCAAACTCAAACTCAAACCGAAGCGCAAGCTCAGGCGCAAGCGGTGCTGGTGCTCAACAGCGGCTCGTCATCGCTGAAGTTCGGGCTGTTCGCGCGGCAGGCCGGCGCGAGCGGTCACGATCCGGGTGACAACGCAAGCGACGACGAAGTGCTGCTGCTCGCCGGCGCGGCCGAGGGCATCGGTCGCAGCGACGGGCATCTGTGCATCCGCACGGCGGACGGCCGCGTGCTGTTGCAGGAAGAGCGCGTGCTCGAATCGCAGACCGATGCGCTGCAAAAACTCGCGCAGGTGCTCGCGCAGCACCACGGGCGGCCCGCGGCGGTCGGGCATCGGGTGGTGCATGGCGGCCCGCATCTGCGCACGCACCAGCGCATCACCGACGAGGTGCGTCGCCAGTTGCGCGACGCACTGCATTTCGCGCCGCTGCATATCCCGCCGGCGCTCGCGTTGATCGACGAAGCCACGCGGATTTTCAGCGACGCGCCGCATTACGCGTGCTTCGACACCGCGTTTCATGCGACGCTGCCGCCGCGCGCCGCGCAATTCCCGTTGCCGGGTCGGTATGCGCAGGCCGGTGTGATCCGCTACGGCTTTCATGGGCTGTCGTATGAATCGCTGGTCAGGCAACTGGGCGACGCGCTGCCGTCGCGCGCGGTGTTCGCGCATCTCGGCAATGGCTCCAGCGTGTGCGCGCTGCGCGACGGCCGCTCGGTCGATACGTCGATGGGCTTGACGCCAACGGGCGGCATTCCGATGGGCACGCGCTGCGGCGATCTCGACCCGGGCGTGCTGCTGTATCTGCTGCGCGCCGAGCAACTCGATGCCGATGCACTGGAGACGCTGCTGAATCGCCATAGCGGCCTCGCCGGTTACGCCGACGGCGAGAGCGACATGCAGGCGCTCGAAAAACGCGCGGCGGCCGGCGACGCGCAGGCCTTGCTCGCGCTCGATGCGTTCGCGACCGCGATTCGCAAGACCATCGGCGGCTACGCGGCGTTGCTCGGCGGCATCGATCTGCTGGTGTTGACTGGCGGGATCGGCGAGCACAGCGCGGAAATTCGCCGGCGCGTGTGCGAGGGGCTCGGCTTTCTCGGTCTCGTCGACAACGATCCGGCGGGCAAGGTGAGGGTGTTGCACACCGAGGAGGAGAAGCAGATCGCGCGACACTGCCGGGCGTTGATGTCGGCGCGGACTGGCTGATTCAGGCTGGTGCGGGTTGATGCGGGCGGGTGGGTTGATGGGCTGATGTTTCACGCAGGGCCCCGCAGCTGCATGGTTACGTGGCTTTCGATCAGCCCACTTTAACGACCGTCCGATCCGCGACGCTGCCGACACCGAACAGCCGCGTCACGTCTTCGAGCATCGCGGTGCGTTGCTGCTCGCGCTGGAGTTCGCCCGACAGCGTGAGGCGCCCGCGCGTGACGCTCACGCGCACGGCGTGAGCGGGAACGGCGACATCCCATGCGAGGCGGCGCAACGCTTCGGCGGCGATCTGCGCATCGCTAAGGCGCGTGGACGACATACATGCTCCACAGAACGAACGCTGATCCCATCACACTAGCAGATGCGGTGGATTTTGCTCGCGAGTCGCGCGCTGTCCATCCCCACACCGACACTCACGCTCACACCCACGCACGATCTATGCGAGCTTTGCCGCTCGCGCGACCCGATCGCGGGTATGCTCTCGGTTCCTTCCGAAACTAGGCCGAATCATGTCCGACTTCCCCATCGACAACCCGTTTCTCGAATCGCTCGGCGTGCGTCTGACGCAATGGCGCGACGGTTACGCGGAGCTGCTGATGACGATCGACGCGAGCAAGCTCAACCGCCAGGGCGTGCTGCAAGGCGGCGCGATCGCGACGCTGCTCGACGCGGCCGCCGGTTACGCGGGCCTCTATGCGCCGGCCGGCGAGCCGGAACGGCACGGCTTCACGTTGTCGCTGACCACCAATTATCTCGACAAGGGACTCGGCACATCGGTGACCGCGAAGGGTTTTCTCGAACGCTCGGGCCGCTCGATTTTCTTTTCGCGCGCCGAAGCGTGGGTCGACGGCAAGCTGCTGATCGCGAGCGCGCAGGGCACGTTCAAGTACGCGAAGACGGCGTGAGGCCGCCACGCGCGTGAGCGCCCGAAGGTGGGGCTAAGCCTGGGTTCGGGTTTGAACTCGCGCAGCAAGCCGGGCCGTTTGCGCGCAGGTCTGCCGGCGGCGGCATGGTCGGATTCCGCGCGGCTCGGCGTCGGCCTTCGCTCATGCTCCAGTACGCCGCACTGGCCCGCGCCGTTTATCATAGGGGCCACCCAACAGAACGCGCCGTCCGATTGCGAACGGCGCGCGCCTTTTCCACGAGACCCCGCATCGCCATGAATTCCACTCCCGACGCTTCCTCCCGACCCTCGCTGCGCGAGCTGACCGCGCTCGAAGGGCGCGTGCTCGGCGTGCTCGTCGAAAAACAGCACACGGTGCCCGACAGTTATCCGTTGTCGCTGAATGCGCTGACGCTCGGCTGCAACCAGAAGACCGGCCGCGCGCCGGTGATGAACGCGAGCGAGGCCGAAGTGCTGACCGCCGTCGACGGCCTGAAGCGTCTGAGCCTCGTCAACGAAGGCAGCAGCAGCCGCGTGCCTCGCTTCGAGCACAATATGAACCGCGTGCTCGGGCTGCCCGGCCAGTCGATCGCGCTGTTGACCACGCTGCTGTTGCGAGGTCCGCAAACCGCCGCCGAATTGCGGCTGAACAGCGCGCGGCTGCATGGTTTCGCGGACATCTCGTCGGTCGAGGCGTTTCTCGACGAACTCGCCTCGAGCGAGCCGCCGCGCGTCATCAGGCTGCCGCGCATGGCGGGCGAGCGTGAGCATCGCTGGATGCACCTGCTGTGCGGCGAGGTGAGCGTGAGCGAAGTCGGCGCATCTGCAGCGGTCGATGCCGACAGCGTGCCGCTGTCCGAATTCGAAGCGCTGAAAGCCGAGCAGAAACGGCTCGCCGACGAACTGAGCCGCCTGCAGGCGCTGGTGCGGCGCATGGCGACGGAGCTGGGAATCAGTACGGACGAGGCCTGACGCGAAGTGGAGGAAGTGCCGTAGAGGCCGTGAAGTCAATGAGAGTAGTGCGGCGATGGTCGGCGTGACCGCCGCATTCGGTACCTGCTATTCAGCGCCTGCCGACGCCGAACCTAAGCACGAATCCTGGCCGATTCCCCGCTATTGCCTGCTCGTTTCACACATCACGCCGATGCGGCCGGTCCATGAACAACATCCGCTGCGTGCGATAGAAAACCCGCGGCGGCACGTTCGGCGAATCCTCGGCGAGCCGGTCCAGTTCGGTACGGATCGAACTCAGGTAGTGGCCGTCGCGCGCGTCGGCGTCGCCGGCAAACACCGCTTCAAGGCGCCGCCGCACCGCGCCATAGCGCGCGCCGGCCGCGCGGTGTTTCTCGGCCCGCTCCGCGTAGCGCAAAAAGGTTTGCAATGCCGCCGAAATTGCCGCGGTCACGCTGACGAGCCCGACAAAAATCCGCATCTCGATCGACGCCGGCGGCACGCTCAGCGACACGAACACCGCCGTGCCGACGAACGCGGTCAGCACGGTCACGAGCCAACCGAGACGGCGCTCGCGCGCCGACAGCAGATCGGCCATGTCGTAATGGCTCATCTGCGATTCGCGCGCGCGGCGAATCCATTTCAGCAGCAGCTCGGTTTCGTCGCTCGGCGGCGCGTAGGCGGGCAGGGTCGGCATCGCTCAGTCCTGCGCGCTCGCGTCAGTCGTAGGAAAACGAGCTGCCGAATTTCTCGATCCGCTCGAGCGCCATCCCCGAGCCGCGCACCACGCAGGTGAGCGGCGCCTCGGCGACGAACACCGGCAGGCCGGTTTCCTCGGCGAGCAGGCGGTCGAGGTCGCGCAGCAGCGCACCGCCGCCCGCGAGCATGATGCCGCGCTCGGCGATGTCGGCGCCGAGTTCGGGCGGCGTCTGTTCGAGTGCGATCTTCACCGCCGAGACGATCTGGTTCAGCGGATCGGTCAGCGCTTCGAGAATCTCGTTGCTCGACACCGTGAAACTGCGCGGAATCCCCTCGGACATGTTGCGGCCTTTGACTTCCATCTCCATCACTTCGGAGCCGGGAAACGCGGAGCCGATTTCCTTCTTGATCGCCTCGGCGGTCTGTTCGCCGATCAGCATCCCGTAGTTGCGGCGGATGTAGTTGACGATCGCGTCGTCGAACTTGTCGCCGCCGACGCGCACCGAGCCCTTGTAGACGATGCCGCCGAGCGAGATCACGCCGACTTCGGTCGTGCCGCCGCCGATGTCGACGACCATCGAGCCCGTCGCTTCCGATACCGGGAGCCCCGCGCCGGTCGCGGCGGCCATCGGCTCTTCGATCAGATAGACCTGCGACGCGCCGGCGCTGTGCGCGGCCTCCTTGATCGCACGACGCTCGACCTGGGTCGACCCGCACGGCACGCAGATGATGATGCGCGGCGACGGCGCGAAGAGCCGCGACTCGTGCGCCATCTGGATGAAGCGCTTGATCATCTGCTGGGTGATGTTGAAATCGGCGATCACGCCGTCTTTCATCGGGCGGATCGCCTCGATGTTGCCCGGCACCTTGCCGAGCATCTGTTTCGCCTCGCGACCGACGGCGAGGATGATCTTCTTGCCGTTCGGGCCGCCTTCCTGGCGGATCGACACGACCGACGGCTCGTCGAGCACGATGCCCTTGCCGCGCATGTAGATCAGCGTGTTCGACGTGCCGAGGTCGATCGCGAGGTCGTTGGAGAAGTAGCCGCGCAGAAAACCGAACATGCTTATTCCTGTCTTTGCGAAGTCGGGCGCGTGAGCGCCGCCGGGGATGGCTGTCGGGGTCGGCCGCCTGCTCGCGGCGGGCGGCCAGGGTGGCCGCGCGACAGCAAGAATAGCAGTTATCGCCCGCCGGCGGGCCCCAGCCGCGCCGCGATGCTGCGGCAGGCCGCGAGCAGCGGCTCGACATAGGCGGCTCGCGCATCGTCGCGGTGGCGAAACGTCGGCATGCTGATGCTGACGCAGCCGAGCGCGCGGCCGTCGGGGCCGCAAATCGCCGCACCGTAGCAGCGGATCGACACTTCGTTCTCCTCGCGATCTTCCGCGTAGCCGCGCCGCGCGGTCGCATCGATTTCGCGGCGCACCGCGTCGAGGTCGGTCAGCGTGTGCTCGGTGAAGCGTTCGAGCGGCGCGTCCCGCAGCAGCGTTTCGCGCTCGGCCGCGGTAAGCGTCGCCAGATACGCCTTGCCGACCGAGCTCGAGGTCAGCGACACGCGCGTGCCGATGCGCGAGGCCATCCGTACCGCGTGCGGGCTTTCGAGCTTCTCGATGTACACCATCTCGCCCCGGCTCGGCACCGCGAGATGGATCGTCTCCGACGTGAGATCGCGCAGCGTCATCAATGCATCGACGGCGGCGAGCCGCAGGTCCGAGCGCTCCCAGCTATGGCTCGCCAGATCGATCAGGCGCGGCCCGAGCCCGAACGTCGTGCCGCTGCCGGTCGCGACGATCAGCCCCTCGGCCTGCAGCGCGGCGACGATCCGATGCACGGTCGGGCGCGGATAGCCGCTCGCCGCGCTCAGTTTCGCGACGTTGGGCGGTTGGGGCGCATCGGCGATCAGTTGCAGGACCGCGATGAACTTCGAGAACGCGGCGGCACCCGCGACGGCTTGAGTGTCGGTGGCTTTGCGGTGGGCTTCGGGCCGGGCTGCGGGGGCGGATCCGGACCCTGCCGGGGCGGCGGTCGAGGTCGAACCGCGCGCGCCGCCGGCATCGGCAGCGATCGCATCAGCGGCACGCGAAGAGGGCTTGGAAACGGAAGTCGGCATCACACGAAAGCAGCGCAAAAGGGAAGCCATTATGCCTTTACCCGAAGCGCTGACCGGCGTGGCACGCCGGTGCGCCGCCACTTTCACGCCCGCGCTTCTTCGTTTGTTCGCTGCGTCACGCCACCAGATAGCCGCCGTCGACCGGCACGATCGCGCCCGTCATGAACGACGCGGCCGGCGTGCACAGAAACACCGCGACCTGCGCGACTTCGTCGGGCGTGCCCCAGCGGCACAGCGGCGTGCGCTCGAGGATCGCCTGCGAGCGGCCATCGTCGTCCTGCAAGGCCTGGGTGAGCGGCGTCGCGATCCAGCCGGGCGCGATCGCGTTGACGCGAATGGCGTCGGCCGCATAAGCGAGCGCGAGCGATTTGGTCAGCTGCGCGACCGCGCCCTTGCTCGCGCTGTACGCCGGCACGAGGCCGCCGCCGAAGAAGCTCAGCATCGACGCCGTGTTGACGATGCAGCCCGCCGACGCCTTCAGCAACGGCCGCGCGGCCGCGCACACGCGCATCGTGCCGTTCAGATTGATGTCCATCACGCGTTCGAACACGTCGAGCCGATGCTCTTCGACGCGACTGATCACGCCCGCGCAGTTGATCACGATGTCGAGGCGCTCGAACGCACTCACGACGGCGCCGACGTCGTCGCCGGAGCGCACGTCGAGCGTAGCGCGGCGCACCTCCGGGCTCAGCGTGTCCGGTGCGCCCTCGGGCAGCGGCAGGCCGGCGGCGACCGTGCGCGCGCCCAGTTGCGCGAGCGCGTTCGCGATCGCCGCGCCGATGCCGGAGCGGCCGCCGGTCACGAGCGCGTGTTTGCCTTCGAGTAGCTGGTGCTGGAATGTCATCGTCGTGGCCGTGCCGGGAAGTCAGGTGGGTTGGGTCTCGATCGCTTTGGGCAGCGGCGCGGGCGCCACTTCCCTGACGACGAACAGATAGACGAGCGCCGCCGCGAACGCGACGCCCGCGCTGATCAGCAGCGCGTTGACGAACGAGTGGGTCCGATCGACCACGATGCCGGTGATGAGCGGCGCGAACGAGCCGCCCAGATAGCCGCCGAAGTTCTGCATGCTGCCGAGCGACGCCACCAGATGCCGCGGCGCCGCGACGCTGACGAGCGCCCACGCGCTGCCGCTGGACAGATTGACGAACAGCATCGCGAGCGACACGTAGACGATCGCGAGCGCCGTACTCGGGGTATAGGCAGCCGGCACGGTGAATGCGGCCGCGCCGACGAGGCCGACGCACAGCGGCCATTTGCGGCTGCGGATCGGCGCCATGCCGCGCTTCAGCAGCGCATCGGCGATGAGGCCGCTGCTCAGCATGCCGATCGTGCCGAAGACATACGGAATCGCGACGAGCCAGCCGGTGTGCGCGATGCTGATATGGCGTTCGCGCTCCAGATAGCCCGGCAGCCACGTCAGATACAGCCATACCATGTAGATCACGCCCATGAAGCCGAAGATCATGCCCCACGTGTTGCGCAGTTTGAGCAGCGCGCCCCATTCCGCCCAACTGAGGCCCTGCGGATTTTCCTGGGTGATCGCGCCTTCGTTCAGATGCGCGGTTTCGTCTTCAGTCAGCGCGATTTCGTCGCGATTGCGATAGACCACGTACCACGCGATCGCTACGACGATACCGAGCACGCCCATGATGACGAACATCGTTCGCCATCCGAAGGCCAGCATCAGCACAGTGAGCAGCGGCGGCGCGATCATCGGCGCGACCGTCGACGACGAGATGAACGTGCCGATCGGCGCGCCGCGCTCACGTACCGCGAACCATTCGTTGACGACTTTCGCGCTGGCCGGAAAGAGCGGTGCTTCGGCGACGCCGAGCACGACACGCGCGGTGAGAAAATGATTGAGTGTCTGAATGAAACCGCCCGCGACCTGCGCGAGCGACCACACCAGCATGCCGAGCCCGAGCATCACGCGCGAGCCGAAGCGGTCGAGCAGGGCGCCGACCGGCAACTGCGCGAACGCGTACGACAGCGAAAACGCCGACAGCAGCAAGCCCATCTGCGAGGCCGACAGATGCAGCTCCTCGCTGACCAGATGATTCGCGATCGACAGTGTGCTGCGATCGAGATAGTTGACGATGCCCGCCACCGTCAGAAAGACGACCGCGACCACCTGGATCCGTTTCAGACGCTGCGACTTCTGAAGCATGTTTGTCTCCTGCGCAAGATGTCCTGCCGATGTAGGAATGGGGCGGCGATGCTCGGGTGTTGCGAAGTTGGCCGTTGTTGCGACGTCGCGGTTACGTCGTCGCAAGGAGATCGCCGGGCTGCCGCCGCCGCGAAGCGATCCGGAACCGCCGTGATCCGCCTGCGTTCAGCGGATGAACTGATCGACGTAGTCTTCGCCGAGGCCGACCGCCGTGTAGTGCTTGCGGCACATGTCGATCTTGGTGAACACGTCTTCGTAGCCGGTGTAGTTGCCGTACGGATCGCAATAGAACATCACGCCGTTGACCTGGAAGTAGGTGATCATTTCCTCGACGTCGTCGGGCACGTATAGCGTGTGCGTCTCTCCCGGCGGCTCGTAGACGTAGCTGCCTTCGGTCGCGATCCAGTCGTGCTCGAGATAACGCCAGCGGCCTTTCAGCACCATGCCGTGCACGCTCTGCGGATGACGATGACGGCTGAGCACGCCCGAGCGGCGCACCCGCAGCAGATTCATCCAGTAGCCCTGCGACGCATTCAGGCAGAGCGGCCGGAACGACACGTTCTCGGCTTGCGGGACCCACACGCGCTCGTCGGTGGGAATCGCGAAGGGCACGACGATTTCCTGCTGCGCCTCTTTCGGGAACGGCAACTGGTAGGGCGTCAGGTCGGAGTGGGTGGCCTCGGGCATGGGAGCGTTCCTCGCGCGGTGAGCTGAAAGATCGTGATGTCCATATTGTGGATATTTAGTCCATCCGATGGTCAATATCATTATCGGAACCGTTTCCATTGAGGTCAATCCTGGGGAAAGCACGGGGCGGATCCGATAAGGCAAGGGGGCGGCGATAGGCAACGCTAAACGTAAGATATGCTCCCGACACCCGCGAACGACCATTCCCATGTCCTTCGCCATGAACCGTTGTTTGTCCACGGCATCCGGTGCTGCCGGATGCCTATCGCCAGATTGATCCATCGCCCCGCGCAACGCATTTACCCCTTGCTGAAGCGTGGATTCTGTTTCCCGCCACAGTTCAAGCGAATCGTTGCGATCGCACACCATCTTTAAGATTTGTTTAAGTGGAGGCCTCTACATTACGCATCCACCTCGTAACCCTCCGCGACATCCCTGACTATGAGCACCCAAAAATACTGGCGTGGCAGCGCTGCCGTTTGCGTTGTACTGGCGATCGGTGGCGCGTATGCGCTGAGCCATCGCAATGCCGATGCGTCCGTGAGCGATGCGCAAGGCCCGGCGTCCTCGCTGCGCGCTGTGGCGGATATCGTCGGCTCGCGCTCGTCGGCGCCGGATTTCTCCGGCATCGTGTCGCGCTATGGCCCGGCGGTCGTGCATATCGGCGTCAAGGAAGCGGCCTCGGTCGACGAAAACGGCAATCGCAAGAGCGGCGGCGAAGCGCTCGGCTCGGGCTTCATCATCAGTCAGGACGGCTACATTCTGACCAACAATCACGTCGTCGACGGCGCGACGAGCGTCAGTGTGAAACTCACCGACGGCCGCGAATTTCACGCCCGTGTGATCGGCAAGGACAAGGCCACCGACGTCGCCGTCGTGAAGATCGACGCGACCAACCTGCCGACCGTGAAGATCGGCAATCCGGACAACAGCAAGGTCGGCGAATGGGTCGTGGCGATCGGCTCGCCATACGGCTTCGACAGCACAGTGACCTCGGGCATCATCAGCGCGAAGTCGCGTTCGATGTCCGACGACAGCCCGATCCCGTTCATCCAGACCGACGTGCCGGTCAATCCGGGGAATTCAGGTGGTCCGCTGTTCAACCTGAACGGCGAAGTGATCGGCATCAACTCGATGATCTATTCGCGCACCGGCGGCTTCCAGGGCCTGTCGTTCGCGATTCCGATCGATGCGGCGATGCACGTGAAAGACCAGCTCGTGCGTACCGGTCACGTGAGCCGCGGCCGCATCGGCGTGGGCGTGCAGCCGCTCAGCGCCGACAAGGCCAAGGCGCTCGGCCTTGCGTCGAACGGCGGCGCGCTGGTCGGTTCGATCGACCCGAACGGTCCCGCGCAAGCGGCCGGCCTGCGTCAGGGCGACGTGATCGTCGGCGTGAACGGCAAGCACATCAGTAGTACGACTGAATTGGTTGGACAGGTCGCGCAACTGGCGCCGGGCAGCGAAGCGACGATCAGCGTGTGGCGCAACGGCGGCGAACGCAAGCTGTCGGTGACGATCGGCGCGCAGCAGTCGGCCGACGTCGCCCAGGTCGCGCCGCGCGAGCAGCAACAACAGCCGCAACAGCAAAACCGTCCGCGTCTGGGCGTTGCCGTGCGACCGTTGAGCGAAGACGAGCAGCAGGAAGCGTCGCTGCCGGGCGGCGTGGTGGTGCAGCAGGCCACCGGTCCGGCCGCCGAAGCGGGCATTCAGCCGGGCGACATCATCGTCGCCGTCGACGGCAAGGTGATTCGCAGCGTCGAACAACTGCGCCGCATGATCGCGCAGGCCGACGACAGCGTGTCGGTCACCGTGGTGCGCGATGGCGAACAGGCATCGGTCGACGTCACGCTCGGCTGATGCGCTGACGGCTTGAACGCGCCGGTGCAATGCCGGTGCGTCTCGTCAATAACAGACACGGCGCGCCGCTCAGGCGCGCCGTGTTTGCATTGGCGGTACATCAATCAGTTGGACGGCGGCGCGGCCCCGTTTGCTTGCGACGTATTCAGCGCCGCGCCCGCCGGCACGCTTTGCGGCATGTCCGGCCCACCGCCCAGCGCGACGTAAAGCGACACGCCGTTTTGCAACGCGGTCGCACGAAGCTGGATCAACTGCTGCTCGGCAGCGAACAGATTGCGTCGCGCATCCACCACCTCGAGATAGATCGAGATCCCATTGTCGTAGCGTAGCTGAGCCGTCTCCGCGAGCTGCCGCTGCGCTTCCACGGCTTCTTCCTGCGCCGTGATCTGCTCCTTGTAGCGCTGCCGTCCGACCAATGCATCGGACACCTCACGAAATGCGTTCTGCACCGTGCTCTGATACGTCGCGACCAGTTCGTCGCGCCGCGCCTGCGCCTGCGAAAGCTGCGCGCGACGTTGCCCCGCATCGAAGATCGGCATGCCGACCAGCGCGCCGACCGACCACGCCTGCTTGCCGGGCACGAACAGATCGCCGAGTTCCGGCGACACATAACCGAAGCTACCCGTCAGCGCGATCCGCGGGAAAAAATCCGCGCGTGCGGCGCCGATATCGGCATTGGCCGCGCGCAGTTGCTGCTCGGCCTGCTGGATGTCGGGGCGGTGGATCAACAGTGCCGACGGCAGGCCGGGATCGAGCTCGCCGAACTGCGCGGCATCGGCAATCGACGACGCTTGCGGCAGCGCTTCCCCAGCCAGTCCGCCGATCAGCACGTCGAGCAGATGCCGTTGCTGCGCGGTGGTACGTTGCAGTTCCGCGAGCTGGGTCTGCGCCTGGGTGACGAGAATCCTCGCCTGTTCGTAATCGACCATCGACGTGACGCCCGCATCGAGCCGCAGCTTCGCGACTTCGAGCGCATAGCGGCGGCTCTCCAGCGTGCGTTGCGCGAGTTCGATGCCTTCGTCGCCGGAACGGATCGCATAGTAGTTCGACGCCACGTTGCCGATCAGCGATAGCCGGAACGCACGCTGCCCGTCGACGCTTGCCAGATAGCGGCGCCGCGCTGCCTCGCTGGTATTGCGCACGCGCCCCCAGAAATCCAGCTCGAACGACGTCACCGCCGCCTGCACGTTGTACTGGTTGAACTGCAGCGAGATATCGGAGTTGTCGAACTCGGGGTCGATCGAACCGAGCGGCGCCTTGGTACGCGTCGCGCTGCCGTTCACGTTGACCTGCGGCAGTCGCGCGGCATTCTGGATGCGATAGAACGCGTGCGCCTGTTCGATGCGCGCGACCGACGCCGCGAGATCGCGGTTGCGCGCGAGCGCCGTTTCGATCAGCAGCTTCAGTTGCGGATCGGCGAAGAAAGTCTGCCAGTCGATTTCGCTCGCGAGATGCGTGGCCGCCGGATTGCCAGAGTCCGCAGTATCGAAGCGATCGGCGATCGGCAGATTGGGCTGCTGATAGGTCGGCGCGAAATTGCATGCGGCAAGCGTGCCGCACGCGAGCGAGTACAGCAGCGGATTGAGCAGGCGCTTACGCATCGCGTCGTCCTCCGCCGGATTCGCCGGACCCAGACCCAGACCCAGACCCGGACGCGAGCGGCGGCAGATCGTCGTCGAGATCGATGCTGCGCTTCTTGCGGCTCAGCCAGCGGCGCGCGCTCACGTAGAACAGCGGCGTGAAGAAGATCCCGAACAGCGTGGCGGTCAACATGCTGCCCATCACGCCGGTGCCGACCGCGCGCCGGCTCGCGGCGCCCGCGCCGGTTGCGATCACAAGCGGCAGCATGCCGAGCACGAACGTGACGCTCGTCATCAGGATCGGGCGCAGCCGCTGTTGCGCGCCGTTTTTCGCGGCGGTCAATGCGTCCTTGCCTTCGGACTGCTCCTTGATCGCGAACTCGACGATCAGGATCGCGTTCTTCGCCGCGAGGCCGATGATCGTCACGAGACCGATGTTGAAGTACACGTCGGCGGACAGGCCACGCAGCATCGTCAACAGCACCGCGCCGATCACGCCGAACGGGATGATCAGCAGCACCGCGACCGGAATCGCCCAGCTCTCGTACAGCGCCGCGAGCAGCAGGAACACGACTACCAGCGAAAGCCCGAGCAGCATGCCGATCTGGCCGCTCGCCTGTTTCTCCTCGAACGCGGTACCGGTCCATTCGTAGGTCAGGTTGCCGGTCAGCACGTGCGATGCAATGCGCTCCATTTCGGCGATCGCCGCGCCGCTCGAACGGCCGGGCGCGGCCTGGCCCGACAGCGTCGCCGACGGGAAGCCGTTATAGCGTTCGAGCTGCTGCGGCCCGGAAATCCAGCGCACGCGCGTGAACGCCGAGAACGGCACCATCTCGCCCTGGTTATTGCGCAGGCGCAGCGAGGTCACGTCGTCGGCGCGCATCCGGTGCTCGGCATCGGCTTGCAGCAGCACCCGCAGCACGTTGCCTTCGAACACGAAGTCGTTCACGTAGTTCGAGCCGAACGTCAGCGCGAGCGCCTGATTGACCTGACCGATCTGCAGGCCGAGCGCGCGCGCCTTCACGCGATCGATCTCGACGTACAGCTGCGGCGCCTCGGGCATGCCTTCGGCACGCACGCCGGCGAGCAGGGGGCTTTGCGACGCCTCGATCATCATGCGCCGGGCAGCCTGTTGCAGCGCGTCGCCGCCGACGCCGCTGCGGTCCTGGATCTTCATCGTGAAGCCGGTCGCGTTGCCGAGCGACGGAATCGGCGGCGGGTCGAGCGCGAAAATGATCGCTTCGGGAATCTGCTGGAATGCCGCGTTCGCGCGACGCACCAGCGCGCTCGCCGAATTGGCCGCGCCGGTGCGCTCGTCCCACGGTTTCAGATCGACGAACGAGAGCGCCGCCGACTGCCCCTGACCGAAGAAGCTGAAGCCCGTCACCGACGCGATATTGCGCACCTGCGGCTGCTGCCGCAGAAACGCCTCGACCTGGTCGATCGCGTGCTGCGTGCGCTGCTCGGTCGAACCCGGCGCGCCGGTGTAAGTGACGAAAATATGCCCCTGGTCCTCGGTCGGCAGAAAGCCGGTCGGCAGCCGCATGAAAAAGAACGCGGTGATCGCGCAGGCCGCGACGAACACCAGCAGCCAGCGCAGCGGCGAGCCCAGCATCGAATCGACACCGCGGATATAGCGCACGGTGCCGCTGTCGAGTCCGCGATTGAAGCCGTCGAATACGCGCTGCAGCCAGCGCGCCGCGGCGTTTTTCGGGCGCGCGTCGGCGGCGTTTTCGCTTCTGAGCAGCGCCGCGCACATCGCGGCGCCGAGCGTCAGCGCGAGCAGCGTCGACAGCGTGATCGACACCGCGAGCGTCACCGAGAACTGCCGGTAGATGCCGCCGGTCGAGCCGGGAAAGAACGCCATCGGAATGAACACCGCGACCAGCACCAGCGTACTGGCGATCGCCGCGCCGGAAATCTGGCCGATCGCCTTGACGGTCGCGCGCGGCGCGCTGAGGCCTTCCTCACGCATGATCCGCGCGACGTTTTCGACGACCACGATCGCATCGTCGTTGAGAATGCCGATTGCGACCACCATGCCGAACAGCGACAGGATGTTGATCGACAGTCCAAACAGATAGAGCCCCGCGCAGGTGCCGATCAGCGCGATCGGCACGACGATGGTCGGCACCAGCGTCGCGCGCCAGTCCTGCAGGAACAGGAACACCACGACCGTGACCAGCAGCAGCGCCTCGACCATCGTCCGGATCACGCCATGCACCGAGGTCGTGATGAACGGCGTGGTGTCGAACGGCACGGTCCACGTAACGCCGCGCGGGAAGGTCGACTGCAATTCGGTCATGCGTTTGCGCACCGCGTTGGCGACCGCGAGCGCGTTCGCGCCGCTCGCGAGCTGGATCGCGATACCGGCCGATTGCTTGCCGTTGACGGTCAGGCGGTTGCCGTAGCTGTCGTTGCCCAGCTCGACGCGCGCGACATCGCCGACCCGCACGGTCGAACCGTCCGGATTCGCGCGCACGATGATTTCGCGGAACTGCTCGGGCGTCGAGAAGCGGCTTTGCGTGACGATCTGCGCGGTGAACTCGGAGCCGGGCGCGATCGGCTGGTCGCCGAGGCCGCCGCCGGCGGTCTGGCTGTTCTGCTCCTGGATCGCCTGCAGCACCTCGCTCGCCGACAGGCCGAAGCCCGTGAGCTTGCGCGGATCGAGCCAGATCCGCATTGCGTACGACGAGCCGAACAGCTGCACGTCGCCGACGCCGTCGATACGACGCAGCTCGTTGACGATGTTGTTCGACGCGAAGTTGCCCATCGCGACCGCGCTGGTGGTGCCGTCGGTGGCCTGCAGCGCGAGCAGCATCAGAAAGCCCGACGACGCCTTCGTCACGCGCACGCCGACCTGGCGGACTTCGAGCGGCAGGCGCGGCTCGACGCGGCTCAGACGGTCCTGCACCTGAGTGCGCGCGATGTCGAGATTGGTGCCGGGCTTCAGCACCACGGTGATCTGCATCGTGCCGTTCGAGCGGCTCGTCGACGACATGTACAGGAAATTCTCGATGCCATTCATCTCGTCTTCGATGATCGAGGTGACGGTGCGCTCGAGCGTGCGCGCGTCGGCGCCGCTGAAGGCCGCGGTGATGCTGAGCGACGGCGGGGCGACGTCGGGATACTGTTCGACCGGCAGCAACGCGAGCGCGATCGCGCCGAACAGCACCGTGAAGAGGGCGATGACCCACGCGAAAACCGGACGGGCGACGAAGAATCGATTCATCTTCGGCCCTGTCAGTGCGCGTTCGAAGCGGCCACGGCCGACCCGGCCAACGGCGCCTCAGGCGCCGGCTGGGCTTCGGGCGCGGGCCGCGCGTCGACGCGCTGGCCCGGCTGCACCTTCTGCCAGCCGTCGACGATCACGCGCTCGCCGACCTTCAGGCCATCGCGCACGGTCCAGCGGCCTTCGCCCTGTTCGCCGAGATCGATGTTGCGGCGGACCACGGTGCCGTCGTCGGCGACGAGCGCGACACTCGCCACGCCGTTGTCGAGTTGCACCGCGCGCTCGGGAATGCGGATGCCTTGCAGCGTGCCCGCCGCGATAATGCGCCCGCGCACGAACTGGCCCGGCAACAGCTTGCGGTCCGGATTCGCGAACTGCGCGCGCACCGTCTGCGTGCCGGTGGACGGCTCGACGACGAGATCGGCGAAGTCGAGAAAGCCGGGCTCGTTGTAGACCTGGCCGTTGGCGAGGATCAGTTGAACCTCGACGTGCTTCATGCTGGTTGGCTGGCGCGTGCCCGACTGGATCTGCTGTTCGAGGTCGAGCATCGCGGTGTTCGACTGCGTGAACACCGCGTTGATCGGCGTGAGCTGGTTGACCTGGGTGAGCAGCGTGGCCGCGCCGGCGCTGACGAGCGCGCCTTCTGTGACGAGCGCGCGGCCCGCGCGGCCGGCGATCGGCGTGCGCACGATGCAGCGATCGAGCCGCAGTTGTGCGAGCGACACGGCCGCTTGCGCATCGGCGACGTTGGCCTGGGCCTGCTGCATCGTCGCGAGCGCGTCGTCGTATTCCTGCGCGCTGACCGCGTGACGGCCGACGAGCGGCTTGAAGCGTTCGACCACGGACGCCGCGTTGTCGCGCACCGCGGTCGCGCGCGAGAGCGCCGCCTGAGCCTGCTGCAATTGCGCGCGATAGTCGCTCGGATCGATCTGGAACAGCGGCGCATTGGCCGGTAGATCGGTGCCTTCCTGATACAGCGTGCGCTGGACGATCCCGTCGACGCGCGCGCGAACCTCGGCGGTGCGCACGGCCTCGATACGGCCCGGCAATTCGACGACATCGTGTACGGCGGTGGGAGAAACCGTTTCGACCAGCACGGGAACCGGCGGCATCGACGCGGCAGTGGGGGCGGCCGACCGGTCGTTACAGGCGGCGAGCAGAAGCGGCAAACCGGTGATCAGAAGCGATACGGCACGACTACGCAGGCGGAATGCGGAGCAAAGCAAGAGAAACTCCTTGTTAAGGCAGTCTTTTTTTGCACGTGAGATCGATTACGGCTTGGCGGTTTACAGACGAATTAGCTATTGAAAATAGGCAGGGGCGCAAGTGTGCCCGAAAAGCTGCCCGGAAAAGATTTTCGTTGATCGTACCGTGTCTGGGTGACTTGTCAATTTATTCCTGGCCACGGCGAGGGAAATGGCCTTGTTTTGCGTCGTATAACCTTGCAGCGCGGGGGATTTCGGAGGACGCAGGTGAGACGACGGGGAGGGTGTTACGAATTTCTTTTACAGATCAAAGACCATTGGTATTGGAAAAACCTGAAAAAAGAAATGACGGATTATGGATATCCGGTATTGGCCGACCGTTGCAGATACAACCGGTCGCCGCTGCCTGACAGGAGAAAGCGGAAGAAAGAGGAAGAAAGCAGGGCGCAGCAGGCGTGCGCCCTTTCTCATCGGCTCACTTGCTCCGGTTCTCGGGATGCCGGAGCACCGAATGATGACGCCCGTACGTCAGGTAGATCGCCATGCCGATCACCAGCCATACGAGCAGCCGCATCCACGTGACGAGCGGCAGGCCGGCCATCAGCAACAGACAGAACAGGATGCCTAGCACCGGCACGACCGGTACGCCGGGCGCGCGGAACGGCCGCGTCGCGTCGGAGTCGCTGCGGCGTAGATAGATCACCGCGCCGCACACGAGGATGAACGCGAACAGCGTGCCGATGCTGACCATTTCACCGAGCACGCCGATCGGCGTCAACGCGGCGACAATGGCGACCACGGTGCCGATCAGCATCTGGCTCAGATACGGCGTATGCAGACGATCGTGCACGCGCGCGAAAAACGGCGGCAGCAGCCCGTCTTGCGACATCGTGAAGAAAATCCGGCTTTGCCCATATAACAGCACGAGTATCACGGTGGTCAATCCCGTCAGCGCGCCAATTTTGATCAGGATCGCGAACCAGTTCAGACCGATGGCGTCGACGCCCTTGGCGATCGGATCGGGAACGTTCAACTCGCCGTAGGGCACGAGTCCGGTCAACACGGCCGAGACCAGAATGTAGAGCACCGTGCAGATCACGAGCGAACCGAGAATGCCGATCGGCATGTCGCGCTGTGGCTGTCGAGCTTCCTGCGCGGCGGTGGACACCGCATCGAAGCCGATGAACGCGAAGAACACCACGGCCGAGCCACGCAGAATGCCGCTCAGACCGAAGTTGCCGAACTCTCCGGTGTTGGCCGGAATGAATGGATGCCAGTTTTCCGGCTTGATGAAAAAGAAGCCGATCGCGATGAACGCGACCACCACGGTCAGCTTGACCGCAACCATGATGTTGTTGATCCGGGCGGATTCTTTCGTGCCCATCACCAGCATCGTGGTAAGGATCGCGACGATCAGGATCGCCGGCAGATTGATCAGGCCCGTGACCGTCGAACCGTCGGCGAGCTTGACGACCGTGCCGGGCGCGGCGGTGAGGGTGGGAGGAAGGTCGATGCCAACGTTACGCAGCAGGCTCACGATATAGCCCGACCAGCCGACCGCGACGGTGGCCGCGCCCATCGCGTACTCAAGGATCAGGTCCCAGCCGATGATCCACGCGAAGATCTCGCCGAGCGTCGCATACGTATAGGTGTAGCTGCTGCCGCATACCGGCAACATCGCCGCGAGTTCCGAGTAACACAGGCCGACGAATGCGCACGCTATGCCGCCCAGCACGAAAGACAGCGTGATGCTCGGTCCCGCGAATTGCGCGGCGGCTGTACCAGTCAGCACGAAGATGCCGGCGCCGATGATCGCGCCGATGCCCATCGCGGTGATGCTGGTCGCGCCGAGCGTCTTCGACAGTTTGTGGCCTTCCTCCACATCGGCGCTGCCGACGATATCGGCGACGGTTTTCCGTGCCATGTAACCCGTATCGGCCATGATGAGTCGTCCCGTTCAAATGGTGACTGGGCACGAACCGGCTCGGCTTGCGACGGTTCGCGAAGCACGACAAACAGCGCTTTCATCGCGTACAGCAACGGCCACAGCGACAAATAACGTGTGGCGGAAGAAAGTCTGAATTCAGTGTAGGCCGGTTTAAAAGCAAAGGAAATGTTCGCCGCAGCGGGCGTCGGTGAGCGGGCAGGGGCAACGCGCGGCACGCTCGCATTGGGTCGGGCGTGCCGCGCGCGTGAGAGACGATTCGCGGACTGCGGATCGCAAGGCCTCCTATTCATTGCGGAATAGAAGGCTCTCGCGATGTGCGCCTGCGGAATCGAGCGGTAGGAGCGGGCGAATTCAGTCCTGCGCGACGGCGCTCAACGGATGCGTCCGCGCCGCAGCATTTCGCTCAGTCCGAGCGAATGGCCGGGATCGTAGTAGTGGATCAGCAAAGTGCGGCGCTGCCCGTCCTGCACGTCGAGATTCGCGTGCTGGAGTGCAAATCCATTGAACTCATAGACGCTACCGACCTGCACCGGAATGCGTCTGCAGTTGCCCACGCGCAGGTCGTGCAGCGTGTGCCAGCTGCGCCAGTTGAACGGTAGACTGCGCAGGAAACCGTGACGCAGCTTGCAGATCACGTTGGTGAGCGTCGTGACCGACAGGCGCGGCTTGCGGTACATCACGAGGTCGCCGTTGTGGACGCCGTCGGGCGCGAGTTGCAGCGGAATCAACAGCGTCAGCAGATGCGAGTCGTAATGACGGCAATGACTTTCCGCTAGCGTGGCGATGCTGGAGCACCGCAGCACGTGAAATGGCTCCGTCGGTAAATCTGTCTGACCGCCTTCGGCGACCAGCGCACGCGTATTCGCGCAGATTTTCTGCTCGAGCTCCCGGAACGCTTCGCCTCGACGCAGTATCTCGGCAATCTTCGCGCCCGATTGAGAACGCTGTGGCACGTTGCCGAACGAATGGTCGATGACCTCGTTTATTTCGGCAATTGTTTGCAGCGGAATCACGTCATGAAATGACTTCAAAGCGACGCTTTTGTCGATTCGAATCCGTTTTGCTACTGTGTGACCACGCACGTCTGTCAGGGATTGCATAGCGATGAATTCCCTTCGTATTTTGATGGACGACCCGTATGAAAATTATGCTTTACCCGTTTGGGGCAATGTACACCAGCGTACACATCGCCATGAAGCATTTGAACGCGCTTACCGAACGGTAAATTGATTTTCTCTCAATCGATTTGGCTATGTTTAGGCTCTGATTGAATTTGATTTGGGCAAGTGGATTTGTGCTTGAGTTTGGCGAAAAACAGGGGTGTCGGACGATGATCGGCTGACGAAAAATGTTGATAAATTATGTTATGTCAAATTATGAATCGCAGTAGCCAACCCCATGGCTCGTCCGCCTCACCGGTTTCAATTGCGCATACGGCGTGCCAGCTATGGCCGTTATGAAGTCCCGGTGATGCTGCCGTCGACGCGAACCAGGGACAGGCTCTTCGATAACAGCCGATCTGACCGGTTTCGTGTTGCTCAACCACACGGTTGATAATTTTTACCGAATTCCGTCCAGCTCAACTTGTGAGGAAGTACATATAACGGCGTATTACCGGTAGCCGTAGGTTCACGCGATAACGACAAAACCACCGGTAAAGCCTCATACGCTTGCCCGAGCCTTCGCCGTAAACTGCGGCGCCAATTGAGCTTCAGACCAGCGAAACGGCAGCACGCCACGACTGCGATGTATGCCGGTCACCTTGAATCGCACCAGCCGCTGTGCGCCCGCGAATGCATCGAGTTCGGTGCCATCCCAGACGATCTCCGCTCGCACGGCCAGATGCAGCAGATCCCCGCTCTCGAAGTCGATAAACAGCAGGCCGGCGCGCGAGTCGTGAAGCAGATTGCCGATCGTGTTGAAAAAGCGGTTGCCGCTGTAATCGGGGGTAGTCAGCGTAGTCGCGTCGTCGACGCGAACGAAGCCCGGCGGGCCGCCGCGGTGCGAAACGTCGACACCTCGCGCGAGCCCTGCCTCCTCGCTCAGATTTGCGCTGGCGATAAAGAACGTATCGGCGCGCGCGATTAATTCGCGGTCCGCCTGACTCAACTGCGTGACGCTTTCCGCTTGCGCGTGCGCATCGGAGCGCGGGCTCTTCGCATCCTGCTCGATAAACGACGGCGTACGGCTCTGGATGTACTTCGGACAATTGCCGAAGCTCTGCATCACGTCGATCTGCAACGTCCCACCGTCCACGGAGCGCACCACGCCGTTCACGCGATTGCGTCGCCGCGTAGCCGGCTCGATGCCCAGCGCACCGAGCATCGACCCTGCGTGCCAGTCACCGGCGAGCGGGTCGCCGGCCAATTCACCGCCGTCGATGCGTAGCGTCCGCTCATCCGGCGACGACACGAAGCCCGGCGCGCCCGCTCGCAACGTCGCCCACGGCTGGCCCTGCGCATCGACGCCGCCGAGCACGATAAACGGCTGCGTCGTGAAGAACTCGCGATGCTGTTCGGGCATGAAGCGACGAATCCCGCGACGTCCGATCGCCTCGGCCACATCGCGCACACCCGCGCGTTGCTGGGCAGCCTGCTCGCCGGCGTGAAACGGCGACGTCCCGGTGCCCCAGCCATCCAGCGGCATGAAGTCGGACATGATTGGACTCCTATGCAATGACGAAAACACAGAAACACGATCACGCAGCGAGCAATCCCGCTTTCGTCGACGGCATCGCAACGAAACGCGGCAGCGCCTCCACACGACGCAGCCACGCGCGAATGTGCGGATACGGCTCCAGCGACACCCCGCCCTCCGGCGCATGCGCGATATACGTGTGCGCGGCGATATCGGCGATCGTCACGTGCTCGCCGGCGACGAACGGTTTGTCCGCGAGTTCCTTGTCGACGACGTCGAACAGCTTCGTCGCGATCTGCTTCGCGCGCTCGTGATCGAGCGGCGCGCCGAACACCGTAACGAGCCGCGCGGTGCACGGCCCATAAGCGATCTGTCCGGCCGCAAGCGACAGCCAGCGTTGCACGGCCGCGGCGCCGAGCGGATCCTCCGGCAGCCAAGACGCGTCGCCGTAACGCTTCGCCAGATAAACGAGAATCGCGTTCGAATCGAACAGCGTCACCTCGCCGTCCTGAATCGTCGGCACCTGACCGAACGGGTTCAGCGCAAGGTACTCGGGCTTGCGGTTGTCGCCGGCCTTCATGTTCAGCTCGACGATCTCGAACGGCAGATCGAGCAGCGACAGAAACAGCTTCACGCGATGACCGTGGCCGGAAAGCAGCGTGGTATACAGCTTGATCGGTTGCGCGGGTTTAGTGGCTTGAGTGTGCTGGGTAGTTTGGGTGGCAGACATGACGGACTCCGCGTGCGGTGATGCATACGATGAAGGAATGTGACGAGGATAAAGCGTAGGCATCGCCGCGCGGAAGCCCGATAATCCGGGAAACACAGTCAAGCGAAGATGGACAATCGATCATGGCCGATGTGCGCAACGTCAACCTCAACCGTCTCGCGATCTTCGTCGCGGTAGTCGATGCGGGCTCGCTGAGCGCTGCCGCCACGCGGCTCGGACTCGCCAAAACGATGGTCAGCACGCATATGCAGCGGCTCGAAGCCGAAGTCGGCGCGAGTCTGCTCGTGCGCACCACGCGGCGGCTCGGCGTGACCGAAGCGGGCCGCGCGTTTTACGACGCGAGCGTGAAGATCCTGCATGCGGCAGAGGAAGCATTGAATGCGCTCGGCGCGGAAACGTCGGCGCTGCGCGGCACGCTGCGTGTTAGTACACCGATCGATTACGGTACGCTCGTCGTCGCGCCGGCGCTGGTCGAATTGCGCCGCACGCATCCGCAGCTCGATGTCGAGTTACTGAGCAACGACCGGTACGTCGATCTGATTGCCGAGGGTATCGACATCGCGATCCGTCTCGGGCGACTCGCGGATTCGAACTATCGCGCGGTGAAACTGGGCAGTTTCGTCAAATGGCTGGTGGCTAGTCCCGCATTCCTGCAAACGGTGGCGATGCCGTGCTCACCATCCGAGTTGACCGCACTGCCCTATTGCGCGCTATCGGTATTGCCGAAGCCGTTGACGCTCGAATTGCGCCACGTCGATGGCAAGTCCGCAAGCGTGCGCTGCGAAGCCGCGCTACTCGTCAACACCGCCGATGCGTGCCGCGCGGCAACGCTCGCGGGTGGCGGCATCGCGTTGCTCACGGACTTTTCGATCGCCGACGACATCGCCGCGGGCCGACTGATCCGGCTGCTGCCCGAATGGTCGACCGCACCGGCCAGCATCCAGGCGGTATTTCCGCCGACCAGTCATCCGCCGGCCAAGGTACGTGCGCTGATCGACACGTTGAAACGTAGGCTCGCGACTGACCGTGCGGATTAGCGTGAACGACGCGTCGAGCGAACTCATGAACATTTGCATCTGCAAGGCATCGCATCTGCCCGCATGCTCGCGCCCATAACTTTTTCTTTAGCGTCGCGCAACTTATCCTCGTTTGTCAGCGGATCGTAAAAGCCGGATAGTGCTGCGTCACCGACTGCACAAGCAGTCACCTGGTGTACCGCTCAACTCCGCTCCACTCTGCTCAAGGAACCGTTGCCGATGAAGTCCAAAACACTCAAGCTCATCACGACCGCCACTTTCGCGCTGTTCGCGCTCAGCACGACCTCGCCTGCCAGTCGCGCGGCCGAGGTCGGCACCGATGCGATCAAACCCACCGTCGATGCGGCGATCCGCCCGCTGATGGCGCAATACCACATCGCCGGGATGGCGGTCGGCGTGATCGAAAACGGCAAGCCGTACGTGTACAACTATGGCGTCGCATCGACGCAGACCGGCAAACCTGTCACCCGCGACACGCTGTTCGAAATCGGCTCCGTCAGCAAGACCTTCACGGCGACGCTTGCATCCTATGCACAACTGAACGGTAAGCTGTCGCTATCGGACGGCACCGAGCGCTATCTGCCGACGCTGCAAGGCCGCCCGTTCGGCAAGGTCAGCCTGCTGAATCTCGGCACGCACACGCCGGGCGGCTTGCCGTTGCAAGTACCCGACGACATCCATAACAACGCGCAATTGCTGCAGTACTTCAGCAACTGGCAACCCGCTCATCCGCCGGGTACTTTCCGCACTTATTCGAATCCTGGCATCGGCACGCTCGGCCTGATCGCTGCAAAGAGCATGGGGCAGGACTTCACCGCGCTGATGGAGCAACGCGTGTTTCCCGCGCTCGGCATGACGAGTACTTATCTACATGTGCCGGCGGCAAAAATGCCGGACTACGCACAGGGCTACACTAAGGACGGCACACCGACCCGCCTGACCGGCGGCGTGATCTCCGCGGAAGCGTACGGCATCAGGACGACCGCGCCGGACCTGCTGCGTTTCGTGCAGGCGAACATGAACCTGATTCCGATCGACAGCACGTTCCAGCGCGCGATCACCGCGACGCACACCGGTTACTTTCAGGCCAGCACCTTCACACAGGATCTGATCTGGGAACAGTATCCGTATCCGGTTGCGCTGAAGGCCTTGCAGGCGGGCAATTCGCCGGAAGTAGTTTCAAACGGAATGCCCGCGACGGAAATCAAACCGCCGCTGCCGCCGCAGCAGAACGTCTGGATCAACAAGACCGGCTCGACCAACGGCTTCGGTACGTACGTCGCGTTCGTGCCGGAAAAGCGACTCGGCATCGTGATGCTCGCGAACCGCAATTTTCCGCTCGAAGCACGTGTGACGGCCGCGTATCAGATCCTCACGGCACTCGCCGGCAGCGCGCACTAAAGCGCCCTCCTCGGCATTGTGAAACGGAGCCAGGTTGCGTCGGCGCTCAGGAAATCGACACGCCCAGCAAGCGCCCGACGCCGAATGTAAATCCCGCCGCAATCAAACCGATGATGATCTGCCGCAGCGCCGAAAACCCGGCGCTGCGGCCGTTGAACAACGACGTGAAGACACCGATCGACGCCAGCGCCAGCATGCTCAGCACGACGCACTGCACGATCGCGTTGACACCGTGAGTCCACAGAAACGGCATCACCGGAAAGATCGCGCCGAGCGAAAAGAGGCAGAACGACACGGCCGCCGCCGACCACGGATTGCCGCCCAACTCGGCGGGATCGAGCCCAAGCTCCTCGCGCGTAAGGGTGTCGAGCGCTTTGTCCTTGTTGCGCATCATCTGCGAGGCGACGCGTTTCGCCTCGTTCGCATCGAGCCCTTTCGCGCGGTAGATCAACGCGAGTTCGTGCTCTTCGGCTTCCGGTTGCTCGTCGATTTCTTCGGCTTCCTTAGCAATCTGCGTGCTCGCGAGTTCGCGTGCATTGGTGACCGACAGCCATTCGCCGAGCGCCATCGAACACGCGCCGGCGATCAACCCGGCGAGACCGGTCAACAGAATCGCCTTGTTGCCGGTGCCCGCGCCGGCGATGCCCATGATCAGACAGAAGTTCGACACGAGACCGTCGTTGGCGCCAAGCACCGCGGCGCGCAGATCGTTGCCCGATGCCGCGCTCTTGTGCCACGACTCGGCGGCGGCGATGCGCGCGCCCGGCGAGAGACTCGGGTCGCCGCCACCCGCGAGCGTCTGCACGACGGCCGCGTGATGGTGCTCATCGGCCGACATACGGCCGGCATCCTGTTGACCTTGATATTTATTGCGGTCCGCGTATTCGGCGGCGGCGAGTGTCGGCAGCACGAATTTCGCGCCAAACAGACGCACGAGGTTCTTCATCAGACGCGTCTTCACCGCATGACCGTGCCCTTTCGGTTCGATGCCGTTAGCCTTGAGCTTATCGGCCCACACTTGCGCGTGACTGTGTTCGGACTGGGCCAGATCCTGGTAGACCTGCTTGCGGGTCATGTCTTTCTCGACGCTCGCAAGCGTCTCGTAGAGGGCGGCGCTATGCAGCTCGTCGGAGAGATTTGCCTTGTAGCGCTTCACTTCATGCTTCGTTGCCATGATCTCGTGCGTTGCCGCCCATGTTGCCGATGGCAAAGCGTAACCGATTCGGAAGCGGCGGCCGGAAAGGCCCTAAAGCATGAAGTGAGCGAGAAGCAATCCTGTTTTTATCTGCGCTGGCAATGGGATGCCGTATGCGCAGTATCTTTTTCTCGGGGCCGGGCCTCGGCGACACGCTACTGGCGCGAAGTGCCGTTGTCCGACCCGCGAGCCGTTCAGACAGAACGGCCTTCCGCTTTACCGAAGAGCTGATAGTGCTGTGTGCCGGAAACGAACGTGTTGTCCTTCACGGCTTGCGCGACATCCGGATATTTCGCCAGATACGCCTCTTCGAAACGCGCGCGATCGAACGCCTCTTCGGGCACCTGCTGGATCGGACGATCGATCCAGAATCCGCACGACACCGGACGTAGCGTCATTTCGAGCTTCGTCGCGTCCTGTGCGGAGAAATAGTGGAACACCAGCGACTTGCGCGTGCGTGCCGGGTCGGCAATCGGACCGCCTCCATGCAGCAAATTCGCGTGCCAGATCAGCACGTCGCCTTTTTTGGCCGAAAACACCTGTTTTTCGAAGCCGCGCCGAGCGACTTCTTCCTCGATGTAAGCGTGCCATTTCGGCATTTCGTCGGGCACGAAGTGCCGCAGGCCGTTGCTGAAAATCATCGGCTCGATCTTGTGGCTGCCCGGATAGTATTCGAGCTGCCCCGCGTCGACGTGCGCATCTTCGAGCGCCACCCAGATCGCAATCAGATGATCCGGCGTGGTCGGCGTCATGTAGATCGAATCGACGTGGGCCGGCTGCTGACTGCCCTTTTCGAAGTAAAGACTGTTGCAGAGCGCCGGAGACTGATCGAATAGCTGTTGAAGTACCGGTGCGATCCGCTCCGAAAGCGCAAGCTCGCGGACATCCGTCATGTCCAGGTAAAGATCGTTGATCTTCATGCGCCGCGTTTCGATTTCTTTCGGCGTCAGCAGACCGAGCAGACTGCGCTCGCCGGTATCGAGCAGATCGATCGTCACGTTCATCGGTCGTTCGAGTTTGCGTTTCGCAATCGAATCGACCACGGCGTCTATTTGCTGAGCCGAGTAAAAACCCGGAAGAATTGCAAAACCGTTCTTTTCAAAGTCTTCTTTTAGACTATCCACGATGCACCTTCCTGATTGGCCCTTGGCGTTTTCAAAATCGCGCCTGAATACCGCGCAGCGCCAGCGGTGGGCGCATTGCGGCAAATTCTACATTGAACCTCATGGCCGGGCAATTATTCGCGCCGGCAAATGGCATGCGCATAACAGGCGCATTTGAATCGCAAACGAAAGCCGAGGATTAGCACATCGAGACGCGTGTAAATACGCGTGGCGCGATATCGCGGTGAACGGCGAGAGATGAAGCGCGGCTAAACGGACACCGTGGTGAACTCCGCAAAACACCCGGCGCGCCATCTGTCATAAATGTGTCGCGCCGGGCGAGTCGACGGCAATTACTGGCTTGCCGCTGCGCCGGTACCGGCCTTCTTTTCGGCCTGCTGCAGCTTGCTCGGATAGTTCGGGTCGTTAGCCGCCGGCTGGTAGCCCGCGTCTTCCAGCTTCTTCAATTCGGCGTTGCGTTTCGCGCGGGCCTGTTTGCGGGCCGCCTTGCGCTCGGCCTTGGTCGGCTTCGCGGTGCTCGTTTCCGGCTGCGCGGCGGCATCGGTCGTGCCCTGCGCGGCAGCGAACGGGATCGTGCCGGCCATCAGGGCCACTGCCGAAATCCCAAGCATGATTCGTTTGATGGCGAAGCTCTTCATAACTGATATCCCTTGTAGAGAATTGCTAATAAGTTGGAGTCCGTCTGCGAATCGTGTGCATCAGAACGGGCCGCGTAGCTCCCACGCGAGCCCGTCAACGGGAGCTTACAGCCAAAAAGCGAAATGTGGGATATCGGCGTGAATGGCAATGCCGATGCGCAGAATCATTGCGGCATAGGCATCGGTTGCCGACTCATGCCGGCAATACCTCTATTCTGCAATGCAGAATAGACTTCGCTGGCAAATCATCTTCCTTTCAATGCATTAATTAAAAATTCTCTATCCATTACAGCCACTTACTCCGGAAATAAAACGCCGCAGCTGTTTTTAGGTGTTTTCCCTTAACAGGCCTGCATTGCAGTTTTTCAGGCGATTTCCCTCGTTGACACAGTCCGAACGATCGTGCGAAATTGCGCCTGCATTCCCCGGGCAAATCGGATCGAGTCCATACCACGACTCATTCACGAATCATTCGTCATCAGGAACTCAGTTCACACAAGAAGCGCGTTCGACCCGCCCCACGTCCCCGGTCATTCACCGATAGTTCGCATTCCTTGCCGATTGCGAAGGCGTGTGCCATGGCCCGTCGGAACCGCGCCGCGCAGCACCCGTTTCACCGTTTGTCCGATAACGTAAAAACAAGGAGACACGCAGCATGCCGGTCAGTCATCGCAACAGGGTGGGAGCCATTCTTGGCTTGATGGGTGCATGTGCGTTCGGCACGGCTCAGCATGCCAATGCGCAAAGCAGCGTCACGTTGTACGGCATCGTCGATGCGTCGCTGCTCTATACCAACAAGACGCTCAATACGACGACCGGCCAGAGCGCCAGTCATCAGTACGCGTTTACCGATAGTGGGCTAACCGGCTCGCGCTTCGGCATGCGCGGCGCCGAAGATCTGGGCGGCGGCATGCGCGCGATCTTCCAGCTCGAAAGCGGCTTCAGCGTGGCCAATGGCGGATTGAACAACTCGAACGGCAATCTGTTCGGCCGCCAGGCGTGGGTCGGCATCGATAGCCGCTACGGCACGGTCAAGGCCGGTCTGCAGTTCTCGCCGTTCTTCCTGTCGGTCTACGACTCCGATCCGCGCGAAATGGCCTATTTCGGCAGCGGCCTCGTCACCTATCTGAACAACGTCTACGTGACGGGTCTGTTCAACCCCAACGGCATTTCCTATACGTCGCCGGAAATCGCCGGCTTGCAGGCCAGCGGCATGTTCGCGTTCGGCGGTACCGCCGGCGACTTCCAGGCCGGTCGCCAGTACTCGGCGAGTCTGCGTTACCACTTCGGCGGCCTGACGCTCGATGGCGCGCTGTACAGCGGCAACGCGGGCGGCAGCGCCGCGTCGATCGCGATTCCGAGCGTGGTCGAATTCGTCGGTCGCACACTTGGCGCGCGCTATACCTTCGACAGATTGACTCTGAAGGCCTCATACACTCAGTACAAGGTCGCGGGCTCGTTCAACAATCGCGTCTACTCGGGCGGCGCGAGCTTCGGCATCACGCCGGCACTGAATATCGATGCGGGTGTGTGGGTTACGCGCGATGCGAACGACGGAGCGAACAATTCGATCCTCGCGTCGACCGGACTCGAGTACTCGCTGTCGAAGGCCACGATCACGTATGCGCAGGTCGGCTTCGTGACCAATCACGGCGGCATGCATACCGGGCTGTCGGTCAACAACGCGCTGGATCTGCCGACCGGCACGACGGCCGGCGCGAGCATCGGTATTCGCCACACCTTCTGAACGGCGCCGATGCCCCAGCAAGCGCGCAAACAAAAACGGGCGACGCAAGCCTGATCGGCATTGCGTCGCCCGTGGATCGATGCGGCGGAGAGAAGAAAAACGCTAGCTGCTTCCTTCGGCTCGACCAGCTCGAAAGCCGAAGGAAGCCGAAGAAAGCGAAACCAGCGCGCGAGGCTTTGCCCCCGCTTAGAACGTCGCCTTGAACGTGCCCTGCACGGTCTGACTCGTCGTGCCGCCGCCGAACTGGCCACCGTAGTTCAGGCCCAGCGTGGCCGACGACGTCACGTGGAAATCCACGCCACCTTGCACCAGCGCCGCGTTGCGCGCAATCGGCACACCCCCGACCGTGAACTGATCGCTGCCGGCAAACGCGAGCGTCGATTCCGGCACGGTATTGCCGAATGCGTACTGCCACGCAAGCGAACCGTTCAGCGTCACCTTCGTCTTGCTGCCCAACGCGAGATCGGTCGAACCGCGCACGCCCAGCGTCGAGAACGCCGTATTGGTCGTGCCCGACTGGCCGGCCAGCGCCGCGGCGCCACCCTGCTCGCTGAAGCTGCTGTTGCGCAGGTTCACATACGCGATGTTCGCGAACGGCTCGATCGTCGCCATCGGCAGCGTGAAGCGGTAGCCGATGTCGCCGAACACCTGGGTCGTGCGGGCGTTGTAGTCGCTGTTCACATTGTCCGAATAGCCGACAAACGAAGGCGAGCGCGCGGTGCTGATCGAGTGCCACGAGAACGCTGCGCCGGTGCGGAAGCCGAGGTTGCCCCACTGCGTGCCGCCATAGACGCCGACGTGATAGTTGTCGCTGCTGGCCGACGAATTGCGTTCGTCGACGTTGAGGCTGGTGTTGCTGTAACCGGCCAGCGCACCGACGCGCCAGCGCCCACCGACGAGCGTATCCGTGCCCATCATGAACCCGCCGGTCGTCTGACGCAGACGGGCGGCATTGCCGTCACCATCCGTATCGCCCCACGCGCCGAACGCACGTGCCCACACCGCGGGTTGCGATTCGCTGCCCGAGCACCCTGCGCTTGCGCCGCCGGCCGTCGCAATGCTGTTACCCGCGCCCGGTGCACAGAAGCTCTGGCGCACGCGGCTGATCGCCGTATCGCGGATGTAGCGGCTGTCGTTGATCAACGCAGTCTTGACCGATGCATGCAGTTCGCCGGACAGCTGGTTGAACGCGTGACGCGCATCGTCGTCGTTGCTCTGCATGCTGACCGCGTCCTTCATCGGATTGCCGTCGGGCAGGGTTTGCAACGCGCCCGCGGTGGCGATTTCGTTGCGCGTCTTCGCCGCGTCGACGAAGTTGCGAACCTTCACGGCCTTCAGGTAGACATTATTGGCGTCGTACGCATCGGTCAGCGCGTAGAACGCGCCGTTCACGTCGCCCGTCAGCGCATAGGTGCCGGTCACGCCGTCGGTTGCGCTCAGTACCGTGTATTCCGCGTTGACCGGATACGCACCCGGAGCAATCTTCTGCACCTCGAGAGTCGAGCCCGACTCGATGGTGGCCGCGCCGTTCACGACGATCCTGTCGGAACTGCTGCCCGAGGCCGGATCGACCTCGACGTGATACGTCGAGCCCGCCGCTTGCGAGAAGTCTCCGTTCACGCTCAGCGTGCCGATCGAATTGCCCGGGGACACCGTGCCGCCCGATTCGATGCGGGTTGCGCCGACGGTACCGTTGCCGCCGAGCGTCGCGCCGTTCTGCACGGTGACCGCCGAATTGCCGAGGTAGCCGTTCACGCTAAGCAGGCCGCTGGCGACCGTGGTCGCGCCGGACAGGTTGCTGTTGCCGGTCAGCTTCAGCGAACCCGCGCCGGTCTTGGTCAGGCTGCCGGTGCCGTCGATCGCGTTGGCGAAGATGGCCGCGCTCGGCTGGTCGATGACGAGCGCGCCGTCGTTGACGATGCCGCCCGAGCCGAAGCTCGTCGCCGAGCCGATCACCGTGCCTTCCGCAATCGTGGTGCCGCCGGAGTAGCTGTTCGTGCCGCTCAGCGTGAGCGTGCCCGCGCCGGTCTTCGCCAGGCTACCCGCGCCCTCGATCGTGCCCGACAGCGTCGCGTCCGAGCTCTCGTTCGCCGTCAGCACTGCCGACGACGACGAGCCGAGGTCGATCGTGCCCGCCCCCGACAGGTTGTTCGCCGTCTGCGAGAAACCGTTCAGCGCAAGCGTCGCGCCTTCGTTGACCGTCACCGACGAGCTGTCGGCGAACGCGTTTTCGGTGCCGGTGGCAAGCGTGCCGCCGTTGATCGTCGTGGCACCGGTGTAGGTGTTCTGCGCCGACAGCGTCAGCGTGCCCGCGCCGTTCTTGGTCAGGTCCTTGCCGTTCCAGCCCGTTGCCGAGGCCGCCTGGTCCGCCAGCACCACGTCGGCATTGAACGCTTCCGACGCGTCCGTCAGCGTGAAGGTGCCGTTGCCGTTGGTCGTGCCCGCGTCCCACGTCAGACCGAAGCCGACGCCGTAGCTCAGGTTGTCCGCGCTCTTGCGCGCTTCAACCGTGAGGTAGTCGACCGGAGCAGTTGCGCCGCCCACGCTGACCGACGAGAAGTCGCCGGTAATACCATTCGTGGTACTGATGATGGCGTACGTCGAATCCTCCGCCGCGCTGACCGACGCTGGCGCCGACGAGCTGAAACCGGCGACGTTCAGCGTGCCGCCGAGCGTCGCCGAGTCCGCCGAGATGAGCGGCGCGTTCTGACCGCCGACATTGACGTTGAGAACCGAATCCGCGGACTGCGTGAGCGCGTTGGCGATCTCCAGCTGCGAGTTGAAGCCGAGCGTCGTCGTCGCGCCGCTGGCGGTCGTCAGGCTGTCCGCGGAGAACACGCCGTTCTGATCGAAAGCCAGCGTGCCGGCCGTCACGTTGACCGCACCCGCCGACGAGTTCGCGGCGCTCAGCGTGGCCGCGCCCCCGCCCGTCTTCAACAGTGCGCCCGTGCCGGTGAGCTGGTTGGCCAGCGTGCCGTTGTCGGCGAAGTCGAGTTGCAACGTGCCGTTATTGGCGACCGCGCCGCTGCCGAGTGCATTGCCGTTCGTCGCGACCAGCGTGCCACCGTCGATCGTCGTGCCGCCGCTATAGGTGTTGGCACCCGACAGCGTGAGCGTGCCGGCGTCGCTCTTGGTCAGTGCCCCAGTGCCGGAAATCACGCCGGAGAACGTGGTAGCGGCCGTGCCGCCTGAGGTCAGATCTGCCGAGCCGAGCAGCACCGAGCCGGTGCCGGAAAGACCGTTGGCGGTCTGATCGAGATTGTTCTGGCTGAGGTCCAGCGTGCCGTCGACTTCGACCGCGCTGCTCGCGGCAAACGCGTTGGCGACGCCGCCGAGCAGCGTGGAACCGGCCGAGATGGTGGTCGCGCCGGTGTAGCTGTTGCCGCCGTTCGACAGTTCGAGCATGCCGCCGCCCTGCGCGGTGAGGCCGCCGCTACCGGCGAGCAGACCCGTCACGTTCAGCGTCTTGCCCGCGTCGACGTTCATGATCGCGTTGCCGCCGAGCGTGATGTTGCCGGTGGATGCGAGCGTGCCGCTGCCGGCGATCTGGCCGCCGTCCTGCACGTTGATATTGGCCGCGTCCAGCGTGAAGAGACCGCCCGCGACGTCGATCGTGCCGCCCGTTTGCAGATTCAGCGTCTGCGCGCGCACGCTCGTGTTGTCGTTGCCGACCAGCGTGCCGGCCGTGGCGCTGCCGTCCGTATCGGTGCCGGTGGTAATCGTGAAGGTACCGCCCGAGGTGCTGCCGTAATTGACGCCGTCGGCGAGCACGAAGGTGCCGCCCTGTACCGATGTGTTGGCCTGGATGGCCGAGTCGTAGTTCGTCGTCGCGCCGTTGTCGCCATAGAACACCACCTCGCCCGCGCCCGTCTTGTTGACCGTGACGGTCGAACCCGCGATCGAGCCGACCGGGTCGTAGAACAGGATCTGATAGCCGGCGTTGGCGTTCAGGTTCAGCGTGCCCGACGAACCGAGGTAGATCGCGTTCGGCGTACCGGTGCCGGCGATGGGCGCATACGACGAGTCGAACTGGACACCCTGTTTGTTGCCCTGGAACACGATGTTGTCGTTCAGCGCGTTCAGCGCGACCGTGCCGGACTGCAGATAGATCGCGCCACCGTTGGTGGACGCGTAGTTGTCGAGGAATTGCGAACCGGACGACAGGCTCACCAGCGCCGCGGACGAATCGTAGTAGATCGCGCCGCCATTGCCGGCGCCGCTGCCCGAACCGGCCTTGATCGCGTAGTTGTTCCTGAAGATCGCAGCGGCGTTGAACAGGTACTGATAATTGTACGAAGAGCCGTTACCGTATGCGCTGATTGCACCGCCATAAGCCGAGCCGCCCGCGCCGGTCGAGACGACGTAGTTGCCGTCGAACACGACCGGAGCGTTGAACTCGACCACCGAGGCGCCCGAGCCCGGGCTCAGATAGCCGATGTTGATTGCACCGCCACGTGGATTGCCGGCGCCGGTGGACGACGTCACCACATGGTTGCCCGTGAAGGTCGTGTCGCCGTTGAACGTCAGCGTCGACGCGCCGCCCCAGATGTCGATCGCGCCACCGAAGTAGTTCCTGGCAGAATTGTTGTTGAAGACGGTGTTGCCGTTGAACGTCAGAACGCCGGTGTTCTGATACATCGCAATCGCACCACCGTAGTTGTCGGTGGTATTGGAGTCGAACGTATAGTCGCCGTTGAACGTCATGTTGCCGCCGTAAAGCGAAATGACGCCGCCGCCGTCGCCGGTCGACACGTTGTTCGAGAACACCGCGCCATTCGCGCCGGTACCGGCGGTCACGTTCATGAACGTGCTGCCGGTGGTGCCGCTCATATAGAACACGTTGCCGTATGCGCCCTGCAGGCCGTCGAACGTAACGTTGTTCAGATAGATATTCGACGTGTGCGTACCGCCATTGTCATAAAATACGCCATACGCCGAATTGGCGGTTTGTCCCAATGTCAGATTGGATAGCGTAATGGAATTACCATCCACCGCGCTGGTCAGGTTAAATACCTGATTGCCACCTCGTGTAATGGCATTACCATTGCCGTCCAGCGAAAGCGTGGATTTCGCGGCCGAATTCATCGATACGGCGCTATTCCACGTCGCATTGGAATTGATCGCGAATTGATAGGCGGAAGCGGACCAGTTCGTGCCGCTATTCAGATAACCGCCGATATCGGTTCCCGTCGGAATGACGACCTGCGCGGAAGCGAATGGCGCGACCGCCAGCAGGGAAAGCTGGGCAAGTGCCGCGACGAGCGGCTTTCTGGTGAAAATCGCGCCGGCTGATTGCATGCTCTGGGTGTTATCTTTCACCGATTGGCTTTTGCCGCTGCGCGTAACGAGTTCGGATACCGCGACCCACGCGTTTAACGCCTCGTTCCATATGCAGCGATACGATTTATTCACGTCTATTACCTGTTATTCAAATATGGATATTTATCGAACCCGTATGCGACAGACTCCGGACGTGCGTTTCCGCGCCGACAGGGCATTAATCTCACAAATCTTTCATTTGGTTACATCGTAACTTGCGAACTGTCTTGCTTTGAATCGGACAAGTCCCAACACGATCATTTGTAATCAGTGTTTTACGATATTTGACAAATATTAGAGGTGGTATTTAAAGCCACGTCTACAGCGGCATTGGACGGGAATGAAAGTGATCGCTTTATATCGGAAAAGACTGGATTTTTTATAGACCGGACGCTATTCAATCGGCTCTCTTCGGCAAAGACAAGGAATGGCAAAGGACACGCAATTGAATGGCGCGTTATCGTTGACTAGCGCTGATTAGTCGTGACGCGGTTGAGACTGCCACGCAGCGGGAAGCTCACGAGGCCGCCATTGCGGCAGCCCCGCCCTTCATTGCTTCAATCACTTCAGGTCGATACGTCGACGTCGACCGTCATTGAATCGAGGACGCGTGAAGTGAAGCGTGCCATGCGATATCCGCTGCCTTCATACGTCATAGCCGGGATTGCACCGCGCCAGTCGGCGCAGCAAACCAGGCCACACCAGGTCGGCACCCTTCCCTTTGCTGACCTCGCGTGCCTGCTGGCCCATCGTCGCGATGATCGATTGCGGCACTTCGATCAGTTGGCCGCCGGCCTGCGCGAGAATCTGGATCTTGCACGACGTCTCGAACACATACATCGCCTGAAACGCTTCGGCCACCGAGCGACCGCAGGTCAGCAGCCCGTGATTGCGCAGCATGAGATAGTTGGCGCTGCCGAGATCGGCAACGAGGCGGGCCTTCTCCTCATCGCGCAACGCAACGCCTTCGTAGTCGTGATACGCGAGGTTCGTCAGCACGAAGCCCGACTGCTGCGACAACGGTAATAGCCCATCCTGTTGCGCGGCCACCGCGACACCGTACGGCGTATGCGTGTGCAGCACGCAATTGACGCTGGCCCGCGCGTCGTGCACCGCGCTATGAATCACGAAGCCGGCCGGATTGACGTCGAACGGCGTCGGCATGACCGGCTGCCCTGCGTGATTCACCTTGACGAGACTCGACGCGGTGATCTCCTCGAAGAACAGCCCATACGGATTGATCAGAAACTCGTGCTCGTGTCCGGGCACGCGCGCCGAGATATGCGTGAACACCAGGTCGTCCCAGCCGAACAACGCAACCAGCCGATACGCGGCCGCAAGATCGACGCGGACCTGCCACTCTTCGGCTGACACCATGTGACGAACGCTGGGAATATCGAGCGGAGAATTCATGAGCGGCCTTCGAGGAGAGTGAACGGGCGAAATGAGTAGGCAAACAAACAGGCAAACAAACAGGCAGGCAACGCATGCCTGACTATGGCGACGGCAAGAGACTTCGCAAAGCCTCGGGAAACTCCCGAGTAACTTCTGCATTGCAGAATGCGAACGTGCTCAACATGCTGCCAAGGCGGCATCCGCTGCATGTCGATCTGTTCCGCATGAACGTTCGCCGCCAATCCAATTCACGGTGATCGCAAGCACTGGCGCGGCTCATCGCATCATCATGCCAGCGCTTCCGTACGCATCGATCATCTTCCGTCACAACTTTAGTGACTTCCCCAATAATCTGCAATGCAGAACATGCGGGCATAAAAACCTATTGACGAAAAGTGAACGCCCGTGCCAAATTGCCCTCGCCCCGCTGCTCTTCGCGTTCGGCAGTTCACACCGAAGGGCTGCGTTTTCAAGCATCGGTAGCCGCCGTCCGGTTTGAAGGTGCAGCGCGGCCACCGTTCCGTGCGTGCATGACGCGCTTCGCGGCGCGGCATGTATCGAAGCCAACGCAATGCACACCCCGTGTGTTCAGTGGGAGGATGTCGAAGCGTGGATATGTTCTTGCAGCAGCTCCTCAACGGCTTGACGCTAGGCGGCATTTACAGCCTCGTCGCGCTCGGTCTTACGCTGGTCTACGGCATTCTCGCGGTGCCGAACTTCGCGCACGGCGCGTTCTATATGGTCGGCGCGTTCGTGTCGTTCTATCTGATCAGCAAGCTCGGTCTGAACTACTGGGTCGCGATGATCGGCTCGGGCCTCGCCGTCGCGGTGCTCGCGATTCTCGCCGAACGCCTCGTCTTCAACCCGCTGCGCAAGTCGTCCGAACTGCATCCGATGATCGCCGCGATCGGTCTGCTGCTGTTTCTCGAAGCCGGCGCACAGGCATTGTGGGGCGCCGATTTTCATCGCATGCCGACACCCTACACGGGCATCGTCGATCTGGGCAGCGTCAGCGCGCCGTTGCAGCGGCTGCTGATCATCGGCGCGGCGTTCGCCCTCGTCGTGCTACTGCAACTGTTCCTCCGCTTCACCGTCGTCGGCTCGAGCATCGTCGCGATGGCGCAGGATCGCGAAGGCGCATCGCTGATGGGCATCGACACCAACAAGGTGACGATGCTCACGTTCGCGATCTCGGGCCTGCTCGCCGCCGTCGCCGCGACGCTTTATGCGCCGATCAATCTCGTCTATCCGGCGATGGGGCAACTGGTAATCCTGAAGGCCTTCGTGATCATCATTCTCGGCGGCATGGGCAGCGTGCCGGGGGCGATCGTCGGCGGTCTCATCATCGGCATGGCGGAGAGCTTCGGCGCCTTCTATATCTCGACCGACTACAAGGACATCATCGCGTTCGTGCTGCTGGTGGTGATTCTGTCGGTACGTCCCCAGGGACTCTTCACGAGGGAACTGCGCGCATCATGAGATTATTCGAAGGCAAGACGGGCTGGACGCTGCTGTTCGCGCTCGGGCTCGCGTTTCCGTTCGCCGCGAGCAACGACTACATGCTCACCGTGATGTCCACCGCGTACATCTTCGCGCTGGCCACCGTGGGTCTGAACCTGATCACCGGCTACACCGGCCAGTTCAATCTCGCGCACGGCAGCTTCATGGCGCTCGGCGCGTACACGGTCGGCATCCTGACGGTCGATCACCAGGTGCCGTTCTGGCTCGCGTTCGTCGCGGCGGGCGTGGTGGTCGCGGTGTTCGGCGCACTGGTCGGGATCGTGTCGCTACGTTTGCGCGGCCACTACTTTTCGATCTTCACGCTGTGCGTCGGCTACATCATGTTTCTCGTGATCGAGAAGTGGGATTCGCTCACGCATGGGGTGACGGACATCATCGGCATTCCGGCGCCGTCGGGTTTCGGGCTCGTGTCGTTCGAGAATCCGCGCGCGCTCTACTACCTGACCTTCGCGTTTCTGGTGCTCGGCGTGTGGCTGATGCATCGCATCGTCAACTCGCTGCTCGGCCGCACCTTCATGGCGATCCGCAATAGCGACGGCCTCGCGCAATCGCTCGGTATCAACCTGATGCGCAACAAGGTGCTCGCGTTCGTGCTGTCGGTCATCTACGCGGGACTCGCGGGCGGTCTCTACGCGGGTGCGGTGCGTTTTCTCGGACCGGACCTCGCGGGCGTCGACCATACCTTCGACATGACGATGTACATGCTGGTCGGCGGCATCGGCACGCTCGCGGGTCCGCTGCTCGGCGCGCTGATCATTCCGTGGCTCACGCAGTACCTGCAATTCCTGCAGGAATACCGCTTCGTCGTGTTCGGTCCGATCCTGATCCTGCTGGTGATCTTTCTGCCGAACGGTATCGTCGGGCTGTATCAGTCGAGAAAGCACAAGCGCGCGCGCCGCGCGGCGGCACCGAACGGCGGCGTCAACGCGGCGCAGGCGTCGCGCGCGCCGCAGCCCACGCATGGAGACGGTCATGCTTGAAATCGACTCGCTCAGCAAGCGCTTCGGCGGTCTCGTCGCGGTCGACGACGTCAGCACGCGCATCGAGGCCGGCAAGATCAACGCGATCATCGGACCGAACGGCGCGGGCAAGACCACCTTCTTCAACCTGATCAGCGGCACCCATCTGCCGAGCTCCGGGCGGATCGTCTTCAACGGCGAAGACGTGACGAAGCTCGGCGCGGACCGCATGGCGCGGCTCGGGGTGGCGCGCACGTTCCAGTCGACCGCGCTGTTCGATCGCGCGAGCGTGCTCGATAATCTGATCGTCGGTCATCGGCTGCGCACGCAATCGGGGCTATGGGACGTGCTGCTGAATACGCGACGTCTGCAGCAGGAGGAGCGCATCTGCCGCGAAAAAGCCCGTGAAGCGCTCGACTTCGTCGGTCTGTCGGCGGTGGCCGAAAGGCTTGCCGGCGACATCTCGCAGGAGGAGCGCAAGCGCGTCGCGTTCGCGCTTGCGCTCGCCACCGAGCCCAGCCTGATGCTGCTCGACGAACCGGCCGGCGGCGTCAACCCCGAGGAAACCGAGGGCCTCGCCGAGCTGATCCGCAAGCTGGTGAAGCACGGCGTCACGGTGTGCCTCGTCGAACACAAGATGAACATGATCATGAAGCTCGCGGATCGCATCATGGTGCTGAACTACGGCCGCAAGATCGCCGAGGGCACGCCCGCCGAAATCCGTGCGAACCCGGCCGTGATCGACGCTTACCTCGGGAGCGAGCATGCTGAAGTTTGACAACGTATCGCTCGATTACGGCAGTTTCCGCGCGCTCGACGGCATCAACCTGCATGCCGACGACGGCGAACTCGTCGTGCTGCTCGGCGCCAACGGCGCAGGCAAAAGCTCGATTTTCCTGACCATGAGCGGCCTGCGCCGCGCGGCCGGCGGCAGCCTGCGCTTCGGCAATCGCGAGCTGCTCGGTATGACGCCCGCGCAGATCGTCAGGAGCGGCGTGATCCAGTGCCCGGAAGGACGCAAGCTGTTTCCAGGTATGTCGGTGCTGAAGAATCTGACGCTCGGCGCGTACGTGCATCGCGGCGATCGGGCCGGCAACCGGCGCAATCTCGAACAGGTGTTCAGCCTCTTTCCGCTGCTCGCCGAACGCAAGGATCACGCGGCCGGTTCGCTGTCCGGCGGCCAGCAGCAGATGGTCGCGATCGGTCGCGCGATGATGGCACGGCCCAAGGTGCTGCTGCTCGACGAGCCGTCGCTGGGTCTTGCGCCGCTTGTCGTCAAGCAGGTGTTCGACGTGATCCAGCAGATCAACCGCGCGGGCACCACCGTGTTGCTCGCCGAACAGAATGCGTTTGCGGCGCTGAAGATCGCGCATCGCGCGTATGTGATCGAGAACGGCCGCATCGTGCTCGAAGGCGATCACGCGAGTCTGATGAATAACGAGGCGGTACGGCGCGCGTACGTCGGCGGCTAACGCCGCATCGCATATCGCGCGCGAGTACGGCCCGACATGAACCCATCCCGGACCATCTTTCCAAGGAGACACGTATGACGAAACAACGCTTGCGCGTTCGCAGCGGCTTGCTGGCGATCGCCGCCGCGACCGCCCTGCTCGGCTCGGGCGCCGCGATGGCGCAGCAGGTCGTGCACATCGGCTTCTCCGGCCCGCTCTCCGGCGGCGCCGCGAAATACGGCCAGGAAGTCCTCGACGGTATGCAGATGGCGGCCGCCGATGTGAACCAGGCCGGTATCGACGTGGCGGGCAAGAAAATCAAGCTCGAGATCGTCCCGCTCGACGACAAATACAACCCCAGCGAAACCGCGATCAACGCGCGCCGTCTCGCCCAGGAACAGCAGGCCGCGGTCGTGCTGGTGCCGCATTCGGGCGGCGGCTTCGCGGTGCAGACCAGCAACGAGCAGCAGAAGCTGTTGCTGCTGTCGTACACGAGCGTGCCGCAGATCAGCGAGCGCGGCAACAAGCTGACCGTGCGGATTCCGCCAGCCTTCACGTCGTATCTGGACTCGTTCATCAAGTATGAAATGAAGACCTACGGCAAGAAGGCCGCGCTCGCCGCGACCGATACCGACTACGGCAAGGTCTGGGTTGCCGCGTTCAAGCCCGCGTGGGAAGCGGCCGGCGGCACGATCGTCGCCGACAACGCGATGTCGTATAACCGCGCCACCGACTTTTACAGCGGCGTGAGCCGCGTGCTCGCGGCGAAGCCCGACGTGATGTTCATCGGCGGACCGTCGGAGCCGACCGGTCTGGTCGCGCAGCAGGCGCGCGAACTCGGCTTCAAGGGCGGCTTCATCATCATGGACCAGGCGAAGCTCGACGAAGTCGCGAAGGTGACCAACGGCTATACGCCGCTGAACGGCGCGATCGGTGTGCTGCCGCTCGTCGACGACACGACGCCGAACGCGAAGTCGTTCGTCGAGCGCTTCCGCAAGTCCCATAACGGCCGCGATCCGAGCCAGGAAGTGTCGCTGAACTACACGGCCGTGTACGCGACCGCGCTCGCGATGAAGCTCGCCGGCACCACCAGCGACGCCACCGCGATCCGCAATCAATTCGATAAGGCCGTGAAGGCGCTGCCGCAGCAGAACAATCCGCAGAGCGTGACCGGCGTCGACGATCGCGGCGGCTTCGTGATCGGCAACCCGCTCGCGGCGGTGATTCAGGGCGGCCAGTTGAAGGAGGCAACGCTCAGTTCGTTGACGGCGGCGAAGTAAGTATTTCTCCGGAATCCGAAGCATAAAAAAGCGCCGTGAAATTCACGGCGCTTTCTGTTTTTGCGGCGAGCTTTTCAGCCTGTTTTTCAGTTCATCGGGCAGCCAGAATCGCCGCCCTCGCGTTCGCCCTGCTCCGGCCCTGCCTTATTACCCCCGCAGCGACGCGACGATCTGCTCGCGCACCTGCGGCCGCTCCGCGAACGGATCGGTCGGATTGCGCGGCGTGACGATATCCTCGGCGCGCGTCTTCACCGCATTCAACGCGTGCGGATGCGAGTAGATATAGAACTGCTCGTCGCGGATCGCGTCGAACACCAGCGCCGCCACCGCTTCCGCGCTGACCTTGCCCGAGCTGACCGCCTTCTCGCTCAGTGCGCGGGCGACGCACTGCGACAGCGTCGGCGGCGTGTCGTTCGCGAGTTCGCTGGGCCGGTTACGCTGTGCATTCGCGATGCCGGTCGGCACGAAATACGGACACAGCACCGAACACGCCACCTGCTGCGTGACCAGCGACAGATCCTGATACAGCGATTCCGTCAACGCCACCACCGCGTGTTTCGACACGTTGTACGGCCCCATCAGCGGCGGCGCGAGCAACCCCGCCATCGACGCGGTATTGACGATATGCCCGCGATAGCCGGCATCGCGCTGCGCCTGCTCGAGCATCAGCGGCGTGAACGCGCGCACGCCGTGAATCACGCCCCACAGGTTGACGCCGAGCAGCCACTGCCAGTCGCGCTCGGTGTTCTCCCACACGAGGCCGCCGCTGCCGCCGACGCCCGCATTGTTGAACACCAGATGCACGCCGCCGAATGCGTCGAGCGTCGCGCGCGCGAGCGCGTCCACTTCATCGCCCTTTGAAACGTCGACGCGGCGCGCGATCGCCTGTGCGCCGGCGGCGCTGACTTCGGCGAGCGTTTCGTCGAGTGCGTCCTGCTGCACGTCGGCGAGCACGAGCCGCATGCCGAGCTTCGTGCCGAGCCGCGCGAACTCGCGACCGAAGCCGGAGCCCGCGCCGGTGATCACCGCGACCTTGCCTGCGAAATTGTCCATGCGTTGTCCCATTGCAGATTGTTATGGAATGCGATGTAACGTCGGATCATGCCGCGCGAGCGGCAACCTATCGCGCTGCGGGATAGAACTGCTCGCGCAGCTCCCGTTTCAGCACCTTGCCGATAGCGCTGCGCGGCAGGTGGTCGAGAAAGGTCAGCGCGGAGAGTCGCTGCATCTTGCCCACGCGTGCATTGATCCATTCGAGCAGCGCGGCCTCGTCGATCCGCGCATGCGGACGCGGCACCACGAACGCGACCGGCGTCTCGCCCCAACGCTCCGACTGCGCGCCGACCACGGCCACGTCCGCGACGTCGGGATGCTGACGCAGCTCGCCTTCGAGGTCGCTCGGATAGACGTTGAAACCGCCGGAGATGATCATGTCCTTCTTGCGATCAAGCAGCGTCAGGAAACCGTCCGCGTCGAAACGGCCCATGTCGCCGGAGCGGATAAAGCGCTTGCCGCTCGGGTCGTACCACTCTGCCTCGGCGGTCTTGTCGGGCTGACGGTAGTAGCCGGTCATCATCGCCGGCGAATGGCCGACCACCTCGCCGACCTCGCCCACCGCGACTTCCTTGCCGTGCTCGTCGATCAGGCGGATGTCGTGCCCCTCCATCGGCCGGCCGACCGAATGCAGCTTGTCCGGCCACCGGTCGGCTTCCAGCTGACACGAGCCGCCGCCTTCAGTCATCCCGTAGTACTCGGTCAGACGTCCGGGCCAGCGCCGCACGATATCGGCCTTCAGGCTCGCCGCGAACGGCGCGCTGGTGCAGAACTTCGCCTCGAAGCTCGACAGGTCATAGCGATCGAACTCCGGATCTGCCATCAGGCGCTGATACTGGACCGGCACCAGCATCGTGTGCGTGGCTCGATGCCGTTGCGCCTGTTCGAGGTAGCGCGTGGTGTCGAACTTCGGCATCAGCACGACGGTGCCGCCGAACGTCAGCGTCGGCATGAAGCTCACCAACGTCGTGTTCGAATAGAGCGGCGTGGAAATCAGCGTGATCGCGTCGGGTCCGTAGCCGCGCTCCCGGCTGCGCACCGCATAGGCCCAGCGCATGCCGTGCGATTGCACGATGCCCTTCGGCGTGCCCGTCGTGCCCGACGAGTAGATGATATTGAACGGCCACGCCGGATCGATCGCCACGGGCGTGGGCTGCGTGCCTGCCGGCGCGAGCCATGAGTCGAGCGCGAGGCTGCCCGCGTGCGCGTCGAGCGCGACCGGCGTCGCGCGGACCTCGGCCGCGACCGGTTCGAGCAGACGCTTCACTTCCTCATCGAGAAACAGCAGCCGCGCGCCCGAATTGCCGATCATGCCGACGAGGCTCGCCGCGCTCGACGACGGCGCGAGCGGCGCCACCGCTGCCCCGGCGCGCAAGCCGCCGAGAAAAGCCACCGCGTAATCGATCGACGCCGTTGCGCACAGCGCGATCGCATCGCGCGGTTGAATGCCGTCGCGCTGCAACGCGGCCGCGAAGCGGTCGACCCGTGCATCGAGCGCCGCGTACGTGAGCACCTCGTCGCCGCAGATCAGCGCCGCATGCTCGCCGCGCTCCGTCGCGAAGCGCCGCAGCATGTCGGTGATACAAACGAACGGTTCGTCCATCAGTCTATCGAGCCAGTTCATCGCGCTACGCCTCCGTTGTTTGCCTGCGCCGCTTCGGTCCGCGCCGCGTCTTCTTCCTGCAGCTTGCGCCACAGGATCTTGCCGCTGCCCGACTTCGGCAGCGACGTGACGAACTCGACGATCCGCGGCGCCTTGTACGCGGCCATCTGCTCGTGTGCCCAGTCGATGATCTCCTGCGCGCCGATCTTGCCCGCCTGCGCCGGAGTCGGCACGACCAGCGCCTTGACGGTCTCGCCGCGTTTTTCGTCCTTCACGCCGATCACGCAGACTTCGTGAATCGCCGGATGCCGGTACATCAGCGCCTCGACTTCGGCCGGCCAGACCTTGTAGCCGGACGCGTTGATCATGCGTTTGAGGCGATCGGTCATGAAGAAGTAGCCATCCTCGTCGATATGGCCGAGGTCGCCGGTGCGCAGAAAACGTTTGCCGTCGAGTTCGACGAACGACTCGTCGGTCGCCTTCTGATTGCGCCAGTAACCGCGCATCACCTGCGGCCCGTTGACGACGATCTCGCCGGTTTCGCCGCGCGGCAGTTCCTGCAACGAGACCGGATCGATCACGCGCGCATCGACGTCGAACACCGGAATGCCGAGACATTGCGGCTTCGGACGCTGCGGCGGATTGATGTGGGTGGCCGCGATCGTCTCCGACATCCCGTAGCCTTCCACATAATCGAGCCCGGTCAGCGTCTTCAGCTTCTTCGCGATCGCGTCGGGCATCGCCGCGCCGCCGCCGCGCGCGCCGGACAGACTCGACAGATCGTATTCGCCGAGCCGCGGGTTGGACAGGAAGTCGACCATCATCGTCGAGATCGACTGCCACGCGCTGACCCGATATTTCTGCATGCAGATCGCGGCGGCGTCGCGATCCCAGCGCGACATCACGACGATCGTCGCACCCGAATAGACCGCGCTATTCATGCCGCCCTGCATGCCGGTCACGTGAAAGAACGGCAGCACCGATAGATGCACGCCGTCGGCCGCCGAGCCGAACCACACGCAGCCGCCGATCAGCGTGCTCATCACGCTGCGATGCGTATGCATGCAGCCCTTCGGGCGGCCAGTCGTGCCGGACGTATACGGCATCACGCACAGATCGTCGGGGCCGGCGGTGAGCGGACCGGGCGCGATACGTCGATCGAGCGCGTCCTGCCATGAGGTCACGCCCGCGCGCTCGAACGTCTTGCGCGGTGCGGCGACGAACTCAGGCACCGCGACCGGCGACGGCCGCCGCAGATAATCGCTATACGTCGCGACGATCGCGTGTTCGAGCCCCTGGCCCGGTCCCTGCGCTTGCCCATTACCGATCAGCGGCTCGACGTTGTCGAACAGACACTGCGGCGCGAGGATCGTGGTCGCGCCGCTATCCTCGACATAGTGCGCGAGCTCCGCGCTCATGTTCATCGGATTGACCGGCACCACCACCGCGTTCGCACGCAGAATGGCGTAGTACGAGATGATCCATTGCGGACTGTTCTGCATGTAGAGCAGCACGCGGTCGCCCGCTTTCACGCCGCATTGCTGCTGCAGAAAACCGGCGAGCCGCTCGGCTTCGTCCTTGAACTCCGCGAACGTGATCGGCGTGTCGTAATAGACGATGAACGGCTTGTCGGGGAAACGCGCCGCCGAGACTTCGGCGTTATAGAAAATATTGGTGTGCGGCAACGACAGATGCTTCGGCACCTGGGGCGGCCAATGCGGGTAATGGTGTTCGTTCATAGGCGTCTCCGGCTTATTCTGTTTGCGCTCGGGCGAGCAGCGCGCGGCGCTCAGCGGGCGAGATAGCGCCCCAACTCCATGCTCGCAATCGCGTTGCGATGCACTTCGTCCGGGCCGTCCGCGAAACGCAGCGTGCGCGAACTCGCATACGCGCGGGCGAGGCCGAAGTCGTCGCTGACCGCGCCGCCGCCATGCGCCTGCATCGCCCAGTCGATTACCTGACAGGCCATGGTCGGCGCGGCGACCTTGATCATCGCGATCTCCTGGCGCGCGTCCTTATTGCCGACCGTGTCCATCTTGTACGCGGCGTTCAGCACCAGAAAACGGGTCTGGTCGATCATGATGCGCGCGTTCGCGATCCGTTCGCGCGTCACGCCCTGTTCCGCGATCGGCTTGCCGAACGCGACCCGGCCGAGCGAGCGGCGGCACATCGCTTCGAGCGCGCGCTCGGCGCGGCCGATCAGGCGCATGCAGTGATGGATGCGGCCCGGTCCGAGCCGGCCCTGGGCGATTTCGAAGCCGCGCCCTTCGCCCAGCAGCATGTTGCTCGCGGGCACCCGCACGTTGTCGAAGACGATTTCCGCGTGACCGTGCGGCGCGTCGTCGTAGCCGAACACAGGCAGATGACGCAGCACGTTGACGCCCGGCGTCTCCATCGGCACGAGGATCATCGACTGCTGCTGATGGCGGCTCGCATGATCGGGATCGGACTTGCCCATGAAGATCAGGATCTTGCAGCGCGGATCGTTCGCGCCCGAGGTCCACCATTTGCGGCCGTTCAGCACATAGTGATCGCCGTCGCACACGATGCTCGCCGCGATATTGGTCGCATCCGACGACGCCACCTCCGGCTCGGTCATCGCGAACGCCGAGCGGATCGTGCCGTCGAGCAGCGGCAGCAGCCATTGCTGTTGCTGCTCGGGCGTCGCGTAGCGCACCAGCGTTTCCATGTTGCCGGTGTCGGGCGCCGAGCAGTTGAACGGCTCCGCGCCGATATGCGAGCGCCCCATGATTTCGCACAGCGGCGCGTATTCGAGGTTCGTCAGACCCGCGCCGTATTTCGACTCAGGCAGAAACAGATTCCACAGACCGGCGGCCTTCGCCTTCTCCTTCAACTGCTCGATCACCGGCGCGGGCTGCCAGCGATTGCCCGCTTCGCGCGCGGCGTCCATCTGCGCTTCGAACACGGGCTCGGCGGGATAGACGTATTCGTCCATGAACGCCGTCAAACGCTTCTGCAGGTTCCTGACCTTGTCCGAGTACTCGAAATTCATCCAACGTCTCCTTGGTCGACGGGCGTCGGCGTTAGCACGCGCGCTCCGATCTGATGCAAAGCTGCCAGTTTTGAATACAAGCGTGAAGTACCCGTCGTGCACGCGCGATCGGCCTGCCGAAAACCGCGCTGGCACACCGCGCGGTTTCGGCCCGGTCTTAGCCCGGTTTCGCCTGGCGCGAACGGGTACTCATGAATACGCAGACGGACTCAGATGATGATCGAGCCGCCGTCCACCGCCAGATACTGGCCGGTCACGTGGCGCGACGCTTCGCTCGCGAGAAACACGACGGGCCCCATCAGATCCTCGTCGCCGCCCAGACGCCGCAACGGCGTGCGCGAGACGATCGTGTCCTCGAGCTTGTCGAGCAGCCCCGCCGACATTTTCGACGGGAAGAAGCCGGGGCAAATCGCGTTGACGTTGATGTTGTACTTGCCCCATTCCGCCGCGAGCGCGCGCGTGAAGTTGATCGCCGCGGCCTTCGACGTGTTGTAGGCAATCGTGTTCATGCCCGGCGGCGAGCCCTTCAGGCCGGCCACCGACGCGACGTTGATGATCTTGCCCGCGCGGCGCGGAATCATGCTGCGCTTGCCGACTTCGCGCGCGAGGAAGAACGGCGCGTTGACGTTCAGGTTCATCACCTTGTGCCACGCTTCGTCGGGATACTCTTCGGCGGGCGCGCCCCACGTGGCGCCCGCGTTGTTGATCAGGATATCGATGCGGCCATGCGCGTTCATCACGTCGTCGACCAGCGCCGGAATGCCCTCGAAACGCTGCAGGTCGTTGACGATGGTGCGCGCCTCGATTCCGCGGCCCTGCAGATGCTCTTTCGCTTCGGCGAGTTCGTCGGCCTTGCGCGCGCTGATCGCGACACGGCAGCCCATTTCGCCAAGCGCCTGGGCCATCTGCAGACCGAGTCCGCGCGAGCCGCCGGTAATCAAGGCCACCTTGCCGTCGAGTTGAAACAGATCCTTCACTGACATGCGTCGCTCCTCCAGTTGTTCTATGCGGTTGTTCTGCAATGCAGATTTGAATTCCACAATTCTTCGACCATCATACGTGTCGGAATTCGGCATGTAAATAAAAGCACGATCATACTTTTTCGTTATAAACTGACGCGCATCGCCGACGCGTAGTTCCTCGGGACTTACCCGTATAGCGCGTTTTCCTATCGATCCTCACCGTTGACACGAGCAGCATACGCAAGCGTGCCGACACGGCGTGTCGCGTCGCTGTTCCGCATAGCGGCTTACCTTTGGACGGGCTTTCACTGATGCAAGATGCGTCGATCATCAACATGCGGGATCTGCAATTCCAGCTGTTCGAAGTCCTCGAAGCCGAGACGCTGACGCAGCGCGCGCGTTACGCCGATCACAGCCGCGAGACCTTCAACGCGGCGCTCGACACCGCGCATGCGGTCGCGGTCGAAAAATTCGCGCCGCACAACCGTCTCTCCGACGAGCACGAGCCGCAGTTCGACGGCCAGCGCGTGAGCATCCCGCATGAAGTGAAAGACGCGCTCGACGCGTTGCGCGCCACCGGCTTTCTCGCCGCGGGCAAGGACTACGAGCTGGGCGGCATGCAATTGCCGGCGATACTGTCGTTCGCGTGTCTGTCGCTATTCAAGAGCGCGAACATCGCGACCTCGTCGTACGCGATGCTGACGAGCGCGAATGCGAACGTGATCGAGCGCTTCGGCTCGGCCGAGCAGAAGCGCAAATATCTGGGCGCGCTGCTCGAAGGCCGCGCGTTCGGCACGATGGCGCTGACCGAGCCGCAGGCGGGCTCGAGCCTGTCGGACCTGACCACCACGGCGACGCCGAACCCGGACGGCACTTACTCGCTACGCGGCAACAAGATTTTCATTTCGGGCGGCGATCACGAGTTGAGCGAAAACATCGTGCACCTGGTGCTCGCGCGCATTCCGGGCGGGCCGGCGGGCGTCAAAGGCATTTCGCTTTTCACCGTGCCGAAGTTTCGCGTCAACGACGACGGCAGCCTCGGCGCGCGCAACGACGTCGCGCTCGCGGGCCTGATCCACAAGATGGGCTGGCGCGGCACCTCGTCGACGATGCTGTCGCTCGGCGAGCATGGCGAGTGTGTCGGCGAACTGGTCGGCGAGCCGCATCACGGGCTCGCGTACATGTTCCATATGATGAACGAGGCGCGTATCGGCGTCGGACTCGGCGCGGTGATGCTCGGCTATCGCGGCTATCTGGCCTCGCTCGACTACGCGCGCGAACGGCCGCAAGGACGTCATCCGACCAACAAGAATCCGCTCGATCCGCAACTGCCGCTGATCGAACACGCGGACGTGCGCCGCATGCTGCTCGCGCAAAAGGCCTACGTGGAAGGCGCTTACGCGCTGAGCCTGTACGCGGCGCGACTGGTCGACGAACAGAACACCGGCGAGAGCGACGCCGCGCGCGCGGACGCGGCGCTGCTGCTCGATCTGCTGACGCCGATCGTCAAGTCGTGGCCGTCGCAATGGTGTCTCGAAGCGAACAGCCTCGCGATCCAGATTCACGGCGGCTACGGCTACACGCGCGAATATCCGGTCGAGCAGTTCTATCGCGACAACCGCCTGAACATGATTCACGAAGGCACGCACGGCATTCAGGCGATCGACCTGCTCGGCCGCAAGGTCACGATGAAACAGGGCGCGGCGCTCAAGCTGCTGGCCCGCGAACTGCAACGCACGATCGACGCCGCGCGCGAACACGCGCCGCTACACGCGCATGCCGACACGCTCGCCGCCGCGTGGCGCGATGTGACCGGCACGCTCGAAGCGCTGCTGCCCACGCTCGCGAGCGACACCGACCGCGCGCTCGCGAACGCGAATGCGTTTCTCGAAGCCTTCGGTCATGTGGTGCTGGCGTGGACGTGGCTGCGTCAGGCGCTCGTCGCGAACGCCGCGCTGCCGCGCGCGAACGACGTGGCGGATCAGGACTTCTATCGCGGCAAGCTGCACGCGTGTCAGTGGTTCTTCCGTTGCGAGCTGCCGCGCGTCGCGGCGATGCTGACGCCGCTGCGCACGCTCGACGACACGACGCTCAGCATGTCGCCGCAGTGGTTCTAGTTCCTGAGCTGTAAAGCGACTGCGGGCGCGCCGGGGCCGGAGAAAACCGCCGGCGCGCCCGCGATACATCACCAGCTATACATCACCAGCTATACCGATAGCCCGCGTTGCCGAAGAACCCGCGCCGATATTCGCCGCCCAGATTGCGCGCGTATTTCACGTTCGCATAGAGCTCGCCCGACTTGCCGAGGCCCGCCGTCACACCGACGCCCAGCTCGTACCAGGTTCGACCCAGCCCCGAATTGAACGACGTGCCGCCGACCACCGTCTGGCCCGGCGCGAGGAAATCGTGCAACACGTCGGCCGTGAAGTAAGGCGTCGCCGCGCCCGTGTGGGTGGCGTTCTCCAGGTTGGCCCTGAATATGCGCACGCCCGCGCGGCCGCGCAGCGCGTTCATCGTGGTGCCGGAAATGTCCGACACGTTATCGGTGAAGCCGTTGAGCTTCAGGTACTGATACATCAACTGCGCCTGCGGCTCGATCGCGACCGAACTCGAACCGATCAGGAACGGCTTGCCGACTTCCTGCGACAACGCGATACCGAAGCCGTTCTGCGAAGCCGGGTTGCCGGTACTGTCGCTATAGTCGTTGTGGTAATGGGTCACCTGGCCGACGCTGTCGAAATACGTGCCGTCCGACAGATAACGCGTCCAGTAGCCGCCCAGACTTTGCGCCTGCATCTCCATCGATCCCGTCGAGGTCGACAGGTCCGGGCTGATGGCGCGCGCCGAGTCCGTGAAGCTTGCGTTGGCCGAACCGAACGTCATCGTGACGCCGGCATGGGTGCTGCCGCCGCCCGACGGTTGATCGAGCGTCCAGTCCTTGCCGAATTGCGCGAAGAAGGTCCGGTCGTCGGCGCCGAAGCGGCCGTTCGAATTCGCGTCGAGCGTCTGGCCGCCGACGCGCCCCCACACGCCGTTGCTATTACCCGTTTGCAGCTTCTCGAGATTGGCGATGTCGCCGACGCGCTCGTGCAGGCGGCTCAGAATCTCGAAGCCGTAGTCGGCGTTCAGCGACGGCGTCATCGAGTAACCGGCGACGCCCGGCCGGTACGCGACCGGCGCGGCGCCCCCGCCCGATACGCCGCCACTGGAGCCCGCCGGCGGCTGCTGATTCGAAACCGGCAGCAGGTCGGAGCGCAGATACCAGCTATCCGCGTTGCTCTGGCCGCCGCGGTAGAGCAGATATTCGTAGGCGCCGGCCTGCACGGAACCGGCAAGATGGAATGCCGAGGTCGTCGTCGATGCGCCATTGGCGGCAACCACGACCGCGATGCCGTCGCCGGTGGTCTGCGCGCCCGTGCCGCCGGTGTTGTTGATCTTCAGCCCGGTGGTGCCGCTCGCGCTGCCGCCGTTCAGGATCAGCTGGTCGGTCGGCGAGCTGTTGCCGCCGAGCCAGGTGTTCAGCGCGATGGTGCCGCCATTGCCGACGTAACCGCCCGTGGTCACGCTCTTGTAGCCCGCCGCGAGCGTCGGGTCGCCGCTCGGCGCGACGAAGACGATATTGCCCGCGTTGCTCAGGTTGCTCAGCGTGGAATTGGCCGTCACGTTCCAGCTACTGGTGGAGTCGATCGACATGGCGACCGGATCGACGCGGCCGGTCAGCACCGTATGATCGGTCAGGAACACGTTGCCGGTGCTGGTCGCGTCCGACAGGATGTCGCCCGTCAGGTTTTCGCCCGACGCGGTGAACGTCGCGTTGCTGCCGTTCAGCAGGCTCAGCAACGTGCCGTTGCCGGCCGTGACCGCCGCCCCGCCCTGCACCGTGATCGCGGCCGTGCCGCCATCGGCGAGGAACGCCGGGCCGGCGCTCGACGCGACGCTGCCGCCGTTCACGGTGACCGTGTTGGCCGCGCCGTTGGCGAGCGTGTCCGACGTGACGATGCCCGCGCTCGCGCCGCTCACGCTCGTGCCGTTCAGGGTCAGCGCGCCGCCGCTATCCGCCCGCGCGCCATTCGCCTGCGCACTGCTGATCGACGAACCGGTATCCGTCACGCTGCCGCCGTTTTGCGCGACGACGCCGTCCGCCTGACTGCCGGTCGTCGCGATCCGCGCGTTCGACAGCGTCGCGCTCGCGCCGCCGCCGATCTCGACGCCGGTCGCGTTCTGGCCGGACGTCGCGATCGTCGCGCTCGCGTTCGTCACCTTCGAGCCCGCGCCCGTGACGAACAGGCCGACCGAGTTGTCGCCGCTGGTGGTGATGCGGGTCGCCGCGTCCGCCGACAGCGTCGCGCCCGCGCCGGTCGACGCGATACCGTCGCTGGCCGTGCCCGTCGTGCTGATCTGCGTGCCGGCGAGCGTGATCGTCGAATTGGCGCCGAGGTTGTTGATGCCCTGGCCCGTGCCGCTGAGCGCGATCGAATTCGCGCCGGCGTTCACGCCGCCACCGGTATCGGTCGCGTCGATCTGGATGCCGTCCGCCGTGCCGCCAGCGACGATGCGGCCCGCGCCCGTCAGGCCGACCGACGCGCCGGCCCCGCTCAGATGCACGGCCGCGATGCCGTCGTCGGCCGCGATGAGACCGCTGTTGTTCAGGCTCGCGGTCGCACCGTCGACCAGCACGCCGGTGCCGTTGGCCACATGGATCGTCGCGGCGTTATCGACCGTGCCCTGGGTGCCCACCACGGCTCCCGTGGCGCCCGCGCCGTTCAACTGGACCGAGCCGTTGTTGACCAGCGTGCCGAGATTCTGCGCGACGAAGCCGGTCACGCCCGCCGCCGACGACGTGATCGCGGCATTGTTGGTCAGTTGCGTCGCGACCGGCGCACCGCTCGCCGCGTCGGTCAGATCGTGCGCCTGCCCGTCGACGATGCCCGCAATCGCGCCGCTCGCCTTCAGGTCGATCGTGGTCGCCGCGTCGATCGTGCCGGTCGCGCCGCCCTCGGCGGTGATGGCCACACCGTTCACGCCGTTGACCTCGTAGAGCGACGTGCCCGTCGACAGCGTAGTGCCCGTGCCCGTCGCCACCATGCCGCGCGCGCCCTGACCGTTGACGTTCATGGTCAGCGTGCCCGCGCTCGACGAGCCGGTGAACGTGGCGCCGTTGGCGACACGGAACAGCGTCGAATTGTCCGTGCCAACCGTCAGATTCTGCGCCGCGACGTTGATGCTGGAGCCCGCGCCGTACGCGTAGAAGCCGATCTGGTTGGTGCCGGAGATGAAATCGGGCACTGCGTTGGCGCTGACGTTGATGGTCGCGCCCGAACGCGCGGTCACGCCGATCGCTCCGATGCCGGTCAGGTTGAGAGCGCCGTCGATTGTCGCGCTCGCCTTCGCGCCTTCCGCCCAGACGCCGTAGTTGCGCGTGCCGGAAGCCGGATCGGCGCCGCCGGCCACGTCGATCGTGCCGGTCGACGTGACCGAGGTCGGCGTCGCGCCGGTGCCGAGCACCTTGATGCCGATCCCGTTGACGCCGTTCAGCGCAATCGTGCCGGTATTGGTGACGGTGGCCGCGGTGTTGTCCGCAAGCATGCCGATGTTGGTGAGCGGTAGGCCAGACGCCGCGCCGTTGATCGTGATGGTGCCGCTATTGTTCAGCGATCCCGAGGTCGAATTCGTGCTCGCCAGCGCCGTCGCGTTCTGCGTGAGCGAGCCGATCGTGATGTTGCCGAGATTGCTCGCGGTGCCGGAACTGTCGAGCACGATCCCGAACGACGGCGCGGCCAGCGCCACGTCGCTGACGGCTTCCGGCGACGCGGCATCGTACTGCGCCGCGCGGCCGAGATAGATCGTACCGCCGACCAGGTTCGTGAAGCTGCCGCCCGACACGAGCGCACCGATCACCTGGCTCGTTATGTTGGTCGCGTTCACGCCGACGTTGATGATCCCGGCATTCGAGGCGGTCGCGCTATCCGCGACCAGCACGCCGTAGTTTTGCTGCGCGGGGTTGGTATTGTTGTAGGTCCACGCGGCCACGTTGACGATGCCGTTGTTGACGAAACGGGTTCCGGTCCCGCTCGCGTCGACGCCATAGCCTTCCGCGTAGCTGCCGTTGATCGGCGCGCTCGTCGAACTGGTGTCGAAGCCGCCGTCCGTGGCATACCCCGCTGACATCACGCCGTTGTTGACACCCTGCGCGCCGCTTTGCAGCCCGACGAGCGTGGCGGTACCGGAAAGCTGACCGTCGTTGACGACGTTCGCGCCGTTCTGTGCAAGCACGCCATACGCGAGACCGCCGACATCGAGCTCGCCGCCGGCGGCGACGTGCAGCGTCGCGTTGGCGCCGCTGCCGCTCATCACGCTCACGCTCCCGACCGGCAGGTTGCCTTCGTCGCCCGGCGTCAGGTTGTTGCTGTACTGAACGGTCTGCGCCGAGAAACTGACGGCCTGATTGAACGCGGCGTTATAGGCCGATTGCGAGTTCAGCGCGCCGCTTTGCAGCGACTGGACCAGAAAATTGTTGTAGGCGGCGAGCGAGGTCGCGTCGGTGACGCTCCACGTACTGCCGTCGAACGCCTGGAAGGTGCCGGCATAGACCGGCACATGGATCGTGTAGTTGTTGACGCTGCCTGACGGCGCCGACGCGAAGAAATCGACCTGATTGCGCGAGGTCCAGTTGACTACGGACGGCGTCGTGCCGGTCCCGTCGGCGTAGGCGAGGCTGGATTGCTTGGCGGCCGCTTCGATGAGATTGCCGCTCGCCGACGGCACGTTCGCCGAGTCGCCGATGTTGACATTGAGCGTACCGCCGGTATTCGCGACCGTGCCGACGCGGGTGTCGATGTACTGGTCGCCGTTGACGTCGCCGTAGAGCAACGCGGGCGCGCTGCTCCAGCTCGACGTGGTAAAGCTGGCCGAGTTGTAGGTCGCCACGACGATGTTGGCGCCGGTGACCGCATCGGGCGAGGAGACGCTTCGCGTCTGGCTGCCAATCGTCAGGTTCTGCTGATTGGGATTGCCGGAAACGATCGTCGTGCTGCCGAGCGGCACCGTGGTATAGCCGCTGCTGCCGGGCGCGCCGGTCCATGTGCCGGACACGGTCACCACATCCGCGCCCGTCACCGTCGCGGCGCCGGCCTGACTGCTGTCCGCGCTCGGGCTGAAGCTGCCGAACGCACAGGTGCCGCCGCTGGCAACGCTCGAACCGTCGCCGCACGTCGACGCGAATGCGGTGCCCGTCGACATCGCCGCGACGGCCCACCCGAGCGCGACGACGATGCGCCGCAGCGCCTGCGCCGGAGGCCGGCTCAGATTGTCTGTCCGTGCCGGCGCACCGGCGCGACTACGCTTGCCGCGCGCGTGCGTGTTTTCCGCAACGGCAACCCAACTGGCTAGCGCCTCATTCCATATCGAACAAAATGTTTTATTCATGGTCGGTCGTTTTCTTTGGCTTTAAAGACATTAACCATGCGGGATGCGCACGGGGACGATGGTGTAAATTCCAGATGCATATATATTTGCACTTGAATTTAGTGGATAATCACATCGACAATTGTCAATAAGCCTCAAAAAAATCCGATTTTTTATTATATTTTGTCAATCGTAATCTTTTTTACATAAAGTTCGCATACAGCGATCTGAATAAATTGACTGTTCTGTGCGCAAGCGAATAGCGGAACGTCGCGGAGTGGTTATTCCGTGTTGGATCATCTATTCAGCGATGGCATCGGCGTCACGAAATTGCCCGCCCCGCCCTGTCGGAATGGCCTCTTCAGGCTAACGCAGTGCGGCAGGCCTGCCAACCCGCAGCGCGATTTTTCGTGTTTTTCAGAGAAAGGGAATGCGATAGAAAATGATCCATCGCATCGGGCACCTATTTTTCAGGAATGGATTTTATCCGAAACTTCGCATTTTGAAAAAATGAGAATCCACAAAAACAGAAACACCAATCACAAAAATCCGGCTTCGAATGTGCCCTTGCAAACACTTCTCGCCAAAAACCGGAATAGCCGAAGCGGGAAATTAAATTTCTGATTTATTTTAATAAGAGTACATGATAAATCGCGCCACCGCTCAATGCGACAGCGCGATTTCCAGTTGCGTGACCACATCGATCAAACGCGGCCGCACTTCTTCGAGCAGAAATTCCTTCGACAGCTTGAACGACGGGCCGCCCACGTTGATCGCCATGATCGGCAATTCGCCGCCCGGCTGGAACGCGCGCGCGATGCCGTTGACGTCCTTCTGCCAGTCGCCGAACGAGGTCGTCACGCCGAGCGTGTGGTAGTCCTCGAGCGCTTTCTCGATGCCGCGCCGCGTCTTCGGCCACGCGACGTGATCGAGTTCGCGCACCTGCTCCATGAAGCTGAGGCGGTCGTGCTCGGGGATCGCCGCGAGCCACGCGCGGCCGATCGCTGAGGTCGCGACCGGAATGCGCGAGCCGACTTCGAGCGTCAGCGTCAGCGCGACCGAGCCGCGGCAATTCTCGACGTAGATCATCGAGAGCCGGTCGCGCGTGCCGAGCGATACCGTCGCGCCGGAAATGTCGGCGAGTTCCTGCATCACCGGGCGCGCGATCTTGCGCACGTCGAGCCGCGCGAGCATCGCGCTGCCGAGCGCCAGCGACGCGGTACCGAGCCGGTACTTGCCGCTCTCCTTCAGATGGATCAGATAGCCGAGCAGCGTCAGCGTATGCGTCAGGCGCGAGACCGTCGATTTCGGCAGCCTGCAACGCGCGGCCAGCTCCTGGTTGCTCAGCGATTTGTCGCCGGAACGGAAACACGCGAGCACTTCGAGTCCGCGCGCGAGCGCCGTGACGAAATGGCGGTCGTCCTTGTGCAATTCGTGGGCGGTGCGGGTTGCGAGCGTGGCGGGTGCTTTCGCGGCTTGCGCGTCGGCTTGTGCGCTATCGATGCCGGGAAGTTCGGCGCCGGCGTCGGTGGGGATGTAGTTGGTTTTGTTCAAGAGGAAACGGGCTCAAACGGGCTCAAACGGTCTCCCCGCGAGACGGCTGCCTGCTGCATGCCTGCACCGTCGGACGGATCGAGCGATCCGGGATGCGGAATTATAGTCTGAAATGCAGGCCGCTCTTAACAGTTGCCGGGCTGCATCGTATGCACATCGGGTAACAACCAGGTGTTGGGTACACGTTGAGCACATGTTGAGCACACACAGGCATGGCATGCGCAGCCGTCACGCGGATCGCGAATCACCGTGTGCGGATCGCGCGATTCGTCGCATTTTTTTCACATCGGCGCACGGCCTGGAGTATTGTTTAAGCGCGCCGGAGGCGCCGCAGCGACATTCCTCTATAAGACAGGCGTTTCCCAGAGTCTGGACCTGCTCGACAAAAGCGCGCCATTTTTGACAGCAACGAAGCGACATCAACTTCTCGAGGATGGTGAAAACGTGAAAACAGTCAAACTTTTGAAGGCGCTCGGTATTGCGCTGTGCGTGGCGACCGCGTCCAGTGCCTATGCCCAGGCGACCGACGCGCAACCGGCCGCCAACACGGCAGCCGCGCCGGCCGCCAATCCGACGGCAACGCGTCAGGCGGATCGCAAGCTTGGCCGCGACGTGCGGCGCGCACTCGCGAGAACGCCGAACTTCAACGTCTCGAACGTGTTCGTGCGGGCGCGTGGCGGTGCGGTGACACTGAGCGGCTCGGTGCCTGACGGCAGCATGATCCAGCAGGCCGGCGATGTCGCGAAAACGGTGCCGGGCGTGACCTCCGTCGCGAACCGGCTCACGCTGAACGCTCCGGCCGGCGGTGGCGGCAATGGCGGCGGGGGCTAAGCGTCGCCAGACAGTTCCCACATCGAATCATCCGGTGAAGGAGGCGCTGCGAGCCGCGGCGTGAGCGGCGCCTCCCCGCTGGTTACCGAGCGCCATGGAGCGCCGGCTTACCGGCGCGGGCTTACAGGCACCGTTTTCCGATCAGCGATTTTTCCGTCCTGCCAGCCGGAACGCCCGAGTGGGCCCGGTCCATTCCAGCAGGACGCCGGCTCAGCGCCGCACCAATCCCACCACATAACGGCACACCTCGGTGCCCGCATTGAAGAACTCGCATTCGACCGGCGCGCCTAGTTGCAGACAGTCGCCCGCTTCGAGCCGGTACGTCAGGACGCCCTCGCGAAACGTCAGCACCCCATGCGTGACCCAGATCTGCTGATGCTGGAACGCGAACGCATCGGACGGATAAGGCACCCGCACGCCGACCGGCAATTCGATTTCGAGCAGCTCCAGCACGCCGCCGGTCGGCGGTGAAATGCGCCGCCGCGTGTAGCCGGTTTCCGGGTCTTCCCATAGCGACTGGTCGGCACGGCGCACGAGCCGCTCGCCGGTCTGCTCGGCCAGCGCCAGCAGCGTCGACAGCGTCAGCCCGAACGCGCCGGACAGCCGCCCCAGCACGGTCGCGGTCGGACTGGCCTCGCCGCGCTCGATCTTGCTGATCATCGCCTTCGACACGCCCGAGCGTTCGGCCAGCTCGGCAAGCGACCAGTTGCGCGCCTCGCGCTCGGTCTTCACGCGCGCGGAGATCGCCTGGCTCAGATCGATGACGGAGGATTCGGACATGGCGGGATCGTCGGGAGGAAGTGGGTACCGCGAAATTATATCGATGCGCCACCGTAACGAAGGGTGGCGGATCGTAGCGAATGGTGGCGGAGCGCGTCGGACCGCCGGCGCCCAAACCGGCGCATCGGAGCGTCCAGTGTGGGCTCTTTGAACCGCGGGCTCGTTGAACCGCTGGCTCTCTCAATTTAGTCTTGCATAGTAATTTTTCGTCCACTATATTAAACGCAACGGAGACAGCCCCCAGCAGCAGGAAGCAGGATTACCGGCCGTCCGCCGCAACCTTGCCACCCCGGCGCCCGCAAGCTTTTGCCCGCCGCCGTCACCCTAGCCGGAACACACCATGCCGAAGGAAATCGTTCTCAACGCGTTTGACATGAACTGCGTAGGTCACATCCAGCAAGGCCTGTGGACCCATCCGCGCGATCAGTCCACGCGCTACACGGACCTGCAGTACTGGACCGACTACGCGCGCAAGCTCGAGGCCGGCCTGTTCGACGGCATCTTTTTCGCCGATGTGGTCGGCGTCTACGACGTCTACGGCGGCAATCCGGACGCGGCGGTCCGCGGCGCGGTGCAGGTGCCGGTCAACGATCCGACGCTGCTGATTCCGGCGATGGCCGCAGTCACGCGCCATCTGTCGTTCGGCGTCACGTCGAATCTGTCGATCGAACAGCCGTATCTGTTCGCGCGCCGCATGTCGACGCTCGATCATCTGACCCGCGGCCGGGTCGGCTGGAACATCGTGACCGGCTATCTGGACAGCGCGTCGCGCGCGATCGGCCTGACCGGCCAGATGGCGCACGACGACCGCTACGACCTCGCCGACGAATACATGGAGCTGGTCTACAAGCTGTGGGAATGCAGCTGGCAGGACGGCGCGGTGCTGCGCGACCGCGCGCAAGGCGTGTATGCGGATGCGTCGAAGGTCCATGTGATCCATCACCACGGCAAGCAGTATCGCGTCGATGCGATGCATCTCGCCGAGCCGTCGCCGCAGCGCACCCCGGTGCTGTACCAGGCCGGCTCGTCCGCGCGCGGCAAGCAGTTCGCGGCGGCGCATGCGGAGTGCGTGTTCGTCAACGGCCAGGCGAAGCCGGCGGTCAAGGCGATCGTCGACGATATCCGCGCGCACGCGGTCGCCGGCGGCCGCCGCGCCGACGACATCAAGGTGCTGCTCGGCCAGACCGTGATCACCGGCCGCACCGATCGCGAGGCCGAGGAGAAATACGAGGAGTACAAGCGCTACGTGAGCTCCGACGCTGCGCTCGTGCATGCGGCCGCGTCGCTCGGCATCGACTTCGCGCGCTACGACCTCGACGAGCCGATCGAAACAGGCAAGAGCCAGGCGATCGTGTCGAACGTCGAAGCGATGACGCGCGCGGCCGGTCCGCAATGGACCAAGCGCAAGCTGCTCGAACAGATGGTGCTCGGCAGCCGTCAGCAGCCGCTCGTCGGGGCGGCGCAGAAGATTGCCGACGAGCTGATCGCGTGGACCGAGGAAACTGGCGTCGACGGTTTCAATCTGTCGCGCACCGTCGTGCCCGAATGCTTCGACGATTTCATCGAGCTGGTCGTGCCGTTGCTGCAGGAGCGCGGCGCGTACAAGCGCGCGTATCGCGACGGCACGTTGCGCGAAAAGCTGTTCGGCCATGCCCGCCTGCCCGATAGCCACACGGCGGCGCGTTTTCGTTCGCCGGCCTGCGCGGCGGCGCCGGCCGACAACGTGCAAGGCTGACGGCGAGACGCACGGCGCGCGTTCGGCTTAGCGGCGGTGCTTCGCGCGCTGTGCGCAGAGCTGAACGCACCACGCGGCGCACAACCCGAACACCACTCGCAGCACCACCCGGCAACAGCAGAACTTTTCAGAAGAGGCACCCCATGGTCGACAAGAGCATGTTCCGCGACGCGATGGCCGGGCTCGGCGCGGCCGTCAACATCATCACCAGCGACGGCGACGCCGGCCTCGCGGGCTGCACCGCGTCGGCGGTCTGCGGCGTCACCGACGAGCCGCCCACGCTGCTCGTCTGCATCAATCGCGGCAGCCGCAACAACGCGGCGTTTCGTGCCAACGGCAAGCTCTGCGTGAACGTGCTGAGCGCGGAGCAGCAGTCGCTCGCCGCGCACTTCGCCACGAGCGCATTGCCGATCGACGAGCGCTTCGCCGCCGCGCAATGGGAGCGTCTCGCGACCGGTGCGCCGGTGTTGCAGCATGCGCTGGCGTCGCTCGACTGCGAGATCGAATCGGTCACCGAAGTCGGCACGCACACGGTGTTCTTCTGCGCGGTGAAAGCCGCGCGCACACTCGATGGCACGCGCGACGCGCTGATCTATTACGGGCGCCGCTATCATCGGGTCGGCGAGCGTTCGGTGCATGCCGCGCATGCAGCGGTGTAGCGGCATCAGGTCGCGATGCCACCCACCTTCCCCCTCAACGCCTTACCCCCACACTCGATCTCCCCGTCGCCGTCCGTTCGAACAGCGCGGCAGCCGCGCGTTCCGGATCGAGCCCGATGGCCTCGCTGGCCGCGCCGACGATCAACGCAATCAGCAAAGCCGTTCGCTTCAGCTCGAGCGACGGCTCGGGCCGAGGCCTAAGCCTCGCGCTCTCCGGCCACGCGCGATCGCTCGCCCTTCTCACTCCAACTGCCTCGCTGCCACCGAACCCCCGCTCGTCCATCGCCCACCTCCGCGCCATCATCGAGCTACCGTCGAGCCATTCACGCGTCACGCCCGCACGACACCCGTCACTGGTCTGCCTGCCGGCGTGCGCCCAAACAACTGCACCGCCGTACGTTCGGGATCGAGCCCGAGGCTTTCGCTCGCGGTGCCGGCGATCAACGCATCGAGCGACGCGGTCGGCTTCAGGTCGCGCGCCTGATACAGCTGATGCGGTGCGAGCCCCGGCCAGTCCGCCAGCACCCGACCGCCCTGCACCGAGCCGCCGAGCACCATCGCGACCGAGCCGGTGCCGTGATCGGTGCCGCCGGTGCCGTTCGCGGCGGCGGTCCTGCCGAACTCGGTCGCGACCAGCACCGTGGTCTGCCGCCACGCCGGCCCCATGCCGTCGCGTAGCGCGGCGAGCATCGTATCGAGCGCCTTCAGCTGATTCGCGAGCCGCGCGTTCTGCGCGCTATGCGTGTCCCAACCGCCGGTTTCGATCATCGCGATGCGCGGACCGTCGTCGCGAACGAGAAAACTGGCCGCGAGCTTGCCGAGGCTAGCCGGGTCCTCGCGCGCGCCGGCATCGCCGGCGAGTCCGCGCGCGGCCAACGCCGCGGCCCACAGCGGCCGCAATTGCGCATCCTGCTCGTACAGTTGCGAGACACGCGTGAGCAGATCGTCGGGCGCCTGCGGCAACGCCGACGGCGCATACGAGGTCACCGCGGACGCGCCGCGCAACGCCATCGGCACGGTCGGCGCAAACGCGATCGCGTTGTCGCGCGTGGCCGGCAATTGCGCGGCGAGCCGGTTCAGCCAGCCGTCCTTCACCTGATACGGCGACGTGCCGCCCGTCTCCAGCACGTTCTGCCCGTCGAAATGCGAGCGATCGCGATACGGCGACGCGATCGCATGCACGAACAGCACCTCACGATCCGCATACATCTTCGCGACCTGCGCGAGCGCCGGATGCAGCGCGAAGGTGCCGTCGAGATGCGGGGCCGTCGATGCATCGATCGCGAGCGGCCCGCGCAAGCTCGCATACGCGGGGTCCGCATAGGGCACGACGATGTTCAACCCATCGGCCGCGCCGCGCTGGATCACGAACACGAAACGGCGCTCGGTCGCGACGTGCGCGAACGCGATCCGCGGCGCCACGAGCAGCGCGCCGGCACCGATGGCGGCGACGTTCAGAAACTGGCGACGTGTCGGCATGGCAGTCATCTCCGTTGAAAATCGGGCGATACGAGTAAGAGCGCGAGCGCCGTCGATGCGCTTTCCGCGCGCGCCACCGCCGTGGCGGTCGGTTCGCTGAGCGAGCCGGCCAACAGCGTCTGGCCGAGCGCGCGCGCATCGAGCCGGTCGCCGACGCGCGCGGCGAAGCGTTGCGCGACGTCGACGCGGCGCACCAGCGCATCGGGCGCGGCCCAGCTCGCGGCGATATCGTCGTAGCCGGCCGGCGAGCCGGGACGCCAGACCGGCTGGCCGAGCTGCGTGAAAATCGGCGCGCTCTGCAGCTTGCCGAGGTCCTGCCAGCCGAGTCCGCGCATCGACGAAATAGTCCACTCCCATGGCGTCTTGAACTTCACCGCCGTCGACGACCACGCTTGCGGCGTGTCGATCAACGCGCGATACATGCTCGGCAGATCGCCGCCGCTGCGCGTGAAGGCATCGGCGAGACGCTCGCTGACGCCGGGCGGTGGGTTATCCGCGACGAAATGACGGGCGAGCTTCGCGCCGATATGCTGCGCGGTGGCCGGCGCGTGCGCGAGGTCGCGCAAAATCGCGAGCGCCTGCTGTTCGCCGGCTTCGTCATAGCGATGGCCCATGATCGTGCGCGTGCCGGGCTCGTGCAGCGCGGCGCGAAACACGAAGCTGCCGGGTTCGGCCGGCGGCCCGACACCACGGCGCGTTGCGTTGGCACCGCCGTTGCCCGGTTTGCCGACGAGGCTCCAGCCGGTCAACGCGCGCGCGAACTCGGTCACGTCGTCCTGGCTGTAGCCGCTGCGCACGCCGAGCGTGTGCAGCTCCATGATCTCGCGCGCGAGATTCTCGTTGAGCCCGCGTTTATTGTCGGGATCGCGTTGCGCGGCGCGCAGCGCGGCCATGCTGTCGGGACCGACCGAGCGGGTCTGGTCGAGAAACAGCTGCATCGCCGGATGACGCTCGACCGCCACCAGCATGTCCTCGAAACGGCCAAGCACGTGCGGGCGGATCGCCTCCGCTTCGAACGAACCGGCGAGCGCCGCGACGCCGGGTTTTTCCGTCGATACCGCGAAGTGATTGGCCCAGAAATGCACAAGCCGTTCGACGAAGGGCGTCGGTGTGGTCAGCGCACTGGTTACGCGAGCATTGACCGACGCGCGGTAGAGGTCGAGAACTTCGGCGCGTAATGCTTTTTGTTCGGCCTGCCTGGCAGTTTTTGCATCCGGTTGGCTGGCGGCTGCGGGATGGTTCAGGTTGTTGGCTGCGCCTCCGTTTGCATTGCCGTTTGCGTTATTGCCCATGCCTTCGCTAACGCTTACGCCCTCTCCCGGCTTCTGCTTACGCTCCCGCTCGATCTCCATACGCTGCTCTACAAGCTCGCCCGACACCGCGATCGAATCGGGCTGGTTCGCCCACGCGGCCGGGCGCGCCTGATACTGCTCGAACTGCGCGAGTAGCCACGCTTTGGGATCGGCGGGCGGCGTGTCGTCCGCGCGCGCGCCGAGGCCGAAGCGGTTCAGCGCGATCGCCGCGGCGCTCAGGTTGGGAGCATGGGCCATACGAACCTCATCGACATCGAGAACTCTTATCGAGAACACCTACCTAGCCGTTAAACGTCACTGGCGACGCAATCCGTCGCCGTGCCGCGATTTTTTTCAGTCATCCGAAGCAGCGTTGGCCGGTGCGCTCTGCTGCGAATCTTCCCGCTGCCCCACAGCCCCGTTCGCCGGCCTCTTCGCGTTCGCGGCCGGCTGCGTTTCGCGCCATTGCCCACGCAGCCGCAGGCTATCGGCGAACTCGACGCGTTGCTCGGGCGTCAGCGTCGCCGCGAAATCCGCAACGCTCGCTTCGACCATCGCGCGCAGACTGCTGTCGGCCGCACGCGTGCGCGCGAGCGCGGCATCGAGCGCCGCGCGATCGAACTGCGGCGCCGCCAGCAAACGCAAGACCTCGTGACGCCCCTCGCGTGCCTCGCGCGCATATTGCCGCCCGGCGCGGCGCGCGTCCTTCAAACCGTCGATAAAGGCCTGCTGCCGCTCCGCCGGCAGCGGCTCGGCGGCAAAGCGCAGCGCGCGCTGCTCCGGCGCCGCGGCCCGGTTGGCGCCATGCGCGGCGAACCATTGATACGCACCGCCGGCAATCGCGCCGAGCAGAAACACGTTCAGCACCGCCGAGCCCAGCAGCGCGACTTTCCACGAGCGCCCGTTCATTCGCCGCTCCAATCGGCGGAGGTGCCACCGAAGCTCGAAGTCAGATAGGAGGATTCGTGCGCGAGCGGCGGCGGATTTCCGCTCAGCACGAAGAACGACACCGCGAACGCGCCGGCCGCGCCGCCGAGCAGCCCGACCCCGGCCACCGCCGCGCCGGACCACCACCAGCGCCGACGCATGGACGCGCGAGCGCGCGGCGCGCCGTCGATGATGCGTCGCTGCAGTTCGAGCCCCGCCGGCTCGACCTCGTCGCTGGCCAGCCATGCGTCGAGGCCAGCCGCGTCGGCGAGCAGCGTGTCGGCTTCGACGCGATGCGCTTGCGCCCACGCCTGCGCGGCGGCGCGCTCATCATCGGGCCAGCGGCGTGGTTCGGCGCCGTAGGCGGCGATGATCTGATGGAATCGTTCGGGCGTCATGACTTGTCCTTGCTAAGGCCGCTGCCGGCCAGTTGAGCGCGCAGATTGCGGCGCGCGCGAGCCAGCAGACTTTCCAGCGCATCGATGCCGACGCCCATCAGGGCGGCGGCATCTAGGTTCGACATTTCCTGGTAATAGGTCAGCACGAGCGCTTCGCGCTGACGCGGTGGCAATGCGGCCAACGCCGCGCGCACGCGGGCGTTTTCGGCAAGCGTTTCGAGTCGCGTGTCGGGCGACATAGCGGGATCGGCGGAGTCGGGCAATGCGTCGCTCGGCTCTTCGCGACGGCCACGCAGACGGTCGTAGCAGAGATTGAGCGCGACCCGGTGCATCCACGTGTCGAACTTCGCTTCGCCGTCGCGCCAGCGCGCGGCCTGCTTCCAGATGCGCACGAACACCTCCTGCGCGACGTCTTCCGCTTCCATGCGGTCGCCGAGCATGCGGGTGGCGAGCGCCAGCAGCCGCGGCAGCTTGCGCGCGACCAGCGAGCGGACCGCGCCGGGCTCCTCGCGGCCCACCCGCGCGATCAGCTCGGCGTCCGGATCGGGCGGAGCGTCGCTCAAGGCGCGCGGCTCCGTTGCGACAGCGCGCGTGTCGGTGCGGACCGCTTCACGGGATCAACGCGATTCACTTGCCGCCGCTCCTTTGCATCGATGTTGTTCTGTGTCGCCTGGCGCGAATCGGCAACGCCGCGCGCTCGCACTGCCATTCAATATACGACGACCGCCGGCCGGTAATAAGCGGGCCGCGCCGGATACACCACACAGCCGGCGAGCAAAGTCGCCAGCAGAATCGTCATGAGGGTTTTCATCGCCTACCTGCTTCGGTGGAATTCGGTGGAAGATCGACGCCGCGCGAGCCCGCACACCTGCTCAGGTGTGTGTCGAACGCGTGTTCGGGCGCGCGGCGCGGGACGGGATCACACCGCTGTCACGCGACGTGCGCTGCGTGTTCGTACTCAGGCCCAATGACCTTCGATCCAGCGCCAATGCGGCCCGCGCTGCGCCCAATGCCCCGGCACCCAGCGATAGCCGGCGCGCACCGGCTGCCAGTGGCCCGGTGTCCACACGTAGCGGCCGTGATCCCAGCGCCAGCGCCCCTGATCCCACACATAGCCCTCGCGCGGCGCCGGCATCACTTCGACGCGGGGCGGCGGGGGCGCCATCGGCGCGATGATCACTTCGGCGGACGCGGGTGTGGTCGTCAACGTGGCCGCGCAGCAAAGCGCGGCAGCGAACGTGGAACCCAGCAGACGAATCGTGCGGCTCGTGGCCATGGCAATTTCTCCGTTGAGGATCGAAAGGAGTCCGGGCGCTGAATGACGCCGTTTCTTCTTGAACGGACCAGCGGCAGAAATCCGTCGGCGCGTGGGAGAAAAAGATTGGAAGAACAATTGTGGCGGGCGCGACACGGAGGCCGGTGCGGTATCCTTGCCGGTTCCACGACCTTTATCTCTACCTTGCCCGATGGCCAATTTCCCCTTCGACGCCGTACTTTTCGATTGCGACGGTGTGCTTGTCGACTCCGAACCCATCACGAACCGCGTGCTCACCGAGATGCTCGGCGAGCTGGGCTGGCATCTGAGCGTCGAAGAGACGATGCGTATTTTCGTCGGCAAGATGGTCAAGGACGAAGCGCCGCTCATCGAAGCCCGCACCGGCTTCGCACTCACGCCCGAATGGCTCACGCAATTTCGCGCGCGGCGCAACACGGCGCTCGATAACGAACTGCAGGCGATCGACGGCGCGGCCGACGCGGTGCGCGCATTGCAGCGCACGCTGAACGGACGCATCGCGGTTGCCTCGGGCGCGGACCGCGTGAAGGTCGAATTGCAGCTCGCGAAGGCCGGCATTCTCGACTGTTTCGAAGGCCGCATTTTCAGCGGCCACGAAATGCCGCGCAGCAAGCCGTTTCCCGACGTGTACCTCGCCGCTGCCGCCGGCCTCGGTGTCGAGCCGACGCGTTGCGCGGTGATCGAAGATACGGTTACTGGCGCGACCGCTGGCGTCGCGGCCGGCGCGACGGTGTTCGGTTACTGCCCGTCGCAACTCGGGCATAGCAGCGCAACCGCGCTGCATGGCGCGGGCGTTGTGCATGTGTTCCATGACATGGCGGAGTTGCCGGGTTTGCTGGCGGGATGGGCGAAGCGCTGATGCGCTGACTCGACGATTCGCCTGGTCTGCCGATGCCGCGAAGTGTTGGCGGTTCGACGACACCGGCGACTCGCAGGTTGGTCGACGGCGTTCACCTGCCACGTTTGCCGATGCCGTCGATCATTACCCGATCTCCGCCACACGCGGCGCTCTCGCGGATAGCCGGCCACCCGGCCCGGCGCATGGCATGGTGCGTGCAACTGGAACGCACGAACGCGCGCGATTAGCGCGTTCGTCGCCCTTCCACCCTTGCCGGAGATCCATCATGACCAGCCTCGTTTTCAGCGACCTGTCGCATTGCGACGACCTCGAGCGCGCCGACGCGCAATCCGTACGTGGCGGCAGCGCGTGTTTCAGGCGCGAAGAGCCGTACCCTTGCCATCACGAACCGTCGCCGGTTTGCAAGCCGCCGCACTACAACCCCTACCCGCCGGTGCATCTCGGCTGCCTGCCGGTGCATACGCCGATCTGCTATCCGCAGCCCGGGCATATCGTGCCGCTGTAAGCACGAGACATCGCGCCGTCGTGAACGACGGCGCGGTCGTCCATGTGGCCCAGGTGGGGACCATCGGGCCGCATCGCGCGTTCATGCGCTCCTTCGGAAGATATGAATCCGGATGTCGGCGGCGACCGTATAATCGTGGCCTAAAATCAAACGGCCCAGGATCTTCTCGCATATGGCTGCATGCCAGTGCCAGCTGGAAGCAATCATCCCGTATGCCGCGGAACGCAATAACATTCTGCCGGTGTGCGATGCATTGCGATGCGTGAAGTCAGACGCATGGTTGCCCACAGATTTTCCGCTTCAAGATCTTCTCGATGTCTCAGCAAAAGCTCAGACCATAAATAGAATGCTTAAACCCATAGTGATTGGTGTCACCCGGTTTTCCGTTGATCCGCTGTCGATCATTGGCTCATCGGCACTGAAAGATCAGCAGGATCTGTTGAAACGCCAGCTCGCCGTCTATCAGCCGGAAAGACTGGCGAGCCGATGGACGCTGTTCAATCACTTTGCGCTACCGAGCCTCATTACGGCAGCTGAACGGCACGAGAATTTTTTCCATCTGCTGGCTTATTCGTCCACGCTAACCGGTCCGATTCGTGAAAACCTGCACGCTCTCGAGAACAGGCATCGTTCATGGTTGCGACTCGTCGCGGTAGAACCCGATGAGAGTTTCAACGACGTGGTACGCAACGAGACGCGCTCGCTGCTGGCCGAAAAAGCAGAAGGGAAATGCGGCTTCAATTTCCGTATCGACGATGACGACGTACTGAACCCCGACTTTGTCGACGCGGTTGCCGAAGTCTGGCCATCATGCGAAGAAGGTCAGGTCCTATCCTTCGATCTGGGGCAATATCTGCAACGCGTGACGGACAACGAATACCTGGTCAGCGACGTCGACTATCCGAAGATCGCAATCGGTCTGGGTGTTTTCTGCAACGCCACGTCGCAGGAGTACGTTTTCGATCTGCCCGTGCACAATCACATACCGGACACACGGGTCGTGAACATTCGCGACAAGGCCTACTGGGTAAGAGTGCTTCACTCGCACAATGACTCGGGTACGCGTTCTTCACCCGCGCAATCGCGGATTCCGATGGAAGAAGCCAGCGCGCGTCTCGTCGCCAGATACGGGCATTTGAATATCCCGAAGGCATTGCAGTGCCTCTCCATCATCACGGAAACAAGCCGGGTACAGACCGCACCGAAAGTCCTGTTTGGGATTCAGTAATTGATGCCGTGGCTCGCGAGGCGTGATGGCCTCGCGAGCCGAATCTGCTAAAACTATTAAAACTATTTACGCGCGTCGAAGCGCATACGCACCGATTCCAATGGCGCCGGCAGGCGCGACGAACGCGGTTTGCGCCTCGGCAATTCGACGAACCCCAGCCGTCGATAAAGCGACGCAGCGCGCTCGTTGCTCACGAGCACATCGAGCACGATTTCACGCCCGCTCGCGTCGAGCCCCCGCTGATCTGCGACGTCGCTGCGCAAAGCGTGCTGGAATAGCGCGCTGAAAATTCCCGTACCGCGTGCTTCTTCGTTTGTCGCACAGTGCGCGATGAGCGTTTGCGCGCGCTTCGGTTTGGGCAATTCCGTTTCGAGCACGAGGCCGCGCAGCAGCATCGGTACCGTGCGGAGCACACCGAAGTGACGCGAGAGCGTCCAGACGATATGCGCGTCGTCGGCAAGAATGCGACGACCATCGTGCGCCGCGAGTACCGCTACGATCTTGCCCTGCGCATCGACGGCGACTTCATGTCGACGCCACGAAAACCGTCCAGCCGAAAGCGCAAACGAGTACTCGAGAAACGGGATGCATCGCGCTGCCGGAACGCCGAGAAAAAACTCGAACTCGTGCTCACCCGACTCGAAGACGAGCGGCGCGCAGGCGGCGGCATCGCTTGCACGCGCCGGTCGAAACGTTAGATTAATGGACATGTTCAATCGTCTTGCTGCTTGCGTCGATGTGCGTGTCGCTCCTGCCACGACCAGTACAGCGCCATACCGAAGCCGACGCACGCGGTCACGTCGAGAGGAGTCAAAAAGTAGTTCGCGCTTCGCCACGCCACCCCGACTGCAGTCAGCGCGTAGAAGAACGTAAAAATCTCACCCGCGAGCAACACGGAGTTGATGCGCGGCACGGCCAACCTGTAGCCATCCTTACCTTTGGGCGTGCGATGAAAATCACCGTGAACGCCAAATAGCGCACGCATGCCGCCGGCAAAGTAATACCAGGCCATCGGCAGGAACATGGCGATATAGCGATACGTATCCCACAGGTCGCCCAACACGTTAGGCTTCTTGTTGAAACGCGCGCCTCGGCGTGCCCCGAACGCATTTTCCAGTCCCCACAACACAACCAGCCCAAAAAATGCGAGAGCGCCCCACCGCATGCCGGCGCCATCGAAATGCATCAGATAAGTCAGCGGCAGACTCAGCAGGGTCAACACATAAATCGACGCCAGCAGTACCGACGAGAACATCACCGAGATCGCGTGCATCCGTTTCATTAACGGCATGCGCTGCGAGAGCATTTGCCTGAAATGCTTGAAACCGCTGTGGATCAGCCCTCTTCCCCAGCGCTCGCGCTGAATACGGTAGGCACTGATGGTCTCCGGCAGCGTCGACATCGACACGACATCGCGCAGATACGCGTATTTCCACTCGCCGAATTGGGCGCGATACCCGAGGTCGACGTCTTCGGTCACCGTCGACGCATTCCAGCCGCCCAAGGCATCCACACAAGCCCTGCGCCAAACACACGAACTTCCGCTGAGCGACGCCATGTCGCCGTCTTCGCTCAGCCCCACCGTCACGTATTGCTGATGTCCCATTTCCATTGCCTGGAAACGGGTAAGAAACGACACGTCGCGATTTTCGTAACCAATGCCCGTTTGCAAAAAGCCCAGATTGGGGTCCTTGAAACATGGAATCGTTTTGAGCAGGAAATCAGTGGGCGGCACGAAATCCGCGTCGAAGATCGCAAAGAATTGGCCACGCGATTGCTGAATGCCGTTGACCAGGTTACCGGCTTTATAACCCTTCCGATCGGAGCGCTTGACGAGACGAATGTCGACGCCCTGCGCGGCATGCCAATCCACGCGTCCCCGTGCGAGCGCGGTCGTGCCATCCGACGAATCATCGAGCACCAGAATTTCGAGCAATTCGCCCGGATAGTGCAAGCGGCACACCGCATCGATCAGCCGCTCCACCACCTCGGATTCGTTGCGGACCGGCAATAACACGCTCACCGGCGGCCAGTTCTCCGCCTCGCTGTCGGCGTTCTGTTTAAGCGCCGACTGCACGAGTTCCGTCAACTTCTGTCGTTCGACCTTTTGCGAAATCAGGAATACGCGCAGCTCAAGCAGCACGTACACCGCAAAATAGACGACCACGACCAGAAATACGGCCTGGCAAATCCAGGAAAGCAACGCAAGCATCGTGATCAGTTCCTCACAGTTTCACGACGGTGCAGATTTCCTCTAACCGGTGTGCCCAGGTGTGATGCTGTCGCACGTAGTTCGCACCGGCTTCGGCGCGATCCAGATCTTCCTGCGAGGGACCATGGCGCAAACGCGCGAATAGTTCGCGCGTCTCTTCGTATGTATTCACGACGTGGCAGAAGTCGCGAAAATGGCGGTCGACCGCCCGACTCGGATTCGTGACCGCAATCCCACCGCACGCGAGAATTTCCAGCAGGCGCCGGGAGAACATCGTTTCCGAGCTCGTCACCGAGTTGACGTTGACCGATACCGCGTGCGACTTGTAGACATTGGCGGTCTCGCGATGCGCCACCTTCCCGTGCAAACGCATCTGCGCCGTCTTCGGAAAACGGAACTCGAGGTGGCGCGACAGCCGGTCGTGATTGCGATCGAACACGTTGATCGGCATCTCGCTCTGCTCGCAGATTTCGAAAACCATGTCGAGAAACCGACGCCGCTCGTTCAGGATGCGCCGGTAGTAGCTGCCGGTGAAACAGACTTCATTGCGGGTGAAATTGAAACCCGTGAAGCTATGAAACGCCGGTTGAAACGGCATGATCAGCGCATTGACGGGCACATGCGCCGGCACCTGCTGACGATAGCGTTCGAGGCATTCCTCATCGGTCGTGAACACGTAGTCGAACGCCTTCGCGACGTCGATGAACGCATCGAAGAACGGACCGTCGTCCTTGTTCCAGAACACGGTGGGAACACCCGCCTGCCTCGCGAAATCGACCAGACGGAAAATCGCCGTGGGTTTCGTCAGACGCAGCAATTTCGGCTGCTTGGCGAGTTCGTAACGCCAACTGCCGTCCACGCCGTGAAAAGCCGATTCGACCAGTACCAGATCCGGTTGCCAATGACTGATCACGTCGCGGTAATTCTTCGGCGTCATGACGCGAATCCGGCATTCCGCGGACAGACAGTCGGCGGTGAAGTAATCCGTGACGAGCGCGATCTTCAGATGGCCGAAGCGCCCCTGCCGCGTCGCATCCTCGGCGACCGTCGGGTGATCGTAGACGATCGAACCCAGTTTTCTAATAACCCTGCCGACCATTCCCCTTACCCCGCACTTTTCGGTAGTGCTTCGATAACAAAGTCGCGCCAGCACCGCTGTGTGGTCGCGTATTCTTTTGCCCATTCGCCCATCGCGGCAAGCGCCGCGCGGTCACTCATTGCCGTTTCGATCACGCGCGCCAGCGCGGTCGGATCGCCGGCCTTGAAAAACCAGCCTGCGGGCCGCTCGCCCATTTCGTCGCGAAACACCGGCAGATCCGGCACGATGACCGGCTTGCCCATGGCCATTGCCTCGACGAGTTTGATCGGCGGCACGATCTCGCAGACCTTGAAAGGCTTGCGTGGAATACAGACCAGCGCGCAGCGACTCAGCGCTTCCTGTGCCTTCTGCGGCGCCATGCGGCCCAGAAAGCGGATCTGTTCCGACAGGCCGAGCCGCTGCACCTGCGATTCGAGCGACACACGCGCTTCACCATCGCCAATCAGACTGACCGAAATCCGCACGCCGCGTGCGCGCAGTTGCGCCACCGCGTCGATCAGCGTGTCGAGTCCCTCATAGGCCATCAACGAGCCGGCATAGCCGATCGTGTCATGCTCTATTTCCTGCGACGCGAACGACGCGAAGCGCTCGGGTTCGACGCAATTGGGCAGCAGAAACATGCGCTCCTTGTCGATTCCCCAACGTGCACGTGCGAAGCGCCCCAATTGCTCCGAAATCACGAACACGCGATCCGCGTGCCGCGCAACGAGCCCTTCGAGTTCGAGGCCTTGCCTGAAGCCCTGGCGACCTTCGTAGTGCGGCGTGCGCGAAATCCGCGTGAGCTCCCACAGCCCGCGCATTTCGTACTGAAACGGAATGCCCAATTGGCGAGCCGCCAGCAATGCCGGTAACGCGTTCACATGATTCGACGCGGCATGAATAACGGACACGCGCTGCTTCTTTGCCCACTGCGCGACGACCCGCGCCGCCTGCATCGCATACAGCAGCACCGGGCGATTATTGGCCGGCCCTGCCGCATGCAGATAACGGACTTCGCCGACCTGGGTCTCTTCATTCAACGCGTCGTGCAAGCGGTCGATCCGGTCGAATGGATAACCGGGCCGGGTCAGCGCATGCACGCGGCCGCCCGCCGACGCCATCGCCCGAATGACCTCGTGCGTGCGCGTCGTGTAGCCGCTCGTGTGATACGGCAATGCGCTGGCCGCCACATACAGAAGCCCACCGGCATCGGCATCGGCATCGTATGGCGCGGTGGCCGCACGTCGTTGCGCCTTGCGATCCAGCGTGCGGACCGTCAGCCATCGGCTCAAGCCCAGATACGGCTCGCTAACGAACGTTTGCAGAGAATCGAATGGCCTGCTCATGTCCGCGCGGTTCCCTGTTTCTTGAGTTCGGCTTGTGCGAGATCGACGGTGTGCGACACGCTGATCTTGCCGCGCGAGTGCAGATCGAGAAATTCAGCGGTCGTGATCACGTCGTAATCTTTGGTCAAACGACGCAGGAGCTTGCGATACCCTTCCACTCGCTGATCGTCGCGATAGGTCGCGTGGCCGTTTTCGTCCCAGTACAGCAGCGACCACGAATGCAGCAGGAAAATAGAAAACGTCGGGCTGCCGCTGAACGCGTCGAGCAGCAGTTTTCCCCACCAGGGACGGAAGCGAAAGTAAGGCGACTCCGGATAGGTGAGGCGCGCCCACCATTCTTCTTTACCCACCTTCGGCAAGATCTTCTTTTCCGTCATCGGCACTTCGATCACGCCGTTCGACCACGCGTACGGCTGATTCGTCGGCTCGCTGAACACCGCCTGTTTCGCGTGAACCGCGCACATCGAATTGTTGAACGATGCCCGCACACCGGCGGCCTTAAGCGCGCGTATCGAAGCCGCATTCCAGCGGAACGAGCCCGCCCGATGCGCGAGAATCGGCTTGCCGGTTTGCGACGAGATCTGTTCGGCAAAATGTTTAATGACGAACTCGGCACGTGCATCGTCGGTATATTGGTTCATATACTGCGGACGGCGCGGGAGTCCATGTTCGGCCCAGAACGAGTCGGGCAGATATTCCGGGTGTGTGTGCAATTGCACGTCCTGACCGACGGAATCGAGCCATCGCACGACTTCACGCGTTTCTTCCAGATACGACCACGCGCCGCATTGATCGACGAAATAGACGTGCTTCGCGCCGAACTCGTCGCCGATCCCGGCCATTTCACGAATGCCCGCCGTGCCACGCTCGTGTACGCCCCACATGAGTCGCTTGACGTGATCGTGCGGCGCGCGTTTCGGCAGCGCTTCGGTATCGACCGTCAACATGGCATAACGATTCTTTTGCATCTTTCTCAACTCAATTTCGACAACGCACGCCACTCCGCCTCGCTGGCCAAACCAGCGCTCAACGGCAAGACGGTTGCATTGCGATAGCGCCACGCGAGATAGGCCTGCTTTCTCTGCTGTAGCGATGGGCCCGTGCTGCTCAACGACGGCACATATTCCACCAGCCAACCCAGCCGGGAATAAAAGGCGAAATCGGCGATATCCGTCACCAGTACTGGCGCCAGATCATCGCCGCCTTGAAGCTTTTTCGACCACCCCTCGCAGGCCGCGCGCAACTCGCGACGCTCGGCGCCGAGCGCCCAGATCATCACCGTCTTTACATCGGCAGAAACCGGTCTGTGCTTGAGGGTCGGCAACCACGGATACGGCGTGACGTGCGGCGAAATCAGATTTACCGATGCCAGTACATGCCGAATGCGCCGCCATACGCGCTCATGCCAGGTGGACGGCGACTTTTTGCCAAGCAGGTCGTAGCGGACAAGCACATCCCATTCAGGTTTGGCGGCGAGCGCTCGAATCCGACGTCGCAGTGCTTTGGTTTCCGCGATCACGCTCACTGCATGCGCTCCCGTCCTGCCGCCAAAGCGAGGATCTTTTCGGCTGCGAGCACCGCGCCGTTCATCGGGATCCCTACACGTTTGGCACCATTGCCGTTCAGCATGTCGAGCAGTTTGCCGACCGCTGCGCTGCGTTCGTCGTCGGTTTCGCAGGCGGACACGACAGCCGGCATGACGTCAGCGACCTTATGCGCGCGGCGCACCTGATCGTCGGCGAGTTGGTCGTTCGGTACGAGTAGCGCGGGCACGCCCGCCTGCACGAGTTCGCAGCAGGTGTTGTAACCGGCGGCGCCGACAAAGGCGTCGAACGCACGCAAATAGCGCGCGAGCGGATAGACCGTCAGTGGCATCACGCCATCCGGCAACTCGATATCGCGCACCGAAATGGGTGCACGCACCCAGACCACCTTGAATCCAGCGGCCTCGAAAACACGAATCAGACCGTGCCCGATCCCTGCCACGTCTTTCAGATTTCCTGGGCCGAGTGCAAACAGAACGAAACGGCCTTCCTGCGGAAGATTCAATGCTTGACGCGCTGCCGCGCGATCGAGCAGCTCATCGTCATCCAGCACGCACACGGGTGGTACGACCGCACGCTTGCCGCCGCCTTCGAGTGGCGTCTCGCTTGCCTGCGCGCCCAATTCGCCGGGCTGAATCACGAGATCGAAGCGCGACTCGTCCACGGTCACCGTCTTGCCCCCTTCCTTGAGCAAACCACGGTTCGACCAGACGAGCGCCGGCGAACCGAACGTTTCGCACGTCGCCAGAAAACCTTGAAACGGCCACGTGCCGTCGAAGACGATGACATCAGGGCGTACGCTTTCGAGCATCATGCCGAAGCGCACAGCCAGCTCGCTATTCCACGCAAACGTGGAGCTCGTCGACCAGTATGGCGAAACGAAGTAGTCCGCCTCGAATCCCATCTCTTCGATGAGTTCGACTGCCGACGCCAACGAAAAGAATACCGGTCGGGCACGGTCACGCAACCGCCGCGCATAGGAAAGACAACGATTCAGATGGCCCATGCCCGAGCCATTGACGTTGAAGAACAGAATGCGGGGAAGTGGCGAACCGGTCGACTCGCTCCGGGCCGCTTGCCAAACATTCATGCGTCGCTGCCGAACAGATCGCGTGTGTACACCTTGTCCGCCACATCGGCCAGATCGTCCGTCATGCGATTGGCGACGATCACGTCCGCTGTCCGCTTGAACTCCGCCAGATCCTTCACGACCGACGAATGGAAGAACGTCGACTCCTGCAGCGCCGGTTCATAGACGATAACTTCAACGCCCTTCGCCTTGATGCGTTTCATCACCCCCTGAATGCTCGACGCACGGAAGTTGTCCGAACCGGCTTTCATGACCAACCGGTAAATACCGACTACTTTCGGCTTGCGCTTCAGCACGCTTTCGGCGATGAAGTCCTTGCGCGTTCCATTCGATTCGACGATGGCGTGAATCAGGTTCTGCGGTACGTCGCTGTAATTCGCCAGGAGTTGCTTGGTGTCTTTCGGCAGACAATAACCGCCGTAGCCGAAGCTCGGATTGTTGTAATGCGAACCGATGCGCGAGTCCAGACATACACCTTGAATGATCTGGTGCGTATCGAGGCCATGCTGCGCGGCGTAGGTGTCGAGTTCGTTGAAATACGCGACCCGCATTGCGAGAAATGTATTGGCGAAGAGCTTGATCGCTTCTGCTTCGGTGCTGCCGGTAAACAGCGTCGGAATGTCCTGTTTCAGCGCGCCCTGCTTGAGCAGATTGGCGAAGACTTCCGCGCGTTCGGAACACTCGCCGACGACAATCCGCGACGGATACAGGTTGTCGTAAAGCGCCTTGCCTTCACGCAGGAATTCCGGCGAAAAGATCAGGTTTTGCGTGCCGAGTGCTTCACGCGTGCGTTCGGTATAGCCGACCGGAATGGTCGACTTGATCACCATGACCGCCGTCGAATTGATCTCTTTTACCTCGCGAACCACGCTTTCGATCGAGCGCGTGTTGAAATAATTCGTTTCCGGATCGTAGTCGGTGGGCGTGGCGATAATCACATAGTCGGCACCAACGTAGGCATCTTTCCTGTCGAGCGTGGCGCGGAAATTGAGAGGCTTGTGCGCGAGGAAGTCCTCGATCTCGGCGTCCTCGATCGGCGATTCCTTGCGGTTAAGCATCGCCACTTTCTCAGCGACGATGTCCAGCGCGACGACCTCGTTGTGTTGAGCCAGTAGAACAGCGAGAGAAAGGCCGACGTAGCCAGTACCGGCGATTGCGATTTTCATTTACTTCCTTTATTCGGTTAAATCATTTTAACTCGCGCAGATGGCTTGAGGATAATTTTGGCGTCACAGCATAAGCTGGGTATGAGGCCAAAATTACCGTCGCGATTGCGATCTCGGGCCGTGTCGCCGAATCACGGTCGGGGAAGGCCTGCGATCCGATCCGGTATGCTGCTCCGCTCGCCCGCGAATTTTCACCCGGTATCCACAAGCGGCTACCCGTGAGCGTCTTTAGACGATCCCCCGCGTTTTTTTGCAAACAAACGCCGATGGTCGCCGCTGCCTCTTCTCCTCCATTAGCCACCGCCGGGTTGGGCGATCGCATTGAGCGCCGTATGCGCCAGGTTGCGCCTGACACCTTCACGAGCCAATGACGATCGCCTCAAAAGCTTCTTCAGATTATTGAAGATTGCACGACATGGGATAAGTCTTTGTTCCGTGTGTATCCAGACCCAACGCGCTAAACAAAGGGGTAACCGGACGCCGCCCGCAAGCACTTTTCTCGGTAATCCCAAAGCCCTGCGAATAGTCCCACACCACCCATCCCATGTGCTTTGCCTCAGCAGCCTTTCGCACCGCGGCAAGATAGGCTGCGCGAGACTCAATCGGTGCACGATAACGCAACGCACCGAACTCATTAATCACGACGCGGGTGTGTTGATTCTTGGCCCAGAATTGCAGATCACCGAATTTTTTGGTGATTTTTTCTTCATCCATCCCTTCTTTTGCCGCGTCCTCATAAGCCTTACATGCAGCGACAGCCTGATCGCTTGCGTTGGAACACAGCGCTTTCTGCTCCGGCGTATTGAATTCAACCGGAAACTGAACATTGCCCACCGCGGGGTAGTAACTACCCGGTATCCAGGTGGCGCCCTGATGCGTAAAAATCATTGGGGTGTAGAAATGCACGGCGTACACCACATTGGGGTCGTCGATCGCCGTCTGGCTCATCAGGTCATGCGGTGTATAAAACTTAGGCACGCCCAAAATGATGGTGCGTTGACGGTCCCTGGAGCGCAGGTCCGCCACTACGCCCGCTATTACGCCTTTCCAGTCGGACATCGTTGTTTGCGGCTCATTCAGAAGCTCGAACGCGACCTTATGCGTATCGGTATTCCTGAGACGTTCTCCCAGCACGGCCCATGCTTGACGAAACTGCGCGTGCCAGGTTGCACTATCTTCCTGAAAAAAATCGTGCGTCGGGTGGAAGTCGACCGTCGCCGAAAATCCATTTTTATCAAGAGCAGCAAGGAACGACTTCAGTCGTTCGATACTGCAGTCATTAGACGGCTGCTGATCGAATACGCAGTGTTCGCTGACAGGAATCCGAATGTGGTTCAAACCAGCAGAACGCAGAAATGGGAGTTCTTTCTCAAAGAAATAGGGCTGAGACATTAGTTCGCCCCATCCCGGCATATTGACGCCTTTCATATCCGCAACAGCCATGGATGGAGACATCTCGGCAAAAGCCCCAAAGCTCGTCATGAACAGCATAAAGGCTACAGCAACTTTACGGATACCCATCAAATTCCTTATTGCGAGAGAAAATCAATTCAAAAATTAATCGCAGCTTCCGGAGTTTTACTCCGACATCTCATTTTCAAAAATTCTTAAAATATTTCAATAAAATACTTTTTATTGAGCGATGCGCATTATTCTCTCGAAACGGTCACTCACTCCGTATTTTTTTTCAGGATCACTGTCATAGATACAAATAATGCGCTCATGACAGACCCATAAAAATGGTTCGCGAACTACTATCGAATAGTTCGGCTTTCTTCCGAACCATTTTTCAAGCTTGGTCTCATCGACGGGATCATGAACATGGTCTTTATCTTTTCCCTTTGGCCATTTGTAAGGAACGGACACAACCAAAGTATTGGCCATCTGCAAAAGCCTTTGAGCAAAAGAACCTGCGTCAGGAACATGCTCCAGGACCTGCAGACAGGTTAATACATCAAAGTGCATTGTCAGTTGAACATCAAAAATATTTCCTTTGATGCCCACAACATCCTCAGATTGATAAGGTTTCTCCAGATCAATCGAGTAACGACCGGGAATCCAGTCAAACCATTCCAGATACGGACAATTACCAGAACCAACATCCAACAGGGAACTTGCATCGCGCCCTATCGTTCTGATCATATAGTCGACATAGCGGTAATACAGCAGGTCAGAACGGTCCGACCAATAGGATCCTGAAGAAAAATTGTTCATCTCATCGTCACTCTGATATCAAATATCACCGACAAAGCCGATACCCCGAAGTTGCAAACACTTTCGAAGATGCGCCCATCAATTGTGGGGAACGTCACCTTTCCTTCTCGCCACACCGGGATCGGCCATGAACCAACCGCTTATTGAGCTCCATCGCCAAGACAATGGAGCCCATTTCCAGAAGTAATCTCCCGCAAAATCCGCTGCCACGCGTCGAACTTGCGAACTGCCCGAACCTCGTTCCTGTTCCCGACCTATCTCACTAATTCCCGTTGCCGGCTGCAACGATCGAATCCAGGCAAGTCCACCGGCAAACCAGTGACTCACCTGATCTGATCAAATTAATTTTTTATGACAAAAATAATTTAAAAAATTATCCTTCCAGCAACCCTCTAATACGGGCCTGATCGCGAACAGGAAATAAGGCGAAATCAATATGCCGACCGAACTCGATAAGCTTATTTTTCATCTGATCGAGAAACTCTCCCCGCAAATTCTCATCAAGTCGATCATGAGTGTACCATAACGATCTGATTTTATTGACAAATATCTTTTTGATTTCGCCATCACTAAAACCGTAGCTCGAAAAATAATCAAGCATCTTATCCAGGCAATGAATAATATCAAAACCACGCGTACCGGTTCTTATATGTGTGGTCGAATTCGGCCTGTTGTAGATGTAGTGATAAAAAGCTCCATTTACCACGCCGGTCTTGCTGCTAAGCAGATGTGCCGCGGTGGAAAAACACAGATCTTCAGCCACATACACGCTCGGAAAAAAAATTCCGCAGCCCTTGATAAGACTGGCCCTATAAATTCTGTTCCAGATATTGGAAAAGAACCCGCTTTCCAGAGAGGCGAGCCGATCTTTCTCGTCGTTGAATTGCTTGTAATTGATGCCAAAAACCCTGACATTCCCATCTTCGTGCCGGGTGAAATGTGACGACGATACGATGTCCAGATCGAATTCTTTCGCCGCGGCAAATAACGAATCGAACATTTTCTCTTCGACCCAATCGTCCGAATCAACAAAGCCGATATACTTCCCGGTCGCCTTTGCCAGGCCGATATTACGTGCCACGCCAGGCGCACCGCTCGACCTATTACAGTCGATAACGACGACTCGATTATCAGCACAAGCGAATCTATTTATGAAACCCGAGGTTCCATCTTCCGATCCGTCATTTATGACAATAATCTCAATGTTTTTATTCGTCTGATCGGCAATACTTTTCAGGCATTTATCGATGCTTCCTTCAACATTATGTGCCGGCACGATTACAGATATATCCGCGCGACCTCCGCCATTCAATACCGTCGCGAGCTCCTGCTTCGAAGCCTCGATCTGTTGCTCATAAGTTCGAATATGGTCGTTATGCCTTTTAAGCCAATATTCGCCAACCATCTCCTTGCTCAAATCAGCAACATGATATTTTCCAATAAACCCTGCCATGCACAGCTTAAATCTGTCCTTCAGATCATCGCGAAGAAATCTACTGTTATATTCAAAATCACCCAGTATCTTTTTAATCACATACTGGAAATACTGATGCAGCGCACCCGCTTCCGTCAGGCCGGACATGATAGTTTCATAAGACCTGAACAGATCAAATGCCCCCTCGCCCTTTCGCCGATCAATGGTCGAGCCGGGCCGATCGAACAGATAGTGATAGAACTTCCCGTCAACGCTGACCACCTTATTGGCAGACATAAGCGCCTTGAATGCAAACGGCACATCCGCGGATGTGCGGGTTTCCGCAAATCTTATTTTGTTTTTTACAACAAATTCTCTTTTATAAATTCTGAACCAGACTATTGGAAAATGCGCACTCAGGAATAAATTATTCCTGTCCTCCTGGGTCCGACATGTCGACTCGTTATATTTCGTCTCAACGATCTCCGCGGTTCCATCTGATTTTTCGCGGATGAATCCGTTGCAGCTTGCGATATCTGCATTTTCATTCTGGGCTTTCAGGTAGAGAGAATTCAGCATTCCCTCGTCAATCCAGTCGTCCGCATCCACGAATGCGATGTACTCGCCAGTAGCGCGAGCCAAGGCCTGATTCCTGGGTGTTCCGGAATTTCCACTGGCTTTGCTATTTGATATAACGATGATTCTTTTGTCATCCTTCGCAAAACCTTCAAGCATATTCCGTGTGTTATCAGTCGAACCGTCGTCGACCAATATAATCTCGATATCCTTGAGGGTTTGGCTGCCAATGCTCGACACGCATTTTTCTATGTACGCTTCCACGTTGTGGCACGGCACGATGACGCTAATGCGTGGGCGCTTCTGGTCGGCAGCGCCCCCTTTCAGAATATTCAATTTCTTCTTGCACATTGAAATATTCAATGTGGTTATGTGAGACAGGCGCGGATATCTCACATTAAATTCAAAATATTTTTCCAGCGCTTTATTGTATTGGCCATTCACATAATACTGATTAGCCAGTTTCATTGACGATTTTTCATCAAACATCGAACACCTCATTTCTTATCTTTTGAGTCGCTGGCCATCAGCTCGTTTAGCCGCGCCTTCAGGTCCTGCAATTCCCGCATCAGCGTAAGCGGATGAGCATTAGCGAACTTTTCGCTCATATAGGCGATATTGGCTCGACGCAACAGCGGCGAGTCGCTCATCCACTCTTCCTTCTGTTCATAAATCCGCAACACGCGATAACCGAATGACTGGAGGAGGCGGTCGATTTCGGCAAAATAGGTTTGCTGCGTTCCCGAGACGTTGAAGCCGACCTCGATGTACAAAATGTCGACACTCTGGGTAGCCAGTAGCTGACGGGCGCTGGCGAGTACATCCAGTTCCTTGCCCTCGACGTCGATCTTGAGCAGATTGATCTTGCCGTCTGTAAAAATCGACTTTTGAGCATCGAGACCGACGCAATCCACGACGAAAATATCGCTGGGACCATTCTTGATTTGAACGTCATTCGACAGCGCCTTCGTCATGCTCCCCGCTTTGACTAGCTGGTTCGCCTCGTTCGACTCGCTTACCGCCAGGTTGTAGGTGTGCACAACCGAACCGCTTGAGCCGGCCAGGTTGGTGAGCAACTGTTCGTAGCTCACGGGATTCGGCTCGAACAAATGCGCTTCGTGAATGCGGAATTTTTTCGCCATCCGCTTGATCTTCAGGAAGACGCCGCCGACATACGCTCCAACGTCGACGTAAACAATCGCCTTCCCGGTGAAAAACATTTCCAGGTCGACGATCAAATCATCGATATCATCATCGCCTTTATTTTTTCTTGCAGAAATCTGGTTTCTGGTTCTCAGTGCCGTCTTCTCGGCTTCCAGCTTCGTCTGCGTCTGCTTCAACTCGTCGATTTTCCGCGCGCGCTCTTCCGCCAGCTTCGCCGCTTCAGCCTGGCGTCCCGCCAATGCCGACTTCTCGGTCTCCAGCTTCGTCTGCGTCTGCTTCAACTCGTCGATTTTCCGCGCACGCTCTTCCGCCAGCTTCGTCGCTTCGGCCTGGCGTCCCGCCAATGCCGACTTCTCGGTCTCCAGCGTCGCGTGCGCCTGCTTCAGCTCTTCGATTTTCCGTGCACGCTCTTCCGCCAGCTTCGCCGCTTCGGCCTGGCGCCCCGCCAATGCCGATTTCTCGGCATCCAGCTTTGCGTGCGCCTGCTTCACCCCGTCGATCTCTTTCGCGTGCTCCTCGGCCAGTTTCGTCGTGTCGGCCTGGCGCGCCGCCAGCGCAGACTTCTCGTTCTCCAGCTTCGTTTGCGCCTGCTTCAACTCGTCGATTTTCCGTGCACGCTCTTCCGCCAGCTTCGCCGCTTCGGCCTGGCGCCCCGCCAATGCCGACTTCTCGGCATCCAGTTTCGCCTGCGCCTCTTTCAACTCATCGATTTTCCGTGCACGCTCTTCCGCCAGCTTCGCCGCTTCGGCCTGGCGCCCCGCCAATGCCGACTTCTCGGTCTCCAGCTTCGCCTGCGCCTGCTTCAATCCGTCGATCTCTTTCGCGCGCTCTTCCGCCAGCTTCGCCGTTTCAGCCTGACGTTCCGCCAGCGCCGACTTCTCGGCCTCCAGCTTCCCCTGCACCTGCTTCAACGCGCCGATCTCCCGCACGCGCTCCTCGGCCAGTTTCGCCGTGTCGGCTTGCCATCCTGCCAACGCCGACTTGTCGGTCTCCAGCTTCGCCTGCATCTGCTTCAACGCATCGATCTCTCTCGCGCGCTCGTCTGCCAGCTTTGCCGTGTCGGCCTGGCGCGCCGCCAATGCCGAGTTCTCGGTTTCCAGCCGCGCCTGCGCCTGCTTCAACCCGTCGATCGCCTGCGCGCGCTCCTCGGCCAGCTTCTCCGTCTCGACCTGCTGCTCCGACAATGCCGACTTCTCGACCTCCAGTTGCGCCTGCGCGTGCTTCAACCCATCGATCTCCTGCGCACGCTCGTCCGCCAGATCCACCGTCTCGGCGAGACGCTCCGCCAATGCAGACTTCTCGGCGTCCAACCACGCCAGCGCCTGCTTCAACCCGTCGATCTCCTGCGCGCGCTCGTCGGCCAGACTCGCCGTGCCGGCCTGGCGCGCCGCCAATACCGACTTCTCGGCTTCCAGCCGCGCCTGCGTCTGTTTCAACTCGTCGATTTTCCGCGCGCGCTCTTCCGCCAGCCTCACCGTGTCGGCCTGCCACCTTGCCAGTGTCGACTTCTCGGCTTCCAGCTTCGCCCGCACCTTCTTCAACCCGTCGATCTCACGCGCGCGTTCCGCTGCCAGCTTCGCCTGAGCATCTCGCGCTTTCTCCAGGTTGGTCAGTTTCGTCGCCATCGCGGCGCGGCTCTCGGAGAATCCCGTTTTCTGCTTCGCGTCACGCTGACGGGCGTTCTTGGCCTCATAACGCAGGCGGCCAGCCTGGCGAGCCTCGGAATCGCTGAATGAGGTATCTGGCGGCAAAATGTCCAGCATCGCCTCCGCCTCCACAACATCGCCGGCGTCATGCAGCTTGAAGGCGAGCCATTTCAGCCGGTATGGCTTCGGATCGAGCGCGTGCGCACGCCGTGCCGCCTCGGCCGCCTTGACGCGATCGCTGCTCGCCAGATGCCTCGCCAAGGCCGTGTAGGCATTCGCGCGCATAGCCGGAGAAACGACAACGCCCACCAGCAACTTCTCGACGGCGTCGAGCCCACCTTCGTTGTACGCCGCGATGACCTTGTCGAAACCTTTTCCGCCCAGCAACCTGGGAGGCGTCTGCCGGCTCGATGTCCACCAGATTTTTCCCAGCTTGCCGGGCACCGACAGTAGGGAACCCGGCGAATCCACGCTCCGGATCAGGATATTTCCCAGTTTGGCCGTCAGCGAGTTTTGCGCTTCGAGCTGGTAGATTTTCTTTTGCGTTTCCACCAAGGCCTGGAAGCGGTGGCTTTCAGCGAGAACATCAGGCAATTCGTCATCCACCCAACCCTTCGCCAGTGCAATGTCACCAGGCGAAGCCGAACGTCCGGCGTTTTCGAGCTCTTCGTTACGCAGGTAGTACTGCTCCAGTTCTTCCTGGACTCGATGGAGTTCAAGAAGCAACTGGTTGTTCTCCTCACCCATTTCTTTGAGGTGGGACTCAAGACCGGCCTGATTGTTCTGGTTTGTCGTCATTGGGTTTATTTCCAGATGCCTCGGGTATCGATAAGAACTTGCCTGCTATTGAGCTCGGGTTTCACTTCTTTGAATTCAACATGATCGACGAGCAAAACGAGTATGTGCGCATCGGCAATCGCCTCGTCCACCGTTAATAGTTGTGGCCGCGCGCCAATCAGGTCATCGGGCAGTTGCGAAAGATTCGGCTCGACGACCGCCACCTTCTGCTCGTAGCGTCTGGCCAGTACACGAACGATTTGCAGTGCGGGACTTTCACGCAGGTCGTCGATATTCGCCTTATAGGTGATGCCCAGACAGGCGATGCGAATCTCTTCGAATGCGATGCCCATTCTGGTCAGCCGGGTAATCGCCTGCTCGACTTTCTGCACGACCCAGGCTGGCTTCGCATCATTGACTTCACGTGCGGCACGGATCAGCTTCGTCTTCTCCGGTGCGCTATGCACGATGAACCACGGGTCGACGGCAATGCAATGTCCTCCCACTCCACAACCCGGTTGCAGAATGTTCACGCGCGGGTGCCGGTTCGCGAGGCGAATCAGTTCCCAGACGTCGATACCCTGCTCGTCGCAGATCATCGACAGTTCATTGGCAAAGCCAATATTGACGTCGCGAAAACTGTTCTCGGCCAGCTTGCACATTTCCGCCGCGCGCACCTGCGTGACCACGCATTCGCCCTGCACGAACGATTTATAAAGCGCCACGGCTGCAGCCGAACACTTCTGCGTCATCCCGCCGATCACGCGATCGTTCGCCACCAGCTCATGCACGATGCGACCAGGCAGCACGCGTTCGGGGCAGTAGGCAATGCGGATATCGGATTCGTTTCCGGCCTGCTGCGGGAACGTGAGATCCGGCCGGAGTTCGGCCAGCCATTGCGCGAGTTTCTCCGTCGTGCCAACCGGTGAGGTCGATTCCAGAATGACCAGATTGCCCTTGGTCAACACAGGCGCGATCGATTTCGCCGCAGCCTCGATGCAGCCCACATCGGGCTTCTGCTCTTCGGTCAAGGGCGTCGGCACTGCAATGACGAAAGCATCGGCGGGCTCGGGCTGCATCGTCGCGCGCAGATAACCGGCGCCCACTGCCGCCTGAACAAGAATGTCGAGCTCGGGTTCGACGATGTGAATATTGCCCCGATTGATCGTATCGACGACATGCTGCGATACATCCACCCCGATCACACGCAGTTTGCGCGACGCGAACAGCGTGGCAGTCGGCAAGCCGATATAGCCGAGACCAATGATTGAAATTCTATTTAACATGCATTCACCACAATGTCGCGAATACGCTGGGCGGACTTGCCGCTTCCATCGAGATTCGCTGCCTCCGACAGGGTTGAGTACGCAATCTCAATCCACGTGATCCAGGATGATCCCTTCCAGCAATTTCACTACGCCAATCAACGCAAGCGCGATCAGCAAGGTCACCAACACGTTGTAGAAACGAGTCGGCTCCATCGGATAGCTCGGCGTAGTTGGCGCTTGCAGAATCGACACCATCTTGAGCATGCGTGCAGCGTTCATCCGGCCCTGCTCCAATGCCGAGAGTGCCGTCTTGTACAGATCCTGCGCAAAGCTGACCTGCATTTGCAGACGCTGAAATTCCTCGACGGTGTAGTTGAGCGTTTTTCTCGACGGCGAAGCCAGTTCGGCCCGCTTCTGCACAATCTGCGCCTCCAGCGCGCTCAGATTCTTTCTGAGCATCACGATGGTGGGCTGATCCTTATTCAGCGTCGCGGGCAAGGATGCGAGCTGCGTTTGAACGTCCGTTTTCTGTGCTTCGAGCTTGTCGATCAGTGCATTCAGGCTTTCGGCGGTGGCTTGCGGCGCAACCAGACCCTGTCGATTCTGAAAGTCGAGCAGGTTTTTCGTCGAGTCCAGAAGGCGGTCGTGCGCGTACGTCACCTGCTTCGTCAGGAAATCGACCTGCGATTGCGCAAGCTGATGGCCGATCAGGTTCATATGCGCTTCGCCCTCGCGAATCATGAAATCCACGATCGCCCGCGCGGTTTTGGGGTCGTAGGCCTGAACCTTGATATCCAGCACGCCGTTGTAATCGTCGTAGCTAACGTCGACGCGAGACAGCCAGTAGCTGTAAAACCACTCGAACGGCGCATTCCTGAGCCACATGCGCGAGATGGGATCTCTGTGCCAATTGCTGTAATGGGAGCGCAGATCGAAAGCGGCATCGAGTTTGTTGAGCATATCGGCCGACAGCAGATATTCGCTCAGCAGAAGCTGATCGCTGCTATTGGGGTTGCCCACTCCCGCGATACTCGCAAGGCCCGCGGGCACGCCCACACTCGGACCGCTCACCTGGTCCGTTCTCTGCAGAACGACGACCGCATCCGACACGTAACGGTCGGAAGCAAAGAACAGCCAGTACGGTACGGACAGAATCGCGAAGACGACGATCAGCCGAACGATGAGGCGAAAGATCCTGATCGAAAGCAGTTCTTTTTTCCACTTTCCATAAAAGCCCGCCACGCGGTTCGCCAGACCTGCGTTAGTTACCGATGCATCGCTCATACTAAAAGATTGTCCTTATAGGCTTTCAATGCTTCGTCGAGGTCGTCGAACCAATGGGCCTGCCCATCGTTGATCCAGATACCCGACTGACAAAACTGTTTGAGCGTCGCCTCGTCATGGGACACCATGATGACGCTCGCTTGACTCGCCATGCTCTTGAATGCATCGGCGGCTTTTTTTCTGAATTTGGCGTCGCCCGCCGAGGTTACTTCATCCGAGATATAGACATCGAAATTGAAGGCCAACGACAGCGCGAATTGCAGACGCGATCGCATCCCCGACGAATACGTTCGCACGGGCGCGTCGAAGGAATTTCCCAATTCGGCGAAATCCTGAATGAAGGCGAGACGGTCGGCGAGTTCGTCCTGGTGACCATGCACACGGCAAACGAATTTGGCGTTTTGCCGTCCTGTCAGCGTGCCTTCGAGGCCGCCGTTCCCCATCGGCCAGGACACCTTGCAACGGCGTTCCACGCGCCCTTTGGTCGCGAAATCGATGCCGCCGATAATCCGCAGCAGCGTGGATTTGCCGGCCCCGTTCCTGCCGATCAGCGCGACGCTCTGCCTGGGCGGAATAACCATGTCGATGCCGCGCAGCACCCAGCGCCCGGCACCGTGCTCGGTCGCATAACGCTTGTAGACGTTCTCGATCAATATCACCGCATCACCAGTTTTCGGGAAAAACGCTTGTAGAGCATCAGCCCAAGCAGCAACAGGCCGAGTGCCCACGCATACAGATATCCAAGACTGACGCCTCTGAGAGCGTGGTATTCGGGCCAAAAGCCCAGCCTCACCATTTCCAGACCGTCGACAACCGGGTTCAATGCAACGAGGCGCTGATAAGGCGTCGGCACGTATAACGACAGCGGCAGCAACGCCCCCGAGATGTAATACAGCGGCAGATAAATGATCTTGAAGACGTGATCGATTTCGCGCACGAAGCTCATGACGACCGACGTCACCAGACCCAACCCCAGCCCCAACAACCACAGGCCCAGCAAACTCACGATCACGAGCAGCGGATCCTGCGGCAACCAGACAGGGTTCTGAATACTGAGCGTCATGCCGTGACCGAACCCGAGCGCAAGCGCAATGATGACCACCGAGATCGGTACCATCAGGAGCAATTCCAGGGTGGCCCGTACGATCGCGGCATCAAAAGGCTTGACCTGCCGGTAGGCAAAAAAAGCCTTGTTGCAATCGATTCCGTGCAACACCTGAGTCCACGTCCGGCGCCAGAGCAGAAAGCCGATAAACCCGGCGATGATCCACATATTGATCGCCATTCCGCCCACCTGATTAATGCGGAATGTCTCCAGGCCGAACGCATGCAACGCGATATAGGCGATCGGTTCGACCAGCAGCCACATCCACGCCGCGCGCGCTTCGAACAGACGATCGAGCGCCTCGCGCAAAAACATCGCGCGCCAGACGGACCACGTGACCTCGAACGGTGTACGAACTCTTACAGTCATAACCCGTTACTGAAAATCACGAGTAAACGCGACCGTCGGATCGGCAACCAGCACCACATACGTGAGGAACTTGCGGAACTCGGCCCCAGGCGAATTCGTCACGTAGATCACGTCGTGGTTCTGAACCGGGAAGTTCTGCGTGACCAGAAACGCCGACGGATCGCGCAGGTTGATTTCGTAGACGACCGGTACTTTGCCGTTTGTCGTCCTGACCGACGCGTCCTTGTTGTCCACCAGCTTCGCGTCCTCGAAGCGGAACACGAACACGCCGCGCGCATCCGCGCGGCTGTCGTTCAGGCCACCCGAACGGGCGAGCGCCTGGGCGAGCGAAATGCCCTGTGCCTCGAACGGAATTTCGTCGTTCTTGCCGGTCGCGCCGAGCACCGAAAACGTGTGCGGCTGGAACAGCGCCGTCACCACGTCGCCCGGCTTGAGGACCACGTTCTGCTTCGGATCGCGAATCACCGAATCCAGCGCCATCGTCGCGGTGGTATCGCCACGCGACAACTGGATCGCCGTCCGGCTGATCGGTTGCTTCAAACCGCCGGCAAACGCGATCGCATCCAGCAGATGCTCGCCCTTCGGCGTGAGCGGCATCATCGCGCTGGTCGTGACTTCGCCGACGATGGTGACGTTCGACGCATTGTTCTTCGTGACGCCGACGACCACTTGCGGCTGATTCGCCTTGCCCTTGAGATGGCTGACGACATCCGACTCGACCTGCTCGACGGTACGGCCGGCCACCCGGATGCGGCCCGCGAACGGAATCGAAACCGTGCCGTCGGCGGCAACCATTTGCGTCGGTAGCGTCACGCTGGTCGCCGAGCCCGCCGATCCGCCCGGAGCTTGCGACGGCAGCGAAACCGGTGCCGACGAGCCGAACAACATCGCGGGCGGCGTTTCCCAGATCGTCACCTCGATGACGTCGCCCGGGCCGATCACGTAGGTGTTCGCGACCTTGCTGGCAAAGGTGCTCGAAAACTGATCGAGTTGCTTGGCCGCAGCCAGCTTGCGCGTCACTGCGTCGTTGACATCCACCAACTGGATGCCCTCGATACCCGGCGCGCTGCTCACTTCCTGAATCTGCTCGCGACTCGCGCCCGATCCAGGCAACCACGCGGGAAACGTCCCGCATCCCGAAAGCGTCAACACCACCGGCAGACACACTGCCCAAAAATTCTTCTTCATTGACCTGTCAACTCAAAATTCGCTTCAACCCGCGGCCAACCGCGCCACGGCTGCCACCGTCCGGCTAATCTGCTCCGCCTCATGCGTCGAACAGATAAAGAATCGCAACCGCGCCGCCTTTTCCTCGACGGCCGGATAGAAAATCGGCTGTACGTTGATGCCTTCTTCGAACAGCGCATTCGCCCACTGCGCGGCCTTTACCGAGCTGCCCGCAATCACCGGCACGACCGCATAGCCCGCGCTCGTGCCGACATTCAACCCAGCCGCCCGCGCTTCGGCCAGAAACTGATGCCCCCGCTCCCGCAAGCGCGCGACCCGTTCGGGTTGCGCGATCAAAGCTTCGAGCGCCGCCAGCGACGCCTCGGCAAGCGCCGGCGCGAGACCCACGCTATACAAAAATCCCGGCGCGAGATTGCGCAGCATGTCGGCGAGCGGCTGGCAACCGGCGATAAAACCGCCGCAGCCCGCCAGCGTCTTGCTCATCGTGCCCATCCACAGATCGACGCGCTCCGACGCGACACCGCAGTGCTCGCGAATACCTCTGCCCGTCGCGCCGAGCACGCCGAGCGAATGCGCTTCGTCGACCAGCAGGAACGCGCCGTGCCGCTCCTTCACCTCACAGAAACGCTCGAGATCGGGAAGGTCGCCGTCCATGCTGTACAAACCTTCGATCGCGATCAGCACGTTGCGATACTCGCGACGCACGCGCGTGAGCAGGTCGTCGAGCGCCTGCCAGTCGTTGTGCGCGAAACTGAGGCGCTTCGCGCCGCTCAGCTGCGCGCCCTGGACGATGCTGTTGTGCGCGAGCGCATCGTGCACGATCAGATCGCCGGGCCCGAACAGCGAGCCGATTACGGTCACGTTGGTCGCATGGCCGCTCACGAACGCGACGCAGTCGTCGGTTTCATAGAACGCGGCCAGCGCCCGTTCAAGTTCGCGATGCACCGGGCGCTCGCCCGCCACGATGCGGCTCGCCGAAGCGGACGTTCCATACCGGTCGATCGCGGCCTTCGCACGCGACGCGATCACCGGATCGCCCGCGAAGCCGAGATAGCTGTAGTTCGCGAAGTTCACATAGTCGCGGCCGCCGATCTGCGTCGTCGCGCCCGCGATACCGTCATGCACGCGAAAAAACGGCGACTCGACGCGCAGCGTCTCGCCCAGTTCGCGCATCAGGCGGACTTGCTGATACTGCGGCATCACTTCGAAACGGCTGCGTGCGGAGCGCGTCTGCGCGGACGCTGCGGCCTGCGCTTCCGACACGCCGGGCGTCGCGGCCGCATCGGTTGCGCGATCCAGCTGACGCTTCAGTGCATTGGCCGCCAACTGCTGCCGTAGTGTGTCTCCGAGTCCCATGTAATCCGATCCAGCCTGTAATAAGTACGGCGAAGTACGGCGCGGCTTACGCGTGCGCCTCGACCCACTCGTACGCGCCGGGCGTGCCCAGCAACGCGGCGAGCAGCCGGTAGTTCATTTCATGTGTCGGCCGCCGCGCGCTGACGTGGCCGAGCAACGGCGCACCCGCGAGCGCGAGATCGCCGACCAGATCCAGCACGCGATGCCGGACGAACTCGTCGGGCTGACGCAGTCCACCGACCACGCGTTTGCCGACGATCGCCGCCGTGCACGACAGCCGTGCGCCGCGCAGGATCGGCCAGCCACGCAGATAGCCGACGACAATCGCGGGCACGGCCCACTTGATCTGCCCGTACGAGCGCGACGACGCGATTTCGTCGGCGAAGGCGTGCGGCGTGAGCACGCCGTGCCACGTCATGTCGCCGAAACCTTTGAGGTCGTTGTTGTGCACGCTGAGCGCGTAGTGGTCGGCCGGCTCGACACGCATCTCGCGACGCGCGTCGCCTTCGCCATCGGCCACGCCGACACTTTTGAGCACGCGCAAAAAGCGCTTCGGTTGCGGCAGCACGGTACGCCCGCACGCGCGAATCGCCTCGATCCAGGGCTGCGCGCTGCCGTCGAGAATCGGCACCTCTTCGGCGTCGAGTTCGACGATCGCGTGATCGATCTCGCACGCGAGCAGCGACGCCAGCAGATGCTCGACGGTTCGCACACCGAGGCCATCGTTGCCGCGCAGCATCGTGCAGAGCGGCTGGCCGCGCCGCAGCGCCGGATCGGCAGCGACGGTGCCGAGCGCCTGCCCGTTGTGAATGCGGCGAAACACGATCCCATGCCGTTCGCCCCCGCGTTGTGCCGAGTCGACCGGAAGAATGCGGATCTTCACGCGCCGCCCGGTGTGCAAGCCATGCCCCGATAGTTCGAGCGGGCGCGCAAGCGTGCCTTCGCTCGCCTGCCAGCCCGCGGGCAGCTTTACCCCGCAAACGCCGGCATCGACGACTGACATGACTGGTCTCCCTGTTGATTGTGTATGTGATTGGCGGCGCCGCGATTGCGTTCGAGCAGCGCGCGCGCCTCGTCTTCGTCGAGCGCATGACGCATGGCCAGCGCCGCGACGTCGGCGTTCGTATCGGTCGAGCGGGACTGAGCATCGCCGGCGCTCTCATCGAGCATGTCGACGATGCGCACGGCCAGCGTATGCACGGTCGCGCCTTCGGCAATCGCCATGATCGACAGCTTCACGCCGAACGACTCCTCGACCGCCATGCCGAGTTCCATGCCCATCAGCGAGTCCATGCCGAGTTCGAGCACCGAGCGATCGAGCGCGACGCGTTCCGGCGACATGTGCAGAATGCGCGCGATATGGCCGCGCAAGGCGGTCTCGACCAGCGCCACCGCTTCGGCGTTGGGCAAGCCGCGCAGCTGTTCGAGCAACGCGCCGTCTTCGCTGGTCGTCTCGGTGGCGCCGCCGCCTTGCAGCGCCATGTAGCGGCGCGCCTGCGCCGCGGGCATGCCGCGCGCGATCGCCGCCCAGTCCAGACGCACGACGGCCTCGCCGGCCGCGCCGCTCGTCAGCGCGCGTTCGAGCGCCGTCATCGCTTCGTCGGACGTGATCGACGCGCCGCCGATGCGCGCCTGCAGCGCTTCACGCGTCGTGCTGTTGCGCGCGAGGAAACCGACGTCCTCGATCGGCCCCCACGCCATGAAGGTAGCCGGCAGCGCGGCGGCCCGACGATGCGCGACGAGCGCTTCGAGGAAGCTGTTGGCCGCCACGTAGGCGCCCTGGCCCGGATTGCCGAGACAGGTCGTCGCCGACGAATACAGCACGAAGAAATCGAGCGCGCAACGCCGCGTCGCGCGGTGCAGATTCCAGGCGCCGGCGACCTTCGGTTCGAGCACGGCGAGCATGCGCGCATCGTCGAGGTTGCGCAGCAGGCCGTCGTCGATGCGCATTGCCGAGTGCAGCACGCCCTTGAGCGGCGTGCCGCTCGCCTCGATGGCGTCGACCAGACGATCGAGCGCCGCCGCGTCGGTGACGTCGCACGACACCACGCTCACGCTCGCGCCCTGCTCAACGCGCCAGCGTTCGAGTTCCTGCTGCTTCGCAGCGTCGAGCGCGCCGCCGCGGCTGGCGAGCGTCACGTGACGCGCACCGCGCGCGATCATCCAGCGCGCGCTCGCATACCCGAGACCACCCGTACCGCCGACGACCAGATACGCCGCGCGCGGATCGAGCCGCAGCATGGGCTGCGCGACGCCACGCGTGGGCGCCGGCGTGCCTGCCCCATACGTGACGAGCACCTTGCCGATCTGGCGCGCCTGCTGCATATAACGGAACGCCTCTTCCGCGCGAGCGGCGGGGAACGCGCGATACGGCAGCGGATGCAGCACGCCGCTCCTGAAGAGCGCCATCACTTCCTCGAAGAGCCGCGTGGTGAGTTCTGGCAGCACGCCCATCAACTGGTCGGCGTCGATGCCGAAATAGCTGATGTTGTTGCGGAACGGCCGCAGACCGATCTGGCTGTTCTCATAGAAGTCGCGCTTGCCGAGTTCGAGGAAGCGACCGAACGGACGCAGCGTATCGATACCCCGCACCATCGCCTCGCCCGCGAGCGAATTGAGCACGATGTCGACGCCTTCGCCGTTGGTGCACGCGCGCACCTCATCGGCGAACGCGAGGCTGCGCGAGTCGAATACGCGATCGACGCCGAGCAGACGCACGAATTCGCGCTTCTCGTCGGCGCCCGCGGTCGCGAACACTTCCGCGCCGAGGTGACGAGCGATCTGGATCGCCGCGATGCCGACCCCGCCCGCGCCACCATGAATCAGCACGCGCTCGCCGCGACGCAGCCGTGCCAGCTCGCACAGCGCGTAGTAGGCGGTGAAGAAGGTGGTCGGAATCGTCGCGGCGGCTTCGAACGAAATCGCTTCGGGTTTGCGCGCGATCGCGCTCGCGCGGGTGACCACGTGCGTGGCGAACGAAGCCGGCGCGAAGCCGAGCACCGCGTCGCCGGGAATCCAGCCTTCGACGCCCGCGCCGACGCGCACGATCCGACCCGCCAGTTCCATGCCGATCGTCGCGCCGGCAAAGCCGGTTTCGACCGCCTCATCGGACAGCAGGCCCATCGCATACATGACGTCGCGGAAATTCAGACCGGTCGCGACCGGCGCGATCTCGACTTCGCCGGGATTCAGTTCGCGCGGCGGCAACGCAAACCATTCGAGGTTGCGCAGCGAGCCGGGCATGTCGAACGCCAGCACCGCGGGTGCCGGACCGCCTGCGCGCGCTGGGCTGGACTCGCTGAGGGGCGCCTGCCGTTGCGCCGTTTGCGCCGGCAGCATGCGCGGCACGTAGCGGCCTTGCGCGGTGAGCAGCACCTCTTCCTCGCCGTCGTCGTGCATCAACGTGTGCGCCAGTTGCGACAGCGCCTCGTTGTGTGTGCTGTCCGTGCTTGCCACGTCGATGAGACGCAGCGCCAGCGCCGGATATTCGTTCGCCATCACGCGGCCGAGACCCCACAGGCTCGCCTGGTCCGGTTGCGCTACCGTGGCGGGCCCTTGCACGAACGGCGCGCCGCCGCGCGTGACCACGCACACACGCACGTGTGCGGCGAGACCGGCGGCGTCGAGGTCCCGTGCGAGCGTGGCGAGCGCGAGTGCGCCGCCCTGCTGTGCCTGCATCACGTCGGCGCCGCTGGCGTCGTCGAGCGAGACGCGCGGTGCGACGAACACGATCTGCGTGGGCGGGTTGCCGCGTTCGAGCGATGCGGCCGCTTCCCGCACGCCCGTCGACTTGACCTGGCCGCCATGCCGCGCGAGCTCCTGCGCAAGCGCGGAGTCGAATGCGTCGTCGCCGGACTGCACGATCAGCCAGCGCGATACCTCGCTCGAACCGGCTTGCGGCCGTTGCGCAACTGGGGGTTTGCGCGCAACCAGCAGCGTCGGCGCACCTTCGAGATCGAGCCCCTGCTCCGTGTGACGCGTGACGTCGCACAGGCCGGCGCGCTCGCACAGCGAATGAAGCGCGGCCGGCGCGAGCGCGCTGACAGCCTGAGCCGCGACCTCGTGACCCACCGTGCCGAACACGATGTCGGAGAAGCGGCTGCGGCGCGCGTCGGCGAGCACGACGATGCCGCCCGGCGCGAGGCGCCCGACGATCGCCTTCAGCGCCGCCAGCGGCTGGGCCTGTTCGCCGAGCATCCGATTGACGACGATTACGTCGAACGGCGCCGCATCGCGGCAATGCGCGAAAAGCGCGTCGCCTTCGCCGAGCAGCAGCGTCTGAACATGGGCGTGTGCTTCGGCATCGAGTGCGGCGAGCTGCGGGTGAGTGCCCGCGAGCACCTGCTCGCACCGCGACGCCGGCAGGCCGAGGTCGAGCGGCTGCAGCACCTCACCGCTCGTTGCGCCGATTTCCAGCACACGCAGGCGACGATTGCACGACCACGCGGCCAGCGCCTCCCGCGCGCACGTCGCGAGCAATGCGCGGGCATGCGACCACGTAGGCGATGCATCGAAAAACTGCTCGACGAGGCTGCGCCCCGTCGGCGACAGCAACGCCGGCGCGTCGGCAGCGGAAGCGGCAGCAGAAGCGCCATCGCGCAGCACACGCGGCAACGCCGCACCGACGTGAGCCAGCAACGTCAGCTCGGCGACATGCGCCGGCGAATTCGCCAGCACGTCGCGCCACAGCGCGTCGAGTTCGGGCATGGCCGCGCAAGCCGCGTCGTCGCGCACGAGACGCTCGCCCTCGAAACGCGCGAGTCCGTCTTCCACGACGATCTGCGCCAGCCGCGCGAGCAGCGACGCGTTGGCCTGCGGCGGCAGTTTGGGCTGCGCGAACGCGCCGATTGCGTCGAGCGCATTCAACGCGTACAGGCTCGCGAGCACGTCGAGCAACGGCAGCGTTTCGGTCAGGTGACGGGTACGGTCCGCACTGTCCTCGAACGACGCGACACGCGTGCATGCGCGTTCGACCAACGCCGCCGGCGCGGGCAGCGCGGCGGCCGAGAAACCGTCCGGCAGCGGACGCGCTTCGAGCGCGTAAGCAAAGCGCGCCGGCGCGGCATGGCGTCGGCCCGTGAGATCGACACGACGGAACCGGCAAGCGGAAAGACGAGCGACGATGGCGTTGTCCGCGTCGAGGAATTCGAACGACGCAACGATCGAATGCGGGCTGCGGCGCAGCACACGCGCCAACACGCGACGCACCGAGTCGCCTCGCAAAAAGTCGACACGGCCGATCTGGACCGGCACGAAGGCCGCGCGCGCGTCACCGGCCGAGGAGCCAGCCTGGCCAAGCACGGCGAAGAGCGGATGGAAACCGCTGTCCATCAGCGCCGGATGCAGCAGCCAGCCGGTCAGCGCCTGGGCTTGTGCCTGTTCACCGCCGAGGGTCCGCGGTACTTCCAGTTCGGCCAGCGCGTCGTCGCCCTGCACCTGGACCTTGCTCACCCAGCGAAACGCCGGACCGTAGCTCAAGCCAATCGCGGTGGTACTGGCATAGAGCGTGTCGCCGTCGATCGGAACGCTCGCTTCGATACGCGACAGCACCGCTTCGTCGACCACGCTCGATTCGCCCAGCGTGTTGCCGCTTTCGAGCAGGCGGCCCGTCACGTTGAGATTCCACAGGCCATCGCTCATGCGTTCGCGCGTTTCGATCGTAAACGACGCGGTGCGCGCATCGATCACGAAGCGGAACAGCTTGCCGTGCTGCGGCTGGAACACGACCGGCATGCGGATCTCGAGGTTCTCGAGCGCGACATCCGCGGTGCCGAAGAACACGCGCGCCGCGGCCAGCGCCATTTCCACATAGCCTGCGCCCGGGAACGCGACGCCGCCATCGACGACGTGATCGGCGAGCATCGGCACACGTTGCGGATCGAGCTGATTTTCCCATCCGAACGCATGCTCGTGCAGACGATAGCCCAGCAACGGATGATCGACGCGGCGATTCACGAGGTTGTAGCCCTCGATGGTGGCCGTCTGCCAGTAGCGTTCGCGCTGCCATGGATAGGTCGGCAGCGCCGCCTGCGCGCCCTGCGGCGCGAGCGGCACGAAGCGGTCGACCTCCACGCGCGCGCCGTGCGCGACCGCCGACAGGATCGAATGCGCGAGCATCTGCGCGCTGTCGTGATGACGCTTGAGCGTGGGCACGACGGCACCCGCGAGATCAAGACTCGCGAGCGTCTGCTTGACGTAGTGGCGCAGAATCGAGTGCGGCGCGATTTCGATGAACGTACGCACCCCCGTCCCGGCAAGCCGCCTGAGCGCGTCGCCGAAACGCACCGGCTCACGAATGTTGCGCCACCAGTAGGCCGCGTCGAGCGCGGTGCCGGCAAGCGTGTCGCCGGTGACGGTCGACACGTAGCGCTTCGTGCCTTCGCGCGGCGCCAGATCGGCGAGACCGCTGCGCACGACCGGCTCGATGACGTCCATCCAACGGCTATGGAACGCGTAATCGAGATCGAGTATCTGGAAGAAGCCGCCGCTCGCGGCGAGCGATGCGCCGATCGCTTCGAGCCCCTCGAGCAAACCGGCGAGCGTGACCGCTTCCGGGCTGTTGGTGCCGGCCAGTTCGACCGTCTCCGTGAGGCCGAGGCGCGCGATCAGATCCCGCGCTTCGGCTTCGCCTACGCCCACGGCCGCCATCCTGCCGGTGCCGCGCGTCAGGCCCTGCGCGCCACTGCGAACGCGGATCACACGCACCGCCTCCGCCAGCGTCAGCGCGCCCGTCGCCCACGCGGCCGCGATTTCGCCGACGCTATGGCCGACCGCCGCATCGAAGCCGATGCCGCGCGCTTCGAGTACGCGCGTGATGCCGACCTGGATCGCGAACAATAGCGGTTGCGCGTTCTCCGTCGCCGCGAGCCATTCGGCGCTCACGCCGGCACGCAGCACATCGACCAGCGAGTCATTGCCGTCGGCGCGCCAGAGCGCGTCGACTTCGTCGAGCGCCGCGCGGAATCCCGCATCTTCCGCATAGAGCTGCTTGCCCATGCCGGCCCACTGGCAGCCGTTGCCGGCATAGACGAACGCCACCTTGCTGGACGCCTGCACCGCCTGAGCCTGTGCGGCGTAGGCCGGTAGCGCCTGATCGGACGAGTCCGCGAGCATCTGAAGCGCCGCGCAACCTGCTGCGAGATCCGGCGGCGCAATAACGGCGCGCTGTTCGTGCCATTCGCGACGGCGCGCAGCACCGGCCGCGAGCCCGGCCCAATCGGCACCGCGCTGCAGGCGCGCATGGTAGCGCGCGGCGAGTGCGGCAAGCGCGGCCGGCGAGCGCGCAGTGAGAACGAGCGGCGCGAGAGCCGGGGCTGAGTCTGAGTTCGGGGCCGCAGCAGTCGAGTCCGTGGCAAGCTCGCCGGTCATCACCGATGCGGCGGGCACGGCCTGGCTCACCGCCTCAGCCAGCACGACGTGCGCATTGGTGCCGCCGAAGCCGAACGAGTTGACGCCAATTATCAGCGGCGCGCCATCGCGGCGCGACAGCGGCGTGAAACGGTCGACCACGCGCAGACGGCCGCCTTCGAAATCGATCGCGGGATTCGGCGTGTCGAAATGCAGCGAGCGCGGTACGGCACCATGCTTCAGGCAGAGAATCGCCTTCAGCAGACCGGCCATACCCGATGCGGTTTCGAGGTGTCCGAGGTTGGTCTTGACCGAGCCGATCAGCAACGGATCGTCGGCCGGGCGAGCGCCCGCGACCGCTTCGGTCAGCGCGCGCGCCTCGATCGGGTCGCCGACCGCGGTACCCGTGCCGTGCGCTTCCAGATAAGCCAGCGAACGTGGATCGACACCCGCGCGTCGGTAGACCGAGCGCAGCAGTTCGGCTTGCATCGCGGTCGTCGGCACGCTGATCCCGCCGTGCGAATGACCGTTGGAGTTCACCCCCGAGCCGGCGATCACCGCGTGAATCGTGTCGCCGTCGCGCAGCGCGTGTTCGAGCGGCTTGAGCAGCACGAACGCTCCGCCCTCGGCGCGCACATAGCCGTCGCCGGTCGCATCGAAGGCACGGCAGCGGCCGCGCGGCGACAGCATCGACGCCTTCGAAAAGCTCACAAAACCAAACGGATGCAGCAGCAGATTGACACCGCCCGCGAGCGCCATTTCGGTTTCGCCGGACTGCAGTGCCTGCACGGCCTGATGCAACGCGACGATCGACGACGAGCAGGCGGTGTCCACCGACATGCTCGGTCCGCGCAGATCGAACAGATAGGAAACGCGATTCGACGCAATGCTGAGCGTATTGCCCGTGGCCGAGTACGGATCGATCCAGTTCAGATCGTCCATGCTGCGGTTGCCGTAGTCCATCGCCGCCGCGCCGACGAACACGCCGCAGTCGCGGCCGCGCATGTCGGCCGGTCGCACGCCGGCGTCCTCGAACGCCTCCCAGGCGAGTTCGAGCAGCAGCCGCTGCTGCGGGTCCATCTGGCTCGCTTCGCGCGGCGACACACCGAAGAACGCGGCATCGAAGTCCGCCACGTTGTCGATCACGCCGGCGGAGAACGTGTAGCTCTTGCCCGGTTCCTTTCTGGACGGATGCTGGTAGAACGCCGTGCCGAATCGATCGGCGGGCACCACAGTTACCGCGTCGCGCTCATCGCACAACAGTTGCCAGAAGTCCTCGGGCCCTGCCACCCCACCGGGAAAGCGACATGCTATCCCAATAATTGCAATTTTTTTTTCACTCATCATGCCGGCATCTGCTGCAACGTGTTTCGCGAATCGGTATCGACACGATCTGCATGCGTCATCGCGCGCTGTATCGTGGAACCGAGGGTCTCGACGCCGACATCCCGGCGTGTGCCGATGTCGCTCCCGAAATTTCGCCAGATAAAATAATCACTACGCGTCGGTTCCGTTTCGAGCGCATCGAATACGGACGACATGGCGGGAACGTGATCGCCATAAAAACAGAGGACCGTCGGCCGGCCACGCTGGCGCAGATAAGCGGTCAACCTGCCGATCATCGCGTCCGCGTTTTCCACGTGCCGCAGATAAGCGGTCAGATCGTGCCAGCGCGCGTCCTCTCCCAACGTGTGCCGCGCCGTGGCTTCTCCGCAGGCAACCGTCTCCAGATGCAAAGGGCCGTGATTTTCCATCGTGATCGCAAATGCAAACATCGGTTTGTCGTCACTGGCCTGCAGCAGAGAGATGAGTTTGTCCGCCACAGCAAGATCGCCGACATAGGGTCCCACGCAGGACGCATCGTCGAAATGCTCGATGTCAAGAAAGCTGTCGAACTGCATGTGCGCGAATGCCCGGCGACGGCCGAAGAAATCCGCGTAGTACGGATGCACCGCCACCGAACGATAGCCGCCGCGCCTGAAATAACCTGCCAGCGACGCGCACGCCCGGCGCACGAACATATACGGATAAAAGCGCGCGTAACCGAGCGCGGCCGACGTCAAGCCGGTGAGCATCGCGAATTCGCTGCGCATGGTATTGGCGCCCCAGGCCGGCACCGCCAACTCGCCTTGTTCGAACGACTCGCGTCGGGCGCGATCGAAATGCGCATAAGGTGCGCCGGACACCCCTTCGCCAAGCCGGCGAGCGTCGAAATACGACTCGCTCTGAACGACGATGACGTCCGGCTGGACCTCAGGACAACCGGACGAAAACGGACTGGCAGCGGCCGCGCGAACAAACGCGCGCCGTTGCGCGAGGCTCATGCCGTTGATCAGATAGGCCACGAAAGCCGAGAAGAAACCGAAGCGACGCTGATCCGGAAAGGGCTGCAGCGTCAGCGGCAAGCGACGGGAAAGCGCGATGCATACCGGCACACAGATCAGCGTGACGACGGCCGCGATACCTCTTTGCCCGAGTGCCGCGGGTCTTTCGGCAATGAACGCCCCCGCCGCAGCGGCGATGCCGACGAGCAGGATGGCGAGCTTGCCGAAACCCAGGAACGGCAGATACAGACGCGGATGCGAGAACACCTGGCTAAAGAGGCTCAGGTCGCTGAAGACCAGCGGCTCGCGCAGCGATGCATATTTGGCGTTGCCGACGACCGCGAGCACGCCGATCAACACGAGTGCGACGCCCATCGAAAATAACGGCCGCCCCGTCAGTGCCATGCAAGCTGCGGTGACGACAGCAAGCGCCGCCAGATGCAACATCAATGCAACTGGCGGTCGACGAAGCGACGACCTCGTGACCGAGATCGCCTCAACGGCGAAGGAGCATGCGACCGTCGCGGCCGCGATTGTCAAACCGGGCAGCACTTCACATATTCCGACGAGGGATCTGAAACAGGACACCGAGAATTGCGTCTGCGACGGTAGCGGGCAACAGACGCAGCAACTTGAGACCAAACGTCAAACTGAAAGGAAACGCGATTTCCACGCGGCGCCGGCTCAGGCGCGTCTTGATGAACCGCGCGGCTTTTTCGGCACTCCACATGAAGGGCTTGTTGCCGGGAAAAACGTCGCTCATCGCGGTTCGCACGAAACCAGGCATCACAACCGAAATGCCGATATGGTCGCGCGCGAGAACGGGACGCACGGAATCGCAGTACGCCACGAGTGCGGCCTTGCTCACGCAATAGGCCGGTGAGATTGCCATTCCCCGCAATCCGGCGAGTGAACTGACGATCGCAATCTGGCCGCGCTGCCGCGCGCGCATGCGCTCGATGGCAGGCAACACCGCATGCAAGGCACCGTAGAGATTAGTGTCGACCACTTCGGCAGTGCGAGCCGTGCCTTCCCAGTCGTCAGTGGAGCGCAGCGTGCTGGCGACGCCGGCATTGGCGATCAACAGGTCGATCGGATGTTGCGCGTCGAAATCGAAGATCCACGCCTCGAGCGCCGCCGCGTCACGAACATCGATGCAGCCGATTACGATTTCGGTACCGCGCGCGCGACACTCCGCGGCAACGGTTTCGAGCCGTTCCGCATTTCTTCCGATTAATCCAAGCGTAATACCAGGCGAGCAATAACTTAAGGCCAACGCGCGTCCGAGTCCGGCACTAGCGCCAGTGACTACGACTACACGCGGCCCATTCGTGCTCACTCGTCCCCCGACTTCAAGCGACGTTGTTTTTGCATGATCTGTAAATGGAGTTATCCGTTTTCTTTTAAGCAGCCGCGCGTTCAATAAAACACGCGTATTGACTTTTGAAAGACCTGCAAGATTAAAGCGCTTGCCACTACTGCCCACATCGACTTATGCCGATCAAAGGCTTTGAAGCTGCATAGCTAACGCTTGCAGCACCGGCTTCTTCAGGGTCTCCGACTGAGAGGGACCAAAAATGCCGAACAATTCGATGAGTGCCGAGGGCCAACAGACACGCCGAAAGAAAGAGGCGGTAGGGCTAGCTTGTAACACGCTGGGCGGAATCATACCGGAAGTGAATCCTTTCACGCCATTACAAATAACGGTTTTTCCGAAAGTCGCAGCTTTGCAACAGATACAAATTACCGACGGTTACAGTTCAAATCACAGCCATTGCGCGACGAATAAGGCTCTCTCAAGGTGAGCCCTAATACAGATCGCATACACTTTCAATAGCCTGGCTTAGAGCAAACGCACTCGCAGATCTTTCTATTGCCAAGCTTTTATTTATCTGGCAGAGCCGCAAAAATTATCGCTGAAGTAATGTAATGGTCGATAGGGTTGGCCAACCAAAGCAGCAGCATCCGGGCACTCTAAACAACGAAAAAAATACCCGAATTCCGACTTTCGCGGGCAGAGCTAACTCTATTGGGTTAGTGCATGACAATTTTGAGTACGGATATGGCGCGCAGGCTCTAACACCCAAACGCCGGATGCCATACGTTTGCGACCACCCTTTCGGCACGGATCTCCTCCTTAACCTCACGAATGAGGTCCGCCGCTAAAACGCCGATAGCAACCCTCTGTAGTCGCGCATGGCCATTGCGATCAACATCGCGGACAGCGCCGGCAACACCACGTCCAGTACTTTGTAAGCATCCCACTGCCATGGGAGCCAGCCGATTGACCAGGTATAGGCATGCGACTCGAACGCGAGCGACTCCTCGACATCGAGCGTTTCAAACTCGCACTCCAGTTTTTTGCGCGACCAATACCAGACGACGACGGCAAGCGCGCCGATTCGAAAGTTGGACAATAGCCCGATCGGTATCTGAATCAGCAATCCCTCGAGGCAGTGAGACAGAGACATGCGCCATCTCGCCGCCGCGAACCAGTCGAGCAAAGCCGTCATTGGAAAGTCCTCCCTGTACCCACATTCTGAGGTGGTCTATTTCGCAGGCGCCAGTGTAGCCGCGATGCGGGCTTCACAGGCCCCTTAACCTGTGTTCGGGTACGCACTGACCAATAGCAGACAGACGTCCGTTTGAAGCAGCCGGGAGTCGGGGAAAGCGGCTTCACTGAAAATCCCCGCTCCCAATGAATGCGAGTTTGCCAACCCTGCCCCGATGATGCAAAAAAGCCCCGCAAGGACCTCAGTCCCGCGGGGCTTCTGCTTTCAGACTGGAGCGCCAATGCGCGCCCGTCTTATCGCGACATCATATGCATGCTCACGTTGTGCATGACCCACAACGTTCCGCCAATCACGATCACCGCGGTCAGCGCGGTGAAGGCAAACGCCGTGACGTTCCAGCGTTGCGACGACGACGTGTTCATATGCAGGAAGAACACCAGATGCACGAGGATCTGCACGAATGCGAGACCTGCGATCGCAAACAGCGCGTTCGAACCCGTCAACGTGCCGGTCAGGACAATCGCGAAAGCCGCGGCAGTCAGAATGACCGACAGCACGAAACCGGTCGTATAGCTGCCGAAGCTGCCGTGGCCTTCGTCCGAGTGCGCGCCATGGGCGTTATGACTATGGTCCATTTAGATCACGCTCGCTAGATAAACAAAGGTGAAAACGCCGATCCACACGACGTCGAGGAAGTGCCAGAAAAGGCTCAGGCACGTCAGACGGATCATGTCGCGTTCGGTCAGATCGCGGTGACGCATCACCTGCAGAGCCAGCACCACCATCCAGATCAGGCCGAACGTCACGTGCAGGCCGTGCGTGCCGACCAGCGTGAAGAACGACGACAGGAACGCGCTGCGGCCAGGACCCGCGCCCTGAGCGATCAGGTGCGAGAACTCGCGCATTTCCAGCACGAGGAACGCGAGGCCCAGCAGGAACGTCACGCCGAGCCAGCCGAGCAGCGCACCCTTGCGGTTCTTGTGCGCGCCCAGCATCGCGAAGCCGTACGTGATACTGGAGAGCAGCAGCATCGCCGTTTCGAGCGCGACACCCGGAATCTCGAACAGATCCTTACCGCTCGGACCGCCCGCGAACTGATGGCTCATCACCGCGAACACGGCGAACAGCGCCGCGAAGATGATGCAGTCGGTCATCAGGTACAGCCAGAAACCGAACACCGAGTGCGACGGCACGTGGTCCGGCGCGAGTTGCGGTTCAACCGCGATAGTCTTCTGTAACATCAATCCACCTCCAGCGCGACCTGCTTGTCCGCGCTTGCGCCGACAGGGATCGCGGCACCCGCACCGCCGCGGCGTTTCTCTTCGATCAGCGCGACAGTGTCGGCCGGAATGTAATAGCCGTCGTTATCCATAAAGCTGTAGATGATCACGGTGCCGATCGCGCCGACAAAGCCAACGATCGCAAGCCACCAGATGTGCCACACGCCGGCGAAACCGAGCACCAGCGAGAACAGACCCACCAGCAGACCCGCGGACGTATTCGACGGCATGTGAATGTCGCGATACGCCGGCACGTGGACGCCACCCTTGCGCGACTTCATTTCGCTGAACGCGTCGAGCGAGCGAACGTCCGGGATGTGCGCGAAGTTATAAACCGGCGGCGGCGAGGTCGTCGCCCATTCCAGCGTATGACCATCCCACGGATCGCCCGTGAGGTCGCGGTTCTCCGGCAGGTTGCGATCGCGGATGCTGACGATCAGTTGCAGCAGCTGGCAGGCGATACCGATGGCGATCAGCACCGCGCCGACGGCCGCGGCGATCAGCCACGGATGCCACGTCGGGTTGTCGTAGTGATTCAGACGACGCGTCATGCCCATGAAGCCCAGCACGTACAGCGGCGCGAATGCGACCCAGAAGCCGATCTGCCAGAACCAGAACGCGGCCTTGCCGAGCTTTTCGTTCAGCTTGAAGCCGAACGACTTCGGGAACCAGTAGTTGAAGCCAGCCAGATAGCCGAACAGCACGCCACCGATAATCACGTTGTGGAAGTGAGCGATCAGGAACAGGCTGTTGTGCAGCATGAAGTCCGCGCCCGGAATCGCCAGCATCACGCCGGTCATACCGCCGATCGTGAATGTGATGATGAAGCCGATGGTCCACAGAATCGGCGTCGTGAATTGCAGACGACCCTTGTAGATCGTAAACAGCCAGTTGAAGATTTTGACGCCGGTCGGGATCGAAATCACCATCGTGGCGATGCCGAAGAACGCGTTCACGTCCGCGCCCGACCCCATCGTGAAGAAGTGGTGCAGCCACACGAGGAACGACAGCACCATGATCGCGCAGCTCGCCCATACCATCGTCTTGTAGCCGAACAGCGGCTTCTTCGCGAAGGTCGCGACGACTTCCGAGAAAATACCGAACGCCGGCAGGATCAGGATGTACACCTCGGGGTGGCCCCAGGCCCAGATCAGGTTCAGGTACAGCATTGCGTTGCCGCCGGCTTCGTTCGTGAAGAAGTGCATGCCGAGGTAACGGTCCAGACCGAGCAGCGCGAGCGTGACGGTCAGGATCGGGAACGACGCCATGATCAGCACGTTCGAGCACAGCGCGGTCCACGTGAACACCGGCACCTTCATCCACGACATGCCCGGCGCGCGCATCTTCACGATCGTCACGAAGAAGTTCACACCGGTCAGCAAGGTGCCGATACCCGAGAGCTGCAAGCTCCACAGGTAATAGTCGACGCCGACACCGGGGCTGAACTGCAATTCCGACAGCGGCGGGTAAGCGAGCCAGCCGGTCTGGCCGAATTCACCGATCACGAGCGAGATGTTGATCAGGATCGCGCTGACTGCCGTCATCCAGAAGCTCAGCGAGTTGATGAACGGGAACGCGACGTCGCGCGCGCCGATCTGCAGCGGCACGATGATGTTGAACAGACCGACCATGAACGTCATCGCCATGAAGAAGATCATGATGACGCCGTGCGCGGTGAAGATCTGGTCGTAGTGATGCGGCGGCAGGAAGCCTGGGCTCAGGTACGACAGCGCCAGTTGCATACGCATCATGATTGCGTCGGCGAAGCCGCGCAGCAGCATGATGAACGCAACGACGATGTACATGACGCCGATCTTCTTATGGTCGACGGACGTCAGCCATTCGGTCCACAGGTAGCGCCATTTGCCGAAATACGTGATTGCGCCGAGCACGGCCAGCGCGGCGAGCACCATGCCAGCGCCCGCCGTAACGATGATTGGCTCGTGATACGGAATCGCATCGAGAGTGAGTTTTCCGAACATGAGTTACCCCTTAGGCGCGCAGTTGGCGTCTTTCATGTTGTCGATGACGCTGCCGTTGTTGTAGCGGGCAATGATGTTGTTGAAGAGCTTCGGATCGACGGTCGAGAAGTAACGCACCGGGTCCTTTTCGCTCGGCTCCGACACCGCGTGATAGCGGTCCATGTCGAGGCGATCCGACGAAGCGCGGACCTTCGCAACCCACGCGTTGAAGTCTTCAGGCGACGTCGCAAGCGTGCGGAACTTCATGTCCGAGAAGCCCTTGCCGCTGAAGTTCGCCGTGAGGCCCGCGTAGTCGCCGGCGTGATCGGCGATCAGGTGCAGGCGCGTCTGCATGCCCGCCATCGCGTAGATCTGGCCGCCCAGTTGCGGGATGAAGAACGAATTCATCACCGTGTCCGACGTGATGCGGAAGTTCACCGGCGTGCCGACGGGAATCGCGAGCTGGTTCACCGACGCGATGCCGAGGTCCGGATAAATGAACAGCCACTTCCAGTCGAGCGCGACGACTTCGACGTTGATCGGCTTGACCTGCGACTCGAGCGGACGATACGGATCGAGCTCATGCGTGCTCTTCCACGTCAACACGGCCAGGAACAAAATGATCAGCGCCGGAATCGTCCAGACGAAGACTTCGACAATGGTCGAATGAGTCCAGCCCGGTTTGTATTCGGCGTTTCTGTTCGACGCGCGATAACGCCACGCGAAAAACAGTGTCATCAGAATGACCGGCACCACGACGATCAGCATGGCCCACACGGAAGTCGCGATCAGATCACGCTCCGCGACGCCCACACTCCCCTTCGGATTCAGAATATCGAGGTTGCTGCAACCCGAAAGCAGCAACATGAGGCTGGCGGAAAGAACGCTTGCCGGCCTCTTAAGAGTCCGTGCTTTCATATTCCTTGCCTCGTTTCTTTGACTTCAACGAACGTCATTCGACGGCTCTCCATTAATAAGCGCTCGCATAATAGGGGCGCGTCGAATGCCGATAAACACTCGATTTAGCAACGATCTATTGCAGCGCAACGCCGTGCGACACGTTGCCGCAATTCCCCCGCACACCCAACCTGCAAGCGTCGTTTGCGATGCTTCGAACGAAGCATCGAAAGCATTGACGCATCGCAAATCCCCCTGAAAAAAGGACTCAAAAATCGCTGGACGCGGCGCGATCTCGAAGTACTACGCCACGCATGCGTGAGAAAGGGATTGATAGCGACGCGCAAAAAAGCGCAAGAACGTCGCCGCATCCTGACGCGCGGATGCGACGACGTTCTTGCGCCCTGTTCTATTAACCCGGGGTGTGCGCGGCGGCGGAAGCCGGTTCGGGAGTCGCGGCCTGCAGATGCTCGTTGCCGTCCGGCGCGGCATCGGCGGGAAGCGCCGAGCGTTCCGATTGCGCGAGCAGCGTGCCGACCGACGGATCGATCGCATCGGTAAACGGCTTCGGATGAATACCGATGGCAAGCACGAGCAGCGACATCGCGCCGAGCAGCACGAATTCGCGCTTGCCGAGGTCCTTCAGATTCGCGACGCGCGCGTTGGCGATCGCGCCGAAAATCACGCGCTTGTACATCCACAGCGTGTAAGCCGCGCTCAGGATCAACGTGGTCGAGGCGATCGCACCGATCCAGAAGTTGAAGCGGATCGCGCCCATCAGCACCATGAATTCGCCGACGAAGCCCGAGGTGCCCGGCAAGCCGACATTCGCCATCGAGAACAGCATCACGAAGGCGGCGAAGCGCGGCATCGTGTTGGCGACGCCACCGTATTCGGCGATCGTCGCGGTCCTGGTGCGGTCGTACAGCATGCCGGTGCACAACAGCATCGCGCCGGACACCACGCCGTACGAGATCATCTGCACGATCGCGCCGGCCTGGCCGAAGCGGTTGAAAACGAACAGACCGAGTGTGACGAGGCCCATGTGCGCGACCGTCGAATACGCGAGCAGACGACGCATGTCGGTTTGCACGAGCGCGAGCAGGCTCGAGTAGATCACCGCGACGAGCGACAGCGTGATCATCATCGGCGCGAAGAAGTGGCTGGCTTGCGGCGCGATCGGCAGCGCGAAACGCAGCAGGCCGTAGCCGCCGATCTTCAGCATGCCGATCATCACGGCGGCGCCGGTCGGGCCGTCGAGGTGGACGTCGGGCAGCCACGTATGCAGCGGCCACATCGGCACCTTCACACCAAACGCGGCGAGGAAGCCGAGGAAGATCAGCGCCTGCGGCACCATGCCGAGCTGCGTGTCGCGCCAGACCGCGAGGTCGAAGCTGTGCGTCTGGCTAAACAGATAGAGCAGCGACATCAGCATCATCAGCGAGCCGAGCAGCGACACGAAGAAGAACTTCACCGCCGCATACGTACGATTCTTGTGGCCGTACGTGCCGATCAGCAGATACAGCGGAATCAGCGTCGCCTCGAAAGCGATGAAGAACATCATGCCGTCGAGCGACGTGAACACGCCCTGCATGAACCCCGACAGCATCAGGAACGCGCCGAAGTACTGTGCGGTGCGCTGCGTAATCGATTCCCACGACGCGATCACGATGATGATCGTCGTCAGCGCGGTCAGCGCGACCAGCCACAGCGAAATCCCGTCGATCCCAACGTGCCATGCGATATCGAACGTCGGCGACCAGCGGACGTTCTCGACGAACTGCATCGAGGTCACGTCGTTGCGGAAGTTCGCCACGAGCGGGATCACCGGCAGGAAACCCGCCACCGCGCCGATCAGCGCGAGCCAACGCGTGCGGTTACGCGCCGCGTCGGATCCGGCGCGCAGAACCACGAAGCCGGCGACGATAGGAATCCAGATGAGAAGACTTAGGAGAGGCAATGGCATGTGCTCTGTCAAAACTTGAAGTACAAAACGCCGCGTCAACGCCCCAAAAAACCGCAGGCGCTGAAATGGATATGTAAGCTGGAGTTCGCTGAAATGAGCGTGTAGAAGGGGTTTTCAGCTACACGTTTACCCGCAGTCGAATGGCCAAGGGTGGGAGGTTACCAAGATAAGAATATTTTTGCATCGCAACAGCGCGGCAATCCGCGCCACAACATATTGTTGCGCCGCAGACCCTTGCGAAACGCATGAAAATGTGCGTTTGCACATTGTTACAGATCCCTTGGAAGGGCTAAAAATTTTGGCCGCAAAAGCTGGTTACTTCGCCGGATTTGACAACTTTTAAGCGTTTGCTTTTTTGAGGGCGCGATCGACTGGAACAGATCGTGCCCTCACTTCGCGTTTGATCCGCGTCAAATCGGCGTGGCGGACGCAATTCGCCTCCTTCGTCGCTAAAAATTTTTTTTGCATGACCCTCTAAATTTTTTTGCATGACCCTCTAAATTTTGCCGCGCGCGGTCACCAAAACGTCTCGACGGGGCGCCGAAGAAGTGCCTGAACGCCCGTGCCGCTGGCCCGCGAAGCTTCCATGTTCCTTACGTGAAACGGGATGCGCCACGCGGCCTACTGCACGAAATCGCCCGACAAGGCACACTCGTTCCGTCCGGCCGGCGCCCTCGCCGCCCACCTTTTTGCGGATCTCCTCGCATGACGCTTCGTGACGATGCCGTCGTTCCCGCACTCGAATGCCGTGGCCTCAGCAAGCGCTATGGTGCCGAGCGCATCGTGCTGGCGCAGCTCGATTTCACGCTTGCCGCGGGCGAGTTCGTCGCGATCATGGGCGACTCGGGCGTCGGCAAGTCGACGCTGCTCAACCTGATCGCCGGACTCGACCGGGCCGATAGCGGCAGCGTGACGATCGGCGGCCACGCGCTCGAGCAACTCGACGACAACGCGGCGACGCGTCTGCGCCGGCAAAAGCTCGGCTTCGTGTTCCAGGCGTTTCATGTGCTGCCGCATCTGACGCTCGAGCAAAACGTCGCGCTGCCGCTGCTGCTGAACGATCTGCCGCCCGCCGGCGCCCGCGAGATGCTGGCCGCCGTCGGCCTGGGCGACCGTGGCGACGCTTTCCCGCGCGAACTCTCCGGCGGCGAAATGCAGCGCGTCGCGATCGCGCGGGCACTCGTGCATCGCCCCACCCTGATCCTTGCCGACGAACCGACCGGCAATCTCGACCCCGCGACCGCCCACGAAGTGCTCGGGCTGTTTCGCGCGCAAAGCAAGGCCACCGGTGCGGCGACGATCATGGTCACGCATTCGGAAGCGGCCGCCGCGGTGGCCGACCGCGTGCTGATCCTGAGCGACGGCGGCTTGCATGCGTCACTTGCTCCACGCGCGCAAACCTCGAACGTTGCGCATGCCGCTGTGCGTTCGAGCGACGATGTCCGCTGATCCCGTCCAGCTATCGCGTAGACCTGGCTCTCGCGTTCTGGCGCGCTGGCTGCTCGGCGCCGAATGGCGCAGTCATCGCGGCCGCGCGCTGGTGGCAATCGCGACGATCGCGTTGGGCGTCGCGCTCGGTTACGCAGTTCAACTGATCAACAGCGCGGCGTTCAACGAATTCTCGGCCGCGGCGCGCAGCTTGTCCGGCCAGGCTGACTTGCAGGTGCGCGGCGCACAACCTTTCGTCGACGAATCGGTTTATCCGCGACTATCGAACGAGCCGGGTGTGGCGCTGGCCAGTCCGGTGCTCGCCTTCGATATCGCGGTGCCCGGCCATCGCGATGCGCTGCCGCTTCTCGGTATCGATGTCTTCAACGCACGCCGGATCACCCCCGATCTGATTGGCGTGCCGGCAGCGAACCGGCCATTCGACACGCTCGCGTCCGATACCGTGTTTCTGTCGACAGCCGCGCAGCAATGGTTGAACGTGAAAACCGGCGATCGGCTGATCGTGCGCAGCGGCACATCGAGCGTGTCGCTGCGCGTCGCCGGCGGCCTCGTGCGAACGCGGCCGGGACAGCGGCTTGCGGTGATGGATATCGCCACCGCGCAATGGCGATGCGGCAAACTGGGCAAGCTGTCGCGCGTCGATCTGCAGCTCGAGCGCGGCGTCGACCGGCAGCGCTTCAAGCGCGATCTGCAGGCTCGCCTCGGCAACGCGTGGATCGTCACCGAAACGCGCGATACCGAAAGCCGCACCGATCGCCTGTCGCGCGCGTATCGAATCAACATGAACGTGCTCGCGCTGGTAGCGCTTTTTACCGGCGCGTTCCTCGTGTTTTCGACCCAGGCGCTGAGCGTCGTGCGGCGGCGCTCGCAGTTCGCGCTGCTGCGCGTGCTCGGACTCACGCGCGCTCAACTGTTGCGGCAGATCCTGCTGGAGGGCGCGCTGCTCGGATTGCTCGGCTCGCTGTGCGGCCTTGCGCTCGGCTATGCGATGGCGAGCGGCGCGCTGCGCTTTTTCGGCAGCGATCTCGGCGGCGGCTATTTTCCCGGCGTGCAGCCACGGGTCGGCTTCGAGCCGCTCGCGAGCGCGGTGTTTCTGCTGCTGGGCGTCGCGGTGTCGGTACTGGGCAGCGTGACGCCCGCGCTCGACGCGGCTCGCGCGCGCCCCGCCACGGCACTGAAGGCTGGCGCAGAAGAAGCGGCGTTGGCGCGGCTCGCCACGCCGTGGCCCGCGCTCGTCTGTCTGCTGGCCGCCGGCGTGCTCACACAGATGCCGCCGTGGTTCGACGCGCCGATCGCAGGCTATCTCGCGGTTGCGCTGCTGCTCGTCGGCGGCATTGCGTTGATGCCGCGCGTGACCGCGTTGATATTCGGCGCGGCGAGCCGCGCACGTGTCATACGACGCCGCGCCGGCGCGACGGGCACGCTGGCCATCGCGCGTCTCGCGAATGCGCCGGGGCAGGCGGCGATTGCGATGGGCGGCGTGCTGTCGAGCTTCGCGCTGATCGTCGCGATGGCCATCATGGTGGCCAGCTTCCGCGTGTCCGTCGACGCCTGGGTCACGCACCTGCTGTCCGCCGATCTTTATGTGCGCGTGGCATCCGGCGGTAATAGCAGCGACGCCGGAGGTCTGCGGCCCGACGAACAGGCGCAAATCGCAGCGCTGCCCGGCATCCAGACCGCCGCGTTCGCGCGCATCACCCATCTGACGCTCGATCCCGCGCGGCCGGACGTCGCGCTACTCGCACGCGAAATCGATGCGGCCGATCCTGCCGCGAATCTGCAGATGAGCGGCGCAGTACTCGCACCCACTGCGCTTCACGCGGGCGAAATACCTGTTTGGGTGTCCGAAGCAATGGTCGATCTGTATGGATACCGGCTGGGGCAACGCGTGCGATTGCCGCTCGGCGAGCAAGGCCAGGTGTTCGTGATGGCCGGCGTCTGGCGCGACTACGCACGACAGAGCGGCGCGATCCAGATGCGGCTCGCCGACTACCGACGCCTGAGTGGCGACCTTACCGCCACCGATGTCGCCGTGACTATCGCGCCGGGCGTCGACGTCGAGCGCGTGGTCGGCGAATTGCGGGCGTTGCCTTTCGGTGCGTCGCTGGATCTGTCGCAGCCGGGTGAGATCCGGGCTCGCACGCTGGTCATTTTCGACCGCAGTTTCGCGGTCACGTATCTGCTTGAAGCGGTCGCCATCGTGATCGGGCTATTCGGCGTCGCCGCGACGTTTTCCGCGCAGACGCTCGCACGCACTCGCGAGTTCGGAATGCTGCGGCACGTCGGCGCGACGCGTGCACAGATTCTCGCGATCCTCGCGTCGGAAGGCGGACTGCTGACGGCTTGCGGCATTGTGCTCGGTTTTGTACTGGGTTTTGCGATCAGCCTGATTCTGGTGTTCGTCGTCAATCCGCAGTCGTTTCATTGGAGCATGTCGTTGCATGTGCCGTGGCTCGCGTTGGGCACGGTCGCGCTCGTGATGCTGATACTGTCGTGCTCGACGGCCGTGGTGGCGGGACGCGGGGCGGTGTCGGTGGATGCGGTGCGCGCGGTGAAGGAGGATTGGTGATGCGGGCCGGGCGACATGAGTGGTGCGGTAAGTGGTGCCATAAGCTGTGCCGTCATTGGTGCGGTTGGCAAAAGCCACTGCTACAAAATCTGGCCACGCAGCGCGGTACGGCTCGCGAGATTTGCGCTGCACTGTACGCATCCGCGATGCAGATCGTTCAGATACCGGATACGTCGCTGCCGGCGAAGCGGGTTCGTCCGACTCCGGGTTCGCGTGCGACTCCATTCGACGAACCGTCGAGCGTACGCGTTCGCAAAAGCAGCCGCTTATTTTCGTGGTGCCCTCGCCTGCTCCCTCGTCTACTTTTTCTCGGCGTGATTTGTATCGGCGTGGGCAGCACGTCGCCTTCGAGCGCGGCCGGCGATGACTTGTCGACAACCACGCCGTCTACCTTCGCAGCAGTTACGCCCGATCATCCGATCGTGCTGCCGCAGGACACCGGTGCTCATCCGGCTTTTCGCACCGAATGGTGGTACGCGACTGGCTGGCTCAACACGCCCGATAATCAACCGCTCGGATTTCAGATCACGTTCTTCCGCACGGCCACGGGTCACGACGCTACCGACCCGAGCGCGTTTGCGCCTGCGCAACTGATCATCGCGCACGCGGCGGTGAGCGATCCGGCTATCGGACACCTGGCTCACGACCAGCGCATCGCCCGTCAGGGTTTCGGGCTCGCATACGCGAAGCCCGCCAATACCGATGTCAAACTCGACGCCTGGAAAATGATTCGCGCCGCGGATGGCCACTACGACGTCACCATCGACGCGCGCGGATTTTCGCTGCATCTCGTGTTAGCGCCGACACAGGCTCCGCTCGTTCAAGGCGAGCGCGGCTACTCGCGCAAAGGGCCGCGACCGGAGCAGGCAAGCTACTACTATAGCGAGCCGCAATTGCGCGTAACGGGCAGTGTCGTGCGACCGATTACGCCTGGTGGTCCGTCGAAAAGTGCTTCGAAAAACGCTTCAAAGCGTGAGACAACGGTGACGGGCACGGCATGGCTTGATCACGAATGGTCGAGCACCTTGCTCGATGCCGATGCAGTCGGATGGGATTGGCTCGGCGCCAATTTGAAAGACGGCTCCGCGTTGATGGCATTCAAAGTGCGTCGCCGCGATGGCCGAGCCATATGGGCACACGCGACGCTTCGCCAATCCGATGGCCAGATCACGAACTTCAGTCCGGATCAGGTCGACTTCACAGCGAATCGCACCTGGCGCTCACCGCGCACGGGCGCATCGTATCCGGTATCGATGACGCTCAGGACCGGCGCGCTGACGTGGCAACTCGATCCGCTGATGGACGATCAGGAACTCGACTCGCGGGAATCGGCGGGAGCGGTGTACTGGGAAGGCGCGGTGCGTGTGAAACGCGGCCCTGCCGAGGTGGGACGTGCGTATCTGGAACTGACGGGCTACGCGGACGCGCTGCGGACCGGTGGGCAGTAAAGAGAGGTGTAGTGCTGGCGGTGATACGTTTCGCAGCGCATTGCGCTGGTTGCCAGCTCAGCGTCCGCTTTATGACGGCCGTAAACGCAAAAACCCCACCTTTTCGGGGTGGGGTTTCTGACTGAGGAGAAGCCTGACGATTACCTACTTTCACACGGGCAATCCGCACTATCATCGGCGTAGAGTCGTTTCACGGTCCTGT
>NZ_JABBFZ010000021.1:0-119798 GCF_012927125.1 Paraburkholderia antibiotica
GTTTGCGCGTGCGTTTCGTTGACAGATCCAGACCAAGGCCAAGTTGTGCCATCACCCACCCCTTAAATTCTCCTGCTCCCAGGATAGTCCACCCTCACATCAATGCCAGGAATTTTGCAGACTTTCCTTAACGGGCCATCGAAGATTAGACAACTTCCATGATGCAGAACTACTTAGTTTGGGGAACCGTTGAAAACTTCGCATCCCGCTACGAAAGGATGGATGATGACGGTAACTTTGTTCCCGACGTCAAATCGCAGGAAATCGTTAGGCGATCACTGGTTGCGCTTCGGCGATTCTTCGCAGACAACGAGTTGGTGACCGTGAAAATGTTTGATGCCAAAGGCGATCTGATTGACCGTGAATATCGAAAGGACGATTTCACGGCGGAGGGAGTCGAGTTGATACGCCGGAAAGAAGGTGCGTGGCTGAAATCGGAGGGATCGAAGAAGGACCCGCCGGACATGAAGCTGCTGGAGAAGGCGCTGGCTGAGATTCGGGCCGGGAAATAATGGAAAGGGGCCGCGATTGCGGCCCCTTTGTTCCTCTATCTGGATTGCGACCTGTACAGATCACTGACTGCGAATTCAAATCGACGGCGCGCCGCTGGTGGACTTCGAGCGCGACCGGCTGCACCGCGAGACGGGTCGCACGCATGCGGCTTTCAGCCAGGCGCGCGAATACGATCCGATGGGGCGGCTGGCGCGGTTCACGGTGAAGCAGATGGGCGCGGCCAGCCCACATGAGCGCATTGCCGAGCGGCGGCTGCATTACAGCGCGGCGGGCCACCTCACGCGTATCGATGATCACGCGCGTGGTGCGACGGATTACACCTATGATCCGGTCGGGCGGCTGCTGAAGTCCGTGACGCCGGACCTGACCGAAGTCTTTGCGTTCGACCGGGCAGGCAATCCGGTCGACCCGGAGAAGGTGCCGCCGAGGCCGGAGGTCGAGACGCCGGAAGAACAGGCGTCGCGCTTCGCGCGGGAGCGTGCCGAGGACGCCGCATGGCTGCGGGCGAATCCTGGCGAAAAATATCCACCGCTGCGTTACAACAGGCGAGGCGTGGAGGATACGCGCAGGCTGGACGCATGGGAGGCGTCGCTGCCGAAGTGCATCGGCAACGTGCTGAAGGGGCTGAACCGCACACGCTATGCACACGATGCGCATGGCAACCTCGTGCGGCGGGTCGATCCGGACGGCACGACGTGGCTGTACGGGTACGACGCAGCGAACCGGCTGATCGAAGCGAAGCGCTATGCGAAGCCGCCGGAGGCGGATGAGCTGGCGCGTAGGGAACCGGTGGCGGGTGGTGGTGCGCGGTTCGTCGATGGGAGTGTGCGGCCGCTGCTGGAAGTGAGTTTTGCGTACGATGCGTTTGGGCGACGCACGAAGAAGAAGGTGACGCGACCGGATGGCGGGATCGAGCGCACGTTCTTCACGTGGGACGGCGATGTGCTGCTGATGGAGGAGCGCTTCCGGCTGCCGGTGAAGCACGAGCATGTGTATCGCGGGCTGGAGTTCCGCAGGGCGCAGATCGTGCGGGAGGAGCCGGAGGATGTGTATTCGCTGCCGGTCGCGCAGCGCATGCATACGCTTGACACACATCATGAGTGGCAGGCGGCGTCGCTTTATCTGCACGAGCCGGGATCGTTCGTGCCGCTTGCGCGGCTTGACGAGAAGCTGGTGGAGCCGGCGTTTCTCGCGACGGGTACGGACGGGCGTTTTGTGCAGGTGGCGGCGAGGACGCGGCATGCCACCTACTTCTACCAGAATGATCACCTGGGCACGCCGCAGGAGATGGTGGACGAGTCGGGCAAGGTGGTGTGGCTTGCGCGGTACAAGGCGTGGGGTGAGGTAAAGCGTGCGCCGTATGGCAAGGCCGATGCGGTTGGCGCGGATAACCGGATCCGGTTCCAGGGGCAGTATCATGACGAGGAGACGGAGCTCGCCTATAACCGGCACCGGTACTATGATCCGCAGAATGGGCGGTTCATTACGAAGGATCCGATTGGGTTGGCGGGTGGGATCAATGTCTACCAGTACGCGCCAAACCCTATCGGGTGGGTCGACCCCTTAGGACTGGATCGAATCACTAATGCGGTTGAAGGTGCGCGGCGTGAGGACGTGTTCAACGCGCGCATGAAAGCGCAGCATCCGAATGCGACAATCCAGTGTCAGTGCTACTTGCGCAATGCGCGAGGCCAGTCCGTGAGAGACCCGGATACGGGTGAGCGTCGGCGGATCGATACGGCAGTAATTGAGAACGGGCAGGCGCAAACCTACGAAGTGACGAGCCCGACAGCCGATAAGGTTGACCAGCTTGCCAAGGAAAACCGGATCTTAGGTATCGGCGGAACGTTTGTACGAAATAGAAGCACTGGTCAATTAGTACCCGTGAATGGTGCATCGGTTATCGAGAGAATTGAGTAATGCTAGACGACTACAAGATGTGGGATATAGACCAGTTACTGGGGTCATATATCAATGCTCCTGACATGGCTGCGTCTGTAAGGCAGAAGATGGAAAGCCTATTCTTGTTTCTTGAACGAAACTCGCTGCTGAAATGCAAGGTCAGTGACGGAAGCGGGAATATTGCGAGACGCTCACTCATGAGGAGTGAATTGACTGAGGAAGGAACCAAGCTCGCGAGCGGACCTAAGAACCTTGTACATCGATGGCTAGGAAGCAAAGCTTCGCAAAAAAACCCGCCGGACATGAAGCTGCTGGAGAAGGCACTGGCCGAGATTCGAGCCGGGAAGTAATGCAATGAGTGCTAGCTCATATGAACTGGCGGCGATACGGGTACGATTTGACGTCTGATCTACTCTGGTTAACTGTCGCGCGATGTCCGGGTGGCCTTGCTATGCAAGGCTTGATGACAGGTTGGTCAATGAGCGACACCTCTACGACGAAGAATTTAACCATTAACGATGCGTAGACGGGACTGCACTATAACCGGCACCCCACCGCCGCCACTCCCTCAGCACATTCCATGTATGATAATGATTCTCATTAATAGGCATTAAACCCCGCCCACTCCAGCCGTTTTCACCGAATCATGGGGAATCTTCCAATCGTCGCGCCGGCCGTCGCCGGCGCGTTGCTGTTTTATCTCGGCTCGCCCGGCCAGCGCTGGCTCCGCGCACCGTGGCCCGGTCGTCCGACGCGCATCGGCGCCGCTATTTGCGTTGCGCTGTCGGTGGTTTTCGCGGCGCGCGCGTTGCAGCCGGCGACGGCGCTGTCGGTCGTCGTGACGACGCTGATGGCGAGCCTCACCGCGTGGCCGTTTATCGGCGCGCTGCTCGAACGCAACCGCGCCCGGCGCCTCGCACGATGACGCGAACGATGACCCGCCCATCCGCCAGCCGGCGCGCGCCCGGTTCGATCGAGCGCGATCTGCTCGCCAGGTTCGTGGCCGGCATGCTCGGCGGTTTCGGCCTTGCGATCGCCGCGAGCGCGTTATTCGCGCGCTTCTCGTCGGGCGGTCTCGATGCGCCGAGCAAATTCCACGTCGCGATGTGGCTGGTGCCGCCGCTGTGGATCGCGATCGCGTCGGCTTCGTTCATGTTTCGCAGCGGCGCGCGTGCGTTCGGTTGGCTCGCGTTGAGCAACGTCGTCGCGTTCGCGCTCGTGCTGCTCTGTCAGCATGTGCCGTTCTGAGCGCCGCGCGCATGAGCGTGCGCTGCGTTCGCTAGCTTCCGTCATTTATTCCGCGAGCGGCGTGCCGCCCGTTTGATCCTCCTTTCAGCATGCGTAGCGACATTCTTCGCGTCTATAAGACCGTTCATACGTGGACTGGCATCGTCGCCGGTCTGCTGCTTTTCATCGCGTTCTACGCGGGCGCGATCACGATGTTCAAGGATTCGCTCAGCGACTGGACCACGCCGCCTACGGTTGCCGCGTCGCCGTCGGTGCCGCTCGAGCGCGCCGACGTCCTGATCGACCGCACGCTCGATGCGTATCCGGCCGCGCGCAAGTTGTTCACGCTGTCGCTCGTCGGCGATGATCGCGTGCGGCTTTCGTGGCAGTCCGCGCCGGGGCAGCGCTGGGATGCGTGGCTCGACGACGCTGGCCAGTTGCGCAGCGCGCAAAGCCGGCCCTCGGACGCGGCGCGCTTTATCGACGTGCTGCACATGACGGCCGGCGTGCCGGGCGGCTACGACGTCGGCATGGGCGTGATGGGCGTGGTGTCGCTGCTGTACGGACTCGCGCTGGTGTCGGGCGTGATCGTGCTGTTGCCGACGCTCATCAAGGATCTGTTCGCGCTGCGCATCGGCAAGAATCTGAAGCGGATGTGGCTCGACGCGCACAACGTGATCGGCATTCTGAGTCTGCCGTTTCATCTGGTGATGGCGCTGTCGGTGGTCGCGTTCGGTCTCGGCGATTACATCTTCAACGTGCAGGACAAGGTGATCTACGAGCGCGCGCTGCAGCCGATGATGCTCGCGCAGAATCCGTTCTTCGCGCAGGCACCGGTCGCGAAGAACGCAGCCTCCGAACCCGCGCCGACGATGCTGCCGCCCGCGCAACTGCTCGCCAAGGTGCACGAGCGCGCACCGCGTTTCGAGCCGACCGCACTGCGCTATCGTCGCGCGGGTCAGCCTGGCGCAACGGTGTTTGTGGCCGGCGACGATGCACGCTATCTGGCGCGCGACGGCGGCTTCGCATTGATGGACCCGTTCAGCGGCAAGTTTCTGAACGCGCAGTTCCTGCCGGGCGAAGGCAATGGCAACAACTGGTCGGCGTCGACGAGCGCGTTCTACGCGTTGCACTTCGGTAGCTATGGCGGCGCGCCGGTGCGCTGGGGCTATTTTCTGCTCGGGCTCGCGGGCGCGTTCCTGTTCTATTCGGGCAACCTGCTGTGGATCGAAAGCCGCCGCAAGGCGCTGCGACGCGACGGTATTGCCGTGACGCAGCGGCGTTCGACGTTCGTGATGGCGTCGCTGACGGTCGGCGTCGCGCTGGGCTGCATCTGCGGCATTTCGCTGACGCTGCTCGCGGGCAAGCTGCTCGCCGGACGCGTCGACGATCTGCATGCATGGCATATCGGCATCTACTACACGGTGTTCGTCGCTTCGATCGTGTGGGCGATGCTGCGCGGCGCCGCGCGTGCATCGGTGGAACTGCTCGCGCTCGCGACGGTTTCGACTGTGGCGATTCCGCTGGCGAGCGTGATCGGCGCGCTCGTGCCGTCGAGCGGTTTGTGGTTTTCCGCCGACGCGGGGCCGCTGGGCGTCGATATCGGCGCGGCGCTCGGCGCGCTGTGTTTTGCGTGGATGTGGCGCAAGACGCGGCAACGGGTGGTGGCAGGGCGGGTGGATAGCGTGTGGTCGCTGCGGGCGACGCAGCGCAGCGGACAAGCGGAGCATGAGGCGGCGGATACCGGCGAGAGTGTAACGAAAGAGGCGCAAGAGCCGCAAGAAACGAAAACGGCGGAACAGGTGGCGATCGATACGCAGCCGGGGCGATGAAGCTGGATTCGCACGTGCATTTGCTGGAATCTGCACATGAGTCCAGTCATGAGTGATCCTGAGCATTTTCCGCGTAGTCCCGGATAACCCCACCGGCAACCCGATAACAATAGCCAGCCATTCCCCCACAAAAAAATCGCCGCCGGGCCTCACAACCCGGCGGCGATTCTTTTCATGCCGCAAAAAACAAAGGCCGCCATCAAGGCGGCCTCCGTATCACGCCAGTCAAAAACCAGCGTCTGGTTTATCGCGTGTCAGAAATCCGTCGTCATCGACATCAGGAACGTGCGCGGCGCGCCCTGCGTCAGATAACCGCCGGTCGTCGACGCCCAGTACGACTTGTTCGCGACGTTCAGCAGGCTGGCGCGGAAGGTGGTCGGCTTGCCGAACAGCACCGTCGCGTAGCGCGCGCCGAGGTCGACCGTGTCCCACGTCGGGATCGACTGCGTATTGGTCGTGTTCAGATACTGCGGACCCGTGTGCGTCCAGCGCGCGGTCAGCGTCAGGCCGTTGAGCATCGGCACGTCGTATTCGGCGCCGACGTTGAAGATGAAGCTCGGCACGCCGATCGGACGCTTGCCGTCGGTACCGCTGTTGCCGGTATCGAGCTGCGTCGCGTTGATGTACGTCGCGCCCGCGATCAGGCGAATGCCTTTGTACGGCTCGCCGAACACGGCTGCTTCGATACCGCGATGCCGTTCGGTGCCGTCGGTGCCGAACACGTTCGCGCTACTCGTGACGGTCTGCGGCTTCTCGATCTGGAACGCGGCGATCGACGCACCGTACTTGCCGTTGTCGTATTTCGCGCCGACTTCATACTGCTTCGAGCGCTCGGGCGGCAGTGCCTGGCCGAAGTTCGCCGCGTACGACGGAGCGATCTGGCCGACCCCGAGCGCCTCGCTGCGATTCGCGAACAGCGCCACGTTCTGCCACGGCTTGACGACGAGGCCGAACAACGGCGTCGTGATCGACTCGTTGTAGTTCTGCGTCTGCTTGCCGGTGTAGTCGTAGTTGTTCGCGAGAATCGACTGATGACGCGCGCCAACCGTGAACAGCACGCGATCGTTCAGGAAGCCTAAGGTGTCGGACACGGCGACGCTGCGCATCAGCGTGAGCGAGGTGGTCTGCGGATCGTCCATGTTGCCGCCGGAGTACAGCGTCGGCGGGACCGCGACCTGCGGCGTGTTGTAGAGGCTGGTGTCGAACGAGCCGCTCATCGTGTAGGCCGACTGCGCGTCGACGCGCACGATCGACGCACCCGCCGTCACGAAGTGCGACACCGGGCCGGTGTTGAAGCGGCCGCGCACGCCGGCTTCGGCGGACGTCGCATCTTCCTTGTGCGGCACGGACAGGCGCGACGCGGTCGTGCCGGTGTTGCCGTAGTACGGCGACGCATAGTCGCCGTACTCGTTGGTGTGGCGCGTGCCGCCCGCGACGTACGCGGTCCAGTTCGGCACGAAGTCGTATTCCGCGCGCACGATGCCGACCGTGTCTTCGAGCGTCGTATTGGTCCACGTCTGCGCGTAGTTGTAGGTCGCCGACGGCGTTTCCGGCACCGTGTCGCCGTTCACGAACACGGTCGGGCGGCCGCCGTTCACGCGGTTGCGCTGATACAGGAAATCGCCGTACAGACGCAGCTTGTCGCCGCGCCAGTCGAGCGACACCGCGGTGGTGTTGTCGCGGCGATGTTCGCCGTCGACGGATGTTTCGCCGTCGCGATTCGCCTGGTTCACGCGGATGCCGAACTGGTCTTCGCTGCCGAAGCGGCGGCCCACGTCGACGTGGGCGCCGAACTCGCCCGACGCGCTGCCTTCGAGCGTCACGCTGGTGAGCGGCTTGTCGTCCGCGCGCTTCAACTGCAGGTTGATGCCGCCGCCGATCGCCGAGCTCGACGGCGCCGCGCCGCCGATGAACGCATTCGCGCCCTTGAACACGTCGACGCGTTCGAGCGCCCCGGTGTTCACCATCTGGCGCGGCGTGATGCCGTACAGGCCGTTCAGCGATACGTCGTCGCCGTACAGCTGGAAGCCGCGGATCACGAACACCTGCGCAAAGTTGCCGTAGCCGTACGCGGTACGCACGGACGGATCGTTCGCGAGCACGTCGGCGATCGTGCGGGCCTGCTGGTCCTGGATCAGCTTCGACGTGTAGGTGCTCATGCTGAACGGCATGTCGATGGTCTTCTGCTGACCGAACACGCCGAAATCGCCGCCGCGCGCAACCTGGCCGCCGCCGAAGGTCGGCGGCAGGTCGCCGGGCAGCACGTCCTTGGGCGCCTGCACCTTGACGGTCGGCAACGTGCTGTCGGTGGCGGCGGCCGGATCGGCGGATTGGGCGAAGGCCGCGGCCGGCGCGCTGAAAGCGATGGCGATGGCGGCGAGGATGGTGGCGCGATGCAGGGCAGCTTGGGCAGGCGTGGCCCGCGGGCGATTCAGGCGTGAAACGGACATGAATGGAAAGTTGGCGTGGTCGTCGATCTTCCGTCCCGGGGCGGTTCCTGGCACCCAGGCGGCATTTGTTCTTGGTCACGCGCGCACGACGCTGCGGTGCGATGTAAGCCGTCGGGGCGCGGAACGAAAGATTCGGCGGAATTATAGTGCAAATGGGAATCATTCCTATTGCATAAAAGCAACGATTTACATAATAGATGGGGGAAAGGGGGGGAAAGGGGGGGTAGATGGGGTCCGATTATCTGCGGGCAGAGATCGCTGCGCTGCGGCAAGCGGGGAACGCCGTTTGCTGGTCCGGCTGATTATTTTTATCGCAGGTTGTCCGCATGTCCCGAATCCCGTCTACCTGCCAGCGGTGGAGTGCCCGAGTCGTGCAGTTATTACACGAAGTGCCGCGCGTGCTTGTCGTCGACGACAACGCAAACGCGGCCGAAGCGCTCGCGACCTGGCTTTCCTACGAGGGCGTCGACGCGCGCAGCGCGGCCGGCTGTTCGGCGGCGTTGCGCTGCGTGCGCAACTGGGTGCCCGACGTCGTCGTGCTCGACATCATGATGCCGGAGCGCGACGGCTACGAAACGGCGAGCGCGCTGCGCCGCTATCTGCCGACGCATAGTCTCGGCATCGTCGCGTTCACGTCGCTCGACGAGGATCACGTCAAGGAAACCGGCCGCGAGCGCCACAATTTCGATGGCTATTGTCAGAAGGGCACGGCGCCGGCCGCGTTGCTCGCGCTCATTCGCGGGTTCTGGCGGCGGTAAAAAAAACGCGGCGGCGTGGAGACCACTCCACACCGCCGCGCTGACTACCGTGATGCTGCCGCAACTGTGCCGCAATACTGCCGCTCGATCCCGCGCTCAACTCTTCTGCGCATTCCCCGCCGACACGAAGCCCGCTTCGACGCCGAACTGCGTGACCTGTTTCGCGACCGCGTCGCCGAGGCGCTTCGCATCGGCCGACACGCCCGCGCGCTTCGTTTCCGCGACGCCATGCAGCCCCGCGCCCGCCGCCGCCGAGGTTGCCACGACGCCGGCTGCCGCGCCGACGCCGGCGGTTTCGACCATGCCGGGCATCTTGCCGCTGTCCGCGTGCGCGGTGAAGCTCTGCACCAGACGCGGCGCGCCGTCGGCCGGCTGGTAGAAGATCCGCACCGCGCTGCTCACCTCGCTCTTGCCCGCGCCGAGGCCGATCAGCATGCGGCGGCGGCGATTGCCGGAGTCGATCGTCTCGAAGCTGCCTTGCACCACCAGCGCGTTCTGGCCGGCGGGCAGCGGCCTGTCGAGGCGCACCGCGTTCAGTCCAGCCGAGCGCAGTTGCTGGACGATTTCGTCGGCGACCTGTTCGCGCACCTCGGCCGCGTCGTCGACCTGTTGCTGTGCGGTCGACGAACCCGACATCTGCGTCTTCAGTTTTTGCAGCATCCCGCTATCGAGCTTGACCTGCTGCGGATCGGCGTCGAACGTCGACACGTAGATCACCTCCGGATGCAGCGTCGCTTGCGCGCCGGCTTCGGCGCTCGCCGGCGCGTTCACCGCGCTGACGTTGGTGACGGCGGCGCCGGCGCAACCGCTCAGCAGCGCGCTGCCGCAGACGAGGGCCATGCAGGTGAAACGGACGGCGTTCTTTTTGATGAAGTTCACTGAAGTCGACATGATGATCCTGGGTTCCGGTTCGAAGTAATCGGCCGATGATCGGGCAACCGTGGGATCGTCGATCATCGGCGAAGGGATTCGCACGTGAAGCAGTGTCGATCTCATGCGTCGTTCGTTTCGTAACGCACCGGCAGCGAACGCAGTATGGGCGAGTCGCCGGTCGAACTCCATTCCACAATTATTTCGAGCGATGTCACGGTGAAATGAGGACGCGCGCAGCGTGCGTGCTCGGCGTTATGTGCGGCTTATGCGGGGCTCATGTGCGGCTCATGCGCGACGCAAAAAAGCCTAAGGGGTCGACCGCAAAAGCGTGAAAGAAGCGGAAAAACGGCGGAAAAGAAGCGATGAAAACGCGCGGGGGAGGAGGCAGAAAAGAGGCAGAAATAGCGTGATGCGGCGACCCGCCAAGCTCACGCGCCCGTCAGTTCAAAGCGAGTTTGACGATGCAGCACAGCACGAACACCAGCAGGGCGGCGGCAATGGCCATGTCCATCGGATAGCGCATTCCTTCACCTGCTTCTGGCGTTTTGGTGCTCCCATCCTAATCACCTGACGGAAGATGAGAAGCGGCAGTGTGACGGCAATGTGGGGCAGCTAACGTAGGCCGCGAAAGCCGCGCGGGGCGGGGCTGGGGGAGCGCTTCCAGTGGTTATCGAGTGGTCTGCGAGTGGTTACCGGGGGTATTAAACGCAGCGCAATTTTTGCTCGCTGCGGAGAAAAACCGCCGCGTTTGCACGCGGCGTCTGCTTTCTGATACGCGCTAAGGACCGGCTAAAAAACCGCCGCGATTTACTGCGTTTGCGTCGGCGGCTGACCCGGCGGCGTACCGCCCGACATCCCATGCGGCGCCTTGTTCGCCGCCGTGAGATCTTCGGCGAGACTGGTGCGCAGCGTCGCGATCGCCTGCTCGGGATTCGCGGGCTTCAGTTGCTCGCGCGCGAGCGAGTCGTACACGTAGTGGCGCAGCATCGGGTCCTGCGTCTTGTTCAGCACGTCGTGATAAACCGCGACGATCTCGCCCTCGTGCCCGCTCAGTGCATACAGGCGGCGCAGCTGTTCGAGATCGTTGATGACCGCGAAAGCCGGGCCGGGCTGACCCATCATCGGACCCATCGGACCAGGCCCATGCCCCGGACCTTCGCTGCGCGGGCCACCGCCGTGCATCGCGGCGGGCGGAGGCGGCATGCCCTCGTCGGCGAGCGCGGCCGTCGCGGTGATGCCCAGCAGCGCGACCAGTGCCGCGCGAAACAATGCTTTTTTCATGATGTCGCTCCCATCGAAACAGCCCGACCCACTGTGGGCCGGCACATCGGCAACGATAGACGAAGCGTCGAATAGTCGGGTTACTGAAATGCATCTGTAACTTACCGGACCTTGCAAGCGGGGGGCGTCGTCGCCAGGGTGAGCCCGGTGGCGCAATGCGGCCGGATAGCGCATGATTGTCCCGATGTGCCGTGCGACCCCAAAACCACTCTGCCGTGGCGGCAAGCACGGCACACGTCGTCGCCGGCCCCGGCGTCGCGCCTGTCGAGGGCGACGCGCAGGCGGCGAGTATTCAACCGCAAGGAGGATTTCGCATGGACCGACCTGAAGCCGCCAATCCGTTTGGCGATCTCACCAAAATGCTTGAGCAGTTCAAGCTCCCCGGCTTCGACGTGCCCGCCATCATGGAAGCGCGCCGCAAGGACATGGAAGCGCTGGTGCAGGCGAATCAGACCGCTTTCTCGGGGATGCAGTCGCTCGCGCAGAAACAGGCCGACATGCTGCGCGCAACGCTCGGCGAGCTGCAATCGATGACCGCGCAATTGTCGGCGGCCGGCACGTCGCCGTCGACCAAAACCGCCGAGCTGGTCCAGCAGAGCCTGCACAAGTCGCTCGCCGACATGCAGCAGCTCGCGCAGGCCGCGTATCAGACGCAGGCGGAGTCGTATGCGGTGATCGCAAAACGCGTCGAAGAGAACGTGCAGGAGCTCAAGTCGGTGCTGCAGCAGCAGAAGAAGTAACGGGCGCCAGACGTTCGACACCATTCCATGCCGCGGCTGGCCTTGTGCCAGCCGCGGCATTTTTTTGCCCGCTATCCGATAACGCCGCGCCCGCCAGTAGTCAGAGGAATTGGCGTTTGCGCAGGCTTTTATTCAGCAAATACTTACATTGTCGCGACGGCATCTCATGCTCGCCTAATTCTTACGCGCCGCATTTGAGATCCGTTGCACCCGTTCGCTTTAAACATCATAAGAAAACTAAATAGACCTCAAAGCATTGTCAGTAAAAGATTATCTTGAAATTAGTCAAACACAATCGAACGGCATCGCAAAACGCGTAGGTTTAAATCGCATCGCAAACGATTGCCGCGCGCCATCCTCCTCACTAAAGTTTCGCCCCGCCGTTCCGTCAACGCATTCACGCAGCCCAACCGGCGTGAAGGCAATCCGGCTCAGCCGGTCAGGTGTGCGCCCCCTAGTTTCGCGTTTGTGATCGGCCGATGCCGGTCACGGGCGTTTCACCTCGAAGGAAATCTCTTGAAACCGATGCTTCTTACCCGCATTGCGTGCGCAATGCTCGGGGCGGGCTGCGTGTTGCCTTTCGCCGCGCAGGCCACGCTCGGCCAGAACGCCAGCACCGTCGACGGCGATCAGGCGCGTCTGCATGCGGTCGCCCGCGCGGCCACCACGCAGGGCGCGTATTCGGTGCATCAGCTGACGCTGCCGTCGGGCACCCAGGTGCGCGAATACGTGGCGTCCAACGGCACCGTGTTCGGTGTCGCATGGGACGGCCCGACGCTGCCCGACCTGAAGTCGATGCTCGGCGCGTCCTTCGATGCCTACGTCGCCGCCAACGCGAGCCGGCGCGGCACGCCGCTCGCGGTGTCGAGTGACGAGCTGGTGGTGTTCTCGAGCGGTCATCTGCGCGCGTTCACCGGTTACGCGTATCTGCCACGCGCGGTGCCCGCGGGTGTCGACGTCAGCGTCATTCAATAACGGAGCGAATCATGCGATCCAGGTCTTCGTGGATGACTTTGCTGGGCGCTGCGCCCATCGTGGCTCTGGCGCTGCTGTTGAGCGCGTGCGGCGGCGGTTCCGGCGGCGCGAGCACGACCGCCAATTCCAGCACGGCCGCGCCGTCGGGCTCGACCGTGACCAACACGTCGCCGTCGCCGCAGGCGCTGGCCGCGAACGCGGTGAGCGTGACGGTCGACGCCGGCGTCAGCAACGTGCCGAACATGCCGTTCGTGAGCATCACGATCTGCGCGCCCGGCACCAGCAACTGCCAGACGATCGATCACGTGCTCGTCGATACCGGCTCGTGGGGCGTGCGCGTATTCGCGTCGCAACTGCCCGCCTCGATGAGCCTGCCGCAGCAGAAGGACGGCTCGGGCAACCTCGTCGCCGAATGCATGCAGTTCTTCGACGGCTACACGTGGGGCGCGGTGAAGCTCGCCGATCTGCAGATCGCCGGCGAGAAGGCATCGTCGCTGCCGATCCAGGTGATCGATCCGGGCTACGCGTCGCTGCCCGCCGACTGCGCGGCGGTCGGCGCATCGCGCAACACGCCGGGCGCGTTGCAGGCCAACGGCATTCTCGGCATCGGCGTGTTCAAGCACGATTGCGGCGCGAACTGCGTGCAGCAGGCGATCCCGGCGACCTACTACGGCTGCGCGAGCTCGGGCTGCACGTCGATTCCGCTTGCCGAGACCTATCAGGTCGCGAACCCGGTGCCTTACTTCACGACCGACAACAACGGCTCGATCCTCAGTCTGCCGACCGTGTCGGGTGGCGCGCCGTCGGTGTCGGGGCAGCTCGTGTTCGGCATCGGCACGCAGACCAACAACGGGCTCGGCAATGCGCAGGTGATCGGCGTGAATCCGTCGAACGGCACGTTCACGACGGTGCAGAACGGCACCACGTACCCGAGCAGCATCCTCGACAGCGGCTCGACGGGGCTGTTTTTCCGGACCACGCTGATGTCGGCGTGCGGGAATCCGAACGGCGCGTACTACTGCCCGTCGTCGACGCAGCAGCTGAGCGCGACGATCGAAGGCGTGAACGGCACGACCAGCGCGGTGACGTTCAACGTCGGCAACGCGACGTCGATCGCGCAGACCTATAGCGGCGACTCGGCGTTGCCGTTGCTCGCGGGGCCGGCGTTCGTGACGTCGACGGTATTCGACTGGGGGCTGCCGTTCTTCTACGGCCGCAGCGTGTACGCGGCGATCGAGCAGAAGGCGACGCCGGGTGGGAATGGGCCTTATGTCGCGTATTGAGTGCTGCGTGAACGTGCGTTGGAGCGTACGTTGAGCGTGGGTTGAAAGCGTTGTCGAGTGGTTGGGAAACTGAGCGAGAAAGTGCGAGAGCTGCCCGCTGCCGATTGGATCGGCGGCGGGTTTTTTTCTGGCGTGGCTTCGTTACGCGTTGGGCGTTATCGCACGATTACGCGTCATTGCGGCCTGAGCTGCAGCTCGTTGCTCAGGAATTGCACGCCTGGCACCGCGCGCGTCACGGCGAGCACCTGCTGCATCTGCGCGTCCGAATCCACGTAGCCCGACAACTGCACGACGCCGCGATACGTGGCCACGCTCATCGGCAACGCGCGCAGCGCCGGGTCCGCCGCAAGCGCCTGCTTGACGCGGCCGGCGAGCGCGGCGTCGTCGGTGGCGAACGTCGCCGATGTGTTCGGGGAGGGTCTTGTCGTGACCGTCGACGTCGATACGCAGCCGCTGGTGAGCATGAACACCGGTAACGCGAACATCGCGACGATCAGCAGCCGGCTTGTGAGGTATCGCGCGTTTTGCATGTCCCGCATGTCCCGCATGTCCCGCATGTCCCGCATGTCTTTTATGACCACCACACTACGCGCCCTCGACATACCGTTTGACGTTGGCGGCCTGCGCGGACCAACCGGCGTCGTTCATCATGAACGCACGTTGCCGGCGATGGACCGGCACATGCTCGAAACCCGATTCGACGATCGTGAGTAATGTGCCATCGGCAACGGCTTCCAGCTTGAACTCGACCCGCGTCGTCGGCTCGTTGTCCGGGTCGGCCTCGATGTCGATACCGTAAGGAATCCAGCGAAAGCTGAAGTAGCGCTCCGGCTCGATGCGCTCGACGGTGCAGAAAACGAGCGGCTTGGCGGGGACTCTGATCCGCGTCGGCGAGAGGCCGAGTTTGCGTTGGAATTCGAGAATCGCGGCTTCGTCGAATTCATGCGGGAAGCTGCCGGAGATTGCCTCGCCCTCGACGAACTCCCCCGCGAGTTCTATCCCGAACCACGAACCGAACTCGCGGGCGTCCGTCATGGCACGCCAGACGCGAGATACCGGCGCTTTCAGCGTGACTGTCTTCTCGATGTGGGTGATGGAATTCATCGGCATCCTCGATCTGAGATGGGGCTTTGACGTGCGATAGGCGGGTTGCCGTTCACTATAGGCAGGGCGCCTGGCATGTACAACCGTTGGCTTGCACAACGAACGACGCCTGGCGGATGCGCTGTTTTGTACGGCGGATCGGAGGAAGGGAACGCAATTCGACGACATGAACCCGTTGCGCCCGATGATGGGCTCGCGATACTCACCGCTCAGCCCGCGTCGTCGTTGAACTGGCGCTGCGGAGTGGCGGGGTCGTCGTTGGCGACGGTGTCGAGTGCGGCGGTACCTTGAGCGCCCTGAGTGACCTCAGCGCTCTCAACGCCCTCAACGCCCTTGCCCCGTCTTTCCCCCGCCGCCTCGATCACCCGATGCACGAAGCGCAGCTTGTCGACGACCGGCGCGGCGAGCGTAAACGGATAGCCGTCCGCCATCCCGAGACTGCGGTTCAGGCTGTTCAGCGCATAGGTCAGCGGAAACCAGCGCTTCATCAGATTGCCGAAGCTCGCGTCCTCGACCGGCGTGCGGTCGGTCAGCGTCGGTTCGTCCGGATCGTCGGGCAGCAGCGCGAGGCCGTACGACGTCGACGTATCGAGCACGTCGACGATCAGCAGATAGTGCGCCCAGGTCTCCGCCCAGTTCTCCCACGGATGCATCGTCGCGTACGCGCTGATGTACGACGCCTGCCAGTCGGGCGGCGCGCCGTCGCGGTAGTACGCGTTCAGCGCCGCGCCGTAGTCGGCCTGCTCGTTGCCGAACAACGCGCGAAACGGTTCGAGCCAGCGCGGCTCGTTTTCGATCAGCCGGCTGAAGAAGTAGTGGCCGGTCTCGTGGCGGAAGTGGCCGAGCAGCGTGCGATACGGCTCGCCCATCGCGGTGCGCACCTGCTCGCGGTGCGCGTCATCGGCCTCGGCGATGTTCAGCGTGATCAGTCCGTTGTCGTGGCCGGTCATCACCGGTGCGCCGTCGCCGCCGTCGGCGAGGAATTCGAACGCGAGGCCGCGCTCGGGGTCCGCGTCGCGAGATTGCACGTCGAGACCGAGTTCGGCCAGCGTGTACAGCAGACGCCGCTTCGCGACTTCCAGCCGATACCAGTAGAGACGGTTGTCCGGCGCGCTCAGGTTCGGGATCGTGCGGGTCAGCTGACACGCGCGACACAGCGTGTCCGGCGAATCGGCGGGGATCATCCAGTTGCAGACGTTTTCGATCGCGTAGTTGTGGCACTGACGGAACAGCGCGCCGTTTGCGCGGGGATGCAGACTGCGCCAGAGGTTCTCGCCGGCGGCGTCGAAGGCGCTGATCTCGCGGAGTTCGGGCACATAGCCGAGCAGCGATTCGCAGCGTTCGCAGCGTACGTTCTCGTAGAACACGAGTTGCGCGCAGCGATTGCAGTGGAAGGTTTTCATCGGGCGGGCCTCGGGTTAGCGGCGGTGGCGGTCAACGGCGGTGGACAAGGGTGGTGAAAAAAACGCGGCCGCAATCTTCATGCCGCGATTGCCAGCGCTCACCGCTTTAACGCACAGTACGGTCATGATCGTGCATCGGCGCTGCGCCGTGTTGGTGCATGGGTCGATGGCGATGCGGAAGAGGGCTCGCGGTCCGTTATGGTGGTGCTCGGGAAATGTCAGGAAAACGTCCTGGGCGCGTGCTGGCGTGTCTCGGCGTGCTCGGGGTTAAACCGGATAGCGGTTCGCGCGAAGCTCCGTGTGTCGCGACGAACTTCGCGGTAAGCAGATGCGAAAGCGAGACCGAAACCGTGCGCGGCCCTGAATGCAAGCGCAGGCCGTAGCGCGCTAGCGCGATTTGGGCGCATATGTCGCGTGAAACGTCGTTCGGACTGCTGCAAGCAGCAGATAGCAGCAGATAGCAGCAGATAGCAGCAGGCAGCACGCAACACCACGCAGTTCTCACAGGCGGTCGAACAACGGCATAGAGCTTGCTTTTTTGGCGGGCTGCCCATTTCGTCGAGGAGTCCGGAGTGTCCATACGCGTCGCGTTGCATCACGTTACTCATTACCGCTACGACAGGCGGGTGTCGCTGTCGCCGCAGGTCGTGCGGCTGCGGCCCGCGCCGCATTGCCGTACGCCGATCCTGTCGTACTCGCTGCGGGTCGAGCCGGTCAAGCACTTCATCAACTGGCAGCAGGACGCGTTCGCCAACTATCAGGCGCGGCTCGTGTTTCCCGAGCAGACTTGCGAGTTCAAGGTGACCGTCGACCTGGTCGCCGAAATGGCCGTCTACAACCCGTTCGATTTCTTTCTCGAACCGTCGGCCGAGCAGTTCCCGTTCGATTACGCGCCGGAGCTCGCCGCCGAACTCGCGCCGTACCGCATCCAGCGGCCGATGACGCCGCGCTTCGCCGAATTCGTCGCGAGCATCGACCGTACGCCGGCCGGCACCGCGAATTTTCTCGTCGCGTTGAACCAGCGGCTGCAGCACGAGATCCGCTACCTGATCCGGATGGAGCCGGGCGTGCAGACGCCCGAGCAAACGCTCGTCAACGCGTCGGGTTCGTGTCGCGATTCGGGCTGGCTGCTGGTCGAGACCTTGCGGCAACTGGGTTTCGCGGCGCGCTTCGTATCCGGCTATCTGCTGCAACTCGCGCCCGACGTCAAATCGATCGACGGCCCGAGCGGCACCGAAGTCGACTTCACCGACCTGCACGCATGGTGCGAAGTCTATCTGCCGGGCGCGGGCTGGATCGGCCTCGACCCGACCTCGGGGCTGCTCGCGGGCGAAGGGCATATCCCGGTCGCGTGCACGCCGGAGCCGGGCAGCGCGGCGCCGATCTCCGGCGCGGTCGACGAATGCGAGGTCGAGTTCGAGCACACGATGTCGATCGAGCGCGTGCTGGAAACGCCGCGCGTGACGAAGCCGTACAGCGAAGCCGCGTGGGACGACGTGCTGACGATGGGCGCGCAAGTCGACCGCGAACTCGCCGACATGGACGTGCGCCTGACGATGGGCGGCGAGCCGACCTTCGTGTCGGTGCGCGAGCGCGACGCCGCCGAATGGAACAGCGACGCGCTCGGGCCGACCAAGCGCGGCTATGCGGTCGCGCTGATGGACCGGCTGCGCGCGCGCTACGGCGCGAACGGCTTCCTGCATATCGGCCAGGGCAAGTGGTATCCGGGCGAGCAGTTGCCGCGCTGGGCGATGTCGCTGTACTGGCGCGCCGACGGCGAGCCGTGCTGGCACAACCCGGCGCTCTTCGCCGACGAACGCGAGCCGGGCCGCTACACGGCCGGCGACGCGCAACGCTTTCTCGCGCATCTGGCCGCGAAGCTGTCGGTGGACGCGGATTGCATCCAGCCCGGCTACGAGGACACCTGGTACTACCTGTGGCGCGAGCGTCGCCTGCCGGTCAACGTCGATCCGTTCGACGCGCGCCTCGACGACGAACTCGAACGCGTGCGGCTGCGTCGCGTGTTCGACGCCGGGCTCGGCAGCCCGACCGGCTACGTGCTGCCGATCGGCCGTGAGCCCGGCGCGTCGGGCAGCGTGCCGAAGTGGCTCAGTGGCCGCTGGTTCTTCCGCGACGAACGCATGTACCTGATCCCTGGCGATTCGCCGATGGGCTACCGGCTGCCGCTCGATTCGCTGCCGTGGGTGTCGAAGACCGACTATCCGTATCAGCACGCGCACGATCCGTTCGCGCCCGTAACGCCGCTACGCACGGCCGCGCAGTTGCGCGTGCAGTACGAGCCGGCGCGCGAGGGCGGCGAGCCTGCATCGGCCGATGCGCGGGACGTGCTGAACGCCGACCCGCGCCATGCAGCGGCACTGTCGCTCTCGGCCGCCGATCTGCTGAGCGGCATGCCGCATGGTGGCGTGCTCGCGTATGCGCGTCAGCCGCATGAGGGACTGGAAAACGCGCCGGAAAGCGCGCCAGAAAACGCCCAGCCGCCGGCGCGCGGGCAGTCGTCGCGAGACACGCTGCGCACCGCGTTGTGCGTCGAGGCGCGCGACCCGAAACGCGCGGCCGGTCCGCAAGCGGAAGCCGCGTCGTTCGGCAGCGGCTACACGTTGCTGCACGTGTTCATGCCGCCGCTCACCGATCTCGACGACTATCTCGACCTGCTCGCCGCCGTCGAGGCCACCGCCGAAGAGCTGAAGATGCAGGTCGTGCTCGAAGGCTATCCGCCGCCGCGCGACGTGCGTCTGAAGGTGCTGCAGGTGACGCCGGATCCCGGCGTGATCGAGGTGAACATCCATCCGGCCGCGAACTGGGACGAGCTGGTCGATCACACCGAGTACCTGTATGAATCGGCCGCGCACAGCTATCTGAGCAGCGAGAAGTTCATGCTCGACGGCCGTCATACCGGCACGGGCGGCGGCAATCATCTGGTGCTCGGCGGCGCGACGCCGGCCGACAGCCCGTTCCTGCGCCGCCCCGATCTGCTCGCGAGCCTGCTGGCGTACTGGCACAACCATCCGTCGCTGTCGTATCTGTTCTCGGGGCTGTTCATCGGACCGACCAGCCAGGCGCCGCGGATCGACGAAGCGCGCAACGATCAGGTCTACGAACTGGAGCTCGCGTTCGCCGAGTTGCAGCGGCAACTCGATCTGCTCGGCGGGCGCGACGGCGCGAACCTGCCGCCGTGGATGATCGATCGCGCGCTGCGTAACATCCTGATCGACGTGACCGGCAACACGCACCGCGCCGAGTTCTGCATCGACAAGCTTTATTCGCCCGACGGTCCGACCGGCCGCCTCGGTCTGCTGGAGTTGCGCGGTTTCGAAATGCCGCCGCACGCGCGCATGAGCCTCGTGCAGCAACTGCTGCTGCGCGCGCTGGTCGCGCGTTTCTGGCGCACGCCGTACACGCAGCGGTTGACGCGCTGGGGCACCGAGCTGCACGACCGCTTCCTGCTCGGCACCTTCGTGAAGATGGATTTCGACGACGTGCTCGGCGAACTGAACGAAGCCGGCTTCGCATTCGACGCCGCGTGGTTCGCGCCGCACTTCGAATTCCGCTTTCCGCTGGTCGGCGAGATGACGCTGAGCGGCATCGATCTGACGATACGCAACGCGCTCGAACCGTGGCACGTGATGGGCGAAGAGGGGGCAATCGGCGGCACGGTGCGTTATGTCGATTCGTCGGTCGAGCGGCTCGAGGTGCGCGCGCTGGGGCTGAATGGCAACCGCCACGTGCTGAGCGTGAACGGCGTGCCGGTGCCGCTGCAGCCGACCGGGCGCGTCAGCGAGTACGTGGCCGGCGTGCGTTTTCGCGCGTGGTCGCAGGCGTCGGCGCTGCATCCGACCATCGGTGTGCACGCGCCGCTCACGTTCGACCTCGTCGACACATGGACCGGCCGCTCGCTCGGCGGATGCCAGTATCATGTCGCTCATCCGGGCGGGCGCAACTACCAGACCTTCCCGGTCAACGCCTACGAGGCGGAAAGCCGGCGGCGCGCGCGCTTCTTCGCGTCGGGTCATACGCCGGGGCCGCTCGCGGTGGGCACGCCGCAGCGCAGTCTCGAGTTTCCGTTCACGCTCGACCTACGCCGTAGTTGAAAACGATGCGTCACTGACACCACACGATCTTGGCCTTTCAATCGACTTTGCCTTTCGAAGCGTCCGCGCAGCGTGCGGATGCTTCGTCCTTGCTACGGTTGCTGCCGGGCCACGATGGACATTGGGACGAACTGCGCGACGCGTCGGGCGCGCTGCGCGAACCGTGGCGGCAGTTCTTCGCGCTGCTCGGCGAAGACGGCATCGCGCGGCTCGCGGACCATAACGCGTCGATCGCGCAGCAGATCCGCGACAACGACATCAGCTACAACGTCTACGCGGACAACGGCAAGTCGCGGCCGTGGGCGCTCGATCTGCTGCCGTTCCTGATCGGCGAGAGCGAGTGGGCACGGATCGAGCGCGGCGTCACGCAGCGCGCGCATCTGCTCAATGCGATCGTCGCCGATATCTACGGACCGCAGACGCTGCTCGAACATGGGCAACTGCCGCCCGCGCTGGTGTTCGGGCATCCGGGCTATCTGCGCTCGGTGAAGGGCTTCGCGCCGCCGCGCGGCCAGTACTTACAGGTCGTCGCGCTCGATCTGGCGCGCTCGCCGGACGGCGACTGGAGCGTGATCGCGCAGCGCACCGAAGCGCCGTCGGGTCTCGGCTATGCGCTCGAAAACCGCCTGATCGTATCGACGCTGTTCGCCGAGCCGTTCCGCTCGCTGCGCGTGAGCCGCCTCGCGCCGATCTATTCGCAACTGATCGCGACGCTCGTGCAGACCGCGCAGGCGACGTTGCGCGACGGCGAGGGCGGTGCCGCTTCGGCATCCTCAGCGTCTGCTTCTTCTGCGGCCTCCGTTACCTCGCCGCATATCGCGCTGCTTACGCCGGGGCCATACAGCGAGACCTATTTCGAGCACGTGTTTCTCGCGCGCTATCTCGGCGTCACGCTGGTCGAGGGCAAGGACCTGACCGTGCGCGGCGACCGGCTCTATCTGAAGACGCTCGCCGGGCTCGAACGCGTGCACGTGGTGCTGCGCCGTCTCGACGACGCGTTCTGCGATCCGGTCGAGTTGCGCGCCGATTCGACGATCGGCGTGCCCGGCCTGTTGCAGGTGATGCGCGCGGGCAATGTGATCGTGTCGAACGTGCCGGGTTCGGGTTTCGCCGAATCGCCGGCGCTGCACGGTTTCATGCCGGGCATCGCCGAAGCGCTACTCGGCGAGGAACTGCTGCTGCCGGGCGTGCCGACCTGGTGGTGCGGCGAAGCGGCGGCGCGCGAGCAGGCCTTCGCGCAACTCGACGACGCGTTCATCGTGCCGACGTGGCCGCTCGCGGGACGCGATGCGCCGCCCGGCATCGAAGGCGGCAGGCAGTCGCTCGCGGCATGGCGCGAGCGCATCGACGCATTGCCCGATGCGTTCACGATCCAGCAGGAGCAGCGCTTTTCGTGCACGCCGCGCTATGACGCGGGCACGATCGGCGGGCGGCCGTCGGTGTTGCGCGTCTATGCGATCGCCGATGTGAACGGCGGCTGGCACGTGATGCCGGGCGGCTTCACGCGCGTGGCCGCCGAGCGGCAAACCACGGTATCGATGCAGCACGGCGGCAGCAGCGTCGATACATGGGTGCTGTCGAGCCAGCCGAGCTCGACGTTCACGCTGCTGCCGTCGCCGATGCAGCCCGCCGATCTCGCGCGCAAGCATCGCACGGTGTCGAGCCGCGCCGCCGAGAACCTGTTCTGGGCTGGGCGCTACGGCGAGCGCGCGGAAAACAACGTGCGGCTGCTGCGGCTGATTCTCGGCTCGCTCGAAGGCAACGATGCGGAGGCGATGTTTCCGACGCTGATCGAACTCGCGACGTGGTGTGGTCTCGTGCAGCCCGGCGATCTGGCGTCGCCGAATGGCGTGTCCGCCACGCCTTCGCCGCGCGGCTTCGAGCGCGCGCTGGTCGCGAATCTCGGCGAAAGCGCGGGCAGCGTGAGCATCAGTCAGAATCTCAATTGCCAGGCGCGCGCGAACGGTGAGGTGCGTGGGCGTTTGTCGAACGATCACTGGCGCGTGATTCTCGCGGCGCGCAACGACTTCCAGGACGCGTTGCAGACGTTGCTGCCGAATGGAGCGAACGGTGGAGCGAATGGCGGAAGCGGGGCAGGCGCCGGTGGTGCTAATGGTGCCAGTGGCGCGAGCGCGTTCGAACGCTACGACCGTGTGACGCTTGCGAATGCGCTGGAGCATCTGTCGGTGCAACTGTCGGCGATCAGCGGCGCGCAGGGTGATCGCATGACGCGCGATGAAGCGTGGCGGCTGCTGTTCGTCGGCCGTCATATCGAACGGGTCGCGACGATGGCCGCGTTCGTGCGCGGGGTCGCCGCGAACGGACAACTGGCGACGCCCGCCGGCTTCGAGCTGCTGCTGCAACTGTTCGATAGCACGCTTACGTATCGATCGTTGTATCCGGGGCGTTTCGAAGTGCCGGCGCTGCTCGATCTGCTGGTGATCGAACCGCACAATCCGCGCGGGATTTATGGGGTGTACGAACGATTGCGCAACAAGCTCGACGAGATCGCGGTGGCGGCGGGCGGCGCGCGGCATCGACCGTTCGCGGAACTGCTGCCGCCGGTCGAGCTGCTGCCGTCGCTCGAATCGCTGTGCGCGGTCGATGAACACGGCGGCTACGGCAAGCTGATTGCGCTGTGCGATCAGATCGGCGGCTTTGCGAATGCGGCCGCGCAGGAGATCAGCGCGCGCTATTTCAGTCACGCGACCACGGTCGCCTCGCAGGTGTGGGTATGAAGAACGCGCCGACGGTGCTGTCCGTTTCGCATCGGACCACTTACCATTATTCGACCTATGTCGAGACCGCCCAGCATCTCGCGACGATCCGGCCGCTCGCGTGTCCGTGGCAGCGCGTGGTGACGCGTAGCGAGCGGATCGAGCCGGAGCCGTCGTATCTGCACAGCCGTATCGATGCGTTCGGCAACGACGTGCTGTACTTCGCGCTCGATACGCCGCACGAGCGCCTGCAACTCGTCAGCGAAACCACGGTCGCGCTGACGCCGCGCTGGACCGATCTCGATGCCGACGCGACGCCCGCCTGGGAGACGGTCGCCGACGCGCTGCGCTTTCGCGTGGGTGGCCAGTTCCGGCCCGAGGCGGAATTCTGTTTCGCGTCGCCGAACATCGCGCTGCGCCCGGCGTTGCGCGACTACGCGTTGCCGAGCTTCACGCCGGGCCGGCCGCTCGTGGCGGGCGCGATCGATCTGATGCATCGCATTCACGAGGACTTCGCGTACAAGCCGTCGGCGACGCTGTTCGATACGCCGGCCGAGCGCGCGTTCGAGTTGAAGAGCGGCGTGTGCCAGGATTTCGCGCAGGTGATGATCGGCTGTCTGCGTTCGCTCGGCTTGCCGGCGCGCTATGTGAGCGGCTATCTGCGCAACGATCCGCCGCCGGGACAGCCGAGGTTGATCGGCGCGGATGCGTCGCATGCGTGGGTGTCGGTGCATTGTCCGGCCAGCGGCTGGATCGATCTCGATCCGACCAACGACGTGCTCGCCGATCTCGATCATGTGACGCTCGCGATCGGGCGGGATTACAGCGACGTGTCGTTGCTGCGCGGGACGATTCTCGGCGGCGGCGCGCACCGGATGGAGGTGGGGGTGACGGTGCTGGCGTTGGGCGAGGGGGCGTAATCGGTTTGCCGGCGGGTTGCTGGTGTCGGGCCGTGTCGGTTCGCGTATCGGAACTCCACGTTCTTCGGCCATAATGGCTGAAAACAACGTTGCTGGAGTTCACGCCCTCATGAAGTCCCTTTGCTTCGCAACAGCTCTTCTCGTGCTTACCGCCGGCTGTACCTCGACCTCGTCGCCGGCGAACGATCAACTGGCGCGGCCCCCTTCGGCCGATGCCGATAGCTATCTGCTGCATACGCCCGATGCCGCGGCGAGACCTCAGCGGCTTACTGTCGGGACCAGCTATTCAGATACGCAGTTGATCTTGCCGTGGTTTCTTAATGACATCATCAACTTTGTGAACTATCGATAGTCGTTGAAACCGCCAGGTGCAACCAGGTTGAAGCATTCGCTACGGCAACGGTGAACGAAGAATGGTCGGGGCGAGATCGCGTAGGGTAGGGTTCAGCCGCATGACGAGCAACGTGGCGTCGTTGCTCCCGTTCATCTTTGCGATGCCCTGGATTGGGTCCTGAGACTTCACCAGCCGGCTCATGGTGCCCAGGCCGTCTTCATTGGCTGGCGTTTCGAACGCAACCTGATCGGGGCCAAGGTGCTGGACGCGATCGCGGGGGAAAGGGCCGTTCCTGAATTCGTCCTTGGGCAAGAGGCCTTCGTTCGCGACTGCATCGACGAAGGCTTGCCGGTTCGGAAACAATCGTGCTGCGATCTTCGCTGCTTCGAAGCGCCCGGACGTATTGCCGTATGAAGTACTGAGCTGAATGCCTTGGCCCTTGATGCGGCTGTTCTGGCTGAGCGCCAACTGGTGCGGGTCGCCGGGTACTACGAAAAGCGTCGAGCCGTTTGAGCCATAGAGGCCGACGCATTTCCAACCACGCGGTGCCAACACGGCAAGATTGTTTCCATGCCCTGACGGTATAACAACAGACCCAATCGGTATTGGCGGAACAAAGCCGATTCGCATAGTCTGAGACCCTGTATCAACCGATATAAAACAAAAAGCGACGCCATCGCGCGTGCACGGAGACATCTTGGACAAGCCTCTCGACATTGCATCGCTCATTGACCGCGAGCCGCTCCGGCTCTATCAGTGGGGCATCTTCCTGCTTTGCTTTGTAACCGCGGTGTTCGATGGTTTCGACACGCAAGCCATTGCTTTTACGGGCCCGGCGATCGTCGCGGCATTCGGTTTGCACGCCGGAGATCTCGCGCCCATTCTGATTGCCGGGACGCTGGGCATGACGATCGGCGCGATGACCCTGGGTCTGGTCGGCGATCGGATAGGCCGTCGTCCGGCGCTGCTGGCTGGCATCGCCGTGTTCAGCATCGCTTCGCTGCTGACCGCCTGGGCGGGCAACACGGTGCAGATTCTCATTTTGCGGTTCATCGCTGGACTTGGCATGGGCGGTTGTACACCGGTCCTGCTGGCTCTTGCCGCGGAGTACGGTTCGGCGCAGCGTCGAGGCGCCATCATGACGGGCGTCCTGCTCGGCCTGCCTGCAGGAGCGATGCTGGGCGGCCTGCTGGCCGCACGCATGATGCCCGTGATCGGCTGGCAGGGCGTATTCGTGGTCGGCGGAGCCGCGCCGCTGCTGTTCCTCGTCGTGCTTTACTTCGCATTGCCGGAATCTCTGCAGTATCTGGCGAGCCGGTCGGACCACGCCAGCACACGGCGCGTGAGCAAAACATTGCGCCGCATCGTGACGGTCGCATTGCCGGCCGACGCGACCTTCAAGGTTGCAGGAAAAGCCACGCGCGCCAGCGTTACCGCATTGTTTGCCAATGGCAATGCGCGTAACACCGTGGCTATCTGGGCCGTCTATCTGTGCAACTGGGTTGCGTGGTTCATGTTCCTTTCGTGGCTGCCCACCGTGCTGAAGGCCGCGGGCCTGCCGGTTGCGCAAGCGCCGATGGGTACGGTGATCGTGAATGCAGTGTTCATCGTGTGCGCCATTCCGCTCTCGCTGCTTCTGCCCAAAGTGAACACCCGCCGTTTGCTGATGGTGCTGCTCGGACTCGGCATTGCGATTGCCGTCGGGCTGGCTTATGCCGGCACTACGTGGGGTCTGGTGTTTGCGCTGGCCGGCGCAGCAGGGCTGGGGATCGGCGGTCAGCAGATCGCGCTGAACTATCTGGTGGTGGGCGCCTATCCGACGACACTGCGCGCAACAGCGACCGGGTGGGCGATCGGCATGGGCCGCGTGGGCGCGATTGCGGGTTCCGCGGTAGGCGGTACGGTGCTGGCGCAAGGCGGCCCGAGCGGATTCTATCTGGCGCTCGCCGTCCCGCTCGCGGCAGCGATGTTTGCCGTGATGGCGATTCGTACGACGGGGCGCGTGGCCGACGGCGAGCTTGTCGTCGCGCATTGATCCATCGCATGATGAATGCGATGAACCGCGAGTCCCGCATTTGAGCATGCGCGGGATCGCATTCGCGTGAACGCGGGTCGCTACCGGCGGCACGGAAGTGCCGCCGGGCAAAGTACTACGCAATACCGGAAGGCAAGGTAGCCGGGAGGCCGACCTGCGGCAATCATCCTGCCGTGCGTTTTATTCAGGCTTCAGTCCGGGTTTCAGTTTTGAAAACCGGAAATTGCAGTGGCTTGCTCCACCGGCCAATGTTTGCGTCCTTTCCAGGTAGATGCCCCGCGTCGCATAGTCGTCGAAATCGAGCCCGCAGATGCTGGGCAGAAGTTCCTTGTCACCATGGCGAGCGGCGAACTTGCAGAAACCGCAAGCGGTGTAGTTGATACCGAATTCGAAGTTCTCACCGGGGCGCGGCTCGACATACTCGTATGCAAAGTCGTCCGGAAATGCCTGCCGGTGGCTTTCTGTGATGCTCATGACGGCCTGCTTGCTCAACAGGCCCCGGTTCTCCGCCGACATGAACTGGCGACCTGCGGCAAGACGCTCTGCTTCGGGCACGGCGAGCCCTTCCTGCGTCAAGGTTTCCCGCGTGATGTCGCTAATCACCGCCAGCGGCACACCATGCCGCCGGAGCACCCGGCCGATGGCCAGGAAGCCTATGAGGCGCATGAAGAAGTTGCTCATGCGATTTTCCGCGCCGCCAACATAAGGCAGTTGGGTGAGCACCAGATCGAATTCAGCCATCACCGCATGCTTGATGTCTTCAAGATCCGAAAGTCCCGTGCGCTCGCGCAAGATCGTCTCGGCGAGATCAAGGCGATGGCGCATGCTGGCTTCCATGGCGCTTCGATTCGACTCGTAAAAGGGATGAACACTTTCAGTCATGGCGCACCTCTCTAAACTTCCTGCCCGAAAAACTGGCGGGATAGATCGATTATCGACTCAAATCCCAAAGCACCGTCTACCTCAATTTACCACCCGTCGATTCCCCGGCGGCGCGACATCAGGGAACAACGCAAGACGTATCCCAACGAGATCGATTGCCGCTTCACGCACTTCGGGACTCGAAAAAGCGGGAAAAGACCACACCGCTTCGTCGAGCGCGTTCACCGCTTCTTCGGGCGTGAGATCGCCTTTGGCATAGCTGGCAATCGCCAACAGCGTTCTGCCGATAACACTTCGCGTCGCCGCGCCGAACCGGTTCATCCCCCGATGCAATTGCAGCATATTCAGCGAAGCGCGCAGATTGCCGAACTCCAGGCCCTTCAGATCGCTGGACAGTTCGTCGCCGAGGCGGATGGCCACCGCCTCAAAACGGTCCAGCATTTTGTCGAGCAGGTCGTCGTACTGGATCACGCTTTTGCCGCTCGCAATGTTCCCCATGTCGCGGCGATCCGCGCGGATAAGCCGGGCGATGCGCTGCGGCGCATTCATCGAACGCATGATGAGCGTGACGATCAGCGTGAACGTAATGCCGATCACAGTACTGATGCCGTTGTTCAGGAACGTCGCGAAATCGGCGGAATAGGTTTCCTGAAGGCTCATCGTGGGCAACGCATTCAGTAGCGCGGGCGTCAGCCATGGCGTGAAAAACGGATTGCTGACGACGGCCGCGGCGGGGATCAGGAATACGCCGAGCGAAGCAATTAATGCCGGAAATCCGTCGATACCCGGAAACACGCCGAACAAGAACACGCCGGCCACCGTCACGGCCAGCGCATTGCCGAGCAGGAAGCTGTTGATCGCCGGCGCCGGGTCGTCCATATGCGCAAAGATGCTGCCGGCCACGACCGCCATGATGGCCGCCGTGCTGCCGGCCGGCCAGGCGGTGACGCGCCAGAAGGTGCAGACGCCGATCAGACTGATCGCGACCGCGAGGCACGACAGCACGACCAGCAACGGGTCCACATGTCCGCGCGGACGGCTCCAGACGGGCGGCGATTCCTGGACCACGCGCGTGCCTTGCGCGATGTCGATGCAGTCGCACCACAGCGTGACGAACTCGCGCAGGCGAATCAGAAGTCCGGCTCGCACCAGACTTCCCCAACTGCCGTTCACCGGCACGGCGGCGGCCGCATCGAGCTTGTCCAGCAACGGGCGCGGGTCGGGATACTGCTGGCGTTGCACGGAAGGAATGCTGGCCGACAGCCAGGCGCGGATGTCGTCGACCAGTGGCGCGATCTGCTCGAATACCTCGGGCTCGTATTGCCGCAGATTGGCGAGGCGCGAAACCGACGATGTCATCATCAAACCGGTCCGGCGCACCTGTCGCCGCAACGCGTACATGGTGCGCAATATCTGGGGGTCGTCGCGTTCGTAGCGCGCCTGGTCGAACAGCTGATCGATCGCGCCCACCCGCATGGCGAGCCGGCGCCGCTCGGCGTGAGACACGCGCACGTAGCTCGTCAGGCTGGCCGACGCCAGCGCGGCGAGATCCGTCAGCCAGCCGTCCATCTGTTCGCGCAGCGCGGGGCCGACGTTTTTGACGAGGAAGATTGCGTGCAGCACATGGCAGCAGACGATTCCGAGGCTGATCTCTTCGACGCGAGCAATCGCGGTGTCGAAGATCGCCATCGGCGTATCGACGGAAGGGAAGCCGATGATCGCGGCGGTATAACCCGCCAGCATGAATGCATAGCCGCGCAGACTGCCGTCCAGCAGCGACCCGGCCAGACACACGCCGGCCCAGCCGGCCAGCGCGACGATCAGCAGCGGCGGACTGTCGACGAGATTGGGCACGGCGGCGACCGCGAAGGCCGCCCCGCACAGCGTGCCGATCAAGCGCCACAACGCCTTCGCGTTCAGCGCGCCGGCGTTGCGTTGCGAGACGATGTAGACCGTCCCCGCGGCCCAGTACGGTCGTTGGAGGTCCGCCGCGAAGGCGATGTAGAGGGCAAGCGTCGCAGCTGCGAAAGTGACGAGGGCAAAAGACCAGTCTTGTCGCGTGGGCCAGCGCATGGATCGACCGAAGAATTCAGTTGACTGGCAGCATATCGCGGGTCGCGGGATTGCGTCGCGAAAGGGCGCAGAGCGTCGCGCGGATGGAAGGAGAACGAAATGACGATTGGACTTCGCATCCCATGCAGCGAATGCTGCGGCGGTACAATCCGCGAGTCGCGATCATCTCCCCATTTTCATGCTGAGAATCAGTCCTCCGACGTTGAGCGATACCGATGCGCTACTGGCATTCGAGGTCGACAACCGCGCTTACTTCGAGCAATGGATCAACGCTCGCCCCGACGACTACTACAGCGCCTGCGCCGTTCGCGACGCGATAGCAACGGCAACGAGCGATAGGGACGCGGACCGCGCCTATCAGTACCTCGTCTGGTTCGACGATACGATCGTCGGTCGGGTCAATCTCGTCGGCGTGACTCGCCCGTATTTCAACAAGGCGACGCTTGGATATCGGATCGGGAGTCGCTTTGCGGGGCATGGCTATGCATCGCGGGCCGTCAGGCTTGCCATGGACATTGCCGCGGCGGAACTGAATTTGTCGCGAGTGGAAGCCGTCGTGCGGCCCGAGAACATCGGGTCGATGCGAGTCCTGGAGCGGAACGGGTTCGTCGCGTTCGGGCGAGCCTGCAGGAGCATGTATTTGCATGGCGAGTGGCATGACCTCGTGCATTTCGAATGCCATCTCGACGAACCGGGAGCGCCGCCGGCCATAGGTCCAGCGAAGGCGGCATCGACGTCTGGATCGAATTAGTCGTTTCGGGGCAGCCAGGAATCAGAACACGAATCCACGCCCGCATTCGTCACTCACGGCATGCCACTCGCGCCCGCTGTCCGGCTCCCAACAGCGAGCGCCCGTCTAACTACCACCGCAACAGTCGCGGTCCAAGCAGCGCGCCGATCACCGTCGGCACCAGCATCCCGAGCAGATACCACACGCCCCAGAACGGAACGCCCATTTCCGGGCAATGCAGGCAATACACGAGTGTCGCGGTCGAACCGGCCAGCAGGCCGCCCGCCGCGCCGGCCGCCGCCAGCTGGGTCGGCGCGAGCCCCCGGAGGGCCCAGAACACCGCGACGAAGCCGGGCACCGCCAGCATCGCGATCAGCGTCGGGCAGACGCGCCAGGTCTGGCCGAGCACGAGCGCAAGCCGCGCGTCGGGCGGCGCGGCGAGCAACACATAGGCGGTGGCCAGCCACACCGCCGCGACCGGCGCGGCAGTCAGCCAGCCGCTGACGCCCGCGCGCACGCCGGGCCGCGCGAATCGCGTCGACATCCACAGCGAATCGATCATCAGACACAACGGCAACGCGACCTTGGCCCAGAAGATCGGCGTGAGCGCGACTTCGGCGAGGTCCGGCCGAATGCCGAGCAGCGTCGCCATGAGCAGCGTCGCGCCCGCCACGCCAACCAGCACGGCGACGCAAAAACGTTTCGTCAGCGCGTGACGGTCGACCGGCGCGACGTCGGTGGCGAGCAGGGAAATGAAGTCGTCCGTTTTCATTGCGCTCCTCGAATCTTTGCGGCCAAGGCCTTGAGTCCGCGATGCACGCCGATTTTCACCGCCGACTCCGACAGGCCGGTCAACTTCGCGGTCTCCGTCACGGATAGTCCTTCGAGTTTCACATGCACGATCGGCAGGCGCTGGCGATCGGGTAGTTGTTCCAGCAGCTTCGCGACATCGCGCTGGGCTTGCGCCGGTTCGAGATCGGGCGCGGCCAGCAATTCGGAGGCGTCGTCGAGCGGATCGTTCAGCGCGTCATGGCGCGAGCGCGCCCGGAAGTAATCCGTCAGCTTGTAGCGCGCAATCGCGTGAATCCACGCGGTCAACGGTTCCTCGACGCGATAGGTATGTCTCGCGTTGTGCACCGCCAGCAAGATTTCCTGCACGAGATCCTCGACATCGGCTGCGTGATCGTAAAGCCGCCGCCGCAGGAAGCCGCGCAAATGCGGGCCCAGTTCCGAGAGGAATTGCCGATATGCGGCGCTGTCGCCCGCGAGGCCGAGCAGGAACAGCGCGCGCAGATGCGATTCCCTGGCCTGCGCTGCGGTGATATCAGTAGTTCGCTTCATCGGGCGTGTCGGTTACAGGAAACCGGAGTTTATTCCATCGCCAGATGGATCGGCGTTCCGGATGGGGCGTGCTTGCGGTTGCCTGACGTCTGTTTAGCGCTGGTCAGCCGTGCCGCAAAAAAATTTTCGCGGGCTGTAACCGCGCCGCGAAACGCGACGAACTACCTGACAGATGCGCGATGACGACGCATCGATCGTTGCTGGATAGCGGTCTTTTTCTGATCCATCCGGGCCGGTCGCGAGCCATAACGACAAGCGACGACGGCCCGACTCACCACCTGAAGGAGTTGTCATGAAACGCATTGCAATCGCAGCAGTTGCCGTAGCCATGCTTGTCGGCGGCGGTTCGGCGTTCGCCCAGGCGAGCGGCGCGATGTCCAACGATTCGATGTCGAAAGACACGATGGGCAAGGACTCGATGGGTAAGGACTCAATGGCCAAGGATTCCATGGGCAAAGACGCGATGGGCAAGGACGCGATGTCCAAACACTCGATGAAAAAGGACACCGGCAAGATGAAACCCGACGCGATGAAAAAAGACGACGCAATGAGCCAGTAACGCGCTCGGGTGCGTTCCCGGCATGCAGTCCCGAACGCACCTGAAGCGGCGCCTGTCCTCAGCGGCTTCACGGAGATTCGTATGAACGCGATTTCCCAACCCGGCGCTGCGCCTCGCGCGACGCGCCCGATCCAACCCGTCTGGGTGCGCATCGCGCATTGGCTCAATGCGCTGGCGGTCGTGCTGATGATGCTGTCGGGATGGCGCATCTACGATGCGTCGCCGGTGTTCAAAAGTTTCCAGATTCCGCCCGGCATCACGCTCGGCGGCTGGCTCGGCGGCGCGTTGCAATGGCATTTCGCGGCGATGTGGCTGCTGTTCTTCAACGCGCTGTTTTATCTGACGATGAACCTCGTCACCGGTCGCATCCGCTCGAAGTTCTTTCCGCTGTCGCCGCGCGCGATTCTGCACGACTTGGGCGAAGCGTTGAAAGGCCGGCTGTCGCACGCGGACCCGGGCCGCTACAACGCGGTGCAGAAGTTCGCCTATCTGTTCGTGATGATCGACATCGCCGTGCTGATCGCCTCGGGGCTCGTCATCTGGAAGTCGGTGCAGTTTCCGCTGCTGCGTGAATTGATGGGCGGATACGATCGTGCGCGCGTCGTTCATTTCTGCGCGATGGCGCTGCTGGCCGGCTTTATCGTCGTTCATCTGGCGATGGTCGCGCTCGTGCCGCGCTCGTTGCTCACGATGATTCGTGGCCACTAATCGAAGAGGTGATCGTGAAGCCACTCGTGAAGCCACTCAAGCCTCTGTCGCCGAACGTCGATCTCGACTCGGTGAGTATCGACGTGCGTCGTGAGCTCGATATGCCGTCGCGTCGTCTGTTCGGCAAACGCATCCTGACGCTGGGCGGTCTGGCGATGTTGAGCGGATGCAGCCTGTCGGACGACAAATCGGTCGAGACGTTTTTATCGCGCGTGTCGAGGATGAACGACCGCGTGCAGGCCTGGCTATTCGATCCTCACCGTCTCGCGCCGACCTACACCGAAGCGCAGATCACGCGCCCGTTTCCGTTCAACGCGTTCTACGGCATCGAGGACGTGCCGCGTGTCGACGGCAGCGATTTCCGTCTGAAGGTAAGCGGTCTCGTGCAGAGCAGGAAGGTCTGGACGCTCGACGAGCTTTACGCGCTGCCGAAGGCCGAGCAGATCACGCGGCATATCTGCGTCGAGGGCTGGAGTGCGATCGGCCGCTGGGGCGGCACGCCGTTCGCGGAATTTCTGCGGCGCGTCGGCGCGGATACCTCCGCGAAATACGTGGGTTTCAAATGCGCGGACGACTACTATGAGAGCATCGATATGCCGACGGCGCTGCATCCGCAGACGCTGCTGACCTTTACGTATGACGGTCAGCAACTGCCTGCCCAATACGGTTATCCGATGAAGCTCAGAATGCCGACGAAGCTCGGCTACAAGAATCCCAAGCACATCGTGGAGATCTTCGTGACCAACACGTTTCCTGGCGGCTATTGGGTCGACCAGGGGTATAACTGGTTTGGCGGATCGTGACGCATGGCAACGGTGCCGCCAGTGACGAGGGCATTCATCATGTCAGGCGAGTGGAAGCAGCGCGCGAGGCTCTTCATCCAGCGTTTCTGGCAGCCGACCAGCGCATGCATGACCTGCATGCCGGGAAGCTGGGGCAATATCCTGAGCGTCGCCCACTGGACGATCGCCTTGCAGACCGGTCTCCTGACCGGCCTGCTGGCGGTCCTGCTGACCTTCACGCCCGCGGGCCGATTCTATGGGCATCGCTATGGCAACGCGCTGATTGTCGGCGTGCTGACGACGATCGGCGATGCTTACTCGCACACGAGCCACTACCGTCTGTCGTACGTGGAGCACTTCGCGACGGGGGCGGTGTCCGCGATTCTGACGCTGGTCGCGTCGTATCTGCTGGAGGACCGGGCAAGACGCGTGCGCACGGTGTGGGCGCGGGTTCTGGGGTAATGAGGGTTAGCGACAGGTAACCAGGGTTGGAGCAGCCTCCAGAAGGCAGGCACGCGTCGCCCGAGTTCAGGGACGCGCGATACGCCGATTGCTCCGCGCATGTTATCCGGCGTGCATGACGCATTCGATCTTGCGAGCAACCATCTGCGCTATCCTGTCGGTCGTCGCATTGCGCCATGTTCGATGCGACCGACGCCAGGATCATCCACTGAACCCACAGAGGTGCCGACGTGAAATACCGCATGCTATTGCTGCTGCTCGTTCTTGCCGCCTGCGCGCAAACCCCCGAAGCGACCGGGCCGGCGCCGTCAACGACACCCGCGAGCACGACCGCCGCGAGCGCACCGGCGACCAGCGGGGCCGACCTGCTGGGCCGATATCATTGGCAACTCAACAATGCGATCGACAGCAAGGGCACGCGCATCGATGCCCTTTTCGTGCGTCCGAACCAGCCGTTGCAGCTGGACTTCAGCGCCGACCGGCTGAACGTGGTCAATAGCTGCAACACCCTCGGGGCCGGCTATAGCATCAAGAAAGGGCGGATGCAGGTCGGGCCGATGGTCAGCACGATGATGGCCTGCCGCGATCCCGGTCTGGCCGCGCTCGACGACGCCATTTCCCAGCGCCTGCGCGGCAGCCTCAACGTGAACCTGCTCGCGCGCGACAACGCGCCGAGCCTGCAACTGGTCACCGATAGCGGCGATACGCTGAGCTTCACTGGCGTGCCGACCGCGGAGACGCGCTACGGCGGTCCGGGGGAAATCGCTTTCCTTGAAGTGGCGCCGCAGTCGGTGCCGTGCAACCACCCGCTGATTCCGGACAAGCAATGCCTGCTGGTACGCGAACGTTACTTCGACGAACAGGGTCTCGCGAGCGGCACGCCCGGGCCGTGGCAACCGCTGAATCAGGATATCGACGGCTATACGCATACGCCGGGCATTCGCAATGTGCTGCGGGTAAAGCGTTTTACCGTCAGGAATCCGCCGGCGGATGCACCGTCGGTCGCGTATGTGCTGGATCTGGTGGTCGAATCGGAGAAGGTGGGGCAGTGAGGCACCGTCCGCGTGGCGGGCCGGCAGCCATGCCGGCCCGTTGCTAATCGGTCGTCAGATCGGCCGTCAGGCGGGGCTCATTCGGTTTCGCTGTCGTCGCTGTCGTTCGCGCTGGAGCCGGCGTCGCTTTCATGCCGCATGGCTGAGCCGGCAAGTGTGCTCGCCACCGCGGGTGCCGCCTCCTTGCGTTCGCTGTAGCGATCCGTCAGGTAGTCCGAACGGTCGCGCACCAGCAGCGTGAACTTGAACAGTTCTTCCATCACGTCGACCACGCGGTCGTAGTAGGCCGATGGCTTCATCCGGCCGGTGTCGTCGAATTCCTGATACGCCTTCGCCACCGACGACTGGTTGGGAATCGTCACCATCCGCATCCAGCGTCCCAGCACGCGCAGCGCATTCACCGCATTGAACGATTGCGAGCCGCCGCACACCTGCATGACCGCGAGCGTGCGGCCTTGCGTCGGCCGGATGCCCGCGCTCTCCAGCGGCAGCCAGTCGATCTGATTCTTGAACACGGCCGTCAGATTGCCGTGCCGCTCCGGGCTGCACCATACCTGTCCCTCGGACCACGCCGACAGCGTGCGCAGTTCGACGACCTTCGGATGATCGGCCGCGACGCTATCGGCGAGCGGCAAGCCATGTGGATCGAACACGCGGGTGTCGGCGCCGAGGTGGCGCAGGATCCGCTCGGCTTCGAGCGTCAGCAGCTGGCTATACGAGGTCGTACGCAGCGAGCCGTATAGCAGCAGGATGCGCGGCGGGTGCGTCGATGCATGCTCGGGGGTGAGCTTGCGTTGATCCGGTATGTCGAGATGAGTAGGGCTGAGGTTGGGCAAGTCGGCAAGCATGTTCAGGGTCTCCGGAAACTGGGGTGATCGGCCCGTGGCGGACGCTCGCCTATCGCGCGCATTTCGCGCTGAATCGCGGCGTGATCGAGTTCGTGCAGCGGCAGACTCATGAACTCGCTGACGCGGTCGTGGATCTGTCGATAGACCGTGTCGAAGATCTCGCGCTTGTCGCTGTCGCTTCCCTGGCACGCCGCGGGGTCTTCGAACCCCCAGTGCGCGGTGATCGGCTTGCCGGGCCAGAGCGGGCAGGTTTCGCCGGCGGCCTGATCGCATACGGTGACGACGAAATCCATGCGCGGCGCGTCGGGCGCGGCGAATTCGTCCCAGCTTTTGCTGCGCATCTGCGCGGTGTCGTAGCCGAGCGCCTTGCATCGCTCGATCGCAAACGGATTGACCGCGCTGGACGGATGGCTGCCCGCGCTATAGGCGCGAAATTTCCCTTCGCCGAGCACGTTGAACAGCGCCTCAGCCATGATGCTGCGCGCGCTGTTACCGGTGCAGAGGATCAGTATCGAATAAGGTTGGTCGTTCACGTGCGGCTCCGCGTCGGCTTAACGACTTCGGCAGGCGCGCGGCAGTCCGACCGGGCGTTGGCCGAACATGGCGCGCCGGCGCAGCAGTTCTCGGTGAGAAAGCCGAGCAGCGACGTCATCGCGTCGAAGTTGGCGGTGTAGATGACGAAGCGTCCTTCCTGTCGCGGGCTCGCGAGGCCGGCATGCGTGAGGTCTTTCAGATGAAACGACAGACCGGACGGCGAGATCCCCAACGCTTGCGCGATGTCGCCGGCGGCCATGCCCTCCGGACCGGCTACGACGAGTTGACGGAAGATCGCGAGGCGGGATTCGTGAGCGAGCGCGCCGAGCGCGCGAACGGCATTGATCGTGTCCATGCGCGGCACTCTACACGGTACCGTTCTATATTTCAATAAATGTTGAAATGATGAGGGTGACCAGTCGAATCGGCAGGGCGCTCCGTCAAGAAGCGCGTCGTTACTTCAGCGTATCGGCAAAGGTCGGCGTGCTAGCCGCGCGCACCACTCTACGGCGACGCACTACGCACACCGCTGCCGCCGCTTCTGCGTATCGCGCGGCAATTCGTTGAAGCGCGCGAAGTAGTACGCGGAAAAGCGGCCGAGGTGGCCAAAGCCGAACGCCAGCGCGGTATCGGTAATGCTGCACGACGGTTCCGTCAGCAGACGCGTGCGCGCGGCTTCGAGGCGCATGTTGCGCAGCAGTTCCATCGGCGTCACGCCATGGTGGCGCCGGCACATCACGTTCAGCGTGCGAAAACTGACGCCGGCCACGCGCGCGAGATCTTCGAGCGAAATCGGCGCGCACAGGCGCGAGTCGATATATTCGAGCAACGCTTCCATCTGCTTCGCGCTGCCGTGTTGCAGCCGCGCATCGGCCGCATTGCTGGCTGATTCGAGGGATAACGGTGCCTCCGCCGCCGCCGGCGGAAGCTGATGGACCAGCAGAAAGAGCGCGAGGTTGCGCTCGAAATGATCGCGCCACTCGCCACGAATATCGCCGTCACCGGATTGCGTGACGATGTTCAGCAGCGACTGCGCGATCAGATCCCACTGCGAAGCGAGCGCCTGCGGCAGCAGCCGGCCCGGCGTCAATTCGAGCGCGGCGTCGGGCGAGCGGCCCGACACTTCCAGCATCAATGCGTCCGGCACCTTGACGATGAACTGCTGCGTGCCCGGCAGCCAGCGCAATTGCACGCTGCGTTTCGGCGACAACACTGCGGTGCGTCCTTCGGTGACGCTCATCACCGTGCCATCGCATTCGATTTCCACTTCCCCCTTCAACGACGTATGCACGAGCGTGAAGCCGTCGAACGGCCGTGGCGTGACCTCGACCTGGGCACCGTATTGCAGCGCATAGAGGCTCAGATGATTGAGCTCGGCCTTGAAGAGCGCGGAATCCGGCGCACCGTTTTTCCAGCGTATTACGTGATCGCTTAACTCTTCGGTGACCTGCTCGTGCGTATCGACGGGGTCATCGGAGCGGAACAGGCAATTGCGGTACAGCGCCGACAGCGCTTGCGATTTCGGTGACAAGGGCATGCCGTCTCCAGTGTGGCCTTACGTTTCCCGTCGCATTCCGAAGCATCGGAATGCACTTTCTCAGGCCTCTTATAGGGCGTGAATGTCCTTGCGGATGTGGTGATGGCTGAGCATAGCGTCGTCCGCCTCGTGCGCTGAATTCGGAAAGCTACCGATAGCGCCACACCGGTTCGCGACAAGTTTATGGCAGCGGTGAAAAAAGCGGACTGACCTGGATAGTCGATGTGCAATTTCTGGATAGTGAAAACCTTTCTGGATTCATACACTGCGCCCACTCATACATAGAAAACCTGCGCCGACGATTCATCGATACGTGTTTTTCTTCTGGCGAAACATCGCTTGAAGCGACGCGGCGGCACTCGACCTGAACGCGCTTTATCGCGCGACAGGCTTTGACAAAGGAGGAGACACTCATGCGGGAAATCGATTTGCACGCGCTCGCCGACGAGGCGAAGCTCAACCCTCTGCACTACATCGTGCTGATCTGGTGCGCACTCATCATCATCTTCGACGGCTATGACCTTGCGGTCGCCGGCATTGCGCTGCCCTCGATCATGAAGGAGATGGGCGTCAATCCCGCGAAGGCGGGCTTCATGGTCAGCTCGGCGCTGTTCGGCATGATGTTCGGCAACATCCTGTTCGGCACGGTCGCCGATCGCATCGGCCGTCGCTGGGCGATCGCGATCTGTCTCGCGCTGTTCAGCGTCTTTACCGCGTTGGCCGGTTTGGCCTCGACGCCGATCGAATTCGGCGCGGCGCGCTTTGTTGCAGGTATCGGTATCGGCGGCGTGATGCCGAACGTGATCGCGCAAATGACCGAATACGCGCCGCGCCGTTTGCGCAGCACGATGGTCACGCTGATGTTCAGCGGTTACTCCGTCGGCGGCATGCTGGCGGCGGTGCTCGGCAAGGGCATGATCGAACGGTTCGGCTGGCCGTCGGTGTTCATGGCCGCGGGCGCGCCGGTTCTGCTAGTGCCGTTGCTGCTGCGCTGGATGCCGGAATCGATGTCGTTCCTCGTCATGAAGCGCGATACCGACAGGCTCGCGCGCATTGCCCGTCGCCTCGATCCGGGCTATCAGCCGCGCAGCGGCGACCGTTTCATCGTGAATCGCGCGGAGTCCGCGGGCAAGGCGTCGATGAGCCAGCTGTTCGCCGACGGCCGTGGTTTCAGCACGATCATGTTCTGGATCGGCACGTTCATGTGTCTGTTCATGGTGTATGCGCTTAGTTCGTGGCTGACCAAACTGATGGCTACCGCCGGCTATAGCCTCGGCTCGGCGCTGACCTTCGTGCTGGTGCTGAATTTCGGCGCGATGATCGGCGCGATCGGCGGCGGCTGGCTCGCGGACAAGCTGCATATCAAGTACGTGCTGGTCGGCATGTATCTGCTCGCGGCAGTGTCGATCACGCTGCTCGGCGTCAAGATGCCGACGGGTCTGCTGTTCGTGCTGGTCGGTCTCGCCGGCGCGTCGACGATCGGCACGCAGATCGTCAATTGCGCGTACGCCGGGCAGTTCTATCCGACGGCCGTGCGCTCGACCGGCATTGGCTGGGTGCTGGGCGTCGGGCGCAGCGGCGCGATCGTCGCGCCGATTCTGATCGGCGTGCTGGTCGGCATGGGTCTGCCGCTGCAGCAGAATTTCATGGCGATCGGTCTGCCCGCGCTGGTCGCGGCCGGCGTGGTCGCGCTGATCGATCATCGCCGCTCCGCGTCGCACCAGGGCGAGGCCAGCGCGCCTGTCGCCACGCAGCAGGTGGCGCGCGGCTAACCGGGCCTTTTCTTCACCACTCCGATTGATCGCACGACCGGCTGCTACGAGGGGGCGCCGCTCGTGCGTCGCCTGTCGCGCTAGTGGATAGCGCGGCAGGCCATTGCGGTACCTCGACACACACCACATACACAGTCCAAAAATAAAGGGGACGCAGGATGAAACTGAAATGGAGCGCGGCACTTCTCGCCGCCGCGACGGGGCTCGCCTATGGTCAGAGCAGCGTGACGTTGTACGGCATCGTCGACACGGGCGTGTCGTACTACAACAACGCGACGAGCCACGGCGGTACCACGGTCGGCATGCCGACGCTGACGGGCGAAGTGCCGTCGCGCTGGGGCCTGAAAGGCAGCGAGGATCTCGGCGGTGGCCTGAAGACCTTCTTCGTATTGGAAAGCGGCTTCCAGCCGGGCACGGGCGGGCTGAACTACGGCGGCCGTCTGTTCGGCCGCCAGGCCAACGTCGGTTTGAGCAGCGACTATGGTTCGCTGACGCTCGGCCGGCAGATGAACATGACGATGTATGCGCTGGCGAACGCGGACGTCATCGGTCCGTCGATCCACTCGCTGAGCAATCTCGATTCGTATCTGCCGAACGCGCGCAGCGACAACGCGATCGGCTATATGGGCAAGTTTCACGGCGTGACGGTGGGCGGCACCTATAGCTTCGGCCGCGACGCCGCCGGCCCGGCGGGTCCGTCGGCGACCAACTGCGGCGGCCAGGTGGCGGGCAACTTCCGCGCGTGCAAGCAGTACACGGCGATGCTGGCCTACGATTCGGCGAGCTTCGGCCTCGCGGCATCGTACGATCAGCTGCGCGGCGGCACGGGCGCGACGGCGCCGATGACGAACCCGGCGTACACGGATGCGCGCAATATCGTCGACGGCTATGTGTTCTTCGGGCCGGTGAAGGTCGGCGCGGGCTGGATTCGCCGCAACCAGTCGGCGGCCACGCATCTGCAGACCGATATGTTCTTCGGCGGCGCGACCTGGTATGTGACGCCGGCGTTCTGGCTCGACGGTCAGGGTGTGCGCTATCTGCAACGCACGTCCGGCGACCTGAACAACCTGGGCTCGACGCTGCTGGCCGCGCGCGCGACCTATCTGCTGTCGAAGCGCACCAGCGTCTATACGTCGTTCGGCTACATGTTCAATAGTTCGAAGGCGGCGAATTCGGTCGCGGCGGGCGGCACGGTCGGCACCGGCATGAATCAGGTCGGCGTGATGGCGGGGCTGCAGCAGCGCTTCTGATTTTTCGGCGTTCGTTGAAAAGTACGGCGGCGTATGCGCGTGATGGCGCGCGCGCCGCCGTTTGTATTTGTGCTGTCCATCGCGTTCGAGGTGGGACGTTCAGTAGTCCGTTGTGATGCGCGCGCTTCGGGTCCGGCGTCGTCTTTTTGCCTGTGCGGCCATGGCGACCCTCCACTACGACGCGTTTTTCCCCACGCTTTGCCGGCCTCGTTCCAAAGAGGCCGAAGTCTCTCCACCGCATCCTCCAATGCTTTCCTCATAGCGCTCCCGACGCGGCATGCGGTTTGCTCTGCTGCGCATTGCCATCGGTGCGCCGCGCGGCTCGATACACGCGTCGGCAGACGGCGCGGCCCCCGCGTGCAAGCCGTCCGCTTCGGCCCGGCTAGACTGTTTCGCGCAGCAGCGGTATCGGCGTCTGGTCTACTATCTGCCGATCACCCGTCAAAACGAACTACCATCGTCAGTGCAGAAACGGCGCGCGAGATCGAACACCGGCTCGCGCGACCGCGACTCCGACCTCACAGGGAGACAGTCATGCCCATGCAGTGCGCCGCTTCGTCATCTTCTTTGTCTTCATCTTCTTTAGTACTGCGCGCGACTCTCGCCGTCGCGCCACTGCTCGCGGTGCTGTCGCTGAGCGGCTGTCATGGCGACGACGACGGTGTGTCGCCCGCCGCGCCGCTCAGTTGCGCGCAACTCGCCGGCAAGAGCGTGCCGGCCTCGGCCATCGGCCTGTCGACCAAGGGCGCGACCGTGACCGCGGCGACCGTGGTGCCCGCGTCCGGAACCGGTGTGCAGGCGACCGGCGAATACTGTCTGGTCAGCGGCGCGATCGCTCCCGTCGATGCGTCGGCGCCGCAGATCAAATTCCAGATCGCAATGCCGACCAGTTGGAACAACAAGATCATGATGTTCGGCGGCGGTGGCTATGACGGCACCATTCCGGCGCCGACCGGCAACGTGCCGGCCGGCCCGACCGCACAGCCGACGCCGCTCGGCCGCGGCTACGCGGTATTTGCGAGCGACTCGGGACACCAGGCGAATGCGCTCGGCAGCGAGGACGGCTCGTTCGCCGTCAATGACGAAACGATGCAGAACTTCAACGGCGATGCGCTGAAGAAAACGCGCGACGCAGCGGTCTACCTGATCGACCAGCGCTATGCGGTCAAGGCGCCGAAGCGCGCGTACTTCGCCGGCGGTTCGTCGGGCGGTCGCGAGGCGCTCGCGGTCGTGCAGCGCTGGCCGCAGGACTGGGACGGTTCGATCGTGCTGTATCCGGCGTGGGCGGCGGCGAGTCTCGATCTGCAGTTCGGCCGCATCACGCGCGCGCTTGCGGCGCCCGGCGCGTATCTCGATCAGGCCAAACGCAAAGTGCTGCTCAATACGGTGCTCGCAAACTGCGACACGCTCGACGGCGTTGCCGACGGACTGATCAGCAACGTCGCCGCGTGCAACGCAAACTTCAATCCGTCGACGGCAACGCTCAACGGCACGCCGCTGCGCTGTCCAGGCGGCGTCGATACCGGCGACACCTGCCTGTCCGACGCGCAGATTACGGCGCTCAACGTGTACAACACGCCGATCACGTTCGGCTACACGCTCGCGAGCGGCGAGACCCAGTATCCGGGCTTCAATGTGTACGGCGCGGACCTCGGCATCGCGAACCCGTCCGCCTTGCAGCCGACGGTGATCGCGCTGGCGCTCGGCACCACGCAGCCGGCCTCGCCGATGCCGACCACCGCGCCTTATCTGAGCGTGTTCTGGGATCAATGGATCCGCTACTTCGTTACGCGCGATGCGAACTACAACTCGCTTCTGGTCGATCCGCAGAATCCGGGCGTGCTGCAGGCGCGCATCAGTCAGCTGACCGGCATGCAGGACGTCAACAAGACCGACCTGTCGGTGTTCAACGCGAAGGGCGGCAAGATCCTGATGGCGCACGGCATGGCCGACGCGCTCGTCAGCACGCGTTCGAGCGAGCAGTACTACCAGCGGCTGCAGGCGACGATGGGTGTATCGGCTGTCGCGAACTTCGTGCGCTTCTACGAGATTCCCGGCTATGGCCATGCGGTCAGTTCGGTGTTCAACGCATCGTGGGACTCGCTGACGACGCTGGAAAACTGGGTCGAGAAGGGCGTCGCGCCGCCCGCGCAGAGCGTCGCCGATACGGCCGGCGTGCCGGGGCGCACGCGGCCGCTGTGCGAGTATCCGGCGTTCCCGCGCTACAACGGTTCGGGTGACGTGAATCTCGCGGCGAACTTCACCTGCTCGACTCAGTGAGTGGATTGCAGTGAGCGGATCGGGACGATCGAAGGGGCGCGCGCGTTTTGCGCGCGCTCCGCTGTCCGGTTTTGCGGCCCGACGCAGCACCTCGGCCACGCCAGCATCTTCGATGTCCATGAAATAAAAACTTGACTCCGTGCATATGCACACATAGACTTCGCTGCATGAACCGCCCACTCTCCTACGACGAATGCAACTGCTTCGCGCTGCGCCAGGCGGCGCGGCACGTCACGCAGATTTACGAGCGCCATCTCGGCGGCGTCGGTCTGACGGCCGCGCAGTTCACGATCCTGGCCAAGCTCGCGCGTACGCCGAATCTGCCGATCGCCGATCTGGCGGACGCAATGGTGATGGAGCGCACCACGCTGGTCCGCGCGATGAAGCCGTTGCAGCGCGACGGTCTGGTGGTGGCCGAGGCGGCGGAGCACGACGGCCGCACGTTGCTGTTCAGCCTGACGCCGGCTGGCGAGGCGACGTTCGATCAGGCGTCGATCGCGTGGCGCGCCGCACAGGAAGAATTCGAAAAGAAGTTCGGCCGCGCGCGTGCCAAAACGCTGCGCGCCGAGCTGTTCAGTATCACGGGCTAACGTGCAGGTCGGAACCCGCTGCGGCGGGTTTTATTACGCCTCTTAATGTGCATATGCACTGATGAGCAAAAGGAAGTGCCGCCAATGGAAGCGCTTTTCGACGACGACTGTTTTGCGATCCGCCAGGCCGCGCGGCACGTGTCGCAGCTTTACGACCGACATCTGTCGCAGGTCGGGCTGACTATCACGCAGTTCTCGCTGCTGGGCCGGCTCAAACGCACCGGCCCGATGACGATGAAGCAGATCGCCGAGGCCATGCGCATGCAACGCACCACGCTGGTCCGCACGATCCAGCCGTTGCGGCGCGACGGCCTGGTGTCGAGCGAAGCGCTGGGCGCCGATGCGCGCACGCTGCTGATTTCGCTGACGACCGCCGGCGAACAGCGGCTGAACGCGGGCCGCGCGCATTGGTATGCGGCGCAGGCCGAATTCGAACATCGCTTCGGCGAACAGCGCGCTGCCGCGTTGCGCAGCGAGCTGTTCGCGATTACGCGGGACGCTTCGACATAAAACGCAGAAGGTAGTGGAGGCCGGCGCATCGCGCCGTTTTTTTTAACCTGAAGAGTGCATACGCACATATCGACACCATGTCCACAACTCCTTCGACCGTCGCGCCGCCGAGCGCGGTGCAACCCGTCGGCGCGGCGCGCCGTGTGCCGTGGATGCTGCTCGCGGTCCTGTCGGTTCTCGTCGCGCTGACGCTGGCCGCGTCGTACTGGTTCTTCGTTAGCCGCTTTGTCGAAACGACCGACGACGCTTACGTCGGCGGCGACGTCACGGTGATGGCGCCGAAGGTGAACGGCTTCGTCACCGACGTGCTGGTGCACGACAACGAGTTCGTGCACGCGAACCAGGTGCTGGTGCGGCTCGACGCACGCGACTATGACGCGCGTCTCGCGCAGGCCGACGCGCAGGTGCAGAGCGCCGAGGCGGCGGTCACCGAACTGGAGGCGAAGAAGTCGCTGCAACTCGCGGCAATCGGCGAGCAGGCGGCCGAGGTCCGTGCATCGGGCGCCGAATTGACGCGTAGCGCCGCCGACCAGACGCGCTACCGCGAACTCGTGAAGGACGACGCGGTGTCGAACCAGGTGGTCGAAAAGGCCGACGCCGATCTGAGCAAGGCGCGCGCCGCGGTCGATCGCAGCGGCGCGGCGCTGCTCGCCGCGCAACGGCAGATCGCGGTGCTCGACGCGCAGATTGGCGACGCGAAAGCGCGCATTGCCACGGCGCAGGCCGCGCAGCGCGTCGCCGCGTTGAACGTCGAATATACGACGATCCGCTCGCCGATCGATGGCTACGTCGGCAATCGCACCGCGCGGGTCGGCTTGCTCGCGAATACCGGCGTGTCGCTGCTGACCGTGGTGCCCGCGAGCGGTCTGTGGATCGACGCGAACTTCAAGGAAGACCAGCTGCGCAAGATGCGCGCGGGCGATGACGTCGAGGTTCAGCTCGACGCGTCGAGCACGAAGTTGCACGGCGTGGTCGAGAGTCTGGCGCCGGCGACCGGCGCGACTTTCAGCGTGTTGCCGGCGGAAAACGCGACCGGCAACTTCACCAGGATCGTGCAGCGCGTGCCGGTGCGCGTGCGTCTCGACGTGCCGAAGGACATGCAGGGCGTGCTGCGTCCAGGCCTGTCCGCGACCGTGAAGGTGCATGTAGATGCGGGCAGCGCGAACGCGCGCGGATGAGCCGATCATGAACCACGCTCCCGTCAACCTGCCCGACAATCCCGCCGACCAGCCGACCCGCACCAAGGTGTTCGCGTTCGCGCTGATGTGCGTCGGCTTTTTCATGGCGACGCTCGATATCCAGATCGTCGCGTCGTCGCTGCGCGATATCGGCGGCGGACTGTCCGCGAGCCAGGACGAACTCTCGTGGGTGCAGACCTCGTATCTGATCGCGGAGATCATCGTGATCCCGATGTCCGGCTGGCTCACGCGGGTGTTCTCGACGCGCTGGCTGTTCACGTTTTCCGCGTTCGGCTTCACGGTCACCAGCATGCTGTGCGGGCTCGCATGGGACATCAACTCGATGATCCTGTTTCGCGGTCTCCAAGGCGCGCTCGGTGCCGCGATGATTCCCACCGTGTTCACCACCGCGTTCGTGCTGTTCCCCGGCAAGCAGCGCCTGATCGCATCGACCACGATCGGCGCGTTGGCGTCGCTCGCGCCGACCATCGGTCCGGTGATCGGCGGCTGGATTACGTCGCAATGGTCGTGGCACTGGCTGTTCTATCTGAACCTCGTGCCGGGCGTCGCCGTCACGCTGCTGGTGCCGAAGTACGTGCATATCGACAAGGTGGACCTGTCGCTGCTGAAGAAGGGCGACTATCTCGGCATTCTGCTGATGTCGGGCTTTCTCGGCTGCCTCGAATACGTGCTGGAGGAAGGGCCGCGCAAGAACTGGTTTGGCGACGACGTGATCGTGCTGTGCGCGTGGGTCGCGGCGATCTGCGGCTTTCTGTTCCTCGTGCATGCGTACACCGCGAAGGAACCGATCGTCGATCTGCGCGCGCTGGCGGTGCGCAACTTCGGGATCGGCAGTCTGCTGTCGTTCATCACCGGCATCGGCATTTTCTGCACGGTGTTTCTGACGCCGGTGTTTCTCGCGCGTGTGCGCGGCTTCGACTCGTTGCAGATCGGGCTCGCGTTGCTGTCGGTCGGCTGTTTCCAGCTGCTTGCGCTAGCCGCGTATTCGACGCTCGCGCGTTTCGTCGATATGCGCATGCTGATGGTGTTCGGGCTCGTGCTGTTCGGTGTCGGCTGTTATCTGTACGTGCCGTTGACGAACCAGTGGGGCTGGCAGCAACTGCTGATTCCGCAGGCGCTGCGCGGCATCGGCCAGCAGTTCTGCATTCCGCCGATCGTCACGATGGCGCTTGGCGCGTTGCCGCCTTCGCGGCTGCGCTCCGCGAGCGGACTGTTCAATCTGATGCGCAACCTCGGCGGTGCGATCGGCATCGCGGTCAGCAGCACGATGCTGAACGACCGGCTGAACCTGCACTACGAACGACTCGACGAGCATCTGAGCGCGGGCCGTCCGGCCGTCGAAGCGATCCTGCACAAGCAGGCCGACTATCTGGCGGCAATCGGCGGCAACGTGCTCGACGCCGCGAACGCGGGGCTCAGCGAACTGCATGCGCTGGTGATGCGTGAGGCGCTGGTGCAGGCCTTCTCCGACGCGTTCCTCGCCGTGTCGCTGTGTTTCGTGGTCGGTCTGCTGAGCGTGCTGTTTTCGCGCCCGTTCGGCAATACCGCGCCGCCGCCCGAATCCCACTAGGAGACCGACATGAAACGGATCGTGATGAAGTTGGCGGCGAGCGTCGCATGGCTCGCGCTCGCGGCCTGCGCGGTGCAGCCGGCCACGCACGCGGATTTGCCGCAGACGGTGAAGACGCTCGCGCCGGCCGCGTGGAGCGTCGACGCGCCGCAGGACAACGTGAGCGCCGACGCGTGGTGGGCGCAGTTCGGCGACCCGGTCATGCATCGGTTGGTCGAGTCGGTGCTCACCGGCAATCTCGACGTGCAGGCGGCCGTCGAACGTGTGAAGCAGGCGCAGGACCTGGTCACGCAGAATCGCGCGGCGCTGCTGCCCGAGCTGAACGCGAACGCCGGCGCGTCGACGGAACGGCAGAACACGCCGCCGCCGCTCGGCTACGTGCGGCAGGCCGGCTTCGGACTCGCCGCGAGCTGGACGCCCGACGTATTCGGCGGCGAGCGTCTCGCGGTGCTGGCCGCGCAGGCGCAGGTGTCCGGCCGCGAGGCCGCGCTGAACCAGTTGCGGCTCGCGCTCGCCGCGAATGCGGCGGCCGCGTACATCGATCTGCGCTGGGCGCAGGCGCAATTGCAGATCCTTGGCGATAACGAGCAGATCCGCAGCCGCGCGCTGAAGCTTACGCAGGAGCGCCTGCATTACGGACTGTCGACGCAGCTCGACGTCGCGCGTGCGCAGAATCAGCTGCAGGATTTGCAGGCGCAGATTCCGCGCATGCAGTCGGCGGTGCAGCATCAACTGAGTCTGATCGCGGTCTATTCGGGGCGCACGCCGGAGAGCGTCGACACACTCGTGCTCGGCGACGCGCGCGCGATTCCGGTGCCCGCGCAAAGCGCGCCGCAGACCTTGCCGTCCGCGGCGCTGCTGCACCGGCCTGATGTGCGCACAGCGTATGCGCTGGTCGAACAGCGCGCGGCGGAGGTGGGGGTATCGAAAGCGCAGCGCTATCCGCAGTTCAGGATCAATCTGACGAATGGGCTGCTCGCGTCGTCGTATCTCGGCTTGCCGACGCTGACCGACAATCTGTTCAGCGCCGCGCTGAATGCGACGAGCCCGATTTTCAACGCCGGGCGCATCACCGCGAATATCGACGCGAGCGAAAGCCGCATGCGCGAATCGCAGCTCGGTTTGCAGCAGACGATGCTGCAGGCGCTGAAGGAGATCGAGGATAACCGCAGCGATCTCGTCAGCGGCGCGGTGCAGGTCGAGCGGCTGGGCGGCGCGCTCGATGCGTCGAATCACGCGCTGCGTCTGTCGACCGAGTTGTACAAGGGCGGCGCGTCAAGCTTCCTCGACGTGCTCGCCGCGCAGGAGGCGTATCTGCGCGACTCGGAGTCGTTGAATCAGGCGCGGCGCGAACATGCGTTGTCGGCGATTGCGTTGTACCGGTCGCTCGGCGGTGGCTGGGAGCAGGGCGAGACGGTGGCGGCGGCTGGGCGGTGAAGCGAGGGGGCCCGGAGCCGACGCATTGCGTTGCGCTAGTTTTAGTTTGGGAAGCCCGATGCGGCATGCTTGCCCACCTGCCTCGGGCCCGAGAGCTGGTTTCAAGCAGGTTTCAATCTTTGCTACATTCCTGAACACGCGTCGCCTGGCTGGCATCGTCGCTGCCGTCTTCAGCGATAAGCGGCATCATAAGGATGCGGCGCCGGTCGACGCGTGTGACCGACGGTCGGCAAGATCGAAATCTTTCAAGAGGCTCAAGATGCGAATTCTGGTAGTAGGGGCGGGCGCGGTAGGCGGTTATTTCGGTGGACGTCTCGCGGCGGCGGGTCAGGACGTGACCTTCCTCGTGCGCGCAGGCCGCGCGGAAAAGCTGCGGCGCGACGGCCTCGTCATCGAGAGCCCGCGCGGCAATCTCGAACTGCGCGACGTGAAGACGATCCTCGCGGGCGTCGCCACCGAGCCGTTCGATCTCGTGCTGCTCAGTTGCAAGGCCTACAGTCTCGACGACGCGATCGACTCGTTCGCGCCGCTGGTCGGCGAGTCCACGGTGATCCTGCCGATGCTCAACGGCATGCGCCATGTCGACGTGCTGACCGCGCGCTTCGGCAAGGAGCGCGTGCTCGGCGGCCAGTGCGTGATCGCCGCGACGCTCAACGCCGAGCAGCACATCGTGCATCTGAACGACATGCAGGCGATTACGTTCGGCGAACTGACGGGCGGCACCTCCGAGCGCACCCAGGCGATCGCCGACGCGATGTCCGGCGCGAGTTTCGATGTCGCGGTCAGCGACAACATCCTGCTGCGGATGTGGGAAAAATGGGTGTTCCTGGCCACATTGGCGGGCAGTACCTGCTTGATGCGCGGTTCGGTCGGCGATATTCTGGCTGCGCCCGACGGCAAGCGCTTCGTCGAGAACCTGCTCGGCGAGTGTCGCGCGGTCGCCGAGCACAACGGCTTCACGATGGACGTGGAGTTCGACGCGCGCGCCACGCAGATGCTGCTGAAGCCGTCGGCGTTGACCGCGTCGATGCTGCGCGACGTCGAAAACCGCTCGCATACCGAGGCCGATCACATCCTCGGCGATCTGATCGCGCGCGGCGGCGATGCGCAAAAGGGCGAGCATGGGCTGTCGCTGCTGCGCATCGCCTATAGTCATCTGAAAGCCTACGAAGCGCGCCAGTCCCGTACGTCCTGACGGTTTGCCGCGACGGCGATACCGAGGCGCGGTGAGCGGGGCGGATGCGCCCGGCGTCGTCGTTCAACGATCGGAGGTGAAGCATGCGCACTCCCACCGGCTCGGTGCCGGCGCTCAGCGCCGCTTCCGCAACCGTGTTCTCGATCGGTATCGTCTTTCTCGGCTACTGGGGTATGTATGAGCCGACCGCGTGGCGCGCGGCCGACGTCGTGGTCGTGGTGCTCGCGCTGACTGGCTTCGCGTGCCTCGGTCTCGTGCCGTGGATGGCGACGAGCCCCGTCGAGCCGGAAACCAGCGACGTGCGCGTGCGCATCGCGCGGCATCTGTTTCTTGGCGGCGTGGCCGCGATCTGGCTCGCGGTCGCGGTCTCCGTGATTTTCTGAAGTCCGCCGCACGCTGCCTGGTGGCGCTTGGTACCACCTGGTGCCGCCAGGTGTCGCTTACTCCGGCAGCTTCCTGAACGACACCGCAATCCGGTTCCAGCCGTTGATCGCCACGATCAGCAGCGTCAGGTCGCCGATTTCCTGCTCGCTGAAATGCGGTTTGACCGCTTCCCACACGTCGTCCGGCACGCGCGTTTGCGCGACCAGCGTGACCGCTTCGGTCCATTCGAGCGCCGCGCGTTCGCGCGCGGTGAAAAACGGTGCCTCGCGCCATGCGGCGATCGTCGCGAGACGTCGTTCGGTTTCGCCGTGCTGGCGCGCGTCGCTCACGTGCATGTCGAGGCAGAACGCGCAGCCGTTCAATTGCGACGCGCGAATCCGCACGAGCTCCGCGAGCGTCTTGTCGATACTGCTTTTGCCGATGGTTTCCTCGAGCGCGAGCATTGCGCGGGTGCCGCCCGGGCAGGCTTTGTAGAAGTCGAGACGTACTTGCATAAAGAGTCCTTGTCAGTGTCGGGATGCGCCCGCAAGGGCGTCCGTGCAGGTAAGCTTACGGTCGTCACTGGTCGTTCGAAATAACCATTTCGCCGTTATTTGAGGTAGCCACCCCGAATGGACATTCACATCGCGATCGAAGGCCATCACGATCTGTCCGGACAGATTTATCGGCAGTTGCGCGCCGGCATTCTCGAAGGGCGTCTTGCCGGCGGTACGCGCCTGCCATCCACGCGCGATCTCGCGACGCAGCTCGGCGTCTCGCGCAAGACCACGCTCGACGTGTTCGAGCGGCTGCTGTCCGAAGGCTATCTGAGCGCGCGCGCCGGCTCGGGCACCTTCGTCGCCGATGGACTCGAACGGCTGCCCGCCGAGCGTTCCACGCAGGCGCGCGCGGCGGACAACTCGCGCGAGCGGGCGGCGGCGAAAACGCAGGCCGCCGCGCGGGCGCAGCCGCTGTGGGAGCAGATGCCCGACAGCCTGCCGTTGCCGCGGCCGTCGGTGGCGTCGCCGCTCGACTTCATCGGCGGCGCGACGGACAAGGCGCTGTTTCCGTTCGACGTGTGGCGCCGCTGCGTCAATCACGCGTTGCGCGCGCAGACGCGCACGCCCGGCACCTATCGCGAGGCCGCCGGCGACCAGCAGTTGCGGCTCGCGATCTCGCGCTACCTCGCGTTCAATCGCGCGGTGTCGAGTAACTGGGAGGACGTGATCGTCACGCAGGGCGCGCAGCACGCGCTCGATCTGCTCGCGCGCATCACGCTGCGACCCGGCGATATCGCGGCCATCGAAGATCCCGGCTATCCGCCCGCGCAGGCCTGCTTCACGGCGAGCGGCGCGCGCGTCGTGCCGGTGCCGGTCGATCGCGAAGGGCTGGTGGTCAGCAAGCTGCCGGACAAGGCGCGGCTCGTCTACGTGACGCCCTCGCATCAGTTTCCGCTCGGCATGCCGATGAGCCTCGAGCGTCGCGTCGAGCTGCTGGAGTGGGCGCAAAAGCGCGGCGCGGTGATCATCGAGGACGACTACGACTGCGAGTACCGCTTCGAAGGCCGGCCGATGGAGCCGCTGAAAAGCCTCGATCGCGCCGGCCTCGTCGCCTATGTCGGCACGTTTTCGAAAACGATCTTCCCGGAGCTGCGGATCGGCTACGTGGTGCCGCCGGCGTCGCTGCATGCTCCGCTGCTGAAAGCGCGGCAGATCGCCGATTGCCACGGCTGCACGCTGACGCAAACCGCGCTCGCGTCGTTCATGCTGAACGGCGACTTCGCGCGGCATCTGCGGCGCATGCACAAGGCGTACGCCGCGCGGCGCGCGATGCTGCTCGAACATCTGCAAGGCGGTCTCGCGCGCTGGTTCGAGCCGATCGTGCCGACCGCCGGCATTCATATGGCCGCGCAATTGAAGGGGCCGCTGGCGTCGCTCGGCGAAGCGGCGCTCGTCGCCGCGGCGCGCGAGGCGTCGATCGGTCTCTATGGACTCGCGCCGTTTTATCGCAAAAGTGTGCCGCAGCCGGGGCTGATTTTCGGCTACGGCAGCATCGCGGTCGAGCACATCGACACCGCGTTGACGACGCTCGGCGACATCCTGTCGCGCGTGGCACGCTGAAATAAAGCATGCTGCAAGCCTCGCGAAGGCAACGCGCTGGTGTCGCGTTGGTGTCGCGTCGGCATCGCGTCGAGCGCCGGGCGGCGTTCAAAAATGACAAAAGTGCCATGATTCAAGGGGCGAAAAGCTCCCGGCAACCTCGCACGAGCGGCACGAAACGCCAGCCGAAAAGCCCGCCGAAACGAACTGTAACGTGGGTTACGTGTGCATGTTAAAGACTGTGAGGTACGCGTTTTACCCGCTAAAACAGGCACTAAAACGCGTCGGGCAGTCAGCGCCGCGCAACAAACCTGGCCATCGATACATAAAAGAGTCGCGCAAATCGCTTGAGCGCTTGTAGAATCCGGCGTTGAAGCGTGCGCATACCGTGTGCGCTTCGTGCAATTCACTGACCACAACAGGTAGGAGAAACATGCCGACTTCCGCAAAAAAGGTGGCCAAGAAGGCTGCCCCGGTTCCGACCAAGAAAGTTGCTGCAAAGAAAGCTCCGGCGAAGAAAGCCGTCGCAGCCAAGAAGGTCGCCGTGAAGGCGTCTGGCGCACCGTCGCCGATCAAGGACACCTTCACGAAGGCCTCGTTGGCAGCGCACGTTGCTGAACGTGCCGCGGTGGAACCGAAGACCGCCAAGGCGGTGCTGGCCGCGCTCGAAGACACGATCCTCGGCTCGGTGCACAAGAAGGGCGCTGGCGAATTCACGCTGTCGGGTCTGCTGAAGATCGTCGTGCAGGCTGTGCCGGCGAAGAAGAAGCGCTTCGGCAAGGACCCGTTCACGGGTGAAGAGCGTTGGTTCCCGGCCAAGCCGGCAAGCGTGCGCATCAAGGCACGTGCGCTGAAGAAGCTGAAGGACGCGGCAGCAGCCTGAGCGTGACGCTTGCGCGACTCGCGCGCGGGCAGCTTGTTGGCCTTGAAGGTTTAACCGTTGCCTGACGTTTGAGTGCTTGTCTTAGCGCCTGCATGCAGGTAAAGCGAAATCCCCGTGGATGCGAATCCACGGGGATTTTTTATGCGCGCGCTGCGGAGTGGGTTTTAAAGCGGACGTTGAAGCGGGTTCTGAAGCAGGCCTGAAAAACGAGGTCCGCGATTTGAAACCACCCGCGAAACAACGCGCGTCATCTCATAGTGTGTGCCCTGATGGCGCATACGCACCGTGGTGGCGCATCATGATCCATGACAGATCGGTCGATGCGATACGAGGCCATCCGCATGCGCCGTTTGCGTGCATGGCGGTGCGCGATCGCACGACAGGTTCAATGGCATAACGCTTGCTTGATCGAGTGTGAATTCCGAATGCGCATGGCATTCGCCTTCTATTTGACAAAACAAGAGTGGGGCTGAGATGCGATGCTATGACGAGATGCGCCATCATGACGATGGCGTACGGCCGCATTACGCGCGCTTCGAGCGATGGCTGGCGCGGCAGGGTGACGAGGCGATCGCACGCAAGCGTGCGGAAGCGGACCTGCTGTTCCGGCGCGTCGGCATCACCTTCGCGGTGAACGGCGACCTGTCCGGTACCGAGCGACTGATTCCGTTCGATCTGATTCCGCGCATCATTCCGCGCACCGAATGGCAGACGCTCGAAGCCGGTTTGCGACAGCGCGTGCAGGCACTCAATCTGTTCATCCACGACGTCTATCACGAGCGCAACATCGTGCGCGCGGGCATCGTGCCGGCCGAGCAGGTCTATACCAATGCGCAGTATCGTCCGGAGATGCAGGGCGTCGACGTGCCGCTCGGTGTTTACGCGCATATTGCCGGCGTCGACGTGGTGCGCGCCGGCGACGCCGGCGAGTTCTACGTGCTCGAAGACAATCTGCGCGTGCCGTCGGGCGTGTCGTACATGCTCGAAAACCGCAAGATGATGATGCGGCTCTTTCCCGAACTGTTCGTGCAGAACCGCATCGCGCCGGTCGCGCATTATCCCGATCTGCTGCTCGATACGCTGCGCTCGGTCGCGCCCGGGGGCGTCGACGATCCGGTCGTCGTCGTGCTGACGCCGGGTATGTACAACTCCGCCTATTTCGAACACACGTTTCTCGCGCAGCAGATGGGCGTCGAACTGGTAGAGGGCAAGGATCTGTTCGTCGACGACAACTACGTGTTCATGCGCACCACGCAGGGGCCGAAGCGCGTCGACGTGATCTACCGGCGCGTCGACGACGACTTTCTCGACCCGCTCGCGTTCCGTCCGGATTCGGCGCTCGGCGTGCCGGGCCTGCTGACCGCGTATCGTGCCGGCCGCGTCGCGCTCGCGAACGCGATGGGCACCGGTATCGCCGACGACAAATCGATCTACCCGTACGTGCCGGACATGATCGAGTTCTATCTCGGCGAAAAGCCGATTCTGAACAATGTGCCGACCTACCAGTGCCGCAAGCCCGACGACCTCGCGTACACGCTCGCGCATCTGCCGGAGCTGGTCGTCAAGGAAGTGCACGGCGCGGGCGGCTACGGGATGCTGGTCGGCCCCGCGTCGACCCACGCGGAGATCGAGGCGTTTCGCGAGCGGCTGATCGCGCGGCCGGCCGGCTATATCGCGCAGCCGACGCTGGCGTTGTCCGCGTGTCCGACCTTTGTCGAGTCGGGTGTCGCGCCGCGCCATATCGATCTGCGGCCGTTCGTGCTGTCCGGCAAGACCACCACGATGGTGGCGGGCGGCCTCACGCGCGTCGCGTTGCAGGAAGGATCGCTCGTGGTCAATTCATCGCAGGGAGGCGGCACCAAGGACACGTGGATGGTCGACTGACGCGGTTGCCGCCGCGCCTGCCCGAGGCCGCCAGGGCCGCTATAGCGCTGTATCACGGCGCTATGACGAGCCATGAGCATGAGGCCGTACAAGGCCGTCATCGGGCCTCGGCAAGCGCGACGCACGCAACCGGATACGCCTGACGCGGCACGCCGCACGCCGCCGGCGCTCACGGATAATCCGCGCGGAGCTTCGCTCGACATGGACGAAGACCCGCGCGCCCAGATCTCAGATATGGAACGCCGCCATGCTTAGCCGAACCGCCGATCACCTCTTCTGGATGGCCCGCTATATGGAGCGCGCGGAGAATACCGCCCGCATGCTCGACATCAACCTCAAGGCGCAGCTGCTGCCGCAGACGCCCGAACAGGAGGCCCGCGCGCAGCGCTCGGTGCTGCGCATCTCCGAGCTCGAAAGCGCGTTCGCGCAGCGCTACGACGAACCGACGCGCGACCACGTGCTCGACTTCATGGTCGCCGACGCGAGCAATCCGTCGAGCATCCACTCGTGTCTGCAGGCCGCGCGCGAAAACGCCCGCGCGGTGCGCGGCACGCTGACGACCGAGTGGTGGGAAACCATCAACGACACGTGGCTCGAATTCAACGAGCGTCTGTCGTCGGGGCAGGCTGGGAGCAATCCGGGCGCGCTGTTCGAGTGGGTCAAGTTCCGCTCGCATCTGTCGCGCGGTGTGTCGATCGGCACCGCGCTGCAGGACGACGCGTTCTTCTTCACGCGGCTCGGCACCTATCTGGAGCGCGCCGACAACACCGCGCGGATTCTCGACGTGCGGTTCGCGAACGTGGAGCCGAATTCGCGCGACGCCGCGCGCCAGCTCGAAGACTTCTATTACTGGACCTCGATCCTCAGTTCGGTGTCGGCGCTCGAAATCTATCGCAAGGTGTATCGCGACGTCGTGACGCCCGCGCGCGTGGTCGAACTGATGATCCTCAACCAGCAGATGCCGCGCTCGCTGCTCGCGTCGCTCGACGGCGTGTGCAGCAATCTCGAGATGCTGCGCACCTCGGGTTCGAACCAGTGCGAGCGTTTCGCCGGCAAGCTGCGCGCCGAGTTGTTGTATGCCGACATCCGGCAGATTTTCGAAAGCGGTTTGCACGCCTATCTGACGCAGTTCCTCGCTCGCGTGTTCGAGCTGGGCAATCTGGTGGCGCGTACCTATCTGATGCTGCCAGTCGCCTGACGGAGTTTTCCCATGAATCTGACGATCCGCCACGACACCTCCTACCGCTACGAAGCGACGGTCCACTATTCGATCCAGCAGCTGCGCCTGACGCCGGCGAGCGGCGCCGCGCAGACGGTGCGGCGCTGGAACATCGACGCGCCGGGCAAGCTCGACGCCACACTCGACGCGTACGGCAACGTGCTGCATACGCTCGTCATCAACAAGCCGCACGATGAGATCCATCTGCGCGTGTCGGGCGAGGTGGACACGATGCCGCTCGTCGACGGCGTGCTGCGCGAGCCGCCCGGGCCGATCCCGCTCGAGCATTTCACCTGCGCGACGCGCCTGACCGACGCCGACGCGGCGATTCGCGAACTGGCCGCGTCGGTGCCGAATCTCGCGAGCCAGGCAAGTCTGATCGCGCTGTCCGAACAGATCGTGCAGCGCGTGCAGTACCGGCCCGGCATCACCGCGGTGACGAGCACGGCCGCCGAGGCGCTCGCGCTCGGCAACGGCGTGTGCCAGGACCATGCGCATCTGATGCTCGCGTGCTGCCGCGCGCGCGGCGTGCCGGCGCGCTACGTGAGCGGCTATATCGAACCCGGCGAGGTCAACCACGGTGCGAGCCATGCGTGGGTCGACGTATGGCTCGAAGGCAAGGGCTGGATTTCGATCGACGTCACGCATGCGGCGTTTGCGAGCGAGATCTACTGCCGGCTCGCGGTCGCGCGCGACTACGAAGCGGCGGCACCGGTACGCGGCCGGCGCATCGGCGGGCTCGAAGAGGAGCTGGATGTGGCGGTGACGGTTAGCGCTCAGCTCACGCAGTAACGGCGGGGCGGCGCGCGGACGGCGCGTGGTGGGTGATGAGTCCGGAAATAGATCGAGTCATTCGCGCGCGCCGCCATTTAACATTCCTGATGATCGGACACGGGTCGGCAAGCCTGAAGACAGGCAGGCGTCCCGTCGAAGTGCCGAAGTTCCGAAGCGCTCAAGGGCCGAAAAAATCTGCAAAAGAGGCGGTAAAAAAGGCCGCAAAAAGGCCGTAAACACGGATAAAAGGCGCGTGTGCGCCGCATTACAATAGCGCCGTTCTCTGGCTTTCTGTGGATTCCTCATGACTTACTGCGTAGCGATGGCCGTCGACGACGGCCTCGTGTTCCTCTCCGACACGCGTACCAATGCGGGCGTCGATCACATCAGCACCGCGCGCAAGATGTCGGTGTTCGAGGAGCCCGGCGAGCGCCTGCTGGTGCTGCTCGGCGCCGGCAACCTGTCGCTCACGCAGGCGGTGGTGCACGAGTTGTCCGAGCCCGCCGATCCGACCCAGCCGACGCTCTGGAGCGTACCGACGATGGCCGACGCGGCGCGCGTGGTCGGCGGCGCGGTGCGGCGCGTGCATGAGCGCGAGGCCGAGGCGCTGCAGCAATTCGGCGTCGACTTCAATTGCAGCTTCATTCTCGGCGGGCAGATCGCGGGCAACCGGATGCGCCTGTTCATGATCTATGCTGCCGGCAATTTCATCGAGGCGTCGGCGGTGAATCCGTATTTCCAGATCGGTGAGGCGAAGTACGGCAAGCCGATCATCGACCGCGTGCTGACGCCGTCCACGCCGCTCGACGAAGCGGCGAAGTCCGCGCTGATCTCGATGGACTCGACGCTGCGCTCGAACCTCTCGGTGGGGTTGCCGCTCGATCTGCTGGTGTACGAGAAGGATGCGCTGCGCGTCACGCGCTTCGTGTCGATCGATCGCGACAACGCGTACTTCGACATGCTTCACCGCACGTGGGGCGAGCGCCTGCGGCAGGTGTTCGCCGAGATTCCGGATCCGGACTGGCAGCAGTCGCTGAACGCGCCGCCGGTGCAGTCGGAGCATGCGCTGGTGCTGTATCACGCACCGGTCGACGCCGACGGTATCGAGCACGAGCGTGATCTGGCGCCCGCGCAGACGCTCGCGCAGGCGGAGAGAGGCAAGGCGCAGCGGCGCTAAAGGGAGAGGCGCTGGAGGCGTCTGACGCGTCCTGGGTGGGCGCGCAGCGTGGTCACAGGCTCGCGTCATGGAACATGAAGCGCGCCGCACCATGTCCACCATGCCGGGCATCACAAGCTCGCGCTTCACACCTCACTACACGTCGCGCACCACCCGCCGCCCAAACCTCAGGACGAAAAAAAGCCAGCCATCGGCAATGCCTTTGGCTGGCTTTTCGACCGCTACGCAGCTCGTCAGCTGCGTAGCAGATCCGTTCGACAGTCCGATTAGAACTTGTGACGGATACCGACGCTGACCATGACCTGGTTGTCGGTGCTCGACTGGTTGCCGTACGAACCGATCGAAGCCGTTGCCGACACGAGGCCGCCGGTCGTCGGATCGCGCTGTTCGCCGCTGGCGTGCTGCCATGCGCCGACTGCGTAGAAGTCCGTACGCTTCGACAGCGAGTAATCCGCGCCCAGCGAAACCTGGTTGTACGTCGCCGTTGCGTCGCCCGTGCCGCGCGTGTAGGCGTAGCCGAGACCCAGCAGTGCTGCCGGCGTGATCTGGTAGCCGAGGAATGCGCGGCCGACGTTGAACTTCTGCGTCGTCTCGAAGCCCGATTGCGCATCCGGCTTGTACTGTGCGTTGCTGTAGCTCAGGTTAGCCGTGAACGGACCCGCCACGTACTGAACCGCTGCCGAAGCGATGCCGATTGCCTTCGAGAACGAATAGGCCGCGTTGATGCCTGCGTTACCCGGGAAAGCGGTGTCGAACGTGCCGCCTGCCGTACCGGCCCAGCCGCCTGCTGCCGTACGCGTAGCCAGCGAGTTCGCGTTGCTTGCGTGCAGGTAGCCTGCCGCGACGCTGAACGGACCCGTTGCATAGGTTGCCGCGCCTGCCCACGTTTGGCCCGAACCCGTCGAACCTGCGACGCCGCCCAGTGCGTACATGCCTTCGACCTGGAAGCCCGACCACACCGGCGAAACATACTTCAGCGAGTTGTTGACGCGGAAGCTGTTGTCGTTGTTGTCGACGTCACCCGGCGTTGCGAACGTGCTGCCGAAGTAGTTGTCGCCCGTCAGCGGCTGGATCATGTCGACCAGCGGGTCGTACTGACGGCCAGCCGTGAACGTGCCGAACTGGTCGCTTGCCAGACCGACGTAAGCCTGACGATTGAAGATGGTGCCGCTCGACGACAGGGCGCCGTTGTTGATGTTAAAGCCGTTTTCCAACTGGAAAATCGTCTTCAGGCCGCCGCCCAGGTCTTCCGTGCCTTTCAGGCCGAAACGGTTGCCTTGCAGGTTGCCGCCAAACAGTTGCACGACGCTGCCGCCATGGGGCGTCGCGTTGTTCACGTACTGGACCGATTCATCGATCAAGCCATAGAGGGTCACGCTGCTTTGCGCGTGTGCCATGCCGGTGACGCCGAGCAGCGCCAGCGAGAGGGTAGACAGTGCGATTCGTTTCATCCAATTCTCCACGCAGATGATTGTTCGTTGTTGCGGAAAGCAGAATAGCTCACTGCTTCAAACGTTAAGAACAGGAAAAAAAAGAGTGTCGTCAAAAACTGACAAGTCGCGCAAAGCCTTGTATTTAAAGCTCATCAACGATTATTTCTATTTTTGCAATATTTATTGGTGTGCCACGCATTATTGTTGATTCGTTGATAGTCGGCGAATGATCAACTGCATTTCAAGCAGTGAATTGAATGCAAAATGTAATCTAGTCGTCTAGTCGTCCAGCTCACTTTCTAGTGACAATCTAAAAAATCATGCTGACTAGATGACTAGACAGGCTGGACAGAATCGGTCGCTTATGCACCGACGCGACTTTTTAGCGCTTCTGCGCACCCCGGCGCGCAGCTGTCACCGCCGCCGCGGTCAGTCCGGCGGCCGCCGCGAGCGCCACCGAAGTCCAGGGATTGCGCCGCACGTAGCGATCGGCGGCCTGCGCCTGGCGACGCGCTTCGACCAGTGCCGACGCGGCCATCCGGGTGGCCTGCGCTTCGGCATCGAGCATCTTGCGGGCGAGTTCCACTGCGCTTGCGTGCGTGGAAGTGAGCGAGCGGGCGGGGCTGCGCAATGTCGCTGTCGGATCGGCCGGGCTCGCCGCCAATGCGGCCGCGGCCGCCGTGCTAGCCGTAGCGTTCGCGCGCCGGGCGGCATCGGGAGTCGGTGCATCCGCCGCGACCGTCGATGCCGCCAGCACCGACGCGAGCTTCGCGCGACTGCCCGGCGGCGCGCCGGCCTGCATGCCCCAGCCGCCGCGCGGATCGTGCAGCCGCCCGCGCGCCGCAGAGAACTCCGCGCCGAGCAGCAGCACCACCGCCGAGAAGTACAGCCACATCAGCAGCACCGCCAGCGAGCCGGCCGCGCCGAACGAGCTGGCCATGCCGGCATGCGCGAGATAGAGCGCGAACAGCTTCTTGCCGGCGGTGAACAGCACCGCCGCGACGAGGCCGCCCACCAGCGCGTCGCGCCACAGCACGCGCGCATCGGGCAGGAACTTGAGCAGGCCCGCGAACGCGAACACCAGCACCAACAGCCCGACGCCCAGTTGCAGCAGATTGCCGATCACCACATAAGGCGAGTTGCCCCACAGCCAGTTGCCGATGAACACGATCACCGTATCGAGCACCAGCGACACGATCAGCAGGAACGCGACGCCGAGCACCAGCCCGAACGAGATCAGCCGCACCCGCACCATCGCGAATACGCTGGAGGTACGCGGCCCGGTGTACGGCCACACTATGTTGAGCGCGCTGTTTAACGACGAAAACGTCGCCGACGCGCCGATCGCCAGCAACGAAAACGAGATGAGCGTCGCGATGCCGCTTTTGGCGCCCGCGTGATGGGCGTTCTCGACGATAGTCTGCACGCCGGCCGCGGCCTGGTCGCCGATCAGGCCGTTGATGTGGCCGTACAGTTCGCCGCGCGCGGCCGCCGGGCCGAAGAACCAGCCGGCCACCGCGATCACCATCACGAGCGTCGGCGCGAGCGAGAACGCCGCGTAGAACGCGATGCTCGCCGCCATCGCGGGACAGCGGTTGTCGGAGAACTGCCGCAGTGCGCCGATGGCCCAGTTGGCCTGCTGACGAGCCGCCTGCTGGAGGTTCTCGCGGGAGAGGGAGTCGATGTCCATGATTGTTTCTGTACCGTGCCGGCGCCTTGCTGGCGTTCGCTTGCGGTGCCTTTCGCAAACCTTGTGCCCGTCACTATACAAGCTAACCGGCGCGGCCCGCGGCGGGTCGCGCAAGCCGGCGCGCGACACGTCGCACAACCCGCCGCGGGCAGCCGTCGACCGTCGCCGGCGGCGTCCGTGCCGTTAGAATGCAGCGAGTTCTTCCTACCTTCCCATCACCTTCCTGTCGCCTTCTTCCTGCCATGCATTCGCACGAATCCATCCCGCAACTCGACCTCATCGCGCCCGAACAGTGGGGCGCGCATCTGCCCGCGCACGTCATCGAACAATTGCCGGCGCAGGGCATCACGGTCTTTCGCGTCACCGACGACGCGTCCGACACCGCCGCCTTCAGCGAGCGCTACGGCTTCGGCCTCGAAGACTGCGCGAACACCATCGTGATCCGCTACAAGAAGGACGGCGGCGAGCATTACGCGGCGCTGGTGTCGCTCGGCTCGCGGCGGCTCGACATCAACGGCGCGGTGAAGGCCGCGCTCGGCGCGCAGCGGCTGTCGTTCGCGAAACGCGAGGCGGCGGTCGAGCACAGCGGCATGGAGTTCGGCGGCATTACCGCGTTCGGGCTACCGGCCGACTGGCGCATCCTCGTCGACGCCGCGGTGATGGAGCGCGCGCAGATCGTGATGGGCGCGGGCCTGCGCGCGGCCAAGCTGCTGCTCGCGCCGGCGCTGCTGCGGCAATGGCCGCGCTGCGAGATCGCCGCGCTGACGCTGCCGGCGGAGTGACGCGGCGCCCGCCTGCCGACACCCAAAGCTCGTCCTGTCCCTGAAGTTTTCCCTCGTCGCGCCGTTAATCCCTGCAACGACATGAATCGTTTGCGGCCTCCGCCTGCGCGGCGCGCCGCCGACTACTACGAGGGGTATGGAAGATGGAACGGTTTCGCCTGAAGGTGCGGCTGTGGCTCGCGCTCGCGGTGATGTGCATGGGGATTCTGGCGATTGGCCTGTGGGGCGCGTTCAAGTCGCGCGACACGATGATCGCCGATCGCGAGGCCGAGCTGAGAAGCGTGATCAGCGTTGCCTACAGCGTGATCGACCGCTATAACGCGCTCGCCGCGGCCGGCAAGATGCCGCTCGCCGACGCGCAGCGCGCGGCGATGGACGACCTGCGCGCGATGCGCTACGACGGCGCGGGCGGCTACATCGTGATCGAGGACAGCCGCTCGCGGGTGCTGATGCACGGCGTGCGCGCCGAGCTGGTCGGTCAGGACATGACCGGCGTGGTCGATCCGAGCGGCCGCCACGTGTTCCAGGAAGGCTCGGACCTCGCGCAACGCGACGGCGAGGCTGTCGTCCGTTTGCAATTTCCGAAGCCGGGCTCGACGGCCCTCGCGCCGAAGATCAACTACATGCGCTTCTACAAGCCGTGGGCATGGGTGCTCGTTACCGGCGTCTATATCGACGACATCGACGCGGTGTTCTATCGGACTCTCGTGCAATACGTGATCGCGGCGCTGGTGCTGTGCGCGCTGGTGTCGGTCGTGATCGGCGTGATTCTGCGCAGCATCCTGCGCCAACTGGGCGGCGAACCGGCCTACGCGGTGCAGATCGCGTCGCGCATCGCCGACGGCGACCTCGACGTGGTGGTCGAGACGAAGGCCGGCGACGGCACCAGCCTGCTCGCCGCGATGCAACGGATGCAGCAGCGTCTCGCGCAGGCGATCGAGCAGATTCGCGGCGGCGCGACGCTGATTTCGTCGGTATCGAACGAGATCGCCGCCGGCAACTCGGATCTGTCGCGCCGCACCGAGCAGCAGGCGGCCGCGCTCGGCGAGACCGCGTCGAGCATGGAGCAGATCACCGCGACCGTGCGCCAGAACGCCGATAACGCGAAGCAGGCGAGCCAGCTCGCGCACAACGCGTCGGAGACCGCGACGCGTGGCGGCGAAGTGGTCGGCCAGGTGATCGAGACGATGCGCGGCATCTCGCAGTCGTCGCATCGGATCGGCGACATCATCGGCGTGATCGAGGGGATTGCGTTTCAGACCAACATTCTCGCGTTGAACGCGGCGGTCGAGGCGGCGCGCGCGGGCGAGGAAGGCCGCGGCTTCGCGGTGGTCGCGGGCGAAGTGCGCACGCTCGCGCAGCGCAGCGCGGCGGCCGCCAAGGAGATCAAGACGCTGATCGAGGAATCGGCCGCGCAGATTTCGGGCGGCTCGGAATACGTGGGACGCGCCGGCGAAACGATGCAGGAAGTCGTGCAGGCGGTGCGGCGCGTGAACGACATCATGGGCGAGATCAGCGCGGCCTCGGCCGAGCAGAGCTCGGGCATCGAGCAGGTCAATATCGCGGTCGCGAGCATGGATCAGACGACCCAGCAGAACGCGGCGCTGGTGGAAGAGGCGAGCGCCGCGGCCGACGTGCTGAAGGTGCAGACCGGGCAGTTGTCGGCGGCGATCGCGGTGTTTACGTTGCCGGAGCAGCGTTAAAAGCTGGGGTGGGCGCGGTGCGTGATCGGCCTGCACCCGCGCAGTGCCTCACGCGCAGCCCCTCACGCGAAGCCGATCCCCGCACGGCTCAGCAGTTGCCGGTTGCGCTCCGACAGGTTCTTCATCCGCAACTGCTTGCCCGCCTTGCGATAACGCTCGGCGAGTCCCTGCAACGCGGCGAGCGCCGAATGATCGGCGAGCAGCAGATGGCTGCAATCGACGGTCACGCTGTGCGGATCCCGGGCCGGATCGAACAGCTCGTTAAAGCGCGCGGTCGACGCGAAAAACAGCGTACCGCGCGGCACATAGGTTTTGTGATCGTCGCGCTGCTCGGCATGCGCGTGAATTTCGCGCGCATGCTGCCACGCGAAATTGAGCGCGGCGATGACGATGCCGCACATCACCGCGATCGCGAGATCGGCAAACACGGTGATCACGGTGACCGCGACGATCACCAGCGCGTCGTTGCGCGGCACCTTGCCGAGCACGCGCAGCGAGCCCCACGCGAAGGTCTGCTGCGCGACCACGAACATCACGCCGACCAGCGCCGCGAGCGGAATCCGTTCGATCAGCGGCGACAGAAACAGGATGTACAGCAGGATCATCACGCCGCTGACGATTCCCGAAAGTCGCGACCGTCCCCCCGAATTCAGATTGATCATGGTCTGGCCGATCATCGCGCAACCGCCCATCCCGCCGAACAGACCCGATGCGATATTGGCCGCGCCGAGCGCCACGCATTCGCGGTTCGGCTGACCGCGCGTTTCGGTGATCTCGTCGGTCAGGTTGAAGGTCAACAGCGTTTCGAGCAGACCGACGATCGCGATCAGCACCGCATACGGCAGGATGATCTGCAGCGTGTCGAGGTTCCGCGGCACCTCGGGCAGACGCAGCGTCGGCAGATTGCCGGCGATGTGCGCCATGTCGCCGAGCGTGCGCGTCGGCAGATGCAGCAGTTGCGTGAAGATGCCGACGCCGAGAATCGCCACCAGCGCGGGCGGCGCCGCGCGCGTGACGCGCGGCAGCAGATAGACGATCGCCATCGTCAGCGCGACGAGCGCGGCCATCGTCGCGAGTGCGCCGCCGTGCAGCCATTGCTCGCCGTGCGGCGTCGTTTCCTTGAAGTGCGCGAACTGCGCGGTCGCGATCACGATCGCGAGACCGTTGACGAAGCCGAGCATCACCGGATGCGGGACCATACGGATCAGCTTGCCCAGGCGCAGCACGCCGAACAGCACCATCAGCAGGCCGCTCAGGATCACGGTGGCGAGCAGATATTGCGCGCCGTGTTCGACCACAAGCGCGACGATCACCACCGCCATCGAGCCGGCCGCGCCGGAAATCATTCCGGGCCGCCCGCCGAACAGCGCGGTGATCGTGCAGATGAAGAACGCGCCATACAGGCCCATCAATGGATTCAGATGCGCGACCAGCGCGAACGCGATGCACTCGGGCACCAGCGCAAACGACGAGGTCAGGCCGGCGAGCACGTTGCTGCGGATGCCGGCAAGCCACGTGGGCCGGGCGGAAGCGGGACTAGCGGTGTTCATGTTTACGGGATGGGCGCGCGAGCGCGATGCGGGCGGTGCGCGCGAGTGCGGAGGGTTTTACCTCGCGGCGCGCGTTGCACCAAAGAAACGTCCGCTGGACGCGGACGGTTTGCGAAAGGCGCGGATTTTACAGCAGGACTGTGAATGGCGCCGGCGACGTGGGTGGGCGTTGCGCGGTGGAGGCGACGCGTGTGCGTGTGTGGGGAGCAGTGTGGTACCTGAGCGGGCAGTGCGGTGTGGAGCGGTACCGGAGCGATGCAGTGCGCTGCCGCGCGGTGCCGCTGCGCTGCACGCGCCGCTCCGGCAGGCGGGCGCGCCGCGAAGGCACGGCCACGCCGCCCCGTGCGAGCGCCGCTTCCCGCGCGACGACTCAGATGATGAGCCGCGACACCTTCGTCCCTTCGAGCGAGACGCCGGCCATCAGGCCGCCGTTGGTGAGCACGAAAGCCTGCACCGGGCTGGTGGCGGTCGATGTATCGACCGCGCCGTTCGCGCCGACCTTCAGCACCGCGACCGTCGCATTGGCGCCGACGGCCCAGCCCTGGCTGTGCAGGAATTCGTCGAGCGCTTCCTGGGTCATGAACAGGAACACCAGTGCCTTCGACTGCGCGCCGATCTGCAATCCGAACGATCCTGCGAGTGTGCTGTAGTAGCCGACCGTGCGGCCGCCGACGCGCAGTGCCCCCTCGCCATACTGTCCGCCGACCCAGAAGCCGGCTGCGATCACCGACGGGAACACCAGCACGCCGCGCGCTTTGGCGACCAGGTCGCGCGAGCCGTCGACGTTTTCGTACAGACGCGCGAGCGTCGAGTCGATGCCTGCGTTGATCGTGTCGCGTTTGCCGGCGTTGGCCGCCGGCGACGCGCCCGAGGACGGCGAAGTCGTCGTGCAACCGGTGAGGCTCAGGCCCGCGACGGCCAATGCAGTGCTGCCGGTCGTGATGAACTGTCGTCTGCGCATGAGTCGTTTTCCTTTGCGTTTCCAACGCGTTTTGATCGTTATTGGAGTGTGCGGCGTTGTCGCCCGCCTCTGTTTGTGCACATTTGCGTGCCGGAGGTTCCGCACGTGCCGGGATTGCCGCGTTGCGGGTGAGGTGCCGCGACGCTCGTGGGGCAAGAGCGTCGGCAATGAGATAGCAGGTTGTGTGCCCATCGACGTGCTGCCTTGGGGAGCGGCGTGTCGATGGGCGGGCGAGGTGAGGTGGGCGGGCGCTTGTGGGCAAAGTGACGTGGGCAGGGGCGTGAGCGTGAGCCTGTTGCGGCTGGCGCACCGTGGTGTCGTGATGCCGTCGTGCCGAATAGGGTGGTTTGTCCGTCGCCCGTTTTATAGCTCAGTCTGCCCGCTGTGCCGCTAAACCGTCGGCCGGATGTTCTGGTTGTGATGGAACAGGTTACGCGGATCGTAGCGGTTCTTCACGGCGACGAGCCGTTCATAGTTCGGCCCGTACGCCTCGCCGATGCGGCCGCCTTCCTCCTGGGTCATGAAGTTCACGTACACGCTGCCGAGCGCGAAGGGCTTCGCGGCATCGAAGAAGTTGCGTGCCCACGCGATGCAGCGTTCGTCGTCGCGCGCATCGTCCCAGCGGCCGTGCACGTTCATCGCGTAGAGCGTGTCGCGGCTCGAATAGGCGGTTGCATCGACCGGCGCGCGCTGCGTCTCGCCGCCGATCAGCCCGAAGAAAATCTCGCATTGCGGCGATGGCAACGTGTCGATCGCGTGGATCAGCGCGTCGATCAGACCGTCGTCGATCGCGGCGAGATTGTGCGACTTCCAGTAGTTGCGCGCGCCCGGCGTGAGCAGCGGATCGAACGCCTGTTGCCACATTTCGTACGGCATCGGGCCGAGATGTTCGCCGAGCGGCGAGCCGAAACCGCGCACCGCTTCCACCGCCGCCGCGCCGTTTTCGAGCGGCCCGTTGTAGCACATCGCGAACACCAGCACCGGCTTGCCGTGCACCTCGGGCGGCAGGAACGGCAGCGGCGGCGCGAGCCGCGCGACGGCCCACACCGCCAGCTCTTGCGGCATGCCCGGTGTCGCCGCGCGATATTTGACGAGCGCGTCTTTCGCGTCGGCGAGCGGCAGCACGACGAGGCCGCCGTAGACGAGCGGGCCGACCTCGTGCAGCGCGAACTCGAATTGCGTGACGACGCCGAAATTGCCGCCGCCGCCGCGGATCGCCCAGAACAGGTCGTCGTTCTGATCGGCGCTCGCGTGAAGCAGTTCGCCGTCGGCGGTGACGACGTCGGCGGCGAGCAGGTTGTCGATCGTCATGCCGTAACGGCGGCTGAGCCAGCCGAAGCCGCCGCCGAGCGTGAGACCCGCGACGCCCGTCGTCGAGTTGATGCCGAGCGGCGTCGCGAGTCCGAACGCCTGCGCTTCATGATCGAAATCGTGCAGTGTCGCGCCCGGCTCGACGTACGCGCGACGAGCTTGCGGATCGATGCGCACGGATTTCAGCGCCGACAGATCGAGCACCAGTCCGTCGTCGCACAGCGCGCTACCGCCGATGTTGTGGCCGCCGCCGCGAACCGCGAGCGGCAGGCCGTTGTCGCGCGCGAAGGCGATGCCGTGGCGTACGTCGGCGACGCCCGCGCAACGCAGAATCATCGCGGGGGAGCGGTCGATCATCGCATTCCAGATGCTGCGCGCGGTGTCGAAGTCCGGCGTGTCGGGCAATAGAAGCTGGCCGCGCAGGCCGGATTTGAATTCGTCGATCGCGCTGCTGGAGACAGTAACCATGATGTACCTCGTCGGAGAGGAGAGCACGCCCGCCAGACGGTAATCAGCAGACCAGAATAAACGGCGGACGCTGCATGAAAGCAGTTTGAGAGCCTGGACTGCGTCCAGTAAACGGGGCGATGCGCCGAAGTCAAACAAAGGTATACCCGCGCCTACCGACGATCGGGCGCGACGGCGCGTGCGGCAGGCCTGCGCGGGCGGCCGGTGCGATGAGATCGGCTGCGCGGCGCCGGATGGTGGAAATGCTTCGGGAAAAGCTGGCGCGATCAAGTGTTGGTTGTGTGCCGCGCTGGTGGTTGCGTCGCGACACTTTGCGGGCGATGCGCGTGTACGGCGCGCTTTTCCGTGGTGCGCTTTTCGCGGGGTACTTTTTTCTGCCGGCTGTGTTGCGGTTGTGTTGCGCATGCAACTGCGCATCTGGCGAGGCTGGCGTGTGTGGGTTAGCGCACACCGTACGAGCGATTTTTTACGGGGCGAATGCGATGTGCGGGCTCGTGGCGATTCACGCGCGCGATGCGATGTTTTTGTGAAGAGTGTCTGTGGGATTACGCTCATTCGGCGTTTCGCATTTTCCTTTTTATGTGCGGATAGTCACATGAATAAAACGGCTGATTGATAAGAAACTCGCTTTAATGCGAGAAAACCATGATGAATTTATTTTTATCTGATTGGGGTGCGGCGAGCGTAATGAATCGAATTAAATGTCTGAAGAAATGATTTATCTGCTTTTTCCGCCGATATATCGATGAATGATGCCGGATCGGCCACGGCAGCCGTTCTCCCGGGCGTTCCGGCGCTACTGCATTGCGTGGTCTAGCGCACGGTAACCCGAATGCGGCACGAATAACTTCAGTGTCCATCAAGCTTCGCTGTGCCGTTCCATTGACGATGTCCGCGCACAGTCAGCCGATTCTCTCGAAATACGCTAAATCGGACCGGGGATTTTCCGCGAGAGAGGGGTTTAGTGCGACCGGGGGTAATGCGCACGAAACGAAACCGGCTGGGCTTTGAATTTTCGTTTTCCCAGTAAGCGGAGATTCACTCGTTATTTGGACCGGTCGTTGCAGACGGAATAATTAGGAGAGAGAAATGAAAAAGCAAAGCGGGGACGCGTGGCGGTTGGGGACACGGCGCGCGGCGTTGGCGGTCGCGGTCAGTCTTTATGCGGCGATGGCGGGCGCGCAGACCAATGCAGGGGACGCGGGCGGCGAGGCCGCCAATTCTGGCGCGATGGTTGTTGCGCAGGCGCGCGGTGGGTGTCCGTCGGGCGGAGGGCCCGGCTGCACTTCGCAGGGCGGCGGACTGCTGGCGGCTGGCGGCGCGGGCGTCGCGTCGGCGCTGGGATCGACCTCGCAGGCGGGTAGCGGGACGTCGTCGCCGGGCGCGGGCAGCGGCAATAACGCGAGCAACGGTAATAGCTCGGCGAATTCCGGCTCGGGCGGATTGGGGTCGGGTAGTACTGGGAATAACAACGGTAACGGCGCCGGCAACGGTGGCGGCGACGGGCCTGGAAATGGCGGCACCGGTGGCGGCACTGGTCCCGGCGGCGGCGATAACGGTGGTGGCGATAACGGCGGTGATGGTGGCGATGGCGGTGATGGTGGGCATGGCCACGGACATGGTCATGGACATGGCCACGGCCACGGCGGTGACGGTGATGGCGGTCACGGTGACGGTGACGGTGGTCATGGTCACAGTGGCGACGGCGATGGCGGTCACGGAGATGGCGGCCACGGTCACAGTGGTGACGGTGATGGCGGCCATGGCGACGGCGGTCATGGTCACAGTGGCGACGGTGATGGCGGTCACGGTGACGGTGGTCATGGTCACAGTGGCGACGGCGATGGCGGTCACGGAGATGGTGGCCATGGCCACAGCGGCGACGGCGATGGCGGTCACGGTGACGGTGGTCATGGCCATAGTGGCGACGGCGATGGCGGCCACGGCGACGGCGGTCACGGCCACAGCGGCGATGGCGGTCACGGCGACGGAGGCCATGGCCACAGTGGCGACGGTGACGGCGGTCACGGCGATGGAGGCCGTGGTCACAGTGGCGACGGCGATGGTGGTCACGGCGACGGAGGCCACGGCCACAGCGGCCACAGCGGCGATGGCGACGGTGGTCACGGTGACAGCGGTCATGGCCATAGCGGTAATGGCGATGGCGGTCATGGAAGCAGCGGTGGCCCGGCTAACGGAGGCCATGGTGGTGATGGCGGTGCCGGTAATGGTGGCAAAGGCGGCGGCCAGGGTAACGGCGGTTCCGGTAACGGAGGCCACGGTGGCGACGGCGGTGCTGGTAATGGCGGCAACGGCAACGGCAACGGCGGCGGCCAAGGCAATGGCGGTTCCGGCAACGGAGGCCATGGCGGCAGTGGCGGCGCTGGAAACGGCGGCAATAGTGGAAACGGCGGCGGCCAGGGCAGCGGCGGTTCCGGCAACGGAGGCCACGGCGGTGGTGGCGGTGCTGGAAACGGCGGCAGCGGTGGCGGCCAGGGCGGCGGTTCCGGCAATGGAGGCCATGGCGGCGGTGGCGGTGCTGGAAACGGTGGCAACGGCGGCGGTCAGGGCGGCGGTTCCGGCAACGGAGGCCATGGCGGTGGTGGCGGTGCTGGAAACGGCGGCAATGGCGGTGGCCAAGGCAATGGCGGTTCCGGCAACGGCGGCCAAGGTGGCGGGGGCGCTGGCAATGGCGGCAACGGCGGCGGTCAGGGCAGCGGCGGTTCCGGCAACGGAGGCCATGGCGGCGGTGGCGGCGCCGGAAACGGCGGCAACGGCGGCGGTCAGGGCAGCGGTGGCTCCGGCAACGGAGGCCATGGCGGTGGCGGCGGCGCTGGAAACGGCGGCAACGGCGGCGGTCAGGGCAATGGCGGTTCCGGCAACGGAGGCCAAGGCGGTGGCGGCGGTGCTGGCAACGGTGGCAACGGCGGAGGCCAAGGCAACGGCGGTTCCGGCCACGGTGGCCACGGCGGTGGCTCCGGCAACGGTGGCCATGGCGGCGGCAACCACTGATCGATGGCGCAAGCCCCGCGCAACACGAGGCTTTCCACGAGTGCGGAGGCCGGCGCCAACCGGCCTCCGCACCACCCGTCATCGAGCGTTGCGGCAAACAGCCTGCGGTCTCGGCCACATCGAAGTCAAAGCCAGGTCAACCGAGACCTCGCGAAGTAAAAGCACACCGAAACAGACCACAAAGTGGACGGCTCCGCCCGTCCACTTACCCCTTCAGTTCGATCACCTTCTCCTGCACCACCAGAAAAACGCGTTCCCCCGCGATCCGTCCTGTCTCCCTCGCGCCCCCGGTAAAACTCCCGAATGCCGGCAGCACCCCGCAGTCGCTCCCGAAACGGAAACACGGTACCCGCACCGAATCGGTCCGCGTCGCGATCCGGTAGACCGGATGCACATGCCCGGCGAGCACATACGCGTGCTCGATCGCGCGCGGGTGATGGCACAGTGCCCACGGTCCGAGCCGCCATGGCTCGCGTACGGACTCGACGTCCAACGTGCTCGGCAACGCGCCCGCATGCCGGTCGTGATTGCCTTCGACGAGCACCACGCGCAATGACGGATGCCGTGCGCGCCACGCGTGCAACGCATCGAGCGTGAGCGTCGACAGCGATTCGCGTGCGTGCAGCAGATCGCCTAGAAACACCAGCATCGCCGGCTCGAACTGCGCAATCAGGCTATCGATACGCCGCAGATTGTCCGCGGTCGATCCCGCCGGCACCGGAATGCCGCGCGCGCGAAACACCGCGTCCTTGCCGAAATGCGCGTCGGCGATAAAGAGCGCGCGCATCACCGGATCGAAGCTCGCGCGCAAGCTCGACAGCACGAGCATGTGTCCGGCAAGGGCGATCGCGAGCGACGTCGGCCTCATCGTTGCGCCGCGTTTTCGAGTTCGGCGAGCATCCGCTCGACGCGATCCGCGAGCTTCTCGGTACTCACTTTTTCGCGCAGGCGTCCGACGATCAACGGAAAAGCAAACGGCGTCGGTTTCTTCGGACGCGTGAGTACCACGCGGCTCGCATTCATTCGTTCGAGTGCGAGACGGATGCGTTGCACGTCGAGTTCCTGCAGCAGTACTTCGGTATCGGCCTGGTCGAGCAGCAGATTGCCGCGATCGTGCTGACGAAAAATCTCGTAGAAAAGCCCGCTCGATGCCTGCAATTGCCGCGCGCTTTTCTGCTGTCCCGGATGCGCCTGAAATACGAGTCCCGACACGCGCGCAATCTCGCGAAAACGCCGCAACGAGAGTTCCGACGAATTGAGGCTCGCGAGAATGTCGTGATCGAGTTCAGCGGGCGAGAGCAGACCGTTGCGCAATTGCGCGTCCCAATCGAATGCCTGTGCGCACAGCAATTCGAAACCGTAGTCGTTCATCGAAATCGAAAACGTGCCGGGATTGTCGCGCGCGACGCGCCACGCGAGTAGCGCGCCGAGACCGATATGCGCGGTGCGCCCCGCGAATGGATAACAGAACAGATGATGCCCTTCGCGCGACTTCAGCAATTCGATCACGAGTACGCCAGGCTCGGGTAATGCCGACCACTTCTTCTGCAATTCGAGCAACGGGCGCACCGCGCGCATTTCGGGTTCGTCGTAGACGCCGCGGGCGGCGCGCGCGAGCATCGTCAGCGTGGCGTCGGCGAGCTCGGACGACAACGGCATGCGGCTGCCGGCCCATTGCGGCATCGCGCCTCGCGACGAACGCGCGCGTCGCACCCACGCGGTCATGTCTTGCACGCGAATCAGTTCGAGCGCGCGACCGCCGAACGTGAATACGTCGCCCGGTTTGAGCCGTGAAATAAACGATTCTTCGATTGCACCGATTCGCCCGCCCGACAGATACGCGACGTTCAGCGTGCCGTTCGCGACGATCGTGCCGATGTTGTTGCGATGCCGGCGCGCGAGATCGTCGCGCGGCACGCGATAAACCCCATCCTCGTCGCGGGCGACGCGGTGGTAGTCGGGATACGCGCGCAGTGTCGCGCCGCCGCCTTCGACAAAACCGAGCGCCCAGTCGAACTCCGTCTGCGTCAGATGCCGATATGCGTAGGTATGCAGAACTTCTTCATATAGTTCGCGCGCGTCGAAGCCGCCGCCGATCGCCACGGTGACGAGATGCTGAACCAGCACGTCGAACGGCTTCTCCGGCGTATCGCGGCTTTCGATCTGCCGTCGTTCGACTGCCTCGCGCGCGGCCGCCGCTTCGATCAGTTCGAGCGCGTGCGTCGGCACGATCGTCACGCGCGACGGCAAGCCGGGTGCGTGTCCGGAGCGGCCCGCGCGCTGCATCAAACGCGCGACGCCCTTCGGCGAACCGATCTGGAAGATGCGTTCCACCGGCAGAAAGTCGACGCCAAGATCGAGACTCGACGTACACACCGCGACTTTCAGTGCACCGTTTTTCAGCCCGCGTTCGACCCATTCGCGCACGGTTTGATCGAGCGAGCCGTGATGCAGCGCAATCAGTCCGGCCCATTCAGGGCGCGCGTCGAGCAGCGCCTGATACCACACCTCGCATTGCGAGCGCGTGTTGGTGAACACGAGCGAGGTACGCGCGGTGTCGATTGCACTCGCGACCGCATCGACCTGGCGCATGCCCATATGACCGCCCCATGGGAAGCGCTCAATCGTCTCGGGAATGAGCGTGTCGACGATCAGCTTCTTCGGAAGCGCGCCGTGTACGCTGACGCGCGGTGTCGTGACCGACGCGAGCAGCACGTCGACCGCGAACGACAGATTGCCGAGCGTCGCCGACAGGCCCCACACCTGCAAGCCGGGTCGCCAATGCGTGAGTCGCGCGAGCGCGAGTTGCGTCTGCGTGCCGCGCTTGTTGCCGAGCAGTTCATGCCATTCGTCGACGATCACGAGCCGTACATGCGACAGCACCTCGCGCGCATCGGCGCGCGTGAGGATCAGCGTGAGGCTCTCGGGCGTCGTGACGAGTGCCGACGGCATGCGCCGGTTCTGGCGCTCGCGTTCGGCCGACGAGGTATCGCCGGTGCGCAGTCCGACGCTCCACGGCATCGCGAGTTCGACCGCCGAGCTTTGCAAGGCGCTGGCGGTGTCGGCGGCGAGCGCGCGCATCGGCGTGATCCACAGCACGGTCAACGGCGCCGGCTGTTTGCGTGACGCCGCCGCTTCGTTCGCGAACGTGGCCAGCGCGCCGAACCACACCGCCCAGGTTTTGCCCGCGCCGGTGCTCGCATGCAGCAGACCGCTCGCGCCCTCTGCGATGTCGCGCCAGACTTCCCGCTGGAATTCGAAGGCCTGCCAGTTGCGCCGCGCGAACCATGCGTCGAGTTTGTCGGCGAACGGACGACGCGTGGCCGGTTCGTCCGGCGCGTAGGACGGAAACGGCAGCGGTTCGAACGCGGGTTCGCGGGCATCGAGCCGCGCCTGTTGCGCGCGGCTGCGCGGGATGCGCCGGTGCCGCGGCGCGCGGCGATGCTCGCCGGTGCCGGCGGGCGTGGCGGAGGATGCAGCGATGGGGTCGTCGGAATCGGCCGGCTCGGTCATCGAAAGCGCTCTGCTGGCAATGGCATGGGATTCACGCGCCGGCGAAGCGCTCGCCGGGATCTACATGTGGACCGCGAAACCGTGACGGTGGTTCAGCGCAGCCGTCAATCGCTAACCCCGGCCGACATCCTCCGCTACAATGAGCCGACTCACCCCACTGGAGATTCGCTTTGAAATCACTCGTTGCTCTGCTGGCTGCAACCGTTCTGTCCTCGACCGCGATGGCCGCTGCGCCGACCACGGAAAAACTGCCGTCCGGTGTCGTCGTCGAACATCTGACGCAAGGCACGGGCCTGCAACCGGTCGCAACCGACGTCGTGAAGGTCAACTACCGCGGCACGCTGCCGAACGGTACCGAATTCGATAGCTCGGCAAAGCATGGCGGCCCGGCGACGTTCCCGCTCAATCGCGTGATTCCGTGCTGGACGCAAGGCGTGCAGAAGATGAAAGTCGGCGGTAAGGCGCGGCTCACGTGCCCGGCGGCGACCGCTTACGGCGATCGCGGCGTCGGTCCGATTCCGCCGAATACGGATCTGACCTTCGAAGTCGAACTGGTCGACATCGTCAAGTAAGCGTGCACCGCATGCGCTGACATTCAGGCCTCGCTCCGGCAATCGCAGCGAGGCCTGCTGTTTTTAGGGGCGCCGAATTGCCCGTGAAAGGACACTCGATGAAACGCGACAAGACCCCGGTGCAGGTGGCGAGCATCGGCTTTACCGGCAAGACCGCACAGAAGTTCTTCGATTCGATCAAAGACGCCGGCGTACGCACGGTGCTCGACATTCGCCTCAATAACACGTCGCAACTTGCCGGCTTCGCGAAGAAACAGGATCTGCCGTACTTTCTCGAACATCTGTGCGGCGCGACCTACGTCGAAATGCCGGAACTGGCTCCCGAGCCAGATCTGTTCAAGCGCTATCAGAGCAAGGAATTGAGCTGGGAGAACTTTCGCACCGAGTATTTCGAGCTGATTGCGCGGCGCCGGGTGGAAAGCAATCTGGATATCGCGCTATTTGAATCCGGTTGCCTGCTTTGCAGCGAACATTTACCACATCATTGTCACCGGATGTTTGCGCTCGAGTACCTGAATCAGCACTGGAATAAGCGTCTTTCCATTACGCATCTGACCTGACTGAAACGGGTGTGGCCGGCTCGTGGCGGCGCATGCGTCGCCTGGTCGGCGTTTTCGTATTTCTGCGATTATTGTCCGAAAAGCGGACGACGTTGCGCCGGATAGCTTCGTTCTTCACTCGGTATCCCAAACAGTCGAGTGGCGCAAACCGTTGAAAAAACTCGCTGGAAACGCGTCTTTTTTCAAGTTGCGGGTGGTTTGCCCGTCTACTATCTACTCACGCGCAGCTCGCCGTATCGTCCTGTCCCGTCTTGTCGCCGGCAACCGCCGGCTGTCTTTCTGCGCGCGCTTAGGAGCGCCAGCCATGAATATCGACTTTCACTACGGCGTGGTCTATATCGCCGCGCGGGTCGGCGGCATGACGGCCGGCGATGCGCGGATCGTCGCGCATGCCTGCCAATATGTCGACGACGCCACGACGAACGGGATATTGCGTTTCAAAGGCGGCGAGACGTTCGAGCGTTTTGCCACTGCGCACAAGTTATTCGATTACGCCAATACCGAGAACGACCAGAATCGTCTGGTCTGGACGCCATTTCATTTTCTGCCGGCCGGAGAGGGGATAACCCTGGAAGAAAAAGCGATTTGCCGGCCGGATAGCGAAGTCGCGCGAGAAGTCGTGCGGCGCGCGATCCGGCAGCGCGATTCGGAGACCGGCTTGCACCGACTCGGCGTGACGCTTCATACGTATGTCGATACCTGGGCGCATCAGGGATTCGCGGGAATCGAAAGTCCGTGGAATCGCGTTCATCTTCTCGAAGCGCAGGATTGCACGCGCAAAGGCTGGATCGCGAATCTCGAGCGCGCGGTCGGACATCTGATCGAGCATGTGGAAGAAGACATTCTGACGATCGCGCTGCCGGTCGGCCACGGCGCCGCCTTGCATTATCCCGACCAGCCGTGGGCGCGCTGGCATTACATCGACGGCCGCAACAACTTTATCTCGCGACACAATTTGCCGGATTTCGTGCAGGCCGCCGAGATGGCGTGCCGCGCGGTGCGCGGCTATCTGGCGGGGCGGGAGGACTTCGACACGCAGCCCGGCATGCCGGACGACGTCAAGGATGCATTGACCCGGCTGCTCGATACGAGCCGGAACCCGGACGATAACCTGCGTTTGCGGACAGTCTGCGAATGGGTAAAAGGCGGCCGTATTCCGGGTTTGAAAGAAGCGGTGCCCGGTTATATCGCCAAAGGCCGAGATTCGTGGAAATACCAGGCCACCGGTTTACTGTGCGACGACGACACCGGGGACAGACCGGAGTGGACCCATGCGTTCGAGAAAAGCGACTACCGTCTCTTTCACGACGCGGTCAAGCAGCACCGCTTCGTCACGACTCAGGAGATCTTGCCTGCTCGTGGATTGCGGATAGCGTGAACGAAGCGTGAGTGAGGCATGAATGAGGCGAATGAGGCATGAGCGAGGCGTGAATGAGCGCAGCTGCGCGTATCGCTGCGCAAGCATGCCTCGACCTTCCTGTTGGGTCGCCGCCCCACGAGAATTCGCGGCGGCGGCCCCATCCGCCTGACTATTTATTGCATTCCGACCTGCTGATGCTGGGCGACGTGCGCCGCTGCCTGTTCTTCGGCGTGCTTTTTGGCCATATGCCTGCCGACGATACAGCCGCCGACCGCGCCGGCCACCGCGTGATGTCCCGCATAGTGCCCGGCGACGCCACCTACCACCGCGCCTTTCAGGCAACCGGCCGCATGCGCGGTGCCGGCCATGGTCAGAGAGATTGCCGCCGCCGCGAGGGCAGCCCGAATATAACCAGCTTTCATTGCAAGTACCGTATTGTTGAATGGATCGAACATGGCGTTTCCACGCCTCTTTTCAATAGGCCGCCGAATAGCGCTCGCTGCGCGACGGCTTTCTATCGGCCGGACTGAGGCAGCCGGACACCGCTCGAAGTGTAGAAGGATGGGCGCGACTCAGGCGCAACCGCTACTGCAAGATTGGTAACCGTAGGTTACGGTCCGCGACAGCCGCATTGACAATTTTCCTTGCGCCGTTTTAGTGGATTTCGAATCCGCTGTCCGATTGCCGGATGCAAAAAAGCGTCGCTTTTAAATAAAAATGAACTACTCTCCTTTGAATATTTGAAAGCTTGCCTATAGTAGAAGCGGTTATTGCCATCAAGCACAGCAATGGCCTTCCTGTCGACGGGGAAACACACATGGCAACACCCAATTCTGGGATTTATCCGACCCGGACTTGTACGCCGGAGTCGTTGCGCACCCTCGCGAGCTTTCTTGAATTGGCGCTCGACGAGGGAAAAAGCGTGGTCGTGATGCGCATCGGCAAGCAATTGCGCAGCGTCTATGTGGGAAATCCATCCGGCGCTTTGGAGGATTTGACGGATTCCGGTGTGGTCGACGCTTTTCAGGCTGATGAAATGCTGATGCTCACCTGTCTGGGAATCAACCGGATTACGGCGGACGGTCAACACTACCGCTTTATACGAAGTGTCAGATACATTGCCGATCGGCAGGTCGTCGTTTTTACACCCATTTGAGCGAAGGGAACTGAAGCGGAGAAGAGGAATCAGGAGGAAGGTAAAAGGAAGGAGGATAGGGCGAGTCCCGCGCAGTGTCTGAAAGCTTTTATTAACGCCGTGTGACTAAGCACCGCATCCATGTCTATCGAAGTACTGAAGGTTTGGATAGGTTGAGACTGCCTTTCTTCCGTTATTCATGGCATAGTTCGACGATTACCACATAAGGAGCAATCAGATGCCCACGTTAGAGCAAATCCAAGCAAAGCTTAAGAAGCTCCAGCAACAAGCTGACGTTCTCATTGCCAGAAAAGCACAGACCGCAGTCGATCAGATTCGCGAATTGATGCTCAAGCATGGTCTCACCACAGCCGATATCGAAGCACAGGCAAAGGCACGCCGTACCGCGCGCGGTCTGAATGGCGTCACGGGCCGCGGTCGTGGCCGACCCGCCGGCGTGACCAAAGCCGCCAAAGCGGCAACGCCGGCGAAGTATCGCGACCCGAAGACGGGCGCGACGTGGACCGGTCACGGCCGCGCACCGGGCTGGATTGCCAACGTCAAGGATCGCACGTCGTTTCTCGTCGACGGCGCGAGCGAAATGAAATCCGCGGCGGCGCCCGCAAAGCGCGGTAAAGGTCAGCCGAAAGGCGCGCAGCCGCCGAAGTACATCAATCCGAAAACCGGCGCAACCTGGAGCGGTCGCGGTCCGGCACCGGCATGGCTCGCCACGGTCAAGGATCGCAGCAAATTCCTGATCGATGGCGCAGCGGCTCCGGCATCGACCAAGGCGGCGGCTAAAACCGGCAAAGCGAAAGCGACCGCCGCAAAAAAAGCGGTAGCCAAAAAGGCAACGCGCAAGACGGCGGCAAAAAAGGCGGTTGCTAAAAAGGCCGTCGCCAAAAAGGCGACGCCGGCTAGCAGAAAAGCCGCGGTGAAGAAAACCGCCGGCCGCAAGAGCGCGGTGAAGACCGCCGCGAAGGCACCGGCACGCAAGGCCGCGGCAAAGAGCGCCGCTGCACCTGCGGCTCCGGCGGCAGCGCAAACGTCGGCGGTGCAGGCTAGCGCGGCGTAATGACAGCCAATAGCAACGGATGGCAGCGGAGTCGTGAAGTAGATGGTTAGCACCTTCGATGCATCCCAGCAGGAAGACCAGGTCGTCCTGCTGGACTCTGTTCCTCAACCGGCCACCGATGCCGCCGAACCGTTCATTGTCGCGAGCGATCGCCGCGTGATTCTGACTTATCCGATCGCGGAATCGGACTTTGAGCGTTTCGGGCCTTTCGATCCCGACGACGATCCTTTTTGCGCGGTGCTATTTGCCGACGCCGGTTTTCATCGGCTCGGTCCGCCCGGCGACGCGGATCTTTCCGTTCATCCGCTCGCCGGGCAGGGTCTGTGTAGCTACGCCGTGCATGAGGTCGTCAATTCGTCGCTGTGCGCGGAGCTAGCGGCGGTGGCGAATGACGACGCGTCGATGGCCACAGCGCCACTCGTGCGGCGTCATTTCGTCATCACGTTTCAGGCGTCGACGTTCGAATGCGTGGCGTCGGACTACACGGTAATCGGCGTATTCGGCGCGGGCGAAATTGCGAGTCGCGAGGCATTTGCGTTGGTCAGATAACGCCCGTGACTAGCAAAAGCCGCGTGAAAAACCGCAGCATCCGGTCGCGATGAATCCCGACCGGGCTGCGAAAGAATTAGAAAGACACGCCGCAATAGCAAACCCTCTAGCAAGACGCGGTCCCGTCACGGGCACGCGTCGTGCGTACTGTGGCTAAAACGAAATTCGGGTACGAATGTGGGCACGTCCGCCGAGCGCGGGACATGTCGATAGGCTCGCCGCCCGGCATCGAGGCCACGCATGCTGACTATTGTTCTGACCGCGTTTATAACGCTCGTGATCGTTCTCGTGATCGCCAATCTGTCGAGCGGCGAGAAGAAGATCGAACACAAGATCGAGCGTCTTTATCAAAGTGACGATCCGCAATTCCTGCGCTCGATGGGATTGCTACTCGGTCCGCCGGTGATGGCGGGCAATCGCTTCGACATGCTGCTCAACGGCGATCGCATTTTCCCGTCGATGCTCGAGGGCATTCGCGCGGCGCGTCAAACCATCACGTTTGAAACGTTCATTTACTGGTCTGGAGAAATCGGCGAACAGATTGCCCACGCACTCGCCGATAAGGCGCGCGAGGGCGTCGCCGTGCATATTCTGCTCGACTGGGTCGGCTCGTCGAAAATGGACCGACGCTATCTGGACCTGCTGCGCGACGCCGGCGCGGAAGTGGTCAAGTATCACAAGCCGCATTGGACCGGTCTCGGCCGCATGAACGATCGCACGCACCGCAAGCTCCTCGTGATCGACGGGCGTATCGGCTTTACCGGCGGCGTTGGCATTGCGCCGGAATGGACCGGCAATGCGCAGGACGAAAAGCATTGGCGCGATACCCATTTTCGCGTCACGGGTCCGGTGGTCGGCCATATGCAGGCCGTGTTCATGGATAACTGGATCAAGGCGACTGGCAATGTGCTGCATGGTCCCGCGTACTTTCCGCCTATCGATGCCGAAGCGAAAGGAGAAGGCGAGGGTCTCGCGCATATGTTCAGCAGCTCGCCGTCGGGCGGCAGCGACGATATGCAATTGATGTATCTGATGGCGATCACCGCGGCCACGCACAGCCTGCATCTCGCGAGTGCCTATTTCGTGCCCGACAAGCTGACCATCAATGCGATCGTCGAAGCCGCGAAGCGTGGCGTAAAAGTCCAGATCATCACGCCGGGCAAACGCATCGACACGCACACGGTGCGCGAGGCATCGCGCGCATGCTGGGGAGATCTGCTTAAAGCGGGGGTCGAGATCTACGAATATCAGCCGACGATGTTCCACTGCAAATTGCTGGTGGTCGACGAATACCTGGTTTCGGTCGGCTCGACCAACTTCGATAGCCGCTCGTTCAAACTCAACGACGAAGCGAACCTGAACATCTACGACCGCGACTTCGCGAAGCAACAGACCGCCGTGTTCGCCGACGACATCGCCAGATCGAAGCGCATCACGCTCGGCACATGGACGCATCGTTCGCCGACAGAGAAGCTCCTCGAAAAGTTCGTGCGGCTACTAGACACGCAGCTTTGAAGCCGTAAAATGGCGCCCTTGACGTCAGCCGATTGCATTACGCATGCATTGGATTTCATAAGAAATCCGTTAGAAAATTATTTATAAAAATAATTTGGCTGACGTATATTGACATCTGGTGTTCATGCATTTTCGTCAGACTGTCGTGCTGAAATATGCGTATTGTTTATTCAGTCGATCCTTCAGAAAGATTCGGTAAGTTAATATAAAGACATTACAACGAGGCATCGCAAGCACGGTTCTGGGGCATAACCTCATGGGTTACGCATATCGAGCCGATACGCATCATACGAGTGATGCGCTTCGATGTCGTAGCGGTCGTCGCGGATCGGATTTGCCTCGCGCAGGCAGATCGTATGGGCCTGATTCGCGGTAGTACGGCCGCATGGCGTCCGTTTGCGCGGGCGCGGTATCGGTACGCATTTGCGTTGCGCAAGTGCAAGCGAATACGCCATGCCCATCGAAAAACTCGTTGTTCCGCTTCCCGCGGGCCTGAAAGTCTACGTTGAACGCCACGTATTCAACCCGGCTTTCGAAAGCGTCATTCTGATCAATGGGGCGCTGGCTACAACCGCGTCATTCGGTCAGACCATCAAATATCTCGGTGAACGCTATAACGCGATCTGCTTCGATTTGCCTTACGCCGGGCAATCTAAGTCGCATAATAAATCCGGCTTCATTCTGACTAAAGACGATGAAGTCGACATTCTGCTGTATTTAATCGGCTTATTCGAGCCGGCCTTCCTGCTGTCGGTGTCGTGGGGCGGGGTGGCGTCGCTGCTTGCGCTGTCGCGGGCGCGTACGAGCGTGCGCCGCGCGGTGATCGCGTCGTTCTCGCCGCGCCTGAACGCGGCGATGACGGCCTACGTGAGCTCCGCGCGCGACTATATCGGTGCCGGCGAGAACCTGAAAGCCGCGCAATTGCTGAACGATACGGTCGGCAAGCATCTGCCGCGCATCATGAAGCTATACAACTTCCGTTATCTGGCGACGCTGCCGCGCGAAGAGCAGGAGCAGGTGGCGTTTCACGTCGAGCAGATTCTGGCGATCCGCCCGGAGGATTATCTGCACGAGTTTCGCAACATCGCGTGCGGGCTGAAGTTCCTCAACGGCGAGCGCGACGAATACACGACGCCGGCCGACGTCCGCTCGCTCGCCGCGCATCTGCAGGACGCGGAGTTTTCGACGATCGGCGAGGCAGGCCATTTCCTCGATCTCGAAGGCAAGGCCGCGCTGCGTCAGGTCCGCGCGCAAATCCTCGATTACTTCGGACCCGCGTCGGCGCAAGCGGGCAATCGCGCGCTCGACTGTTTCGACGCGCTCGCCACCCGCTCACCCATTCTGCCGAAGCAAGCCGCGGCCGACGCCGCCGCCAGCGCGAACGTGTCGAATGCCGCGCTGCAAGCCGCCGCCGATTACTCTTTCCAACAGGTCGAACTACCGTGAATATCGCTCAGAGCCTCGCCATCGTCGTGCCATGGACTGTCTGGCTGCTGTACTGGATCGCGACCTCCAAACAGGTCAAGGCGATCGCGCGCAAGGAAGCGTCGTTTTCGCGCACGATCCAGTCGATTCCGCTGATCGTCGGTGGTGCGTTGATCGTCCTGCCCGAGTTCGCCGCCAGCGCATGGCGTTTCGATGCGCAGTCGCTCGGCGCGCTGCAGTGGGGTGGCTTCGCGGTCCTGCTCGCGGGTCTGGGCTTTTCCGTGTGGGCCAGACTGCATCTCGGCACCAACTGGAGCGTGTCGGTGACGCTGAAGGAAGGGCATGAACTGGTGCGCAGCGGACCTTACGGACTGGTTCGCCATCCTATCTATACCGGTTGCCTGCTCGCGTTGCTCGGCGCGGTGCTGATCGGCGCGCAATGGCGCGGCGCGGTCGGCCTCGTGCTGATCTTCGCGTCGCTCGCGTACAAGGTGCGGGTGGAAGAAAGCTGGTTGAGCGGCTATTTCGGCGGCGCTTACGCGCAGTATCGCCGCGATGTCGCCGCGCTGATTCCGGGGCTCTTCTGAGCGCGGCATGACGAGAATCGTCATTACCGCGATCGGCTCGGCGGGCGACGTTCATCCGCTGCTCGGCATTGGCGCGGCGCTGGCGTCGCGCGGGCACGAGATCGTGTTCTGCAGCCATCCGCCGTTCGAGGCCGCCGCGCTGAGACAGGGTTTCGCGTTCGAAGCGATCGGCACCGCCGACGAATACGCCGCCGCGATGGCGAACCCGGCGCTATGGAATCCGCGCACGTCGTTTCGCACCTTGTGGGCGGTGATCGCGCCCACATTGCGGCCGCATTTCGACACGCTCGCCGCGCTGACCACTGCCGACACCGTGCTGGTCGGCAGCCTGTGGGCGTTTTCCGCGCGGCTGATGCAGGAGCTGCATGGCGTGCCGCTCGTGTCGGTGCAGGTGTCTCCGTCGACGCTGCTGTCCGCGCATGCGCCGCCCACGCATCCGCGCCTGACAATTCCGCGCTGGTTGCCGCTCGGCGTGAAGACCGGCGTGATGCGTTTGATCGAGCGTCAGGTGCTCGACAAGGTGTGCGGTCCCGAGCTCAATACGTTGCGCACGGAACTGGGTTTGCCGACAGCCACGCGCATTTTCGGAAAATGGCTGCATTCGACCGATGGCGTGCTGTGCCTGTTTCCCGACTGGTTTGCGCAGCCCCAGCCGGATTGGCCCGAACCGCATCGGATGAGCGGCTTTCCGTTGTTCAACGAAGCGCAGCCGCAGGAAGCCGACCCGCAACTCGAAGCGTTTCTCGCGTCCGGCGAGCGGCCCGTCGTGTTCACGGCCGGTTCCACGCTGACCGACCATGCACGTTACGCGCAAACGGTGCGCGCGGTGCTGCGCGATAGCGGGCTGCGCGGCATTCTGTTGACGCCGGACGCGCACGTGCCAACAGCGGAGCCAACAAAGTCATCAGATGAGAACATCGCGCTGCTCACGCGCCGCTATGTCCCGATGCGCACGCTGCTGCCGCGTTGTCGCGCGCTCGTGCATCACGGCGGCATCGGCACGGCGGCGCTCGCGTACGCTGCGGGGATTCCGCAAGTCGTGACGCCGTTCGCGCACGATCAGTTCGACAACGCGCAGCGTATCGCCGCGAGCGGTTGCGGGGTTCGACTCGATGCGCCGCTGCACGCGCAAGCCTTGACGCGCGCGTTGAAGCAGGTGCTCGCATCGCCGTCGATCGCGACGCAGTGCGGTCGCATGCAGGACCGGCTGGCGACCGCGCCCGACGGTTGCGATGCCGCGGCGCGCTATATCGAGAGCTTCATGGGTGGCCCCGCGCGTGCGGCGGCAGGTGGCCGCGCACCGTCGCTGGTGCTGGTCGCGGGCGGGCACGGCGCATGAGCGCGACGACGCCTTTGCCCGACAACGCGCACGCGCCAAAGGACGACGCGCGTGTCGCCGCATCGTTAGCTACGAACGACAGCATGCGGGGCGTGCGCCTCGCGTTGCTGACTTTCGCGCTGTCGCTCGCGACGTTTATCGAGGTGCTCGACTCGACCGTGACGAACGTCGCGGTGCCGGCGATCTCCGGCAGCCTCGGCGTATCGAATAGCCAGGGCACGTGGGTCATCAGTTCGTACTCGGTCGCTGCGGCGATCGCGGTGCCGTTGACCGGTTGGCTCGCGCAGCGACTCGGCGAAACGCGGCTCTTTCTCGCCGCCGTGATCCTGTTCACGTCGACGTCGCTGCTCTGCGGGATGTCGCACGACTTCCATCTGCTGGTGGTGTGCCGCGCGTTGCAGGGGCTCTTTTCCGGGCCGATGGTGCCGCTCTCGCAGACCATTCTATTGCGCAGTTTTCCGCCTGAACGCCGCGTCGTCGCACTCGCTTTGTGGGCGATGACCGTGTTGCTCGCACCGATTTTCGGGCCGGTCGTCGGCGGCTGGATCATCGACAACTTCTCGTGGCCATGGATCTTCCTGATCAATCTGCCGATCGGGATCTTTGCGTTCTCCGTCTGCACGTCGCTGCTGCGCTGTGACGAACCCGCAGCGCACGAGGCAGGCAACGCCACCTCACGCGTCGATCTGCTGGGTATCGCGCTGCTGGTGCTCGGCGTGGGCTCGCTGCAGATCGTGCTCGATCTCGGTCATGAGCATGGCTGGTTCGACTCGCCGCTGATCCTGACATTGTCGATCGTCGCCGCATTGTCGATCGTGTCGCTGCTGATCTGGGAAGCGGGCGAGTCGCATCCGGTGATCGATCTGAGCCTGTTTCGCGATCGCACGTTTTCGTTCTGTGTGCTGATCATCTCGCTCGGCATGATGAGCTTCTCGGTTGTCGGCGTGGTGTTCCCGCTGTGGTTGCAAGCCGTGATGGGTTACACCGCCTATCACGCGGGACTGGCGACCGCGCCGCTCGGCATTCTCGCGCTGGTGTTCTCGATACTGGTCGGCATCTACGCGCCACGTTTCGACGCACGCGTGCTCGCGACCTTCGGCTTTCTGGTGTTCGCGGCCGTGCTGTGGTGGAACGCGCACTTCACGCTGACCATGACCTTCGTGCAGATCATCACGCCCGGGCTGATCCAGGGCATCGGCCTGCCGTGCTTTTTCATTCCGCTGACCGCCGCGACGCTGTCGCGCGTGCCCGATCACAAGCTCGCCGCCGCATCGAGTCTGTCGAACTTCCTGCGCACGTTGTCGGCCGCGTTCGGCACCGCGATGAGCGTTACGTTGTGGGACAACCGCGCGCTGTTTCACTACGACGTGATCGCGCAGTCGGTGACGAAATCGTCGGGCAATACCCAGCAGTTCGTGCAGAAGCTGCACGGCTTCGGCATCGACGGCGCGCGCGAGGTCACGAGCCTGCATCACATCGTGCAGCAGCAGGCTTACATGATGGCGACCGGCGACATGTTCTACATGGCGAGCCTTACCTGTCTCGCGCTCGCGGCGATGATGTGGCTGACCAGCCCGAAGCGCGGCGCGGCCATGACGATCGGTCACTAGGAGATCACGATGACGACTCTCGCCGCGCTGGTCGTGCTGTTTCATCCGAGCGATACGCAACTCGCGCGCGCAGTGCAGATGCGCGCGAGTTGCGACCGTCTGCTCGTGGTCGACAACTCGCCGCAGCCCGATCCGCGTGCCGCTCAGGTGTGCGGCGACGCGGGCATCGCGCTGCTGCATCACGGCAATCGCCATGGTATTGCCGGCGCATTCAATAGCGGGCTGCTGCGTCTGTATGGCGATGGCGCCGACGCGGTCGCGCTGTTCGATCAGGATTCGACCGCGCCGGCTGGCTATTTCGACACGATGCGCGAGCAGTGCGCGCTGCTGGAGCACCGGCCGTTTCTGATGGGCCCGCGTATCTTCGACGAAAACGACCAACGCTTTCTACCGGAACTGATGACGAGCGGCCTCGCGGTCAAGCGGCTGTCGCTGAATGCCGACGATCCGCCGCAACGCTGCGCGTTTCTGATTTCGTCGGGCTGCGTGATCTCCCGCGATGCGTTCGCGCAACTCGGCCGCTTCGACGAAGCGCTGTTTATCGATCACGTCGATACCGAGTACTGCCTGCGCGCATTGCTGCGCAACGTGCCGGTGTATGTCGTGCCGTCGCTCGTGCTCCTGCATCGGATCGGCTCGCGGCGCCGCCACCGCTTCGGCGGTTTCGAACTGACGACGATGAATCATCCCGGCTTTCGCCGCTATTACAGCGCGCGCAACGCGATGCAACTCGCGCTGCAATATGGACCGCGCGTGCCGGTCGCGTTCGTGCCGAACCTGTTGACGCTGTGGCAGATCGCGCAGATCGTGCTCGCCGAACAGGACAAGCTCGCGAAACTGCAGGCGATCGCGCTCGGGGTGATCGATGGACTATTCCGCCGCATGGGGCCGCTCGAACACACCCGGCCTCGGCTTGCCGCGAAAGCGGCGCGCGCACAGGCAGCGAAGGCCGCTGCGGCAAGCCCGCCCGCCACGCCACATCCGCATCATTCATGAAGCTATCCACCATGCGATTTCTCACGCGACATGCGTTGCAGCTGATCGTCATCTCGGCGGCACTGACCGGCTGCGTCAGCGATGCCGGTCTGCATGCGCGCGTCGAACCGCTGCAACCCACCGCCGACACGCTCGCGACCACCGTCGGCCCCGATGCGAACGGCGCATGGCCCGCGCCCGATTGGGTCAAGCGCTATGGCGATCCGCAGCTCGATCGACTGGTGGCCGAGACGTTGCAGCACAACCCCGATCTGCAGATCGCGAAGGCGCGGGTCGGTGCCGCGCAAGCGCAGCTCGAACAGTTTGCTTCGTTATCCGGATTGAACGGCACGGCGCTCGCGTCGGTGAACAAGGCCCGCTTGCCGCAGCCGGATAACGTCGCGAACGTGTCGGTCGCCGGTCAGCAGTTTCCGGTGCAGTTGTTCGACGATCCGGTCGTGTCGCCGTCCGCACTGATGGCGGGGCTCAGCTATCAGCTCGATCTGTGGGGCAAGAATGCGGCGTTGACGCGCAGCCTGCTGTCGTCGCGCGACGCGGCGCGTATCGATGCCGAACAGGCGCGCCTCACGCTGACGGTTGCACTGGTCACGATGTATTGCGAACTCGACCGCGCGTTTGCGCAGCAGGCGATCCTGCAGCAAAAGCAGCAGTCGGCGCAGCAGATCGACGCGGTCCTGCGCGAGCGCAGCGCGCGCGGCATCGACAACGCCTACGACGCGGCCGACGCCGCGCTCAAGCGCAGCCGTCTCACGTCGCAGCAGGCGCTCAATGAAGAGCGCATCCAGCTCGCCGAACTGCAGATCGGTGTGCTCAGCGGGCGCGGTCCGGAGCGCGGCCTCGCGCTGCATCGTCCGCAACTGGCGGCGACCGCCGATGCGCCGCTGCCCGCGCAATTGCCGGTGGATCTGATGGGCCGCCGGCCCGACATCGTCGCCGCGCGTTTGCGCGCTGAAGCGGCGCTCAGCCATGTCGACGCCACGCGCGCGCAGTTCTATCCCGACGTGAATCTCGCGGCGTTCGCGGGCCTCACCGCGCTGACGCCGGCCGCGCTGTTTTCGCGCGCGGCCTTGACCGGCTCGGTGGGCCCGGCGATTTCGCTGCCGATCTTCGATCGCACCCGCCTGCGCGCGCAGCTGCATGGCGACTATGCAAGTGTCGACGCGGCGGTGGGCCTCTACAACAAGACCGTCGACGAAGCGCTCGGCGACGTCGCGCGTCAACTGACTTCGTTGCGCACGGTCGAGCGTCTGTCGGACGAACAGAACCGCGCGGTCGATTCGGCCACGCGCATCGTCGCGATTGCGCGCGAGCGGCATCGACGCGGCATCGGCATGCAGAAGGACGTGATGCTCGCCGACCTGTCGCTGCTCGACGAACGCGCGCAGCAGGCTGATCTGCAAGGCCGCCGCATGCTGTTGCAGGTCGCGCTGATCGGCGCGCTCGGCGGCGGCTTCGACGAACACAAGCTGGACGGTGCGCCGATCGTGCATGCGCCGACCACGCTTTTCTCCCACGCACGCCTCATGGATTCGCACTTCGACTGAATGCACAACGATAAACAGGCACAGCAGGCGGCCGGCTGGACCCAGGACCAGGGCCACACGCCGCGCGCGGAGGACGATGCCGCGCTACACGCGAAGCGCGCGACACGGCGGCGGCGTTTTGCGATTTTCCTCGGCGTGGCCGCGCTCGCCGGCGTCGCGTGGCTCGGCTACTGGAGCTTCAGCGCGCGCTTCTTCGAGGAGACCGACGACGCATACGTGGCCGGCAATATCGTGCAGATCGCCGCGCAGATTCCGGGCACCGTCACCGATATTCTCGTCGACAACACGCGCCAGGTGCGCGCCGGTCAGCCGCTCGTCAAACTCGACGATGCGGAAGCGTCGGCCGCGTTCGCGCAGGCGCGCGCGCAGCTGACCTCGGCGGTGCGGCAGGTCGCGAATGCAACGATCTCGCGCAAGCTGTACGTGCAGTCGATCGACGCGCGCCGCGCCGAACTCGCGCTCGCGCAACGCGCATTGGCCGCGCGCGATCATGCGTCGGTCGAAGTGGTGTCGCCGGAAGAACTGGCGCGCGCGAAGGAAGCGGTTGCGGTCGCGCAGGCGAATCTCGCGTCCGCGCAGGTGCAGCTCGATGCAGCGCGCGCGCTCGGCGGCAAGTCGTCGATCGAAACGAGTCCGCCGGTGTTGCAGGCGGCCGCGCAATTGCGGCTCGCGTACCGGAACCTGCAACGCACGACGGTGATCGCGCCGATCGACGGCACGGTCGGACAGAAGTCGGTGCAGGTCGGTCAGCAGGTCGGGCCAGGCGTTACGCTGATGTCGATCGTTCCGCTCGAGCGGCTGTGGGTCGAAGCGAACTTCAAGGAAGGGCAGATTCGCAACATGCGGGTCGGTCAGCCGGTGAAGCTCGTGTCGGATGTATACGGCTCGCAGGTCGTGTATCACGGGCGCGTGGAAGGATTTTCGGCGGGCACAGGTAGCGCGTTTTCGATGCTGCCGTCGCAGAACGCCGCTGGCAACTGGATCAAGGTCGTGCAGCGGGTGCCGATCGTGATTTCGCTGGAGGCGGCCGAGCTTGCCGCGCATCCGCTGCGGCTCGGGTTGTCGATGCAGGCGTCGGTGGATACGCATGAGCGCGGCGGGCATCTGATCGGCAACGATACGTCGGTGAGCGCGCTGAGCACCCGCGTGCACGACGACGTGTCGCGCAATGCGGATGCGTTGATCGACAGGATCGTGCGGGAAAATAGCGAGCGCGTTGGCGCGGCGGCGGATCAGTGAGCGGGGTTGGCTGCGGGGCTGGCCAGGTACGCTTCGACTTCGGGGCGAGAGGGGAAAGCGTCGCGGTCGGCCTCGACGTTCGCTGCTTCGACTAGCCGCGTCCTCGCATGCAGATACGCGTTGGCGAAACCGCGCAACTGCTGTGTGACCGGACGATCGTCGAGGCGTCGTCGCGTGAGGGCCTGCGCGATGCTCACGGGCAGACAACCAGCTTCGCAAAAATCACGGCAATGGCGCTCGCCGTTGCGCGCGGCGACGTAGCCGAACGGGACCGCGCTGCCCCTGCCGTTGTTTATCGCGCCGTCGCTCACGTCCCACTCAACCTGAAGATCTGTCAGCACGGCCGTATGCCCTGACAACGGGTTACGCCGAGTGAGTAGTAAGGCGAGAAATCACTTCGCGCTTCGAATAATCAGACGACTATGTAAATAGTTGTCAAAGTCGGATTATCCCGATTTAAAGTGTTTGACCGTGACCGCTCCGATGGTTAATTTCCCACATATCACCAGAAAAAATTAAGGAGTCCCATGGAGAGATTGAAACAGGAAAGCAGTGGGGCGAACTATTCGATCCAGGAAGAGTGCCTGCTTTGTCGCACTACCTATTCGATCTATTCCAACTTTTCGCCGATGCCGTCGGCACAAGCCTTGAACGTCGAAACCGGCGAGTTCTTTCCGTTTGACCGGGTGCGCTCGCTGCCAACCGGTTACGCGATGGCCGAAGCCCTGGGTTACGCATGGGCGTGCAGTTGTCGCGGACGCGCACAGAAGCGTTTCGATGAACAGTTCAGACTGAAAGACCACAGCGGGCGCGCGCTCGCAAACGTCCGTTACCGGATCGACACAGGCGACGGAAAGTTTATTACCGGCACCACGGATGCGGCAGGAAGGACGCTGCGTGTACGGAGCCACGCTGCGGCGGGTCTGAAAATTTACATCTAAGGAGCGGTCTGGAATGGATGGCTTTCGCGACAAAAATAAATACGGGCTTCAGGTCAAGGAAAATGAAGAGTGGTTCCTGGTTCATTCGGGGGCAGTGACTAATACAAATCCAGGGTCAATGGTCGATGTCACGATCAACACGGACAAGATATGCCCGAATATGTCAAACAAAGATTTTCGCGACATGATTCTGAAGCATCGAGACCGTGCTGTTGGTTATGTTGAGATTCGTTTAAAGGACTTGGCACGCTGGTCCGCATCGGATCAGGAACGGGTACGAGCATGGTTTGGCTATTGCGACGAGTCAGCAAGAAGCCGCCTGGTGAGTGGCCTAACATCAATTGCTCGCGTGTTACGAGGACTGACCGGTGAGAATTTCGTCCGATGGGAACCTGAGACGGCAAGATACCTGGGATGCGTACCTAACCCCGTAAAATCCGGTGTAGTTGCCGAAGTATGCGCGCCAGACACCAGAACGCACACGATCGCCATTCAACTGGATTTTTGTTCAATGCGTGATTTCTCATGGGACAAGGATTCAGTTGTTTCTACGCTCATTCATGAGGTAAGTCATTTTCAGGACACCATGGGAACCAAGGATTGGAAATACTTCATGGATGAGTGCCTTTCGTGGGGGGGGGACAAACCCCGAACAGGCCATCAATAACGCTGATAGCATCGCAGGATATGTTATCTACAATGCGTAAACTCTATGTCATCCTTTTGGTCCTGATGTCGGGGCATGTTTTCGCATGTATGCCTGGAGAGAATTTCGATATTTACTTTCCACCAAATAGCGCGATTATTCCCACTGATGAAATTTTACGGCTTGCCAACTGGGTAGTCGATCAAAAGATTACCTATGCAAATCATAAGACTAAAGAAACAATGCTGGTAAGCGGGCATGCCGAGGAAAACGAACAGAATCCGGCGCAGTTAGCCCAGGCTCGCCTGGCAGCGGGTAAGGCAATGCTAGATCAACTTGGCTTCTTGCGTGGAACGTTAAAGACAAGTTCACGCATCTACTCGAAGAACGATGTTGAAAACGGACGGCGAGTTGAAATATCGTTTGAGCCGGATTGTCCTAACAAGTGTTGTACGGGGCAGTAGCGCTTGTCTTCGATGTGCGTTAAGGCGTGACTGAGTCAATTCCACTATGTAAGGATAGCCTCGTTTTGGCGGACCTTTTCATTGGTGTGACCAGAACAATTACAGCGACAAGACATGCGCCGCTCACGCTTCCATCATCGGGCGGCGATTATGGGCCGCAAGTCGTATATCACGGGCGCGTGGAGGGATTTTCGGCGGGCACGGGTAGCGCGTTTTCGATGCTGCCGTCGCAGAACGCGGCCGGCAACTGGATCAAGGTCGTGCAACGGGTGCCGATCGTGATTTCGCTGGAACCGGCCGAGCTTGCCGCGCAATGCGGATGCGTTGATCGACAGGATCGTGCGGGAAAATAGCGAGCGCGTTGGCGCGGCGGTGGATCAGTGAGCGGGGTTGCCTGCGGGACTGGCTAGATACGCTTCGACTTCGGGGCGAGAGGGGAAAGCATCGCGGTCGGCCTCGACATTCGCTGCTTCGACCAACCGCGTCCTCGCATGCCGATACGCGTTGGCGAAACCGCGCAACTGCTGTGTAACCGGACGATCGTCGAGGCGTCGTCGCGTGAGGGCCTGCGCAATGCTGCGTTCGATCAGTGCGAGCTGACTGTCGACATAGTCGATGCATAGCGTGCGGCAAAGCGTCGAAGCCGCCGCGACCGTCAGCAGCGCGGGCACCAGCGAGATCGTCAGAAAGCCGCCGGCGGGAATGCGCGCGAGCGCGGCGGGCGAGTCGAACAGATCCGCGCGCAACGCATCGAACACGGCTTGTGCCCACACCGCGCGTTCCTGTTCGAGTGCGCGACGACGGCGCGTGAGCGCCGCTTGCGCTTTTACGTCAGCAATGCAGCCTTCGTCCACCAGCAACGTCGCGTCGGCACGCGGACCTTCCTGAATGCATGCGCTGCCGACGTAGACGGCGCTCTGACTGCGTTCCGCCAATACTAGGTGCTGCAAACGATCCGGCACGAGCGGATCGAGCGGTACGACTTCACACGTGAGTGGCTTGCCGTGAAGATGGATCGCGCAGCGTCCGTCATCGGCGAGAGCAGGGCAGCGCGCGAGCGATGGATAGTCGTAACCTTGCGCGACGATGCTGAAGGTCTCGCCCGCGCGGTACAGCAACGCATCGGCGATCTCTTCGAATGCCGCGCAATCGGCCTCATCGAGCACCGCTTCATGCCGGCCGACGCGCACGCGTTCGCCGGGCCGCCGTCGCGGGACTCGCCCGATCGCAATGCAGCCGATAAACCGGTCGCGATGACGGAACAATTCCGCGAGCGTCATCGACGGCGGGCTGTTGCAGCATTGGCCGCACGCGGAGCACGAAAATGAAAACGTCTTCACCACGGCCGGCGCACCGAGTCCTGATAGCGCGTGAGGATGAAGTGCGCGACATCGCTCGAGTGATAGGCGGTAATCAGCTGCCCGACCCACGCGTTGCCGCGATCGCTGTCGCGCACCGTCAGCACGTTCGCGTACGGCGCCCGTGCATCTTCGAGACTGAGACTGTCGCGCGCCGGATGGAGACCCGCGCGCGCGGCGCTGTCGCTATCGATTACCGCAAACGCGACGCTGTTCAGCGTGTCGTACAAACGCGCGCGCGGCACCGCGCGAATCTTCAGACCGAGCCGGTTGCTGGTGATGTCGGCGAGCGTCGCGTGCAGGCCGGCGCTGTCCCTGAACGTCAGCAGCGTTTCGTTCTGCAGCAAAATCAGCGCGCGGGCGATGCCGTCGCGATCGTCGGGAATCGCAATCGTCGCGCCGCGCTGCAATTGCGCGAGATTGGTCAGCTTGCGCGAATACAGCGCGACCGGAAACGTGACGGTCGTCGCCACGCTCGTCAGCGCATAGCCGTGCCGCTGGCGTTGCGCGTCGAGCGCGGGTTTGCTTTCGAAGCTCGCCACGTCGATCTGCTTCGCCGCGAGCGCGGCGTCGATGCGCGAGGTGTGATCGAATACGACGACGTCGAGCGCAAGGCCCTCGCTCGCGGCGACGCGGCGCACCTCGTTCATGATCTCGGCTTGCGCGCCGGGTGTGACGCCGACTTTGATGGTGTGCGGCGCGGCCTGACATACAGCGGCCAGCAACGCGAGACTTAACCCGAGCCCAGCAAACCGTGCACCGTGATGTCGTTTCATGACGCATCCCTCAGAACGGTGCGAAAGCCGATGTGCGACGCAGGCAAGTCCGCTTCCTGCTGTTCGCGCGACGCCGCGCGATACCGGACGCAATAGTCGCGCGAGCACAGGAACGAGCCGCCCTTGATGACCATCGGCGTATCGTGCCGATGACCGAGCGGCGCGACGGCCGACGTATCGCCGTTCGTATGCGACTGATGCGGGCCGGCATAGACGTCCCGCGTCCATTGCCACGCATTGCCGATCATGTCGTAGAGCCTGAAATCGTTCGCCGCATAGCAGCCGACCGGCGAAAGTCCAGCGTGACCGTCCTCGGCGGTGTCGAGCACCGGAAACACGCCCTGCCAGTAGTTCGCGCTCGGCTTGCCGTGCGCGTCGCGCGGCGCGGTGTCGAGATCCGCGCCGTCGCGGCCGGCCTTGCCCGCGTATTCCCATTCGGCCTCGGTCGGCAGATCGCGGCCGAGCCAATGTGCGTAGGCGAAGGCGTCGGCCTGCGTGACCAGCGTCACAGGCTGGTTCATGCGTCCGTCGAGCGTGCTGCCGGGGCCGCGCGGATGATTCCACGCGGCGCCCTTGACCCAGCTCCACCACGCGAGATCGCGAGCGTTCATTTCTTCGCGCGTCGGCGTATGGAACACGACGGCGCCGCCCTGGCGCTCGGCATCGCTGATATAACCGGTGGCTTTCACGAACGCCGCGAATTGCGCATTCGTGACGTCGGTCTGATCGATCCAGAAGCCGGCGACGCGGGTCTTGCCGTCGCCGGCCGGACGTTCGTCTTCGTAGCCGAGCTTGCTGCCGAACACGAACTCGCCGCCATGCAGATGCACCATGCCGGCTTGCGGATCGTCACGCCAGCGCGCGGGCAAACCGGAGTAACGCGCGCATTGCTGCTCTGAGCCGAGCGCGGCGAGCGGGCGCGAGCGGTTCAGTGCGTCGAACGCGCTTTGCTTGCCGCCGCCGAACGCCGACGATGCAGCCGATTCCACCGCGAACGCAGCCGCAAATGCAGCGGCAAACGCGGCGACCGCGATCGCGGCATAAGTGCCGTACGGCACCGTGCCGCCGTTGAGCCTGAATGGAAGCTTCATCGCACGCTCAATAGTAACCGCGCGGACGCAATGGCTCGACGCCGCCGACGCTCGTCATGTAGTTGTTCCACTGCTGCACGAGGCCGTCGATGATCGACGGGTTTTGTGTGGACACGTCCTGCGTTTCGCCGCGATCGGCGCTCATGTCGTACAGCTGCCAGTGTCCGTCGACAGGGCCGAGCGGCGGCTCGGTCCACAGCGCCTTCCAGCGGCCGTCGGCGCTGCGCAGATAACCGCGCCCATATGCTTCGTCGCCGAACGACGCGGTGTGCACGGCCGTCGTGCTCTGATCGTTCAGCAGCGGCAACAGCGATTGACCGGTGACCGGATACACGTAGCGGTTGTTGTAGACCACCTTGCCCTTGTTCTGATCGACGCCGGTCAGCGTGTTGATCAGTGCGGGCGCGGGCGTGGTGGGCGGCGCGATCTGCGCGACCGCGAGGAACGTCGCGGTGTTGTCGGTCACGTGCGTAAATTCGCGCAGCGTCGGCTTCTGCGAGGTTTGCCCCGGCAGATGCACGATCAACGGCGTCGACACGCCGCCTTCACCCGAATAGCCCTTGGTCAGGCGGAACGGCGTCGCGCTGACTTCGGCCCAGCGCAAGCCGTACTGCAGGCGCTGCGCATTCTGCTTGCCGTTGTCGGTGCCGAGTTGCGAATAGGTCGGCTCGGTCGCGTTCGCGGTGTCGGTTGCGGTCGGGTCCGCGCCGGAATCGATCGGCCAGCCTTCGGCGCCGTTATCCGACTGGAACATGATGAAGGTGTTGTCGTATTCGCCGATATCCTTTAGATGCTGGATCAGCAGGCCGATGTTGTGATCGAGGTTTTCGACCATGCCCGCGTAGATTTCCATGTAGCGCGCCTGCGCTTTCTTCTCGGCGGGCGAGAGGCTGTCCCACTTCTTGTTCACGTAGCCGGGACCGTAGTCGGTGTAGCCTTGCGTGGCGCTATGCACGGCGCTCACGTATTTCGCGTTGACGGTGCCGTTGTTCGCGGTGGCCGGACTCGCGGCCAGCGTTTCCGACGCGCCGCCATACGGTACGAAGTCCTGAGGAATGATGCCGAGCGCTTTCTGCCGTGCGATGCGCGCGTCGCGGATCGCATCGTAGCCGGCATCGTATTTACCGACGTAATTGTGCAGATAGGGATCGGGCACCTGCAGCGGCCAATGCGGCGATGTATAGGCCGCGTACGCGAAGAACGGCTTGCCGTCGCCCTTGTTCGAATCGATGTACGAGATCAGCCGCTGCGTGTAGAAGTCGGTCGAATAGAACACCGCGGGGCTGCCGCCGGTGCCGCCGGGTTGGCCAGGCTGACCCGGCTGCACGTACTTGCCGTCTTCCGTGTAGTTCTGCGAGCCGGCCAGTTCGTGCGCGAAGTGATTGGTCGCGGCGCCGCCGAGCAGCGCATAGCTGTGCTCGAAGCCCCATTGGTCCGGTGTCTGTCCGCCGCCCGTCGTGCTGCCGACGATGCCCGAGCCGATGTGCCACTTGCCGGCCATATAGGTGTGATAGCCGCCGTCTTTCAGCAACTGCGCGACCGACAGCGCGCGGTCGTTCAGATAGCCTTCGTAGCCTGGTAGTCCTTTGCGTTCGTCGGTCGGCACGCCCATCGTGCCTTCGCCGACCAGATGGTGGTCGGTGCCGGAGATCAGCATCGAGCGCGTGATCGCGCAGACGGTGCCGGTGTGATGGTTCGTCAGGATGCGGCCCGATTGCACGAGCGCATCGAGATTGGGCGTGTTGATTTCGCCGCCGAACGCGTGAATGTCGGAATAGCCGAGATCGTCGGCCATGATGTACAGGATGTTCGGGCGCTTCTGGCTAACGGCCGGCGTGGAAGCGGGCGCGGCCGTGGCGGTCTGCGCGGCGGCGGGCGGATGGTCGTCGCCGCACGCAGCGAGCGTGACGAGGCTCGCGACAGCGGCGCCGATCAGCGCAAGACGAAAAGTGGGAATCTCGGGGCGGCGTGCTCGATGCGTTGTCATTGTTGTGCGAACCGTTGGATTGGGTCGCCGATGTTAGCAACGACATCGGCGAGGCCAAAAGAACGATTTCTGCGTTGCTATCGACGTTTGTCGATATAGCCTGCCATGCACACCATGTCCGCCGCGACCTCAATTGCCCGGTTCGCGCACCGGCTTGTCAGGATTCGCCTGGGTCCGGTACGGCAGTTGCGCGGCATGCGGATCGCTAACCGTGTTGTCGATCACGCGCTCGACGTCCGCCGTTTTCGCGAGCTCGGAGAGAAACGTCTTCCTGTCGAAGCCGGGCGCGACGCAGCCTTCCACGTAGATAAAGCGGCGTTGCAGCGTGAGCCAGAGCGTCGTCTGTTCGCGCCAGTGGGTCGCGACGTTCAGGTTCGCGAGTCGGCGTTGCACGCTGTCGGCGATTTCCGTGTCGTACAGGTATGCATTCGGCAGCCGGCAGCGGCCTTCGATCCAGCAGCTATTGCCGCGTTCGATCCGGTAATGGCTGTCGTCGAGCCATTCCTTGTCGGTCTCGAACGGGCCGAGCGGAGTCGGGCAGTCGGCGATCGCGTGCGAAATCGGCATGAACGGATCGTGGCCGCGATTGACGCGCGCCGGCTCGGCGTGCGCGTGCAGTGTGCCCATGCAGAGCAGCCAGGCGGCGAGACGGAGTGGGGAAAAGCGTTTCATGCCGAAGCCGCTCCACAGGTTGAACCGCGCTTCGCACCGCTGTGCGAAGGTTTAGCGGCGCGTGCGCCGATACTCGACCGCGAACTTGATCAACTCCGCCTGACCTTCGATATCGAGCTTGCGCTTCAGATTCAGGCGATGTGTCTCCACGGTCCGCACCGACAGATCGTTGCGCTGCGCGATCTGCTTGCTCGACAGACCGTCGGCGAGTGCATCGAGAATATCGCGTTCGCGCGGTGTCAAACGTTCGACCGGCGATTGCGTCGCCGACGCCTGAATCAGCCGTGCGCTCAGTTCCGCGCTGAAATACGTCTTGCCGTCGAGCACCGCGCCGATCGCCTGGATGATGTCGAGCGCCGGCGAATCCTTCAGCACGTAACCGCTCGCGCCCGCGCGCACCGCCTGAGTCACGTATTCGAGGTTGTCGTGCATCGACAGCATCAGCACACGGATCGCCGGAAAGCGCTCATGAAACAGATTCGCGAGCGCGATGCCGTTCATCCCGTTCATGCCGATGTCCATCAGCGCGAGATGCGGCGTTTGCTGTTCGGCGAGCGCGAGGGCTTCCTGCGCGTTGCCGGCTTCGCCGACCACTTCGAAATGACGCACCGCTTCGAGGCGCGCGCGCAAACCGTCGCGTACCAGCGGGTGATCGTCGACGAGCAGCAGCCGCGCGACGGAGGGAGTGGGGTGATTCATGACTGGGCTTCCTGCAGGGATGCGACGGCGGTTTCGGCAGTGCCACGCAGCGGCACGCGCGCGGTGACGACGGTATGGCCCGCTTGCGAACTCAGCGACAGCGTGCCGCCGAGCGCTTCGAGCCGCTCGCGCATGTTGCGCAGACCGATGCCCGCGCGACGGCCGACGAACGCCTCGCTCACGTCGAAGCCGCGGCCGTTGTCGGAGATCGTCAGCGTGACGGCGTCGTGCGAGACGTCGAGCGCGAGCGCCGCGCTCGACGCCTGCGCATGCCGCACGATGTTCGTCAGTGCTTCCTGGGCGATGCGAAACAGCACGGTGTTGACCGCATCGGGCAACGTCGCCGCATGCGTGTGCGCGATCTGCGTGAAGCCGATCCTGATGCCGGATTCGGTGCCGAGTTCGCGCGTTAGTTGTTCGAGCGCGGCGGCGACGCCGAGGTCGTCGAGCATCGACGGACGCAGCGCGTGAGAAATGCGCCGCACTTCGCGTAGCGTGTCGCCGAGCCGCGTGAGACCGGTGGACAGCGCGGCTTCCGCGGCCGGTTCGCGCGCGTCGCCGCGTTCGAGCCGCGCGAGCGCCGATTCGAGCAGCAGTTTCACCGACACCATCATCTGGCTGATGCCGTCGTGCAACTCACGCGAGAGCCGCGCGCGTTCGTGTTCCTGCGACTCGACCACCTGCCGCGCGAGCCGCTTCAGTTTCGCGTCGGCGCTGCGATATTCGGTGACGTTTAGCACCAGCGCGCACAGCGCGATCACCGCGAGGCCGGCCAGCGCGATCGCGTCGATCCACTTCACCGTGCGATCGATATTGGCGGCGGCCTCGGCGTCGATATGCGCGAGCGCCGTGTCGACGTCGTCGAGATAGATGCCGGTGCCGAGCATCCAGCCCCAGCGTTCGAGCGGCACCACGTAGCCGAGTTTCGACGCGATCTTGCCGGTCGACGGCCGGTGCCACTGGTAGCGCACGTAGCCGCCGCCGTGCGCGGCGGTGGCGAGTAGCTGCTGGATCGTCGGTACGCCCTGGCTGTCGCGCAGCGACCAGAGGTCGTGGCCGACCAGTTCGGGTTCGCGCGGATGCATCAGCGCGCGGCCGTGCAGGTCGTAGACGAAGAAGTAGCCGTCCTTGCCGAAATCCATTTTCTCGAGCACGTCGAGCGCGCGCAGGCGCAGCAATGCGTCGTCGCGGGCATTGTCGCGGCCGGCTTCGTAGAGCGGCGCGATCGCGCTCGTTGCAAGCTCGACGTAATGTTTGAGTTCGAGCTGCTTGCTCGCCATATACGCGGCCTGGGTGGTCGCGTGCTGCCGTTCGGCGAGCGCCGTGGCTTCGCGGCGCACGCCTATTTCGATGCTGGCGATCGCCGCCAGAAAAGGCACGATCGCGAGCAGCACAATCTTTGCTTTGAGTTTCATCGTCGGAAAAGCGGCCGGTGGGCTGCGTAGTCGGGCTGCGTAGTATTACGTAGAGGGCATACGTAGTTGCGCGCTTGTGGGCGCGCTCGTGAAGGCGAATACTACATGCCCGCGGCATACCCCGCTTCGCGGGGCTTGGCGCGCGTGTTCGTCGTGGCGATTTTTTCTCACGACGCCCGCTGTTCCCGCGTTTTTCGCCTGAGCCCAGGCAACCGGACCATCGCATGCCGGCCGCGAGCCGCGACGCGCGATGTCGATAATAGACAAGGAGATGTTCGTGGAGACCTCCCCCTCCGCCGGCCGTTCGTGGCGCTGGCTGATTCTGCTGATTCCGTATATCGCGCTGCTGTGGCTGCCGTTCTATAACGACACGCATCCGTCGCTCGCGGGCTTTCCGTTCTTCTACTGGTATCAGTTTCTGTGGGTGCCGTTGACCTCGCTGCTGATTTACATCGTGTATCGAGGTATCAAATGAACGAACTGAATCCTGTCAACCCGGTCGCGATGTCGGTCTTCATCGCGTTCTTCGTACTCGTGACCGTGATCGGCTTTTTCGCGGCACGCTGGAAACGCGGCGATCTCACGCAACTGCATGAGTGGGGCCTGGGCGGCCGTCAATTCGGCACGATCATTTCGTGGTTTCTCGTCGGTGGCGATTTCTACACGGCTTACACGGTGATCGCGGTGCCGGCGCTGGTCTATTCGGTCGGCGCGTATGGCTTCTTCGCGCTGCCGTACACGATCATCGTTTATCCGTTCGTGTTCGCGGTGATGCCGAAACTGTGGAAAGTCGCGCACGCGAAAAACCACATCACCGCGGCCGACTACGTGCACGGCGAATACGGCGGCAAGTGGTTTCCGGCGGCCGTCGCGCTGACCGGGATCGTCGCGACAATGCCGTACATCGCGCTGCAACTGGTCGGCATGCAGGTCGTGATCAAGGGGCTCGGCGTGACCGGCGAACTGCCGTTGATCGTCGCGTTCGTGATTCTCGCGCTGTACACGTATGCGAGCGGCCTGCGCGCGCCGGCGATGATCGCGTTCGTCAAGGACATCATGATCTATATCGTCGTGATCGCGGCGGTGTGGCTGATTCCGGTGAAGCTCGGCGGCTACGGTCACGTGTTCGACATGGCCGACGCGCACTTCCAGGCGAAGGGCGGCGCGACCGGCATTCTGCTGAAGCCGACGCAATACACCGCGTTCGCATCGCTCGCGCTCGGCTCGGCGCTCGCCGCGTTCATGTATCCGCATACGATGACGGCGGTGCTGTCGTCGGCGTCGCAGAAGACGGTGCGCAAGAACGCGATCTTCCTGCCGGCCTATACGGTGCTGCTTGGCCTGATCGCGCTGCTCGGCTATATGGCGATCGCCGCGGGCGTGAACGTGAAGTCGGCTAGCGATGTGGTGCCCGCGCTGTTCGGCACGCTGTTCCCGTCGTGGTTCGTCGGTTTCGCGGCCGCCGCGATTGCGATCAGCGCGCTGGTGCCGGCCGCGATCATGTCGATCGGTGCGGCGAATCTGTTCACGCGCAATCTGTGGCGTCCGCTGGTGTCGCCGAACATCACGCCGCAAGCGGAAGCGGCCAATGCGAAGATCGTTTCGCTGGTCGTCAAGTTCGGCGCGCTGCTGTTCATCGTGTTCCTGCCGACGCAGTACGCGATCGATCTGCAACTGCTCGGCGGCGTGTGGATTCTGCAGATTTTCCCGGCCATCGTGTTCTCGCTGTACACGCGCCGGCTCAATACGCCGGGCCTGTTCCTCGGCTGGCTGGTCGGTATCGTGCTCGGCACGGGTCTCGCGATTTCGCAAGGACTCAAGCCGGTGTATGGGCTGCATTTCGGCCACGAGAACTATCCGCTGTATATCGGGCTGATCGCGCTGGTCGCGAATATCATCGTGAGCTTTGCGGTGTCGGCGGTGTCGCCGCGACGGGCTGTGGTGACGGCTTGATCGAAGGCGGGTTGCCTGCATAAAGAAACGCCGCGAAGCGCTTGCTTCGCGGCGTTTCTGTTTGTTGCGGTGGTTTGTGCCGCGGTTCGCGTAGTGGTGGCGTGCAGGGGAGGGCCGCTCAGGCATCGGCCCAGCGACGTAGCAGATTGTGATAGATCCCGGTGAGACTCACGACCGTAGCGTCGTTCGAACCGCGTTCCGCCGCGAGCGTCTGCACGTCGTTGTCGAGCTGGAATAGCGTCGTGCGTTGGCCGTCGTCGCGCACCATGCTCTGAATCCAGAAGACCGACGCAACCCGTACGCCACGCGTAACCGGACTCACGTGATGCAGGCTCGAAGCAGGGTAGAGCACCATGTCGCCCGCCGGCAGTTTCGCGCGATGCACGCCGTAAGTATCTTCGATGCAGAGTTCGCCGCCGTCGTACGTGTCGGGCTCGGCGAGAAAGAGCGTCGCGGACAGGTCGCTGCGAATCCGGAAGTCCGTGCCGCGCAGTTGGCGAATCGCGTTGTCGACGTGGGTGCGGAAGCCGTCGCCGCCCGCATAGCGGTTAAACAGCGGCGGGAACACTTTCAGCGGCAGCGCGGCGGAAAAGAAGCGCGCGTTGCGGCCGAGCGCGTCCTGAATCGCATCGCCGATCGCACGCGCGGCCGGCGATCCTTCGGGCAGTTGCTGATTGCGCTTGGCCTGCGCGGCTTGCTGACCGGACGTCGCATTGCCGTCGACCCATTGCGCCGCGTCGAGCACGTCGCGGCATTGCGCGACCTGCGGTTTGCTGAGCACGGCGGGCAGATGCAGCATCATGAGTGGGATTCCTGCGTGAAATTCATCGCGGCGGCGGGGCGTGTAGCAAGCTGTTGCAGCGGCGGCGGGTTCTCGGCGAGACTGCGCTCCAGCGCCCGAAACGCGTTGACGGGCGATGCCGCCAGCCAGCCGCGCATCTTCGCTATGAATGCGGCGGTCGCCGTGCGCGGCACCCTCTGCAGCCATTGCAGCGCTTCACCAATCTCGCCGCGCTCCGCGAGCAGTCGCGCGTAATTGAACTGGCCACGAAAATCGCCGCCTTCGGCCGCACGCCGGTAATAGCCGAGCGCAACCTCCGCATCGGCTTCGACGCTCCAGCCATCCTCGTAAAAGCTGCCGATAAAGTTCAGCGATTTCGCGTGCCCGAGGTCGGCCGCGCGCCGGAACCACACCAGCGCTTCCGCACGATCGCACTCGATACCGTTGCCGAGCGCGAGCGCCGACGCGTAGTTGTACATGCCCCAGTCGAGCCCGGCGCGCGCGGCGAGCCGATACCAGTAGACCGCGACCGGTGCGCAAGGGGCGGTGCCCCAGCCATGCTCATAGCAGCGGCCGAGCATGTTCATCGCCATCGGATGATCGCGGCGCGCCGCGTGTCGGAACCAGACGAACGCCGCGTCGACGTCGCGCTCGGTGCCGTGCCCGTCGAGCAGATACTGGCCGTACACCGCCTGCGCTTCGACGATGCCGTTATGCGCGGCCGCCGCGACCCACGCGGCCGCCCGTTCGGGCGGGCCGGCGAGAATCGCGGCGAACTCGTCGCGCGACACGTTGGCGAGCGCCTTTACGGAGACGCTCTTCGTCGCGGGTTGCATCAATAGTGCGCGTTAAGCGTCAGGAAAGCCGAGCGTCCCGGCGCGATCGACGCGTAGTGCGACGCATATGCCTGGTCGTAATACGTGCGGTTGAAAATGTTCTGCACGTTCAGCTGGAAATCGAGGTGCTTGTTCACGCGGTACGTCGCCATGCCGTCGAAGCGCCAGTACGAGGGCACCGCACGCAGATTCGCGGTATCGCCGTAGACCTGCGACATATAGAACGCGCCGCCGCCGATCGTGAACTTCGGCAGCACCTGGTAGTTGGTCCACAGGCTGATGCTGTTCTTCGGCGTATTCGGGAACTGGTTGCCGTTATCCGCGGTGGTCTTGCCGTTGTCGCGCAGTTCGCTCTTCAGATACGTGTAGCCGCCGAACACCTGCCACTTGGGAGTCAGCTGGCCGGCCACGCCGAATTCGAAACCCTGCACGCGCTTGCTGCCGACCATCGCGTAGCTGTTGTCCGGCAGCGTGACGCGCGCATTGGTGGTGTCGATCTGGAACACGGCGCCAGTCAGCGAGAGCTTGTTGTCGAGCACGTCCCACTTGGTGCCGAGTTCGATGCTGCGGTTCTTTTCCGGCGACAGGTCGGCGGCGTTCAGACCGACGCCACCACGCCCGGCCGTCAACGACTGCGTTTCGCTGCCCTGACCGAGCAGCGAGCCGGCCGGCGTCGACGAGGTCGCGATCGACGCATAGACGCTGCCGTTCGAGGCCGGCTTGAACACCAGACCGAACTGGTAGTTGAACAACGTATCGTCGCGCGATACGCGGCCCGCGCCGTTGGAGACGGTGTTGCGGAAATCGGTCGAGTAGTCGTCGACGCGCAGGCCAACGTTGGCCTGCCAGCGTCTGGTCAGCTCGATCGTATCGAACGCGTAGATCGACTTGGTGGTGGTGCGCTGCTCGCTCGGGTCGTTGGTCTGGCGGACCGAGCCGGCCCACGGATCGCCCGGATTCGGCGTCCACAGACTCGTGCAGTTATAGCCCGACGACGCGCCGATGCCGTTGGTCCGGCAGATCGCGCCGGTCGCGGCCGCCACCGTGTACGAATCGTTGACGCTGGTTTCGCGCGACAGTTCGATGCCGGTCGTGAAGCTGTGCTTCAGGAAGCCGGTCTTGAACTCGCCGAACAGCTCGGTCTGGTTCGCGAGGCTGTAGACGTTGCTCGCACGCGTATTCGCGCGGCGCCACACCATGCCATTGACGACGTTGCCCTGGCTGTCGTCGGGCTGGGTCCAGATGTAATCCTGGGTCGACTTCGTGTAGCGCGTGGTGTTGCGGATCGTCAGATCGCTGTTGATGTCGTGCTCGACGCGCACGGTGGCGACGTCCGAGGTGGTCTTGCGGAAATCGCGGTCGATCAGGCCGTAGAAGTTGTGGCGATCCACCGCCGCCGGATAGATCGTGTCGACGTTCGCCGGCTTGTTGCTCGTCGTGTAGTAGTACGGAATACCGCTATCGGGCAGGTCGTCGGTCTGCAGGTGGTAGTAGCTGGCGGTGACGCGGGTCGGCGTGCCGAGACCGTACGTGAACGACGGCGCGATGCCCCAGCGTTCGTTGTTGACCGCGTCGCGGCCGGCCACGTCGTTGTTGTGGCTCATCACGTTCAGGCGGAACGCGGCGTGATCGGCCATCTGCCAGTTGCCGTCTGCGGTAAAGCGGCGGTAGCGGTCGGTACCGAAGCCGGCGCTGCCGTCGGCGGAGTTGCCCAGATGCGGGGTTTTCGTAATCAGGTTGATGCTGCCGCCCGCGCCGCCGCGGCCGCCGAACGCGCCGTCCGAGCCCTTCGTGACTTCGATGTTCTCGATGTTGAACACTTCGCGCGTGGTTGCGCCGACGTCGCGCATGCCGTCGACGAAGGTGCTGCCCTGAGCGTCGTAGCCGCGAATGAACGGCCGGTCGCCAAGCGGGTTGCCGCCTTCGCCGGCACCGAAAGTGATGCCCGGCACGGTGCGCAGCGCCTCGGTCAGCGTCGACGCGCCGGTGCTGCGGATCAGTTCCTGCGGGATCACGGTGACCGACTTCGGCGTATCGACGAGCGGTGCGGTGAATTTCATCGAGGCGGAGTGATCGACCTTGAAGCCGTCGTCCGACTGGCCCTCCACCGTGATCGGCGCGAGCTGACCTTCGCGGTCGGGCGGCGCGGCGGTGTGGGTGCCTTGCGCGAAGGCAGGGCCGGCAGCCAGTACGCCGCACAGTGTCGTGCTGATTTTGCCGAGCTTCGGATCGTCGGACCGCAACTTCATATTCTTCCCCGTCTGGTTCAGGACGTCAGGTCGGGTGTCAGTCTCCTTACCCCGACATTCCATGTTTCTTACAAAGTGTTTGCGGGCTGCATTCTATGCAAATACTTAGTAATTGAGAAGCGTTCTCAATCAATATTTTGTGGAAAGGTGTCCGGGGCGGTTCGGGGTGTAGAGGATTTATAAGGAGAAAGGCGGGGATGGGGCGATGAATGGCACTACTTGGCAGCAAGTCGAAGAACTTGGAGAAACGTGGTTTGTGGCCAACACAAGGCAGAAATGGTACTTATCGGCGTATCTGCCGGGCCTCAGAGTCATCTGGGGCGAGGCCAGAAATGGGCAATTCGCCCACGCGGTCGCCCCGTCGGACCGAGGTTTTGTTTCTTTTCCGCTTACAGATTGCTGCGGGTGCCGCTCAGACCTCTCAAGCCTGTCTGGGCGACAGATGGATGCCCGCCAGCATGCAGCGCACCGATCCGCCAGCCATTTCGATTGTCGGCACGCGCAACGGCAGCAGTTGCGCGGAGCGTTCGATCAAATCTTTCTGGCGCGTGCTCAGACAGGATGCGGCGCGCTCGGAAAGCGCAAGTACGCGGCCATCGCGACCGGAGAGTTCGAGCGCGTTCGCGGCGAAGTTATCGATCTGTGAGGAATCCAGATCGATCACGGTGCGGCCGCTTTCCAGCAGACGTCCCCGCACTTCCGCACGGCGACGTTCATTGACGATCAGATCGAGCCCGATCAGCGCGAACTCAGTCGCGACGCTCATCATGACGTTGGTGTGGTACACCGCGCGGCCCGCCGCGTCGGCGGTCTCGAAGCACACGGGCTCGAAGTTGAAGTGCGTGCAGAACCGTTCGAGCGCCAGCGGATCCGCGCGGTACGAGCGCGCGGTGTAGGCAATGCGCGCGATGTGATCGAGCACCATCGCGCCGGTACCTTCCAGAAAGACGCCGTCGTACTCGAGTCCCGAATAGTCGATCACGTCCTGCACACGGTACTGCACCTTCAGCATGTCGATCACATCCGCTCTGCGCTCGCGTCGACGGTTCACGCAGTACATCGGATAGAGCGCGACGTGCCCGCCGGGATGCGTCGAGAACCAGTTGTTCGGGAACACCGAATCGGGCGTGTTGCGGGTGCCGTCGTCTTCGAACACATGAACGCGCACGCCGGCCGCTTCCAGCGCCGCGGCCGCGGCGGTCACTTCGTCGTGTGCCGCGGCCGCGAGCGACTGCGCTTCCCGTTCGTCGCCCGATTCGCCCGTGCGTTGAAACGCGTTGTCGGTCGCCGTCTCCGGGTTGGGGTGAAAACGATGCGGCCGGATCATCACGACGGCGGACGGTGCCTGAATCGACAGAAGGCTCATGGATTTCGATGGTGGAAGTGAGGGCGGGTGATGTGTTGGCTCGCGACGGTTCTCAGGCCGACGCCAGTGCGGTGTCGGCCTGCGCGGCGCCGCTCGCGGCTGTCGCGAGTTCGCCGAACAGGTCCTTCGGATCGGAGGTCGCCGGGATCAGCGCGACGTCGATGCCGACATTGTGCTCCTGCGCAAGCGCATGCAAATAGCGAAGCGCCGAATAGTCTTCGAGCGCGAAGCCGACCGAGTCGAATACGGTGACCTGTTGGGCACTTTCCCGTCCCGCGATTTCGCCGCTCAACACGCGCCACAGTTCGATCACCGCCGAGTCGGCGGGCAACTGCTGGATCTCGCCTTCGATGCGGGTTTGCGGTTCGTACTCGACGATCACGCGACTCATGTTCAGCACGTCCGCATGCAGTTCGGTTTTGCCCGGACAGTCGCCGCCCACCGCGTTCAGATGCATGCCGGGTTCGATCATGTCCGGTGTGATGATCGTCGCGTATGCCTTGTCGGCGGTGACCGTCGTGACGATATCGGCGCCGCGGACCGCCTGTGCGGTCGATGTCGCACGAACGATGCGCAATTGCGGCCATGCGGCGAGATTGCGAATGAGTTTGTCGGTGGCGCGGCTGTCGACGTCGAATAAGCGAATCTCGTCGATACCCAGTAGCGTATGAAAGGCGATCGCCTGGAATTCACTTTGCGCGCCGTTGCCGATCAGCGCCATGCTTCGCGAGTCGGGCCGCGCCAATGCCTTGGCCGCGAGCACGGAGGTCGCCGCCGTGCGCAACGCGGTGGTCAGCGTGAGTTCGGAAAGAAGCAGCGGATAACCGGTATCCACCGAAGCCAGCGCGCCAAACGCCATCACGGTATGCATGCCGCGCCCGGCGTTGATCGGATGTCCATTCACGTATTTGAAAGCAAACAGTTTCGCATCGGCGACCGGCATCAATTCGATCACGCCGAATTGCGAGTGGCATGCGACGCGCGGCGATTTGTCGAAATCGCTCCAGCGCAGATAGTCGTCGCGAATGGTTTGCGCGAGCTGGTCGAGAAAGCGCGGCACGCCGATATCGGCGACGAGTCGATAGGTGGCGGGCACGTCGAGGAAGCGGGTCATGATGATGTCTCCGTTATTGATGCGGGCTCCTGCTGCGGAGCGATAGCGAGATTATTCCTTGCACACGTGCCAAAAAAAAGACGACAAACGTTGCAGTTTTTCGATTGGCGATGTCAAGATGAGCGCACCCGATAAGCATTTTGTACAGTAGCGCGCTTCTGTGTGAACCATGCGTTCTCGCAGTGGCCGGAACTGGCATCGACCAGGCACACAATAATGATCGATCTCGACGATATCGACAGGCAACTGATCGCTTTACTGCGCGACGACGCGCGAATGTCCGTCGTGACGCTCGCGAAGCATCTGCGGGTCGCGCGCGCGACGGTGCAGAACCGGCTCACGCGTCTCGAGCAGGGCGGCGTGATCATGGGCTATACGGTGAGGCTAAAGCCGGTGGCGGAAGCGCATCGGATTCGCGCGCTGATGTCGATAGCGGTCGAGGGAAACCGCGCGGCCGACGTGCTCAGGATACTCAGAGGACACCCCAGCGTTGCGACGATCCACAGCACGAATGGACGCTGGGACCTGATCGCGGAGTTGCGGGCGGACTCGCTGGAGAACTTCGATCGGGTGCTGGGTGCGATTCGTCTGATCGATGGAATCGCGAGTACGGAAACCAGCATTCTGCTGTCGACGCACAAGATCTAGACCACGCAGACCCGGCGGATTCCGCTGCCGTGCGCATGCCGCATGGTTCTTCCGCATTGATCGAATGACCGGCGCAACCAGAGACTCGCGTGAGTCGCGCCGCGTATCACGCCCCCTCGACCTGACCCAGTCTCCTCGATACCACCCGACGTTCAGCGGAATGCGCTGCATGCTCCCTCGCATTCAACGCATTCCGCTGCGTCCGATGCGAAGTTCGACGCAATTGATCAAATTTGATGCTCAATAATTTATCGACCCCCCGGGCTGTTCGACATCCGGGCTATCGAAACCGGGACCTGGTCCCTCACTGAGATACCTTCATGCACTTCAGTCAAGCGATTGTCCGGCGTCCCGCCGCTTCGTGTGCGAGCGGCCTCACGACTGCGCAGCTCGGCGCGCCCGATTACGAAAAGACCTTGAGCCAATTCGATGCGTATTGCGCGGCGTTGCGTGATCTGGGTCTGAAGCTCGCCGAGTTGCCGGCACAGAGCGAATTTCCCGATTCGCACTTCGTCGAAGACACCGCGGTCGTGATGCCCGAACTGGCGGTCATCACGCGTCCGGGCGCACCGGCACGACGCGGAGAAACGGACACGATCGCGCCAGCGCTGGCAGCGTTCCGGGAACTCCGTCCGCTGGCGGCCGGCAACATGGACGGTGGCGATGTGCTGATGGTCGACAAGCGCTTTTTCATCGGTGTGTCGGGACGCACCGACGCCGCCGGCATTCGCGCCTTTACGGATATCGTCGCACCGCACGGCTATACGGTCGATGCGATCGAAGTCGCCGGCGGTCTTCATCTGAAGTCTGTCGTCAACTATATCGGCAATAACGTGCTGCTGCTCAACGAAGCGCTCGCGGACCACGAAGCGTTTCGCGATTTCGAGCGCATCGTGGTCGACGCCGAAGAAGAGTACGCAGGCAACACGCTGTGGATCAACGACACGCTGATCACGCCGCAAGGCTATCCGCTCACGTTGAAGCGACTCGAATCGCTCGGCCTGCCGCTCATCCAGCTTGACACGAGCGAGTTCCGCAAGATGGACGGCGGGCTGACCTGCCTGTCGCTGCGCTTCTAATGCCGCGTTTCTAATGCTGCGCTTCTAATACGGCGCGTTTAATCGCACCTCTCCAGTCAAACCGAAGGATCCGACATGAAAGCGGTCATGGCAGCCACGCTGCTCGCGGCGGTGGCGTCGCTGGGCGTCACGAATGTTGTGCATGCGGCGGATAGCGCCGCGATCAAGGAGCTGCGCTGGGGCGTCGACGGCGGCTACCCGCCGTTCGACGAACTGTCGCCGGCCGGCACGATTGTCGGATTCGATCCGGATATCGCGACTGCGATCTGCGAAGGCATGAAGGTGAAATGCGTGTTCGTGGTGCAGCCGTTCGAAAGTGCGATCGCCGCATTGAATCAGAACAAATTCGACGCACTGATCGCGTCGCACGGCGTGAGGATTCTCTCCTACGCGAACCAGGAGAGCGTGTATCTGGATCTGCTGTCGGGACGGATGGATGCCGCGCTGCAGGACGATATCCAGGCGCAGGCGAGTGTTCTGCACACGCCGCGCGGCAAGAATTTCCAGTTCGTCGGACCGGCGGTGGAAAACGCGGATTCGCGCGTGGCGATTGCCGTGCAGAAGGGCAACCTGAAATTGCGCGACGCCATCAACAAATCGATTGCGAACATCCGCGCGAACGGTAAGTACGACGCCGTGCGCAAGAAGTACTTCGCGTTCGATATCTACGGGTCGTGATCGGCGTGTGCCTGCGCATCGATTGAGATACTCGCGACACTTGCGATACCAGCGTCGATTGCCGCGCCGATTGCCGTGCCCCGCCACTGAACCGGGAACCTGACTCATGGTGCAAGACTATCTTCCGACGCTGTTGCACGGCGCGTGGCTGTCCCTCGAAGTCGCGCTGGCTTCGCTGCTGCTAGCGGTTGTATTCGGGCTGGCCAATGCGCTCGTCAAGCTGTTCGGCAGCGGCTGGCTGCGTGCGTTGTCCGTTGCCTATACGACGGCGATCCGCGGCGTGCCCGAACTGGTGATGATGCTGTTCCTGTTTTACGGCGGCGAGCGCATCACCAATATCGTGGTGGGCGCATTGGGCGGCCCACAGATCGATTTCAACAAGTTTGCGGCCGGTGTAGTGACGATCGGCTTCGTTTATGGCGCGTACTTCACGGAGACGTTTCGCGGCGCATTTCTCGCCGTGCCGCGCGGCGAACTGGAAGCGGGGATGGCGTACGGAATGTCCGGATGGCAAACCTTCCGCTTCATTCTATTGCCGCGAATGATTCCGTTCGCGCTGCCGAGCGCGAACAACAACTGGCTCGGGCTGATGAAAGCCTCGGCGCTGGTGTCGATTCTCGGCCTGCAGGACATGGCATGGGTCGCGGAGCAGGCGGGCCGCGCGACGCAAAAGCCTTTTCTGTTTTATCTGCTCGTCTGCCTCGCCTATCTGGCCATCACCACATTGTCGGGCGGCTGTGTGCGCAGCCTGCAAAAGCGCTACGAACTCGAAGGACGGCGGATCTGATATGAACGCGAGCGACTTTCTTCAGGACCTCGGCACTTTTCTCTGGTCGAACGGTTTCGATCAGACCGGACTCGTCGTGACGGCACGGCTGTTTCTGCTGGCTGCCATTCCGGGGCTTGTACTCGCGTCGGCTTGCGCGCTGTTGCAGGTCTATGGCCTGCGATACGTCGCGCAACCCATTGCGCTCTTCGGGTACTTCTTTCGCGGCACGCCGCTCTACCTGCAATTGATGCTGATCTACTACGGTCTGTCGCAATTCGAGGTCGTGCAGAACGGCTGGGCCGACGGCAATCCGTTCTGGCTGATGTTCCGCAATGCGCTTTTCTGCGCGGTGATCGGCTTCGCGCTCAATACGGCGGCCTACTCGATGCAGGTTCTGAAAGGCGCGCTGCTGAGCTATCCGCGCGGCGAGATCGTCGCGGCCGAAGCGCGCGGCATGTCGTTCGCAAAGATCGTCTTCAGGATCGTGCTACCCGGCGCGCTGCGCAGAACGGTTCCCGCATATAGCAACGAAATGGTGTTTCTCTTGCACGCGACCTCGCTGGCCAGCACGATCACCTTGCTCGATATCACCGGCGTCGCGCGGGCTATCTACGCGAGTACCTATTCGCTGTTCTATCCGTTCTTCGTGGCCGCGCTGTTCTACATGACGTGCACGTTTCTTCTGCTGTATGCGTTCCGGCAGGCGGAAAGAAAATGGCTCGCGTTTCTCAGGCCCGCCGCGCCTTCGATGGTGGCCAAACCCTCACTATGAATTCTTCCGCTTGGGATCAACGAATGAATCTGCTCGACCTTCCAGGTCTGGACCCGCGGCCGGCCACCGCGCCGATCAAACTGCAGGCGCGCGACATTCACAAGCGCTACGGCGTGGACGAGGTGCTGAAAGGCGTGAGTCTCGATGCGCGAGCGGGCGACGTCATCAGCATCATCGGTTCGTCGGGCTCGGGGAAAAGCACTTTTTTACGCTGCCTGAATCTGCTCGAATCGCCGAGCGCCGGCAGTATCGCGCTCGACGGAGAAGAGGTCGCGCTCGTCGCGGATCCGAAAACGGGCTCGATGCGTCTGGCAGACCGCAAGCAGCTTCAGCGGCTACGTTCTCGGCTCGCGATGGTGTTCCAGCATTTCAATCTGTGGGTTCACATGACGGTGCTGGAGAACGTGACCAAGGCGCCGGTCCATGTACTGGGCGTGTCGCGCGACGAGGCCGTGGATCGCGCGCGACGGTATCTTGCGCGCGTCGGTCTGGAGCGCTTCGAAAACGCTTATCCGTCGCATCTGTCGGGCGGCCAGCAGCAGCGCGTTGCCATCGCAAGGGCGCTCGCGATGGAGCCGGAGGTGATGCTGTTCGACGAACCGACCTCGGCGCTCGATCCCGAACTCGTCGGCGAGGTGCTACGCGTGATGCGCTCGCTCGCGGAAGAGGGCCGCACGATGGTGGTGGTGACGCATGAAATGGCGTTTGCCCGAGAGGTGTCGAACCAGGTACTGTTCGTTCACCAGGGCCTTGTCGAGGAGCGTGGGGACCCCGCCGAGGTTCTGTCGAAACCGCGCAGCGGCAGGCTCGCGCAGTTTCTGTCCGGCACGTACAAGTAGCCGCGCGTTTCGCGCGGGTTTCTTCAGCGCGGATCGCTTCAATACGCTCGCGCCGTGCCTGCTTCACAGCGCGGGACGTGCCGGTTGCGCAGAACTTCGCAATCGCGAATCACGCACTCAGGGCGTGGTCGGCGAGTCTCCTGCGATCCGGCAAAGCACCATCCCGCGCGTCGCGAATCGCAGCGTGTTGCGGGCGAACAGCAAGCCGCCCGCATTCGCCTTCACGTCCGTTGTCACGCTCGTAAGCGGATCGATGATCTGCGCAATCGTCTCACCGGCCTCGACGCGCGCGCCGGGCTTTTTTAGGAAAGCGATGACACCCGTGCACGGTGCGACCGGCGACGCGACATGACTGTACGGCAGCGCCTTGCACTGCAGAGCCGGCGCTTCTTTCGGCGTGCCGTCGATCAGTCCGCGTCCGATCAGTGTCTGATAGATCGCGTCCGCGTCGACGCGGGCAAGTTCGTGATCGACGTCGGCCTGGCCGCGAAGCTCGATCGTCACCGCGTCGCATGACGGCGGAATCGGGAAACGGTCGCGGTACCGGTCGGCCAGACGCCACCAGGTTTGCGAGCAACTTTCGTCGAAGCACTGGCCGCTGTCGCCGGTGCCGAGGAGCACGAGCGGAACCTGCATATAGCGCGCGAGGGGTTCGATTCGCGGCAGGTTCGGCGCCTCGGTGTACAGATGCGGAATCGACTCCGTGTCGCAATGCAGATCGAACACGACGTCGGCATCGTGCGCGAGTGCGATCAGCGTGTGGCGCATCGACTCGAGTTCTGTAGTCGGTGCGATCGCGTCGAGGTGGCGACGCATCGCGTCGCGAATCAGGCGGGTGTTCAGTCGCGGGTCGTCGCCCAGCTGGTCGTCGAGCTGGTCGCCGATCAGCGTCGCGAAGTCGGGGTAGGCGCGGTTGAAGTTCTCGCCGCTGCGCAACTCGTAGCGTCCGAGTTGGCCATGCAGCACGGTCTGGGACAAACCGGCGGGATTCGCCACCGGCACGACGACGATTTCTCCACGGATCTCGCCGCGCTGTTCCGCCTGCGCGAGCATCGGGCGCAGATGATGAAGCACCAGCATGCCCGGCAGTTCGTCCGCGTGCAGCGCGGTCTGCAGATAGGCTTTGAGTCCGGATGCCGAAGCCCCATAGTGAAAGCTGACGATGTCGCGTTGCGTCGCGAGGCTGTCGGTAAGAAGCGGGTGTCGTTCGATTCGCATGTCGAGGTTCGAGTCGTTGCGGGAGCCGACGCACAGGCCGCCAGGGTGGCGGATCGCGTACGGATGAGGACGAAGAGGTGAGTCACAGCGCGGCTGCCATTGCGCCGCGCGATTGCTGCGCGGCATGCGGTACGAGGGTGGCTTGCCGTGATGTCATTTTGCGCGAGATTCGATGAATATTACGGGCGAATCATGATTCCACACGGAGCGGTTATGGTCGAAAATCAGCCGGACTGCAGCGGAATCCTCTGCGCGATTGCACCAGGTGCGTACGCGTCAACGATCGATGAAGGAACAGGAATGGATAAAAAGCCGGAACTCGACAAGATAGATCAGAAGATCATCGAGATTCTGCAGGTCGATGGACGGATTTCGTATCAGAAGCTGTCCGAGCAGGTGAATCTGACGCCGCGTCCGTGTCAGGAGCGGGTGCGTCGTCTGGAAGCATTGGGCGTGATTGCGGGCTACCGGGCCGTGATCAAGCCGCAGCGCGTGGAGCGCTCGATCATCGTGCTGGCGCAAATCGCGCTCGCGGATCATGCGCGCTCCCAGGGGCCGTTCGAAGCCGAGATGCGTAATAACGAGGCCGTACTCGATTGCTGGCTGATCAGCGGGACCTTCGATTTTCTGGTTCGGCTCGCGTGCCGGGATCTCGAGCAATACCGGGACTTTGCGAATTCGTGGCTGGTGAGCAACCGCTTCAAGATCGAGAAGATCGTCACGACCACCGAGCTGCAGGTGATCAAGCGCAGCGAGATCTAGCGGGGTGGTTGGGCGGCAATCGTCGTGCGGCGCGCTTGCGCTTAGAACCGCTCGACCCGGAACGGCGTCGGATCGACCAGCGTCGTTTCGCCGGTCATCATTTCGGCGATCAGCCGTCCCGTTACCGGGCCGAGCGTGAGGCCGTGATGCGCGTGACCGAACGCGAACCAGAGGCCCGCGCGTTGCGTCGCCGGTCCGATGATCGGCATCATGTCCGGCGTACACGGGCGACGCCCCATCCACGGCTCGGCGTCGAGGCGCTCGCCGAGCGGGAACAGCGTGCGCGCGATCGGCTCGACCGCGTCGAGCTGCACCGGCGTTTTCGCCGCGTCGATGCGCGCGATTTCCGCGCCGGTGGTCAGGCGGATGCCGCGCGCCATCGGCGCGAGCACATAGCCGTGTTCGACATCGAGCACCGGATGATTGAGCCGCGCGGCGCGCGGCGCGTAGTGCATGTGATAGCCGCGTTTGACCGCGAGCGGCAACCGGTAGCCGAAGCGCGTGCTCAAGCGCTCCGACCACGGCCCGAGCGCGACGACCGCCGATGCGGCCGAGACCGTGCCGTCCTGCGTATCGACCTGCCAGCCTTCGCGCAGCGTGTCGGCATCGCCGAGAAAAAAGCGCCCGCCGAGCGTTTCGAAGTACCGCGCGTACGCGGTGACGAGCGCGTTCGGATCGCTGACCGAATCGGATTGCGGATAGCGCAGCCCGCCTTGCAGGCGCTTGTCGAGGTCGGGTTCGAGTTGTTGCAGGCGCGGCGCGTCGAGCGTTTCGAATTCGACGCCGTATTCGCACTGCCATTGCTCGGCGAGTCGGACTTCGGCTTCCCGCGCGGCGGCGCTGCGGAACACCTTGATCCAGCCGATCGGCCGCAGCAGCGCGCTCGCGCCCGCGTCGGCGGCGAGCGCGCGATGTTCGCTCACGCAATGTTCGATCAGCGTCGCGTATGACTTCGCGATTTCAGCATGCTTCGCGGGATGCGAGTTGCGCCAGTAGCGCCACAGGAACGGCGCGACTTCGAGCATCGCATCGGCGTGGTAGCGCACGTCGGGCGACTGGTTGCGCGCATAGCGCAACAGCGTGCCGAGCCCGCGCGGAAACGCGTACGGGTAGACCCCTTCGCGCTGGATCAGCCCGGCGTTGCCGAACGAGGTCTCGTTGCCGGGCTGCTGACGGTCGATCAGCGCGACCGCGCGTCCGCGTTTCTGCAGATGCACGGCCACGCAGACACCGACAATGCCGGCGCCGAGCACCACCGTATCGAATTTCATGCTCCCTGTGCGCCTCGCGGTCGTATGTTCACTTCTTCGATGCTCCGCCGTGTTGCAGCTCGCGGCGAGGGGCTGACTTTCATCTTATACAGGGATTGGCCTGCTTCGCCATCGGCAAAAAAACCATGTCGGGGAAATGCGCGAAAGGACGGCGGAATGGAGCGAAGCAGCGTCTTCAAACATGCGTTGGAAGCGCGAGTTCGTGGACTGCTGCGCGGACGACTTCGGTCAGGCGCGCGCCAGCGTGTAAACTGCTGACTTTTTTGCTTCCGGTGGTATGTCGCAAGCCCCTCAGCGCAGCGCCCTCAGCGGGCCCGCGCTCGTTCGTTTACTCGCCCGTCTTGCCGAGGTCGACGTCGCCGAATCCCGGCAATCGCTCGCGGACCGGCTGAGCCAATGGCTCGGCTGGACCGACGCGATCGCGTTGTCGTCGGCGCTGAACGGCGCACCGCCCGCGGTGGCCGGCGGCGCGCGTGCGTTCGGCCGCGCCGAGGAGGACGAATGCACGCGGGTGCGCCGCTCGCTGGTGAGCGCGATTGCCGGCGATAGCGTGTTCGCCGGCGCGCGGCGGCGCGGCTCGCCGTCGTTCTCCGCGCCGGGCGCGCCGATGGCCGCGTCGCGCGTGGCCGTCGACACGCCGGCCGACTACGCGGTGTTTCGTCAGCGTTATCTGGCGCTTCAGCAGTCGATGGAAACGGCGATCGGCACGTTGCGCGGCCGGCTGCGCGCGCTGCTGGCGACCCAGGCGCCGGCGCTCGCGCGGCTTGCGGTCGTGGATGCGGTGATGGAGCGCGCGCTGGGCGAGCGCGAGCGGACCTTGCTCGGCGCGGTGCCGGGTCTGCTCGGCGGTCACTTCGAGCGTCTGCGGGAGGCGGAGAAACGGCGGGTGGCGGCGATTGAAGCTCAGGCCGAAGCGGCGGCGCAAGCCGACGCTGATGCCGTGACGCAAGGTGATGCCGACACTGCGGCGCAAACCGGCGCAAGCGCCGATGCCGCCGATGCCGGGATGGCGCCAGGCCCGCAGCCGGTGGCGGACGTCGAAGCCGGTGCTCAGCAGGCCGCGCAGTTGCAGCCGCAGTCGGCGCCGGCCGCGGTTGGCACCAGCGCAATGCAACGGCAGTCCGCCGCGGCCGAAGCGCAAACCGTGGCAACCACCGCAGTTGCAGCCGCAGCCGCGCAACCGAGGCCAGCCCCGGCTCACACCGAAGCGCCGGCCCACGCTCGCGTCGCGGCAGTACCGCCACCAACGGCCACAACGGCCACCCAACACACCGCGCCGGTCGCCCCCGATGCGTGGCTCGACGTATTCCGCAAGGACATGCAGAGCGTTCTGCTGGCCGAGCTGGATGTTCGTTTTCAACCGGTCGAAGGGCTGCTCGCGGCTCTTCGCGCCTGCTAACTGGGACCCCATGTCCAGATATCGTATCGACCTCGTTGTGTTTCTCGCGGGCTTGGCCGCGGCGTGCTGGATTGCCGTCGGTTATGCCGTCTCCAACCCGCTCGCGTTTGCCGTCACGCTGCTGATCGGCGCCTTCTACGTGGCGGGCGCGCTCGAATTGCGCCGCTACAGCCAGGCCACCGCGACGTTGACGGGCGCGCTCTCCGCGTTACCGGCGCAGCCCGCTCAGGCTGGGTCGGCGCCGAACCTCGCCGCGTTTCTCGATGCTGTGCATCCGAGCCTGCGCAATCCGGTGCGGCTGCGCGTCGAAGGCGAGCGCGTCGGCTTGCCCGGACCGGCGCTGACGCCGTATCTGGTCGGCCTGCTGGTGCTGCTCGGCATGCTCGGCACCTTGCTCGGCATGGTGATGACGCTGCGCGGCACCGGCCTCGCGCTGGAGAGCGCGAGCGACCTGCAGGCGATCCGCGCATCGCTGGCCGCGCCGGTCAAGGGACTCGGCTTCGCGTTCGGCACCTCGATCGCGGGTGTCGCGACGTCGGCGATGCTCGGGCTGCTGTCCGCGCTGTGCCGCCGCGAACGGCTCGAAGCCGCGCAGCAGCTCGACGTGCGGATCGCGACGAGCCTGCGCGTGTATTCGCAGAGCCATCAGCGCGAAGAGAGTTTCCGGCTGCTGCAGCGCCAGGCCGACGCGACGCCGCTGCTGGTCGACCGTCTGCAAACGATGATGAGCGCGCTCGAAGCGCAGAGCGCCGCGTCGAACGAGCGCCAGCTCGCGAGTCTCGACGCGTTCTACGGCCGCACCGAAGCTGCGTATCTGCGGCTGGCCGGCGTGATCGAACAATCGCTGAAGGACAGCGTGACCGGCAGCGCGCGCGCCGCCGGCGAGGCGCTGCAGCCGGTCGTGCAGGCGACGCTGGCCGGACTCGCGCGCGAAACCGCCAGCTTGCACGGCTCGGTGAACGAGGCGGTGCAACGGCAGCTCGACGGTATGTCGAGCGGCTTCGCGGCGACCACGGCGAACGTCGCCGCGATCTGCAACGACGCGCTCGCCGGACATCGGCAGGCCAGCGACGCGTTGGCCGCGCAGCAGCGCACGTCGCTCGAACGCGTCGCCGAAGCGTTCGAACAGCGCTCGACCGCGTTGCTCGACGGCGTGTCCGCGCGGCTCGACACGACCGCGAGTGGCCTGTCGCAGGCGTGGGGCGACGCGCTGGCGCAGCAGCAAAGCGCGGGCGACCGGCTCGCGACGTACAACGAACAGGCACTCGCACGCGCCGCCGCGACTTTCGAGCAGCATGCGGCGGCGCTGCTGGAGGCGGTCGGTCGCTCGCAGGCGAGCCTGCAGACCGACCTGGCCGCGCGCGACGAGCAACGTCTGGCCGCATGGGCCGACACGCTGGGCGCGGCGAGCGCGAAGCTCAACGAGCAATGGCAGCAGACCGGCGAGCAAACCGCGAATCGCCAGCAGGCAATCTGCGATGCGCTCGCGCAAACCGCGCGCGATATCTCCGCGCAAACGCAAACGCACGCCAGCGCGACGCTCGCCGAAATCGACCGCATCGTGCAGGTCGCCGCCGACGCACCGAAGGCCGCCGCGAACCTGCAAGCCGAACTCGCGGCGCGCGACGAGCAGCGCTTCACCACGTGGACCGAGACGCTCGGCGCGATGACGGCGAAGCTCAACGAACAATGGCAGCAGACTGGCGAGCAAACTGCGAACCGTCAGCAGGCAATCTGCGACGCGTTAGCACAAACCGCGCGCGATATCTCCGCCCAAACGCAGACGCACGCCAGCGCGACGCTCGCCGAAATCGACCGCATCGTGCAGGTCGCCGCCGACGCACCGAAGGCCGCCGCGAACCTGCAAGCCGAACTCGCGGCGCGCGACGAGCAGCGCTTCACCACGTGGACCGAAAC